>NZ_JASZYA010000001.1:0-2381686 GCF_030317215.1 Variovorax sp. J2P1-31
GTTAAGCTAACTGATACTAATTGCTCGTGAGGCTTGACCCTATAACTTTGATCAGACCGAAAGGTCGCGAATACATGATCAAGGTGTTATGCCAAGTTGACGCATTCAAAATAATTCGCCAAAAGCTGATTCCAAACTCTATGAATTCGTTTGATTGATCATGTGATCAAGCAGACAACAAGTTATGCCTGATGACCATAGCGACGTGGTACCACTCCTTCCCATCCCGAACAGGACAGTGAAACGCGTCAGCGCCGATGATAGTGCGGGTTCCCGTGTGAAAGTAGGTCATCGTCAGGCTCTTACAGCCCTAGACAAGCCCCAACCAATCGGTTGGGGCTTTTCTTTTTGGGGAATTGGAATCGCGTGGATCGCGGGTTCCATTCGAATTCGACGGATCAATTCATCGGCCCCGAGATTCGGTGCATTCAGCCGGCCTTCGTCTCGGCAGTCGCCCACGGCGGTGTATCGCCCGGCTGCTGCGGCACGATCTTTCCCTTGGCCTTTTTTGCCTTGAGTTGCCGCAGCATGTCGGCCAGCGTCTTGCCGGGTTCGTCGCGGAAACGCTCCGGCAGCACCGCGATGGCGTCCATGCGGTCCACGCGAAAGCCGCGGAAATCATCGCGCAGTTCGCACCAGGTCGACAGGGTCCAGACCTTGCCCCAATAGAAGCAGCCCAGCGGCCGCACGGTGCGTTCGCTGGCGTCGCCCAAAACGTCGCGGTAGCTCAGCCGGAGCTTGTGGTGCGACTGCACGCTCTCGCGCAGGGTCTGCAGCCGCCTGCGCAGGGTGTCGTCCAGGCCCATGGCGGGCGCATAGAGTGCCAGCGCCTCCGCGGAGACCCGCGCCGCCGGCGGCAGCACTGAGAGGATCTTGCCCAGGCTGCTCTCGATGTCTCGCGCCAGCGCCGGGTCGACCCAGCTTTGCGCCATGCGCGCCGCCGCCACCAGCGCGGAGGCCTCGTCCTGCGTGAACATCAGCGGGGGCAGTTCGAAGCCCGCGCCCAGCCGATAGCCGACGCCGGCCTCACCCTCGATCGGCACGCCCTGGTGCTGCAGGTCGGCCACGTCGCGGTAGACCGTGCGCTCGGACACCTCGAGGCGTTGCGCGAGAAAGGCCGCCGTGGTGAGACGGCGGCCGCGGATGAGCTGCACCAGCTGGAAGAGGCGGTCGGCGCGGCGCATCGGTGTGTCTTCTTCAGGATCCGCGCACGCCGATGTGGATCGATACCTTGTCCGGTCCCTCGTAGGCTTCGAAGTCGCTGCGGTAGCTGCGTGCGACCTCCGGGTGCGCCTCGAAGTACTGCCAGATGCGCTGCCAGGTGGCGATCACCACCTGCGGCATCGGGCCCTGGGCGCTGAACACGAGGTAGTCGCCAGCTTCGATGGCCACGCTGTCCGCGCCGCCCGAGACGGCCACGCCGGCCGTCAGGTCGAAGGCGCCGTGGGCATCGGATGCGTAGCCCGAATAGACGCCGTAGACCCGCTCGTCGTGGGTGCGCTGCGGTGTCGATGCCGCGGTCTGCTCGCTGAAGAAGCGGTTCCACAGCGCGCCGATGCGGGCCGTGCCCGGATCGGCTTCTTCGCGGTTGGTGGTGCGGACCGCAATGCCTGCGACCCGGAAGGCGCCCTGCTGTTGGCGGATGGGTTCCATCTTGTTCTCCTGCTCAAAGAAAGAAAGTGCGAGCATTGTCGGTTCGGTCTTCACGGCCCCGGCGATCCGGTGGTGCCGGGCCATGGCGGATCAGGCCAGCGCGTGCAGGCCGACCTCGTTGCCCTCGGTGTCGCGCATGTGGGCGATGAAGCCCATGCCGGGCGGCAGGGCCGACTTGGGTGCGACGACCTGCCCGCCGGCCGGCTCGATGCGTGCGAGCGCGGCGTCGATGCTGGGCGCGCAGTCCAGGTAGATGCGGATGCTGCTGCCGGTGCGCGCGGCAGCGCTGGCGCCCGCCTGCAGCGCACCGCCGGTGGCGGGCCTGTCGTACGGAAACACGGCCAGCGCACCGGCGCCGCCGAAGTCTTCGCGGCGCAGCTTGCGGGCCAGCACGGTCTCATAGAAGGCCTGGGCGCGGTCGAGGTCGGCGACCGGAATCTCGAACCAGCTGATGACGTTCTGCGTGGACATGGAGGGCTCTCTTTCGTGTGTGTTGAAGGAGCCCCGATGGTGCGGACCGCCTCCTGACAACGTCTTGTCAGGAGCCTGTCACCGCGAACGAAAAAAAGCCCGCAGGCTTCGAAAAGCGTGCGGGCTCGGTGCGTGGCGTGGGCCGTGTCTAGAGCACTTCGCTCGCGAAATCCGCCAGCCGCGAACGCTCGCCGCGCGCCAGCGTGATGTGCCCGCTGTGCGGCCAGCCCTTGAACTTGTCGACCGCGAAGGTCAGGCCCGAGGAGCCTTCGGTGAGGTAGGGCGTGTCGATCTGCGCCAGGTTGCCCATGCAGATGATCTTGGTGCCCGGGCCGGCCCGGGTGATCAGCGTCTTCATCTGCTTGGGCGTGAGGTTCTGCGCCTCGTCGATGATCACGTACTTGTTGAGGAAGGTCCGGCCGCGCATGAAGTTCATGCTCTTGATCTTGATGCGGCTGCGGATCAGCTCGTTGGTGGCCGCACGGCCCCATTCGCCGGCCCCGCCGCCGTCGCCCTTGGCCAGGAACTCGAGGTTGTCGTCGAGCGCGCCCATCCAGGGGCCCATCTTCTCTTCCTCGGTGCCGGGCAGGAAACCGATGTCCTCGCCCACGCTCACGGTGGCGCGGGTCATGATGATCTCGGTGTAGCGGCGGTCGTCGAGCACCTGCGTCAGGCCCGAAGCCAGCGCCATCAGCGTCTTGCCGGTGCCGGCGGTGCCGGTCAGCGTGACGAAGTCGATGTCCGGGTCCATCAGCAGGTTCATCGCGAAGTTCTGCTCGCGGTTGCGCGTGCTCACGCCCCACACGGCGTTCTTGCCCGAGGCGTAGTCCTTGAGCGTCTTGAGCACCGCGGTCTTGTCGCGGATCTCGGTCACGCGCGCGTACATGCTCGGCTCGCCCGGGGCCTCGAAGAAGACGAACTGGTTGATGTAGAGGTTCGGCACGATCGGCCCGCTGATGCGGTAGAAGGTGCTGCTGCCGCTCTGCCAGCTCTCGACGGTCTTGCTCTGGCGGGTCCAGAAGTCGGCCGGCAGCGCGTAGGAGCCGGCGTAGAGCAGGTCGCCGTCTTCCAGCGTCTTGTCGTTCTGGTAGTCGTCGGCCGCGAGGCCCAGCGCGCGTGCCTTGACGCGCATGTTGATGTCCTTGGACACCAGCACGACTTCCTGCTTGGGCTGGCCGGGGCGGTCCTGCGCGTACTGGTTGCGCAGGGCCTGAACCACACCCAGGATCTGGTTGTCGGCCTTGCCCTGGGGCAGGCTGGTGGGCAGCGTGTAGTCCAGCGGCGAGGTCTGGAAGAACAGCTTGCCGCCGGCCTCGCGGTGGCCGGTGGTGTCGAGCTTCAGGCCCTTGGCGATGTCGGCGTCCTTGGCACCGGCGAGCGCATCCAGCGTGCGGCTGGTCTGGCGTCCGTTGCGCGCGACCTCGGTCGTGCCCTTCTTGTGGCCGTCGAGCTCTTCGAGCACGATCATCGGCAGGAAGACGTCGTGCTCCTCGAAGCGGAACAGGCACATCGGATCGTGCAGCAGCACGTTGGTGTCGAGCACGAACAACTTGGTCGGGCCGGTCGACTTGGCGCGCCGCGGGCGGGCGCTTTCCTGGGCGCCGTTGCGCGCGCGCGGCGCCGGGCTGGCCGCGACGGGCGCGGGGGTCGGCGGCGTCGCCGGCGCAGGCGGGCGTTCCGGGGCACGCTCGGCGCGTGCCTGCACCGCGGCGGGCGCCGCTTCGGGTTGCGGGGCGGGCCGTGGCTTGGTTTCGATCTGGCGGGCCACCTCGGGCGCGGGCGGCGTGGTCACGCGCGGGGCGGCGGCGCCCTGGCTGTGGTCGTCGAACAGTTCCAGTGCGCGCGGTCCGTTGCCGCGTGCGCTCTCCGTGGTCCGACCGCCGCGGCGCGGCGCCTTGGGGGTCGCGGCCGGCGCGTCGATCGCGTCAGGCGAGAGGAGGGCGGCGCGTTTCGTGGGAGCGGGAGGCAAGGGCATGGGGCAGTGTGCTCGCAAAAGTGAAGCCGGAAAACGAAAAAGCCGCCTGAAGACCAGGGCGGCTTTGTTCGGGGGATGCGGTCGTGGAGCTCAACGGCATGAGGCCATTATGCACACCGTGCGCGCCACATCGGTGTCACGTGGCGTGCGGCCAACAGACCGCGAAAAACGGCGATCGTCAGGCGGCCTTCTTGAGCGCCTTGACGGCCTTCAGAACGTCGTCGACATGGCCCGGCACCTTGAGGCCGCGCCATTCGGCCTTGAGGATGCCGTCGGCGCCGATCAGGAAGGTGCTGCGCTCGATGCCCTTGACCTTCTTGCCGTACATGATCTTGTTCTTGACCACGCCGAACATGTGGCACATCTTCTCTTCGGTGTCGGCGATGAGTTCGAAGGGCAGCTCGAGCTTGGCCTTGAATTCGTCGTGTGACTTCATGTTGTCACGCGAAACACCGAAAACAGTGGCGCCGGCCTTCACGAAATCCTTGTAGCGGTCCCGGAACTGCATGGCTTCGGTGGTGCAGCCTGGCGTGTTGTCCTTGGGATAGAAATACATCACCAGAACGTGCCCGAGGTGCGAGGTGTTCGACACCTTGAGCCCGCCGGTGGCATTGGACTCGAATTCGGGGATGGGTTTGTTGACAACGATCGCCATGAAACTTGTTTTCTCCGTTGGTTTCCATTCGTGCGGCTGCAAGGCCGAAAACGATGGAAGATTGGTCGTTGCTTGACTGAGAGGGGATCTGAGGGCGGATCGCCGTTCGCAACCCGGGATTTTAGCTCGAAATGCCCTCTAATTGCCAGCTTTTGGCTGCTCGACCAGCAGGGCCGCCACCACGTGGCGCCCCTCGCTCGCAAGGATGTTGTAGGTGCGGCAGGCGGCCGCGGTGTCCATGGTTTCGACGCCGGTGCGCTGCGCCATCAGGGTGCGCAGCCAGGCCGGCTGCGGGAAACGGATGCGCTGGCCGCTGCCGAAGATCACCAGCTCGGCGCCCAGGGCCGCGAGCTGGGCGAAATGTTCAGGGCCCAGATCGTCGAAGTTCGCGCATTCCCAGGCGAAGCGCTCGCCCCGCGAGCCCAGCACCACGCTGTGTTCGACCCGCTCGTTGTTGATCGCCACCCAGCCCGGACCGTGCGCGGTGAGGGTCTGGGTGTCGGATTTGTCGGGTTGAAGCTTCATCTATAAGGCCGGGGAACTGTGGTCAAATTATAGGTTTTCCCCTGTGCAGGCACCCTCTGGAGGGACTTTGAAGCAGCTCAAGAAGTCGGCCAAACTGGCCAATGTTCTCTACGACGTCCGCGGCCCCATCGTCGATGCGGCGCGGCAGATGGAAGAGGATGGTCAGAAGATCATCAAGCTCAACATCGGCAACATGGCGCCGTTCGGCTTCGATGCGCCCGAAGAGATCCAGCAGGACATGATCCGCAACCTGCCGGATTCGGCGGGCTACTCCGACAGCAAGGGCATCTTCGCCGCGCGCAAGGCGGTGATGCACTACACGCAGCAGCAGGGCATCGAGGGCGTGACGCTCGACGACATCTACCTGGGCAACGGCGCCAGCGAGCTGATCGTGATGGCCACCAATGCGCTGCTGGACGACGGCGACGAGCTGCTGGTGCCCATGCCCGACTACCCGCTGTGGACCGCGGCCGTGTCGCTGTCCGGCGGCAAGCCGGTGCACTACCTCTGCGAGGAAGACAACCACTGGATGCCGAGCCTGGCCGACATCCGCGCCAAGATCACGCCGCGCACCCGCGGCATCGTGGTGATCAACCCCAACAACCCCACCGGCGTGCTCTATTCCGACGAGCTGCTGCGCGGCATGGTGGCGATCGCGCGCGAGCACGGCCTGGTGCTGCTGGTCGACGAGGTCTACGACAAGGTGCTCTACGAGGACGCCAAGCACACGGCCATGGCCAGCCTGTCGACCGACGTGCTGACGATCACCTTCAACTCGCTGTCCAAGGCCTACCGCTCCTGCGGCTACCGCGCCGGCTGGATGATCGTGTCGGGTCCGAAGGCCAACGCCACCGACTACATCGAAGGCCTGAACATGCTGGCCAACCTCAAGCTCGGCTCCAACGTGCCGGGCCAGTGGGCGATACAGACCGCGCTCGGCGGCTACCAGAGCATCAAGGACCTGGTGAAGCCCGGTGGCCGCCTGCGCCGCCAGCGCGACCTGGCCTACGAGCTGATCACCGCCATTCCCGGCGTGAGCTGCGTCAAGCCCGAGGCCGCGCTCTACATGTTCCCGAAGCTGGACCCGGTGATGTACCCGATCGCGGACGACCGCGAGTTCTTCATGCAGGTGCTGCGCGAGACGCGCGTGATGCTGGTGCAGGGTTCGGGCTTCAACTTCCCGGACAACCAGCATTTCCGCATCGTGTTCCTGCCCCACGAGGAAGACCTGCGCGAGGCCATCAACCGCATCGCCAAGTTCCTCGAGCGCTACCGCGCCCGCTTCGCCTGAGCGCGTACCGCGCGGCCCTCCGTCCCCTTTCGTTTTGACTGAAGTTGTATCCATGAAACCCATCCAGGTCGGCCTGCTCGGCATCGGCACCGTCGGTAGCGGCACGTTCAACGTGCTCCAGCGCAATCAGGAAGAAATCAAGCGCCGCGCCGGCCGCGGCATCGAGATCACCATGGTGGCCGACCTCGACACCGACCGCGCCCGCGCGGCCGTGGGCGAAGGCGTGCAGGTGGTGGCCGACGCGCGCGCCGTGATCGCCAATCCGGACATCGACATCGTGATCGAGCTGATCGGCGGCTACGGCATCGCCAAGCAGCTGGTGCTCGAGGCCATCGCGGCCGGCAAGCACGTGGTCACGGCCAACAAGGCGCTGCTCGCGGTGCACGGTACCGAGATCTTCGCCGCGGCCCAGCAGAAGGGCGTGATGGTCGCGTTCGAAGCGGCCGTGGCCGGCGGCATCCCGATCATCAAGGCACTGCGCGAAGGCCTGACGGCCAACAGCATCCAGTGGATCGCCGGCATCATCAACGGCACCACCAACTTCATCCTGTCCGAGATGCGCGACAAGGGGCTGGACTTCGCCACCGTGCTCAAGGAAGCGCAGCGCCTGGGCTATGCCGAGGCCGATCCGACCTTCGACATCGAAGGCGTGGACGCCGCGCACAAGGTCACGCTGATGAGCGCCATCGCCTTCGGCATCCCGGTGCAGTTCGACAAGGCGCATGTCGAGGGCATCACCAAGCTGGCCGCGCAGGACATCAAGTACGCCGAGCAGCTGGGCTACCGTATCAAGCTCCTGGGCATCACCCGCCGCGCCGCCGGCGGCATCGAGCTGCGCGTGCACCCCAGCCTGGTGCCGGCCAAGCGCCTGCTGGCCAATGTCGAAGGCGCGATGAACGCGGTGGTGGTGCACGGCGATGCCGTGGGCACCACGCTCTACTACGGCAAGGGCGCGGGCAGCGAGCCCACCGCCAGCGCGGTGATCGCCGACCTGGTCGACATCACGCGCCTGCACACGGCCGACGCCGCGCAGCGCGTGCCGCACCTGGCCTTCCACCCCAACGCGATGAGCGACGACCTCCAGATCGTGCCCATGCGCGAGGTGGTGACCAGCTACTACCTGCGCCTGCGCGTGGCCGACGAGGCCGGCGTGCTGGCCAAGGTCACGGGCCTGCTGGCCAGCGCGGGCATCAGCATCGACGCGGTGCTGCAGCGCGAAGCCGACGAGGTGGGCGGCGAGGGCTCGACCCAGACCGACCTGATCATCCTCACGCACGACACGCGCGAAGGCACGCTCGACGACGCGATGGCCGAGCTGCAGGCGCTGCCGACCGTGCTCGCGCCGATCGTGCGCCTGCGCAAGGAAGAGCTGTCCTGATGCGCTACCTCTCGACCCGCGGCGACATCGAGCGCCGCCAGTTCTGCGACATCCTGCTCGAGGGCCTGGCGCCCGACGGCGGCCTGTACCTGCCCGAGCACTACCCGCAGGTCGATGCGGCCACGCTGGCGAAGTGGCGCGGGCTGCCCTATGCCGAGCTGGCCTACGAGATCCTCTCGCTCTACATCGACGACATCCCGGCCGAGGAACTGAAGGCGCTGTGCGCGAAGACGTACACGGCCGAGGTCTTCGGCTCCGACGAGATCGTGCCGCTGCGCGAGCTCGAAGACGGCGTGTACCTGGAAGGCCTGTCCAACGGCCCCACGCTGGCCTTCAAGGACATGGCGATGCAGCTCCTGGGCAACCTGTTCGAGTACGAACTGGGCCGCCGCGGCGCGCAGCTCAACATCCTGGGCGCGACCAGCGGCGACACCGGCAGCGCGGCCGAGTACGCGATGCGCGGCAAGAAGGGCGTGCGCGTGTTCATGACCTCGCCCGACGGCCGCATGAGCCCCTTCCAGCAGGCCCAGATGTTCAGCCTGCAGGACGCCAACATCCACAACATCGCCATCGAGGGCGTGTTCGACGACTGCCAGGACATCGTCAAGGCGGTCTCGAACGACCTGGGCTTCAAGCGCAAGTACCGCATCGGCACCGTCAACTCGATCAACTGGGCGCGGCTGCTGGCGCAGGTCGTCTACTACTTCGCCGGCTACTTCCAGGCCACGGGCAGCGACGACAAGCCGGTGAGCTTCACCGTGCCCTCGGGCAACTTCGGCAACGTCTGCGCGGGCCATGTGGCGCGCATGATGGGCCTGCCGATCCGCACGCTGGTGGTCGCCACCAACGAGAACGACGTGCTCGACGAGTTCTTCCGCACCGGCGTCTACCGCGTGCGCGCGGCCGCCGACACGCACGAGACCTCGAGCCCCTCGATGGACATCTCCAAGGCCAGCAACTTCGAGCGCTTCGTGTTCGACCTGCTGGGCCGCGACGGCGCCAAGACCCGCGCGCTGTTCGAAGGCGAACTCGGCCGCACCGGCCGCTTCGACCTGAGCGCCGACCCGGTGTTCGCGCAGGCGGCCGAGCGCTTCGGCTTCGTCAGCAGCCGCAGCACGCATGCCGACCGGCTGGCCACGATCCGCGACACCGACAAGCGCTTCGCCGTGCTGATCGACACCCACACCGCCGACGGCGTGAAGGCCGCGCGCGAACACCTGTCGCCCGGCGTGCCGATGATCATTCTCGAGACCGCGCTGCCGATCAAGTTCGCCGAGACCATCGTCGAGGCGCTGGGCCACGAGCCCGCGCGGCCGGCCCGCTTCGAGGGCATCGAGGACCTGCCCAAGCGCGTGGTCAAGCTGCCCGCCGACGCCGAGGCCGTGAAGGCCTACATCGCGGAACACTGCGACTAGCGGCATGCACGTCATCGGCTTCGCAGGGTATTCGGGCGCCGGCAAGACCACGCTGGTCGAGCGGCTGATCCCCGTGCTGAAGCGGCAGGGCCAGCGGGTGTCGGTGGTCAAGCACGCGCACCACAAGTTCGACGTCGACCATCCGGGCAAGGACAGCTACCGCCACCGCGAGGCCGGTGCCTTCGAGGTGGTGGTCGCGTCCGACCAGCGGCTCGCGCTGATGCGCGAGTTCGAGCAGCCCGCGCAGCTGTCGGTGCACCACCTGATCGCCGAGCTCTACGAGGGTGTCGACTGGGTGCTGGTCGAGGGCTTCAAGCACGCCGACCTGTGGAAGATCGAGGTGCTGCGCCAGAGCGGCCCCGACGAGGAGGCACGGCCGGCGCAGTACCCCGACGACACCTTCGTGGCCGCGCTCGCCACCGACCGGCCCGACGCGCTGCCCGAGCCGACCCTGCGACCGGTGTTCCATCTCGACGACGTCGAAGGCATCGCGCGGTGGTTGCTCGACAATGCGCATCGCTTCGACTACAAGGCCGAGAACCATGAGCTCTCCTTCCGCTGAACGCCCCCGGCTCACGCCCCTCGACGAAGCGCTGGCGAGCCTGCTCGCCCGGGCCCGCCCGCTGGAGGCGCAGAGCGTCTCGACCTTCGAGGCCGACGGCCGCGTGCTGGCGCAGGACGTGGTGTCCGGCCTCACGGTGCCGCCGCGCGACAACAGCTCGATGGACGGCTACGCGGTGCGCGCGGCCGACTGCGCCAGCGCCGGCGCACTGCTCACGGTCGCGCAGCGCATTCCGGCCGGCAGCGTGGGCACGCCGCTCGCAGCCGGCACCGCGGCGCGCATCTTCACGGGCGCGCAGATCCCCGAGGGCGCCGATGCGGTGGTGATGCAGGAAGAGGCCACGGCGCAGCCCGAGGAGGGCATGCTGGGCCGCGTGCGCATCGACACCGTGCCCGCGGCGGGCCAGTGGATCCGCCGTGCCGGCGAGGACGTGTCGCGCGGCGACGTGGTGCTCGCGCGCGGCGCGCGCCTGGGCCCGGCGGCGCTGGGCCTCGCAGCCAGCGTGGGCCTCGATCGCCTGTTGGTGGCGCGGCGTCCGCGCGTGGCGCTGCTGTCGACCGGCGACGAACTCGTGATGCCCGGCGCGGTGGCACCCGAGGCCATGAAGCCCGGTGCGATCTACAACTCCAACCGCTTCTTCATGCGCGCGCTGCTGCAGCGCCTGGGCTGCGAGGTGAGCGACCTGGGCCTGGTGCCCGACCGGCGCGACGCGACCATCGAGGCGCTGCGCAGCGCGGCCGCGCACAACGACCTGATCATCACCACCGGCGGCGTGTCGGTGGGCGAAGAGGACCACATCAAGGGCGCGGTCGAGGCGCTGGGCGAACTGCAGCTGTGGTCGCTGGCGATCAAGCCCGGCAAGCCCTTCGCCTACGGCCGCATCGGCCAGGCGCACCTCACGGGCCTGCCGGGCAACCCGGTCTCCAGCTTCATGACCTTCGTGCTGCTGGTGCGCCCCTTCCTGCTGGCCTTGCAGGGCGCGACGCAGGTGGCGCCGCAGCCGGTGGCCCTGCGCGCCGACTTCGACTGGCCGCGCGCCGACCGCCGCCGCGAGTTCCTGCGCGCGCGCCGCAATGCCGAGGGCGGGCTCGACCTGTTCCCCAACCAGAGCTCGGGCGTGCTGACCTCCGCGGTGTGGGGCGATGGCGTGGTCGACAACCCGGCGGGTCAGCCGATCCGCAGGGGCGACACGGTGCAGTTCATCTCCTTCGCCACGCTGCTGGGCTGAGGCGACCATGAAGATCGCGATCCGCTACTTCGCCTCGGTGCGCGAGGCCCTGGGCAGCGGCGAGACCGTCGAAACCCAGGCCGCCACGCTGGCCGAGCTGCGCGACGAACTCATCGCACGCGGCGCGCCGCATGCCACGGCCCTGGCCCGTGGCAAGGCCGTGCGCATGGCGCTGGACCAGGCCATGAGCGTCGAATCGGCCTCACTGCACGAGGGCTGCGAGGTCGCCTTCTTTCCGCCCGTGACGGGCGGCTAGCGTCAGGCCGGAATCGCCCGGCGCAACTGCTCGCGCAGCGCATCGCTGACCGGCGTCATCGGCGCGCGTAGATGGCCGTCGCCGATCACGCCCGCATCGGCCAGCCAAGCCTTGAGCGGCGCCGGATTGGGTTCGGCGAAGAGCAGCGCGATCAGCGGCTGCAGCGCCTGCCAGAGCGGCCGCGCCTCGGCCAGGCGGCCTTCGCCGATCAGTTGCAGCACCTGCACGAACGTCTCTGTCTCGACATGCGTGCTGGCCGCGATCGCACCGGCGCCACCCTCGGCCACGGTCGAGAAGATCTGCGCGTCCTCGCCCGCCAGCACCTGCAGCGCGCCGTCGGCGATCAGCGCACGGGTCTTGGTCATGTCGCCGCCGCAGTCCTTGAGCGCGCGGATGCGCGGGTGGGCAGCCAAGGTGCGCAGCGTCTCGAGCGACAGCGTGGCGCCGGTGCGGTAGGGGATGTCGTAGACGATCAGCGGCACGCTGCTCGCGTCGGCGATCGCGCTGAACCAGCCGACCAGGCCCTGCTGCGAAGGGCGGATGTAGCTGGGCGCGGGCACCAGCAGCCCGTGGAGGCCGTGGTCGGCAAGCCGGCGCACCCAGCCCAGCGTCTGGCCCAGGTGGTAGCCCGAGAGGCCCATCACGCGCGGCAATTCGGGCGCAGCGGCGGCCACGGTGGCCAGCACCGCCAGTTGCTCGTCTTCGTCAAGCGCGGCGGCCTCGCCGGTCGAGCCGCAGACCACGAAGCCGGCGATGCCCGTGGGCGCGAGCCGGCGCACGAGGGCCGCGAGCGAGGGATGGTCGACCGTGCCGTCGTGACGGAAGGGCGTGATCAGGGGAACCCAGAGGCCCGAGAAATCGGAGGGGGCGACAGAAGAAGAGGACACGCAATGCTCCTTGGTGCAGGAAGCGACCGATGGGAAAACCATCGTCGGATGTGCGCGTGCCATGGGCTGCAGCCTGAGCCTTGCCGGTCCCGTCGCTCATCCGACGACGGAACCGCAGCTCCGGTCAGACGAGCTGTGGTTTTTTGGCTTTGCCGTTGCAGCGTGCGCACGCCTGGCCTTCGGACGAAGGCTGGAGGGGGTGCGCGGCGCGGCAGGGCATGGTGGCGAGTCTACCGCGATGCCACAATCCGCCGATGACCCGCGTTGCTATCCAGACCCATGATTTCGACCTGGCGCAGGAGATTGCGACGCTGCGCGCGGAAGATCCGCGTGTCGGCGCCGTCTGCAGCTTCGTCGGCACGGTGCGGGATCGCAACGACGGCAGTGCCGTGGCCTCGATGGAACTCGAGCACTACCCCGGCATGACCGAGAAGGCCATCGAGGCCATGATCGACGCGGCGCAGCGCCGCTTCGACATCCTGGGTGCGCGCATCGTGCACCGCGTGGGCCTGCTGCAGCCGCTGGACCAGATCATGATGGTGGCGGTGGTCTCGGCACACCGCGGCCAGAGCTTCCAGGCCTGCGAGTTCCTGATGGACTACCTCAAGACCCAGGCGCCGTTCTGGAAGAAGGAACAGACGCCCGAGGGCGCGCGCTGGGTCGATGCGCGCGTGTCGGACGATGAGGCGCTGGCGCGCTGGGGCATTCAGGCGCCCAACGCCTGATTCGTCCGGGCCCCGTTTTTTCCCTCTCCCTCCGGGAGAGGGCAGGGTGAGGGCGACGGCCGTCGTTTGACCACGCGCTTCGGCAAAGGCTGCATGCCCTCACCCCCACCCTCTCCCAGAGGGAGAGGGGGCAAGACTCATTGAGGTTTGAAGCCGCTGGCCTGGATGATCTTTTCCCAAGTTTGCGTGTACGTCCGCACGCGCCCCGCGAACTGCCCCTGCGGCTCATAGGCCACGTTGAGGCCCATGGCCGTGAGCTTCTGCTTCACGTCCGGCATCGCCAGCACCTTCTGCAACGCGGTGCCGAAGCGGTCGATCACCGGCTGCGGCGTGCCCACGGGCGCGAAGATGCCGTAGTAGGGGTAGTCGTCGAGGTTCGCGAAACCCAGCTCGGTGAAGGTCGGCACCTGCGGCAACAGCGGCTGGCGCTTGGCGCCGATCACGGCCACGATGCGCACCTTGCCGGCCTTGTGGTTCTCGATGAAGTCGGGCACCGAGGCGATGCCGGCGGTGATCTGGTTGCCCAGCATGTCGGCCGTCAGCGGCGCGCTGCCGCGGTAGGGCGCGGCCTGCAGGTCCAGCTTGTACTTGTCGGAGATCAGCTTGACCAGGAACTCGGGGATCGAGCCCGGCGCGGGCACGCCGATGGTCTCCTTGCCGTCCTTCTGGGTGCGCACCCACTTCACGTACTCGTCCATGTTCCTGGCCGGCGTGCCGCCCGAGACCGCCAGCACGTTGGCGAAGGTGGCGAAGCCGGCCACCGGCACGAAGTCGGCCGAGGGGTTGAAGCCCGGGTTCTTGACCACCTGCGGCAGGATGGAGATGCTGTGGTCGTGCGTGAGGAACAGCGTGTGGCCGTCGGCTGGGGCCGATTTCAGTGCCTGGGCCGCGATCTGGCCGCCCGCGCCCGCACGGTTCTCGACCACCACCGGGGCGCCCAGCTCGTCCTTGAGTTTTTCGCCCAGAGCGCGTGCAATGGCATCGCTGCCGGCGCCGGCGGGGAAGCCCACCAGCAGCCGGATCGGCGTCTGTGCCTGGGCCAGGCCCGAGAGGCCCAGGGCCGCGGCGAAAAGGCCGAGCGTCAGCGCCCGGCGGGCCGGCTGAACACGCTGCGTTGAAAAAACCATGATCGACTCCAATCCATTGTGGTGAGAGGCTCCGGCAGCAATAGCCGTGCCTGAATTCGCCCGCGCTCTTGAATGGCGCGCGAACAGCCCTATTTTGAATGCAGGAAACACCACCATGCGCCAAGACAAACTCACCACCAAATTCCAGGAAGCGCTCGGCGATGCACAGTCGCTGGCGCTGGGCAACGACAACGCCTACATCGAGCCGGTCCACCTGCTCGCCGCCATGCTGCGCCAGGACGATGGCCCGCGTGCGCTGCTCGAGCGCGCCGGCGTCAACGTGAGCGCGCTGGGCCAGGCCGCCGAGGCCGCGATCAAGAAGCTGCCGCAGGTGCAGGGCCACGATGCGGTGCAGGTCGGCCCCGAGCTCAACAAGCTGCTGCAGGCGACCGAGAAGGAAGCCATCAAGCGCAACGACCAGTTCATCGCGGGCGAGCTCTTCCTGCTGGCGCTGGCCGACAGCAAGGCCGACGTCGGCCAGCTCGCGCGCAGCAACGGCCTGACGCGCAAGAGCCTGGAGTCGGCCATCGATGCGGTGCGCGGCGGCCAGGGCGTGAACAGCGCCGACGCCGAAGGCCAGCGCGAAGCGCTCAAGAAGTACTGCATGGACCTGACCGAACGCGCGCGTCTCGGCAAGCTCGACCCGGTCATCGGCCGCGACGAGGAGATCCGCCGCGCGATCCAGGTGCTGCAGCGCCGCACCAAGAACAACCCCGTGCTGATCGGTGAACCGGGCGTGGGCAAGACCGCCATCGTCGAAGGCCTGGCGCAGCGCATCGTCGCGGGCGAGGTGCCCGAGTCGCTCAAGGGCAAGCGCGTGCTGTCGCTCGACATGGCCGCGCTGCTGGCCGGCGCCAAGTTCCGCGGCGAGTTCGAGGAACGCCTGAAGACCGTGCTCAACGAACTCGCGAAGGACGAGGGCCAGACCATCGTCTTCATCGACGAGCTGCACACCATGGTCGGCGCCGGCAAGGCCGAAGGCGCGATGGACGCGGGCAACATGCTCAAGCCCGCGCTCGCGCGCGGCGAGCTGCACTGCGTGGGCGCCACCACGCTCGACGAATACCGCAAGTACATCGAGAAAGATGCGGCTCTGGAGCGCCGCTTCCAGAAGATCATCGTGGGCGAGCCCTCGGTCGAGGCCACCATCGCCATCCTGCGCGGGCTGCAGGAGAAGTACGAGGTGCACCATGGCGTGCAGATCACCGACCCGGCCATCGTGGCCGCGGCCGAGCTGAGCGACCGCTACATCACCGACCGCTTCCTGCCCGACAAGGCCATCGACCTGATCGACGAGGCCGCGGCCAAGATCAAGATCGAAATGGACTCCAAGCCCGAGGTCATGGACCGGCTCGACCGCCGCCTGATCCAGCTGCAGATCGAGCGCGAAGCCGTGCGCCGCGAGAAGGACGAAGCCTCGCAGAAGCGCTTCGGCCTGATCGAGGACGAGATCGTCAAGCTGCAGAAGGAGATCGCCGACTACGACGAGATCTGGCAGGCCGAGAAGGCCCAGGCCCAGGGCAGCGCGAAGATCCGCGAGGACATCGACAAGCTCAAGTTCGAGATCGAGGAGTGGAAGCGCAAGGGCGACTTCAACAAGCTCGCCGAGCTGCAGTACGGCCAGTTGCCGGCGCTGGAGAAGCGCCTGCGCGAAGCCGAGGAGAGCGAAGCCAGCAAGGGCAAGTCCAGCGCGCCCACGCTGCTGCGCACCCAGGTCGGCGCTGAAGAGATCGCCGAGGTCGTGGCGCGCGCCACCGGCATCCCGGTCGCCAAGCTGATGCAGGGCGAGCGCGACAAGCTGCTCGTGATGGAAGACAAGCTGCACGAGCGCGTGGTCGGCCAGGACGAGGCCATCGGCGCGGTCGCCAACGCGATCCGCCGTTCGCGCTCGGGCCTGTCGGACCCGAACCGCCCCACGGGCTCCTTCCTGTTCCTCGGCCCCACGGGCGTGGGCAAGACCGAGCTGTGCAAGGCGCTCGCGGGCTTCCTGTTCGACAGCGAGGACCACCTGATCCGCATCGACATGAGCGAGTTCATGGAGAAGCATTCGGTGGCCCGCCTGATCGGCGCGCCGCCGGGCTACGTGGGCTACGAGGAGGGCGGCTACCTGACCGAAGCCGTGCGCCGCAAGCCCTACAGCGTGGTGCTGCTCGACGAGGTCGAGAAGGCGCACCCCGACGTGTTCAACGTGCTGCTGCAGGTGCTCGACGACGGCCGCCTCACCGACGGCCAGGGCCGCACCGTGGACTTCAAGAACACCGTGATCGTGATGACCAGCAACATCGGCTCGCCGATCATCCAGGCGATGGTGGGCCGGCCGAGCGAGGAGATCAAGGACGCGGTCTGGGACGAGCTCAAGAACTACTTCCGCCCCGAGTTTCTGAACCGGATCGACGAGACGGTGGTGTTCCATGCGCTGGACGCGAAGAACATCGAATCGATCGCCGCCATCCAGCTCAAGGTGCTGCAGGCGCGGCTCGCGAAGATGGACCTGTTCCTCGATGTGTCGCACGCGGCGCTGGCCGAGATCGCCAAGGTGGGCTTCGACCCGGTGTTCGGCGCGCGGCCGCTCAAGCGGGCGATCCAGCAGCGCATCGAGAACCCCTTGTCGAAGCTGCTGCTCGACGGCAGCTTCGGGCCCAAGGACACGATCCGGGTCGAAACCGACCCGATCCAGTCGCCCGGGCAGTTCTCGTTCAGCCACGGCGGGGAACCATCGGCCGAGGCTCTGGCCTAATGCCGATGATGAATTTCGTTCTTCGCTTCATCCTCTTCTGCCTGGGCCTGATTTTCGCGCTCAGCCTGGCGGTGGCCGTGCTGCTGCTGGCGGCGGTCTGGGGCCTGCGCTACGGCTGGGCCAAGCTCACCGGCAAGCCGGTGACGCCCTGGGTCATGCGCTTCAACCCGCGCAGCGGCTTCGACCGCTTCCGCGCCGCGCAGCAGCCGGCCGAGCCCACCGCCGCCGACGTGGTCAGCGCCCGCGCCCGCGGCGAGTCGACGCGCAGCCCGATCGCGCTGGGCGACGCGGGCGAGGTGACCGACGTGTCGGCCCGGCCCGCGACGCGCGGCAACTAGCCCTCCGGCATCACCCAGGACGTGCGGCGCGTACAGGTACGATCCGCGCATGGAATCCGCTGATGCCGCCCTCTTCGATGCGTCGTACTACGCGCACTACTACTTCGACAAGAAGACCCGGGTGGCGGACCGGCAGCATGTCGAACGGCTGGGTGCCTTCGTCAGTTCCTACCTGAAGTACCTGCGCGTGCCCGTGCGGCGCGTCCTGGATGTCGGTTGCGGCATCGGGATCTGGCGCGACATCACGACGCAGCACTTTCCGCAGGCGACCTACCAGGGCGTCGAAATCAGCGAATACCTGTGCGGTCGTTACGGATGGGAGCGTGGCTCGGTCGTGGACTACCGGGCCCGGGAGCCCTTCGACCTGGTCATCTGCCAGGGCGTTCTGGCCTACCTGAGCCCGGCCGACCTCAAGCGTGCCCTGCGCAACCTCGGGGTGCTGAGCCAGGGCGCGCTCTACCTTGAAGCCGTGACGCTCGAGGACTACGAGAACGACGTGGTGGACGAGGACCTCACCGATCCGCTGCTGTTCCGGCACCGTGCCGAGATGTACCGGCGCGGACTGACGCGCAAGTTCAAGGAACTGGGCGGCGGGGTCTGGCTCAGCCGGAGCGCCGAGGTGCCGCTCTTCTCGCTGGAAAGCGCCGCGGAGTGAAGCCGCGCCGGGTCGCGGTCCTGCTTCGCGAAAGACCCGGGCCTCAACGGCTGTAGAGCCGCTCGATCTCGTTCGCGTAGTTCTTGTAGATGCTCGAGCGCCGCACCTTCATGGTCGCGGTGACGTCGCCGTCGTCGTGGTCCAGTTCCTTGGCCAGCAGGTGGAACTGCCGGATCTGCGAGACCTGCGCCAGCCGGCCGTTGCCGCGCGCCACTTCGTCGCCGATCAGCCGCAGCACCTCGGGGTGCTCGGTGAGCGAGCGGAAGTTGGTGAAGGGGATGCGCTGCGCCTCGGCCCACTTGCCGACCGTCTCGTAGTCGATCTGGATCAGCGCGCCGACGAACTTGCGGCCCTCGGCCACGATCACGCATTCCTTGATGTAGGGGCTGCCCTTCATCGTGTTCTCGATCTCCGAGGGCGTGAGGTTCTTGCCGCCCGCGGTGATCATGATGTCCTTGAGCCGGTCCACGATGCGCAGCTGGCCGCCGGCCTCTTCGCGCACCACGTCGCCGGTGTGCAGCCAGCCGTCGCGGATCGATTGCGCCGTGGCTTCGGCGTTCTTGTAGTAGCCCGCGAACACCATCTCGCCCTGGAGCAGCAGCTCGCCGTTCTCGCCGATGCGGTGCGCCGTGCCCAGCGTGGGCGGGCCGACCGTGCCCGGCATCACCGCGTCGAGCCGGTGGCCCGTGACCATGCCGCTCGATTCGGTCAGGCCATAGACCTCGACCAGCGGCACGCCCAGCGTGCGGAAGAAGCGCACCACGTCGGGCGCGATCGGCGCGGCGCCGGTCAGCGCCACCCGCACGCGGCGCAGGCCGATGAAGTTCTGCAGCGCCCGCAGCACCAGCCAGTAGCTCGCGGCATGGGCCAGGCGGTCGGCCACCGACCATTGCGCACGTGGCTTGGCAAGCAGCGCCTCGCAGCGCGCCCAGGCGCGCGAGAAGATCGCGCGCTGCAACCGGCCGGTCTCCTGCAGCTTGATGCTGATCGAGGCGTGCAGCTTCTCCCAGATGCGCGGCACGCCCAGGAAGATGCTGGGCGCGACTTCGCGCAGGTCTTCCTGCACCGTGCGTATCGATTCGCCGAAGTGCACCTGCGAGCCCAGGTAGGGCGGCGCGAAGGCGGTGAGCATCTGCTCGGCCACGTGGCACAGCGGCAGGTACGACAGGTGCGCGGTGTCGCCGTCGAGACCCAGCCGGTCGACGATGCCCGGCACCACGCCGCGGATGTTGCGGTACGACAGCATCGCGCCCTTGGGCTTGCCGGTCGAACCCGAGGTGTAGATCATCAGGCCGATGTGGTCGAGCGTCTGCGCCGCCAGCGCGGTGTCGATGATCGCGCGGCCGCCCTGCGCGGCCGAGGCGGCGCCCAGGCGCTCGAGTTCGGCGAAGGTCGTGACCTTGTCGCGGTGCGCGACGTCGAGGTTGCGCAAACCCTTGGTCTCGACCACCACGATCCTGCGCAGCCGCGGCAGCAGGGCCAGCGATTCGATCACCTTGTCGGTCTGCTCCTGGTCCTCGCAGACGATCAGCTCGATGTCCGCATGGCCGACCACGTAGGCCACTTCGCTGGCCGGGCTGGTCGGGTAGACGCCGACCGTCACGCCGCCCACCAGGCCCGCGCCCATCTGCGCCAGCACCCACTCGGTGCGGTTCTCCGACAGCACGCCCACGTGGCCACCCGGCGTGAGGCCCAGCGCGCGCAGGCCCAGGCCCACATGCTCGGCGCGTTGCGCATAGGCCTGCCAAGTGAGGGGCTTCCAGATGCCGAAGTCTTTTTGCCGGAGCGCGACCTTGTCGGGCTGCAGGCGCGCCTGTTCGCGCAGCATCTGCGGCAGGGTCAGGGGGGGCAGCGTTGCGCTCATGAC
This sequence comes from Variovorax sp. J2P1-31, assembly GCF_030317215.1. NCBI lineage: Bacteria > Pseudomonadati > Pseudomonadota > Betaproteobacteria > Burkholderiales > Comamonadaceae > Variovorax > Variovorax sp. J2P1-31. The sequence goes on from NZ_JASZYA010000001.1 coordinate 19,746, forward strand.
AACCACCGTTTGCGTCGCTTGTAGTGCTTGATGTCGCGGAAGCTGCGCGCCTCGCCGCTGCCGCCCACGCCGAGGTAGAACTCGCGCACGTCGGGATCGGACGCCAGGCGTTCGGCGCTGCCGTCGATCACGATCTTGCCGTTCTCCATGATGTAGCCGCGGTGGGCCACGGCCAGCGCCACCGTGGCGTTCTGCTCGACCAGCAGCATCGACACGCCGCGCTCGGCGTTGATGCGCGCGATGATGGTGAAGATGTCCTCGACCAGCTTGGGCGACAGGCCCAGCGAGGGCTCGTCGAGCAGGATCAATTGGGGCTGCGCGACCAGCGCGCGGCCGATGGCCAGCATCTGCTGCTCGCCGCCCGAGAGGTAGCCGGCCAGGCCCTTGCGGCGCTCGTGCAGCCGCGGGAAGTAGCTGTAGACCGCGTCGAAGTCAGGCCTGGCATCCGGGCGGCCGGTGAGCGCGTAGGTGGCGGCGACCAGGTTCTCCTCGATCGTCAGGTCCTCGAACACGCGCCGGCCCTCCATCACATGGCACAGGCCGTCGCGCACCAGCTGCTGCGGCGCACGCTCGGCCGTGCCCTGGCCGTTGAACTCGATGCGGCCGGCCTCGAGCGCGCCGTCTTCCAGCGCGAGCAGGCCCGAGATGGCCTTGAGCGTGGTCGACTTGCCCGCGCCGTTGCTGCCCAGCAGCGCGACGATCTCGCCGCGCGGCACGGCCAGCGACAGGCCGCGCAGCACCTGCACCACCTTGTTGTAGACGACCTCGATGTTGTTGACACTCAGGACCGTCTCGCCCGCCATGACCGCGCCCGCTTGCATCGTCGGCTTACTTGCTCAAGGAGATCCAGTCGGACGCGGGCACCATCTTCTGCGCCTTCATGTCCGCCTTGTAGACGCGGCCCACCGGGATCGAGTTGCCGCTGATGGTGATGGGCGTGCCGATCAGGCCGCCGGTGTCGAAGTCCTTGATCGTGTTGAGCGCGGCCTTGAGGTTCTTGCCGTCGAGCGGCTTGCCGGCCTCGAGCGTGCGCTTGGCCGCCTCGGTGAACAGCATCGCCGTGAGGAAGCCCTGGGTGTAGGCCGTGCTCTGGTACTCGGGGCGCAGCGCGCGGATCTTGTCGAGCATCGGCGCCTTGGCCGAGGTGTCGTAGTAGTAGCGGTAGGGCATCACGCCCATGAAGCCGTCGGCGCCTTCGCCCATCTTCATCACGGTGGAGCTGTCCATGGTCCAGAAGGTGCCCATCCACTTGCTGGTCATGCCCATCTGCTTGCCCTGCTGCACGAACTCGGGAATGGGCGCGAGGATGTAGCCGTGGAAGATGGTGTAGTCGGGCGCGGCGCGGCGCAGCTTGATGACCTCGGTCGACACGTCGACGCTGCCGGCCGGCGTCATGAGCTTGACCGGCACCGTGAGGCCCAGCTTCTTCGCGGCCGCCTCGCTGGCCTCGATCGGGTCGCGGCCGAACTCGGAGTCGGAGTACACGAAAGCCACCTTGGCGCCCGGCTTCTCCTTGGCGATGTGCCTGAGCAGGATGCCGATCTGTTCGGTGTAGTCGGGCCCGACCAGGAACTGGTTGGGGAACTTGACGGGGTCGTTGAGTTCGGTCGCGAAGGAGGCGCCCGCCATCAGGATCTGGCCGCTGCGGTCGAGCTCGGGGTTGATGGTCTTGGCGAAGCCGGTCGAGTCGCCGTAGTAGAGATTGACCTTGTTCTGGCTGGTGATCTTCTTGTAGGCGGCGACCGAGACGTCGACCTTGTAGCCCGTGTCTTCGGGCACGTAGCGCAGCTTGCGGCCCTTGATGCCGCCCGCGTCGTTGACCATCTTCACGTAGTCGGCCATGCCGGCGTTGATGCCCACGCCCGCGAAGGCGAACACACCGGTCATGGGGATCGAGCCGCCGATCACGATGTCCTCGTTGGACTGGGCCTGTGCCGCGAAGGGGGCGGCGAGCGCGGCCGAAGCGGCGAGCACGAGCGCACGGCGGCGCAGAGAGGGCTGAAGTGTCTTGTGCATGCTTGTCTCCTGTGAGGGGTGGCTCAATTCCTGAAAGGCCACAGATGGAAAAAGCGGCGCGTGCGCCGCCACACTTCTGCGAGCCCGTGCGGCTCGAACACCAGAAATCCGACGATCAGGAGGCCGAACACCACGGTGCGCACCGGCGAGAGGAACACCGTCATCTCGGTGCCGCCCGGCAGCAGGTCGACGATCAGCTTGAGCAGCTCGGGCACCATGGTCATGAAGATCGCGCCCAGGATGCCGCCGAGGATCGAGCCCATGCCGCCGACGATGATCGCGGCCAGGAAGAAGATCGACATCAGCAGCGGGAAGCTCTCGGGCGTGACCACGCGGAAGAAGTAGGCCCAGAGCCCGCCCGCCACACCCGCATAGAAGGACGAGAGCCCGAAGGACAGCAGCTTGTAGCGCAGCAGCGGGATGCCCAGCACCTCGGCCGAGATGTCGCGGTCGCGGATCGCGATGAAGGCCCGCCCCACGCGGGTGCGGAACAGGTTGGCCGCACCCAGCACCATCAGCAGCATGACCGGCACGATCACCCAGTAGAGGCGGAAGGAGGTGTCGAGCGGCAGGCCGAAGAACTGCGCCGGCGGCACCGAGAGGCCGGTGGTGCCGCCCGTGAGCTTGAGGTTGGCGAACAGGAAGTGGGTGATGAAGGAGGCCGCGATGGTCGCGATGGCCAGGTACAGGCCCTTCACGCGCAAAGAGGGTATGCCGACGATCAGGCCGCCCAGCATCGCCACCGTGCCGCCCGCCAGCAGGTTCAGCAGGAAATGCGTGCCCAGCCGCGTCTCGAGGATCGCGACCGTGTACGCCCCCAGGCCCATGAACGCGGCCTGGCCCAGGCTCACCAGCCCGGTGTAGCCGGTGAGGATGTTGAGTCCGCTCGCGCTCGCCACGTTGATCGCCACCAGGCAGGCGAGGTAGAGCCAGTAGTCGCTGGCGACGAAGGGGAAGAGCAGCAGCAGCGCCGCGCCGATCGCGAGCCAGGTCTTCTGCGTGCGCGAGTCGAACAGCGCCGCATCGGCGATGTAGCTTTCCTTGAGGGTGCCTATGCGCATGGGGCTGCTCTCTCGTTCTGGCGCTCTTGTTCGGGGCGCGTGCACCGGCCACCCTGCGCACGTGGAGGCGCCGGGATCGCTTCACCGCCGCCCCATGCCGGGGATACCGCGGAACCGGCTTGGCCGGGCCGCCGGTATCGCCCCCTGGAGGGGGAGGCGCCGAAGGCGCATCGGGGGTGGGCCATCCTAGAGCCTCTCGATCTCGTGGGTGCCGAACAGGCCATACGGCCGCACCATCAGCACCAGCACCAGCACGATGAAGGTCGCGAGCAGCTTGTACTCGCCCCCGAGGAAGGTCCCGGCCAGCGCTTCCACCAGCCCGATGAACACCCCGCCGATCAAGGCCCCCAGCACGCTGTCGAGCCCGCCGACGATCACCACCACCAGCACCGACAGGCCGAACACGCCCATGGTCGACGAGATGCCGCCGATGGCGCCGACCATGATGCCGGCCACCGCGGCGATCATGGCCGAGGCGACCCAGGCCAGCGAGAACACGCGCGGCACGTTGATGCCCATGGAGTAGGCGGCCGCCTGGTCCGAGGCCGTGGCGCGCAGGGCCACGCCGCCGCGCCAGAAGCGGAACACCAGCAGCACTGCGCCGATGAGGCCGGCCGCGATCAGCGCGCCGTAGGCCACCTTGGGCGCGAGGAAGGCCTCGCCGACCATGATCGGCGTGTTGGGCAGGAACTCGGGCAGCCGGCGCTGGTCCGCGGTCCATATGATCTCGACCAGGCCCACCAGCACCGAGGCCAGGCCCACCGTCACCATGAAGACCGAGATCGGCGGCTCGCCCAGCAGCGGCCGGATCATGGTGCGTTCGACGATCGCGCCCAGCAGCCCGGTGCCGATCACCGCGCCGATCACCGCGGCCCAGATCGGCAGCGAGAAGGTCGCGGAGAAGGTGAAGAACAGGTAGGCGCCGATCATCAGCATTTCGCCGATCGCGATGTTGACCACCCGCGTGGCCTTGTAGACCAGCACGAAGGCCAGCGCGGCCAGCGCATAGAGGCCGCCGCTGGCCACGCCTGTGAGGCTGATCTCGAACAGGTAGGCCCAATCCATCACGCGACTCCCGCGACCGTCTGTTCGCCGCGCAGCTTGCGCCGCAGGTCGCCCACGTCGCCCGCGCCCAGGTAGGCGCGGATCACCTCGGGGTCGGCTTGAACGTGCGCCGGCGCGCCCTGCGCGATGACCTGGCCGAAATTGAGCACCACCACGTGGTCCGACAGGTCCATCACCATGCCCATGTCGTGCTCGACCATCAGCACCGTCACGCCCCATTCGTCGCGCACGTCGAGGATGAAGCGCGCCATGTCCTCGGTCTCTTCGCGGTTCATGCCCGCGACGGGTTCGTCGAGCATCAGCACCTTCGGCTGCATCGCCAGCGCGCGGGCCATCTCCACGCGCTTCTGCAGCCCGTAGGGCAGGGCGGACACCGGTGCGTGGCGGATGTGGTCGATCTCGAGGAAATCGATGATGCGTTCCTCCACGTCGCGCCGCAGTTCGGCCTCTTCGCGCCGCGCGCGGCCCACATAGAACAGCGCCTCCAGCACGTTGGTCTTGAGGTGCGCGTGGCGGCCCAGCTTGATGTTGTCGAGCACCGTCATGCCGCGGAACAGCGCGATGTTCTGGAAGCTGCGCGCCAGGCCCAGTTTCGCGCGTTGCGGTGCCGGCGTGCGCGTGATGTCGGCGCCCTCGAACAGCACCCGGCCCGCCGACGGCCGGTAGAAGCCCGAGATGGTGTTGAACAGCGAGGTCTTGCCCGCGCCGTTGGGCCCGATCACCGCGGTGATGGAACCCGGCTGCACGCTGAAGCCCACGCCCGTCAGCGCCTTCACGCCGCCGAAGGCCAGCGTCAAGGCCTCGACCTGCAGCACCGGGGCGGCAGGGGCGGGGACGGCGGCGGGCTGGGGCATGGTTTCCAAAAGAAAAAGAGGGGCCGGTCGACGAGGGTTTGCGTGCAAAGCGCGAAAATCTACTTGTCCGTAGAATTTCTACTCGTCGGTAATGTCGCTGTTGCTTACGCTTCACGGCATCCGGACTTTCCCGCGCTGACCTTCACACCATGGCTTCCTCCGCCCTTCGCTCCAAAGCCGCCGCCGCCTCCCCGTGGGAGCCCGCGAGCGCGCGCGCGCTGCAACGCGAGGTCAAGCGCAACGCGGTGCTGCAGACGGCCGCGCAGCTCTTCAACGAACGCGGCTTCCACGCCACCTCGCTCGACGACATCGCCGAGCGGTTGCATGTGAGCAAGCCCACGCTCTACTACTACGTCGAGGGCAAGGACCAGATCCTGCTGGAGTGCGTGCGCATCGCGCTCGACCTGATGCACGAGGGCATCGAGGCGGTGCGCCGCGCGGGCGGCAGCGCGATCGACCAGCTGAAGGCCTGCATGCGCATCTACACCGGCGTGGTCACGCAGGACTTCGGCATGTGCGTGATCCGCATCGGCGAAGACCCGCTGCCCGAGCCGCTCAAGACCGAGCTGCGCCGGCTCAAGGCTGGCATCGACCACCAGTTCCGCCGCCTCATCGCCGACGGCGTGGCCGAGGGCTCGCTCGCGCCCTGCGACCCGAAGATGGCGGCCTTCATGCTGGCCGGCGCGCTGAGCTGGGTCGGCCGCTGGTACCGCGGCGACGGCGCGCTCACGCCCGAACAGATCGCCGACCAGGGCATCGCGCTGCTGCTCAACGGCGTGCTGCAGCGTCCTGCGCCCGCAGCGCGCAAGACCGCCTCCCCGCCCGCTGCCCAGCGGGCCCGCAAGAAGAAAGAAGGACAAGCATGAACAACGATTCCCCCCTGCTGGTGGGCCGCGACGGCGACATCGCCACGCTGCGCTTCAACCGGCCCTCGGCCCTGAACGCCATCGACGTGCCGATGGCCATCGCCTTCCTGGCCGCGGCGCGCGAGCTCGCGGCCGACAGGAGCGTGCGCGCGGTGCTCCTGAGCGGCGTGGGCAAGGGCTTCATGGCCGGCGGCGACCTGGCCGTGCTGCAGGCCGACCCGGTGCAGGGCGCGGCCGACCTGATCGGTCCGCTGCACGAGGCCCTGACCGTGCTGGCCGGCATGGATGCGCCGCTGGTCGCGCAGGTGCACGGCGTGGCCGCGGGCGCGGGCCTGAGCCTGATGCTGCAGGCCGACTTCGTGCTGGCGGCCGAGGGCACGCGCTTCAACCTGGCCTACGTCAACATCGGCGCCAGCTGCGACGTCGGCGCCTCCTGGGCGCTGCCGCGGCTGGTGGGCCTGCGCCGCGCGCTCGAGATCGCGATGCTGGGCGAGATGTTCGACGCGGCCGCGGCCGAGCGCATGGGCCTGATCAACCGCGTGGTGCCGGCCGCCGCGCTCGAAGCCGAGGCGCTGGCCTTCGCGCGCCGCCTGGCCCAGGGACCGACGGTGGCGCTGGGGCGCCTGCGCCGGTTGATGCGCACCTCCTTCGAACGCGACCTCGCGGGCCAGCTCGACGCCGAATCGGCCGCGTTCCGCGAATGCGCGAGCAGCGACGACTTCAAGATCGGCATCGACGCCTTCTTCGCGAAGACCAAGCCGGCCTTCACCGGCCACTGATCGGCCACTGATTTTTCAACTTGCAGCAGGAGAACTGACCATGACTTCCCCCGACATCTTCGTCGTCGGCACCGCCCGCACCGCCATCGGCACCTTCGGCGGCGCACTGAAGGACGTGCCCAACACCCAGCTCGCCACCACCGCGGTCAAGGCCGCGATCGAGCGCAGCGGCGTCGCGGCCGATGCCATCGGCCACGTGGTGATGGGCAACGTGATCCCGACCGACGTCAAGGACGCCTACCTGAGCCGCGTGGCCGCCATCGACGCGGGCTGCCCGATCGAGACGCCGGCCTTCAACGTCAACCGCCTCTGCGGCTCGGGCCTGCAGGCCATCGTGTCGGCGGCCCAGGCGATCGCGCTGGGCGACTGCGACATCGCGATCGGCGGCGGCTCGGAATCGATGAGCCGCGGCCCCTACTTCGACACCGCGGCCCGCTTCGGCGCGCGCATGGGCGATGCGGTGCTGGTCGACTACATGCTGGGCATCCTGCACGACCCGTGGGAGAAGATGCACATGGGCATCACGGCCGAGAACGTGGCCGCGCGCTACAAGATCTCGCGCGAGATGCAGGACGCGCTGGCCGCGCAGAGCCAGCAGCGCGCCGCCGCCGCCATCGCGGCCGGCCGCTTCAAGGAACAGATCGTCCCGGTCGAGGTCAAGACGCGCAAGGGCGTGGTGCTGTTCGACACCGACGAGCATGTGCGCGCCGACACCACGGTCGACACGCTGTCGAAGATGAAGCCGGCCTTCAAGAAGGACGGCCTGGTCACCGCCGGCAACGCCTCGGGCATCAACGACGGCGCGGCCGCGGTGGTGCTGGCCAACGGCGAGCGGGTAAAGGCGCTGGGCCTGAAGCCGCTGGCGCGCCTGGTGGGCTATGCGCATGCGGGCGTCGAGCCGGCCTACATGGGCATCGGCCCGGTGCCGGCCACACGCAAGGTGCTGGAGCGCACCGGCCTGAAGGTGAGCGACCTCGACGTGATCGAGTCCAACGAAGCCTTCGCGGCCCAGGCCTGCGCGGTGATCCAGGAGCTGGGCTTCGACCCGGCCAAGGTCAACCCCAACGGCTCGGGCATCTCGCTGGGCCATCCGGTGGGCGCGACCGGCGCGATCATCACCACCAAGGCCATCGCCGAACTGCACCGCACGGGCGGGCGCTATGCGCTGGTCACGATGTGCATCGGCGGCGGCCAGGGCATTGCAGCGATCTTCGAAAGAATCTGAGCTCTCCCCCATGGCTTGCGCACTTCGTGTCGCAGCGCCTACCCCCTTCCGGGGGCAACACCAGCGGCCCGGCATAGCCGGTTCCGCGGTGTTCCTGGACAATCGCCGGATGATGCCGCCTCGCCTTTCCATCCCCATCGACCCCGACGAGGTCGAACTGAGCGCGATCCGCGCGCAGGGCGCGGGCGGGCAGAACGTGAACAAGGTGTCGAGCGCGGTGCACCTGCGCTACGACATCCTCGCCAGCTCGCTGCCGCCCGACGTGAAGGAGCGGCTGCTGGCGCTGCGCGACAGCCGCATCACGCAGGAAGGCGTGCTGGTGCTCAAGGCCCAGCAGCATCGCACGCAGGAGATGAACCGCAACGACGCGCTGGCACGGCTGCAGGCGGTGGTCGACAGCGTGGCTGCGCCGCCGCGCGTGCGTCGCGCGACCAAGCCCACCTACGGCTCGAAGCAGCGGCGCCTCGAGGGCAAGAGCCAGCGCTCGGAGATCAAGAGCCTGCGCGGCCGCGTGCAGGACTGAGCGTCGTCAGGCCTTGGCGGCCGGCTCGGCCAGCGCCGCCAGCGCTTCGGCGTCCGTGCCGAACACCCGCAGCATCGGGCCCGGCGTGAGCAGCCCGGCCTTCTCCAGCACCGTCTGCGCGGGCAATTTGAGCCCGATCACCCACAGCGAGAGGCCGCGCGATTCCACCGTCTGGCGGATGCTGCCGAACACCTCGGCGCCCGTGATGTCGATGCGGTTGATCGGCTGCGCGAACAGGCACAGCGTGCCGATGGCCGGATGGGCCGCGAGCTGTTCGGAGACCGCGCGCTCGAGCGTGCTGGCCGAGGCGAAGTCGAGCTCGGCGTCCATGCGCAGCGCGCAGACGTCCTCTCGCAGCGGTGGCAGGTGCCACAGGTGGCGGTCGCGCAGCCGGCCGTCGGGGTGCAGGCCGACCTCGATGATGCGCGGGTGCAGGTGGCGGTACATGTAGTGGCTCAGGCTCATCGCCAGGCCGGCCAGCACGCCCCAGTAGATCGCGGGCGCGGTGGCGATGGTCAGCGCGAAGGTGGCGATCGCGGTGCCGGCCTCGATGCGCGAGACGCGCCACAGCGCCACGAAGGCGGCCGGCCGCACCAGGCCCAGGATGGCCGTCACCACCAGCCCGGCCAGCACCGCCTGGGGCACGTGGTAGAGCAGCGGCATCAGCCACAGCAGCGCGACGCCGATCAGCACCACGCAGACGATGGTGGCCCAGCCGGTCTTGGCGCCGGCATAGAGGTTGATGGCCGAGCGCGAGAAGGAGGAACTGGTGGCGAAGGCGCCGCACAGGCCCGAGGCGATCTTGGCCAGGCCCTGGCCGATCAGGTCCTGGTTCTCGTTCCAGAGCTTGCCCGAGCGGCTGTTGTCGACCTTGGCGCTCGAGGCCGTTTCGAGGAAGCTGACCAGCGTGATCATCAGCGCCGGCAGCAGCAGCGCGCCGAAGGTCTGCAGCGAGATGGCGCCCGGCAGGTAAGGCGCGGGCAGGCCGGTGGGCAGCGCGCCGATCACCGCGCCGCCGCGCAGCGCATAGCCCAGCGTCGCGCTGACGACCGCGCCCAGGCCCACCACCAGCATCGCGGCCGGCAGCCGCGGCCAGCGCTGCTTGGCGGTCCAGAGGATGGCCATGGTGGCGAGGCCGAAGGCCATGGCGGTCCAGTCGGGCGGCGGGCCCGCCAGCCACTGCGCCATCGGCCGGCCGGTGAAGCCCAGCAGCGCGGGCAGCTGCGACAGGGCGATCAGCACCGAGGCGCCCTGCGTGAAGCCGATCAGCACCGGCGAGTTGACCAGCTTCAGCAGCCAGCCGAAGCGCATCACGCCCATCAGCAGCTGCAGCGCGCCCGACATCAGCGCCAGCCACACCGCCAGCGAGACCCAGTCGGCCCCGCCCGGCACCGCCAGCGGCCCGAGCGAGGCGCCGATCAGCAGGCTGGTGAGCGCGGTCGGCCCGACCGACAGCCGCGCCGAGGCGCTGAACAGCACGCCCACCAGCGCGGGAATGAAGGAGGCGTAGATGCCCGTGACCAGCGGCATGCCGGCCAGCGCCGCATAGGCCACGCCCTGCGGCAGCACCAGCATCGCGACCGTGAGCCCGGCCATGATCTCGCCGCGCAGCGTGGCGCGGTCGGGGCGCGGCCAGCCGAGGAAGGGGAGCCAGAGGGCGAGCCGTGCGCGATTCAGTGCCATGGCATGAAGGGCCTGCGGCGGCCGGTACCGGAAGAGAGGAAGTGCACTGGCCGATGATACGGAAGCCGGGTGGCGCGCCGGCGTCGGCTCAGGCGCGCTTGCGGTGCTGGAAGGCGGTGGGCGAGCGGCCGGTGGCGGCTTTGAACATGGCGCAGAAGGCGCTGTCGGTGGCGTAGCCGCTGGCGGTCGCGACCTGGCTCACCGCCATGCCGCGGGCCAGCAGCGGCAGCGCATGGGCCATCACGGCCTGCTGGCGCCACTGCTGCCAGTTCATGCCCAGCTGGTCGCGGAACAGCCGCGCCACCGTGCGCTCGCTGGCGCCGATGGCCTGCGCGCGCTCGGCCAGCGTGGCGCGGTCGGCCGGGTTGCGCAGCAGCGCCTCGCAGAGCTGGCGCAGGCGCTTGTCGGCGGGCAGCGGCACGTCGATGCGGATCTGGGTGGCACGCTCGATCTCGTCGATCAAAAGTGGCGCGATCATGCGCTCGCGCTGCGGCGCATGCGGGTCGGCGGGCGGTTGGCCATCGGGCGTGGTGTCGAGTGCGAGCATCAGCGCGCGCATCAGGGGACTGATCTCCAGCACCTCGCACTTCTCCCAGCCCGGCGCCAGCCAGCGGTGGATGTAGACGGTGCGCAGCTCGGCGTCCTCGATCAGCGTGATGCTGTGCGGCATGTCGGCCGGCACCCAGAGCGCGCGCGAGGGCGGCACGATGTAGCTGCCGTCCTCGGTGCTCAGCCGCACCACGCCGCGCGTGGAGAAGGTCAGCTGCGGCCAGGGGTGCACGTGCAGCTCGACGAAGGTGTCGGCCTCGAGGAATTGCTCCTTGGCGCGCAGCGGCCGCACCGCGTCGGGCGCATAGAGGTGCGGCGTGAGCGGCCCCACCACGACGGCTGGAGGGGTGGGGGTTGCAACTGTCATGATTTCGACAAATGTTGTCCTTATATCGCCATTCTGCCGTGCGCGGGCGGCCTACGATAGGCGCACCTTTTTCCCGCTGCTGCCATGTCCACTTCTTCCCCTGCCGGCGCGCCGCCCGCGACCACCCTGCGCACCGATGCCCAACTGATCGGCCTGGTCGGCCTGGCGCACGCGATCAGCCATTTCAGCCAGCTGATCCTGGCGCCGCTGTTCCCTTGGCTCAAGGACGCCTTCGACGTCAGTTACACCGAACTGGGCGCGGTGCTCACGGTGTTCTTCGTCGTCTCGTGCATCGTGCAGGCGGCCTCGGGCTTCATCGTCGACAAGCTCGGCCCGCGGCCGGTGCTGTTCGTCGGGCTCGGGCTGCTGGGCCTGGCCGGCTTCGGCTATGCGATGGCGCAGAGCTACTGGATGCTGCTGGCCAGCGCGGTGGTGGCGGGCGTGGGCAACGGGGTGTTCCATCCGGTCGACTACACGCTGTTCAACCGCAAGGTCGCGCCCACGCGCCTGGGCCATGCCTACAGCGTGCACGGCATCACCGGCAGCCTGGGCTGGGCGCTGGCGCCGGCCTTCGTGGTGCCGCTGGCCATGGCCTTCTCCTGGCGCATCGCGCTGGCGGCGGCCGGTGCGCTGGCGCTGGCGGTGCTGCTGGTGCTGTGGCTCTACCGCGGCGTGTTCTCGCTCGACGTCAAGGCGGTGCAGAAGGCCACGGGCCAGGTGGCCGGCGCGGCGGGGCAGTTCGATTTCCTGCGCATCCCCGCGGTCTGGATGTGCTTCGGTTTCTTCTTCTTCTACGCCATGGTGATCAGCGTGGTGCAGACCTTCGCGCCCGTGGCCGCCGGCCATCTGCACGCGGTGCCGGTGGCGCTGGTGGCGGTGTGCCTCACCGTCTACATGGTGGGCAGCGCGGCCGGCATGGTGATCGGTGGCTTCCTGGCCTCCGACCCCTCGCGCTGCGAGCGCATCGTGGGCGTGGGCTTCGGCATCGCGGCGGTGCTGGCGCTGGTGTTGGCCTTCGCCGATTTCGCGCCGGTGCTGGTGCCGGTGCTGTTCGGTGCCATGGGCTTCGCCTCGGGCATCGCCGGGCCCTCGCGCGACCTGCTGGTCAAGCGATCGACGCCGGCCAACGCCACCGGCCGCGTCTACGGCGTGGTCTACGCCGGGCTCGACATCGGCCAGGCCGTGGCGCCGCTGGTCTTCGGCCGGCTGATGGACAACGGCCGCTACACCGCGGTGATCGTCGGCCTGGCGGTCGTGCAGGGGGTGCTGATCGCCAGCGCCTTCAACGTGCGCCGCGTGCGGCGCGAGGCGCTGGTGCCGGCTTCGGCCTGAGCCCTCGCTTCGCGCCGGCCGCCCGGCGCGTGGCTCAGGCGGCCAGCAGCGCCTCGACCTGGCGCAGGCCCTCGAGCGTCTTGAGGCAGGCGTCGGCCGCCTCGGTGCCCTTGACCGCGAAGTGCGCGTGGAAGTACTTGCGGTGCTCCACATGCTCGTGGAAGTGGTGCGGCGTGAGCACGGCCGACAGCATCGGCACGTTGGTCTCCAGCTGCAGCGACATCAGCGTGCTGACCACGGTGTTGGCGACGAACTCGTGGCGGTAGATGCCGCCGTCGACCACCAGCGCGCAGCCCACGATGGCGGCATAGCGGCCCGACAGCGCGAGCCGCTTGGCATGCAGCGGGATCTCGAAGGCGCCAGGCACGTCGAGCACGTCGATGCGCTCGCGCGGGAAGCCCTGGCGCTGCATCTCGGCGAGGAAGGCGTCGCGTGCCTGGTGCACGATGTCGGAATGCCATTGCGCCTCGATGAAGGCGACGCGCTGCGCTTCGGAGTTTTCCGAGTTGCCGATGGCGGAGAGGGGAAGGTCGTTGATCTGACTCATGGTGTGCCCTTGAAAGCAGGTTTCCTGAATCAGGGCGCACGAAGCCGCAGCCGCGGCGCGCGCCAGAAAAAAGACGCGCGGCCACGCCGACGGTTCGCGCTCTCTTTCATCCGGACTGTGACCGTCGGCCCCGGAATCACACCGGATCTGCTGACCCTGCCGCACACGGGGTGCACGGCAGGCGCTCGCGGGCTTGTGCGAACGAGTCGCCATCACCGCCGGTGGGGAATTGCACCCCGCCCTGAGAACGCTTGTCGCCCGGCGAACCGGACGACGCATCGATTCTAGGAGCCCGGCCGAGGGCGTTGTTGTCGCCCGCGCGCCAGACCTTCGGCCGCGGGGGATTTTTCCGAGGGGTGCTCAGCGCGGCGCGAGGAACTGTGTCATGCGCTGCAGCTCGTCGTCGAGCGCCGCGCGAAAGGCCGCGCCGCGCGGCGGCGTGGCGGCATAGCCGAAGCTCGGCTGCAAGGGCCCGCCGGGTGCACTCACGTTGGCCCAGCCGATCACCTGTTCGTGCCACAGCATCGGCAATGCGTAGTAGCCGAAGCGGCGCTGCGGCGCGGGCGTGTAGGCCTCGAACTTGTAGGTCCAGCCCCAGAGCAGCTCGAAGCGGCGCCGGTCCCACACCACGGGGTCGAAGGGCGCGAGCAGGCGCAGCGCATCGTCGGGCGCGTGGCGCTTCGAGGCCGGCTTCTCGTCGGCGGGCCAGTACCAGGTCGTGCCGTCGATGCGGCAGCTCGCGAGTTCTTCGTCGCGCGCGATGCGCAGCGCGGCCTGGGTCTGCGCGGCGAGGTGCGGCGCGCCGTAGCCCAGCAGCCGGATCAGGTAGGTCAGGCTCGCGGCGGGCAGCGGCGCGTACTTGCGCACCACCAGCGCGATCAGCGCCGCCGCGCGCTGCGCACGGCCCGCGGGGCTGTCGTCGGCCGGCGGATGCGCCACGGCCGCGTAGACGCGGGTGCCGCTGTCGCGTCGCACCACGCGCAGCAGGCCGCGGTAGTGCAGGCCGTCGAGCAGGTGGGTGGTGGCGTTGCTCGCGCCGCCCCAGTAGTTGGTCACGCGGCCGTGCGCGAAGTGCAGCTCGACCTGGCGCGGATGCACCGGGCCGTGGGCCTGCACATAGGCCAGCACCTCGGCCGCCTTGCGCTGGGTGTCGGCATCCCAGGCGCGTTTCGATTCGCGCGGGTGCATCAGCGCCAGGTGCTCGCGCGGCAGGAAGCCGTAGTTGACCAGGCAGTCCTCCTCGATCGCGAGCCGGCTGTAGCGGCTTTCGAGGTCGCCCGCGCGGTAGTCCTTCACGCGGTGGCGCAAGGTCAGGTCCTGCGCGCGCGCGGGCGCGCGGATCGGGTCGGCCTGCACGAAGCCCAGCCGGCGGATCGCGGCGGGCAGCGTGGTCGGGGTGAAGAGGGTGCGCGCCACCGCGTAGCGGCGCAGGTCGTCGAGGGTGGGCTCAGCCATGGGGTGCATTGCAGCACAGGCGGCACGCGCCTGCCGTGTCCGGTCCGGATGTCCCGTCGCGCGTGGTTCCTAGGCCGTGCCGGGCCGCATCAGCGCGATGGCCTCGCGCGCCAGCGCATCGATCGAATCGGTGAGCACGATGCCGAGCTCGGCGCGCCGCCCCGGCGGCACGGCCAGCGGCAGTTCGGTGCAGCCGAGCACCACGGCCTTCGCACCGCGTTGTGCGAGCAGGCGGACACCCTCGGCGGCGGGTGCGAAAGCCGCGTCGATGCGGTTGGCCTTCACGGCCGCGATGGCGGGCACGCACAGGCGCTGCACTTCTTCGGCCGAGGGCTCGATGGGCTCGTAGCCGGCGGCGCGCAGGTAGCGCTGGTAGAGCCCCATGGCGATGGTGGCCGGCGTGCCCAGGATGCCGACCCTGCCCTCGGTCACGCCCTGGCGGCGCAGGTCGGCCACCACCGAGTCGACGATGTGCAGCAGCCGCGTCGGACTGGCGGCCTGCAGTTCGTCGAACCACAGGTGGGCGGTGTTGCAGGGGATCGCGATGCAGTCGGCGCCGCCCGCCACCAGCGTCCCGATGCCGCGCAGCATGGCTGGCAAGGGGCTCGGGCCGGTGCCCATGCAGGCCGAGGAGCGGTCGGGGATCGCGGGGTCGTTGCACAGCAGCACGGGGATGTGCTGCTGGTCGCTGTCGGCGGGCGTGAGCTGCACCATGCGCAGCGCGAAGGCGGCGCCGGCCAGCGGGCCCATGCCGCCGAGCACGCCCAGGCGCTGCGGCACCGCGTTCATGCCGCAGCGCCGTCGCGTTGCCGGCGCGCGAGACCCGCGGCCAGTTCGGCCGCGGCCTCGCAGGGGTCGATGACCGGCACGCCCACCGCGGCTTCGAGCGGTGCGCGCAGCTCGGCCATGCCGGCGCAGCCGAGCAGCACGACGTCGGCGCCGTCGGCGTCGACCAGCAGCCGGGCCGCCGCGATCATGGGTTCGAGGGCATGGGCGGCGTCGCCCGACAGGTGCACCGGCAGGTCGAGCGGACGCTCGGCCACCACGCGCTCGCGCACGCCCAGGATGTCCCAGTAGCGCAGGTGGCGCGGGATCGCGGCGCTCGCGATGGCGATCACGCCCACGCGCTGTCCGCGCGCCATGGCGGCGCGCATGCCGGCCTCGCCCAGGCCGATCACCGGCTTGTCGCAGCGCGCGCGCGCCGCGGCGATGCCGGGATCGCTGAAGCAGGCCAGCACGAAGGCGTCGGCCTCGCTCGCATGCGCGGCCACGTCGTCGGCCGCGATGCGCGCGCCGAGCTCGAAGTCGGCCTGCGTCACGATGCCCGGCGGGCCGTCGTGCGCGGTGACGCAGTCGAAGTCGCACTGCGCGGGCGGCACGGTCGCGCGAAAGGCGCGCGCCACGGCATCGGTCACGCTGCTGCTGCTGTTGGGGTTCAGCACCCGAACGCGCGGGACGGTGGACGGTGCACTCATGCCTGGTTCTCCCCGAGGCCGATCAGCGCCTTGAGCACGCGGCCGTGCGGGCGTTCCGCACCGGCGGCCGGCGTGCGGCGCGGCAGGTCGGGCGCGCCGCGGCGCAGGTAGGCGCCGCTGCCGCGCTCGGCATGCAGCGCGTTGTCCTCGATCACCACGCGGCCGCGGCTCACCACCACTTCGGGCCAGCCCTGGATGGTGCGGCCTTCGTAGGGCGTGTAGCCCGCGTTGTCGTGCAGCATCGCGGCCGTGATGGTGGTCTCGCGCTCGGCGTTCCAGACCGCGATGTCGGCATCGGCGCCCAGCGCGATCGCGCCCTTGCGCGGCGCCAGGCCGTAGAGCTTGGCGTGGTTGGTGGCGGTGAGCGCCACGAACTGGTGGATGTCGATGCGGCCCTTGAGGAAGCCTTCGCTGAACAGCAGCGGCATGCGCAGCTCGATGCCCGGTACGCCGTTGGCCATTTCCTTGAAGGTGGTGGCGTCGCCCTTGGGCAGCTTGCCGGTCTCGTCGAAGCGGTAGGGCGCATGGTCCGACGAATAGGTGGCCAGCGTGCCGTCGATCAGGCCGCGCCAGATCGCCTCCTGCGCGTCGGCGTCGCGCGCGGGCGGCGAGCAGCAGAACATCGCGCCTTCTAGGCCGGGGCGGTCCATGTCGTCGGCGGTCAGGAACAGGTACTGCGGGCAGCTCTCGGCCAGCACGTTGGCGCCCAGCAGCTGGGCCTGGCGGATCACCTCGACGGTCTCGCCGCCGGCCACGTGCACCAGCAGCAGCGGCACGTCGACCAGGCGCGCCAGCGCGATCGCGCGGTAGGCGGCCTCGGTCTCGGCCAGCGGGTCGTGCGCCACGCCGTGGAACTTGGGCGCGGTGTGGCCGCGGTCGATCAGGCGCTGCGCGATCCAGCGGATCATGTCGTTGTTCTCGGCATGCACCATCACCAGCGCGCCCTCGGCACGGGCCAGCGCCAGCACGTCGAGCAGCTCGATGTCCTCGAGCTTCATGCGGTCGTAGGTCATGTAGACCTTGAGCGAGGTGATGCCGTCGCGGATGGCCGCGGGCAGGTCCGTGGAGAGCGTGGCGGCGTCGGGGTTCGCCAGGATCAGGTGGAATCCGTAGTCGATCACCGCCTTCTCGGCCGCGCGCCGGCTGTAGTCGGCCAGCACCTCGGGCACCGACATGTCGCGATGCTGGGCCGCGAAGGGCAGGATGGTGGTGGTGCCGCCGAAAGCGGCCGACACCGTGGCCGAGTAGAAGTCGTCGGCGCACATCATGCCCATGCCCGAGCGCTGCTCGACGTGGCAATGGCTGTCGATGCCGCCAGGCAGCACCCAGCGGCCGGTGGCGTCGACGTCGCGCAGGCCCGGTGGCAGCGAGCCGCCGATGGCCGCGATGCGCCCGTCGCGCACGCCGAGGTCGCCCTCGATCACGCGGCCGTCGGTGACGATGCGGCCGCCGCGGATCGTCAGGTCGAAGCGTTCTTCGCCGATCAGCGAAGCGATGGTGGTGTCCATGCGCAGTTCCGTGTGTGTGCGTTCAGACCAGCGGCTCGCCGGCGCCGGTGCGCTCGACGATCAGGCCGTAGTGCTCGGGGCGGCGGTGCTTGGCGAAGTTGAAGACGTGCTGGCGGAAGTACTCGCCCAGCGACATGTCGGCCTTCACGCAGATCACCTCGTCTTCCTCGGTGAGCGAGCGCGCGACGATCTCGCCGGTGGGCGCCACGATGGCCGAGCTGCCGATCATGTGATGGCCGTCTTCCGAGCCGCACTTGGCGGCGGCCGCCACCCAGATGCCGTTCTGGTAGGCATTGGCCTGCAGCGACACCAGGTGCGTGGTGGTGCGCAGGTGCACCGGTTCGTTCCAGTGGATGTTGAGCGAGGGCGTGTTGTAGCCCAGCACCACCACCTCGGCGCTCTGCAGCGCCATCACGCGGTAGGTCTCGGGCCAGCGGCGGTCGTTGCACAGGCACATGCCGAAGCGCGTGCCCATGGTGTCGAACACGCGGAAGCCCAGGTCGCCCACTTCGAAGAACTTCTTCTCCAGATGCTGGAAGGGCGCGTCGGGCTTGTGGTCGGAATGGCCCGGCAGGTGGATCTTGCGGTACTTGCCGACGATGGCGCCGGTGCGGTCCACGATGATCGAGGTGTTGTAGCGCGTGCCTTCGGGCGTGCGTTCGGCATAGCCGAGGTAGAAGCCCAGTTCCAGCTTCTTGGCCTCGTCGAACAGCGGCTGCACCTGGGCGTTGGGCATGCTCGCCTCGAAGAAGCGTGCCTCGGCCTCGGCCTCCTCCATCCAGTAGCGCGGGAAGAAGGTGGTGAGCGCGAGCTCGGGGAACACGACCATCTCGGCGCCGCGGCTCTTGGCATCGCGCATCATCTCGACCAGGCGGCGGACGACCGCCTCGCGGGTGTCCGACAGGTGCACCGGGCCCATCTGGGCGACGGCCAGACCCAATGTGCGTTTCGTTGTCATCATTGCTTCCTCAGTTAGCGTGGGTGGTTGTTCGGGGGAGTCGGGCCGCGTCATGCGGCCCGGGGCTGGGCGCGGCGCTGGCGTTTTTCCAGGCGGCCCAGCAGCACGACCAGCGGCCACAGCAGCGCCAGATAGATCAGCGCGGCCAGCACGATGGGCGTGGGGTTGTAGAGCATCGATTGCGCGGAGCGCGCGGCATAGAGCATCTCGGGCACCGACACCACGCTGGCGATGGTGGTGAGCTTCACCACCTCGATCATGTTGCTCACCAGGTCGGGGAACACGTTGCGCACCGCCTGCGGAATCTCGACGTACACCAGGCTGCCGACCCGGCCCATGCCGGTCGACAGCGCCGCCTCGCGCTGCCCGCGCGGCACCGACTCGAGGCCGGCGCGCAGGATCTCGCCGAAGTAGCTCGAGTTGTTCAGCATGAAGCCCAGCGCCACGCAGGCCATGGGCGAGAGCTCCAGGCCGAGGTAGGGCAGGCCGGTGTACAGGAAGATCAGCAGCACCAGCGGCGGAAACGCGCGGAAGAAGTCGATGTAGATCACCAGCAGCGCGCGCACCAGCCGGTTGCGGACCACGAAGCCGGTCACCGCCAGCACCATGCCGGCGCCGATCCCGAGCGGGATCACCCACGCCGACAGCAGCAGCGTGTTGAGCAGGCCCTGCAGCACGTAGGGCGTGACCTCGCGCACCACGTCGAGGTTGAAGAAGTATTGGAGGATGAGTTCCATGAGGAGGGGCTCCGTTCGGCGGCTTCAGTGGCGACCCGCGCCGTAACGCCGTTCGATGTAGCGCCCGGCGATCACCACGGGCAGGAAGATCACGAGGTAGCCCAGCGCGCCCAGCATCAGCGGCGTGGGGTTGCCCGCGAAGCTGGTGGCCGAGGTGGCCTGGTTCAGGATCTCGTTGAGCCCGGCCACCGAGCCGTAGGCCGTGCCCTTGGTGATGGCGATCACGCGGTTGGTCAGCGGTGCCACCATCAGGCGGCAGGACTGCGGGAGCAGCACGTGCACCATGGCCTGGGTGTGGGTCATGCCGGTCGAGCGCGCGGCCTCCATCACGCCGCGCGGCTGCGCCTCGATGCCGGCCCAGAACACCTCTTCGGAGAAGGCCGCGAGCACCAGCGTCAGCGCCAGCCAGGTCGACGCGAAGGCCCCCAGCGACAGCCCCAGGAAGGGCAGCGCGAAGTACAGCAGGATGATGAGCACCAGCGGCGGCAGCGCGCGGAAGATGTCGACCAGCGTCGACACCAGCAGCGGCAGTCCGCGCACCGGCAGGCTGCGCAGGTAGGCCAGCAGCAGGCCCAGCGCCAGGCCGGCGGCGATCACCGCCAGGCCCAGCTCGATGGTCACACGCGCGCCGTCGAGGATCTGGGGCAGGTAGCGCGCGGCGATGTCGCCGTTGAAGAAGGTGAAGGCGAGCTTGTCGAACTGCATGCGGCGTTCCCGTTCGGGCGCTCAGAGCGCGCGGCTGCCGATGCTGGCGATGAAGGCCGCGGTGCGCGCATGCGCCGGCGCATCGAAGACCTGGGCCGGCGAGCCCTGCTCGACGATCGCGCCGCCGTCCATGAACACCACCCGGTCGGAGGCCGCCTTGGCGAAGCCCATCTCGTGCGTCACCACCACCATGGTCATGCCGTCGGTGCGCAGTTCGCGCATCACCTGCAGCACGCCGCCCACCATCTCGGGATCGAGCGCGCTGGTCGGTTCGTCGAACAGCACCAGCGCCGGCTTCAGCGCGATCGAGCGCGCGATGCCTACGCGCTGCTGCTGGCCGCCCGAGAGCTGCGTCGGGCGCACGCGCGCCTTGTGTTCCATGCCGACGCGCGCGAGCGCTTCCATGGCGGTGTGCTCGGCGGCGTCGCGCGCCATCTTCTTCACCTTGCGCAGCGCCAGCGTCACGTTGCCCAGCACGTCGAGGTGCGGGTAGAGGTTGAAGGCCTGGAACACCATGCCGACGCGTTCGCGCAGGCGGTTCAGGTTGGCGCCGGGCGCATAGATGTCGTGCCCTTCGACGCGCACCTCGCCGCGGGTCGCGTCCTCCATGCGGTTGCAGCAGCGCAGCAGCGTGCTCTTGCCCGAGCCCGAGGGGCCGATCACCGAGACCAGTTCGCCGGCCTGCACATCGAGGTCGATGCCGTTGAGCACGGGGACGCTGCCATAGGATTTGTGCAGGTTGCGGACTTGCAGGAGCGAGGAAGACGTCACGGTGTTCATCGGTGGGGAATGGGGCAGGGTGGCGCGCGGCGCTTACTGGCAGACCGGCTTGGCGGTGGTGGCCTCGTAGCCGAACAGGCTCGGGATGCCGTGGCCGGCCGGCGAGACGACGGTGGCCGAGTCGGCGGCCGGCGCGGCGCCGAACCACTTGGTGTGCATCTTCTGCAGCGAGCCGTCGAGCTTCATGCACTTGAGCACGTTGCTCACCTGGTCACGCCCGGCCTTGTCGTCGAGGCGGAAGGGGATGGCCCAGACCGAACCGGTCTTGATCGTGAAGGTGGTCTTGATGGCCGGCGTGCTCTTGGCGGCCCAGGCCGAGGGCGTGACGCCGGCCAGGTTGGCGTCGCCGCGGCCGGAGATCACGGCCTGCACCGCATCGGCGTTGGTGCCGTAGACGGCGATCTCGTAGCCGTACTGCGCCTGGTTGTTGCGCGCCCATTCCTCCGGGCCCGAGCCCTT
Organism: Variovorax sp. J2P1-31; assembly: GCF_030317215.1. NCBI lineage: Bacteria > Pseudomonadati > Pseudomonadota > Betaproteobacteria > Burkholderiales > Comamonadaceae > Variovorax > Variovorax sp. J2P1-31. Next base: position 40,690 of record NZ_JASZYA010000001.1, read on the forward strand.
GTTGACGGCGATGGTCTTGCCCTTGAGGTCCTCGAGGCGCTGGATGTCGTTGCGGTCCTTCTTCATGACCAGCGTGAAGTTGTTCTCCAGGTAGCCCTCGGTGAACAGCACCGACTTCGCGCGCTCGGGCGACACCGTGGTGGGCGCCATCAGGAAGTCGAACTTGCCGGCATTGAGCGCGGGGATCAGCGCCGAGTACTGCGCGCCCTCGATCTCGATCTTGCGTCCCAGGCGGCGCGCGATCTCTTCGCCCAGGTCGACGTTGAAGCCCTGGAAGCCGCCGCTCAGTTTCGGAAAGGCGTGCGGCGGGAAGTTGGGGTCGATGCCGGTGCGCAGCGGTGTGGTCTGGGCGACGGCGGTGCCGATGGCGCAAGCGAAGGCCAGGGGCGCGAGCAGGAACTTCAGGTGACGGGACATGAGCATTTCTCCAGAAAAAATCGCAGACCGGATGGCGCGTGGCCACCAGGCGACCGGCACCGGAGTGGTGTGCTCCGGCGATGCGGTGAATTATTTCGAGGGAGAAAGGTCGCGTCGATTGATGCTTTGTGCGGCGTCGTTGCGCGTGCGTTAACACCTCGCGCCAGTGCGGTGCGGTGTGTGGAAAGTGCCCATCCGAAGTGCGGCGTGCATGCTATTGGGGCATTCCCTTGGTGGGCGCCTTCAACGGGCGATCAGCTTTCCTGCGGCTTCGGCGCGGCAAGACCACGCTGCATGAGCACGCTGCGCAGGGTGCGCACGAAGGCTTCGGCGGCCGGCGAGAGCGGGTCGGTGCGCAGGTGGACCAGGTGCGCCACCAAGGGCTCCAGTCCTTCGACCGGCAGGATGCGAAAGCGCGCGTCGGGCCAGGCCTGCAGCGAGAACTCGTCGACCAGCGCGATGCCCGCGCCCAGGTGCGTGAGCGCGCAGGCGTTCTGCGGCGAGCCGACTTCCAATGTCATGCGCGGCGCGTCGTCGAGCGGCGCGAAGAAGTTGCGCACCAGCTCGCCGAAGGGGGTGCCGCGCGGGTACGACATCAGGTCGTAGGGCAGCAGGTCTTCGGCGCCGACCGCGTTGCGCGCGGCCAGCGGATGCGTGCGGGGGCAGATGCAGACGATGCGGCAGCGTGCGATCGGCTGGCTGCTGAGGTTGGGATGGTCCACCGCTTCCAGCGAGATGCCCAGGTCGAAGTGCCGGCTCAGCAGGCGCTCGCGCAGCAGGTCCTGGTTGAGGCACTTGAAATGCACGCGCGTCTCGGGGTTGGCGTGGTGGTAGTGCGCGATGGCCATCGGCACCAGCATGTGGCCGATGCCGGGGCTGGACACCACGCTGACCAGGCCCGAGCGGCGCGCCATGAGTTCGTGCGTGAGGTCGCTGATGCGCTGTACGCCCTGGTAGACGTCCTCCACCTCGTGGTAGAGCCGGCGTGCCTCGGCGGTGGGAGAGAGCCGGCCCTTGATGCGGATGAACAGCGGGAAGTTGAGCTGGGTCTCGGTGTGCGAGAGCACGCGGCTGATGGCGGGCACCGACACGTGCAGCAGCCGGGCCGCATCGCTGACCGAACCGGTGGCCATGATGGCCCGGAACACTTCGATTTGACGAAAATTCATGGAGGTGGACTTTAACGACCGCGTATGCGCGGCCTGTTCACCGGCCTCCGGCCCGTCCCGCTCAGACCACGCTGCGGTGCCGCTCGATGCAGACGTCCAGCGTCTCGCTGCCCGTGCGCTGCCACCAGTCGAGGTTCGAGAAGATCTCGACCTCGCTGAAGCCCGCGAAGCCCGCGGCCTCGACCCAGCCGCGGATCTTCCTGAGCTCGATCACGCCGTCGCCCATCATCCCGCGGTCGGACAGCAGGTCGCGCGTGGGCAGGCGCCAGTCGCACACGTGGTAGGCCAGCAGGCGCTCGCGGCCGGCGCGTGCGATCTGCTGCTGCAGCTTCGGATCCCACCACACGTGGTAGACGTCGAGCGCCACGCCCAGCAGGCCGCTTTTGGCGGCGTCGAGTTCGTCGCAGAGGTCGAGCGCGTGTTCGAGCGTGTTGATGCAGGCGCGGTCGGCCGCCTGCATCGGGTGCAGCGGCTCGATGGCCAGCGGCATGCCGACCTCGCGCGCGTATTCCAGCGAGGCCGCGATGCCGTCGCGCACCTCGCCGCGCGCGCGGGCGAGGTCGGTGTAGGCCGGCTTGCCTTCGAGCGCGCCGGGCAGCGCGCCCACCACCAGCACCACGCAGGGCGAGCCCAGCGTCTTGGCCTCGTCGATGGCGCGCCGGTTGTCGTCGAGCGCGGCCTTCAGGCCCGCGGCGTCGGCGGCCGGGAAGAAGCCGCCGCGGCAGTAGCCCGAGAGGGCGATGCCGTGCGCCTTCAGCTGGCGCGCGACCTTGTCGAGGCCGACGGCCGCGACCTGGTCGCGCCAGGGGCTGATCGCGCGGATGCCGCGTTCGGCGCACTGGTCGATGATGCGGTCCAGCGGCACCTCCGCGCCCGACTGCTTGCGCACCGTGGCGGTGTTGATCGAGAGCCAGTCGTGGTTGGACGAGAAGTCGCGCATCGTCGTGCTCATTCCACGCCGTGCAGCGCCAGCAGCGTCTTCATGCGCTGCACCGCGAGTTCGGGCTGCTCGAGCACGCTGGCCGCGTCGGCCAGGCGGAACAGTTCCGCGAAGTGCTGCAGCGAGCGCGTGCTCTGCTGGCCGCCGACCATCGTGAAGTGCTTCTGGTGGCCGTTGAGCCAGGCCATGAACACCACGCCGGTCTTGTAGAAGCGCGTGGGCGCCGCGAAGATGTGGCGCGACAGCGGCACCGTGGGGCCCAGCAGCGCATGGAAGGTCTCGCTGTCGCCCTTGGCGAGCGCGCCCAGCGCGGTGCTCGCGGCGGGGGCGATGGCGTCGAAGATGCCCAGCAGCGCATCGCTCTTGCCGTGCGTCGCTTCGCTGCCGAAGCCGTCGCCGGCGATCAACTCGGCGTAGTTGAAGTCGTCGCCGGTGTACATGCGCACGCCCGGGGGCAGGCGGCGGCGCATCGAGATCTCCTTGTCCTTGTCGAGCAGGGAGATCTTGATGCCGTCGACCTTGTCCGGGTGCGCGGCGATGATGCCCAGCGCGGTGTCCATGGCCACGTCGATGTCCTTCGTGCCCCAGTAGCCGGCCAGCGCCGGATCGAACATGTCGCCCAGCCAATGCAGCACCACCGGCTGCTTGGCCTGGCTCAGGATGCGGCCGTACACGCGTTCGTAGTCGGCCGGACCGGTCGCCACGCGGGCCAGCGCGCGGCTGGCCATCACGATCAGCTTGCCGCCGAGCTTCTCGATGGCTTCCATCTGCGCTTCGTAGCCGCGGATCACGTCGTCGACGCTCTTCACCTCGTCGATGTTCAGGTGGTCGGTGCCGCAGCCCGAGGCGACGAAGGCGCCGGGCACGTCCTTGGCCGCATCGAGCGAGCGGCGGATCAGTTCCAGCGAGGTGGGCCAGTCCAGGCCCATGCCGCGCTGCGCCGTGTCCATGGCCTCGGCCACGCCCAGGCCCAGCGAGAACAGGTGGCGGCGGTAGGCGATGGTGGTGTCCCAGTCGACCGCGGCCTGCAGCCACGGGTCGACCGCCGCGAGCGGATCGGCCACCACGTGCGCCGCCGAGTAGGCGATGCGGTTGAACTTCAGGCCCGCCTCGGGCTTGGCCAGCACCTGGCCGCGCAGGGCGTAGGGCGCCAGCGTGCCGCCGGCGGTGGGAAGGGTGATCGAGAGTGCCATGGCGCCGACCTCAGACCTTCAGCGCGGGCACGTCGACCCAGCGGCGGTCCTGCCACGATTCGAGCGCGGCCTCGACCAGCTGCACGCCCTTGGCGCCTTCGGGCAGCGTCCACTTGTAGGGCTCGTTCTCGACCACGTGGCGGATGAAGTGTTCCCACTGGATCTTGAAGCCGTTGTCGTAGACCTGCGAGTCCGGGATCTCCTGCCACTGGTCGAAGAAGTTCATGGTCTGCTTCTCGTCGGGGTTCCACACCGGGCGCGGCGTGGCCACGCGCGACTGCGCGCGGCAGCTCGACAGGCCGGCCACGGCCGAACCGTCAGTGCCGTCGACGTGGAAGGTCACGAGGTCGTCGCGGCGCACGCGCGTGGCCCAGCTCATGTTGAGCTGCGCGATCACGGGTTCGCCGTTGTGGCCGGTCAGTTCGCAGGTGGCGTAGGCCGCGTCGTCGGCGGTGGCCTGGTAGGGCTTGCCGGCTTCGTCCCAGCGCGTCGGGATGTGGGTGGCACCGATGCACGACACCGACTTCACTTCGCCGAACAGGTTGTCCAGCACGTAGCGCCAGTGGCACATCATGTCCAGGATCATGCCGCCGCCGTCTTCCTTGCGGTAGTTCCAGCTCGGGCGCTGGATGGGCTGCAGGTCGCCTTCGAAGACCCAGTAGCCGAACTCCAGGCGCACGCTCAGCATGCGGCCGAAGAAGCCCGCGCGGCGCAGCATGTCGAGCTTGCGCAGACCGGGCAGGAACAGCTTGTCCTGCACCGCGCCGTGCTTGAGGCCCGAGCCTTCGGCCAGGCGGGCGATCTCGACGGCTTCGTTGAGGTTGGTCGCGATCGGCTTCTCGCAGTAGACGTGCTTGCCGGCGCGGATGGCCTTGGCCAGCAGCGTGGGACGCATCTGGGTGGTGCCGGCGTCGAAGAAGATGGTGTCGTCGGGGTTCTCGAGCGCCTTGTCGAGGTCGGTGCCCCAGCGCGCGATGCCGTGCTTCTTGGCGAGCGCTTCCATCTTCTCGGCGTTGCGGCCGATCAGGATCGGGTCGGGCATGACCTTGTCGCCGTTGGAGAGCGTGACGCCGCCCTGGGCGCGGATCGCGCAGATGGAGCGGATCAGGTGCTGGTTCATGCCCATGCGTCCGGTGACGCCGTGCATGATGAGTCCGAGTCGTTGTGTAGCCATGGTTTTCTCTGCTTGCTTGCGGGGGGTGATGGGGGGGGCTTTACTGGGGCGACAGGCCGGCGGCCTTCACCAGCTTGGCGTTGCTGACGATTTCGTCCTTGATGTAGGCGTCGAACTGCTGGGGCGTGAGCGTCCAGGCGTCGGCGCCGAGCTTGAGGAAGCGTTCCTTGACCTCGGGGGTGGCGAGCGCCTTCACGACCTCGTCGTGCAGGCGGTTGACGATCTCGCGCGGCGTCTTGGCGGGCGCCATCATCCCGATCCAGAAGTTGAATTCCGAACCGGGCACGCCGGCCTCGGCGGTGGTCGGCACCTCGGGCAGCGCGGCGGCGCGCTTGGGCGAGCCCACGGCGAGTGCGACCAGGTGGCCTTCCCTGATCTGGCCGATCACCGGCGCGATGGGCGAGAAGTAGTAGTCGACGCGGCCCGACAGCACCTCGGTCACGGCATCGGCCGAGCCCTTGAACGGGATGTTGGTGGCGTCGATGGCGGCGGCCATCTTGAACTTCTCGGCGTTCAGGTGCGTGGCGCTGCCCTGGCCGGCCGAGGCGAAGTTGATGGTGCCGGGCTTGGCCTTGGCGGCGGCCACCAGTTCCTTGAGCGTCTTGATGTTCTTCGACGGCGAGATCACCAGTGCGTTGGGCAGCGTCGCGACCGGCGTGATGCCGGCGAAGTCGCCCAGCGTGTCGAAGGGCAGCTTGGCGAAGGTCGACGGACTCACCGTGTGCGAGGACGAGTGCAACATGATCGTGTAGCCGTCGGGCGCCGCCGTGGCCACGGCCTGCTGGCCGATGGTGCCGCTGGCGCCGCCGCGGTTGTCCACCACCAGCGTCTGGCCCATGCTCTGGCCCATCTTGTCGGTGATGGCGCGCGCAATGATGTCGGTGGTGCTGCCGGCCGCGAAGGGCACGATCACGCGGATCGGCTTGTTCGGGTAGGCGCCCTGGGCGGCGGCGCCGGGAGCGGTCAGCACGGTGAGGCACGCCAGCGAGGCGGCCGCGGCGATGCGGGCGAAGGGGGTCATGGAAGGTCTCCGTTTGATTTGTCTGGCGCACCCGTCCGGGTGCTGGTGAACCGTCTAATTCACCAATTGGTGAATTGAAGGGAATTTTCCGGCTTGGCGAGCCGCGGGTCAATCCGCGCGCGCGGGGTCGGGATCAGGGATTACCCGGAGAGCGGGCGGGACGCTCAGAGGCTGCGCATCGCGTCCCAGCGCACGCCGGCGCCCGCGCGACCGGTGCCGAAGCCGGGCGCGGCCAGCGAGGCCAGGTCGATCTGGCCGTCGACGATGCGCAACCGGGCCGCGCCTTCGCTGTGCGCGTAGAGCGCCGGGTGCAGCGCCAGCAGCGTGGCCTGTTCGTCGCCGGGCAGCGCCGCCATGCCGTTCACGTAGTGGTGGCCGTTGCGCTCCACATGGTCGAGCCCGAGCCAGCCGACCAGCGCCAGGTCCTGCTGCAGCCCGATGCCGGCCTGCAGGGTCAGGTCCTCGCCCGAGAGGAACAGCGCCTCGCCCCTGGCCCGGCCCTGCGCGCAGCGCGCGGCATTGACGATCGATTTGTAGAAGCCCTTGCAGCTCTTGCTCGAGACGCCGGTGTAGCCCAGCGCGCGCGCCTGCTGGAAGCTGTCGAGCGTGGCGTCGGATTCGTCGATCAACAGCGGCAGGCGCGCGACCGTGGCGTGCATGGCGTGGTCCAGCGCATGCGCACGCGCGATGGGCTGCTCGATGAAGACCGTGCGTTCGACCAGGCCGCGCAACGCGGGCGCGGCCAGGAAGGCGTCGAGGAAGTCGGCGAAGGCGGCCGCGTCGGCGTACTGCTCGTTGCCGTCGAGCGTGACCAGTTCGGCGCGGCCCTCGATCACTTCCGCGATGCGGCCGAGCCGCTGCAGGTCGGCCGGCGTGTCGCCCGAGAGCTTGAGCTTGAAGTGCCGGTGGCCGTAGCGTGCGATGGCCGCCTCGAGCGAGGTCGGCAGGCCGTCGGCGGGCAGCTGGTCGGCGGGCAGGTCGCCGTCGCGGATCGCATCGGCCAGGCCCACCGTGTGGCGCGCGGCGATGCGCGTGCGCGGCCGCTGCCGTGCGAGGAAGGCGGGCAGGTCGAAGTCCGCGAGGTCCGGCGCCAGGCCATGGCGCGCGAGGTCGATGCCCGCGGCGTTCATGGCCATCGCTTCGGCAAAACTGCAGCCCAGGTGCAGGCACAGCGCATCGAGCAGCGCGCGGTCGACCAGCGCCGGCCCGTAGCTGGCCACCAGCGGCAGCAGGCCCTGGCGCAGGCCCGTGGCCAGCAGGTCGTCGTAGTGCTCGGCGAAGTGGTCCCAGGCGCTCTGCGCGGGGCCGGGCGCGGTGTAGGCCTCGCGGGCGTTGCGCAGGGCCTGGCGCAGCTGCTCGAAGTTCTGTGCGTTCGACAGCGCGGGGTTCTTGTCGAACCACTTGGGGATCATCATCTCGGCCGAACAGCCTTCGCTGGTGCGGCCGTCCTCGAAGCGGATGCGCGCGCGCACATGGACCTGCGGGCAGGCCGTGACCGTCACGGCGCCGAAGCGGAAGGGCAGCCGCAGCGTCACGTCGCGCTCCGAGAAGGCGATGTGTTCGATGTGGAAGCGGGGCGCGGCGAGGGCCATGGTGTGTCTCCGGCGCGGTGCGCGCCATTGCGGCGGGCCGGCGCGTACGGGGCCCGGCCGCGGGTCAGTGGTCGAGGATGCCCTCGGAGAAGAAGTGCGCGCGAATGGTCTTGGCGTAACCGCCGAACTCGGCCGAGCCCATGAGGTCCAGCGGGCGTTCCCTGGGCAGGTCGATGTCGTAGACGGCCGCGATCGAGCCCGGGCGTTCGCTCATCACGATCACGCGGTCCGACAGGTACACCGCTTCGGGGATGCTGTGCGTGATCAGCATCACCGTCTTGCCCGAGGCGCCGACGATGCGGCGCAGCTCGAGGTTCATCTTCTCGCGCGTCATCGCATCGAGCGCGCCGAAGGGCTCGTCCATCAGCAGCACGCTGGGGTCGTGCAGCAGGGCGCGGCAGATCGATGCGCGCTGCTGCATGCCGCCCGACAGCTGCCATGGGTACTTGCCCTCGAAGCCCCTGAGCCCGGCCATCGCGATCAGCTCGGCCGCGCGTGCGCGCGCCGGGCCCATCGGCATGTGGCGCATCTCGGCCTGCAGCAGGATGTTGTCGAGCACGGTGCGCCAGGCCAGCAGCACCGCGCTCTGGAACACGATGCCCACGTCCTTCTGCGCGCCCTTGATCGGCTTGCCCGACAGCGTCAGCGTGCCGCCGGTGATGGGCAGCAGGCCCGCCACCATCTTGAGCAGCGTGCTCTTGCCGCAGCCCGAGGGGCCGACGACCGAGACGAACTCGCCCTTGCGGATGGCGAAGTCGAGCGGCTTCAGCGACTCGACCGGACCGTCCTTGGTCTGGTAGACCTTGGTGACGCCGCGGGCTTCGATCAGGACTTCGGAGGACATGGGCAGCAGGCAGCGAGCGCTCAGTTCGTGGGGAGGTAGTCGAGGGTCACGTAGTCTTCGGGCTTGCCGCGCGTGGCTGCGTCCATGCCACCGTACTGCACCAGCAGGTCGAGCGAGTCGTTGACGTTCTTCATGGTCACGCGGAAGGGCCGCTGGTTGGCCGTTTCCTTGGTGTGATAGAGCGCCACGCTCTGCTTCATGCCGACGATCAGCGTGTCGCGCACGCCGGCCTTGGGGTTGGCCTTGAGCATCGCGTCGACCGCGGCCTCGGGGCTCTTCTCGGCGGCTTCGGCGGCCTTGGTGGAGGCGCGCATGAAGCGCTTCACCAGGTCGCCGTTCTCGGCCAGGAAGGCCTTGTTGGTGATGATGCCGGAGCTGATCTGGTTCACGCCCGAATCGGCGAAGCGGATCGGCGTGACCGGCTTGCCGGTGGCATCCTGCAGCTTGATGGCCTGGTCCATCACGTAGCCCAGCAGCAGGTCGGCCTGGCCGTTCATCACCGCATTGAGCTTGGTCTGGCCGTCGCCCGAGACGATCTTCACCTGGTCGGCCTTGATGTCGTTCATCTTGAGGAACAGCGGCCACATCTGCGACATCGAGTCGCCGGGCGTGACGGCCACGGTCTTGCCGATGATGTCCTTGGGCGTCTTGATGTTCTTCTCGGTGAAGCCCATCACCGACATCGGGCTGACCTGGAACAGCACGCCGGTGGACTTCAGCGGCGCGCCCTTGGCGGCGGCCTTGATCATGGTCGTGACGTCGATGTAGCCGAAGGTGGCCGACTTGGCAGCCACCGCCTGCGCGGTCACGGCGGAGCCGCGGCCTTCCTGGATCTCGAGGTCGATGCCTTCCTCGGCGTAGAAGCCCTTCTCCTTGCCCAGGAAGAAGGGCGCGTGCTCGCTGTAGAGGTACCAGTTGAGCATCAGGGTCACCTTCTCGGGTGCCTTGGTCTGGGCCTGCGCGGGCGCCACGGCCATCAGCACCGCCGCGGCGGTGGCGATCATCAATGCGGGGAAGCGGGTGGTCTTCATGGTGTGGTCTCCGTTGGGTCTGTCTGTCGTTGTGCCGGGAAAATCACTGCACGATGCGTTGCGATGCGTGCCAGGGAATCATCAGGCGCTCGACCAGGTCGACCGCCACGAACAGGATCACGCCGATGCTCGACAGCACCACCAGGGCCGCGAACATCAGCGGCAGGTCGAAGTTGCCGTTGGCCACCTGCAGCACGTAGCCGATGCCCGAGTTGGAACCGACGAACTCGCCCACCACCGCGCCGACCACGGCCAGCGTGACCGAGACCTTGAGACCGCTGAAGATCGCGGGCAGGGCCTGCGGCAGGCTGATCTTGAAGAAGGTCTGCAGGCGGCTCGCGCCCATCGAGCGCGCCAGGTCGAGCATGTCGGGCTCGACCGACTTGAAGCCCATCACCGTCGACACCACCACCGGGAAGAAGCCCAGCAGGAAGGCCGAGATGACCTTGGGGAAGATGCCGAAGCCGAACCACACCACGAACAGCGGCGCGATCGCCACCTTGGGAATGCTCTGCGAGAACACCAGCAGCGGATAGACATACGACTCGACCAGCCGCGAGTAGGCGATGACCATCGCCATCGGGATGCCGATCACGATCGTGAGCCCGAAGCCGCCCAGCGTGGCCAGGGTCGTCTTCCAGCTTTCGGCCAGCAGCCGCGGCCATTCGGCGATCAGCTGCTTCACCACTTCCAGTGGCGGCGGCACCAGGTAGGCCGGGATCTTGAACAGCCGGATGGCGAGGTCCCACAGCACCAGCAGCACGATGATCAGGAAGAACGGGCGCAGGGCCGGTAGCAGAAGAAGCCTGCGAATCATCGAGCGAAGTCTCCGGGAGTGACGCGCGCGTCAACCCGACCGCGCAGCTAAGTAACCAAGCGGTGAATTGTTTGCGCGTGGACCTCCGGTGTCAACGACACCGAGGGTAAGCACGGAGAGTCAGGCGCCGGTCAGCGCAGCACGTAACCCAGCACCAGTTCGGTCATGTGCGACAGGCGCTGCGCGAGCGCCTTGGGGGCGCGCAGGTCGCGCCCGAAGATGGCCGACAGCGTGGCGTTGTTCGACAGGTAGAAGTAGCAGATCGAGGCGATCGAGATGTAGAGCTGGATCGGGTCCACGCCGTCGCGGAACAACTCGTCGCGCCGGCCGCGCTCGAGCACGTCGGCCAGCATCTGGACCAGCGGCGAGTTCATCTCCTGGATCCGCGCCGATTGCTTGAGGTGCACGGCCTGGTGCAGGTTCTCGCTGTTGAGCAGGGTGATGAACTCGGGGTGCTCGAGGTAGTAGTGCCAGGTGAAGGACACCAGCTGGCGCACCGCCTCGACCGGGTCCATCGCGTCCAGGTGCAGTGCCTGTTCGGCCGAACGGATGTCGGCGTAGGTGCGCTCGAGCACGGCCAGGAACAGGTCGTCCTTGTTGCCGAAGTAGTAGTAGATCAGCCGCTTGTTGACGCCGGCCTGCTCGGCGATCCGGTCGACCCGCGCCCCGGCGAAGCCGCTCTGCGCAAACTCCTCCAGCGCGGCGGTCAGGATCGAGAGTTGCGACTTGTCGGCGTCGCGCGCGCGCGGCGCCGCGACGGGCTTGGCGGGCTTGGGAGGGGAGGAGGCCATGTGCTGCTGTGTGTTCGAACTAACCGAGCGGGGAATTATGGTGGCGCGGCGGCTGCGGCCGGTTGCACGCGCTTCCGTCACGATAAGCTGGTGCCCCTTCTTCCTTCGCATCGAACCTCCCATGAGTGAACAGCAGGCCGGCCGCTTGATCGTTGAATGTCTGGTGGCGCAGGGCGTCGAACACGCCTTCGGCGTGCCGGGCGAGAGCTACCTCGCGGTGCTCGAGGGCTTCCATGCGCACCGCGAGCGCATCCGCTTCATCGTCAACCGGCAGGAGGGCGGCGCGGCCTTCATGGCCGAGGCGCAGGGCAAGCTCACGGGCCGGCCCGGCATCTGCTTCGTCACGCGCGGACCGGGCGCGACCAACGCCTCGATCGGCGTGCACAACGCCTTCCAGGACTCGACGCCGATGATCCTGTTCGTGGGCGACGTCGGCAGCGACTTCCGCGACCGCGAGGCCTTCCAGGAGATCGACTACGGCAGCTTCTTCGGCCCGAGCACCAAGGGCTTCGCCAAGCGGGTGGAGCGCATCGACGACGCCGACCGCATCCCCGAGTACATCGCGCGGGCCTTCGCGACCGCGATGAACGGCCGCCCCGGGCCGGTGGTGCTGGTGCTGCCCGAGGACATGCTGCGCACCATGACCGCGGCCCGCCCGCTGGCGCGCGTCGAGGCGGTCGAGCCCTGGAGCGATCCCGGCGCGCTGCGCACCCTGCGCCAGCTGCTGATGCAGGCCAAGCGGCCCTTCGTGATCGCGGGCGGCGGCGGCTGGACGCCGCAGGCCGCGCAGGCGCTGCAGCGCTTCGCCGAGAACTGGCGGCTGCCGGTGGGCAATGCCTTCCGCTACCAGGACACTTTCGACAACCACCACCCGCTCTACGCGGGCGACGTCGGCATCGCGATCAACCCCAAGCTCGCGGCGCGGGTGAAGGAGGCCGATCTCGTCATCGCCATCGGCCCGCGGCTGGGCGAGATGACCACCAGCGGCTACACGCTGCTGGAAGCGCCGCAGCCCAAGCAGACGCTGGTCCACATCCATGCGAGCGCGGAGGAGCTCAACCGCGTCTACCAGGCCGACCTGGCGATCAACGCCGGCATGAGCGCCGCCGCGCGCAGCCTCGAGGTGCTGAGCGCGCCGCCCGAGCTGCCGTGGGAGGACTGGACCGCGGCCGCGCATGCCGACTACCTCGCCAACCTCGTGCCGCAGCCGCTGCCCGGCCTGCCGGCCGATGCGCCGCGCGGCGCGGTCGACATGGCGGCGGTGGTGGCGCTGCTGCAGAAGCACCTGCCGGCCGATGCGGCCATCACCAACGGCGCGGGCAACTTCGCCAGCTGGGTGCACCGCTTCTTCCGCTACCACGGCCTGGCCAAGGGCCACAAGACGCAGCTGGCGCCCACCAGCGGCGCGATGGGCTACGGCGTGCCGGCCGGCATCGCCTGCAACCTCACGACCGGCCGCGTGGCGTTCACGATCGCGGGCGACGGCGACTTCCTGATGAACGGGCAGGAACTGGCCACGGCCGCGCAGCATGGCGGCAAGAGCATCATCGTGCTGCTCGACAACGGCATGTTCGGCACCATCCGCATGCACCAGGAGCGCGACTACCCGGCACACGTGAGCGGCACCGCGCTGCGCAACCCCGACTTCTGCGCGCTGGCCCGCGCCTACGGCTACGCGGCCGAGCGCGTGACCGCCACCGATCAATTCGAGGCCGCGCTGCTGCGGGCGCTGGCGGCCGACACCGGCACGCTGATCGAGATTCCCTTCGACCCCGAAGTGATCACCACGCGCGTCACGCTGAGCGCGATCACGCAGGCGGCGCAGGCCAAGGCCTGAAGAAAGAGCAGGCCAAAAAAAAGCCGGCGCGAGCCGGCTTTTTGCTTCAGCGCACGAGGCGCCGACAACTCACTTGACGTGCTTGCCGATCAGCGCTGCCAGTTCGAACATCGAGACCTGTGGCTTGCCGAAGATTTCCTTCAGCTTGGCATCGGCGTTGATGTTGCGCTTGTTGGCCTTGTCTTGAAGATTGTTCTTCTTGATGTAGTCCCACAGCTTGCTCACGACAGCGGTGCGCGGCAGCGGCGTGGCGCCGACGACGGCGGCCAGTGCCGGGCTGGGGGTCAGGGCCTTCATGAACGCGGCGTTGGGCGTGCGCTTCTTGGCAGGAGCGGCGGCCTTCTTCGCGGGTGCTGCCTTCTTTGCAGGCGCAGCCTTCTTCGCGGGTGCAGCGGCCTTCTTCGCCGGTGCAGCAGCCTTCTTCGCGGGTGCAGCGGCCTTCTTTGCCGGAGCAGCGGGTGCGGCCTTCTTAGCGGGCGCCTTCTTGGCCGGAGCCTTCTTTGCAGTTGCCATGGTTGATTTCCTTTTTTGGTTGGACACTTCACCAATGAAAAGCTCGTCTCCACTGGCAGATCGCATGCTAATGGAGAAGAAACGCGTTTCCAAGGGGAAAAGGGACTTTTTCATTGGGCGCTGTTGTTTTTTCAGAGGGGAGCGCGCGTGCGGTCGCCATGCGATGCGCTCCAGCGCTCGCCTCAATGGATCGAAGGCGTGCCGCGGCGTGCCGGCCAGGTGGCCAGAACCACCCCCGCCAGCGCCGCCGCGAAGGCCAGGATCTGCGCGCCGCCGAGCGATTCGCCGAGCACCAGCACACCCACCAGCGCCGCGCTCACGGGCAGCATCACGCTGAACACGCCGGCCTGCGCCGCGGGCACGCGCTTCAGGCCCGTCATCCAGAGCCACACGGTCCAGATGCTCGCGGCCAGTGCATAGAGCACCAGCAGGCCCCAGGTGCTCGCACCCACCGAGGCGAAGTCGAAGCGCCATGCGAACCAGAGACCGAAGGGCGTCGAGAGCACGAAGCCCCAGAGGTTGATCAGCGAGGAGATGCGCTTGGGCCCGAGGCGCCCGGTCAGCGACTTGCCGATCACCGCATAGGCGGCTTCGCAGAGCACCGCGCAGAAGACCAGCACGTTGCCCAGCCACGGCATCGCGCCGCGCGGCGCGTCGGTGGGCGCGGCGGCATGCGCGGGCGACAGCGCCAGCAGGCCGATGCCGACGGCCGCGCAGCCGATCGCCAGGCCGATGCGCCAGCCGATGCGTTCGCGCAGGAACATCCAGCTGGCGACCGCGACCACGGCCGGGATCGACGCCATGATCACGCCGGCCGAGACCGCGCTGGTCATGCTCACGCCGAACAGCATGCAGACCGAGAACAGGAAGTTGCCGAGGAAGGATTCGAGGAAGACCAGCCCGCGCGTGCGGCGCGTCATGGGCGGCTCGTCGGCCGGGCGCTTGAGCCAGTGCGGCATCGCCAGCGCGGCGATGCCGAAGCGCAGCCAGGCCAGCAGCAGCACCGGGAAGGCCGCGACCAGCGGCTTGGAGAGGGCGACATAGGTGCCCACGAGCGTCATGCTGAGCGCGAGGCAGCCATAGGCGATCAGTCGGCGCGGGTCGGGGGCGGTGTGGTTCACTGGCGGGCGATCGAATCGAGGATGACGAGATTGAATTCAATGATGCCCCATCGCCATGAACCGCCCCGGCTCACCCCTGTCTTCGTCTACGGCACGCTGCGCCGGGGCGGCTCCAACGACATCGCGCGCTACCGGCCCGCGCCGCGCTTCGTGGGCGAGGCCTTCATCGCGGCCACGCTCCTCGACCTGGACACCTATCCGGGCGCGGTGCTCGGCGGCACGGCGCGGCTGCGCGGCGAGGTCTACCGCATCACGCCCGAAGTCGAGGCGGCGCTCGACCTGCTCGAGGACGTGCGGGCCGACGGCACGGGCGAATACCTGCGGCGCAAAGTGGATGTCGAGGTGGATGGCGTGCGCCTGCCGTGCCTGGTCTACGAACTGCATCCCGCGCGCGTGGCGGGGCGGCCGGTGATCGCCTCCGGCGACTGGTTCGACGCGCCCGGCGCGCGGCGCGATTTCATCCGTAGAAACTGATTCCGTCATGCGAAATCGCTGCTTGCTGCAGCGCAGTATTTTTTCTCGATATGAGAAAACAAATTCCGCATCGAGAAAATAGATGGATAAGTGGTTGATTTTGTTGATGAAAAAATATGTCTTATATAAGACATAAGACAGAGGTGCGGCGACTACAGTGGATGCCAAGGCCCCGCGCCGAACGATTCACTTCAACCCCACCTCCGGAGTCACTCATGCCCCAGAATTTCACCGAACAGCTCAGCCGTGAACAGCAGATCGCCGCCCTCGAGAAGGACTGGGCGAGCAACCCGCGCTGGAAGGGCGTCAAGCGCGGCTACAGCGCCGCCGACGTGGTGCGCCTGCGCGGCTCGCTGCCCATCGAGCACACGCTGGCCAAGCGCGGCGCCGAGAAGCTCTGGGACAAGATCAACGGTGGCGCCAAGAAGGGCTACGTGAACGCCTTCGGCGCGATCTCCGCCGGCCAGGCGATGCAGCAGGCCAAGGCCGGCCTCGAAGCCGTGTACCTGTCGGGCTGGCAGGTCGCCGCCGACGGCAACACCTCGGAAACGATGTACCCCGACCAGTCGCTCTACGCCTACGACTCGGTGCCGACCATGGTCCGCCGCATCAACAACACCTTCAAGCGCGCCGACGAAATCCAGTGGGGCCGCGGCGTCAACCCGGGCGACAAGGAGTTCATCGACTACTTCCTGCCGATCGTGGCCGACGCCGAAGCCGGTTTCGGCGGCGTGCTGAACGCCTTCGAGCTGATGAAGAACATGATCGCCTCCGGCGCGGCCGGCGTGCACTTCGAAGACCAGCTGGCGGCCGTGAAGAAGTGCGGCCACATGGGCGGCAAGGTGCTGGTGCCCACGCAGGAAGCCTGCGAGAAGCTGATCTCGGCGCGTTTCGCCGCCGACGTGATGGGCGTGCCCACCATCGTGCTGGCCCGCACCGATGCCGAAGCCGCCAACCTGATCACCTCCGACCACGACGCCAACGACAAGCGCTTCCTGACCGGCGAGCGCACGCCCGAAGGCTTCTACCGCGTCAAGAACGGCCTGGAGCAGGCCATCAGCCGCGGCGTGGCCTACGCCCCCTATGCCGACCTGGTGTGGTGCGAAACCGGCGTGCCGGACATCGGCTTCGCCCGCGAGTTCGCGCAGGCCGTGCATGCCGCCTGCCCGGGCAAGCTGCTGTCGTACAACTGCTCGCCGTCCTTCAACTGGAAGAAGAACCTCGACGACAAGCAGATCGCCTCGTTCCAGGAAGACCTGTCGGAGCTGGGCTACAAGTACCAGTTCATCACCCTGGCCGGCATCCACATCAACTGGTACAACACCTTCCAGTTCGCCCACGCCTACGCCAACGGCGAAGGCATGAAGCACTACGTGAACATGGTGCAGGAACCCGAGTTCGCCGCCCGCGACAAGGGCTACACCTTCGTGTCGCACCAGCAGGAAGTCGGCGCCGGCTACTTCGACGACGTGACCACCGTGATCCAGGGCGGCTCGTCCAGCGTCAAGGCGCTGACCGGCTCGACCGAGGAAGAGCAGTTCCACTGATCGGCCCTGCGCCGCACCAGGAGCCCGGCCCCGTGCCGGGCTTTTTTTGCGTCCGCTGTTAAACTCGGCCCTCTCTGCTCCTCACAAGAACGGGAAAGGCATTCTGGTTATGACACCGCGAACTACGTCCGACGCATTCCACGGCGCTTCCACCTTCGAAGGAACGCGCCGGTAATCCGCGCACGCTGGTCCCACCAGCCGTTCAACCAGAGCAAAGCGCGGTCACCACCGCGCTTTTTTGTTTTTCCGCCCAAGGTTTTTCATGATCCAGATCACGCTCCCTGACAACTCGCAGCGCGAGTACCCCGGCCCGGTTTCGGTGGCCGATGTGGCCCGTTCCATCGGCCCCGGCCTGGCGAAGATGACGGTCGCCGGCAAGGTCGACGGCAAGCTGGTCGATGCCAGCGACATCATCGACCACGACGCCAAGCTGCAGATCATCACGCCCAAGGACGACGAGGGGCTGGAGATCATCCGCCACTCGACGGCCCACCTGGTCGGCCACGCGGTCAAGCAGCTCTATCCGACGGCCAAGATGGTCATCGGCCCGGTGATCGACGAAGGTTTCTACTACGACATCTCCTACGAGCGCCCCTTCACGCCCGAGGACGTGGCGGCGATCGAGGCGCGCATGCGCGAGCTGATCGCGCAGGACTACGACGTGGTCAAGAAGGTCACGCCGCGCGCCGAGGTGATCGAGGTCTTCAAGTCGCGCGGCGAGGACTACAAGCTGCGCCTGGTCGAGGACATGCCCGACGAGCAGGCCATGGGCCTCTACTACCACCAGGAATACGTCGACATGTGCCGCGGCCCGCACGTGCCGAACACGCGTTTCCTCAAGGTCTTCAAGCTCACGAAGCTGGCCGGCGCCTACTGGCGCGGCGACGCCAAGAACGAACAGCTGCAGCGCATCTATGGCACGGCCTGGGCCGACAAGAAGCAGCTCGAGCAATACATCCAGCGCATCGAGGAAGCCGAGAAGCGCGACCACCGCAAGCTGGGCAAGGAACTCGACCTGTTCCACATCGACGAAGTGGCGCCGGGCGTGGTGTTCTGGCACCCCAAGGGCTGGGCCGTGTGGCAGCAGGTCGAGCAGTACATGCGCGCCATCTACCGCGACACAGGCTACTGGGAAGTCAAGGGCCCGCAGATCCTCGACAAGAGCCTGTGGGAGAAGACGGGCCACTGGCAGAACTACCGCGACAACATGTTCACGACGGAATCGGAGAAGCGCGAGTACGCGCTGAAGCCGATGAACTGCCCGGGCCATGTGCTGATCTTCAAGAGCGACCTGCGCAGCTACCGCGACCTGCCGCTGCGCTACGGCGAGTTCGGCCAGTGCCACCGCAACGAGCCCAGCGGCGCGCTGCACGGCATCATGCGCGTGCGCGGCTTCACGCAGGACGACGGCCACGTCTTCTGCACGGAAGACCAGATCCTCGACGAATGCGTGGCCTACACGGCGCAGCTGCAGAAGGTGTATGCCGACTTCGGCTTCACGGACATCCTCTACAAGGTCGCGACGCGGCCCGACAACCGCGTCGGCTCGGACGAGCTGTGGGACAAGGCCGAGCATGCGGTCATGGAGGCGCTGCGCCGTTCGGGCGTGGACTTCATCATCTCGCCCGGCGACGGCGCCTTCTACGGCCCGAAGATCGAGTACACGCTCAAGGACGCGCTGGGCCGCCAGTGGCAGTGCGGCACGATGCAGGTCGACTTCAACACGGCCGAGCGCCTGGGCGGCGAGTACGTGACGGAAACGAGTGGCCGCGCGCACCCGGTGATGCTGCACCGCGCGATCGTCGGCAGCCTCGAGCGCTTCATCGGCATGCTGATCGAACACCATGCCGGCGCACTGCCCGCATGGCTCGCGCCGGTGCAGGTGGCGGTGCTCAATATCAGCGAAGGCCAGGCGGACTACGCGGCATCCGTGGCGAAAACGCTGCAGAATCAAGGGCTTAGAGTTCAGCTCGATCTGCACAACGAGAAGATTACGTATAAAATACGCAAGCATTCGTTGCAAAAGCTTCCCTACATCCTCGTCGTGGGCGACAAGGAGAAGGAAGCAGGTGCCGTCGCAGTGCGCGCCCGAGGCAATGTTGACCTCGGTGCCATGTCGGTCGAGGCGTTCTCCCAAAAGATCGCCGACGACATTCAACACAAACGCTGATTTTTCGGAACAGGCCGGTTGTGGCGCGTGGATGCGACGGTGTTAGCTACAGTTTCTGTAGCAAGTTGTTTGAAGGATTCTGACCATCGCTACTGCATTTCGCGACCGCCGCCACCGCGAGGAACGCCAACACCGCCTGAACCGGGAAATCATGGCCCCGGAAGTCCGCCTTGTAGGCCCGGAAAACGAGCCATTGGGTGTCATGAGTATTTCCGAGGCTCTGCGTCTGGCCGGTGAGGCCGATGTGGATCTGGTGGAGGTTGTCGCCGCGGCGAACCCGCCGGTGTGTCGCCTGATCGAGTACGGCAAGTTCAAGTACCACGAGCAGAAGAAGGCCGCCGAGGCGAAGTCGAAGCAGAAGGTCATCGAGGTCAAGGAAATCAAGTTCCGGCCCGGTACCGACGACGGCGACTACAACATCAAGATGCGCAACATCAAGCGCTTCCTTGAGGACGGCGACAAATGCAAGATCACGCTGCGCTTCCGCGGCCGCGAGATCACGCACCAGGAACTCGGCCTGGCCCTGCTGCAGCGCATCCGCGACGAGCTGGGCGACACCATCCTGGTCGAGCAGTTCCCCAAGCTGGAAGGCCGCCAGATGATCATGATGATCGCGCCTGGCCGCAAGAAGCCGGGTGGCGCGCCGAAGCCGGCCGCCGCCGCAGAGGGCGCGGCACCCGCAACGGCTTCGGCCTGAGCGACGAGAGTAGAAGAGTTTTTGAAGGGATTTCGCCGGCGCTGCAAAGCGATGGCGAGATGAAGAAGTGTCTCGGGGCCAACAAGTCTGCGGAGTTTCCGTGGCGCCTCACGAGCACAAATTAAAGGAGCATTCACATGCCCAAAATGAAGACCAAGAGCAGCGCGAAAAAACGTTTCCGCGTTCGTCCCGGTGGCACCGTCAAGCGCGGTCAAGCCTTCAAGCGTCACATCTTGACGAAGAAGACCACCAAGAACAAGCGTCACCTCCGTGGTGCAGTCGCAGTGCATGAGACCAACATGGTTTCTGTCGCCGCCATGCTGCCCGGCCGTGGCATTTAACCCAGACGAACAAGGAGTACTCACATGCCTCGCGTCAAACGTGGTGTAACGGCTCGCGCCCGCCACAAGAAAGTTCTCGCACTCGCCAAGGGTTTCCGCGGTCGCCGCGGCAATGTCTTCCGCGTCGCCAAACAGGCGGTGATGAAGGCAGGCCAATATGCCTACCGTGATCGCCGCACCAAGAAGCGCGTCTTCCGTCAACTGTGGATCGCGCGTATCAACGCCGCCTCGCGTGAACTGGGCCTGACCTACAGCCAGTTCGCCAATGGCATCCGCAAGGCCGGCATCGAGATCGACCGCAAGATGCTTGCGGACATCGCCGTGCATGACAAGGCCGCTTTTGCCGGCATCGTGGAGCAGGTCAAGGCCAAGCTGGCTGCTTGATCCCGCACAGCAGACGGCAGCCCTTTCGGGGGCGTCCGTTTGCGCCCACGGCACAAGGGCTGGCGCTTGAAAGAGCACCAGCCCTTTTTTATTTTTTCCCGAAGAAATCCCATGAACGAGTTGGACTCTCTGGTCGCCACCGCCAGCGCCGCCTTCGCCCAGGCGACGGCCCCCGCGGAGCTTGAAAACGCCAAGGCGCTGTTTCTCGGCAAGGCCGGCCGCATCACCGAGCTGATGAAGGGCATGGCCCAGCTGCCGGTCGACGAGAAGAAGTCGCGCGGCGCCGCCATCAACGTGGCCAAGCAGGCCATCGAGGCCGCGCTGAACGAACGCCGCCAGCAACTCGCCGACGAGGAACTCGCGGTGCAACTGCGCGCCGAGGCGCTCGACGTGACCCTGCCGGGCCGCAAGCACGCCGGCGGCGGCCTGCACCCGGTGAGCCGCACGCTGGAACGCATCGAGGCGATCTTCTCCAGCATGGGCTTCGACGTGGCCGACGGCCCGGAGATCGAGAGCGACTGGCACAGCTTCACCTCGCTCAACAACCCGCCGAACCATCCGGCGCGTTCGATGCAGGACACCTTCTACGTCGACATCAACGGCGACGACGGCGTGCCCTACAACCTGCGCCCGCACACCAGCCCGATGCAGGTGCGCTATGCCCACCAGCACATCAAGAAGCACGCCGCCGCCTTCGAGGCCGCGGCCGCAGACAGCACCGGCACGCTCAAGGCGCCCGAGATCCGCGTGATCGCGCCGGGCCGCACCTACCGCGTGGACAGCGACGCCACGCATTCGCCGATGTTCCACCAGTGCGAAGGCCTGTGGCTGGGCGAGAACGTGAGCTTCAAGGACCTGAAGGTCGTGTTCACCGACTTCTGCCGCACCTTCTTCGAGAGCGACGACCTGGTGCTGCGCTTCCGCCCCAGCTTCTTCCCGTTCACCGAGCCCAGCGCCGAGATCGACATCCAGTTCCAGAGCGGCCCGCTGGCCGGCCGCTGGCTCGAGGTCGCGGGCTCCGGCCAGGTGCACCCCAACGTCGTGCGCAACATGGGGCTGGACCCCGAGCGCTACATCGGCTTCGCCTTCGGCATGGGCCCGGACCGGCTCACCATGCTGCGCTATGGCGTGAGCGACCTCCGGCTGTTCTTCGACGGCGACCTGCGTTTCCTCTCGCAATTCCGCTGATCCAGCCCCGACAACGCCCCGAACGAGAACGAGAAGATGCAATTCCCCGAATCCTGGTTGCGCGAGTTCTGCAACCCGCCGCTGTCCAGCGCCGACCTGGCCGAGACGCTCACCATGGGCGGCTTCGAAGTCGAAGAGCGCCGTCCCGTCGCGCCGCCCTTCAGCAAGATCGTGGTCGGCGAGATCAAGGAAGCCGAGCAGCACCCCAATGCCGATCGCCTGCGCGTGTGCCAGGTCGACGTGGGCCAGGGCGCCCTGCTCAACATCGTCTGCGGCGCGCCCAATGCGCGCGTGGGCATCAAGGTGCCGTGCGCGCTGGTCGGCGCCGAACTGCCGCCGGGTGAGGACGGCAAGCCCTTCCTGATCAAGCTGGGCAAGCTGCGCGGCGTCGAGAGCCAGGGCATGCTGTGCTCGGCGCGCGAGCTCAAGCTCAGCGAAGACCACGGCGGCCTGCTCGAGCTGGCCGCCGATGCGCCCGTTGGCGCCGACGTGCGCGAGGTGCTCCAGCTCGACGACGCGCTGCTCACGCTCAAGCTCACGCCCAACCTGGCCCACGGCCTCAGCGTCTACGGCATCGCGCGCGAACTCTCGGCGCTGACCGGTGCGCCGCTGACCACGCCCCCGATCGCCTCGGTGGCCGCGGCCCATGCCGACCGCCTGCCGGTGAAGGTCGAGGCGCCCGAACTGTGCGGCCGCTTCTCGGGCCGCATCGTGCGCAACGTCGACACCCGCGCCGCCACGCCGGCCTGGCTGGTCGAGCGCCTCGCGCGCTGCGGCCAGCGCAGCGTCTCGCCGCTGGTCGACATCTCGAACTACGTGATGTTCGAGTACGGCCAGCCGACCCACATCTTCGACCTCGACAAGATCCACGGCGGCCTCACGGTGCGTTGGGGCAAGGCGGGCGAAGAGCTCAAGCTGCTCAACGGCAACACCGTGACCGTCGATGAAAAGGTCGGCGTGATCGCCGACGAGCGCGAGGTCGAATCGCTGGCCGGCATCATGGGCGGCGACGCGACCGCGGTGTCGGACGACACGAAGAACATCTATGTCGAAGCCGCCTTCTGGTGGCCCGAGTCCATCCAGGGCCGTTCGCGCCGCTTCAACTTCTCGACCGATGCGGGGCACCGCTTCGAGCGCGGCGTCGACCCGAGCCGCACCATCGAGATCATCGAACGCATCACGCAACTGATCGTCGAGGTCTGCGGCGGCGCCGCCGGCCCGATCGACGACCAGACCCTGCGCCTGCCCGAAGCCAAGCCCGTCACGCTGCGCGTGGCCCGCGCGGCGCGCGTGATCGGCATGCCGGTCACGCAGGCGCAGTGCGTCGATGCGCTCAAGCGCCTGGGCCTGCCGATCGAGGAAGGCGAGGGCATCGTGATCGTCACGCCGGCCCCGCACCGCTTCGACCTGCAGATCGAGGAAGACCTGATCGAGGAGGTTGCGCGCCTGATCGGCTACAACAACCTGCCGACCACGCCGCCGCTCGCGCCCATCACCGCCCGCCTGCGCCCCGAAGCGCAGCGCAGCCGCTTCGCGGTGCGCCATCGCGCAGCCGCGCTGGGCTACCAGGAAACCATCAACTTCAGCTTCGTCGAAGCGCACTGGGAGAGCGATCTCGCCGGCAACGCCAACCCGATCAAGCTGCTGAACCCCATCGCCAGCCCGATGAGCGTGATGCGCTCGTCGCTGATCGGCTCGCTGCTGCAGGTGCTCAAGTTCAACCTCGACCGCAAGGCGCCGCGCGTGCGCGTGTTCGAGGCCGGCCGCGTGTTCCTGCGCGACGACACGGTCGCCACCACCGACAGCACCGTCAAGGGCATCCATCAGCCGATGCGCCTGGCCGGCCTGGCCTTCGGCGATGCGGCCGACGCGCGCTGGGACGGCAAGCCCCAGCGGGTCGACTTCTACGACGTGAAGGGCGACGTCGAAGCGCTGCTCGCGCCGCTGGTGCCCACCTTCGAGGCCACCGAGCATCCCGCGCTGCACCCCGGACGCGCGGCCCGCGTGCTGGTCGACGGCAAGGCCATCGGCGTGGTCGGCGAACTGCACCCGCGCTGGCGCCAGAAGTGGGACTTCGCGCACGCGCCCATCGTGTTCGAACTCGAGCTCGACGCCGTGACCGCGCGCCCCGTGCCCCTGGCCCAGCCGGTGCCCAAGCACCAGGCCGTGGAGCGCGACATCGCGGTCGTGGTGACAGAGAGCGTCACGCACGATGCGCTGCTGCAGGCCATCGACGGCGCGCCGACCGGCGGCCTGCTGCGCGACGCGGCGCTGTTCGACATCTACCGTCCGCAGCCGGGCCGCGACGGCGGGCTGGCGGCCGGCGAGAAGAGCATGGCGGTGCGCCTGAGCTTCCACAGCGACAGCGCCACGCTGACCGATGAACAGGTCGATCCGGCCGTGCGTGCGATCCTCGATCGCCTCGCTGAACGGCTCGGCGCACGCCTGCGAGGATGAACGCCATGGATTTCACGCTCGAAGCCCTCGAAACGCCCGCGCTCACCAAGGCGCATCTGGCCGAACTGCTGTTCGAGCAGATCGGTCTGAACAAGCGCGAATCGAAGGACATGGTCGAGGCCTTCTTCGAATTGGTGTCCAGCGGCCTGATCGAAGGCACCGACGTCAAGATCTCGGGCTTCGGCAATTTCCAGATCCGCGTGAAGGCACCGCGGCCGGGCCGCAATCCGCGCACCGGCGAGGCCATTCCCATCGGCGCGCGCCGCGTCGCGACCTTCCACGCCAGCGCCAAGCTCAAGGAGCAGATCCAGGGCGGCCTGGTCGCCGAAGCGGCCGAAGATGCCGGCGAAACAACGTCCGCCGAAGTCTGGCGCGTCGGTACGGAATAAGTGCTTGGTGGGGCGCGCGTGCCTGGAGTAACCTATGAGGTTTCGCGCGCACGATCTTGATTTCAATGGAGAAAACCCTCCCACCGATTCCTGTCAAACGCTACTTCACGATCGGTGAAGTGGGCGAGCTCTGCGGCGTGAAGCCGCATGTGCTTCGCTACTGGGAGCAGGAATTCACCCAGCTGCGGCCGATGAAGCGGCGCGGCAACCGTCGTTACTACCAGCACCACGAGGTGCTGATGATCCGGCGCATCCGCGACCTGCTCTACGACCAGGGCTTCACCATCAGCGGCGCCCGCAACAAGCTGCAGGAACTCACGCAGTCCGAGCGCGAGCGCCGCAAGGCGGGCGGCCTCGCCGAAGAGGTGCATCTCGACGGCGTCGAGGCCACCGACATCGAGCCGGAGGAGTGGGAAGCGGCGACGCATCATCCACAGCCCGCCGAACAGGGCGTCGTTGCGACGCCGCGCGCCGTCGATTCGGTGCCCTGGGAGCAATTGCGACGCGAGTTGTTTGAAATTCGTGAGCTGTTGACGTCGGGACACTGATCTCACCGGCTATAATCACAGGCTTCGGTGTGTGGCGCAGCCTGGTAGCGCACTTGCATGGGGTGCAAGGGGTCGAAGGTTCGAATCCTTTCACACCGACCATAAACGTCAGATAGATCAACGGGTCACGCTCACAAGGCGTGACCCGTTTTTCTTTGTCTTCGACCAACCCGCTCGTGCGGTTCCCGCAAGTCTTGGACGCCTCCTGCCCGTACGGCTTGCCCGGCGTGGAGAAGAGCAGGCACCGTCGTCCTTCTGTCATGAGGCAGGGCTAGCGTCCAGGAACCTCCAGGAGCGCACGATGAAACTGTCCCGACTCGGCATCGCCACGTTCAACCTGTTCAATCTCAATCTGCCCGGCCTTCGGATGTACGCGAACCAGGAGGGGTGGAGCCAGGCGCAGTACGACAGCAAGATCGGCTGGACGGCCCGGCAGCTGCAATTGCTCGATGCCGATGTGGTCGGTTTCCAGGAGCTCTGGCATGCGGACGCGATGGCGGCGGTGCTCGATGCCGCCGGCTTGACCGACCTGTACGAGGTGCTGGTGCCGGGCGATGCCAAGGGCACGAAGATCGTGTGCGCAGGCATCGTTCGCAAGGGCCTGTTGAGCAGCGCGCCGGATTGGATCAGCGACTTTCCCGAGGCCTTCGTGCTGCGCTCCAGGGGCGACGACCCGCAGACGCCGCTGATCGAGGTCAACATCCGCGGCTTCTCGCGCCCGGTGCTGCACTTCACGATCCAGCCGCGCGAAGACGGCCCGGACGTGCATGTCTACGTCTGCCATTTCAAGTCCAAAGCCCCCACGAAGGTCTTCAACGAGGATTGGTACAAGGCGGACAAGGACACCTACGGCAAGCACGGCGACGGCCTGGGCGCCGCGCTGTCCACCATCCGCCGCACCGCCGAGGCGGCCGCACTGCGCTTCCTGCTGAGCGAGTCGATGAAAGGCAACGACACGCCGGTGATCGTGCTGGGCGACATCAACGACGGCCAGCACAGCAACACCGCCAACATCCTCACCGACCAGCCGCGCTACCTGGTGGGCGACTCGAAGGGCGGCGGCGACACCGCGCTCTACACGGCCCAGACGCTGCAGGAATACCGCGACACGCGCGACGTCTACTACACGCACATCCACCAGGACATCCGGGAATCGCTGGACCATGTGCTGGTGAGCCAGGAGTTCTACGACAACAGCCGAAAGCGCCTGTGGATGTTCGATGGCCTGATCATCAACAACGACCACCTGAATTTCGACGACCACAAGGGCCTGGGCACCAACGACCACGGCATCATCCGCGCCACCTTCCAGTACAAGCCGATCACGAAGAGCGGTGTCTGAAGCCGGGGGCGGCTTCTGCGCAACGGGGCCTCGAGCGAGGGACAGAAAGCGGTGCTGACGCCGCCGAACGACACCACGGGCGCCCCTGAATCCACCGTGTCGCGCCGGTGTCGACGCGCCTCTCGTGCGCGCTGGCGCGGGCGTTCCGCCGCGCCTATAGTGAACGCATGAGTGAGCGTTTGCGCATTGTTTTCATCTCACGCCGGAACTCCCTGCGCAGCGTCCTGGCCGAGGCCTGTCTCTCGCATCTGAACCCCACCAAGTTCGTGGTTTCGTCGGGTGGCCAGCCAGGTCAGGTGGCCGCGCAGTTCCATCCGGCGGCGATCGGCGCCCTGAACAGCGCCGGCATCGCGCTGCCCGCGGGCCGTCCGAAAGCATGGGATGCGGTGCTGCGGCGTGGCGCACCCGTTGCGGACTTCGTGATCACGCTCGATGCCGAGTTGCCGCAATCGGCACCGCGCTGGCCGGGCCAGCCTGAAGTGGCGACCTGGCCCTTCCCGGACATCGCCGTCGGCATGGACGCGGAGGAAACGGCCGTCGCCGCGATCCGGATGCTTTACGCGTTGCGCCGCAGGCTCGAACTGCTGTCGAGCCTCCCCTTGCGCGGGGCGGATCGCAGCGCCGTTCGCGGCGATGTGCGAGACCTCGCGCACTGGCACTAGCGCGACGCGTCGCCACCGGCCCGAGCGGCCGGCCCGTGCCGCGCACGGCGCTCGACCCGAGATAGACGCAGGCAAGGCTGAAAGCCGCACCTCGTTCCACAGGCAGGCATTCCCTCTCGCCCGGCCCGTGTGCGCGCGCGGCCGTAACAAAGAAGACACATCCCGGCACGATGATGGAATTTTGCGCAATGGGCCTCATCGCTTGTCAATCCGATTCGCCTCATCGTTCGGCTGGCCGCATCGTCGCGGCACCCGGGCGTGCCTTCGTGCCTGTGCGAGTTGCAGAGGTCGTCGCAGGTGTGCGCGTACGCCGGCCGCCTGAACCGTAGCCAGGCGCTCGCATGGGCCTTCTGCGGCTTCGCCGTCTCCGCGCCGGCCGCCGAGATCGACGGCGACGGTCTGAGGGTCGGGGCCGATGGGCGTCAGCCGGCGTCGGACAGGGCGTTCGCCGTGCGCCTCCAACGCTTCGACATTCCGGCACAGCCCCTGGCCGCCGCCCTGCATCGCTATGCCTCGGTCTCGGGTCGGCCGATCCTGTTCCATGGAACGATGGTGGCGGGGCGCACCTCGTCTCCCTTGCAGGGCGATTACGAGCCCGGTGCCGCGCTGCACCGCCTGCTCGATGGCACGGGCCTGGTGCCGGCGAAGGTGGATGCGGGGCCCGCGGATACCTATACCTTGAAGGCCGCGGACGCGCGCCAGCCCGACGCGGACCCGGACGCGCCAGGGGTCGACTTCGCGTACGGCGGATGGGTGCAGGCGCGAATCTGGCAAACCCTTTGCGCGGACGCCCGGACCACACCGGGCCGCTGGCGCTCGCTGTTGCGCTTCCGGATCGATGCGGACGGCCATGTCCATGCCGCGCGAATGCTCGGCTCGACCGGCACGGCGGCGCGCGACGGGGCGGTCATCGCCGCGCTGCAGCGTGTGCGCATGGAGCGCGCCCCGCCGCCGGAGATGCCGCAACCCCTGACCCTGCTCATCCTGCCCTTCGCGCAGGGCAGCGGGCCACGCTGCGCGGGCACGCCGTCAGGGACGGAGCGCGCAACCGCGTCGGCACATGACTGAAGATGCGCGACTCGCCCTGACGGACTACCTGGCCAAGCACTACGCCCACCTCCGTCGCCGCCTGACCCAGGTGCTGGGCAACAGCGAGCTCGCGGGCGATGCCTTGCAGGACACCTGGGTGCGGCTGCACGGCAAGGAGGAGGAGAGCCCGGTCCAGAGCCCCACGGGCTACCTGGTGCGCATGGCCGTCAACATCGCGGTGGACATCCAGCGCCGTCAAAGCCGCTCCGTGTCCTTCGAGGAGGTCAACGCCCTGATGGAGCTGGCCGATCCGGCGCCCGGCCCGGCGCAGGCGGCCGAGACCCGGTCCGAGCTCGACAAGGTGGTCAAGCTCATGGAGCGGCTGCCGGAACGGCGCCGGACCATCCTCATGCTGGTGCGGC
Organism: Variovorax sp. J2P1-31; assembly: GCF_030317215.1. Classification (NCBI taxonomy): domain Bacteria; kingdom Pseudomonadati; phylum Pseudomonadota; class Betaproteobacteria; order Burkholderiales; family Comamonadaceae; genus Variovorax; species Variovorax sp. J2P1-31. The sequence continues at coordinate 68,800 of NZ_JASZYA010000001.1, forward strand.
TCGAACACCTGCCGCAGAAGGAAGTGGCGCGGCGGCTGGGCATCTCGACCAGCGCCGTCGAGCACGAATTGAGACGCGCGCATGACTTTCTGGACGCGCACATGAAGCATGAAAAAAAATAGTTGGAGGTTTGGCGTGCCGTCGTTCGTCCTAGGGGATGAGAAGCCTCGTCGCCCCTCCCGCGTGCACCCGTTCGCCCGGCCTCTTGCCGGCGTCGGCGGCCGCGTGTCCGCCGAGGGGCTGACACGATGAACCCGCGCGCCGACGAAGTGACCGATGGCAGCGATGCCGTGCGCACCCAGGCGCGCGTCTGGCTGCGCCTGCTCACGTCCACGCAGGTCAAGGCCTACGACACCGATGGCTTCCAGCGTTGGCTGCAGGCCAGCCCGGCCCACAAGGCAGCCTTCAGCGAGGCCAGGAGGCATTGGGACGCACTGGCGCCGGCATCGCGGGCCTTCCTGCAAACGCATCCCGGCGCGGACGAGGCGCACCGGCGTGCGCTGCATGGCACGCGCCCCGACCGCCGCGCATTCCTCGGTGCCGCGGTGGGCGCGGCGGCCGTGGCGGGCGTGGCCGGCATGGCGGTGGCCTATCCGCCGGCGGGGCTCTGGCGCGCACCGTCGGAATGGGGGGCCGACGATCGCACGATCACGGGCGAGCAGCGCACGCTGGTGCTGGCCGATCGGGTCCAGGTGATGTTGAACACCCAGACCAGCGTGCGCCGCGGGGCCGGCGGCGACAGCCACGCGGCGAGCCTCGAACTGATCACGGGCGAGGCCGCCATCGACCTTCCGTCCGGCGGCGCTTCCTTTGCCGTCACCGCGGGGGCCGGCCGCAGCAGCGCCGATGCCGGGCGCTTCGAGGTCCGCAACCTCGACGGCAGGGTCTGCGTGACCTGCGTCGCGGGCGCGGTGCAGGTGGTGCATCCGGCGGGAACGCGAACGCTGAAGGCGCGCCAGCAGGCGGTCTACGACGCGCATGCGCTGAGCGGTGTGGCGAGCGTCGACCCGGCGTCGATGTCGGCCTGGCGGCGCGGAGAGCTCGTGTTCGACGAGGCCCGCCTGAGCGACGTGGTCGCCGAGATCAACCGCTACCGCGCGGGACGCGTCGTGCTCCTGCGGCGCTCCGCGCAGGACAGCCGGATCAGCGGTCGCTTCCTCATCGCATCCCTGGACGCCGTGTTCGCGCAGCTGCAGCAGATGTTCGCGTTGCGCGTCCGCACGCTGCCCGGCGGCCTCGTGCTGCTGGGCTGAAGCCGGGGCCGCAGAAGGGCCGCTCGAAAAAGAAAGTTGGAGGTTGTCGCGGCTTCCGTTCGTCCTAGCGTATCGGGATCCTGTCCGTGATGCGCCCGCGATCGGTTGCAGGCGATGGTCGGAATTCCGTGACCGTGACCGGCTGCATGGCGCAGGCGGCACGGTGATCCTTGCATCACTACGGGCTGGAATTTCACATGAGCACAGGCGGACACAAGAGCGCAGCAACGAAGACGGCCACCAGGGTCGCCACGGCGGGCCGCACGGCCCTGCGCGGGCGGAGTTTCCGCATGGCACCAACGGCGCGCGTCGTCGCCATGATGCTGGCGGCCGGCGGCGTGCTCGCCGATGCCCACGCGCAGCGCGCGCTGGGCGCGGCCTGGCTGGCGCAGAAGAACGTGATCCAGGGCACGGCGCAGGCTACGGGCCGGCTGCCCAACGGCCAGCCGGTGTCGAGCCTCACGAACCCCACGCAGCAGCGCGACAGCGCGCAGATGCAGCGCTCGCTCGACAACCTCAACCTCGCGGCACGCGGCATCGCGGCGCAGCAGGCGGCCCAGGAAGCGGCGCGGCTGGCGGCATCGAACGGCACGGCCACGGTGCCCGATGGCCTCGTGGACGGTGGCCTCAAGGTCGACACGAACAGCCTCACGGCCGGCTGGCTCAACGCCAAGGCGCCGGTGCAGAGCGTCGCGGACGGGCGCACGGTGGTGGGCATCGAGCAGACCGACGAGAAGGCGATCCTCAACTGGGAGCGCTTCAACGTGGGCCGGAACACCACGGTGAAGTTCGACCAGAAGGGCGGCGCGAAGGCCGACGGCACCAACGGCTGGATCGCGCTCAACCGCATCAACGACCCCAGCGGCAAGCCGAGCCAGATCGCGGGCCAGATCCAGGCCGACGGCGCGGTCTACATCGTCAACCGCAACGGCATCGTCTTCAACGGCAGCGCGCAGGTCAACACGCGCACGCTGATCGCCTCGTCGCTGGCCCTGTCGGACGCGCAGTTCATGCGGGGCATCAACAACCCGACCAGCATGGCGCACGTCTGGGCGGGCGACACGCTGCTGCCGGCCTTCGGCGACCACGCGCCGACGGTGACGCCGAACTTCGATCGCGCCGACGCCTGGGCGCCGACGGCCCCGACGCCCGGCACCGTGAGCGTGCAGGCCGGCGCGCAGATCCAGGTGGAAAAGGGCGGCAAGCTGATGCTGCTCGGTACGCAAGTGAGCAACGCGGGCCGGCTCCACGCGAGGGACGGCCAGGTCATCCTGGCCGCCGGCGAGCAGGTGTGGCTGTCCGAGGACGTCAACGGTGTGCGCGGGCTCGACGTGGCGGTGTCGGGGCCGATGCCCTACCTCACGCTGTACTCGAACATCAACCAGGCCGTGACCCAGGGGCCCATCTATGCGTTCCATGACTTCCAGGCGCGGTTGGCGGCCGAGATCCTGCCGGCGCTGGACGCCCGCGCGGCGGCGCTCGACTACAACGTCCTGAACACCGGCACCATCCACTCGGACCGCGGCAACATCACCCTGCAGGCGCGCGACGTGCGCCAGATGGGCGTGCTCACGGCCAGCACCGCGCTCAACAACCGCGACGGCAGCATCCGCCTGCGGGCATGGGCGCAGGGCCAGCTGTTCGGCGGCGCGGGCATCTTCGAGGGCTTCAACTACGGCTCCGCGAGCTGGTCGGCCGGCACGCTGACCATGGGCGAAGGCAGCGTCACGCGGGTCCGGCCCGACGCCGAGGACACCAGCCAGATCGAGGCCACCGACCTCGCCATGCGCTACACGCCCGGCTCCATCAGCCTGTACGGCAAGCTGATCGACCTGCGTCCCGGCAGCCTGACGATGGCGCCCTCGGGCCTGGTCGACATCGTGGCGGCCACGGTGCCCTATGTCGCCGGCAACAAGCAGGTCATCACGCCGGGCTTCGGTGCCCGCGCCAACGACACGAGCCGCATCTACATCGACAGCGGGGCGGTGGTCAGCACGGCAGGCCTGCAGGAGGTGGCCGTGCCGATCGAGCGCAACTTCATCGAGGTCGACCTGCGCATCAACGAGTTGCGCGATTCGCCGCTCTTGCGCGACAGCTGGCTGCGCGGGCAGAAGCTCATCGTCGACCGGCGCGCGAGCGGCGTGTTCGCGCACGGCCCGATGTCGGGCGTGCGGTGGGGTGGCGACGCCGGCGCCTGGCAAGGCACGCCGCTGGCCGACGTCTCGGGGTGGATCGGCGTCGGCAAGACCGACCTGCAGGAACTCTCCGCCACCGGCGGCAGCATCAACCTCAAGACCGGCGGCGACCTGATCGCCCGCCCGGGCTCGCTGCTGGACATCTCGGGCGGCTCGGTGCGCTACGCCGGCGGCTGGAACACCACCAGCAGGATCCGCAGCCAGGACGGCCGCCTTCACACCATGGCCAACGCCTCGCCGGACCTGGTGTACGACAGCATCGCCGGGCGCTTCATCAGCGAGCACGCGCGCTGGAACGTCAACGAGACCTTCCTGTCGCCCCTGCTGTCGGGCAAGGCCTTCGAGGCCGGCTACACCGAGGGCCGAGGGGCCGGTGCGATGCAGATGTACGTGGGGCAGGGCGTGGTGCTCGAGGGCGACCTGGCCGGCGGCACGGTGGTCGGTGAGCGCCAGCAGGGCGACGCAGGCACGGCCAAGGCCGGCCGCTGGACCTTCGGCGGGGGCAGCAACCTCGAGTGGCCCTGGAACCTGGGCGCGCTCACCATCTCGGATGCGCCCGAGCAATTGGGCAGCGACTTCACCCGCGCCACCGCGCTCGACACGCGCTGGCGGCAGGCCGACGGCAGCACCGCCAGCTGGTTCGATGCCGGCATGCTGGAGCGCAGCGGCCTGGGCAGCATCCAACTCGCCGTGGGCGGCAATTTCACGCTGGCCAAGGACACGGAACTGAGGCTGGCGCCCAGGACCGCGTTCACCATCACCGCCAGCGCGGGCAACACCTCGAGGCTCGACTTCCGGATCGACGGCACGCTGCGAAGCGCGGGCGGCGCGGTCGTGCTGGCGAACCAGGACCCCACCGGCGGCAGCGTGACGCTGGGCGACGGCGCGCGCATCGACGTCGGCGGGCAATGGCACAACGAGACCTTGAACGGCCGGGCGGTGGAGGTGCTCGCCAAGGACGGCGGCTCGATCTCGCTCGAGGCGGCCAGGCTGCATGTGGAAGGCCCCGCGACCCTCGTCGTCTCCGGCGGTGGCCGGGGCTGGCGCGAGGGCAGCAAGAAGAAGCTGGACATGGGCGATGCCGGCAGCATCCGCCTCGACGGCGTGGCCGGCAAGGACCTCGACCGGCTGGACCTCCAGGCCTTCGCTGCCGGCTCGGGCGGCTCGCTCGCGCTGGTGCTGGCGCAAGACCAGCTGAGCATCGGCGGTCCGCCGCTGGCCGACGCGTGGCGCCTGCCGAGCACGTTCTATGGCGACCGCGGCTTCCGCGCCGTGTCGCTGGAAGTGCCGGGCCCGGTGGACATCGCCGACGGCACGCGGATCGGGCTCGTGCCGCTCGGTTGGGACATGGTCGGTGTCGACCACGAGGCGATCGCCAGCGGCAGCCGGCTGGGCGATCTGCTGACGGCCTCGCCGCTGCGGCCCGAGCAACGGCTGGCGCGCGCGCCGGCGTCCCTGAGCCTCTCGACCATGGGCCAGGGCGACCTGCGGGTGGGCCGGGACGCGAGCATCCGGGTCGACACCGGCGGCACCTTGTCGCTCAACGCTACCGCCGTCGACGTCCGGGGCACGGTCGAGGCGCCGGCCGGCGCGATCAGCGTGAGCGCGGCCACCACCCTGACCCTGGCCGAGGGCGCGAGCCTGCTGGCGCGCGGCGCGGCGGTGGTCCATGACGACGCCCGGGGGCGGCGCATCGGCCGTGTGCTCGACGGCGGGCGCGTCACGCTCCGGGCCGCCGACCTGGCGCTGGAGACGGGCTCGCTGATCGATGTCTCGGGCACGCAGGCCGTGCTCGACAGCGTGCCGTCCGCGTGGCATGAAAGCGTCGGCCTGGAGGTGGCCAGCCATGGCGGCAGCATCGCGGTCACCGGCAAGGGCCTGATCGCAGGCCGCCTGGTCGCGCGGGCCGGCGGCGCCGGCGCGCATGGCGGTTCGCTGTCGCTCACCCACGCGGATCCCTCGGTGCAGGGCGATCCGGGCCAGCTGCTGGTGCAGCAGTTCTGCGGCATCGTCGGCTTCTGCGATCCGTCGCAGGTGATCGGCGTCGATTTCGCGAAGGTGCTGGAAGACTACGGCATGCCCGGCTTCCCGCGCATGGTGCTGACGCAGGCCTTCATCGACGCGCTCAGCAACTCCTTGCGCGCGGGCCTGTCGGTCACCGACGCGGCCTTGCAGGCCGGCAGTGGCACGATCGACTTCGCGGCCTACGGGCTCGATGACGCCGCGCTGGATGGGTTCCGCGACGGCGTCGGCATCGACCTGCGCGCCATCCAGCCGACGCGTTCGCTGCTCACCGTGCGTCCCGGCGCGATGGCGTCGGGCGGGTTCGCGGACCTCGCGCTGAAGGCCAGCGGACGGGTGGAACTGGGCGACGTGCACCTGAGCGCCGGCCGTTCGATCACGGTGGACGGCATGCTCGCCCGTGCGCCCGGCGAGTCGGCCGGCGCCAGCCTGGTGGCGCCCTACATCGCGCTGCAGCGCACCGGCTCCAGCGCCAAGGCCGCGCCCGCGGACGAACTCGCGGGCCACCTGCGGCTGCAGGCCGATACCGTCGACGTGTACGGCGGCCGCAACGCGGGTGCCATCCACGGCCCGGCCAGCTTGCGCGGCTTTGCGCAGACCACGGTGGCGGCGGACGCACTGCGCTTCACGGTGGTCACGCCCGGCAGCGGGGCCGAGCCCACCGGCGCGCGCGAGGCCACGCTCGACGTCGACGGCAGCTTGCGCATCGAGGCGGGCCAGGTGTACCCGTCGACCGGTGTCGACGCGAAGATCGTCGCCAGCCGTTCGATCGAGGTGCATGGCAAGGGCGCGACGCCGGCGGCACCGCTGTCCGCCGGTGGCGCGCTCACCCTGACGGCCCCGGTGATCGAGCAGCACGGCGTGTTGCGCGCGCCCTTCGGGCAACTCACGCTGGCCGCCGGCGAACGGCTGGTACTCGGCGCCGGCAGCCTCACCTCGGTCTCCGGCGACGGCCTGCGGGTGCCCTACGGTGCGCTCCTCAACAACGAGTACTGGACCGGCCCCTTCCAGCTGGAAGGCGAACGCGGCATGTCCGCACCGCCGGAAAAACGCATCGTGCTGCAGGGGGCGTCGGTCGACGTGGCCGCCGGCTCGGTGATCGACATCCGCGGTGGCGGCGACATGGTCGCGCGTGAGTTCGTGCCGGGCAGCGGCGGCTCGCACGACATCCTGACGCTGCCGGGCGCCTACGCGGTGGTGCCCGGCCATGCCTCGGCGGTGGCGCCCGGCATGCCCGCGCGCGCCGGCCACAGCCTCTGGCTGGCGGGCGGCAATGGCCTCACGGCCGGCTGGTACACGCTGCTGCCGGCCAGCTACGCGGCGCTGCCGGGGGCCTTCCTGGTGCTGCCCACCGGCGCACCGGCCACGCTCGGCAACCCGCCGGCTGGCACGGCAATACGGGCGGACGGCTCGGTGGTGATGGCGGGCCGCGAAGGCAATGCGCTGGCCGGTTCGGCCGATGCCCGCAGCGGCTGGTGGCAGGTGATGAACGGCGCCCAGTTGCGCCAGTACAGCCAATACAACGAGGCCCAGGCCAACACCTTCTTCGCCTCCGAGGCCTTCAAGCTCACGCAGTACCGGCTGACCGGCATCGACATCGTCACGCCGCGGCTGCCGATGGATGCGGGGGCGGTGGTGCTGCGCGCCGCGCAGCAGCTGCAGCTCGGCGGCAGCCTGCAGGCGCGCGGCGGCAGGGGGCCGGACGGCGAGACCGGCCGCGGTGGCCTGGTCGACATCGTGGCCGACAAGATCGCCATCGTCGGCGCCGGGCAGGACCCGTCGGCGCTCCGCGCGGAGGGCTTCCTGGTGCTGGCAGCGGACATGCTGTCGAACTTCGGCGCGGGCAGCCTGCTGGTCGGGGGCACCCGCTCCGGCGATGCGCTCGGGCTGGCGCTGGACATCGAGGCCAGCGAGATCCTGGTGCGCAACGACGCCGGCAGCGCCCTCGGCGGACCCGAGATCATCCTGGCCGCGACCGATGCAGTGAAGGTCGCGGACGGCAGCGTCATCCGCGCCGTCGGAAAGGCGGATGGCCGCGGCACCAACCTCATCGTCAAGCCGCGGCAGAAGGCGGTCTATGCCGACCCCGACGGCCAGCTCGACGACAACCGCGACGGCGTGATCGACCAGCTCGACGCGGCCGACGACGTGCTGGTCTCGCCGGCGCGCGACTGGGGTGCATTGCTGCGGCTGTCGAACGCGGGAACGGCGCAGGTGGTGCGCTCGGCGGTCGATGCGACGCAGGGCGGCGTGATGCAGATCGGCGCCGGCGCCACGCTGGCCGGCGGCGCGTCGCTGCTGATCGACGCCACGCGCACCACCCTGCTGGCGCCGAGTGCCCGCCTGTCCGGCGAAGCGCTGTCGGTGGCCTCCGGGCGCATCGGGCTGGGCGGTGGCAGCGAAGGCCTGGTGCTCGGTGCCGGCTCGTTGGCCCAACTGGCCGACACGCGCGAACTCACCTTGCGCAGCTACGGCAGCATCGACTTCCACGGCAACGTGGACTTCGGCGGCGCCGGCCTTCGCAGCGTGGTGCTCGATGCGCAGCGCTTGTCGGGGCAGGGCGGCGACGTGGTGGTGGACGCCGCCCTGCTGACGCTGAGCAACAGCAGCGGTGCGTCCGTGGGCGGCAACGGCTCCGGCCTCGGCAGCCTGCGCCTCACGGCCGACGAACTGCGACTGGGCAGCGGCGACAAACGGATCGACGGCTTTGCGTCGATCGCGTTCGGCGGTCGCCAGCGCGTGCTGGCCGTCGGCAGCGGCAGCCTGGATGCGGGGGCGATCGATCTCGTGCTGCACACCCCCGTGCTCACCGGCCAGCGCGGCGCGCGCCAGGCGGTGACGACCACCGGTGCATTGACGCTCGCGCATGCGCCGGGCGCCGCATCGGCGGCCGAAGCGGAGGACAGCCTGGGCTCCTCGCTGTCGCTCACCGGCGGCTCGGTCGGCGTCGAGGGGCGCATCGTGGCGCTCGGCGGCAGCGTGTCGCTCCAGGCCTTGACCGGCGACCTGCAACTGGCGGCAGGCTCGCGCATCGATGTCGGCGGCTTCGCCAAGCGTTTCTTCGACGTGGCCGCCTACGCCGATGCAGGCCGCATCACGCTGCAGGCCGGCCAGGGCCACATCGTGCAGGCGGCCGGCTCGACCCTGGCCCTGGCGGCCCATGCCGATGGCGGCAATGCCGGCACGCTGAGCATCGAGACCGCTGGCGCGGGCACGGTGTCGCTGGACGGCGCGCTGCTCGCCCAGGCGGGCGCCGGCGGCCAGGGCGGGAGCTTTGCGTTGAACATCGCCGCACTGCCCGGCTTCGGCGCGCTCGCCGCGCGCCTCAATGCGGCGGGCTTCGACGCCGCGCGCGATTTCCGCGTGCGCAGCGGCGACGTGACCGTCGACGGCAGCACGCAGGTGGCGGACTTCCGGCTCAGCGCCGACCAGGGCCGGGTGACGCTGGCCGGCGCCATCGATGCGCGCTCGACCTATGGCGGCCGCATCGCGGTCGCCGGCGGCGGCGGCGTGACCATGACCAACGCCGCTTCGCTGCGGGCCGGTGCCACCGACGCCGAACTGGGCTCGGGCCGGATCACGCTCGAAGCGAGCGGCGGACAACTGGACCTGCAGGGCGGCGCGATCGACGTCGGCGGCGGCGAGGGCGGGCGCGTGCGCCTGCGCGCGCGCCAGAACGCAGGCCACGACGAGATCGCGGTGACGGCCTTGAACGCCACCGTCAGCGGCGCACGCTCGGCGGTGCTGGAAGGCGTGACGGTGTACGACAGCCCATCGGTCGATGCCGTCAAGGCACAGGCCGTGGCCGACGCGCAGCAGTTCGCATCCCACGCCGGTGCCGTCGCCCGGCGCCTCGGGCTGGGCCCGCTGAGCGTGATGCCGGGCATCGAGATCCGCAGCGATGGCGACCTGAGCCTCGGCACCGACTGGAACCTGTACGCCAGCTTCGGGACCGGGCTGCGCGAAGGCGGGCTGACGTTGCGGGCGGCCGGCAACCTGGTGATCGGCGCCAACCTGAGCGACGGCTTCGACGCCGCGGGCCGCGGCGGCGTGCTGCAGGACGCCGCCTCGTGGGATCTGCGGCTGGTGGCCGGTGCCGACCTGTCGGCGGCGAACGCGCTGTCGGTGCGCCAGTCCACGCAACTGGCGGCGGGCAGTGGCAACGTGGTGGTCGGCACCGCCACGGCCGGCTCCCTGGTGCGCACCGGCACGGGCGACCTGCAACTGGCCGCGGGCCGCGACCTCGACCTGGCCCACCAGGCGTCGGTCCTCTACACGGCGGGCCGCAGCGACAGCACGGTGTGGGCCGATTTCACGACGCTGCCTTCGTCGGTCGAGCTGCAGGGGCCGAGCTGGAACCCGAGCATCGGGACGGTGGCGCTGCCCACGGCGGCCTATGGCGTGCAGGGCGGCAACCTCGAGCTGCGCACGGGCGGCGACATCCGCTCGGTGGCGGTGGCCGGTGCCGAGGCGCAGTTCTTCGGCGAATGGCTGCGGCGCCTGGGGCGCAAGGAGCCGACCCTCTCGGGGACCCCGGGGGTGGTCACGGTCGACATGCCGTTCCAGCCCGGCGAGCAGGCGACCTGGTTCGTGGACTACGCAAAGTTCAACCAGGGCGTGGGCGCGCTGGGCGGCGGCAACGTGACGGTGCAGGCCGGTGGCGGCATCGACGACCTGCTGGTCGCACAGCCGACCCATGGCCGGGTGCGCGGTGGTCGCACCGCGGGCGAAGCGATGACGCTGGTGCTGGGCAACGGCGGCGCGATGAAGGTGACGGCCGAGGGTGCCATCCGCGGCGGCCAGTACTACATCGGCCGCGGCGAGGGCCGCATCACGGCCGGCGAAATGACGGCGGGCTCAGGCGCGCAGGCGCCGGTCCTGGCCATCGGCGACAGCGTGCTGGGCGTGACCACGCGGGGCGACCTGCGCGTGAGCACGGTGGCCGATCCGTTGATGACCGACCAGCGCTACACCAACGTCTACCAGGGCAGCAGCACGATCTATGGCGGCTTCATGAGCGGCTACACCGCGCGCAGCGCGGTCGACCTTCGCTCGGTGGGCGGCGACCTGGTGCTCGGCACGGCGGACATCGGCAGCCTGAAGGGGCAGGACACCTATCCGTCGAAGCTCGCGCTGACCGCGCTCAGCGGCTCGGTGAGCAACGAGACCGGCTCGTACAACCCGATGCAGTCCGACGACCAGCTGTACTACGTGCCGCGCACCGGCCTGCTGTTCATGATGCCCTCGACGCAGACCGAACTGCGGGTGCTGGCCGACCGGGACGTGCGGCTGGGCGAGATCGTCATGTCGCGGAGTGCGCCCGACATGCTGCCACGGCCCTTCAATCCGATGCGCGACTGGGTGTCGGCCCTGCGCCGGTGGATGATCGATCCCACGGGCGGCCTCGTCGGCACCCCGCAGAGCACCACCCCTGAGTTGAACTGGCTGGCCGACGATCATGCGCCGAGCCGGATCTACGCGCGCTCGGGCGACATCGTGCGCCGCGTGTCGAGCAAGCTGGTGGCCAGCGAGCAGCTCTGGCTGCGCGCCGGCGAGGACATCCGCGGGCTGCGGCTGGACCTGCGCAACAACCATGCAGACGAGGTCTCGATGCTGGCGGCGGGCAAGGACGTCATCGGCCTCATCGCCGACCCGCAGCTGATGAACAACCCGAACACCACGGCCACCCTCAGCATCCAGGGCCCCGGGGGCCTGCTGGTGTCGGCGGGCCGCGATGTCTACAACGTCAACGCGATCAGCCAGGGCAACATCCAGCGCTGGGACGCGAACAACTTCCCCGAGGAAAGCAGCCGGGTGCAGCACCTGCCCGACGAGGGCGCGTCGATCACGGTCATGGCCGGCCTGCAGGGCAAGGACCCGGACTACGCCGCCTTCGTGGCCGCCTACCTCGACCCGGCCCGGGTGGCCTCGATGCCGGCGCATCTGGTGAGCACGCTGGCCGACGGCACACGGGTGCCGCGCTACCTGCTCGACGCGCAGGAAACGCGCGCCGGCGGGCAGGACAAGACCGTGCAGCGCGGACTCGTTTCCTACATGAAGGAGATGACCGGCGAGTCCTTCGATCCGCTCGCGGCCTGGGCCCGTTTCCGCGCGTTGCCGGCCTTGGCACAGGAGGTGTTCGCGCGCCGCGTGTTCCAGCAGGAACTGCGCGAAGCCGGACGCAACCAGAACACGCCCGACGCCAAGGGCGAGCCGGTGCATGGCGGCTACAACCGCGGCTACGCCGCCATCGAGACGCTGTTCCCGGGCAGCGACTGGAAGGGCAGCGTGCTGGCCGACAGCATGACGCTGCGCACCATGCGCGGCGGCGACATCGACGTCCTGGCGCCGGGCGGCCACCTGCAGGCGGCATCGCTCACGCGCATCCCGGCGGCCGGCGAGGGCATCGTGACCCTGGCCGGTGGCCACATCGGCCTGTTCGCCGACGACAGCGTGGTCGTCAACCGCTCGCGCATCCTGGCCTTCGTGCCCGAGGCGACCCAGCGCGGCAGCGACATGATCATCTGGTCGAGCAACGGCGACGTGGACGCGGGGCGCGGCGCCAAGACCGTGCGCGTGCCCGCCAGGCCGATCGTCAAGACCGACGTCGACGGCGTGACCCGGGTGACGGAGCGTTCCGACATGAGCGGCAGCGGCATCGGCACCGTGGGCGACGGCGACGTCGACCTGATGGCGCCCAAGGGCACGATCAACGCCGGCGATGCCGGCATCCGCTTCGCCGGCAACCTCAACCTGGCGGCCCTGCACGTGCTCAACGCCGACAACATCCAGGGCGAAGGCGACGTCACGGGCTTGCCGGTGGTCGCCGCGGTGAACATCGGCGCGCTGACCAACGCCAGCGCCGCGACCGCGCAGGCCACGGCGGCGGCGCAGGAGGTGCTGCAGCGCGAACGCGCGGCGGCGCGCCAGGCGCTGCCCTCGGTGTTCACGGTGCGGGTGCTGGGCTTCGGCAGCGAGGCGCCCGAGCGTGGCGGCGCGGCCCTTCCGGCCGGGCCTTCGGCGGCCGCGGCGACCGCCCCGCGCTACGACGCCACGAGTCCCGTGCGACTGGTGGGCAACGGCCAGCACTTCGAGACCCGGGGCTGGGCCCTGTTGACGGAGCAAGAGCGCCGTCAATTGCGCCAGGACCGCTGAGCCGCGTCGTTCCGTCCGCCCCATCCTGCGGCGGCAGGGTGGGGCGCCATCGCCCTTCACACGAGGCAGAGCCACCATGGCATTCCACACCCCCGGTGATTTCGAGGCGGCGTGCGGCGACGGGAGCGCCTGCGCAGCGCCGGCCGACGCACGGCACGGCCAGGCCTTGCGCGGCTTCCTGGTGACGCACTACGACCAGCTGCAACGCAAGCTGATGCGCCATCTCGGCTGCGCCGACATGGCCAGCGAATGCCTGCACGATGCGTGGCTGCGTCTGGGCCGATCGGCGATCAGCGATCCGGTCCAGAGTCCCGAGGCCTACATCTACCGCATGGCGTGCAACGTCGCGACCGATCGCGCGCGCAGCAACCGTGCATGGCAGTGCGCGGGCGACGCCGACGAGGCGCTCGCGCACTTTGTCGATGAAGCGCCGGGGCCCGAGGACATCGCGGCCGGGCGCGCCGACCTGGCCGCGGTGGAGCGTGCGCTGCAGGACCTGCCGCGCCGCCACCGCGCGGTGCTGATCGCGCTGCGCATCGACGAGATGGCCCGTCAGGACGTTGCCAGCCGCCATGCCCTGTCGTTGCGCCGCCTGGACACCGTGCTGCGCCAGGCGCTGCGGCACTGTGCCGAGAAGGCGAGGCCGCATGCGCTCCAGGGCGGGCGTGCGTTCGAGGCACCGTGCGCGGCGCCCGAGCCCTGAAGACGGGGGGCGCGTGGCCCCGGGGCCGACGGCTCAGAGCCCCCCGTCGTCGGCCAGGATGACTTCGACGCGCGCCACGCCCAGTGCATTGGTTAGCGCCGAGCCCTCCGGCAGCTGGTCCGTGACCAGGCGGTCGAGGCCGGCCAGCGGGCTCCAGGGGAACAGGGCTTCGCGCCCCAGCTTGGACGAATCCGCGAGCACCGTGACCGACCGCGCATGCGCCACCATGGCGCGCGCCACGTCCGATTCCTCGAGCGCGAAATCCATCGCGCCGAACTGGGAGATCGCACCCACGGTCAGGACCGCGTGGTCGGCACGGAAGCGCGAGATCTGCTCGAGCACGAAGCTTCCCAGGTTCTGGCTCGACTCCTCGCGGTACTCGCCGCCGAGCAGGAAGACCTTGTTCTTGCCGCGTCCCTGGCCCATCACGCGTGCGATGGAGGCCGAGTTGGTGATCACGGTCAGGCCCGTGGACTCGGCCAGCGCCTCGGCGAACATCAGCGTGGTGGTGCCCGTGTCGATGAACAGCGAATCGCCGGGCTTGAACAGCTGCGCGGCGCGCTTGGCGATGCGCTTCTTGTGCGGCGCGCTCTCGTTCATCCGGATGTCGAAGGAGTTCTCGCTCGTGGCCTCGGGCAGGACCGCGCTGCCGTGCACCTTGCGGATGCGTCCCTCTTCGGCCAGGCCGGAGAGATCGCGTCGAACGGTTTCCTTGGACGCGCCCAGCATCACGGCCAAATCCTCGACGGAAACGCGGCTGTTCTCGCGCACCAGTCGCACAATCTGCTCTCGACGTTCCAATGGTTTCATTCTTGCGGGCAGGCCCTGGTCATTTGCTCTCACAAGTCTATTCCATGTCTTTTGGCGACCCGGGCCGCGCGCGGGCCTCAGTTCGGCGCGAAGCCGGCTTCCACCGCGCTCCACAGATGCACGGGGCAGCCGCGGTCCTGGAAGATCCGCATCTCGCGGGCCACGCCGGAGCTCTCCTTCCAGCCCGGCGCATCGATGACGATGAGTTCGTCCATGGCGTCCATGAAGACCTGGTCCACCGGCGCCCAGAGCCTGCCGATGGCCGCCTTGTCCAGGCCCGCGAGTTCGCCATTGATCGGGTGCGACATCGAGACCTGGCTGAAGACGGCGCAGCCGGCTTTCACGAGCCTGGCCGCGACCTGGTTGGACAGCCGGAAGCGCTGCGCCACCACCTCCTTGTCGTCGTGGCCGTAGGGACAGGCCAGAAAAATCTTGCGCATTGCTTTACCTCTGCTGGTTGAAAAATTCGGGGATGTCGGGATGCTCACTGGCGCCAGTGCCGCGCGCGTTGCAGCGCCGAGGCGAAGCGCCGGCGATCCGCCTCGGCCACCCGACCGTCGGGCCCAAAGCGGCTCAGCGTGCCCCGCAGCGCGCTCACGTCGGCGCCGCAGAGGCCGGCCAGGCCCAGGGCGCTCAGCTCGTACATCGACGGCACCGTGACCGTCCGTTCGCAGGCCGAGGCCAGGAAGCGCGCGAAGTAGGGGCTCTGCGAGAGCCCGCCATCGATGGAAATGGTGTCGCCCGGCGCGCGGGTCGGGGTGGCGGCGTCCACCAGGCCGGCGCTCAGCATGGCGACGCCCTCGAGCACCGCGCGCACCAGGTCGCGGCGGTCGGTGGCGTGGTCCATGCCGATGAACAGCGGCGCGGCGCTGCGGTCCCAGTGCGGGGCCGCCAGGCCCGACAGCGCGGGCACGAAGACGATGCCCCGGCTCAGCGCGGAAGGGCCTTCGAAGTGCTGCAACTCCTCCATCGTGTCGAAGAGGCCGAGGCTGCGCGCCCATTCCAGCGCGGCGCCCGCGTCGTAGACGCCGCCCTCGACGGCATGGACCGGCGGCGCGCCCTTCAGCTGCCAGGCGATGGTCGGCAGCAGCGCGCTCGGCGCCGGGCGCTGCGGCCCGGTGATCGCGAGGAAGAAGGCGCCGGTGCCGAAGGTGATCTTGCTGTCGCCCGGCACCCTGCAGCCGTGGCCGTACAGCGCGGCCTGCTGGTCGACGATGGAGGCCCGCACCGGCACGCCCTCGATGCTGCCGAAGCCTTCGTCGACCGGCACGATGCGCGGCAGGCATTCGATGGGCACGCCATGGAATTCGCACATCTCGGGGCTCCAGGCCAGCCGCTGCAGGTCCATCAGGCCGGTGCGCGAGGCGGTGGCCACGTCGGTCAGGCATTGGCCCGTGAGGCGCTGGAGGAAGAAGGCGTCGGTGGTGCCCAGCCGCAGGCGCCCGGCGCGCAGCGCCTGCGCCACCGCGGGCAGGTGAGTCACCAGCCAGGCCAGCTTGCTGGCGGAGAAGTAGGGGTCCAGCGGCAGGCCGGTGATCTCGCGCGAACGCCGGTCGGCGGCGTCGCCCAGGGCTTTCAGCGCGTCCTCGGTGCGCGCGTCCTGCCAGACGATGACCGGCGACAGCGCCTGGCCGGTGAGCGCATCCCAGGCCAGGCAGCTCTCGCCCTGGTTGGCCAGGCCGATCGCATCGACCGCGCCCGCGCTGTCGAGCACCGCGCGCACGTTCGCGAGCAGCTCCTCGGGGTCGTGCTCGACCCATCCCGCGGCGGGGTGGTGCCGCGCATGGCGCCGTGAAGCGGCCAGCCTCACGCCCTGCGCTTCCACCACCAGGCAGCGGGTGGAGGTCGTTCCCTGGTCGATCGCTGCAATCCGCATTCAGGCGTTCTCCTCGAAGACAAATGAAATCCGGCCGGCCTCCGGCGCACCGGGCGGCATCGGCACCAAGATGCGCCGTTCGGGCAGCCAGTGGCCGCTGTGCCGCCAGGCCGGGATGCCGTCGAGCAGCAGCGTGATGCGTCCGGCCGCCGCGCGCGTCATGCGCAGCTGGAAGTGCCGGAAGGCGTGGGCCGCCAGGCGGTCGCCGCTGCGCAGCAGGCCCGGCACGACCAGCTTGATCGGCGCGTCGAAGTGCACCCGCACGGGCTCGCGCGCCGCGGCCGGCCGCGCCAGGTCGTCGGCCACGGCCCGGCCGACCGAGCGCCCCTCGCGAAAGGCCCAGCCGCCGGTCTCGATGGCGCGCAGCACGTTGCCGGCCGCGAAGTAGAGCGGATTCTGCAGCCGGCCGTGCTGGTCCACGAGCGGCGCGCCGCTGCCGGCGGCCACGCCCAGGTCGCCCAGCAGGTGCAGCGACGCCTCGGGCGTGAAGCGGCCGGTGAACAGCACGCCGTCGCATTCGATCTCGCTCAGGCGGTCGCCGTGCCGGAGCGTGACCGACTCGACCCGCTGGCGGCCCCGGATGTCGACGATCTCCGCGCTGCGATGGAAGGGGATGCCCAGCAGCGTCGGCAGCCAGGTCAGCGGTTGCCTGGCCGTCGCGCGCGCGTTGGCCTCGACCATCGCCACCGGCCGGGCGCCATGGCCGATGCAGGTCAGCACCGCCGACAGGGACACCAGTTCGGAGCCGACGATCAGCGGCCGGCGAAAGGGCATGAGCCCGTGGAAGGCCACATAGGACTGGAGGGCGCCTGTGGTGAGCACGCCCAGCGGCCGGTCGCCCGACACCAGCCGCGCCGAGCGCGGGGTTTCGCGGGCGCCGGTGGAGGTGACGATGCGGCGCCCCCGCAGGCTGGAGACGCCGTGGGGGCTGCTCACCAGCAGTTCGCCGTCGTCGCCCAGGCGCACCACCGAGTGCGAGGTGCGCACGTCGACGCCCGCGGCCAGGGCCTCCTGCTGCAGCCGGCGCCCGTAGCTCGCGCCGAGGTAGACGCGATGGAACTCCCGCATGCCGAAGGGCGAGTGGCTGCAATGGCGCGTGGCGCCGCCGAGCTCGGTCTCGCGGTCGAGCAGCACCACGTCCCTGACGCCGCGCCGCCGCAGCTCCACGGCCGCCGCGACGCCGGAGGGCCCGCCGCCCACGACGATCACATCATGGGTCGCGCTCATCGGGCCGCGTCCCCGGCCTTGACGGCCAGCGGCGCCGGCCACAGGTCCTGCGTCATGTCGGCCAGCCTGGCGTTGCAGTAGAAGCCCTGGCAGCGGCCCATGCCGGCCCGCGTGCGCCGGCGCAGCCCGCCGAAGTCGCCCGGGGGCACGGGGCTGTTCAGCGCGGCGACGATCTCGCGCTTCGTCACCAGCTCGCAGTGGCAGACGATCTCGCCGTGTTCGGGCGCCTGCCAGTCGCGCCGGCGGCATTCCGCGAGGTTGGGCATGCGCACCATCGGCACGGGCGGTGCAGGGCGCTCGGTGGCGCCGAAGCCCGCATGCAGCTGCAGCGCATGCTGGGCCAGGCCCAGGGCGGCGCTCAGGCCGGTCGAGCGGATCCCGCCCAGCGTGATGGCGCGCTGTTCGGCGCGCACGAAGACCCGGTAGGCCTTGTCCTCGGTCGCGGGGCGCAGGCCCGCATACACCGCGGTCACCGGAATGGCCGCGAGCGCGGGCACGATCTCGGCCGCCTTGCGCAGCAGTATCTCCAGCGTGGCCTGCTCGACCGTGGCCCGGTCCCGGTCCTCCTGCTCCTCGGCGGTCGGGCCGACGAGCACGTTCCCGAAGGCCGTGGGGCACACCACGATGCCCTTGGTGATCTCGGTGGGCACGGGCAGGACGATGCGCGGCACGTAGCGCGCGGCCGCCTTGTCGAGCACCACGAACTGGCCCTTGCGCGGCCGGATCTGGAACGCGCGGGGCAGGCCCAGGCGTTCGTCGACGAGGTCGCCGAACAGTCCCGCGGCGTTGACCACCGACGCGGCCTCGACCCGGCCCGCGGTGGTCTGCAGGTGCCAGCTGCCGTCGAAGCTGCCTCGCACGAGTTCGGCATGGCGCAGGAACACCGCGCCCAGCGCCACGGCCTGGGTCAGGTAGGCGAGCGGGGCCGACCAGGGGTCGATCACGTGCTCGTCGTCCACCTCCAGCGCCTGCACCAGCCGCTCGGACAGGTGCGGCATGGACTGCCGCGCTTCCTTCGCGCCGAGCAGGCGGAGCTTCTGCACGCCGTTGCGCCGGCCCTGCGCCTCGATGGCGGCCAGCTTGTCGGCCTGCTGCGCGTCCCAGGCGCACACCAGCGCGCCGGTCTGCACCAGCGGCAGGTTGAGCCCGTCGGCGATCTCCAGGTATTCCGCCCGGCCGGCCTGGACCAGGGCGTGCTCCAGGCTGTCCGGCGGCGCATCGAAGCCGGTGTGGAGGATCGCGCTGTTCGCCTTGGACGCGCCCGACAGCAGGTCGGCCCCCTTCTCGATCAGCACCACCCGCGCGCCGGCCAGCGCGAAGCGGCGGGCCACGGCACATCCCACCACGCCGGCGCCGATGACGGCCACGTCGAACCGCCCCTCGGCGGCCCTGGCCCTCTGCTGCGCGCCAGCATGCGCTTCATGTCCAACACATTCGGTCATTATTTATGCCACTTTTCGGCGTTTTGTGGCCGAATCATAGTATCTTTCTGCCCGAACGTACACATCGGGACAACCCTTTGAATACGAGCGGTCAGTGAGTCATCGCCGCCCCAACCGGCGTGCGGTGAATGCGGGATCGACGAGTTCCTCCAATGAGACTTGCGGGAGGATCGCGTGACGTGAGCGGTGTTCTCAGACCCTGAGATGGCTGCACCGAATCGGGCGCCGTCCGCGCACCAGCACTGTGCTTCGTCGCACCTGGTCAGTGATTTGACGGAGATTTAGACCATTCGGTAGATATAAATGACCATTCGGGTAACTACGATGTGACGTATGACCGTTATGGTCTGAAAATTGCAAAGACTGTGAAGTCGTTTTTTCCAACAACGCCCGAACGGGCATCACGAGGTAACTATGGATAGAAAGTTGAGCGAACTGGATGCTGTGGCTTGCGCGGAACTGGTCGCCAGCGGCGAGGTCAGCGCGGTCGAGATGGTCGAGGCGGCCATCGACCGCATCGAGCAGGTCAATGGCGATGTGCATGCGGTCATCCATCCGCGCTACGAGCGTGCGCTCGACGAAGCCCGGAACGCGCAGAACGGCACGGCCCGCTTCCGCGGCGTCCCGATCCTCGTGAAGGACCTCGACGGCACGCTGGCCGGCGAGCCCTACCACGGCGGCATGAAGTTCCTGAAGGAGCTGGGCTGGAAGGAGACCGAGGACTCGACCCTGTTCCGCCGCCTCAAGGACGCCGGCTTCATCGTGGTGGGCAAGACCAACACGCCCGAACTCGGCACCATGACGACCACCGAGCCGCTGGCGCACGGCCCGACCCGCAACCCCTACAACCTCGAACATTCGACCGGTGGCTCCAGCGGCGGCTCGGCCGCGGCGGTCGCGGCCCGCATGGTGCCGCTGGCCCACGCGGGTGACGGCGGCGGCTCCATCCGCGTGCCGGCCAGCGAATGCGGCCTGGTCGGCCTGAAGCCCTCGCGTGGCCGCGTCTCCCTCGGTCCGGTCGAGAGCGAAGGCTGGGCCGGCATGGTGAGCCGCCACGTCGTCACCCGGACCGTGCGCGACAGCGCCGCGGTGCTGGACATCCTGGGCCAGCCGATGCCCGGCGACCCCTACGGCCCGCTGCAGGCGGCGCCTGCCGGTGGCTATGAAAGCACCCACCGGATCGCGCCGCCGCGGCTGCGCGCGGGCCTGATGCTGCAGACGCCCGGCAACGAATACCCGATGGACCCCGAAGTGATCGAGGCCACCCGGCTGTGCGGCCGGCTGCTGGAAGGCATGGGCCACGCGGTCGACGAGTCGCATCCGCGCGCGCTCGACAACGACGTGATGATGAGCAACGTCGGCGTGATCATCCGCACCTGGACCGCCGCCTCGCTGGAAGCCTGGGGCGAACGCATCGGCCGGCAGATCGTCGAATCGGACGTCGAGCCGCTGAACTGGGTGTACCTCAAGGACGGCCAGACCTACAACGCGGTGCAGTACGTGCGCGCGCTGGAGCGCCTGCATGCCTGGTCGCGCGATGTCGAGAGCTGGTGGAACGACTACGACATCCTGGTCACGCCCACGGTCTGCGAGCTGCCGCCCCCGCTGGGCGCGTTCCGTACGACCGACGACCCCTGGGCCCCCTTCCACAAGGGGAAGGTGATCTCCGCCATGGCGCGGCCCTTCAATGTCACCGGCCAGCCCGCCATCTCGGTGCCGCTGACCGTGTCGAAGTCCGGACTGCCGATCGGCATCCAGATCGTCGCCAGCGAAGGCCGCGAAGACCTGCTGCTGCAGATCGCGGCGCAGCTGGAAACACAGCTGCAGTGGCAAGACCGCCGCCCCACCCATTCCGCCCGTTGACCGTTGGAGCATTGAAGATGAGCCCCGTTCTTTCCCGCCTCGCCCGGACCCTGCAACTGAGCGCCATTGCCGCGCTCCTCGGCGTCACCGCCGTCCATGCCCAACTGCACGACAAGAAGACGCTGACCGCCGTGCTGGAGGCGGACGTGCGGGTGCTCGACCCGTCGTTCACCACCGTCTACATCACCCGCACCTTCGGCTTCATGGTGTACGACACGCTGTTCTCGCAGGCCGAGGACGGCTCGGTCAAGCCGCAGATGCTCGAGAGCTTCGACGTGAGCCCCGACAAGATGGTCTACAAGTTCGTCCTGCGCGACGGCCTCAGGTTCCACGACGGCAGCAAGGTCACTTCGGCCGACGTGGTCGCCTCGCTGCAGCGCTGGGGCCAGAAGGACGCCCTGGGCAAGGCCCTCACGGCGGCCACCAAGAGCCTGGTCGCGGCCGACGAGAAGACCATCGTGCTGACGCTGGGCAAGCCCTACGGCCAGGTGCTGCAGACGCTGGGCAAGCCCTCGGCGATGGTGCCCTTCATCATGCCGGCGCGCCTGGCCAAGACGCCGCTGAGCGAGCAGGTGCCCGAGATCATCGGCTCGGGCCCCTTCGTCTTCAAGCGCAGCGAATGGAAGCCCGGCAGCCAGATGACCTTCGAGCGCTTCAAGGACTACGTGCCGCGCAAGGAGGCCGCGGACTTCCTGGCGGGCGGCAAGGTGGCCAAGGTGGACCGGGTGATCTGGAAGGTGATCCCCGACGCGAACACCGCCATCTCCGCGCTGCAGGCCGGCGAAGTCGACTATGTGCAGTACCCGAGCTTCGACATGCTGAAGCTGCTGCAGAAGGACCCGAGCGTGCAGCTCGTGAGCGCCAAGGGCGCGGGCATGTTCATGGGCCACTTCCGCCTCAACCATCTCGAGAAGCCTTTCGACGACCCGGCGATCCGGCGCGTCGTCAACATGGCCGTCGACTCGTCCAAGTTCATGGCCGCACTGGGCGTGCCGCCCGAGTTCGCGGTCAAGAACTGCCTGGCCTACTTCAGCTGTGGCGGGACCTACGAAAGCAATGCGGGCAGCGAACTCGTCGCGCCGCGCACCGTCGCCGCCGCCAAGGCCGCCCTGGCCAAGACCAGGTACAAGGGCGAGAAGATCACCATCCTGCAAGGCACGGACATCGAGGCGCCGCGCGTGTCGGGCGAGGTGCTGGCGCAGACGCTGCGCGAGGTCGGCTTCAACGTCGACCTCCAGAGCATGGACTGGGGCAGCGTGGTGTCCAAGCGGGCCGCGAAGACGGGATGGCATCTGTTCTCGGTGCACAACGCGGGCTACGACATGGCCAACCCGCTCACCAACCTCTACATCGGCAACAACTGCGCCGACTACCCGGGCTGGTCCTGCGACGAGCGCATGACGAAGAAGCTCGCCGAGTTCCGGGAGACCGCGGACCTGGCCAAGCAGAAGGAACTGGCGGCCGACATCCAGAAGCTGGCCTACGAGACCACGCCTTCGGTGGTCTGGGGCCAGTTCGCCCAGCCCGCGGCGCTCAGCAAGGAGCTCAAGGGAATGATCAATTCGTCGATTCCAGTCTTCTGGAACGTCTCGAAGTAACGCGCAGCGCACGTCATGCCAAGGCTGATTCTTTCCCGGCTGATGGCGACCATTCCGGTGGTCGCCATCGTGGCCCTCTTCATTTTCCTGATGCTGCGACTCAGCCCTGGCGATCCGGCCATCATCATGGCCGGCGACAACGCCACGCCGGCCGAGCTGGCCGCCATCCGCGCCCAGCTCGGCCTCGACCAGCCGCTGATCCTGAGCTTCCTGCGCTGGGCTGGCCAGGTGCTCCAGGGCGACCTGGGCATGTCGCTGTTCGCGCACATCCCGGTGACCGAGCTCATCGGCCAGCGGCTGGAACCCACGCTGATGCTGACCCTGTGCGCCACCCTGTTCTCGGTCACGGTCGCCGTACCGCTGGGCGTGGTGGCGGGCATCCACCAGGGCAAGCTCATCGACCGCGCCGTGATGGTGATGGTGGTGCTGGGCTTCTCGCTGCCGGTGTTCCTCATCGGCTACGGGCTGGTGCGGGAGCTGTCCATCCAGGCCGGCATCTTTCCGGTCCAGGGCTACGTCTCGGTCTTCGAAGACCCGCTCCGGTCGCTGCACCACCTGGTGCTGCCGACCGTCACCGTGGGGCTGGCCTATGCCTCGCTGGTGGCGCGCATGACGCGCTCCTCGATCATCGAGGTGATGAAGCAGGACTACATCCGCACGGCCCGGGCGAAGGGGCTCCGGCCGCTGGTGGTGCTGGGCATCCATGCGCTCAAGAACGCCTCGCCGCCGATCATCACCACCATCGGCGCCGGCGTGGCGGTGCTGCTCGGCGGCGTGGTGGTCACCGAAAGCGTGTTCGCCATTCCCGGCCTGGGCCGGCTCACGGTGGACGTGGTGCTGCGCCGCGACTACCCGGTGATCCAGGGGCTGCTGCTGCTTTTCTCCGGCCTCTATTTCCTGGTCAACCTGGTCGTTGACATCCTCTACGTGATGGTCGATCCACGGGTGCGCACATGAAACTGCTCAGAACCCGCAACATCCTCGCGCTGGTCTGCGCGACCTACCTGCTGCTGCTGGTCCTGTCGACCCTGTTCGCCGCGCAGATCACCAGCTTCGATCCCAAGGCGATGGCGCCGCTGCAGCGCCTGCAGGCGCCGTCGATGGAACATTGGTTCGGCACCGACTCCTTCGGCCGCGACGTCTTCACCCGCACGCTCTACGGCGGCCAGGTCAGCCTGGTGGTGGGCGTGGCCGTGACGCTGCTGGCGCTGCTCATCGGCACCACCATCGGCCTGGTCAGCGGCTACTTCAGCGCGCTGGACAAGATCCTGATGCGCATCATGGACGGCATCATGTCCATGCCCGGCATCGTGCTGGCCGTGGCGCTGATGGCGCTCTTCAACGCCGACATCAAGACCGTGGTGATCGCGATCACCATCCCCGAGATCCCGCGGGTGGCGCGGCTCGTGCGCTCGGTGGTGCTGACCATCCGCGAGCAGGAGTTCGTGCAGGCCGCCATCGTGACCGGCTGCACGGTGCCGCAGATCCTGTACCGCCACATCCTGCCCAACGCGGCCGGCCCGCTGGCGGTGCAGGCCACCTTCGTCTGCGCCTCGGCGATCCTGCTCGAGGCCTACCTCAGCTTCCTGGGTGTCGGCCTGCCGCAGGAGACGCCGACCTGGGGCAACATCATGAGCGGCGGGCGGCTGTCGGTGCAGATCGCCTTCTGGGCCATCCTCTACCCCGGCATCGTGCTCGCGCTCACCATCCTCTCGGTCAACGTGCTGGGCGACAGCATCCGCGACCTGTTCGACCCCAAAGGAAAGAAGTGATGAGCGACAACGTTCTGGAGGTCCGGGGGCTGTCGATCGCGGTCGGCGGCGAGGAGGGCGACAGCGCGCTGGTGCGCGACGTCAATTTCTCGCTGGCCGAGGGCAAGACCGTCGGCATCGTCGGTGAAAGCGGCAGCGGCAAGACGCTGACCTCGCTCGCGCTCATGGGCCTGCTGAGCCCGCCGCTGAAAGTCACCGCGGGCAGCATCCGGCTCGCCGGCGAGGAACTGGTGGGCGCGCCGGAGCAGCGGCTGCGCGCACTGCGCGGCAACCGGATGGCGATGGTCTTCCAGGAGCCGATGACCTCGCTCAACCCGGTGCTGAGCATCGGCTACCAGCTCTCGGAAGCCCTGATGGTGCACAGCGGCTGCAGCCGCAAGGAGGCGCTGGCCAAGGCCGTGCAGCTGCTCGACCGCGTGCGCATCCCCAAGGCCAGGGAGCGGCTCAGGAGCTATCCGCACGAACTCTCGGGCGGGATGCGCCAGCGCATGATGATCGCGATGGCCATGATGTGCGACCCGAAGGTGATCGTGGCCGACGAGCCGACCACGGCGCTGGACGTCACGGTGCAGGCCGAAGTGCTGATGCTGCTCAAGGACCTGCAGCGCGAGTACCGCACGGCCGTGGTGTTCATCTCGCACGACCTGGGCGTGATCGGCGACGTCTGCGACGAGGTGATGGTCATGTACCGCGGCGACGTCGTCGAGACCGGCGCGGTGGCCGAGGTGCTGCAGCGACCCCGCCATGCGTACACCGCCGCGCTGCTGGCGGCGCGGCCGGCCTTCCACCGCGGCGCGCATGCGCTTCGACTGGACAAGAGGACGCGGCTGGCGGACCTGAACTCAATGATGGAGGCCACCTGATGCCCAACACCGCAGCGATGCCGGCACCCCGTGCCGGTGCCCACGTCCTCGAGGCCCGCAACCTCGTCAAGGACTACAAGACCCAGAAGAGCGAGGACGGCAGCAAGACCTTCCGCGCCGTCGACGGCGTCTCCTTCAACCTGGCGCGCGGCCAGACCCTGAGCATCGTGGGCGAGAGCGGCAGCGGCAAGTCGACGGTGGCACGGATGGTCATGCGGCTGATCGAACCCACGAGCGGCCAGGTGGACATCGACGGGCGCGACTGGCTGGCGCTCAGGGGCTCGGCGTTGCGCGCCGCGCGCCGCAAGCTCCAGCTGGTGTTCCAGGACCCGTATTCCTCGATCAACCCGCGCATGAAGGTCCACCAGATCGTCTCGGAACCGCTGCGGAATTTCGGCCTCTGCCCGGCTTCGCAGCTGAAGGACCGCGCGGCCGAACTGCTCGAGAAGGTGGGTCTGCCGACCGCCGCGCTGGAGCGCTATCCGCACCAGTTCTCCGGCGGGCAGCGCCAGCGCATCGTGATCGCGCGCGCCCTGGCCTCGGAGCCGGAGATCATCATCTGCGACGAGGCGGTGTCGGCGCTCGATGTCTCGATCCAGGCCCAGATCCTGAACCTGCTGCGCGACATCCAGGCCAAGACCGACGTCGCCTTCCTGTTCATCTCGCACGACCTGGCCGTGGTGCAGCACATCAGCGACGAGGTGCTGGTCATGCGCAAGGGCCAGGTCGTCGAGCGGGGCGACGTGCGCAGCCTCTTCTCGGCGCCGAAGCACGAGTACACCGTCAAGCTGCTGGATTCGGTGCCGGGGCAGCGGGTCTTTTCCTAGGCCCCGGGATGCGCGACTGCAAGGAAACACGAGGGTGTTTCGATGCAGCGGCGTGGAGGCCGGGGCCGTCGAATCCTCTTCGGCGGCCATCCGGCGGGCGCGGCCTCAGTGCAGGAAGCCTGTCGAGATCCAGGGAATCGCGGTGACGAACACCAGGCCGATGAACAGCGCCACCATGTAGCCGACGATGGGCTTCATGCCTTCGTCGGGGTGCACGCGACTGATGGCGCAGGCTGCGTAGTAGCCGACGCCGAAGGGCGGGGCGAACAGGCCCAGGCCCATCGCCAGCACCACGACCATCGCATAGTGGATCTCGTGGATGCCCAGCGTGTGCGCGATCGGGAACATCAGCGGGCCGAACAGCACGATCGCGGGAATGCCTTCCAGCAGACTGCCCAGCACGATGAAGGCCAGTACCGACACGGCCAGGAAGGTCGCTGCGCCGCCGGGCAGATCGCTCATGAACAGGGCCAGTGCGTTCGAGAAGCCGGACTGCGTCAGGCCCCAGGCCATCGCGGTGGCCGCGCCGATGATCAGCAGGATGGCGCCCGACAGCGATGCGGTGTCCACCAGCATGGGCCGCAGGCGTGCCCAATCGAACTGGCGGTACACGAACAGGCCCATGATCACGGCGTAGGCGATGCCGATGGTCGAGACTTCGGTCGCGGTGGCCACGCCTTCGATCACCGCGGCGCGGATCACGAAGGGCAGGGCGATCGCAGGCAGCGCCGCGATGAAGGCACGGCCGATCTCGCCGCGGCTGGCCTTGGTCACGCCCGCCAGGCTCTCGCCGCGGTGCCGCCACCAGACCACGAAGCACAGGCCGATGCCGAGCACCACCGCCGGCATCAGCCCGCCGGTGAACAGCGCCGAGATCGACAGGCCGGTGACCGAGCCGACGGTGATCAGCACCAGGCTGGGCGGCACGGTTTCGGTCTGCGCCCCGGTGGCCGACAGCAGCGCCACCAGTTCGCCGCGCTTCGCACCGCGCTTCTCCATCTCGGGGAATAGCACCGGCGCGACCGCCGCCATGTCGGCCGCCTTCGAGCCGGAGATGCCGGACACCAGGTACATCGCACCCACCAGCACGTAGCTCAGGCCACCGCGCACATGGCCCAGCAGGCTGGCCAGGAAGCGCACCATGGCGCGTGCCATGCCGGTCATCTCGATCAGCAGGCCCAGGA
The DNA here is from genome assembly GCF_030317215.1 of Variovorax sp. J2P1-31. Lineage (NCBI taxonomy): Bacteria > Pseudomonadati > Pseudomonadota > Betaproteobacteria > Burkholderiales > Comamonadaceae > Variovorax > Variovorax sp. J2P1-31. The sequence goes on from NZ_JASZYA010000001.1 coordinate 95,590, forward strand.
ACACGAACAGCGGCACCGCGAGCAGGATGAGGTGCGACATGCCTTCGTCCATGCGGCTGACAACCACCGTCACCGGCATGCTGGTCGTCAGCGCGAGGTAGCCGAAGGTCGCCAGGCCGAAGCAGAAGGCGATCGGAACGCCGGCCAGCACGGTCGCGGCCACGATGACGACGAAGAACACCACGAGGTTGATGTTGCCCAGGCCCTTGAAGACCGGCTGCATCGCATACAGCACGCCGCAGATGGCGGCCACCGCGACCAGTGCAGTAGCGACCAGCCGCAGGTTGCCGACCTGCGCCAGGCGGATGACCGCGGTGACGATCATGAGCGCGACGCCGACCGGCAGCGCGGCCGCGCGCCACGAATTGGCGATCTCGAGCGCGGGCGTGGTGATGAAGGCCTCGTCGGCCGCGTACTCGTAGGCCGGATGCGCGAGCAGCACCAGGAAGGCCAGGGCCGCGGCGATGGCGATGACGTCGAACATCGCGCGCCGGCCCGGCGAGGCCTTGTTGACCAGTGCGGTCATGCGCATGTGCTCGCCGCGGCGGAACGCGACCACCGAACCGAGCATCGCGAGCCAGAGGAACAGGATCGAGGCCAGTTCGTCGGACCACACCACCGGATGGTGCAGCACGTAGCGCGACACCACGCCTGTCAGCAGGACCAGGACTTCCGCCAGCACCAGCAGCGCGGCGGGAATCTCGACCAGCAGGCCGAGCCAGCGGTCGATCGCCGCCAGCGCGCCCGTGGCCGGCACGCCTTCGGCGTGTTGAGGATTTTCCATATCGCTTGCAGTCCCCGCGTCAGCTCAGGTTGCCGCTGTACTTTTCCAGCAGCGCCCAGGCCTCGGGGCCGAACTTCTGCTTCCAGTCGGCGTAGTACCCGGCCGTCTTGAGCTTCTGGCGGAAAGGCGCGTTGTCGACTTCGTTGAACTTCATGCCCTTGGCACTGAGGCTCTGGCGCAGCTGCGCATCCTGCTTGGCCATGTCTTCGCGCTGGTCGAGCGCCGACCGGTCGAAGTGCTTGCTCACGATGGCCTGCAGCTCGGCGGGCATGCGTTGGAACGAGCGGCGGTTGCCGAGCACCCAGTAGCCGTCCCACATGTGGTTGGTCAGCGAGCAGAACTGCTGCACTTCGTACAGGCGGTTGGTCTCCAGGATGACCAGCGGATTCTCCTGCCCGTTGACGACCTTGGTCTGCAGCGAGGTGTAAAGCTCCGAGAAATTGATCGCGGTCGGGCTGGCGCCGAAGCCCTTGAAGAGCGACACCCACATCGGGCTGGCCGGGACCCGGATCTTGAAGCCGTTGAAGTCCTCCGGCGTGCGGATCGGCACCGAGCTGCTGGTGACCTGGCGGTAGCCGCTGGTCCAGATGCGCGGCATGGCGATCAGGCCGGCCTTCTCGATCTGGGTGCGCAGGTGGCTGCCGACCTCGCCGTCCATTGCCTTGAGCGCGGTGGCCGTGTCCTTGAACGCAAAGCCGACGCCCGGCAGTGCCGCGGCCGCGACCAGTGGGGCCACGAGCTGCGTCGAGTACATGAAGTAGTCGAGTGCACCCGAGCGCAGCTGCCCCAGCATGTCCGGGCCGCTGCCGAGCTGGTTGTTGGGGAACAGCTTGATGTCGACGCGGCCGCCGGTTTCTTCCTTGATGCGCGCACAGGCTTCCAGCGTGCGCACGTTGCAGGGGTGGCTGGCCGGGGTGTCGCTGGCGATCTTGAACTCGAATTCGGCGGCAAAGGCAAAGCGCGGCAGCAGGGCGGCGCCGGCAAGCGCTGCAGAGCCGGACAGGAGGTGGCGTCGGTTGAGGGTGGTCATGGAATGTCTCCGGGATGTAGGCGCCGTCTCTGGTTGCCGCGGTGCGCGGCCCCGGGACGGCAGTGAGGGCAGGAAGAGGCGGGTGGGGAGGAAGTAGCGGCTCAGGCCTTGTCGGCTGCGTGGGCGCTGCCGAGGAAGTCCTCGTCGTCGAGTGCCAGAACCATCGCGGTCAGGGCGCCGAGGTAGCTGTACTGGCGCATGCCCATGCACAGGCCGGTGGCGGTGTGGGTGAAGCTCGATTGGATGCTGCCGCCGCCCAGGCCGCGTGCGCCACCGGCGCTGGCCGAGATGTTCGCGAAGTGCACCTCGATCACCGGCCGGCCGGTGTCCTCGAGCGCGTGGCGCACGCCTTCGCCCACGGTCGTGAGGCCGGCCGGATTGATGATGTAGCCGTCCACACGCTCGGCCGAGGCATGGATGAATTCCAGGATGTCGCCCTGGTGGTTGGACGAGAAGGCCTCGATGTCCACGCCGAGGCGCGTGCCGAAGGCCGCGACGTAGGCCTTGAGTTCGTCGAGCGAGCCGATCTTGCCGTAGACCTTCTTGCTGCGGGCGCCCAGGTTGGACATGTTCGGGCCGTCGATGACCGCGATCCGGTGGCGGCGTGCGCTGGCGCGCTCGATCGTTGCTGTGGAAGTGCTCATGCGTGTCTCCGTTGTTCGGGGTGGGTTTCAGTTGAAGCGCAGGCCGGCGTCGACGTTGAGCGTCTGGCCGGTGATGTACTTGCTGGCGTCCGAAGCCAGGAACATGGTCGCGCCGATCATGTCGCTCACGTCGCCCTTGCGCTTGAGCGCCTGGGCCGAGAGGATCGCGTCCCACTGCTCGGGCTTGATGGTGTCGCGCGGCACCTCGGTCACGATGCCGTGCGGGCTGATGGCGTTGACGTTGATGCCGGCATCGCCGAGCTCGGTGGCCAGCGCGCGGGTCAGCGCAACCACGGCGCCCTTGGATGCGACGTAGTGCGCATAGTGGGCGCGGCCGGTGACGACCACGCTCGACGAGATGTTGATGATCTTGCCGCGGCCCTGGGCCCGCATCGGCTTGGCGGCCGCCTGGGCGCAGAAGAACACGCCGCGTGCGTTGACGGCCATGACGCGGTCCCATTCGTCGCCGTCGATCTCCTCGAAGGGCTTCATCTTCAACGTCGAGAAGATCGCTGCGTTGTTGATCAGCACGTCGACCTGGCCGAAGGCGGCGATCGCCGCGTCGACCATGGCCTGTGCGCTGGCGCGGTTGGCCACGTCGACCGTGACGGCGATGGCCTTGCCACCCGCGGCGGCGACTTCGCCTGCGACCTTGGCAGCCTGCTCGCCGTTGAGGTCGGCCACCACGACGGCCGCGCCGGCCTTGGCGAACTCGTGTGCATAGGCGCGACCGATGCCTTGGCCGGACCCGGTGATAACGACGACTTTGTCCTTGAATTCCATGACGATGCTCTTTGTAGAAAAGGGGTGTTGAACGAGAAAAAGAAAAGAGAGGGCCACTCAGCGCGGCATGCGCAGGGCCGTCATGCCGCCGTCGAGGTTGATCACGCTGCCGACCGACGAATGCGCGCCGGCGCGCGCCAGGTAGGCGACCGCCTCGCCGACTTCCTGCGGCGAGACCATGCGCCCGGTCGGCTGGCGCGCCTCGAATTGCGCGCGCTTGGCGGCCGGGTCCGGCGCACGGGCGGCGAGTTCGGCCATGAACGGCGTGTCGACGGTGCCGGGGCTCACGCAGTTGACGCGGATGCCTTCGGTGACCAGGTCGGCCGCCATGGCCATGGTCATGGACTGCACGGCGCCCTTGGTGGCCGAATAGAGCGCGCGCTGCGGCAGGCCGTTGACGGCGGTGCACGACGACATGTTGACGATCGCCGCGTCCGCCGAACGCCGCAGCCAGGGCAGGGCGGCGCGGGTGGCGCGCATCATGCCCACGACGTTGATGTCGAAGATGCGGTGCCAGTCGGCCTCGGTGCCGTCCTCGATGGTGCCGACGAAGCTCACGCCGGCGTTGTTGACCAGTACGTCGATGCGGCCATGGGCCGTGCCGAACTGGCCGATGGCTCGGTCGAGCGCATCCTGGTTGCGCACGTCGGCCACCAGTGCCGTGACGCCGGCGGGCACGCCGTCGGTGCCGAGGTCGATCGAGGCGACGGTGCAGCCGAGGTCGTGCAGCACCTGGGCCACGGCCTGGCCGATGCCGGCGGCGCCGCCGGTGACGACCGCGACGCGGCCCTGGAAGGAATCAGTGGTGGAGGTCATCGATGGCTTTCGCGTGGGGCGCGCCAGTGCGCGGTCAGCGCCGCGACGAGCGGCGGCGTGGCGAACAGCGGTGCCATGTGGCCTCCGCCGTCGAGTGTGGAGAGTTCGACCCCGTCGCCGCGGCCGGCCGCGACGAAGGCGTCGACGATGGCCTGCATGGCCCGGGGCGGGGTGGACCGATCGTCCGCGGCCGCAATGCACAGCGTGGGCGGCAGGTCCTGCACCAGTCCGGCATAGCCGGGAAACTGGGACAGCGCCTCCCATGCGCCGGCGAGGCCTGCCGGCTGCATCCTTGCCAGTGCGGCCTGTGCATAGGCTTGCGGCGCATGATCGAGGCCACGGGCGTCGCCGAACCAGCGCGCCAGGGTCTGTGCCGAGGCGGCCGCCATGCCGCCGGCCCGCACCTCCGCGCCGCGCTGCGTGAACACGGCGCCGCCGTGGGCGGGCGTCGAGAGCAGCGTCAACGATGCGATGCGGCCAGGCGCACGGCGCATGACGCTGGCTGCGAGCAGTGCTGCCACGGCGCCGCCCATCGAATGCCCGAGCACATGCACTGGCGCCTCGCCACAACCCGCGAGCGCTGCGATGGCATCCTGCACGTACTGATCGAGGCTGGCGTTGGATGTGCCGGCACTGGTGCCATGGCCGCGCTGGTCGAAGGACACGATGCGCCAGTGCCCGTCCAGCGCTCGACGCAGGGCATCGAAGGCATGCGCATCCAGTCCCAGCGAATGCAGGGCCAGCACGGTGCCCGCGGCACCGTCGCCGCTGCGAACGACGTCCGTGCGGAAGTCGCCGAGCGACTCGGTCGCGCTGCGGATGGCGACGCTGGATGTCATGGCGCGACCGGCTCCCGCTGCACCAGCACGCCGCGCCCGATCAGCGCGGCGACTTCGGCGCCGGCCGTTCCGAGCCAATCGCCGAGCACCTGTTCGGCGTTCTCGCCCAGGCGCGGCGGGTAGCTCGCATCGCGCTCGTCTTCGCCGACGAAACGGATCGGATTGCCGACGACTTCGATCTGTTCGCCATGCGCGCTGTCGAGCTGCAGGATCATGCCGCGGCCCGATTCGCGCGCGTCCTGCAGCGCCTCCGGCACGTTCTTGATCAAGGCCACCGGCACGCCGTGCTGTTGCAGCGGGGCGATCCATTCGGCCGCGGCGCGGGTGCGGAAGGCCTCTTCGAGCAGGGGCCAGAGCGCCTCGCGGTTCTTCAGGCGCCGGCCGCCGCTGTCGAAGCGCGCGTCGGTCGTCAGTGCCGCCAGCCCGAGCGCTTCGCAGAGGCCTTTCCACATGCGTTCGGTGTTGGCGGTGACCACCAGCTCGCGGCCGTCGCCGGCGACGAAGGAGCGGTACGTCGGGATCGAGTCGTGGCGCGCGCCTTGCGGCTGCGGCGTGGTGCCGGCGACCAGCGCGTAGGTGCTCTGGTAGGACAGCATGGCGAGCTGGCAGTCGAGCATCGACACATCGATGACGCGGCCTTCGCCACTGCGTTCGCGGTCGGCCAATGCGGCGTTGATCGCGATTGCCGCGTACATGCCGGCCACCATGTCGCCGGCCGGAATGCCCAGGCGCACGGCCGGGCGGCCGGGCTCGCCGGTCAGGCTCATGACGCCCGAGAGGGCCTGCACGATCATGTCGTAGGCGGGCTTGTCGCGCCACGGGCCGGTCTGGCCGAAACCGCTGACCGAGGCCCAGATCAGCGTGGGGCTGGCGTCGCGCAGGGCCGCGATGTCCAGGCCGATGCGGGCCGCCACGCCGGGGCGGTAGTTCTCGACCACGACGTCGGCGGCAGCGATCAGCCGCTTGACCAGCGCCAGCCCCTCTGGCTGCTTAAGGTCGATGGCGACGCTCTGCTTGTTGCGGTTGATGCCCAGGTAGTAGGCGCTGTCGCTGCCGACGAAATGTGGCGGGATCGCGCGGCTGGAGTCGCCCTCGGGTGCCTCGACCTTGACAACCTCCGCGCCGAGGTCGGCCAGGATCTGGGTGCAGAACGGGCCCGAGAGGAAGGTCGTCAGGTCGAGGATGCGATAGCCGGCGAGCGGCTGCGAACGGGGAGTTTCCGAGTTCATGAGGTGGCGGCTCCGAGGTCATGCGACAGCGCCTTGGCGCGTGCCGCGACCTCCTGGCCGATGGCGTCGATGCTGGCGTGCGGCATGCGCGCCTTGGGGGAAGTGAGGCAGATGCAGCCGATGACGCCTGCGGGGCCGAACACCGGTGCGGCGATGCCGCGGGCATCGGGCAGTTTTTCGCTTTCGCTGACGGCCCAGCCGCGGGCACGGATCCCGGCCAGCTCGGCGGCCAGTGCATCGGCGGTCGGCCGCGAAGCGCCGGTGGCGGGCGAAGGGCCTTCGGCCGCGAGGATGGCGGCCGTGACCGGCTCGGGCAGGAAGGCCAGCACCGATTTGCCCGAGGCACCCCAGACCAGCGACAGCGGCTGGTGCAGGTCGATCTGGTACTTGAGCTTCTGTTGTCCGTCGGCGCGCGCGGCAAAACTCAGCGCGCCCTCGGTCGGAAGGTAGAGCCCGAACACCACGGTCTCGTTGAAGATGCCTGCGATCGCCTCGATCGCCGGCTGGGCGATGGCCGTCGGCGACTTGCCGCCGACCACGCGCGCAGCCACGCGGTAGAACTGCGGGCCGATGCCGTACTGCCCACCGGCCGCCGCGTCGACGAAGCCTTCCTTGCGCAGCAGTTGCAGCAGGCGGTGCGCGGTCGACGGCGGGACCTGCAGGGAGTCGCCGACCTGCTTGACGGTGACGCTGCCGCCCGCGTCGGCCAGCAGGGTCAGCAGCGCCAGCGCGCGGCTCACCGTGCCGGTGCCGGCGCCTTCGGATGTGGTGGCCGCGGGAGACGGATGGGCGGGCGTCATCACAGCGCGCGTTCGAACAGGTGGACGGTGCACGCACCGTGGTCCAGGCCGGCGATGCCGCCACCCGTGACGTGCGACAGGCCGATGCGGGCCTGGTCGACCTGGCGCGCGCCGGCCTGGGCCGTGAGCTGCCAGTACATCTCGACCGCTTGCGCGACGCCGCTGCAGCCGACCGGGTGGCCCTTCGACAGCAGGCCGCCGCTCGGATTGACGACCACGTCGCCGCCATAGGTCGTCTTGCCGGACTTCAGGTAGTCGGCCGACTCGCCGGGTTTGCACAGGCCCAGGGCTTCGTAATAGACCAGTTCGGCGATGGTGAAGGCGTCGTGCAGCTCGACCACGTCGACATCGCTGGCGCCGATGCCCGCGGCCTCGTAGGCGTCGCTGGCCGAGTGGTAGGTGATCTCTGGCCGCAGCATGTCGCGAAAGCCGGTGGTCATCGCGCCCGAGTGCAGGATCGATGCGGCGATGCGCACCGCCGGCAGGCCCAGCCGCCTGCGCACCGCATCGGACACCACCAGCACGGCGGCCGCGCCGTCGCCGGTCGGGCAGCACTGCAGCAGCGTCAGCGGCTCGCAGATGTAGCGCGAGGCCAGCACTTCGTCGACCGTGACTTCCTTGCGGAACTGCGCGTAGGGGTTCTTGGCGCCATGGCGCCGGGCCTTGACGCTGACTTCGGCCAGGTCCGAAGGCTGGGCGCCGCGCTCGTGCAGGTAGCGGCGCGCGCGCATCGCGTAGAGCGCGGGCATGACCATGCCCTGCTGCACTTCGGGATCTTCGAGCACCAGCGGCAGCGTCCCGCCGCCGAACTGCGTGAGCTTGTCGACGCCGATGACCAGCACGATCTCGTGGCGTCCGGCCTGGATGTCCTTCCATGCCAGATGCAGCGCGGTGGCGCCGCCGGAGCATGCGTTGTCCACGTTGGTGACCGGCACCGAGGCGATGCCCATTTCCTTCACGATGCGCTGGCCCGTCAGCATGCCGCCGAAGGCGTGACCACAGACCACCGACTGGACTTCGGAGGGCGCGACGCCAGCCGATGCCAGTGCGTTGAGGACCGCGGGCAGTGCCAGGCCCGAATAGCTGGAGTCCCGGTGCTTGCCCATCGGGATCATGGCGGCGCCGACGATGTAGGCCTGGCTCATGCGGATGCTCCTTGTTGGCTGACGGGCGAGACGAACCAGCGGGCACCGTCGGCGCGCAGTTCGACCGGCTGGTCGCAGGCGAGCATTTCGCCCGCGGATTCGACCTGAGCCAGCACGCGCACGCCGTTGTCGAAGTCCACATAGCCGATGGTGTAGGGCGTGGGGCGCGACGAGGACACGTGCACCGTCGAGTAGCTGTAGAGCGTGCCGCGCGGGCCGAAGGTCATGGGCTCCATGTCGCGCGCGCCGGTTTCGTGGCAGACCAGGCGCGCGGGAAAGGCGCGGCTGCCCGAGGAGCGCGATACGCTGCCGCGCAGCAGGACCGCGCCGTCGCGGATCTCGAAAGAGGACTGGTCGGACACGGCCAGGTCGGTGAACGGCAGGGCATCGGACGCGAAGGCCGATCCTGACGTGGTGGTGGCGGGTGCTGTGGACATGGAGGTGTGATGATTGAAATGACGGAAAGGGGTCAGGCGGCCCAGAAGGCGGCCAGCGCCTCGGCGAAACGGCCGGGCTGTTCGATAGGGGGCGTGTGGCCGGAGGCTTCCAGCACGATGTGGCGGCTGCCCGGCACGCGGTCGGCGATGAACTGCATGTCGGCGGGCTTTTTGGCGCGGTCCAGCGCGCCGCTGAACAGCAGCACCGGCATGGTCAGGCGCGACAGGCTGTCGACGTGGCTGTTGCGGGCGAAGACTTCGTGCACTGCATCCGGAATGCGCGCGTCGAGCGCTGCGAAGTGCTGGCGCCAGTGCGCCAGCGCCGGGCTGGCGGCTTCGATGAAATGGCTGCCGAACATGGTCTGGACCAGGCCGTCGACGAGCGCGGCCGGCCCCTGGGCGCGTAGCGCGGCCTCGAGTGCGGCGAAGCGCTCGGGCTGTTGCTCGGCCTCGGCGGTGCAGCAGGAGAGCACGCACGAACGCAACAGGTCGGGCCGGCGGACGGCGAGTTCCATCGCCACATAGCCGCCCATCGAACTGCCGACCAAGTGCACCGGGCCATCGCCCAGCGCCTGGATCAGGGCCTCGGTGTCGGCAGCGAGTTGACCCATGGTGGGCGCGCGCAGGCCGGATTCGCTGGCGCCCTGGCCTCGGTGGTCCGGACAGACCACGCGCCACTGCGGTGGCAACTGCGCGGCCACTTCTTCGAACATCGACGCGCCGAAGAACAGCGAGGGCAGGAGCACGGCCGTGCCCGCTGCGGGCGTGCGCGCCGGCCGCTCCAGGAAACACAGGAGGGCGCCGTCGCTCGCGATGAAATTGCCTGGACGAGGCAAGAAGGGGTTCATCTATATATTCCGTTTATCGGAATGTTATTTTGTTTAATGGAACGAATGGAGTTTATGAACCGGGTGAGGCCCACACAAGTCCGGGAAAACCCTGTGACTCCGCCTCACGCCCGATACGGAGGCTGGCATTCCGAGAGCACATGAACGTCGAACGAATGCGAGCTTGTGGCGTGAGCTCCGGCATGGGGCGCCGGCGTCGGGTCACGCAAGACGGCGTGCCGCGATCGAACGGCATGCGTCACAATTGCTTACGAAGCCGCGCCGAGCTGATCGCCGCTCCGGAGTTCCGCTGCCTTCATGACGAAGGCGGAAGAAGTGGAGAGGGGCGATCTGTGAGATCCGTCATCCGTGTTGCGTCGAAGCGGCGCCCGGAAGGTCGACCGTTGGCGACAAGGCATCCGCACGGCCCGCATCGTCACGCGCCGCGCGCTCGAAAAGAAAAACCAACTCGCCGTGACAGGTTCCCTATGTCGATCTCCATGCTCCAGTCCCTCTCCGAGACGAACTTTCCCGTGACGATCAAGGGTGGGGAGGACGTCGATGCGATCCACATCCTGGTGATCGCGGGCCATGTGGAGGCCGACATCGCGAAGGCGGTTCGCACGCCCGCCGGCTGGATGAACCCCACCGCCACCGTGACCTCCATCACGCGCACCGGCCTCCAGATGCTGCGGCTCTTTCCCCGAAGGGCCGGCTCGCGCAAGCGCCTCGGCGTGGGCTGAGGGCGCGCCCAAGCCTGCGCCTTGCCGCCGCGATATGCGGATTCCGAGCAAGCCAGCTTCTTTTTCTTCGTTCCCTGTCGCGCCGCCGGCGCGAAGAATCCGGGCTTCCGCTGCCCCGGCGCCAGGGCGCATGCCGTCCCGGCAGGTCCGCCGGGCGCCGTCCCTGGAACGAAGAAAGAACCATGAGCCATCTCAACGACTACCTGGCCGAGAAACGCGCGGCCGTGCTGGCGCGCAGAGCCGCCATCGAGGCCGGCACCGCGCAGCCGGCGCATCTGAAGGCCACCGTGCGGGCCGAAGGCCGCAGCGGCGTGCGCCGCCTGCGCATCCGCGACCACCAGGTGATCAGCGACAGCCCGCCCGATTTCGCGGGCTACAACCTGGGCCCGAGCTCGCCCGAGCTGCAGCTCGGCGTGCTGGGCACCTGCGTGACCCACATCTTCCTGATCCAGGCGGCCGAACGGCAGGTGCCGCTGGAGAGCCTCGAGGTCGAGGTGACCGGCATCATCGATCCGCGCGGCGGCAAGCCGGGCCATGAAGAGACGCCGATCTGGCCGCACCAGATCGCCTACATGGTGCACATCGATTCGCCCGCCAGCCGGGCCGACATCGATGCGCTGTTCGAGGCGGTCGAGCGCAACTGCCCGATCCTGAACCTGCTGCGCAATCCGCAAACGATCCGGGCCGAGGTCAAGCTGACCGATTCCCTGGCCACGCAGGCCGACACCCGCCTCGCGGCCTGAGCAGGAGCTGCGCCGCCATGTCCCTCACGCTCGACCACATCGTCATCGCCGTCCACGACCTCGACACCACCATCGCCGACTACACGGCGCTGGGCTTCAACGTGCAGCGCGGCGGCGACCATCCCGGCCGCTCGACGCACAACGCGCTGGTGGTGTTCGCCGACGGCAGCTATTTCGAACTCATCGCCTGGAAGCAGCCCGCGCCGCAGGAACGCTGGTGGCAACTGCTGCAGCGCCATGGCGAGGGCATCATCGACTTCGCGCTGCTGCCACGCAGCGTGGCCGACACGGTGACGCAGGCCGGCCAGCGCGGCCTGGTGCTCGACGGCCCGCTCGAAGGCGGCCGCCTGCGCCCCGATGGCGAACGGCTGCACTGGCAGACCGCGCGGCCGCCGTCGACCGACCTGCCCTTCCTCTGCGGCGACGTCACGCCGCGCGCCTTGCGCGTGCCCGAGGGCGGCGCGCGCGTGCATCCCAACGGCGCGCTCGGCGTGGCCAGCCTGGCGGTCGCGGTGCACGACCTCGACGCATCGCTGGCACGCTACCGCGCGTTGTTCGGCAACGGCGCCCACGTCGCGATCGGGCAGCCCGTGCCGCTGCCGGGGCAGGGCCTGCGGCTGGCGGTGATCGCCTTCGGCAGCAGCGCGCTGGTGCTGTCCACCGCGCGTGAAGCTGTCGAAGGCCAGGTCGAAGGTCCTTATGCGCTGGTGCTGCGCACCGCGGATGCCACGCAGCCGCTCGGCGCGCTCGAGCGGGTGCGCAGCCACGGCGCGCGCATCGAATTCGAACGCGCGGGCACGCCGGCGCCGGCCGTGAACCGCGACTGAATTCCGCACCGCGGTTCGGGCGGCGGCGCGGGCATCGCTTATTCGGTGACCGCATAAAGATGCTACTTAATCGGTGCCCAAAGCACAGGCGCCTGACTACGATTTCCAAAGCCGGCGAAGCGCGTTCGCGCGCCGCCGGGCTCTTCTTCCTCCCCATCGAAAGTACTTCGTGATCGTGTTTTCCAGAAGGTTTGAGCGCGCGGCTGCGGCCGTCGCCGTCGCGGCTCTGATGGCGCTGGTCGCCGCCTGCTCCAAGACCGCCGATGCGCCGGCCGCCGCGGCCGCCGCCAACCCCTCGGCCCCCGTGACCGGCGGCACGCTGGTCTACCTCGAGCAGCAGGCGCACACCAACCTGTACCCCCCCGCGGGCGGCTTCTATCCCAACGGCGGCATCCTCAACCAGATCACCGACAAGCTCACGTACCAGGACCCGAAGACGCTCAAGGTCGAGCCCTGGATCGCGGAATCGTGGACGGTCAACGACGCGGTCACCGAGTACACCTTCAAGCTGCGCGAAGGCGTGAGCTTCTCCGACGGCACGCCGCTGGACGCGACCGCGGTGGCGAAGAACTTCGACACCTTCGGCAAGGGCAACAAGGCGCTCAAGCAGCCGGTGTCCGAAGCCATCAACAACTACGACCGCAGCGAAGTGATCGACGCGCGCACGGTCAAGTTCTACTTCAAGAAGCCCTCGCCGGGCTTCCTGCAGGGCACCTCGGTGATCGGCTCGGGCCTGGTGTCGCTGAGCACGCTGGCCCGCCCCTTCGAGGAGCTGGGCGACGCGACCAAGATCATCGGCTCCGGCCCCTTCGTCGTCGCCAGCGAGACGCTGGGCAAGGAGCTGGTGCTCGCGGCGCGCAAGGACTACGCCTGGGGCCCGAGCACGCTCGCGCACCAGGGCCGCGCGCGGCTCGACGAGATCAAGGTCATCGTGACGCCCGAGGACAGCGTGCGCATCGGCGCGCTGGTGGCGGGGCAGGCCGGCTTCATCCGCCAGGTGCAGGCCTACGACGAGAAGCGCGTGAAGGACCAGGGCTTCGCGATCTACGCGCCCTCGACGCGCGGCGTGAACAACAGCATCAACTTCCGACCGGACAACCCGCTGGTGGCCGACGTGCGCGTGCGCCAGGCGCTGCTGCATGCGACCAACACCAAGGAAATCGTCGAGACCCTGTTCTCCCCGAACTATCCGCAGGCCACCTCGGTGATCGCGGCCACCGCGGCCGGCTACCTGGACCTGTCGGCCAAGCTGGGCTACGACGAGGCCAAGGCCAAGCAGCTGCTCGACGAGGCCGGCTGGACCGTGGGCGCCAACGGCGCGCGGACCAAGGACGGCCAGGAGCTGGCGCTGCGGGCCTACGAGGCGCTGCCCCAGCCACAGAACAAGGCGACGCTGCAGCTGGTGGCGCAGCAGTGGGCCAAGATCGGCGTCAAGCTCAACGTGCTCACGGGCGATGCGGGCACCACCACCCTCGACAACCTCGACCCGGCCAAGACCGCGGTGCTGCCGACCATGGTGGGCCGCGCCGATCCCGACGTGATCAAGAGCCAGTACTACCCGACCAACCGCAACGTGCTGCTGCAGAAGGGCGGCGTGAGCGACAAGGTCAAGAGCTTCCAGGACGCCAAGCTCAACGCGCTGCTCGAAGGCATCGCCAGTGAGGTCGACCCAGCCCAACGGCTGGCGCTGGTCGGCGAGGTGCAGAACTACCTGATCGACCAGGCCTACGTGATCCCGATCTTCGAAGAGCCGCAGGCCTTCGCCGGCGCGCCCTGGGTCAAGGACGTGGGCTACGAGGCCGTCGGCCGCCCGAGCTTCTATTCCGCCTGGCTGGCCGCGCACTGAGCCGCTGAATGAGCAAGTACCTCTGGAGCCGCGTCGCGCAGGCCTTGGTGGTGCTGTGGGCCGCGTTCACCGCGTCCTTCGTGCTGCTGCAGGCCCTGCCCGGGGATGCGGTGCTGATCAAGTTCCTCAACCCCGAACTGGGGCTGGGGCCCAGCGAGATCGCCGACATCCGCGCCGCTTATGGCGCCGACAACCCGGTGTGGGAGCGCTACGTCCACACGCTGTGGAATTTCCTGGGCGGCAACTTCGGCTACTCGATGCAGGCCGGCGTGCCGGTGAGCCAGGGCCTGGCGGTCAACCTGCCGCCCACGCTGCGGCTCGCGAGCTTCGGCTTCGGCGTGGCGCTGCTGCTGGCGGTGGGCCTGGCCTTCCTGTCGAACCTCACGCGCTTCGCCTGGCTGCGCGCGGCGATCCAGTCGCTGCCCTCGCTGTTCGTCTCGGTGCCGGTGTTCTGGCTGGGCATCATGCTGATCCAGGTCTTCTCGTTCCGGCTCGGCCTGATCCCGGTGATCAATCCCGGCAAGTGGGAAGGGCTGGTGCTGCCCACGCTCACGCTGGCGATCCCGATCTCCGCGCCGCTGGCGCAGATCCTGATGCGCAACATCGACCAGGTGCTCACCCAGCCCTTCGTGACCGTGGCGCGGGCCAAGGGCGCGACGCGCAACTGGGTGCTCTGGAAGCACGTCGCGCGCAACGCCGTGCTGCCGACGCTGACCATCGCGGGCATCCTGTTCGGCGAGCTGCTGGCCGGCGCGGTGGTGACCGAAGCGGTGTTCGGCCTCAACGGCCTGGGCAGCCTCACGCAGCAGGCGGTGGGCAACCAGGACACGGCGGTGCTGCAGGCCATCGTCGTGATCTCCGCCGCGGCCTTCGTCCTCATCAACCTCGTGGTCGACCTGCTGTATCCGGTGCTCGACCCGCGCCTGCGCGTCCAACTGGGCCACTGACACCATGAGCCTCACGCTAGAGATCGATTCGCTGGCCTCCACGGCCGCACCGCGCGCCGCGGCCGCCGTCAACCCGCCGGCGACGGCCCCGGCCCCCGCCGCCGTTCCGGCCAGGACCACGCCCGCATGGCGCAAGGGGTGGCAGGCGCTGCGCCGCGCCCAACCCGGCCTGCTGCTCGCCTGGCTGGTGATCGCCACCGTCACGCTGTGGGCCGTGGCACCGGGCCTGTTCTCGGGCTACAACCCGGTGCAGGGCACTTCGGGCCAGCACCTGCTGGCACCGAGCACCACCCACCTGCTGGGCACCGACGGCCTGGGCCGCGACCTCTATGCGCGCGTGGTGCACGGCGCGGTGCATTCGCTGTCGGGCGCCTTCCTGGCCGTGACCGTGGGCCTGCTGCTGGGCACCGCCATCGGCGTGCTCGCGGGCTCGGTCGGCGGGTTGCTGGAGGACGCGCTGATGCGCGTGGTCGACGTGCTGCTGGCCGTGCCCTCGCTGCTGCTCTCGCTGAGCATCATCATCATCCTGGGCTTCGGCACGCTGAACGCCGCGCTGGCGGTCGGCGTCGCTTCGGTGGCGGGCTTCGCGCGGCTGGTGCGCTCGGAGGTGGTGCGGGTGCGCCGCGCCGAATACGTCGAGGCCGCCTTCGGCAGCGGTGGCAGCTTCCGCAGCGTGCTCTGGCGCCATGTGCTGCCCAACTCGATGACCTCGGTCGCGGCCATGGCCGCGCTGCAGTTCGGCACCGCCATCCTGTCGATCTCCACGCTGGGTTTCCTGGGCTACGGCGCGCCGCCGCCCACGCCCGAATGGGGCCTGCTGATCGCCGAGGGCCGCAACTACATCTCGACCGGCTGGTGGCTCACCACCGTGCCGGGCCTGGTCGTGGTGGCCGTGGTGCTGTCGGCCAACCGCATCAGCGTGGCGGTGTCGAAGGCGCGCCGATGAGCGCGACTGTGGCGCCGGTGCTCGAGGTCGAAGGGCTGGCGATCGGCTACCGCGACCAGGACGTGCTGCAGCGCGTGGTGCACGACGTGTCCTTCGCGATTCATCCCGGCGAGATCGTCGCGCTGGTGGGCGAGTCGGGCTCGGGCAAGACCACCACCGCGCAGGCGGTGATCGGCCTGCTGCCCGAGAACGGCCAGCGCGAGGCCGGTGCGATCCGGCTCAACGGCGTCGACGTCGCGAACTGGTCGCAGAAGCGCTTCGACAGCATCCGCGGCGCGGTCGTGAGCCTGATCCCGCAGGACCCGACCAGCTCGCTGAACCCGGTGCGCACCGTGGGCGAGCAGGTGGCCGAGATCCTGCGCATCCACCGCCGCGTGGCGCGGCGCGAGATCGACGCCCGCGTGGTCGAGCTGCTGGCCCGCGTCGGCCTCTCGCAGCCCGAGCTGCGCGCGCGCCAGTACCCGCACGAACTCTCGGGTGGCATGAAGCAGCGCGTGCTGATCGCGATCGCGATCGCCCTGCAGCCCGCGCTGATCATTGCCGACGAGCCCACCAGCGCGCTCGACGTGACGGTGCAGAAGCGCATCCTCGACCTGATCGACGAGCTGCGCCTGGCCTACGGCACCGCCGTGCTGCTGGTGACGCACGACCTGGGCGTGGCCACCGACCGCGCGAGCCGCATCGTGGTGCTGCAGGGCGGCCGCATCCAGGAGCAGGGCCCCACGGCCGAGCTGCTGCGCAAGCCGAGCAGCCCCTACACGCGCCAGCTGCTGGCCGATGCGCCTTCGCTGGCGATGGCGGACTTCCGGCCGGAGCGCGCGCCGGCGGCAACCGCGGAAGACGACTTCGCCATCGTGGTCGAGCACCTGGTGCACGACTTCGCCGTGGGCGGCAAGGGCGGCACGCGCTTCCGCGCGGTCGACGACGTGTCCTTCCGCGTGCGGCGCGGCACCACCCATGCGATCGTGGGCGAGTCGGGCTCGGGCAAGACCACCACCATCCGCGACGTGGTGGGCTTCCGCCAGCCGACCAGCGGCCGCATCCTGATCGAGGGCACCGAGCTCACGACCCTGCGCGGCGAGGCGCTGCGCCAGTTCCGCCGCAAGATCCAGCTGGTCCACCAGAATCCCTTCAGCTCGCTGGACCCGCGCCAGACCATCTTCCAGATCATCGAGGAGCCGCTGCGCAACTTCGAGCCGCTGGAGCCGGCCGAGCGCACGCGCCGCGTCGAGCACATCCTCGCGCGCGTCGGCCTGCCGCCCGCGGTGCTGCAGCGCCGGCCGCATGCGCTGTCGGGCGGGCAGCGCCAGCGCGTGGCCATTGCGCGCGCGCTGGTGCTCGAGCCGCGGGTGCTGGTGCTGGACGAGGCCGTGTCGGCGCTCGACGTGACCGTGCAGGCGCAGATCCTGCGGCTGCTCGACCAGCTGCAGGGCGAACTCGGCCTGACCTATCTCTTCATTTCGCACGACCTCGCGGTGGTGCGCCAGATCGCGGACACCGTGTCGGTGCTGCAGAACGGGCGGCAGGTCGATGCCGGCCGCGTGGAAGACGTCTTCCTCTGGCCGCACAGCGCCTACACGCGCGAACTCATCGACGCCATCCCCGGCAAAAGGAATTCCGATCTTGTTTCCCAACATCCAGCGCCTGGGCTTCTTCAGCCGGCTTCTTGACGACGCCACCGCCGCCGAGCGCTACCGCCTCGTCACCGAACAGATCCTCCACGCCGAAGCCCTGGGCTTCGATTCGGCCTGGGTCGCGCAGCACCACTTCCACGAGGCCGAGGGCGGCCTGCCGTCGCCGCTGGTCTTTCTCGCTTCGGTGGCGGCGCGCACGCAGCGCATCCGGCTCGGCACCGGCATCGTCACGCTGCCGCTGGAGAACCCGGTGCGCGTGGCCGAGGATGCGGTGGTGCTCGACCTGATCGCCGGCGGGCGGCTGGAGTTCGGCGTGGGCACCGGCGGCACGCCTTCGTCCTTCACCGCCTTCGGCCAGCAGAGCGAGCAGCGCGCGGCGGTGTTCGCCAGCCACCTCGCACAGGTGCGCGAGGCCTGGGCCGGCCGGCCGCTGCAAGGCGGCGACCGGCTGTACCCGGTTTCGGCGCAGCTGCCCGACCGCGTCTGGCAGGCCAGCTTCTCGGTCGCCGGCGGCGCGCGCGCGGGCCTGGCCGGCGACGGCCTGATGCTCTCGCGCACCCAGCCCCGGCCGGCCGATGCGCCGCAGGCCACGCTGGCCGAGATCCAGCTGCCGATCATCGAGGCCTACCTGGCCGCGCTGCCCGCGGGCCGCGCGCCGCGCATCGTGGGCTCGCGCTCGGTCTTCGTGGCCGACGACCGTGCGCTCGCGCGCCGGCTGGCCGAGGAGGGCCTGCGCCGCAGCCTGGCGCGCCAGAGCGATCCGGCGCTCGCGGGCCTGCCCTTCACGCTCGACCAGCTGATCGCGCGCCAGGACGTGCACGTGGGCACGCCCGACGAGGTGATCGCCTCGCTGCGCGCCGACCGTACCTTGGCGCAGGTGACCGACCTGGTGTGCCAGGTGCACTCGGTGGACCCGCCGCACCGCCACATCCTGCGTTCGATCGAGCTCATCGCCACCGAGGTCGCGCCCGCGCTCGGCTGGGCCGGGCCGTCGACGAAAACCCTTTCTTCCCACGCACCTCTCCAGGCCATCGCATGACTGTCTCCTCCCTTCCGGACGTGATCGACCAACTGGTCGGCATCCAGCCCGGCGACGCGCTCGACGCGATCCGCGCCCAGCGCCAGCAGGCCCGCCTGCACGCGCAGCAAAGCCACATCGCGCTGTTCGAGCCCGCCGATCTCGCGGCCTCGACCTTCACCGCCGCCGAGCGCCATGCGCTCGCGGTCTTCGTGGCCGGTCTGCACGGCCAGGTCGAACTGGTTGCCTTCCATGCGAGCGCGCTGCTGCTGGCGGGCGCGCCCACCGCGCTGTTCGATGCCGTGAGCGCCGAGGCCGAAGCCGGCGCGGGCCGTGGCCCCTACGGCAGCTACCCGGTGGGCCCGCTGAGCGCCGAGAACGCGCCCGGTCCGCTGTACGCTGCAAGCGCCGCCCGTCGCGCCGTGCTCGGCACGCGGCTCGCCGCTGCCTTGGCGCATGCGCACCGGCTGGTGTTCCATCCGCGCGATGCCGAGGCGGCCTGGCTGCAGGCGCTGCTGGACGCAGGCTGGTCGACCACCGAGATCGTCACGCTGTCGCAGCTGGTGTCCTTCCTGAGCTTCCAGATCCGCGTGATCGCGGGCCTGCGCGCGCTGGCCACGCAACCTTCCCTGGCCATCGCCTGAACAGACTTCCCCATGAGCACCCAGACCCTCTCGCATCCCGGCAATGTCCCGCCCAGCGCCTTCACGCAGGCGCAGCTCGAATGGCTGCCCTGGCTCGAACCGCTGCCGCAGGAAGAACTGACCGATCGCCACCTGGCGGGCCTGGTCGATGCCTCGCGCGCCAAGTCGCCGTACTTCATGCTGCTGGCGCGCGACCCGGACATCCTCGGCGCGCGCACCCGCACCGACAAGGACATCTTCTACAACCCCGAGGCCGGCCTGCCGCGCGCCGAGCGCGAACTGGCGGCCGCGGCCACCTCGCGCTACAACGGCTGCATCTACTGCGCCTCGGTGCATGCGCGCTTCGCCACGCATTTCTCGCCGCGCTCGGCCGACATCCAGCGCCTGCTCGACGAAGGCGTGGGCGCGGCGCTGGACCCGCGCTGGGACGCGATCGTGGCGGCGTCGGTGGCGCTGTCGGCAACGCCCGTCTCCTTCGACGCAACCCACGTCGAGGCGCTGCGGGCCGTGGGGCTGGACGACCTCGCGGTCTCCGACGTGATCCACGGCGCCGCCTTCTTCAACTGGGCCAACCGGCTCATGCTGTCGCTGGGCGAGCCGCAGGCGCCGGCCGCCTGAGGCCGACCGCGTCCCTTCACGCGCACCGCCTCCATCCGCCGCGCCGGCGCTATGCTCGCAGCACCCTCGCGGTCTGCGGCCCGTGTCCGGCGGACGTTCCCGTCCGCGCCGCCGAGGGCAGGGCAGCGAACGCACGGAATCTGTGGAGAGCGAGAGTCAAGGATGAGTGAAGGTACGAAGGAGCAGAAGGGCCAGCCGCTGGTGACGGGCCTGCTGCGGGGGCTCGAGGTGCTGCGCTGTTTCGACCTCGGGCGCGAGCGCCTCGGCAGCTCGGACATCGCGCGCATGACGGGGCTGCCCCAGCCCACCGTCTGGCGGCTGTGCAAGACGCTCGAGCACGGCGGCTACCTGATCGCCGACCGCGACGGCTCGCGCTTCCGCCCGGGCCTGTCGATCCTCACGCTGGGCTACGCGGCCCTCGACACGCTCGAGTTGGCCGAGCTCGCGCGCCCGCTGCTGCAGGACGTGGCCACGCGCTTCCACGGCGGCGCCAGCCTGTCGACGCGCGAGCGCACCTCGATGCTCTACCTGCAGCGCTACGAGGCGCCGAACGCGGTGCTCAACGTCAACGTGCGGGTCGGCTCCGAGGTGCCGATCATGAACAGCGGCACTGGCTGGGCCTACCTGGCCGGGCTCGACGACGCGGCGCGCGCGCAGGCACTGCACGAGTGCAAGGCGGCCGACGCCGCGCTCTACAGGAAGCACGAGAAGGGCGCGCTGAAGGCGATCGCCGACTACCGCAAGACCGGCTTCATCACCAACATCGACGTCTTCTTCCCGGGCCTGAGCACGGTGGCGGTGCCGCTGCCGAGCGCGCCGGGCGGCACGCCCTACGTGCTCAACTGCACCTCGCCCTCGGCCGCGCTGGCCGATCCCGAGGTGCGCCATGAAGCGGGCCTCGCGCTGATGCACGCGGTGGAGCAACTGCGCCGCGCGGCGGCGCGGCTCGACACGGCCGGCTAGGCACGGGCCGCCCTGCGCACCCACTGGCTGCGCAGGGCCATTCATTTCCTTCCTCCTGATCTTCTGGCGACCCTGACGCCGGCGCGCGTTCGCGCGTCTCGCGGCCTGCCCCGGTCCTAGGTGAACTCCCTGATGCAGCCGCCGGCCATTGGCTCGTACGATTAGTGAATAGACTATTCATTAAGTGAATAGATGGTCTTCAAGTTCACTTTTCAAGGAAGCAACGTGATCAGTTATCCCTTCTCCGTCCAAGGCCTCCACACCCGCGTCCTGGAGGCCGGCCAGGGCGAGCGCGCGGTGGTCTTCGTGCACGGCACCGGCGGCCGTGCCGACCGCTGGGTGCGCAACATCGACGCCATCGCGGCTGCGGGCTACCACGTCTATGCGCTGGACCTGCCGGGCCATGGCTATGCATCGAAGGGCGCCGAGGTCGCCTGCTCGGTGCCCGCCTACCGCGACTTCCTCGGCCAATTCCTCGACGCGCAGAAGATCGATCGCGCGACCATCGTCGGCACCTCGCTGGGCGGCCATGTGGTGGCGGCCTACGCGGTGGCCCACCCGGCGCGCATCGACGGCATCGCGCTGGTGGGCAGCATGGGCCTGGTGCCGATCGGCGACGAGGCGCGTGGCCGCATCCAGGCCGGCGCCAACAACCAGACGCGCGACGGCGTGGCGACCAAGCTGGCGCGCGTGATCCACGACCAGGCGCTGGTCACGGCCGAGATGCAGGAAGAGGAATGGCGCATCAACAACTCGGCCGGCGCCGCCGAGTCCTTCGCCACGCTGGGCCGCTACATCGCCGCCGACCTGGACCGCGACGTGGTGGGCGAAGCGCTGGCCGGCACCGACTTCCCGGTGCTGCTGGTCTGGGGCGAGGAGGACAAGACCGTGCCGCCCGCGGTCGGCGAGAAGGCCCGTGCCATGCTGCCGCGCAGCCGCTTGGCGCTGCTGGCCGGCGCGGCCCACACCGCCTACTACGAGAAGCCCGAGCTGTTCAACCGCGTGCTGCTGGACTTCCTCGCGGGGCAGGGCGCCACGCACCAGGCCGCCGGGCTGCAGTGGAAGTGAATGCCGTGACGGGCTCCGCAGACACCAAGCGCTACCTGACCGGCGGCCGGCTGATCGACGGCACGGGCGACGCGCCGCAGCCGCTGCACTGGATGGAATTGAGCGGCGATCGCATCACCGACATCGAGGCCGGCGAGGGCCCGGGCCGGCCGCTGCCGCCGGGTGCGGTGATCGCCTTCGATGCCGCCGGCAAGACCGTGATGCCGGGCCTGATCGACGCCCACTGCCACATCAGCTACGGCGTGGCGCGCGGCATCGAGGAGCAGGACCTGTTCGGCTCGGCCGAGTACCGCTCGATCCGCGCCATGTACCACGCACAGACCGTACTGCAGGCGGGCGTGACTTCGTGCAGCGACCCGGGCGGCGGCTGGTACGTGGCGGTCGCGGTGCGCGACGCGGTCAAGGCCGGGCTGTTCCCGGGGCCGCGCATCTCGGCCGCCGCGCGCTACCTCAGCACGCATGCCGCGTTGACCGACTATTTCCCCTCGTGGGTGGGCTCGCCGCGCTCGGGCGTGGGCGTGCTCACCGAAGGCGCGAGCCACATGGTCAACGAGGTGCGCGAGCAGATCAAGAACGGCGTCGACTTCATCAAGATCGCGGCCAGCGGCGAATCGGCCACGCTCACGCCGGGCGGCGGCAGCGTGCCGGCCTTCCGCGCCGAAGAGCTCAAGGTGATCGTCGACGAGGCGCACCGCCTCGGCCGCCGCGTGACCGCGCATGCGCGCAGCGGCCAGTCGGTGGAGGACTGCGTGGACGCGGGCATCGACTGGATCATGCACGCCGACTTCATGGACCGGCGCCAGGCCGACAAGCTGGCCGCAAGCGGCATCCCCTGCTGCCCCACGCTGACCTTCGTGGCCAACGTGGCGCAATGGGGTCACATCGCGGGCTGCTCGCAGGGCCGCCTCGACCGCTTCCGGCGCGACCTCGACCTGGCCGTGACCAACCTCGACTACGCCTGGCGCAACGGCGTGCAGATGATGTGCGGCACCGACACCGGCTTTGCCGTCACGCCCTACGGCGAGTGGCATGCGCGCGAGCTCGAGCTCTTCGTCGACCTGCTGGGGATGAGCCCGCTGCAGGCCATCACCTGCGCCACGCGCAATGCGGCGGTCACGGTCGATGCGGCCAACCTCGGCACGCTGCAGAAGGGCCGGCTGGCCGACTTCCTGGTGGTCGACGGCGACCCGCTGGCCGACATCCGCATCCTGCAGGACAAGACCCGCTTCAGCGCGATCTTCCAGGGCGGCCGGCCGGTCGACCTGACGCCGCAGAAACCCATCCACCGCTGGCCCTGGGAGCGTTCGCTGCAGATCTCCGAACGCGAGCTCTACCAGTCCACCGTGACCCAGGCGCTCGCGCACCCCTGACAGAGATTCCCCACAAGAACCACAGGAGACAAGACCCATGTTGAAGAAGATCCACCGCCGCGCCTGCCTGGCCCTCGCCGGGCTCGCGGGCCTCGTGCTCGCCGGCAGCGCCCTGGCCGCCGACCCCAGCCGCATCACCATCGTCGTGCCCTATCCGCCGGGCGGCCTGGCCGACATCGTCGCGCGCCTCACCGGCAAGGTGCTGGCGCAGAACATGGGCGTGCCGGTCATCGTCGAGAACAAGCCCGGCGCCAACGGCGTGCTGGGCCTGCAGGCGATCGCCCATGCCACGCCCGACGGCGCCACCATCGGCCTGGTGCCCGCCAGCGTGCTCACGGTCAATCCCTGGCTCTACAAGGACATGAAGGTCGACACGCTCAAGGACGTGCTGCCGCTCACCCTGGCCGTGACGCTGCCCAACGTGCTGGTGGTCAACCGCGACCTGCCGGTGAAGAACCTCGACGACCTGGTGGCCTACCTGAAGAAGACACCCAACGTGAACTTCGGCTCCATGGGCACCGGCTCGAGCGCGCACCTCAACGGCGAGATGCTCCAGCGCAGCACCGGCGTCACGCTGACCCATGTGCCCTACAAGGGCAGCGGGGCGGTGATGCAGGACCTGATGGGCGGCAACATCCAGATGGCCTTCGAGAACCTGCCGCTGGCGCTGCCGCTGATCCAGTCGGGCAAGCTGCGCGCGATCGGCGTCACCAGCGCGGCCGTGTCGCCACAGGCCCCCGACATCCCGCCGATCAGCAAGGTCGTGCCCGGCATGGTCGACCAGATCTGGTTCGGCTTCATCGCGCCGCGCGGCCTGCCCAAGGACGTGGCGACCCGATTGCACGACCAGCTGGTGCGCGCGCTGCAGTCCGACGAGGTCGGCGTGCCGATCCGCGAGCGCGGCGCCAACATCACGCCGAGCACGCCCGAGGCCATGCAGAAGGTGATCGTCGACGAGCGCGGCCACTGGCAGAAGCTGATCGCCGAACGCAACATCTCCGTCAACTGAAGGCCGCCTGACGGCATGCGGGAACGAACTTCCGAACGCAGAGGACGCGGAGACGGCGCAGAAGACGCGAAAGAAGTCGAAGAAGGGAAATCTTCTTTTTGGCTTTCTTCTGCGAAACCTCTGCATCTTCTGCGTCCGGTGGTCCGCTCCCGATGCCAGGACGACGCCCTGGATGCCTCGATCACCCGCGGCCATGGCGTCGATCCGGCCTGGCCCGGTGCCCTCATCTCTCGTTTTTTTCCACCCCTGAGCATCACCCATGAAATTCGCAAGTTATGAACTCGACGGCCGCGCCAGCTGGGGCGCGGTGGTCGGCGACATCGTCGTCCCGCTGGCCACGCCGGCCCTGCCCACGCTCAAGGATGCGATCGCCGCCGAGGCCCTGCCACAGAGCGAAGCCGGCCTCGCGCTGCAGACCGGCGTGCCGTTGTCGGCCGTGCGCTGGCTGCCGGTGATTCCCGAGCCCGGCAAGATCTTCTGCATCGGCGTCAACTACGAGGAGCATCGCGTCGAGATGAAGCGCGAGCGTGTCGGCCACCCGACGGTGTTCATGCGCGTGGCCGATTCGCAGATCGGCCACGGCCAGCCGATGCTGCGGCCGCCCGAATCGGAACAGCTCGACTACGAAGGCGAGATCGCGATCGTGATCGGCCGCGGCGGGCGCCGCATCGCCGAGGCCGATGCCTGGACCCACATCGCGGGCTACGCGCCCTACAACGACGGCTCGGTCCGCGCCTGGCAGCGCCACACCACGCAGTGGACGCCGGGCAAGAACTTCAGCGGCACCGGCGGCTTCGGCCCCTGGATGGTCACGCGCGGCGAGATCGCCGACGGCGAGGTGCTGACGCTGGAGACCCGCCTCAACGGCAAGGTGATGCAGCACGCCACCACCGACATGCTGCTGTTCGACATCCCCTCGCAGATCGCCTACATCTCGAGCTTCACCACGCTGCGGCCCGGCGACGTGATCGTCACCGGCACGCCGGGCGGCGTGGGCGCGCGCCACGAGCCGCCGATCTGGATGAAGCCCGGCGACCGCATCGAGGTCGAGGTCTCGAAGCTGGGCACGCTGGTCAACCTGGTGGCGCAGGAGTAGCCGCGGCATGGACCTGGGCATCCAGGGCCGCTGGGCGCTGGTCTGCGGCGGCAGCCAGGGCCTCGGGCTGGCCTGTGCGGGCGCGCTGGCGCGCGAGGGCGTGCATGTGCTGCTGGTGGCGCGCGGCGCCGAGGCCCTGGCCGCGGCGGCCGCGGCGCTGGCGCACGACCCGCGGCTGCCGACCGGCACCTGCGTCCAGACCGTCGCCGCCGACATCGGCACCGAGGCGGGCCGCGATGCCGTGCGGGCGGTGCGCGGCGAGGTCGACATCCTGGTCAACAACGGCGGCGGGCCGCCGCCCGGCGATTTCCGGGCCTGGGACCGGGACGACTGGATCGGCGCGCTCGAGGCCAACATGCTGGCGCCGATCGCGCTGATGCGCGCCTACGTCGACGGCATGGTGGCGCGCGGCTTCGGCCGCATCGTCAACATCACCTCCAGCGCGGTCAAGGCGCCGATCGAGATGCTGGGCCTGTCCAACGGCGCACGCAGCGGACTCACCGGTTTCGTGGGCGGGCTGGCGCGCTCGAGCGAACTGGCGGCGGCCAACGTGACGGTCAACAACCTGCTGCCCGGCCTGTTCGACACCGCTCGCATGGCCCGGCTCGCGCACGCGGCGGCCGAGCGGTCCGGACAGTCGGTCGCGCAGTACACGCAGGACAAGCACGCCACCATTCCCGCGCGCCGCGCCGGCCGGCCCGAGGAGTTCGGCGCCGCCTGCGCCTTCCTCTGCGGCGCGCAGGCCGGCTACCTCACGGGGCAGAACATCCTGCTCGACGGCGGCGCCTTTCGCGGGACGCTTTGACGGAAAAGAGGGCGGACCGGCACGGTCGGGCCGGTCCGATTCGGTGGCGTATGCTCCGCCTTCTTCTGTGTCAAGGTTCAATTTTTCGATGGCAAAAACATTCGTTCAGGTGCAAAAACAGATCGAGCAACTGCAAAAGCAGGCCGATCAGCTGCGAAAGAAGGAAGCCGACGGCGTGCGCGCCCGGATCCAGGAAGCGATCAGCGTGTACGGCTTCGGCGCGGACGATTTCGATTTCTCGGGCCAGCCCCCGCGCGCGGGAACGGCCCGGAAAAGCGCCGGCCAGCGCGCTCCCAAGGCCGCAGCGAAGACCCGGGCGAAGGCCAAGGCCTCGCCCGCCGCCGCCAAGTACAAGGACGACCAGGGCCACACCTGGGGCGGCCGCGGTCCGCGTCCCGTCTGGTTCAAGGCGGCACTGGAAGCCGGCAAGACGCCGGAAGAGCTCCTCGCCTGATTGTTGGCGCGTGCTTCGCTCCGGTCGGGCAGTTGGCCTGCACGGGGTGGGCGCCCGCGCTGCTACATTGCCGCATGGTTTCCGCCGACCCCGATCCTGATCCCGACACCGCCATCGATGCCTTGATGGACGTCGCCTCGAGCGAGGGGCTGCGCGCCTTGCTGCTGCGACTCAACGAGCGGGTGGCGCACCGCTACACCGCGATCTACCGCCTGAACGGCGAGATGCTGCAATGCGTGCACCTGATCGACAAGACCGGCGCGGTGCAGCCCGGTTTCCTGGCCGAGGTGTCCTTGCAGGACAGCTTCTGCCAGTTCGTGTTCCGCGACGGCGTCTTCCAGACCGAGAACTCGGCCTTCGACCATCGGCTCGACGGCCATCCCTACCAGGGCGTGGTGGTGTCGTACCACGCGATTCCGCTGGTGGCCGAGGGCGGCACCCTGTTCGGCACGCTGTGCCATCTCGACACCGTGCCCTGCGACCTGCCGGAACGGGAGCTCGCCTTCCTGCAGCGCGTGGCCGCGGGCCTGCCGGCTTTTCTGGAGCGTCCCGCCGCGTGAGCGGTACACGCCTGAAGGCCGCGTCCTGCGCGGCGTCCCAAGCCGGCCATGACACTCAAGATCTTTCTTGTCGAGGACAACCAGACCATCCGGGACAACCTCGTCCCGACGCTGGAGGATCTGGCCCACGCCGAGGTGGTGGGCATCGCCGAGGGTGAGCACGACGCCAACACCTGGCTCGCGCGCCATCCGGAGGCCTGGCAGCTGGCGGTGGTCGATCTGTTCCTCAAGGAGGGTTCGGGCCTGGGCGTGCTGCGCCAGCTGCAGAACCGCGCGCCCGGCCAGCATGCGGTGGTGCTGACCAATTACCCGACCCCGAGCATCCGCCACCGCAGCCTGGCGCTGGGCGCCGACGCGGTGTTCGACAAGTCGACCGAGCTCGACGCCTTCTTCGCCTTCTGCCTGCAGCCGCAGGCGCACGCGGCGCGCTGAGCCGCTGCTAGGGCGCCGTGGGGACCGTCAGCGTCTCCCCGATCGCCAGGAAGTGCCCGCCCGCGATGTAGTGCAGGCTGCGCAAGGCCGGATCGGCCGTCTCGAAATGCCAGTGGCCGTCGCGGAACACCCGCGTGTCGGACCAGGCGGCCACCACCTCGCCGATGAACAGGTCGTAGGCCTGCTGGTTGTGCGGCTCCGCGATCAGCCGGCATTGCAGCCAGGCCGCGCAACCGTCGACGAACGGCAGGTCGCTGCCGGGCATGCGGAACAGCTGCACGCCCGAGCGCTCGAGCTTGTCGGCCGCCTCGTGCAGGCTGCGCGTGCCCAGCGTGTGGGTCAGCGTCAGCTGCGCGACCGTCGGCACCTGGATCACGAAAGTGCCGCTGCCCTCGACCAGTTCACGGGTCTTGGTCGCCTTGTCCAGCACGACGGTGAGCTTGGGCGGTGCGAAGTCCAGCGCGCAGGCCCAGGCCGCGGCCATCACGTTGTCCACACCGTCGTGGCGGGCGGACACCAGCACCGTCGGGCCGTGGTTGAGCAGGCGGTAGGCTTTGTCGAGGGGGACGGGGGCGATGGGGTGTTTCATGGGGAGGGGTCGACGGGCACGTTCGCGACGCCAGTGAGCGCTCTGGCTGCGGGCAGATATCGCTCCAGGATGCCGCACATCGTCGCGGCGTCGGCTTTGGACAAGGGCGGAAACGGCGAGCGGTACGAGGTCGCGTTGCGCCGCTCGTGCGCGCGAATGACCGCATCCATCTCCGCGGGCAGCAGCTTCAAGTCGGCGCTGACGCGCTGGATCGCCAGCGCGCGGCCTGCCTCCTTGGTGCGTACTTCGCGAAATTCGAGAACGGCCTGCACCAACTGGTGATAACCCTCGTAGGCATTCGTGAAGACCTGCATCGGTTCGGTGGCCAGCGGCGTGCCGGCCAGCAGCGATTTCGACAAGGCCAGGAAGCTCTCCGCATTCTTCAGGAAGCCAGCCACCGCGCCGGGCGTGGGTTGCACAGCCTCGAGCGCGCGGGTCCGGATGAGGTTCTCGTATTCAGTCGGTCTGGGCATGCGGTATCACCTCGAGTCTGGGACCCTGGACGATCTGGGATACCACCGGATCTTCCTTCACCAGGTGGCGCCATTCCTGCGGTTCATAGACATTGAATTGCACCACACGTCCGAGTTTCTGCTGCAACCGGCTGGAGGCTTCGAACAACTCGAGCGGGGGCACCGTGCCCACGATCATGACGTCGATGTCGCTCGTCGCGGTGTCCGTGCCTTTCACCACCGAGCCGAAGATGAAGGCCTCGTCGATGCGATCCGCGTGGGCTTGCAGCGCCTCGCGCACAGGTTCGATCAGGCCGAAGGTCTTCAGCGCGATGCTGCGCAATTCCGGGTACAGGAAGAACGCGGTGTTGGCGCGGATGCTTCGCTGCCGACCTCGGCGGGGCTCTTCCATGAGCACGCCGGCATCGACCAGCCGGTCGATCTGCTTCTGGGCGCTGCCGCGGCCCGCGTCGGCCTGACGCAGCAGTTCCTGGAGCGTGAATGAGCGTTCCGGATGGCTCAGCGTCGTGCCGAGCACGCGCTGCACGGTGGGTGTGAAGAGAAAGTCGACGGAACCCATTGAATCCCTGAATGAAGGCTATTTATCCCTATTTTAGGGATAAATGGCCTTTCAATGGGGATATGCATTCGCGCTCAGCGCCGCATCGTGTCCCGCTGCGACACCGCCGG
Source organism: Variovorax sp. J2P1-31 (assembly GCF_030317215.1). Taxonomy (NCBI): domain Bacteria; kingdom Pseudomonadati; phylum Pseudomonadota; class Betaproteobacteria; order Burkholderiales; family Comamonadaceae; genus Variovorax; species Variovorax sp. J2P1-31. The sequence goes on from NZ_JASZYA010000001.1 coordinate 124,378, forward strand.
CGCGTCGTTGCCCCAGCTGCCGCGCACATAGGTCAGCACGGCCGCGATGTCGTTGTCGTCGAGCACGTGGCCGAAGGGCGGCATGCCGTAGGGGCGAGGGTTGCCGGCCGTGGCGGGCAGGAAGCCGCCGTGGCGCACCACCTGGATCAGGTTGGCGGGGGTGTCCATGTTGACCGCGCGGCTGCCGGCCAGCGGCGGGTAGGCGCCGGCCGCGCCCTGGCCCGCGTCGCCGTGGCAGTAGGCGCAGCGCTGGTCGTAGATGCGCGCGCCGCGTTCCATCGTGCCGACGTCGCGCCGCTGCGGCGCGGGTGCCGGCGCGGTGGCGTCGGGCAGCTTCTGCAGGTAGAGCGCCATGGCCGTGAGGTCGGCCTCGCTCAGGTGTTGCGTGCTGCGGAAGACCACGTCGGCCATCGGGCCCATCACCGAGCCGCCGGGCGCGGTGCCGTTCTTCAGCAGCGCCACCACGTGGCGCGTCTCCCAGTCGGCCACCGAGGCTTCGCGCTTCGAGGTGAGCGAGGGCGCGTACCAGTTCTCGATCGGGATCAGGCCGCCCGACAGGCCGCGTTTTTCTTCGGTGGCGCCCAGCACGTTGCGCGTGCCGTGGCAGGCGATGCAGTGGCCCAGGCCTTCGACCAGGTAGGCGCCGCGGTTCCATTCGGCCGGCTGCGCCGGGTCGGGCACGAAGGGCGCGGGCGTGAAGGAGAGCGCGCGCCACACGGCCAGCGCGGCCTGCGTGTCGTAGGGGAAGCGCAGCCGGTGCGGCGCGTTCGGCGTGGCCGAGGCCGGCACGCTGCGCAGGTAGGCGTAGAGCGCGTCGGAATCCTCGCGCGTGATGCGCGTGAAGCTCGGGTAGGGGAAGGCCGGGTAGAGCAGGCGGCCGTCCTTGGAGCGGCCGTTGTGCATCGCGCGCCAGAAGTGCGCCGGGCTCCAGCTGCCGATGCCCTGCTGGGCGTCGGGCGTGAGGTTGCTGGCGTAGACGGTGCCGAAGGGCGTTTCGATGCCCAGGCCGCCCGCGTAGGGCTGGCCGCCGCGCACCGTGTGGCAGCCCGCGCAGTTGCCGGCCAGCGCGAGGTAGCGGCCGCGGTCGACCTGGGCCGGCGTGGCCTCGAAGGCGGTGCCGGCTTCGGCGGGCAGTGCGTCTTCGCCGCGCAGGTTGAGTGCGACCAAAGCCGCGGTGCCGAGCACCAGCAGCACGACCAGGCCGGCGAGGATGTAGAGGAGGCGTTTCAACATGGTCGCGCCCTCACTTCTTCACCGAGGCCGGCATGGCGCTGCAGGGCATGGGCAGCGGGCCGGGCAGCGCGGCCACGGCCTTGGCGCGGTCGGGCACGGGCTGCAGCGCGAGCCAGGCCGCGACGGCGTTGATGTCGGCGGTGTCCAGCTTGCGGCCGACCTGGGCCATGCAGTCGGGCGCGAGCGCGTGGCGGTCGTCGGTGAGCCAGGCGCCGAGCTGCGAGGACAGGTAGAGCCGCGGCAGGCCGACCAGCGCCGGGATGCCGGGCAGCACGCCGGTGAGCGCCGCGCCGTGGCATTGCGTACAGGCCGGAATGCCGCGCGCCGCGTCGCCCTGCAGCGCCAGCGTCTTGCCGCGCGCCAGCGTCTCGGCCGAGGCGTCGCTGACGGGCGAGACCGCGGGGTAGGGCAGGTCGAGCCCGGCGAAGTAGGCGGCCATCTCGCGCAGGTAGTCGTCTGACAGGTGCTGCACCAGGTGGACCATGTCCGAGTTGAAGCGCCGGCCGTCGCGGAAGCTCACCAGTTGATTGAACAGGTAGCCCTCGGGCTTGCCGGCCAGCCGAGGGAAGAAGGCCGCGTTGTTGCTCGCGCCTTCGCGGCCATGGCAGGCGATGCAGGCGGCCACGCGCTGCGCGATGGTGTCGGGGACGGTGCGCGGTGCCGCCGCGGGTTCGGCCGCCGGGGCCAGCGTGGGGAGGACGCAGAGTGCGAGCAGGGCCAGCAGGCGGCGGGAGGAGTGCAGCAGCTTCAAATCGGGGCGCTTGTCGTCGTGATCGTGGGCCCGCACGCACTCGGGCGCGCGCGGGGACAGGGCCGATTGTCGGCGCTGGGTCCGGGGCCGAACAGCATCAGTTGCGGTCGCTTCGACCCTAGCAGTTGGGGCCTACAGCCAGCCGATGCACTGGAAACACACGACCGCCAGCGGCATCAGCAACGCGGTCGCGATGCCGTTGAGCCCCATGGCCAGCGCGGCGAAGGCGCCGGTGCCCGGGTGCTCCTGCAGTTCGCGCGCCATGCCGATGGCATGGGCCGAGAGCCCGATCGCGAAGCCGCGCGCGGCCGGGTCGTGCACCCGCAGCAGGTGGAGCAGCGGGCGCGAGACGACGGTGCCGGCGATGCCGGTGAGCGCCACAGCCACCGCGGCCAGCGCCGGCAGCCCGCCGAAGCGTTCGGCCACCGGCATCGCGATCGGCATGGTGGCCGACTTGGGCGCCAGCGACATCAGCGTTTCGCGCGTGCCGCCCAGCGCCCAGGCCACGCCCACGGCCGAAGCGATGGCCGTGAGGGCGCCGATCGCCAAGGCGATGCACAGGGGTCGCCAGATCGCCTGGAGCCGGGCCCGGTGCCCGAACAGCGGCACCGCGAGCGCCACCGTGGCCGGGCCGACCAGCAGGGTCAGCAGCTGCGTGCCCTGCGCATAGACCGGGTAGGGCGTGCCGCTGAGCCACAGCGCGCCGATCACCAGCGTGACCGCGGTGAACACCGGGAGCAGCAGCGGGTGGCCGCCGCTGCGGCGGTAGAGCCATTGCGCGAGCAGGTAGGCCGCCAGCGTCAGGCCGATCCAGGGCAGCGGCGAAGCGGCGAGCCGGGACCAGTCCGGGGGCCAGGTGGCGCTCATGCGTCGTCCGCCGGTCGGCGCCGCAGCAGCAGCCACTGCAGCACGAGCGCGGTCACGGCCAGCGTGACGATCGCGCCCACCACGCAGGCCGCGAGAAAGGGTCGCCATTCGCGGGCCACGCGCTCGAAGTGCAGCATCACGCCGGCCACCGCGGGCACGAACAGCAGCATCATGTGCCGCAGCAGCGAGCCGGCGGTGCGCTCCAGCGCGGCCGGCACGTAGCCCATCACGGCCAGCGCGGCACAGAGCAGCAGCATACCGACCAGCGCGCCGGGCAGCGGCAGGCCGAAGCCCGCCACCAGCATCTCGCCCAGCAGCTGGAGGCCGATCAGCGCGGCAAGGGCCTGGATCATGGCGTGGCCGCCGCGGCCGAGGTGTCGTCGTCGTCCTGCGCGAACACGCGCGAGACGAGGGCCAGGTGCGCCAGCCACGCGGCCAGGCCCGCCACGGCCCAGAGCACCAGCGCGCGACCGGCCGCGGGCTGCTGGTCGGCCAGGTACACGGCGCACAGCTGCAGCGGCGCCTCCTGGTAGAGCAGGCCCGCGGCCAGCATCATCCAGAAGCCGTTGAGCACGAAGAAGGCCTGCAGCACCGTGCCCGCGCGCGGCCACGAGGAGGCCGCCCAGGCGCCCGCGGCCACCAGGCTCGCGACCTTGGCCAGCGCGATGCCCCCGTGCAGCACGGCCTGGTCGAGCGCGGCCGGCAGCATCCAGAAGCCGCTGGTGCACAGCGCGGCCAGCAGGCCCGGCAGGCCGTGCGCGTTCCAGGCGGCGAAGCGCGGCGAGCGCGCCGCACCGCTGCACGGCGGCAGCGTGCAGCCCAGCAGGAACAGGGCCGGCAGCTCGAGCCCCATGTGCCGCGCCATCGTGTGCTCCAGCCAGGGATGGGCGGGCGCGAGCGCGGCGATCGCCAGCGCCGGGGCGCAGGCGATCAGCGTGCGACGCGTGGCGGGTGTCATGGTGTGCGCAGCTGCGCGGCCAGCGCGAGGTCGGGCCGGTCGACGTCGTAGGCCTGCGCGAGCCGGCCCTGGCGGTCGATCACGAACAGCGCTGCGTTGTGCGCGTAGCCGCCCAGGCCGTCGGGCAGCACCACGACACCGAACAGCGACAGCATGCGTGCCAGCTGGGCCGGATCGGCGACCGTGGCGAAGCGCCACAGCGCGGGGTCGGCGTCGAGCCGCCGCGCATGTGCCGCCAGCACCGCGGGCGTGTCGTTGGCGGGGTCGAAGCTCAGCGTGAGCAGGCGCATCTGCCCTTCGAGTCCGCGGGCCCGGATCTCCGACTGCAGCCAGGACTGGCCCGAGGCGCTGGTCAGGCACACGGTCTGGCAGCGCAGGTACTGCAGGGTCACGAAGGTGATCGGGCCGTTGGGGGCCGCGTAGTCGCTCAGTTGCAGGCCGCGGCCCGCGCCGTCGACCAGGGCGAGGTCCGGCAGCGCACGCGGCGCTTGTTCGATGTCGGCGCGCCGCACGCCGTCGGAAGTCACGGCCGCGAAGCCGCGCGTCACGCCGGCGAAGGCCGCGAGCGCCAGCGCCGCGACGGCCAGCGTGGCGAGCGCCGTGCGCGCGGCGCTCATGGCGTGGCGTCCGCCTTGGCCAGGAAGTCCTGCAGTTGCTTCACGCCGTTCCATGGTTCGGTGCGGCTGGCCGAGGCCGCGCGCGCGGCCTGCACGGCGTCGGCCGTGACCGGCGGGCTGTCGTTGCCCCATGCGCCGCGCACGAAGCTCAGCACGGCCGCGAGTTCGGCGTCGTTCATCTGCTCGCCGAAGGCCGGCATGGCGCCGTTGTAGGTGGTGCCCGCGACCTCGATCGGACCGTTCAGGCCGTGCAGCAGGATCTGCACCGGCAGCGCCGGCGCGTCCTTCACCCACGATGCGCCCGCGAGCGGCGGGAACACGCCGGGCAGGCCCTGGCCGTTGGCCTGGTGGCAGGCCTGGCACTTGGCGACGAAGAGCTGGCGGCCATCGACCGCCCCGCCCGGCGCCGCGGCCGCGCCCTGCGCCAGCGTGGCCGGCTGGCGCTGGTCGCCCAGGCCGGCCAGGCCGTCGGGCCGCGCCATCACGATGTAGGCCAGCGCCCAGGCGATCAGCGCGCCGACCAGGGCCAGCACCACATGCGGCACCGGGTTGTACTGCTCGTGCGGGTCGTCGTGTTCGCTCTTACGGTTTTGCGGCGGCGGGGGCATCGGTCTTCCGTTCTTCGTGGGGGGCGTCGGCGGCGCCCGTCTGGCGTCCGGGCGGCAGCAGGCGGATCACCGCCTCGGCCTGGGCCGGCGTGAGCACCGGGTATTCGCGCTTCAGGCTCTGCAGGTAGGCCACGAGGTCGAGCGCCTCGGGCTTCGCCACCACGATCTCGCTGAGCGACACCGTGCCCGGCGGCAGCGTGACCACGCGTTCGCCCTTGGCCACGGTCTGCTCGTTCTTGATCTCGAACAGGAAGCGGTAGGCCGGCATGTTGCTGCCGGCCACATAGGCGCGCGGCTGGAACAGGTGGCCCAGGTGCCAGTCGGCGCTGGGCTGGCGCACGCCGATGTTGAACAGGTCGGGCCCGGTGCGCATGGTGCCCAGCAGCGGCGGCGCGTCGTAGTGGTAGTCGCCGGCCACCGAGGCACGGCCCCAGCCGCGGCGCGCGTCGGCGATGCCGGCGCCGGTGGTGCTGGGCTGCTGCGTGTGGCAGGCGATGCAGCCGTTGGCCATGTAGACCGCGCGGCCGCGCAGCTCCTGGCTGGTGTAGGGCTTCAGGGCCGGCGGCGCCGGGTCGTCCTTGAGCTGCAGGAAGGGCACCACGATCATGGCCGCGGTGGCGAGGGACAGCGTGACCATGGCCCCGCTGACGAGCTTGAGTTCGTTTTCCATCAGGGGCCTCAGGCGGTGGTGACGGGCGAGGCGAGGCGCTCGGCCGGGGCGAACACGCCCGAGCGCGCGGAGATCAGCAGCACGTGCCAGGCGAACACCAGGTGGCCCAGCGTCATCAGCGCGCCGCCGACCGAGCGGCCCTGCAGCCAGGGCAGCGTGACCGCCACCGCGTCCATGAAGGGCCGCGCGGGGTCGAGCAGGATCAGGCCCTGCAGCACGCCGCCGATGCTCAGCGTCACCATGTAGACGGTGAAGCCCGCGACCACCAGCCAGAAGTGCAGGCCGATCAGCGCCGGCTGCGGCCAGCGCACGTCGAGGATGCGCGGCAGCGCGAAGTAGACGCCGCCGAAGATCACCATCGAGACGAAGCCGTACATGCCCAGGTGGGCGTGGGCCACGGTGAAGTGGGTGAAGTGCGTGACCGCGTTGAAGGAACGCAGCGCCTGGAACGAGCCCTGCAGCGAGGCGCAGGTGTACATCACGGCGCCGAAGACGATGAAGCGCAGCACATGCGAATGCCGCAGCGCGCCGAAGTGGCCCTTGAGCGTGAGGTGCTGGTTGACCGAGAACGCGACCACCGGGATCACCATCATCACGCTCTGCACGATCGACAGCGTGATCAGCCATTCGGGGATCGGCCCGCCGATCAGGTGGTGCGCGCCGACCTGGCCGTAGAAGAAGGCCAGCGTCCAGAAGCCCAGCAGCGAGAGGTTGTACGAACGCACCGGCCGGCCGATGACCTTGGGCAGGAAGTAGTAGACGCAGGCCAGCGACAGCGGCGTGTAGAACAGGCCCAGCACGTTGTGGCCGAACCACCAGTTCATGGTCGCCTGCTCGACGCCGAAGTGCACGCCGGGCACCTTGGCCACGATGTAGAGCGTGGGGAACCAGAACAGCGCCGCGCCCATGTACCAGACCGACACGTAGAGATGCTGCACCTGGCGCCGCTGCAGCATCAGCGCCATCGGCAGGCCGATCAGCATGCCGCCGAGCGCGAACAGCGCGCCGATCTGCCAGGGGATCTCCAGCCATTCCATGCCGGCGTTGATGCCCACCGCCAGGCCGCCCAGGCCCGCGACCAGGCCGGCGTTCCACAGCAGCGTGCCCACGATCACCAGCCGGCCGCCCTGCAGCTGCGTCTTGAGCAGGCGCGGCAGCATCCAGATCGCCAGGCCCAGCAGGCCCATCGGCGCCCAGCCGTAGGCCACGGCATTGAGGTGCAGCGTGCGCAGCCGGCCGAAGCCGAGCCAGGCCTGATCGGTCAGCAGGTCGGGCCAGTGCAGCTTCAGCGAGCTCAGCAGGCCGGCCGCCGAGGCCACCACCAGCCAGACCGTGGCGCAGGCGATCAGCATGAAGGCCGGGAAGGAGCTCGAGCGGTCGGCCGCCTCGCGCGCGGCCAGCTCGGTGGGTGCCGGGCCGGCCACCTCGCCGGCGTGCGCCGCGACCACGCGCGTGAGCGCATGGTGCTGGTCGGCGCTGGCCGAGGGTTCTTCGGGCCGGCCGATCTCGCCGGGCGAGAAGATGGTGCGCGCGCCGCTGGACTCGGCGTCGAACAGGCCCTTGCGCAGCGACCAGATGAAGCCGAACAGGCCGACGATGGAAAGAAGGAAGGTGGCCAGCAGCAGGGCGGTGGGATTCATGGGCACTCGTGGGGCAGCGTCGCCCCGTTCCCTGCGAAGGCGGCGGGCGGTGGCGAAGACGGAAGCCGATGCTAGGCCGAACGCATCAGTTGGAGAACCATCAGTTGATAGGTGAAAAACCGGATCAGAAGGAAAGCGTGCGAGAGGAATACACTGGCGGGACCGAATCGGCGCAGTTGCCTGAGCTGCCTGAATCAACCCAGAAAATACGGATCAGGCGTGCCGCCTGCTCCTTCCGGAGCCCTCCATGAAGCGCTACGAGGCCCTGGCGGCCGATGTCGAGGAATCGATACGCAGCGGCGTGCTGCAACCCGGCGACCGCGTGCCCTCGGTGCGCCACACCACCGCCAGCCGCGGCGTGAGCGCCTCGACGGTGTTCCAGGCCTACTACCTGCTCGAGGCGCGCGGCCTGATCCGGGCGCGCGAGCGCTCGGGCTACTACGTGGCCGCCGCCGGCGCCAAGGGCCGCCGCGTGCCGCCCGAGCCCGACCTGAGCTCGCAGCCGGCCGACGCCTCGATCGCGGTCGACGTGAGCGACCGCGTGTTCGAGATCCTCGAGGCCAGCAAGACGCGCGACGTGGTGCCCTTCGGCTCGGCCTTCCTGAGCCCGCTGCTGTTCCCGCTGGCCCGGCTGGGCCAGGCGCTGGCTTCGAGCGCGAAGACGCTCGACCCCTGGAGCACGGTCGACGACCTCACGCCCGGCAACGCCGCGCTGCGCCGCCAGATCGCGCTGCGCTACCTGGCCGACGGCCTCCACGTGCACCCCGACGAGATCGTGGTCACCAACGGCGCGCTGGAGGCGCTCAACCTCTGCCTGGCGGCGGTCACGCGGCCCGGCGATTCGGTGATCGTCGAGTCGCCCACCTTCTATGCGGCGCTGCAGGCGCTGGAGCGCATGGGCCTGCAGGCCATCGAGGTGCCCACGCATCCGCGCGAGGGCATCGACCTGGCGGCGCTGGCGCGCGCGATCGAGCGCCACAAGCCGCGCGCCTGCTGGCTCATGACCACCTTCCAGAACCCGCTGGGCAGCCTGATGCCCGAGGCCAAGAAGAAGGCGCTGGTGGCGCTGCTCGCCGAGCACGAGATCCCGCTGATCGAGGACGACGTCTACGCCGAGCTCTACTTCGGCGACAAGCGCCCGCTGCCGGCCAAGGCCTTCGACACGCAGGGGCTGGTGATGCACTGCGGTTCGTTCTCCAAGTGCCTGGCGCCGGGCTATCGCATCGGCTGGGCCGCGCCCGGGCGCCACGCCAAGGCCGTGGGCCGGCTCAAGCTCACGACCACGCTGGGCGCCTCGGCGCCCGCGCAGGCCGCGCTCGCGACCTACCTCGAGCACGGCGGCTTCGACAAGCACCTGCGCAAGCTGCGCCAGACCCTGGCCGGGCAGCAGGCGCCGCTGGCGGAGGCGGTGGCGCGGCACTTCCCGGCCGGCACCCGCGCCACGCGGCCGGCCGGCGGCTACTTCCTCTGGGTCGAGCTGCCCGAGGGCGTCGACGCGATCGAGATCCACCGCCGCGCGCTGGCGCTGGGCATCAGCGTGGCGCCGGGCCCGATCTTCTCGGCCAGCCGGGCCTTCGCGAACTGCCTGCGGCTCAACTACGGCCATGCCTGGGATGCGCGGGCCGAGGAGGCGGTGGTCACGCTGGGCCGGCTGGTGGCGGCCTCGCTAAAGTGAGCGCCATGCAAACACATCTCTCGAAGGCCGCCGGGCTGCAGCGCCTGGCCTACGGCGCCGCGGCCGGGCTGGCCGTGGGCCTGGTGCCCTGGCCCATGGGCGGCATCGCGCGCGGCCTGCTGGGCTGGACCTGCGGCACGCTGGTCTACCTGCTGCTGGCCTGGTGGCTGGCCGAGACCTTCGACGCCGAGCGCACGCGGGCGCGCTCCCAGTCGCTGGACCAGCCCAACGTGCTGATCCTGGTCATCACGCTCACGGCCGTGGCCGCGTCGGCCTCGGCCATCCTGATGATGCTGCAGCAGGTCAAGCAGCTCGACGGCATCGAGCGGGCCGCGCACATTGCGCTGGGCATGTTCGCGCTCGCGGCCTCATGGCTGCTGATCCACACGATCTACGCCTTCCACTACGCGCACCGCTACTACCAGACCGAGATGCAGAAGACCGAGGCCGGCCCGGGCCTGGACTTTCCGGGCAAGCTGGACCCGGATTACTTCGATTTCCTCTACTTCTCCTTCGTGATCGGCATGACCTCGCAGGTGTCGGACGTGCAGGTCACCTCGCGCGTCATGCGGCGCATCACGCTCGTGCACGGCGTGCTGGCCTTCGCCTTCAACATGCTGGTGCTGGCCCTGTCGATCAACGTGGTGGCCGGGAGTATCTGACTCGCCGCGCTCAGGCCTTCCGGCCCAGCTTCACCAGCCCCGTCGACAGCGCCACGCCGCAGACGATCACGGCCGCGCACACCAGCATCCACTGCGTGATGTGCTCGCCCAGGAACACGGTGCCGTAGAACACCGCGAACACCGGCACCAGGAAGGTCACGGTCAGCGCGCGCGCCGGCCCGGCGCGTTCGATCAGGCGGAAGAACAGTATGTAGGCCAGGCCGGTGCAGGCCACGCCCAGCACGACCAGCGCGAGCCAGGCCCGCAGGCTGGGCATCTTCTCGGGCCAGAACCACAGCGCGGGCAGCGCGAGGAACAGCGTGGCGCCGAGCTGGCTGCCGGTGGCGGTGGCCAGGGCCGGCACGCCGCCGAGGTGGCGCCGCGTGGCGCTGGCCGCCACGCCGTAGCAGAGGCAGGCGCCCAGGCAGGCCAGCACGGCCCAGGTGGCGCCGTAGCCGCTGGCATCGGCGTGCAGGCCGGCGCTGCGGCTGGCCAGCATCGCGACCCCGGTGAAGCCGATCACCAGCCCGACGATGCGCGAGCCGCTGGGCCGTTCGCTGAACCAGGCCCAGGCCACCAGCGCGCCGAACATCGGCACGGTGGCGTTGAGCACGGCCGCGAGCCCGCTGTTGATGGTGAGCAGCGCAAAGCAGAACAGCGCGAAGGGCAGGCCCGAGTTGAGGATGCCGATCACGAAGCTGGCCTTCCAGTGCTGCCGCAGCGCCGCGGCCTGGCCGCGCAGGAACAGCAGCGGCAGCAGGAACAGCGCGGCCACCGTGACCCGCACCGCGGCCGCCGGCAGCGCGCCGAACTCGGCCGCGCCGATGCGCATGAACAGGAAGGACGCGCCCCACAGCGCCCCCAGCAGCACGAGGTCGAGGAGCCAGGCGTTGGAAGCCTTGGGCGAGGCGAGGGGCGAGACGGTGTTGTTGTTGGTTGTTGTCATAAGGGTGGTCGAGAACGGCGCGCGAACGCCGGCCCCGATGCTAGCGGGCGCCTTCGAGGGCCAGCAGCGCGGTCTTGCGTTCGAGCCCGCCCGCATAGCCGGTGAGCGAGCCGTCGGCGCCGAGCACGCGGTGGCAGGGCACGATCACGCTGATCGGGTTGCGGCCGACCGCGGCCCCGACCGCGCGCACCGCCGCCGGGTTGCCCACGCGCTGGCTCAGCGTGCCGTAGCTGGTGGTCTGGCCCGCGGGAATGGCCAACAGCGCCTGCCACACGGCCTGCTGAAAGGCGGTGCCGTGCGACAGGTCCAGCGGCAGGTCGAAATCGCTGCGGGTGCCTGCGAAGTAGTCCTGCAGCTGCGCCGCGGCCGCGCGCAGCACGGGGTGCGCGTCGTCGGGCTGCCAGCCGCGCATGTCGGGCAGGTGGCGCTGCCGGTCGAACCAGAGCCCGGCCAGGCCGTCGTCGGTGGCGGCCAGCGTGACGCCGCCGAGCGCGGTGTCGACATGCAGCGTGCGGAGGAGGGGGGTCTTGAACTTCATGGCGTGCTCCGTTCGAGGGAAGGGGCGGGCGGCGTGTGCCAGGCGCGCAGCACCGCATAGCTGCGCCAGGGCCGCCAGGCCTGCGAGGCCTCGGCCGCGGCGCGGGCCGTGCCCACGCCCAGCGCCTTCTGCAGCGCCACGTCGCCCGAGGGAAAGGCATCGGGCCAGCGCAGCGCGCGCATCGCGATGTACTGCGCGGTCCAGTCGCCGATGCCCGGCAGCGCCTGCAATGCGGCCAAGGTGGCCGGCACGTCGGCGCCCGCATGCAGCGCCAGCCGGCCCGAGGCCACCTCGTGCGCCAGCGCCTGCAGCGCCGCCTGCCGCTGGCGCACGATGCCCAGCTGGCCCAGTGCGTCGCCGCTGGCCGCCGCGATCGCGGCCGGCGTGGGGAACAGGTGGGTGAGCCCGGCGACCGGGGTCTCGACGGGCTCGCCGAAGGCGGCCACCAGCCGCGAGCCCAGGGTGCGCGCCGCGGCCACCGTGATCTGCTGGCCCAGCACCGCGCGCACCGCCAGCTCGAAGCCGTCGACCGTGCCCGGCACGCGCAGGCCGTCGCCCAGCGGGAAGGTGGCGTGCAGCAGCGCGTTGATGGCCATCGGCTCGGCATCGAGGTCGAGCAGGGCGCGCACGCGGCTGATCACCACCGGCAGCGCGCCGGCCAGCGTGTCGCTCACGGCCAGCTGCAACTGCTCGCGCGCCGGGTCGAAGCGCAGCGCGATCCAGCCCGTGCAGGCGCGGCCCGCATGCTGGACGCGCAGCGTGCGCGCGAAACGCGTGCCGCCGGCATCGAAGGCCTCGACGCCCTGCAGCGCGCGCCGGGCGAAGAAGCCCAGCACTGCGTCCACGTCGTAGGGCGGGCGATAGCCCAGCCGCACGGCGATGGTGTGGCCGCTCGGCTGGTCGCCGGCACGCCGCAGCGCGCTCGGATTGAGCCCGTAGTGCGCCAGGAAGGCGGCATTGAAGCGCCGCACGCTCGCGAAGCCGCTGGCCAGCGCCACCTGCGCCATCGGCAGCGCGGTGTCGGCGATCAGCTGCTTGGCCGCGAGCAGGCGCCGCGTCTGCAGGTATTGCAGTGGCGAAACGCCGAACTGGGCCTCGAAGATGCGGCGCAGGTGGCGGTCGCTCACGCCCAGGCGCTGCGCGATCCGGGCGGCGCCGGGACCGTCCTCGCTCCAGGCGTCGGGTTCGTCGATCAATCTGGCGGCCTGCAGCGCCAGGATGCGCGAGGCGTCCTCGGTCGACCAGCTCGCCGCGCGCGGCGCCAGCTCGGGCCGGCAGCGCAGGCAGGGGCGGAAGCCCTCGGCCTCGGCCTGGGCCGCATGGCGGAAGAAGCGGCAGTTCTCGCGCCGCGGCAGCTTCACCCGGCAGACCGGCCGGCAGTAGATGCCGGTGGAGGTCACGGCGGTGAAGAAGCTGCCGTCGAAGCGCGCATCGTGGGTGGTCATCGCCAGGTAGCAGGCGTCGCTTTCCAGCTCGGCGCCGGGTGCGCCGGGTGCGGGGGAGGAAGATGCCTGGGCCATGCGATCGATCATACGGTTGCACCCTCTCGCAAGTAGCCATTTCCGGACATCTGGCCGAAGGTGGGCATGCCTACAATGGCTTCCGTTTTTGAGAACTTTCAGGGCAACGCCATGCAACTCAGCGCATCGATCTTCAAGGCCTACGACATCCGGGGCGTCGTCCCCAGCACGCTCGACCCCGAGATCGCGGAAGCGCTCGGCAAGGCCTTCGGAAGCGCGGCGCGCGCGGCCGGCGAGAAATCCGTGGCGGTCGGCCGCGACGGCCGCCTGTCGGGCCCCTCGCTGGTCGAGGCGCTGATCCGCGGCCTGGTGGCCACCGGCGTCGAGGTGATCGACGTGGGCGCGGTCACCACCCCCATGCTGTACTTCGCGGCCCACACGCTCGCCACCAGCGGCATCCAGGTCACGGGCAGCCACAACCCGCGCGACTACAACGGCTTCAAGATGGTGCTGGCCGGCCGCGCGATCTACGGCGACGACATCCAGGGCCTGCGCCAGGTGATGGAGGCCGACAGCGCCACGCTGGCCCCCGGTGGCAGCGTGCGCAAGGTCGACGTGACCGAGGCCTACACCCAGCGCATCGTCGGCGACATCAAGCTCGCGCGCCCGCTGAAGATCGTGGTCGATTCGGGCAACGGCATCGCCGGCGCCTCGGCCCCCGCGATCCTGCGGGCCATCGGCTGCGAGGTGACCGAACTGTTCAGCGAGGTCGACGGCAACTTCCCCAACCACCATCCCGACCCCAGCAAGCCCGAGAACCTCAAGGACCTGATCGCCGCGCTCAAGGCCGGCGACGCCGAACTGGGCCTGGCCTTCGACGGCGACGGCGACCGCCTGGGCATCGTGACCCGCGAAGGCAACAACATCTACCCCGACCGCCAGATGATGCTGTTCGCGCAGGACGTGCTCTCGCGCGTGCCGGGCGGCACCATCGTCTACGACGTGAAGTGCTCGCAGCGCCTGGGCCCGGCCATCGAGGCCGCGGGCGGCGTGCCGATGATCTACAAGACCGGCCACTCGCTGATCAAGGCCAAGATGAAGGAGATCGACTCCCCGCTGGGCGGCGAGATGAGCGGCCACATCTTCTTCAAGGAGCGCTGGTTCGGTTTCGACGACGGCACCTACGCCGGCTGCCGCCTGCTCGAGATCCTGAGCAAGAGCCCCAACGCGAGCACCGTGCTCGACGGCCTGCCCACCAGCTTCTCGACACCCGAGCTCAACGTGAAGTGCGCCGAAGGCGAGCCGCACGCGCTGGTCGACCAGTTGGTCAAGACCGTCAACTTCCCCGCGCCCGCGAGCATCTCCACCATCGACGGCGTGCGCGTCGACTGGCCCGACGGCTTCGGCCTGATCCGCGCCTCGAACACCACGCCGGTGCTCGTGATGCGCTTCGAAGGCCAGACCGAGGCCGCGCTGCACCGCATCGAAGCCGAGATGCTGGCGCTGCTCAAGACCGTCAAGCCCGACTACGCGCTGGCCGAAGCCGCGCACTGAAGGTTCCTGTCAGCGTGCGTTCCTTTTCGCTTCGCCTCTACGGGCTCTTCACCTCCCTGGCCCAGCCGCTGGTGCGGCGCAAGCTGCGCCGGCGCGCGGTCGCCGAACCGGGCTATGCCCATGCGGTCGAGGAGCGCTTCGGCCACTACGACGAGGCCGCGGTCGGCGCCGGCTGGTGCTGGGTGCATGCGGTCTCGCTGGGCGAGTCGCGCGCGGCCGGCATCCTGATCGCCGAGCTGCGGCGCCAGCATCCGGGCATCCCGATCCTGCTCACCCACGGCACCGCCACCGGCCGCGAGGAGGGCGCCAAGCTGCTCGAGCCGGGCGACCTGCAGGTCTGGCAGCCCTGGGACACGCCGGCCGCCGTGGCGCGCTTCCTCGACCGCTTCGCGCCGCGCATCGGCGTGCTGATGGAAACCGAGGTCTGGCCCGAGATGGTCGCGGCCTGCCGCGAGCGCCGGATTCCGCTGGTGCTGGCCAACGCGCGGCTCAACGAGAAATCGCTGGCCTCGGCCGAACGCCTGGGCTGGCTGGCCCGCCCCGCCTACTCGGCGCTGACCGCCGTCTGGGCCCAGACCGAGGCCGACTCGCACCGGCTGGTGTCGCTGGGCGCCAAGGTGGCCGGCGTCTACGGCAACCTCAAGTTCGACGCCTCGCCCGATGCGCGCCAGCTCGCGACGGCGCAGAAGTTCAAGTCGCAGCTGCCGCGGCCGCTGGTCGTGCTGGCCAGCTCGCGCGACGGCGAGGAGCAGCTGCTGCTCGACGTGCTCAAGCGCTTCGGAGCCAACGCGCCGCTGCCCGAGGCCACGCCCGGCATCGACTCGATCGCGCGCCAGGTGGCGGCGGTGCAGTGGATGATCGTGCCGCGCCACCCGCAACGCTTCGACGAGGTTGCGGCGCTGATCGAGTCCAACGGCTTCGCGGTCGCGCGGCGCAGCACCGCGGGCGCGCCCACGCAGTCGGAGATCTGGCTCGGCGATTCGCTGGGCGAGATGGCGCTGTACTACGGCCTGGCCGACGCCGCGCTGCTGGGCGGCAGCTTCGAGGATCTGGGCGGCCAGAACCTGATCGAGGCCGCGGCCTGCGGCTGCCCGGTGATCCTGGGGCCCTCGACCTTCAATTTCGCCGAGGCCGCCGACCTCGCGCTGGTCGCGGGCGCGGCGCTGCGCGTGCAGGGCATGGAGCAGGCGGTGCGTGCCGCGCTGCAACTGGTGGGCGACCCGGTGCGGCGCGAGGCGATGGTGCAGTCGGCCCAGGCCTTCTCGTCGTCCAACCGCGGCGCCGCGGAGCGCACGGCGACGGCGGTGCTGGCGATCGCGATGCAGGCCGCGCCGGCGGAGCCGCCGGCTGCGGCGCCGGGCGCTTCGGCTTCTTCGACCGCCGAGCCCGAGCGGGCCGAGCCCACGCTCGACTGATCCGGCGGATCAGCGCGGGGCCGGCGTGCCGCCCTGCGCCAGCACGGCGTTGATCGGCTGCAGGTCGGTCGGCGTCAGGGTGCCGCTGGCCTGGCGCAGCTTGAGGTTGCCCATCAGCACGTTGTAGCGCGCCACGGCCAGGTCGCGCTTGGTCTGGAACAGCTGGCTCTGCGAGTTGAGCACGTCGATGTTGATGCGCACCCCGACCTGGTAGCCCAGCCGGTTGGCGTCGAGCGCACTCTGGCTCGAGGCCTCGGCCGCTTCCAGCGCCTTGACCTGGCCCGCGCCCGAGATCAGACCCAGGTAGGCGGTGCGCGTGGCCTGCGTCACGTTGCGGCGCGTGCCCTCGAGCACCGCGCGCGACTGCTCCTCGAGCGATAGCGTCTCGCGGATCCGGTTCTCGGTCGCGAAGCCCGCGAACAGCGGCATGTTGAACACCACGCCGATGCTCGGCCCGCTGGCGCGCGTGCCCACGGTGGTCGTGAGGTTGCCCTGCGGGCTGCGCGTCACGCTGTAGCCCAGCTGCGCGTCGATGGTCGGCTTGTGGCCGGCCTCGGCCTTCTGCACCTCCAGCCCGGCCACGTCCAGGCCCAGCTGCGCCTGGCGGATCGCGGGATGCACGGCCTCGGCCTGCGCCACCCAGGCGTTCATGTCGGCTGGCACCGGGGCGGGCAGCACCACCGGCGTGGCCAGCGGCAGTGGCGCGCTGCCGGTGCGCCCGACCAGCTGGTCGAGCGCGATGCGCCGGACCTGCAGGTCGTTTTCGGCCGCGATCTCCTGCGCGACCACCAGGTCGTAGCGGGCCTGGGCCTCGCGCGAGTCGGTGATGGTCGACGTGCCGACCTCGAAGTTGCGCTGGGCGAAGGCCAGCTGCTCGGCCACGGCCGTTTTCTGCGCGCGCACCAGCGCCAGCGTGTCCTGCGCGGCCAGCACGTCGAAGTAGCCCTGGCTCACGCGCACGATCAGGTCCTGCTCGGCCGTGGCCAGCACGGTCTGGGCGATCTCGGCCTGGCGCTTGCCCTGCTCGTAGGCGGCCCAGGCGACCGGGCGGTAGAGCGGCTGCGTGGCGCTGATGGCCGCGCTCTGGGTGTTGAAGTTGCGCTCGCCCGAGCCCGGCGGCGCGCCTGAGATCACGTCGATGTCGAACTGGTTGCGCTGCACACTGGCCTGCGCGCCCACCTGCGGCAGGATGCCGGCCTTGGCCTGCGCGGCGCGCGCCAGGTTGGCATCGAACTGGGCCCGCGCGCTCTGGTAGCTCGCGTCGTAGTCGCGCGCCGCCTCGTAGAGCGTGAGCAGGCTCTGGCCGTGGGCCGGCAGCGCGAGCGCCGCGGCCAGCGCGGCTGCAAGAGGAAGAAGCCGGGTCACGCGGGTCGCGGGCATGGGATGCGTCCTTGGAGGAAGAGAGTCAGTAGCGCGGGACGTTCGCGTCGCGCAGGGCCGACCAGGCATCGATGCCGCCGGCCACGTTGGCCACGTCGGCAAAGCCGTTCTGCGACAGGAAGGCCGCCACGCGCTGGCTGCGCGCGCCGTGGTGGCACAGGCAGGCGATGCGGTGGCCCGCGTCGAGCTCGCCCAGGCGCGCGGGGATCTCGTTCATCGGGATGGCCACCAGCGTGAAGCCCTGCGGCGCGACGCTCGCGGTCTGCAGCTCCCAGGGTTCGCGCACGTCGAGCAGCACGGGCACCGCCGCGGGGTCCTGGGCGAACCAGGCGTCGAGGTCGGAGGGGCGGACTTGGTCGATCATGAAGGTGCTTTTCGGGGTGACGCGGGGACGCAGCGGGCGGGGCCGTGCGTCGCTCTCCGCAAGAAGAGCGACGGACGCGGTGCGCGCTGCGCCGATGCGGCTAGAAGTTGAAGGGCGAGGGTTCGGGGAAGTTCAGCAGGCGCGGCGCGACCGTGTCCCAGGGCTGCGTGGTTTCCCACTGGCCTTCGCTCACGCGGGTCACGATGTGGGTGCGCATCATGGGCTCGTTGCCGACGATGGCGCTCAACCGGCCGCCGATGTTGAGCGAGCCCAGCAGGCCCTGCGGAATGCGGGCCACCGAGCCGCTGAGCACGATCACGTCGAAGGTCGGGCCGCTGGACAGCGGCTTGGAGCCGTCGGCGTGGCGCACCTCGACGTTGGTCACGCCGTTGCGCTGCAGCGTCTTCGCGGCGCTCTCGGCCAGCCGGGCGTCGATTTCCAGCGTCAGCACCTTGGCGGCGCGGCCGGCCAGCAAAGCGGCCATGAAGCCGGAGCCGGTGCCGATCTCGAGCACCGATTCGTGCGGCTGCACCTTGAGGTCGTTGAGCGTGCGGGCTTCGATCTTGGGCGCGAGCATGGTCTGGCCGGGCTCGGCACCGTTGCCCAGCGGCAGTTCCATGTCGAAGAAGGCCAGCGCGCGGTGCACCGCGGGCACGTAGTCCTCGCGGCGGATCGTGTTGAGCAGTTCGAGGACCAGCGGGTCGTGCACGTCCCAGGGACGGATCTGCTGCTCGATCATGTTGAAGCGCAGACGCTCGTGGGTGGCGGGGGTGTTCATGTGTTTCTCTTTTCGGAGTGGGACTCAGGCAAACCCACGATTTTAGGCGGCCGGGGAAATCGAGGGCGGGTGGCGGGAGAGGCCGCGGATGGCGATCTCGGTCTGGGTCGCGATGTACTTCAGCGGGTCGAGCTCGATGTCGCTCTCGACCCAGGTGCTGTTGTGCTTCACGAGGAACAGGAAAATCATGGGTGCGACCACGGTGTAGATGGCGTTGTCGACGTCCACCGGCAGGAATTCGCCGCGGTCGATGCCGCGCCGCAGGATGCGCCGCATCAGCGCATGGCCGGGGGCCACGACCTCGCGCTGGTAGAAGGCCGCGAGCTCGGGGAAATTGTTGCCTTCGCTGAGCATCAGCTTGGTCAGGCCCGACACCGGCGTGGCGCCGACGCGCTCCCACCAGACCTGGGTGCAGTAGCGCAGCATGTCGGCGGTGCTGCCCTCGAAGGCCTCGAATTCCTCGTTCCACTCGGTGAAGCGGCCCGCGAGGCTTTCGGTGATCACCGCCTTCAGCAGGTCTTCCTTGCTCTGGAAGTAGAGGAACAGCGTGCCCTTGGACACGCCGGCCCGCGCCGCCACTTCCTCCGAGCGGGTGGCGGCGAAGCCCTTCTCGACGAACAGCTCGAGCGCGGCCTGGATCAGTTCGCCCGGGCGCGCCTCCTTGCGGCGCTCGCGCTTGGCGCGGCCCGGGCAGAGGAGGTTGTTGCTGAGGAAGCGGGGCATGAAGTTAATGACTGGCGGGTTAGTAATGTAGTGAGGCCCATCCGTCACGTCAAGCCGCGACAATAGCGGGCTCCGCTTTTTACCGAGCCGCCATGACAGACACGACCACCCCTTCCGCCACCCCGACCGAGACCATCGTCCTGGGCGGCGGCTGCTTCTGGTGCACCGAGGCCGTGTTCGACCGCGTGCGCGGCGTGCTCGACGTCGAGTCCGGCTACAGCAACGGCCAGACGCTCAACCCCAGCTACGAGCAGGTCTGCACTGGCCGCACCGGCCACAACGAGGTCGTCAAGCTGGTCTTCGACCCGCGCGAGATCGCGCTGCGCGAGGTGCTGGAGATCTTCTTCGTGGTGCACGACCCGACCACGCTCAACCGCCAGGGCAACGACGTCGGCACCCAGTACCGCAGCGGCATCTACTACACGAGCGATGCGCAGAAGCAGGTGGCCGAAGAAGTGATCCGCGAGATCGAGGCCGGCAAGACCTATGCGTCGCCCGTGGTGACCGAGGTGGTGCCGCTCGCCAACTACTCGACCGCCGAGGCCTACCACCAGGACTACTTCCTGAACCACCCGAACCAGGGCTACTGCGCCTTCGTGGTCGGGCCCAAGGTCGAGAAGTTCCAGAAGACCTTCGCGGCCCGCGTCAAGGACTGACGCGCGCCTCTCGCATGCACGCCCTGCGCCATTCCCGCTGCCACGCCAGCCTCATCGTCGCCCTTGCGGTGGCGCTGTGGCTCGCGTCCACGCTGGGGCTGATGCACCGGGTGCTGCACCCCGGCGCGGGCAATGCGCCGGCCTCCGCGGCCGTGGCCCAGGCCTACGGCGTGGGCCATGCGCACAAGGTCGGGCAGGGCGGGCTGCTGGCCCTGTTCGGCGATCACGTCGACGCCGACTGCCGGCTGTACGACCAGCTCGCCGGCGGCGCCGCCGCGCTGTCGGTTCCCTTCGTGGTGCTGCCCATCGCCTTGCCGATGGCGCGCTTCCACTACTTCCTGGGCGAAGCCCTCGCCCGCTGGGTCACGCTGTTCGACGCGCGTGGCCCTCCGCTGACCCGCTGAATCCCCCCTGGTATTCGATTGGCTGCAGCCCCCGGAGGGGCCGCGGCCGGTTTTTCCTTGATTCAACGAGTCCGCACCATGATTTCCAATTTCCGCCTCAGCGCCATCGGCGTCGCCGTCCTGTCCCTCGCGTCCTGGGCCGCCCACGCCCAGACCGCGCCCGCCGCGACGGCGCCCGCCCCGAGCCTGCGCGAGGTGACCGTCACCGGCAACCCGCTCGGCGCGTCCGAACTGATCGCGCCCACCGACACCCTGCAGGGCGATGCGCTGCTGCAGCGCTCGACCTCCACGCTGGGCGAGACGCTCAACAACATCCCGGGCGTGAGCAGCAGCTACTTCGGCCCCAACGCGAGCCGGCCCATCATCCGCGGCCAGGACGGCGACCGCATCCGCATCCTGCAGAACGGCGGCAGCGCGCCCGACGCCTCGGCGCTGAGCTACGACCATGCGGTGCCGGTCGATGCGCTGGTGACCGACCGCATCGAGGTGCTGCGCGGCCCCTCGGCGCTGCAATACGGCGGCAGCGCGGTCGGCGGCGTGGTCAACGTGATCGACAACCGCATCCCCAGCGAACCGCTCAACGGCTTCGGCGGCCGCGCCGACGCGGGCTATGCCACCGGCAGCAAGGAGAAGAGCGGCGGCGTGGTGCTCGAAGGCGGCAACGACCGCTACGCGCTGCACATCGACGCCTTCGACCGCCGCTCGGACGACGTGCGCGTGCCGATCGAGCTCGCCTGCGAGAAGCCCGGTTCGCCCGGCTTCGCGCGCCGCATCTGCAATTCGCAGAACAGCGCCCATGGCGGCGCGGTCGGCGGCTCGGTGTTCTTCGACCAGGGCTGGATCGGCGCCTCGGTCAGCACCTACCGCAGCGACTACGGCACGGTGGCCGAAGACGACGTGACCATCGGCATGAAGTCGGACCGCTACGCGCTCGAAGGCGAATGGCGCCCGGGCGGCTTCTTCAGCAGCGTGCACGCCAAGATCAGCCACACCGACTACCGCCACACCGAGTTCGAGGGCGGCGAGCCCGGCACCACCTTCGCCAACAAGACCAACGACATCCGCATCGAGGCGCGCCACCGCAAGATCGGCGGCCTCGAGGGCCTGATCGGCTTCACCAGCGAGACCGGCCGCTTCTCGGCCGACGGCGAGGAGGCTTTCGCGCCGCACAGCCGCACGCGCTCGAACGCGCTGTTCGTGCACGAGGAACTCGGCACCGCGTGGGGCCGGCTGAGCTTCGGCGCGCGCACCGAGCAGGTCAAGGTCCAGTCCTTCGGCTACCCCGAAGACCCGTCCATCACCCGCTTCACCGTGGGCGAGCGCAGCTTCAACCCGCACAGCGCGGCCTTCGGCGCGCTGGTCGACCTGACGCCGCAATGGCAGCTGACCTCCAACCTGGCCTACACCGAACGCGCGCCCAAGGACTACGAGCTGTTCGCCAACGGCCCGCACGTCGCGACCGCGGCCTGGGAGGTGGGTGATCCGTCGCTGCAGAAGGAGAAGTCGGTCGGCTTCGACATCGGCGCGCAGTGGAAGTCCGGCGCCAACAACGCGCGCGTGAACGCCTACGTGACCCGCTTCCGCAACTACATCGGCCTGACCGCCACCGGCAACCAGCGCGACGGCGAGGGCGCGGTGGTCACCGACCCGGCCGCGGAAGACACCTTGGCCGAGTACGTCTACGGCGGCGTGCGTGCGCGCTTCACCGGCCTCGAGGCCAGCGGCAACCTGCGCCTGCTGGGCGCCGACGGCTTCGCCGGCACCACCGCGGGATCGACGCTGGACCTGCAATGGCGCGGCGACCTGGTGCGCGCGACCAACACCGACACCGGCGAGCCGCTGCCGCGCATCTCGCCGGTGCGCGTGGGCGCCGCGCTGGCCTACGGCGACGGACCGTGGACCGCGCGCCTGGGCTTCGACCGCTACTCGGCGCAGAACCGCGTGCCGGCCGAAGGCGCGCGCGCGACCGAGGCCTACACGCTGTGGAACGCGGCCCTGGCCTACCGCATGAAGGTGCAGGGCGCGAGCCTCACCTGGTATGCGCGGCTGGACAACCTGAGCAACAAGCTGGCCTACAGCGCGACGTCGATCCTGACCACGACCGTCTATCCTGCCGCGCCGCTGCCCGGCCGCTCCGTGAAAGTCGGCCTGCGCGTCAACTTCTAAAGCGCCGACGTGAACCCGCCGCGGCGAGCCGCTATGCTCGCCGCGGTGAATTCACCTGTCGCTTCCGCCCTGCTGCCCGTCGTCCTTCTCATCGCCGCGGGCTATCTCGCCGGGCACCGTCGCTGGGTCGGGGCCCATGCGGTCAAGGACCTCTCCAACCTGATCTTCCTGCTGCTCGCGCCCGCGCTGCTGTTCCGCTCGATGAGCGCGGTGCACTTCGAGCAGCTGAGCCTGAAGCCCGTGGCCGCGTACTTCATCGGCGCGGGCATCATCTTCATCGGCACGCTGCTGTGGCGCGGACTCAACCGCACGGCGGCGGTGCTGGCCATCGCGAGCACCTTCAGCAACACCGTGATCATCGGCGTCGCGCTGGTCGACCTGGCCTACGGGCCCGACGGCCTGGTGGTGCTGCTCACGCTGGTGTCGCTGCATTCGCTGGTGCTGATCACCAGCGCCACGGTGCTGATCGAGCTCATGGTGGCGCGCGAGCACGCGGCCTCGAACGGCCGCCAGCGGCACCATCTGCTGCGCACCGTGGGGCGCGCGCTGCGCAATTCGATCTTCCATCCGGTGCCGCTGCCCATCATCGCGGGCCTGCTGTATGCGCAGACCGGTTGGGGCCTTCCGGCCGTCATCGACAAGCCGCTGATGCTGCTGGGCCAGGCCTTCAGCCCGGTGGCGCTGGTGCTGGTGGGCGTGACGCTGGCGCTGACGCCGGTCGGCACGCATCTGCGCGACGCCTTCACCATGGCGCTGGTCAAGAACGTGGTGCACCCGCTGCTGGTGCTGGGCACGGGCTGGCTGCTGGGCGTGCGCGGCCTGCCGCTCACGGTGATGGTGGTGGCCGCGGCCATGCCCATCGGCGCCAACGCCTTCCTGTTCTCGCAGCGCTACAAGGTGGCGGAGGAACTGGTGACGGCCAGCGTGGTCGTGTCGACCGTGCTGGCGCTGCTCACGCTGAGCGCCGCGATGGCGCTGATGGCCCGCTTCTAGGCGGGCCGGGGCCTCACATCAGCAGGTGTTCGCCGGCGTTGTCGCCGCCCAGCGTGACGTAGTTGACCTTGCGGATGTCCATCAGCGCCTTGCCGCCGGCATAGCTGATGGAGCTCTGCACGTCCTGCTCCATCTCGACCAGCGTGTCGGCCAGCTTGCCCTTGATCGGCTCGAGGATGCGCTTGCCCTCGACGTGCTTGTACTCGCCCTTGTTGAAGTCGCTGGCCGAGCCGTAGTACTCCTTGAACAGCACGCCGTCGACCTCGACCGTCTTGCCCGGCGACTCCTCGTGGCCCGCGAACAGCGAGCCGATCATCACCATCGAGGCGCCGAAGCGGATGCTCTTGGCGATGTCGCCGTGGTCGCGGATGCCGCCGTCGGCAATGATGGGCTTGGTCGCCACGCGGGCGCACCACTTGAGCGCGCTGAGCTGCCAGCCGCCCGTGCCGAAGCCGGTCTTGAGCTTGGTGATGCAGACCTTGCCCGGGCCGATGCCGACCTTGGTCGCGTCGGCGCCCCAGTTCTCCAGGTCGATGATGGCTTCGGGCGTGCCCACGTTGCCGGCGATCACGAAGGACTGCGGCAGCTTGGACTTGAGGTAGCCGATCATGTTCTTCACCGTGTCGGCATGGCCGTGCGCGATGTCGATGGTGATGTATTCGGGTGTCAGGCCGGCCGCGGCCAGCTGGTCGACGGTGTCGTAGTCGGCCTTCTTCACGCCCAGCGAGATCGAGGCGAACACGCCCTGGGCCTGCATGTCCTTGACGAACTGCACGTTGTCCAGGTCGAAACGGTGCATCACGTAGAAGTAGCCGTTCCGTGCCAGCCAGAGGCTGATGGTCTCGTCCACCACCGTCTTCATGTTGGCCGGCACCACCGGCAGGCGGAACTTGCGCCCGCCCAGCGTCACGCCGGCGTCGCATTCCGAGCGGCTTTCCACGCGGCACTTGCGCGGCAGCAGCAGGATGTTGTCGTAGTCGAAAATTTGCATGATGAGACCAAGCTCCTGTGAAGGGTTCGCCGGCAGGAAGTCCCTGTCGGCGTGGGCGCTTGGTCTTGGCCGGTTCCGTCGCCGCGAAAGCGGGCGAAAAAAAACCGGGCGACAAGAATCTTGGGCCCGGTGATTGATTCTAGGGGAGCGGCCGCGCGCGGGTCAGACGGCTTTCCATATAGACCTTATTTTCCGTGCGGCGCCATGGCGCGGCGTGCTCAGAAGCGGTAGCCCACGCCCACGCCGATCAGCAGCGGGTCGACCTTCACGGTCGACAGCCGGCTGCCGTTCAGGCTCACGTCGGTGCGGATCTGCACCTTCTTGACGTCGAAGTTCAGGAACACGTTCTTCGCGATCGCGATGTCCACGCCGGCGCCCAGGGCCAGCCCGAAGCTGTTGTGCTCCAGGTCCAGCCGGCCGACCGTGGGCACGGCCAGGTTCACCGAGCCGATGCGCGTGTAGTTCAGGCCGATGCCCGCATAGGGGCGGACGGTGCCGTCGGGGATGAAGTGGTACTGCAGCATCAGCGAGGGCGGCAGGTGCTTGAAGCTGCCGATGTCGACCGGGCCGCCCAGCGCGCTCTGCGTGATCGTGACGCGCTGCTTCTGCGGCACCGTCAGCACCAGCTCGGCGGCGATGTTCGGCGTGAAGAAGTAGGTGATGTCGATCTCGGGGATGGTCTTGTCGTTGACGTGGATCGCATCGGCCGGCACCGCCAGCGCGCCGATCGCGTCGGAATGGTTGGCCGTATCGATGCGCACGGCGCGGGCGCGCAGCAGCCAGTTGCCCTGGGCTTCCTGTGCGGCGGCGGGCAGGGCGCAGGTGGCGCCCAGGGCGCCGAGGAGGGCGCCGATCCAGGCGCGCGTGAGCAGGTTCTTCTTCATGGTCGGGGACTCCGTTGCGGGCCGCGCAGGGGGCGCGCGGCAACTGGCACCCAGTGTCCGGAAGCGGCCTCTTCGTGTCCTTGATCCAGGGCAAGCATCGGTCCGCGGCGCATTCCGGGCCCGGCGTTCCTACAATGCCGGGATGTCTCTTTTCGGCTCGCACGACGCTTTCGACGGCGCCCCCCCTTCCCCAGCGGCCGCCTCGCCCCTGCTCCACAACCTCAATGCCGAACAACTCGCCGCGGTCACGCTGCCCGAGGGCAATGCGCTGATCCTGGCCGGTGCCGGTTCGGGCAAGACCCGGGTGCTCACCACCCGCATCGCCTGGCTGCTGCAGACCGGGCAGGTGACGCCGGGCGGCATCCTGGCCGTGACCTTCACCAACAAGGCGGCCAAGGAAATGGTCACGCGGCTGACGGCGATGCTGCCGATCAACGCGCGCGGCATGTGGATCGGCACCTTCCACGGGCTGTGCAACCGCTTCCTGCGCGCGCACTGGAAACTGGCCAACCTGCCGTCCACCTTCCAGATCCTCGACACCCAGGACCAGCTCTCGGCCATCAAGCGGCTGATGAAGCAGTTCAACGTCGACGACGAGCGCTTTCCGGCCAAGCAGACCCAGTGGTTCATCTCGGGCGCCAAGGAAGAGGGCAAGCGCCCCGGCGACATCGAGGTGCGCAGCGAGGAAGACCGCAAGAAGGTCGAGATCTACCAGCTCTACGAGGAGCAGTGCCAGCGCGAAGGCGTGGTCGACTTCAGCGAGCTGATGCTGCGCAGCTACGAACTGCTGCGCGACAACGATCCGATCCGCGAGCACTACCAGCGGCGCTTCCGCCACATCCTGATCGACGAGTTCCAGGACACCAACCGGCTGCAGTACGCCTGGATCAAGATGCTCTCGGGCACCACGGCCGGCGGCCGCTTCACGCCCGGCGGCAACAGCGTGATCGCGGTGGGCGACGACGACCAGAGCATCTACGCCTTCCGTGGCGCGCGCGTGGGCAACATGGCCGACTTCGTGCGCGAGTTCGAGGTCTCGCGCCAGATCAAGCTGGAGCAGAACTACCGCAGCTACAGCAACATCCTCGATTCGGCCAACGCGCTGATCGGCCACAACACCAAGCGGCTGGGCAAGAACCTGCGCACCGAGCAGGGCCCGGGCGAGCCGGTGCGGGTCTACGAATCGACCAGCGACTTCGCCGAGGCGCAGTGGATGGTCGAGGAGATGCGCCAGCTGGTGCGCGACGGCATCGAGCGCAAGGAGATGGCCGTGCTCTACCGCAGCAATGCGCAGAGCCGGGTGATCGAGACCGCGCTGTTCAATGCCTCGGTGCCCTACCGCGTGTACGGCGGCCTGCGCTTCTTCGAGCGCGCCGAGATCAAGCATGCGCTGGGCTACCTGCGGCTGCTGGAGAACAAGGACGACGACACCAGCTTCCTGCGCATCGTCAACTTCCCGCCGCGCGGCATCGGCGCGCGCAGCATCGAGCTGCTGCAGGATGCGGCGCGCGCGGCCGGCCACTCGCTGCACGACGCGGTGAGCGCGGTCGGCGGCAAGGCCGGCGCCAACCTGTCGGCCTTCGTCGCCAAGATCGACGTGCTGCGCGAGCAGACCGTGGGCATCTCGCTGCGCGAGATCATCGAGCTGGTGCTCGACCACAGCGGCCTGATCGAGCACTACAAGGCCGACCGCGAAGGCGCCGACCGGGTGGAGAACCTGGAGGAACTGGTGAACGCGGCCGAGAGCTTCGTCACCCAGGAAGGCTTCGGCCGCGACGCGGTGGCGCTGCCGGTCGACGAGCTGCGCCAATCGCCCGCGAGCCAGGGGCTGAACCCCAACCTGCCGGTCCTCGACGAGCCGCTGGCACCCGATGCCGAGACCGGCGAGACGCTGAGCCCGCTGGCCGCCTTCCTCACGCATGCGGCGCTGGAATCGGGCGACAACCAGGCCCAGGCCGGGCAGGACGCGGTGCAGCTCATGACCGTGCACGCGGCCAAGGGCCTGGAGTTCGACTGCGTGTTCATCACCGGCATGGAAGAGGGCCTGTTCCCGCACGAGAACTCGATGAGCGACCACGACGGCCTCGAGGAAGAGCGCCGCCTGATGTACGTGGCCATCACCCGCGCCCGCCAGCGCCTGTACCTGAGCCACTCGCAGACCCGCATGCTGCACGGCCAGACCCGCTACAACCTCAAGAGCCGCTTCTACGACGAACTGCCCGAGGCCGCGCTCAAGTGGCTCACGCCCAAGAACCAGGGCTTCAAGCCCTCGGCCTTCGGCTACGGCGGCGGCTACGGCAGCACGCGCGCCGGCACCGGCGGCGGCGGCTTCAGCCCCGACGCCTTCGCCAGCCCCCCGGTCCCGCCGCAGAAAGCCGCGCCCTCCCACGGCCTGCGCTCGGGCATGCAGGTCTTCCACAACAAGTTCGGCGAAGGCACGGTGATCGCGCTGGAAGGCAGCGGCGACGACGCCCGCGCCCAGATCAACTTCCCGCGGCACGGGGTGAAGTGGCTGGCGCTGTCGGTGGCGAAGCTCACGCCGGTCTGATCAGCCAGCGCTGCCGGCGCACTCTTTTCCAGGGACACCGCGGAACCGGCTTTGCCGGGCCGCCGGTGTCGCCCCCCTGAAAGGGGGGAGGGGCGCCAGCCACACGAAGTGGGCCAGCCCTTCGGGGGGTCAGTCTATGAAGCTGTCGCGGAAGGTGAACCACGTGCTCGTGAAGAACATCGACGCCATCACCAGCGCCCCGCCCACCATCAGCGCACCGCCGGCCGCGGCCGCGCCGCCGCCGACCAGCGCCGCGAACAGCGTGGCCACCAGGCTCAGCACGATGCCCGAGCCGATGAAGACGCCGATCCAGGTCAGGCCGAAGACGAACATCGCGCCGAAATTCCGGAAGCAGGCGATGAAGCTGAAGAACAGGCTCTTGGTCGGCGGCACGCCGTGCCAGTGCACCAGCGCCGGCGCGTGCCAGAAGGCCAGCGACAGCGGCAGGTACAGCGCCATGGCGATCCACAGCGCGGCCTGGAACGAACCCGACTCGGCCATCTCGCGGCTCACGGTCTCGCCCATCAGGTAGACCCGTGCGAACTGGCCGCCGTCGGCCAAGGCCGACACGCCCATCACCAGCAGGAACAGCACCGCATAGAGCGCGCCCAGCACCAGCATCGGGCGGATGCCGCTGCGGGCGGCGGTCAGCGCGGCCAGCAGCACGGCGGCGGCCGGCGGCTTCTGGCCGGGCCCGGCCTTGGCGGCCTCGGCGCTGGCGGCCATCAGGCCCAGCGTCATGGTGGGCAGCAGCATCAGCGCCAGCGCGGTGCCGACCAGCGGCAGCTGCGAGGCGATCGACACCATCGCCATGAAGAAGAAGAACAGCGAGGCGAAGGCCAGCGGCCGCTTGGTGAAGGTCTGCAGTCCGCTGCGGACCCAGGTCGCACCCGTGCGGGCCGGGACTATGTTGAGTTTCATCGAATCCGTTCGTCTTCAGGCGGCCATCGCGGGCGCCTGCAGCGCCAGCGGCTCGCGGGCCCGCTCGCGCAGCACCCGCTCGAAATGCGTGGGGTCGTGCGCCTGCAGCATGCTGGCCTCGCGCGGCAGGTGGAAATCCCAGAGCCGCGAGATCCAGAAGCGCAGCGCCGCGGCGCGCAGCATCGCGGGCAGCAGCGTGCGCTCGGCGCCGGTCAGCGGGCGCACCGCGAGGTAGGCCGCGAGCAGCGCATCGCTGCGCGCCGGATCGGGCTTGCCGCTCGGCAGGTCGATGGCCCAATCGTTGAGGCACACCGCCAGGTCGAACAGCCAGGTGTCGGTGCCGGCGAAGTAGAAGTCGAACACGCCGCTGAGCCGGGGCGCGGCGCCGTCGGTGCCGGTCTCGAACATCGCGTTGTCGCGGAACAGGTCGGCATGCACCGGCCCGCGCGGCAAAGCGGCATAGGCCGAGGAGGCGGCCACGTGGTTCTGGTAGGCCAGTTCGGCGCGCAGCAGGGCGGCCTGCGGTGCCTCGAGGTAGGGCAGCACCACCGGCGCGGTGTCGTTCCACCAGTCCAGGCCGCGCAGGTTGGGCTGGATGCGGTCGAAGTCGCGGCCCGCCAGGTGCATGCGCGCCAGCCAGTGGCCGAGTTCGGCGCAGTGCGCGGCGTCGGGCGCGAGCTGGCTGTGGCCGCTCAGGCGCTGCACCACGGCGGCCGGCTTGCCCGCCACCTTGTGCACCAGCTCGCAGGGCGCGTCGGGCGCCGATGCCAGCAGTCCCGCCTTGGCCGGCGTCACGGCAGGGTCGGCCATGGGCTCGGGCACCGGGATGCCGCGGGCGGCCAGGTGCTTCATCAGGCACAGGTAGTAGGGCAGCTGTTCGGGGCCGAGGCGCTCGAACAGCGTCAGCACGTACTCGCCCTTTTCGGTGCTGGCGAAGTAGTTGGTGTTCTCGATGCCGCCCTGGATGCCCTTGAGCGCCTGCAGGGCCCCCAGGCCCAGGCGCTGCACGAGCGCGTTCGCTTCGTCGAAACCGACGTCGGTGTAGACCGCCACGCCGCTCAGAACTTCATCAGGTTCCAGACGCGGGGGCCGTTGCCGCCGCTGCTGGTCTCGGCCTGGCCCTGGCGCGAGCGGCCGCCGTCGTTGGGCAGCACCTCGTAGGAGGGCACGTTGGCCTTGGGCTGCACCGTGATGCTCTGGGTCTGGCCGCCGTAGCGGACCTCGTCGACGCTGGCGCCGCCGTCTTCGACGTGGATGTTCTCGATCTTCTGGTTGCGGCGGCCCTCGGCCTTTTCTTCCTGCTTCTGCTGGTCGGCGGTGGGGGCCGGCTGCGGCGCGGGCTGGGCCTGCACGGCGGCCACGGGGACGGCGCAGATGAACGCCAGCGTCAGGGCGTGGCGAAGGAGGGAGGAGGTGGTGGGGGCCATGCCCCGATTGTAGGTGCGCGGCCGTATCCCGTCTGTCAGCGCGGGGCGCTTTCGGCTGTCTGGCAGCGGCGCGGCGCGCGGGCGCGCGGGCCGGGCAAAATGGGCCGATGACCGACAAGAAAACGCTGCTGCTGGTGGATGGTTCGAGCTACCTCTACCGCGCCTTCCACGCCATGCCCGACCTGCGGGCCGTGCCCGGCGATCCCAAGAGCCCGGCCACCGGCGCCATCCGCGGGATGATCAACATGATGAGCGCGCTGCGCCGCGAGGTGCGCGCCGACTACGCGGCCTGCGTGTTCGACGCGCCCGGCCGGACCTTCCGCGACGACTGGTACCCCGAGTACAAGGCCAACCGCTCGCCCATGCCCGACGACCTGCGCAGCCAGATCGACCCGATCCACGAGATCGTGCGGCTCTTGGGCTGGCCGGTGCTGACCGTGCCCGATGTCGAGGCCGACGACGTGATCGGCACGCTGGCCAAGATCGCCGCCGCGCAGGGCGTGGAGGTGATCGTCTCCAGCGGCGACAAGGACCTGAGCCAGCTGGTCGACGCGCACATCACGATCATCGACACCATGAACGGCAAGAAGCGCGACGTGGCCGGCGTGACCGCCGAGTTCGGCGTGCCGCCCGAGCTGATGATCGACTACCAGACGCTGGTGGGCGACACGGTCGACAACGTGCCCGGCGTGCCCAAGGTCGGACCCAAGACCGCCGCCAAGTGGCTGCTCGAATACGGCTCGCTCGATGCGCTGATCGAACGCGCGGCCGAGGTCAAGGGCGCGGCCGGCGAGAACCTGCGCCAGGCGCTGGACAAGCTGCCGCTGAGCAAGCGCCTGGTGACCATCCGCACCGACTGCGACCTGGCCTCACATGTGAGCGGCCTGCCCTCGCTCGACGGCCTGCCGGTGGGCGCGCCGCAGGTCGAGCTGCTCAAGCCGCTCTACGAGACCTACGGCTTCAAGAGCCTGGTCAAGGCGCTCGAGGCGCAGGCGGTGCCGCCCGAACTGATCGAGGAAGAGAACGCGAAGAAGAAGGGCGCGAAGAAGGACACCGACCAGGGCGGCCTGTTCGACGAGCCTTCGGAGCTCGCTGCGCTGGAAGCCGCGGCGCCCGCGAGCAACCTCCAGTACGACACGGTCACCACCTGGGAGCAGTTCGACGCCTGGCTCGTGAAGCTCGAAGCCGCCGAACTCGCGGCCATCGACACCGAGACCACCTCGCTCGACGAGATGGTGGCGCAGATCGTGGGCCTGAGCTTCAGCGTCGAGCCCGGCGAGGCGGCCTACATTCCGCTGGCGCACAACTACCCCGACGCGCCCGCGCAGCTGCCCCTCGACGAGGTGCTGGCGAAGCTCAAGCCCTGGCTCGAGAACGGCGCGAAGAAGAAGCTGGGCCAGCACATCAAGTACGACCGCCACGTGTTCGCCAACCACGGCATCGAGGTGCAGGGCTATGCGCACGACACCATGCTGCAGAGCTATGTGCTCGAGGTGCACAAGCCGCACGGGCTGGCCAGCCTGGCCGAGCGCCACCTGGGCCGCAGCGGCATCTCCTACGAAGACCTGTGCGGCAAGGGCGCGCACCAGATCCCGTTCAGCCAGGTCGACATCGCCAAGGCGGCCGAGTACTCCTGCGAGGACAGCGACCAGACGCTGGACGTCCACCGCGTGCTCTGGCCCCAGCTGCAGGCCGACGACAAGCTGCGCTTCGTCTACCAGCTCGAGATGGATTCGAGCGAGGCGCTCTACCGGGTCGAGCGCAACGGCGTGCTGATCGACGCGCCCACGCTGGCCTCGCAGAGCCACGAGCTCGGCACGCGCATCATGGAACTCGAGCAGCAGGCCTACGAGATCGCGGGCCAGCCCTTCAACCTCGGTTCGCCCAAGCAGATCGGCGAGATCTTCTTCACCAAGCTGGGCCTGCCGGTGGTCAAGAAGACGCCGAGCGGAGCGCCCAGCACCGACGAGGAAGTGCTCGAGAAACTGGCGGAGGACTATCCGCTGCCGGCCAAGATCCTCGAGCACCGCGGCCTGTCGAAGCTCAAGGGCACCTACACCGACAAGCTGGGCCAGCTGGCGAATCCGCGCACCGGCCGCGTCCACACGCACTACGCGCAGGCGGTGGCGGTCACGGGCCGGCTCAGCAGCAACGACCCCAACCTGCAGAACATCCCGATCCGCACGCCCGAAGGCCGGCGCGTGCGCGAGGCCTTCGTGGCGCCCGCGGGCAGCGTGATCGCGAGTGCCGACTACTCGCAGATCGAGCTGCGCATCATGGCCCACATCAGCGGCGACGCCTCGCTGCTGCGCGCCTTCACCGAAGGCATCGACGTGCACCGCGCGACCGCGGCCGAGGTGTTCGGCAGCACGCCCGAGGAGGTGTCGAGCGAGCAGCGCCGCTATGCCAAGGTGATCAACTTCGGCCTGATCTACGGCATGAGCAGCTTCGGCCTGGCGAAGAACCTGGGCATCGAGACCAAGGCCGCGGCCTCCTACATCGAGCGCTACTTCGCGCGCTACCCGGGGGTGAAGGCCTACATGGACGAGACCAAGGCACTGGCCAAGGAGCAGGGCTACGTCGAGACCGTGTTCGGCCGGCGCCTCTACCTGCCCGAGATCAACTCGCCCAACGGCCCGCGCCGCGGCGGCGCCGAGCGCGCGGCCATCAACGCGCCCATGCAGGGCACGGCGGCCGACCTGATCAAGCTCAGCATGGTCAAGGTGCAGGACGTGCTCGAGGCCGAAGGGCGCGGCACCAAGATGATCATGCAGGTGCACGACGAACTGGTGTTCGAGGTGCCCGAGGCGGAAGTCGAATGGGTGCGCACCGAAGTGCCGCGCCTGATGGCCGGCGTGGCCGATCTCAAGGTGCCGCTGCTGGCCGAGATCGGTGTCGGCCCGAACTGGGACAAGGCGCATTGAGCCTGAGGCCTGCCTTCGCCATGGCGGCCGCCCTGCTGGGGCTGGCCGCTGGGCCCGCCATTGCGCAGCCGGCCGTGAAGGTGCCGCCCACCGGCGTGCGCCAGTGCCTGGGCTTCCAGCCGGACGGCTGGCCCGCGCCCCAGGCCTGCGCCGAGGCCGGCGCGTTGAAGCTGGTGCCCAAGCAGGACGGCCTGCAGGGCGCGGGGCCGATGGCCTACGAGGCCGTGCCGGGGCAGCCGCTGACCGCCTGCGTGCGCGACCGCGTGTCCGGCCTGGTCTGGGAAGGCAAGCCCGACAGCGGCCGGCAGCCCTGGCCCGTGCGACGCGACGGTCCGGAGGGCTCGCCCCGCTTCGACACCGCGGGCTACGGGCCGCAGAACCAGCCGGTGCCCGGCAGCCGCGGCCACAGCGAGGCCTATTCCTTCCACCGCGATGGCCGGCCGGGCGGGGCGCTGGCCTATGTGGCCGAGGTCAACGCGAGCCGGCTGTGCGGGTACGCGGACTGGCGTTTGCCCACGGTGGCCGAACTGCATGGCCTGGTCGACCTGGGCAAGGCGCGGACGTCCGACGTGCGCCCCACGCGGCCGCTGGCCGAGCAGGCGCTCATCGACGCGCGCTGGTTCCCTCACACCGTGCCGGCGGTCTACCTGAGCTCGGAGTGGCGCGACGACACCAGCGTCTGGTGCGTGAACTTCGAGAACGCCCACGTCTACGACTGCGACCCCGAGATGGCGCGCAAGCCGCCGCCGCTCTTCGTGCGCCTGGTGCGGGGCCCGGCCGTGCCGACGACCGAGCGCTGGCGCGCGTTGCCCGACGAGCGCGGCGTGGCGGGCGGCGCGGTCGAGGACCGCCACACCGGCCTGGTGTGGCGTCGCTGCGCGGAGCCGCAGGCCTGGAACGGCCGGCGCTGCACCGGGACGGCCCGGCGCTACGACGACGTGCAGGCCTTGCAGCGCGCCAGCGGGGAAGCGGGCTGGCGCCTGCCCACGATCAAGGAAGTCAACAGCCTGGCGCAGCGCGAAGCCGAGCGCTTCGCGTTCCCCGACACCGGCTTCCCGGCCCCGGGGGACGACGCCCGGCGCGTGGGCCACTGGTCTTCCACCGTCTGCGATGCGCGCCCCGAAACACCGTCCGCGCGAGCCTCGGTCAGCGCCTGGGTGCTGAGCGAGGACGGCGCGATCCTCTGCGAGTCGCGCATCCGGCACCTCGGGGTCCGGCTGGTGCGCGAGTGACCTCATCCTCCCCAACAGGTAACTTCTGCATGCTTCTCCATCCCGCCCGCACCTTCATCCTCCGTGCATTGCTGCCGATGCTGCTGGCCGGCGCCGCCGCGGCAGCGCCCGACCCGCGCATCGCCGACCTGGCGGCCGCGCAGAAGCAGCCGCTGCTCGATTCGCTGGCGCAGCTGGTGGCCATCGAGTCCGGCAGCCGCGACCTCGAAGGCCTGGCGAAGATCTCCGAGCTCATCGCCGCGAAGTTCAAGGCCCTGGGCGGCGAGGTCGAGCTGATCGACCCGAGCGCCGAGGCCTACCGCATGGAAGACACGCCCGAGCAGCTGGGCCGCGTGGTGCGCGCCACCTTCAAGGGCACGGGTCAGAAGAAGATCCTGCTGATCGCGCACATGGACACGGTCTACACCCAGGGCATGCTGGCCAGGCAGCCGTTCCGCATCGACGGCGACAAGGCCTACGGCCTGGGCATCGCCGACGACAAGCAGGGCATCGCGGTGATCCTGCACATCGTGTCGATGCTGCAGGCGCTGCAGTTCAAGGACTACGGCACGCTCACCGTGCTGATCAACGGCGACGAGGAGATCAGCTCGCCCGGCGCGCGCGGCCTCATCACGCGCATGGGCGCCGAGCACGACGCCGTCATGTCCTTCGAGGGCGCCTACGTGAAGGACGACAAGCTCTCGCTCGCCACGGCGGGCATCGCCTCGGTCACGCTGAACGTCACGGGCAAGGCCTCGCATGCGGGCTCCGCGCCCGAGAGGGGCGTGAACGCGCTGTACGAGCTGTCGCACCAGATCCTGCAGATGCGTGACCTGTCCGACCCGGCCACGGGCCTGAAGATGAACTGGACCATCTCCAAGTCGGGCAGCAACCGCAACGTGATCCCGGCCAGCGCGTCCGCGGGCGCCGACGTGCGCGTCCTCAAGGTCAGCGACTACGACCGCATCGAGCAGCAGGTGAACGAGCGCGTGAAGAAGCAGCTGATTCCCGAGGCCAAGGTCGAGCTGAAGTTCGAGCGCCGCCGTCCGCCGCTGGAAGCCACCGACGCCTCGCGCGCCCTGGCTGCCCACGCGCAGCGGATCTACAAGGACGAACTCGGCCTGCCGCTGGGCGCCGACGACAAGGCCGCCGGCGGCGGCACCGACGCGGCCTTCGCGGCACTGAAGACGAAGGCGCCGGTCATCGAGCGCTTCGGCCTGCAGGGCTTCGGTGCGCATTCGGCCGATGCCGAATACGTGCTGGTCGATTCGATCGCGCCGCGCCTGTACCTGGGCACGCGCCTGATCATGGACATCGCCCTCGGCAAGACCAGCCACTGAGCCACCGCCCGCGATGCGCCTGCGCCACATCGAGGTCTTCAACGCCATCATGCTCACCGGCAGCGTGAGCGCGGCGGCGCGGCTGATCAACATCACGCAGCCGGCCGTGAGCCGCACGCTGCAGCATGCCGAGCTGCAGCTGGGCTTCCCGCTGTTCGAGCGCGCCAAGGGCCGGCTGGTGCCGACCACCGAGGCGCTCACGCTGTACCCGCACATCGAGCGCCTGTTCGCGCAGCTCGACGAGGTGCAGCGGCTGGCCTCGAACCTGCGCACCGCGGGCGACACCGGCGAGCTGCGCATCCTCAGCGTGCTGGCGCTGAGCTACGAGGTGCTGCCGCGCGCGCTCAAGATCTTCCGCGAGAAGCACGCGGGCGTGGCGGTGACGGTCGAGTCGCTGCACTCGCCGCAGATCCTGTCGGCGCTGCTGTCGCAGCAGGCCGACGTGGGCTTCGCCTTCAGCCCGGCGGTGCATCCCTCGCTGCTGCAGGAAACGCTGGCCGACAGCCGCATGGTGTGCATCGCGCCCAAGGGCATGCTGTCGCGCGCGCTGGTGCGCAACGGTTCGGTGGCACTGCACGACCTGGCCGAGCGCCCGGTGGTCGGCCTCGACAGCCGCGACCCGGTGGGCACCAGCCTGAGCCAGGCCTGCCGCCAGGCCGGCGTGGGCTTCCACCAGGCGGTGGTCACGGTGCAGACCTACCACGCGGCGCTGGCCATGGCGCATCACGGTCTGGGCGTGGCCCTGGTCGACGGCTGCACGGCCGCCTCGGCCGACCGAAGCAAGGTCGACGTGCTGGCGCTGGAGCCGCACATCCCGGTGCCGATCCGTGCGCTGCGGCTGTCGGGCCGGCCCGACTCGGTGGTGGTGCGCGCGATCACGGCGGCGATGCGGCAGGCGATCGAGCAGATGGGGCGCGAGAACGGGTGAATGAGCCGGCGGCGTTCCTGAACTCGCCTTGACAGGCTCTGGCATGCGCGGCGGTGCTTCGCCGCGTTCCTGACGCGAGGGCGCGCTGGCGCCAGCACTGGCGGTCATTGGCTTGAAATGCCTCTAAATTTGTCCGATATATAAGACAATTACAACATTTTTGATTGATGTATCGGACATTAGTCGCTGTTTGTGTTCCTGCGCAATCGATGTTGTTTCATCGAAAAATGTCTGATATTCCAGGCAAATCCTTCTGAAATGATTAAAGTATCGGACACCATGCCCAGAATCTTTCAGGCGCAGTTCCCGTCGATCGAAAAGCAGGTGCGCGCATTGGCCGCGCGCATGCGCACCGCACGGCTGCGCCGGCGCATCACCACCGTGCAATTCGCGGAGCGGGTAGGCATCTCGCGCGACACGCTCCATCGCCTGGAGTCGGGTGACCCCCACATCGCGTTCGGGACCTACATGCGTGCGCTGCGTGTCCTGGGCCTGGAGAAGGACATGGACGCCGTGGCCAGCGATGACGTCCTGGGCCGCAAGCTGCAGGACCTGGCGCTGGTTGCTCCCCGCACCCGACGGAGCGCGTCGCCAGCAAAGGCGCCGCTCGCCCATGGCGAAGAAGACTGAGCGCAGGTCGTACGAGGTCCATCTGGACGCGCCCGAACTCGGCCTGCGGCAGCAGGTCGGCACGCTGCACCGCCATGAGACCCGCACCGACGTGCCGCCGGCCTTCGAATACGCGCCGGCCTGGCTCCAGAGCGCGTCGTGCTTCATGCTCGATCCTCGGCTCGATCTCTACGGAGGCGAGCAGCACCCACCCCGCGGAACAACGGCCTTCGGGATCTTCATGGACTCGGCGCCCGATCGCTGGGGTCGCGTCCTGATGGAGCGCCGTGAGGCCGTGGTCGCCCAGAGGGAAGGGCGCAAGATGCGCGCCCTCCAGGACCTCGACTTCCTGCTCGGCGTGCACGACCTGACGCGTTCCGGCGGGCTGCGCTTGCGTGCAGCGCCCGACCCTGCGCTGGCAAAGGCGGGCCGGGCGATCGAGCCGAATCCCTTCCTCGACGACAGCGCGCATGCGGCGCCTCCGGTGACCGATCTGCAGACCTTGGCGCATGTCAGCGCCAGGCTCGAGGAGCCGGGTGTGGAGCGCATGCCGGAGTACGAACGTTGGCTCTCGATGCTCATCGCACCAGGCACCTCGCTGGGCGGCGCGCGGCCCAAAGCCAACTTCACCGAGACCGACGGCGCGCTGTGGATCGCCAAGTTTCCCGCCCACGAGGATCGGCACGATGTCGGTGGCTGGGAGCACGTGGTGCACCAGTTGGCTCGTCGCGCGGGCATCGCCGTGCCGGATTCCCGCGCACTCCGATTCGGCGAGGGCTACCGCACCTTCTGCGTGCGCCGCTTCGACCGCACGCCCGCCGGACGGCGCATGTATGCCTCGGCCATGACGAT
Organism: Variovorax sp. J2P1-31; assembly: GCF_030317215.1. Lineage (NCBI taxonomy): Bacteria > Pseudomonadati > Pseudomonadota > Betaproteobacteria > Burkholderiales > Comamonadaceae > Variovorax > Variovorax sp. J2P1-31. The sequence goes on from NZ_JASZYA010000001.1 coordinate 162,071, forward strand.
GCTGGAGCGGCAGGACGGCGAAGAGGGTGCGAGCTATCTGGACCTGGCCGAGTTCATCGCGGACAACGGGGCCAAGGGCCAGGTGGAGGCTGATCTCGCGCAGCTCTTTCGCCGCATGGTCTTCAACATCCTGGTCGCCAATCGGGATGACCACCTGCGCAACCACGGCTTCATCCGGGAGGCCACGGGCTGGCGGCTCTCCGCCGCCTTCGACATCAACCCCAACCTTGCCAAGGCCGAGCATGCCCTGAGCATCGATGGGCACAACGCCTCGCCGGACATCGACGTCGCGCTGGCCACCGCAGAGCTCTACCGGCTCGACGCCGCCGCGGCCAGGGCCGTGCTCGACGAGGTGTCGAAGGTGGTCGGCACCTGGCGGGCCACGGCGGAAGCCCTGGGCATGGCCGGCACCGAGATGGCGCGAATGGCACGGCTGTTCGAGTCTTGAGCAGGCTGCCGTTCACATTCACGCCATAATCCCGCCCCATGTCCACCCTGCGCCGCATCACCCTCCTGCACCGTTGCGTGCTGGCGTGGTTCCTGCTGTCGCTGGGTGTGGCGGTCGCGGCGCCCATCGTGCATCCGCAGGCGATGGAGCTGGTGTGCTCGACGGCCGGCATGATCAAGGTGATCGTGCAGACCGACGATGGCGCGCAGGAGCTCGGGACCGTCGGCACCGACTGCCCCTTGTGCCTGTTGGCCGGCGCACCGCCGCCCACCCTCGCGCCGATGAAGATCGCGGCCCCGCTGCCGCTGGCCCGTGCGGTGCAGTCGATCCCCGCGGCACGCATCGCCGCCGCCACCGCCGCGCCGCTGCCGGCGCGCGGGCCGCCCTCTCTTTCCTGAAGTCCCATCGCTGCATCCCCCGCGTGCCTTGACGGCGCGCGTGCGACTGCACCTTCGAGGGTCCGCGACCGTCCGATCCCGCATCGGCGGCCTCGCGGCAAGCGACTGCGCATCGCGCGGTCGCGTTCTTCAGTGAGTGAGTGTTTCCATGTCCCGTTCTTCTTCCCTCGACCGCGCCCTGCGCGCGCGTCGTTCCCTTCTGGCCGCCGCATCGCTGATGGCCTGTGCCGGCGCGATGGCCCAGTCCGCCACCGCCTCGCTGCCGCAGGTCGAGGTCTCCGACGATGCCCCGCGCGGCAACGGCCGGCTCAACCTCGACGCGCCGGCCGAGACCGGCAGCCGGCTCGGCCTGAGCGTGCGCGAGACGCCGGCCTCGGTCACGGTGGTCAACCGCGCCACCATCGACGCGCGCGGCGCGCTGGACACGCAGGAGATCCTGCGCGCCGTGCCCGGCATCACAGCCCACAACGCGCCGGGCTCGATCGGCGTGAGCTACCGCGGCTTCGGCAGCGGCTCGCTGTCGCAGATGTTCAACGGCATCAACGTGCAGTACTCGATCGCGGCGCGGCCGGTCGACAGCTGGATCTACGACCGTGTCGAGGTGATCGGCGGGCCGTCGAGCTTTTTGTTCGGCGCGGGCGGCGTGGGCGGCTCGATCAACTACATCACCAAGCTCGCCGAGCGCAGCGACTTCTCCGAAGTGCAGCTGCGCGCCGGCAGCAACGACCTGAAGGAGGCCTCGCTCGGCCTCAACCGCCGCATCGCGGGCGACGGCGGCGCGGGCAGCCACTACCTGCGCATCGACCTCAACCACCGCGACACCGGCAGCTGGACCGACGGCACCGATGCGCGCTCGACCCAGCTGGCCGCCTCGCTGCTGTCGGACCTCGGCGGCGGCCTGAGCCACACGCTGGCCTACGAGTACCAGAAGGAGCAGGTCGACCGCCCCTACTGGGGCACGCCGGTGCTCAACCCGGCCCTCGGCACGCTGCGCGTCGACCCGGCCACGCGCTTCAAGAACTACAACAGCGCCGACGGCATCTATGCGCAGGAAGTGCAGTGGCTGCGTTCGATCACCGAGCTGCGCGCCAGCGACACGCTGCAGTTCAAGAACACCTTCTACGTCTACGACGCGCTGCGCGACTACCGCAACGTCGAGAGCTACCGCTTCAATGCGAACAACACCGCGGTGATCCGCTCGGGTGCACTGCTGCAGCGCCATGACCAGACGATGGTGGGCGACCGCCTCGACGGGCTCTACCAGGGCAGCCTCGCCGGGCTGCGCAGCGACTGGTCCTTCGGGCTCGACCTGAGCCGCAACCGGCAGACGCGCTTCCCCAACAGCCTGCCGGCGACCGTGAGCACGGTGAACCCCTACCAGTTCACGACCGAGAACTTCCTCAACGTGCCGGGCATGCAGCCGGGCTTCAACCCCGACCGCAACAACGAGATCCAGACCACCGCGCTCTACCTGGAGAACCGCACCGCGCTGCGGCCCGCGCTCAACCTCGTGACGGCGCTGCGGCACGAGCGCATCGACCTCGAGCTCACCAACCAGCGCGCGGTCACGGCCGCCAGTCCCGCGAGCTTCAGCCGCAGCTACAACCCGACCACCGGCCGCATCGGCCTGGTCTGGGACTTCGCGCCAGGCGCCAACCTCTATGCGCAGTACGCGACCGCGGCCGACCCGCCCTCGGGCGTGCTGTCGACGGCCTCCTTCTCCGACGTGATGAACAACAGCGAGCTCACGACCGGGCGCCAGTTCGAGATCGGCAGCAAGCTGGACTTCTGGCAGGGCAAGGGCACGGCCACCGTGGCGGCCTACGACATCACGCGCAAGAACATCGCCACGCAGGATGCGAACAACAGCGCGCTGACCGTGCTGGTGGGCCAGCAGTCGGCGCGCGGCGTGGAGGTGGCGGTGGGAATCCAGCCCACGGCGCGATGGTCGCTGCAGGGCAACTTCACTTATGTCGACGCGCAGTACGACCAGTTCCGCCAGGGCGGCGTGTCGTTGGCCGGCAAGACGCCGACCAACACGCCCTCGACCGTGGCGAACCTCTGGGTGTCGTATGCGATCACGCCGGCCGTGCAGGCCAGCGTGGGCGTGCGCCACGTCGGCAAGGTCTATGCGGACGCCGCCAACACCATGACCTGGCCGGCCTACACGCTGCTCGACCTGGGCCTGAGCTGGAAGATCAACAGGTCGGTCACGCTGGTCGGCCGCGTGCGCAACGCCACCGACAAACTCTATGCGGCCAACGTGAGCAGCACCCAGGCCTACCTCGGCGCGCCGCGCACCGCCGACCTCACGCTGCGCGCGGCGTTCTGAAGAGGGCGACGCGATGCTGCCCCATGCCAAACGCTGGCTGTTCCTGGTCCACCGCTGGCTGGGCATCGTCGCGTGCGCCTTCTTCGCGATGTGGTTCGTCTCGGGCGTGGTGATGATGTACGTGGGCTATCCCAAGCTCACGGCCGAGGAGCGGCTGCAGCATCTGCCGCCGCTCGATGCCTCGGCGCCGCTGATGGGGCCGCGGCAGGCGCTCGATGCGGCAGGGCTGCAGGGGCCGCTGCAATCGCTGCGCCTGGCCGCGGCCAGCGGCGGCCGCGCGGTGTACCTCGCGGTGCCGGCGCAAAAGCGCGCCACGGTGGTGGTCGACGCGCAGACGGGTGCCGTGCTGCGCGCGGTCGACGAGGCACGCGTGCTGGCCAGCGCGCGCGCCTATGCGGGCCCCGGCGTGGCGCTGCATGCCGACGGCACCATCGACGAAGACGCCTTCAGCCATTCGCGCGGCCTCGATGCGCACCGGCCGCTGCACCGCGTGCAGCTCGACGACCCGGCCGCCACCCGGCTCTACATCTCGGGCACCACCGGCGAGGTGGTGCGCGACGCGCCGCGCGCCGAGCGCCTCTGGAACTACGTGGGCGCCTGGATCCACTGGCTCTATCCCTTCCGCGGCAACGTCTTCGACCCCTACTGGGCCGACATCGTGAACTGGCTGTCGATCCTGGGCATCGTGGCCACGCTCGCGGGCACCGTCGTCGGCGTCATGCGCTGGCGCTTCGCGGGCCGCTACAAGAGCGGCTCGCGCTCGCCCTACCGCGGCTTCATGATGCGCTGGCACCACATCACCGGGCTGCTGTTCGCGCTGGTCACGCTGACCTGGATCTTCAGCGGCCTGATGTCGATGAATCCCTGGCGCATCTTCGACAGCGGCGCGCCCGCGCTGCGCGTGGCGGCGATGAACGGCGGGCCGCTGGTGATCGGCGAACGCGACGCGGCGCCCGCGGTGCTGCTGGCCGCGGCCGGGCGCGAAGTGCGCGAGCTGCAATGGGAGCGGGTCGACGGCCGCACGCTGGTGCTGGCGCGCGGCGCGGCGGGTCGGCCGCAACTGCTGGCCTCCGAAGGCGGGCGGACGGCGATCGACGAGGCCGCATTGAAGGTGGCCGTGGCGCGCCTGCTGCCCGATGCGGTCGCGCGCATCGAGCTGCTTCGGGCCTACGACCTCCACTACTACGCGCGCGATGCCCACACCATGATGGGCGGCACCGAGAAGCCGCTGCCCGTCTGGCGCGTGGTGTTCGACGATGCGCAGCAGACCTGGGTGCATGTCGATCCTTCCACCGGCGCCGTGCTGGGCCGCAGCGACCGCACGCGGCGCGCGAGCCGCTGGCTGTTCGCGATGCTGCACAGCTGGGACTGGCTGCCGCTGCTCGAGCGCCGGCCGCTGTGGGACATCGTGCTGGTGCTGCTGAGCCTGGGTGGTGCGGCGCTGAGCCTGACCGGCGTGGTGATCGGCTGGCGCCGGCTGGGCAAGAAGCTCGGGGCCGCGAGAGCTTAGGCGCGCAGTGTTTCAGCGATGCGCTGCGCCGAACCGAAGGCCAGCGTGAAGCCCAGCGCGCCGTGGCCGGTGTTGAACAGCATGTTGGCCGGTGCGGCCGCGCGCCGGCCGATGATCGGCAGGCCGGTGGGCGTGGCCGGGCGCATGCCGGTCCAGGGGCTCGGGTCGTCGAAGCGCTCGATCTGCGGGAACACCGCGCGCGTGGCCGCGGCCAGCGTCTCGATGCGGTCGGCGGGGATGCGCGTGTCCTCGCCCACCAGCTCGGCCATGCCGGCCACGCGCAGCCGCGAGCCGATGCGCGCGAACACCACCTTGCGTGCGCTGTCGGTCACGCTCACGCGCGGCGCGGCGCCCACGGCCTCGTCCACCTCGAGCGTGATGCTGTAGCCCTTGAGCGGGTACACCGGCAGCGAGCTGCCCAGCTTGCGCCCCAGCCGGTGCGAGGCCGTGCCCAGCGCCATCACGAAGGCATCGGCCTCGACCGTGCCGCCATCGCCGGTGCGCACCGCGGCCACGCGGTCCTTGCGGATCTCGAAGCCCTGCACCTCGGTGCCGAGCAGGAAGCGCACGCCGCGCGCGCGCAGCGCCTGTTCCAGCGCCAGGCAGACCTTGAGGCAATCGGCCGCGCATTCGCTGGGCGTGTGGACCGCGCCCGCGATGCGCGCCTGGTAGCCGGCCAGCGCCGGCTCGATCGCCACGCACTCCGCGGGCGTGACCAGCGTCTGCGTGCTGCCCATGCGGCGCTGCAGCTCGACCTGGCGGCGCGCACCCTCGAGGCCCTGGGCGTTCTGATAGAGCACCAGCTTGCCGGTGGCGGAGAAGTCGCAGTCGGGGGCGAGCTCGGCGCGCATGGCCTCGAAGCCCAGGCGGCTGGCCGCGGCCAGGGTGAGCAGCGCGGCCGTGCTCTCGCGCGAGGTCTGGGCGTTGCAGGCGGCCATGAACTCGATGCCCCAGCGCCACTGCAGCGGGTCGAGCCGCGGCCGCAGCTTGAGCGGGGAGTCGGCGGCCAGCAGCAGCTTGGGCAGCTGCTTCCAGATCGACGGATCGGCCAGCGGCTGCACGTAGGAGTAGCTCAGCTGCGCGCCGTTGCCGCCGCTCGCGCCCGCGCCGGGGGCGGCACGGTCGATCACGGCCACATCATGGCCGTCCTGTAGAAGCTGCCAGGCCGTGGCGAGGCCCACGATGCCGGCCCCCAGCACGCACACGCGCATGGCTCGTCCTTTTCTTGTTGTCGATTGCTGCAATGCCGCAACTCTAGGCGCCACGAGGCCATCGTGGAAATGCCAAAAGCACCCACACCCATAGCCGGAACGCATGGGTGGGCCCACGCATAACTTTGGGGCATGGGGCAGGGCGCAAAAGGAATGATGGCTTTCCTGTGACAACTTCCTACACTGGCTGTCCGCGTCGGTCTTCGACGTCCTCCCCACCCGAACATTGAAAGGGCTCGCATGAAACTCTCCGTACTGATGGCTGCCATCCTGCTGACCGCCACCGGCGCCCAGGCCGCCGACACGCTGGCGAAGATCGCCGCGGCGAACAAGATCACGATGGCCTATCGCGAATCGTCGGTGCCCTTCAGCTACCTGGACGGCCCGAGCAAGCCCATCGGTTTCTCGGTCGACCTGTCGAACGCGATCGCGGCGGAAGTGAAGAAGAAGCTCAACAAGCCGAACCTCGAGGTGTCGTGGATGGCCGTGACCTCGCAGAACCGCATCCCGCTGCTGCAGAACGGCACGGTGGACGTCGAGTGCGGCTCCACCACCAACAACAGCGCGCGCGGCAAGGACGTGGCCTTCGCGATCAACCATTTCTACACCGGCACCCGGCTGCTGGTGAAGACGAATTCGGGCATCAAGAACTACGCCGACCTCAAGGGCAAGAAGGTGGCGATCACCACCGGCACCACCAACATGCTGGTGGTGCGCAAGTACAACGAGGACAAGAAGCTCGACATCGACATCGTGTCGGCCAAGGACCATGCCGATGCGCTGCTGCTGGTCGAGAGCGACCGCGCCTCGGCCTTCGCGATGGACGACATCCTGCTGTACGGGCTGCGCTCCAACTCCAAGAGCCCGGCCAGCCTCGAGGTGGTGGGCGACGCGCTGCAGGTCGAGCCCTACGCCTGCATGCTGCCCAAGGACGATCCGCAGTTCAAGGCGCTGGTCGACGGCGTGATCGTCGGCCTGATGAAGTCGGGCGAGTTCGAGAAGCTCTACAACAAGTGGTTCCTCGGCCCGATCCCGCCCAAGGGCCTGCCGGTCGGCCTGCCGCTGAGCGACGAGCTGCGCGAGAACATCAAGACGCCGAGCGACAAGCCGGCGACCTGATACGGGGGTGACTGACATGACGCAGGTGGTCGGCATCCTGGGGGGCATGGGCCCGGCGGCGGGCGCCGACTTCGTGCGGCTCTTCGTCGACGCCTGCGCCCAGCACATGCGCGCGGCGGGCGAGCCGGTGCGCGACCAGTCCTTTCCCGAGCACTGGCTCGCGCAGGTGCCGGTGCCCGATCGCAGCGGCGCGCTCGAGCGCACGGGCGAGGGCGCGCACCAGCCGCTCGAGCCGATGCTGCAGGCGCTGGGTCGGCTGGCCGCGCTGGGCAGCCGCGCGGTCGCGATCGCCTGCAACACCGCGCATGCCTGGCACGCCACGCTGCAGCAGCGCTTTCCGCAGATCGAGCTGCTGCACGTGGCGCGCGAGGTCGCGGCCCATCTGTCGGCCCGCGGCGAGACCCAGGTCGCGCTGATGGCGACCGAAGGCACCTACCGCGTGCGCCTCTACGAACAGGCGCTGGCCGACAGCGGCCTGCCATGCCACCTCCCGACCGCCGAGGAGCGCCGCATGCTGATGCGCGGCATCTACGAGGGCGTGAAGGCCGGCGACCTGCCGCTGGCCGAGGAACTGTTCTCCGAAGTGGCCCTGCGGCTTTCGCAGCGCCATGGCGACGTGGCCATCGTCATGGGCTGCACCGAGGTCCCGCTGGGCCTGCAGGGCGCGGCGGCGGTGCAAGGGCTCAAGCTGGTCGATCCGGCCCGGGTGCTGGCGTCCGCATTGGCGGAGCGCGCCTACGCCAGGCCTTAGGGATCTGCCCTACATTGCAGCAGCGCCCCTCGCGGCGCGCGCCTGCCGGTGCACCTCCCGCGCCGCGCATCCCCCTTTGCAATGTCCCGTCCCTTCCCAGGAGTGAGCATGTCTTCCCTCGACGATCCGCGTTCCGATCTGCAGGCCGATTTCGATTCGCTGCGCCCCGGCGACAGCACCGCGCAGGGCGCGACCCGCCGCACCGCGCTCAAGGCCGCGCTGGGCGTGGGCTACGCCGCCGCCACGCTGCCGATCGCGGCACAGACCGCCATCACGACCTCCGACGACGGCCTGCAGGCCGGCCCGATCAGCTACACCGTCGACGGCTTCAAGGTGCCGGCCTATGCGGCCGCGCCCTCGGGCAGGACCGGGCTGCCGGTGATCCTCGTGATCCAGGAGATCTTCGGCGTGCACGCGTACATCGCCGACACCTGCCGCCGATTCGCCAAGCTGGGCTACCTGGCCATCGCGCCCGAGCTCTACGCGCGCCAGGGCGATCCCCGCAACTACACCGAGATCCCCAAGCTGCAGAGCGAGCTGGTGTCGACGGTGCCCGATGCGCAGGTGATGGCCGACCTCGACGGCGCGCTGCGGTACGCGGCGCTCAACGGCGGCGACGTGTCCAAGGCCGGCATCACCGGCTTCTGCTGGGGCGGGCGCATCGTCTGGCTCTATGCCGCCACGGGCAAGGTCAAGGCCGGCGTGGCCTGGTACGGCCGGCTGGTCGGGCAGCCCAGCGAGAACACGCCGCGTCACCCGGTCGACGTCGCGGCCACGCTCAAGGCGCCGGTGCTCGGTCTTTACGGCGGCAAGGACCAGGGCATCCCGCTCGACACTATTGATAAGGTAAAATCAATTCTGGCGACCGGATCGGACGCCGCCAGGATTTCGCAATTCGTCGTGTACCCCGAAGCGGGCCATGCCTTCCATGCCGATTACCGGCCGAGCTACCTCAAGGAGCCGGCCGAAGACGGCTGGCAGCGCGCACTGGCCTGGTTCAAAGCCAACGGCGTCGCCTGACCCCTCCGGGGGCGGGCGAACGCTCCCGCCGGCATGACGAAAAGCCGCCCTTCGGGGCGGTTTTTGTTGGGGGATCGAACCCGCGGGCATCGCGCCCGTGCACTGAGAGAACGCAAGAAAAACGTCATGAATTTGCTGATCATCCTGGCCGCCACCCTGGTCGCGGGCATCGGAAGCGTCTGGGTCGCCGCACTGCTGATGCGCGTGGGGGTGCGCAGCAGCGGCGGCGTCAACCCGCAGCACCTGCTGAGCCTGGCCGCGGGCGCACTGCTGGCCACGGCCTTCATGCACCTGCTGCCCGAAGCCTTCGAGAGCGGCATCGAGCCCGCGATGCTGTTCGCCGCGCTGCTGTTCGGCGTGGTGTTCTTCTTCCTGCTCGACAAGGCCGAGCTCTGGCACCACGGGCACGAGCACAACGCGGCGGAAACGCAGGACCACGGGCACCACGGCCATGCGCACGCGCACGGCCACGCGCACGCCCATGCCCCGCGCTCCGGCGGCTGGGCCGTGCTCACCGGCGACAGCGTGCATTGCTTCGGCGACGGCATCCTGATCGCCTCGGCCTTCATCGCGGACATGCGGCTGGGCCTGGTGGCCGCGCTGGCGGTGCTGGCGCACGAGGTGCCGCACCACATCGGCGACCTGGTGGTGCTGCGCCAGACCTCGGCCAATCCGCGTGCGGCCTTCCTCAAGGTCTCGCTGGCCGGCACCATGACCGCGCTGGGCGGGCTCGCGGGCTGGTGGCTGGTCGACCAGCTGCATGGCTGGCTGCCGTACTTCCTGGTGCTGGCGAGCAGCAGCTTCGTCTACGTGGCGCTGGCCGACCTGATCCCGCAGCTGCAGAAACAACTGCCGGCACGCCAGACCTTCGCGCAGATCGCCTGGCTGGTGGTCGGCATCGTGCTGGTCACGCTGGTGAGCCGGCTCGCGCATGGCGGGCATGAACATGGCCACGCGCATGACCACGGTGGCGCCGGACATTCGCACCGCGACGAAGCGGCGCACGGCGCCGACCCCAAGCACTGAGCGGGATCGGGTTGCATGCGCGCGCGAACAGGCGCAGCATGGGTCACCTCGTTCCGTTCTTGCTGGAGACCCGTGCCATGACCGCTGCCGACCCGCGCCCGCGCACCGTACCGCCCTTGCTGGCGGACGATGCCAACGACCTCGACGACGCCGAAGAGAGCCTGGGCGACAGCCTCGATGTGTCCGAGCCCTCGGCCACCGACGAACTGTCGGAGGAGACCGGCATCGACCTCAGCGATGCGAGCGAACTCGACGCCGACAACGTGCCGGCGGACGAAGAGCACGACCGGATCATGCAGGCGCCGGACTGAGGGCGACACGCGTCTTCACGGGGCCGCGCAGAGCCGGCCCCGCCTCTCTCACACCGCTTGAGGCCGTGCGTGCGCCGTGGAAGAAGCCGGCGGCACATCGCTGATCAGGGCCGTGGCTCGTCGCCGGGTCGACGGCCCTGCGGCGGCTGCGGATGCTGCTGGCGCGCCTGCTGCTCCTGCGCCTGGCGTCGCTGCTGCTGCTGCTGGGCCTGCTCCTGCTGTTGACGCTGCGCCTGCTCCTGCTGGTGGCGCTGCTGCAGCTGGGCCTGTTGTTGTTGTTGTTGCTGCTGTTGTTGATGGGCCTGCTCGGCTTGCCGGCGCTGTTGTTCCTGTTGCTGCCGTTGTTGCTGTTGTTGCTGTTGTTGCGCCTGAGCTGCCTGCTGCCGCTGCTGCTCCTGTGATTGGCGTTGCCGCTCCTGGGCCTGTTGCTGCTGCTGTTGTTGCTGCTGGCGACGCGCCTGCTCCTGTTGCTGCTGTTGTTGCGCCTGCTGTGCCTGCTGCGCCTGCGCTGCCTGCTGCCGCTGCTGCTCCTGTGATTGGCGTTGCCGCTCCTGGACCTGTTGCTGCTGTTGCTGCTGGCGACGCGCCTGTTCCTGTTGCTGCTGTTGCTGCTGTCGCACCTGGTCCTGCTGCCGCGCCTGCGCGTCGATCTGCTGGCGCCGTGCCTGCTCCTGCTGTTGGCGCGCCTGTTGCCGCTGGTCCTGCTGGGCCCGCTGCTGTTGTTGCTGGCGCACCTGTTCCTGCTGCTGCCGCTGGCGCTGCTGCTCCTGCTCGACCCGGGCCTGTTCGCCGCGGCGCTGCTGTTCGGCCGCCTGCTGCTGCCTGCGCGCCTCTTCCTGCTGGCCCTGCTGCTGGCGTTGCTGCAACTGCTGGTTCTGGGCCTGCATCTGCTGCTGGCGCTGCTGTTCCTGCTGCTGCCGCACCTGGTCGCGCTGGGCCTGCATCTGCTGATCGCGCTGGCGGGCCTGCTGGTCCTGCAACTGCCGTTGTTGCTGTTGCTGTTGCTGCTGCTGGAACTGCCGCTGCTGTTCCGCCTGCACCAGTTGCGCCGACGGCTGGGGCTGCGGCGGCTGCGACCGCGGTGCGGGTGCGTTGTTGTTGTAGACGTTGCGGATGTTGTTGTTGACGATGGTCTCCGAACGCGAGACGTAGGTCGACTGGTTGTAGATCACGGCCGGCCGGGTGGGTGGGCGCTGTTCCGGCGGCCGGCCATCGGGCCGGCGCGGGTCGCGGCCGCGGTCGCCCCAGTTCATGCCCCATGCATTCCAGCCCCAGTCGTGGCGCTGGATCGCGCTGCCCACCACCACGCCGAGCCCGAAGGTCAAGGCGCCCGCAGTGGCGATCTGCGCGTTGCTGTAGCGCGGCTCCACATAGACGGGCGGCGGCGGGGCATAGGCATAGCCCGGGTACACCGGCACCGGCTCGCCGTAGATCCGCTGCGGGTCGTAGCTGGGCACGTAGACCAGGTCGGGCTGGGCCGGCGCGATGGTGATGAGCTCCGGTGGCGCCTCGATGATCGGCGGCCCCGCATAGATCGGCTGCGCGTTGGGGTCGGCCCGGTACACCGGCGCGGCCGTCGCTGCGGCCACCTTGAGCTGCGGCGTGCTCTTGAGCCGGCCCGCGCGCTGGGCGCGGGTGCGCATCACCTGCACCGCGTTGAGCACGTCGGTCGGGTCGTTGTAGTAGGCCTCGCCCAGCGCGGTGGTCCAGGGCAGGTTCTTCGCCATCTGGTCGAGCACCGTGCGGAAGGCGGTCAGCGACTTGATGCTCGGGTCCCAGGGCTGGCGCTCCGCGGCGTCGGCCAGGGGGCCGGCCTTGAGCTGCGCGTTCTGCGCGAGCCAGAGGTCGGCGGCCGTGACCTGGTCCGGGTAGGTGGCGCCGGCCAGCACCTGCGCCACCAGCTTGTCGGGGTAGAGCGCGATCGGCGCGACCAGCTGGGTCAGCTGCTCGGCCGTGGGCGGCACGTAGGCGGGTGGCGGCGGGGGCGCGGGTGCCGGTGGGGGGGCTGCGGCTGCGGCCACCGCGGGGGCCGCGGCCGGCGCGGCGACCGGGGCTTCGGCCGGCTTGTTGTCGCAGCCCGCGAGGGCCAGCACGGCCGCGCCGATGGCGGCGAGCATCAGGCCGGCGCGCGGCGCGGATCGTTGGAGTGGAGCCATGGTCTCGCTTCCTGGTGAGGTCGAACAGGGACGGCGAGCGCGCGCATCGTCTGCCTGCGTGTGCCGCCTTCCTCTCAACGTTCACCCTGGCCCCGGGGCCGACGCCATGTGTGTCAGTGCGTTTCGGCCCCGCGTGTCAGCGCCGGGGCCGCGGCGGGCGGCCGCTCAGTTCTTCGCGCCGCCGCCGTAGGCCGTGACGCTCTGCGCATCCATGCGGTAGCCGGCCACGCCCATGCCCGAGTCGCTGCGCGCGGTCTTGAGCGTGCCGACCACCCAGACCGCGTCCATGGCGCGGAACTTCGCGGCCTTGGACGGGTGCACGTGCAGGATCTGGTTGGCCGGCGGCGGCGGCGTGTGGATGCAGGCGCCGAAGTAGGGCACCAGCAGGAACTCGGTGATCTCGCCGGCCTTCTTCTGCTCCAGCGGCACGATGTAGCCGGGGATCTTGACCTGCGCGCCGTCGAGCGACGCATTGACCGGCGCGTTGTCGAAGGCCTGCTGCATCTTCTTCATCAGCGCGGTCGCGCGCGGGTCGCCGTCCTGCAGCCGGCCGATGTCGGTGGCGCTGAAGTCCTTCATCGGGTCCCAGTCCTTCGGCACCAGCTCGTCCCAGACGATCTCGCGCACCGCGCCCGGCCGGGCCTTGGCCGGCGCCGCGGGTTCGGCCGCGGGCGCTGGCAGCAGGGCGAGGGTGCCCGCGGTGAGGACGAGGGCGCGCAGCAGGTGGAGGGGCTTCATGGCAAGTGTCCTGGGTCCAAGGGCGAAGTATCCGGTTTCATCAAAGACGTGGCGACAGCCCGTCGGCCAGCGAGAGCCGGTAGGCGCGCAGCGCGGGCAGCAGGCTGGCGAGCCAGCCGGCGCCCAGCAGCGCGGCCAGCAGCAGCGCCTCGTTCGCGGTCGGGGCCGACAGCGCCAGTGTGAGCCCGAAGTGTGACTGCAGCCAGGGCGACAGTGCCGCGATGCCCAGCGCCGCGGCGGCCGTGCCGACGAGCACGCCGGCCAGCGTGACCAAGGCGCCCTCGATCGCCAGCAGCGCCAGCACATGGCGCAGGCCCGCGCCGGCCGCGCGCAGCACCGCGAGTTCGCGCCGGCGCTGGTCGAGGCCGGCCAGCACCACCGACACCAGGCCCGCGAGGCTCACCAGCGCGACCAGCGCCGACATCAGCAGCAGCGCGTTCTCGCCGACGCCGACCATGTCCCACAGCGCATCCAACGCCACGCCGGGCAGCACCGCCATCAGCGGCTCGCCGCCGTAGGTCGAGACCCAGCGCTGCACGCCGAACACCGCCGCGCGGTTCTTCAGGCCGACCAGCGCGGCCGTCACGTTCTTGGGCGTGAGGTCGAGCTGGCGCACCTGTTCGGCCGACAGCCGCAGGCCGGGCAGCGGTGCGCCGCCGCGCCAGTCGGCGTGGAGGGCCTCCATCGCCTCGAGCCCGATGTGCACCGTGCGATCGACCGGCGTGCCGGTGCGCGCGAGGATGCCGACCACGGTGAAGGGCTTGTCGGCATGCTCGGCCACGATCAGCTCGCCCGTGCCGTGCGCCAGCGTGATGCGCTGGCCGACCCGGTAGCCCAGGCGCTCGGCCACTTCGGCGCCCACGACCGCGTCGAACAGGCCCTCGAAGGGCCGGCCTTCCTGCAGCGCCAGCGGCTGGCGGTCGCCGTAGTGGAAATGCGTGAAGTAGGCCGGCGTGGTCGCGAGCACCGCGAAGCCGCGGTGCGAATCGCCCAGCGACAGTGGCACCACCCAGTCGACGCCCGGGTGCGCCGACAGCGCCTGAACGCTGGTCCAGGCGATGTTGTTGGTGGCCGCGCCGATGCGGAACACCGAATAGAGCAGCAGCTCGGTCGAGCCGGTGCGCGCGCCCACGATCAGGTCGGTGCCCGAGACGGCCGACGAGAAGCTGTCGCGCAGCTGCGTGCGGATGCGTTCCACGCCCAGCAGCAGCAGCGTCGACAGCGCGATCGACAGCACCGTCAGCAGCAGCGTGAAGCGCCGGTTCCAGGCGCTGCGCCAGGCGATGGAGAACAGCGCGCTCATCGGGCGGTGGCGGCGCGGTTGAGGTCCGGCAGCCGGAGTTCGCGGGCGAAGCGCGCGGCGATGCGCTGGTCGTGGCTCACGAACACCAGCGCGCTGCGGTGCGCGGCGCAGGCCGCCAGCAGCACCTCGAGGAAGGCCTCGCGGTGGCCTTCGTCGAGCGCGGAGGTGGGTTCGTCGGCGATCACCAGCTCGGGCTGGCCGATCAAGGCGCGCGCCGCGGCCACGCGCTGCTGCTGGCCCACCGACAGCTGCAGCGCCGGGCGGCGCCACAGGGTGCGATCCAGGCCCATGCCCGCGAGCAAATCCTCGGCCTGGGCGCGCGGCGTGCCGTGCTGCCGCGCGGCGCGGCTGCGTCGGCGATCGGAAAAGCGGCAGGGCAGCAGCACGTTGTCGAGCACGCTCAGGTAGGGCAGCAGGTTGAACTGCTGGAAGATGTAGCCCACGTGCGCCACGCGGCAGCGGTCGCGCGCCGCGCCCGAGACCGCGGCCCAGTCGTGGCCCAGCAGCGTGGCGCGGCCGCTGTCGGCCACCAGCACGCCGGCCATCAGCGACAGCAGCGTGCTCTTGCCGCAGCCGCTCGGGCCATGCAGGAACAGCGTGTCGCCGGCCCGCACCTCGAGCCGCTCGATGTCGATGCACGGCGCCGCGGCGCCCGGCCAGCCGAAGCGCAGCGCTTCGATGGCGAGCACCTGGCTCATGGCCGCTTCATCGCCGCGTCACTTGCCCCACGCGAGCCGCGCGTTGGGCCGCTTGAGCGTGCGCTTGAACTGGCCCTGGGGCGAGACGATCTGGGCCTCGATCTGGCGCGGGCCCTTGAAGGCGGTGAACAGCGCCACGTCGATGAACTTCACGGCCGAGGCGGTGGCGCAGTTGAAGGCGAAGGTGGCGTCGATGTCGGCATGGGCGCCGGCCGCGGGCGCCGCGGCATCGGCCTTGCCCAGGCCCAGCACCGGCGCGCGCAGCTCGACCGGGCCCAGCTTGCAGTTGCCGGCCGGGTCGATGGCGAACAGGGTGTCGGCGGCGCGCAGCCTGGCCACGGCCTCGTCGACCGTCTTCTTCTCGGCGTCGTTGCGCGGCGCGCGCTCGAAGCCCAGGAAGTTGTCCAGCGGCGCGTCCATCGTGATCACCACGGTGGGGCCTTCGACCGCGACGTCGAGCTTGACCTGGCCGTGCACATGCGCGGCCTGCTGCGCCTGCGCCGCGAAGGGCAGCGCGCACAGGGCAGCGGAGAGAAGGAGAAGAAGACGGGACAGTCCTCGGTTCATGGTTCGGCGCCTTGCCGGGTCGGCAGCCCCGGCGTGTTGCTCCATTCGCTCCAGCTGCCGGCATAGAGCGCGGTCGGCCCCAGGCCCGCGATGCGCATCGCGATCAGGTTGGGCAGGGCGCTCACGCCGCTGCCGCACTGGTGGACGACCGTCGAGGGATCGCGTCCGGCCAGCAGGGTGTCGAATTCGGCGCGCAGCTGCGCGGCGGGCTTGAACTTGCCGTCCGGACCGATGTTCTCGGCGAAGGGGCGGTTGAGCGCCCCGGGGATGTGACCGGCGATCGGGTCCAGAGGTTCCACTTCGCCGCGATATCGTGCGCCGGCGCGGGCGTCGATCAGCGTCTGGCGCGCATCGCCCAGGCCGGCCGCGACCTGCTGCGTGCCGACCAGCGCCACGCGCGGTGCCGAAGGCACGAAGTTCGACTGGAAGTGCGCCGGCTCCTCGCCCTGCGCCACCGCGCCGCCCGCGGCCTGCCAGGCCTGCAGGCCGCCGTCGAGCACCGCGACGGCCTCGTGGCCCATCCACTGCAGCATCCACCAGAGCCGGCCGCAGTAGTTGGCGCCGTTGCGGTCGTAGACCACGGCCTGCATGCCGTTGGTGAAGCCCACGCTCGAGAGCCAGGTCGCGAACTTCTCGCGGCTGGGCAGCGGATGGCGGCCGCCCGAGGCGGGCACGCCGTCGTCGTGCGCCACCACCACCGCGCCGTCCTTGCCGGGCAGGCCGTGAGGGGCGCTGAGCGCTTCGTCGAGGCTGGCGTACACCGCGCCGGCGATGTGCAGCGCGAGGAACTGGGCGGCGCCGGCCGCGGGCTTCATCAGGTCGAAGCTGCAGTCGAAGACCATCAGCGGCGTGCCGGCGGCCTGCAGGGCCTGCAGCTGTTCGGCGGAGATCAGGGTGTCGTAGCGGGAGGTGGCCATGGGAACTCCTTGCGGGAACGGGGGGGACAAACGTCAGTGTTCTTCGGCCGGCGCCTTGGGCAGCGAGCGCTGGCGCAGGAAGGTGGCGGCGATGCCGCTCGCGATGATCAGGCCCATGCCGGCCCAGCCGCTCAGGTCCAGCCGGTCGTCGAACAGGAAGACGCCGTAGAGGGCCGCGAAGATGATGCCCGAGTACTGCAGGTTGGCGACCAGCAGCGTGCCGCTTTCGGACTTGGCGGTGGCGTAGGCGCGCGTCATGCACAGCTGGCCCAGTGCGGCGAGCACGCCCACGGGCAGCAGCCAGGCGGCATGGGACCAGGACCACTGGGCCCAGGGCGTGAAGCCGTCGATCACCGTGACCAGCCCGCCCGCCACGGCCGAGCCGACCGCGAAGTAGAAGACGGTGCGGGCTTCGGGTTCGCCGGCGCGCGAGAGCGCCACCACCTGCATGTAGGCGAAGGCGGCGGTCATGCCCGAGAACAGGCCCATCAGGCTGGCGAAGCCCTGGCTGCCGTCGACGCTGGGCTTGAGCATCAGCACCACGCCCGCGAAGCCGACCAGCACCGTGAGCGCCATCGTCCCCTGGAACGGCGGCCGCGGAATCCTGCCGTCGCGCCCGGGCACCGGCATCCAGGCCAGCAGCGCGCCGCCGACCAGGAAGGCCGCGATCCAGACGCTGCTCATGTAGTTGAGCGTGACCGCGGTGGCCAGCGGCAGGTGCGCGATCGCATAGAACCAGGCGCCCAGCGAGACCACGCCGATCAGGCTGCGCCAGGCATGCATGCCCGGGTAGCGCGTGCCCAGCGAGACGCCGCGGTTGCGTGCCAGCAGCCAGAGGAAGACGATGCCGATCAGGCCGCGGTAGAACACCAGTTCGGCGCTGGTGAACCAGGCCGAGGCGATCTTGACGCAGAGGCCCATGGTCGCGAAGAAGAGTGCGCCCAGCACCATCCAGAGAGCTTGCATTTTCAGTCTTCGTGCGCCGGCAGCGGTTCGGTATCAGTCATGAGGCACCGCGGGACCGGCGCCGCCGAGTCAGGGGTGTGGGCGTGGCGACGGTCCGTGTCCTCAGGCCGCGGGGGCGAGCCGAGACCTGTACCACTCGTGGAACTGCTGCATGCCGTCTTCCATCGGGCTCTGGTAGGGGCCAGTCTCGTTGTCGCCGCGCAGCATCAGCGCGCGGCGGCCGGCGTCCATGCGCTCGGCGATCTCGTCGTCTTCCACGCAGGTCTCCATGTAGGCGGCCTGCTGGGCCTCGACGAACTCGCGCTCGAAGGCGACGATTTCCTCGGGGTAGAAGAACTCGACCATGTTGAGCGTCTTGGTCGGGCTCACCGGGTGCAGCGTCGACACGGTCAGCACGTGCGGGTACCACTCGATCATCACGTGCGGGTAGTAGGTCAGCCAGATCGCGCCGTACTTGGGCGGCTTGCCGTTGCGGTACTGGAGCAGCTGCTCCTGCCACTTCTGGTAGACCGGGCTGCCCGCGCGGCCGAGCCGGTTGGCCACGCCCACGGTCTGCACCGAGAACTCGCGGCCGAATTCCCAGCGCAGGTCGTCGCAGGTCACGAAGCTGCCCAGGCCGGGGTGGAAGGGGCCGACGTGGTAGTCCTCGAGGTAGACCTCGATGAAGGTCTTCCAGTTGTAGTTGCACTCGTGCAGTTCGACGCGGTCGAGCGCATAGCCGCTGAAGTCGAGGTCGGCGCGCGGGCCCAGGCCGGCCAGGTCGGCCGCCACGTTGCGGCCGCTGCCGTCGGCGTTCTTCTCGAACAGCAGGCCGTTCCACTCCTCGATCGGGTAGTTGTGCAGGTTCAGGCAGGGGTCCTGCGCGAAGTGCGGGGCGCCGATCAGCGTGCCGGTGGCGCGCGGGTCGGCCGCGGCGTAGGTCCAGCGGTGCAGCGGGCAGACGATGTTGCCGCCGGTCTTGTTGTCGAGCTGGCCGCGGCCCTGCAGGATCAGCGCCTGGCGGTGGCGGCAGACGTTGGAGATCAGCTCCACGCCCTTGGGCGTGTGGACCAGCGCGCGGCCGTCGTGCTCCTGCGGCAGGGTATGGAAGTTGCCCAGCTCCGGCACGGACAGCCGGTGGCCGACGTAGCGCGGTCCATTGGCGAACAGCGTCTGCAGCTCGCGAGCGAAAAGGGCTTCGTCGAAGTACGCGGAAACCGGAAGTTGGCTCTGAGCCGGCTGCAGTTGAAGACTTAAATCAGACATGGGTGACCTGACCAAGCTCCCCACAGGGAGGAAAAAGGAAAAGAGGCGCCGTCTGGCGGATGCGACGGCCCGAAAAGAACATCGCCGGCGGGCGCCGGCGTGGAGGAGGGGCGATTGTACCCGGCCGACCTTTTCCTGCATCCCGAAGCACCAGCGTCCCCAGAAGCGCACATGGCATTTTCCCGCGCCGGGACCGCCGGCGGGGCCGGTTTCTGGGGTGCGCGACGGCACGCGGCGCTGTGGAAACTAAAATGCGACGTTTCATCCACGATCTCCCGCATGCCCAAGGCGCTTCCCCCTCTTTCCCAGACCGGTCCCGACACCGGGCCCCTGCCGGCCAGCTACGAAGCCGGGCTGCAGGAACTCGAACGGCTGGTGAACGAACTCGAGTCCGGGCAATTGCCGCTCGACCAGTTGCTGGGCAGCTACCAGCGCGGCGCGGCCCTGCTCGGCTTCTGCCGCGACCGGCTGCAGGCGGTGGAAGACCAGATCAAGGTGCTCGACGCGGGCCACCTCAAGGCGTGGTCGGCCGAATGACCGCCGCTCGGACGGCAGCGGGCTGGGACGCGCAGCGCCTGGCGGCCTGGAGCGGGCCGCATCTTTCCAGCGTCGAAGCGGCGCTTTCGGCCTGGGTCGGGGTGGATGCGCCGGTGCAGCTGGGCGACGCGATGCGCTATGCGGTGCTCGACGGCGGCAAGCGCCTGCGCCCGCTGCTGGTGCTGGCCGCCAGCGAGGCGGTGGGCGGCGTCGCTGCCGCGGCCCTGCGCGCGGCCTGTGCCACCGAATTGATCCACGCGTACTCGCTGGTGCACGACGACCTGCCCTGCATGGACAACGACGTGCTGCGCCGGGGCAAGCCCACGGTGCACGTGCAGTTCGGCGAGGCCGATGCGCTGCTCGCGGGCGATGCGCTGCAGGCGTTGGCCTTCGAGCTGCTCACGCCCGACGACGGCAGCGTCGCGCCCGCGGTGCAGGCCGCGCTGTGCCGGCTGCTGGCGCGCGCGGCCGGCAGCCAGGGCATGGCCGGCGGCCAGGCGATCGACCTGGCCAGCGTGGGCCTGGCCCTGGACGAAGCGCAGCTGCGCGAGATGCACCGCCTGAAGACCGGCGCGCTGCTGCAGGGCAGCGTCGACATGGGCGCGGCCTGCGCGCAGCAGGTGGCGCCCCGGGCGCTGGCCGCGCTGAGCGCCTACGGCGCGGCGCTGGGCCTGGCCTTCCAGGTGGTGGACGACATCCTCGACGTCGTCGCCGATTCGCAGACCCTGGGCAAGACCGCCGGCAAGGATGCCGCGGCCGACAAGCCGACCTACGTGTCGCTGCTGGGCCTGGACGGCGCGCGCGCGCAGGCGACCCAGCTGCTGGGCGAGGCCCTGGCCGCGCTCGAACGCAGCGGCCTGCCCGACACGAATGCGCTGCGTGCGCTGGCACACATGGTCGTGGACCGCGACCGATAACAAGAACACATCCCATGGCCGAGCTGCTCCCCACCATCCACGATCCTTCGGTCCTGCGCCAGTACGACCGTGCCCAGCTCAAGCAGCTGTCCGACGAGGTGCGCGCCTGCGTGCTGGACAACGTGTCGCGCACCGGCGGCCACCTGAGCTCGAACCTCGGCACCGTGGAGCTCACCGTCGCGCTGCACCACGTGTTCAACACGCCGCACGACCGGCTGGTGTGGGACGTGGGCCACCAGACCTACCCGCACAAGATCCTGACCGGCCGGCGCGAGCGCATGCCCACGCTGCGCCAGCAGGGCGGCATCTCGGGCTTCCCGCAGCGTGCCGAGAGCGAGTACGACACCTTCGGCACCGCCCATTCCTCGACCAGCATCTCGGCCGCGCTCGGCATGGCGATGGCGGCCAAGCAGAAGGGCGAGGACCGGCATGCGGTGGCCATCATCGGCGACGGCGCGATGACCGCGGGCATGGCCTTCGAGGCGCTCAACAACGCGGGCGTGTCGGACTGCAAGCTGCTGGTGATCCTGAACGACAACGACATGTCGATCAGCCCGCCCGTGGGCGCGCTCAACCGCTACCTCGCGCAGCTCATGAGCGGCAACTTCTACGCGGCCGCGAAGAACGTGGGCAAGAGCGTGCTGCGCGCCGCGCCGCCGCTGTTCGAGCTGGCCAAGCGCTTCGAGCAGCATGCCAAGGGCATGGTGGTGCCGGCCACGCTGTTCGAGCAGTTCGGCTTCAACTACGTCGGCCCGATCGACGGCCACGACATCGATTCGCTGGTGCCCACGCTGGAGAACCTCAAGCAGCTCAGCGGCCCGCAGTTCCTGCACGTGGTGACCAAGAAGGGCCAGGGCTACAAGCTGGCCGAGGCCGACCCGGTGGCCTACCACGGCCCGGGCAAGTTCGATCCGCAGGTGGGCCTGGTGAAGTCGACCACGGTCGCCAAGCAGACCTTCACGCAGGTCTTCGGCCAGTGGCTGTGCGACATGGCGGCCCAGGACGGACGCCTGGTCGGCATCACGCCCGCGATGCGCGAAGGTTCGGGCATGGTGGAGTTCGAACAGAAATTCCCGGCCCGCTACCACGACGTCGGCATCGCCGAGCAGCATGCCGTGACCTTCGCCGCCGGCCTGGCCTGCGAAGGGCTCAAGCCGGTGGTCGCGATCTACTCGACCTTCCTGCAGCGCGCCTACGACCAGCTGATCCACGACGTGGCGATCCAGAACCTGCCGGTGGTGTTCGCGCTCGACCGCGCGGGGCTGGTGGGCGCCGACGGTGCCACGCACGCGGGCGCCTACGACATCCCCTTCGTGCGCTGCATCCCCAACATGAGCATCGCCTGCCCGGCCGACGAGCGCGAGTGCCGGCAGCTGCTGAGCACCGCCTACGCGCAGAACCATCCGGTGACGGTGCGCTACCCGCGCGGCGCGGGCGCCGGCGTCACGCCGCATCTCACGCTCGAGGCGCTGCCCTTCGGCAAGGGAGAGATCCGCCGCGAAGGCCGGCGCATCGCGATCCTGGCCTTCGGCTCGCTGCTGTATCCGGCCTTGAAGGCCGCCGAGTCGCTCGACGCGACGGTGCTCAACATGCGCTGGGCCAAGCCGCTGGACGTCGAGCTGCTGCTGCAGGTGGCGGCCACGCACGAGGCCTTCGTCACGCTGGAGGAGGGCGCCATCATGGGCGGCGCCGGCAGCGCGGTGCTGGAGGCGCTGCAGGCCGCGAAGGTGCAGAAGCCGGTGCTGCAGCTGGGCCTGCCCGATGTGTTCATCGAGCATGGCGATCCGGCGAAGCTGCTGGCGGGCGTGGGGCTGGATGCGGCGGGCATCGAGCAGTCGATCGTGGAGCGCTTCGGCCGCGCCTGATCCGGTTTTGCTCCTTCCCCCTCTGGGGGAAGGCTGGGATGGGGGCTTGCATCGCCACCGACGCTGTGGCGTTTCGAAGGCCGGCGGCCCCCACCCCGACCCTCCCCCAGCGGGGGAGGGAGGAATACCAAAGAGCGTCAGCTTCCCAGGTACGCGTCCTGCACCTTCGGATTTCCCAGCAGCTCCCGCCCGCTGCCCGCGAGCACGATCGACCCGGTCTCGATCACATAGGCCCGGTCCGCGATCTTCAGCGCCTGGCGCACGTTCTGCTCCACCAGGAAGATCGTCAGCCCCTGCTTGTTGATCTCGCGCAGCGTGCGGAAGATGTCCTGCACGATGATCGGCGCCAGGCCCATCGAGGGCTCGTCCAGCAGCAGCACGCGGGGCTTGGCCATCAGCGCGCGGCCGATGGCCAGCATCTGCTGCTCGCCGCCCGACAGGTTGCCCGCCAGGCCGTCGGCCCGGTCCTTGAGCACCGGGAACAGCGTGTAGATGCGCTCCAGGTCGGCTGCGCGCGCGGCCGCGCCGTCGCGCCGCGTGTAGGCGCCGAGCTCGAGGTTCTCGCGCACCGTCAGCGTGGTCAGCGTGGCGCGGCCTTCGGCCACCTGCACCAGGCCGCCGGCCACGATCTTGTGCGGCGACAGCGTCGTGATGTCCTGGCCCGCGAACAGCACGCGTCCGGCGGTCTTCTTCACCAGGCCCGACAGCGCCAGCAGCGTGGTCGACTTGCCGGCGCCGTTGGCACCGACCAGCGTGGTGATCTGGCCTTCGTGCAGCGCGAAGTCGATGCCCTTGACGGCCTCGACGTGGCCGAAGGACACCTTCAGGCCCTGGACCTGCAGCAAGGGGGTGTTCGTGGCGACGCTCATGCCGGGGTCTCCTGGTCGTTCGTGGCTTCGTCGTCCTCGCGGCCGAGGTAGGCCTCGATCACCTGCGGGTCGTTGCGGATCTGGTCGGGGCCGCCGCGCGCGATGATGCGGCCGAAGTTCAGCACCGCGATCTGCTGGCACAGGCCCATCACGAAGCGCATGTCGTGCTCGATCATGAAGACCGTGAAGCCGCGCGCCGCGATGTTCTCGATCTCGACCATCAGCTCGCTCTTCTCGGTGCTGTTCATGCCGGCCACCGGCTCGTCGAGCAGCAGCAGCGTGGGCTCGGTGGCCAGCGCGCGCGCGAGTTCCAGCTTGCGCTGGTCGCCGTACGAGAGGTTGTCGGCCACGTCGTGCGCCTTGTGGTCGAGCTTGACCCAGCTCAGCAGTTCGCGCGCACGCTCGCGGGCACGCTTCTCCTCGCTGCGGAACAGGCCCGAGCCGGCCAGCAGCCCGAGCGGGCCGTAGCGCAGCTTGGCGTCCATGCCCACCGTCACGTTCTCCAGCAGCGACATCTCCTTGAAGATGCGGATGTTCTGGAAGGTGCGCGCGATGCCGCCGCGGGTGATCTGGAAGGGCTTGCGGCCCGCCAGGTCCTGGCCTTCGAAGTGGATCGTGCCGCTGGTGGTCGGCAGCAGGCCGGTGATCAGGTTGAACACCGTGGTCTTGCCGGCGCCGTTGGGACCGATCAGGCCGAAGATGCCGCCCTTGGGAATGTCGAGGTTCACGTCCTGCAGGACCTTGAGCCCGCCGAAGTGCCGCGACACGTTCTTCAATGTCAAAAGTGTCTGGTCGCTCATGCTGCGCTCCCCTTGCGGCCGAACCATTGGCGGATGCGTGCCGGGTCCCAGATGCCCTTGGGCAGGAACAGCACGATCAGCACCAGGATGAAGCCATTGACCACCAGGCGGAAGGCACCCAGGCCGCGCAGCGTTTCCGGCAGCAGCGTGAGGATGGCGCCGCCCAGCACCGGGCCGGTGAGGCTGCCGATACCGCCCAGGATCGCCATCGTGAGGATGTCGACCGCGCGGTTGAAGCCGTACTCGCCCGGGCCGATGAAGAAGGTCAGGTGCGCGTTGAGCGTGCCCGCCAGGCCGGCGATGGCGCCGCCCAGCACGAAGGCCAGCATCTTGTGGCCCGCCACGTCGATGCCCATCAGGCCCGCGGCGGTCTCGTCTTCCTTGATGGCCTCGAAGGCGCGGCCGACCTTGGAGCGGCGGATGCGCCACAGCACCAGCAGCGTGAGCACCAGCGCCAGCGCCACATGCCACCACTCGGTGGATTGCGGGATGCCGTTCAGGCCCAGCGCGCCGCCCGTGAGCGACTCGGCGTTGAGGATGGTGATGCGCACCACCTCGCCGAAGGCCAGCGTGGCCATCGCGAGGTAGACGCCCGACAGCCGCAGCGTGGGCTTGCCGATGACGAAGGCGACCAGCGCCGGCGCGGCCATGCCGGCGGCGATGGCCACCGGGAAGGGCACGCCGTAGTTGAGCGTGAGGATCGAGGCGGTGTAGGCGCCGATGCCCATGAAGGCCGCGTTGGCCAGGGCCAGCATGCCGCAGGCCAGCGTGAGCCAGATCGAGAGCGCCAGCAGGCCGTTGATGCCCAGCGAGAGCACCAGGTTGCTGTAGACCGACCAGAAATTGTCGAGAGCTTCCATGGTCAGACCTTGCGCTCCTTCAACGAGCCGAAGAGACCCTTGGGGCGCACGAGCAGCACCAGGAACAGCAGGCCGAAGGCCACCGCGTCGCGCATGTTGGAGCCCACGTAGGCCACCGACAGCACCTCGGCGAAACCGAGGAACAGGCCGCCCAGCAGCGCGCCGCGGATGTCGCCCATGCCGCCCAGGATGATCACCGCGATGCCCTTCTCGAGCATCGGCTGGCCCATCAGCGGGAACAGCGCGTTGGAGTACAGGCCGATCAGCACGCCGGCCACGCCGCCCAGGCCCGCGGCCACGAAGGAGGTCAGGTAGAACAGGCCTTCGACGTTCACGCCGACCAGGTAGGCCGCCTTGGGCGATTCGGCGATCGCGCGCAGGGCGCGGCCCAGCTGCGTGCGCTGCAGCGACAGCATCAGCACGCCCATCAGCACGAAGGACGAGAGCACGATGCCCAGTTCGAGCACGGTGACGTGGATGCTGCCGATGACCAGCGCGTCGTCGGGGATGGTGCCGGGCGGGAAGCGCAGGTTCTCGGCGCCGAAGATGCCCTGGATGCCGTTGTTCAGGATGATGGCCACGCCGATGGTGGCGATCATCGGGATCAGGTGGGGCGCGTTGCGCTTGCGCAGCGGCTTGAGAACCAGCACGTCGATCACGAAGCCCACCACGCCGCAGAAGGCGAAGGCGAAGGGCAGGCCGACCCACAGGGGCATGCCCGAGACGCGCATGAATTCGGCCGCGGCATAGGCGCCGACCATGAACACCGCGCCGTGCGAGAGGTTGATGACGCCGAGCACGCCGAAGATGAGTGTGAAGCCGAGCGCGAAGAGTGCGTAGACGCACCCCAGCGACAAGGCGTTGACAAGCTGCTGATCGAGCACGATGGGCTTCCGTCAGGCCGCGGGCAGGGCGCGCCGCGGCAAATCAAAAAAAGAAAACGGCGCAGAGGTCTGCGCCATTGAGGGAACAGGGCGGGCCGCGCGGCCCGCCGGCGAGAGGCTTACTTCTCGATCACGAACTGCGTGCCGCGCGACACGCTCACGATGGCCTTCTGCTGCGCGTCGTAGCCGGCGGGCTTGCCGGCCTTGTCCGTGGCGCGCGCGAAGGCGAAGGCGCCGGTGGCACCGGTCCACTTCACGTCGGGCAGTGCATTGCGCAGCGCGCTGCGGTCGGCCGCGAGGTTGCCCGAGAGCTTCACGCCCTTGAGCGCCTGGGCCACCACGTACAGGCCGTCGTAGGCCTGGGCCGCGAACTGGTCCGGCGCGATCTTGAACTTGTCGTTGTAGGCCTTCTGGAACTTGGTGTTCTCGGCCGTGGCGTTACTGGCCGACCAGGGGCTGCCCACGTAGAGGTTGTCCGAGCTGCCCTTGGCCAGTTCGAAGATCTTGGTCGAGTTCATGCCGTTGCCGCCGATGATCGGCACGTTCAGGCCGAGCTGGCGCGCTTGCACCATCACCGGCGCGCCTTCGGCGAGCAGGGCCGACAGCACGATCGCGTCGGGGTTGGTGGCCTTGATCTTGGTCAGCTGGGCCTTGAAGTCCACGTCGCCCTTGGCGAAGGTCTCGGTGGTGGTCACGGGCAGCTTCAGGTCTTCCAGGGCCTTCTTGAAGTTGTCGTAGCCACTCTTGGTGAACACGTCGTCGTTGCCGTAGAGCACCGCGACCTTCTTCACGTTGGCGTGCTTGATCGCCACGCGCAGCGTCTCGGGCAGCACGTCGGCCTCGGTCACCGAGTTGCGGAAGATGTAGTCGCCGATCGAGGTGATGCCGTCGGCGGTGTTCGAGGTGCCGAAGGCCACGGTCTTGGAGGCCTGGGCGATCGGGTCGGCCGCCTGGGCCGAGTTCGACAGCGTGGGGCCGAAGGTCATCAGGACCTTGTCCTGGAAGATCAGCTTCTTGAAGACGTTGATCGCGTCTTCCTTCTTGCCTTGCTCGTCCTCGATGGCCAGCACGATCTTGTCGCCGTTGATGCCGCCAGCGGCATTGATCTCGTCGGCGGCCAGCTGGAAGCCGTTGCGGATGGCGGCGCCGTACTGCGCGGCACCACCGGAAAGGGCTGCGGCCACGCCGATCTTGATGTCGGCGGCCTGGGCGCCGAAGGCGGTGGCGGCGGCGAGCGCGAGCAATGCGGGCTTGAAGGAAATGGGGTTTCTCATGAGAAGGCCGTTGTCAGGGAGGTATAAGGGCGGTCTCACATTTTATGCCTCCCGCCCGCGGACCGCTCCGTGGCTGCGGCGCCCGACTTGCGGCGGCGCAGGGTAAACCCCCCGCCGAACGCTGTAAGTGCTTTTTTACAATCGCCCGGGCTGACACCCCAGTCGCTGACGCGGTCATGAGCCGCATGTCGTTTTTCTCAAAGAACCCGGAGTTGTCCATGGATCGTCGTTCCCTCATCAAAAACGCTGGCATCGCGGGCGTGTTGGCCGCAGGCATCGCGCCTGCAGTGCATGCCCAGACGGCCGTGCGCTGGCGTCTCGCCTCGAGCTTTCCCCGTTCCCTGGACACCATCTTCGGCAGCGCCGAAATGCTCTCGAAGACCGTCAAGGCCCTGTCGGGCGGCAAGTTCGAGATCACCGCGCACCCGGCCGGCGAACTGATGCCCGCCTTCGGCGTGGTCGATGCGCTGCAGGGCGACACCATCGAGATGGCGCAGAGCGCCGCCTACTACTTCACCGGCAAGGACCCGATCTTCGCCTTCAGCTGCGCCGTGCCCTTCGGCCTGACCGCGCGCCAGAACGACGCCTGGAAGGAATACGGCAACGGCCGCAAGCTGCTGGACGCCTTCTTCGCGCAGTACAACTTCCGCACGGCCAGCGCCGGCAACACCGGCACCCAGATGGGCGGCTGGTACCGCAAGGAAATCAAGACCGTCGCCGACCTCAAGGGCCTGAAGATGCGCATGGGCGGCGGCGTGTTCGGCGAATCGATGGCCAAGCTGGGCGTGATCTCGCAGAACATGCCCGCGGGCGACGTCTACCAGGCGCTCGAGAAGGGCACGCTGGATGCGGCCGAATTCGTCGGCCCCTACGACGACCTGAAGCTGGGCTTCAACAAGGTCGCGCCCTTCTACTACTACCCCGGCTGGTGGGAAGGCGGCGCCGACCTCGAGTTCTTCGTCAACAACAAGGCCTTCGCCAAGCTGTCGGACGAGAACAAGGCCATCCTCGATGCGGCCATGAAGGTCGCCGCACGCGACATGACCGCCAAGTACGACGCCTACAACCCGATCGCGCTGAAGAAGCTGGTCGCCGACAAGACCCAGCTCAAGGCCTTCCCCAAGGCCGTGATGGACGCCGGCTTCAAGACCGCCATGGAAGTCTTCGCCGAGCACGAAGCCAAGTCGCCGGAGTTCAAGAAGATCCACCAGGACATGCGCACCTTCCAGCGCGACCAGATCCTCTGGAACCGCTTCTCCGAGTTCCCGTTCAACCAGTACATGAACGGCGTGAAGGTCTGAGTCCGACGCCGGCCTTCGCGGCCGGCGCCCAAAGAAAAACCGCGCACTGCGCGGTTTTTTTTCGCCTGCATCCAGGCGGTGGGCCGAGGCGCAGGAGCGCCCCGGTGGGTTCAGGGACTCTTGGGTTTGAGCGAGTCCTGCAGCGCCTTGAGCGGATCGTCGGCGGTCGACTCGGGCGGCGCCGACGAAGGCTCCGCGCCGGGCTCGGGCATCGCGCCGCCTTCGGTCGGTGCCGCGGGTTCGGTGCTCGGTTCTTCGTTCGCGCCGTAGCCACCGTCGGTGTCGTTGCTCTCGGGCTGCAGCTGCTCGCGCATCTGCTCGCCCACCTTGTCGAGGTCGTAGTTCTGCACCTTGTCCAGGCTGCCGGTGACCAGGCCCGGGAATGCGATCAGCACGCCCACCATCACCAGCTGGATCAGCACGAAAGGCACCGCGCCGCGGTAGATCTGCATGGTCGTGACCGGTTGCATGATCTTCTGCGTCACGCGGTCGACGTAGGGCTTCTCGGGCGCCACCGAGCGCAGGAAGAACAGCGCGAAGCCGAAGGGCGGATGCATGAACGAGGTCTGCATGTTGACCGCCAGCAGCACGCCGAACCAGATCAGGTCGATGCCCAGCTTGTGCGCCACCGGCGCCAGCAGCGGCACCACGATGAAGGACAGCTCGAAGTAGTCGAGGAAGAAGGCCAGGATGAAGATCAGCAGGTTCACCACGATCAGGAAGCCGATCTGTCCGCCCGGCAGGCCGGTCAGCAGGTGCTCGACCCAGATCGGGCCGTCGGCGGCCTGGAACACCAGGCCGAAGACGGTGGCGCCGATCAGGATGAACATCACGAAGCTGCCCAGCTTGGTCGTGACGGTCAGCGCCTGCTTGAGCAGGTTCATGTCGAGGCGCTTGCGCACCACGCCCATCACCAGCGCGCCGATCGCGCCCATGGCGCCGCCTTCGGTCGGCGTGGCCACGCCCAGGAAGATGGTGCCCAGCACCAGGAAGATCAGCAGCAGTGGGGGGATCAGCACGAAGGTCACGCGTTCGGCCAGGCGCGACAGCAGCTTGAGGCCGGTGAGCTTGTTGAAGACCGCGATCACGAAGGCCACGAAGGTGCCGCCGCACATCGCGACCACGACCTTCTCGTCGGTGGCGACGAAGGTGACTTCCTGGCCCTGCCACCAGCTGTGCAGCGCGGTCATGTTCTGCGCCAGCAGGATCGCGGCGATGGCCGAGATGGTCATCAGCACGACCAGCGACATGTAGCCGCCGCCGCCGTTGGGCTCGCGGTAGATGCGGGCTTCGGGCGGCAGTGCGGGCACGCGCTCGGGCTTGAAGATCGCCAGGAAGGCGACGTAGAGCACGTACAGCCCCACCAGCATGAAGGCCGGGAGGAAGGCGCCC
Organism: Variovorax sp. J2P1-31; assembly: GCF_030317215.1. Taxonomy (NCBI): domain Bacteria; kingdom Pseudomonadati; phylum Pseudomonadota; class Betaproteobacteria; order Burkholderiales; family Comamonadaceae; genus Variovorax; species Variovorax sp. J2P1-31. The sequence goes on from NZ_JASZYA010000001.1 coordinate 191,486, forward strand.
TTGTACATGTCGCCGACGCTCTTGCCCAGCTGGTCGGCCATGATGATCAGCACCAGCGAGGGCGGGATGATCTGCGCCAGCGTGCCGGAGGCCGCGATCACGCCCGAGGCCATGCGCCGGTCGTAGCCGTAGCGCAGCATGATGGGCAGCGAGATCAGGCCCATCGAGATCACCGAGGCGGCGACCACGCCGGTGGTGGCGGCCAGCAGCGCGCCCACGAAGATCACGGCCAGCGCCAGGCCGCCGCGCATCGGGCCGAAGACCTGGCCGACGGTGTCGAGCAGGTCCTCGGCCATGCCGCTTCGCTCCAGTATCAGCCCCATGAGCGTGAAGAAGGGAACGGCCAGCAGCGTGTCGTTGGCCATGATGCCGATGAGCCGCTGCGGCAGCCAGGCCATGACCGAGGACTGGAACACGCCCAGCTCGATGCCGATGAAACCGAAGAACAGCCCGCAGGCGCCGAGGCTGAAGGCCACCGGGAAGCCCAGCAGCAGGAAGATGATCAGCCCCGCGAACATGATCGGGGCGAAGTTGGCAGTGATGAATTCCATGGTGTGTGCGGTGCGCTTCGTTCAGCGGGCCTGGGGCGCCGTCTCGGGCGTGCCGGGCTGGATGCCTGCGCGTTCGCGCAGCACTTCGGCCAGTTCTTCCTCGGCCGATTTCTCGCCCAGCTTGAGCGTCGGGTCCGGGCCCGCGCCGCGCAGGAAGGCGACGCGCTTGATCAGCTCCGACCAGCCCTGCAGCAGCAGCAGCGTGAAGCCCACCGGCAGCGCGAGCCAGACCGGCCAGCGGATCAGGCCGCCCGAGTTGCCGGACATCTCGCCCGACTGGTACTGCGAGATCAGCATGGGCACGGTGTAGTACAGCACCACCAGGCACAGCGGCGTGAGGAACAGCGCGAAGCCGAGGATGTCGATCCACATCTGCGTGCGCTTGGACAGCCGGCTGTTGAGCACGTCGATGCGCACGTGTTCGCGGTGGAGCAGGGTGAAGCCCGCCGCGATCAGGAAGGACCAGGCGAACAGGTACCACTGGACTTCGAGGTAGGCGTTCGAACTGGTGTTGAACACCTTGCGGACCACCGCGTTCAGCGTGCTGATGACCGTGGACGCCAGAATGATCCAGATCGCGTACTTGCCCACTTGGGCATTGAGCCAGTCGATGGCTCTCGACAACTTCATCAGGCCTTGCATAGTCGCTCCATGTTTTGGACGTGCTTGATACGAACACACCCGACATACCGGCGTTGTGCGCAGGCGGGTCGGGTGCAGTGGGGCGGATTTTATCGGTGCATCGCGGGATCCCAATGCGGCGTTTGCCCGTAGTCGGGCCCGGGAAATTGCACCGCGATAATCCGTCGATGCCTGCCCTCCCTGGTCCTGCGTCACGGCCCGCGCATGCGACACCGCAATCGATCGACTCGCCCGACATGCGGCGCGCCGGCCGCGAACTGCTGTCGCTGGCGCTGATCGACGCGCGCAACCACACGCTGCACCTGCTGTCGCTGTGGGAGCAGGCGCAGGAGCGCGGCAGCGCGCTGGCTCAGCCCCAGGAGGGCGTGGTCCCGCCGTTCTGGCTGGGCGGGCACGTCGCCTGGTTCTCCGAATGGTGGATCGCCCGCAACACGCAGCGCGCCTTCGGCCTGGACTGCCCCGCGCGCCCGACGCGGCTGGCGTCGATCGAGCCGCGCGCCGACGACTGGTGGAGCGCCGCGCCCGGCGCCAGCGCCGAACTGCCCGATGCCGAGGCCACGCGCGCCTACCTTCTCGAGACGCTGGAGTGCACGCTCGACCTGCTCGCGCGCGCGGCCGAGACCGACGCCGGCCTGTACTTCTACCGGCTGGCGCTGCTGCACGAGGACCTGCGCGGCGAGCAGCTGATCGTGATGGCCCAGAGCCTGGGCCTGCCGCTGGACATCGAGCTGTCGCCCGCGGCCGCGCCGCGCGCACCGCTGCTGATGCCCGCCACCCACTGGACGCTGGGCCGGCCCGCCGACGCCCCCGGCCTGGCCCTGTCGCAGGAGACCGGCACCTTGCGCATCGCGGTGCCCGAGTTCGAGATCGACGCCCAGCCGGTGAGCTGGCAGCAGTTCGCGGAATTCGTCGACGACGGCGGCTACGACCGCCAGGACCTGTGGCAGCCCGGCGGCTGGCAATGGCTGGCGCAGCAGCCCGACGGGCGCCGCGCGCCGCGTCATGTGGAGCAGATCGGCACCGGCCCGCGCGGCGCGGGTGGCGCGGTGCTGCAGCGCCGCTTCGGCCGCATGGTGCAGGCCGGCAACCACCATGCCGCTGTGCACCTGAGCTGGTGGGAGGCCGACGCCTGGGCGCGCTGGGCCGGCCGCCGCATCGCCACCGAGGTCGAATGGGAGATCGCGGCCCAGGCCGGTGCCCACCGCGGCTTCGGCTGGGGCGGTGTGCACGAATGGACCGCGGGCACGCTGCAGGCCTGGCCCGGCTGGCGTGCCGACCCCTGGAGCAGCGGCACCGAATTCGATCCCGTGCCCGCCTTCGGCACCGCGCGCGTGCTGCGGGGTTCGTCCTTCGCGACCCGGGCGCGCATGCGCTCCATGCATTGGCGCGGCTTCGCACCGCCGGCGCGCGACGACGGCTTCTTCGGCTTCCGCAGCTGCAGCATCTGAGGCATGACCCGCGAGGTCATCGACGCCGCGCGCGAGCGGCGCGATCCTTCATGCACCCCGCGCCGTTGCGGGCCGCAAACGCCGAAGGAATCGCCATGATGAACACCGCCACCCCCGATGCCGCCGGCATCGCCCACGCCTACCTCGCCGTCTGGAACGAGACCGATCCGCTGCGCCGCCGTCGCCTGCTCGAAGCCGGCTGGCAGCCCGATGCCAGCTATGTCGACCCGATGGCGCAGGCCCGCGGACTCGACGCGATCGACGCGCTGGTCGGCGCGGTGCAGCAGCGCTACCCGGGCTTCCGCTTCCACCTCAAGGGCCGGGCCGACGCGCATGGCGACCACCTGCGCTTCGGCTGGACGCTGGGGCCCGCGGGCGCCGAGGACCTGATCGAGGGCTCGGACTTCGCGCAACTCGACGGCGGCAAGCTGCGCGCCGTGACCGGCTTCCTGGACAAGGTGCCGGCCGGGGCCTGAGAAGGCTAGCGCGCCGGCCCGACGCGGCCTTCGTCCAGCGTCACCACCGACTGCGCCAACGCCTCGACGTCGCTCGGGTCGTGCGTGACCAGCAGCGTGGGCACCTGCACGCGCTCGAGCATCTCGGCCAGTTCGGCGCGCAGCCGGACCCGCAGCACCGTGTCGAGCGCGGAGAGCGGCTCGTCGAGCAGCAGCACGCGCGGCTGCGGTGCCAGCGCCCGGGCCAGGGCCACGCGCTGGCGCTGGCCGCCCGACAGGTGGCGCGGCCAGGCGGTGCGCAGGCTGCCCAGGTCGAACTGCCGCACCAGCGCGTCGATGCGCGCGCGCTGGGCCTCGTCGGGGCGCTGGCCCAGGCGGCAGAGGCCGAAGGCCAGGTTCTGCTCGACCGTCATGTGGGGGAACAGCGCATAGTCCTGGAACACCAGGCCCACGCCGCGCGCGCGGGCCGGCAGGTCGATGCCGTGCGCGCTGTCGAGCAGCGCCTCGCCCGCCACCCGCACATGGCCGCGCGCATGCGGCGCCAGGCCCGCGATCGCCATCAGCACCGTCGACTTGCCCGAGCCGGAGGCGCCGATCAGCGCGGTGCGCAGCGTGGTGGACTTGAACTGCGCGTCGAGCTCGAAACGCCGCCCGGGCGATTCCAGCAGGGTCTGCACGTGGATGTCGAGCACCGGGATCATGGTCGTCAATGCTTGGCCTGCAGCATGCGGCCCGACACCACCAGCACCACCACGCACACCACCGAGATCACCAGCGTGAGCCACAGCGCCTGCGCGTCGTTGCCGGCCTGCACGGCGTCGTAGATGGCGATCGACAGCGTCTGCGTCTTGCCGGGCAGGTTGCCGGCGATCATCAGCGTGGCGCCGAATTCGCCCATGGCGCGCGCGAAGGCCAGCATCAGGCCGGCCGTGATGCCGCGCACCGCCAGCGGCAGCGCGATGCGCGCGAAGATCTCGAACTCACCCGCGCCCAGCGTGCGCGCGGCATGCAGGAAGCGGCCGTCCACGTCCTCGAAGGCGGCGCGCGCGGCCTTGTAGATCAACGGCAGCGAGACCAGCGAGGCCGCGATCACCGCGCCCTGCCAGGTGAACATCAGGTTGATGCCGAACCAGCGGTCGAGGTACTGGCCCAGCACGCCGTTGCGGCCGATCACCACGATCAGGTAGTAGCCGAGCACCGTGGGCGGCAGCACCATCGGCAGCATCAGCAGCGCGTCGACGAAGCTCTTGCCCGCGAACTGGCGCCGCGCCATCCACCAGCCCAGGGCGATGCCCATCGCGCCTGCCAGCAGCGTGGCCAGCAGGGCGATCTTGAGCGTGAGCCAGAGGGGAGCGAGCAAGGATCAGGGCTTGGAGAAGCCGAAGCCGTCGAGGATCTGCTGGCCCGGGGCGCTGCGCACGAAGGCGATGAAGTCCTTGCCGCCGGCCGCGTTCTTGCTGCTGGCGATCTGCGCGATCGGGTAGCTCACGGGCGTGGTGGTGGGCACGGTCAGCGCGATGCGCGTCTTCTCGCGTTCGATCAGCGCGTCGGTGCGGTAGACGAAGCCGGCATCGACCTCGGCGCGCGCCACGTAGTTGAGCACCTGGCGCACGCTCTCGCCGTAGATCCACTTGGGTTCCAGCGCGGCCGTGAGGCCGGCTTCCTGCACCGAGGCCATGGTGTAGCGGCCCACGGGCACCGACGACGGCGTGCCGGTCGAGATGCGCTTGTACGCGGCGTCGGAGAGGTCGGACAGCTTGGCGGGCGAGGCCGCGGCGCTGGCGGGGACGATCAGCACCAGCGTGTTGCGCGCGAAGTCGGCGCGCGTGCCCTCGGCCAGCAGGTTGGCCTTGGCGGCGCGGTCCATGGTTTCCTGGTCGGCCGAGGCGAAGACGTCGACCGGCGCGCCCTGCTGGATCTGCGCGAGCAGCGGGCCGGAGGCCGCGAAGTTGAAGGTCACCTTGGTGCCCGGATGCGCCTTCTCGTAGGCCTGCCCGACGGCCTGGAAGGCATTGGTCAGGCTGGCGGCGGCGGACACCACGAGCTCCTGCGCATGCAGCGCGACGCTGCCCAGCGAAAAAACGGCCAGCAGGGTGGCTTTGTGCAGCCAGCGGGGAGTCGTGTTCATCTCGCGTCCTTCGGTTCGCTATTCAAATCGGGAATAGCGAAATCATAACAACGCAGGCACACGCGGACCCTGGGGAAAGCCGCATCAGGCCATGCGGTCGTCGGCGCGGATGGTGGGCAGTGCGTCCAGGCGGTCGGCGAACCAGCCGATGCGCTCGGTGGCGCGCACGTCGAAGCGCGGCACGTAGGGCTTGATATCGAGGACGGGCGTGCCGTCGAGCATGTCGTTGCCCGCGATGTGCAGGATGCGGCCCTCGACCTTCAGCAGCTGCACGATCGACAGCCCCAGCCGGTTCGGCCGGGCCGGCGCGCGTGTGGCGAACACGCCGTGCGTGCGGTCGTCGAGGAAGGGCGTGACTTCCAGCTTCTCGCTGGCGCAGCGATGGAAGTGCGTGAACAGGAGCAGGTACTCGAAGCCCTCGATGTCGCGCAGCCCGGCCGCGAACTCGGCGAAGACCTCGACCCGTGCCAGTTCCTGCGGCACGCCGGCCGACTGGATCGGCATGCCCGTGACCTCGGTGAAGCGGCTGTGCACGCGCGCGACCGGCCGGCAGACGACAGCGTCGTTCATCCGATGGCCTTGTCGCTGGCCGTGAAGGTCCAGGCCGCGGGCCGCGACCCGCTGCGCGCGCCCTGTGCCGGCGAAGACCAGCAGGACCAGACCGTCTGCGACAGCGGCCGGTCGACCGCCGGCGCGGGTTCGGCGATGGTGCCGATGCTGACGAAGCCCGCGAGGAATTCGTGCGGCCCCAGGCCCAGGTCGGCGCAGACCTCGGCGTCGAAGCAGCGGTCGCCGCTGAGCATGATCGCGCCGTAGCCCTGCGCATGCGCGGCGTTGAGCAGGTTGCCCAGCGCGGCCCCGGAGGCCAGCCATTGCTCGCGCAGCGGCACGCGCTTGCGCTGGCGCAGCGACACCACGAAGGCCAGCAGGCAGGGCGGACGGGTGGCGTGTTCGCGTGCGCGGCGCAGGTCGCTCGCGGCCGCCATGGGGTCGCGGCCGCGCTTCTCGCGCTCGAAGATGTCGGCCAGCGCCTCGCGCGCCTCGGCGCGAAACTCGATCACGCGCCAGGGGTGCAGGCGGCCATGGTCGGGGGCCGCGAGGGCCGCCTGCAGCATCAGGTCGAGCGCCTCGGGCGTGGGCGCCGGCCCGGTCAGCCGGCGCGGCGACACCGAGCGCCGCGCCAGCAGCATCGGCAGCGAGGCGTTGGCCGGCGCCTTGTGGCCCAGCATCTCCACGTCGCCGAAGGCCAGGTGGCGCAGCGCGCGGTCGGCCAGCGGGTGCGTGAGCAGCGCCCAGTAGGCGCCCGGCATGGCCGGCGAGCCGGCCGCGGCGCTCCATTCGCGCAGCAGGTCGGCGCTGCCGCGGGCGCGCGCGAACTGCGCCAGCGCCGGTGCATGGCGCCGGTCGAGCGCCGCGTTGAGCGCCTCGGCCTCGGCACCGGCCGCGGCCGCGCTGGCCACCGCGGCCGCGAGCACCGCGTCGTCGAGCTCGCGCTGGGCGACGGCCCCGTGCGGCAGCAGCTCGCGCAGCGCCTCGACCGGCAGGCAGGTGCGCAGCACCGAGGCATGCAGGTGGCGGCCCAGCCGCGCGAGGGAATGACGCGGGGCGGCCGCTTCGGAGGCAAGGGCGTCGGCACTCACGGTAGGGGTCCTTTCAGTACGGGCCGCGGCTGGCCGAGGGGCGGTGCGCCGCGCTATTCCAAAAAAGGATAACGCAAGCGGCGCCGCCGTGTGCGCATTGCACAATGCCCCGCATGGCAAGCCCCCGACTCATCGACGCGCTCGGGCACGGCCCGAGCGACAAGCGCATCGACCTGCTGCGCGGCATCGCCCGCAGCGGCAGCATCTCCCAGGCCGCGCGCGACGCGGGCGTGAGCTACAAGGCCGCCTGGCAGGCCATCGACACCCTGACCAATCTCGCGGGCGTGCCGCTGGTCGAGCGGGCGGTGGGCGGCGCGGGCGGCGGCGGCGCGCTGCTCACGGCGCACGGCGGCCACCTGCTCGAGCTGGCCGAGGCGCTCGACACCGCGCGCCGCGCCGTGCACGCGCGCTGGGCCGCCGGCGGGGCCGAGGCCGCGCCGCGGGCCGACACCACGATCGCGCGGCTGGCGGTGCGCACCAGCATGCGCAACCAGCTGCCGGCCGTGATCGAGGCCTTGCAGCCGACCGGCCGCACGGTGCGCGCCCTGATGCGGCTCGGCGATGCGGCCGAAGGCGGCCGCATCGCCGCGCGCATCACCCAGGAAAGCGCCGAGCTGCTGGGCCTGCACGAAGGCCTGCCGGTGCTCGCGCTGTGCAAGGCCACCGCGGTGCGCGTGGTGCGCGCCGATGCCGCGCCGGCCACCGCGCGCGGCAACCGGCTCGACGGTGCCGTGACGGGCGTGCTGCGCGGCGCGGGCGGCGACGAGATCGCGGTGGCGATCGGCGCCGGCCTGCAGCTGGTGGGCTTCGCGCCGCGCGACGTCGCGCTGCGCACGCGGCAACGCGTGGCGGCCGTGCTCGACGAGGCGGCGGTGGTGGTGGCGCTGCCGGCCTGAGGCGGGCCGGTGCGCAGTGTGCGCACAAATCTTGTGCGGCGGCACGGCTGGCGCGCCGCGGCGTGCGCTCCTACCATTCGGGCCGTCACACTGCATCGGCCATGAAAGGCAACCGCGCATGAAGAAGCACCCCGGCATCCGCCAGCGCCCCGACCCCGCCGTCGCCTAGCGATCCGATCCGGCCACACGCGCGCGGATCCCCCTCGAATTCCAGACCGCATCCCTTCGGGGCGAGCCCGTCTCGCACCCGGTGGCGTCGCGGCGTCCTCTTTTTGTTTGCTGTCACACCCCAAGGAAGAATCATGAAGAACACGTTCAAGTACCGCCTCGGCGCGGTGGGCCTCGTTGCACTGGCGGCATTGGCCGGCTGCGGCGGTGGCGGAGGAGGGGGCCCGGCCCCGTCCGAAGCCCTGGTCTCGCTGCCCGCCCAGGACCTCCAATGGCGCGACGTCCCCGGCACCGGCGGCATCCGCGCCGCCAATGTGCGCGGCGAGATCCTGGGCCAGGGCCCCTACGAGGCCTTCGTGGAATTCCCGGCCGGTTATGTCAACCCGCACCACTTCCACACCCAGGCCCTGCCCACGGTGGTGCTGAGCGGCGTGTTCTACGCGATCTTCGAGGACGGCAAGAAGGTGCAGTACCCGGCGGGCTCCTACTACTACATCCCGGGCAAGCTGCCGCACTTCAGCGGCTGCGAGCCGGGCACCAACTGCCTGCTGTTCCAGTACCAGGCCGACCACTTCGACCTGGTGCCCACGCCCGCCACCCGCTGAGCCTGCGCGCGGCGCAAGATCGCGAGGAATGCTGTTCATTGCCCATGACGGCATGTGGGGTAAAATACAGGCAGGGTGGCATGCCAATCAGGGCATGTCAGGTCATTGCGAAGGTCGGGCCGCCTCGCAGTTTCGTCACGATCGAAAAACATGACCGACACCCCGATCCAATGGATCGCGGCAGCCATCTTCGCTGTCGCCCTGCTCCACACCTTCGCCGCCAAGCAGTTCGAGCGGCTCTCCCATCGCCATCCCGCCCATGCCGGCCTGTTCCACCTGCTGGGCGAGGTCGAGGTCGTCTTCGGCTTCTGGGCCATCGTGCTGGTGCTGGCGATGGCCTTCGTCAGCGGCGGCACGCAGGCGCTGGACTATGCGGAATCGCGCAACTACACCGAGCCCCTGTTCGTCTTCGTGGTGATGGTGATCGCCGCGTCGCGGCCGGTGCTGCGCACGGTGATGGCGAGCGTCGACACGCTGGCGCGGGTGCTGCCGGTGTCCACGCCGCTGGCCACCGCCTGGCTGGGCCTGGCCGCGGTGCCGCTGTTCGGCTCGCTGATCACCGAGCCGGCCGCGATGACCATCGCCGCGCTCATGCTGGCGCCGCAGATCTTCCGGCCGGAGGTGCCCGAGCGCGTCAAGTACCTGGCCCTGGGTGTGCTGTTCGTGAACGTCTCGATCGGCGGCACGCTCACCTCCTATGCGGCACCGCCGGTGCTGATGGTCGCGACCACCTGGCAATGGGACAGCGCCTTCATGTTCGCCACCTTCGGCTGGAAGGCCGCGCTGGCGGTGCTGGTGAACGCCAGCGTCGCGGCCTTCGTGCTGCGCCACCATCTGCGCCCCGCGCCCGCGGCCCTGGACGGCGCAGCGGCCGAAGCGCGCGTGCCGCCGACGGTGGTGGCCGTGCACGTGGGGCTGCTCGCGGGCGTGGTGCTGTTCGCGCATCACCCGGTGGTGTTCCTCGGGCTGTTCCTGATGTTCCTCGGCTTCACCCAAGCCTATGAGCGGCACCAGAGCCCGCTGATCATCAAGGAGGCGCTGCTGGTGGGCTTCTTCCTGGCCGGCCTGGTGGTGCTGGGCGGCATGCAGCAGTGGTGGCTGCAGCCCATCGTCTCGGGCCTGACGCCGATCGCGCTGTTCCTCGGCGCGCTGGGCCTGACCGCCATCACCGACAACGCCGCTCTGACCTACCTCGGTTCGCTGATCGTCGGCATCTCGGACGAGTCGAAGTACATGCTGGTGGCCGGCGCGGTCGCGGGCGGTGGCCTGACGGTGATCGCCAACGCGCCCAATCCCGCCGGCATCGCCCTGCTCAAGCGGGGCTTTGCGGACGAGACGGTCGGCGCGGGCGGGCTGCTGCTCGGGGCGCTGGGGCCCACGGCGGTGGCCGCGGCCGCCTTCATGTTCCTCTGACAAGGCGCTGAACCGCCGCGGGTGTGTCGCGGCGCTTCGGCGGCCTTACTTCTTCATGCCGTCCTTGGACATCGCGTCCTTCGACATCGCATCCTTGCCCATGGCGTCCTTGCCCATGGCGTCCTTCTTCATGCCGTCCTTGGCCATGCCGTCCTTAGCCATCGCGTCCTTGGACATGCCGTCCTTGGCCATCGAATCCTTCTTCATCGCGTCCTTCTTCATGCCGTCCTTGGACATGCTGTCCTTCGACATCGAATCCTTGGCCATGCCGTCCTTGGCCATCTCGTCGGCAGCGAAGGCCGAGACCGAGCCGACGGCGATGAAGGCGGCGAGGAGGGTGGTGCTGAGCTTGTTCATTTGGGTTTCCTTGATGTGATGAGAGCGTTTGTCGAGAGAGAAAAATGGCCGGGTTCGACAGGGCGCCGGCCGCGCGTTGCAGCGGTGCTGAGCCTCGGGTCGCTCAGCTCCCGCCGAACCAGTTGTAGCCCTGGTCTTCCCAGTAGCCGCCAGGGTTGGTGTTGGTGACGAAGATGGCCTTGATGTGCTTCGGGTTCTTGTAGCCCAGCTTGGTCGGCATGCGCAGCTTCATCGGGAAGCCGTACTTCGGCGGCAGCGGCTCGCCGTCGTAGGTCAGCGTGAGCAGGGTCTGCGGATGCAGCGCGGTCGGCATGTCGATGCTGGTGTAGTAGTCGTCGGCGCACTTGAAGCCGATGAACTTCGCGCTGGTGTCGGCGCCCACGCGCCGCAGGAAGTCGGCGAAGCGCACGCCGCCCCATTTGCCGATGGCGCTCCAGCCTTCCACGCAGATGTGGCGCGTGACCTGGTCCTGCTGCGGCATGGCGCGCAGTTCGGCCAGCGTCCATTGGCGCCTGTCGGCCACCAGGCCGGTCACTTCGAGCCGGTAGCTCTCCTCGTCGACCTCGCGCACCTCGCTCTCGCCGTAGAAGGCGTTGAAGGGGAAGGGCCGCGTGATCATCGATTCGGGATACGTGGGCGCGAGCTGCGCGGGATCGAAGATCAGCCCCTGCACCTTGTCGTTGAAGCGCGAGATGGTGTTGAGCGCGGCCTCGACGCCGGCGTTGTCGCTGATGCTGCAGCCGGTGAGCAGCGACAGGCCGCCCAGCGTCAGCGAGCGCGTGAGGAAGGCGCGGCGCGCGGGGTGTTCGACCTTGCGCTGGATCAGCTGGCGGGCTTCGGCCAGCGCGGCCTCGCTGTCGACGCCGATCAGCGGCAGGCGGCGAAGGATCTTCATGACGTCTTTCCTTTGGGCAGGCCGGCGCGGCCGCTGAGCATGGTGAGCAGGGTGCGGGGCACCAGCGCCACCATCACCAGGTGCACCGCGACGAAGCCGACCAGCGCGGCCATTGCGAAGAAGTGGATGCGGCGCGCGAAGTCGTAGCCGCCCAGCAGGTCCCGCAGGACCGCGAACTGCACCGACTTCCAGAGCACCAGGCCCGACAGCACCAGCAGCACGATGTCGAGCATCACGAACAGGTAGGCCGCGCGCTGCACGCTGTTGTAGTGGCGCGGGTCGGCATGCGAGAGCCGGCCGTGCAGGGCCGCGAGCGCGTCGTGCCAGATGCCCCGGACCGACAGCGGGAAGAACTTGCGCAACAGGCGGCCGCTGGCGATGTTGAGCACCAGGTAGATCAATCCGTTGGCCGCCAGCAGCCACATCGCCGCGAAGTGCCATTGCAGCGCGCCGCCCAGCCAGCCGCCCAGCGTGAGGCCCTTGGGGATCTCGAAGGGGAAGAAGGGCGCGGCGTTGTAGATGCGCCAGCCGCTGGTCACCAGCACCAGCACGGCCAGCGCATTGAGCCAGTGGGTGATGCGCATCCACACCGGGTGGATCGGGCGGCGATCGGGGGTGAGGGATGGGTCTTGCATGGGGCGGATTGTTGGGCGCACCTGCTGGCCGAATCCTCACGAAGAGTTCAATAATTCGTGATAACTCCCGCGGCCGTCCCGCCGCAGAATGCGTACACATGGAAACCGCCAAACGCGTGCTGATCGTCGAGGACGACGCCCACATCGCCGAGCTGCTGCGCATGCACCTGCACGACGAGGGCTACGCCGTGACGCATGCGGCCGACGGCGATGCCGGGGCGCGCGAACTCGAGCGCGGCAGCTGGGACGCGCTGATCCTCGACCTGATGCTGCCGGGCATCGACGGCCTCGAGATCTGCCGCCGCGCCCGCGCCATGACGCGCTACACGCCGATCATCATCACCAGCGCGCGCTCGAGCGAGGTGCACCGCATCCTCGGGCTGGAGCTGGGTGCCGACGACTACCTGGCCAAGCCCTTCTCGGTGCTGGAGCTGGTGGCGCGGGTGCGTGCGCTGCTGCGGCGCACCGAGGCGATGGCACGCAACGCGCGCATGGAATCGGGCCGGCTCGCGCTCGGCAACCTGGACATCGACCCGGTGGCGCGCGAGGTGTGGGTCGACCGCAAGCCGATCGAGCTCACGCCGCGCGAGTTCGACCTGCTGTACTTCTTCGCGCGCCATCCGGGCCGGGTGTTCTCGCGGCTCGACCTGCTCAACCAGGTCTGGGGCTACCAGCACGACGGCTACGAGCACACGGTCAACACGCACATCAACCGGCTGCGCATGAAGATCGAGGCCGACCCGACCGAGCCGCGCCGCATCCTCACGGTCTGGGGGCGTGGCTACAAGCTGGCGCCCACCGACGCGCCGGAGGCCGCGGCATGAAGTCGGCCTTCGCCTCGGCCAGCCTCTCGCGCCGCTTGTCGGCCGTGTTCGCGGTGCTGCTGCTGGCCTGCTGCGGCGCTTCGGCCTGGCTGCAGTGGTCGGCCGGCGGGCGGCACGAGCAGGAGGTGACGCAGCGCCTGTCGATGGGCCTGGCGGCCCACATCGCGGGCAATGCCGCGCTGATGCGCGCCAACGGCCTCGACGACACGGCCGTGCATGCGTTGTTCGACCAGCTGATGGCGGTCAACCCCAGCGTCGAGGTCTACCTGCTGGCCGCCGACGGCCGCATCGTCGCGCAGGCCGCGCCGCCGGGCCACCTCAAGCGCGACCGGGTCGACCTGGGACCCATCCGCCGCCTGCTGGGCGGCGCGGCGCTGCCGGTGTTCGGCGACGATCCGCGCGGCCAGGGCGGGCGCAAGGTGTTCAGCGCCGCGCCGCTGCAGGCCGACGGGCGCGACGCGGGCTATGTCTACGTGGTGCTGTCGGGCGAAGACCGCGAGGCCGTGGCCGCCAACGTCGCGGCCGGCAGCGTGATGCGCACCACGCTGTGGTCGATGGCGCTGGTCGCGCTGCTGGGCCTGGTGGCGGGGCTGTTTGCCTTCCGGCTCATCACGCGGCCGCTGCGCGAACTGACCGGCGCGGTGGAGCGCTTCGAGCGCGAGGGCGTGGCCGCGCTGGAGCAGGCCACGCCCGCGCTCGACCGCGTGGCGCGCACGGGCGGCGAGATCGGCATGCTGGGCCAGGCCTTCCAGAAGATGGCGCAGCGCATCGCCGAGCAATGGCGCGAACTCACGGCGCAGGACCAGCAGCGGCGCGAGCTCTTCGCCAACATCTCGCACGACCTGCGCACGCCGCTGACCTCGCTGCACGGCTACCTCGAGACGCTGCAGATGAAGGCCGACACGCTGGCGCCCGCCGAGCGCCGCCGCTACCTGGAGATCGCGCTGGGCCAGAGCCGCAAGGTCGGCCGGCTGGCGCAGGAGCTGTTCGAGCTGGCGCGGCTGGAATACGGCGTGGTCAAGCCCGAGAAGGAGCGCTTCGCGCTGGCCGACCTGGTGCAGGACGTGTTCCAGAAGTTCGAGCTCGCGGCCGAGGCGCGGCGCCAGCACCTGGTGGCCGACATCGCGCAGGGCCTGCCCGCCGTCCATGCCGACCTGGGCATGATCGAGCGCGTGCTCACCAACCTGCTGGACAACGCGATCCGCCACACGCCCGAAGGCGGCGAAGTCCGGGTGCGTTTGTCGGGCGAGGGCACCGGCATCCGCGTCGAGGTCAGCGACACCGGCCCGGGCCTGCCGCAGGAACTGAAGCCCGTGATCTTCACGCGGCCGGCCTTTGCCGCGGGCCGGCAACGCGAGGGCGGGCTGGGCCTGATGATCGTCTGGCGCATCCTGCAACTGCACGGCAGCGACATCCGGCTCGAGCCGCGCGAGGGTCGCGGCGCGGTCTTCACCTTCGGGCTGCAATAGAGGAAGCGAGATTGTTCTTGACTTGGAGTGCGCTCGAACTTCGAGAATGCACGCCATGGACTCCCCCCTGAGCATCGACGAGGTCTCGCGCCGCACCGGCCTCACGGCACACACGCTGCGCTACTACGAACGCATCGGGCTCATCGCCCCGGTGACGCGTGCCGCCGGCGGCCAGCGCCGCTATGCGGCCGCGGACCTCGACTGGATCGCGTTCCTGCTGCGCCTGCGCGAGACCCGCATGCCGGTCGCCCGGATGCAGGAATTCGCCCTCTTGCGCAGCCAGGGCGATGCCACGGCCGCGCAACGGCGCCAGATGCTCGCGACGCATCTGGCCGAAGTGCAGGCGTCCATCGCCGAGATGCAGCGCGCGGCCGGCATCCTGGCCGACAAGATCACGCACTACCGCGCCATCGAGCGCAGCCCTCTTTCATCGCAAAAGGAAAAAGCAGCATGAAGCAACGTTCCATCGGCCAGAGCGGCCTCCAGGTCGGGGCGCTCGGCCTCGGCTGCATGGGCATGTCCGAGTTCTACGGCGAGACCGACGACGCCCAATCGCTGGCCACGCTCGAGCACGCGCTCGACGCGGGCGTGACCCTGTTCGACACCGCCGACGCCTACGGCTTCGGCGCCAACGAGGAACTGCTGGGCCGCTTCCTCCGGGGCAAGCGCGAGCGCGTCACGCTCGCCACCAAGTTCGGCCTGGTGCGCAAGCCCGGCAGCTACGAGCGCCGCGTCGACAACTCGCCGGCCTACATCCGCTCGGCCTGCGAGGCCTCGCTGCGCCGGCTGGGCGTGGAGACCATCGACCTCTACTACATCCACCGGCTCAACCTCGAGACGCCGCTGGAGGACTCGATCGGCGCGCTGGCCGAGCTGGTCAAGGCCGGCAAGGTGCGCGCCATCGGGCTGTCGGAGGTCTCGCCCGACACGCTGCGGCGCGCGGCGGCGCTGCACCCGATCGCCGCGGTGCAGAGCGAATACTCGCTGTGGACGCGCGACCCCGAGCAGGGCGTGCTGCAGGCCTGCCGCGAGGTGGGCGCCGCCTTCTGCGCCTACAGCCCGCTGGGCCGCGGCTTCCTCACGGGCCAGGTCACCAGCGATTCGCTCGACGCCAAGGACTTCCGGCGCTCCAACCCGCGCTTCGCCGAGGAGAACCTGCAGGGCAACCTGCGCATCGTCGAAACGGTCAAGGCGCTGGCGGCCGAGAAGGCCTGCACGCCGGCCCAGCTGGCGCTGGCCTGGCTGCTGGCGCAGGGCGAGGACGTGATCCCGATCCCGGGCACCAAGCGCATCCGCTATCTCGACGACAACCTGGGTGCGCTGAAGGTGGCGCTGTCGGCCGAGGAACTGGCCCGCATCGGCGCGGCGCTGCCGATCGGCGTGGCGGCCGGCGGGCGCTACACCGACGAGGGCATGAAGGGTTTGAACGCCTGAAACGCGCGGCTCAGCGCCCGCGCGCCGCCAGCTTGCGGTAGACCGTCGCCCGGCTGATGCCCAGCGCGCGTGCGGCCTCGGCCACGTTGCCGCGGGCGTCCTCGACCGCCTTGCGGATCAGCGCCGTTTCCACGTCGCGCAGCCGCGGGCGGGCGGGAGCGGGCGCCGCGCCGCGCGTCGGCAGTTCGGGCCAGGCCTGCAGGCGCAGGCCGGACCACAGCGGGATCTCGAGCGTGCGGCCGTGCCGGGCGGCGTCCCACAGCAACCCCGGTGGCAGCGCGAACAGCGTGTCGGCACTCGGTGCCGCGCCCGCGCGCAGCGGCGCGTTCAGCATCTGCCGCGCCGCGGCGTTGGCCGCCAGCACGCGCGCATCGGTGTCGAGCGCCAGCAGCCCTTCGGACTCGTCGCCGCTGGCGCAGCCGGGCCAGTTCAGGCGCAGCAGCAGCGCGTGCGGCTGGGCGCGCACCAGTGCGTTCTCGATGCTGCGCGCCGAACCGGCCGCCAGGTGCCGCAGCTCGGGCCGTTCGGCCGCGTGCACGCCGGTCAGGTCGAGCATGCCGATGCACTCGCCCTGCGGTCCGAACAGCGGCGCGCCCGCGCAGCTGTAGATGCCGGTGTCGTCGAAGAAGTGTTCGGCGCGGTGCAGCCACACCGGCGCCTGCTCGGCCAGCGCGGCGCCGATGGCCGAGGTGCCGATGGCGCGCTCCGACAGGTCGACGCCCACGCGGGCGATGTCGCGCGCGCGGCGCGCGGCGTCGTCGCTGCCGCCGGGCAGCGCGCCGACTTCGATCACCAGGCCGTCGGCATCGGTCAGCAGCGCGAAGTAGCGGGTGTCCGCGATGGCGCGCGACAGCCGCTCGAGCACCGGGCGCGCCGCGCCCAGCAGCGCCTGGTGGCGCTCGCCGGCGTCGCGCTCGGCGGTGCGCGATACCGGCTCGAAGCTCAGCCGCTGCTGCGGCCGATGGCCGGCCGCCAGGCAGCGCCGCCACGAGCGCAGCAGCCAGGGTTCGACCGGCGTGGCCAGGGCCACGTCCTCGCCATGGATGCACTGCCGCCGCGCCTGGGCAATGGCCTGGAGGCGGTTGCCGTCGCGGGGGGAATGGGCGGGGGTGGTGAGCATCTTGGGGTGAGGCGGAACGGCGGCGTGGGGGGACGGACCGGGGCCCGCTGTTCCATTTTGAGAATTTCGCGGTCGACCTGCAAGCGGCAAGGGTTTTGCCTAGGATGGTGGCCACCTCCGGCGCCCAAGATGCCATTCGCCGAACCAGCCATTCCTTCCACGGAGACAGCCACATGCAGGTATCTTTCACCGTCAACGGCCGTGCGGCCACGGTCGACGCCCCGCCCAACACCTTCCTCGTGCACGCGATCCGCGAGCACCTGCACCTGACCGGCACCCATGTGGGCTGCGACACCGCCCAGTGCGGCGCCTGCACCGTGCACGTGAACGGCCGCGCGATCAAGTCCTGCAACGTGCTGGTGGCCCAGGTGGCCGGCGCCGAGATCACCACCATCGAGGGCGTGGCCGAGGCCGACGGCACCATGCACCCGATGCAGGCGGCCTTCAAGGAGTGCCACGGGCTGCAGTGCGGCTTCTGCACCCCGGGCATGGTGATGAGCGCCATCGACCTGTGCACCTACCACCCGAACGCGAGCGAGACCGAGGTCCGCGCGCTGCTCGACGGCAACCTGTGCCGCTGTACCGGCTACCAGAACATCGTCAAGGCCGTGCAATTGGGCGGC
This sequence comes from Variovorax sp. J2P1-31, assembly GCF_030317215.1. Lineage (NCBI taxonomy): Bacteria > Pseudomonadati > Pseudomonadota > Betaproteobacteria > Burkholderiales > Comamonadaceae > Variovorax > Variovorax sp. J2P1-31. The sequence continues at coordinate 208,789 of NZ_JASZYA010000001.1, forward strand.
AAGAACATGACCGCGGCGGCTGCCAAGCCCGTCACGGCCTGAGGAGCCGGCCATGGGTGCATCCGATTTCGCCAACCTGCCGCACATCGGCGAGGCGGTCCGTCGCAAGGAGGACTACCGCTTCCTGACCGGCGCCGGCAACTACACCGACGACGTGACCATGGCCGCGCAGAGCCATGCGATCTTCGTGCGTTCGCCGCACGCGCACGCCACCATCCGCTCGGTCGACACCGCCGAGGCGCTCAAGATGCCCGGCGTGATCGGCATCTTCAGCGGCAAGGACATCGAGGGCAAGATGGGCGGGCTGCCCTGCGGCTGGCTGATCAACAACCCCGACGGCACGCCGATGAAGGAGCCGCTGCACCCGATCCTGGCGATCAAGAAGGTGCGCTACGTGGGCGACCACGTCGCGATGGTGGTGGCCGAGACGGTCGAGCAGGCCAAGAACGCGGCCGAGGCCGTGGTGGTCGACTACGACGTGCACACCGCGCTGGTGAGCGTGGCCGACGCCGCCAGGAAACAGAGCGGCGTGACCATCCACGACGAGGCGCCCGACAACCAGTGCTACAAGTGGACGCTGGGCGACAAGGCCGGCGTCGATGCGGCCTTCGCCAATGCGGCGCACGTGACGAAGCTCGACCTGGTCAACAACCGGCTGATCCCCAACCCGATCGAGCCGCGCGTGGCCATCGGCAACTACAGCCGCGCGACCGAGGAGTACGTGCTCTACGTGTCGAACCAGAACCCGCACGTCGAGCGCCTGCTCATGACCGCCTTCGTACTGGGCCTGCCCGAGCACAAGGTGCGGGTGATCGCGCCCGACGTGGGCGGCGGCTTCGGCTCCAAGATCTACCTCTACGCCGAGGACGTGTGCCTGACCTGGGCCGCCAAGCAGCTCAACCGCAGCATCAAGTGGACCGGCGAGCGCTCGGAGTGCTTCCTGTCCGACGCCCACGGCCGCGACCATGTGAGCCATGCCGAGATGGCGATGGACAAGGATGGCAAGTTCCTCGCCCTGCGCGTGCACACCGACGCCAACCTGGGCGCCTACCTGTCGACCTTCTCGACCGCCATCCCGACCATCCTCTACGCCACGCTGCTGGCCGGCCAGTACGCCACGCCGCAGATCCACGTCGAGGTCGACGCCTGGTTCACCAACACCGCGCCGGTCGACGCCTACCGCGGCGCGGGCCGGCCCGAGGCCACCTACCTGCTCGAGCGGCTGGTGTCGCGCTGCGCCTGGGAGATGAACCTGGCGCAGGACGAGATCCGGCGCCGCAACTTCATCGGCAGCTTCCCCTACCAGACGCCGGTCGCGCTGCAGTACGACACGGGCGATTTCCCGGCCTTGCTGAACCGCGCGAACGAACTGGCCGAGGTGTCGGGCCTGGCCGCGCGCCGGGCCGAGAGCGAAAAGAACGGCAAGCTGCGCGGCATCGGCTATTCCAGCTACATCGAGGCCTGCGGCCTGGCGCCGTCGAACGTGGCGGGTGCGCTCGGCGCGCGCGCCGGCCTGTTCGAAGCCGGCGAGGTGCGGGTGCATCCGACCGGCAGCGTGACCGTGTTCACCGGCTCGCACAGCCACGGCCAGGGCCACGAGACCACCTTCGCGCAGCTGGTGGCGGCGCGCCTGGGCATCCCGGTGGAGAACGTCGACATCGTGCACGGCGACACCGGCCGCGTGCCCTTCGGCATGGGCACCTACGGCTCGCGTTCGCTGTCGGTGGGCGGCACGGCGATCATGAAGGCGCTGGACAAGATCGAGACCAAGGCCAAGAAGATCGCGGCGCACCTGATGGAGGCCAGCGACGCCGACATCGAGTTCGCCAACGGCGAGTTCACGGTCAAGGGCACCGACAAGAAGATCCCCTTCGGCCAGGTGGCGCTCACGGCCTACGTGCCGCACAACTACCCGCTCGACAAGCTCGAGCCCGGCCTCAACGAAACGGCCTTCTACGACCCGACCAACTTCACCTACCCGGCCGGCACCTACATCTGCGAGGTCGAGATCGACAAGGGCACGGGCGAGGTCACCATCGACCGCTTCACCGCGGTCGACGACTTCGGCACCATCATCAACCCGATGATCGTCGAGGGCCAGGTGCATGGCGGCATCGTGCAGGGCATCGGCCAGGCGCTGATGGAGAACTGCGTCTACGACAACGAGACCGGGCAGCTGCTCACCGGCAGCTTCATGGACTACGCGATGCCGCGCGCCCAGGACTTCCCCAACTTCAAGCTCGACACGCTGAGCACCCCCTGCACCCACAACCCGATCGGCTCCAAGGGCTGCGGCGAGGCCGGCGCCATCGGCTCGCCACCGGCCGTGATCAACGCGGTGCTCGATGCGCTGGCGCCGCTGGGCGTCAAGGACTTCGACATGCCCGCGTCGCCGCACCGCGTGTGGGAGGCGATGCAGAAGGGCGCCACCACGCCGACCCAGCAGCCGCAGACCCCGTCGCTCGCCGCGAGCACCCAGGGCCGTCCGCCCGTCTGAACCAGGAGCGACCTCCATGTACCCCTTCACCCTCGAACGTCCGGCCAGCGTGGCCGATGCCGCCAAGCTCGCAGCCGCCGGCGGCAAGCCGCTGGCCGGCGGCCAGACCCTGCTGGCCTCGATGAAGCTGCGCCTTTCGGCGCCCGAACAGCTGGTGGACCTCGGCGGCATCGCCGAACTCGCGACCATCCGCAAAGAAGGCGACGCCTTCGTGATCGGCGCCATGGCACGCCACCTCGACGTGGCGAACCATGCCGAGATCCAGGCCGCGTACCCGGCGCTGGCCGACCTGGCCTCGCGCATCGGCGACCGCCAGGTGCGCGCCATGGGCACGATCGGCGGCTCGGTCGCCAACAACGACCCGGCTGCCTGCTACCCCAGTGCCGTGCTGGCCTCGGGCGCGACCATCGTGACCGACCAGCGCGAGATCGCGGCCGACGACTTCTTCCAGGGCCTGTTCACCACCGCGCTGGCCGAGGGCGAGCTGATCACCGCGATCCGCTTCCCGGTCCCCAAGCGCGCGCACTACGAGAAGCTGCGCCAGAAGGCCTCGCATTTCCCGCTGGTCGGCGTGTTCCTCGCGCAGTACGACGCGGGCGTGCGCGTGGCCATCACCGGCGCGGGCAACGGCGTGTTCCGCCATACTGGGCTGGAGGATGCGCTCAACAAGAGCTTCACGCCCGAGGCGGTGGCGGCGGTGAAGATCGACGCGAGCGACCTCAACAGCGACCTGCATGCCTCGGCGGCGTACCGGGCGAACCTGATCACGGTGCTGACACAGCGGGCGGTGGCGAAGGCGCTGGGCTGAGGACTCGAAGACGGACTGCCGGACGCAGAGGGCGCAGAGGTTTCGCAGAAGACGCAAAAAAGACATTTCTTGGTTTTGCTTCTGCGCTTTCTGCGAGTCCTTTGCGCCCTCTGCGTCCGGAAGTCCGATTCCGCATCCGCTACCCTTCGTCATGACCTTCTCCAGCATCGATGCCGTCGCCCTCGCGCTCCAGGGCGCGGGCTATTTCGCCGACCGCCGGCTCGCCACGGCCGTGTTCCTCGCGCTCAAGCTGCAGCGCCCGCTGCTGCTGGAAGGCGAGCCGGGCGTGGGCAAGACCGAGCTGGCCAAGGCGCTGTCGATCGCGCTGCAGCGAGAGCTGCTGCGTCTGCAGTGCTACGACGGCCTGGAGCAGCGCGAGGCGCTCTACGAATGGAACTATGCGGCGCAGCTGCTGCACATGCGCGCGGCCGAGGCCCACGGCGCGTCGAGCGACATCGAATCCGAGGTCTACCAGCCGCGCTACCTGATCCGCCGCCCCCTGTTGCAGGCGCTGCAGACACCGGCCCCCGGCGCGGTGCTGCTGATCGACGAGGTCGACCGCGCCGACGAGCCCTTCGAGGCCTTCCTGCTCGAATACCTGGGCGAGTACCAGGTGAGCATTCCCGAGCTGGGTACCGTGGCGGCCGTGGTGCCGCCAGTGACCATCCTCACCAGCAACCGCACGCGCGAACTCAACGACGCGGTCAAGCGTCGCTGCCTCTACCACTGGCTCGACTATCCCGAGCGCGAACGCGAGCTCGCGATCGTGCGCGCCCAGGTGCCCGAGGCCGGCGAGGCGCTGTCGCGCCAGGTGGCCGACTTCATCGGGCGGGTGCGCAGCGCGCCCTTCGCCAACGCCTTCCAGCGCGCCCCCGGCATCGCCGAGAGCGTGGAGTGGGCGCGCGCGCTGGTCGCGCTCGATGCGCTGGTGCTCGACCCTGAAGTGGTGGTCGACACCGCGGGCATCCTGTTCAAGCAGCGCGACGACGTGGCCGCGGTGACGCAGGCGCTGGCGGCCGAACTGCTGAGGCCCGAGGAGGCGGGGACATGAAGACCGGTCGCAGAAGGCGCAAGGATTCCGCAGAGAACGCAGAAGGGAGGCCCCAAAATTCTGGCGGTTCTTCCGCGTCTTCTGCGAAACCTTTGCGTCCTCTGCGTCCGGCCAAGTTCAGGAGCGTGCGATGGAGCAGCTAGGCGACGCGCGTCGCGGCAAGATGGCCGGCAACATCGCCGGCTTCGGCCGCGCGCTGCGCCGGGCCGGCGTGCCCACCGACGCGTCGCGCATCGCGCTCGCCACCGAGGCGGCGGTGCTGGTCGGCGTCGATGCGCGTGACGACCTCTGCGCCGCGATGGAGGCCGTGATGGTCAGTCGCGAGCAGGACCGCGGCGTGTTCCGTGAACTGTTCGACGCCTGGTTCCGCGACCCCGAGCTGGCGAACAAGATGCTGGCCCAGATGCTGCCCAGCGCCGAGGGCAAGATGGAGCCGTCGAAGCGCCGCCCCCGGGTGCGCGAGGCCCTGGCCGCGCCGCGCGAGGCCGACCGGCCCGCGCAGAGCGAACGCGAGGTGGACTTCGACGCGGCCATGACGGCCAGCGACCTGCAGCGCCTGCAGCATGCCGATTTCAACGCGCTGGGCGCGGCCGAGTACCGGCTGGTCGAACGGCTGGCGCGCGACATCGCCCTGCCCGTGCCCACCTTGCCCTCGCGCCGCCTGCGCGTGGTGGCCGGCGGCGGCACGCATGCGCGCATGCACTGGCCCGGCGTGCTGCACGAGGCGGCGCGCACCGGCGGCGAGATGCTGCGCCTGCCCCGGCTGGCGCGCCGCGCGCAGCCCCTGCCGCTGCTGGTGCTGATCGACGTGTCGGGCTCGATGGAGCGCTATGCGCGGCTGCTGCTGGCCTTCCTGCACGCGGCCACGCGCCGCGCGGGCCGGCGCGACGTGTTCGCCTTCGGCACCCGCCTGACCGACCTGACGCCGGCCTTCGCCATTGCCGATGCCGACGCGATGCTGGCCGCCGCCAGCGCCGCCATCGACGATTTCGCGGGCGGCACGCGCCTGGGCGATTCGCTGCACGAACTGCGTCGCGGGCATGCGCGGCGGCTCACCGGGCGCCGCACCCTGGTGCTGGTGATCAGCGACGGGCTCGACACCGGCGAGCCGGCCGTGCTGGAGAACGAGCTGCTGTGGCTCAAGCGGCACGCCCGGCGCGTGCTGTGGCTCAACCCCCTGCTGCGCTTCGAGGGCTACGCCCCCCTTGCGCGCGGTGCGGCCATCCTGCACCGCCATGCAGACGCGATGCTGGCGGTCCACAATCTCAACGCGCTCGGCCAGCTGGCCACGAGCCTGGCGACGCTGATGCGCGCCGGCCGGTAGCGGCGCATCGCCCCACGACAGAAGGAAGAACACCATGGAAATGCTCGGCAACCGCCGTCTCGGCGTCACGCAGCAACAGGCGTGGGAAGCGCTCAACGACCCGGAGACGCTGAAGAAGTGCATCCCCGGCTGCGACAAGTTCGAGCTCACCGGCGACGACCAGTACAGCGTCACGGCCGCGGTCAAGGTCGGCCCGGTGTCGGCCAAGTTCTCCGGCAAGGTCACGCTGACCGACATCGCGCCGCCCGACGGCTACAAGCTCAGCTTCGAAGGGCAGGGCGGCGTGGCCGGTTTCGCCAAGGGCGCCTCGAGCGTCACGCTCAAGCCGGTGGCCGACGACGCCGGCGCCTGCGAGCTCGACTACACCGTGCAGGCCCAGGTGGGCGGCAAGATCGCCCAACTCGGCCAGCGGCTGATCGACGGCGCCGCCAAGTCCACCGCCGACGACTTCTTCAAGCGCTTCGACGCCGAGATGCAACGCCGCTACTGCCCGGCGCCGGCCGAGGAAGAGGCGGCCGGGGAGAAGAAGGGCGCGGTGGCCGGCTTCATGCAGAAGATCGGGCTGGGCGGCAAGAAGGACGCCGACGCGAGCTGACACCGCCATGGAAAACCTCGACGTCATGGTGCTGCGCACGCTGCGCGACTGGCGCCGCGCCGGCCGGCGCGCGCTGCTCACGACCGTGGTGCGCACCTGGGGCTCGTCGCCACGGCCGGTGGGCTCGATCATGGCGCTGGCCGAGGACGGCGCGGTGGTCGGCTCGGTCTCGGGCGGCTGCATCGAGGACGACCTGATCGCGCGCTACAGCCGGCTGCACGGCGCGGCAGAGCCGATGCCGCCCGCCGGTGCGCCCGCGCTGGTCAAGTACGGCATCACGGCCGACGAGGCGCACCGCTTCGGCCTGCCCTGCGGCGGCACGCTGGAGCTGCTGCTCGAGTACGACCCCGACGCCGCCTCGCTCGACACGCTGGTGGCCGCGCTCGAACGCGGCCAGCTGATGCAGCGCACCGTGGCGCTGGCCGACGGCAGCGTGCGGCTGGCCGAATCGGCCGCGCCCGACGCCCTGCAGGTGGACGAGCAGGCCCTCACCAACACCTTCGGCCCCGAGTACCGCATGCTGCTGATCGGCGCGGGCCAGCTGGCCGAGTACCTGTCGACCATGGCCAAGTTCAGCGGCTTCGCGGTCACGCTGTGCGACCCGCGCGTCGAATACCGCAGCGCCTGGTCGGTGCCCGGCGTGGCGATCACCACCGAGATGCCCGACGACGCGGTGCTGGCCTTCCGGCCCGACCGCCGCAGCTGCGTGGTGGCGCTCACCCACGATCCCAAGCTCGACGACCTGGCGCTGCTGGAAGCGCTGGCGAGCGAGGCCTTCTACGTGGGCGCCATCGGCTCGCGGCGCAACGCCGAAGCGCGGCGCGAGCGCATGGTCGAACACTTCGGCCAGACCGCGGCCTCGCTGGCGCGCCTGCGCGGCCCGATCGGCATCTACATCGGCAGCAAGACGCCGCCCGAGATCGCGGTGAGCGTGATGGCCGAGATCCTCGCGGTGAAGAACGCGGTCACGCTGCCGCGCGAGACCGAGGTGGCCAACGCCAAGGCCCTGCAGGAAGAAGCCGGTTGAGCGCGCTGGAGTGCAGGGCCGACTGCGGTGCCTGCTGCACCGCCCCCTCGATCAGCAGCGCGATCCCCGGCATGCCGAACGGCAAACCCGCCGGCGTGCGCTGCGTGCAGCTGATGGCCGACCAGCGCTGCGCGATCTTCGGCCAGCCCGAGCGGCCCGCCTGCTGCGGCGGCCTGCAGCCGTCGCGCGAGATGTGCGGCGATTCGCGCGGCCAGGCGATGATCTGGCTCACCGAGCTGGAGCTGGCCACCGCGCCTTGAAAAAAACGATGAACATGTCCTCGACACCCGTGATCGCCATCCACGGCGGCGCCGGCACCGTGCAGGCCTCCGCTCTCGATGCGGCGGCCGCGGCCGGCTACCACGACGCGCTGCAGGGCATCGTGCGCGCCGCGCAGACGCTGCTGCACGAGGGCGCGAGCGCGCTCGACGCGGTCTGCCTCGCCGTGGCCCTGCTCGAAGACTGCCCGCTGTTCAACGCGGGCCACGGCGCGGTGTTCACCGCCGACGCCACGCACGAACTCGATGCGGCCGTGATGGACGGCGCCGACCTGTCGGCCGGTGCGGTGGCGGGCGTGAGCCGCTTGCGCAACCCGGTGCGCGCGGCCCGTGCGGTGCGCGACGACGGCCAGCACGTGCTGATGGCCGGCGCCGGTGCCGAGGCCTTCGCGCTGGCGCGGGGCGCGGAAGCGGTCGACCCGTCCTACTTCTCGACCGCCTTCCGGCGCGAACAGCTGGAGCGCGCCCGCTCGGCCCAGCGCGTGGTGCTCGACCATGACGGCGCGCCGCTGAACGAAGACTGCAAGCTGGGCACGGTCGGCGCGGTGGCGCTCGATGTGCACGGCCACCTGGCGGCCGCCACCTCCACCGGCGGCATGACCAACAAGCGCGTGGGCCGCATCGGCGATTCGCCGCTGATCGGCGCCGGCACCTATGCCGACGACCGCGGCGCGGCGGTCTCCTGCACCGGCACCGGCGAGGCCTTCATCCGCCTCGCCGCGGCCTACGACGTCAGCGCGCGCATGCGCTACGCGGGCGTGGGCCTGGCCGAAGCGGCCGAGACGGTGGTGCGGCAGAGCCTCACCGGCCTGGGCGGCAGCGGCGGCCTGATCGCCCTCGATGCCACGGGCCGGCTCAGCATGCCCTTCAACACCGAGGGCATGTACCGGGCCCATGCGCGCGGCAGCGAACCGCCGCAGAGCGCGATCCACCGCTGAGCGCTCAGCCCGCGATCTCCGCCCCGCGCGCCGCCAGCAGCCCGCGCAGCAGCGAGCGGTGGCAGCGCGCCTCGTCCTCGCAATAGCAGCCGACCGCGAATGACGTCTGCTGCGACAGCGCGGCCAGCAGGTCGAGGCTGCGGCTCGCGTCGGGCTCGGACATCTCGCGCTGGTAGTGGCGGGTGAAGAGCGCCCATTGCGCGGGCGTCTCGGCCTGCTGGCCCAGCTTCATGGTCTCGGCCGAGGGCGCGAGGTTGGGGTACCAGACGTCGTACCAGTCCTGGCGGGCGAATTCGGCCTTGGGCACGCCGCGCGGCGGGCGCCGCACGGTGCCGATGCGCAGGCCTTCGCCGGGCCCGCGCGGGCTGCCGAGGCGGACGATGTGAACGGGCATGGCGGTCTCCTTTTTCTTCGAATGATCGAGCTCAGCTGCCGACGATGCCACCATCGCGCCGCCGCACCACCACCGTGGCCGAGCGCGGCCGGGTGCTGACGGGCGTGGCGCCGTCGGGCCAGGCGGGCAGCAGGGCGCCCGTGGCCGCATCGACGCGTTCGGCGGGATGCTGCACGTTGACGAACAGCGTGCGGCGGTCGGGCGTGAGCACGCAGCCGGTGATCTCGCAGCCGTTGGGGCCGACCAGGAAGCGGCGGATGCGGCCGCTCGCGGGGTCGGCGCACAGCAGCTGGTTGTTGCCCATCGGCGCCTGGGTGTCGCTGCCGTTGCGCTGGGTGCTGCCCATGTCGGTCTGCACCCAGAGCAGGCCGCCGCTGTCGAAATGCAGCCCGTCGGGCGAGCCGAAGGCGTCGGCATCGGCCTGCGGGTAGCGCGCGCCCGCGCCGGGCTGCGCGGGGTCGCCGGCGAGCACGAAGTGGTCCCAGGCGAAGCCCAGGCTCGCGGCGTCGCCCTCGTCCTCGCGCCAGCGCAGGATGCCGCCCGAGACGTTGCGCTCGCGCGGGTTGGCCGCGTCGGCCGCGGGCTGGCCGGGTTCGCCGCGCAGGATGTTGTTGGTCAGCGTGACGTAGACCTCGCCGGTCTGCGGATGCACCGCGATCCATTCGGGCCGGTCCATCTTCGTGCCGCCGACCACGTCGGCCGCGAGCCGCGCATGCAGCAGCACCTGGGCCTGGTCGGCGAAGCCGCTGGCGGCGTCGATGCCACCGCGGCCGTGCGTGAGTTCGAGCCAGCGGCCGCGGCCGTCGGCGTCGTAGCGCGCGACGTAGAGCGTGCCGTGGTCGAGCAGCGTGCGGTTGGCCGCGCGCGCCGCCGCATCCTGGCCCGGGCGCACCGTGTCGCGGCTCACGAACTTGTAGATGTACTCGAAGGCCGCGTCGTCGCCCATGTAGACCGCCACCCGGCCGTCGCGGGCCAGCCGGCAGGTCGCGCTCTCCTGGCGCTTGCGGCCCAGCGCGGTGCGCTTGACGGGCGTGGACCGGGGGTCGAAGGGGTCGATCTCGACCACCCAGCCGAAGCGGTTCGGCTCGTTGGGATGCTTCGACAGGTCGAAGCGCTCGTCGAAGCGCCAGTACTCGACCCACTGCGTGCCGGCCACGGTGCCGTAGCGCTTCTGGGCCGGCGTGGCCTGGGCCGCGTGCGCCTTCGGGCCGCCGAAATAGCCGTGGAAGTTTTCCTCGCATGTGAGGTAGGTGCCCCAGGGCGTGACGCCCATCGCGCAGTTGGCGAAGGTGCCCAGCACACGCGTGCCCTCGGGGTCTGCGGCGGTGCGCAGCCAGGGCATGCCGGCGACCGGCCCCGCGATGCGCATCGGCGTTGCGCCGTGGATGCGGCGGGCAAGGCGCGAGGGCAGCACCTGGCGCCAGCCATGGGCCGTGCGCTCGATCTCGATCACCGACACGCCCATCGCATGCAGCGACTTGCGCACCTTCGCCGCGGTCCAGCGGTCGACGCCGTCGGTGTGCAGCCAGCGCTCGTCGGTGTACTCGTGGTTCATCACCAGCAGCCCGCGCCGGCCGTCGGTGCCGAGCGGGAAGAAGTGCATGCCGTCGTGGTGCATGCCGGCCTGCAGCGCCTGGTCGGCCGCGCTGTTGCTGCCGTCGGGCGCGAAGGCCGGCATGGCACCGATCAGGCCGGTGGGCGCACCCCAGGGATAGAGGATCTCGGCCGCGTACTCGGCCGGCAGGGTGAGGCCGTCGTGCAGCGTGGCCGGCACCGGGCCGAAGCCCAGCATCGGCAGCGATGCGGCGCGCGGCGCACCGGCGGCGGATTCGGCCAGCAGCGCGACCAGCGCGGCGGCGCCGGATTGAAGGAAGACGCGACGATCGACGCTCATGGCATCGCCGCGCGCAGGGGAAGCAGGGAAGGGCAGGCTGGCATCCCCCGATGATGCCGCGCCCGCGGCCCGGTTCAGCGCGTGGTCTCGGGTCCCTGGTTGGCCAGGCCCACGGTGGGCAGTCGGCACTCGATCACCGTGTTCAGCGTGCCGTTGGCGAGCACATAGCGCACCTCGGTCACTTCCATGCGCTGCAGCGCCGCCTCCTCGAGACCGGTTTCGATGATCTCGCCCAGGCGCGGCACCGCGCTCGCGGCATCGAGCTGGATGTCCTGGACCGTTCCGTTGGTCAGCAATCGCAGTAGGGTGGGCATGGGAAGGAACTCCTGAAACATGAAGATCCTGACTCTGGTCCCGGGCGTCGAAGGCCGCTGTGGGCCAACACGCAGGGGGCGCGCAGGACCGTACGGGCATGCGGGGCTTGTAACAACACGCTAAGCTCGCGGCTTCGTGCCACGTGGTGGCCCCTGATGCCAAAGGATGCGCCTTGCCTGCTCCAGAAGATCGCAGCGAAACCGAGGTCCGGCGTTTCGACGACGACGGTTGGACGGTGCGCATTCACCTCACCGGCACCGGACCCGACGGTTTTCTCGCCGGCCATGCCGACGTGTCGCAGGCCGGCCTGCCCCGCTGCCGGCTCATGCTGGTCGGGCAGCGCCACGATGCCGCCTCGGCCACCGAGGTGCTCGAGACCCGGGCGCGCGATTTCATTGCCGACTGGAGCCGGCGCGATCACAGCGGGCGCACCGGCTTTGCCGAACTCTGAGACCAAAGCGGACGGGGTGCGCAAACCGTAGGACCGACCATGCTGCCGTTTGGGGGTGCCGTCCGACGCCGGCGCCTCTGGATTGGCGGCACTTTGATGCTTGGGGAGCTCGACGACTCTGACTCTGCGAGGAGGCCGACATGAAGTTCGTGGTGATTCAGGAATTGGGTGGCCGTTGGATCTGGGAACTCAGGAACATCGATGGCGACGCGGTGTGCCGGAGCGCCATGGGTTTCAAGGACCGCGAGCAGGTCTTCAAGGCCATCCACGCGGTCCGCGGCAATGCGCCGCGTGCGCTGGTTTTCGACCCGCTGGGCACCCTGTACGAAGGGGTGTGAGGGCCGTCTCTCGATGCGTTTCTGTCGCGCTTCAGCGGCGGCTGTCTGACCCGACAGGGGCTGCGGCGGTTCTCCTGCCGGGCCGCTGACCGTCATGTCCGGGCAGGTGGCGTGGGTGTCCCAGTCTAGAATGAGAACCATTCTTGTTTGATGGCGGCCCGTGCCGTCGTGCACCGCCGCCATGTCCGCCGCCGAACCCGCCCTGCACCCGCACATCCGCACGCTCTACAGCGCGCACCACGGCTGGCTGCAGGGCTGGCTGCGCAAGAAGCTGGGCAACGCCTTCGACGCGGCCGACCTGGCGCAGGACACCTTCGTTCGCCTGCTCTCGGCTCCGGACGACACCCCCGAGAAGCAGGCCGACTGGCAGCTGCGCGAACCCCGCGCCTACCTGACGCTGATCGCCAAGCGTCTGATGGCCAACCTCTACCGCCGGCGTTCGCTCGAGCAGGCCTACCTCGAGGCGCTGGGCGCGCTGCCCGAGCCGATGGCGCCGTCGCCCGAGCAGCAGGCCATCATTCTCGAGACGCTGCAGGAGATCGACGCCATGCTCGACGGGCTGGCGCCCGCCGTGCGCCAGGCCTTCCTGCTGGCGCAGCTCGAAGGCCTGGGCTATGCGGAGATCGCGGCCAAGCTCGCGGTAAGCGAGCGCACCGTCAAGCGCTACATGGCCGAGGCGATGGCGCGCTGCATCCTGCTGGCCAGCGAATGAGCGCCATCCGCGAGGACGTGGCCCTGCAGGCCGCGCAATGGTTCTTCCTGCTGAACTCCGGCGAGGCCACGGCCGCCGACCGCCGGCGCTGGGCGCACTGGCGCGCGGCCGACCCCACGCACGACCTCGCCTGGCAGCGCGCCGAGCGCGTGAGCCTCAAGTTCGACCTGCTGCCCCGCACGCTGGCCGCGCCGGTGCTCGGCCGTGCGGCGCGTGCCGACCGGCGCGCGGCGGTGAAGGCGCTGGCGCTGCTGGTCGCGGCCGTGCCCGCGGGCTGGCTGGCCTGGCGCGCCGTGCCCGCGCGCGAATGGCTGGCCGCGCACCGCACCGCGACCGGCGAGCGGCGCGAACTGCGGCTGCCCGACGGCACGCGCCTGGTGCTCAACACCGCCACCGCGCTCGACGTGGCCTACGACGAGCACCTGCGCCTGCTGCGCCTGCGCGCGGGCGAGATCCTGGTCGAGACCGCGCCCGATGCGGTGCCGCCCGATCACCCTGGCTACCGGCCGCTGGTGGTCGAGACCGCGCAGGGCCGGCTGCGCGCGCTGGGCACGCGCTTCGTCGCACGGCAGTTCGACGAGGGCCGCAGCCACGTCGCGGTGCTCGAAGGCGCGGTCGAGGTTCGGCCGGAGCGTGCCGCCGACCGACCGGTGGTGGTGCAGGCGGGCGAGCAGGCCGGTTTCTCCTCGCACGCGGTGGACGCGGTGACCCCCGCGGGGCCGCAGGTCGACGACTGGTCGCGCGGCATCCTGCGCGCGCGCGACATGCGGCTGCAGGACTTCGTGGCCGAGCTGGGCCGCTACCGGCCCGGCGTGCTGCGTTGCGACCCGGCGGTGGCCGAGTTGCGCATCTCCGGCGTGTTCCAGCTGCGCGACACCGGCCCGGTACTCGACAGCCTGCCGCAGGCGCTGCCGGTGGACGTGCGCTGGCGCACGCGCTACTGGGTGACGGTGGTCGCGCCGGGCACCTGAGCCCCGCGAGCCGCGATGCGTCGCGGCGCATCGAAAAAAAGATCCATCGCGCCGTGTCCCTTTTCCTTCTCTCGCGTGTGAAGCCTTGAGGAACAACCACTTCACACCTTTCCGGAGAGAGAAATCCATGGCCCGCCGCCGACCTTCCGCTTTCGTTCGTCACACCCCTTCGCACCGCGTGCTCTCGCTGGCCGTCCATGCCGCCGTGCTGGCCATGGGCCTGGCCGCGGCCGGTGCCTCGGCACAGCCGGCCGCCGCCGCCACGGCAGCGGCCGAGACGCAGAAGGTCTACCGCATCGCCGCCGGCCCGCTCGACGAGGCCCTGGGCGGCTTCGCGGCCGCGGCCGGCGTGAGCATCACCGTGCCGCCGGCCCTGGTGCAGGGCAAGAGCACGCGCGGCCTCGACGGCGGCTTCACGGTGCGCGACGGCTTCGCGCGCCTGCTGGCCGGCTCGGGCCTCGAGGTCACGGGCGGTGCGGGCGGTGCCTTCGCGCTGCGCCGCGCCGTGGCCGGCGACACCGAGGCCAGCGGCAGCACCCTGGCCTCGGTCACCGTCACCGCGCAGGCCGAGCGCGCGGCCACCACCGAAGGCACGCGCTCCTATGCGACCCGCGCCACGACCATCGGCAAGACCGAGCAGGCGCTCAAGGACATCCCGCAGTCGGTCAGCGTGGTCACGCGCCAGCGCATGGACGACCAGAACCTGCTGAGCCTCAGCGACGTGGTGAGCAACACCACCGGCCTGGTCGCCACGCAGGGCATGGGCGCGGGCATCGCCGTGACCGCGCGCGGCTTCCTGCTCGACACCATGCAGTACGACGGCGTGGCCGTGCCGCGCAACACCTACTCGCTGGGCAACTGGGGCAGCGAGTCGCTGGTGTTCTACGACCGCGTGGAGGTGCTGCGTGGCGCGGCCGGCCTGCTGCAGGGCGCGGGCAGCCCCGGCGGCACGATCAACTTCGTGCGCAAGCGCGGCCAGGCCGAACGCACCGTGAGCCTGAGCGGCAAGGCCGGCTCCTGGGACCGCTACGGCGTGCAGCTCGATGCCGGCGGCCCGCTCAATGCCGAAGGCACGCTGCGCGGCCGGCTGGTGCTCGACGAGGACCGCGGCCATTCCTTCATCGACAGCGTGTGGAACCGCACCCGCTCCAGCTACGCCGCGCTCGACTACGACATCGATGCCGACACCACGGTCGGCCTGGGCGTGAGCAACAAGCACAGCCGTTCGCGCCCCACCTTCATCGGCCTGCCGCGCTACCGCGACACCCGCGACATCGGCCTGCCGCGCTCCACCTTCACCGGCGCGAACTGGAACCGGGCCTACAACGACCAGACCAGCGTCTATGCGGACCTCGAGCACCGCTTCAACGACCGCTGGGTGTTCAAGGCCTCCGCACTCGGCATGAACGAGACGAACAGTTCGGTGCACCAGCGCATCGCGGGCGTCGTCAACGCCGACGGCAGCGGCCCGAACTACGGCGACTTCGCCACCGACCTGCGCGGCCAGCAGCGCGGGCTGGACGTCTACCTGCGCGGGCGCTTCGAGGCGCTGGCGATGCCGCACGAAGTCGTGATCGGCGCCAACTACTCGAAGTACACCACCGACGATGCCTATGCGCGGGTCTGGACCCGGGGCGTCAACGTGTTCGACATCGACCACGACCGGCCATGGCAGGACTACGCCAGCATCGCCGCGCGCGGGTCCAGCACCCGAAGCAGCTACGACGTGCGGCAGAAGGGCCTCTACGGCACCTGGCGCGCCGGCCTGAGCGACTCGCTCACGGCCGTCGTCGGCGCCCGCGCGAGCTGGTACGACTCGGTATACGCGCAGCCCCTGGACGACTACCGCAGCCCCAGCAGCGCCTCGGGCAAGGTCACGCCCTATGTTGGCCTGGTGCAGGCGTTGAACAAGCAGTGGTCGGCCTACGCCAGCTATACCGACGTCTTCGAGCCGCAGACCGCGCGCACCGCGGCCGGCGCGGTGCTCGAGCCGGTGCTCGGCAGCAACTACGAGCTGGGCCTGAAGGGCGAACTGATGGACGGGCGGCTGAACACCTCCTTCGCCGTCTTCCGCTACGACCACAAGAACCGCGCCGTGACCGACTTCGCCTCGGGCTTCGCCTGCGACGGCTGGTACTGCTCGAACGCCTCGGGCAAGGTGCGCAGCCAGGGCTTCGAGGCCGAAGTCAGCGGCGAGCTGCTGCGCGGCCTGCAGCTCGCGGCGGGCTACACCTTCAACACGACCCGGTACCTGGAGGACGCGGAATACAAGGGCCAGGTCTTCAGCACCTGGACGCCCAAGCACCTGGTGCGCGTGTGGGCCGACTACCGGCTGCCGGGCGCCTGGAGCCGGCTCAGCCTCGGCGGCGGCGTGAACCTGCAGAGCCGCGCGCTGAGCTTCGACCGCGCCTTCCAGGTGCCGGGCTTCGCCGTGTGGGGCGCCCGCATCGCCTACCAGGCGACGCCAACCGTGTCGGTCGCGGTCAACGTGAACAACGTGTTCGACAAGCGCTACTACATCCCCTCGTACAACGGCACGGACGGCAGCAACTACTACGGCGATCCGCGCAACGTGATGTTCACGCTGAAGTACACGCCGAAGCTGTGAGTCGACATCGACGCCCGATCCCGGGCGTCGAGATCGTGCTCAGAACCTGCCGCGCAGGCTTACCGTGACGCTGCGCGGCTCGCCGTAGAAGTTGCCCCAGGCCGGCGCGCCGATGGTCTGGTAGTAGGTCTTGTCGAACAGGTTGGCCAGGTTGAGCGCGGCCGACCAGTGGCGGTTGATCTGGTAGCCGACGCGCGCGCCCCAGACCGCGTACGAGGCCTGCTCCAGCGTGATCGCGCCGGTGGTGCGCGTGCTGGCGGTCTGGAAGTTCACGCCGCCGCCCAGCGTCCAGGCGTTGAGCGTGCCCAGCAGCCGGTAGTCGGTCCACACGCGCAGCATGTGCTTGGGCGAGTAGGTGCTCGCGAAATCGATGCCGGCGTTGGCGGTGTCGTCCAGGTACTTGAAGTGGTTGAGCGTGTAGCCGGCGAAGACCTGCCAGCCGCGCGCCAGCTCGCCGCTGATCTCCGCATCCAGGCCCTGGCTGCGCACCTTGCCGGTCGACACCGAGCAGTAGGTGCTGCGGGTGCAGACATTGACCAGGTCTTCCTGCGCGCGGTTGTTCTGGTCGATGCGGAACAGCGCGAGCGAGGCGTTCACCTTGCCGTCGAACAGCTCGCCCTTCAGGCCCGCTTCGTAGTTGCGGCCCTTGATGGGCGGCAGCAGGTCGCCGGCGGCCGTCATCGCGTTCTGCGGCTGGAAGATGTCGGCATAGCTCACATAGGCCGACCACTGCGGGTTCAGCGCGTAGACCAGGCCGCCGTAGGGCGTGAGCACGCCGCTCTCGCGGAAGGGCTCGCTGGTGTCGGCGCCGGTGGCGCGGTCGCGGGTGCTGCCGGTGTAGCGGGTCACGCGCGCACCGGCGACCAGGGTCAACGGGTCGCTGAGGCTCAGGCGTGCCACGCCGTAGGCGCCCGATTGCGTCATGCGCGTGATGGCGTCGCCGCCGCGGTAGCTGTTGGCGGCGAAGGTGGCGGCGCTGGGCTCGGCGATGGCCGAGACCGGATCGAACACGTTGTTGGCCACGCCCACCATCTGGATCAGCGCGAAGTCGCTGTGGTTGACCATGCGGCCGGTGTTGGCGCCGAAGCTCAGCGCATGCCGCCGGCCGAAGGCATCGAACTTGCCGTCGACGGCGAGGTCCAGCGTCTTGTTCTCGGTCTCGAAGTCGAACAGGCCGCCGTACATCACGTTGCCGGCCAGCGTGCGCGGGTTGACGGCGCCGAGCGCGAAGGCGTACTTGATGTCGTGCTGCTCGCGCACGTAGCCGGCCGTCAGCTTGAGCGACCAGTCGGCATCGAAGCGGTGGGCGAGTTCGGCGAAGACCGTGCGCTGCTCGCTGTTCCAGCGATTCCAGTCGGCCATCAGCGCGGTCGATCGGCGCAGGTGCAGGTCGGCGCCGTTGCTGTAGCGCGGCAGGCCCTGGAAGAAGGGCGTGGACTTGAGCTTCTCGTCACTGGCACCGAGGGTGAGCAGCGTCCGCGGGCCGATGTCGGCCTCGAGCACACCGTACAGCACGCCGGTGCGGCTCTTGGCGGTGTCGTAGAAGTAGTCGCGGTCGTTGGCGCTCGCCACCACGCGGCCGCGCAGCGTGCCGGCCTCGTTGATCGGGCCGCTGGCGTCGAGCTCGGTGCGCAGGTTGTTCCATGAGCCCGCGCTGGCCGACAGCTGCAGCTGCTTCTCGGCCGTCGGCCGCTTGCGCACCATGTTGATGGTGGCGCTG
This sequence comes from Variovorax sp. J2P1-31, assembly GCF_030317215.1. NCBI lineage: Bacteria > Pseudomonadati > Pseudomonadota > Betaproteobacteria > Burkholderiales > Comamonadaceae > Variovorax > Variovorax sp. J2P1-31. The sequence goes on from NZ_JASZYA010000001.1 coordinate 226,710, forward strand.
GGCGCCCCCGCACCCTGCAGCAGGCCGGTGGCGCCGCGCACCACCTCGACCCGGTCCAGCGTGGCGGCATTGCTCGTGAAGTTGTTGGCCTGCGGGTAGTAGAAGGCGCGGTTCACGCCGTCGAACTGGTAGGTGTCGACGCGGAAGCCGCGCGAGTAGACATAGCGGCCGCCCATCGGGCTGTCGTACATCGTGATGCCCGTGGTCTGGGCCAGCACCTCGTCGATGGTGTTCAGGTTCTGATCGTCCATCTTCTGGCGCGTGACGACCGTGATGGACTGCGGAATTTCCTTCAAGGCCTGCTCGCCCTTGCCGACGGTCACGATGCGGCTGGCGTACGACCCCGAGCCTTCGGTGGTCGCGCTGCGCTCGGCCTGCGCGGTGACGCGCACTTCGCTGAGCGTGTTCGTGCCGGCGTTCCCCGGCGCGGCGGCACTGGCGCCGGGTGGCGACGGGCGCAGCGTGTAGCCGCCACCCGCGCGCGGCACGGCGTCGAGCCCCGTGCCGGCGAGCAGGCGGGCGAAGCCGTCGCCCACCGCATGGCTGCCGCGCAGGCCCGCGGTCTGGCGGCCTTCGGTCAAGGCGGGTTCGAAGGACAGCGTGACACCGGCCTGCGCGGCGAAGCGCGAGAGCGCCGGACCCAGCGCGCCGGCGGGGATGTCGTAGCTGGCGCTGGCGCTGGCGGCGGCCGGCGGGCTCGCCTGCGCCAGCGCGGCGCCCGCGGCGCCGAGCGCGAAGGCCAGGCACAGCGCGCGCACGCCCTGGGTCACGGCGCTCGGGCGCGTGGGCATGGAGAGGGATGCGAGCCGCGGGCGCGCGGTGCGGGAGGGATGCAATGCCATGGTTCTTGGTCCTGTTCTTGCCGTGTTCACAGCACGGCTCCATGGCTTGCCCGACGAGCGCAGGAAAAGGGACAGGCGGATGCGAAAAATTTTCAGACGGGCAGCACCGTCACCCACCAGCGCGTGCGCGTGAGCACCTGCACCGGCAGCGTGCTGGCCACCATCGACAGCACATAGTCGGTGTCGCGCAGCTGGAAGGCGCCGGAGATGCGCAGTTCGGCCACCTCGGGGCTGCAGTGCAGCAGCCCGGGCCGGTAGCGCGCCAGCTCGGCGCAGAAGTCGGCCAGCCGCATGTTCTCGGCATAGAGCACGCCCTGGGTCCAGGCCTGGCTCTCGGGCGTCACTGCCGTCAAGGCCGTCAAGGGCGAGGCACCCTGGTGGCGCAGCAGCGTCTGCCGGCCGGCCGGCACCACCAGCGCGGGCGACGATGCGCCGCGCAAGGTGACTTCGACCGCGCCTTCGGTCACGGCCAAGCGGATCTGCCGCTGCGTGTCTTCGCCGTCCTGCCGCACCGTGAAGCGCGTGCCCAGGGCGCGCAGCCGGCCGAGCGCGGTCTCGACGACGAAGGGGCGCGCGTCGGCCGCGGTCGCGACCTGGATCGCACCCACGCGCAGCCGCAGCGTGCGCTGCGCGCCGTCGATGCGCACGTCGATCGCGCTGCCGGTGTCGAGCAGCACGCGGCTGCCGTCGGCGAGTTGCACTTCGCGCCGTTCGCCGGTGGCGGTGCGGTGGTCGGAGATCCAGGCTTCCCAGGGCGCGAGCCGCCAGCCCAGCCAGGCGGCGGGCGCGGCGGTGGCGAGCAGGGCCAGCGTGCGCAGCGCGGCGCGGCGGTTGCCGCGGGCCTGCCGCGCCAGCACCGGCACGCCGACCCCCGAGGGCACGGCGCCGAATTTCCGCGACAGCCGCTCGGCGCGCTGCCAGGCGCGCTCGTGCGCCGGGTCCGCCTCGCGCCAGGCCGCGCAAGCCGCGTGATCGGCTTCGCGCGCGCGGCCCGAGTGCAGCCGCACCAGCCATTGCGCGGCCTCGCGCAGCACGGCGGCGTCGGGGGCGGGCGGGGGCAGGGCGCTCATTCCATGACCGCCAGGCAGCGCTCGAATCCCTGCGCCATGTAGCGCTTGACCGTGCGTTCGCTGACGCCCAGGCGCTCGGCGATCTGCGCATAGCCCAGCCCTTCGAGCTGCGACAGCACGAAGGCTTCGCGCGCCTTGGGCGCCAGGCCGTCGAGCATGGCGTCGATCTCGTCCAGCGTCTGCAGCAGCTGCAGCCGCTCCTCGGGCGACAGCGCCAGCGGCTCGGGCATGAGCGCCAGCGCCTCGAGGTAGGCGCGCTCCAACGCCTGGCGGCGCCAGTGCTCGCTGACCACGCCCTTGGCCAGGGTCGTGAGGTAGGCGCGCGGCTCGCGCAGCGTGGGCAGCGCCTGCGGCCGCAGCAGCACGCGCACGAAGGTGTCCTGCGCCAGGTCGGCCGCGCTGTGCGCGCAGCCCAGGCGCCGGCGCAGCCAGGTGCTGAGCCAGCCGTGGTGCGCGGTGTAGAGGGCCTGCACGGCGGAGGTGTCGGCGGAGGGCATGGAGAAACGGGATGCCAATGCAATTGAGAATTAATCTCATTTTATAATCAACGGTGTCCTGGTGCGCCGCGCGGGACCTCCATGCTCTTCCGTCCGATCGCCGCCATGCCCGCCGCCCCCTCCGTCCACCACCGCCACATCGACACGCTCTACAGCGACCACCACCGCTGGCTGCAGGGCTGGCTGAGCCGCAGGCTGGGCAACGCCTTCGAGGCGGCCGACCTGGCGCAGGACACCTTCGTCCGGCTGCTGGGCGCGCCGTCCGCACCCGCCGAGGGCGCGCTGCGCGAGCCGCGGGCCTATCTCGCGACGGTGGCGCGGCGGCTGCTGCTCAATCACCTGCGGCGCCGCGCGCTGGAGCAGTCCTACCTCGACGCGCTGGCGGTGCTTCCCGAGGCGCAGGCGCCGTCGCCCGAGCAGCAGCTGGTGATCCTGCAGGCGCTGCAGGAAATCGACGCCATGCTCGACGGCCTGCCGCCCAAGGTGCGCGGCGTGTTCATCCTGTCGCAGATCGACGGCCTGAGCTACGCCGCGATCGCCGACGAGATGAAGATCAGCCTGCGCTCGGTCAAGCGCTACATGGCGCAGGCCATGACCGAGTGCATCCTGCTGGCGGCATGAGCGTCCCGGCCCTCGCCGCCGTCGAGCCGCCGCTGTCGCGCCAGGTCGCTGCGCAGGCGGCCGAGTGGTTCGTGCTGCTGCATTCGGCCGAGGCCACCGCGAACGACCGACGGGCCTTCGAAGGCTGGCTGGCACGCGCGCCCGAGCACGCCCGCGCATGGCAGCGCGCGCTGCAGGTGAGCCAGCGCGCGGGCCATGTGCCGCCCGCGCTGGCGACCTCGACGCTGCAGCGCCCGCGCAGCCGGCGCGCGGCCGTGCGGGCCCTGGTGCTGCTCATGACAGCGGCACCCGCCGGCTGGCTGGCCTGGCGCCACGCGCCGCCGCAATGGACCGCCACGCACGCCACCGCCACCGGCGAGCAGCGCGAGGTGCAATTGCCCGACGGCACGCGCATCCGCCTCGACACCGCCAGCGCCATCGACCTCGCCTACGACGCCACCCAGCGCCTGGTGCTGCTGCGCGCGGGCGCGGCGCTGATCGAGACCGCGCGCGACCCGGCCGGCCGGCCCTTCCTCGTGCGCACCGCCGAGGGCACGGCGCGCGCCATCGGCACCCGCTTCGTGGTGCGGCCGCAGGCGCAGCGCAGCCATGTCGCGGTGCTGGAGGGTGCGGTCGAGTTGCGCACGCGCGAGGGCGGGGCGGTGCAGCTGCTGCAGGCCAGGCAGCAGGCCGGCTTCGACGCCTCGCACATCGAGGCGGTCGCGGCGGTCGATGCCGGCGCCGGCCAGTGGGCGCGCGGCATCCTGGCGGTCGACGACATGCGGCTCGATGCCTTCATCGCCGAGGTAGCGCGCTACCGTCCGGGCCTGCTGCGCTGCGAGCCTTCGGTGGGCGGCCTGCGCATCACCGGCGCCTTCCAGTTGGCCGATACGGACGCGATCCTGCAGAACGTGGCGCAGCTGCTGCCGGTGGAGGTGCGGTTCCGCACGCGCTACTGGGTCACGCTCGCGGCGCCCGAAAAGCAGCGCTGAAATTTTTTCGCATCCGGCTGGCCCCTTCTTGCGGCCCGGCGTGTCCTGTTCGATGTGCTCTCTTCAACCTCATCGACGGACGTGCTCCAAGGAATCAAGAACATGGCTTCCCGCCCCGACCCCCGCTGCCGTGCGGCCGCAGGTCATTCCTCCTCTTCATTGAAAAGCGCCATGCGCGCCACCTGCATCGCCACCGGCCTGCTGGCCGCGATGGCCGCCGCGCCCATCGCGCTGGCGCAGGCCCCGGGCGCCGAAGCGGCACGCAGCTTCCAGGTGCCCGCCGGCCCGCTGGCCACCGCGCTGGCCGGCTTCGCGGCCGATGCGGGCGTGAGCGTGAGCGCGCCGCCCGAACTGGTGCGCGGCGTGGTGTCGCCCGGGCTCGCCGGCAGCTTCGCCGTGCCCGAGGCGCTGACGCGCCTGCTGGCCGGCACCGGCCTCGAAGCCGTGCCCGGCGCCGCGCGCACCTGGGTGCTGCGCCGCAAGGCCGCGGCCCCGGTGGCCGAGGCCGCGGGTGGCACGTTGAGCGAAGTGCGCGTCACCGCCACCGCGATCAACGACGGCACCACCGAGGGCTCGGGCTCGTACGTCGCGGGCCCGTCCAGCACCGCCACGCGCCTCGGCCTGTCGCTGCGCGAGACGCCGCAGTCGGTCAGCGTCATCACGCGCCAGCAGATGGACGACCAGGGCCTGACCAACCTGCCCGAGATCCTCGAGAAGACCGTGGGCGTGACCGTGGGGCGCAACGACAGCGAGCGCGCGACCTTCTATGCGCGCGGCTTCTCGGTCGAGAACTTCCAGTTCGACGGCGTGCCCAACACCATGGACAGCGCCAGCCAGTTCACCACCTCGCTGGCCGACAGCGCGATCTACGACCGCGTCGAGATCGTCAAGGGTGCGACCGGCCTGCTGACCGGCGCCGGCAACCCCTCGGCCACGATCAACCTGGTGCGCAAGAAGCCCACCAGCGAGTTCGCCGGCAGCGTGTCGGCGGGCGTGGGCTCGTACGACCGCTACCGCAGCGTCGGCGACTTCTCCGGTCCGTTGAACGAGAGCGGCAGCGTGCGCGGGCGCGTGGTGGCGGCGGTGCAGAACGCCAACGCCTACGTCGACCGCTACGGGCGCGACACGCGCAACCTCTACGGCATCGTCGAGGTCGACCTCACGCCCCGCACCTTGCTGAGCCTGGGCGTCGACCACATGGAGACCCGCGCCAAGGGGGCCAGCTACGGCCACATCCCGCTGTTCTACAACGACGGCACGCAGACCCACTTCCCGCGCAGCTTCAACCCGGCGGCAAGCTGGTCGTACTGGAACAACGAGAGCACCGACGTCTTCGCCACGCTCAAGCACGACTTCGGCAACGGCTGGAAGCTCGACCTCGCGACCAGCTACCTCAAGCAGTCGCGCGACGTGGAGGTCGGCGCCGCCAGCTATGGCGCCATCGACGCGCTGACGGGCGCGGGCATCAGCCTGCTGTCGGCCAAGATCCCGACCACGGCCACCGTGCCCTCGCTGAACGCCGCGGTGTCGGGCCCGTTCGAACTGTTCGGCCGGCAGCACGAGCTGTCCTTCGGCCTGGGCTGGTCGCGCCAGCGCCGCGAGGCGCCCGGCTACTCGAGCGCCTTCGATCCCATCGCCAATTACCTGAACTGGCAGGGCGATGCGCCGCGGCCGAACTTCGTCCACCAGGAAGACCGCAGCACCCGCATCACCGAGAAGGGCGTGTTCGCGGCCGTGCGACTGCGGCCGACCGATGCGCTGTCGGTGATCCTCGGCACGCGCGTGAGCTGGTACAGGCTGTTCGACGAGACCACCGGCCTCGACGGCAGCTACAGCGTGGCCGACAACCTGTCGGTCAACCGCAAGGCCATCCCCTACGCGGGCCTGGTCTACGACATCGACCGGCAGTTCTCGGTCTACGCGAGCTACACCGACATCTTCAATCCGCAGACCTACTACAAGGACAGCGGCGACAGGCCGCTGCCGCCGCTGACCGGCAAGAGCGCGGAGATCGGCATCAAGGGCGAGCTGCTGGACCGGCGCCTGAACACCAGCCTCGCGCTGTTCCAGGTCAAGCAGCAGAACGCGGCCCAGTACGTGGGTTCCAGCCCGGTGACCGGGCTGGAGATCTACCGCGCCATCGACGGCGTCACGACCCGCGGGCTGGAGGCCGAAGTCTCGGGCCAGATCACGCCCGACTGGAACATCGCCGGCGGCTACACGCTGCGCCGCTCGACCATCCCGCCGCAGCCCGACGAGATCCTGAGCGCGGTCAACACCAACCAGCCCAAGCACCTGGTCAAGCTCAGCACCAGCTACCGCCTGCCGGGCGACTGGCACCGGCTGGTGATCGGCGGCTCCTTCTCGTGGCAGAGCGAGACCTACTACCAGACCTCCGACGGCACCGGCTGGCGTGCGACGCAGCCGGCCTATGCGCTGGTGGGCCTGATGGCGCGCTACGAGTTCGACCGGCACCTGAGCCTGGCGCTCAACATCGGCAACCTGTTCGACAAGACCTACATGCCGGGCCTGGGTTCCTACGGCACCGGCGTCTATGGCGACCGGCGCAGCGCGATGCTCAGCGCGACCTACAAGTTCTGAGCCTGGCGCGGCAGCGCGGGAGGAGGGGCCGGTCACCGTTCATTACAATGAGAACAATTCTTATTTGTAATGGGCGTCCGGCCCCTTTCTCATTCTTCGCGCACCGCCCATGTCCGCCGCGTCCGCCGATCCGCACGCCTTCCATCCGCTCGTCCAGGCCTTCTACGTCGACCACCACGGCTGGCTGCAGGGCTGGCTGCGGCGCAAGCTGGGCAACCCCTTCGATGCGGCCGACCTGGCGCAGGACACCTTCGTGCGCCTGCTCGGCGCGCCCGGGCTCGAGCGCGTCGACGCGCCGCGCGCCTACCTCACGACGGTCGCGCGCAACCTGCTGATCAACCATGTGCGCCGGCGCGCGATCGAGCAGGCTTATCTCGATGCGCTCGCGCTGCTGCCCGAACCGGTGGCGCCGCCGCCCGAGCAGCGGCTCATGGTGCTCGAGACGCTGGTCGAGATCGACCGCCGGCTGGGCGGCCTGCCGGTGCAGGCCAAGAAGGCCTTCCTGCTCGCGCAGCTGGAAGGCCTGGGCCAGGCCGAGATCGCGGCCGCGCTGGGCCTCTCGGTGTCGACGGTCAAGCGCCACCTGGCCAAGGCGGCGATGCGCTGCTTCTTCCCCGCGTAGCGTCGTGAGCAGTCTTCATTTTCCCGGCGCCACCGACCCGGTCGCCCCCGCCATCGCGCGCCAGGCGGTGCAGTGGTGGATCGAGCTGCGCTCCAGCGAGTTCGACAGCGCACGGCGCGCGCTGTGGGAGCGCTGGCGCGCGGCCGACCCCGCGCACGAAGCGGCCTGGCAGCGCATCGAATCGGTGGGTGGCCGGCTGGCGGAGATCCCCTCGCCGCTGGCCAGGGCCGCGCTCACGGCCGCGCCGGAATCGATGCAGCGCCGCCGCGGCATGCAGCTGCTGACGGCGCTGGTCGTGGGTGGCGGCGGTGCACTGGTCGCGACCCAGTCGACCGCCTGGCATGCCTGGAACGCCGACCATGTGGCGGCCGTCGGCGAGCGGCCCGCGCTGGCGCTGCCCGATGGCGGCCGCGTGGTGCTCAATTCCGGCAGCGCGGTCAACGTGCGCTTCGATGCCGAACGCCGTGTGCTGCAGCTGGTGCGCGGCGAGATCCTGGTGCAGACCGCGCCCGACGCGCGGCAGCGGCCCTTCCTGGTCCAGACCGGCGCCGGTTCGGTGCGCGCGATCGGCACGCGCTTCACGGTACGGCTGCGCGACGACGCAGCGGTCGATGTCGGCGTGCTGCAGGGCGCGGTCGAGCTGCGGCCCGTCGATGCGCCGGCCGCGCTGCGCGTGCTGCAGGCCGGCGAGGCCGGGCGCTTCACGCGCGCGCGGACCGGCAACGCGACGCCGCTCGACGCCGATGCGAGTGCCTGGGCCGACGGCATGCTGGTGGTCTCGCACATGCGCCTCGACGACTTCCTGGCCGAGCTCGGGCGGCACCGCCAGGGCCGGCTGGGCTGCGACCCGGCCATCGCCGGGCTGCAGGTCTCGGGCGCCTATCCGCTGGCCGACACCGACCGCGTGCTGGCCGCGCTGACCTCGGCGCTGCCGGTCGAAGTGCACACCTACACGCGCTTCTGGGTCAGCGTGAAGCCACGCCGCGCGCGGGGCTGAGCACGCATCGAAAAAAAGATGAGCTGATTCGGCGGGGATGGCTGTCAAGCAAGGGGAGGGCGCGAATGACGCGGCCTGCTTCTTCTTCCCGACTGTCCATTTCCTCGAAGGCGATCCCATGTTTTCACCCACCGGCCGGCGCGTGTGCGCCGCGAAAGCAACTTCTTCCACCGTGCACCTGCAGCCGATCGCGCTGGCCGCACTGATCGTGGCCGGCGCCACCGCGCCGCAGTTCGTGCTGGCACAGACCGAGGCCGCGCGCGCATCGAAACAGCAGGCCGTGCAGCGCTTCGACATCCCCGCGGGCCCGCTCGAAGGCGTGCTCAACCGGCTGGGACGCGAGGCCGGCGTGCTGATCGGCTTCGGCTCGGCCGTGACCGAGGGGCTGCGCAGCAACGGTGTCAGCGGCAGCCTGACGGTGCAGGACGCGCTGTCGCGTGCGCTCGCGGGCACGGGCCTGGGCGCGGTGCGTTCGGCGGGCGGTGGCTATGCGTTGAGCGCACTGCCGGCATCTGCCGCAGGGCCGGCCGACGCAGCGACAACGCTGCCAGCGGTGACGGTCAGTGCGCAGGCCGAGCGCAGCGCCGTGACGGAGGGATCGGGCTCCTATGCGGCAGCGGGGCCCAGCACTGCGGCGACCCGGCTGGCCCTGACGGCGCGCGAAACGCCGCAATCGGTAAGCGTCGTGACGCGCCAGCAGATCGACGATCGCGGCTTCCAGTCGCTGGAGGATGTGGCGCTCGACGCCACCGGCCTCAGCACGCGGCAGATCGGCGGCGGTGAGCGCACGCAGTTCTTCTCCCGCGGCTTCGAGGTGAACTCCTTCTTGGCCGACGGCGTTCCGCTCGCCTTCGACTACGACACCCAGGGCCTTGCGACCCTGGCCATGTACGACCGGGTCGAGATCATTCGCGGCGCGGCGGGGATCGTGACGGGAACCGGCAACCCTTCGGGGACCATCAACCTGGTGCGCAAGCGTCCTACGGCGACGCCGCAGGTGTCACTGACCGCCAGCGCCGGCAGTTGGGACAACCGCCGCGGCGAGATCGATGCCGGCGGGCCACTCAACGAAGCAGGCACCCTGCGCGGGCGCGCAGTGATCGCTTCCCAAAGTGCCGACACCTTCAAGAAGGCCTACAGCCATCAACGGGATCTCTTCTACGGAACCCTGGAGGTCGACCTGGGGCGTGACACCACCTTGAGTCTGGGGGGCTACTTCAACAAGGAGGACAACCCCGGCGCCGACTGGAACGGCTTGCCGACCCGACGCGATGGCAGCTTCTATCCCTTCGCGAGGTCGACGCGACTGACCCCGGACTGGGCCTACTGGAACAAGAGGAACGCCAGCGTCTTCGCGGAGTTGGAGCACCGCTTCGACGGCGGCTGGAAGACCAAGGTCACGGCCCGCGCGTTGCAGGCCAAGATGGACATGCTCGGCACCTATCTGTATCCGCTCGATGACGCCACGTTGTTCGGACAGGGCGTGGGCGCGTATGCGTACAAGAAGAACCAATACAGCATCGACGGCTATGCGCAGGGACCATTCCAGTGGCTGGGTCGAACGCACGAGCTGGTGTTCGGTGGCAGCTATCGGAAGAACCGGGACGACGACGGCCCAGGTGGCTGGCCGAGCGACTACGACGTGACCGTGGATCCGATGAACTGGAATTCCAGCGCGGTACCGAGGCCTGTCATCGACTATCTCTGGTCGCGCAAGGGCTACCAGACGCAGGCGGGCCTCTACGGCACGGCCCGATTCAGCGTCAGCGATCCGCTGACCCTGATGTTGGGCGCACGGGTGGACTCCTATCGGTACCAGATGCATCTGAGCTCCGGCACATGGAACGACGACAGTGCCTACAAGGTCAGCCACAAGCTGACGCCGTACGCAGGGCTCGTCTACGACATCGGTGCCAACCATTCCATCTATGCCAGCGGGACCAGTGTCTTCCAGCCCCAGAACAACCAGAATCCGCAAGGCGCGGTGCTGGCCCCGGTGACCGGAACCAACATGGAGATCGGGATCAAGGGCGAGTACCTGGGGGGACAACTCAATGCCAGTGCCGCGGTGTTCCAGATCGACCAGAAGAACCTGCCCCTTCAATTGGAGCAGTACCGATGCCAATCGGCCGCCGCTTCCTGCTACGCGCAGGCCGGCGAAGTTCGAAGCCGTGGCGTGGAGTTCGAGATCGCCGGGGCGCTGACACCCGACTGGCAGGTGATGGCTGGCTACACCTACAACTCGGCGCAGTTCGTTCGGGATTCGGACGCTGGCGTTGCCGGTACGCGCTACGACACGCAGACCCCGCGGCACCTCCTGAAGTTGTCGACCAGCTATCGCCTGCCGGGCGTCCTGAGCGCCTGGCGTGTCGGGGGCGCGTGGAGGACCCGGAGCGAGACGAGCACCACGTTCGGCGTGCGCCAGGGCGGCTACACCCTCATCGATCTGATGGCGTCCTATGCGGTGAACCGCCACCTCGACATCCGCCTGAATCTCTACAACGTCACGGACAAGTACTACTACCAGACCATCGGGAGCACGCAGGACAACAACCACTTCGGCACACCCCGCAACGCATTGCTCACGGTGAACTACAGGTACTGAATCGCGCTGTGACGGGACCTGCGAGCGGTGCAGGGGGGCACGTCGGAGCGGAGGCTGGCTACAATGAAATAAGAACCATTCTTGATTGACCGTCGGCTCCGCGCCCCGGTGAAGCCCTGGGAAGCCGCCATGCATGCCGCCGAGATCCCCCCCTGCAGCGAGCGCAGCGAAGTCGCCGCGCTCTATGCCGACCACCACGGCTGGCTGCAGGGCTGGCTGCGCAGGAAGCTGGGCAATGCCTGCGATGCGGCCGACCTGGCGCAGGACACCTTCATGCGCCTGCTGGTGGCGCGGCAGCCCGAGCTCATCGTCCAGCCGCGCGCCTACCTGACGCGCATCGCCCAGAACATCCTCGTCAACTGGTACCAGCGCCAGGCGCTGGAGCGGGCGTATCTCGAGGCGCTGGCCGTGCTGCCCGAGGCGCAGGCGCCTTCGGCCGAGCATCGGCTGGTCATCCTCGAGACGCTGCACGAGATCGACGCCATGCTCGACGCGCTCAAGCCGCAGGCGCGGCGCGCCTTTTTGCTGTCGCAGATCGAGGGCATGAAGTACGAGGACATCGCGCGCGAGCTGGGCGTGTCGCTGGTCACGGTCAAGCGCTACATGCAGCAGGGCTTCCGGGGCTGCCTGGCGTTGATGGCATGAGCGCAGCGCCGGGCCGCCCCAAGCAAGCTCGCACCGCAGCGCGCAGCGCGGAGGTTTTTGAATGAGCGCAGCGCCGGGCCGCCCCAAGCAAGCTCGCACCGCAGCGCGCGGCGCGGAGGTTCTTGAATGAGCGCAGGCCTCGACGCCCGCGTGCTCGACGAGGCCGCCGAGTGGCTCATGCGCCTGCACGACAGCCGCGCCACGCCCGCCGACCGGCAGGCCTGCGAGCACTGGCAGCGTGCCGACCCCGCGCATGCGCAGGCCTGGGCGCGGGCCGAGCTGCTGATGCACAAGCTGGGCGGGCTGCCCTCGGCGCTGGCGATGCCGGCACTGGGCCGGCCGGCGCACGCGGGCCGACGGGCCGCGATGGTCAAGCTGGCCGCGCTGCTGGCGGCCGTGCCCGCGGGCTGGCTCGCCTGGCAGGTGGCCGACGCGCAGGGCTGGACCGCCACGCACCGCACCGCCACCGGCGAACGCCGCGAACTCACGCTGGCCGACGGCACGCGCGTGACGCTCAACACCGCGAGCGCGCTCGATGTGCGCTTCGATGCCCATCAGCGCCTGCTGGTGCTGCGCGCGGGCGAGATCTTCGTCGCCACCGCGCCTGACAACGCCGCCGTGCACCGGCCCTTTCGGGTGGCCACGCGCCAGGGCCTGCTGCAGGCGCTGGGCACGCGCTTCACGGTGCGGCAGGACGCGGGCCGCACGCGGCTCGCGGTGCTCGAGGGCGCGGTGCGCATCACGCCCGACAGCGGCACCACGCCGGTGGTGGTCGAGGCCGGTGCGCAGTCCACGTTCAGCCGCGAGGCCATCGACAGGCAGAGCGCACGCGACCCCGACGCCAGCGCCTGGACGCGCGGCATGCTGGTGGCCGACCGCATGCGGCTGGCCGACTTCGCGGCCGAAGTGGGGCGCTACCGGCCCGGCCTGCTGGCCTGCGATGCGGCCGTGGCCGAACTGCGCGTGTCGGGCGCCTTCCCCATCGACGACACCGACCGCGTGCTGCGCATGCTGGTCTCGACCTACGAGGTCGAGGCGGTGTCGCGCCTGCACGGGCACTGGGTCACGCTCGTGGCGCGCTGAGGAAGAAGAAGTTTTTTTTGCAGCGCGCCTGATACTTTTTGCGATCTCGGCTGGCAAGGCGGGTGAACCCCTTTCTTGATCTGCTTGCCAAAGGTCCGCTTCCATGTCCGTCCGTCCTTCCCGCGCCGCTGCGGCGCATTTCCGCTTCGCGGCTTTCCCTGTTGCCCTTCATCGCGCCCTGCTGGTGCTCGCGCTCGGCGGCGCCGCCTCGGCCTTCGCCGCCGGCCCGGTCGCGCTCGAGTCGATCGCGCCGCGCGCCTACGACATCCCGGCTGGCCCGCTGGGCCGCACGCTGTCGGCCTTCGCGGCCGAGGCCGGCGTGGCGCTGTCCTTCGACCCGGCCCTGACCGACGGCCGCACCGGGCCCGCGCTCTCGGGCCGCTATGCAGGCCGCGAAGCGATGGCCGCGCTGCTGGCGGCAGCGGCCTCGAGGCGGTGGCCCGTGACGACGGCAGCTACGTGCTGCGCCGGCGCGCGGCGGCGGTGTCGTCGGCCACCGCGACGGGCGAGTCGCTGCCCACCGTCACGGTCAGCGCCGATGCCGACCGCAGCGGCACCACCGAGGGCACGGGCTCTTACACCACGCGCGCCACCGCCGCGGCCACCGGGCTGTCGCTGGCGCTGCGCGACACGCCGCAGTCGGTCAGCGTGCTCACGCGCCAGCAGATCGAGGACCAGAACCTGGTCTCGCTCAACGAGGCGCTGCGCAGCGTCACCGGCATCCATGTGGTCAGCTCCGACAGCGACCGCTCCGACTTCTATTCGCGCGGCTTCTACATCGACAACGTCCAGTACGACGGCGTGCCGACCTCGCTGGGCCTCTCGTTCTACGGCGAGTCGGGCAGCGACACCACGATCTACGACCGGGTCGAGGTGGTGCGCGGCGCCACCGGCCTGCTGACCGGCGCGGGCAACCCCTCGGCCTCGATCAACCTGGTGCGCAAGCGCGCCGACAGCAAGGTCTTCACCGGCAGCGCTTCGCTGGGCATCGGCTCGTGGAACCAGCACCGCGCGGCGGTCGACCTGTCGACGCCGATCACCGAAGACGGGCGGGTGCGCGGGCGCTTCGCGGCCATGACCGAGGCGCGCGATTCGCACGTCGACCTCTACCATGCACGCAAGAACGCCTTCTACGGCGTGGTCGATGCCGACCTCACGCCCGCCACCACGCTCAGCGTGGGCGCCGACTACCAGTCGAACCGGCCCACGGGCTCGACCTGGGGTGGCCTGCCGCTGGTGTTCAGCGACGGCTCGATCGCCGACTGGCCGACCTCCAAGACCACGGCCGCCAACTGGACCCACTGGAACAGCACCAACCGCAGCGTGTTCGCCAACCTCGCGCACCGCTTCGACGGCGGCTGGTCGCTCAAGGCCAACCTGTCGCACCGCGAGAGCGACTACGACGCCAAGCTGCTCTACCTGTTCAGCCAGCCCGACCCGGTCACGGGCCTGGGCCTGCGCGCGCTGCCCAACTACTCGGAATACAGCTTCCAGCAGAACAGCGCCGACCTGCAGGCCACCGGCCCCTTCACGCTGCTGGGCCGCACGCACGAGGCGGTGCTCGGGCTCAGCAGCAGCCGCGCGCGCGAGGTCAAGGCCGGCCATGCGCGCACCGGCGTGCTGGCCGGCACCGGCGATTTCCGCCAGTGGGATGGGTCCTTCGCCGAGCCGAGCTGGGGGCCGCTGACCATCAGCTCACTCGACCGCACGCGCCAGGACGGCCTCTACGGCGCGCTGCGCCTGTCGCTGGCCGATCCGCTCAAGCTGATCCTCGGCGGTCGCCAGAGCAGCTGGGAGGTGCAGGGCCTGCGCGTGACGCGCAAGCACGACGTGTTCACGCCCTACGCCGGCCTGGTCTACGAGATCGACCGCACCTATTCGGCCTACGCCAGCTACACCGACATCTTCCAGCCTCAGAACTACCGCGACACCAGCGGCGCCTACCTCGATCCGGTGACCGGCAAGAGCTTCGAGCTGGGCTTGAAGGGCGCGCACCTGGGCGGGCGCCTCAACACCTCGTTCGCGGTCTTCCGCATCCGCCAGGACAACGTGGCGCAGCTCGACGGCAACCAGGTCGTGCCCGGCACCACCGACTTCGCCTACTTCGGTGCCAAGGGCGTGACCAGCCGCGGCTTCGAGGCGCAGGTCTCGGGCGAGATCACGCCCGACTGGAAGCTCTCGGCCGGCCTCTCGCGCACCGTGGCCGAGGATGCCGAAGGCACGGCCGTCAACACCTGGGCGCCGCGCACGCAGGTGCAGCTGTTCAGCAGCTACCGGCTGCAGGGTGCGTGGCAGGCCCTCACGCTGGGCGGCGGCTTCACCTGGCAGTCGAGCACCTCGTCGAGCTTCTCGACCGCGAGCGCCGACGTGGTGTTCCGCCAGAAGTCCTTCGGCCTGCTGAACCTGATGGCGCGCTATGCGTTCACGCCGCAGCTCTCGCTGCAGCTCAACCTGAACAACCTGGCGGACAAGAAGTACTACGTCAACATCGACGGGCAAGGGCAGTTCGGCACGCCGCGCAGCGTGATGGCGACGCTCAACTACAAGTTCTGATCGGGGGTGTCGACGGGCCGCGGCGTGCTGGTTGCGCGGTGAAGTCCCGGCGCCTGCGGCCGCGCTTGACACACGCGCTGCAGAAAAACTGTGGTTTTTGGGGGAACGGGCCTTCCCGGATGACCCCTTTTTCGATCTCGTTGGTCATGTATCAGGAGAGGCGCTTTTTCATGCGCCCCACCTGACCACCACCCCGATGCCTTCTTCCTCCATTCCCGCGCCCGCGGGCCTGCTCGTCCTGTCCCGCCTCGCGGCCGCCGTGTTCGGCGGCTATGCGCTGGCGGCGGCCACCGCGGTGTGCCTGGCGGCCGTGCTGCCGTCCGCGCGTGCCGACGCGGTGCTCGCCGGCATGCAGTTCAGCTTCGTCGTCCACACGCTCGCCGTGGTCTGGGCCTTCTCGCCGGTGCGGCCGGCCCGTGTCTGGCTCGGGTTGCTGGGGCCGGCTGGGGTGCTCGCGCTGGTCGGCTGGCTGTGGCCGCGCGTGGGAGGCTGAGATGAGCAATTCACAGACCAAGGCGGCGCACAAGGCGCTGCGCAAGAAGGCCGCAGGCCACGGGGCCGGCGAGGGCGGCTTCCGCCAGGCGCAGGCCTGGCTGCACACCTGGTGCGGCCTGTGGTTCTCGTGGCTGCTGTTCGCGGTGTTCCTCACCGGCACGCTGGCGGTGTTCGACGAGCCGATCTCGCACTGGATGACGCCCGAGCACCATGCCGAGGAAGCGGCCGCCGCCGCGGCGCCCAAGGCCGCGACGGCCGGACGCGCGCAGCGCCTCGCCTGGGGCATGGCCTACATGGCCGAGCACCATCCCCAGGCGCAGATGTGGGAGCTCTGGCCTTCTGACGCACAGGGCGGCGGCGAACTGAAGGTGTACTGGTTCGATGCCAAGGGCCAGTACGTGGCCGCGGCATTGAACCCCGCGACCGGGGACGCGCTGGCCGCCGACACCGCCACGCCGGTGCGCGGCACGCTGGCCGGCCACCACTTCGTCGACTTCCACTACGAACTGCACGCGGGCCAGGTCGGCCTGTGGATCGTGGGCATCGCCGCGCTGGCCATGCTGGTGGCGCTGGTCTCGGGCGTGATCACGCACAAGCGCATCTTCAAGGACTTCTTCACCTTCCGGCCGAAGAAGGGGCAGCGCAGCTGGCTCGATGCGCACAACGCGGTCGCGGTGCTCACGCTGCCCTTCCAGCTGATGATCGCCTACACCGGCATCGTGATCTCGGGCCTGACCTTCATGCCCGTGGCCAAGCTCGCGCACTACGGCAGCGACAAGGCCGCGCAGCAGCAGTTCATGGCCGAGCTCAACGGCGGCAAGCCCGCGCGCAGCGGCACCGCGATGCCCGTGCCGGCGCTCGAATCCTTCGCCGCGCGCGGCCAGGCGCTCATGGGGCAGCCGGTGCGCGCGGTGGTGATCGACCACCCCGGCGACGCCGCGGCGCGCATCGGCGTCTACGGCTGGAACGGCGAGGCCGAGTCGCTGCACCGGCTGAGCCCGACCACCGGCATGGCTTCGTTCTCGGCGGCCACCGGCGAGCTGCTGCAGGTCCGCTTGCCCGGCGCGGCCGATGGCGGCACGGCCGCGCTCGCGCAATCGGCGATGGGCGGCCTGCACATGGCGAGCTTCGGCGGCTGGGCCGTCAAGTGGCTCTACTTCCTCTGCGGCCTGGCGGGCACCGCGATGATGGGCACGGGCGCGATCCTGTTCATGGTCAAGCGCCGCGGCAAGCATGGCACCGAGTTCGGCGGCGCCACCGCGCGCGTCTATCGACTGGTCGAGGGCCTCAACGTCGCCGCGATCGCCGGGCTGGGCATCGCCTGCATCGGCTACCTCTGGGCCAACCGCCTGGTGCCGCTGGGCCTCACGCAGCGCGCCGACTGGGAACTGCGCGTGTTCTTCGGCCTGTGGCTGCTGGCGCTGGTCCACGCGCTGCTGCGCAGGCCGGGCGCTGCGTGGCGCGAGCAGATGGGCCTGCTGGCCGCGCTGTGCCTGCTGCTGCCGGTGCTGAACTTCGCCACCACCGGCGACTGGCCGCTGGCCCAATGGCTGCGCGGCGACTGGGAGAGCGCGGGCGTCGAGGCGGTGTCGGTTGCCTTCGGCGTGGCGGCCGTCGCTGCCTTGCGCTTCCTGCGCCGGCGCGAGCGGCACGGCGTCGCGCACACGACGAAGAAGGCCGTGCGTTCGACGGCGACCCCCACCACCGCCGAGGCCTCGCCATGAACACCACCACCGCTTCGCTGCTGGCGCTCGCGCTGGCCTTCGCCGGCATGGCCGCGCTGGGCTTCGCGATGGACCGCCACCATGAACAGCTCACGCGACGGCGCGAGACGCCGACGCTGCAGCGCCGGCTGTTGCGCGGCCTGGGCAGCCTGCTGGTCGCGCTCGCGCTGGCACCCTGCCTGATCGCCTGGGGCGGCAGCGTGGGCACCGTCGCGTGGCTGGGTTTCCTGAGCGCGGCCGCCCTGGGCGTGGCGTTGCTGCTGCCCTACCTGCCGCGCACGGCGGCCACGGGCGCGGCCCTGTCGGCCGTGGCCGGCGTGGCCTGCCTGGGCTGGTCGCTGGCATCGTCTTCCCTGTCTTTCTGAGCGGCCTGCGACGGCCGCCCGCGAACTTCTTTCATCCGATTCCTCCAAGGTCCATTCACCCATGACGTTCCCGTCCTCGCTCCGCCTTCGCTCGCTGTCCCGCTCCGTCTCGCTGGCCGCCGCGCTCCTCTCGCTGGCCGGTGCTTCGCAGGCGCAGTACCTCTGGCTGCAGCGCGAAGGCCCGGTGGTCGAGGCGCGCATGGGTGACCTGGGCAAGGGCAGCCAGCCGCTGGCCGGCCTGCTCGCGCCGCGCGCCTTCCTG
This sequence comes from Variovorax sp. J2P1-31, assembly GCF_030317215.1. Lineage (NCBI taxonomy): Bacteria > Pseudomonadati > Pseudomonadota > Betaproteobacteria > Burkholderiales > Comamonadaceae > Variovorax > Variovorax sp. J2P1-31. The sequence continues at coordinate 244,663 of NZ_JASZYA010000001.1, forward strand.
GCCGACGGCAAGGACCTGCCGCTCGCGGCCGAGGCCGAGCGCCTGGCCATTTCCGCGCCAGCCACGCCCGCCGACCTGCGCGTGGTCACCAGCCGTGTCGACGCCGCATCCGCCACGCCGGTCCTGCACTACTACCAGGCCAGGTTCGGCCGCGCCGAGACCAAGGCGGTCAACGACCTGGAACTGGTGCCGACCGAACCCGGCGGCAACACCTTCAAGCTGGTGTGGAAGGGCAACACCGTGGCCGCCTCGCAGGTCAACGTCGACACCTCCGAGGGCTGGCGCCGCGTGCTCAAGCCCTCGAAGGACGGCACCGTCACGCTGGGCACGCCGTTCCCCGGCCTGTACCTGCTGGAGGTCACGGCGCGCGTCAACGGCGCGGTCACGGTCGACGGCAAGAAGTACGAGGATGTGCGCCACACCGCCACGCTGAGCTTCGAGGTGGCCCGCTGATGGCGGTGGCGGCGCGTCCCGCGCGCGGCCGGCGCGCACTCGCGATCGTGCTGGCCGCGGCCGTGGTGGCCGGCGGTGCGGCGTGGTGGTGGAAGGCGCGGCCCTCGGTCGTGTACCAGACCCAGGCCGTGGCGCGCGGCGAGGTCGCGTCGACCGTCACCGCCATCGGCACGCTGCAGCCGCGCAGCTATGTCGACGTGGGCGCGCAGGTGTCGGGGCTGATCCAGCGCCTGCCGGTGGAACCGGGCAGCGTGGTGACGAAGGGGCAGCTGCTGGTCGAGATCGACCCCAGCGTGCAGCAGGCCACGGTCGATGCCGGCCGTGCGGCGCTGGCGGGCCTGCGGGCGCAGCGCACCGACCAGCAGTCGCAGCACCGGCTGGCGGTGCAGCAGCTGGCGCGGCAGCAGCAGATGGCGGCCGAGGGCGCCACGCGCGACGAAGATCTGCAGACGGCCGAGGCCACGCTGGCCTCGACCGCCGCCAAGGTCGCGCACCTCGACGCGCAGATCGCCCAGACCCAGGCCACGCAGCGCGCCGAGGAAGCGCGGCTGGGCTACACGCGCATCTACGCGCCGATGGCGGGCACGGTGGTGTCGGTGGAAGCGCGCGCCGGCCAGACCCTCAACGCCACCTACCAGACGCCCAACATCCTGCGCATCGCCGACCTGTCGGCCATGACGGTCTGGACCGAGGTCAGCGAGGCCGACGTGCGCCGCGTGAAGGCCGGCCTGCCGGTCTACTTCACCACGCTGGGCGGGCTCGACAGCGCCACGCCGCGGCGCTGGAACGCCACCGTGCGCCAGGTGCTGCCCGCGCCGCCCGTGCCCGAAGGCCCCGCCGGCGCCAAGGCCGCGGGCGGCTCGGTGCCCGGCGCCGCCAAGGCGGTGGTCTACACCGTGCTGTTCGACGTCGACAACGCCGACGGCGAACTGATGCCGCAGATGACCGCGCAGGTCGGCTTCGTCACCGCGCAGGCCCAGGGCGTGCTCGCGGTGCCGCTGGCTGCACTCACGGCCGTCGACGGCGAACCGGGCGCCTACACCGCGCGCGTGCTGGGCGCCGATGGCCAGCCGGTGGCGCGCACGCTGCGCGTGGGCGTCCGCAGCCGGCACCTGGCCGAGGTGCAGCAGGGGCTGGCCGAGGGCGAGCGCCTGGTGGTGGGCGAGAAGCCGGTCGAGGGCGTGCGGTGGATCCAGTGGTGAGCGGGGCACCGCTGATCGCGCTGCGCGGCATCCGCAAGCGCTACGGCGGCAACGGCAGCGGCCGGCCGCCGGTCGAGGTGTTGCGCGGCATCGACCTCGACATCCACCAGGGCGAGTTCCTCGCGGTGGTCGGCACTTCGGGTTCGGGCAAGTCCACGCTGATGAACCTGCTGGGCTGCCTGGACCGCCCGAGCGAAGGCAGCTACCGCTTCGGCGGCCACGACGTGGCGTCGCTCGGCGCCGATGAGCTGGCCTGGCTGCGGCGCGAGGCCTTCGGCTTCGTGTTCCAGGGCTACCACCTGATCGCGAGCGAATCGGCGCGCGAGAACGTCGAGGTGCCGGCCATCTACGCCGGCATGCCCGAGCCCGAACGCGCGCAACGCGCCGCCGCGCTGCTGGGCCGGCTGGGCCTGCCCGACAAGCTAGAGAACCGGCCCAACCAGCTGTCGGGCGGGCAGCAGCAGCGGGTGTCGATCGCGCGCGCGCTGATGAACGGCGGGCGCATCATCCTGGCCGACGAGCCCACGGGCGCGCTCGATTCGAAGAGCGGCGCCGAGGTGATGGCGCTGCTGCGCGAACTGGCCGACGCCGGCCACACGGTGATCGTCATCACGCACGACCGCGAGGTGGCCGCGCAGGCGCGCCGCGTGATCGAGATCCGCGACGGCGAGATCGTGGGCGACAGCGCGCGGGGCGCGGCGCCGGTCCTCTCGGGCCACACCTTGCCGCCGCTGGACATCGCCGATGCGGCCAGGGGCGGCGGCGCCTCCTTCGGCGCCGACGTGCGCGAGGCCGCGCGCACCGCCTGGCGTGGCATGCGCCTGAACCGCGCGCGCACCGGCCTCACGCTGCTGGGCATCGTGATCGGCGTGGCCTCGGTGATCGTGATGCTGGCCATCGGCGAGGGCGCGCGCCAGCGCGTGGTGCAGCAGATGGGCACCATGGGCACGGCCATCCTCTACCTGGGCAGCCGTCCGCCGCCCACGGGCGGGCCGGCCGGGTTGATCACGCCCGAGGACCTCGAGGCGCTGGCCGAACTGCCCGAGATCCGGCGCGTGCTGCCGGTCATCGGCGACCCGATCACGGTGCGCTACGGCAGCGCCGACCGCCAGGTCTACGTCTTCGCCGCCAGCGAGCAGATGCCGCTGGTGCACCACTGGCCGGTGGCGCTGGGCCGCTACTACACCGAGGCCGAAGACCACGACCTCGCGCCGCTGGTGGTGCTGGGCCACAAGGCGCACCGCCACTTCTTCCCCGATACGCCCAACCCGCTGGGCAAGCAATTGCTGATCGGCCATTCGCCCTTCGAGGTGATCGGCGTGATGGCCGAGCGCGGCGCCGACTCCGGTGCGCAGGACTACGACGACATGGTCTTCATCCCCTACCGCGCCGGCCGGGCGCGGGTCTACCAGGTGCAGACCCAGCCCGACTACGTGGTGGTCGAGGCCGCCTCGTCGGCCGACGTGCTGCCGGCCGAGCGCGCGATGAAGGCGCTGCTGCTCGCGCGCCACGGCCGCGAGGACTTCGGCATCGGCAACGCCGGCGCACGGCTGCAGGCCGAGGCCGCCACCCGCCAGAGCATGACCGTGATGCTGGGCCTGATCGCCGCGGTGTCGCTGGTGGTGGGCGGCATCGGCGTGATGAACGTGATGCTGATGACGGTGCGCGAACGCACGCGCGAGATCGGCATCCGCATGGCCACCGGCGCCCGCCAGCGCGACATCCTGCGGCAGTTTCTGACCGAGGCGGTGCTGGTGACCGTGACCGGCGGCGCCGTGGGCGTAGCGCTGGGCGTGATGGTCGCGGCGGTGCTGATCGCGCTCGCGGTGCCGGTGGTGCTCTCGGTGTCGGCCATGGCCGGCGCCTTCCTGTGCGCCGTGGCCACCGGCCTGGTGTTCGGCTACATGCCGGCCAAGACCGCCGCGCGGCTGGACCCGGTCGTGGCGCTGGCGGGCGAATGAAAGAACGCATGCACAGAAGCTTCATCACGCTCGGCGTCAGCCTGCTGCTCGCCGCCTGTGCGGCACCGCCGCGCCCGCCCGACATGGCGGCGCCGGCATTGCCCGCGCAATGGCAGGCGCCCGCGTCCGACTGCGTCGCCTGCAGCGGCTGGCAGGCCTTCGGCAGCGCCGAACTCGAGGCGCTGAGCGCGCAGGCGCTGGCACGCAACCTCGACCTGGTCGCCGCCGCCGCCCGCGTGGCGCAGGCCGATGCGGCCGCGCGCATCGCGGGTGCCGCGCTGCGGCCGAAGGTCACGGCGCAGCTCGACGCAAGCCGGCAGGACCGGCTGGGCGGCGAAGCCGTCGTCGCCGGCCGCAGCCTCGGTGCGAGCCTCGGCGCGCAGTACGAGATCGACTTCTGGGGCCGCCACCGCGCGACCCGCGACAGCGCGCTGCGCGGCCTGCAGGCCAGCGTGTTCGACCGCGACACCGTGCGGCTCACGCTGCTGGCCCATGTCGCGACGAACTGGCTGCAGGCGGTGTCGGCCGCCGAGCGCAGCGAGATCGCTTTGCTCAACCATGCGCGCGCCAACCGTGTGCTGGCGCTGGTCGAAGCGCGTGCCCGCGCCGGCGCGGCCACGCCGCTCGAACTGGCGCAGCAACGCGGCCTGGTCGCCACCCAGGCACGCAGCCTCGCGGCGCTGCGCCAGCAGGCGGTCGATGCGCGCACCGCGCTGGCGCTGCTGCTGGGCGAGACCGGCGCGCGCGCGCTACGCACCACCTCGCTCGATGGATTGACGCCGCCGTCGCTCGGCGCCGGCCTGCCTTCCGAGCTGCTCGCGCGTCGGCCCGATGTCGCCGCCGCCGAAGCCCGCCTGGCTGCGGCCGAGGCCGACGTGGCCGCGGCGCGCGCCGCGATGCTGCCGCGCGTGACGCTGGGCGGCAGCCTGGGCTACGCGGGCGATCGCGTGCGCACGCTGTTCGACAACCCGCTCTACAGCCTGGCCGCCGGCCTGGCCGCGCCGGTGTTCGACGCCGGCCGGCTCGCCGCCGAGGCCGGCCAGGCAGCGGCCCGCCGCACCGAACTGCTGGCCAATTACCACCAGGCCATCGTCGCGGCCTTCGGCGACGTCGAAGTCGCGCTCAACGCCGTCGACGGCAGCCGCGCGCAGGCCGAGGCGCAGGCCGAAGAACTGCTGCAGGCCGGCCGCGCCGCCGCCCTGGCCGAGTCGCGCTACCGGGCCGGCGCCGAGACGCTGCTGACGCTGCTCGATGCGCAGCGCACGCTCTATGCCGCGCAGGACGAGGCGGTGCAGGCCCGGCTGGCGCGGATGCAGGCCGGCGTGGCCCTGCACCGCGCGCTGGGCGGCGGCTGGCAGGTGGCGGAGGTGCCCCGGTGAGCGTCGCGCCCGGCCACATCGTCCAGCGGCTGCGCGCCGCGCGGTTGCGGCCCACCGTGGCCCGCATCGGCGCGCTGCAGATCGTGGAAGCCGCGGCGCCCGAGCGCCTGTGCGCCGAGGAGGTGTTCCGCCGGATGATGCTGCGCGGCACGCACGCCAGCATCGGCACCGTCTACCGCACGCTGCAGCAGCTCGAGGCGGTGGGACTGCTGCGCAAGGAGTGGGGCGCGGGCCGCAAGGCCTTCTATGGTCTGGGCCTGGCCGAAGGCGAGGGCGCGGCGCTGCGCCTGGTGTGCGGCCACAGCGGTCGCAGCGTGCTGCTCGACGACCCCGAGCTGCACGCACGCCTGGTCGCCGTGGCCTCCGCGCAGGGCATGGACCTGGCGGGGCAGGCGCTCACGCTGCAGGCCGAGGCCCGCACCCGGGCCGTGACAGGCTGGCGCCGCCGGTCCTGAGGCCCGTGCCTTTCGTCGCGGATTCCAGCGCTGTGTTGCTTTCCGGTGTCGCATAAAGCGTCCTAAAGTACTAATCTATGCGCCAGCATGAAGTACTTTGTGTTCCAAACGTCCGGAGCCCGCTGGGTTTGGGAATTGCGTATGAACGAAGGCGATGTGCTGGCGCGGAGTCCGCGTGAATTCGCGACCCTCGCGCAGGCCGTCGCCTCGATCCAGTTGGTGCAGTTCGCCGCCTCGGGGGCCTGGATCGTCGATGTGGACGGCCGGCGCCTCGCATGGCGCGCCTGACGCAGGCCGGAGGGGCATTCGCTCTTCACCGCATGGCAGAATCCAGGGCTGACGCCGCAGTGCATCGCTGCATGCACACCCGCCGACGTCCCATCTTCTTCTGCCCGTAGCTCAGTTGGATAGAGCACCTGCCTTCTAAGCAGGTTGTCGGGGGTTCGATCCCCTCCGGGCAGGCCAATTTCGTCTCTCACCGCGCTGGAAATCTCCGACTCCAGCGGGTCGCAGATGTCAATTTCATTTCTTTTTTGTGACGAAATGACGCCAATTGCGTCAATGCGCGTCCGTGCGTTTTAGGCTCTTTTCACCAAAACGAAGCCACAATTTCGCTGCCCAAAAAAGAGGCGACTTGAAACTTAGTGTTTTGAGCGTTGCGCAAACTTTTCACCTCACGTAAAAACGCGGGGTCTGTAGGAGAAGAGCTTGAGTGCAGACTCAAGCTTCCTGCGGAGGCGTTCTCCATCGCGGGGGCGCCTTCCTCTCCTCACTGCGCCCTCGGAAGAGGTTTGCAGGCCCTGCTCGTTTCTCTCCTCGCCGGTATTCCCACACACGGTTTAACGAATGGTCTCCATCAGACCTGGGCTTTGCCCTGCGCCTCTTGTTAATGTTCGTTACCTTAAAAGGTATTTTTTAGTGTCGAAAGTATTCATCTCAAGACTCGGAGCCATGGTGGCCCTGCTGGCCATGGCCATCGGTATTCCCACTTCGGTATTTGCCCAAACCCAAATCCTCACCGGTCAAAGCGGCTCCTTCACGTTGTCGAGCACCACCGTGGTGGTGTATGGCGCCAGCGGCCTCTACAGCACCAAAACCCTGACGCCCGGCACCTATGTGTGCGGCGACCAATTGTTCGGTGACCCCGCGCCGGGCAAGAACAAGCTCTGCGCCGTGAAGGACGGCGCCACGACCACCCCGATGACCCTGGTGACGGGGCAAAGCGGCACCTTCACGCTGACTACCACCACGACCATGGCCTATGGCGCGGGCTCGAGCCTGAACCAGAAGACCCTGACGCCCGGCACCTACACCTGCGGCGACCAGCTCTTCGGGGATCCGGCCCCGGGCCTGAACAAGCTCTGCTATGCCATGCAGACCTCGACGACGCCGACGCCCACCCCGACGCCGACGCCAACCCCCACGCCGACCCCCACCCCGACGCCGCCCACCTCCACCGGCCAGATGAAGCAGCTGACGGGGCAGAGCGGCACCTTCACGCTGAGCACGGCCAGCAGCATCGCCTACGGCACCGGCACCCGCTTCAACATCAAGCAGCTGGCCGCGGGCACCTACACCTGTGGGGATCAGCTGTTCGGCGACCCGGCACCGGGCGTGAACAAGTCCTGCTATCTGGTCGACGGCAGCACCACGACCCCGACCCCCACGCCGACCCCGACGCCCACGCCCACGCCTGACCCCACGCCGACGCCGAACCCCGGCGTGATCGCGATCAGCGGCGACGTGATGGTCAACGGCGCGGTGTCCAACGCCGAGTACCAGGCGATGGCGCAGAAGATGGGCACCGACGATGCGATCGCGTACCGCTACGGCCCGTCCTCGGCCGACTACGGCACCGCCTCGCAAAGCGGCCTGCCGACCTACGGCAAGCGCACCAGCCAGCCGATGAACATGGTGTCGATCCAGAACCCCAACGGCCAGGGCAACCGCGGTTGCGGCTGGACCGGCTGGTGCGGCAACTGGCAGGTCGGCGGACCGCTCGAGTACGACCCGGGCGACTACAGCTCGAGCATCCTGAACTTCGGCTACATCCCCGACGCGACGCCCGACGCCAGCTTCTACAAGCGCTCCTACGCGGCCGGCTTGGGCTCGGTGCAGGCGATCAGCGTGGCGCACAACACGATGTCGGTCGAGCCCGAGGCGAGCTGGACGCGCTACAACGGCCCGTCGAACGACGGCGGCACGATCGACGCCGGCGTGGACATGTACCTCAAGAGCTTCTCGCTCCAGAAGCCGGTGGCGCTGGGCAAGTGCTACGGCCGTGGCGGCTGGTGCACCAACACGCTCGCGGTCTATGCCGACGGTCGCATCGTGGGCGTGGGCAGCAACACGGCGAGCAACCAGGTCAGCGCGCAGCTGCCGGCCGGCAAGGTGCCGACCGCGCTCACCGTCACCAACAGCGGCGAATTCGCCCTGGTCACGGTCTGGGACACCGCCGCCATGCGCGGTCAGGTCGCCGTGCTGGCGCTGGGCGACGGTTGCCAGGGTTGCTCCATGGCCACCGAATCGCAGTGGTACGGCAACTGGGGCAACTGGAAGCGCTCCTACCCGGGCATGCCCGGTCTGGGCAACTACAACTTCATCAAGCTGATCGGCTTCGTCGACCTGCCGGACACCATGAAGGCGCCCACGGAGATCTCGGTGTCGACCGGTCTCGCGAACAACGACTACCAGCGCGTGCAACGCTACTGGGACACCGACCTGGACAACGCGAGCGTTCGAACGCGCTACTTCAGCGGTGACCTGTCGAGCGCCTATGCCCGCGCCGGCATGGCCGTGGTGATCTCCAAATCGGAGAAGCGTGCCGCCTTCGTGGACCTGCGCCCGCTGTTCGCCTACTACAAGCAGCAGTACTTCGGCCAGGCGCAAGCCGGCTTCAACAGCATGATCGCCAACCGCGGCATGCAGGCTTCGCAGTGGCCCTACACCTTCGACGTCGCCTCGGGCCAGAAGCCCACGGTGGTCAAGGTGATGGACCTGGACAACCGTCCCACCGCCGTCAAGGTGTCGCTGACCGCGCCGTTCCGCGCCTTCATCGCCACGCAGGAAGGCAAGCTGCGGGTGTTCGACCTGGGTTCGGGCTACCTGAACCAGGCCTCGGGCGGCACGCCGTCGGACATCGTCGAGCGCTTCTCGGTGGCCGTGGGGCGCAACCCGACGGGCATCGCCTACGCCAAGGAGAAGGCCTCGGCCACCCCGGTGATCAAGGACATCTATCCCAACACCGTCGAGCGCGAGATGATCGTGACCTCGCGCGGCGACCGCAAGGTCCAGTGGGTGCGTTTCGATTCGGGCATCACCTCGGGTTCGGTGGCGCGCACGCTGCAGGAGAGCCGCATGATCGATCCGATCTCGACGGAAGACACGGACAACCACGGCACCGAAAGCTACGTGGTGAGCGTGGCCGACTACGGCGGCAAGGGCATCCACAACTTCCTGTACGGCCCGATCACCTGGCACACCTACGCGGCGTCGAAGGCCTGCTCGGACGCCAAGGGCGGCTGCAAGCTGCTCAACAACGCAGCCTTCGAGTACGGCGGCACCTTCAAGCTGCCGGGCAAGCCCTTCCACGCGATGGGCGCCAACATCAACTGATGGCGTGAGAAGAAGCGGTCGCCTCCGAGGAGGCGACCGCCAATGGCCCTTCGGGGCCCGGCGGCCGCTCCCCTTTCAGGGCAGCGGCCGCATTGCATGGGGCGGCGGCTCGGGCAACTCGACCGCCGTGAGCTTCCAGGACCACAGGCCCTGGCGCGTGAACACGAACGCGCCGGCGGCCGAAGCGCCCTCGGCGCGCAGCAGCGCCGTCGACAGGTTCCGGTAGCGCAGCGCATGGTGCCATGCGCTGCCCGCCCCGGCCGGTGGCGCCTCACGCAGCGCCGCCATGTCCACCGTCACCTTGCCTTGCGCGACCATGCGCATCACGCTGGCCGGCGAGACGAAGCTGTCCACCATCTGGCCCAGCAGGCCCACGGCCAGCATCTGGCCCAGGCCCGACAGGCGGTCGTTCTTCCCGGCGGCGCCCATGGTCTGCGTCATTTCGTGCATCAGCTGCGCCTTGAGGTTTTCCGTCAGCGCGGGAAGGTCGACGTGCGCGGAGAAGGCCGCGGTGTCCCGTGCCTCGGCGGCGGCGCGCAGGCGCTGGAGCGCCCAGTAGGGGCTGAGGTACAGCGCGGTGCTTGCCAGCACCACCGCCAGCGCGGCGGCCGTGCCGGCGATGCGGATGCGATTCTTCTCATGCTTCTTCAATGTCTTGCGCCTTGTGTGCCACCTTCGGGCGCTGGATCGTAACGTCCGGCGCGGACCGAATCGGGCGCGAGGCGCGCCTACCGCCGCGCCTCGCGCGCCACCTGCTGCGCGAAGGCCTGCGCGCTGCCTTCGAAGGGCAGGTTGCTCATGCCGCGCAGCCGCGTCTGGAGCGCGGGGGTGTGCAGCGCCACCGCCACCGCGCGGTTCAGCCGCTCGGCCAGCGCTTCGGGCAGCTCGGGCGGCGCGAACAGGCCGAACAGCGAGTCGAGGTTCGCGTCCTCGTAGCCGAGCTCGGCCAGCGTGGGCGTGTCGGGCAGCACCTGCAGGCGCGCCGGCGCGCCCACCGCCAGCGCGACCAGGCGGCCCGCGGCGATGTCTTCCAGCTGCGCGCTGGCCACGTTGGTGGACAGCACCTCGAAGTGGCCCGCCAGCGCATCCAGCAGCTGCTGGCCGCCGCCCTTGTAGGGGATGTGCAGGATCTCGGTGCGGCTCGCGCGGCGCACGCGGTCGAGCACCGCGTAGCCGGTCGTGCCTTCGCCGGTGGTGGCCCAGCGCACGCTGCCCGGCGACTGGCGCGCCTTGTCGACCATGCGCGCGAAGCCGTCGACGCCCAGGCTGCGCGTGCCGACGACCAGGATCGGCGTGCGCATGACGCCGGCCACCGGCACGGCCGCGCGCAACGCCGTGCCGCGGCTTTGCGCGGCCTGGGCGCGCAAGGCGATCGCGGTGGCGGCCACGAAGCACAGGCTGTGGCCGTCGGCCGGGCGCCGCACCAGCAGGTCGAGGGCCAGCGTGCCGCTGGCGCCGGCCTTGTTCTCGATCACCACCGGCACGCCCAGGTCGGCCGACAGCACCTCGGCCAGCGCGCGTGCGATCTGGTCGCTGACGCCGCCCGGCGGATAGGCCACCGTGATGTGGATCGCACGCTGCGGCCAGCGCGCGGCGAAGGCGGCGCCGCCCAGCGGCAGGGCTGCCAGCGGCCACCGCAGCAGCGCACGGCGGCGGTCGGAGGCCGGGCCCGGGCTAGTCGAAGAGCGCATGGTCCTTGCGGGCGGCGAGCTCGCGCACCAGCGCGATGAAGGCGCCCGTGGGGCCGTTGCAGTCCGCCTCGCGGTAGACCAGGGTGAGCGGCGAGCGCAGGCTGCGCGCGTCCTTGAAGGGCCGGTACACCACGGCCTGCGCGTGCGTGCCGCGCATCGATGCCGGCGCGATCGACAGGCCCACGCCCGCGGCCACGAGGTTGAGGTTGGTCATCATGTGCTCGACCTCGACCGCCAGCTCGACCTCCACGTCCTCGCGCGCGCAGGCCGCGAGCAGGTTGGCGTAGAGGCCGGGCGCGCCCGGGCGCCGGACCAGGATCAGCCGCTCGCCCCGCAGGTCCTTGAGCGTGACCGGCGTGGCCGGATCGGCCGCCAGCCGGTGGTCGATCGGAATGGCCAGCACCGATTCCTCCTCCAGCACCGGCTCGAAGGCCAGGCCGGCGGGGCGCGCCACCGGCACGCGCACGAAGCCGCAGTGCAGCCGCGCGTCGAGCACGGCGGCCGTGATCTCCGCGGCGTTGTCCTCGCTCACGTCGATCTGCAGCTCGGGGTGGCGGCTGCGGCACAGGCGCAGCGAGGCCGGCGTGAAGGCATGGGCCGCGGCGGAGGTGGTGAAGCCGATCGCGATGCGTCCGCGCCGGCCCTCGACGAAGTCGAGCATGCGCGTCTGCATGGCGCCGAATTCCGCCAGCAGGCGCCGGGCCTCGGTCTGCAGCAGCCGGCCCGCTTCGGTGAGCTTGACGCCCTTGGGATGCCGGTTGAACAGGTCGGCACCGAGCTCCGTCTCGAGCGCGCGGATCTGCTGCGACAGCGGCGGCTGCTGCATGCCCAGCGCTTCGGCGGCGCGGGTGATGTGGCCGGCGTCGGCGACCGCCATGAAGTAGCGAAGGTGACGGATCTCGATATGCATTGTGTATGGCGGTCATATTCTAGACATCTTTGCCATATCGTCTTCTTGTTTCCACAATCCGCCGCATACCTACAGGAGACAAGACCTTGAAAGCACTTTGCAATTCGGCCGCGGTGACGGCCGCCGCGGTCGCGGCCGTGATCGCGCTGTCCGCTTGCGGCGGCAGTTCCGACGACAACAGCGCTGGCGCCGCGCCGACCCCGCCGGTGAAGCCCGCGCCGGTCGATCCCGTGCCCGTCGATCCGCCGGCTCCCGCGCCGGAATCCACCGAAGCCGCACCCAGCCCGGTCGCCTGCCCGGCGGCCGTGCCCTCCACCGCCAGCTGCCTGGGCGGCGTGGATTCCAAGGGCGCCTACTACCTGATCGCCAAGCCCGCGGTCTGGAACGGCAAGCTGGTGCTGCATGCGCATGGCGGCCCCAGCCTCGACGCGCCGACCGCCGAGCGGGCCACCGAAGACCTGACGCGCTGGGCCGTGATGGTCGATGCGGGCTATGCCTGGGCCGGCTCGACCTTCCGCCAGGGCGGCGTCGAAGTGCGCGCCGCCGCGGAAGACACCGAGCGCCTGCGCGGCATCTTCCGCCAGCACGTGGGCAAGCCGACCCGCACCATCCTGCACGGGCAGTCCTGGGGCGCGGGCGTGGCCGCGAAGGCGGCCGAGATGTTCACCGCCGAGACGCTGGGCGTGCAGCCCTACGACGCGGTGCTGCTCACCAGCGGCGTGCTGGCCGGCGGTACGCGCTCCTACGACTTCCGCACCGACCTGCGCGTGGTCTACCAGTACCTGTGCAACAACCACCCGCGTCCCACCGAAACGCCCTACGCGCTGAACCTGGGCCTGCCCGCGGGCGTGACCATGACGCAGTCGAACCTCTCGGCCCGGGTCAACGAATGCTTGGCGCTCAACAAGGCCGCCGCCGACCGCACGCCCGAACAGAAGGCACGCATCGCGACCATCGAGAAGGTGATCAGGATTCCGTCCAGCGCGATCCAGTCGCACCTGAACTGGGGCACCTTCCACTACCAGGACGTGAGCAGCAAGCGCACCGGCGGCGCCAGCCCCTTCGGCAACGCGGGCGTGGTCTACAGCGGCTCGGACGACGACGCCGCGCTCAACGCCGGCGTGCTGCGCTACAGCGCCGACCCGGCCGCCTACGGCCGCTTCGCCGCCGACACCGACCCCACGGGCAAGATCCCGGTGCCGGTGCTCACCGTCAAGTGGATCAGCGACCCCACGGCCTTCGTCGAGCTCGACGCCCAGTTCAAGTCGGTGATGCAACAGGGCGGCAGCGGCGACCGGCTGGTCCAGACCTTCACCACCAACGGCACCCACAGCTACATCAGCGGCCCGACCTACCCGACGCTGATGAACGCCTTGCTGGCCTGGGTGGAGCAGGGCACCAAGCCCACGCCCGCCGGCATCGCGGCCGCCTGCCCGGCCAACGAAGCCGCCTTCGGCGTCGGCTGCAGCTTCGACCCGGCCTACACGCCCGCCGCGCTGGAAACCCGCGTGCCGGCCCGCACTCGCCCGCAGTGAACGCTTTGACAAGACGACGACGGAAAGACCCGGAAGCCCTCATGAAATCGACGCTGAAGAACACGCTGGGCCTGGCCCTCGGGGCCCTGGCCCTGGCCGCGGGCGCCCAGGCCCAGAACTACCCCGACGGCAAGGTCATCACGATCGTGGTGCCCTTCGCAGCCGGCGGCCCGACCGACCGCGTGGCGCGCGACCTGGCCGAGGCCATGCGCAAGCCGCTGGACGGCGTGAGCATCGTGATCGATAACGCCGCGGGCGCGGGCAGCACCATCGGCAACGCCAAGGTCGCGCGCGCCAAGGCCGACGGCTACACGCTGCTGCTCACCCACGTGGGCATGGCCACCACCCCGGTGCTCTACCGCAAGCTGCCCTACAACTACGAGACCGACTTCGAGTACCTGGGCCTGATCAACGACGTGCCCATGACCGTGATCGGCAAGCCGCAGCTGGAAGCCAACAACTTCAAGGAACTGCGCGAGTGGATCGGCAAGAACCCGGGCAAGGTGAACCTGGGCAACGCGGGCATCGGCTCGGCTTCGCACCTGTGCGGCCTCTTGTTCCAGAGCGAGCTGAAGGCGGAAATGACCACCGTGCCGTACAAGGGCACGGCGCCGGCGATCGCCGACCTGCTGGGCGGCCAGATCGACCTGCTGTGCGACCAGACCACCAACACCACGAGCCAGATCGAGGCGAAGAAGGTCAAGCCGTACGCGGTGACCACGCTCAAGCGGCTGATGACGCCGGCCTTGAAGGACATCCCGACGCTGGACGAGTCGGGCATGAAGAACTTCCAGGTCACGATCTGGCACGGGCTGTACGCGCCCAAGGGCACGCCGCCGGCGGTGCTCAAGAAGCTCAACGACGCGGTGAAGGTGGCGTTGAAGGACCCGGATTTCATCAAGAAGGAAGAGGGCCTGGGCGCGGTGGTGGTGACGGACAAGCGCGTGGAGCCGGCGGAGCACAAGAAGTTCGTGCAGGCGGAAGTCGCGCGCTTCGGGCCGGTGATCAAGGCCGCGGGCGTGTACGCGGACTGATCTCGCGCTGCGCTTGAACGACAAAGCCGCCGGCCCTTCGGGACCGGCGGCTTTTTCAATGGCGCGAAATCCGTTGGAAATCGGCGGGGCGCCCCGCGCCTTTCAATGCTTTTTAAAAATTAAACCTAAAGAATTCATTTGCCGCCGCGTCTGTTTTTTCAGGTCGGACATGGACTTGTCATGTGTGGCGGAACGAGCTTGCGGATGTTACGTAACGCCCCACTCAAAACGCATTCGTAACACGTCCCCGACGGCATTCGCCGACCCATTGAATTTCAATCAATTCATTTGAAATCAATGACTTAGCTTGAATCCGACTGGAATAGAGAAGAGGCGGCACGCCGGCGGCACGCGAGTTGCGGAAAGAGATGCATCTTTTTGTTCAAGAGGGTGCCATGACCGTTCCATCGACATCGACCGCTGCGTCCACTTCCGTTTCCACGTCCGCCGTGGAGCCCGTTGTCATCGCGCAGGCTTCCGGCCTGCCGACGGCGGCACCCACCGGGGCCGTGGCCTCCGCCGTCGCGGCCGCGCCGACCGGTGCCGGCACGCTCTCGAACGCGACGCCCGGCGTCACGGTGATGCGCGGCGGCGAGACGATCGCCGTGCAGGGCTCGCAATCGCTGCTGGCCGGCGACCGCGTGATCGTGCCGGAAGGCGGCCAGGCGGCCGTGACCTTCCCGTCGGCCACCGACAAGGCACCGCTCACCGGCGTGTTCACCGGCGGCACCGACGCGACCATCGCGACCACGCGCCTGCCGGGCGGCCTGGAGCAGGTCGACGTCGACCTGGCCGCGGGCGACTTGGTGGTCACGCCGACCGAAGGCGCGGGCGACGCGGCCGCGGTGGCAGTGACCAAGAAGGTGGCGGCCGGTGCCGGCGGCATCGGCCTGGGCGAGTTCGCGCTCGGCGCACTGGGCGCGCTGGCCCTCGGTGCGGCGCTGAGCGACGGTGGTGGCGACAGCGGTGGCGGCGGCACGACCGTGCCTCCGGGCAGCGGCGAAAGCGATGCCGACGCGGATGCCGACGCGGACGCGGACGCGGACGCGGACGGTGACTCCGATGCGGATGCGGACGCCGACGCCGACGCAGATGCAGATGCTGACGCCGACGCCGACGCCGACGCCGACGCTGACGCGGATGCCGATGCGGACGCAGACGCAGACGCCGATGCAGATGCAGATGCAGATGCAGATGCAGATGCAGATGCAGATGCAGATGCAGATGCAGATGCGGACGCCGACGCGGATGCCGACGCTGACGCTGACGCCGACGCCGACGCCGACGCCGACGCCGACGCCGACGCCGATTCCGACACGCTGCTCCATCCCGCCGATGGCGTCGTGGGCGATCTGGTCGACGCGGTCGACGGCGTGCTCGGCACGGGCGGCGCGCTGGCACCGGTGACCCACGTGGTCGACAACGTGACGACCATCCTCGACGGTGCGCTGGCACCGCTGCTGGGTGGTGAATTCACCACGAACAACCCCAATGCGCTGGACCCGGTCGATGACGTCGTGGCCACCGTGGGCGGCCTGGCCGGCGGCGTGCTGAGCCCGATCCTGGACAAGGTGCTGGGCAATGGCGTCACCGACGCGCTGCTCGGCGGTGTCGCCCATCAGGTCGATTACCTGACCGACGGCGTCGTGCACCTGGTCGATGACGTGGTGATCGGTGGCGTGGTCAATGGCCTGCTGGCCGACACGCCGGTGGCCGACTTGGTCAATGGCCTGCTGGGCGACAAGGGCCTGCTGGGCGAAGGCAGCCTGGTCGGTGGCGTGTTGGACGGCGTGCTCGGCCAGGACGGCCTGGTCGGCGGCCTGCTGGCCGAGAACGGCCTGGTGGGTGGCCTGCTCGCCGAAGACGGCCTGGTCGGTGGCCTGCTGGCCGACAACGGCCTGGTGGGCGGCCTGCTCGACCCGCTGCTGGGCGACCAGGGCCTGCTGAGCGGCCTGACCGGCGAGGACGGCCTGACCGGCGCGCTGCTGGGCCCGGACACGCTGGTGGGCGGCCTGCTGGCCGAGAACGGCCTGGTCGGCGGCCTGCTCGCGGACGACGGCCTGGTCGGTGGCCTCCTGGGCACGCAAGGCCCGGTCGCCGGCCTGGCCAACGGTCTGCTGGGCGAGAACGGCCTGGTGGGGGGCCTGCTCAATGGGCTCACCGGCGGCCAAACGCCGGCGCCGAGCGGCGACTCGCTGCTGTCGCCGGCCAACACGCTGGTCGGCAATGCCACCGACGTCGTCGCCGGCCTGCCGGTGGTCGGCGAACTGGCCGGTGGCCTGCTCGAGCCCGTGGGTGGCCTGGTCGCCGGCGCGACCGGCGCGGTCGAAGGCCTGCTGGCCCCGGTGCTGGGCGACAGCTTCACCGCCAACAACCCCAACATCCTCGACCCGGTCGACGACCTGACCGGCGGCCTGCTGGCCACGGCGGGTGGCCTGGTGAGCCCGCTGGCCGACGGCCTGCTGGGCCAGGGCGCCACGAACAGCCTGATCAACCCGGTCATCGGCCAGGTGGACTTCCTGACCGACGGCGTGGCGAATCTGGTGGGCGGCGACCTGCTGGGCGGCGTGCTGGGCCAGGACGGATTGCTGGGCGGTTTGACGGGTGGCGATCTGCTGGGTGGTGACCTGCTCGGCGGCGTGCTGGGCGAGAACGGCCTGGTGGGCGGGCTGATCGGTGGTGACCTGTTGGGTGGTGACCTGCTCGGCGGCGTGCTGGGCGAGAACGGCCTGGTGGGCGGGCTGATCGGTGGCGACCTGTTGGGCGGCGACCTGCTGGGTGGCGTGCTGGGCGAGAACGGCCTGGTAGGCGGGCTGATCGGCGGCGACCTGTTGGGCGGTGACCTGCTCGGCGGCGTGCTGGGTCAGGACGGCCTGGTGGGTGGCCTGATCGGCGGCGATCTGTTGGGCGGTGACTTGCTCGGCGGCGTGCTGGGCCAGGACGGCTTGGTGGGTGGCCTGATCGGCGGCGACCTGCTGGGTGGTGACCTGCTCGGCGGCGTGCTGGGTCAGGACGGCCTGGTGGGCGGTCTGATCGGTGGCGACCTGTTGGGTGGTGACCTGCTCGGCGGCGTGCTGGGTCAGGACGGCCTGGTGGGCGGTCTGATCGGTGGCGACCTGTTGGGTGGTGACCTGCTCGGCGGCGTGCTGGGTCAGGATGGCCTGGTCGGCGGGCTGATCGGTGGCGATCTGTTGGGCGGTGACTTGCTGGGCGGCGTGCTGGGCCAGGACGGCTTGGTGGGTGGCCTGATCGGCGGCGACCTGCTGGGTGGTGACCTGCTCGGCGGCGTGCTGGGCCAGGATGGTTTGGTGGGTAGCCTGCTCGGCGGCGGCGCATCGGGTGGCGGTCTGCTCGACGGCGTGCTGGGCGAGCACGGTCTGGTGGGCGGCTTGGTCGGAGGCGACCTGCTGGGTGGCGTGCTGGGCCAGGACGGCCTGGTCGGCGGCCTGCTCGGCGGCGGCGCATCGGGTGGCGGTCTGCTCGACGGCGTGTTGGGCGAGCACGGTCTGGTGGGCGGTTTGGTCGGTGGCGACCTGCTGGGCGGCGTGCTGGGCCAGGACGGCCTGGTGGGCGGTCTGCTCGGCGGCGGCGCCTCGGGTGGCAGCCTGCTCGACGGCGTGCTGGGCCAGGACGGCCTGGTCGGCGGCCTGCTGGGCGGTGGCGCATCGGGTGGCGGTCTGCTGGGCGGCGTGCTGGGCGAGAGCGGCCTGGTCGGTGGCCTGCTGGGTGGCGGCGCCTCGGGCGGCGGCCTGGTGGGCGGCCTGCTCGGCGGCGCCGGCGGTGGCGCAGCGGGCGGGGGCCTGCTGGGCGGTGTGCTGGGCGAGCACGGCCTCGTGGGCGGTCTGCTGGGCGGCAACAGCGGCCTGCTGGCCCCGGTCACGAGCGTCGTCGACAACGCCGCAGGCGGTGCGGGTGCGCCTGTCAGCCAGCTGCTGCACGGCGTCCTCGCCTGAGCGGCCGGGCCCTGCCTCTGAACGCGGGCCCGCACCACGGTGCGGCCCGCGCCCTCCCAAAGGAAAGCATATGAACCGATTTCTCAGCCTGAGCCTGGTGGCCGCGGCCACGGTGCTCGCGGGTTGCGCGACACCCAGCGACGGCAGCGACCAGACCACCCACTACTACGCCAACCGTCCGGCCTCGCGTCCGGTCGCGGGAGTGCGCGTCAATCCGGCACCGCCGAAGGCCGAGCGCGGGCCGGTCGGCGTGGCCCGCATCGTCTACTTCGATTTCGACAAGTCGACCATCCGGCCCGCCGACCGCAGCGTGGTGGAGGCGCATGCCAACTACCTGCGCGCGCGCCGTTCCGAGTCGGTGGTGCTCGAAGGCCACACCGATGTGCGCGGCGGCCGCGAATACAACCTGGCGCTGGGCCAGCGCCGTTCCGAGTCGGTGAAGAAGGCCATGGCACTGCTGGGCGTGGACACCTCGCAGGTCGAAGCTGTGAGCTGGGGCACGGAGAAGCCGGCCTCCCTGGAACAGACCGAGGCGGGTTACCAGCTCAACCGCCGCGTCGAGTTCAGCTACCGCTGAGCCGGCAGCCCCTCACGGAGACCGGAACGCAATGATCGCTTTCAGGGAACGGTTGCGCGCCTGCCGGGACCACCTGCTGTCGCACTGTGCGCCGCTGCCGGCGCCGTACCCGGCCTACGTGTTCTTCTTTTCGGCCACCGATGGCCAGCAGCGTGCGCATGTCGTGCACGCCGGCGGCCCGGACTTCACGACCGCATGGCAGCGCGGCGTCGAGCTGCTCCAGCAGTGGATCGATACGCAGGAACCGGGCGCGCTGTGGCTGCGCGTCGACTGGGTCGAAGGCGCGCGCGCCGTGAGCTGGGAGCGGCTGACCCATCAGCTGGCGCTGACCAAGCGCAACTATTTCCGCTACGGCATCGCCTTCGACGAAGACTTCGAATGCGCCTTCACCGAGCAGGAGCTCAACGCCAACGCCATGCTGTACGGCGGCTCGGGCATCGAGCATGCGGTGGTCAACCGCGGCAACTTCGGCATCTACCATCGCACGCGCTTCGGCCCGGCCCCCATGCCCGAGCTGCCGCCCGCCGGCCAGGTCTACCTGCTGTCGACCCGCGGCGTGTTCTGCCAGCCCGACGGCGTGCCCCATGCCATCGAAGGCGCGGGCCTGAACGCGGGCCGCCGGGTCGTCGACCGGCTCGATTCCGAGCGCGTGCTGGCGCTGGTGCGCAGCGGCTCGTCCTTCCTCGCGCAGCAGGTGCGTGACAACGGCGCCTTCGTCTACGGCCACTTCCCCTGCTTCGATCGCCGCATTCCCACCTACAACACGCTGCGGCATGCGAGCTCGGTCTACGCCATGCTCGAGGCCTGGGAGCTCACGCGCGACGATGCGCTGCGGGATGCGATCGAGGTCGCCATCGAGCATGTGGCGAAGGAACTGGTGCGACAGTACACGCTGCCGGATGGCCAGGAAGTCGCCTTCCTGATCGACACCGCCGACGAGATCAAGCTGGGCGGCAACGCCGTGTGCCTGCTTGCGATGGTCAAGTACTGCGAGCTCATGGACAGCGACCGCTGGCTGCCGCTGCTCGAGAAGCTGGCCCTGGGCATCGCCTCGCTGCAGGACCCGCAGACGGGCCGCTTCTACCATGTGCTGCATGCCGGCGACCTGTCGCTCAAGCAGGCCTCGCGCATCATCTACTACGACGGCGAAGCCGCCTTCGGGCTGCTGCGGCTCTATGCGCTGACGCGCGACGGCCGGTGGCTGGCGGTGGTGGAGAAGGCCTTCGGCTACTTCATCGCCAACGAACACTGGCGCGCGCACGACCACTGGCTGAGCTATTGCGTGAACGAACTCACGCGCTGGCGGCCGCTGGAGGTGTATTTCCGCTTCGGCCTGCTCAACGTGGCCGACCACCTGGACTTCGTGCTGGAACGCAAGACCACCTTTCCCACGCTGCTCGAGCTCATGCTGGCCGCCGAGCAGATGCTGCGCCGGCTGCGCGCCATGCCGACCATGCGCCATCTGCTCGACGACTTCGACACCGCCAAGTTCTACCGTGCGCTCGAGCACCGCGCGCACTACCTGCTCAACGGCTTCTTCTGGCCCGAGATGGCGATGTACTTCAAGAAGCCCGCGGCCATCAACGGCTCCTTCTTCATCCGGCACCAGGCCTTCCGCGTGCGCATCGACGACGTGGAGCACTACCTCTCGGGCTTCGTCGCCTACCACCGCTTTCTGCTGCAGACACCGATCGTCGAATCTGTGGTCCCGATGTCGAAACAAGACTTGTCAAGAGTAACAATCCAGTGACAATTTGGGGGTGCGCACGGGCGCTTTCCTCAAAGGCTTTCCGACATGCTTAAGTTCCTATTGCCGAGACAACTCGTGGCCGACACGCCAACGGAGCCGGGCGGCAGCAGTTATGCCGGCGCGCTGCGGGAAGCCTTCGGTGCGGCCTATCCGCTGATCCGCACGGCGGCCTGGTGGTCCTTGCCGATCAGCCTGTTCGGCCTGCTGCCCTCGATCTTCCTGCTGCAGGTGTACGACCGCGTGATCTATCGCGGCGGCATGTCGACCTTGTGGGCCCTGGTCTGCGGCATCCTGTGTTTCCTGTGCATCGAGTTCTGGCTGCGCCATCAGCGCTCGCGCCTGCTGCGCGATGCCGGCGCGGTGATCGACCACCATGTGTCGGGCGCGATGCTCGGCTCGATGCTGCACCGCCCGCTGCGTGCACTCGAGCACCGGCCCGCCTCGGCCTGGTTCCAGTACTTCCGCGACGTGGGCGCGGTGCGCGGTACCGTCACCGGCGGCCTCGCGATGTCGGTGTTCGACCTGCCGATGGCGGTGTTCGCATTGATCGTGATCGGCATCGTGGCCTTGCCGGTGCTGCCGGTGGTGATCGCCTTCCTGGGCATCGTGTCTTTCCTCGCCTGGTGGTGGGCCGACGAGGTGCGTGCGGGCCGGGTCGAGGAAGTGCAGCGCGGGCGCAGCCTGGAGCGCATGACCTCCGAGATCTGCCAGGCCCGCGAGACGCTCAAGACGCAGGCCAACGACGCGCCCACGGTGCAGCTCTGGCGCGAGACCTACAACGCCTGGCTGGCCGAGAGCTTCCGCAAGAACGGCGAGATCGAGACCGCACGCGACGGCACCACGGTGCTGCTGACCATGTTCTCGGTGGTCGTGATCACCGTCGGCGCGATCTCGGTGATGTCGCAGATGATGACCGTGGGCGGCCTGATCGCGGCCAACATGCTGGCCATCAAGGCGCTGCAGCCGGTGGCCGGCCTGGCCTCGAGTTGGCGCTCGCTGGCCGCGGCCTCGGAGGCCGCCAAGCGCCTCGAGACCGTGCTGGCCGAGCCGGTCGAGCGCGAGCCCTCGGGCGTGGCGCTGCCGCAGCCCGCGGGCCGCATCGTGCTCAAGGACGTGTCCTTTGCCTTCGCCGAAGGCGCGCGGCCGGTGCTCGAGCACCTGGACCTGGAGATGGGCCCGGGCGGGCTGCACGTGATCGTCGGCAAGAACGGCGCCGGCAAGTCCACGCTGCTGAAGCTGGTCGCGGGCCTCTACGAACCCACGCGCGGCAGCGTCAGCCTCGGCGAGTACGACGTCTCGCAGTTCGCGCGCGCCGAACTCGCGCAGTGGATCAGCTACCTGCCGCAGGAGGTCTACTGGTTCGGCGGCGAGCTGATGGACACCTTGCGCCGCGCCGCGCCCGGCCAGAGCGACGAGCAGATCCTCACTGCCTGCCGCGTGGCCGGCGTGCACGAATTCATCTCGCGCCAGCCGGCCGGCTACCGCACGGTGGTGGGCGAGGGCGGCACCGGCCTGTCGGTGGGCGAGCGACGCAAGCTCGCGCTGGCGCTGAGCTTCCTGCGCAACCCGTCGGTGCTGATCCTCGACGAGCCCAGCAACGACCTCGACATCCAGAGCGAACTCGCGCTGCTGGCCACGCTGCAGGCCGTGGCCAAGACGCGCACGGTGGTGGTCGTGACCCATTCGCTGCGCATGGTGTCGGCCGCCTCGCAGGTCTACCACGTGAGCGGCGACGGCGGCGTCGAGCAGGGCTCGGCCGCCGACATGGTGCCCAAGCTCTTCGGCGTGCGAAAGCTGGTGGCCGTGGCGCCCGTTCCCAAGCCGGCGGAGGCCGATTCGACAGGCCAGGCGGGCGCATCGCCCGCAGCCGATGCCGCGGCGCAGGCCGCGGTCAACCTCGCGGCATTGGCCGCAGGAGCAGAGCGATGAGTGCAGCAGACAACCCCCAGGCCGACCTGCCCAGCGTGCTGCGCGACCAGGCCTTCGTGGCGTCGGCCGCCACCGCGCGCGGCGGCACCGGCCGCCGCCAGTGGCTCATCGGCGGCGCCATCGCCCTGCTGGCCGTGGTGGCCCTGTGCTTTCCCATGGAGACGGTGGTGGTCTCGCCGGGCCGCGTGATCCCGTCGGACCGCGTCAAGTCGATCCAGCATCTGGAAGGCGGCATCGTCAGCGCGGTCTATGTGAAGGAAGGCGAGACGGTGCGCCAGGGCCAGTCGCTGGTCGAGATCGACCTGGGCGGCAGCGGGCTCAATTTGGAAGAACTCACGGCACGCCATGCCTCGACCCTGGGCGCGCGCGTGCGCCTGATCGCCGAGAGCCGCGGGCTGCCGCTCACGCGCAAGTCCTTCGACGAGGGCATCGACGAGGCGGTGTACCTCGGCGAGATGGGCGCCTTCGATGCGCGTTCGATGGAGCAGCGCGGCGTGATGGCCGGCGCGGTGTCCGCGATGGAACAGGCCCGCAGCCGGCAGATGGAGCAGCAGGCCAAGATCTACGGCCTGCAGGAGCGCCTGGCGCTGATGCAGAAGGAGCAGGAGATCTCCGAGCAGTTGCTGGCCGAGAAACTGATCGGACAGGTCGAGGTGCTGGAGAAGCGCCGCCAGACCGAGACCGTGCGCGCCGACCTGGCAGTCGCGCGCCAGATGGCGGTGTCGGCCGCGGCGGCCATCACCGAGGCCCAGGCCAAGATGGCCGAGGCCGAAGGCCGCTACCGGCGCCGTGCCTCCGATGAACTGGCCACGGTCGAGCGGCAGTTCGCGAGCCTGACCGAAGACCTGGCGCGTGCGAAGACGCAGCGCTCGCGCACCACCGTCAAGGCGCCCTCCGACGGCATCGTCAAGGGCCTGCGCAACCCCGGCCCGGGCTGGGTCGTGAAACCCGGCGAAGCCATCATGGAAGTGGTGCCCGACCAGGACCTGATCATGGTCGAGGCCAAGCTCAGCCCCAACGACCGCGGTTTCGTTGAAGCCGGCCAGGCCGCGCGCGTGAAGATCACGGCCTACGACTTCCTGCGCTACGGCTCGGTCAACGGCCGCGTGATGCTGGTGGCCGCCGATGCCGACAAGGACCCGGCGAGCGCCTCGGCCGCGCCGTACTACCGGCTGCTGGTGAGCACCGACAAGAGCCACGTGGGGCGGCCCGAGAACCGCATCACGGCCGGCATGGAGGCCGAGGTCGACCTGATCGTCGGCAGCGATCCCTTCATCTGGTACATGCTGCGCCCGGTGCTCAAGCTCAAGCGCGAAGCGTTCCGCGAACCATGAGGCGGCCCATGTCATTCCCGCGCACCGCCGTGGCCTTCTGCGTCGCCACGCTGGGCTGGCTGCAGGCCGCGCCCGTGGCCGCCGCGGCCGAGCCCGCGCCACTGGCCGTCGCGCGCCGGCTCGCGCCGCCCGACACCCAGGCGATCGGGCAGGGCGCCCGCATCAAGGCCGCGCTGGTGCAGCTGGCGCGCGAACATCCCGACGTGCAGTCGGCGCAGGCCGCCGCCGACACCAGCAGCTTCGAGATCGATGCGGCCCGCAGCGCGCGCTACCCGCGCCTCAAGGTCGGCACCGCCTCGGGCAGCTACGACAGCGGCGTGCAGGGCACCGGCTCGCGCGCCTACCAGCTGGTCACGGCCGACCTGCGCATGAGCCTGCTCGACGGCGGCGCGATGAGCGCGCGCGTGCGCGCCGCCGAATTCGGCAGCGAGGCCGGCGCCGAAGCCGTCAAGTCGACCTCGCAGAAGGTGGTGCTGGATGCGCTGACCGCCTACCTGCAGGTGCAGCGCTTCGACCTCAAGAAGCAGATCGCGCGCAAGTCCACCGAGGTGCTGGACGAACTCGCGCGCGCCGAGCGCCGTCGCATCGAACTGGGCGCGGCCGGCGAGAACGACCTGCGCATGGCCACCTCGCGCCGCGCCGGCATCGCGGCGCGCGAGATGGACTTCGAGGCGCAGCGCGGCGAGGCCCTGGCCAAGTTCGCGACCTTCTTCCGCTTCACGCCCGACACCGCCCACCTGCCCGTGATCGCCGTGCCCCTGCAATGGCAGCCAGCCTCCGAGGCCGAAGCCCTGCTGCAGGCCGAAGACCGCAGCTCGGAACTGGCCGAGGCGCGCGGCCGCGTGCAGCGCGCGCAGGCCACGGTCGAGCAGTACGAGGCCAGTGCCTGGCCGACGGTCGATGCGGTGCTGGTGAAGACCAAGGACCCGCGCGGCGTGTCGCCCTCGGAGCCCACGCGCGCGGCGCTGGAGCTGAACTGGAACTTCGGCAACGGCTTCGACCGCCAGGTGCGCGTCAAGGCCGCCATCGCCGAGGTCGCCAACCAGGAGGCCAGGCTCGAGAGTGCGCGGCAGAACCTGGTCGAACTCACCGCGTCGTCATGGGCCCGCACGGCAGCGGGCCGCGAGCGCGAACAGCAGCTGCGCGCCGCGGTCACCGATTCGGGACTGGCCTTCCAGGGCCGGCGCCGGCTGCTGGCCTTCGGCCGCGAGACGCTGCCCAACGTGCTCGATGCACAGGTCGAGTACTACACGCTGCTGCTGGACTACGTCGACGCGGTGTTCGACCTGCGCGTGACCGAGCTGCGCCTGCAGCGCACCGCGGGCCGGCTGTTCGTGGCGCCCGACAGCGACAACCTCTGGATCGACAGCCTGATCGCGGGCGCGCCGCGCCCGGTGCTGACGGAAGACAGCCTGCTGGCCGCGCCCTGCATCGCACGCGTGCGCTGCGAGCCGACGGCGGTGCCGGCCGTGGCCGTCGGGTCGCCCGTGGCCGGCCTGGCCTTGCGCCGCAGCGCGCGGCTCGGAAGCCTCTGAGGCAAGGAGGGCGCGTGCGCTTCGGCGCGCCGCTCGCTCAACTCAATGCTCCTCGGGGATCTCCGGCTCGCCGTCCATGATCTGGTATTTGCGCATCTTTTCCCAGAGCACCTTGCGGCTGATGCCCAGCTGCTGGGCCGAGTCCTGGCGCTTCCATTCGTTGGCCTCGAGCGCGGCGATGATGCGGTTGCGCTCGCCGCTGTTCCAGCCCTTGCGGTCGACCGTGTTGGGCGCCGCGGTCGCCGGCACGCCGTCGGGCGTGATGCGCATCAGCGCCACCGCGCGCTCGATCAGCACCCGGTCCCAGACGCCGAACTGCCGCACGATCACACCCACGCGTTCGGCCAGGTTGCGCAGCTGCCGCACGTTGCCCGGGAAGTAGGTGTTGGAGACCGCATCGGTCAGCCAGTAGGGCAGGCTCTCCAGCAGCGCCTCGCCCTCGAGCACCTCGGACAGGATGGCCTTGAAGATCGCGATCTTGTCGACCACGCCGCGCTCTTCGAGGTTGGGGATGTGCAGTTCGATCACCGCCAGGCGATAGAACAGGTCGGCACGGAAGTCGCCGCTCGCGACCATCTCGCGCAGGTCGCGGTTGGTCGCCGCCACCAGCCGGAAGTCGAGCCGCACCGGCGTGGTCGAGCCCAGCCGCGTGACCGCGTTGTCCTCGAGCACGCGCAGCAGCTTGACCTGCTGGTAGCGCGGCAGGTCGCCGATCTCGTCGAGGAACAGCGTGCCGCCCGAAGCCTGTTCGAAAAAACCGCGGTGCGCATGCACGGCCCCGGTGAACGAGCCCTTGGCATGGCCGAAGAACAGCGACTCGAACAGCCCGTCGGGAATCGCACCGCAGTTCACCGGCACGAAGGCGCCGGTGCTGTAGGTCGGATGACCCAGGTGCAGCAGCTCGGCGATGCGCTCCTTGCCCACACCCGTCTCGCCGCGCACCAGCACGTTGTGCTTGCAGTCGGCAAAGGCCTTCACCTCGTTCAGCAGCGAGCGCATGGATTCCGAATGCGCGATCAGCGTGTTGGTTTTTTCAGGCTGCACCGAGCGCGCGCGCAGCTGGCGCACCAGCTTCGCCACCAGCGTGCGCAGTTCGGCGCCGGTGAAGTCGTAGGGCAGCACATAGAGGTAGTCGGGCGGATAGCTGCGCGCATCGCGCTCGCGCGAGGCCGCGGCCACCCAGATCACGGGCATGCCCTGCAGCAGCTCGGTGGTTACCGGCATGCCGCCGCCGTCGATCACCGACACACTGATCACCGCCAGCGCCGCGCGCGAAGACGAACGGTCCTGCGGCATCGGAATGCCATCGGCACGCACCACGCCGACGTCGAAGCTGGCCATGCAGCGCTCGATGCGCTCGACGATGTCGGCCTTGCCTTCCCAGACGTAGAGGTCTAGTTCGTCGAAGTTGAGGGTGGGGGTCATCAGCAGAACGCGATCTATATGTCAATAAACGATTTCTGCTCCGCGATTGCACGAAAGGCGAGCGCCGATTTGAGTGGTCGCAAGGTCAATGCCTGCAACGCGGAGTAGCTCTTTGACGAGGGGGTCCAGTAGGGGAGACAACGCTGTTTTAAGGAGATCGCTCAAGGAGGAAATGAGATTGCTGATAAGTTGAATGCTCCCAGTCAAAAGTGCGCCCAGTGCTCCACCCGCGTCACTTTGGTAAGGAGATATCTTTACCCCGCCAATAGCACTCCCCAAACTACCGACAACGTCCGTTACATTGATGGATTGATATGAAGGATCCGGGGCGGTACCGCTATACGGAGCCGCGTCAATCTCCGGTAAATTTTCTGGCAAAGGCGAGCTGTAGGTAAGCTTTGGTGAGCTTGATGAGCCAGAGACATCCAAGTCAACAGAAAGGCCGAAGCCAGCGATAAGGGTTTTTTTTGCGTCCGACGGAAAACTTCCGACAGGTAAAGATGCTGGATACGCGACAAATTGACCAGCTTCATTTTTATATTGCTTTCCGAAGCAGATAAGGCTCAAAAGGCAACTGGTGTAGCGTTGTTCCGAGTATCCAATTTTAACCAGTGGAATAGGTTCTACTGAAATCGGGTCTGAGGAGAATGCATTTTTTATCTTTCCTATTCTTATCGCGGCTAGGCTGGTTTTTCCTTGCACGACCAGCGACTTGGATTCCGCCGCGCATGTATGGTTCGTAACATACGCACTGCCTGCGCTTCCCTCAATACCGATATCGATCCCAGCGTCTGGAAGAACGGTCGTATAGATAACCTTGGATGCATCGCAAGGAGCGCAGACAACAAGTCCCACCAGTTCCGTAAGAATCTTCCCGAGATTAAGCGAGGTCACGGTATTCAAAAAATTCACTAGGGGTGATAAAGCGTCAAGCAGTACTTTGACAAGATTGTTGACCAACCCGGTGACTGCTTTTAACTCTAATGTATGTAGTGTTCGAACTTGTGCTGTTCGCACAAAAATACGTTGTGGGTCCGATGTTCCCAACATTGGGTTGACTAGATTCGGATTTCCGATTCCTGAAAGTTGAGGTTTTTCAATGACTTTTATTTTTGATGTAAAATTCCCAAGCCCAAGCAGGGAAAGGTTCAAATCAGCAGCTAAAGCACTTTCTCCATTTGCTAGCTGAATAGCCCCTTGAGCCAGCCCGAATGCTTGCAGATCCACTGCCAAGGCGGAGAATGGCGTCCCACTGGCGACGCCTAGTAGATCGCCCACTCTGATGTCCAGGTTCTTGATTTCCGCCGCCAGACTGAGTTCATTTAGCGCCGCTTTTGCATCGACAAGGCTGCCATTTATTTTAATGACGGTTGCGCCAACCTTGAGAAGTTTTGCAAGTGATACTCTGCTGTTGAGTATGCTCTCGTAGTTTCCCGCGTTTGCGTCGAGTGCAATCAAGTAGTCCAGTATGTTGATGTTGGCATCGAGCAAACCGTTCCAGCCCACGGCTCCAATCTTCACAGCTCCACCAAGAAGTGCGCTGGTTACAAGATTTAGTAGTGCGGCCCTATCGTCATTGATGTTTATTAGTGTGCTGCGAATACTCAATGCAGCCTGCGGATGCTTCATGGATGCGATGGCTTCGACAACAATGGTGCGTCCGCTGTTGCCAGGCATATTAGGAAAAAGGAGTGCAGGTGTTTTTTGCAGATAGACGCGAACTGCGTTGAAGGGTTTCATTCCGGAGATAAAGTGACGCCCGGTGGCATCGCTTGCCGTTGGGCTCCATTGGCCGCAAGAGATTTCGGTATCTTCGAGGGAGAAAGCACTCGAAAGATTGCGCGTAGGATCTTTTTTGTCGGTGCCGTTGGCATTGCGTTTGGCCGCATCGATAGCGGCGCCGCAGGAGTTAGGATCGATTTTCTGTGCGCCTGCGAGCGCAGCAAGGTCAGCCGCTTTTTGCAGGTCTCTTTTCATCCAAGAGAGATAGCCCAATTCACTGCCAATTAGCAGGATCACTAGAAGACTGATGGCAATCGCGGCATTGACAACGACTGAGCCACCTTGTCTATTGGGCGATGATTTTCTATTTCTATGAAATAAGGGCATCATTGGTGCTGCGTTAAAGCGATGGCTTGGTCACTGTGGCATGCGCCCGAAGGGTGTCAGGTATCATCCAGTTCGCAGTGAAGGGGAGGCGGGGGAGAAGTGCATTGGCCGAGTACGGATACGTAATTGTCACTATCACCGGGTTCGTGTTCATCGGCGAAGTTACCTGTAAACCAGGTGAGTCCTTCCAAGGAGCACTCATTGATTCGAGAACGGTGGCCCGTACTTGGCCCTCTGTGACGTTGTTGAACTGCACTACAACACGGGCGCCGTCCTCCGCCGCGCGGGTGAGCATGTGTTGCGTGTAGAGCACCATGCCGAATGTCGAAATTCCGTACAGAAATAAGATGAGCGCTGTGAATATCAGTGCGAATTCAATAGCGGCAATTCCCTGCTGCTGATGTATTTTGATCCTGATCCGCTTCATAGTGATCTGCCATCAATAAGCAAGCTTGCCTGACTTGTCAGAGTGTCTGGGATGGCGAAGGATGGGAACGGCGGCAGTACCTTGTTTAGCCCGCTGGCAGTCACTTTCACGACGATGCGACATCGCTTATCAGGGGTCATGCCGCACGTGCTCCCACTGCTGTAGACCACATCTGCGGCTACCTTTGCAGTTACTGGTAGCCAACGCTCTGTCTGTGCAAGTGCGACAGCTTTGGCCTTATTCTGTCGTGCCTCAAGATTCACTTGGTAACGCAATGCCGCGCGTGCGCCGTCCTCTGCCGCATTTTGCAATCCAAATCGAAAAGTGAGAAGAATTCCATAGCAGATGATTGCGTATATGAACGTGAAGAAGATCAGAAATACGAAAGCGAATTCGATCGCGTACACCCCGTTCTGTTTGTGTCTCGTAGATAGACGGACATGAGGGGCAAGAGGGCGCGTCATAACATTCAGTCGCAGGCTTAACGCCAATGCTCTTATCGGCCACCACCAGAGCTGCTGCCCGACTTTTGCACCGCTGCGCCGAACTTTTCCGGAATCGGAAACTTGAAGCTGTCGAGGTAACGCTTGTAGCTGAGGCTTGCGATCTCGCCCGTCAGCGGACGCGGCGTTGTGGAGGCCGAAATGCCATTGCGTTGTAGGGCCAGAAGATTGTGGGTGGCGTCACCAACCTGCAGTTGTCTGCCCGGCAGCGGGGGCGCTTGGATCTGTTCAAGCGATGCGACCGTGGTGACCATGTCGATCGATGCGGCGGGGACACCTGGTGCGATCGAAGCGCCGTCCTGTTGTGCCGATGCACGCAAGGGAATGTATGCCGTCACGGCCGTGATCAACAAAAAGGCGGCACTTGCGCAGGCACGCGTTGAGGATGGACAGGTCATGGTTGCGCTCCGGTCGTTGGCACGGGTTGAAGGATCTCGGCGGCATCCGCCGTGGTCATGGTGGTAGTCTCGGGCTGCGCAGGCGTATTTGCTTGGGGACGGACCATCACATGGATGCGTCGAGGCCAAGAGGCCGTCTTGAGCAGGAGAGGTTGTCGGCTTTCCTCCGGTGCGACTACCGTCCGTGCTACTGGCGTAACCGTTGTCACAATGGGGAGCGTATTGGCCGATGCTGCGGGCGCGGCAGTCGCTCCCGCGCTGGCGGCGACCGAATAGGACGCCAGTAGGTCGCGTGCAGCTTCCTGTATTGCGGCGCGCGTTGCGGCAGGCATCTTGCTGTCTTCCATCAGTGCCTGAGCTTGCGCTGCTTGGCCGCTGGCTTGCAGGTACAAGGCTGCGTTTGCATGTACCTGCGGATTCTCAGGCGCAAGCTGGAGCGCTTGCATCAGCGGCACGCGAGCTTGCGCTAGGCGCCCTGCTCGCATCTGCGCGTAGCCCAAATCACTCAAGAGTCCGCCGTCTGTCGGTGCGCGTCGCTGAGCCTGCTCGAGCATGCGCACAGCCCGAAGATAGTCGGCCTCGCCACCTGCGATTAGGCCGAGCCCGCGGTATCCGGCAGCTTCGATTGGCGTGCCCAGGAGCTTTTCGTAGAGCTTTCGGCTTTCCTCTACTTGGTCAGTCTGACGAAGCGCATCTGCGCGCATCCTGGTTGAGTCGGGCGACGAACCCCAGCGCTGTTCGAGCGCATCGATGTGTGCGAGTGAAGCAAACCACAGTCCGTCGCGTTGCATCCGCTCGACCAATTTGAGGTAGGTGCCTACGCTGTCGGTGATGGCACCGGTACTCGCATCGGACATGGCGTTAGCTTCGGCCCGTTCATGCTGCTCGGCTGCGCCGGGGTAGTTGCTCTTGGTTCCCGCGCAACCGGCGAGAGCGAGCAAGGCGAGCACAGCGAACCAATGGGTGAGTGCGAACGATTTCATTTTCCCATTGCTCCCAGAGAACGAAAGATGGCGAGAAAACCTGGACCGGCAGTGACAATGACCAAAGCAGGCAAGAGCGTCATCACCATTACGCCGGTCATCTTCACGGTGATCTTTCCTATGCGTTCCTTCAGCTCCATGCGTCGGTGCTCTCGCAGCCGGTCGCTGTACTTCTGAAGCGGCTCCTGTACTGCGCCGCCGTGGCGGTCGACCTGAACCAGCAGTGCAACCAATCCGGCCAGGTTCTCGTTGTCATAGAGCACGGCCAGCCGCTGCAGAGAGTGCTCGCGAGTGCGGCCTTGGCTGTACTGGCGGTTAGCGATCTGAAGTTCTTCGGCCAGGATGCGAAGCACATGTCCGAAGTCGGTCGCCATGACCTGCAGGCTTTGATCCAGGCTCAGACCTACACCTTGCAGCAACCGCAACAAGTCAACGAAGAGCGGTAGTTCGTTTGCGACGCGGTCGCGCCGTCCGGCGGCGTAGTAGCCAAGTACCCATTTGGGGAGCAAAAAACCGACTACGAAGGCGAAAGCCATCGTCAAACCGCGGTGTTGAGAAAGGACTCCTATGCTCTTCAGGATTAGCCAGGTCAGCAGCGGCAGCAGCAGTGCCAGAGCGACGCGAACAACGAGGAAGACGAGTTGTGCGCGCACCGATGGGAAGCCGCATTGGTCGATGAGTCGCCGGTCTTCGTCGGCTACTAGCATGCGGCCGAGCCGCGTGTGCAGCCAGTGGGTCGGTAGATCATCGTCCTTCCGGCCTTGCGCGACAGTTTCAAAGTCAACATCGTCGCCAGAATTGCGGCCTGCTGCTGAGGTCTGAGGTTCGACGGTGCTGCGGCGAATCGCGCGGCCGATGGCGTCACCACTGCGAGCGCGGCGGACCTCTCGGGCGATCAGCAAGCCTGCTGCCAGGGCGAGTCCCAATGCCAGAAAGGCAAGACTGAACGTCGTCAGTTGCGCGGGAGAGAGATTCATGCGATCCGCGCCAGTCGATAGAGCAGTAGTACGCCGAAGATCTGTAGTCCGAACGCACCGAAGATCATGATTTGGCCTGTGGAATCGTTCCACATTTGGGTGAAGTACGATCCATTGAGCATGATGATCATCGAGCCCACCACGACCGGCAGAAGGCCTAGGACCCAAGCGGAGAGCCGCGTTTCTGAGGACATCGCTACCAGCTCATGCTGTGCCTGCTCACGATCACGCATGAAGTTCGCGACACGCTCGAGCAAGACGTCGGCGCGACCACCGTAGCGCACGCCCAGGCCAAGGATCGAGGCCAGCAGGTACATCTCTTCAATGCGCACCTGTCGGGCCATCTGGTGCAATGCCTGGTCGAGTTCCATACCGGCGCGCATCAGGCCGGTAGCACCTTCGAGGTAGCCTCGCAACGGAGCTTTGGTAGTGTCCACAGCCAGTTGGAAAGCCGCCTGGGTTGAATTGCCAACGGTGATCAGGCGCACCATGGCGTCGATGAAACCCGGCAACTGTGCGGCGAGCGTCTTGCGGAACTTCTGCAGGCGCAGCCAGAGACCGAAAGATCCGATCCCCAGGAGCAGTATCAGTGCGCCGCTGGCTGCAATACCGCCCGCGAATGCAAAGATGAGCGCACAGGTCACCAGAATGGCCGCCAAGCCTGCGGCCAGACCCTGTGGTGTGGCGACGTTTTCCAACCAACCGGGCAGCACGATGGCATTCAGGCCGGTCTTGCGCGCAACCGGTGCCGTACCGGTCATGAGCCATGGGTCGGTCATGGCATTCGCCGGGGCGGCGGCGCGGCGAACGTCGAACGCCGGCTCGTCGCCCGCAGTGCGTTTGTGAACCTGTTCGCCGACATGCCGGTCCGCCAGCATGCGTCCTTGCCGGCGGCCAGCCCAGTGCCACAGCATCAACGCCGCAGCCGCGAGCAGCAGCGCCAGGATCGCGGGAATCAGGAAGGCCTCAGGCACGTCCATCTCCCGCGCGCTGCATGCTTTGGCGGAAGCGCGTCACCTTGGCCGAATGCGGCGCGATGCCCAGCGAGATCCAGCGGTCACGCTCCTGACCATCGGGACCCATGGCGGGCTCGTAGCGGTAGAGCTCCTGCATCGCCACCACGCTGTCGTTGACACCGGTGATCTCCGAAATCGACAGGATCCGGCGCTGCCCGCCCGAGAGCCGGCCGATCTGCACGATGAAGTCGACGGCATTCGCGATCTGCCGACGCAGGCTGGTTTCGCTGCCCTGGTAGCCCGCGAAGCCTGCCAGCATCTCGAGGCGGTAAAGGCATTCGCGCGGCGAACTCGCGTGGATGGTGCCCATCGAGCCGTCATGGCCGGTGTTCATGGCCTGGAGCATCTCGATGACTTCGGCACCCCGCACTTCACCCACGATGATCCGGTCGGGCCGCATGCGCAGGCTGTTGCGCAACAGGTCTCGGATCGAGACCAGACCCGCGCCGTCGAAGCCACCGGGCCGGCTTTCCAGCCGCACCACATGCGCGTGGCCCAGCGAGAGTTCGGCCGTGTCCTCGATGGTCACGACGCGTTCGGTCTCGGGCACGAAGGTGGCAAGCGCGTTCAGCAACGAGGTCTTGCCCGAGCTCGTGCCGCCGCTCACCAGCACGTTGCAGCGCGCCTTGACCGCGATCTCCAGCAGCTGCGCCATGCCGGCGTCGAAGGTGCCCAGCTGCACTAGGTCGGCAGGCGTGAGCGGGTCCTTGCGGAACTTGCGGATCGACACCGACATGCCGTCGATGGCCAGCGGTTCGATGACCGCGTTGATGCGACCGCCATCGGGCAGGCGCGCATCGACCATGGGGTTGGCCTCGTCGAGCCGGCGCCCGAGCGGCGCCAGGATGCGACGCACGATGCGCAGCACATGCTCTTCGTCGGAGAAGCGGATCGTCTCGCGCACCAGCTTGCCGTGCCGAGAGACATAGACCTGCTTGTGGCCGTTGATCAGGATGTCTTCCACCGCCGGATCGTTGAGCAGGTCTTCCAGCGGGCCGAAGCCCGCCAGTTCCTTGGTCAACGCATCGGCGATGAGCTGCATCTCGCGGTCGTTGATCGGCACGCGCTGCAGTCGCACGAAGCTGTCGAGCTCCAGCTCGACGAACTGCTGGATCGACGCGCGCGACCAGCGGCCGAACTCTGCCCCCAGCTCCTCGATGCGGCTCAGCAGGTGGTCGTGCGTCCAGCCCTTGATGTCCTGGAACTGCTGCGAGCCCAGGAACGCCTCGTTGTCGTCGGCAAACTCGATATCGGTAGACATGCTCAGTGCTCTCTTGGACTTTTCCATTTGCCGGCGAGTTGCGTCATGAACGCATTCCAGGGCGATCGCGTGGGCGGCGGAGCCGTGACATCACCGTATTCGCGGTGCAGCGCGTTCACCATGCCGAGCACGGCCTGCACATAGGGATCGTTGCGCGCCACGCGCGCGAGCATTTCGCCGCGGCTGGCCGCCGACAGCAGCGCGGTGCGCCGCATGGGCAGCACGTGTGCCAGCGGCAGGCGCAGCCGCGCCGCGATGTCGCGCGCCGACAGCCCCACGCCGGGGTCGATCTTGTTGATCACGAGCGAGAGCCGTTGAAGCTCGATGCCGCGGGCCTGCAGGTCGCGCAGCAGGTTGGCGGTGGAGACGATGGCGCCGATGCTCTGGTCGCACACCACCCAGGTCTTGTCGGCTTCCTGCACGGTCTGGGCGATGAAGTCGATGGTGGAGAAGCCACCCAGGTCGGCGATCTGGAAGTCGAAGTGCTCGCTGAGTCGCTTGATCAACGCCACCGAGTCGGCGTGCGAGATCTCGCGCACCTGCGCCAGGCTCGAGGGCAAGGGCAGCACGGCGGTGCCGCCGGTGTGGTGGGCCAGCGCGGTCTGCAGCAGGGTCTGGTCGAGCCGACGCAGGTTGTGCACGCCGTCGACGAAACTGAAGCTGCTCTGCGTGTCCAGATACAGCAGCCCGTCGCGCGCGGGAAGGCCCAGGTCGAGCAGCGCGACGCCGCGCCGGCCGTCCGAAGCGGCCTCGGTCGACGTCGACGTGCGGTTGGCCGCAGCCTGGTTGAACTGGTCCTGGAGCAGCAGTGCGAGATGGGTGGCCAGCGTGGTCACGCCGAGGCCGGCACGTGCGCCGAGCAGCGCGATCGTGTGGCCACGCTTCTGTTCACGGTGGACCGCGCGCCGTTCGAGCAACGCGCGCAGCGTGGGCAGCACGTCCTGCGCCGGTGCGGCCATGTCGATGAAGTCATCGACGCCCGCACGCAGCGCCGCCAGCATGGTCGTGGGCTCGCTGGCGGAGCCTGTGCCCAGCACCGGCAAGGCCGGCCAGTCGCGCTTCAAGTGCTGGTGGATCTCGATGGCGGCGGCATGGTCCTGCGAGAAGTCGAGGAACACGGCGCGCGGGCTGATGGTGGCGATCTGCGCATCCAGCGTGTCGATGCTGGGCGTGACCGGCATCACCGTACCGCCGCGCTGCAGCGCATGCAGCAGCCAGGTGATGTTCGTTCCGCTGTTCGAGGCGAACAGGTAGCTGTCCATGCCGACGTCGGGAGCGCGGAAGGGGGCGTTCATGGGGAGCCTGGGCGGTATCCGGTGTTGCTCAGCGAGAAAAGCCGGGCAGGGCCGAGCGCGACGCGGGGTCGAGGAACATGGTGCGCCAGACCGGGCCGTTGCGTTGTTCCGAACTGCCGGGCAGCTGCTCCGACAAGTCGGTGCCGCGTGCGATCGGTTTGACCAAGCGTGGCGTGACCATGATGACGAGCTCCTTCTCGTTCATCTGGTACTTGCTCTGGCGAAAGACGGTTCCCAGCACGGGAATGTCGCCGAGCCAGGGCACCTTGTCGACCTTGGAAGTCGTATTGCGGCTGACCAGTCCGCCGATGATGAAGCTCTCGCCGTCACCCAATTCCACCGTTGTGTCGGCGCGTCGCGTGGAAATGGCCGGCACCGGAACACCGTTGAGATTCACTTGGTTGGAATAGTCGATGTCACTGACCTCAGGCGCCACCTTGAGCACGATACGATCGTTCGAGAGGACGGTCGGCGTGACCGTCAGGCCAATGCCGAAAGGCTTGTACTCGATCGTGGTTGAGCCCAGGCCTTGCGGCACCGGAATGGGCAGTTCCCCACCCGAGAGAAAACTGGCGCTTTGCCCCGAGGTGGTCACCAGTGTGGGTTCGGCGAGCACACGTGCGAGGCCATTGCCTTCCAGCAAGCTCAGCGTCAGCGTCATGCCGCGGCCTTTGTTCGCATTGCCAAAGCCCAGCGCCAGGTTGAACGCATCCGTCAACACGCTGGCGGGTGTGTTGCTGAAGCTGAAGCCATGGCTGTTGGGGCCGTAGGAAGAGAGATTGATGCCGACCTCTTTCAACATGCTCTTGTTGAACTCCACCACCTTCACGTCGACCTGGACGGTGTGGCTGCGCACGTCGACGACCGAACGATCCGATAGGACTGCCTTGTCGGCGTGTGAGGCTGTGAACTCGTCACGGGCCTGCTGTTGCGCTGGGACGCTGTCGAGCGTTCCTTCCAATATGGCGATACGGCGCTGCACTTCGATCGCATAGGTTGTGGCGCTGTTGCTGCCCTTCTCCCACACCATCAGCGTGGTGCGGCCGGCGGCCTTGCCGTTGATGAGCAGGCGTGCGGCAGTGCTGCCAGCGGTCTTGCGCGTCACGAGTACCGTGGCGACCCCCTCATCTGCGATGGCGATGCGTTCAACCCCTTTCTCCATGAGGAGTTCCTGGTGGGTGCCGGCAACCAGCGTGAGTGGCCGGGTAGCGTCGGCTGCGAACAGCGAGGGCGAGGCGGTAACCGCGCCGAGGCTCAGGGCGAGTAGGGTGGTTTGAAGGAGGGCGTGGCGTGTCGCACGAGGCGGCTGGTCGAACATGATTTCTCCGTCTCGGATAAGGGCGGCCTGAGGCGTGCAGGAATAGGCCATCAATAGCTCAGCGTTTCGCGCTTGTCGCCACGGATGAATTCGACGTCGGCGCCGCGTGACAAACGAGCCGCCTGCGCCGATGGCGTTACGCGGGACGCGCTCGATGGCTCGTTGCGCACAGCGAGGGCGCTGCGGACCGAGGCTTGCGGGCCACCATTTGCTAGGTCAACTGTCGTCAATCCCGCCTGAGCCCGGTCGATACTTTCCAGGGGCCCGCGTGGAGGTGCGCCTGCCTTGAGAGGTTGAGGCCGCAGTGCTGTCGGCAACTCGGCGAACAGCGTTGGGTCAGGCTCGCTTCGATCGGTGGGGTTACGCAATGCAAGCATCAAGCGGCCGCTGGCTTCGCCCAGCGTCAGCCGATTGACCTCCGCCACTGGCACGGCGAGCACGGCCGTGCGTGCGGGCTCGTTGCGCTGGGATTGCGCCCCGGACTTGTCAGCCATCTGCGACGGCGAACCGTCCACTGATGCACTGCCGAAAGCCAGCACACGCATTCGCGAAAGCAGCAGTCGCGCTTGCGAACGGTCGACGTCTTTGCCGTCGGACTTGAGAATGAAGAACACGTCGACGAAGTCGCCGGGTCGAATCCTGTTGCCCACGCCTATCATCTCGTCGGCTTTGACGGCCAATGCACGTTCGCCTGGCACCACGTGCAGCGCGAGGCCCGTCACCAACTGATTCTCGAGCACCGGAGTGCCTTCACCCAGATCGGACACGGGTATCCCCCCGGCGGCTTTCTCCACTTCTTGGAACGCTCCGGCAGGATTGATTGGCAAACGTTCCACGCGCAGCGACTCGGCCTTGATGGGTTCGCCCGCCGGCACAGCTCGGGTCGTTACCACGACCGGAAAAAGTGC
This sequence comes from Variovorax sp. J2P1-31, assembly GCF_030317215.1. Taxonomy (NCBI): domain Bacteria; kingdom Pseudomonadati; phylum Pseudomonadota; class Betaproteobacteria; order Burkholderiales; family Comamonadaceae; genus Variovorax; species Variovorax sp. J2P1-31. Next base: position 282,596 of record NZ_JASZYA010000001.1, read on the forward strand.
TCTTTGTTCCTTTGCTGCCATAGCTGCAGCCGTGACCGCTGGCGGCGGCGGGACTGGCTGGCGGCTCAACATCCAGGCATATATGCCCAGCGCGAGCGCCACAAGCACCAGCATGGCGGCAATGATTTTGGTGAGGTGGATCATGGGGCGGAAGGGGAGGTGGAATGACTGCCGAGAAATCGATCGTCTGTGCAGTGCGCCGTCGCGCTAGAAGGTGGCGTGATTGCGCCAAACCAGCCAACCCACGGACGCAATTGCAAGGTATGCCGCAAACGGAATATGGCGTTGGCGCCTTCGCATCTCTGTATCGTCATGCTGGAGTGAGAGTTCGCCCGAGAAAGCTTTGGTGAGCCGTGGGAAGTAGGGCCAGCGTTTCAGAAACATCCACAGAAGCGCATGTCCTCCAGCTAGCAAGCTAGCGCCGATCCATATTGGCAAGAGCGGTTGCAGTCCGACCCAAAGTCCGAGTGCTCCAGCGAACTTCACGTCACCTGCGCCCATGAGCCCGGCAACGTAGAACACCAGCAGGAACGTGAAGCCCGCGCAAGCTCCTGCAACGGCGTCAAACCCTTCGATGGAGAACGGCTGTGAAGCCGAAACCAGAGCAATGCTGCCTAGCACTGCTCCGATCAGAACCAACCAGTTGGGTACACGCCGATTGCGGAGGTCTTGGTCAGTGACCAGAAGCAGCCAGAGCAACCATGCGTAGAGCATTTTTAGGCGGGAGCGACGGGGCCCTTTACTGCGATCCCAATGTTCTTGAAGATCGTATCCAGCGCGCCGCGGACTTCGCCGGTAGGGCCAAAAAGTGCAATCAAGGCAACCGCCATCAGCCCAGCAATGATTCCGTATTCAATTGCCGTCGCACCTTCTTCATCGCGCAGAAACTTCATAATTGCGTTGGACATGGTTTTTCCTTCAGTAAATGGAAGATGTATTCGAAAAAATTACCGCGATCCACGGTGACTTCATCGTAATTGAATGTAAGTGGGCAGTTCAATTAGCCTGTAAGTTCACATTCGGTAACAAACGTCAAATTCGTCACCTTTTGTGATGTTTCCTGACAAGAACGCAACGGGCGTGCCGATGTCACCCACGCCTTCGAACACGTGCGGAAAATAAAAAAGCCGTTGAAAATCAACGGCTTGTACAAGAGATGGAAGGTCGCGTAGCGGGTGTGGGAGTGGGCGTTACGGCGTTGTTACGGTGACACCTTCGGAACACGCAACACCCGAATGAGACGGCGGCAGGGTTATTCGGGTCATTGCGGCCCGCGAGCCCGAATCAAATGAATACCAAGGTATTACGAGCCGGAGACTTCTTCCTGAAGAATTCGCCATTCGACGCCTTGGCGGATCCAGTATTGCCTGCGCTGGCGGCCTGTCCGCTGCCCTGCAGCCACCTCGCCGAATGAGCTGACCATGGTGTTGTCTTCACCGTTCCAGCGCAAATAGGAGACGTCCTTGAGCAGCAAGTGCTGCCCATTGGCGGCGCGGATGTCCTCGGTAATTCCCTGGGCGGAATCAATGGTCTTCTTGTTGCCGATGCGCCGGAAATCCGGGGCATGGAATTTCTGCAGGCGCGCGGTGTCGCCCTGGGCACGGGCGTCGAGCCACTGGGCCAGCGTCTTGTCGAAGGCCTGCTTGTCGCCCTGCAGCTGCGCGGGTGCGGTCCACTGCAGGTTCTGCGCGACCACCACCGGCGTGGCGCCGATCTGGGCGCGCCGGATCAGCTCCTGAAGGTCGTTGTTCGCGAGCACCACGCAGCCGTCGGTCGACAGCGGTGCCCGGGCGTACTGCGTGCGCGGGGTGCCGTGCAGCCAGATGCCGCTGCCGGTGCGCCCGCGGCGCACGTCATAGGGGTTGGGGTAGTTGATGGGCAGGGCACCGATGCCGTAGAAGTCGCGCAGGGTCTTCGGATCGAGGTTGCTGGTGACGTGGTAGATGCCCAGCGGCGTGCGTGCATCGCCTTCGGCCTGCTTGCCGATGCCGGACTTGCCGACCGATATGTAGTAGTCGGCCTTGAGCTGCAGGCCTTGCGGGCCGTTCTCCAGCAGGTACAGGCGCGAACGCGAGGTGTCGACCGCGATCGCGTGGCGGATGCTGGGCGCGAGCTCGACGAAGGCCGAGGGCACGGTGCCGGCCGGGGGCCGCTCCCGCAGCGCCTGCAGGCGGCGGCGCGACTCGTCCGCGAGTTCGCCCAGGGCCTGGGGGTCGGCGTCGGGCCGCATCTGCGAGGGCCGGCGCGCGGGCGGCAGCCGGGCGGCGAGCAGGTCGCCGTAGACCAGCTGCGCCAACTGGAAGTTGGGTTGGTCCGCCACCAGCTTCTGCGCCGCGGCCAGTGCTTCGCGGCTCTGGCCGCGGCCGAAGAGCCGGTAGACCTCGATCAACCGGGCTTCCGCGCCGGCGGCCGGGCGCATGGGCAAAACGGTGGGTGCGGGGCGGGCGGGGCGATCGGCGCGTGCCGTCGGTTTGGCGGCGGGCGCCGGAGGGGTCTTGCCGCGCTTGGCTTGCGCCTTCGCCGGCGTCTTGGCTTCGGCCTGTGGCTTGGACTTGGCGCGGTGCGGCGGCGTCTGTGCCGGCGTGGCCAGGGCCGGCAGGGCCGTGGCCAATGCCAGCAGCAGCGCGATGCCGAGCCGGTGGCGCGGGCCCTGCGGCCCGGCACTCGTCATCCCCGGACCCGCGGGCGGCCGGCCACTTCCTGCAGCAGCGTTCACCGGCCGGCGGTTTCCTTGCGGATGCGCCATTGCTTGTCGCGCAGCACCAGCTCGAGGGTCTTGCGGCTGTTCACGTTGAGCGAATCGGCGCGGTAGGCCTGGCGGAACTTGGCCGTGGCGGTGTTGCCTTCGACCTCGATCTCGAGGTTGCGCACGTCGACGCTGATCGCAGTCTTGCCCACGATGCGCGCGCGGCGTTCCTCTTCCCAGGCCTTGCGGGTCTGGTTGCCGGGCGGCGCGAAGCTGCTGTCGTAGGCGGACAGGTAGTCGTCCATGTCCTGCGCGGCCCAGGCCGAGGCCCAACGATGCACCGCGGCGCCGACGGCGGCATTGGCTGTCGACGTGGCGGCCGGTGCTGCAGGTGCAGCGGCCGGCTTGGGCGGCGCCACCGGTGCGGCGGCGACGGGCGGCGCAGCGGGAGGCGGTGCCACCGGCGCCGGTGGCGCAGCAGGCGCGGGAGCCGGTGCCGGCGGGGCGGCCTTGGCCGGCGCGGGGGCCGGCGCGGGGCTGGCTGCAGCGACCACGGCCGCGGGCGGCTTCGCCGGCACGGCGGGCTTGGCGGATGCCGGTGCCGCGAACAGCGTGCGGATCACGGCCAGCTTGGTCGGCACGACGCTGTTGCCCTGGTCGAGCTGCATCGCCTTGCTGTAGGCCTCGGTGGCGCGCCGGGCGTAGAGGTCGCCCAGGTTCTCCTGCGCCGTGGCATAGCTGGGGTTGGTGCGGATCGCGCTTTCCAGCGTGGCCTGCGCCTTGTCGAACTGCCCCTGCGCGGCGTAGAGCACGGCCAGGTTGTTGTAGGGCTCGGGCAGCTCGGGCGAATCCTGCGTGAGCTGGGTGAAGATCGCGATGGCTTCGGGGCGCTTGCCGGCATCGATCTGGATCACGCCCTTGAGGAAGCGCATCTGCGGATCGCGTGGATTGCCGGCCAGGTAGCGGTCGGCCTTGGCCGTGGCTTCGTCGAGCTTGCCGGCCTGGGTGAGCCGGTCGACCTCGTCGTGCTCGGCCGCGGCATGTGCGACCGAGAGGCCACCGAGCGCGAGCACGGCCGACAGCAGTGCAGCGGCCGCGGTCGACCCGGCACGGGGACGGAAGGAGGGTTGCGATGCCGCGTGGCGGGCTGCTGCATTTCCGAGCACGTTCTTCATACCTGATCGATCTGATGGATTCACGGATGCGAGCGGTTCCGGTGGGGCCGGCGCAGGAAGTCCCGGGCCCTGGCCACCGGAGCAACGCTCCCCTTCAGAAGCAGAAAGCCCGCAGGGCATGGACCGCTGCGGGCATTCACTTTTCTCTTGGTCGGGGCGAAAGGATTCGAACCTTCGACCCTCTGGTCCCAAACCAGATGCGCTACCAGGCTGCGCTACGCCCCGACAAGCCTGCGATTCTAGCCCGCCGCGATGGCGTTTCCGGGCAGGCATGCCTTAAATACTTTCCGGTCAGCGCTTGGCGTACTGGCTTTTGCCGAAAAGGATGTCGCGCGCCTTGTCGTCGGTGATGGGCTTGCGCCGATCGGCCAGCACCTTCACGCCGCGCTGCACCGCGGGCCGCGCGGCGATGCCTTCGAACCAGGCCTGCAGGTGCGGGAAGTCGGTCAGCACGATGCCCTGGTTCTCCCAGCTGCGCAGCCACGGGAAGATCGCGATGTCGGCGATCGAATAGTCCGGGCCCGCGATGAAGGCGCTCTGCGCCAGCTGCCTGTCGATCACGCCGTAGAGGCGCCGGGCCTCGTTGGTGTAGCGCTCGATGGCGTAGGGCAGCTTCTCCGGCGCGTACAGCCGGAAGTGATGGGCCTGGCCCAGCATCGGGCCGACGCCGCCCATCTGGAACATCAGCCACTGCAGCACGTCGAAGCGGCCGCGGTCGGTGGCGGGCATGAAGCGGCCGGTCTTGCCGGCCAGGTAGACCAGGATGGCGCCCGATTCGAAGAGCGAGATCGGCTGGCCGTCCGGTCCCTGCGGATCGACGATGGCCGGGATCTTGTTGTTGGGGCTGATCGCGAGAAAGTCCGGTCCGAACTGGTCGCCCTTGCCGATGTCGATGGCATGCGCCACGTAGGGGAGGCCGCACTCCTCCAGCATGATGTGGACCTTGTGGCCGTTGGGCGTGGCCCAGGTGTAGACGTCGATCGGGGCTTGGGGCATGGCGGTCGTTTCAGGCGATGAACAGAGGAGGGCGCCAGCATATAGGCGCGCCGGATTTCCTGCAGCGCGCCCGGCTTCAGGCGCTGCGTTCGCTGGCCGCCAGGTGCTGGTGGATCTGTGCCACCACCGCCGCCCCTTCGCCGATCGCGCCACCCACGCGCTTGACCGAGCCCGAGCGCACGTCGCCCACCGCGAACACGCCTGGCACGCTCGATTCGAGCGGCGCCGCGGGCCGCGCGGGAAAGCCGCCGCTGGCGGCCGGCCCCGTCAGCACGAAGCCGCTGCGGTCGACCGCCACCTGGCAACCCGCGAGCCAGCCGGTCTCGGGCTCGGCGCCGACGAACAGGAAGATGTTGCGCGCCGGGCAGTCGTATTCCTCGGCCGATCCGCGGCGGCGCCAGCTCGCGCCTTCGAGTCCGGTGGCAGGATCGCCGCGCAGGCTCACCAGCTCGGTGTGCGGATGCAGCTCGATGTTCGGCGTGGCCTCGATGCGGTCGATCAGGTAGCGCGACATGCTGGCGGCGAGCGAGGGCCCGCGCACCAGCACGTTGACCTTGGCCGCGTGCTGCGACAGGAACACCGCCGCCTGACCGGCCGAGTTGCCGCCGCCCACCAGCGCGACCTCCTGTTGCGCGCAGGTGCGGGCCTCGAGCGCCGAGGCCCAGTACCAGATGCCGCGGCCCTCGAACTCGGCCAGCCGCGGCACGCCGGGGCGGCGGTAGCGCGCGCCGCTGGCGATCACCACGGTGCGCGCGCGCAGCCGGCGGCCGTCCGCCAGGTGCACCGCCATCTCGCCCGCGGCCGCGCGGCTGCAGTCGAGCGAGGCGACTTCCGAGGGGATCATCATCTCGACGCCGAACTTCTGCGCCTGCACATAGGCCCGCCCGGCCAGCGCGCCGCCCGAGATGCCGGTGGGAAAGCCCAGGTAGTTCTCGATGCGCGCGCTCGCGCCGGCCTGGCCGCCGTAGGAGCGGCAGTCGAGCACCACCACCCGCAGCCCTTCGGAGGCGGCATAGACCGCGGTCGCGAGCCCGGCCGGCCCGGCGCCGACCACGATCACGTCGAACAGGTCGTCGTGGATGGCGCTGTCGACCATGCCCAGGCAGCGCGCCAGGGCCAGCTCGCTCGGGTTCATCAGCACCGAGCCGTTGGGGCAGGCGACCAGCAGCGTGGCCTCGCCGTACTGGGCGAGCATCGCGGCCGCGTCGGCGTCGCGGGTCGAGTCGACCACCTGGAAGGGGTGGCCGTTGCGGCTCAGGAAGTTCTGCAGCCGCCGCACGTCGGCGGTGTCGGGCGGGCCGATCAGCACCGGGCCGCTGGCACCGGATTCGATCAGCGCCACGCGGCGCAGGATCAGCGCGCGCACCAGCCGCTCGCCCAGGTCGGCCTCGGCCACGATCAGCGCGCGCAACTGCTCGGGCGGAATCAGCAGCGCCTCCACCGCGGTCTCGGCATGCCCGTCGACCAGCGAAGGCTTGCCAGAGAGCTGCGCGATCTCGGCCATGAACTGGCCCGGCCCCTGCCGGCCGATGGGCACCACATGGCCCAGACCGTCACGCTGGGTGATGGCGACCGTGCCCGCCAGCAGCACGAACATGCCGAGGCCGGGCTCGCCGGCCCTGAACATGCACTCGCCCTGCGCATAGGTGCGCAGGCTGCCGAAGCGCTGCATGCGCCGGATGTCCTGTTCACCGAGCACCGGAAACATCTGGTGGCGCCGGGTTTCGACCTCGACCTCGATCCGTCCTTCGTCGGCCATGGGCGACTCCTGTGGGGTTGGGGCAGCACTTATTAGACGACGAAGAAGGGCCATCGGCGGCGTCATGCAATTGCCATGACGGCGACACGGCACTTTCATCGGGGTTCTGGAGACTCGCGCTCAACACGAAGGGTCCCCCATGCAAGAACTGCCCAATCCGATGTTCGCGATCTCCCAGCTCGGTTCGCGCCCCGCCTTCTGGCGTGCGCCGCCCGCGGCCCGCGTGCCGTCCGCGGTGCCGGTCGTGCCGGCCACCACGCCCGCACCCGCGCGCGCCGCCGGCCCGGGCATCACCGTGAGCTGGGCCCGCCACCAGGACGACGTGCGCGCCGCCCAGCGCCTGCGCTTCGAGGTGTTCGCCGGCGAAATGGGCGCGCGCCTGACCACGCCGCTCGAAGGCCACGACATCGACCTGTTCGACGATTTCTGCGAACACCTGCTGGTGCGCGACGAAGAGACCGAGCAGGTCATCGGCACCTACCGCGTGCTCACGCCGGCGCAGGCCCGCCGCATCGGCAGCACCTACAGCGACACCGAATTCGACCTGACCCGGCTGCGCGACCTGCGCGAGCGCATGGTCGAGCTGGGCCGCAGCTGCGTGCACCGCGACCATCGCCAGGGTGGCGTGATCCTCGCGCTGTGGGGCGCGCTGGCGGCCTTCATGCACCGCAACAAGCTCGACACCATGATCGGCTGCGCGAGCATCCCGATGTGCCACGAAGGCGCGCGCAACGGCGACGCCGCGGCCAGCATCTGGCGCCAGCTCTCGGCCACCCACATGGCGCCGATCCAGTACCAGGTCCAGCCGCGGCTCGCGCTGCCGGTCGACCGGCTCGACAGCGAGATGGCGGTGGAGCCGCCGGCGCTGATCAAGGGCTATCTGCGCCTGGGCGCCAAGGTGCTGGGCGCGCCGGCCTGGGACCCGGACTTCAACACCGCCGACCTGCCGATGCTGATGCGCATCGACGACCTGCCGCCGCGCTACCGCAAGCATTTCCTGGGCAACTGATCGACGCCCGCGGGTGTCATATGACAGCGTCACGAAAATGTCATGAAGGCGCTCGACACTGTCATATCTCCGCTGACAGCGGCGCTCTCCGCCCTTGCGCCAGAATCCGTGATCATGTTGTCCAAACAGGCCCTTACGCCGGCCGAAACGCCACCCGCCACCGAAGCGGAATCCCCACGTCCCGCACTGATCCTGCTCGACCGCGACCTCAGCATCCTGGCCTTCAATGAGCGTGTGCTCGATTGGGCGCAGCGTGCCGAGGTGCCGCTGATCGAGCGGCTGCGCTACCTGTGCATCGTGTCGTCGAACCTCGACGAGTTCTTTGAAGTCCGCGCCGCACCGCACCTGATCGCGGCCAGCCTCGGCGAGGCCAAGGGCAACGAGACGGTCGCCTCCTTCGAGCGGCTGGCCGATATCGCGCACACGCTGGTCGACACGCAGTACGCGCTCTACAACAACGAGCTGATGCCGGCCTTCGCCCAGCATGGCGTGCACATCATTTCGCACGGCGAACGCAACCCGGCCCAGCGCAAGTGGGTGCACGACTATTTCGAGCGCGAGGTGCGGCCGCTGCTGATCCCGGTCGGGCTCGATCCCTCGCATCCCTTCCCACAGGTGGCGAACAAGTCGCTCAATTTCATCGTGCGCCTGGGTGGCAAGGATGCCTTCGGCCGCGAGAACCCGATCGCGATCCTCAAGGTGCCGCGCGTGCTGCCGCGGCTGGTCCGCATGCCGGCCAAGGTGTCGGGCGGCAAGACGCTGTTCGTGGCGCTGTCGAGCATCGTGCGCGCGCACCTCTCCAGCATGTTCCCGGGCCGCGAGGTGGGCGACTTCTCGCAGTTCCGCGTCACGCGGCACTCGGACCTGGCGGTCGACGAAGAGGACGTCAAGAACCTGCGCACCGCGCTGCGCCAGGGCCTGGAGCACCGGCACTACGGGCAGGCGGTGCGGCTCGAGGTCTCGGCCAGCTGCGCCGAGTCGCTGGCCAGCTTCCTGCTCGCGCAGTTCAACCTGCCGCCGCAGTCGCTCTACCGGGTGCACGGGCCGGTCAACCTGGCGCGGCTCACGCAGCTGATCGACCTGCTCGATGAGCCGCAGTTCAAGGAGCTGCGCTTCGCGCCTTACAAGGCGTCCTACCCGATCACGCTGTCGCCGGGCCAGTCCTTCTTCGACCGACTGCAGCGCGGCGACGTGCTGATCCACCAGCCCTTCGAGAGCTTCGACGGCGTGCTGGCCTTCCTGCGCGAGGCGGTGCTCGACCCGCAGGTGCTGGCGATCAAGCAGACCATCTACCGCACCGGCGCGGACTCGGTGCTGATGGACCTGCTGCGCGAGGCCGTGCGGCGCGGCAAGGAAGTGACCGTGGTGGTCGAGCTCAAGGCGCGCTTCGACGAAGAGGCCAACATCAACTGGGCCGAGATGCTCGAGTCGATCGGCGCCCAGGTCGTGTACGGCGTGGTCGGCCTCAAGACCCACGCCAAGATGCTGCTGGTGACGCGCCGCGAAGGCAAGCGCATGCAGCGTTACGGCCACCTGTCGACCGGCAACTACAACCCGCGCACCGCGGCGCTCTACACCGACATCAGCCACCTCACGGCCGACCCGCTGCTGACGGCCGACATGGAGGCGGTGTTCGTGCACCTGGCCAGCCAGAGCCGGCTGCCCAAGCTCAACCGGATGTCGCTCGCGCCCTTCGACCTGCACCGCAACCTGGTGGCGCAGATCGATGTGCTGGGCCTGGCGGCCGAGCAGGGCGAGCCCACGCGCATCGTCGCCAAGATGAATGCGCTGACCGACGAGGCGCTGGTCCATGCCCTGGTGCGGGCCGGGCAGAAGGGCGTGAAGATCGACCTGATCGTGCGCGGCGCCTGCACGCTGCCGGCACAGGTGCCGGGACTGACCGACAACGTCCGCGTGCGCTCGGTGATCGGGCGCTTCCTCGAACATTCGCGGGTCTTCTATTTCCGCAATGGCCAGGACGAGTCGCTCTACCTCTCGAGCGCCGACTGGATGAACCGCAACATGATGCGGCGCATCGAACTGTCCTGGCCGGTGACCGACCCGGGCCTGCGCCAGCGCCTGATCGACGAATGCCTGGTGGCCTACCTGCACGACGGCAAGGACGCCTGGGACCTGGGCGCCGACGGCGTGTACCACCGCGTCCAGGGCGACACGCATCCCGGCGAGGAGGGCGCGTCGCACCGCATCGAGGCGCATGGCGCCCAGGCCGCGCTGATGGGCCGCTATGCATCGCGCGGGCTGGGCCGCGTGCGCAACTGAAGGAGAACGCTCGAAATGGACTTGATCTTCTGGCGCCATGCCGAAGCCGAGGACTGGACCGAAGGCTGCGACGACATGCAGCGCGCGCTGACCGCCCGCGGTGAAAAGCAGGCCCGGCGCATGGCGAGCTGGCTCGACCGCCAGCTGCCCGACGGCACGCGCATCGTGAGCAGCCCCGCGCGGCGCTGCGAGCAGACGGTGATGGCGCTGGACCGCAAGTACAAGCTGCGCGACGACCTCGCGCCCGACGCCGGTCCCGAGGCGCTGCTGGCCGCGGCCGGCTGGCCCAACGGCAAGTCGGTGGTGCTGGTGGTCGGGCACCAGCCCGGCCTGGGCCAGGCGATCGCGCAGTTGCTGGGCATGGCGCACGACAGCTGCCCGGTGCGCAAGGGCGCGGTCTGGTGGATCCGCACGCGCGAACGCGACGGCGACGTGCAGACCGTGGTCGTGACGGTGCAGGCGCCCGAGCTGATGTGATGTAGCGAGGCGGGGCGCGCTGCCGCCGCGCCTCAGCCGCCGAGCACGACCTTCCAGCCGGTCTTCTGCCAGGCCAGCACTTCCTCTCGCAGCAGGTGGGCCGACTGCGGGAAGGCATCGGCCCAGTCGGGGCGGTAGCTGACGCTGAAGGTGCGCGCATCGCTACGCGCGAGCTTCAGCGCCTGCGGCTCGGGATCGCGCCGCGCGTGGCACAGGATCACCGCGAGGCGCAACGCGAGCAGCTGGGCCGCGAAGGTGTCGTCTTCCAGGGCCGTCTCGATCTTGCGCAGCTTGCCGCGATGGCCCAGCACCAGCTGGCTCAGCTGGTGCAGCTCGTTGGAGGCGAAGCCCGGTGCGTCGATGTTGTCCAGGATGTAGGCGCCGTGCTTGTGGCAATCGCTGTGCGAGATCAGCGCGCCGATCTCGTGCAGCTGCGCGGCCCAGCCCAGCTTGCGCAAGGTGCGGCCGGCGCGGCTGGCGGTGCTGCCGCCCCGCGCGGCCGGGTCGAGCTGCACATACAGCGACGCCGCCGTGTCGCCCACGCGCCGCGCCTGCGCCGCGTCGGCGGTGAAGCGGGTGGCCAGCCGAGCTACGGTGGCGGCGCGCAGGTCGGCCACGCTGTCGTCGCGCTCCAGCAGTTCGTACAGCACGCCGTGGCGCAAGGCGCCCTGGGCGATCTTCATCTCGCGGATGTCGAGCAGGTCGAACACCGCGCGCAGCACGCTCACGCCGCCGCCGATCACGGCCTTGCGGTCCTCGCGCATGCCGTCCATGCGCAGCTTCTCGATGCTGCCGGCCTTGAGCAGGCGGTCGACCAGCCAGTCGAGCCCCTCGCGCGTCACCACGCCGGCTTCGGCGCCCGAAGCGGCCAATATGTCGCCGACCGCGCCGATGGTGCCGGACGCACCGTAGGCCACGTCCCAGCGGTCGGCGCCGTAGCTGGAGAGCGCGTCGTCGAGCACGGCCTTGGCCGCGATCTCGGCCGCGCGGAAGGCCGGGGCGGTGAACTGGCCCTGCGGGAAGTGCTTGAGCGACCAGGCGACGCTGCCCACGCGGTAGGACTCCATCACCTGCGCCTCGAGCGCGCGGCCGATGATCATCTCGGTCGAGCGGCCACCGATGTCGACCACCAGCCGTCGTTCGCGGTCGGAGACATCGTTGTGCGGCAGCATGTGGGCCACGCCCTGGTAGATCAGGCGCGCTTCCTCCCGGCCCGGGATCACGTCGATGCCGAAGCCCAGCACGGTGCGCGCGCGCAGCAGGAACTCGTCGCGGTTGCGGGCCTCGCGCAGCGTCTGGGTGGCCACCACCCGCACCTGCGAGCGCTTGAAGCCGGCCAGCCGCTCGCCGAAACGCGCCAGCGCCTCCCAGCCGCGCTGCATGGCTTCGGGCGTCAGGTTGCGTGCGCTGTCGAGCCCGGCGCCCTGGCGCACGACCTCCTTGAGGTATTCGATCCGGTGGATCTGCCCGTGGTCGACCCGACCGATTTCGAGGCGGAAGCTGTTGGAGCCGAGATCGACCGCAGCGAGGAGGGAGCCGTTTTGCATGGAGAAATAGGAGGCGGTCGCTGGGAAATGGCGGGCTCCGATGGTAGCCGGGGCGGGGGTGTCCGATCGTGACGATTCTGTGACGGCGTCACATGTACACAGCGTCCCGGAGGCCTTTTTCATTGGGAAAAGGGGTGTCACATCGATGTCACACAAGCTTTCTAAAGTTCGCGGCAACCCCCAACCCGGGATTGCTGAACTTCACAAAGGAAGCCTCATGAAAACGACGATCAAATTCGCAGCAGCCAGCCTCGTGGCTGCCGCTTTCGCCCACGCTCCCGCCTTTGCGCAAGACGTGACCGGTGCCGGCGCCAGCTTCCCCGCACCCCTGTATTCCAAGTGGGCATCCGACTTCAACAAGGCCACCGGCGTCAAGGTGAACTACCAGTCGGTCGGTTCGGGCGCGGGCCTGAAGCAGATCGAAGCCAAGACCGTCGACTTCGGCGCTTCCGACGCACCCCTGAAGGACGAAGAACTGCAGGCCAAGGGCCTGATGCAGTTCCCCACCGTCATCGGCGGCGTGATCCCGGTCGTGAACATCACCGGCATCAAGCCCGGCGAACTCAAGCTCAACGGTCAGGTCCTGGGCGACATCTACCTGGGCAAGATCACCAAGTGGAACGACCCCGCCATCAAGGCCCTGAACGGCTCGCTGGCCCTGCCGGACGCCACCATCGCCCCGGTTCGCCGCGCCGACGGTTCGGGCACCAGCTTCCTGTTCACCAACTACCTGAGCAAGGTCAACGCCGAGTGGAAGAGCAAGGTCGGTGAAGGCACGGCCGTCAACTGGCCCCTGGGCACGGGCGGCAAGGGCAACGAAGGCGTCGCCGCTTTCGTGAAGCAACTGCCGAACTCGATCGGCTACGTCGAATACGCCTACGTCAAGCAGAACAAGATGACGTACGCCCAGATGCAGAACGCCGCCGGCACCATCGTGTCGCCCGACGACAGCGCCTTCAAGGCCGCCGCCGCCGGCGCCGACTGGAGCAAGACCTTCTACCAGGTGCTGACCAACCAGGCCGACAAGGGCGCATGGCCCATCACCGGCGCGACCTTCATCCTGATGCAGAAGGTGCAGGACAAGCCCGCCAACGCAGCCAGCGTGCTGAAGTTCTTCGACTGGGCCTACAAGAGCGGCGACAAAACGGCCGAAGACCTGGACTACGTGCCGATGCCCGACGTCGTGAAGACCTCGATCGCCAAGGCCTGGAACGACAGCATCAAGGACGCGTCGGGCAAGCCCGTCGCAGCCAAGTAAGGTCCACCGGCGCGTCGCATGAGCCACCATCCGCTCGACGACGCGCCGCCTTCCCCATTGCCGGAGCGACCCTTGTCATCCACCTTCCCCGCCAACGCCCAGACGCTCGACCTCGCGGCCGAGCGTGCCCGCGCTTCCGCCACCCCGCCGCCGGCCAAGCGCCCGCGCACCGGCGCCGCGACCGACCGTCTGTTCGGCATGCTGGCCAAGGGCGCAGCCCTGCTGACGCTGGTCATGCTGATCGGCATCCTGTTGTCGCTGATCGTCGGCGCCTGGCCCGCGATCACCAAGTACGGCCTGGGCTTCCTGACCAGTTCCACCTGGGATCCGGTGCAGGACGAGTACGGCGGCCTGGTGATGATCTACGGCACGCTGGCCACCTCGGTCATCGCCCTGGTGATCGCGGTGCCGGTGAGCTTCGGCATCGCCCTGTTCCTGACCGAGATGTCGCCGTCGTGGCTCAAGCGCCCGCTCGGCACCGCGATCGAGCTGCTGGCCGCCGTGCCCTCGATCGTCTACGGCATGTGGGGCCTGCTGGTCTTCGGCCCGATCCTGTCGACCTACGTGCAGCAACCGCTGCAGAAGCTTTTTGACGGCGTGCCCTACCTGGGCGCGCTGGTGTCGGGCCCCCCGGTGGGCATCGGCATCCTGTCGGCCGGGATCATCCTGGCCATCATGATCATCCCGTTCATCGCCGCCGTGATGCGCGACGTGTTCGAAGTCACGCCGCCGCTGCTCAAGGAATCGGCCTACGGCCTGGGCTCCACCACCTGGGAGGTCGTCTCCAAGGTGGTGTTGCCGTACACCAAGGCCGGCGTCGTCGGCGGCATCATGCTCGGCCTGGGCCGGGCGCTGGGCGAGACGATGGCGGTCACCTTCGTGATCGGCAACGCCAACCAGCTCAAGTCGCTGTCGGTCTTCGAGGCCGCCAACAGCATCACCTCGGCGCTGGCCAACGAGTTCGCCGAAGCCGGCGCGGGCCTGCACCAGGCCGCGCTGATGTACCTCGGCCTCGTGCTGTTCTTCATCACCTTCGTCGTACTCGCACTGTCGAAGCTGCTGCTGCAACGCATGAAGAAGAGCGAAGGAACCAAGTCATGACCACCGCAGAACGCCTGTTGAGCATCAAGGCACTCGACGAGACCCGCGCCGCGAAGTTCGCCGGCCGCAAGCGGGTCAACCAGATCGCGCTCACGCTGTCGCTGGCCGCCATGGCCTTCGGCGTGTTCTGGCTGGTCTGGATCCTCTGGGAGACGCTGCGCCAGGGCATCGGCGGCCTGGCGATCGCCACCTTCACCGAAATGACGCCGCCGCCCAACGAGGCCGGCGGCATCGCCAATGCGATCTTCGGCTCGGTCGTGATGGTGGCCATGGCCACCTTCGTCGGCACGCCGATCGGCATCATGGCCGGCATCTACCTGGCCGAGTACAACCCCAAGGGCTGGCTGTCGAACGTGACGCGCTTCGTCAACGACATCCTGCTGTCGGCGCCGTCGATCGTGATCGGCCTGTTCGTCTACGCGGTGGTCGTCGCCTACTTCAAGAGCTTCTCCGGCCTGGCCGGCGGCCTGGCGCTGGCGCTGATCGTGATCCCGGTCGTGATCCGCACCACCGAGAACATGCTGCAGCTGGTGCCGCCGGGCCTGCGCGAGGCGGCCTATGCGCTGGGCACTCCGAAGTGGAAGGTGATCCTGAGCATCACGCTGCGCGCGGCGCGTTCGGGCGTGGTCACCGGCGTGCTGCTGGCCGTGGCGCGCATCGCCGGCGAGACGGCACCGCTGCTCTTCACCGCACTCAACAACCAGTTCTGGACCTCGGACGTGACCCAGCCGATGGCCAGCCTGCCGGTGACGATCTTCAAGTTCGCGATGAGCCCCTACGAGAACTGGCAGCAGCTGGCCTGGGCCGGCGTGTTCCTGATCACCGTCGCCGTGCTCGCCCTCAACATCCTGGCGCGCGTGCTGACGCGCAACAAGCTCTGAAAGCCCCTATGTCCGCCACTCTTTCGCAACCCGTGCGCTCCAAGATCTCGGTCAAGGACCTGAACTTCTACTACGGCAAGTTCCACGCCCTCAAGGGCATCAACCTCGAGATCCCCGAGAACAAGGTCACGGCCTTCATCGGCCCCTCGGGCTGCGGCAAGTCGACGCTGCTGCGCACCTTCAACCGCATGTTCGAGCTGTACCCCGAGCAACGCGCCGAAGGCACCATCGCGCTCGACGGCGAGAACCTGTTGACCTCCAAGCAGGACGTGGCGCTGATCCGTGCCAAGGTCGGCATGGTCTTCCAGAAGCCGACGCCGTTCCCGATGTCGATCTATGACAACATCGCCTTCGGCGTGAAGCTGTTCGAGAACCTGAGCGCCAGCGACATGGACGACCGCGTCGAATGGGCGCTGAAGAAGGCCGCGCTCTGGACCGAAGTGCGCGACAAGCTGCAGCAGAGCGGCTCGGGCCTCTCGGGCGGCCAGCAGCAGCGGCTGTGCATCGCGCGCGGCATCGCCATCAAGCCGGAAGTGCTGCTGCTCGACGAGCCGTGCTCGGCCCTCGACCCGATCTCGACCGCCAAGATCGAGGAACTGATCGCCGAGCTGAAGAGCGAGTACACCGTGGTGATCGTGACCCACAACATGCAGCAGGCCGCCCGCTGCAGCGATTACACCGCCTACATGTACCTGGGCGACCTGATCGAGTTCGGCGCGACGGAACAGATGTTCTTCAAGCCGCAGCGCAAAGAGACGGAAGACTACATCACCGGCCGTTTCGGCTAAGGAGAAAGCGATGACCGAGAAACACCTTTCCAGCCAGTTCGACAGCGAACTCAACGGCGTCTCGTCGCGCGTGATGGAGCTCGGCGGCATGGTCGAGTCGCAGATCCACCAGGCGGTCTATGCGCTGGCGCAGTTCGACCCCGAAGCGGCCGACCGCGTGATGGAGACCGAGCACCGCGTCAACGCGATGGAGATCGAGATCGACCGCGAGCTGTCGTCGATCATCGCCCGCCGCCAGCCGACCGCGCGCGACCTGCGCCTGTTGATCGCCATCTCCAAGACCACCGCCAACCTCGAGCGCGTGGGCGACGAGGCCAACAAGATCGCGCGCATGGTCAAGTCGATCATCGAAAGCGGATCGGCGCGCGCGCTGCCCTCGACCGACCTGCGCATCGCCGCCGACATGGCCTCGGGCCTGCTGCGCAAGGCGCTGGACGCGTTCGCCCGGCTCGACACCGCCGCGGCGCTGTCGATCCTCAAGGACGACGACCTGATCGACAAGGAATTCGACGGCTTCGTGCGCAAGCTGGTCACCTACATGATGGAAGACCCGCGCACGATCTCGGCCAGCCTGGACCTGCTGTTCCTGGCCAAGGCCATCGAGCGCATCGGCGACCATGCCAAGAACATCGCCGAGTTCATCATCTACATCGTCAAGGGTGCCGACGTCCGGCACACCTCGATGAACGACATCGAAGCCGCACTGCAATGACGCTCGCCCCCAGGCTGCGCGCACTACGTGTCGCTTCGCCAACCCCCGGCCGGGGGCGACATCCGTGGACCGGCGGAGCCGGATCCACGATGTCCCTGGAAAAGACCTGGCGCACACCTGACAATCGATATCCATGAAGAAACCCCGCGTCCTGATCGTCGAAGACGAGTCGTCGATCGCCGAACTGATCGCCGTCAACCTGCGCCACAACGGCTTCGAGCCGATCTGGTCGGAAGACGGCGTGTCGGCCCAGCGCGAAATCGACGCCTTCCTGCCCGACCTGATCCTGCTCGACTGGATGCTGCCGGGCCAGAGCGGCCTGCAGCTCGCGCGCCAATGGCGCAAGGACCCGCGCACCAAGGCGATCCCGATCCTGATGCTCACGGCGCGTGGCGACGAGCCCGACAAGGTGGCCGGGCTCGATGCCGGTGCCGACGACTACATCACCAAGCCCTTCTCCACGCAGGAGATGCTGGCGCGCATCCGCGCCGTGCTGCGCCGACGCGCGCCCGAAGCCGTGGCGGAACGCGTCGAGATCGGCGAACTGGCGCTCGACACCGCCACCCACCGCGTGACCTGGCAGGGCGCGCCGCTGAAGGTCGGCCCGACCGAGTTCAAGCTGCTGGGCTACCTGATGCAGCACGCCGAGCGCGTGCACAGCCGCGCGCAGCTGCTCGACAAGGTGTGGGGCGACCACGTCTACATCGAGGAGCGCACGGTCGACGTGCACGTCAAGCGCCTGCGCGAATCGCTGGGCGCCGCCGCGCCGATGGTCGAGACCGTGCGCGGTGCCGGCTACCGACTGACCGCCCAAGCCACGGTGTGAGGCGTCTTTCGCTTCGCGGCCGCGGCGGATAATCGCGCGCCATGCCTTTTCGCATTGCCACCTTCCTGATGGCCTCCGCCGTCGTGGCGGGGCTCGCCCAATGGTTTTTCGGCTGGCATTTCGTCGGCTGGGGCGCCTGGATCGGCGCCGTGCTGTGGCTGGCGCTCGACGCCTGGCGTGCCGGCCGCCTGCTGGGCGTGCTGCGCCAGGGCGGTGCCGGGCTGCCGGCGCGCGGTGCCGGCGTCTGGGGCGAACTCGCCGAGCGCATCCGCAAGCTGCTGCGCGAGCGCGAGCAGCAGACCCGTCAGGCGGAAGACCGGCTGCAGGAATTCCTGGCCGCGATCCAGGCCTCGCCCAACGGCGTGGTGCTGCTCGACGAGCAGGGCCGCATCGAATGGTGCAACCAGACGGCCGCCGCGCAGTTCGGCATCGACGCCGAGCGCGACGTGCTGCAGCACCTGGCGAACCTGGTGCGCGACCCGGGCTTCGTCGCCTACCTGGCCTCCTGGAACTACAGCCGCGACGTGGTGATCGACGCCACCCATGCGCGCGGCCAGAGCGGCCATGCGCTGCGCCTGTCGGTGCAGGTGCATCCCTACGCCGGCAACCGCCGCATGCTGCTGACGCGCGACATCACCGCGCTCGAGCAGGCCGAGGCGATGCGGCGCGATTTCGTGGCCAACGTCTCGCACGAGATCCGCACGCCGCTGACCGTGCTGGCCGGTTTCGTCGAGACGCTGCAGAACCTGCCGCTCGATGCCGAGGAGCGCGCCCGCTATCTCGCGCTGATGGCGCAGCAGTCGCACCGCATGGAAACGCTGGTCAACGACCTGCTCACGCTGTCGCGCCTGGAGGGCAGCGCCGCGCCCACGCTGATGCAGTGGACACGCGTGCGCGCGCTGATGGCGCAATGCGAGGACGAGGGCCGCGGCCTGTCGAGCCGGCTCGCGCCGCAGGCCGGGCATCGGCTGTCGTTCACGGTCGAGGGCGACCTGGAGATCGCGGGCGTGCCGACCGAACTGCAGAGCGCGATGTCGAACCTGCTGAGCAATGCGGTGCGCTACACGCCGGGTGGCGGCGAGGTCGCGGTGAGCTGGCGCCTGCTGCCCGACGGCCGGGCCGAGTACGCGGTGCGCGACAGCGGGCCGGGCATCGCCAAGGAACACCTGCCGCGGCTGACCGAGCGCTTCTACCGGGTCGACCGCAGCCGTTCGCGCGAGACCGGCGGCACCGGCCTGGGGTTGGCGATCGTCAAGCACATCGCGCAGCGCCACGGTGCCGAGCTCCGCATCGAGAGCACCGTGGGGAAGGGCTCGCGTTTCGCGATCCTGTTCCCGGTCACGCGCTTGCGGCCGGCGCGTCCATCGGCGGGTGTGCCTGCCGTGTCCGCCTGAGGGTGTGCCAGAGCAGCGCCACGAAGAGCAGCGCGGTCAGTGCCAGCGCCGCTGCGCTCATCAGCCAGAAGGCCAGCGGTGACTGCATGGCCTCCCAGGGCCCGAGTCCGCGATAGGCCAGCAGGTAGCTGCCGCCCAGCCCCACCACCCACAGCAGCGCGCAGTAGAGCAGCAGCGGCATGACCGTCACGCGGTAGCAGCGCAGCACGAACACGCACAGCGTCTGCACCGCATCGGCCAGGTGGTAGACGGCGGTGGCGAGCAGCAGGCCGGCGGCCACCGCGATCACCGCGGTGTCGTCGGAATAGATGCCGGCCAGTTGCCAGCGCAGTGTCGCCATCAGCGTGGCGACGACCAGGGCGCACAGCAGCATCAGCTCGAAGCCCCGGACACAGGCGCGCCGCGCCAGCGTCGCATCGCCCGCGCCCAGCCAGTAGCTCACGCGCGCGCTGGTCGCGATGCCGAGCGACAGCGGCACCATGTAGGCGGCGGCCGTGAGGTTCGATGCGATCTGGTGCGCGGCCGACGCGGCCGTGCCCAGCCGCGCGATGAACAGCGCCATCAGCGTGAAGGAGGTGACCTCGACCAGCACCGACAGGCCGCCCGGAACGCCCAGTTGCGCGAAGCGCCGCAGTTGGGCCCAGTCGGGCTTCTCCATGCGCGCCCAGAGCCCGTAGCTGCGGTAGAAGGGCTGGGTGCGCAACAGCCAGACGGCCAGCACCACCTCGGCCCAGGTCACGACCAGCGTCGCCCAGGCGCAGCCCACCAGGCCCATCGCCGGCAGGCCCGCGCCGCCGAAGGTGAACCAGATCGACAGCGGCACCTTGAACAGCAGCGAGCCGAGCTGCACCCAGGTGACCAGCTTCGGTTTGCCCAGGCCCTGGTTCAGCGTGCCGAAGAGCCGGAACAGCAGCGCCGGCGGCAACGCGAAAGCCAGCACCGCCAGATAGGCCTCGACGGCGCTGCGCATGGCGTCGGGCACCTCGGTCCAGCGCAGCAGCGCGCCGGGCATCAGCAGCACGGCCATGCCCAGCACCATGGCGATGGCGCAGAGGTAGAGCGACTGCCGCACGGAACGGCCGACGTCGGCCGAGCGCCGCGCGCCGTGCAGTTCGGCCCACACCGGCAGCAGCGCCTGCAGCACGCCCATCAGGGACACGAACACGCTGGCGTAGATGGCGGCGCCGACCGAGAGCGAGGCCAGCGCGTCTTGCGCATAGCGGCCGGCCACGATGGTGTCGGTGACGCCGAAGGCCATGGCCGCGAACTGGCCCGCCAGCACGGTTCCGGCCAGCCGCGCAATGCGCTGCCGCTCGCTCGTCACGGCGTGATGCGCTGGAACAGCAGGATGTCGTCGTTGGCGCTGGTCGGGCGCCGCACCGTGCCGGCCAGGCGCCACTGCTTGAAGTCGATGGCGTTGCCGTGGCTGACCGCATCGGGGCTCACCAGCAGCCAGGGGCAGGCATCGGTGCCGTGGCCCGCGGTGTCCAGCGGCCGCAGTTCGAAGTGGCCGTGGTAGCGCAGGGCCGCGATGTGGGGCCGGCTCAGCGAGAGCGTGGCCACGCAGGTCGCCGAGCCGACGCGCTCGGAGATCGTGCGCACCTGCGGCGCGTAGCTCCAGGCATGGTCGAGCGCCGGCAGCCACAGCGTGGTGCCCAGCAGCCAGCACAGCGCCGCGCCGCCGCCCGGCAGCACGAGCGTCTTCCAGAGCGCGGCCTGGTGGCGCCCGGTGCGCCAGCGCACGAGCCAGCACCAGGCGGCCGTGGCGGCCAGCGCGAACAGCAGCGTGATCCAGGAAAACTGCGGGACGAAGCCGGGAATCTGCCGCGCGACGCTGGCCGCCATCTTGGGCGGCGTGCCGGTCAGCATGGCGATCCAGTAGGCCCAGATGATGAAGGCGACGCCGCTGAAGAAGAGCAGCGTGAACCAGTCGATCAGCGCCGCGGCGCTGCGGCGGAAGGTGGGCAGCGCGAAGGCCGCCAGCGTCGCCAGCGCGGGCAGGGCGAGCAGCAGCGAGCGTTCGGAAAAATCGGTGGTCCAGGTGGCGGCCAGCGGCACCAGCGCGAACCACAGCGGCAGTGCCACATGGCGTGCCGTGAGCTGGCGGCGCCAGCGCCAGAGCGTCCAGAGAGCCAGCGGCCAGGCCGGCCAGGTGAACCACAGCAGCAGCTTGGCCTGGCTGCGCAGGTCGGCGATCAGGGTCTTGCCCGCATGCTGGCCCGGCAGCACGATCTGCCAGTGCCACAGGCCCAGCGCGACGACCAGGCCGGCGGCGAGCAGCGCCACCGCCGCGATCGTGAGCGCGGCGGTCGGGGCGTAGGCGGGGGCATCGTCGGCCTCGGCGCGGGCCTGGCGGCGCCGGTCGATCAGGACCAGCGCCACGGCCCCGGCGCCCAGCGCCAGGCCGACCGTCGGCGCGCCGCTGAGTGCCAGCCCGAGCGCGCCGATGCCCAGCGCGACGGTCGCGCCGGCCCGGTGGTAGGGCATGGCGGCCACGCCGTAGAACAGGTTCGCGACGAAGAACAGTTGCGCCAGCGCGGGCGTGGTCTCATGGCCCAGCTGGGCCAGGCCCAGGCAGGCGATCAGCGCCAGCAGGGCGCCGTCGGCGATGGCGCGCGCGTAGTCGGTGGGATGGGCCTCGCCGCCGAAGGCGAAGGCCACGGGCTGGGCGTTCGGCGTGCGCGCCAGGTAGTAGGCCGCGTACCAGGTGGCCGAGAAGGTGCACCACAGCAGCGCCGCGAACACGATGCGCACCGCCAGGTCGGGGTGGATCCAGGCCGGGGCGATCTTGATCGCCAGCGCGCCGAGCCAGTAGGGGATCAGCGCCGGTGTCTCGGGCCGAAGGCCCAGCAGCAGCGGGTCGAGCCAGCGCATCCAGCCTTCGGTGCTGCGCGCCAGCTCGGCCATGTAGCCGTAGGCCGTCACATCGGCGCTTTTCCAGGGGCCGCGGCCGATCAGGCCGGGCAGCAGGTAGGCGGCGCACAGCAGCAGCAGCGCCATGCGCGGCAGGCGGCGCACGGCGCTCTGGGCGACGATGGCGGGCGTGGGTTGGCTCAACGGAAGCGTCGGTGGCGGTGTTGTCGTAAAGAAAAAGGGCAGCGCGGTAAACCGGGCTGCCCTCGACCTGGATGCGGCGAGCTTACTTGGAAGCGGTGCCGGTGGTCTTGCCGAAACGGTTGCGGAACTTCTCCACGCGGCCGCCCATGTTGTCCACCGACTTCTGGGTGCCGGTGTAGAAGGGGTGCGATTCGCTGGTGGTGTCGAGCTTGAACAGGGGCAGTTCGCGGCCGTCGTCGGTCTTGCCCATTTCCTTGGTGTTCGCGCACGAACGGGTCACGAACTTGAAGCCGTTCGACATGTCCTGGAACAGGACTTCGCGGTAGTTCGGGTGAATGCCTTCTTTTGCCATGGTGTTTCCTTTGGGGTCGATGCGAGAGCCACAAGCCGCCTGGGTCGCCACCCCGGATGAAAGAAGGTCGGCGGGCGTCGGTTCCGGGCCCTGCGCCCGGCTGCACTTTTCGCGAAGCCCGTGATTATCGCATACTGGCCCGCCCCGAGCTACAGAACCCCTGCCATGTCTTCTTCTCCCTTGCGCGTCGGCCTGATCGGCTACGGTTTTGCCGGCCAGACCTTCCATGCGCCGGTGCTGTCGGCCGTGCCCGGGCTCGAACTGGCGGCCGTGGCCAGCTCGCAGCCCGACAAGGTGCGCGCCGACTGGCCCGGCGTGGCGGTCGAGCCCGACAGCGCGGCGCTGCTGGCCCGCGCCGACATCGACCTGGTGGTGATCGCCGCGCCCAACGCGCAGCACCATCCGCTGGCCCAGGCGGCGCTCGAGGCCGGCCGGCATGTGGTGGTCGACAAGCCCTTCACCCTCGACGCGGACCAGGCGCGCGAGCTGGCGGCGCTGGCCGCGCAGCAGGGGCGCCTGCTCTCGGTCTACCAGAACCGACGCTTCGACGCCGACTTCCTGACGCTGCGCGCGCTGCTGGCGAGCGGCCAGCTGGGCCGGCCGGTGTACCTCGAATCGCACTTCGACCGCTTCCGGCCGCAGGTGCGCGAGCGCTGGCGCGAGCAGGCGGTGCCGGGCGCGGGGCTGTGGGTCGACCTGGGCGCGCACCTGCTCGACCAGGCGGTGCAGCTGTTCGGCCGGCCCGACACGCTGCAACTCGACACCGCGGCGCTGCGCGACGGCGCGCAGGTCGAGGACTATTTCCACGCCGTGCTGCGCTACGAGACCGGAGCGCACGCCCCGCTGCGCGTGGTGCTGCATGCCACGACGCTGGCCGCCCATGCGGCGCCGCGCTATCTGGTGCACGGCACGCGCGGCAGCTATGTGAAGCAGGGCGTCGATCCGCAGGAGGATGCGCTGCGCGCCGGCGCACGGCCGGGCGGTGAGGACTGGGGTGTCGACCCGCTGCCGGGCGATCTCAAGGTGGTGGCGGTGGAGAACTGGGTGCGCGGCAGCAGCGTGCCGAACCACCGCGGCAGCTACGTCGACTACTACGCTGCGGTGCGCGATGCGATCCTCGGCCACGGCCCCAACCCCGTGCCGCCTGAGGAAGCTGTGGCGCTGATGGCGCTGCTGGACCTGGGCGCGCGCAGCGCGAGAGAAGGCCGCGCGCTCGTGCCATGAAAAAAGCCCGTCGAAGCGACGGGCTTTCGTTGGTGGAACACCGTGGAACCGGCTTTGCCGGGCCGCTGGTGTTGCCCCCTTGAGGGGGAACTGGCTACACGAAGTGAGCCAGCTCGGGGGTGGGCTTCATCAGCCGCCTCTGCGCATCATGTCGAAGAACTCGACATTGGTCTTCGTCGCCTTCATGTTCTTGAGCATCAGCTCCATCGACTCGATCTCGTCCATGTTGTACATCAACTGGCGCAGGATGCGGGTCTTCTGCAGGATCTCGGGTGCGAGCAGCAGCTCTTCGCGACGGGTGCCGCTGCGGTTGAGCTGGATCGACGGGAACACGCGCTTTTCGTACAGGCGGCGGTCGAGGTGGATTTCGGAGTTGCCGGTGCCCTTGAACTCTTCGAAGATCACTTCGTCCATGCGGCTGCCGGTGTCGATCAGCGCGGTGCCGATGATGGTCAGCGAGCCGCCTTCTTCCACGTTGCGCGCGGCGCCGAGGAAGCGCTTGGGGCGCTGCAGCGCGTTGGAGTCGACACCGCCGGTCAGCACCTTGCCCGAGGAGGGCACGACGTTGTTGTAGGCGCGGGCCAGGCGGGTGATCGAGTCCAGCAGGATCACCACGTCCTTCTTGAGTTCGACCAGGCGCTTGGCGCGCTCGATCACCATTTCGGCGACGTGCACGTGGCGCGCGGCAGGCTCGTCGAAGGTCGAGGCAATGACCTCGCCCTTCACGGTGCGCTGCATTTCGGTCACTTCTTCAGGGCGCTCGTCGACGAGCAGCACCATCATGTGGACGTCGGGGTAGTTGGCGCTGATCGCATGCGCGATGTGCTGCATCATCACCGTCTTGCCGCTCTTGGGCGGCGCCACCAGCAGGGCGCGCTGGCCCTTGCCGATGGGGGCGATGATGTCGATCACGCGGCCGGTGATGTTCTCGTCGCTCTTGATGCCGTCGCGCTCGAGCTTCATCTGCTCCTTGGGGAACAGCGGCGTCAGGTTCTCGAACATCACCTTGTGCTTGTTCTGCTCGGGCGGGCCGTCGTTGACCTTGTCCAGCTTGGTCAGCGCGAAGTAGCGCTCGCCGTCCTTGGGCGTGCGCACTTCGCCTTCGACCATGTCGCCGGTGTGCAGGTTGAAGCGTCGGACCTGGCTCGGCGAGATGTAGATGTCGTCGGTGCTGGCGGTGAAGCTGGTGTCGGGGCTGCGCAGGAAACCGAAGCCGTCGGGCAGGATTTCGAGAACGCCATCGGCGAAGACCTGTTCGCCGGCCTTCGCGCGCTTCTTGATGATCGCGAACATCAGCTCCTGCTTGCGCATGCGGCCGACGTTTTCGATCTCAAGGGCTTCGGCCTGCTTGAGGACTTCAGACACGTGGAGTGCCTTGAGTTCGTTTAAGTGCATGGAGCGACCCCTCGCGGGGCGGTATCGAACGGAAAACGGGGGGAGGTTTCAGGAGAGGCGAGAACTGCCTCACGAACCGGGGAACTCAAACCGGGCGGGCCGGTGATCTGCAGGAGATTATGACAGGAAAAACAAGACGGCCGCCGCATTGCGCGACGGCCGCCGATTCGAAGCGGCTCAGGCGAGCTGCTGATCGATGAAGGCGGTCAGCTGGGCCTTGCTCATGGCGCCGACCTTGGTGGCGGCCAGCTGGCCGTCCTTGAACAGCATCAGCGTGGGGATGCCGCGGATGCCGAACTTGGCGGGGATGTCGCGGTTCTCGTCGACGTTCATCTTGGCGATCTGCAGCTTGCCTTCGTAGGTGCTGGAGACTTCGTCGAGAATCGGCGCGATCATCTTGCAGGGGCCGCACCACTCGGCCCAGTAGTCCACCAGCACGGGCTTGCCGGACTTGAGCACGTCGGCTTCGAAGGAAGAGTCGGAGATGTGTTTGATGAGATCGCTTGCCATGATTTTTCCTTGTGACGCGAGTGGTTTCGGTGCGGCTAAAGTGCGGGTCATTGTGGCAGAAACCAAGTGTCGGCGTGGTGTGCGCACCCGCTATGGGCTCGATAGCCAAAGCCCTTCTTTCCTCTGAACTTGGAACCCCGAATGAGCATTGAAAACACCGTCGCCGTGATCGGCGGCGGCCCCGCGGGCCTGATGGCCGCCGAAGTCCTGAGCGCGGCCGGACTGCAAGTCCATCTCTATGACGCCATGCCCTCGGTAGGGCGCAAGTTCCTGCTGGCGGGTCGCGGCGGCCTGAACCTCACGCATTCCGAAGACCTCGAGACCTTCGTGACCCGCTTCGGCGAACGCCGTGCCCAGATCGAGCCGCTGCTGCGCGGCTTCGGTCCCGACGCCCTGCGCGCCTGGGCCCAGGGCCTGGGCATCGAGACCTTCGTCGGCACCTCGGGCCGCGTGTTCCCCGCCGACATGAAGGCCGCGCCGCTGCTGCGCGCCTGGCTGCACCGGCTGCGCGCGGCGGGCGTGCAGTTCCATATGCGGCATCGCTGGCTCGGCGGCACCGAGGCGGCCCTGTCGCCGGCCGTGCTGCGCTTCGCCACACCGGCGGGCGAGGTGCAGGCCGAAGCGTCCGCCGTGGTGCTGGCCCTGGGCGGCGCGAGCTGGCCCCGGCTGGGGTCCGATGGCGCCTGGGTGCCGTGGCTGCAGGCACACGGCGTGGCGGTGGATGCATTGCAGCCGGCCAACTGCGGCTTCGACGTGGGCTGGAGCGAGCACTTCAGCACGCGCTTCGCCGGCCAGCCCTTCAAGTCGGTGGCCATCGCGTTCACCGACGGCCAGGGCCGACATTTCGCGCGCAAGGGCGAGTTCGTGGCGACCGCGACCGGCGTCGAGGGCAGCCTGGTCTACGCGGCCTCCGGCCTGCTGCGCGACGAGATCGCGGCGCACGGCAGCGCCACCTTGCTGCTGGACCTGCTGCCCGACCGCAGCGCCGAGCAGGTGCACGCGGCCGTGATGCATCCGCGCGGCTCGCGTTCGTTGAGCAGCCATCTCAAGAGCCGGCTGGGTCTCGACGGCGTCAAGGCCGGCGTGCTGTACGAGGTGTTGGGGCGCGACGGCGTGCAGGCCGGCGAGGCCCTAGCGCGTTCGATCAAGGCATTGCCGATCCGGCTGGCGGCGGCCCGCCCCGTGGCCGAGGCCATCAGCAGCGCGGGCGGCGTGCGCTTCGACGCGCTGGACGAACAGCTGATGGCGCCGTCCCTGCCGGGCGTGTTCTGCGCGGGCGAGATGCTGGACTGGGAGGCGCCGACCGGTGGCTACCTGCTCACGGCGTCGATGGCCAGCGGCGCGACCGCGGCCCGGGGCGTTCTGCAACGCATGAAGGAATCGTCCTACAAGACTTGAATACTTCCGGATTACATGCACTGGGACGGTGACTCTTGAAAATCTCCGGTCACAAAAGTTTCCAAAGCATGCAACCGCAAGTCGACATTCGCAAGATCCGGGACAGGTACTTCAATTACGGCGTCAGCATCGGTTCGGCCGACGACCGTCATCTGCGCGAGGGGCTCTGGTCGATCGCCGAATGCCTGCACGACGCGGCCACCGCCCTGAGCCATCATTTTTCCGTGGCCGTCCTGAGCTACGAGGGGCGGCAGCTCGGCGCCTACCGCATCGCCGCCATGGAGCATGAGACGCTGGCGCTGGCGGAGACGCTGGCAGCCAAGCTGCGGGCCCGCGAAGCGGGTGCGTGCCTGCCTGCCGGCGCGTCACTGTCGAGCTGAGGCGCCCGCAACCCGGGCACCGGATGCGGCCGGACCCGACGATTTTTGCGCTTCGCGCCCCCTGATCCGGTCGGTGCCCTTTCTTTGGGCAATGTGGCGGCAGGCCTGATGGATGCTCGCTTTGGCGCCTCTTGCCCCGGCAGAACTCACAGCTTTATCCACAGAAGAAGAGAACAACTTGGGGCTTGACGGCCGCGCTGGAATGAGGGATGTGGGGATGGATCGGAGGCGCGGTCCTGGCGGTGAACGACGGGCGGTAGCGCGATCAAGGCGCGGCTGTGCGCTCGGTCGACACGCGTCGGAGGTGTGGGCTTTCCAGGTCTTGCAGCGAAACCTTGGCGGTGCTGCGTTCCGTGGCGAACGGGCGCGGGGCCCTGGGTGACGCTCGAGTCGTTGACAACCCGAGGCTCTTGAAATGAGGTTGACGAGCCTTACCCCCGGCACTGACTACGCAGTTAGGGCTGCTTGGTTCCCCATCTGACCCGGTTGGCCGCTTCACCATGCGGGGAGGCCCGTCAGCACCCATTGTAGCCGGACCCGGGTGTGCGCCCCGTGACGCATCGCCTTGTCCCTGCGAGGGGATGTCCTTCGGCCGGATCGGTCGGTTGCGCGGCATTCGACCGGAAGAGGGCGCCGCGCCTTTTAGAATGCCCGCAATGTCCTATCTCGTGCTCGCCCGCAAATACCGGCCCCGTAATTTCGAAGAAATGGTCGGCCAGGAGCATGTGGTCCAGGCCCTGTCGAACGCGCTGACCACCCAGCGGCTGCACCACGCCTACCTGTTCACCGGCACGCGGGGCGTGGGCAAGACCACCGTCTCGCGCGTGCTGGCCAAGTCGCTCAACTGCCAGGGCCCGGACGGGCAGGGCGGCATCACCGCCACGCCCTGCGGCGTCTGCCAGGCCTGCCGCGACATCGATGCGGGCCGCTTCGTCGACTACACCGAACTCGACGCGGCCTCGAACCGCGGCGTCGACGAGGTGCAGTCGCTGCTCGAACAGGCGGTCTACAAGCCGGTCCAGGGGCGCTTCAAGGTCTTCATGATCGACGAAGTGCACATGCTCACCAACACCGCGTTCAACGCGATGCTCAAGACGCTGGAAGAGCCGCCCGAATACCTCAAGTTCGTGCTGGCCACCACCGATCCGCAGAAGGTGCCGGTCACGGTGCTGTCGCGCTGCCTGCAGTTCAACCTGCGGCCCATGGCGCCCGAGACCGTGCTGGACCACCTCACGCAGGTGCTGGCGGCCGAGTCGGTCGAGGCCGAGCCGCAGGCGCTGCGCCTGCTGGCGCGCGCCGCGCGCGGCTCGATGCGCGATGCGCTGTCGCTGACCGACCAGGCCATCGCCTTCGGCAACGGCCAGCTGCAGGAAGCCAGCGTGCGCCAGATGCTGGGCAGCGTCGACCGCGGCCATGTGTTCCGGCTCATCGATGCGCTGGCGCAGGGCGACGGCAAGACCGTGGTCGAAACCTCCGAGGTGCTGCGCCGCGACGGCCTGTCCGCCGCCTCCACGCTGGAAGAGATGACCACCGTGCTGCAGGGCATGGCGGTGCTGCAGGCCGTGCCCGCGCGCGCGGCGGCGGCCACCGGCGACACCGATCCCGATGCCGCCGAGACCGCGCGCCTGGCCGCCACCATGCCGGCCGACGAGACCCAGCTGCTCTACAGCCTCTGCCTGCATGGCCGCGCCGAACTGGGCCTGGCGCCCGACGAGTACGCGGCGCTGACCATGGTGCTGTTGCGGCTGCTGGCCTTCAAGCCCGCGAACGCATCGGCGACTGTGGCTTCGGCCTCCACGGAAAAAAAAACTCTGAATGAAGGGTCGGCGGCCCTGCCGCCGCCCGTTTCGGCTCCTGTGTCGGCCCCGCCGCCGGCCCCGGCCCGGCCGCTGGCCGTGCGTCAGATGTCCGAGCCGGCGCCGGCAGCCCAGGTCGCCCCGGCGCCTGTGGCGCCGCCCGCCGCCGCCGTGGCCGCGCCCGCCCGGCCGGTGCCGTCCACGCCGCCGGGCCATCGCCTGCCGGTGCGCGAATCGCCGCCCTCGGCCGACGGGCCGCCGGCCTATTTCGACGACATCCCGATGGAAGAGCCGCCCGCGCGCGTGCTCGCCATGCCGGTGCGCGTGCAGCCGGCCTCCGATGCGCGTGAGCAGCCGCGCGGTGCCGACAGCGTGGTTTCCTCTCCCATCCCGCCCAGCGAGGACGGCGACTTCTGGCACGCCACGGTGACGCAGATGGTGGTCGCCGAGGCCATCACCGCGCTGGCGCGCGAGCTGGCCCTGCAGTCGCAGCTGGTGGCGCGCGACGTCGACCAGTGGCTGCTGCGCGTCGAGCGCGAGACCCTCAATCAGCCCGCGAGCCGCGAGAAGTTGCAGGTTGCGCTTGCCGCGCTCGGCCATGGGGTGAGAATCGCCATCGAGATCGGCGGCGTGAGCGACAGCCCGGCGCGCCGCAACAAGCAGGCGGCCGATGCGCGCCAGCGCGCGGCGGAGGAGGCGATCCACGGCGACCCCGAAGTGCAGCAGCTGATGCGCGACTGGGACGCGAAGGTCGTGCCCGGTACGCTGCGGCCCGTCTGATTTTTTCTTTCTTTCACCCACCCAACCTATCAGGACCAACGATGTTCAACAAAGGACAACTGGCCGGCCTCATGAAGCAGGCGCAGGCAATGCAGGACAACCTCAAGAAGGCCCAGGAAGAACTGGCGCACATCGAGGTCGAAGGCGAGTCGGGCGCGGGCCTGGTGAAGGTCGTCATGACCTGCAAGCACGACGTCAAGCGCATCACCATCGATCCCAGCCTGCTGGCCGACGACAAGGACATGCTGGAAGACCTGGTCGCCGCCGCCTTCAACGCCGCGGTGCGCAAGGCCGAGGAAACCAGCGAGCAGAAGATGGGCAAGCTCACCGCGGGCATGCCCGGCATGCCGGCCGGCATGAAGCTGCCGTTCTGATGGCTTCACCACCCCGCCCCAGGGGCCGGGGTTTCCATTTCCATTTCTCCGTGAGGTGACTGTTGGCTGATTCCAGTTCCCTCGACATGCTGATCGAAGCGCTGCGTCGCTTGCCGGGCGTGGGCATCAAGTCGGCTTCGCGCATGGCCTTCCACCTGCTGCAGCACGACCGTCCGGCCGCGCAGATGCTCGCGCGTGCACTGCAAGAGGCGGCGGCCGAGGTGCGGCATTGCGAACGCTGCAACACCTTCACCGAGGCGCCGATCTGCCAGGTCTGCAGCGATCCGCGGCGCGACGGCAGCAAGCTCTGCGTGGTCGAGACACCGGCCGACCAGGCCGCGCTCGAACGCACCGGCGCCTTCCATGGCTATTACTTCGTGCTGATGGGGCGGCTGAGCCCGCTCGACGGCATCGGGCCGAACGACATCGGCCTGCAGAAGCTCTTCGATCGCGCGCTCGACGGCAGCGTGGTCGAGGTGATCCTGGCGACCAACTTCACCGCCGAGGGCGAAGCCACGGCGCACGTGATCGGCGAGACGCTGCGCCAGCGCGGCCTCACGGTCACGCGGCTCGCGCGAGGCGTGCCGGCCGGCAGCGAACTCGAGTACGTCGACCTCGGCACCATCGCGCACGCGCTGGTCGACCGCCGGTAGCACCTGCTTTCCACCGGAGACACCGCATGAGCCTGCCTTTCCTGCCCCTGGCCTACTGGTGCGTGCTGGTCGCGGCCCTGCTGCCCTATGCCTGCACCTGGCTCGCCAAGGCGGGCAGCTTCGGCCCGCGCGACAACGTCTCGCCGCGCGACTGGGCCTCCAAGCAGAGCGGCTGGCGCGCCCGCGCCAACGCGGCGCAGGCCAACAGTTTCGAGGGCCTGCCCTTCTTCATCGGCGCGGTGCTGATCGCGCACCAGCTCGATGCATCGCAGGCGCGCATCGACATGCTGGCCGTGGCCTATGTCGTGCTGCGGGTGATCTACATCGCGCTCTATGTGCGCGGTGCCGGCACGGCGCGCAGCGCCGTCTGGGCGCTGGGCCTGCTGGTCAATATCGCGCTCGTTTTCGCGGGCCGCTGACCCCCTTTGGTGAGGGGGATGACCCCTCTTTTTGCTTACGTGGAAACCCCCACGGGATGTTCCCGATGCAGGGGGTGCATGCGCGCGCCTAAGCTCGATTCGGTCTTCAAGCCGAATGACAAACCAGGGACCCACGCGCCATGCTCAATCGCCGCACCTTCACCTCCGCCGCAGCGCTGGGCGCCGCATCGATCGCCGTGCCACGGGTGGTTGCGCAGGCCAAGCCCGAGAAGACGCGGGTCTCCATCGCCGTGGGCGGCAAGGCGGCTTTCTACTACCTGCCCCTGACCATCACGGAGCAACTGGGCTACTTCAAGGCCGAGGGGCTGGACGTCGAGATCTCCGACTTCGCCGGTGGCGCGCGCGCGCTGCAGGCGGTGGTCGGCGGTTCGGCCGATGTCTGCTCGGGCGCCTACGAGCACACCATCAACCTGCAGGCCAAGAACCAGATGTTCCAGGCCTTCGTGCTGCAGGGGCGCGCACCGCAGATCGCAGTGGGCGTCTCGACCAAGAACATGGCCGGCTACAAGGGCATCGCCGACCTCAAGGGCAAGAAGATCGGTGTCTCCGCGCCGGGGTCGTCGACCAACATGGTGGCCAACCTGGTGCTGTCGCGCGGCGGGCTCAAGGCCAGCGACGTGAGCTTCATCGGCGTGGGCGTGGCCGCGGGCGCGCTCACCGCGCTGCGCTCGGGCCAGATCGATGCGATCAGCAACACCGACCCGGTGATGACCATGCTCGAGCAGAAGGGCGACGTGCAGATCATCAGCGACACGCGCACGCTCAAGGGCACGCAGGAGGTGTTCGGCGGCCTGATGCCCGCGGCCTGCCTCTATGCCTCCTCCGACTTCATCCAGAAGAACCCGGGCACCTGCCAGGCGCTGGCCAATGCGATCGTGCACGGCCTCAAGTGGCTGCAGACCGCCGGTCCCAGCGACATCATCAAGACCGTGCCCGAGACCTACCTGCTGGGCGACCGCGCGCTCTACCTCGCGTCCTTCGACAAGGTCCGCGAATCGATCGCCATCGACGGCCTGGTGCCGGCCGAGGGACCCAAGACCGCGCTCACCGCCATCGCCAGCTTCGACCCCAGCGTGAAGGCCGACAAGATCGACCTGAGCAAGACCTACACCAACGATTTCGCGCGCCGCGCGAAGGAGCGCTTCAAGGCCTGAGGCCGCGTCCATCGACCCGGCCCAGGCCGGGTTTTTTCTGGGGCGCCACGCGCGAGCGCCTTCCTTCCTCCGCACCATGTCCGCCGATTCCCCCTACGCCCTCGAACTGATCGACATCCAGTGCACCTTCCGCGCGAAGGACGACGCGAGCCAGCGCTATACCGCGGTGGCCGACACCACGCTGCGCATCCGCGAGGGCGAATTCGTCTCCGTGGTCGGGCCCACGGGCTGCGGCAAGTCGACGCTGCTCAACGTGGGGGCCGGGCTGCTGCAGCCTTCCTCGGGCACGGTGAAGGTGTTCGGCCAGCCGCTCGAGGGCATCAACACGCGCGCCGGCTACATGTTCCAGACCGAGGCGCTGATGCCCTGGCGCAGCGCGCGCGACAACGTGATGGTCGGGCTGCAGTACCGCGGCGTGTCCGATGCCGACGCGGCCGCGCAGGCCGAACAGTGGCTCGCGCGGGTCGGGCTCGCGGGCTTCGGCGACCGCTACCCGCACCAGCTCTCCGGCGGCATGCGCAAGCGCGCGGCGCTCGCGCAGACGCTGGTGCTCGACCCCGACATCATCCTGATGGACGAGCCCTTCAGCGCGCTCGACGTGCAGACCCGCCAGCTGATGGAGAACGAGGTGCTCGAACTCTGGAGCCGCAAGAAGAAGGCGGTGCTCTTCATCACGCACGACCTCGACGAGGCCATCGCGATGAGCGACCGCGTGGTGGTGCTGTCGGCCGGCCCGGCCACGCACCCGATCGGCGAGTTCGCGATCGACCTCGCGCGGCCGCGCGACGTGGCCGAGGTGCGCACGCATCCGCGCTTCGTCGAGCTGCACACGCAGATCTGGAACGTGCTGCGCGACGAGGTGCTCAAGGGCTATGCACAGCAGTTGAAGAAGGCGGCGTGACATGGCCACGTTCCGACCCACCGAACGCAACGCCCGCGCCTGGCAGGTCGGCCTGCTGGTCGTGCTGCTGCTGGCCTGGCACCTGGTGTCGCGCGGCGACAAGGCGGCTTTCTTCCTGGGCGAGCCGATCCAGGTCGCGGGCCGCATCTGGAGCTGGTTCCTGCCCTTCGCCGTGCCGCCCAACCCGCTGTTCCCCGAAGGGCTGCCCGGCAACGCGGACATCTACAGGCACCTCGGCACCACGCTGCTCGAGACCGTGCTGGCCTTCGGCATTGGCACGGTGCTGGGCCTGGCCTGCGGGCTCTGGCTGGCGCTCGCGCCCACCGCCAGCCTGATCCTCGACCCCTACATCAAGGCGGCGAACTCGATGCCGCGCGTGATCCTCGCGCCGATCTTCGCGCTGTGGTTCGGCCTGGGCATCTGGAGCAAGGTGGCGCTGGCGGTCACGCTGGTGTTCTTCATCGTGTTCTTCAACGTCTACCAGGGCGTGCGCGAGGTGAGCCCGGTGGTGCTGGCCAACGCGAAGATGCTGGGCGCCAACCAGCGGCAATTGCTGCGCACCGTGTACCTGCCGAGCGCGACGAGCTGGGTCTTCTCCAGCCTGCACACCTCGGTGGGCCTGGCTTTCGTGGGCGCGGTGGTGGGCGAGT
The DNA here is from genome assembly GCF_030317215.1 of Variovorax sp. J2P1-31. Lineage (NCBI taxonomy): Bacteria > Pseudomonadati > Pseudomonadota > Betaproteobacteria > Burkholderiales > Comamonadaceae > Variovorax > Variovorax sp. J2P1-31. The sequence goes on from NZ_JASZYA010000001.1 coordinate 316,549, forward strand.
ACCTGGGCTCGGCGCGCGGCGTGGGCTACCTGATCCTGCAGGCCGAGGGCACCTTCGACGTCAACACGGTGTTCGCCGGCATCGTCGTGCTCACGGTCTTCGCGCTGGCGCTCGACGGCCTGGTGGGGCGCGTCGAGAAGCGGCTCATGAAGTGGCAGCCGCGCAGCGGCGAGACCGAGAAGCTCTGAGCGCGGCGCGCGACGGCCGCTCGCTCAGCGCTTCTGCTTGGACGGCGTGCCGCCGCGCTTCTCGCGCACGATCGGGGCGGGCTTGCTCTTGACCACCACCGGCCGGGTCTTGACCACGGCGGTCTTGCCGGCCAGCGCCTGGCGCGGTGCCACGGCGGTCTTGGCGCTCACGCCGCGCACCGCGGTGCCGGTGCCCACGCGGGCCGCGCGCGCGGCCTGCACCGGCAGGTAGACGACCACGCTCAGGCCACGCGCGAACACGTGGTTGGCCTTGACGTCGTTCCATTCGGCCACGCTGGCGGGGCTCACGCGGTAGCGCCGCGCGATGCTGGCCACGCTGTCGCTGCGGCCGGCCTTGACCGTGGTGCGGCGGGTGACGATCTCGGGCTGGAAGCTCAGGTGGCCGGTGTCGGCCACCAGCGCGGCCACGTCTTCCTGCACCCGCGCGCCGCGCGGCACGATCAGCGTCGAGCCGGCCTTGATCAGCATGCGCGGCGGCACCTGGTTGATGGCGCGCAGGTCGGCTTCGCTCATGCCCGAGCGTTGCGCCGCGTCGGCCACGGTCATGGTGCCGGGCACGGTCCAGGCGGTCCAGCTCGCGTACTGGCCCTGGCTGTAGGCCTCGAAGTTGCGCTGGAACACGGCGGCGTTGTCCCAGGGCAGCAGGATCTGCGGCGTGCCGGCCGCGAGCAGCACCGGCTTGTGGGCGGCGGGGTTGAGCGCGCGGAAGTCCTCGATGCGCACGTCGGCCAGCTTGGCGGCCAGCGCCACGTCCAGGTCGCGCGTGAGCGTCACGGTCTGGAAGTAGGGGTGGTTGGCGATCACCGGCAGGTCGACATTGAAGCGCTGCGGATCGGCCACGATGTTCTTGACCGCCTGCAGCTTGGGCACGTAGCCGCGCGTCTCGGCCGGCATCGTGAGGTCCATGTAGCCGGTCGGCAGGCCGGCGCGCTGGTTCTTGGCGATGGCGCGCCCGACGCTGCCTTCGCCCCAGTTGTAGGCGGCCAGCGCCAGGTGCCAGTCGCCGAACATGGTGTAGAGGCGCTGCAGGTAGTCGAGCGCGGCGCGGGTGGAGGCCAGCACGTCGCGCCGGTCGTCGCGGAAGATGTTCTGCTTGAGGTCGTAGTCGTTGCCGGTCGCGGGCATGAACTGCCACATGCCGGCGGCGCGCGCGCTGGACACGGCCTGCGGGTTGAAGGCGCTCTCGATGAAGGGCAGCAACGCCAGCTCGGTCGGCATGTTGCGGCGCTCGAGCTCCTCGACGATGTGGAAGATGTAGCGGTTGGAGCGCTCGGTCATGCGCTGCACGTAGTCGGGCCGCACCGCATACCACTGCTCCTGCTCGCGCACCGTGTCGGTGTCGAGGTCGGGCATCTTGAAGCCGCGGCGGATGCGGTCCCACATGTCGACCGGGGGCGCCAGCGTGACCACGCTGCGCGCACCGGCGCCGGCGCGGCCGGCGGTGATGGGGGTGAGCGCGCCGCCCGGGTACACCGGGGCGGCAGAGCCTTCAGGCAGGGCGACGGGAGGAACGCCGCCATCGGTGGCAGACAGGTCCGTCGACGAAGGCTGCTGCGTGCTTGCGCATCCCGCGAGAAAGACGGCGCCTGCCAGGCAGACGGCGGAGAGAAATTTCATCGGAAGTCGTTTTTCCATTGGCGCAATGCAGCGAACACCTCGACCTCGGCCGCATCGGCGCCGAGGTGGGCCTGTGCGCGCACGGCTTGAAGGACGGTGGCTTCGCGGCTGCGAAGAAAGGGGTTGATCCGGCGCTCGGTGCCGAGCTGCGAGGGCAGCGTCGGCGTACCGTGCGCGCGCAGCGATTCGCAATGCGCCGTGTAGTGAGTCAGATCGGCGTTGCCGGGTTCCACCGCGCGGGCGAATCGCAGGTTAGCAAGTGTGTATTCATGGCCGCAGCACACGCGGGTGTCGCCCGGCAGCGCGGCCAGCGTGTCGAGCGAGGCCAGCATCTGCGCCGGCGTGCCCTCGAAGATGCGGCCGCAGCCGCCCGAGAACAGCGTGTCGCCGCAGAACAGGATCGGGGCTTGGCCCCGCTGCGCGTCGGCGGGCAGGAAGAAAGCGATGTGGCCGGCGGTGTGGCCCGGGATGTCGAACACCTCGAAGCGCAGGCCCAGGGCTTCAGCATGGTCGCCGCGCGCCATGGGCGTGTAGGGCTCGGGAATGGTCTCGCCGGCCGGGCCGAAGACCTGGGCCCCGGTGGCCTCGCGCAGCGCCGCCACGCCGCCCGAATGATCGGCGTGATGGTGCGTGACTAGAATCGCGGCCAGCTGCAGATGCGCGCGCGCCAGTGCGTCGAACACCGGTTGGGCGTCGCCCGGGTCCACCACGATCGCGTGGCTCCCGTTCTGCAGCATCCAGATGTAGTTGTCAGCGAAGGCGGGCAGCGGAACAAGGGTCATGAGCGGTCAAATTATAGGTTTGCAGGATTGGTTCGAGACCCCGCCTGGCCAGTACCTGCTGGCATGGGAGCAGGCGCAGTTCGACCAGGCCGTGGCCGATGTCTTCGGCTACCACGCGCTGCAGCTGGGCCTGGGCCGCATCGAGGCGTTGCGCAGCAACCGCATGCCGCACCGCTGGCTGGCGCTCGCCGACACCGTGCCCACCGGCCGGGCCGCACTGCTGACCGAATTCTCCGCCTTGCCCTTTCCCGCGAACAGCCTGGACCTGGTCGTGCTGCCGCACACGCTCGAACTGAGCCCCGATCCGCATGCCACATTGCGCGAAGTCGAGCGCGTGCTGGTGCCCGAGGGCCGGGTCATCATCTGCGGCCTGAACCCGACCAGCCTCTGGGGCATGCGCCAGCGGCGCGCCCATCTTTACAAAAGGCTGGGCTTCGGCGAGCTGTTCCTGCCCGAAACCGGCGACTTCATCGGCTACTGGCGCATGCGCGACTGGCTGCGCCTGCTGGGCTTCGAGGTGGAGTCGGGGCGCTTCGGGGTGTACCGTCCGGCGGTGCGCAGCGAGGCCTGGCTCGAGCGGCTGCGCTGGTTCGACACCGCCGGCGAACGCTGGTGGCCGATCTTCGGCGCCGTCTATTTCCTGGTCGCGGTCAAGCGGGTGCGCGGCATGCGCCTGCTGAGCGCCGACTGGCGGCGCGCTTCGCAGCGCGCCAGCGCACCCGTGCCGATTGCCGGCCGGATGCATCGCGAACCCGGTTCGCACCACCCATCGTCATCCAAAGGAACAGGTTCTTGAACGAAGTACAGATCTACACCGACGGGGCTTGCAAGGGCAACCCCGGCCCGGGCGGCTGGGGCGCCTGGCTCAAGTCGGGGCCGACCGAGAAGGAGTTGTTCGGCGGCGAACTCGCCACCACCAACAACCGCATGGAGCTGCAGGCCGTGATCGAAGGCCTGGCCGCGCTCAAGCGGCCCTGCAAGGTCACGCTGTACCTCGACAGCCAGTACGTGCGCCAGGGCATCACCGAATGGATCAAGGGCTGGAAGGCCAAGGGCTGGATGACCGCCAGCAAGCAGCCGGTGAAGAACGTCGAACTCTGGAAGCGCCTCGATGCGCTGGTGCAGGAGGGCGGTCACCAGATCGAATGGCGCTGGGTCAAGGGCCATTCGGGCGACCCGGGCAACGAGCGGGCCGACATGCTGGCCAACAAGGGCGTGGACAAGGCCTTGGGACGCCTCTGAGCGATAGGTGGGGCCGAGTTCATTCGTGAAACACCGCGGAACCGGCTCTGCCGGGCCGCTGGACACGAAGTGCGCCGCGCCTAGAGACAGCCCTCGAACAGCATCACGTCGACGGTCTCGCCCGCGGCCACGCTGCCCTGCTCGTGGTGCAGCACCACCAGGCCATTGGCTTCGGCCATCGAGCGCAGCACGCCCGAGCCCTGGTTCGTCGCCACGCACACCTCGGGCAACGCGCCCGGCACCGTGCGCACGAAACCGCGCTGGTACTCGGTGCGGCCCGGCTTCTTGCGGATCGCGCTGGACGTGGTCGCGCGCAGCAGCGGAGGCGGGGCGCGGTGCGCGGCGTTGCAGCCCATGCGCTGCAGCAGCGCGGGGCGCACGAAGGCCAGGAAGGTCACCATCACGGCCACCGGGTTGCCCGGCAGGCCGAACAGCAGGGCGTCGCTGCCGTCGTCGCGCGTGATCAGCCCCACGGCCATCGGCCGGCCCGGCCGCATGGAGATGCGCCAGAACGCGATGTCGCCCAGGCGCTGCATCACGGCGCGCGTGTGGTCGGCCTCGCCGACGCTCACGCCGCCGCTGCTGATGATCACGTCGGCCCGCTGCTCGGCCTGGCGCAGCGTGGCTTCGAGCGCCGCGGGGTCGTCGCGCACCACGCCCAGGTCGACGATCTCGCAGCCCAGCCGCGTCAGCAGGCCCAGCAGCGTGTAGCGGTTGCTGTCGTAGACCGCGCCTTCGCGCGGTGCCTCGCCCAGGCTCAGGATCTCGTTGCCGGTGGAGAAGCTGGCGACACGCAGCCGCGGCCAGACCGGCAGCGTCGCCAGGCCGAGGCTGGCGGCGAGGCCCAGCGCGGCCGGGCCCAGGCGGTCGCCCTCGCGCAGCGCGGCGCGGCCGGCCGCGAGGTCTTCGCCGGCCCGCCGGCGGTTGGCGCCCCGGCGCAGCAGGGTCGTTGCGAAGCGCACTTCGCCCTGGTCGACCGTGCACAGCTCCTGCGGCACCACGGTGTCGAGGTCTGGCGGCATCACCGCGCCGGTCGTGATCCGGACCGCCTGGCCCGCGTCGATCCGGCCGCGCCAGCAGGTGCCCGCGAGCGCCGTGCCGGCGATCTGCAGGCGGAGCTCGCCCGCGGCGCCGTCGAGCGCCGCGCCATCGAAGGCGAAGCCGTCCATGGCCGAGTTGTCGTGCGGCGGCACGTCGAAGGGCGAGACGATGTCCCGGGCCAGCACGCGGTCGAGCGCCAGATGCAACGGCACCGTCTCGAGGGGCCGGTCCGCGGCCGGGCCCACGAGGCGCGCCAGGAAGGCGTGCACGCCCTCGACGCTCAGCGCCTGCGGGTCATGGCCGCTCAACGCGGCCGCGATCTCGGCGAGGCGGTTCATCGCGGCGTTCCGGCTTCGAGCGCCTGCAGTTCGGCCCGCGTGTTGGCGTTGGCGAAGGCGCCGGGTGCGTCGAAGCGCACCTGCACCGTGCGATGGCCGGCGGTCCAGGCGTCGATCTTGCGGCCGCCCTGGGCGATGAAGCGGGCGAGGCTGTCGCACAGCGCGGTGGGCAGCAGGCAGAACACGGGTTGCGGGCGCCACACGGCGGCGCCCTGCGCATCGGCCTCGGGGGCACAGGCGACGGCGATCTCGGCCTCCGCCGCCGCCAGCGCATCGGCCAGGCGGCGTGCCAGGTCGAGCGGGAACAGGGGCGTGTCGCAGGGCACGGTCAGCAGCCAGGGGGTCTCGCAATGCGCGAGTCCGGCCAGGAAGCCGGCCAGCGGGCCCGGCTGGCGGTCGTCGGCGTCGGGCCAGACCGGCGCGCCGAAAGCTTCGTAGGCCGCGAGGTTGCGGTTGGCATTGAAGCGCAGCGCGCCGACCTGCGGCGCGAGCCGGCGCGCCGCGTGCTGGGCCAGGGGCAGGCCGTCGAAGGGCTGCAGGCCCTTGTCGACGCCGCCCATGCGCGCGCCGCGCCCACCGGCGAGCACCAGGCCCGTGATGTCTTGGGTGGAAATCTTCATCCGCCGATGTAGCTCATCTCGACCCGGCGGGGCGCGCCCGGGTCGCTCGTGTCGGGGGCGCGCAGCGCGCGCAGTTCGGAATAGCGGTCGGACCGGCCCTGCCAGATGTGGCCGATGGCCGTCAGGATGGCGTCGTCGGATGCGTCGGCCGCGCGCAGCAAGGGCCGCAGGTCGTGGCCGCTGCTGGCGAACAGGCAGAGGAAGAGCTTGCCTTCGGTCGAGAGCCGGGCCCGGCTGCAGTCGCCGCAGAAGGCCTGGGTCACGCTGCTGATCACGCCGATCTCGCCGGCGCCGTCTTCATAGGCCCAGCGCTGCGCCGTTTCGCCGGGCGCGGAGGCCTGCAGCGGGCGCAGCGGGAACTCGGCGCCGATGCGCGCGACCACCTCGGCCGAGGGCAGCACCTCGTGCATGCGCCAGCCGTTGGTGGCGCCGACGTCCATGTATTCGATGAAGCGCAGCACCGCGCCGGTGCCGCGGAAGTGGCGCGCCATCGGCAGGATCTCCTGGTCGTTGGTGCCGCGCTTGACCACCATGTTGATCTTGACCGGCAGCCCGGCGGCCTGGGCCGCATCGATGCCGGCCAGCACCTCGGTCACCGGGAAGTCGACGTCGTTCATGCGGCGGAACACCGCGTCGTCGAGGCTGTCGAGGCTGACCGTCACGCGCTGCAGGCCGGCGTCCTTGAGGGCCTGGGCCTTGCGCGCGAGCAGCGAGGCGTTGGTGGTCAGCGTGAGGTCCAGCGGCTGGCCGTCGGGCGTGCGCAGGGCCGCGAGCTGCGCGACCAGCGATTCCAGGTTCTTGCGCAGCAGCGGCTCGCCGCCGGTGAGCCGGAGCTTGCGCACGCCGTGCGCCGCGAACAGCCTGGCCAGCCGCGTGATCTCCTCGAAGCTCAGCAGCGCGCCGTGCGGCAGGTAGCGGTAGTCCTTGTCGAACACTTCCTTGGGCATGCAGTAGCTGCAGCGGAAGTTGCAGCGGTCGGTCACGCTGATGCGCAGGTCGGTGAGCGGGCGGCCCAGGCGGTCGTGCAGCGTCCCCGTGACCGGCGCGGCAGGCAGCGGCACCGGGGCGCGCAGGGCGCGGCCGATGTCGGCAAGGGGGACGAAGGTCTCGTTCATGGGTGGGGCGGCAAGCAGAAGCCAATTTACCTGATCGCCCCCGCCATTCCTGCGGGCGGGGCAAGTCGGCGCGGGCCTGCGTCATCGGTAAAACCCTCGGATGGACGGTTTGGTTGAGAATGACTATCATTTATCGACCCGAGTACGCAAAGCTCCTCCTTCGACGCAAAGGGTGAACACAGGAGCTCTGCATGAACCGATCCGCCGGTCTTCCGCTCGCGCCCGCAGGCTCCCTGCCGCCGGGACTGCCCGAATGGGAAAGCCTGATGCGCGGCGCCTGCGACGCCAGGCGTCGTGGCCAGGCCGCGCTCGCCGAGGCGGGCTGCCGGCAGGCGTTGACCGTCGCGCAGGCCCTGCTGTCCCATGGCGAAGCGGCCTGCGCGGACGACCGCGTGGCGGCCTTCGTGGTCACGCATCTGCAACTCGCCGACCTGCAGCGCGACGCCGAGCGGATCCACGACGCCGCTGCGCACCTCTGCGCCGCGCACTGCACGCTGATGGCGCTGCTGCGCAGCCCCGTCACCGAGCCCCTGCTGCAGCAGGCGGCCTTCCGTCACAGCCGCGAGACCCATGCCGCGCTGCTGGCGCACCTGGCCGAGCACGGCAGCGAGCCGGCCATCGTGGCCGCGCTGCGTGCCGGCTGCATGCCTTTTTCGCCCGCCGCGCACGGCGCCACGCTGCACTGAGCGATCTCCCGATTTTTTCAAAGCCAAGGAACCTTGCCATGCCTCACGTCCTCCCCAGCCTGCCTTATGCCTATGACGCGCTGGAGCCGCACATCGACGCGCAGACGATGGAGATCCATTTCACGAAGCACCACCAGGCCTACGTGAACAACCTCAACGCCGCGCTCGCGGGCACGGCCTTCGCCGAGCAGCCCGTGGAGCAGCTGATCGTCGAGCTCGACCAGCTGCCCGAGGCCCTGCGCGCGCCGGTGCGCAACAACGGCGGCGGCCACGCCAACCACAGCCTGTTCTGGACCGTGATGTCGCCCACCGGCGGCGGCGTGCCCGACGGCGAACTCGCCCGCGCCATCGACGCCGACCTCGGCGGCTTCGACGCCTTCAAGGAGGCCTTCACCAAGGCCGCGCTGACGCGCTTCGGCAGCGGCTGGGCCTGGCTCGGCGTCTCGAAGGAGGGCCAGCTGGCCGTCGAGAGCAGCGGCAACCAGGACAGCCCGCTGATGCGGGGCATCGGTTCGGGCAACACGCCCATCCTCGGCCTCGACGTGTGGGAGCACGCCTACTACCTCAAGTACCAGAACCGTCGCCCCGAATACATCGCGGCGTTCTACAACGTGGTGGATTGGGCCGAAGTGGCGCGGCGCTACGCCGCAGCGCGTGCCTGAGGAGGACAGGATGGACGAGACACGGTCGGTGGCGGTGCGCCAGGGGTGGTCGATGCGTCAGTGCGTCGGCTGGCTGATCGTGGCGGCCGGGGTGGCGGTGCTGCTCGCCCAGTTCTGGCAGTTCGTGGCCGGCAACGCCGTCGTCTTCAATGCCTTCGTCGGCGGCTCGGTGGCGGCGCTGGCCACCGCGCTGGGCACGCTGCCGGTGCTGTTTTCGCAGAAGCTCTCGGACCGCGTGCAGGACACGCTGTTCGGCTTCGGCGCCGGCGTGATGCTGGCCGCCTGCGCGTTCTCGCTGGTCATTCCGGGCCTCGAGGCCGCGCGTTCGAGCCAGGCCTTCGGCGGCGGCCCGTGGGCGGCCGGCGGCGTGGTGGGCAGCGCGATCCTGCTGGGCGCACTGGCCCTGCTGATGCTCGACCGTGTGCTGCCGCACGAGCATTTCATCAAGGGGCGCGAGGGCCATTCGGCGCAGAAGCTGCGGCGCACCTGGCTGTTCGTGATCGCGATCGCGCTGCACAACCTGCCCGAGGGCCTGGCCATCGGCGTGGGCTATGCCGGCAACGAAGGCCTGCGCGCCAACGCGCTGGCCACGGGCATCGCGATCCAGGACGTGCCCGAAGGCCTGGTGGTGGCGGTGGCGCTGCTGGCCGCGGGCTACAGCCGCGCCTTCGCGGTCGGGCTGGGCATGGCTTCGGGCCTGGTGGAGCCGATCGGCGCCGTGATCGGTGCCGCCGTCGTGGGCTATTCGGCCGCGCTGCTGCCCTGGGGCCTGGGTTTCGCGGCCGGCGCGATGTTGTTCGTGATCAGCCACGAGATCATCCCGGAGTCGCACCGCAAGGGGCACGAGGCCTTCGCCACGGGCGGGCTGATGATCGGCTTCGTGCTGATGATGATGCTCGACACCGCGCTAGCCTGACGAGCGCGTCTTCCGGTCTGTTCGTAAACACCGCGGAACCGGCTTTGCCGGGCCGCTGGTGTTGCCCCCGGAAGGGGGAGGGCGAAGCGACACGCAGTGCGCGAAGCCCCGGGGGAGAGCCAGTCCTAGCCGTGCTTGACCGCGATGGTTTTCAGCGTCGTGAAGCCGTACAGCGCCTCGAAACCCTTCTCGCGGCCGTAGCCCGAAGACTTCACGCCGCCGAAGGGCAGCTCCACGCCGCCGCCGGCGCCGTAGTTGTTGATGAAGACCTGGCCGGCGCGCACGCGCTTGGCCATGCGGAACTGGCGGGCGCCGTTCTCGGTCCAGACGCCGGCCACCAGGCCGAACTGGGTCGCGTTGGCCAGGGCCACGGCTTCGTCCTCGTCGCGGAAGGACATGGCGGCCAGCACCGGGCCGAACACCTCCTCCTGCGCCAGGCGGTGGTCCACCGGCACGTCGCGCAGCAGCGTCGGGGCCTGGTAGAAGCCGGTTTCGGGGGCTTCGTCGACCACCACGCCCTGCGCCACCATCGGGATGCCGGCGACCTGCGCGTCGGACAGGAAATCCCAGACGCGCTGCTGCTGGGTCTGGCGGATCAGCGGGCCCACGTCCAGGTCCATCGCGGCCGGGCCGACGCGCAGCGCCTCGAAGGCCTTGCCCAGGCGCTCGAGCACCAGCTCGTAGATGTCGCGCTCGATCAGCACGCGCGAGCCGGCCGAGCAGGTCTGGCCGGCGTTCTGCACGATGGCGTTGATCAGCGTCGGGATCGCGGCGTTGATGTCGGCATCGGCGAACAGGATCTGCGGGCTCTTGCCGCCCAGCTCCAGCGTGACCGGGCAGTGGCGCTCGGCCGCGACCTGCTGGATCAGCGTGCCGATCTTGGGGCTGCCGGTGAAGCTGATGTGGTCGATGCCTTCGTGGCGCGCCAGCGCGTCGCCCACTTCGTGGCCGTAGCCGGTCACGATGTTGAGGGCGCCGGCCGGGAAGCCGGCTTCGGCCGCCAGCTGGGCCACGCGGATCAGCGACAGGCAGGCGTCCTCGGCCGGCTTGACCACGCAGACATTGCCCGCGGCCAGGGCTCCGCCCACGCTGCGGCCGAAGATCTGCATCGGGTAGTTCCAGGGGATCACGTGGCCGGTCACGCCGTGCGGCTCGCGCCAGGTGAACACGCTGTAGCCGTCCTGGTAGGGGATGGTCTCGCCATGCAGCTTGTCGCAGGCGCCGGCGTAGAACTCGAAGTAGCGCACCAGCGCCAAGGCGTCGGCGCGGGCCTGCTTGACCGGCTTGCCGCAGTCGCGCTGCTCGAGCAGTGCCAGTTCGTCGACGTGCTCGGCGACCTTCTGCGACAGGCGGTAGAGCAGGCGGCCGCGTTCGGCCGCGCTCACCTTGTGCCAGACGCTCTCGAAGCAGTCGCGCGCGGCGCGCACCGCGGTGTCGATGTCGGCGGCGTTGCTGCGCTGGATTTCTTCGAAGACCTGGCCGTCCGACGGGTCGATGACGGGCAGGGTGCGGCCCGACGAGGAGGGCACGTCGGCATTGGCGATGTAGTTGAGTTGCATGTCGGATCACGCGGCGGGGAGCCGCTCGGAAGGGGGTCTTGGAAAGCGTCTGGAAGGGTCGGTCCGCAAGCGCGGTATGGTCGGTACCCAGCCGCCAATGGTAAGAGGCCTGCGCCCATCGCGCCGGCACTGCCTGGCGCGGACCTTGCAAACGGCCCTGAATGCCCCAACTTCGATCCATGAACGCAACTCCCAAGATCAGCCTCGACGTCACCGAAAGGTTGGCCCAGCTCCTCGAGCGGCTCGACCACAGCGCCGTGCCGGTGGGCGCGGACCAGTACCGTTCGGTCGTGATGCACCTCGTGCATGAATTCGCCGACGTGGCCCCCGGCGCCGCCCTGGGCCAGCTGCTCGACAGCTACCCGGCGGCGGCCGAGGTCTATGAGAACCTCCAGTACCAGCACGCCGGCCTGTGCCGCTCCGGGCTGGATGCCGCCATGGCCGCCGAACTGCGCGCCAAGGAAGCCATCGCCCGCGCCATGGCCACCCCTCCCGCACCGGATGCCGCCCATGTCCAAGGATGAGGTGAAGACGGCCGTGGTGGCCGACGGACTGCGCTACAAGTCCAAGCCGTCGGGTTCGCCCTTCCGGGCCTCGTCGTCCTTCAGTGGCGCGACCATGTCCTGCTTCATGTGCGGCAAGCACCGGCTGCGCTCGCAGATGCGCACGCGCCAGGTGCTGGGCAAGTCGCAGAGCGTCTGCGCGCCCTCCTGCAAGGCTCTGGCCGAGCAGCTCGACGGCGCCGCGCCGGTGGCCGAGGGCGGATAGGCGCGGATGGCGCGGGTGGAATGCCTGTACTTTCGAACGAAGTAGTTCAAACGGGTACTTGAAATCGACACATTGCTGCAGTGAAATGGCGTGTAAGAGTTGGAAACAAATGATTCTTGAGTTTTCGTTTGTTTCTGATTTTGGGGCGACTGGTCGTCCGTTCTGCGGGAAGAGACGTTTTCCCGGAACGATTCCCCGACCCGGCCCCCAGGAGGACCATGTTGAACAACCCGCGCCACGTCATCATGCAGGTCGTCAAGCGCTCAGGCGGCGCCACGCACCACGTGAGCTTCACCATCGACGACCACTTCGTCGAGCGCCTGGCCCAGTTGCGTTCGCTGGTGCCGCCGCTCACCAGCCTCAACAAGCAGCGTGACCTGGTGATCGACAAGGTGCGCGTGCGCCTGCCGACCGCGGTCTGGCGCGCCGGTTCGCAGGTCGAGGACCAGGTCGAGGGTTCCTGCATCGTGATCGCCAACGAAGGCCTCTTCAGCTGCGGTGGCAAGGACCGCCGCACCAAGGAGAAGCTCGTGACCTATGCCTTCTCGATCGCGCGCCTGAGCGAACTGCATGCCGAGCGGCGCGCGGGCGAGACCTTCTACATCCGCGACGGCGTCTTCACCAACGACGAACCGGCCGATTCGGCCGCCGGCCGCTGGGTGGCTTCGCTGCTGGAGTTCGAGGAGGTGCGCGTGCCAGATGCGCCCTCGGATTTCGACACCCTGCAGGGCGTGCCGTTGCGCAGCGAGCAGAGCAGCCCCGTGCGGCCCGGGGTGCGCTTCAACTGAGCGCCGGGCGGTGCTCCAGTAGACTGCGCGGCCTGAGGCTGTTGCGATCTCCGCATCGGCGACGGAGACAACACTCGACATGAATCGCAAGACACTGCTATCGCTGCTGGCCCTCTCGGCCCTCTCGACTCTCACCTTGGCCCCGAGCGCCGCCCTGGCGCAGGGCACGGCCGCCTACCCCAACAAGCCGATCCGCCTGATCGTTCCCTTCCCGCCGGGCGGCGGCACCGACATCCTGTCGCGCATCGTCGGCCAGCGCCTGACCGAGGCCAACAAGTGGACCGTGGTGGTCGACAACCGGCCGGGCGCCGGCGGCACCATCGGCATCACCGAGGCGGTGCGCATGCCCGCCACCGGCTACGAGATGGTCATGGGCCAGAAGGACAACCTGGCCGTGGCGCCCTGGCTCTACAAGGGCCTGAGCTACGACCCGTCGAAGGACCTGACGGCGGTGGCGCTGGTGGCCGAATCGCCGCTGGTGATCGTCACCGCCGCCAACTCGCCCTTCAAGAACATGGCCGACGTGATCGCCGCGGCCAAGACCGCGCCCGACACCATCACCTACGGCAGCCCGGGCAACGGCACCACCATCCACCTGGCGGGCGAGATGTTCAAGATGGACGCCGGCATCAAGATCACGCACGTGCCCTACAAGGGCTCCAACCCGGCGGTCATCGACACGATGAGCGGCACGGTCTCGATGATGGTGTCGTCCATTCCCTCGGCCATCTCGCAGATCAAGGCCGGCAAGCTGCGCGCCCTGGCCGTGACCTCGGCCAAGCGCAGCGTCAGCCTGCCCGACGTGCCGACGATCGCCGAATCGACCCCGCTCAAGGACTTCGACGTGAGCTCCTGGTACGGCGTCTTCATGCCCGCCAACGCGCCCAAGGACGTGGTCGCGGCGATGAACGCCGCCATCAACAAGCAGCTGGCGCTGCCCGAAGTGCGCGAGGCGATCCACGCCCAGGGCGCCGAGCCGCGGCCGCTCACGCCCGAGGCCTTCGGCGCGCTGGTCAAGGCCGACTACCTCAAGTGGAAGGGCATCGTCGCCGCTTCCGGCGTCAAGGTCGAGTGAGGTCGGGCGGGCCGATGACCGCAGCGGCGGCCGACTGATGGGAGCCACTTTCCAGGCCTTGTCGCTGCCCGCGGTGATGCTCTGGGGCCTGGCCTTCTTCGGCGGCCTCTACCTGAGCTTCGGCGCGATCACCTGGCTGCTCACGCAGCGGGTGCTGCCCGCGCTGGGCATCGGCCGCATGCTCGATCCGCGGCCGGTGCGCGCCGAGCAATGGCGCCGCGAGTTCACGCAGTCGGGCCTGTCGGTGCTGATCTTCGGCCTGGGCATGGTCTTTCCCTGGGGCCTGCTGCAGCTGGGCTGGGCCCGGCTCGCGGTCGATGCGAGCGGCTGGCGGATCGCGGCCGAGATCCTGGTGCTCGCGGTCTGGAACGACGTGCATTTCTGGATCAACCACCGGCTGCTGCACACCCGGCCGCTGCGCCGCTTCCATGGGCCGCACCATCGTTCGGTGGTCACGACGCCGTTCTCCACCTACAGCTTCCATCCGATCGAGGCCCTGATGCTGGGCAACGTGATCCTGTGGCCGATGCTGGTGCACGACTTCAGCTTCTGGTCGCTGGCCTCGGTGCCGGTGTTCAGCCTGTTCTTCAACTGCATCGGCCACGCCAACTACGACTTCTTCACCCGCGTTTCCTACGGCCACTGGTTCGCCGCGAGCCGGCGCCACCACCTGCACCACGCGGCGCACGCGGGCAACTACGGTTTCCAGTTCACCTTCATGGACCGGCTGTTCGGCACCCGCCTGCCGGCCGATGCGGCCGAGGTGCAGCTCGAGGCCTTCCGCCGCAAGCAGGCGACACAAGGGCCTGGCGCCTGACCCGCGCACGCATGCCGCGCCTGCGCCACTTCCGCGACTGGCAGAGCCTGGCCTACCTGGTGGCGCTGCCCGCGCTCGCGGCCTGGCAATGGGTGCACGGCTTCTGGTGGCCGCTCTATGCGCTGATGCTCTTCCTCACGCTGGGCATCGGCGTGATCCACCACAACCACACGCACCTGCGCATGTGGCACGGGCGTTGGGCCAACCGGGCCACCGACCTTTACATCACGCTGCTGCAGGGCCATCCGACCTTCGTGTTCTGGCCGGCGCACGTGGCCAACCACCACCGGCATCGGCACGGCGAGCGCGACGTGGCGCGCACCTACCGCTTCGGCGGCGACACCAACCACTTGCTGGGCTACCTATTGCATCCGCTGCAGGCGGTGGTCGTGCTGTACCCGCACATCCTGGGCTGGCTCGCCGCGCTGCGCCGGCGCGGCCCGGGCGCCTTCCGCTACTGCCTGGCGCAGTACGCGGTGTGGCTGGGCTCCTGGGCGCTGCTGCTGGCGATCGACTGGCGCCGGGCGCTGCTGTTCGTGATCGTGCCGCAGCTGCACGGCCTGCACTGGCTGCTGGCGACCAACTACCTGCAGCATGCGCATGCCGACGGCAGTCCTCGCCGCGACAAAGGCGCGCCAGGCGATACGCAGGGGGGCGCACTGAACTACGCGCGCAACTTCGAGGGGCTGGTGAACCCGCTGTTGTTCAACATCGGGCTTCACACCGCTCACCACGAGAACCCGCATGCCCATTGGTCCGAACTCACCCGACTGCACCGCGACACCTACCGCGGGCGCGTCGACCCCGCGCTCAACGAGGGCGGCCTGCTGCCCTACATGTTCCGCGTGTTCGTGCTCGGCACCGTCGTGCCGCGCTTTCGCAGCCGCTCGCTGATGCCCGCGCGTCCCGCCGTCGACCCTTCCTCGCACTGAATCCCATGCCCGTTCCCTTCCAACGCGTCTATCTCCAGAGTGCCGGCAGCTTCCTGCCCGGCGAGCCCGTCGACAACGAGCGCATGGACGACTACATCGCGCCGCTCAACCGCCTGTCGCAGCGCATCAAGCGCCGGATCCTGGCCGAGAACGGCATCCGCGCGCGCCACTACGCGATCGACACCGAAGGCCGCACCGTTTTCACCAACGCGCAGCTCGCCGCCGGCGCGATCCGCGACTGCCTCGCGCGCGGTGGCGCCGACCTGACGCAGGTGTCGATGCTGGCCAGCGGCTCCTCGGGCGGCGACACGCTGATGCCCGGCTTCGCCAACATGATCCAGGGCGAACTCGCCGCGCCGCCGATGGAGACGCTGTCGGTGCACGGCATCTGCGCGGCCGGCGTGGGCGCGATCCAGGCCGCCGCGCAGGGCATCGAGCTGGGCGCGCACCGCAGCGCGCTCGCGGTGGCGGCCGAGATGCCCTCGCGCCTGTTCAAGCGCTCGCGCTTCGCCGCGCGCGGCTACGAGACCGACTTCGACTCGCACTTCCTGCGCTGGATGCTGTCCGACGGCGCCGGCGCGCTGCTGCTGTCCGACGGCGCGGCGCTGGCCGGCGCCAAGGGCCTGAAGCTCCGGCTCAAGTGGGTGCACCAGCGCGCCTTCTCGGGCGACTACCCGGTCTGCATGCAGCTGGGCCTGACCGAGGACCGCGAACGCGGCCACCTCGACTTCGGCTCCTGGGCCGAGGCCGAGGCCGCGGGTGCGCTGTCGCTGCGCCAGGACATCCGGTTGCTGCCGCACCTGTTCGACATCGGCATCCACGAGTACGCGGAGCTGGTGAAGGACGGCTGGGTCGACCCGGCGCGGGTCGACCATTTCCTGTGCCACTACTCCTCGGAGAAGTTCATCCCGGTCGTGGAAGACCTGATGGCCAAGGCCGGCCTCGCGATCCCGCGCGAGCGCTGGTACAGCAACCTGGCCTGGCGCGGCAACACCGGCGCGGCGTCGATCCTGGTGATGCTGGCGGAATTCCTGCAGACCCGCACGCTCCAGCCCGGCGAGCAGATCTTCTGCTACGTGCCGGAGTCGGGCCGCTTCATGGCTGCCTACATGCTGCTCGAGGTCGAAGCCGCCGACGCGCCGCCGGCCGCGATCGCCGCGCCGCAAGCCAAGGCGGCCCCGGCCGAAGACGAGTTCATCGCGCCGCCGCACGATCCCGGCGCCGCCCCCGACGGCCTGCGCGACCTGCTCACCGAGCTGGCCTCGGTCTGGCACGACTACCGCTCGCAGGTCTGGCGCACGCCGCTGGTGCGCAAGATCCGCGAGCGCCGCTTCGCCGTGCCCGACTACCTGAACTGGATGGCGCAATGGGTGCCGCAGGTGCGCGAGGGCAGCCTCTGGATGCGCGAAGGCGCGGCCTCGCTGACCGGCGACTACCGGACCCTGGCCGCGCTGATCGACGTGCATGCGGGCGAGGAGCAGAACGACTTCCAGATCCTGTTCGATGACTACCGCAAGGCCGGCGGCCCGGTCAGCGACATCGCCCAGCTGCGCCGCAACCCCGGTGGCGAGGCGCTCAATGCCTACCTGCACGGCCTGGCCGCCACGCCCAACCCGATCGGGCTGCTGGGTGCGATCTACGTCATCGAGGGCACGGGCCAGCGCATCGTGCCGGCGCTGCTGCCGCTGCTGAAGGCCGCGTTGAAGCTGCCGCCCGACGTGTTCCGCTTTCTCGAATACCACGGCCACAACGACGAGCACCACCTGAGCCGCTGGCTGATGGCGGTCGAGATGGTGATGGCGATCGACCCCGGCGGCGACGCGCCGCGGAAGATCGTCGAGACCGCGCGCCACACGGCCGCCCTGTATCTGATGCAGTTCCAGCACATCACGCAAGGATGAAATGAGCCGCCACCCGATCCCGGAATTTCTCTCGAAGCCGCACGACGAACGCGACCCCAGCCCCTGGCGCGCGCTCTACCTGGACCAGAGCACGCCGCTGCCGGACGAGGTCAAGGCGGCCTGGCTGGCCGATTCGAGCTCGGCCTCGCGGCAGTTCCTGCTGCCCTTCCTGCGGCCGCTGGCGCGCACCTTCATCGTCCTGTTCCAGGTCGTGAAGGTCTTCGTGCCGCGCAACTGGTCGCACTCGGGCCTGCTGCACCGCTTCCTGGCCTGGGGGCTGCAGCACTTCGTGTCGCCCGAGGCCAACTGGCTGATCCTGCGGCACTTCCATCTGGGTTCGCAGGTGCTGGCCTTCATCGGCGCCAATTCGCCGGTGCCGGTGGCCACCACGCCGCTGAGGCCGATGGACATCGATGCGCTCAAGGACCACACCTTCCTCAAGCACGACCTCAACCTGTTCAATTTCGTGATCCGCCTCAACACGGCGCTGCGGGAGAAGGGGCTGGAGCTGTGCAAGCCCGAGCACGTCGACTTCTCAATGATCCGCGACCCGGGCCTGAAGCTGGAGGACATGCCGCACGGCAAGCTCAACTTCCTCGACCTGCAGAGCGCGATCGAGCTGTTCACGCCGCTCTACCAGCTGATGCTCACCGACAACGATTTCTGGCGCGCGGCCAACTCGCTGCAGCTCGACGAGACCATCGGCATCTACGCGGCCACGCTGCTGGCGGCGCCGGAGCACCTGGTGCTGGTCAACAACAAGCACCCGCTGGTGCCGCTGTCGACCCTGCGCGCGGGCTACCGGCTGGTGATCCACGGCCTGTCGACCGAGATGCTGCACAGCCTGCTCGACCGCTTCCGCGCGGCGCAGGAGGAGGGCGTGGCGGTCAACACCACCAGCGGGCCGGCCGACGCCGGCTGAACTACTTCTTCGCCGCCGAGGGCAGGTCCTTGACCGCCGCCAGCATCTTCTCGACATGCTTGGCCGGGTTCAGGCTCTGGTAGTAGAAGGCGACCGCGCCATTGGGCGCGATCACGTAGGAGATCCGGTTGGCATACTCCGGCCGCGTCTGCATCAGCGCGTCGAAGGACTTGCTGATGGTCCGGGTCTGGTCGGAGGCCACCGGGAACTTGCCCTGGCAGGATTGGCTGGAGAATTTCGCCAGCGTTTCCGGGTCGTCGGTCGAGACGCCGATCACGGTGGCGCCGGCGGACTTGAAATCCTCGATGGCTTCGGCGAAGGCGTGGGCCTCCATCGAGCAGCCGGTGGAAAATGCGGCCGGAAAGAAGTACAGCACCACCGGTCCCTTCTGCAGCGCCTCGCCCAGCGAATAGGTGAAGGGCTTGCCGTCGAGGGCGGCCGGGGCGCTGAAGCGCGGGGCCGCCTCGCCGATGTCGAGCGCGGCCGAGGCTGGCGCCGAGACCCCGAAAGCGAGCATCATCAGCGGTATGACAAGAAATTTGGGAGCCATGGACAGCATGATTTCATCCCCGGAAAAACGATGATGCGCATCTTAGTCCGACCGGCCCTGGCGCGCTGCGCCGCGCGGCTGGCCTTGCTGGGTGCCGTGGTCTTGCTGGCGGCCTGCGGCGGCCTGCCGATCGCCAAGCAGATGGAACCCACGCTGTCGCGGCCGGTCGATCCGACGACGCCGCTGGCGAAGATCGTCCAGGCCTCGACGCCGCCGGGCGAGCATTCGGGCTTCCGCCTGATGCCGCTGGGCGTCTATTCGCTCGACGCCCGCATCGAACTGGCGCGCCGGGCCCAGCGCACCATCGACGTGCAGTACTACGTGCTGGCCAACGACGGCGCGGGCGGCCTGCTGTTGCGCACGCTCAAGGAAGCGGCGCTGCGCGGCGTTCGGGTGCGGCTCCTGGTCGACGACCTCTACACCGTCGACACCGACCAGATGCTGCTGGCGCTCACCGCCACGCCCAACGTCGAGGTGCGCCTGTTCAACCCCTTCTGCTGCGCGCGCGGCAGCCTGGCCGGCCGTTTCGCCGCCTCGGCCTTCGACGTGCAGCGGCTCAACCACCGGATGCACAACAAGCTTTTCATCGCCGACGGCGTGATGGCGGTGGCCGGCGGGCGCAACATCGCCGACGAGTACTTCACGCTGAACAGCGCCCAGAACTTCATCGACATGGACGCGCTGGTGGTGGGCAAGGTGATCCGGGAGCTGGAGGTGATCTTCGACCTCTACTGGAACAGCGAGGAGGTCTACCCGATCGCCGACATCGTCCAGCCCTACGCGGGCAAGACGGCCATGGACAGCGACTTCGACGCCCGCGTCGGCATGGGCGCGCCGCCGCCCAAGGTGGTGCTGCCGCCGGCCGACGTGCTGGGCTACGGTCCGATCGGCGAGGAGTTCGATGCCGGCCAGGTCGGCTTCCTCTGGGGCCAGGCCGCCGCGGTGGCCGACCCGCCCGCCAAGCTGCGCTACATGACCGCCGACGAGGCCTTCTCCACCAGCGTCACGGCGCACTTCTGGCAACAGCTGCTGCGGGCGGAGAACGACGTGGTGCTGACCTCGCCCTACATGGTGCCGGGCGAGCGCGGCATGGAAGGCTTCAAGGAATTGCGCGAGTGGGGCGTGAACGTCACGCTACTGACCAATTCGCTGGCGGCCAACGACGAGCCGCTGGTGCACAGCGGCTACGCGCGCTACCGCAAGCGGCTGCTGGAGCTGGGCGTGGACCTCTACGAACTGAGCCCGGAGCGCACCACGCGCAACAAGCGCCTGGGCATCTTCGGCAGTTCGCTGGGGCGGCTGCATGCCAAGACCGCGGTGGTGGACAAGCGGCGGGTGTTCATCGGTTCGGTCAACCTCGACCCGCGCTCGGCCACGCAGAACACCGAGCTCGGCATCTCGGTCGACAGCCCGCAGCTGGCGCGCGAGATGCTGCGCATCATCAACATCAGCAAGCTGGAGAGCGCCTACCGCGTGCGGCTCGACGGATCGCGCGGGCGGCTGGAGTGGCTGTCGATGGACGACGAGAAGGAACTGATCCTCTACGACGAGCCCGAATCGACCTGGCGCCAGCGCTTCTACATCAACCTCTTCGGGCCGCTGGTGCCCGAGGGATTGCTGTAGGGCGCTGCCGCGCCGTCCTTACTTCTTGACCGTGACCTCGACCCGCCGCGCCTCGGCGGGCGGCCCGTCGGCCTGGGTCTGCGCGGGCTTGGCCAGCTCGACCTTGTCGGCCGGCGCGCCCGCCGCCTTGAGCGCCTCGCCCACGGCCTCGGCGCGCTGCTTGGCGAGCTCGGCGTTTTTGGCCGGGTCGCCAGTGGCATCGTGGTAGCCGCTGACCAGCGCGGTGCCGCCGCTCTGCACGGCCTTCACCACATCGGCCAGGGCCTCGCGGCCGCCGGGGGCGACATCGGCCTTGCCGGTCGCGAAGTAGAACTTCACGATGCCGTTCTCCACCTTCACCAGCGCGCTTTCGGCCGCGGCCATGGGTGAAGCGGGCGCGGCGGCCGGGGCCATGGCCGCGGGCGGCGTCACCGGGGCGGCCGCCACTTCGCCGCCATGGAACTTGACCACCAGCGGCACGATCAGCAGCGCCACGATGTTGATGATCTTGATCAGCGGATTCACGGCCGGCCCGGCCGTGTCCTTGTAGGGGTCGCCCACGGTGTCGCCGGTGACGGCCGCCTTGTGCGCCTCGCTGCCCTTGCCGCCGTGGTGGCCGTCCTCGATGTACTTCTTGGCGTTGTCCCAGGCGCCGCCGCCGGTGCACATCGAGATCGCGACGAACAGGCCGGTGACGATGGTGCCCATCAGCAGGCCGCCCAGCGCCTTGGGGCCCAGCAGCAGGCCGACCAGGATCGGCACCACCACCGGCAGCAGCGAGGGGATCATCATCTCCTTGATCGCCGCGCCGGTCAGCATGCCCACGGCCTTGCCGTACTCGGGCTTGGCCGTGCCTTCCATGATGCCGGGGATCTCGCGGAACTGGCGCCGCACCTCCTCCACCACCGCGCCGGCCGCGCGGCCCACGGCCTCCATGGCCATGGCGCCGAACAGGTAGGGGATCAGCCCGCCGATGAACAGGCCGACGATCACCATCGGGTCGCTGAGGTTGAAGCTGATGGCCTGGCCGTAGCTCTCGAGCTTGTGGGTGTAGTCGGCGAACAGCACCAGCGAGGCCAGGCCGGCCGAGCCGATCGCATAGCCCTTGGTCACGGCCTTGGTGGTGTTGCCCACCGCGTCGAGCGGGTCGGTCACGGCACGCACGCTGGCCGGCAGCTCGGCCATCTCGGCGATGCCGCCGGCGTTGTCGGTGATCGGGCCGTAGGCGTCGAGCGCGACCACGATGCCGGCCATGCTCAGCATGGCCGTGGCCGCCACCGCGATGCCGAACAGGCCGGCCAGCGAATACGAGGCCAGGATCGCGATGCAGACGAAGATCACCGGCCAGGCGGTCGAGCGCATCGACACGCCCAGGCCCGCGATGATGTTGGTGCCGTGGCCGGTGGTCGAGGCTTGCGCGATGTGCTGCACCGGCTTGTACTGGGTGCCGGTGTAGTACTCGGTGATCCAGACCAGCGCCGCGGTCAGCGCCAGGCCGACGAAGCAGGCGCCGAAGAGCTTGAGCTGGCTGCCGCTCGCGGCGATGGCGTTGTCGGGAATGATCCAGCGGGTGACGAACCAGAAGGCGATCAGCGACAGCACGCCGGCCACCGCGAGGCCCTTGTAGAGCGCCGGCATCACGTTGGTCATGCCCGGCGAGGCCTTGACGAAGAAGCAGCCGATGATCGACGCGATGATCGACACGCCGCCCAGCGCCAGCGGGTAGAGCACCGCGTTGACCGGCGCGGCCGTGACCATCAGCGCGCCCAGCACCATGGTGGCGATCAGCGTGACCGCATAGGTCTCGAACAGGTCGGCCGCCATGCCGGCGCAGTCGCCCACGTTGTCGCCGACGTTGTCGGCGATCACCGCCGGGTTGCGCGGATCGTCTTCCGGAATGCCGGCCTCGACCTTGCCCACCAGGTCGGCGCCGACGTCGGCGCCCTTGGTGAAGATGCCGCCGCCCAGCCGGGCGAAGATCGAGATCAGCGAGGAGCCGAAGGCGAAGCCGATCAGCGGATTGAGCAGCGCCGCCAGGCCCGGGCCCTGTGCCGGGCTGTGGCCTGCGAGGAACCAGTAGAAGCCCGCCACGCCCAGCAGCCCCAGCCCCACCACCAGCATGCCGGTGATGGCGCCGCCGCGGAAGGCCACGTCGAGCGCCGGGCCGATGCCCTGCGTCGCGGCCTGGGCGGTGCGCACGTTGGCGCGCACCGAGACGTTCATGCCGATGAAGCCGCAGGCGCCCGAGAGCACCGCGCCGATCACGAAGCCGATGGCGGTGGTGGCGTCGAGGAACAGGCCGATCAGGATCGCCAGCACCAGGCCCACGATGCCGATGGTGCGGTACTGCTTGGCCAGGTAGGCGGCGGCGCCCTGCTGGATCGCGGCCGCGATCTCCTGCATGCGGGGGTTGCCGGGGTCTTTCGCGAGGATCCAGCTGCGGGCCCAGAAACCATAGCCGACGGCCACCAGGCCGCAGACGATGGCGAGGACGAGAGGGGTGTTGCCAATCATGCCTTGCATCTCCATTCGTTCGTTGTGACTTGTGGAGACGAGAGCCGGACCCGGTGCGCAACGCGTACGGGTCAGGCTGCCGTCGCGTTGCTTCCTCGAAGCCTGCACCGTGGAACGACGCAGGCCGATTGGCCAACGGCGGCAATTTACAGGCAAATGCGAAGGCGTGGTGCGGTCCGGGCAGGCCACGAAAGTAAACTTCGGGTTTGTCCGAATCCACCCCAAACTTTTCACTACACCGCTAAAACCATGTCCCTCGACAAAGTTTCCCCCGGCAAGAACCTCCCCGATGCCTTCAACGTGGTCATCGAGATCCCGATGAATTCGGACCCGATCAAGTACGAGGTGGACAAGGAATCGGGCGCGCTGTTCGTCGATCGCTTCATGACGACCGCGATGTACTACCCCGCCAACTACGGCTACGTGCCGCAGACCCTGAGCGGCGACGGCGACCCGGTCGACGTGCTGGTGATCGCGCCGTACCCGCTGCTGCCGGGGGTGGTGGTTCCCTGCCGCCCCCTGGGCATCCTGATGATGGAAGACGAGGCCGGTGTCGACGGCAAGGTGCTGGCCGTGCCCACCACCAAGGTGCTGCCGATCTACAGCCACTGGAACTCGATCGACGACGTGAACCCGATGCGCCTGAAGGCCATCAGCCACTTCTTCGAGCACTACAAGGACCTCGAGGCCAACAAGTGGGTCAAGATCCTGGGCTGGGAAGGCATCGACGCGGCCAAGAAGGAAATCCTGGACGGCATCGCGAACTACAACAAGTAAGCCGGTCCCGGCACGCAAAAGCGCCACCGCCCCTCGGGGGCCGTGGCGCTTTTTGCTGCGCGCCGTGCGTGCGGGGGCGGCCGGCGCGGCGGCCCGGAACGGGCCCCTACAATCCATCGCCTTCACCGCTTCCCCTTCGCCATGCTGTTTCCAACGGTCGAGTACGGCCTCTTCTTCCTGCTCGTGCTCGCGGTGGCCTGGGGACTCTGCCGCTGGCTGGATGCGCACAAGGCCTTCCTGCTGATCGCCAGCTATGTCTTCTACGGCTTCTGGAACTGGGCCTATGTGCCGCTGCTGTTCGGCATCTCGCTGTTCGCGGGCCTGGTGGCGCAGCGCATCCAGCGCAGCGAGGACGCCAGGGTGCGCAAGCGCTGGCTGGTGTTCGGCGTGGTGGTCTGCCTCGCGGTGCTGGTCCATTACAAGTACACGACCTTCCTGCTGCTGGCGCTGATCGACGCCTGGGGCGCCTTCGGCACGCCGCCCGCGATCCAGCTCGACAGCGTGGCGCTGCCGCTAGGCGTGTCCTTCTTCGTCTTCCACGCGATCTCGCTGCTGGGCGACGTGTACCGGCGCAAGCTCAAGCAGGCGGTGCGCATCCCCGACGTTCTGCTCTACGTGGCCTTCTTCCCGCAGCTGATCGCCGGCCCGATCCTGCGCGCCTCGCAGTTCATGCCGCAGCTGCTGGAGCGCCGCCGGCCCGATGCGGTGCGCGTGAACCGCGGCCTGATGCTGATCGTGGTGGGCCTGTTCAAGAAGGTGGTGGTGGCCAACCTGCTGGCCACGCAGCTGGTCGACCCGGTGTTCTCCAACCCGCGCATCTACGGCGGCTGGGACATGCTGCTGGCGGTCTACGGCTACGCGGTGCAGATCTATTGCGACTTCTCGGGCTACACCGACATCGCGATCGGCTGCGCGCTGCTGCTGGGCTACCGCTTCCCGCGCAACTTCGACGCGCCCTACGTCTCGGGCAGCCCGCAGGAGTTCTGGCGCCGCTGGCACATCTCGCTGTCGACCTGGCTGCGCGACTACCTCTACATCCCGCTGGGCGGCTCGCGCGGCGGCCCGTGGCGCACCAGCCTCAACCTGATGGTCACGATGCTGCTGGGCGGCCTGTGGCACGGCGCGGCCTGGACCTTCGTGGTCTGGGGCGCGCTGCATGGCCTGTACCTGGTGATCCACCGCGCCTGGGCCGCCTTGCCCTGGCCCGCGCTGGTGCGCTGGCGCGCCACCGTGGCCTGGCGCTGGATCGCGCGGCTGCTGCTGTTCCATGCGGTGTGCGCGGCCTGGGTGTTCTTCCGCGCGCCGAGCTTCGACCTGGCCTTCGCCGTCTTCGGTCGGCTGGCCGAGCCGGGCGTGCTGACCTTGGCCACCGGACCGGTGCTGATCGCGCTGACCATCGGGCTCGCCGGCCAGTACGTGCCGCGGCGCTGGTTCAATGCGCTCGAGCTGGGCCTCGGCCGCTGGCCCGCGCTGCTGCGCGGCGGCGCGCTCGCCACGGCGGTGTTCGCGATCGACCTGCTGGGCCCGACCGGGATCGCGCCCTTCATCTACTTCCAGTTCTGACGATGGCGCCGATGACCCGCTCTTCCTCGCCCAGCATGCTGCGCCGCGTGCTGCGCAACGACCGCCGCGAGCTGGCGCTGGTCGCGGCCGGCTTCGTGCTCGTGATCGCGCTGCTCGAATCGCGCGGCCTGATCGTCTGGGCCGACCGGCTCGAGGTCGGGCCGCTGCAGCAGCAACTGGCGCAGGGCACGCGCGCGCTCGACGGCGCGCTCACGCCGCTGGGCATCGCGGCCTGGCGGCCGCGCGCGCTCGAGACCCTGGCGCGCAGCGGCTGGAGCGACATGCCGCAGGACGATGGCAAGCAGGCGGCGCCGGCGACGGTGCTCGTGGCCCAGGCGCCGGCGCCCTTGCCGGCGGCGTCGGCACCGGCGCCGATGCCGCCTGCCGCATCCGCATCGGCCCCCTCGGCGGCCGTTGCCGCAGCGCCGGTGGCAGCGCCCCCGGCCGGTCCTGTCGAGGCCCTGCCCGTGGCCCAGGCGCTGCAGGGTGGCACCGTGCTGACCCCGCTGCCGCAGGCCACGGCCGCGCGCCCGCGCATCGTCGCGCTGGCCGGCGACTCGGTGATGGCCGTGGGCCTGAGCGCGCAGCTGCAGCGCGACCTCGCGCCGTACCGAGACAGCATCGTCACGCTCAAGGCCTACCGCTCGGCCACCGGCCTGGCCCGGCCCGAGGTGTTCGACTGGCTCAACGAGTACCCACTGATGCTCGAGCACCGGCGGCCCGACGTGGTGATCGTCGCCATCGGCGCCAACGACGGCCAGGGCTTCGTCGAGGGCGGCAAGGTCAAGGCCTTCGGCACGCCCGAGTGGCACGCGGTCTACGCCAAACGCATCGCCGACTACCTGGCCATGCTGGCGCGCGACGGCGCCCTGGTGCTGTGGCTGCAGCTGCCGCCGATGAAGTCGGCCAAGTTCAATGCGCGCATGGAGACCATCAACGAGATCGCGCGCGAGGCCGTGGCGCGCGAGCCGCGCGCGATCTGGTGGAACCCCATGGGCCGCATCGCCGACGTCAACGGCGAGTTCCGCGAGTTCGGGCCGCGGGCCGACGGCAAGAAGACGGTGCGGCTGCGCGAGGCCGACGGCATCCATCTGTCCGACGAGGGTGCCGGGCTCATCACGCCGGACCTGGTGCGCTGGTTGAATCCCGCGGCGCCGCCCGCGCCGACACCGCGCGGCGGCTCCTGAAGCGCCAGCGCCTCAGCGGCAGGGGTCTTCGAGGCGCGCCGGCTTGTAGGGCGTGCCGTCGGGCCAGCTGCCCAGCGACAGCTGCTCGGGCGTGCCGGGGCCGAACACCACGGGTTGCAGCGTGCCCAGCCGCAGGCTGTCGAGCACGCCGTCGACCACCTTCCAGTAGCCGTGGAAGTCCAGCTGGTTGAGCGAGCCCGAGGCCTCGTAGGCGGGGCGGCCGACCAGCGTGGACGGGAAGTCCTGTGAGCTCAGCGCGAAGTCGTAGCGGCTGTCCGGCGCGCCCGGCGAGCCGTGGCCGGCCATCACCTTGCGGCCGTTGTTCTCGTCCGAGGGCAGCACCATCATCACCCGGCGCTCGCGCGGGATGTGGCACAGCTTGGCCATCAGCTTGCGGGCCGTGGGCAGGCCGATGGGGTCGGCTTCGCCGGTGACGATCGCGATCGGCAGGGTGGGCGGCAGCAGCTGGATCGGGCCGACGATGCTGCGGCCGAGCTCGCCGCGCGCCACATGGTGCGCGTCGCCCGGGCCGGTGAGCACGATGGCGTCGGGCGGCGGCAGGTTGAAGCGCTGCGGGTCGAGCGCCAGGCCCAGCGAGATCGCCGCGCCCATCGAGAAGCCGTAGTAGAGCGTGCGGCCGGGCTCGGGCCGCAGGCCGAAGCTCTTTTCCAGCACGTCGAGCGCGCGCCGGTTGGCCGCGCCCGCGGTCTCGGTGACGGTCTGCGGCGAGGTCTTGTCCGAGTCCTGGTAGACCGGGTAGACCACCGCGTGGCCGCTGCGCGCCAGGTGGTCGATCATGGCGCCGAAGTTGAGCGGGCTCATGCCCAGCCAGCCGTGGTGCAGCAGCACCACCGGCACCTGGCCCACCGGCCGCGGGCGCGCCGGCACGAACAGGTAGGCGCGCTGGGCGCCGTCGCCGATCACGCGCACGTCGACGGCGGCGTGGGTCTCGCGCGCCTTGTAGCTTTCGGGGCTGTAGGAAGAGGTCATGGCGCGCGGGGCCTGGGCATGGGCCGGGGCGAACAGCAGCAGGGTGCTCAGGCTGGCCGCGAGGGCCGGGCGCAGGGCGAGGGACAGGAGAGACGAGGGTCGGGAAGGCTGAAAGGGCATGCGGGGTTCCGGTGCGCGACAGCCTCGATTGTCATGCCGCGCGCCGTCAGGCCTTGGCCTTGAACGGGCTGCGCTCGTCCAGGTGTTCCATGTAGTTCTCGATGCCCGCACCCTCGCGCTCCAGAAAGCGCTCGACCGCATCGGCGAAGGCCGGGTGCGCGAGCCAGTGCGCGCTGGTGGTCTTGACCGGCATCAGCGCGCGCGCCATCTTGTGCTCGCCCTGCGCACCGCCCTCGAAGCGCTGCACGCCGTGCGCGATGCACCAGGCCAGCGGCTGGTAGTAGCAGGCCTCGAAGTGCAGGCAGTCCACGCGCTCGAGCGCGCCCCAGTAGCGGCCGTAGGCCGCGGTCGGCGCCTCGGTGCCGTCGAGCGACAGCGCGATCAGGCTGGAGGCGATCGGCTGGCCCTCGCGCTCGGCCACGAACAGCAGCCAGGCCTCGGGCAGCGTGTCGGCCATGCGCTGGAAGAAGTCGCGCGTGAGGTAGGGCGCGTTGCCGTGCTCGCGGTAGGTGCGGGCGTAGCAGCGGTAGAAGAAGTCCCAGTCGGCGGACGTGATCTCGCGGCCGCGCGCCGAGCGGAAGACGACGCCCGCCTCGGCGACCTTGCGGCGCTCCTGGCGGATCTTCTTGCGCTTGTCGTGCGAGAGGCTGGCGAGGAAGGACTCGAAGTCGGCGTAGCCGGTGGGCGCTTCGTTCGTCCAGTGGAATTGCACCGTATTGCGCAGCATCAACCCCGCTTCGCTGCAAGCGGCGATGTCTTCGTCCGAGCCGAACAGCAGGTGCAGCGAGGACAGCTCCGCCTGCTTGCAGAACTGGATCAGGCCCTGCACCAGCAGCGCGCGGCTCGCGGCGTCGCGCGCCAGCAGGCGGGCGCCGGGCACGGGCGTGAAGGGCACGGCCACCACCGCCTTGGGGTAGTAGGCCAGGCCGTGCTGCTCGTAGGCGTTGGCCCAGGCCCAGTCGAACACGTACTCGCCATAGGAATGGTCCTTGACGTACAGCGGGCAGGCGGCCACCAGTTTCTTGCCGCGCCACAGCGTGGCGAACTGCGCGGTCCAGCCGCTCTCGGGCGTGGCGCTGCCGCTGCGGTGCAGCGCGTCGAGGTACTCGTGCCGCATGAAGGGGCTGGGCGCGGGCTGGGCGGCCAGCAGCTCGTTCCAGGCCGCGGCGTCGATGTCGGAGGGGGCGCCGTGAAGGCGCAGCACGGGATCGGCCATGCTCACGCCTTGGCCAGCCGGCGCGCGCCGAGGTGCTCGGCCACGTAGATGCCGCCCAGCACCAGCGCCAGCGCGGCCGCGTGGTAAAGCCACAGCGGCTCGCCCAGCACCAGCACCGCGAGCAGCGGGCCGAAGATCGGCACCAGGTTCATGAACATGCCGGCGCGCGCGGGGCCGATCAGGCTCACGGCCTGGATGAAGGTCAGCTGCGAGACGAAGGAGGGCAGCAGGCCGATGAACAGGATCAGCAGCAGGCCCTTGCCCGTGGGCAGGTAGGACTGGCCCATGGCGATCTCCACCGCCACCAGCGGCAGGGAGACCAGCGCGGCCACCGCGGCCGTGGCCGCGAAGAAGACGATGGCCGGCACCGGCGGCCGGCGGCGCAGCCCCAGCGCATAGCCCGCATAGAACAGGCAGGCGATGATCATCCAGACGTCGCCGATGTTGAACTGCAGGCCGGCCAGCACCGCCAGCCGGCCCTGCGAGGCGACCACCGCGATGCCGGCGATGGTCATGGCCACGCCCACCAGCTGCAGCGCCGTGATGCGCGTGCGGTAGAAGAAGAAACTGCCGATCAGCACCAGCATGGGCATCGTGCCCTGGATGATCGCGATGTTGATCGCGGTCGTGTGGTACGCCGCCGCGTAGAACAGCGCATTGAAGGCGGTGAAGCCCATGGTGCCCATCAGCGCCACGTAGCGCCACGAGGGCAGCAGCGTGCGCCAGTGGGTGGCGATCTGCCCGCGCGAGGTGAGCACCAGGGCGGTGCAGCAGATGCCCCAGCGCAGGAAGGTCAGCAGCATCGGCGGCACCTCGCCGACCGCCAGCCGCGCCGCCACCGCGTTGGCGCCCCAGATCAGCATGGTGAGCACGAGCAGCACATAGGCCTGCCCGTTGAACCACGCGAAGAAGGTGGCGAAGAAAGTCGGACGGGGGGAGCTGGCGCGCATCGGCGGGGAGACTAACAGCCCGCGGCCGCCCCTGCTGAAGCGGGGATTCGCGCACGCGCATGAAGGGCCGATGACATAATCGTCCGGCGCCATCTCACTTCGAAGAGGCAAAAGACACCGCAGGACGACCCGCCCCATGAAACTCATCACCGTCATCGTCAAACCCTTCAAGCTCGACGACGTGCGCGAGGCGTTGGCCGAGGTCGGCGTCACGGGTCTCACCGTCACCGAGGTCAAGGGCTTCGGCCGCCAGAAGGGCCACACCGAGCTCTACCGCGGCGCCGAGTACGTGGTCGACTTCCTGCCCAAGATGAAGATCGAGGTCGTGGCCAACGAGGCCGACGTCGACCGCTGCGTCGAGGCCATCATCGGCGCGGCGCGCACCGGCAAGATCGGCGACGGCAAGATCTTCGTGACCGAGGTCGAGCGCGTGGTGCGCATCCGCACCGGCGAAGAGGGCGAAGCGGCGGTCTGACCGCCTCTTTCCTCCCCCGTCAGACGATTTCCGCCAGCTTGTCGCCGCCCGGCCGGCTGCGCGCTTCGGTGACCAGCGCTTCGAGCAGGGGCGCGGCATCGGCCCCGCTGCGCACCAGGTCCATCTGCCACTCGCCCATGAAGCCCTCGCGCACGCAGTTGCCGAGGAAGGCCAGCAGGCTCTCGTAGTAGCCCGCGGTGTTCAGGATGCCCACCGGCTTGTCGTGGTAGCCGAGCTGGCGCCAGGTCCAGATCTCGAACAGTTCCTCGAAGGTGCCGATGCCGCCGGGCAGCGCGATGAAGGCGTCGGCGCGCTCGCCCATCATCGCCTTGCGCTCGTGCATGGTGTCGACGACGTGCAGCTCGTCGCACAGGCGGTTGGCCAGTTCCTTGTCCACCAGGGCCTTGGGAATGATGCCGACCACGCGGCCGCCGGCGGCGCGCGTGGCTTCGGCCACCGTGCCCATCAGGCCGGTACGGCCTCCGCCATAGACCAGTTGGCCACCCCGTTCGCCGATCCAGCGGCCGACGGCTTCGGCCACCGCGGTGAACTCGGGACGCTCGCCGGGACGCGAGCCGCAATAGACGCAAATCGAAAAAGTGGGGGTCATGTGTCGATCATGCCGCGACCGTGTGACGGCGTTGGCGCAGGAGAATCAGGCGAAGAAACGCTGCCAGAGCGCGGCCAGCCAGACGCCGCCGCACAGCAGGATGGACAGCAGCACCGCGGCGCTGCCCATGTCCTTGGCGTCCTTGGAGAAACTGTGCCATTCGGGGCCGATGCGGTCGATCGCGGCCTCGATGCCGCTGTTGAGCAGTTCGACGATCAGCACCAGCACCACGGTGGCGATCAGCAGCGCGGTCTCGACCCAGCTGCGGCCGACCCAGAAGGCGGCCGGCAGCATGACGACGGCGCACACCACTTCCTGGCGGAAGGCCGGCTCGCGCCAGCCGGCGCGGTAGCCGTCGATGGAGATCAGCGCCGCATGCCAGACGCGGCGCAGGCCGGTGCGCGATTTCTGCGGGTTGACCGGTGCCGAATCGCTCATATGCGGCTCATGGGCTTGGAGGTGATCAGCCGCGTGCCGGCCCAGGCGTCGTGCCAGAACTGCTTTTGCGGGTGGAAGCGGGCCAGCAGCGCCCAGACGACCACCCAGCCGCCCACCAGCAGCGCCGATTCGCCGCCCGAGAGCTTGAAGGGCGCGATGGCCGCCAGCGGCGGCAGGAACCAGACCCAGCTCAGCAGGTAGCGCAGCAGCGCGCGGGCTTGGGAGATCGCGCGGCCCTGGCGGTCGACCACGCGGATGTTCCAGGTCTTCATGGCCAGGGTCTGGCCGCGGGCCCAGAACCAGCCGAAGTACACGCCGAAGATCACGAACAGGAAGGCCTGCAGCAGCGAGCGGCGCGAATCCATCGCGTCGCGCATCTGGCCCAGCGTGCTGAACAGCCAGGCCGAGACGAAGACCACGGCGAACATCAGCATGCCCTCGTAGAGCCAGCAGGCCATGCGGCGCCAGAGGCCGGGGGTCACCATCGCGGGGCGCACGGCGCCGCCGACGGGCTCGCCGGCGGCGCCGGCGACCTCAGGAAAACTCGAAGTCATCGACAAAAAAGGTCAGGGCGCGGACGAAGGCTGCTCTGTCATGCGCGCCGGCGGCACGGGGGCCGGGGCCGGGGCGGGCGCAGGGACCGGCGCGGGCGCCGGTGCCGGGGTGTCGACCGCCACGGAAGGTGCCGCGATCATAGGCGGCGCCGGCCGCTCGGCCGCCGAAGGGGCGGGCGGCGGTGGGGGTGTCAGTTCGATGCGGGCCGTGTGCTGGCCCTTGGTGCCGCCCGAGAGCACGGGCGCCAGCTTCTGGGCCGGGACCGGCCGGATCGTGGCGGCCGCGCCGGGGGGGCGGGGCGTGGCGCGTTCGGCCAGCTGGCGCCGGGCTTCGGGCGTCAGCGCCTGGTAGGCCTCCCACTTGGCCTTGCGCTCGTCCGCCGGCACCTGCTTGACCTCGGCGAAGTTGAAGCGCGCCTGGGCGCGCTGCTGCGGGCTCAGGGAAGCCCACTCGGTCATGCGGCTGTGCAGGGTCGTCTTGTCGGCGGGCGACAGCTGTGCGTAATTGCGCGAGAAGGCGAGCCACTTGCGCTTGTGGGCCTCGCTGAGGCCGTCCCAGTGCGCGGCCAGCGGCAGCAGGGCCTGTTGCTGCTTGGCGCCGAGCTCACGCCACAGGGGCTTCGAGGGTGCCTTGGTGGTTGAAGGGGACGACGCGGCCGCGGACGGGCCCTGGGCGCAGGCGAGCGCAGTCCATCCGCCGAGGGCCAGCACCAGCGCCGCGCCAGCGCACAGCACCGCACCCGGGCGCTGCGCAGAGAGCGACTTGGACGGAGCGTGCGGACGGGAGGCAGGGTGAAGCGGCATGCGGAGAAAAATGGTGTTCGGGATGAACAGGTGTCACTGAGGCTGGGCAGCTTCGGATTTGAGGAATTGCGCGAAACCCGGGTCGGTGTAGGCGGCCGGGGGCAGGGCGTCGGTCAGCAGGGCCGAGTCGAGATCGGCCAGTTCGCTGGTGCGCTGGTCGTCCTGCCAGACGCTGATGCTGATCAGCCCGGCCACCAGGGCCACCAGGGGCACGACGGCGCCCAGGCGGGTCCACCAGATGCTGCCGAGCGTGGCCGTGCCGCCATGGGAGGCCACCACGACCGGGGCCGCGCGGGCCGGCAGCTTGCGCTTGGCCAGCGCCTGGGCGCGGGCGACGCGCAGGCGTTCGCCGATGTCGTGCGGCAACGCGTCCGTGCCGGCGGACAGCCGGGCCGCGACGCGGCGGCCGAATTGCGCCTCCGGGGTCTGACCGGAGGGCGGAAGCGAGGTGTTCATAGCGATATTCCCTTGGCCTTGAGCGCTTTGCTCAGCGCATGGACGGCGCGCGAGCAGTGGGTTTTGACGCTGCCTTCGGAGCAGCCCATGGCCGCAGCCGTTTCGGCCACATCCATTTCCTCCCAATAACGCATCAGGAAAGCCTCGCGTTGACGGCCGGGCAAAGCTGCGATCTGTTCTTCGATTTCATGGAACACCTGCGCGCGCTCGGTGGTCGTCTCCGTGCTCTCCGTTTCCCTGGAGTCGGTCGGCGAGACGAAGTTCTCCAGCAGGTCGAAATCGCCGCTGTCGTCGGGTGTTTCGAAGTCGCTGAGGTTGGAGAACAGCGCCCGGCGCGTCTTCTGCCGGCGAAACCAGTCGAGGGTGCAGTTCGACAGGATGCGCTGGAACAGCATCGGCAACTCGGCGACCGGCTTGTCGCCGTAGTGCTCCGCCAGCTTCATCATGCTGTCCTGCACGATGTCGAGCGCGGCTTCCTCGTCCCGCACGTGGTAGATCGAGCGCTTGAAGGCTCGGCGTTCCACGCTTTTCAGAAAATCGGACAGTTCTTGTTCGGTAGCCAACGGAAGAGGGCGCTTTGTCGCGCCGTGTGGGGGATTCTCGTGACCCGCGCAAGCGGTGCTCTTGTCGGGCTGGATTATTGCATCGTGTGCGCTTTGGCGTCGGCGGTGCGGGGGGCGTCGGCCTTCGGTGTCATAATGCGCGCTGCAATTCAAAGGCAAACGGGTCAAGGTCCGGCGAAACATCAGTTCGCCCATGGCTTTGGCCTCAAGTCCTGACGCGACCTCACAAGGGTTGGCAAGGGGCACCCAAGGTTTTTCGTTCCCGAAAACTCGAAAGGTTCATCATCATGGAAATCTCCAAGGCGGAGATCGCTTCCGCTGCAGCGGTGTCTGCAGGCGGCTCACCGCAAGAACTCATGGGCGCGGAGGTGCTGGTCAAGGCACTCCAGGCCGAAGGCGTCCAGTACGTCTGGGGCTACCCCGGCGGCGCAGTTCTCTACATCTACGACGCTTTCTACAAGCAAGACACGATTCAGCATGTGCTGGTGCGCCACGAACAGGCGGCAGTGCATGCGGCGGACGGCTATGCGCGCGCCACCGGCGAGGTCGGCGTGGCACTGGTCACCTCCGGTCCGGGCCTGACCAACGCGGTCACCGGCATCGCCACGGCCTACATGGACTCGATCCCGATGGTGATCATCTCGGGCCAGGTGCCGACGGCGGCCATCGGGCTCGATGCCTTCCAGGAATGCGACACGGTCGGCATCACCCGTCCCATCGTCAAGCACAACTTCCTCGTCAAGGATCCCAAGGACCTGGCGATGACGATGAAGAAGGCCTTCCACATCGCCCGCACCGGCCGTCCGGGCCCGGTGGTGGTGGACATCCCGAAGGACGTCTCCTTCAAGAAGGTCCCGTACCACGGCTATCCCGACAAGGTCGAGATGCGTTCGTACAACCCGGTGCGCAAGGGCCACGGCGGCCAGATCCGCAAGGCGCTGCAGCTGCTGCTCAACGCCAAGCGCCCGTACATC
Organism: Variovorax sp. J2P1-31; assembly: GCF_030317215.1. NCBI lineage: Bacteria > Pseudomonadati > Pseudomonadota > Betaproteobacteria > Burkholderiales > Comamonadaceae > Variovorax > Variovorax sp. J2P1-31. The sequence goes on from NZ_JASZYA010000001.1 coordinate 350,882, forward strand.
TACACCGGCGGCGGCGTGCTGCTGAGCAACGCCACCAACGAGCTGCGCACGCTGGTCGACATGCTGGGCTACCCGGTCACGAACACGCTGATGGGCCTGGGCGCCTATCCGGCGAGCGACCGCAAGTTCCTGGGCATGCTGGGCATGCACGGCACGATCGAGGCCAACAACGCCATGCAGAGCTGCGACGTGCTGCTGGCCGTGGGCGCGCGCTTCGACGACCGCGTGATCGGCAACCCCAAGCACTTCGCGCAGAACGAACGCAAGATCATCCACATCGACATCGACCCGTCGAGCATCTCCAAGCGCGTCAAGGTCGACATCCCGATCGTGGGCGACGTCAAGGACGTGCTGACCGAGCTGATCTCGATGATCCGCGAAGCCACGCAGAAGCCCGATGCCGGCGCTCTGGCCGACTGGTGGAAGACCATCGAGAGCTGGCGCAGCAAGGACTGCCTCAAGTACGACCGCGGCAACACCGACGTGATCAAGCCGCAGTACGTGGTCGAGACGCTCTGGAACATGACCAAGGACGCCGATGCCTACATCACGTCCGACGTGGGCCAGCACCAGATGTGGGCCGCGCAGTACTACCGCTTCGACGAGCCGCGCCGCTGGATCAACTCCGGCGGCCTGGGCACCATGGGCGTGGGCATTCCCTACGCGATGGGCATCAAGCTCGCCAAGCCGGAGTCCGAGGTGTTCACCATCACCGGCGAAGGCTCGGTGCAGATGTGCATCCAGGAGCTCTCGACCTGCCTGCAATACAACACGCCGATCAAGATCTGCGCGCTGAACAACCGCTACCTCGGCATGGTGCGGCAGTGGCAGGAGATCGAGTACTCGGGCCGCTACAGCCACAGCTACATGGACGCGCTGCCCAACTTCGTGAAGCTGGCCGAGGCCTATGGCCACGTCGGCATGCTGATCGAACGGCCGCAGGACGTGGAGCCGGCGCTGCGCGAGGCGCGCAAGCTCAAGGACCGCACCGTGTTCATGGATTTCCGCACCGACCCCACCGAGAACGTGTTCCCGATGGTCAAGGCCGGGATGGGCATCACGGAAATGTTGCTGGGGTCGGAAGACCTCTGATGCATACGGACACCGGACGCAGAGGGCGCAAAGATTCCGCAGAAAACGCAAAAAACACAAACCAATTTTTTTGGTTTTCCTTCTGCGTGATCTTTGCGTCCGGCTGCCCGCTCCCGTTCTAGTCAACCCTTCAAGACGAATCTATTGCCCGCCGAGCCCGCGCATTACCGTGCGCGGGGGAGGGCGGCGAAAAGAGGAGTTCGCACACATGAAACACATCATTGCTGTCCTGCTGGAAAACGAGCCCGGTGCTCTTTCCCGCGTCGTGGGCCTGTTCTCGGCCCGCGGCTACAACATCGAATCGCTGAGCGTCGCGCCCACCGAAGACCCGAGCCTGTCGCGCATGACCATCGTGACGGCCGGTTCGGACGACGTGATCGAGCAGATCACCAAGCACCTGAACCGCCTGATCGAAGTGGTCAAGGTGGTCGACCTGACCGAAGGCGCCTACACCGAGCGCGAGCTCATGATGGTGAAGGTGCGCGCGGTCGGCAAGGAGCGCGAAGAAATGATGCGGATGGCGGAGATCTTCCGCGGCCGCATCATCGACGTCACCGACAAGAGCTACACGATCGAGCTCACCGGCGATCACGCCAAGAACGATGCCTTCCTCGAGGCCATCGATCGCGGCGCCATTCTCGAGACGGTGCGTACCGGTGCCAGCGGCATCGGGCGTGGCGAGCGCATCCTGCGCGTCTAGTTTTGCAGTTCACTCACACCCAACGGATCAACGAAGGAGCAATCATGAAGGTTTATTACGACAAGGACGCCGATCTGAGCCTCATCAAGGGCAAGACCGTCGCGATCATCGGCTACGGCTCGCAGGGCCACGCACACGCACAGAACCTGAACGACAGCGGCGTGAAGGTCGTGGTCGGCCTGCGCAAGGGCGGCGCCTCGTGGGACAAGGTCGGCAAGGCCGGCCTGCAGGTCGCCGAAGTGGCCGACGCGGTCAAGGCCGCCGACATCGTCATGATCCTGCTGCCTGACGAGCAGATCGCCAACGTCTACAAGAACGACGTCGCGCCCCACATCAAGGAAGGCGCTTCGCTGGTCTTCGCCCACGGCTTCAACGTGCACTACGGCTTCGTGCAGCCGCGCGCCGACCTCGACGTGTGGATGGTCGCTCCCAAGGCCCCGGGCCACACCGTGCGCAGCACCTACACGCAAGGTGGCGGCGTGCCCCACCTGGTGGCCGTGCACCAGGACAAGAGCGGCAAGGCCCGTGACCTGGCCCTGAGCTACGCCACCGCCAACGGCGGCGGCAAGGCCGGCATCATCGAGACCAACTTCCGCGAAGAAACCGAGACCGACCTGTTCGGCGAACAAGCGGTTCTGTGCGGCGGCACGGTCGAGCTGATCAAGGCCGGTTTCGAAACGCTGGTGGAAGCCGGCTATGCGCCCGAGATGGCGTACTTCGAATGCCTGCACGAACTGAAGCTGATCGTCGACCTGATCTATGAAGGCGGCATCGCCAACATGAACTACTCGATCTCGAACAACGCCGAGTACGGCGAGTACGTCACGGGCCCGCGCATCGTGACCGACGAGACCAAGAAGGTCATGAAGCAGGTGCTCAAGGACATCCAGACCGGCGAATACGCCAAGAGCTTCGTGCTCGAAGCCGCTGCCGGCCAGCCCGCGCTGATCAGCCGCCGCCGCATCAACGCCGAGCACCAGATCGAGATCGTCGGCGAGCAACTGCGCGCCATGATGCCCTGGATCAAGAAGAACAAGCTGGTCGACCAGACCCGCAACTGATCGGATCGCATCCGCTCCCAAAGGCCACCACCCGGTGGCCTTTTTCCATTCCGGGCGCGCAGGGCGCCTGAACTACACTGCTGCCGATGAATTTCACCCCTCGTTACGTCATGACTTCGAAGGCTGCGAAGCCCCGTGCCACCGCTGCCGGAGGCCGTCTTCATGCATGACGACACGCTGCCCGACGACATCGCGCCGCGCAAGCGCCGCAAGGGCATCTACATCCTGCCCAACCTGTTCACGCTGGCGGCGTTGTTCGGCGGTTTCTACTCCGTCGTGATGGCGATGAACGCGCGCTTCGACCTGGCGGCGTTGGGGGTGTTCGCCGCGATGATCCTCGACAGCCTCGACGGCCGGGTCGCGCGCATGACCAACACGCAGAGCGCCTTCGGCGAGCAGATGGATTCGCTGTCGGACATGGTGTCCTTCGGCGCCGCGCCCGCGCTGATCGCCTACGAATGGTCGCTCAAGGGCCTGGGGCGCTGGGGCTGGATCGCGGCCTTCGTCTACTGCGCCTGCGCGGCGCTGCGGCTCGCGCGCTTCAACGTCAACACCGGCGTGGTCGACAAGCGCTGGTTCCAGGGCCTGCCCTCGCCGGCGGCCGCGGCCCTGGTCGCGGGCTTCATCTGGCTCATGACCGAATGGGGCAAGCGCGGCGGCGAGGTGCTGTACCTCTCGTGGAGCCAGATCACCTGGCTGACCTTCGCCTTCACGCTCTACGCCGGCCTGTCGATGGTGACCAATGCGCCCTTCTACAGCTTCAAGGACGTGCAGATGAAGAAGAGCGTGCCCTTCGCGGTGATCGTGCTGATCGCGCTGGGCATCGCGGTGATCAACATCCACCCGCCGACCGTGCTGTTCGGCGTGTTCGTGGCCTACGGCCTGAGCGGCTTCGTGGTCTATGCCTGGCGCAAGGCCAAGGGCCAGCAGGTGAGCCTGATCAGCATGTCCACCGACGAGCCCGACGAACGCGGCTTGCACAAGTAGGCTGCGGCTGCTACATTCACGGCTTCCATGAACAAGATTTCGCTGTCCCTACTAGCCATCCCCTTCGGGCGGAGACGGTAGCGCGCGCGCATATCCCTCATCACGGCCCGTTCGCACCAGCAACGGGCCGTTTTGTTTTGGGGGTTGCTGGTGGTTCCACCACCCATCGAAAGAATCGTCATGTTGAAGCAACCGCAAGCCAAATACCGCGCCTTTGCACCGATCGGCCTCAAGGACCGCACCTGGCCCGACGCCGTTCTGACCAAGGCGCCGATCTGGCTGTCGACGGACCTGCGTGACGGCAACCAGGCGCTGGTCGAGCCCATGGACATCGACCGCAAGATGCGCATGTTCGAGACCCTGGTGGCGATCGGTTTCAAGGAAATCGAAGTCGGTTTCCCTTCCGCCTCGCAGGTCGAATTCGACTTCGTGCGCAAGCTCATCGAGGAAGACCGCATCCCCGACGACGTGACGATCCAGGTGCTGACGCAGGCGCGCGACCACCTCATCACGCGCACCTTCGAGGCCCTGCAGGGCGCGCCGCGCGCCATCGTGCACCTCTACAACGCCGTGGCGCCGATCATGCGGCGCGTGGTGCTCGGCATGGACGAAGACCAGATCGTCGAGCTCGCCACCACCCATGCGCGGATGTTCAACGACTGCGCCGCCCAGCAGCCGGGCACGCAGTGGACCTTCCAGTACTCGCCCGAGATGTTCTCGGGCACCGACGTGGTGTTCTCCAAGCGCGTGGTCGATGCGGTCACCGCCGTCTGGCAGCCCACGCCCGAGCGCAAGTGCATCGTCAACCTGCCGACCACGGTCGAGCATTCCACGCCGAACATCTTCGCCGACATGATCGAGTGGATGCACCGCCACCTGGAGCGGCGCGATGCGATCATCCTGTGCGTGCATCCGCACAACGACCGCGGCACCGGCACCGCCGCCGGCGAGCTGGCCCTGATGGCCGGCGCCGAGCGCATCGAAGGCTGCCTGTTCGGCAACGGCGAGCGCACCGGCAACCTCGACCTGGTGAACGTCGCGCTCAACCTCTACACGCAGGGCGTGTCGCCCGAGCTCGACTTCTCGAACATCGACGAGATCCGCGCCACGGTCGAGCACTGCAACCAGATCCCGGTGCACCCGCGCCACCCCTACGTCGGCGACCTGGTCTACACCTCGTTTTCCGGTTCGCACCAGGATGCGATCAAGAAGGCCTTCGCGGCGCGCAAGGAAGGCGACATCTGGGACATGCCCTACCTCCCGATCGACCCGAAGGACGTGGGCCGCAGCTACGAGGCCGTGATCCGCGTCAACAGCCAGTCGGGCAAGGGCGGCATGGCCTACCTGCTCGAGAGCGAGTACGGGATCGAGATGCCGCGTCGCCTGCAGATGGAGTTCATGCAGGTCGTGCAGCGGGTGATGGACGTGGCCGGCAAGGAATTGACGGCGGCCGATCTCTACGCCCTGTTCGAGCGCGAGTACGGCCTGAAGACCGTGCAGGCCTTGCAGCACCGTGTGCTCGAGGAGCAGGGCGAGGGCGCCGCCGCCTCGGTGCTTCTGCGCGGCGACCTGCCCTGGGAGGGCGAGATCCGGCCCATCGAAGGCCGCGGCAACGGCCCGATCGACGCCTTCATCCAGGCCCTCGCCACCCACACCGGCCACGCGATCCGCGTGATCGACTACCACCAGCATGCGATCGGTGCCGGCGCCGACGCGCAGGCCGTGGCCTACCTCGAGCTGCGCATCGACCAGCAGACGCTGTTCGGCGTGGGCATCGACGCCAACATCGTCTCGGCTTCGCTCAAGGCGATCGTGTCGGGCCTGGAGCGGGCGCGGGCCCAGGGCGCGGCCAGCGCACAATCGGTGGCTGAAACCGCCTGAAAAAAGGGCCGGCGCCTGGCGCCGGCTCGCCCGCCAGAACCACGGAGCGCCACGATGACCGACAAGCTGATCATTTTCGACACCACCCTGCGTGACGGCGAGCAATCGCCGGGCGCGTCCATGACCAAGGACGAGAAGCTGCGCATCGCCAAGCAGCTCGAGCGGCTGAAGGTCGACGTCATCGAGGCCGGCTTTCCCGCCAGCTCGAACGGCGACTTCGAGGCGGTGAAGCTGATCGCGAGCACGATCAAGGACTCCACCATCTGCGGGCTGTCGCGTGCCAACGACCGCGACATCGCACGCGCCGCCGAGGCGCTCAAGGGCGCGGCCAGCGGCCGCATCCACACCTTCATCGCCACCTCGCCGCTGCACATGGAGAAGAAGCTGCGGATGTCGCCCGACGAGGTCTTCGAGCAGGCCAAGCTGTCGGTGCGCTTCGCGCGCAACCTGGTCGGCGACGTGGAGTTCAGCCCGGAAGACGGCTACCGCAGCGACGTGGACTTCCTGTGCCGCGTGCTCGAGGCGGTGATCGCCGAGGGCGCGACCACCATCAACGTGCCCGACACCGTGGGCTACGCCATTCCCGAGCTCTACGGCAATTTCATCAAGACCCTGCGCGAGCGCATCCCCAACAGCGACAAGGCGATCTGGTCGGTGCATTGCCACAACGACCTGGGCATGGCGGTGGCGAACTCGCTGGCCGGCGTGAAGATCGGCGGCGCGCGCCAGGTCGAGTGCACCATCAACGGCCTGGGCGAGCGTGCGGGCAACTGCTCGCTCGAGGAGATCGTGATGGCGGTCAAGACCCGCAAGGACTACTTCGGGCTCGACCTGGGCATCGACACCCAGCACATCCTGGCCGCGAGCCGCATGGTCAGCCAGACCACCGGCTTCGTGGTGCAGCCCAACAAGGCGGTGGTCGGCGCGAACGCCTTCGCGCATGCCTCGGGCATCCACCAGGACGGCGTGCTCAAGGCGCGCGACACCTACGAGATCATGCGGGCCGAGGACGTGGGCTGGAGCCACAACAAGATCGTGCTGGGCAAGCTCAGCGGACGCAACGCCTTCAAGCAGCGCCTGGTCGAACTGGGCGTGACCATGGAGAGCGAGGCCGACATCAACACCGCCTTCGCCCGCTTCAAGGAACTGGCCGACCGGAAAAGCGAAATTTTTGACGAAGACATCCTCGCGCTCGTCAGCGACGAGGAGGGGTCGAACGTTGGTGAGCAGTTCGGCTTCGTCTCCCTGGCGCAGCACAGCGAAACCGGCGAGCGGCCGCAGGCGCGCGTGGTCTTCACGGTCCAAGGCCGGGAAGTCACCGGCACCTCCGATGGCAACGGTCCGGTCGATGCCTCGCTCAAGGCCATCGAGAGTCACGTGAAAAGCGGGGCGGAAATGGTGCTTTATTCGGTGAACGCGATCAGCGGATCGACCGAAAGTCAGGGGGAGGTCACGGTTCGGCTGCAAAACGCCGGACGGGTCGTCAACGGCGTCGGGGCGGATCCCGACATCGTGGTGGCTTCCGCCAAGGCTTATTTGAGTGCGCTCAACAAGTTACAGAGCCAAGCTGAGAGAGTGGCGGCGCAAGGTTAGGTTGTAAAGCGATCCTTTTGTTTCGAGTGAAGAAAAGGGCGCAAGTAACTGTTATTGCGCGCTTTTTTTGATTTCGATACACTGCGGGTCCTTGTCGCCGCTGGAGATTCCTTGATGCCCGAAGCCCGTTCCCACCGAGTTTCACCCCAGCGTTTCCGCGCGGCCCTTCGTTTTGTCACGGCAGCCCTGTGCGCGGCCGCCTTCATCGCGCCCGCGGCGCATGCCGCCGCCAAGCGCCCGGTGGCCGCGAAGAAGACCCAATCCGCTCCCGACACCAGCAAGCGCAAGGCCGCCGCGGCCCCCCAGCGCAATGCGAAGGCGGTGCCCGCCAAGGCCGAGCGCAGCGTGCGCGGCGGCAAGAACGTGGTCGCCACGATCCGCAAGCAGAACGGCAAGACGGTGGTGGCGGTGCAGCGTCGTTCGGTGGTGCGCGTGGCCGAAGCGGCGCCGCGCCTGTCCTACGGCCAGCTCGCGGGCCTGCACCACACCGGCGATGCCCTCGACCTGAAGTCGAGCGCCGCGCTGGTGATCGACCAGGACACGCGTGAAGTGCTGTTCAGCAAGAACGACCATGCGGTGCTGCCCATCGCGTCGCTGACCAAGCTCATGACCGGCCTGCTGGTGAGCGAGGCGCACCTGCCGATGGACGAACTGATCACCATCACCCAGGACGACGTCGACACCGAGAAGGGCAGCAGCTCGCGCCTGCGCATCGGCGCCACCCTGTCGCGCGGCGAACTGCTGCACCTGGCGCTGATGTCCAGCGAGAACCGCGCCGCGCATGCGCTGGGCCGCACCTATCCGGGCGGTTTGGCGACCTTCGTGAGCATGATGAACGCCAAGGCCAGCATGCTCGGCATGAAGGACACCCGTTACGTCGAGCCCACGGGCCTGTCGAGCCGCAACCAGGCGAGTGCGCAGGACCTGGCGCTGCTGGTCAACGCGGCCTCGGCCGATGCCACGGTGCGCGAACTGTCGACCTCGCCGGGCTACCAGGTCGAAGTCGGCAACCGCATGCTGCAGTACACGACCACCAACCGGCTGGTGAAGAACCCCGAATGGGAGATCGGCCTGCAGAAGACCGGCTACATCTCCGAGGCGGGCCAGTGCCTGGTGATGCAGACCCGTGTCGCGGGCCGCAAGCTGATCATGGTGTTCCTGGATTCGGCCGGCAAGCTGAGCCGCATCGGCGACGCCGAGCGCGTGCGCCGCTGGGTCGAGGCCAAGCACATGATGTCGCCGTCGATGCAGGCGGCTGCGCAGCACATCGCCGGGGACTGAGCCCACCCCCGAAGCGCCTTCGGCGCTTCCCCCTCAAGGGGGCGACACCGGCGGCCTGGCAAAGCCAGTTCCGCGGTGTCCCACGAACAGTCAGGACTCGCTCGTGCGGGTGAGTTGGATTCGACGGCGCCTCAGGGCGCCGTCGGCGCATTCTGGTTGTAGCCCAGCGCGCTGGAGATCTCGCTCGCGGTGGCTTGCAGCTTGGGCAGCCAGCCTTCGTCCAGGCGGTCGGCGGGGGCGGAGATCGACAGGCCGGCGACCAGCTTGCTCTGGTCGTCGTAGATGCCCACCGCCATGCAGCGCACCCCCAGTTCCAGTTCCTCGTTGTCGCGCGCGATGCCGTACTGGCGGGCCTTCGACAGTTCGCGCTCCAGCAGCGGCAGCTGGGTGATGCTGTTGCGGGTGTGGCCGGCCAGGCCGGTGCGGGTGGCGTAGCTGCGCACGCGCTGGGGGTCGTCGGCGGCCAGGAAGAGCTTGCCGGTGGAGGTCAGGTGCAGCGGGGCGCGGCCGCCGATGGCGCGCACCACCTGCATGCCCGAGCGCTCGCTGTAGGCGCGCTCGATGTAGACGATCTCGTCGCCCTGCCGCATGCTGAGGTTGACCGGCTGTTGCGTGAGCTTGTGCAGTTCGCGCATGGGCGTGAGCGCGGCGTCGCGCACGTTGAGCCGGCCCTTGACCAGGTTGCCCAGCTCCAGGAGGCGCATGCCCAGGCGGTAGCTGCCGGCCTCGGGCCGGTCGACGAAGCGGCCCACGGCCAGGTCGTTGAGGATCCGGTGCGTGGTCGAGGGGTGCAGCCCGGTCTTCTCGCTGATCTCCTTGAGCGAGATGGCTTCCTCGCGCGAAGCCAGCACGTCGATCAGCGAAAACATGCGTTCGATGACCTGGATGACCGGCGTGGCAGGAACGTCTGATTGTGGTTTTCTCATGTGCGCAGCGCAGTAGGGCCTCGGAAAGACCGAGCCGTGATTTTACTTTGTGAAATCACCGGGCTGCCACTGACCGTCGATCAGCACTTCGTGCGGCGCATAGCGCGCCTTGTAATTCATCTTCGGGCTGCCCGCGATCCAGTAGCCGAGGTAGACGTAGGGCAGGCCCAGCTGGCGCGCCTGCGCGATCTGCCACAGCACCCCGTAGTTGCCGTAGGCGGTGCCGTCCTCGGGCTCGTAGAAGGTGTAGACCGCCGAGATGCCGTCGTTGAGCACGTCGAGGATCGACACCATCTTCAGCGCCCCGGGCTGGCCGTCGGCGCCCGTCTCGCGGAACTCGACCAGGCGCGAGTTCACGCGGCTCTGCAGCAGGAACTGGGTGTACTGGTCGATGCTGTCGTGGTCCATGCCGCCGCCGGCGTGGCGCCCGTTCTGGTAGCGCAGGTAGAGCTGGTAGTGCTCGGGCACGAAGCACAGCTTGAGCACCCGCACCTGCAGGCCGGCGTGCTGCGTCGTGGCACGGCGCTGGCTGCGGTTGGGCTTGAAGTCGCCGACCCGCACGCGCAGCGGCACGCAGGCCGTGCAGCCGTCGCAGTAGGGGCGGTAGGTGAACATGCCGCTGCGCCGGAAGCCGCTGCGCACCAGGTCGGAATAGGCGTCGTTGTGGATCAGGTGGCTGGGGGTCGCGACCTGCGAGCGCGCCTGCCGGTCCGGCAGGTAGCTGCACGGATAGGGGGCCGTTGCATAGAACTGCAACGTGTGGAGCGGAAGTTCCTTGAGGTGCGTCACAGGGCCGTGGAAGAGCGTGCGGGCAACAGTTCGGACCAGTATACGGGCTCGAAACGCCAGGTGGGTCCGGGCTCGGCGCGGGCCCGTTCCACATGCTCGACGAAGCGCGCGCGCGGCATTTCCTCGGCGCCCAGGCTGGCCAGGTGGGCCGTGTTCTGCTGGCAGTCGATGCGCGCGACGCCATGGCGGCGGCACAGGCTCACCAACGCCGCCAGCGCGATCTTCGAGGCGTCGGTGCGGCGCGCGAACATCGATTCGCCGAACACCGCGCGGCCGATGGCCACGCAGTAGAGGCCGCCCACGAGTTCGCCGTCGATCCAGGTCTCGACGCTGTGGGCATGGCCGGCCCGGTGCAGCGCGCCGTAGGCCGCGACCATGTCCGGCACGATCCAGGTGCCCGACTGGCCGTGGCGCGGCGCCGCCGAGCAGGCGCGGATCACGGCGTCGAAGTCGTGGTCGATCCGGATCTCGCAGCGGGCGTCGGCGCGAAAGGCCTGCAGCACCTTGCGCAGCGAGCGGTGCAGCCGGAAGGCGGTCGGCGCCAGCGTCATGCGCGGGTCGGGGCTCCACCAGAGGATGGGTTGGTCGTCGCTGAACCAGGGAAAGATGCCGTGGCTGTAGGCGTCCAGCAGCGTGGGCACGTCGAGGGTGCCGCCGCCGGCCAGCAGGCCGGGCACCGGGTCGGCGGGGCCCCAGGTCAGGGCCGGGTCGGGAAGGGGCGCGCCGGGCGCGAGCCAGGGGAGTTGCATGGTGCAGGTATACACGGCTTTGACCGGCGTCCGCGCGGGCGCCGTCGCGTCGGGCGCAGCGGCATTCCCGATCGCGCCCTATAGTGGCCCCTCCGCATCCCACCTGCAGGAAGACCCACGTGAACGCTCCAGAGACTTCTCCGTCCCCTCTTCGTTTCGGCAGCGGTCAGGCGGTGCGCCGCCTCGAGGACCAGGCCCTGCTGTCCGGCGCCGGCCAGTACACCGACGACGTGCGGCCCGGCGGCGCGACGCCGCTCGCGCACCTGGTCTTCGTGCGCTCGCCATATCCGCATGCGCGCATCGTCTCGGTCGACGCCGAGGCCGCGCGTGCCATGCCCGGCGTGCTGGGCGTGTTCAGCGGCGCCGAGCTGGCGGCCGCGGGCGTCAAGCCGATGCCGGGCACCGCGGGCTTCAAGCGGCCCGACGGCGGGCCCGGCGTGTCGCCCGATCGCCACGCGCTGGCGCACGAGCGGGCGCGCTTCGTGGGCGAGGCGGTGGTCGCCGTGGTCGCCGAATCGGTGGCCCAGGCGCGCGACGCGGCCGAGGCCGTGTTCGTCGACTACGAGGAGCTGCCGATGGTGGTCGACCTGGCGGCCGCGGTCGTCGACGGCGCGCCGCAGCTGCTCGAGGCGGCGCCGAACAACATCGCGGCCGAGGCGCGCCACGGCGACGCCGCGGCCACGGCGGCCGCCTTCGCCCAGGCCGCGCACGTGGTGGCGCTGGACGTCGTCAACCAGCGCGTGGTGGCGCTGACCATCGAGCCGCGCTCGGTGCTGGTCGAGGTCGATGCCGGCAGCGGCCGCCTCACGGTGCGCATGAGCACGCAGATGCCCTCGGGCACGCGCAACTCGATCTGCGACGCCATCGGCCTGGCCAAGGAGCAGGTGCGCGTGGTGGTGGGCGACGTGGGCGGCGGCTTCGGCATGAAGACCGGCGCCTACCCCGAAGACATCGCCACCGCCTACTGCGCGCATGCGCTCCGGCGGCCGGTGAAGTGGGTGGCCGACCGCAGCGAGGAGTTCCTCTCGTCGGCGCACGGGCGCGACATCGCATCCAAGGCCGAACTCGCGCTCGACGCCAGCGGACGCATCCTCGCGCTGCGCATCCACTCGCTGGCCAACGTGGGCGCCTACGCCACCGGCACCGGTGTCGCGATCCAGCTGCTGATCGGGCCCTGGGTGCAGACCAGCGTCTACGACATCGCCACCGTCGACTTCCACTTCCAGGCCGTGCTCACCAACTGCGCGCCCACCGGCGCCTACCGTGGCGCGGGCCGGCCCGAGGCCATCTTCCTGATGGAGCGGCTGATGGACGAGGCCGCGCGCCAGACCGGCATCGACCGCGTCGCGCTGCGCCGCCGCAACTTCATCAGCCCCGCGCAGATGCCCTACACCAACCCGATGAAGCAGGTCTACGACACCGGGCAGTTCGAGAAGGTGATGGACCAGGGCCTGGCGCTGGCCGACTGGCGCGGCTTCGAGGCCCGTGCGGCCGCGTCGAAGGCCGCGGGCAAGCTGCGCGGCCTGGGCATCGCGACCTTCCTCGAATGGACCGGCGGCAACGTGTTCGAGGAACGCGTCACCGTGGCCGTGAAGCCCGACGGGATCATCGAGGTCTTCTCGGCCGTCAACGCGATGGGGCAGGGCATCGCCACCTCGCTCGCGCAGTTGGCGGTCGACGTGTTCGGCGTGCCGATCGAGAAGGTGCGCGTGGTCCTGGGCGACACCGACCGCGGCGACGGCTTCGGCAGCGCCGGTTCGCGCTCGCTGTTCACCGGCGGCTCGGCCGTGCGGGTGGGCGCGGAGCGCACCGTCGACCGTGCGCGCGAACTGGCGGCGCAGGCTTTCGAGGCCGCGCCGGCCGACGTGCACTATGCCGGCGGCCGCTTCACCGTGGCCGGCACCGACCTGTCGCTCGACCTGTTCGACCTCGCGGGCCGCCAGCCCGAGGGCCAGATCTTCGTCGACTCGACCAGCGCCGTGGCCGGGCCCACCTGGCCCAATGGCTGCCACATCTGCGAGGTCGAGATCGATGCGCCGACCGGCGAGGTCAGCGTGGTGGCGTACAGCTCGGTCAACGACGTGGGCCGGGTGATCAACCCGATGATCGTGCGCGGCCAGCTCGACGGCGGCGCGGTGCAGGGCATCGGCCAGGCGCTGTACGAGCGCGTGGTCTACGACGTCGAGACCGGCCAGCCCGTGACCGGCAGTTTGATGGACTACGCGGTGCCGCGCGCCGAGGTTTCCGAAGCCATGTTCCGCACCGAGATGGACGAATCCACGCCCTGCAAGAACAACCCGCTGGGCGTGAAGGGCGTGGGCGAACTGGGCACCATCGGCGCCACGCCGGCGGTGGTCAACGCGGTGGCCGATGCCTTCGCGCGCGCCGGCCTGGGGGCGCGAGCCCCCTCGCTGCAGATGCCGCTGAGCTCGGCGCGTGTGTGGGAGGCCTTGCAGGCCTAGAAGTCTTCCAGCGGCAGGCCGACGTAGTTCTCGGCCAGCGCGGTCGACGCCGCCTGCGAATGCACCAGGTAGTCGAGCTCGGCCTCCTGGATCTTCTGGCCGAAGGAGCCGGTGTCGGGGAAGCGGTGCATCAGCGAGGTGAACCACCACGAGAAGCGCTCGGCCTTCCAGACCCGGCGCAGGCAGAGGTCGGAATAGCGGTCGAGCGCCGCTTCCGAGCGCTCGCCGTAGAAGGCCTGCATCGCGCGCGCCAGGTAGCCCACGTCGGCCGCCGCCAGGTTCAGGCCCTTGGCGCCGGTGGGCGGCACGATGTGCGCCGCGTCGCCGGCCAGCAGCAGGCGGCCGAAGCGCATCGGCTCGGCCACGAAGCTGCGCAGCGGCGCGATGCTCATCTCCAGCGCCGGGCCTGTCTCCAGTCGCTCGCGCGCTTCGGGATCGAGCCGGGTGCGCAGTTCGTCCCAGAAGGCGGCTTCGCTCCAGTTCGCGACCTTCTCGTCGCTGGGCACCTGCAGGTAGTAGCGGCTGCGCGTGGCGCTGCGCATGCTGCACAGCGCGAAGCCGCGCTCGGTGTTGGCGTAGATCAGCTCGTCGGAGACCGGCCGCACGTCGGCCAGCACGCCCAGCCAGCCGAAGGGGTAGACCTTCTCGTGCAAGCGCAGCGCGGCCTCGGGCACGCTCGCGCGGCTCACGCCATGGAAGCCGTCGCAGCCGGCGATGAAGTCGCAGGCGATCTCCTGCGTGCGGCCGTCCTCGGCGCGAAAGCGCACGCGTGGCTGCGTGCCGTCGAAGTCGTGCAGGCTGACTTCCGACGCCAGGTAGACCGTGCGCAGGCCGGCCGCGGCGCGCGCCTGCATCAGGTCGCGCGTGACCTCGGTCTGGCCATAGACCGTGACCTGCTTGCCGCCGGTCAGTCCGTGCAGGTCGATGCGGTGGCGGCGGCCCTGGAACAGCAGCTCGATGCCCTCGTGCGGCAGGCCTTCGGCCTGGGCGCGCGCGTCGACGCCGGCCCGCGCCAGCAGGTCCATCGTCACTTGTTCGAGCACGCCGGCCCGGATGCGGCCGAGCACATGCTCGGCGCTCTGGCGCTCGACGATCACGTTGTCGATGCCGGCTTGGTGAAGCAACTGGCCGAGCAGCAGGCCGGCCGGGCCGGCGCCGATGATGGCGACTTGGGTGCGCATGCGAAGGTCTCCTGGAATGGGGGCGCGGGATGGAGACGAGCGTAGGGCGCGGCGCGTGCCGCGGGGCCGCCCGGCGCACGCCAATGTGCGCTGGAACGAGTGGCTGTGCGATGATCGCGCAGCAACGGCAGTCCATCGTCCCCATGACCATCGCCAAACCCGACTTCATCGAAGGCATCGCCAAAGGCATGGCGGTGCTGGAGAGTTTCGACACCGAACGCCAGCGCCTGAACGCCACCCAGGCCGCGGCGCGCGCCGGCCTCACGCGGGCCGCCGCACGCCGCCACCTGCTGACGCTCGCGCACCTGGGCTACCTCGACACCGACGGCAGTTCCTTCTGGATGTCGCCCAAGGTGCTGCGTTTCTCGGGCAGCTACCTCGCCTCGTCGCGGCTGCCGCGCGCGCTGCAGCCCACGCTGAACCGGCTGGCCGCACAGACGCAGGAATCCTTCTCCGCGGTGGTGCTCGACGGCGAGGAGGCGGTGATCGTGGCGCGCAGCGTGAGCGGCGCCCCGGTGCGCGTGCTGGCCTACGGCCTGCACCTGGGCGCGCGCCTGCCCGCGCACGCCACCTCGACCGGCCGCATGCTGCTGGCCGCGATGAGCGGCGCCGAACTCACGCAATGGCTCAAGGGCCGCACCTTGGCGCGGCTCACGCCCAACACCGTCACGCAGACCAGCGTGCTGCGCCAGCGCGTCGCGCAGGCGCGCAAGGACGACCACTGCATCGCCAGCGAGGAACACGAGCTGGGCGTGCAGGCGCTGGCCGTGCCGCTGCGCGACATGAAGGGCCGCACCGTGGCGGCGCTCAACGTGGTGCTGTCGGGCGCGCACCGCAGCGACGAGGCGATCCGCCGCGACATGCTGCCCCTGCTCTACGAAGCCGCGCGCGAAGTGCGCGCTCTGCTTTAGATGTCACCCCCGACGCGCCTGCGGCGCCTCCCCCTCGAGGGGGCGCACCCGGCGGCCTGGCAAAGCCAGTTCCGCGGAGGCCACCCACCCCCGACGCGCCTTCGGCGCCTCCCCCTCAAGGGGGCGCACCCGGCGGCCTGGCAAAGCCAGTTCCGCGGGTGCCCTGGCATGGGGCTGTGCAGGTTTCATACGATGGCGGTGGCGCACAGCGCCATGGAAAACTGACAGAGGAAAACGCATGCGCCTGCTGCTGCTCGAAGACGACCTGATGATCGGCGAAGCCGTGCTCGACCTGCTGCGCGCCGAGCAGTACGCGGTCGACTGGGTCAAGGACGGCGAGGCCGCCGACAGCGCGCTGCGCGCCCAGCAGTACGACCTGGTGCTGCTCGACCTGGGCGTGCCGCGGCGCGACGGGCTCGAGGTGCTGCGCGCGCTGCGGCTGCGCAAGCAGCGCATGCCGGTGCTGATCGCCACCGCGCGCGATTCGGTGCAGCAGCGCATCGAGGGGCTGGACGCCGGCGCCGACGACTACGTGCTCAAGCCCTACGACCTCGACGAGCTGCTGGCGCGCATCCGGGCGCTGCTGCGGCGCGCCTCGGGCCGGGCCGAGCCGGTCTACGAGCACCTGGGCGTGAGCATCAGCCCGGGCACGCGCGAGGTCACGCGCAACGGCGAGCCGGTGATCCTGTCGGCGCGCGAGTGGGCGGTGCTGGAGCCGCTGATCGCGCGGCCCGGCATGGTGCTGTCGCGCGCCCAGCTCGAGGAGAAGCTCTACAGCTGGAAGGACGAGATCAGCAGCAACGCCATCGAGGTCTATGTGCACGGCCTGCGCAAGAAGCTCGGCGCGGACTTCATCCGCAACGTGCGCGGCGTGGGCTACATGGTGAACAGGGCATGACGCGCGTCGGTTCCGCGCTGGTAGGTTCGCTGCGCGCGCGCCTGCTGTTCTTCCTGCTGGCGGCCATCGTGCTGGCCGCGGGCACGCAGGCGCTGGTGGCCTACCGCACGGTACTCAAGGAGGCCGACGAGATCTTCGACTACCACATGCAGCAGATGGCGATGTCGTTGCGCGCCGGACTGCCGCCCAGCGCCGCGGTGGGCGGCCTCGGCAGCGCCGACCAGAACTTCGAGTTCGTGGTGCAGGTCTGGACCGCCGACGGCGAACGCATCTTCGAATCGGCCGACCGGGCCGCGCTGCCGCAGATCGCGGTACTGGGCTTCGCCGACGTGCAGGCCCGCGGCACCACCTACCGCGTGTACTCGATGCAGGCGCGCGGGCTGGTGATCCAGGTCGCGCAGGACATGGCGGTGCGCCGGCAGATGGCGGGCGCGCTGGCGCTGCGCACGGTGATGCCGGTGGGCCTGATGGCGCCGATCCTGATGCTGGTCGTGTGGTGGGTGGTGAGCCGCTCGCTGGCGCCGGTGGCGCGCGTGCGCACGCAGGTGGCGGCGCGCCAGGCCGACGACCTGTCGCCGGTCAACGAGGGCGGCCTGCCCGAGGAGGTGCGGCCGCTGGTGCACGAGCTCAACCTGCTGTTCGAACGGGTGCGCCATGCCTTCGAGGCGCAGAAGCATTTCGTGGCCGATGCCGCGCACGAACTGCGTTCGCCGCTGGCCGCGCTCAAGCTGCAGGTGCAGGGCCTGCAGCGCGCGCAGGACGAGGCCACGCGCGAGGTCGCGGTCGGCCGGCTGACCGCCGGCATCGACCGCGCCACGCGGCTGGTCGAGCAGCTGCTGGCGCTGGCGCGGCACGAGGCCAGCGCGGCGTCGGGCACCGCGGCGACGCCGGTCGACCTGGCGGAACTGGCCCGGCTCGCGATCTCCGACGTGGTGGCGGCCGCACAGGCGCGGCGCATCGACATCGGCATGGACGAGGCATCCGCGCCGGCCACGGTCACGGGCCATGCCGAGGCCCTGCGCATGCTGCTGCGCAACCTGCTGGACAACGCCGTCAAGTACACGCCCGAAGGCGGCCGCGTCGACCTGCGCATCGCGGCCGACGGCGACGGCACCGCCTTGGTCGTGGAGGACAGCGGCCCGGGCCTGCCGGCCGAGGAGCGCGAGCGCGTGCTCGACCGCTTCTACCGGGCCGGCGCCTCGCAGGCCTCGGGCAGCGGCCTGGGGCTGGCGATCGTGAAGTCGATCGCCGACCTGCACGGCGCCAGCGTGCGGCTCGACGCCTCCGGGCGCCTGGGCGGCCTGCGCGCGACGGTGCGCTTTCCCCGGCGCGCCTGAGGCCGTGGAAAGAGGGGGCGACGCCTTAAGCGTTGCCTAAGCCTGGGGGATCACATTCCTTTCATCGTGTTTCACCCCACACCCTCGAAAGGAAACTTCATGAACACCCGACTGACCTCGACCAAAGGCCTGGTGCTGGCGCTGGCGTCCGCCGGCGTGATCGGTGCCGTGGGCGCAGGCGCCTACACCAGCGCGCGCGCCGTGGCCCCGGGGCCGGTGGCGACCGTGGTGGCCGCGCCGGTCATGACCCTGCCGGACTTCTCCGAGATCACCTCGCGCGACGGCCCGGCGGTGGTGAACATCAGCGTCACCGGCACCACCAAGACCTCCTTCGACGGCAGCCTGCCCAACGGCATGGACCCGGACGATCCGATGGCCGAACTGTTCCGCCGCTTCCAGGGCCAGATGGGCCCACGCGGCCGCCAGCCGCAGGAGCGCGAAGTGCCCACGCGCGGCCAGGGCTCGGGCTTCATCGTCAACGCCGACGGCATCATCATCACCAACGCCCATGTGGTGAAGGACGCCAAGGAGGTCACCGTCAAGCTGACCGACCGACGCGAGTTCCGCGCCAAGGTGCTGGGCGCCGATGCCAAGACCGACATCGCGGTGCTCAAGATCGAGGCCAGCAACCTGCCCACGGTGGCCATCGGCAGCACCAAGGACCTCAAGGTCGGCGAGTGGGTGCTGGCCATCGGCTCGCCCTTCGGCTTCGAGAACACCGTGACCGCGGGCGTGGTCAGCGCCAAGGGCCGCTCGCTGCCCGACGACAGCTACGTGCCCTTCATCCAGACCGACGTGCCGATCAACCCCGGCAACTCGGGCGGCCCGCTGATCAACACGCGCGGCGAGGTGGTGGGCATCAACTCGCAGATCTACAGCCGCAGCGGCGGCTTCCAGGGCGTGTCCTTCTCGATCCCGATCGACGTCGCGGTGCAGATCAAGGACCAGATCGTGGCCACCGGCAAGGCCAGCCACGCGCGCCTGGGCGTCGCGGTGCAGGAGGTCAACCAGGCCTTCGCCGATTCCTTCAAGCTCGACAAGCCCGAAGGCGCGCTGGTGTCGAACGTCGAGAAGGGCAGCCCGGGCGAGAAGGCCGGCCTGCGTTCGGGCGACGTGATCCGCCAGGTCGACGGCCAGCCCATCGTGTCCTCGGGCGACCTGCCCGCGGTGATCGGCCAGCGCAAGCCGGGCAGCCAGGTGACGCTCGACGTGTGGCGCCAGGGCTCGCGCGTGGAGCTCACGGCCAAGCTGGCCGATGCGGCCGAGAAGGGCACCACCGTGGCCTCGAACGACGAGGCGGTGGGCAAGGGCAAGCTGGGCCTGGCGCTGCGTCCGCTGCAGCCGCAGGAGAAGCGCGAAGCCGCGGTCGAGGGCGGCCTGCTGATCGAAGACGCGGCCGGCCCCTCGGCGCTGGCCGGCGTGCAGCCGGGCGACGTGCTGCTGTCGATCAACGGCACGCCGGCCAGCAGCGCCGAGCAGGTGCGCGCGGTGGTCGCGAAGTCCGGCAAGTCGGTGGCGCTGCTGATCCAGCGCGGCACCGACCGGATCTTCGTGCCGGTGAACGTGGGCTGATCAGCGCGGGCCGAGCGGCGCGGCCGCATCGGCCGGCACGCGCTTCAGCTCGGCCAGCCAGACCTCGGGCTCCGAATCGCTGGGCGCGCGCCAGTCGCCGCGCGGCGAGAGCGAGCCGCCCGAGCCCACCTTGGGCCCGTTGGGCACGCAGGAGCGCTTGAACTGGCTGGTCTTGAAGAAGCGATAGAGGAAGGTGTGCAGGTGGCGCGTGATGTCGGCCAGCGCGTACTGGTTGTGTTCCTCGCCTTCCAGCGCCTCGGGCCAGCGGCCCAGCGTGCGGTCTCGCCAGGCGCTGTAGGCCAGGAAGGCCACCTTCGACGGCCGGAAGCCGTAGCGCGAGATGTAGTACAGGTGGAAGTCCTGCAGCTCGTACGGCCCGATGGTGTCTTCGGTGCGCTGGCCCGGCTGCCGGGCCGAGGCATCGCCCGAGGGCACCAGCTCCGGGCTGACCTCGGTGGCCACGATGGCGCGCAGCACGGCGCTGCCGTCGGCGCTCAGGATGCTCGCGTCGGCGACCCAGCGCACCAGGTGCTTGATCAGCGTCTTGGGCACGCTGGCGTTCACGTTGTAGTGCGACATGTGGTCGCCCACGCCGTAGGTGCACCAGCCCAGCGCGAGCTCGCTCAGGTCGCCGGTGCCGACCACGATCGCGCCGTTGTGGTTGGCCAGGCGGAACAGGTGGCTGGTGCGCTCGCCGGCCTGCACGTTCTCGAAGGTGATGTCGTACTGCGGCACGCCGTCGGCGAAGGGATGGCCCAGGTCGGCCAGCATCTGCTTGCAGCTGGGCCGGATGTCGATTTCCTTCGCGCTGCAGCCGATGGCCGCCATCAGCCCGTGGGCCTGCTGCAGCGTGCGGTCGCTGGTCGCGAAGCCGGGCATGGTGTAGCCCAGGATGTCGCTGCGCGGCCGGCCCAGCCGGTCCATGGCCTGGGCGCAGACCAGCAGCGCGTGCGTGGAATCGAGCCCGCCCGAGACGCCGATCACCACCTTCTGGATGTGGCTGGCCTCGAGCCGTTGCACCAGCGATTGCACCTGGATGTTGAAGACTTCCTGGCAGCGCTCGTCGCGCGTGGCGGCATCGGCCGGCACGTAGGGGAAGCGCTCGACCGTGCGGCGCAGCGCGCCGGCCTGCTGCGGGATCGCGGGCAGGTCGAATTCGACGGTGCGCCACTCGCGCAGCGCGGCCGCGTGCCGCTGCGCCGACACGCCGAAGGAGTTCTGCCGCATGCGCTCGTGCGCCATGCGTTCGAGGTCGGCATCGGCCGTGATCAGGTGCGAGTGGTTGCTGAAGCGCTCGCTCTCGGCCAGCAGCTCGCCGCCTTCGTAGATCAGCGCCTGGCCGTCCCAGGCCAGGTCGGTGGTCGATTCGCCGATGCCGGCCGAGGAGTACAGGTAGGCCGCGAGGCAGCGTGCCGACTGCAGGCTCACCAGTTGATGGCGGTAGTCGGCCTTGCCCACCGTGATGTTCGAGGCCGAGAGGTTGACCAGCACGGTGGCACCGGCCAGCGCCGCATAGCTCGAGGGCGGGATCGGCACCCAGACGTCCTCGCAGATCTCGACGTGGAGGGTCAGCAGCGGCAGGTTGCGCGCCTTGAACAGCAGGTTGGCGCCGAAGGGCGCGCGCTGGCCGCACAGCGTGATCTCGGTGGCGATGGCGCTGTCGGCGGCGCTGAACTGGCGGCCCTCGTAGAACTCGCCGTAGTTGGGCAGGTAGGTCTTGGGCAGCACGCCCAGCAGCACGCCGTCGGCCACCACGGCCGCGCAGTTGAACAGGCGATGGTCGGCGCGCACCGGCAGGCCGACCACGGCCACGGTGGGCACGCCGCGCGAGGCCTCGATGACCTCGGCCAGCGCGGCCTCGCAGCCTTCGAGCAGCGCGGTCTGGTGGAACAGGTCGTCGCAGGTGTAGGCCGAGATCCCCAGTTCGGGAAACGCCACCAGCACGGCGCCTTCGGCCGCGGCCTCGCGGTACATGCGCACCGTTTCGCGGCCGTTGAACACCGGGTCGGCGACGCGGTTGCGGGGCACCGCCACGGCCAGCCGGGCGAAGCCGTGGGCGTAGGGGTTGTCGAAGGAAAGAGCGGAGGTCATGGGCGTGATCGTATGCGCCCGCGCGCGGCGCGTCAGCGCACGGTCGCCAAGACCGCTCAGGTCGTCGGCAGGTGCAGCCTGTGGCCCAGGAAGAAGCGCAGCATCTCGGCGCTGGCATCGACCCCGCCGGGCGCGGTGTAGCTGCCGCCGGCACTGCCGCCCGACCAGGCATGGCCGGTGCCGTGCAACTGCCAGTGCTCGACCGCGCTGGCGCCGTCGGCGGCCGCATGGCGCGTGCGGGTGAAGCGCGGGCCCTGCGTGACTTCGGCCGCGCCTGTCGCCCCCCGCGCGCGGCGCGCGGCGTCGGCCACGGCCGTGCCGTTGCGCGCGTGCACCGTCGCATCGGCATCGCCGTGGAAGACGACGGTGGGCGGGGCCGGGCCGTCCGTGATCGCCACGGCCGGGCCGCCGCGCATCGCGGCCAGGGCCGACGGCAGGTCGTGCGCCGCGCCCGCGGGCAGGCCCGAGTGCACGCCCACCGCCGCGAACAGGTCGGGGTGGGTGCGGCCCAGGATGTCGGCCATGGCACCGCCGGCCGACAGCCCGGCGACGTAGACGCGTGCCGGATCGGCGCCCTGCGTGGCCACGATCTCGCGGGTCAGCGCGGCCAGCAGCGCGGGCTCGCCGCGCTCGCGCCGCTGGTGCTGGGGCTTGAACCAGTTCCAGCACTTCTGTGCGTTCGCATGCTGCGTCTGCTCGGGGTAGAGCACGATCGCGCCGGCCTCGCGCGCCAGGATGTTCATGCGCGTGCCGGTGGCGAAGTCCTGGGCGTCCTGGGTGCAGCCGTGCAGCATCACGATCAGCGGCGGCCGCGGCGCGTCGGCCGCGCGGGCCGGCACGTAGAGCCGGTAGGCGATCTGGCGGCCCTGGTGGCTGAAGCGGTGGGCGCTCCAGGATTCGGCCGGCGCGCGTTCGGCGGCGGGGGCGGGTGCCTCGTCGATCACGCGCACTTCGGCCTCGATCACGTCGTCGACCACCGGGGCCCCGGTGTCGCCGGCGGCGTTCCCATGGGCCTGCCGCATCAGCAGCGCGGTGGCGCCCCGCAGGTCGCCCTCGCGGGTGAGGCGGGTGGCCTCGCTCATCAGGTGTTGGAAGTCGGTGTTCATGGTCTGGGCCTGTTCAGTGGATGCGCCCGGCGAGCGCGGATTTGACGGCCGGACTGGCATGCAGGGCGCCCAGGACGGTGAGGGATTCGATGGTGGCGAGCGCGAGCTCGGGCGAGACCTCGGCGCCGATGCTGGCCAGCCCGAGCACGCGGATCTGCAGCGTCTGGCCCGCCGCCCGCACGGCTTCCAGGTCGGCCGCCGAGAAGTGCTGCAGGCCCAGCACCAGCGTCTTGCGCGTGACCACTTGGCGCAGCACCTCGCCGTGCGTCGTCAGCTGGTTGCGGATCGCGGTACGGATGAAGTCGGTGCGGTTGGAATAGAAGCCCTCGGCCACCATCAGGTCGATGTGGCCCAAATCGACGTAGCCGAGGTTGATGGTGATCTTCTCGGAGTCGGGGGGCGGCTTGGGCTTGGTGGGGGTGGAGGAGGCCATGCGCCATCCTATCACCATCCACATGGATGGTGTATGGCTGTTTTTTCAGTGACCTGATCCGCTGTCGGGGTCGATGCGCCACCACGCCGGCAGCAGCGCGCGCACCTCCGCCTGGTCGAAGCGGTCGTCCAGCAGGTGCAGCACGCCCGCGTCCTGCTCCGTGCGGATCACCCGGCCGGCCGCTTGCACCACCTTGCGCAGGCCCGGGTAGAGGTAGGTGTAGGCATAGCCCGTGCCCTGGCCGAAGCGCCGGTCGAGACGCTCGCGCATGAGCTCGTGGCGCTCGTCGTGGCGCGGCAGGCCCAGGCTGGCGATGAAGGCGCCGATCAGCCGGTCGCCGGGCAGGTCGATGCCTTCGCCGAAGGCGCCGCCCAGCACCGCGAAGCCCACGCCCTGGCCGCCCGCGCGGAAGCGCGCCACGAAGGCGCTGCGTTCGGCCTCGGGCATCTGCGCGGTCTGGGTCCAGTTCGGGATGCCCGGATGGCAGCGGGCGAAAAGCGTGCGCGCGGCCTCGAGGAATTCGAAGCTGCCGAAGAAGGCCAGGTAGTTGCCCGGGCGCTGCGCGAACTGCGCGGCCACGCGGTCGACCAGCGGCCGCAGCGCGCGGCCCCGGTCGCGGTAGCGGGTCGAGAGCGCGCTGGCGACGCGCACCTCGAGCTGCGCGGCGTGGAAGGGCGAGCCCACGTCGAGCTCGACCGCGTCCTCGGGCAGGCCCAGCATGTCGCGGTAGAAGGGGAAGGGCGCGATGGTGCCGGAGAAGCAGGCGGTGCTCATCGAGGCGGCGAAGCGCGGCCGCAGGAAGGGCGCAGGCACCAGGTTGCGCACGGTCAACGTGCAGCTTTCGTCGGCCGAGGGCTGCTGGCTCTCGAACACCGAATGGACATCGAGCGCGTTCGCCAGCCGCACGAACTGCAGCGCATCGAAGAAGAAGCGCTGCAGCGGCCCGCCGGCCTCCTGCGGCGCCGCGGCGAAGTGCTCGGCCAGTGCCACCGTCGCATCCTGCAGCGCCTGCTGAAGGCCCTCGGGCACCTGGTCGTGCGGCGTGTAGGCGGCGGGCTGCGCCTGCTGCAGCGTGCGCCACTCGCGCCGCACCCGGGCCAGCGCGGGCCGCAGGCCGGCCGGGGCCGCGGCATGGGCGCTCTCCAGCGCGCCGGCGTCCAGCGTGGCCGAATACATCGCGCGGGCGCGCTCGAGCAGGTTGTGGGCCTCGTCGACCAGCACGGCGACGCGCCATTCCTCCTGCCGCGCCAGCGCGTAGAGGAAGGCACTGCTGTCGAACCAGTGGTTGTAGTCGGCCACCACCACGTCGCTCCAGCGCACCATCTCCTGCGACAGGAAATAGGGGCACACGCCGTGGGTGCGCGCGATGCCCCGCAGCGCGTCGCCGGTCAGGCGCTGCACCGTGGCGGCCTCGCTGCGCGCGGCGGGCAGGCGGTCGTAGAAGCCGCGCGCCAGCGGGCAGGCGTCGCCATGGCAGGCCCGGCCCGGGTACTCGCAGATCTTCTCGCGCGCGGTGAGTTCGAGGATGCGCAGCGCGGGCGCGGGCGGGCCGAAGCGCTCCAGCGCCTCGAGCGCGATCGCGCGGCCCGAGGTCTTGGCCGTGAGGAAGAACAGCTTGTCGGTCTTCTGCGCGCTCCAGCCGCGCAGCAGCGGGAACACGGTGGCCACGGTCTTGCCGATGCCCGTGGGGGCCTGCGCGATCAGGCAGCGCCGGGCCGAGGCCGCGCGGTAGACGCTCTCGGCCAATTCGCGCTGGCCGGCGCGAAAGCCGGCGTGCGGGAAGTCGAGGGCATCGAGCGCGGTGTCGCGCGCGGCATGGCGCTGCGCTTCCTGCACGGCCCAGGCCATGTAGCGGGTGCACAGGTCCTCGAAGCCTTCGCGCAGCGCCTCGCGCGTGCAGTGCATGGCGACCACGGTCTCTTCGCCGCTCGCGATCTCCAGGTAGACCAGCGCCACCTCGATGGCCGCCAGCCCGTGCTTCTCGCAGAGCATCCAGCCGTAGGTCCTGGCCTGGGCCCAGTGCAGCGCGCGGTGGTTCTCGCGGATGGCGTTGACGTCGCCGCGGAAGGTCTTGATCTCTTCGATGCGCTGCTCGGCAGGGTCGTAGCCGTCGGCGCGGCCGCGCACTTCCAGCCCCTCGAAGACGGCGGACAGCGTGAGCTCGCGCTGGTAGTCGTCGTCGCGCCGCGATTGGACCAGCAGATGGCCGGCGATGCCTTCCTGCGCGCTGGGCGCGGGCGTGAAACGGAAGTCCAGGTCGCCGGCCTTGGCCCCGAAAGCGCAGAGCGCACGCACCGACACCTTGCGAAGCGGGGGCGTGGCGGGCGTACCGGACCGTGGCGGCAAGGACATGACTGTATCAATGTACAGTAGTCGGGCGCCTTCTCCAAGGCGGCTGAGCGGCGCTTTGCGGGATCACGCTGCGAGAAGATCTCTTTCTCGGCTAAAACGAGACAAAAGAGTTGACAGATAATCATGCAAATTCGTCACGAAATGTGTATTCGAAGTAACATTTGATCCTGTCCGTTTCCCATTGCGCGGAAAACTGCCACTCCCCTTTGCTGCGATGCGCTTACAAACGCGCTCTTACATTGGAATTTGGAGCAGATATGACCGGGTCCGGGCGATTGGCACTCAGCGTGAGTGAACTGGAGGAGGGCGAGTTCCACTACGTCCTGCTGGAGGCGGTCACCATGCCGGGTGAGCTGCTGTGTTTCAAGCCGAAGGAATTCGGCGAGCGTGCCCATGACAAGCCCATGGATGCGTGGTTCTCGGGCCTGGGTGCGGTCCGTCGGCTCAACGAGCGCTGACCTTCCTGGGTCGTCGCCGCATGCGGTGGTGTGGGCATGGCTGCCTTCCCGCTGCTTTCTTCTCAAGGTACGGCGATGGATTTCGAATTGTTCGTGGCGTTGTTCTGTGTGATCGGTATCGGATGGTTGACCCTGGTGCCCACCTATCGCGGATGGAACCATCTGGAACGCCGGATGGCCAAGCAGGTCGAGACGACGATCGCCGCGCTGGACGATCAGCCCAAATCCTGAGACAAATTTTTCCCGGCGCCGCGCCGGACGCAGGCTGTGAGGGGCGCGATCAGCTCCCGGCCTTGACGAACTTGAGCGTCATGCGGTCGGACTCACCGATCGCCAGGTATTTCTCCCGCTCCACGGCCCCGCCGCGCAAGGTGGGCGGCAAGGCCCAGACGCCTTGCGCATGGTCGTGGCTGTCACGCGGGTTGGCGTTGACCTCGCTCGCGCCCGCCAGCACGAAGCCCGCCGCGCGGGCCCGCTCCACCACGAAGTCCTGCGGCACGTAGCCGCTCTCGATCACCCGCGCCAGCGAGGTGCCCGGCGCCGCCCGGTGCTCTTCCACGCCCAGCACGCCACCCGGCTTGAGCACGGCGTGGAAAGCGCGCAGCGTCTCGTCGAAATGCCCGTCGGCGATCCAGTTGTGGATGTTGCGGAAGGTCAGCACCGCGTCGGCACCGCCCGGCGGATGGATGTCGGTGAAGCCCGCCACCGGCAGGGTGCCCAGCACCACGCGCCGGTAGGTGGCCGGGTCGGCCGCCAGCTTGGCGCGAAAGGCCGCGCGGGCCCGCTGCTGGCCGGGCGAGCCGTCGGCCGGCTCGTGCGCCGCGTAGAGCCGGCCCTTCGGGTTCAGGTAGGCCGCCAGGATCTCGGTGTACCAGCCGCCGCCCGGTGCGATCTCCACCACCTGCCAGTCGGGGCGCAGGCCGAAGAAGGCCAGCGTCTCGTAAGGATGGCGCGCGGCATCGCGCGCGCGGTTGGCGGCGCTGCGTTGTCGGCCGTCGACCGCGGCGTGCAGGGCCGCGTCGGCGCCGGGTGCCACGGCGGCGGCGCCGGCCGCCACCGGCAGCAGGGCCAGCGCGGCCAGCAGCTGCCGGCGTTGAAGAAATGCATCGGAAGCGGCGAGGGGCGTCATGGGATCGGGGCCTTGGCGGAAGCGGGACAAAGACAGGAACGGTCGCGGCGCGGCCAGCTTTCCACCTTAGCGGAATTGCAATTTGCCGGCACGGCCCATCCTTGGCGGCCGCATATCGACCTGCGCATTCCTTCTAAGTAGACAGACCGTTCTGTCTTATCTTTGCCGCTTCTGCATTCCGCCGGCGACCGCGCCGAAGACCCATGAAGCTGCTCGAACCCCTCGTTCTCGGTGCCCGCGTGTTGCCCAACCGCGCGATCATGGCGCCGCTGGTGCGCGCGCGCTCCGACGCCGACCGCGCGCCGACCGAACTCGTCGACGTCTACTACGCCCAGCGCGCCTCGGCCGGCCTGATCATCACCGAGGGCTGCCACATCTCGCCGCAGAGCACGACCCGGGCGAACGCCTCGGCGCACCACACCGACCGGCAGAACACGGCCTGGCGGCGCGTGGCCGATGCGATCCACGCGGCCGGCGGCACGGTCTTCCAGCAGCTCTACCACGTGGGGCGCAAGGCGCTGCTGTCGACGCTGCCGCCGGGCGAGCGGCCGGTCGCGCCCTCGGCCATCGAGGCCGTCGGCGGCATCATGACGGCCGAGGGCCTGGAGACCTTCCCGGTGCCGCGCGCGCTCGAGACCCACGAGATCGGGCCCATCGTCGACGACTTCCGCGCCGCCGCGCGCCGCGCCGGCGAGGCGGGCTTCGACGGCGTGGAGATCCTGGCCGCCAACGGCTTCCTGGTCGACCAGTTCCTGCGCGACGAGACCAACCGGCGCACCGACGCCTACGGCGGCTCGCTCGAGAACCGCGCGCGCTTCCTGCTCGAGGTGGTCGATGCGGCGATCGCCGAACTCGGCGCCGACCGCGTCGGCGTGCGCATCTCGCCGCATTTCCGCTCCGACCGCATCGGCGACTCGGACCCGGTGCGCACCTTCTCCTATGTGGCGACGGAGCTCGACCGGCGCGGCATCGCCTACCTGCACATGCTCGAAGGCAACACGCACGACGAGGACCCCTTCCTGCCGCTGTACCTGCGGCTGGCGAAGAAGCCCTCGGCCACCGGCACCGGGCCGGGCCCGGTGCCGGGCGATCCCTTCCTCGCGCCGCTGCTGCGGCCGCTGTTCAAGGGCCCGCTGATCCTCAACGGTGGCTACACGCGCGAGACCGCGGAGCAGGTGCTCGCGCAGGGGCTGGCCGACGCCGTGGCCTTCGGGCGCCTCTACATCGCCAACCCCGACCTGCCCGAGCGCTTTCGGCGCAACGCGCCGCTCAATCAGGCCGACCCATCGACCTATTACAGCGGCGGACCGCGCGGCTACATCGACTACCCGACGCTGGCCGAACAGCAGGCCGCCGCCACCGCCTGAGACCTTCCGCCATCTCCTGAAAGCGAACACCCCATGGGCCATTCCGATTCCCTGCCGCTCGCGCGCATCAGCGACGAACTGCTGGCCAGCCTGCGCGACGAATTCGCCGCCACCGCGGCCGAGCACGACCAGCAAGCGAGCTTCCCGCATGCCAACTTCGAGCGCCTGGGCGCGCTCGACCTGCTGGCGCTGACCGTGCCGGCCGCGCACGGCGGCCTGGGCGGCGGGCTGGCCGATGCGGCCCGCGTGGTGGGCGCGGTCGGCGGCGGCGAGGCCTCGACCGGCCTGCTGCTGGCGATGAACTACCTGATGCACCACACGCTGGGCCGCAACCCGCCCGCGGGCTACGAAGCCATCGCGCGCGCCGCGGTCGAAGGCCGCGGCGTGCTCAACGCGCTGCAGGCCGAGCCCGACCTGGGCTCGGCGATCCGCGGCGGCCTGCCGGGCACGGTCGCGACGCCGCAGCCCGACGGCAGCTGGCGCCTGAGCGGACGCAAGGCCTACGCCACCGGCAGCCCGATCGTGCGCTGGTGGCTGGTGCTGGCACGCACCGGCAGCGACGACGCACCGTGCGTCGGCACGGTGCTGGTGCCCGGCGATGCGCCGGGGCTCAGCGTGGTGCCGACCTGGAACCATGCCGGCCTGCGCGCCACCGCCAGCCATGAAGTGCGGCTCGACGAGGTGGCCGTGCCCGCCGGCCACGCGCTGGGCTTCCATCCGCCCGGCGCGCCCGAGGGCCAGGCACGCCGCGCCGTGGTCGAGGTCTGGAACGGCGTGCTGATCGCGGCCCTCTACGACGGCATCGCGCGCGCCGGCAGCGACTGGCTGCGGCGCTTCCTGCACGAACGCGTGCCCTCGAACCTGGGCGCGCCGCTGGCCACCGTGCCGCGGCTGCAGGGCATCGTGGGCGAGATCCAGACCCTGCTGCTGGTCAACCGCACGCTGATCGACGACGCGGCGCGCCGCGCCGATGCCGCCGCCACGCCCGATCCGCTGCATGCGCAGCAGGTCAAGCACCTGGTGACGGGCAACGCGGTGCGCATCCTCGAGCTCGCGCTGTCGGCCACCGGCAATCACGGCCTCGACCGCGCCAACCCGCTGGAGCGCCACTACCGCGACGCGCTGTGTGGCCGCGTGCACGCGCCGCAGGCCGACACCGTGCTGCTCAACGCCGGCAAGGCCGCGCTCGGGTTCTGAACTTCACGCCTTCTCTTCCCTTCCCACCGAGTCCTTCACCGATGCGATCCTTTGCTCCGGCGGGCGCCCTGCGCGCGCTTCTTCTCATGACGACCTTCCTGGCGACGGCGCTGGGCGCCCAGGCCCAGGCCCCCCTCCGCGGCGGCACGCTGGTCGTGGTGTCCAACCCCGGCGAGCCCGCGGTGCTGACCGCGGCCTTCAACCAGCAGGGGGCGGTGTCGGCGATCTCGACCAAGCTCTTCGACGGCCTGATCCATTTCGGCGAGGACTTCAAGCTCGAGCCCGAGCTCGCGACCCGCTGGGACGTGAGCCCCGACGGCAAGACGGTGCGCTTCACGCTGCGCCCCAACGTGCGCTGGCACGACGGCAAGCCCTTCACCTCGGCCGACGTCAAGTTCTCCTTCGACGAGGTCTGGCGCAAGATCCATCCGCGCGGCCGCGCCACCTTCGCGGCGGTCGAATCGGTCGAGACGCCCGACCCGCTGACCGTCGTGTTCAAGCTGCGCAACCCCTCGGGCGTGGTGCTGCGCGCGCTCAACAGCGGCGAGTCGCAGGTGATCCCCAAGCACCTCTACGAAGGCACGGACATCGTGCAGAACCCGTGGAACGCCAAGCCCGTGGGCACCGGCCCCTTCCGCTTCAAGGAGTGGGTGCGCGGCGACCGCATCGTGCTCGAGCGCAACCCCGACTACTGGGACGCCGGCAAGCCCTACCTCGACCAGCTGGTCTACCGCATCATTCCCGACGCCACCGCGCGCTATGCGGCCTTCGACACCGGCGCGGTGCAGTACGGCGTGCTAATGCCGATCTCGATCAACGACCTCGAGCGCGCGCAGAAGAACCCGAAGCTGCGCGTCGAGTTCCGCGGCTACGACTGGCTGGGCTCCAGCGTCGCGGTCGACTTCAACGTGCGCAAGCCGCCCTTCAACGACGTGCGCGTGCGCCGCGCGGTGGCGCATGCGATCGACCTGCAGGCGCTGTCGAAGGTCACGACGCGCGGCGTGGCCAAGCCCGGCACCTCGCCCGTGCTGTCGACGCAGGGCCGCTTCTATACGAACGACCTGCCGGCCTATGCCTTCGACGTCAAGCAGGCCGAGCGCCTGCTCGACGAGGCCGGCCTGCCGCGCCGCGCCGACGGCACGCGCTTCGCGGTCACGCTCGACTGGCTGCCCTTCGGCGAAAGCTACCTGCGCTACGGTGAGTTCATCAAGCAGTCGCTGCGCCGCGTGGGCATCGAGGTGACCATCCGCGGCCAGGACCTGCCGCAGTTCATGCGCCGCGTCTACAGCCAGAACGACTTCGACTTCATCGTCACGCACCGCACCGCGATGGGCGACCCGCAGATCGGCACCGACCGCGTGTTCTGGTCGAAGACCATCCTCAAGGACGTGCCCTGGTCCAACGGCTCGGGCTACAGCAACCCCGCGATGGACGGCCTGATCGAGGCCGCGCACGAGGCCGCGACCGAGGAGCGCCGCGTCGAGCTCTACAAGAAGGTACAGCGCCAGGCGCAGGCCGACCTGCCCAGCTTCACGCTGCTGGAGAACCGCATGTACACCATCGCCTCGCGACGCCTCCAGGGCCTGGCGACCGGCTCGGACAGCGCCTACGACTCGCTGAAGAACGCATGGCTCGCACCCTGAGCATCGACGCCGACGCGGCGCCCGTCGCACGCACCCGTCGCCGTCCCTACGTGCTGACGCGCGTGCTGCAGATGGTGCCCACGCTGCTGCTGATCCTGCTGACCGCCTTCGTGCTGCTGCAGCTCGCGCCGGGCGACATGGTGCAGGTGCTGGCGGGCGAGGCCGGCGGCGGCTCGCCCGAGTACCTCGCGCGCCTGCGCCAGAGCTTCGGGCTCGACCAGCCGCTGCACGTGCAGTTCCTGCTCTACATGCGCAATGTGCTGAGCGGCAACCTGGGCTTCTCCTTCCGCAACAACGCGAGCGTGACGGCACTGATCGGCGCGCGTCTCGGGCCCACGCTGCTGCTGGCCGCGGCCGGCCTGGCGGTGGCGGTGGGCATCGGCGTGAGCGCGGGCGCGCTGGCCGCCGCGCGCCGCGGCCGGCCGGTCGACCGTCTGATCGGTATCGCCGCGCTGCTGGTCTATGCCACGCCCGGCTTCCTGCTGGGCATCGGCCTGATGCTGGTGTTCGCGGTGGCGCTGCCCTGGCTGCCGGTGGGCGGCTTCGTCGATGCCTATGGCGTCGAGGGCCCGTGGGCGCATGCGCTCAGCGTGGCGCGGCACCTGGTGCTGCCGGCCGTTACGCTGGGCGCGCTGCATGCGGCGATCTATGCGCGCTTCACGCGCGGCGCGATGCTCGAGGTCTATGGCCAGGACCATGTGCGCACCGCGCGTTCCAAGGGCCTGTCGGCCGGCCGCATCACGCTGCGCCACGTGCTGCGCAATGCGCTGCTGCCGCTGGTCACGGTGATCGGCATGCAGACCGGCGCGCTGCTCAGCGGCGCGATCCTGGTCGAGACCGTGTTCGCCTGGCCCGGCCTGGGCCGGCTGGCCTTCGAGGCCATGCAGCAGCGCGACTACAACCTGCTGGCCGGGCTGATCCTGTGCAGCGGCACGCTGGTGGTGCTGGTCAACCTCGCGGTCGATCTGCTCTATGCCGTGCTGGACCCGCGGGTGAGGCTGAAATGAAGACCACCGAAGGCATCGCCGTGTCCGCCGTCGCACGGCCCCGTGCGCCGGTTCTGCCCGCAGCGGCACCTCGGCCCGGCGCGAAGCTCTGGCGCGGCTGGACCGCTTGGCCGCTGTCGTTGAAGATCGGCACCGCGCTGCTGGCCCTGCAGCTCGCGGTCGCGCTGCTGGCCGGCTGGCTCTACCCGGGCGACCCCTTCGATCTCGCGGGGCCGTCCTTTCTGCCGCCGGGCGCCGATCCGCAGTTCCCGCTGGGCACCGACATCATGGGCCGCGACATCGCCGCCGGCCTGGCGCATGGTGCGCGCGTCTCGCTGCTGGTGGGCCTGTCGGCCACCGTGATCGCGACCGTGCTGGGCACCACGGTGGGCCTGCTGGCCGGCTACTTCGGCGGCTGGGTCGACCACCTGCTGATGCGCGTCACCGAGCTGTTCCAGGTGATCCCGCATTTCCTCTTCGCCATCATCCTGGTGGCGATCATGGGCTCGCAGCTGCCGTACATCGTGCTGGCCATCGGCGTCACGAGCTGGACGATGGTGGCGCGGCTGGTGCGCGCCGAGACGCTGGCGCTGCGCGAGCGCGACTACGTGAAGATCTGCCAGGTGATGGGCGGCGGCCATGCGCGCGTGATCCTCACGCACATCCTGCCCAACGCCTTCGCGCCGGTGATCGTCGCGGCCTCGGTGCTGACCGCGCTGGCGGTGCTGACCGAAGCCGGCCTGGCCTTCCTGGGCATGAGCGACAGCAACCGCATCAGCTGGGGCGGCATGATCGGCGCCTCGCGCGAGGCGCTGCTCGACGCGCCCTACATGACCCTGATCCCCGGCGCGGCCATCGTGCTGGCCGTGGCCGCGCTGAGCCTGATCGGCGACGGTCTGGCGCAGCACCTGCGGCGCGGAGGTACGTCGTGAGCACCGTGCTGAAGGCCCGCGGCCTGGCCATCTCCGTGCCCGCGGACGGTGGCCGCGTCGAAGCGGTGCGCGGGCTCGACCTGCAGGTCGCGCGTGGCGAGACCTTGGCGATCGTCGGTGAATCGGGCTGCGGCAAGTCGCTCACCGCGCTGGCGCTGGCCGGGCTGCTGCCCGAGGGCGTGCGCATCGCGGGCGGGGCCATCGAGCTGCTGGGCGATGACGTCACGGCGCTGTCCGAGGCGGCCTGGCGCACGCGCCGCGGCCGGCGCATCGCGATGGTGTTCCAGGACCCGATGGCCGCGCTCAACCCGGTGCTGACCGTGGGCGAGCAGATCGTCGAGACGATCCTCGCGCACCGGCCCGTCGGCGCGCGGGCCGCGCGCGAGGAAGCGCTGGCGCTGCTGGCGCGGGTGAAGCTGCCGCAGCCCGCGCAGTGCTTCGCAGCCTATCCGCACCAGCTCTCGGGCGGCATGCGCCAGCGTGTGCTGATCGCCATCGCCGTGGCCCACCGGCCCGAGGTGCTGATCGCCGACGAGCCCACCACCGCGCTCGACGCCACGGTGCAGGCCGAGATCCTCGCGCTGCTGCAGGGCCTGCAGCGCGAGAGCGGCATGGCGCTGGTGATCATCACGCACGACCTGAACCTGGTGGCGCGCTGGGCCGACCGCGTGACCGTGATGTACGCAGGCCGCGCGGTCGAGGACCGGCGCGCCGACGCGCTGCTCGAGGGCTCGCGCCATCCCTACACGCGCGCGCTGATGGCGGCCAGGCCGCGCCGCCGGCCGGTCGAGGGCCCGCGCCCGCGGCTGGCCGAGATCCCGGGCCGCGTGCCGCCGCCGGGCCAGACCGGACCGGGCTGCGCCTTCGCGGGCCGCTGCGGCCTGGCGACCGCGCGCTGCGAAACGTCGAGCCCCGACGCCCTTCGGCTGGCCGGCGGCACCGTGTGGTGCCATGCGGCGGCCGAGGGGCGGCTCGAGGTGCCGATGGCGGTGGCCGCATGACGGCGCCGCTGCTGGCCGCGCACGGTCTGCACGTGCGCTTCGAGGGGCGCAACGGCCGCGTCGACGCGGTGCGCGGCGTGTCGCTGCAGGTCCAGGCGGGCGAAGTGCTGGCGGTGGTCGGCGAGTCCGGCTCGGGCAAGTCGACGCTGGCGCGCGCGCTGATGGGCATGGTGCCGGTGCGCCAGGGCACGCTGGCGCTGGCCGGGCAGGGCGTGCCGCTCGCGGCGGCCGCGCGCTCGCTGGCGCAGCGCCGCCGCATCGGCATGGTGTTCCAGGACAGCGCGGCGGCCTTCGACCCGCGCTTCACCATCGAACGCATCCTGCGCGAGCCGATCGCGCTGCTGGGACGCGGTGCGGCCTCGGCCCCACCCGCGGCGCTGCTCGATGCCGTGGGCCTGCCGGCCAGCCTGCTGCCGCGGCGCCCGCACGAACTGTCGGGTGGGCAGCGCCAGCGCGTGGGCATCGCGCGTGCGCTCGCGGGCGAGCCGCAGCTGCTGATCTGCGACGAGGCGGTGTCGGCGCTCGATGTGTCGGTGCAGGCGCAGATCCTCAACCTGCTGGCCGACCTGCAGCAGTCGCGCGGGCTCGCGCTGCTGTTCATCACGCACGATCTCTCGGTGGTGTCGTACATCGCCGACCGCATCGCCGTGATGTACCGCGGCGAACTGCTCGAGACCGGTGCGGCCGCCCAGGTGCTGGACCGGCCTGCGCACGACTACACGCGACGCCTGCTCGCGGCGGCCCTATGATTTTGTGCGACCGCCCTTCGCGGCCCGCGCGCCGTTCCTTCAAGCCGAGCCCATGACCTCCACGACTGCCACTCCCCCTGCGACCACGCTGCTGGACCACATCATCGACACCGCGGGCGCGCTCTTCTACCGCGAAGGCACCAAGTCGGTCGGCGTGGACCGGATCATCCTCGAGGCCGGTGTCGCCAAGGCCACGATGTACCGCTACTTCTCCGGCAAGGACGCGCTGGTGGCGGCCTGCCTGCAGCGCCGCCACGACCGGGTGATGGAGGCGTTGCGCAAGGGGCTGGAGAAGGGCCCTGCCGATGGCGTCGCGCAGGCGCTGTCGGTGTTCGAGCTGCTGCATGTGAAGGGCGGCACACCCGACTTCCGCGGCTGTGCCTTCATGCTGGCGGTGGCGGAGAACGAGACCTCCGAAGAAGTCCGCGCCATCGCGCGCGGCCACAAGGACGCGGTGCTGGCGATGTTCGAGGCCCTGCTGCCCGCCGCCTGGCCGAAGCGCGCGACGCTGGCCGCGCAGCTCAACCTGCTCTACGACGGCGCGATGGCGCAGATCCTGATCCAGCGCGACGCCGGCGCGGCCCTGCTGGCGCGCGACTGCGCGGCGGTGCTGCTGGCCGCGGCCGCGAACAGCGCCCGGGCGCGTTGAAGCGCTCACCTTCCTTCAAGAACCTCCCCATGACCACTCCCTCTGCAACCCCCACCATCGCGCCGCTGCGCGACTTCGTGGTCGCCTTCGGCCACCTGCTCGACACCGGCCCCGACGAGGCGCGCATCCTGCAGGAAGGCGGCGCGCTGCTGCGCACGCTGGTGTCGCGCGACGACTGGCTGCCCGAGGCCTTCGCGCAGCCGCATCCGGTGCACTACCAGCAGCTGCTGCTGCATGCCGACTCGACCGAGCGCTTCTCGGTCGTGAGCTTCGTCTGGGGCCCGGGCCAGGCCACGCCGGTGCACGATCACACGGTTTGGGGCCTGATCGGCATGTTGCGCGGCGCCGAGGAAAGCCAGGGCTATGCCGAGCGCGAGGGCCGCTGGGTGGCGCAGGGCGAGGCGGTCCGGCTGGTGCCGGGCGATGTCGAGGCGGTGTCGCCGCGCATCGGCGACGTGCACCGCGTGCGCAACGTGTACGACGACCGGGTGTCGGTCAGCATCCATGTCTACGGCGCCAACATCGGCGGCGTGCGGCGCCACACCTACCCGGCCGAGGGCGGGCGCAAGCCCTTCGTCTCGGGCTATTCGAACACCGTGCTGCCGAACCTCTGGGACCGCTCCGCCGAAGTCCGCGCGAGCTGAGTCAGCGTTCCCAGGGCGCGAGCGGCAGGAAGCGCGCCAGCAGGTGGTCGACCACCGCGCGCTGCCGCGCCGCCAGCGCCCCCTGGTGCGGCCAGATCACATGGATCGGCAGGGCCGACGCGGCCGAGGCCTGCTGCGGCAGCACTTCTTCCAGCCTGCCGTCGGCCAGCTGCGCGGCCACCAGCCAGCGCGGCAACCGGGCCAGGCCGAAGCCGGCGACGGCCGCGTCGCGCAGCGCCATCGCATCGCGCAGCGTGAGACGCACGCCCAGCGCGAAGGCCTGCAGTTCGCCCTGCGCATCGGCCAGCAGCCAGCGGCTGTCGCGGCCTTCGACCAGGCAGTCGTGCGCGGCCAGTTCGGCAGGGTCGGCCGGCCGGCCCCGCGCCGCGAGGTAGGCCGGGGCGGCGCAGATCACGGTGCGCTGCACGCCCAGCGGGCGCGCCACCAAGTTCGGACTGTCGGGCAGCGCGCCGATGCGCACCGCCAGGTCGACCTGCCCGCCGGCCAGGTCGCCGAAGCGGTTGAGGAAGGCGATGTCCAGGTGCAGCGCCGGATGTTCGCGCGCCAGCTCGAGCAGCGCGGGCGCGATCCATTGCCGCCCGAACAGCACCGGCACTTCGATGCGCAGCGTGCCCGCCACCGCGCCCTGCTTCTGCCGCAGCTCGGACTCGCCCTGCGCCAGCGTCGCGAGCGCGCGCAGGCAGTGCCGGTGGAAGGCGCGGCCGTCCTCGGTGAGCGCGAGCCGGCGCGTGCTCCGGTGCAGCAGGCGCACGCCCAGCTGCGCCTCCAGCCGCGCGACCGCCTTGCTCACGGCCGAGCGCGACAGCGCCAGCCTTTCGCTGGCCAGCGTGAAGCTGCCGGCCTGGGCGGTCTCGACGAAGGCCCGGATGCCGGTGAGTTGGTCGATGGAGATCATGAAAGGGAAAGGGCGGCGAGGGCGATTGGTGCCTAGGCGTCGCCAATGGCGTGCCGATTTTGCGCTCGACCCATGGCCGGGCGCGCGCGAGCATCCAGGCTCCCCATCAGCGCAAGGAGAGTGAATCCATGAAAGACAAGACCGTGGCCATCGTCGGCGGCAGCTCGGGCATCGGCCTGGGCGTGGCACAACAGGTGGTGGCCGCGGGCGGCCGGGTGTTCATCGGCGGGCGCGACGCCCGGCGGCTCGAACGCGCGCTCGCGCAACTCGGGCCCGCCGCTGGCGGCCACCGGGTCGACAGCGCCGACGACGCCTCGGTCGCCGCCTTCTTCGCCGCCGCGCCGGCCATCGACCACCTGTTCACGCCCGGTGCCTCCTATGCGCTGGGCCGCTTCACCGAACTGGACGAGGCCACCGCCCGCAGCCCGATGGACCACAAGTTCTGGGGCCAGTACCGGGTGGTGCGGCATGCGCTGCCCAAGTTGAGCGCGCAGGGCTCGGTGGTGCTGATGGCGGGCGCGCTGGGCGCGCGCGTCGGCCTGACCGGCGCGGCCTACGCGGCCTGCAACTGCGCGATCGAGGGGCTGGGCCGGGCGCTGGCGCGCGAGCTGGCGCCGCGGCGCTTCAACACCGTGTCGCCCGGCACCATCGACAGCGAGCTCTGGCGCGCGCGGCCGGCCGCATTGCGCGAGGCGGCCTTCGAGAGCTTCGCCCAGGGCGCGCCGCTGGGCCGGGTCGGCACGGTGGAGGAGGTGGTGGAGGCGGTGCTCTTCCTCATGGGCAACGGCTTCATGACCGGCTCGACGCTGTATGTGGATGGTGGTTACGTCACCTGAACTCGCGGCCGCTTACCCGCGGCGCCTGAAGACTTTCTGAAGCAGGGCCCCGTCGCTTGGCGGATACTGCGCGGTGTTCCCGGACCCGGGCGATACCCGATCGCCCACGGCCCGCACCGCGGTGTGCCGACGGCCGTTTCCGGACTGAACGAAAATACCGCCTCGTATTCCTGGAGACTTGCCGTGAAGTGGATCGTCCTCGCCATCTTTGTGCTCAGCGCACTCTATGTCCATTTCCGCGGGCAGGTCCGGCATCGCTTCCTGCGCCAGCTGTCCGACCACTCGAGCTTCCTGGCACCGCTCAACGTGTTCATGTACATGTTCTCCAAGGTGCCGAGCACGCCCTACCTGTCGCCGGCGGAGTTCCCGGAGATGCGGGTGCTGGAGCAGAACTGGGAAATCATCCGTGAAGAGGCGCTGGCGATGCGCAACGGCGGCAGCATCAAGGCCTCGAGCCAGTTCAACGACGTGGGCTTCAACTCCTTCTTCAAGAGCGGCTGGAAGCGCTTCTACCTCAAGTGGTACGACGAGGCGCATCCCTCGGCCGCGGTGTTGTGCCCGCGCACGACCGAACTGTTGAAGGGCCTGGGCACGGTCAAGGCCGCGATGTTCGCCGAGCTGCCGCCCGGCAGCCGGCTGGTGCGCCACCGCGACCCCTTCGCCGGCTCGCTGCGCTACCACCTGGGCCTGTGGACGCCCGGCGTCGAGGGCTGCTACATCGACGTCGACGGCCAGCGCTACCACTGGCGCGACGGTGAGGCCGTGGTCTTCGACGAGACCTACATCCACTACGCCGAGAACACCACCGACCACGACCGCGTGATCCTGTTCTGCGACATCGAGCGGCCGATGAAGTACCGCTGGGCCATGGCGGTGAACCGCTGGTTCGCGAAGAACGTGCTGGCCGCCGCCAGCTCGCCCAACGACGCGGGCGACAAGACGGGCGGCATCAACCGCGCCTTCAAGTACATCTACCAGGTGCGCGTGATCGGCAAGCGCCTCAAGGCCTGGGACCGCCGCGCCTACTACCTGGTGAAGTGGGCGATCTTCGGCGGCCTGGCGCTCTGGATCTTCTACTGAGATCGATGGCCAGCTACCGCTTCGACGTGTTCGGCCGCCGCATGGCCATCGAACGCGTGGGCGAACGCTGGCACTGCTACCTCGTGGGCAACGAGGGCAAGCGGCGCCGCGTCGAGCTCGCGGTGCCGTCCGAAGTCACGCGCGAGGAACTGGCCCAGTACCTCTACGACGTCTACCACGAGGATGCGACGCCCACCAACGGCGACGTGATGGAAATCCTGCCCGACCGGGCCTGAGCTACAGCCCCAGCCGCGTCAGCGACCAGGCCACGCCGCCCAGTTGCACCACGTTGAGCATCATCCCGGCGATGTGCAGCCGCCGGAAGCGCAGGGCCGACGCCTGCACCTGCGGGATCGTCTCGCGCAGCCGGTCCATGCGCGGGATGATGATCCAGCGGCGCAGCGCGAAGGCCAGCACGGCGATCGCGGCCATGCCCAGCGCGAAGAAGGGCCGGCCGGTCCAGCCGTAGCACAGCGCCGCGGCGCTGGCCGTCAGCATCACCGCCAGGTAATAGACGTTGAACAGTCCGCGGATGAAGCGCGAATCCAGCGGCGTGTCGTGCGCAAGGATCAGCAGGGGCAGCGAGCCCATCATGAAGAAGCCCATCCAGACCAGCAGGACGACGGTGGCGATGAGCGAACTGACGATGGGCAGCATGGAAACCCCTCCGCAGCGCCGGAGCATACGCCTGCGGATCGGTTCTTGTCTCGCCTAGGTCGGATGCAGCTGGACGGCCACGATGCAGCCGGCCGCGCCGAGCCGCACGACCTGCATCGCTTCCTGCGGACAGGCCTGCAGCAGGCCCTGTTCGGCATCGAGCGTCTGCATGCCGGAGCGCGTGGCGACCTGAAAATGCCCCTGCAGCACCAGCAGGCACAGCGGCGCGGCCACCGAGGGGTCGATGGCGAAATCCGCGCGCCGCACGCTCAGCTCGGCGCGCGCGTTCGCACGCCGCGCCATCACGTTGAAGAAGCGCGCGGGGCCTTGCGCCAGCCGGGCGCCGAAGGCCGTTTCACCCGCGAAGGCATGAAGCTCGCCCACGGCCGTCCATGACAGGACCTGGGCGTCGGAGCTCAGCGTGACCGCGCCGTCGACCAGCACCGCGCTGCGGTCGACGCCGGCGAAGCTGGAGAACGCGCCATCGCCGGCGATGGTGGCGACGCTGAGCCGCCAGTCCCAGCCATCGGGGCCCGCCGCGGCCGCGCTGTCGCCGAAGCGGCCCTGGCCGATCTCGCGCGTCTCGCCGCCGCCGTTGCGCCAGAGCGTGACCGGCAGGCGGTCGAGCGCGAAGCGGCCCATCACCGCCTCAGGACACCGCGCCCAGGCCGTACTTGCCGGTGAGCAGGCCGCCGGTGCGGAAGCGCTCGAGCGCATAGGGCTCGATGTCGACCTCGGTCTTCAGACCCAGGGCCGATTGCGCGAGCACCAGGCCCACGGCCGGCGACAGCTTGAAGCCGTGCCCCGAGAAGCCGTAGCCGACCACCAGGCCCGGCAGCTCCGGCAGTCGGCCCAGCACTGGGTTCCAGTCGGGCGTGACGTCGTACACACCGGTCCACGACGAGGCGACGCCGGCCGTCTCGAAGCTGGGGAAGCGCTCCGCCACCTGTTCGCCGACCTCGACCATGTAGTCCATGCTGATGTCGCCCTGTTCGTTGTCGGGCGCCGCCAGCGTCTCGCCGACGATGCCTTCGCTGACCAGCATCTGGTTGCCGCCGTAGCTGCGGCAGTACAGCATGCCCGGCGAGCCCAGGTCCTTGTAGACCGGCATCTTGAAGGTGTAGGCCTCGGGGCCTTCGAGGGCCAGCACCGCATGGCGTTCGGCCTTGACGGGACTCTTGATGCCGGTCCAGCGCTCGATGTCGGTGGACCA
This sequence comes from Variovorax sp. J2P1-31, assembly GCF_030317215.1. Classification (NCBI taxonomy): domain Bacteria; kingdom Pseudomonadati; phylum Pseudomonadota; class Betaproteobacteria; order Burkholderiales; family Comamonadaceae; genus Variovorax; species Variovorax sp. J2P1-31. Next base: position 391,741 of record NZ_JASZYA010000001.1, read on the forward strand.
GATGTTCTGCACGCTGATCACCGTGGGTGCGTCGAAGCGGCCTTCCGAGGTCTGGACGCCGGCCACGCGGCCGTTCTCGACGATCAGCTGGTGGACCTCCACGCCTTCCTTGATCTTCACGCCCAACCGGCGCGCCGTGCGGGCGAAGCTGGTCGCGACCAGGTAGGCGTCGGCAAAGCCGGCCTCGGGCTCGAAGCCGATCAGGGCGGCATCATCGAAGCGGGCGATCGGCAGCAGGCTCGCGGCCTGGTGCGCGTCCAGCAGGTCGACCTGGATGCCCTGGGCGCGTTGGGCTTCCAGGGCGGCGCGCAAGGGCGAGAGCTTGGCGCCTTCGGGCGCGGCGATCAGGTAGCCCGACTTCACCAGGCCGGCCGAGGCTTCCTCGTCCTGCAGGTAGTTGGAGAAATCGTTGAAGATGCGCCACGAGGCCTGGGCCAGCCGCACGTTCTCGATCACCGAGTAGTGCGTGCGCAGGATGCCGCTGGATTGCGACGTCGTTCCGGCGCCGATCTGCGTGCGGTCCAGCACCAGCACGTTGGTGCAGCCGAGGCGGGCGAGGTGATAGGCGACCGAGGTGCCGATCACACCCGCGCCGATCACGATCGCGTCATAGCTTTTCATTCCACAGTCCTGACTAGGTAAAAACGGATGGGCGCAAGCCTAAGAGCCGCCCCTTCGTTACCGCTGGACATTCCCTAAACTGATTTTCAGCATCAGCGCCGCTTGAGCTATGGCAGCGGCCCCGCGCGCGGGCCAGCATGGGCCACCGCCGATCGCATCACTTTCCTTCCCATGACCTCGACCGTTTTCAACCTCGTGCAGGGCGACGTGCCGCTGCTGATCTCCATCCCGCATCTGGGCACCGCGCTGCCCGACGAGCTCCGCGGCGGCCTCACGCCCGAGGCGCTCGGCGTGCGCGACACCGACTGGCACCTGGACACGCTCTACGGCTTCGCCCGCGCCATGGGCGCCTCGGTGCTGGGCGCGACGGTCTCGCGCTACGTCATCGACCTCAACCGGCCGCCGGGCGGCGAGAGCCTCTACCCGGGCCAGACCACCACCGGTTTGTGCCCCACCGAGAGCTTCCGCGGCGAGCCGCTCTATCGCGCGGGCCATGCGCCCGACGCTGCGGAGATCCAGCGGCGCCGGGCCACCTATTGGCAGCCGTACCACGATGCGTTGCGGCAGGAGCTGGACCGGCTGCGCGCGCTGCACGGCCAGGTGCTGCTGTGGGAGGCGCATTCGATCGCCAGCGTGCTGCCGCGGCTGTTCGAGGGCAAGCTGCCCGACCTGAACCTGGGCACCAACGACGGCGCGGCCTGCGCCGCCGACATCCTGGCGGCGGCGGTCCAGCCGGTGCTCGACAGTGCCGGTGCGTTCACGCACGTGGCCAACGGCCGCTTCAAGGGCGGCTATATCACGCGGGCCTACGGGCAGCCGGCGGCGGGCGTGCATGCGATCCAGCTGGAGATGTGCCAGTCGGTCTACATGAACGAGGAAGCGCCCTTTGCCTACCGCGCGGACCTCGCGGCGAAGGTCCAGCCGCTGCTGGAAAGAATGCTGGGCGCGGCCATGCTGCAGCTCGTCACGCGCGACGCATAGGGTGCGAGAACCGCCGGGGGCCTGTGCTGTAATCGAGCGCATGAATCCCAACAGCAAGAAGGGTCTGCCCGATCTGGACCTGCTGGTGAGCTGGATCGCGGTCATCGAATCGGGCAGCGTGTCCGATGCCGCCACGCTGCTCAACATCTCGCAGGCGGCGGTCTCGCAGCGCATCAAGCAGCTCGAGACCTTCTTCGACACCGCGCTGCTGGACCGCACCACGCGCCCCGCGCAAGCCACCGCCGCCGGGCAACGCCTGTTCGAACACGCCAAGGAACTGCTGACGCAGGCCGACCAGCTGGTCGAGAGCGTCCGCGGCCTGAGCCGCGCCAAGCGCATGACCGTGCGCATCGGCTGCGTCGATTCCTTCGCGGCCACGGTCGGGCCGCTGCTGATCAAGGGGCTGGCCGGTTCCTCGCACCAGATCCGGCTCTGGTCCGGCATCACGCCCACGCTCGACGCCTCCATCGAAGGCCGGCAGCTGGACCTGGCCGTCACCACCAGCCTGCACGGCGCGGCCGGCATCGCGCGCGCGTCGCTGTTCTCGGAGAAGTTCTATGCGGTGCTGCCCGCCAAGTTCGACCTCGGCCCGCTGGGTTCGCTGACCGAGATCGAGCGGCAGCTCAAGTTCATCCGCTACAGCGCGCGCTCGGTGATCGGCCAGCAGGTCGACGACTACCTGCAGCGCTGCGGCGACGTGCTCGAGCGCACCTACGAATTCGACACCACCGACCCGCTGATCAGCCTGGTCGCCAACGACATGGGCTTCGCGTTGACGACGCCGCTGTGCCTCTGGCAGTCGCGGCAGTTCCTGCCCGACGTGCGGGTGGTGCCGATGTCGGCCTTCACGCGCCACGGCCGGCCCTACGTCGACGTGAGCCGCACCTTCTACCTGGCCTACCGCCAGGGCGAGATGGGCACCTTGCCTGCCGAGGTGCGCGACCTGATCCGCATCGCGGTGCGGCGCCAGCTGTCGCAGGACATCGCGCTCGCGCTGGGGCTGGGCGAAGAGGCGCTGGTGGCGTCCGAGGGCGGCGACTGAGGCGCCGGCCTTAAGCATTGCATCGGCAGGTCTTATCTTCGGCCCGCGGGCCGGCGCCTTGGCAACACTGCAGGCGGCCGCATCGCGATGCGGCTCGAACCAAGCATGTGGTCTTGGTCGCAAATCCGGAGCTGGTGAAGATATGAAAGTACTGGTGCCCGTCAAACGGGTCGTCGACTACAACGTCAAGGTCCGTGTGAAGAGCGACGGCACGGGCGTCGACATCGCCAACGTCAAGATGAGCATGAACCCCTTCGACGAGATCGCCGTCGAAGAGGCTGTGCGCCTGAAGGAGAAGGGCGTGGTGACCGAGGTCATCGCCGTCTCCTGCGGCGACGCGAAGTGCCAGGAAACCCTGCGCACCGCGATGGCCATCGGCGCCGACCGCGGCATCCTGGTCGAGACCACCGAAGAACTGCAGCCGCTGGCCGTCGCCAAGCTGCTCAAGGCGCTGGTCGACAAGGAACAGCCCCAGCTGATCATCCTGGGCAAGCAGGCCATCGACGACGACGCCAACCAGACCGGCCAGATGCTGGCCGCGCTGGCCGACCTGCCCCAAGCCACCTTCGCCTCGAAGGTCGAAGTGGCGGGCGACAAGGCCACCGTCTCGCGCGAAGTCGACGGCGGCATGGAGACGCTGACGCTGACGCTGCCGGCCGTGATCACGACCGACCTGCGCCTGAACGAGCCGCGCTACGTGACCTTGCCCAACATCATGAAGGCGAAGAAGAAGCAGCTCGACACCTTCAAGCCCGAGGACCTGGGCGTGGACGTCAAGCCGCGGCTGAAGACCCTCAAGGTCAGCGAGCCGCCCAAGCGCGGTGCCGGCATCAAGGTGCCCGACGTCGCGACCCTGGTGGACAAACTGAAGAACGAAGCGAAGGTGATCTGAACATGAGCGCACTTGTCATTGCCGAACACGACCACGCCACGGTCAAGCCCGCCACCCTCAACACCGTGACCGCGGCCATCGCCTGCGGCGGTGAAGTCCATGTGCTGGTGGCCGGCGCCAACGCCGCCGAAGCCGGCAAGGCCGCCGCGCAGATCGCCGGCGTCACCAAGGTCATCGTGGCCGACAGCCCCAGCCTGGCCGAGAACCTGGCGGAGAACGTTGCTGCCCAGGTGCTGGCGATCGCCGGCAACTACAGCCACATCCTGTTCCCCTCGACCGCCAACGGCAAGAACGTGGCCCCGCGCGTGGCCGCCAAGCTGGACGTGGCGCAGATCAGCGACATCACGGCCGTGGTGAGCGCAGACACCTTCGAGCGTCCGATCTACGCGGGCAACGCGATCGCGACCGTGCAGAGCGGCGATGCGACCAAGGTCATCACGGTGCGCACCACCGGCTTCGACGCCGCCGCTGCCACCGGTGGCTCGGCTTCGGTCGAAACCGCCGAAGGCGTGGCCGACAGCGGCAAGAGCAGCTTCGTGGGCCGCGAGGTCACGAAGAGCGAGCGCCCCGAACTGACGGCCGCCAAGATCATCGTCTCGGGCGGCCGCGCCCTGGGCAGCGCCGAGAAGTTCCAGGAGGTGATGGCACCGCTGGCGGACAAGCTCAACGCGGGCCTGGGCGCCAGCCGCGCGGCTGTCGACGCGGGCTACGCCCCGAACGACTGGCAGGTCGGCCAGACCGGCAAGATCGTGGCGCCGCAGCTCTACATCGCGGCCGGCATCTCGGGCGCGATCCAGCATCTGGCGGGCATGAAGGATTCGAAGGTGATCGTGGCGATCAACAAGGACGAAGAGGCACCGATCTTCTCGGTGGCCGACTACGGCCTGGTGGCGGACCTGTTCGTGGCGATGCCGGAGATGACCGCAGCGCTTTGACCCCACCCTTGAAAGAGGATGCGGCGCGACGTTGACGGTGGTCTTGCGCAGGGCCACCATGGCGGATCGCCGTCGGGGCCGCGGGCAGCAGATCGAACGCGGACGGGGTGGCGCTGCAATGGCCGGCAAGTGCTGGTCCAAGGAGACGTCATGGCCGATAGTGACAGGATGTTCGCGGGCTCGATCCCGAAGCTCTACGACACGCTGATGGTCCCGCTGATCTTCGAGGCCTATGCGGCCGACATGGCGGTGCTGGCTGCGGCGGGCCTGCCCGAGGCGGTGCTGGAAACGGCGGCCGGCAGCGGTGTCGTCACGCGGGCGCTGGCGCCAAGGCTCGGCACCGGCGCGCGCTACGTGGTGACCGACCTCAGCCAGGCCATGCTCGACCATGCCGCCGGCCGGCAGCCGCCGGATGGCCGCATCGAATGGCGGCAGGCGGATGCGCTGGACCTGCCCTTCGAGGACGCGACCTTCGACGTGGTGCTCTGCCAGTTCGGTGCGATGTTCTTCCCCGACCGGGTCGCCGGCTATGCCGAGGCGCGGCGCGTGTTGAAGCCGGGCGCACGCTTCCTGTTGAGCGTCTGGGACCGCATCGAGGAGAACGCCTTTGCCGACGAGGTCTCCCAGGCCGTCGCCGCCTTGTTCCCGCACGACCCGCCGCGATTCATCGCCTGCACGCCGCACGGCTACCACGACGTCGCGCTGATCCGCGAGGAATTGCGCCGCGCCGGCTTCACCGACATCTCGATCGAGACGCGCGAGAAGGCGAGCCATGCGCCTTCGGCGCGCCACGTCGCCATCGCCTATTGCCAGGGCACGCCGCTGCGCAACGAGATCGAGGTGCGCGACGCCAGCCTGCTGGCGCTGGCCACGGACCGTGTGTCGCAGGCCATTGCCGAGCGACATGGCGACGGGCCGGTGAGCGGCAAGATCCAGGCGCATGTGGTGGTGGCGGGATGAAGCTGAACGCCTGGCATGACGCGGCCAGGCGAACGATGCCCGGCGCCCGCCGATAGCGCCCGGGCCACACCGCGCGCGCCACCACCTTCGCCGCGGCGTTTCCCTCCCCATTCCTTGCAGTTGAACGGCACGACCGGCGCTTCGCGCTGGGCGTCAGGGAAATCCCTGTCATTTTCAGAAACTTTCATGGATGAGAATGAAGTTTCATAAATAGAAATGGAGACAAGATGACATCGACTGCTGCTCTTCGCTCGCGGCGTGACGTGCTGGCCACCGGGGCCGGCCTGCTCGGCGCGGCCCTGATGCCCCCGAATGCGTCCGCCCAGGGACCGGGAAGCTGGCCGGACAAGGCCGTGACCGTGGTGGTGGGCGCGCCGCCCGGAGGCCAGACCGACTTCGCCATGCGGGTGCAGACCGCGGGCCTGCAGGCGGCGTTGGGGCAGCCCTTCGTCATCGACAACCGGCCAGGTGCCGGCGGCAACATCAGCGTGGAGTACGTGCTGAAGGGTCCGACCGACGGCTACCGCCTGCTGGTGGGCAACGGCGGGAACATGACGCTCAACCCGCACACCTACCGCAACACGCCGATGGTCGATCCACGGCTGCTGCTGCCCATCGGCCTGCTGCTGCAGTCGGGTCTGGTGCTGGCCGTGCATCCCAGCGTGCCCGCGAAGGACTTCAACGAGCTGGTGGCCTGGGTCAAGGCGCAGGAGCAGGCGAAGGGCGGCGTCGACTATGCGTCGTCCGGGCCGGGCAGCCTGACGCAGGCGGCGATGGAGCTGCTGCGCGACCGCATGGGCAAGCCGAAGATGAACCACATCGCCTACAAGGGCAGTGCGCCCGCGATGCAGGACCTGCTGGCGGGCCGGGTCACCCTCATGTTCGACGCGGTGTCGGTGATCGCGCCCTTCCTCAAGACGGGGCAGCTGCGCGCGCTCATGGTGACAAGCCAGCAACGCGTGCCGGCCTTCCCCGACATTCCGACTGCGGCCGAGATCGGCGTCAGGAACTTCGTGGTGACCTCCTTCATCGGGCTCTACGGTCCGCCGGGCCTGTCGCCGGAGATCGTCAAAAAGGCGAATGCCGCCCTCAACAAGACCATGGCCGACCCGGCCACCACGAAGATGCTGATCGACCGGGGCGACGAGCCGGGCGGCGGGCCGCCGGAGCGCCTGAAGGCGATGACCCACGACTACTACACGACCTGGGGCGAGGTCGTGAAGGCGAACGACATCCGCGCGGACTGAGGCCGCATCCCGAAGACGACCACCATGCAATTCTTCATACGATCCAACGAATGACCAAGACCACCGAAGGCAAGACCGACAAACAACCGCAGTACTCGGCGCCTGCCGTCGACAAGGCACTGGACGTGATCGAGCTGTTGGCGGCGCAGGTCAACGGCCTGCCGCTGGCGGAGATCGCGACCCAGCTCAACCGCACGATCAGCGAGATCTATCGCGTGGCGCTCGCGCTCTCGTCGCGCGGCGTCATCTCCCAGGACGCGTCCTCCGAACGCTATTTCCTGACCGGCAAGCTGTTCGAGCTGACCCATCGCCATCCGCCCACCGAGCGGCTCATCGGACTGGCCACCCCCCTGATGCAGGCCCTTGCCGAACAGATGGAGCAATCGTGCCATCTGGCCGTGCTCGACCGCGACGCGGTGCTGATCGTCGCCAGCGTGGCCAGCCCCCTGCCCATGAACTACAGCGTGCGCGTCGGCGCCCGTTTCCCGGCGCTGGAGACCAGTTCGGGCGTCGTGCTGGTGGCCTACCAGCAGGCCGAGCAATGGCCGCAATGGATCGCCGCGGCGCCCGGCATCGCCCCGCGGCAGCTGCAGGAGCGGCTGCTGTCCGCTTCGACCCAGGCCAGCGAGGAACTGCTGAGCCCGATCGTGCAAGGCGTGACCAATCTGAGCTTCGCGATCCGCGACCACCGGGGAGCGGCCGTGGCCGCGCTGACGGTTCCGTTCCTCAGCCAGGTCGGGCTGCGCGTCGATCTGGCGTCGGCACGGGCGATGGCGCAGCAGACCGCCCACCGGCTCGCCGGCTTGCTCGGCTTCACGCAGGCGGGTGCCGGGGCCGCGCCATGACGGTGACGCACCGGCTGCGCGGACTCACCTGGGACCATCCGCGGGGTTACGACCCCCTGGTCGCATGCGCCGCGCGCTACGCGCAGGACCACCCGCATGTGTCGATCGAGTGGCACAAGCGGTCGCTCCACGATTTCGGTGCCTTTCCGATCGAGGAACTGGCGCGCTCCTTCGACCTGCTGGTGATCGACCACCCCTTCATGGGCCAGGCGGCGCGCACGCGCTGCTTCCTCGACCTGCGCGAATGGATCGCCGCCGACGTGCTCGACGCGCTGGTGGCGCAGGGCGTGGGCCCCTCGGGGCCTTCGTACGCCTGGGACGAGGCCCTGTTCGCGCTGCCGACCGATGCGGCCGCGCATGTCGCCAGCTACCGCCCCGAACTGATGGCGGCGCTGGATGCACCCGTGCCGCGCGACTGGCAGGACGTCGTGCGCCTGGCGGCCCGGGCGAGGGCCAACGGCCAGACCCTGGCCTGGGCCGGCACGCCGACCGATGCCGCCTGCACGCTCCTCACGCTGGCGGCCAACCTGGGCCATGCCGCGTCGATGGCGGATGGCGAATTCCTCCCCGGCCCCGGCCTGGCGCAGGTCATGGGCCATCTGCACTGGCTGGCGGAGAACGCCCAGGCCAGCTGCCTGGACGACAACCCGATCCGCATGTACGAGCAAATGGTCGCGTCCGACCGGATGGTGTATTGCCCCGCGGCCTTCGGCTACTCGAACTACGCGCGCGCCGGTCGCACGCCCTGGCTTCAGTTCGCGCCCCTGGCCGGCCCCGGCGAGGTGCCTTCGCGCGGCGCCTTGCTCGGCGGCGCCGGCATGGCGATCTCGCGCCACAGCGACCAAGCCGGCGAGGCGGCCCGCTTCGTGGCCTGGGTGCACGGCGCCGAGGTGCAGGGCGGCCTGTACCTGGAAGCGGGCGGACAGCCGGGCAGCGCCGCGGCCTGGCGAAGCGACCACGCCAACGCCCAGGCCCACGACTTCTTCGCGCGCACCTTGCCCTCGCTCGACGGCGCGTTCGTCAGGCCGCGCTTCGCCGGCTTCGTGCCCTTCATCGAAGCGGCCGGCGTGGAGATCAACCGCTGCCTGCGCGGCCAATGTTCCCTGGGCGAGCTGCGCAGGGCCCTGGACACGCTCTACGGCGATGCCTGGTCCGCGCGCGAGCAAGGACGCACCCCCATTCTTCAAGCGAGCAACGCATGACGCAGCCTCTTGTGACATCCAGTGTGAGCGACCATGTCGCCACGATCCTCTTCAACCGGCCCGCGCAGCTCAATGCCATGAACTCGCGGATGATCGACGCGCTGTGCGACGCGCTGGCCGAAGCGAGCGCGAATCCGCAAGTCAAGGTCGTGATCCTGGGCGGGCATGGGACCTCCTTCATGGCCGGCGCGGACATCAAGGAGTACGCGCAGTTGAATCCGCAAAGCTTCGCGGACTTCCAGGAACGTGGCGCACGCGTCTACGAACTGATCGAACAAGCCGACAAGGTCGTCGTCGCGGCCGTCAACGGCTATGCCCTGGGCGGCGGCTTCGAGATCGCGCTGGCGGCCGACCTGGTCGTCGCCCAGCGCGATGCCAAGCTCGGCCTGCCCGAGAGCCGGCTGGGGCTGGTTCCCGGCGGCGGCGGCACGCAGCGCCTGCTGAGGAAGCTGCCCTACAACCGCGCGGTGGAACTGCTCATGACCGGTGCGGCACGGCCCGCGCCGCTGTGGCATGAATGGGGTGTGGTGAACGTGCTCGCCGATGGCGACGCGCTGGCGGCCGCGCGCCAATGGTGCGAGCGCTTCGCCGAGGCGTCGCTGCCGGCCCTCGTCGCGCTCAAGCGGCTCGCACGCGACGCGCGCGACCTGCCCTTCGACGCCGGACTGGCAAGGGAGCGCCAGGCGCTGAACGCCTTGCACGAAACCCCTTATGCGCTGGCGCGCATCGACGAATTCGCGCGCAAGAGCGCCTGAAGAACAATGAAATCCAACGGAGACACCATGAGCCAAGCACTCGACGACATCACCATCCTCGATTTCAGCCACCTGCTGCAGGGCCCTTTCGCCACCATGCTGCTGGCCCACATGGGCGCCCACGTGATCAAGGTCGAGCGGCCCGGCGCCGGCGAGATGTTCAGGCAACTGACCTTCAACAACCGCTGGCTGGGCGGCTCGGAGAGCCCGAACTTCGTCGCCTGGAACCGGAACAAGAAGTCGATCGCGATCGACCTCAAGTCGCCCGAAGCCCGCGCGCTGATCCACGAGATCATTCCCCAGGTCGACGTGGTGGTGCAGAACTTCCGGCCCGGGGTGCTCGATCGCCTGGGTTACGGGTACGAGGCGCTGAGCGCCCTCCATCCGGGCCTGATCTACTGCTCGGGCTCCGGCTACGGCGAATCGGGGCCTTACGTCGATCGGCCGGGGCAGGACCTGCTGATCCAGGGCCTCACGGGCCTGGCGGCCGCGACCGGGCGCGGCGACGGCCCGCCGGTGCCGGTGGGCGCGGGCTTCGCCGACCAGGTCGGCGCCATGAACATGGTCTACGGGATCCTGACGGCGCTGCATTGGCGCGGCCGCACGGGCATGGGTCAGGAGGTGAAGGTCAACCTGCTGGCCGGATTGCTCGCGCACCAGGCGCAGGAGCTGATGAGCGTGCTGAACTTCAACGAGAACTTCGAGCGCCCCCGCTCAGGCATCGGCCATCCGGGCATGGACGCGCCCTTCGGCATCTACGAGACCGCCAGCGGCTATCTCACCATCGCCATGAGCCCGTTCGCGACGCTGCTGAAGGTGCTCGAGGCGCCCGAGCTGGCCGCCTTCGACGACCCGAAGCGGCTGTTCGAGGAGCGCGATGTGGTGCACCGGCTGCTGTCCGAGCACACGCGTCGCTGGCAGCGCGCGGACCTGCTGGAGGCCTTGCTCAAGGCCGGCATCTGGTGCGGCGAGATCAAGACGCACCTGGAGGTCGAGCAGGATCCCCAGGTGCGGCACATGAAGATGATCACGAGCTACGAGCACCCGGCCATCGGACGGGTCAAGGCGGTGGCGCCGGCGGTCGAACTGAGCAAGACGCCGGCCTCCATCCGCACGCCCTCGCCGGGCGTGGGGCAGCACACGGCCGAGGTGCTCAGGAGCCTGGGCATCGCGGAGGGCGTGATCGCGTCGCTGATCGCCAGCAAGGTCATCGAGCAGGAGACACCGGCGCATCGCGCCGCCGCGGCGGGCTGAGCGGCTTCGGCCGCGCCCGCGCGGCCGGCGCGCCTTCCGCGTTCGAGCACCGAGGCCATCGGGGTCCGCAGAAAAAAGGCGCCTGGACCTCGCGGTCCGGCGCCTCGTTCCCTGGCGGATCGCCGCTCAGCCGCGCGTGACCGCCAGCGTGCGGCCCACTTCTTCCTGCACCGTCTCCCAGATCGAGCGCTTGAGCGAGATGAAGTCTTCCGACAGCTGGATCTCCGCGGTGCGCGGATGCGGCAGTTCGTTGCGCAGGTCCTGCACCACGCGGCCGGGCCGCGAGCCCATGATGACCATGCGGGTCGACAGCATCAATGCCTCGTCGATCGAGTGGGTGATGAAGACGATGGTCTTGCCGCTCTGCTCGTAGATCGACAGCAGCTGGTCCTGCAGCACCTGGCGCGTCATCGCGTCGAGCGCGGCGAAGGGCTCGTCGAAGAGCATCACGTCGGGGTCGTTGGCCAGCACGCGCGCGATCGACACGCGCTGCTTCATGCCGCCCGACAGCGCCTGCGGGTACTTGTCCTCGCTGCCCTTGAGGCCCACCATCTCGATGAAGCGGCGCGCGATCTCGGCCCGTTCGCCCTTGGGCATCTTCTTCATCTTCAGGCCGAACTCGACGTTCTGCTGCACCGTCTGCCAGGGGAACAGCGCGTACTGCTGGAACACCATGCCGCAGGCCGAGGTCACGTCGTCGATGCGCTTGCCGTTGACCGAGACGCTGCCCTGCGTGGGCTTCTCGAAGCCGGCCATGAGGTTGAGCAGCGTCGACTTGCCGCAGCCCGAGGCGCCCAGCAGCACCAGGAACTCGCCCTTCTTCACCTCGAGGTCGAGGTTGGACAGCACGTGGTTGTCGCCGAAGCTCTTGGAAACGCCGCGAATGGAGATCATGCTCGTTGTCATCTTTGCCAAGCCAGAAGCCAGCGCTCGAGAGCGCGCACCACCAGGTCGGTGGCCAGGACGGTGAAGCTGATGAGCACCATGCCCAGCACCACCGTGTCGGTCTGGAAGAACTCCTTGCCGTTCATGATCATGAAGCCCAGGCCTTCCTTGGCGGCCACCAGTTCGGCCGAGATCACGCAGGTCCACGACAGGCCCAGGATGATCTTCATGCCCGAGATGATCTGCGGCAGGCAGCCCGGCAGCAGCACCTCGCGCATCACCTGCCAGCGCTGCGCGCCCAGGTTGCGCGCGGCGCGGATCAGCAGCGGGTCGATGCTGCGCGTGGCTTCCATCACGTAGAGCAGCGCCGGCACGAAGGAGCCCATGAAGACAATGCTGTACTTCTGCGTCTCGTTGATGCCGAACCACAGCAGCGACAGCGGGATCCAGCTCATCGAGGGCAGGGGCCGCAGGAAGGAGATCACCGGGTCGAAGATGGCGCGCGCGATGCGCGAGGTGCCGAGCCAGATGCCCAGCGGGATCGCGACCGCGGCGGCGGCGAGGAAGCCCACCATCACGCGCCGCGTCGAGGCCAGCACATGGCCCAGCAGCGTGCCCTGGCCGAACATGGTCGAGGCCCGGGCCCAGACCTGCGAAGGCGGCGGCAGGAAGATCGGGTCGACCGCGCCGGAGCGGCAGATCAGTTCCCATGCGGCGAGGAAGCCCAGCAGCGACAGCACGCTGAGCCAGGCCAGGGAGCCCGCGCTCTTGCGGGGTTTCACGACTTCAGCCATCTCAGAGGTAGCCTGCATCCAGCCAGTTGCGGACCACGGGCGCCTTGTCGATCTGCTTGAGCGTCACCAGCATCTCGGCCAGCTTCTGCATGCCGGTGACGAAGCTGCCCGGCGCGACCAGCAGGCTGCGCTGCTGCTCGGCGCTGTACCAGCCGGTCTGCTTGATGGTGCTGACCTGCTCCTCGAGCGTCAGGCCGGTGATCTCGATCATCACCTTGGCGGCTTCCTCGGGCGCGTTGGTGAGCATCGCGTTGGCCTCGAAGATGCCCTGCAGGAAGGTCTTGATCGCGGCCGGGTCTTCCTTGGCCAGCTTGGTGGTGGCCAGCAGCACGTCCGGGCCGGGCGTGATGCTGTATTCCTTGTAGAGCGAGAAGGAGGTGTCGTCGGCCAGCACGCGCGTGTTGGGCAGCGCCTTGATGCGGTCGAAGGACGGCGTCCAGGCCGCGGCGGCATCGATCTGGTTGCCCTGGTAGGCCGACAGCAGGTTGGGCGCGGGCAGGTTGATCAGCGAGACGTCGCTGTCAGGGTTCATGCCGGCCTGCTTGAGCAGGTCCAGCACCAGCACATGGGTGCTCGAGGCGAAGGTCACGCCGATCTTCTTGCCCTTGAGCTGCGCGATGTTCGACACGTTGGAGCGCACCAGCAGGCCTTCGGCGCGGCCGAAGTTGTTCGGCGTCGCGATGACCTTGAACTGGCTCGCGCCGGCCGCCATGAGCGCCAGCGACGAGACCACGCCGGTGCCGGCCAGGTCGATGCTGCCCGCCATCACCGCGCCCATGCGGTCGGACGAGGTGGGGAAGCTCTGCCATTTGATCTCCAGGCCCTTCTTGCTGAAGATGCCGGTCTTGATCGCGATGTAGGCCGAGTAGTGGCCCAGCCAGGCGGAACCGCCGTAGGTGTAGGGCCGGTTGGCGGCCCGGCCGATCAATGGAAATCCGCCAATGGCCGGCACGATGGCTGCGGCGGTACTGCGAAGGAGGGCGCGTCGGTTCATTGGCATGGAAGTGCAACACCTTAGAGGGAAGGGTTAAATTCCATGATCTTATGAGCCGCATTTTCGGGGCCGACAGCATAAGCAAAGTTGATGCTGTCCTTCAGGCTCAGGCCGCCGTGCGGGGCGGGGAGGGCCCCGGCGCCAGGGAACGATGCGCGAACGCTCCGAGGTGCCCCATGCGGGTGCGGCGATGCACGCATCCGGGCGTTCCGGGACGTGCGAGGCGCGGGCCGGCAAGTATCCTGGCGCCTGCATGCAGGATCAATGCCTGAAAACCCTCGATGGGACTTCAGGCACCGTGTCGCGCCGTCAGCGCCTCACCACTTCGGATGCACCGGCCGGAACACCGGCCGCCACAGGTAGCGCCGCGCGATCTCGCCATAGCCGCGGTAGTAGAAGTGGCCGTTGGCTTCCAGCACCGCGGCGCGGTGGCGGCGGAAGTGCACCGGAATCTCGTACCAGGGCATGGTCGACGCGCGGTGGTGCACGTGGTGCAGGTTGTTGTAGAGGTAGAGCAGGCCCATCACCGCGTTCGATTCGACGATGGCCACGCGCGCATGCGGCGCCTCGCTCCAGCGGTGTTCGGTGAAGGTGCGCAAGGCGCCCAGCATCATGCCGGGGTAGACGAAGTACAGCACGTACTCGCCGAAGCCCATGCCGCACACGCCGATCACGAAGTACAGCACCGGCGCGATGCTCAGCGCGTGCACGGCCCAGATCCGCAGGTGCGACACATCGCCCGCGAGCAGCTTGCCGCCCTCGGTGCGCACCAGCTTGTAGAGCCGCAGCACCGGGCCCAGCAGCACGCGGAAGGCCAGCGTCTGGTTGACGCTGTAGACGCGCTGCCAGAACGGGCTGTAGGCGGCCCAGGCCGGCGCCGAGTGGTAGGCGCTCTCGGTGTCCTTCTGCGGATGCGTGAGGTGGAAGTTGACGTGGTGTGTGCTGTGGCTGCGGTGGTAGAGCGGGTAGGGCAGCCAGAGGTTGACCGGCGGCCACACCAGCGCGGTGCGCAGCCAGCGCGGCAGGCCGCGCATCGCATGGATGCTCTCGTGCTGCAGCGAGAAATGCAGCTGCGCCAGATAGCCGCCGACGACGAACAGCGGCCATCCCGGCAGCAACGCATGCCACCACACCAGTGCGGCCCAGGCCGGGTAGAACAGCAGGCACAGCGCCACGGTCGGTGCTTCGCAGCGGCGCCACCAGACGGCGCGCGCGGCACTGCGGGCGGTCGGCGACAGCGGGGCGGAAAGAGAGGAATCGGAAGACATGGCGGAGGGCCAAAGAAAGCCGCCGATGCTAGGTGCGCGCGGGTGCCTTGCATGCGCCCTTTGCGCATGTCGATATGCGAAAGGCATCGTTCCTGCCGGCGCGCGAAATCCCTAGATTCCTCCGCTTTGCGCCGACTCGGCACAGGGTTCTCTTTCCATGTCTTCCATTCCTTCCCGCCGCCATGCCGCCAAGCGCGCGCTGCTGCTCGCACTGGCCGCAGCCTTCCCCTTCGTCGCCACCCCGGCGGCCGCCGCCGACGACTTCCCGGCCAAGCCGCTGCGCGTGGTCGTGCCCTATCCGGCCGGCGGCATCGCCGACAAGATTGCGCGCGAAGTGGCCGAGCAGCTGCAGCTGCGCCTGAAGCAGCCGGTGGTGGTCGAGAACCGCAGCGGCGCGGCCGGCAACATCGGCTTCGACTACGTCGCGCGCCAGCCGGCCGACGGCTACACATTGCTGCTGGCACCGGCCTCCAACCTCACGGTGCAGCCCGCGCTGTTCAAGCAGCTGAGCTACGACCTGGCGCGCGACTTCGCGCCGGTGTCGCTGCTGGTGCAGACGCCGCAGGTGCTGCTGGTGAACCCGGCGCTGCCGGTCGACAGCGTCAAGGACCTGATCGCCTATTCGAAGAGCCACCCGGGCAAGGTCAACTACGGCGTGAGCATCGGTGCCTATTCCCACCTCGCCGGCGAGCTGCTGCGCAGCCAGACCGGCGCCGACTTCACCGCCATCCCCTACCAGGGCAGCGCCCCGGCCATCACCGACCTGCTGGCCGGCCAGACGCAATTCATCTTCAACGAAGTCATCACCGCGATCCCGCACATCCAGGGCGGCAAGCTCAAGCCGCTTGCGGTCGCTTACAAGACGCGCGCGCCCTGGCTGCCCAACGTGCCGACCACGGCCGAGGCGGGCTTCCCCGGCTTCGAGGTGACCTCCTGGTACGGCGTGGTGGTGCGCAGCGGCACGCCGCGGCCGGTGGTCGACCGCCTCTCGCGCGAGCTGCACGACATCGTGCAGGCGCCGGCCTTCAAGAAGCGCTACGACGACATCGGCGCCTTCACCGTGGGCAACTCGCCCGAGGAGTTCGGCCGCTTCATCCAGTCCGAGACGGTGAAGTGGACCGCCGTCGTCAAGCAGGCCGGCATCGAGGCCAACTGAGCACGCGATGAGCCTGCTGACCCCCGACGCATTGCAGCAGCTGCTGCTGGGCGACCAGGAACTGGCGCTGCTCGACGTGCGCGAGGCGCGCCAGGCCAACCGCGCGCACCTGAACCTCGCGCGCCATGCGCCGCTGAGCACGCTCGAATTGCAGATCGGCGCCTTCGTGCCGCGCCGCGCGGTGCCGGTCGTGCTCTGCGACGAGGACGATGCCGCCGACGGCCCGGCCGCGCGCGCCGCGGCGCTGCTGGCGCGGCTCGGCTACACCGACGTGCGCCGGCTCGACGGCGGCCTGCGGGCCTGGGCCGCGCGCGGCCTGCCGCTGATCGACGGCAACAACACGCTGGTCAAGGCCTTCGGCGATCGGGTGCGGCAGCACTACGGCACGCCGGTGCTGCCCTTGGCCGAGCTCGAGGCGCGCCGGCGCGACGGTGTGCCGACCACCCTGATCGATGCGCGGCCGCGCAACGAGTACGCCTTCCTGTCGATCGCCGGCGCGCGCAACCATCCGGGCACCGAGCTCTCGCTGCGCCGCTTCGACGACCAGGCCGACCCCCATCACCTGTGGGCCATCAACTGCTTCAGCCGCACGCGCGGCATCATCGGCACCACCACCCTGCGCCATCTGGGCCTGACCGATCGCGCGGTGTTCGTCGAGGACGGCGTGATGGCCTGGGGCCTGCGCGGCGCGCCCGTGGTGCAGAACGCCCGGCCTGAAGACGCTGGCGACGAGCTGCCGGCCGAGTCGCCCGAGGTGCTGCGCG
The DNA here is from genome assembly GCF_030317215.1 of Variovorax sp. J2P1-31. Lineage (NCBI taxonomy): Bacteria > Pseudomonadati > Pseudomonadota > Betaproteobacteria > Burkholderiales > Comamonadaceae > Variovorax > Variovorax sp. J2P1-31. The sequence continues at coordinate 408,336 of NZ_JASZYA010000001.1, forward strand.
GCCTGGCCGATGCGCTGGTGGCGCGCCACGGCCTGCGGCGCATCGATGCCGAGGGCCTGCAAAGATTGCGCGCCGACACCGATCGCACGCTCTATCTGTTCGACGTGCGGCCGCCGCTGCCCGGCGCCGCGCCCGCTGGCGACCTGCGCCATGTCGCGGGTGGCCAGGTCTTCATGCATTTCGAGAACCTGGTCGGCACGCGCGGCGCGCGCATCGTGCTGGTCGACGACCCGCACGGCCTGCGCGCGGCCATCACCGCGTTCTGGCTCACCCAGCTCAACCAGGCCGAGGTCCATGTGCTCGACGGGCCGCTGCCGGACGCGCCGGCGGAAGACGCGAGGCCCGCCGAGGACATCGGCGCCGACGCCGTGGATGCCGATGCACTGGCCCGCTGGCGCGAAACGGGATCGACGGACGTGGTCGATGTGGGGCCCAGCCTCGACTACGAACGCCAGCACCTGCCCGACGCCTTCTTCCTGCTGCCTTCATCGCCGGACAAGGTCGACGCCTTGCTGGCCGTGCCTGGCCGCACGGTGGTCTTCACCTCGCCCGATGGTGCAGCCGCCCGGCTCGCGGCGCGCGATGCGCTGCAGCGCCGGCCGCGGGCCCGCGTGGCCTGGCTGCACGGCGGCACGCAGGCCTGGCAGGCCGGTGGCGGCGCGGTCGAGAGCGGCGTGCGCCACGACCGGCTGCTCACGCCCTTCGACGACGACTGGGGTTCGGTGATGCGTGTCTTCGGCCCCGCGCGCGACGCCGCCTGGGCCGACTACCTGGCGTGGGAGCGCGGCCTGAGCGCGCGCGTGGCGCAGGACCCGACGGTGCGCTTCCGCTTCTTCGACTGAGCGTGCGCCGAGGAGGCGGCCGACGCGCGGTCGCCCTCGGTGCATTTGAATGGCATGCTTGGGGCATGAAACTGCCGTTCCACTGGACCCTGTGCTCGCTGCTGGCGATGGGCAGCCTGTCGGGCTGCGACCTGCTGTTCGAATCGAAGCCCTCGGACCCGTTGCTCAGCAAGGAGGCCATCGCCACGCGCGCAGCGCCCCAGGAACTGATCTTCGAGGGCCAGCTCGGCGGCGAATCGATGTTCCTGCTGGTGCACGACTGCGAGGTGTACCGCGTCGACCGCCGCGAGGGCGGCGGCGTGCAGTGGACCAGCGTGCTGGCGCCCGAGTTCTATCCCTTCTGGACCGTCTGCCAGCGCCAGTCGCTGACGATCCAGCCGAAGCTGCTGACGGTCACGCTGGGCCGCCAGGCCGTCGGCGCCGGCGGCTGCTGTGCCACCGGCGGCACCTACACCTCGGTCGACGGGCGGAACTGGAAGAAGCGCTGAGCGCCCCTGCCATCGCCGTGGGAGCCGCCGTGGCGCCTCAGGGCTCGCCGGGACGCGCGCGCTCCGGGCGACGCGCGCAGCCGCCGTGCCCCACGAGCTCGGCGAAGGAGGCGGCCCAGAACAGCTGCGCGTGCAGCGGCCCGCCGTGCATGAGTTCGTACTTGATGTGCACCAGGCCGACATGGGGCACCTCGATCTCGACGCGCAGGTCCGTTCGCTGGCCCACGCGGGGCGGCGGCAGTTTGGTGGAGCCGCGGGTGACGAACTCGATCGGAATCCTGGACAGGAGCCCGTTGGGCGGGTGAGGGGGCATGGGTTCGGCTTCCGGGCGGTGGTTCTCGAGCCGTGAGTTTCCGGGGCCTTGCCATTCGAAGGAATACCTGAAAACAGGTAGGCCGACGGCTGGATGCGGAACCTGCCCAGGGTGAATCCGCCAAGGCGGTGCGACCGGCGATCCGATGGGGCGACGAACGCCGCTAGAGCTTCTGCCCGAAGCGCTCGAAGCGTGGCCTCCAGTGGCCCTGGATGTCGGCGGAGACCATCACGCCCAGCGCCCGCCCGATCAGCAGCTGGCGCGGCACGAAGCCGAAGTAGCGCGAATCGGCGCTGTCGTCGCGGTTGTCGCCCAGCATCAGGTACTCGCCCTCGGGCACCACGATGGGCGCGAAGCTGTTGCGCGCCGCAATGCCCGGCAGCCATTGCACGCGGCGCTCGCTGCCCTGCACCCGTTCGGTCAGGCGCGTGGCGTCGACGGTCCGGCCCGTGGCCACCTTCTCCTGCAGCGTCTGGGCCGCGTCGTAGCGCGCCGCCTCGCCGTTGATGAAGAGCACCTCGTGGCGCATCTCCACCACGTCGCCCGGCAGCGCCACCAGCCGCTTGATGAGCCGCGTGCCGTCGTCCGGTGAGGAGAAGGTCACGACGTCACCCCGTTTCGGCTCGCCCGTGCGGGCCAGCACCACGTCGGTCAGCGGCACCTTGAGGTTGTAGGCCAGGCGGTTGACGAACACCACGTCGCCTTCGAGCAGGTTGGGCCGCATCGAGCCGGAGGGGATGGGGTTCCAGTCGGCGATGGCCGTACGGAAAAGGCCGAAGCACAGCAGCAGAACCAGGAACCCCCTGTTGGTACGGACCCAGCGTCCCATGTTTTTCTCCTTGGTTGGTCGCGCCGTTTGGTGCGACGGCCCCATGAATAGTTCCGGATGCCCGCGCCGCCGCAGCGCGCCGGGACCGCAGCGCATCGGCCGCTTCGACGATAATGCGAACAATTCCCATCTGCAAAGCACGCATCGAACGGGATTCCGTCCCTCCATGGTTCCTGGCCTGCCCGTGCTCGACCGCTACTACCGAGAACTGCTGAACTACTTCACCCGCCAGGTGAAGGACCGCGATGGCGCGGCCGACATCGTGCAGGAGGCCTATGCGCGCGTGCTCGGGGTGCAGCAGGCCGGCCAGCCGATCCGCGAGCCGCGCGCGTTGCTCTACCGCACGGCGCGCAACCTGCTGATCGACCGGCAGCGGCACCAGGCGCTGCGCGCGCCCGAAGATCCGCAGGCATTGGACGACATGCCCGCGCCGGTGACCCAGCAGCCCGAGGAGGCCTACGCGGCGCAGCAGCGCGTGAACAGGCTGGTGGCCACCATCGAAGGCCTGCCGCCGCGCTGCCGGGAAGCCTTCGTTTTGCACAAGCTCGACGGGCTCTCGCATGCCGAGGTCGCCGCGCAGATGGGCATTTCGCGCAACATGGTGGAACGCCACGTGATGCTGGCGGTGCTGGCCTGCCGCAAGAGCCGGGACAACGCCGACGATGCGGCGGCCCGGCCGCCGCGCGGGCGCGAGGGACCGCCATGCGATTGACGACGACACTTTTTTCATGCCTCGACATCAGGGTTCGGCGCACTCGCCCGTCTACGAAGAAGCCAGCAGAGATTTCCGCGCCATGAGTTCACGCCCCGCCCCCGACGACCACGCGCCGCGCCCGCCCCGACAGGGCGGGGCGCGGGAGGACGAGCTTGTGTCGGGCGATGCCCTCGATGCCGAACTCGCGGACCTGAGCGCCGCCGAGGCCCAGGCCCTGCGCTGGCTGGTGCGCCGCGAGGACGGGCTGGATGCAGCCTCTGAAGCCGGCTTCCAGGCCTGGCTGCATGCCGACGCCGCGCACCGGGCCGCCTTCGACGACCTGGCCGGTGCATGGCAGGGCATCGACGCCATCCCGGCCGAGGGCGTGGCCCGGCTCCGGGCCGGCGTGCCCGCGCGCGGGCCGGCCGCGCCACCGGCGCGACATGCCAAGCCTTCCGGCCGCGCCGGATGGTTCGCCTGGGCCCCCGGGGCGCTCGCGGCCGGCGTGGTGGTCGCCATGCTGGGCGGTGGCGGCTGGCTGGGCTGGAACCATTGGCAGCAGCAAGCCGTGTTCAGCCAGCACTACGCCGCGGCACGCGGGCAGCAGCTCGAAACCCGCCTGCCCGACGGCAGCACCTTGCGGCTGGACACCGCCTCGCAGGCCGACGTCACCCTGTACCGGCAGCGCCGCGAAGTGCGCCTGCCCGAGGGCCAGGTCATGTTCAGCGTGCAGGGCGACAAGGCCCGGCCCTTCGACGTGCTCGCGGGGCCTCTGCGCATCACCGTGGTCGGGACGCGCTTCTCGATGCGCTACACGCCGTCGCTCGGCAGCCAGCAGGTGCAGGTGGCGGTGGAAGAGGGCCATGTGCGGGTCGCGCGGGCCGATGCCGCCGGGCCCGGCGCCGATGCGGTCGAACTCACGGCCGGCCAGGCCGTCGCCGCGGACGGCGAGGGCCGGCTGGGGCCGGTCGTGCCCGTCTCCGCCCAGGGCATCGCGCCCTGGCGCGGGCACCGGGTCAACTTCGACAACACGCCGCTGGCGGCGGCCCTGGCCGAGCTCGAGCGCTACGGCGACACCGGCCTGCGGGTGCGGGACCCGGCCGTCGCGGCGCTGCGCGTGACCGGCAGCGTGGACCTGCGCCGTGTCGGCGACTTCGCCCGCAGCCTGCCGCATGTGCTGCCGGTGCGCTTGGTGCCGCGCGAGGGCGTGGACGAAGTGGTGGCCAAAGGACCCTAGCGGGCGCGGTGCGCGACGCCGCAAAAAATCTTTGGCGAGCGACATCAGGTTTTGCCGCGATGGCCCGTCTTCAGGAGATTCGATCGATTCTTGTTCGCATCTTCAGGAGATTCCTTTCACCATGCACCGCCCGCGTCCTTCTTCTTCGTCCTCACCCGCCCGCTTCGACCTCGCGCCGCTCGCGCTGGCAGTCGCGCTCAGCCTGGGCGGCTTCGCCGTGCAGGCGCAGACGGCGTCCGCCGCGCCGGTGAACATCGCGATCGCCGCGCAGCCGCTGGCCCAGGCCCTGACCGAACTCGCGCGCCAGGCCGGGCTCACGCTGATGGTGCCGCCCGCGCTGGTGGCGGGCCGGTCGGCGCCGGCCGTGTCCGGGCGATTGACGCCGCAGCAGGCGCTGGACCGCCTGCTGGCCGGCAGCGGCCTGGTGGCGATGCAGGAAGGCAACGCGGTGGTCGTCAAGGCCGTCCCCGCGGGCGGCAGCTCGACCTTGCCGGTTGTGACCGTGACCGCGGCTTCCGATCCGGAGACCGCCAGCAGCCCCGTCAAAGGCTACGTCGCGAAGCGCAGCGCGACCGGCACCAAGACCGACACGCCGATCATCGAGACGCCGCAATCGATCTCGGTGATCACCGCGGAGCGCATCGAGGCCATGGGCGCGACCAACCTGACCGATGCACTGATGTACACCCCGGGCGTGAAGGCCTTCGACGGCTTCGACACCCGCTACGACTGGCTCTCGATCCGCGGCTTCGACGCCTATTCGCCGGGCTTCTACCTGGACGGCATGCAGCTGCGCAACAACGCCGGCTACTCGGTCTGGCGCACCGAGGCCTACGGCGCCGAGCGCATCGAGGTGCTGCGCGGCCCGTCGTCGGTGCTGTTCGGCCAGAACTCGCCCGGCGGGATGGTCAACGTGGTGAGCAAGCGGCCGACCGAGGAGCCGCTGCGCGAGCTGCAGCTGCAGGTCGGAGACCATTCGCGCCGCCAGCTGGCCGCCGACTTCTCGGGCCCGCTCGACGCCGAAGGCAAGCTGCTGTACCGGCTGACCGCCGTCGGCCTGGACAGCAACACGCAGGTCGACCACGTGAAGAACGACCGCCTCTACATCGCACCGGCCATCACCTGGAAGCCCTCGGGCGACACCACGCTCACGGTACTGAGCCACTACTCGCGCGTGCGTGCCGGCAACTCCTACGGCTTCCTGCCGCCCGACGCCACGCTGCTCTCCAACCCCAACGGCCGCATCCCGACCTCGACCTTCGTCGGCGAACCCGGCTTCGACCGCTTCAACCAGAACCAGTGGACGCTGGGCTACCTGCTCGAGCACCGCCTGAACGACACCTGGACGCTGCGCCAGAACGCGCGCTACGGCAAGATCGAGACCGACTACCGGCAGGTCTACCAGGGCGGCTTCATCAGCGTCGACCCGGCCAACCCCGGCAACCCCGCCAACTTCCGCGACGTGAACCGCTATGTGTTCGGCAGCCCGGAGAGCGGCAAGGTGCTGACGGTGGACAACCAGGCGCAGGCCAGGCTGCGCGCGGGCGACTGGCAGCACACGCTGCTGGTGGGCCTGGACTACCAGCGCGGCGACTACAAGCAGCTCACCTACTTCGGCAGCGCGCCCTCGATCGACATCTACGCCCCCGTGTACGGTCAGCCGGTCACCGTGCCCGATCCCTACATCGACGCCCGCACGCGGCTCACGCAGACCGGTCTCTACCTGCAGGACCAGATCAAGTGGAACGAGCACTGGGTCGCCACGCTGGGCGGCCGCTACGACACGGCCAAGGTGCGCTCGCACAGCGAGTTGGACGGCAGCAGTTCCAACCAGACCGACAACAAGTTCAGCGGGCGCGCGGGCCTGGTGTACCTGGCGCCGAGCGGCTGGGCGCCCTACGTCAGCTACTCCGAATCGTTCTCCCCGACGACCACGATCAACCCCGAGACCAACAACCCCTTCAAGCCCGAGACCGGCAAGCAGTACGAGGCCGGCCTGCGCTACCAGCCGCTGGGCACCCGCGACACCTACAGCGCCGCGGTGTTCGACCTGCGGCGCCAGAACGTGATCACCTTTGGTCAGAACTTCACGCCGATGCAGACCGGCGAGGTGCGGGTGCGCGGGCTCGAACTCGAAGCGAGCTTCCAGCCCATCCAGCGCATGAACGTGGTGGCGGCCTACACCTGGACGCCCGATGCCGACGTCACCGCAAGCAGCAACCCCGACCAGATCGGCAAGCAGCTCGTGGGGACGCCGCGCAACCAGGTCTCGCTGTGGGGCGACTACCGGATCGGCAACGGCCTGAAGGTCGGCCTGGGCGTGCGCTTCGTGGGCTCGACCCACGGCGCGAATGAATCCGCGCCGGCCAAGATCCCGTCGTACACCCTGTTCGACGCGATGCTGGGCTACGACTTCGAACGCTGGAGCCTGGCGCTCAACGCGCGCAACCTCACCGATCGCATCTACGTCGGCCGCAACTGCGATGCCTACAGCTGCGGCTACGGCCAGCGGCGCAGCCTGGTCGCCACCGCCACCTATCGCTGGTAGGGCGGCGGCTTCGGGAAGAAGCGGTTCGCGGGCCGCGGCAGCCCGAGGTTTTCGCGCAAGGTCTTGCCTTCGTACTCGCGGCGGAAGATGCCGCGCCGCTGCAGCTCCGGCACCACCTTGTCGGCGAAGGCATCGAGGCCGCCGGGCAGCCAGGGGAACATGATGTTGAAGCCGTCGGAGCCCTCGGCCTCGAGCCATTCCTGCATCTCGTCGGCGATGGTCTGGGCCGTGCCCACGAAGGCCAGGCCGCCGTAGCCGCCGATGCGCTGCGCGAGCTGGCGCACGGTGAAGCCCTCGCGCCGCGCGAGCGCGATCACGCGCTCGCGGCCGCTCTGGCTCGCGTTGGTCGGCGGGATCTCGGGCAGGGGTTGGTCGGGATCGAAGCCGGAGGCGTCGTGGCCCAGCATGATCGACAGCGAGGCGATCGCGCTCTCGTAGTGCACCAGGCTGTCGAGCTTCGCGCGGATGGCACGCGCCTCGGCCACCGTGTCGCCCACCACCACGAAGGCGCCGGGCAGGATCTTCAGGTGCTCGCGCTCGCGGCCCAGCGCGGCCAGCCGGCCCTTGACGTCGGCGTAGAAGCGCCGACCCTCGTCCAGCGTGCCGGGCGCGGCGAAGATCACTTCGGCGGTCTCGGCCGCGAGCTGCCGGCCGGGCTCCGAGGCACCGGCCTGCACGATCACCGGCCAGCCCTGCACCGGCCGCGCGATGTGCAGCGGGCCGCGCACCGACAGGTACTTCCCCTTGTGGGCCAGCGTGTGCAGGCGCTCGGGGTCGAAGAAGCGGCCGCTGTCGACGTCACGCACGAAGGCGTCGTCGGCCCAGCTGTCCCACAGCCCGGTGACCACGTCGTAGAACTCGCGCGCGCGGGCATAGCGCTCGTCGTGCGCCATGTGCTCGTCGCGGCCGAAGTTCTTCGCCGCATCCGGGTTGCTGGTGGTCACGATGTTCCAGCCCGCGCGGCCTTCGCTCAGGTGGTCGAGCGAGGCGAAGCGGCGCGCGATGTGGAAGGGCTCGTCGAAGGTCGTCGAGGCGGTCGCGACCAGGCCTATGTGCTGCGTGTGCTGCGCCAGCGCCGACAGCAGCGTGAAGGGCTCGAAGGAGCTCACGGTGTGGCTGCGCTGCAGCGCCGCGATCGGCATGTTGAGCACGGCCAGGTGGTCGGCCATGAAGAAGGCGTCGAAGCGCGCGCGCTCCAGCGTCTGGGCGAAGCGCTTCAGGTGCGCGAAGTTGAAGTTGGCGTCGGGGAAGGCGCCGGGGTAGCGCCAGGCGCCGGTGTGGATGCTGACGGGGCGCATGAAGGCGCCGAGCTTGAGCTGCCGTGGGGAGGTCATGGTGCGCGGGGAGAGAGCGGGGTGGCGGCCACCATAAGCCCGGCCCTTTGCCCGGACAACGAACCATTGCTCACTAGGTTATGGCGATCGCGGTCTAAGCGGCGCCGTGCATCAGGGCCGCGCGAAGACCTTCGACAACAGCGGCGCCAGGTCCTGCATGGCACCCAGCGTGGGCGGGCCCGGCAGCAGGCCGGGCTGGAAGCCTTCGCGCTCGAAGCGGCGCAGCAGCGCGGGATCGGCGCCGATGATGTGCACCGGCACGTCCCAGTCGTTGCCGCTGCCGCTCACGCGGGCCCAGGGCTGGTGGTCGCCGATCAGCACCACGACCAGCCGGGGCGGCGCCTGCTCGCGCAGGTAGGCGCCCAGCCATTGCCAGGTCAGGGCGATCGACTGCAGGTACGCGGGCACCGGGTCGCGCCAGGACGTCAGCTCCTCCATCGCATGCATCTGCTGCGCCGGGGTGTAGGCCGCGGGGCCGGTGAGCCGCCCCCAGTCGCCAACGAAGGGCGGCAGCGGATGGAAGGGCGCGTGGCTGTTGAGCGTGGGAAAGACGACGAAGCGCGGCTTGCGCGCCGCGGCCGGCGCCGCCAGCTCCTGCGCGTGCAGCAGCGCCATCGCGGCCTGGTCGGGGATGCGCCACGAACCGAAGGGCAGGCCGGTGTAGCCCATGGTGCTGGCGTCCACGTAGCGGTCGAAGCCGAAGAAGCGGCCTTCGGGCCAGGGCCGCTGCAGCCCGGGCATCCAGCTCACGGTCTCATAGCCGTGGGCGGCGAAGTGCTGCACCAGCGTGGGCCGTTGGGTGGTCAGCAGCAGGTCGTAGTCGAGCGGGTCGCGCGTGTCGACGCCGGTCAGCAGCGCGCCGTGCGCGAGCCAGGAGCCGCCGCCGAAGGTGGGCGAGCGCACGCGCGCCGACACCACCGTGCGTCCGCCGGCCGCGATGGCCTGCGCCAGCGCGTCGCGCGGGCCGGCGAGCGCCTGCGCCTGCACGGGATCGTCGACGGTGCACACGCCATACGACTCGGAGAACAGCACCAGCACGTCCGCGCCGTGGAGCGCATCGAGGTCGGCAGCGAAGGCTGGGCTCGGCGACAGCCGCGAGGCCGCGCCGTCGGCGCGCGCTTGCGCGACCAGGAACTGCGCCTGGCGCAGCACCAGTTTCGAGACCGGTTCGGAAAAGGCGCGCCAGCTTTCGAATCCGCCCAGGCCGTCGGCGGCCCGCGCCAGCACCAAGAGGCTGCACAGCGCGAGCAGCGCGAAGCGCGCCGGGCGTGTGGCCAGCCCGTGTGCCACCGCGCGCCAGCAGGCCCAGGCCAGCCCCGCCACGGCGGCCAGCGCCAGCAGCAGCAGGCCGCCGGCCGCGGCGAGCTGCCAGACCGGCACCTCGTGCTGCGCCAGCACGCTGCCCAGGTGCCGGCCGTCCCAGTAGAGGTTGAGCGGCCGGCCGAAGAGCGCGGTGGCCGTCACATCCAGCAGGTGCACCGCGATCAGCGCGGCGCTCGCCGCCGCCAGCCAGCGCGTGGCCCGGGCGGCAGGGCCGCCTCGCCAGGCGATCCAGCCGGCCAGCCCGGCCACGCCGGCGCACAGTTCGAGCGACACGCGCGCGCCGGGCTGCGGCCAGAAGGAGGCGGCGGGCGCGCCCAGGGTCAGCAATGCATTGAGCAGCGCCAGCGCCAGCGCGAGGCGCAGCCAGGGCGCGAGGCGGCTCACTGCCGGATCGCCTCGAACTCGATGATCAGCTGCACCTCGTCGCCGACCCAGCCGTTGCCCACCCCGTAGTTCATGCCGTAGGCGCTGCGCAGGAAGCTGCCGCGCGCCGACACGCCCATCACGTAGGAGGACTTGGCGATCGGCGAGAGGCCGCTCTTGTTCCAGGTGGCCTGCAGCACGAGCGGTTGCGAGCGCCCCAGCAGCTCGAGCGCGCCGGCGATGGCGAAGTGGCGCTCGGCGATGCGCGTGGCACGGACCGCGGTGAACACCATGCGCGGAAACTCGGCCGCGTTGAGGAAGTCCGCGCTCTGGAGGTGCTGGTCGCGCTTGACGTGGTTGCTGAACACGCTGCGGGTGTCGACCTCGATGCGCACCTCGCCCAGTTCGCCGCTGGCCTCGTCGAAGCGGAAGCTGCCGCGCGCGGCGCGGAACATGCCCAGCACCCTGGCGTAGCCGATGTGCTCGACCAGGAAGCCGACGCTGATGTGCTCGGGATCGATCTCGTAGCGCGCGGGCGCCGCGAAGGCCATGTCCGGGCCCAGCGCGATCCAGCCGAGCAGGCCGGCGCCGAAGGCGCGGCGGGTGGGCGAGGCGAGGGGGTTGTTCATGGGCCGGTCTCCGAAGTGCGGGGCCGATGGCGTGCGAGCCAGCGCACGTCGGCCGCGAAGGAGCCGACCAGCGCGAGCAGGCCCGCGCCGGCGACGAGGCCGGCCCAGGGGGCCTCGACGACCGGGGCCAGGCACAGGATCAGGGTGGCGATCTGTGCCACGCACACCGTCTTGCGCCGCAGGCTGGGCGGCAGCGGGCGCGCGAGCCAGGGCCAGCGCCAGGCGGCGGCCACGAAGGCATAGCGCATCGCGCCGGAGGCCAGGATCCAGGCGCCGGCCTTGTCCTGCTGCAGCACCAGCACGCAGAGCACGAGGATCAGCAGCGCATCGGTCTCCATGTCGAAGCGGGCGCCGAAGGGGCTGGCTTCCTGGCGGCGCCGTGCGACCGGGCCGTCCACCGCGTCGAGCAGCGCCGCCACCGTGGCCAGCGCCACCAGCGCCCAGCCGAAGGCGGCCGGGTCGGCCGGCACTTCGCCGATGGCCGCGGCCAGCAGCGCGATCAGCGCCAGCCGGCCCAGCGTGATGCCGTTGGCCGCGCCGAAGCGCGCATGGGGCGCGTGGGTGGCCAGGCCGGTCCACATGAGCAGCGCGCCGGTGCCGAAGACCGCCAGCGCCTTGGGCACCAGCCACAGGCTCATGCCGTGCAGCGGCGCGAGGAGCGCCACCACCGCCAGGCCGGCCGCCAGCAGCAGCGCCACGCGCGCCACCGCCCACGCCGCGTCGCGGCGCAAGCCCGCGGGTGCCGGTGCGGCCATGGGGTGATGGGAGCCTGGGGTCGAAAGCATCGTCTTAAGATCCTTCTGCGCCGGAGGGCCCACCACACGGCGGGCGGCGGCGGTGGGACACCAAAGAGCATGCCAGCAATTCGGACGCCTGTGGTCAGCGATGCGTATCAAGCCCTCTGGATCGAGGCACCGGGCCGGGCCGTGCTGCGCGCGGGCACGCTCGGCGCGCGGGCCGACGACCATGTGCGCGTGCGGGCCCTGCACAGCGCCGTCAGCCGCGGCACCGAGCTGCTGGTGTTCCGCGGCGAGGTGCCGCCCAGCGAGTTCGCGCGCATGCGCGCCCCCTTCCAGCAGGGCGAGTTTCCCGGGCCGGTGAAGTACGGCTACGCCAGCGTCGGCCTCGTCGAGGCCGGCCCGCCCGCGCTCCAGGGCCGCGCGGTGTTCTGCCTGCACCCGCACCAGTCGCGCTACGACGTGCCCGCCGCGGCCGTCCACCCCTTGCCCGAGGGCCTGCCGGCCGCGCGCGCGGTGCTGGCCGCCAACATGGAGACGGCCGTCAACGCCCTGTGGGATGCGGCGCCGCGCCTGGGCGATCGCGTGGCGGTGGTGGGCGGCGGCGTGGTCGGGCTCTTGGTGGCTTGGCTCGCCTCGCGCATCCCGGGCTGCGCGGTGCAGCTGGTCGACGTGCGCGCCGAACGGGCCGCGGTGGCGGCGCACCTGGGCCTGGACTTCGCGCTGCCCGACGCCGCGATGCGCAATGCGGATCTCGTGGTGCATGCCAGCGGCCAGCCCGCCGGCCTGGCGAGCGCGCTGGGCCTCGCGGGTTTCGAGGCCACGGTGCTCGAGCTCAGCTGGTACGGCCAACGCGCGGTGACACTGCCGCTGGGCGAGGCCTTCCATGCCCAGCGCCTGACGCTGCGCAGCTCCCAAGTCGGCCAGGTGGCCACGGCCCAGCGCGGGCGCTGGAGCCATGGCCGCCGCATGGGGCTGGCGCTGGCGCTGCTGGCGCAGCCGGCCGCCGCCGTGCTGGACGCCCTGATCACCGACAGCGCGCCGCTGCAGGAACTGCCCGCCGTGCTGGCGCGCCTGGCGGCCGGCGCGCCCGATACGCTGTGCCAGCGCATCGACTATTCCTGAACCTGTTCTTCAAGGGAGCTCCACCATGTACAGCGTCAACGTCCGCGACCATTTCATGATTGCCCACAGCTTCCGCGGCGAGGCCTTCGGCCCCGCGCAGCGGCTGCACGGCGCCACCTACGTGGTGGATGCGACCTTCCACCGCCGCGCGCTCGATGCCGACGGCATGGTGGTGGACATCGCGCGCGCCACCACGGTGCTGCGCGAGGTGCTGGGCGAACTCAACCTGCGCAACCTCGACGACGACGGCGCCTTCGCCGGCCAGAACACCACCACCGAGTTCCTGGCGCGCGTGATCTTCGAGCGCATCGCCGACCGCATCGTGACCGGCGAGCTGGGCCCGCATGCCGGCGGCATCGAGCACCTGGGCGTGCGCCTCAACGAATCGCACGTGGCCTGGGCCGCCTACGAGGCCGCGCTGCCGCGGCCGGCGACCGGCAGCTGATGCAAAGGTCCTGCACCTTCCTGGTCCCGGGCGACTGGGACAGCCGCACCGGCGGCTACCTCTACGACCGCCGGATCGTCGACCAGCTGCGCACCGCGGGCTGGCAGGTGGACGTGCTCTCCCCCGGCGACGGCTTCCCCTGGCCCGACGCCGCGGCGGCGCAGCGCGCACGCCAGGTGGTGGCGGCCCTGCCCGACGGCGCGCTGGTGGTGGCCGACGGCCTGGGTTTCGGCGTGCTGCCGGAACTGGCCGCGGCGCACGCGGACAGGCTGCGCTGGGTCGCGCTGGTGCATCACCCGCTGGCACTCGAGTCCGGGTTGACCGAAGCACAGCGGGCCAGGCTGTTCGACAGCGAGCGCCGCTCGCTCGCGCATGCACGGCGGGTGATCGTGACCAGCCCGTCGACCGCGCGCGCCCTGGCGCCCTATGAGGTGCCGCCCGATCGCATCCACGTGGTCGAGCCCGGCACCGATGCTGCGCCCCTGGCTGCGGGCGGCGGTGCCGGTCCCCAGGCGCTGTCGCTGCTGTGCGTGGCGACCGTCACGCCGCGCAAGGGCCATGTGCTGCTGCTCGAGGCGCTGGCCGGCCTGCGCGAGCGGCGCTGGCACCTGCATTGCGCCGGCAGCCTGGCGCGCGATGCGCAGGAGGGGCGCAAAGCCCAGGCGCTGGCCGGGCGCCTGGGCCTGGCCGAGCGCGTGACCTGGCACGGCGAGGTCGATGCCGATCCGCTCGCCGCGCTCTACGCCCAGGCCGAGCTGTTCGTGCTGCCGTCCTGGCACGAAGGCTATGGCATGGCGCTGGCCGAGGCGCTGGCGCGCGGCCTGCCGGTCGTGAGCTGCGCGGCCGGCGCGATCGTGGACACGGTGCCCGCGGACGCCGGCATCCTGGTGCCGCCGGGCGACGTCGACGCGCTGCGTGCAGCGCTGCGGCGCCTGATGGACGCGCCCGAGGCGCGCCGCGCACTGGCCGCGGGCGCGCGGGCCGCCGCCGCACGGCTGCCGCGCTGGTCCGATGCCGGGCAGCGCTTCGCGGCCGCGCTGCAGTCGATCGGGACCGCGCCGCCATGAGCGGCTTCGACGCCGGCTGGCTGGCGCTGCGCGAGCCCTTCGACCGTGCGGCGCGCGAGGCGTCGGCGCTCCGGCTGGACTGGCCCGCGCTGGCCGCGCGCCTGCGCAGCGGCCGCGATGCCGGCGTCGCGCTGCAGGTGGTGGACCTGGGCTGTGGCACCGGCGCCAGCCTGCGCGCGCTCGCGCCCCGGCTGGGCGGGCGCCAGCACTGGCAGCTGCTGGACCACGACCCGGCGCTGCTGGCCGCGCTGCCGCAGGCGCTGTCGACCTGGGCGGTAGCGCGGGGCTGTCGCGTGGTCGAGGGGGATGGATTGGCGATCGAGGGCGAGCATCTGCAGCTCACGGTCGCATGGCAGTGCGCCGACCTGGCGGACCTGGCCGGCGTCACGGCGCTCGACGGCGCGCAGCTCGTCACGGCCTCGGCCCTGCTGGACCTGGTGTCGGCCGCATGGCTCCAGGCGCTGGTCGCGCGCTGCCGCGCGGCCGGCGCGGCCGTGGGCTGGGCGCTCAGCGTGGACGACCGGCTGCAGTGGCAACCCGCCGACGGCGCGGATGAAGCGGTGCATGCGCATTTCTGCGCCCACCAGCGGCGCGACAAGGGCTTCGGCCCGGCCCTGGGCGGCGGCGCCGTCGCGGAAGCCGTCCGGCTGCTGCAGCGCGCGGGCTATCGGGTCGCCACCGCACCGAGCGACTGGCAGGTCGATGGCGAACGTTCGCCGGCGGACCGCGCGATGCTGCGCGAGATGGTCGAGGGCCTGGCCACCGCGGCGCTCGAGCAGGCACCCGAGGCGGCACCGGCGGTGCAGGCCTGGCGGCTGCGGCGCCAGGCGCAGTGGGCGGCTACGCGATTGCAGGTCGGCCACACCGACCTGCTGGCCTGGCTTTAGGCCGCGCGCAGGTCCAGGTCCCAGAGCAGGTCGCCGCCCAGCGCGAAGGTGCGGGCCGGCGGGCGCAGCGCCTCGCCCATCGCGTTCGAGCGCCGCACCTGCAGGCCCGGATGGCCGGCGCCGATCATCACGGGCGCGACGATCAGGTGCAGCCGGTCGAGGCAGTGCTGGCGCACGAACTGCGACAGCGTCACGCCGCCGCCTTCGACGAACAGCAGGTCCAGGCCGCGCGCGCGCAGGGCATCCACCACGCTGGCCAGCGGCAGCTGGCCGTCCAGCGCGGCGCTGCGCGGCACCACGATCACCTGCCGCGTGCCCAGCCGCGCCTCGGCGCGGGCCCGGTGCTCGGGCGCGCACACCAGCAGCGTGGGCGCCTGAGCGTCGGTGAACACGCGCGCATCGGCCGGCACCCGCAGGCCGGGGTCGATCACCACGCGCGTGGGGTGCGGGCCCTCGACGCGGCGGGTGGTGAGCTGCGGGTTGTCCAGGCAGGCGGTGCCGGCCCCCACGATCACCGCATCGCACAGCGCGCGCAGGCGGTGCACATGCACCAGGCCCTCGGGGCCGTTGACGAAGCAGGAGTCGCCGTTGTGGGTGGCGATGCAGCCGTCCAGGCTCTGGCCCAGCTGACCGATGACCCATCGGGCGTGGGCACCGCGGCGGTCGAGCAGCGGCTTGAGCAGCGCGAACAGCGCCTGCGCGGGCGCATCCCAGTCGCCCTGCAGCGCGTGGCCGTGGCCGTCGGACCAGGCCAGCGCCGCGGGCCCGTCGGGCGCGGCCTCACCCCGGCGCCGGCGCTCGGCGATGGCCAGGCACAGCGGCCACAGCGCGGCGACGTCGCCGGGCGCAGCGCAAGGAAGGGAGGGAAGGGGCAGGGCGCTCAGAAGACGGACTCCTGTGATGGTCTTGCCGCCCCGGCCGCCAGCGGCGGCACCCAAGGATGCGGTCGGTCGAAGGCATGCTAGCAGCGCTACCAGCGCGGCGTGTAGTACGGATACCCGTCCCCTTCGCCCGGCGGCACGGCGCCGGGCGCGGCAGCCGTGCCCGCCAGCAGCACGACCGCGATCGCCGCCGCCGCGCAGACGGCCGCGCCGGCGGCGCGCCACAGGGGCCGCGCCCAGGGCGGCCGGGCGGCGCGCGGCCAGCGTTCCAGCAGCGGCCCGGCCGCGAAGCCGAGCGCCAGCAGCCCCAGCGCGGCGGCCGGGGCCTGCGTGAGGCGCAGGGTGGCATGGGCCAGCGCCAGCCAGCCCAGCGCCGCCGCGGTGCGGCCGGCCGGCCCGAAGGCGATGCGCGCGCGGGGCCAGAGCCACAACGCCGTGGCGGTGACCGCCACCGCCGCGCCCAGCGCCAGTTCGAACAGCAGCAGCGACGCCGACAGCATCGCCACGCCCGCCAGCCCCAGCCCGGCCACCGCCAGCAGCGCCGGCGCATCGGCCGTGTCCTCAGGCGGCTGCAGCACGGCACCCAATACCGCGGTGCCCACCGCCCAGGCCCCCACGCCCGCGAGCGGCGTGGCTGCGCCCAGCACGAAGAGCATCAACGCCCAGGCCGCGGCGGCGACCAGCCATTGGGTGCGCAGGCCCGTGCGCAGGGCTTCCAGCGCGACGCCCAGCACCGCCGCGCCCAGCAGCGCCCATGGCAGCTTGCCGATCAGGCTGCCGGGGTTCGACGGCCAGCCGACCACCCAGGCGCAGGCCACCACCAGCGCGAGGGCGGTGCCCGTGGCGGCCCAGCGCGCGCCGGCCGCCCGGCGCAGCAGGCCGCACAGCAGGAACGCCAGCAGCGCGGGCACGAGCACGCTGCGGACGAGGGGGTGGTGCAGGAGGTCCATGGGGCATGGGCGGGATGCTTTCGCATTCCAGCACGCCCGGGGGCCGCGGTAAAGGTGCGCGCTGTGCGGCGGCTCACTCCTTGATGTTGGCGGCCTGCACGATCTTCTGGTTGCGCGCGTACTCGGCCTTGACGAAGGCGCCGAGTTCCGCGGCCGAGCCGCCGCCGGGCAGCGCGCCCTGTTCCTGCAGCTTGGCGCGTACCTCGGGCTCCTGGAGCACCGCGTTGAGTTCCTGGTTGATGCGCGCGACGATCGCCGGCGGCGTGGCGGCCGGCGCGAAGATGCCGGTCCAGCTGACCATCGAATAGCCCTTCAGGCCCGGCATCTCGCCGAAGGTCGGCACGTTGGGCAGCGCGTCGAGCCGCTGGCTGCCGGTCACGCCCAGCGCCTTCAGCCGGTGGCCGTTCACGTGCGGGATGGCGCTGGTGCTGACCAGCATGGCCAGGTCGACCTGGTTGCCGATCACGTCGGTGGCAATCTGCGCGCCGCCGCGGTAGGGCACATGGGTGACGAAGATGCCGCCGGTCTGCTTGAGCAGTTCCATCGCCAGCTGCAGCACCGTGCCCACGCCCGAGGTCGCGTAGCTGTACTGGCCCGGCGCGGCCTTGGCCAGCTTGACGAAGTCGGCGTAGCTCTGCACCGGCAGGCCCGGCCGCGCGACCAGCACCATGGGCGCGGTGTTGAGCATGCCCACCGGCGCCAGGTCCTTGAGCGGGTCGAACTTGAAGGCCGCGGGGTTGATCAGCCTGCCGATGGCGATCGCGCTGTCGGGCCCGGCGACCAGCGTGTAGCCGTCGGGCGCCGCGTTCACCGCCTTGGCCACGCCGATGGCGCCGCCGGCACCGCTCACGTTCTCGATCACCACCGACTGCTTGAGCCGTTCGCCCAGCCTGGTGGCGACCAGGCGGGTGTTGAAGTCCACGCTGCCGCCGGCCGAATAGGGAACGATCAGCGTGATCGGCCGGCCGCCCGGCCAGGCGGGCGACTGGGCGAACGCGTTGCCGCCGATGGCCGCCAGGGCCATCGACGCGAAGAGGAGGGGCTTGAGCGTGGGCATGTTCAGTTTCCGGAGAGGGTGGGGGTGTCCTGCGGCAGCCGCGCGCGCAGCGCGTCGAATTCGGCGCTCCATTGCGCGCGCCAGGCGCGCCGCGTCGTGTCGTCGATCCAGGCGCCGTCGAGGCCGTTGTGCATGAAGCCGCGCAGGTCGTCGAGGCCGAAGCCGAAGTCGCGGACCATCATGGCCCAGGCCTGGGTGGGCGTGACCTGGTGCAGCGTCGGGTCGTCGGTGTTCGGGTGGATGCGCAGGCCCAGGCCGGGCATGCGCCGGATCGGGTGGTCGAGCGCCCAGCGCTCGGGCGGCAGCGTGCGCAGGTAGTAGGAGTTGGTCGGCACGACGGTGAACAGCACGCCGCGCTCCGCGCATTCGCGCGCGAAGTCCGGCTGGTCGACCACCGTGTAGCCGTGGTCGATGCGGTCCACCTGGAGCAGGTCGAGCGCGGTGCGCACGTTGGTCCAGGGCATGCCGAACTCGCCCGCGTGGGCGGTGGTCCGCAGGCCGGCGCGGCGCGCGTTGCGATACGCCTGCGCGAAGAGCTCGGGCGGCCGGTCGTTCTCGCGGTAGTCGATGCCGATGCCGATCACCTCTTCGCAGCGCTGCGCCGTGACCCAGTCCACCATCTCGACGGCCGCCTCGGGGCTGGCCTCGCGGTCGATGGCCGCGATCAGGCGCCCGACGATGCCGAACTGCCGCTCTGCATCATGGATGGCGCGCACGATCGCCTGCTGGGCCGCGGCGTAGCCGATGCCCGAGGCATGCACGGTGCCGGTGGGGTTCCAGCAGAACTCGCTGTAGCGCACGTTGTGGGCGGCCGCGTCCTCGAGGTACTCGCGCGTGATCCGGTACAGGTCGTCGGCGCTGCGGATCAGCTGGGCGTCGAGCGCGCGCAGCACGCGCAGCACGCCCACCGGCTTTTCGCCGCGTGTGTAGAAAGCTTCGACCTCGTCCTCGGCCAGCGGCATGCCGGCCTGGCGGTTGAGCGCCGCGAAGGTGGCGTGCCGCACCGTGCCGAACAGATGGCAGTGCAGCTCGACCTTCGGGATGGCGCGCAGGAAGGATTCGAGCGCGGGCGGCAGGGCGGGCGTGGGGGGCATGCGGCGCAGTCTAGGGAAGAAGGGGGGATAAGAAAAATTTCAAATATCTATAATTTGATTCAGCCAATGAATAAGCAGCCATGACCACCTCGGCCCTGCGCGCGCTGACCCTGCGTCAGCTCCAGTTCTTCTCGGTGCTGGTGCAGGAAGGCCAGTTCGGGCGCGCCGCGCGCCGGCTGTCGATCACCCAGCCCGCGCTGAGCAATGCCATCAAGCAGATGGAGAAGCTGCTTGGCGCCGAACTGCTGACCCGCTCCACCCATCGGCTGGAACTCACGCCGGTCGGCGCCGAGGTGCTGGCGCGCACCGACTTCCTGGTCAACACGCTGGAGGTGGTGCTGCACGACATCGAGAGCACGGTGCAGCGCGGCCGGGCCTATGTGCGCGTGGGCGTCATCCCCTCGGCCAGTGCCAGGGTCGCGGCGGCCGTGGCGGACTTCGTGCGCGACGCGCCGCAGGCGGTCGAGTTCGCCTGGCGCGATGCGCCGTCGACCACGCTGGTGACCGAGGTGCGCGGCGGCCAGCTCGACATGGCGGTGGTCGCCATCACCGAGCCGCCCGGCGGCCTGGCCTGCGTCGATCTCTTCCGCGACCCGCTGGTGCTGGTGGTGCGGCACGACCATCCGCTCGCGCAGGCGGGCGAGGTGAACTGGGAGGCCATCGGCCGCGAGCGGCTGGTGCTGTTCGAGAGCGGCAGCATGCCGGCCCTGGGCGACCCGGCGCGCGCCCAGTTCGCCCAGGGCGCCGAGCCCTACCGCGTCAGCTATTCCGAGACGCTCTATGCGCTGGTGCGTGGCGGGCTCGCGCTGGGCCTGATGCCGCAGCTCTACACCTCTTCGCTGCGCGACCCCGAACTGGTGGTGCTGTCGCTCGCGAAGCCGCGCATCGAGCGGCGCGTGGTGCTGGTCTACCAGCCGGGGCCCACGCGCAACGTGGTGGCGCAGGAACTGATCGCCTGCCTCGCGCAGCGCCTGCCGGTGCCGGGCAAGGCGCCCAGGCGCCGGGTCTCGCGCGCGCGCCGCTAGCGGCCGGCCAAAAGAGGGCGGTCCACCCGGCTACAGTGGCGTCCCTTCGTCAAGACAACAAAGAGAGAACCATGGAACTGCAGGCAGGGACGACCGCCGCCGGGGAAGACACACCGCCCGGGAACAGGGGGCTGCATCGCGTGCTCAAGGCCCGGCATTTGTCGATGATCGCCGTGGGCGGATCGATCGGCACCGGGCTCTTCGTCGCCTCGGGCGCGACCATCTCGCAGGCCGGCCCGGGCGGCGCGCTGCTGGCCTATGCGGTGGTCGGCCTGATGGTCTATTTCCTCATGACCAGCCTGGGCGAGCTGGCCGCCTTCATGCCGGTGTCGGGCTCCTTCGCCACCTATGGCGCGCGCTATGTCGACGAGGGCTTCGGCTTCGCGATCGGCTGGAACTACTGGTACAACTGGGCCGTGACCATCGCGGTCGACCTGGTGGCCGCGCAATTGGTGATGGCCTACTGGTTCCCGGACGTGCCGGGCGTGCTCTGGAGCGCGCTGTTCCTGGCGCTGATGTTCGGGCTCAACGCGATCTCGGTGCGCGGCTTCGCCGAGGCCGAGTACTGGTTCGCGGCGATCAAGGTGCTGACCGTGATCGTCTTCATCGGCCTGGGCACGCTGATGATCTTCGGCATCCTGCGCGGCGGCTCGCCTCAGGGCTTCATGGGCAACCTCGCCAACTGGGGCCTGGGCGACGCGCCCTTCGTCGGCGGCTTCGCGGCGCTGATCGGCGTGGCGATGATCGTCGGCTTCTCCTTCCAGGGCACCGAGCTCATCGGCATCGCGGCCGGCGAGTCGGAAGACCCGGCGCGCAACATCCCGCGCGCGGTGCGGCAGGTGTTCTGGCGCATCCTGCTGTTCTACGTGCTGGCCATCGGCGTGATCAGCCTGCTGATCCCCTACACCGACCCGAAGCTGCTCAAGAACGAGGTGGGCGACATCAGCCTGAGCCCCTTCACGCTGGTGTTCGAGCGCGCCGGCCTGCTGTCGGCCGCGGCGCTGATGAACGCGGTGGTGCTGACCTCGGTGCTGTCGGCGGGCAACTCCGGCATGTACGCCTCCACCCGCATGCTCTACACGCTGGCGGTCGAAGGCAAGGCGCCGCGCATCTTCGCGCGCGTCACGGCCAACGGCGTGCCGCGCATGGCGCTGTGGGCCACGGCGGTGGTGGCGGGCCTGTGCTTCTTCAGCTTCGTGTTCAGCCCGCAGAAGGTCTACATCTGGCTGCTCAACGCCTCGGGCATGACCGGCTTCATCGCCTGGCTGGGCATCGCGCTGAGCCACTACCGCTTCCGCAAGGGCTACGCGGCGCAGGGCCGCGACCTGGGCGCGCTGCCCTACCGCGCGGGCCTGTTCCCGCTCGGGCCGGTGTTCGCCTTCCTGCTGTGCCTGGTGATCACGCTGGGCCAGAACTACCAGGCCTTCCTCAACGACCGCATCGACTGGGCCGGCGTGGTCGCGACCTACATCGGCCTGCCGCTGTTCTTCGCGATCTGGCTGGGCTACCGGCTGGTGCGCGGCGGCGGCATCGTGCGCTACCGGGACATGAAGTTTCCGGCGCCGAAGTTCTGAGGCCGCGCCTCGGCCGGCCGCTGCACAATCGCCTTCCCTCCACCGTCCCCATGTTTCCCGTGACCGGACCTGACGCCCCCTCCACCCCCCTCATCCGCACCATGACCATCGACGACTACGACGATGTGATCGCCCTGATGAAAGAGACGCCCGGCATCTCATTGCGCGATGCCGACTCGCTCCCCGCCACCGAGCGCTACCTGCAGCGCAATCCGGGCCTGAGCTTCGTCGCCGTGGCATCGGGTGCCGTGGTCGGCTGCGTGATGTGCGGGCACGACGGTCGCCGCGGGTACCTGCAGCACCTGCTGGTGCAGCCGGCCCATCGTCGCGCGGGCATCGCCTCGGCGCTGGTCGAACGCTGCCTGGCTGGCCTCGCGTCGCTGGGCATCCTCAAGACGCACATCGACGTGCTGCAGACCAATGCGCTGGCCCAGCAGTACTGGGCCGGCAAGGGATGGAAGTTCCGCACCGACATCCACCGCTACTCGTTCACGCGCTCGGGCGACGCGAACGCCTGAGCCGGGGCGCCGGCTAGCGGTCGCTGGCCAGCAGGCCGTAGAGCGCCGAGTCGGAGACCACGCCGTCGATCTCCCAGCGCTGGCGCAGCAGGCCCTCGCGGCGGAAGCCCAGCCGTTCGAGCGCCTGGGCTGAAGCGCTGTTGTCCGGGTCGATCTCGGCCTCGATGCGGCGCAGGCCGAGCCGCTCGAAACCATGGGCGATCAGCGCGCGGCCCGCTTCGCCGATGTAGCCGCGGCCCCAGTGCGCGCGGCCGAGACCGAAGCCGATCTCGGCCCGCCTGGAGGCCTGGTCGATCGCGAAGAGCATGCACTGGCCGATCGGCGGGCCTTCTTCTTCGGCCTGCAGGCCGATGCCCAGCGTGATCGCGGCCTGGCGTGCCATCTCCTCGCGGCGCTCCGCGATGAAGCGCGCCGCGGTGTCGACCGAGGGCCAGGGCGGGGTGTTCCAGTACTTCATGACCGCGGGGTCGGAGAAGATGGCGAACAGCGCATCGGCGTCCGCGGGGGCCAGCGGCCGCAGCACGAGGCGTTCGGTGGCGATGCGCGGAAGGAAGGGGTCGTCTTGCGGGGCAGGGGATCTCATCGGCGCCCGAGGCTACCGCAGCGAGGCCCCCGGGCCCGCCATTCGGCCCACGGATAGCCGGCCCATGCGCGACAGCGCTTGCCCCGCCAGTGAGTTCCGTCTATCGAAAGTCGATTTGATTCTTTGGCATCCCGGCGCGGAAGTGAAACAGTGCGCTCCCTCTTCACAACGCCTGGGTCCTTTCATGCAGACGCCTCTCCTGGCCAGCCGCCGCCGGCTGCTTCTCCACACCGTCCTCTCCACCGCGGCCCTGGCGGCCGGGCTCGCGGGCACGGGCATCGCGTCGGCGCAGGCGAGCAAGCCGCTGCGCATCGGCCTGGCCGCGAGCCCGGCCAACGATGCGGTGAAGCTGATCGCGAAGAAGGCCGAGGCCGAAGGCATCAAGGTCGAGATCGTCGAGTTCAACGACTGGGTCACGCCCAACACCGCGCTGGCCGAAGGCGCGATCGACGTCAACTACTTCCAGCACATCCCCTTCCTGGAGAACGTCAAGTCGGCCAAGGGCTACGACCTCAAGGCCGTCGCGCCCGGCTACATCACCTGGCTCGGCATCTACTCCGACCGCGTCAAGCGGCTGGAAGACGTCAAGCAGGGCGCCACCGTGTCCTTCGCCAACGACCCGGTCAACACCGGCCGGGCGCTGCGCATGCTCGACGACGTGGGCCTGATCAAGCTGCGCGACGGCTCCGATTTCCGCGCCACCGTGACCGACGTGATCGGCAACCCGAAGCAGCTCAAGCTGGTGCCGGTGGAGGCGCAGCACGTGGCGCGCGCGCTGGGCGACGTGGACCTGGGCGTGACCTTCCCGTCCTTCATCAAGCTCGCGGGCAAGGACCCGAACAGTGCGATCGTCTACCAGAAGCCTTCCACGCTCTACGCCATCCACTGGGTGACGCGCACGGCCGACGCCAACGACCCGCGCCTCAAGCGCTTCATCGCGCTCTACAACAGCACGCCCGAGGTCAAGGAGATCCTGCGCAAGCAGTACGGCGACCTGATCGCCTTCGGCTGGTGAGCGGAAGCGGCACGCCCGTGGCAGACAAGAAGCACATCCTGCTCAACGCGTTCAACATGAACAGCGTGGGCCACATCGCGCACGGCCTATGGACGCATCCGCGCGACCGTTCCGAGGACTACCGGCGCCTGGGCTACTGGACCGAGCTGGCGCGCACGCTGGAGCGCGGCAAGTTCGACGGCCTGTTCCTGGCCGACATCGTCGGCGTCAACGACGTCTTCGGCCAGTCGCCCGAAGCCGCGCTGCAGGAGTCGGTGCAGGTGCCCATCAACGATCCGCTGCTGCTGATCCCCGCGATGGCCGCGGTGACGCAGCACCTGGGCTTCGGCGTGACCTCGAACGTCACTTACGAACGGCCCTACCTGTTCGCGCGCCGCATGTCGACGCTCGACCACCTGACCGAGGGCCGCGTGGGCTGGAACATCGTCACCGGCTACCTCGACAGCGCCGCGCGCGCCCACGGGCTGACCGAGCAGGTCCGGCACGACGAGCGCTACGACATGGCCGACGACTACATGGACCTGGTCTACAAGCTCTGGGAAGGCAGCTGGGAAGACGGCGCCGTGGTGCGCGACCGCGCGGGGCGCGTGTTCACGCAGCCGGGCAAGGTGCACCGCATCGTGCACGACGGGCCCTTCCACAAGCTCGACGCCATCCACCTCAGCGAGCCCTCGCCGCAGCGCACGCCGGTGCTGTTCCAGGCCGGCGGCTCGGAGCGCGGGCGGGAGTTCGCGGCCACGCATGCGGAGTGCGTGTTCATCAACGCGCCGACTTCCGAGCTCAACGCCTTCATCTCGGCCGACATCCGCGCGCGTGCCGTGCGCCATGGCCGGCGGGCCGAGGACATCAAGGTGTTCGCGGGCGCGATCGTGGTGGTGGGCGCGACCGAGCGCGAGGCGCGCGAGAAGTACGAGGACTACCGCCGGTACGCGAGTCCGCAGGCCGGCCTGACGCACTTCAGCGCCTCGACCGGCATCGACCTCTCGACCTACGGCCTGGACGACCCGATCCGCTACGCCCCGACCCAGGCCATGGTGTCGGCGGTCGAATCCATCACGCAGCGCAGCCCGGACAAGGTCTGGACCGTGCGCAAGCTGCTCGCGCTGATGGAACTGGGCAGCCGCACGGCCGCCATCGTGGGCTCGCCCGAACAGGTGGCCGACGAACTGCAGGCGCGCGTGGCGCAGAGCGGCATCGACGGCTTCAACCTGATGCGCACCGTGACGCCCGAGAGCTATGTCGACTTCGTCGACCTGGTGGTGCCGGTGCTGCAGGACCGCGGCGTCTACAAGCGCGACTATGCCCAAGGCACGTTGCGCCACAAGCTCTTCGGCGAAGGCGCGAAGCTGCCCACGCGCCATGCGGGCGCGGCGCGGCGCCACGACGCGGCCACCGTCGAGGAGGCCACGGCATGAGCACCACTGCCTCGACCGATTGGGGCCCGGCGCTGGAAGACGCGCTGTTCCTCAGCGTCGCGCACCGGCACGTGCCCGGCCTGCCCGCGCGCCGTGCCGCGCCGCCGCGCGGCCCCGAGACGCCGGCGGAAGTGCAGGCCCTGTGCGACGACTGGGTGCGCACCGCCGCGCACGACCTGTTCATCGTGCAGGCCGTGGCGCGCGCGATGCACACCGTGTTCGCCGACGATCCGCATGTGCAGCTGCTGCTGTCGCGCCAGCTGGGCGACGACGGCGACCATGCGGTGGAGGCGCGCCGCCACCTGTGGGCGCTGCGGGGCAGCGACCCGCTGCCGGAGATCCGGCGCCACCTGGCCGAGCACTGGGAGCGCGCGGGCGACATCCCGTTTCGCGGCGTGGCCGGCTTCCTGGCCTTCGAGTTCCACTACGAGCTCTACATCCTGGCGCGCATGCAGATCGTGCGACGCACCGCGCGCATCGCCGACACCGCGATGAAGGACTTCGCCGAGTCGCGCATCCGGCCCGACGAAGCCTTCCATCGCAGCCAGATCGTGGGCTGGTGGCTGGACACGCTGCAGGCCATGTCACCCGAGGAGCGCGCGCGCTTCACACGCGAGATCCTGGCGCAGGACGAGGCGCTGCAGCAGCGGCTCAACCCCTTCCTGCGCGAGGAGCTGGCCGACATGGCGCGGGTCTATGGCGCCGACCTGGCCGAGGCGCATGCGATCTACGACGACTGGCGGCGCACGCTGCTGGCGAAGTTGCTGGACACCGATGCCTCGGCATTGGGCGCACTCACCAGCATCGTGCACTGAGCTACTGCGCGGACGGCTCGCCGCCGCGCTGCGCGATCGCCTGCAGCGCGCGCGGCAGGTCCGCGATGCTGTCGATCACGAGATGCGCGCCCGCCGCGTAGAGGCGCTGCGCCGCGGCCTCGCGCAGCGCATCGACCTGCGCGGGCGGCAGCCGGCCGAGCGCCTCTTCGGTCAGGCCGACCTCGTTGCCGGCCAGGCTGATGCCCACGCACCACATGCCCGCGTTGCGGCCTTCCTCGATGCCCGGCGTGGTGTCGTCGACCTTGACGCAGGCGCGCACGTCGCCGATCTGCAAGGCCAGCACGTTGGCCAGCGCCATGTACGGGCCGGGGCGGCCGCCCGCGGGCAGTTCGTCGCCGGCCACCACATGGTCGGGCGCGATCCCGCGCGCGGCCGCCAGCGGCAGCAGCACATCCAGCACCTGGCGCGGGTAGCCCGAGCAGGAACCGATCTTCAGGCCCTGCGCGCGCAGCCAGGCGAGCGTCTCGACCGCGCCCGGGATCGGCTGCGAATAGTCGCCGACCTTCTGGATCTGCATCGGCATGAAGCGCTGGTACAGCGCGTCGATGTCCTGCTCGCCGGGCGTTGCATCGAAGCGCTGCTGCCACTGCGCGAGGATGCTCGGCTCTTCCAGCAGCGTGCGGATGTGGTCGCGCTTCGACAGCCCCATGGGTCCGCGCGCCTGCGCCAGCGTGACGGCGATGCCGAAGGTGGCGAAGGCCTCGACGAAGATCTGCGTGGGCGCGAGCGAGCCGAAGTCGACCAGCGTGCCGGCCCAGTCGAAGATCACGGCCTCGAGGCGGCGGGTGGGCCAGGTGGTGGGAAGGGGGGAGGTGTTCATGGTCGGTTGCTTCGAGAGGTGTGAGACAGAAGTTCAGGCGGCGGCGATGAAGTTGCGCCCGCGCGCACCGGCCAGCGCCTGCGCGATGCGTGCGCTCCAGTCGGCTTCGGCGATGCCGTAGCTCGCGGGGTCCACGCTCACGCCCAGGTCCTGCAGGAAAGCGCTCAGGGTGTCGATGGCCTCGTCGATGTGACCGGCATCGAAGGCCGAGCGCAGCAGCGCATCGAGCTCGGCATCGCGGCCGGCCGCGAGCCGCATGATCCGCGGCAGGCTGAACGAGCAGGCGATGCCGTGCGGCGTGCCGTGCTGCAGCGTGATGTCGTAGGACAGCGAATGCGCGAGCGCGGTGCGGGTGTTGGAAAAAGCCAGGCCCGCCTGCAGCGCCGCGGTGGCCAGACGTTCGCGCAGGTCGCGGCTGTGGGGTTTCGCCAGCAGGGCGGGCAGCGTGTCCAGGATGCGGCGCACCGCGCTGACCGCGACGCTGGCCGACACCGGGTTGCGGTGCACGTTCCACAGCGATTCGAGCGCATGCGACAGCGCGTCGAGCCCGCTGGCCAGCGTGGCCGCGTGCGGCAGGCTCAGCATCAGCTCGGCGTCGACGATGGCCGTCTGCGGCCAGGTCCAGGGCAGCTGCAGCGACAGCTTGCGGGCCCGCGCCTGGTCCCACACGGTGGCCCAGGGCGTGACCTCGCTGCCGGTGCCCGCGGTCGTCGGAATGGCCAGCAGCCGGCGATGCCGCAGCGTCGAGGCCCGGTCGGGCTGCGCGCCTTCGAGCAGCGCCTGCAGTTCGTCGAAGCGGCCCGTCGCGGGCCGGGTGAGCATCACCTTGGCGCAGTCGATCACGCTGCCGCCGCCCAGCGCGACGATGCACTCGACCTCGGGGTGGTCGCGCCACAGCCGCTCGTACATCGGCGCGAGCCAGGCCACGTCGGGGTTGGGCCGCACATCGGTCTCGACCGCGGCGAGGCGTTCGCCCAGCAGGTCGCGGATGCGCTCGACGAGCCCGAGCCCGGTGGCCTCCGGGAAGGCGATCAGGATCGCGCGGCGCGCGCCGAGCAGGCGCGGCAGGGCCGCGAGGGAGCCGCAGCCGGCGTGCACGCCGACGGGGTTGTAGAAGGTCCACATGGTGTCGTTCGGGAAAGCGGAATGCGTCAGTGCCGGCCGTTGCGCTGGATGCGGTGGCGCAGCTGGCTCGACAGCGTGTCGGCCACCACCACCATGACGGTGATCACGATGATGCAGGTGGCGGTCTCGGGGTAGCGGAACAGCTTGAGGCTGCTCACCAGCTCGAAGCCCAGCCCGCCCGCGCCGACCATGCCCAGCACCGTGGCCGAGCGCAGGTTGACCTCGAAGCGGTAGAGCACGACCGCGATCCAGGCCGTGATCACCTGCGGCAGCACGCCGAAGACGATCACCTGCAGCGGCCGCGCACCGGTGGCGCGCAGCGCCTCGAGCGGGCCCTGGTCGATCTCCTCGATGGCATCGGCGAAGAACTTGCCCAGCATGCCGGCGCCGTGCAGCGCGAGGGCCAGCACGCCGGGGAAGGGGCCCAGGCCCACGGCAGAGACGAAGACCAGCGCGAGGATCAGCTCGTTGATGCTGCGCACCACGTTGAGAACCTGCCGTGTGCCCTGGTAGACCCAGCGCCGGCTCTGCAGGTTGCGCGCGGCCAGGAAGGACAGCGGGATCGCCGGCAGCACCGCCAGCAGCGTGCCCCAGACGGCGATCTGCACGGTCTCGAGCGCGGGCGCGAGCAGGCGGTCGAGGATGCGCAGGTCGGGCGGCAAGGTGCGGCCCAGGAAGTCGAGGATCTGCGGCAGGCCCGCGGCCAGTTCGGCCCAGCTCAGCTGCGCGCCGGCGGCGCTCCATTGCAGCGCCCAGGCGATCACGCAGGCGCCGATCATCAGCTGGACCCAGCTGCGGCGGCTTTCGGGCAGCGGGCCGGTCCAGGCGTACTTGCTTGGGGATGTAGCGTTCGTCATGTTCATGCGCCGGTGCGGGCCATCGAAGGCAGGGCCAGCGCGGGCTGGAGGGACGCGTCCGCGCGCTCGGGCGAGGGCGGCGCCATGTAGATGCGGTCGATGTCGGCCTGGCCCATCTCTTGGGGCGGACCGTCGAACACCACGCGGCCCTGGGCCAGGCCGACGATGCGGTCGGCGAACTCGCGTGCATAGTCGACCTGGTGCAGGTTGCACAGCACGGTGATGCCCAGCGCGCGCGAGGCGTCGTGCAGGTACTGCAGCACCTTGCGCGAGGTCTGCGGATCCAGGCTGGCCACGGGCTCGTCGGCCAGGATCACGCGCGGGCGCTGCGCCAATGCGCGTGCGATGCCCACGCGCTGCATCTGGCCGCCCGAGAGCGAATCGGTGCGCGCATGCGCCTTGTGCGACAGGCCCACGCGGCCCAGGCATTCGTGCGCCAGCGCGATGTCCTCGCGGCTGAAGAAATGCAGCACCGAGGCCAGCGTCGAGACCGCGCCCAGCCGGCCGGTGAGCACGTTCTTCAGCGCGCTCAAACGCGGCACCACGTTGTGGTGCTGGAAGATCATCGCCACGCGCTGGCGCAGCGCGCGGGTGTCGGCGCAGTGCACCGCGTCCATGCCGTCCACCGCGAGCGCGCCGCCATCGGCCACGGCCAGCCGGTTCACGCAGCGCAGCAGCGTCGACTTGCCGGCGCCCGATTCGCCCAGCACCACGACGAACTCGCCCGGCGCGGCATCGAGGTCCACACCGCGCAGCACGGTGTTGTCGCCGTACTGCTTGGTGAGCGCACGGATGCGGATCACTTCATGCTCCGCAGGTCGAGCTTGAGCACCTTGGCGGTGTCGCGCACCACGTTGTAGGCCGCGTCGCTGGTGGGCTGGAAGCCGTTGAGCACGCCCTGGTCGCCCCAGGGCAGGTCCTTCACGTTGGCCAGGGCCTTGGCGATGCGGGCCTTGAGCGCCGGGTCGAGGTCCTTGCGCCAGACCATCGGCGACTCGGGGATCGGGCTCGAGGACCAGACGATCTCGAGCTCGTCGGCCTTGACCTGGCCCTTGGCGATGGCGCTCGCGAGGATGCGGTCGGCCACGGCGGCGGCATCGACCTTCTTGTTGGCCACGGCCAGGATGCTGGCGTCGTGCGAGCCGGAGAAGATCACGCGGCCGAAGAAGCTCTCGGGGTCGTGGCCGGCCTGCAGCAGGCCGGCCTTGGGGAACAGGTGGCCCGAGGCCGAGGTCGGATCGACGAAGGCGAAGGTGCGGCCCTTGAGGTCGGCGGTCTTGGCCAGGCCGCTGTCCTTGCGCGCGATGATCACGCTCTTGTAGGCGCTCTGGCCGGTCTTCTTGGTGACGGCCACCGCGAAAGCTTCCACGTCGGCGACCTGGTTCGCGAGCACGTACGAGAACGGGCCGAGGTAGGCCACGTCGAGCTTCTTCGAGCGCAGCGCTTCGATCACGCCGTTGTAGTCGGTGGCGACGAAGGGCTTGACCGGCATGCCGAGCTGCTGCTGCAGGCTGTCGAGCACCTGGCGGCTGCTCTCGATCATGGCTTGCGAATCCTCGGCGGGGATCAGGCCGATGGTCAGCGGCTGCTGCGCCAGGGCGGGCACGGCGGCCAGGGTCGACAGGGTCAGGGCGAGCAGGCTGCGGCGCAGGCGGAAGAGGGTGTTCATGGGGGTGGGCGGTGGGGTGTGGAGGGGCTGACGGGTGGGAACTGGCACGAGGTTAAGAACGCCGTGTGACAGCCTCATATCAACTCGATCACGAATTTGTCATCGTTCGATTCACACAATCTATGGATGTCAGCCGCCAAACTCCGTGCCTTCCTCGCCGTCGCCCAGCACGGAAGCTTCAGCGCCGCCGCGCGTGCCGTGGGTCTGAGCCAGCCCACGCTGACCACCCAGGTCCAGGGGCTGGAGCGCCAGCACAACGTCGTGCTGTTCCACCGCCAGGGCCATCGCATCGAGCTCACCAGCGTGGGCGAGCGGCTGCTGCCCGTCGCGCGCCAGATCGCCTCGCTCGAGCTCGATGCGTGGAACCTGCTGCACGACAGCGGCGACCTGCAGTCGGGTGAACTGCGGCTGGGCGCGGTCGGGCCCTTCCATGTGATCGAGATGGTCGATGCCTACCGCCAGCGCTATCCGCGGCTCGACGTGTCGATCCGCATGGGCAACTCGTCTTCGGTGTTCAAGGACCTCGAGGACTACACCATCGACATCGGCGTGCTGGCGCGCTTCCACGAGACGCCGGGCTTCTGCGCCACGCCCTATGCGCGCCATGCGCTGATCCTGTTCGTGCATCGCGATCACCCCTTTGCGAACCGCGGCCAGATCCGGCTGGAGGAACTCCACGGCCAGCCGCTGCTGCAGCGCGAGAGCGGCTCCAGCACGCGGCGCGCGCTCGACGAGGCGCTGGCCCGCGCGGGCGTGCGGCCCCGGCTCGCGATGGAGATCGGCAGCCGCGAGGCGATCCGTGAAGCCGCGGCGCGCGGCATCGGCATCGGGGCGGTGTCGGAGGCCGAGTTCATTCCCGACACACGGCTGCGCACCGTGCGCATCGAGGGCGATCCGGCGGTGACGCAGACCTATCTCTATTGCCTGCAGGTGCGGCGCGAGAGCCGGGTGCTGGCGTCGTTCTTCGAGGTGGCGCTGCGTCTGCGCCAGGGCGCGGTCGACGCGGCGGCGACCGACCCGGCGCCCCGTGCCCACGGCATATGCAACTGACTTCTTGTTCCTTGGCGATCGCCGGGCGCGGCGGAAGAATGGCCGGGCACTCCCGCCTTTCCGTTTTCCTCGTCCCTCTCCATGCCCGCTTCCGATTTCCCGCGCCAGATGCACCTGGGCGCCTTCTTCTTCGGCGTGGGCCACCACCTCGCCGCCTGGCGCCATCCTGAGGTCGATCCCGGCGCGGCGAGCCGCGTCGCGTCACTGCGCGAATGGGCGCGTGTCGCCGAAGCGGCGAAGTTCGACGCCATCTTCTTCGCCGACAACGTCGGCCTGCCCGGGCCGCCCGATGCGGTGGTGGCGAAGAACGCGCTCTGGTATCCGCTCGACCCGATGCTCACGCTGGCCGCGCTGTCGCAGGCCACCGAGCGCATCGGGCTGGTGGCCACGGTCTCCTCGACCTACCTGCCGCCCTACCACCTGGCGCGCAAGTACGCCACGCTCGATCAGCTGAGCGAAGGCCGCAGCGGCTGGAACCTCGTGACCTCGGGCAGCGATTTCGAGGCTCGCAGCTTCGGCCTCGACCAGCAGATCGCCCACGCCGACCGCTACGCCCGGGCGCGCGAGTACGTGCAGGTGGTCAAGGGCCTGTGGGACACCTGGGAGGACGATGCCTTCGTGCACGACAAAGAGGCCAACCGCTTCTTCGACCCGGCCGCGCTGCACCGTGTGGCCCACGAGGGCGCGCACTACAAGGTGCACGGCGGCCTGCAGACGCCGCGCGCGCCGCAGGGCTACCCGGTGCTGGTGCAGGCCGGCTCCTCGGGCGACGGGCAGGACCTGGCCGCCGCGTCGGCCGAGGTGGTGTTCACCGCGCAGCAGACGGCCGAGGATGCGCGCGCCTTCTACAGCGGACTCAAGGCCAGGCTGCCGGCCTACGGGCGCACCGCCGACCAGCTCAAGATCCTGCCCGGCATCTCGCCCTTCGTCGGCCGCACGCGGCAGGAGGCGCAGGACAAGTTCGAGCAACTGCAGGGCCTGATCGATCCGGTGCTGGGCGTGGGCCTGCTCTCGACCTTCCTGGGCAACGTCGACCTGTCGGGCTACGCGGTCGACGACCCGTTCCCGCAGGACCTGCCTGTGACCGAAGGCTGGAAGAGCCGGCAGGAACTGTTCGGCCGGCTCGCGCAGCGCGACGGCCTGAGCATCCGCCAGCTCTACGAGAAGGTCGCGGGCGCGCGGGGCCACTGGACGATGGTGGGCACGGCGGCGGACATCGCCGATCAGCTGGAGCATTGGTTCAGCACTGGCGCGGCCGACGGCTTCAACGTGCTCGCCCCCACGCTGCCGCACGGGCTCAAGGATTTCGCGGATCTTGTGATCCCCGAACTGCAGCGCCGCGGCCTGTTCCGCACCGAGTACACGGGCCGCACGCTGCGCGATCACCTGGGCCTGGCGCGGCCCGCGCATCCGAAGGCCAGGGTGGCATGACACGCGTGCACAGACGAAGCGGTTGTTTGGATTCCACTTTTTATTCGTTGGTGAAAGCGGCCCCGAACCCTAGATTGATGGCCATGGCCACCCAGAAGGCCGCCCACCCGATCAGGAGTTTTCATTTCATGTCCGCAGATACCAGCGAGATCGTCGCCTTGCCCGAAGCCCTCGAACGCGCCCAGGCCGAGGCCGCCGCGCAGAACCTGCCCTATGCGGGCGGCGTCGCGCCCGCCGAGGCCTGGCAGCTCGTGCAGGACGGCGCGGCCGTGCTGGTCGACGTGCGTTCCAACGAGGAACGCACCTTCGTCGGCCAGGTGCCCGACAGCCTGCACGTGCCATGGGCCACCGGCACCGCGCTCACGCGCAACCCGCGCTTCGTGCGCGAACTCGAGGCCAAGCTCGCCAAGCAGGGCGGCAAGGAGGCGACGGTGCTGCTGCTGTGCCGCAGCGGCAAGCGCTCGGCCCTTGCGGCCGAAGCGGCGGCCAAGGCCGGCTTCGCGCGCGTGTTCAACGTGCGCGAAGGCTTCGAGGGCGAGATCGATGCGCAACAGCATCGCGGCACGGCCGACGGCTGGCGCTTTCATCGATTGCCCTGGACCCAGGGCTGACATCCACCGACCCACGAAAGAAGGAAACGAATGGCCCGGTTCGACATCGGCGGCATCGCCGGCGCGCTGCATGCGGCGCGCGACGAATGGCGCGCGGCGCAGAAGCGCTCACGCGAGCCCGGCGGGCGCGAGTTCCCCTCGCGCGATGCGCTCACGCAGATCCTGCGCTCGCTGCAGGGCGTGCTGTTCCCGATGCGGCTGGGGCCGGTCGACCTGCGCCAGGACAGCGAGGACATCTACGTCGCCTACACGCTCGACGCGGCGCTGCATGCGCTGCACGGCCAGGCGCTGCTCGAACTCAACGACCGGGCCCGGCGCGCCGGGCAATCGACGGCCGACGTGGACGAACGCGCCACCGCCGCCGTGCGGGCTTTCGGCGCCGCGCTGCCCGACATCCGCCGGCTGCTCGACACCGACGTGCTCGCGGCCTACCAGGGCGACCCGGCGGCGCACAGCGTCGACGAGGTGCTGCTGTGCTATCCGGGCGTGCTGGCGATGGTCCACCACCGGCTCGCGCACCGGCTCTACACGCTCGACCTGCCGCTGCTCGCGCGCATCGTGGCCGAGCTCGCGCATGCGCAGACCGGCATCGACATCCACCCGGGCGCACGCATCGGCCCGAGCTTCTTCATCGACCACGGCACCGGCGTCGTGATCGGCGAGACGGCCGTGATCGGCCAGCGCGTGCGGGTCTACCAGGCCGTCACGCTGGGCGCCAAGCGCTTCCCGACCGATGCCGAGGGCAAGCTGCAGAAGGGCCTGCCGCGCCATCCGCTGGTGGAAGACGACGTGGTGATCTACGCGGGCGCGACCATCCTCGGGCGCGTGACGCTGGGCCAGGGCGCGACCATCGGCGGCAACGTCTGGATCACCGACGACGTGCCCGCGGGCGCGAGCGTGACGCAGGCGGGCCTGCTCAACGCCAGGCCGCTGAAATGAGCGCGCTGCCCGAGTCCCGGCCGCTCTACGACCTGGTCGAGACCTTCGGCATCGCGGTGCGCCAATTGCGCGAGGTGCGCGGCTGGTCGCAGGAGCAGCTGGCCGAGCGCTCCAACCTCAACCGCTCCTACGTGGGCGAGGTCGAGCGCGGCCGCGTGATCGCCTCGATCCTGACCGCGCAGAAACTGGCGAGCGCGCTCGACATCAACATCGCGAGCCTGCTCTCGCGCTGCGAACAGCTGGAGCAGCAGCGCACCGTGCGCCGCATCAACTTGGCGGCTATAGCCTGTTGAGGGGAGCACCCGGTCGCCCTGAAACTCCGCCTCGATTTCCTTTCCTTCATCGATCAACGGAGTCCTTATGACCGCAACAGTGGGTGGAACCACCGCCCTTGGCGACAATGCCGCACGCCAGCTCGCCAATGCCACCAAGAGCGTTCCCCAGCTCGAGACCATCAGCCCGCGCTGGCTCACCCACCTGTTGCAGTGGGTCCCCGTCGAGGCCGGCACCTACCGCCTCAACAAGGTCAGGAACCCCGAGTCGATCAAGGTCGTCTGCACCTCGCGCGAGGACGAGAACCAGCTGCCGCGCACCTGGGTCGACTACGAAGAGCATCCGCGCGAGTACAACCTCAACGCCGTGAGCACCGTGCTGGACGTGCACACCCGCATCTCCGACCTGTACAGCAGCCCGCACGACCAGATCAAGGAACAGCTGCGCCTGACGATCGAGACGATCAAGGAGAACCAGGAAAGCGAGCTGATCAACAACCCCGACTACGGCCTGCTGTCGCAGGTGACCGAGGAGCAGCGCATCTTCCCGCTGACCGGCGCGCCCACGCCCGACGACCTCGACGAGCTGCTGACCAAGGTCTGGAAGGAGCCGGCCTTCTTCCTCACCCACCCGCTGGCCATCGCCGCCTTCGGCCGCGAAGCCACGCGCCGCGGCACGCCGCCGCCGACCGTGAGCCTGTTCGGTTCGCAGTTCATCACCTGGCGCGGCATCCCGCTGATCCCGTCGAACAAGGTGCCGGTGGCCGACGGCAAGAGCAAGATCCTGCTGCTGCG
This sequence comes from Variovorax sp. J2P1-31, assembly GCF_030317215.1. Taxonomy (NCBI): domain Bacteria; kingdom Pseudomonadati; phylum Pseudomonadota; class Betaproteobacteria; order Burkholderiales; family Comamonadaceae; genus Variovorax; species Variovorax sp. J2P1-31. The sequence goes on from NZ_JASZYA010000001.1 coordinate 443,714, forward strand.
CGTGGGCGACAAGCGCCAGGGCGTGGTCGGCCTGTTCCAGCCGGGCCTGACCGGTGAACAGAGCCCGGGCCTGTCGGTGCGCTTCATGGGCATCAACAACCATGCGATCGCGTCGTACCTGATCTCGCTGTACTGCTCGGTCGCGGTGCTGACCACCGACGCGCTGGCCGTGCTCGACGACGTCGAGATCGGCAAGTACCACGACTATCCCGACACCTACAAGTAAGGCGCGCCGTGAGCACGTCACTTTCTCCACCGGGCCTGTCGCCGCTGCCGCAGCTTCCACCGCAGCCCGAGGCGCCCTTCGATCCGGCCGTGCTGGCGCGCATGGCGAGCCAGCTGTTCGCGGCCCTGCCGGGCCAGGCGACGCCGCCGGGCGTGCAGGCGCCGTCGCAGCTCGCACCCGCGGGCTCGCCGCTGGTGAGCCCGGCCGGCTTCGGCCCCAGCGTGCCGGGCACGCCGATCCCGCAGGGGCAGGTGCCGGGCACCAACCTGCTGCCGGGCTCGCCCACGCAGCTGCCCTCGCTGGCCCACCGCGCGCCCTCGCTGCTGCCGCACGCGGTGGCCGGCAACGGCGCGCCGGACGCCTTCCACAGCGCCTTGCCGGCCTACGAGCCGCGGCTGGGCAGCGCGGTGCTGGGCGTACCCGAAGGCCATGCGGCGCTGGGCAGTGCACAGCCGTCGGCGGCGGCGTCCCCGTTCTATTTCCTGAACGGCAGCCATGGCCACCCGTCGGCCGGTGCCGTGCCCGCGGCGTCACCGCCCCTGCAGGTCCTGCCCCCTCTCCCGCTCGCGGGAGAGGGCGGGGGTGAGGGCTTTCCGAAGAACCGGGATGCAGGCTCGCTCCCGGCCCTCTCCCCGGAGGGGCAATCGGGCAGCGGCCAACCCCAGTACTACTTCGTCGATTCGGTGCGCCTGACCAGCGGCTACGTCACACCGGCCAAGCCCGCGCCGCACGGCGACGTGCCCTCGGTCGCGCAGGGCCAGCGCCAGCCCTTCGACGTGCATGCGGTGCGGCGCGACTTCCCGGTGCTGCAGGAGCGCGTGAACGGCCGGCCGCTGGTGTGGTTCGACAACGCCGCCACCACGCACAAGCCGCAGTCGGTGATCGACCGCATCGCCTACTTCTACGCCCACGAGAACTCGAACATCCACCGCGCGGCGCACGAGCTCGCGGCGCGCGCGACCGATGCCTACGAAGGCGCGCGCGAGCGGGTGCGCAAGTTCCTCAACGCGCCCGACGTGAACGAGGTGATCTTCGTGCGCGGCACCACCGAGGCGATCAACCTGGTCGCCAAGAGTTGGGGCGCGCAGCACGTGGGCGAGGGCGACGAGATCATCGTCTCGAACCTCGAGCACCACGCCAACATCGTGCCCTGGCAGCAGCTGGCCTCTGTCAAGGGCGCGAAGCTGCGCGTGATCCCGGTCGACGACTCGGGCCAGGTGCTGCTCGACGAGTACCGCAAGCTGCTCAGCGACCGCACCAAAATCGTGGCCGTGACGCAGGTCTCGAACGCGCTGGGCACGGTGGTGCCGGTGAAGGAGATCGTCGCGCTGGCGCACCGCGCGGGCGCGAAGGCGCTGGTCGACGGCGCGCAGTCGGTCTCGCACATGCGGGTGGACGTGCAGGACCTCGACGCCGACTTCTTCGTCTTCTCCGGGCACAAGGTGTTCGGGCCCACCGGCATCGGCGTGGTCTGGGGCAAGCGCGAGGTGCTCGAGGACATGCCCCCGTGGCAGGGCGGCGGCAACATGATCGCCGACGTGACCTTCGAGAAGACGGTGTTCCAGCCGATCCCGAACAAGTTCGAGGCCGGCACCGGCAACATCGCCGACGCGGTGGGCCTGGGCGCGGCGATCGACTACGTGAACCAGGTCGGCATCGAGAACATCGCGCGCTACGAGCACGAGCTGCTGGTCTACGGCATGGCGCAGCTGCGCACCATCCCCGGCGTGCGGCTGATCGGCACCGCGGCCGACAAGGCCAGCGTGATGTCCTTCGTGCTCGACGGCTACAGCACCGAGGAAGTGGGCCATGCGCTCAACGACGAGGGCATCGCGGTGCGCACCGGCCACCACTGCGCGCAGCCGATCCTGCGGCGCTTCGGCGTCGAGACCACGGTGCGGCCCTCGCTGGCCTTCTACAACACCTTCGACGAGATCGATCGCCTGGTGGCGGTGGTGCGCAAGCTCGCGGGGCAGCGGCGCGCAGGTTGAACGCCGGCCCGCATGGCGTCGCGCGGCGCCATGCGGGTAGACGTTTTCGGCATGCGCATATCGGATTTGCGTCGTTGGGTTTCGGGCGTCGGCTTCGTACAGTCGGTTTCAGTTTCAACACAGGAGACCGAATGTCGATCCTTCGCAAATGGTGGCATGCCGCCACCCTCGCCACCCTGACCTTCACCGCGGCGGCCCCGGCCGCCTTCGCGCAGGCCTCGGCCGACGGCAGTGGTCCGCTGGTGTCCACCGAATGGCTCGACAGGAACCTCAAGAACCCCAAGCTGCGCGTGATCGAGGTCAGCGTGAACCCGGGCCTCTACGAGCGCGGCCATGTGCCGGGCGCGGTCAACTTCTCGTGGCATGCCGACCTCAACGACCGCGTGCGCCGCGACATCGTGAGCCAGGCCGATTTCGAGAAGCTGCTGTCGGCCGCGGGCGTCGACAACGACAGCACCGTGGTGCTCTACGGCGACAACAACAACTGGTTCGCGGCCTGGGGCGCCTGGGTGTTCGAGCAGTACGGCGTGCGCAACGTCAAGCTGCTCGACGGCGGCCGCAAGAAGTGGGAAGCCGAAGGCCGCGTGCTCGAGAACCGCGCACCGGAAGTCGTGGCCACGCGCTACAAGGTCACGCGCCCGCATCCCGAACTGCGTGCGCGCCTCGCCGACGTGCTGGGCGTGGCCGAGGGCAAGACCGACGCCAGGCTGGTCGACATCCGCTCGGCCGACGAGTACACCGGCAAGATCTTCGCGCCGCCGGGCGCGGCCGAGCTCGCGGTGCGCGCCGGCCACATCCCGGGCGCGGCCAACGTGCCCTGGGGCCGCGCGGTCAACGAGGACGGCACCTTCAAGTCGGCCGCCGAACTCAAGGCGCTCTATGCGGCCGCCGGCATCGACGGCAGCAAGCCCGTCATCACCTACTGCCGCATCGGCGAACGCTCGAGCCACACCTGGTTCGCGCTGACCAAGATCCTGGGCTACCAGAACGTGCGCAACTACGACGGCTCGTGGACCGAGTACGGCAATGCCGTGGGCGTGCCGGTGAGCAACCCCAGCGGCACGGTCTGGGCGTCGAAGTAGGCACCGTTCTTCTTTCTTTTCTTCTTTCTTTGGGTGGGGACAACTCGTTGTCTCCTCGTCGTGTGGTAACGACGTTCGGGCGGGCCTTGGGTCCGCCCTTTTTTCGTGAGGAGTGGGTTCGACGATGACGACGACAGCGCAGATTCCGGTGGCCGATGCGCCCGCGGGGCCCGGCCGCGTGGCATGGATCGCCGCCGCACTGGTCGTGCTGCTGACCATGGCCGGCGTGCAGGCCCTGGGCGAACGCAACGGTGGCCGTGCACTGGCCTTCGCGGTCGGCCTGGGCGCGCTGCTGGGCGTGGTGCTGCAGCGCTCGCGCTTCTGCTTCTACTGCCATGCGCGCGACTACTTCGAGCGCGGCGATGCGCGCGGCCTGCTGGCCATCGTCGCGGCGCTGGCGGTCGGCACATTGGGCATGCATGTGGTCATGACCGGCTGGCTGCCCGTGCCCGTGCCGGGGCGGCTGCCGCCCGATGCCCACATCGGCCCGGTGAGCTGGGCGCTGGTCCTGGCCGGCCTGGCCTTCGGCCTGGGCATGGTGGTGTCGGGCTCGTGCATCAGCGCCCACTGGTACCGGCTGGGCGAGGGCTCGCCCACCGCGCCCTTCGCACTCATCGGCTCCGCGGCCGGCTTCGTGCTGGGCTTCAACAGCTGGAACACGCTCTACAGCGCGACCATCGCGACGGCCCCCGTGGTCTGGTTGCCGCATCACCTGGGCTATGCCGGATCGGCCGCGGTGCAACTGGGCCTGCTGGCCGCGATCGCCGCGCTGCTGTGGCGGCGCCTGCCGGCCGAGGGCGCGTCCTTGCCGCGCGCCGCCAGCTTCGGCGCGGCCCTGCGCCGGGCCTTCATCGGCCGCTGGCCGGCGGTGTGGGGCGGTGTCGCGGTCGGCGCCCTCGCGGTGATCGTGGTGCTGCGCCTGCGACCCCTGGGCGTGACCGCGGCACTGGGCAGTGCCGCGCGCACGGTCGGCGAGCATCGAGGCCTGGTGCCGCAGCGGCTCGAAGGCCTCGACACCTTTGGCGGCTGCGTGGCGGCCGTGCTCGAGCATTTCTGGCAGACACCCAACGCCCTGCTCATCGCAGGCATCGTGGCCGGCGCGCTGGCGGCGGCGCTGGCCAGCGGCCAGTTCACGCCACGCGTTCCCAGCCTGCGCCAGGCCGTGCGCGGCCTGGGCGGCGGCCTGCTGCTGGGCTGGGGCGCAATGACGGGGCTGGGCTGCACCGTGGGCAACCTGCTCTCGGGCACCATGGCCGGCGCGCTCTCGGGCTGGGTCTTCGGCGCCGCGGTGCTGTTCGCGGTGTGGGCCGGACTGCGCCTGCGCTGGAGTCTCTGAAAGAGCAGGGAGAGGGTCTGCGCGCAGCGAGATTCCTCATGCGCAATCGGTCTTTGGTTTGCTCGCCGCGCCTCGCAGAATCGAGCACGGCGCAAGCCATTGAAGAGAGAAACCGATGACCACACAGCACCCCCCCGTTTCCCCGGTCGACCAGGCGCGACGCGTGATCGGCGTGACGCGCCAGGCCTGGCGCGTGGCGCCGCTGTCCGAGCAGGCCGAGGCCCGGCGTGCGCCGCACGGCTACGTGCCCCTGCGTGCCTTGCGGCGTGTGCAGGCCGCGGCGGCGCGCAGGATGCCGGTGGGGGTGGCGTTGGCGCATTCCTGGTAGGGGCAACATCCCCCTCGTGCGGGCGCCATGCGCGCGCCGGCAAGGCGCGACTCAGCGCCGCAGGCCCAGCAGTTCGCGCGCCACCACCCAGCGATGCACCTCGGTCGGCCCCTCGTAGATGCGCATCAGGCGCGCCTCGTTGGCCATCTGCTGCAGCGGCATTTCCTTGGTCATGCCCATCGCGCCGAACATCTGCATGGCGTGGTCGATCACCTCCCAGGCCATCTCGGTGGCGAACACCTTGACCATCGACACCTGCGTGCGTGCCTCGTCGCCACGGTCGATGCGTGCGGCGGCTTCGTAGGTCATGAGCCGGCAGGCATGGATGCGCGTCGCCGCGTCGGCGACCCACCATTGCACGGTCTGGCGTTCGGCGAGCGACGCGCCGAAGGTGCGGCGCTGCGGCGCGTACTCGCACATCATGTCGAGCGCGCGCTGGGCGCGGCCGATGCACCAGGCCGCCATCTGCAGCCGGCGGCTCGACAGCCGCGCCTGCATGGGCGCGAAGCCCTGGCCTTCCGGCCCGAGCAGCCGTGAATGCGGCACCCGGCAGTCCTCGAACAGCACCTCGTAGGTCGAGACACCGCCGATCATGGGAATGCGGCGCTCGACCTTGAAGCCCGGCGTGTCCTTGTCGACGATGAAGGCCGAGATGCCACCGCGCCCGCCTTTGTCCCGGTCCGTCACGGCCATCACGATGGTCCAGTCCGCGCGCATGGCGCGGCTGATCCAGATCTTGCGGCCGTTGAGGACCCAGTCGTCGCCGTCGCGCACCGCGCGGGTCGACATGGCCGAGGGATCGGCGCCCGCGCCGGGTTCGGAGATCGCGATGGCCGAGACCGTCTCGCCGCGCGCGTAGGGCGCGAGGTACGCGGCGCGCTGTTCGTCGTTGGCGGCCGTGAGCAGCATGCGCAGGTTGGGCGAGTCCGGCGGCAGCTCGTAGGGGGTGATGGTCTTGCCGAACTCCTCGTTCACCCCGACCATCGCGACCACCGGCAGGTCGAGGCCTTCCATCTCGGCCGGTGCGTCGAGGCCCCACAGCCCGCGCGCCTTGGACACGGCATCCAGCGTGGCGTGCTCCTGCGGCGACAGCTCCCACGGCGCGCCGGCCGCCTCGCGCTTCAACAGCGCCGCCTCCAGCGGCAGCAGGTCTTCGCGCACGAAGCTGGCCACCAGGTCCTTGAGCGTCTGATGCTCGGGATCGAGTTCGAAAATCATTCCATCACTCCAAAATTTCCAGGGAAACGGCCGACAGGCTCAGCGGCCGTTGAAGCGCGGCGTGCGGCGCTCGGCCATCGCCTGCACGCCTTCGCGAAAGTCCTCGCTGCGGAACTGCAGCTGCTGCTCGGCCAGTTCGCGCCGGTTGATGGCACGCACCTCCTGCGCCAGGTTGGCCCGCAAGGTGGCGCGGGTGCTCTGCACCGCGAGCGGGGCCGACTCGGCGATCTGCGCCGCCAGCGCCCGGGCCCGTGCCAGCACCTCGTCGGCCGCCACCAGTTCGTCGGCGAGGCCGATGGCGAGCGCCTCGCGGCCGTCGATGCGGCGGCCGGTGTAGAACAGCATCGCTGCCCGTTGGGCGCCGATCAGGCGCGGCAAGGTGTGGCTCAGCCCGAAGCCCGGATGGAAACCCAGCCGGTTGAAATTGACGCTGAAGCGCGCCGCCTCGCAGGTCACGCGGAAGTCGGCCGTCAGTGCCAGCCCGACGCCGGCACCCACGGCCGCCCCGTGGACCGCCGCGACGACCGGCTTGCGGTTGTCGAACAGCCGCAGCGCGTGCGCATAGAAGTCGGCGGGGTCCATGGCCTCGCCGCCCCCCGGCACACTGGAGAAGTCGGCGCCGGCGCAGAAGGACTTGCCCTCGGCCGCGAGCACGATGGCGCGGCAGCCCGCATCGCCGTCGAGCATGGCCAGGGTGTCGGCGAGTTCGCGCATGGCCTGCGCGTCGACGAAGTTGTGGGGCGGACGGCACAGCGTCAGCGTGACGACGTGGCCGTCGCGGCTTTGTGCGAGGGGGGAGGGGGAGGAGGCGTTCATTGGAGTTCGATCTTTGCGGAGCTTGCGATGCGTTTCCAGACCTCGATCTGCTCGCGCTGGAAGCTGCGCAGTTCGTCCTGGCCGCCCTTCATCACGACCACGTTCTGCTTGGCGTAGAACTCGATGGTCTCGGGCATGGCGAGGATCTTCACGAACAGTTCCGACAGCTTGTCGACCACCGGCTTCGGGGTGTTCGCGGGCGCCGCGACGCCGGTCCAGGTGTCGCCGCTGAAGCCTGCGAGGCCCTGTTCCCGCGCGGTGGGCACGTCGGCCAGTCCGGGCAGGCGCTGATCGGCCGCGATGGCCAGCGCGCGAAGCTTGCCGCCGCGCAGCAGCTCCATGGTGGCCGTGATGTCGGCGAAGCCCAGGTCGGTCTGCGCGGAGATGGTGGCATTCACCGCCTCGGGCGCGCCCTTGTAGGGCACGTTGAGCAGCTTGATGCCGGCCTTCTCGGAGAACAGTTCGCCCATCAGCTGGTAGGCGGCCGAGCCCGAGGCGAAGGTGGTCTGGCCGGGCTTGGCGCGGGCCGCGTCGATCAGGTCCTTCAGCGTCTTGTAGGGCGATTGGGCCGGCACGATGAGCACGATGGGCGAGCGCATCAGCGTCGAGACCGGCGCCAGGTCCTTCACCGGGTCGTAGGGCAGCTGCTTGAACAGCGCCACGTTGGTGGCCAGCGTCGAGTTGCTGCCCATGAGCAGCGTGTAGCCGTCGGCGGGGGCGGAGGTCACGGCCTTGACCGCGATGAAGCCGTTGGCGCCCGCGCGGTTGTCGACGATCACGGGCTGGCCCGTCAGTTCGCCCAGCTTGCGTGCGAAGAAGCGCGCGCCGACATCGGTGCCCGAGCCGGGCGGGAAGGGCACGACGAAACGGATCGGCTTGCTCGGATAGTCCGTGGCCGCCGCCGCTGGCTGCTGCGCTTGGGCGAACGGCGCTGCGGCGAGGGCCAGGGTGGCGGTCAGCGCCGCGGCGCTCAGCGTCCTCGACAAGGGGTTCATGAGGGATGTCTCCTGTAGGTGTGTGGCGGATTCTATAAACTTGCTTGTTGACTAGCAAGTAAGTAGTTACGATGGCTTCCATCGCATCAGCAGAGAACATTCCATGGAGACACAGACAAGCACTTCATCCGCGGCCACCGGGCCGCTCCAGGGCATCCGCGTGCTGGACCTCACTTCGGTCGTGCTCGGGCCGGTGGCCACGCAGATCCTCGGCGACTACGGCGCGGACGTGATCAAGGTCGAGCCGATCGAGGGCGACCTGATGCGGGCCAACGGCGTGTCGCGCCATGCCGGCATGAGCTCGATCTTCCTCGCGATCAACCGCAACAAGCGCTCGCTCGCTGTCGACCTCAAGACTGCAGAAGGACGGCAGATCCTGCTCGCGCTCGCGGCCGAGACCGACGTCTTCGTGCACAACATGCGCGTGCCGGCGATCGAGCGCCTGGGGCTGGGCTACGAGGCGCTGCGGGCGGTGTGCCCCGACATCGTCTACTGCGCGGCCACCGGCTTCGGCCAGTCGGGCCCGCACCGCGCCAAGCCGGCCTTCGACGACATCATCCAGGCGGCCAGCGGCATCGCCGGCCTGATGTGGCAATCGACCGGCACGGCCGACTACGTGCCGACCTTGATGGCCGACAAGACCACGGGGATCGTGACCGTCAACGCGATCCTCGCGGCGCTGTTCCATCGCGAGCGCTCGGGCGCCGGCCAGTACGTCGAGGTGCCGATGCTGGAGACCATGGTCGAGTTCACCATGACCGAGCACATGGGCGGCCTGGCCTTCGAGCCCCCGACCGCGCCGGCGGGCTACGGCCGCGTGGTCAGCGGCGGGCGCAAGCCGGCGCCGACCTCGGACGGCTACATCGCGATGCTGCCCTACAGCCCTCAGCAATGGCTCGCGCTGTTCCGGCGCGTGGGGCGCGAAGATCTCGCGCGCGCCTACGACCTGTCCGACCGGCACAAGCTCAATGCGGCGGTGCGCGATCTCTACCGCGAGCTCAACGGCCTGACGCCGACGCGCTCCAGCGCCGAGTGGGTCGCGATCTGCGACGAGCTCGACATCCCGGCCACGCAGATCTGGCAGATCGACGAACTGCCCGAACACCCGCACCTCAAGGCGGTCGGCATGTTCCAGGCAATGGACCATCCCTCGGAGGGCGCGCTGCTGGCCACGCGGCCCGCGACCCTGTTCGGGGCCACGCCCGCGCAGATCCGCAGCGGTGCGCCGCTGCTGGGACAGCATTCGGGCGAGATCCTGGCCGAACTCGGTTACGACGCAGGCCGGATCGAGCATCTGCGCAGCGCCGGCATCGTGAAGGAGCCGGTGCCGCCTCGTTAGACTTCGCGTCCATGAAAACAGCCGCGAAGCCGCCCGAACCGAGCCCGACCCGCCGCACGCAGGTCGAGCGCCGCGCGTCCGCGGAAGCGCGCCTGCTGGCCGCCGCGCGCGAGATCGTGGCGCGCAAGGGCTGGGTCGGGATGACGCTGGCCGAAGTGGGCGAAGCCGCGGGCTACAGCCGGGGCCTGGCCGCGCACCACTTCGGCAGCAAGCCCGCGCTGCTGCGCGCGCTGGCATCGCACATCAACGACAACTTCATGCGCGAGCTCGAGCTCAACCCGCCGGTCGCGGAGGGCATGGCCTCCTTGCTTTCCTTCGTCAGCGTGTACCTCGGCCGCACCGACGGCCGCTGGACCAACACGCGCGCGCTGCTGGTGCTCATGGCCGAGGCCACCACCGACGATTCCGAGACGGGCGAGAGCCTCGCGCGCTACAACCAGAGCGTGATCGACTTCCTCGCGCTGCACTTTCACGCGGCCATCGCGGCCGGCGAGATGCGCCAGGGCCTCGATCCGGGGACCTGCGCGGCCATCGTCATCGGCGCCTTGCGCGGCGTGATGCTGCAGTCGCTGCTGAAGAACGCGACGGTGGACCTGGCGGCCGTGAGCGAGACGCTGTCGGCGATGATCGTGCGGAGCTTCGCCCGGGACCCGGAGGCCTGGGGCCTTGCCGAGCGCCGCGGCGCGCATTCCGCCTAGCCTCCGGCGGGCGTCTCGGCGGGCTGGACGCGAGAGTCCTTCCCGAGCCGCCAGGCCATTGCGGTCCCGACGACCGCCGCGACGAAGCCCCCCAGGAACACGCTGGAATGGCCGAAGTGGTCGGCCATCAGGCCGGCCAGCGGACCGGTCGCGCCATACGCCAGGTCCTGGAAGGCCGCGAAGCCCCCGATGGCCGTGCCGCGCAGGTGCGCCGGCACGCGCTTGACGGCCTCGAGCCCCATGGCGGGAAACACCATCGAGCACCCCATGCCGGTCAGCAGCGCGCCCACCATGGCCACCGCGGGATGGGGCGTCAGCCACAGCAGCGCCTGGCCCAGCGCCTCGACCGTCAGCGACACCAGCGCGACCCGGTTGCCGCCGATGCGGTCGGGCAGGCGGCCCGCCACCAGCCGCAGTGCGACGAAGCCGAGGCCGAAGCAGGTCAGCCCATAGCCTGCGCCCTGCCAGCCATGGGCCAGGAAGTACAGCGGAAAGAAGGCGCCCAGGGCCGCGAAACCCACGCCTTGCAGGCCCACGACCGCACCCTGCTTCCAGATCAGCCGCAGCACATCGGAGAAGGGGGCACGGCGTCCCGGCGCGGACCGGGCCGGCGCGATGGACCACAGCATCGCGCCGCTGAGCAGCGGCAGCAGGATGCTGCCCGCCATCAGGCCGGCGAAGCCGAGCTTCTGCAGCAGCCAGAGCCCGAGCGGGCCGCCCAGCGCGAAGGCGCCGTACAGGCCGGTGCCGACGAGCGCCATGACCTGGCCCGAGCGCGCCGCGCCCATGGCCGCCATGGCCCAGCCCAGCATGCCGACCAGCGCGAAGCTCTCGCCCAGGCCCAGCACCAGGCGCCCCGCCAGCAGCACCAGGTACGCACCGGCGCCATGGCCGAGGGCGGGCAGCGCGGAGGCCCAGCACAGGAGCGACGCGGCCGCGTAGAGGAACAGGCCCCGGAACATCGCGACCTTGCCGCCGCGTTCATCGGCCATCCGGCCCGCCCAGCCACGGCTCAGGAGGGTGGACAGAAAGGCGATGCCCACGGCCAGGCCGGACGCGACGTTGCCCATGCCCAGCGTCTGCGACACATGGACCGCCACCGCCGGCATCGACATCGCGACCGACAGGTAGCCGAGGAAAAGCGCGAAGGTCATCCAGACCAGTTCGCGCAGGGAAGAATTTGCCTGGACGTCCGTCATCGAGCGCCGCTCCTTGAATTTCAAAGAGCACCTGCGGGGCGAAGCGGCGAGGGGAGATGGGTACCGAAGCGACCAACGCACACCGCCAGTCGGCCGCGGGTGCCACTGGTGATGCGTTGGTTGACGTAAACGCTTACGGCGTGTCGCGCGCTGAAGACCTCAGCGTCGTTTCTGCAGCGGCGATTCTAGCGACAACGGCTTCTTCGAAGCAGGGGCCGGCCTGCCCGAGGATCGACGTCCGACCGCGTCGAGGACTGGCTCAGCAAGGCTCGGGGTCGACAAGCAAGAAGCTGCCGTGACCGCCCGGCAGGATCTCGTGCCAGCGGCCCGCCGGGATGATCTGCAGGTCGCCGGCGCGAAGGGGCACCTGCACGCCGTCGAGGACCAGGTCGATGGCGCCTTCGAGCATCAGCAAGGCTTCGTCGTAGCCCGGATGCATCTCCCTGGCCAGCCCCGCTGCATCGACCTTGAACAGCTTCAGGCCCACGCCGCCGGGTCGCCCCACCAGCTTGCCGGCCCACGCCGGGCCCAGCAGCCGTGCGTGGCCGACCAGGTCCCGGTGCGTCGGCTCGGCGTGTGGAGCGGTCATGGGTGGCGCTGGCCCTGCCTCGGGTCAGGCGGCGCGCCGCGCCTCGTAGGCCTTGAGGTTGACGTAGGCGATCTGCAGCACCGACGGCGTGGCCGGCTGCCCCGGTGCCTTGCGCCGCAGCAGGTCGCCGATGATGTGGTCGGCTTCCACCGCCGCGCCGCGCGCCATGTCCTTGTACATCGAGGCCGTGATCGGCGAGCCGGGCATGGTGAGGAAGGCACGGCCGCGCTGCACGGCCGCCGCGCGGGGCGCGAAGCCGTTGTGGGCCGCGATGGCGCTGCATTCGTCGAAGATCGACAGCGACACGGCTTCGCCGCCCGCGGCCACGATCTCGCCGAAGGACGCGCGCAACAGCGTCGTGACGCCCGCGGCCGAAGCGATGAAGACCCACTTCTCCCACATCTCCTGCAGGATGTTCTCGCTGGCGTTGCTGCCGAAGTTCGCGCCCGCGAACTGGGCCGCGATCGCGTCGACGCGGGCCGAGCGGCCGCCCGCGCGTTCGCCGTAGTTGAGGTCGTGGGTGTCGTTGAGGTGCAGCACGCGGCCCTCGTCGTCGAGCGTGGCCGAGATCAGGCACAGGCCACCCAGCACGCGCTCCTCGCCGAAGCGCGCGGCCAGGGCGTCGATGTGCTGCATGCCGTTGAGCAGCGGCAGGATCACGGTGTTCGGCCCGACCGCGGGCGCGAAGGAGTCCATGGTCGAGGCGAGGTCGTAGGCCTTGCTGCCGACCAGGATCACGTCATAGGGCCCATCGATGCCGTCGGCCAGCACGTGCTTCGGTGCCGGCAGCTGCAGGTTGCCCTGCGGGCTCTGGATCACCAGCCCGGTCTTGGCGAGCTGCGCCACGCGCCGAGGCCGCAGCAGGAAGGTGACGTCGCGCCCCGCTTCGAGCAAACGACCGCCGAAATAACCACCGAGTGCACCCGCACCCACCACGAGGAATCTCATCTTTATCACTCCCGAGTCAGACAGAGAAAGATCGACGGCGATGCCGCCGCGATCACCCGGGGGCGTACTCTACGCCGAGCCTCGCTCCTTTGCAGGCTGGCGCGAAAAGGGCGCGAGGTCGATGCCGCCCGCGCGGCCCAGCAGCCGGTCGGCGATCGCGTCGCCCACGCCGGCCGAATGCTTGAAGCCGTGGCCCGAGCAGGCCGAGGCGATCAGCACGCCGGGTGCGCCGTCGAGCGCATCGATCACGAAGTGGCGGTCGGGCGTCACGGTGTACATGCAGGCGCGGGCCTTGAGCAGGCGGCCGGCGATCTGCGGGAAGCGGCCGGCCACGCGGCTCGCGTACATCGCGGCGCCTTCCTCGGCGCTGACCTCGCGCTGCAGTGCGTCGGGCGAGGTGGTGGCCGCGTACTGCTCGGTCGCGACCTTGAGCGCGGGCTGCGCCGGGTCGGACGACGGGAAGCCGTACATGTAGTCCTCCTGCGCGTCGCCGAACATCCAGATGAAGATGGGCAGCCTGTCCGGCGCGAAGTCGGGCGCGGCCGTGCCGGTGTCGAACCAGTACATCACCTGCCGGTAGACGGCGAAGTCGGCGTGCCAGTCGGCGCGCGCCTGCCGGCCCAGGAATTCCGGCAGCCACGGGCCGGCGGCGATCACCACGCGGTCGGCGGTGAAGCGTGCGTTGGCGGTCTGCACGGCGGTGGTGTCGCCGTTGCCCAGCGGCTCGACGGCCTGCACGCGCTCGCCGGTGCGCAGCGTGGCGCCCAGGCCGCGCGCGGCCTCGAGTTGCGCCGCGATGGCCTGCTCGGGCCGCACGAAACCGGCCTCGGGTTCGAAATAGCCGAGCTCGTCGCCCTGCAATGCGAACTGCGGGTAGCGCGCGCGGATGCCCGCGGCGTCGAGCACCTCGTGGCGGATGTCGAAGCGCTCGGCGCACGCGATGGTCCGGCGCACGAAGTCGGGCTTGCCGTGATGGGCGGCGATGCGGTCGCGCGGCGCGAGGATCAGGCCGCCGGTCTGCTCGAAGATCGCGCGGCCGGTGCTGGCCTCGAGCTCGCGCCAGATGGCATGCGAGCGCCGCACCAGCGGCACATAGGCATCGCCTTCGCCGATGGCCAGCCGCGTGATGCGCGACTCGCCATGCGAGGAGCCCTGGTCGTGCGGCGGGGCGTGCTGGTCGATGCCCAGCACGCGCGCGCCACGCAGCGCCAACTGGTAGAGCGTGGCCGCGCCGATGGCGCCGAGGCCGACGACGATGACGTCGTAATGGTTGTGCTGTGTGCTCACAGGATCGGCAGGTTCAGGAAGGCGTCCTTGACCTCGATCGGCTTGGGGATCAGCTTGAGCTGCGCGAACACGTCGGCCAGGCCCTGCTGCTCGCGCGCGATCTCGGGCGTGAGCGCGACCACGCCGTACTGCCGGCGCTCGGTCGCCAGGGCCAGCACCTTGGGCTCGACCTTGAGCTGCGGTGCGAGCGTGTCCACCACCTGCTTCGGGTTGGCCTGGGCCCAGGTGTTGGCCTTGCGCAGTTCGGCGAACACGGTCCTGAGCGTCTCCTGGTTGGCGCGTGCGTAGCCGGGCTGCGCGAAATGGTAGGTGCGGTTGCCGCTCAGGCCGGTGCCGTCGAACAGCAGGCGCGAATCGGTCGCGATCTGCGCGCCGGCGAGGAAAGGGTCCCACAGGCCGATGGCCGCCACGCTGCCCGATTGGTAGGCGGCCACGGTGTCGGAGGCGGTGAGGATGTAGACCGGTTCGATGTCCTCGTAGCTCAGGCCCGCGGCCTGCAGCGCCTTGATCAGCACGTACTGCGTGTTGTAGCCGCGGCCCGTGACCACCTTCTTGCCCTTGAGGTCGCGCACCGTGCGGATCGGCGAATCCTTGGGCACCAGGAAGCCCACGCCGCCGGGGTAGGGGCTCTCGGCCGCGAGGTAGGCCAGGCCCTTGCCGCTGGCCTGCTGGAACACGCCGATGCCGTCGGAGGCATGGCCGAAGTCGATGGCGTTGGCCGACAGCGCTTCCGCCAGCTGGCTGCCGCCCAGGAACTCGCGCCACTCGACCTGGATGCCCGCGGGCGCCAGCGCCGTCTCGAGCTGGCCCGTGCCCTTGAGGATGTTGAGCGTGTTGAACTTCTGGTAGCCGATGCGGATCACCTTGGCGGGTGCCTGCGCGAACGGCGGGCCGGCCGCGATGGCGGCGGCGGCACCGGCGCCGGCTTGCAGGAAGGCGCGGCGGCGCAGCGGGGGAATCGAATGCATGAGAGGGTCCTGGTGCACCGCGGGGGCGCTCGTTGGCGAAAAGGGGGACAAGCGTAGGCGGCCCCTGGCCGCCGCGCCACGACGCATTTCTCATTTGCTCATGCCTGAAGTGTGGGCACATAAGCAAGCAAAAAACGCTTCGTTGCCGCACTGCCGGGCGCTGCCTAGAGTCGCGTCTTTCCAACAAGGACGGAGGACGCATGAAGCGCCAACAATTCATCCTCGGCGGCCTCGCGCTGCTGGGCACGCTGGCCTTCCCGGCCGGCGCCTGGGCCGACAAGCTCGACGACATCCGCAAGGCCGGCGTGCTGCGCGTGGCGGCCTTCGACGGCAACCCGCCCTTCGGCTACATCGACGCCACGAGCAAGAAGCAGGTCGGCCACGACATCGACCTGGCCAACGAATTCGCCAGGAGCCTGGGCGTGAAGATCGAGCTGGTGCCGACCAATCCGGCCAACCGCATCCCGCTGCTGACCTCGGGCAAGGTCGACGTGGTGTTCGCCAGCTTCACCATCACCGACGAACGCGCCAAGGTGGTGGACTTCACCACGCCGTACTTCCTGGTCGGCCAGCAGTTCCTCGCCAGGAAGGGCGTGCTCACCGACGCGGCCCAGCTCAAGGACCTGCGCATCGGCACCGAGAAGGGCACGACGATGGAGACCAACCTGCGCACCAACTACCCCGATGCCAAGGTCGTGCTCTACGACGATTCACCCTTCGCGCTGGCCGCGCTGCGCAACGGCAACGTGCAGGCCATCACCAACGACGGCGTGAAGCTCACGGCGCAGTGGGGCCAGTTGCCCGACAAGGAAAAGTACGAGATCCCGGCGATCACGGTGTCGAAGGAATACCTGGGCGCGGCCGTGCCCAAGGGCGAGACGCGCCTGCTCGAATCGCTCAACAGCTGGCTCACCGAGATCGAGAAGAACGGCCGCGCCGTGGCCATCTACAACGCCTGGTTCGGCCCCGACAGCAAGGCGCCGCTGCCGCGCCTGCTGAAGATCGGCGAGCCACGCGTCGCATCGCGCTGAAGCGGATGAGTGCTGCGGCCATCGAGGGCGACATCGCCGAAGTCAGGACGCGCGCGGTCGCCCGCACGATGGCCGTGGTGCGGGCCTCGGTCGGCACCGAGGCCGACCCGCCAGCGCCGGTTCTCGCGCGCGTCGGCGCCTTGCTGGCCCAGCTGGCGGCGGAGCCCGCGCTGTTCCCCGATGCGCATTTCCCCGCGCCCGTCGAGGCCGCGGGCGAGACGCTCTACCTGCTGGCCGAGTCGGCCGACCGCGGGCATGCGCTCTACCTGTGGCGGCCCGCGCCGGGCTTTCGCACGGTGCCGCACGACCATTCGACCTGGGCGGTGGTGGCGGGCATCGAAGGCGAGGAGCCGAATGTCCTGTGGCGCCGCACCGGTGGCGGCGAAGGCCCGGGCCCGGCCACGCTCGAACCCACCGGTGCGAGGCGCATCGGGCCGGGCGCGCACATCGCCTTCGGGCCGCGCGACATCCACAGCGTGGCGATCGAGGGCGAGCGTGCGATCAAGCACCTGCATCTCTATGGCCGCAGCCTGACGAAGCTGCCCGAGCGACTGGACTTCGACACGGCGGCGGGCCGTTGCGTCACGCAGCCGGCGCAGCCGAAGGTGCTGGCGCCCGTCTCGTCCGACGCTGCCTTCGCGTGAACGCGTTCGAGAGCGCGCGCGAGCAGCTGCTCGCGCCGAAGTACCTCGGCTGGTTGCTCGACGGCTGGCTCATGACCATCGCGTCTTCGCTGCTGGTGATCGTCGCCTCGACCGCGCTGGGCCTGGTCTTCGCGGCCGCGCGCGGCAGCCCGCGGGCCGGCCTGCGCCGGGCCACCGCGGTCTATGTCTCGCTGTTCCGCAACACGCCGCTGCTGGTCCAGCTCTTCTTCTGGTATTTCGGTGCGCCCTCTCTCTTGCCCGAAGCGGCGCGCGAATGGCTCAACGCCGGGCACCAGGTGAGCGTGGCCGGCCTGCGGCTGCACTGGCCGTCCTTCGAGTTCCTCACCGCCATCGTCGGGCTGGTGCTCTACGCCACGGCCTATGTGGGCGAGGAGATCCGCGCCGGCATCCGCGGCGTGCCGGCCGCGCAGCTGCATGCGGGCATGGCCATGGGCTTCAGCGCGGCGCAGGTGCAGCGCCACGTCGTGCTGCCGCAGGCGGTGCGCATCGCGCTCGCGCCGCTGTTCGGCCAGTACATGAACATCGTGAAGAACACCTCGCTTGCCATGGCCGTCGGGCTGGTCGAACTGTCGTACACCTCGCGCCAGGTCGAGGCCGACACCTTCAAGACCTTCCAGGCCTTCGGCTTCGCGACGCTGTTCTACATCGCGACCATCGCGCTGCTCGAGTGGACGAGCGCGTGGGCGGTGCGGCGCACGAGGGTCAGGACATGAGCGGTGCCATCACGGTCCTGCTCGACAACCTGCCGTACCTGCTCTGGGGCGCCTGGCCGAACGGGCCGCTGGGCGGCGCGGCGCTGACGGTGCTGCTGAGCGCGGGCTCGGCGATCGCCTCGGCCGTGCTGGGCCTGCTCTTCGGCGTGGCCCTGGCGATGAGCCGCGGCGCCGCGCACCGCCTGCTGGTCACGGTGCTGGGTTTCTTCCGCGCGATCCCGGTGCTGATGCTGATCTTCTGGACGTACTTCCTGCTGCCGATCGCGCTGGACATCGACGTGCCGGGCGTGCTGTCGGTGATGTGCGCGCTCTCGCTGGTCGGCGGCGCCTACCTGTCGCATGCGGTGCATGCGGGCATCCGGGGCGTGCCCGCGGGGCAGTGGAACGCGGCGCTGTCGCTGGGCATGGGGCGCTGGGGCGCGCTGCGCCACATCGTGCTGCCGCAGGCGCTGCGCATGATGCTGCCCTCGTTCATCAACCAGTGGGTCACGCTGGTCAAGGACAGTTCGCTGGCGTACATCGTGGGCGTGGCCGAGCTTTCTTTCGTGGCGACGCAGGTCAACGCGCGCACCATGGTCTACCCGGCCGAGCTGTTCATGCTGGTGGGCGCGCTCTACTGGCTGCTGTGCACCGCGCTCGAGCGTGGCGTGTGGGCGCTGGTGCCGCGCGATCCGCAGCGCGGCACCTGACGCCCTTGCGGCGTCAGAGCACCTGCTGCACCAGCTGCGGGAACACCTTCGAGACCTTCTGCAGCAGGTAGTCACCGTAGCGGCCGTGGAAGGCATGCACGTTGGCCTGGTCCCAGCGCGTGGCGCTGTCGTCGACGACCGCGGGCACGGGCAGGCCCTCGATCTTGTGCACGCGGGCCTCGAAGTTCGGGTCGAAGAACAGCGGGAAGGACAAGCGGTCGCGGCCCGAGGTGTTGCGCACCACGCGGTGCGGCGTCGAGCGGTAGAGGCCGCCGGTCATGTGGTCGAGCATGTCGCCGATGTTGATCACGAAGGCGTCGGGCACGGGCGTCGCGTCGATCCAGCCCTGGGCGGTGCGCACCTGCAGGCCGCCGATGTCGTCCTGGCGCAGCACGGTGAGCAGGCCGTAGTCGGTGTGCTCGCCCACACCCCATTCGACATTCGAGCCCTCGGGGATCGGTTGCGTGGGGTAGTTGAACAGCCGGAACAGGATCAGCGGGTCGGCCGTGTAGCGCGCCTGGAAGTAGTCGGCCTCCAGTCCCAGGCTCAGTGCGATGCCTTCCATGAGCCGATGGCCCAGCTGCGTCACGGCTGCCATGTAGTCGAGCAGCGTCTGCTTGAAACCCTCGACCTCCGGGAACAGGTTGGGCCCGTGCACCGGCAGGCGCGCCTGCACGCGCGGGTCGTCCGCGCCCAGTTCGCTGCCCAGGTACAGCCCCTCCTTCCAGTCGGGCCGGCCCGAGGTCAATTCGCCGCCCAGCGGGAAGTAGCCGCGCCATGCAGACCCGCCGAGTTCCATGCGCCAGCGCAGCTTGGTCGGCTCGTCGAGCGCGAAGAAGGCGCGGCTCAGCGTTTCGAGGCGCTGCGTGAGGGCGGGGGCGATGCCGTGGCCGACCGCGTAGAAGAAGCCGTGCGCGCGGCAGGCCTCGCCGATCCGGGCGGCGGCGGTGTGGCGGTCCGGCGTGCCGGCCACCAGGGCGGAGACGTCGATGAGGGGGAGGGTGGTCATTTGAACGGCGAACGGATGTCCGACAGGAACTGCGCGGCGCGCGGATGCTGCGGGCGGTTGAAGAAGTCGTCGGGCGTGGCGCGTTCGAGCACGCGGCCTTCGTCCATGAACAGCACGCGGTCGGCGACCTCGCGCGCGAAGCCCATCTCGTGCGTGACGCAGACCATGGTCATGCCCTCGCGCGCCAGGTCGCGCATCACGATCAGCACCTCGCCGACCATCTCGGGGTCGAGCGCGCTGGTGGGTTCGTCGAACAGCATCAGCGGCGGTTCCATGGCCAGCGCACGCGCGATGGCCACGCGCTGCTGCTGGCCGCCCGAGAGTTCGCTGGGCCAGGCCTGGGCCTTGTTCGCCAGCCCGACCTTCTCGAGCAGCGCGAGCGCGCGTTCCTGCGCCGCGGCCGCGCTCAGGCCCAGCAGGTGCGAGGGCGCGAGCGTGCAGTTCTGCAGCACCGTGAGGTGCGGGAACAGGTTGAACTGCTGGAACACGAAGCCGATGCGCGAACGGAAGGCATTGACGTCGGTGCCGCTCGCGTGGATGTCCTGGCCGTCGATCACGATGCGGCCCGACTGAATCGGCTCGAGCCGGTTGAGCGTGCGGATCAGCGTCGACTTGCCCGAGCCCGAGGGCCCGCAGACCACCACCACCTCGCCTTGCGGGATGGTCTCGGTGACGTCGACCAGCGCGTGGTAGTTGCCGTACCACTTGTTCACCTGCTGCAGCTCGATCATGCGGAGATTTTCCTTGTCTTCTTCGCGGCGAGCGCGGGGGTGCGGCGGGTCTGGCGCCGTTCCAGCCAGTAGGCGAAGCGCGAGAGGCCGAAGCACAGGATGAAGTAGGTCAGGCCCAGGATGCCGTAGACCTCGGCCGGCCGGGTGAAGACCTGGGTGTTGATCTGCGTGGCGATGAAGGACACCTCGGCCAGCCCGATGATGTAGCCCAGCGAGGTCTCCTTGATGGTCGAGACGAACTGGTTCACCAGCGAGGGCAGCATGCTGCGCAGCGCCTGCGGCAGCACCACCAGGCGCATCGCGCGGCCGTAACCCAGGCCGAGCGCGCGGGCGCATTCCATCTGGCCCTTGGGCAGGCCCTGGATGCCGGCGCGCACGATCTCGGCCAGGTAGACCGCATCGAACACCACCAGCGCGATCAGCATGGTGGTGAACTGATCGGTCTTGACGCCGGTGACGCTGGGCAGGAAGAAGTAGGCCCAGAAGATCACCATCAGCAGCGGGATGCCGCGCACCACGAAGACCAGCGCCGTGACCGGCCAGCGCAGCCAGCGGTAGGGGCTCACCCGCGCCAGCCCGAAGACGATGCCCAGCGGCAGCGCCAGCACCAGGCCCAGCGCCGCGAGGATCACGGTGAGCGCCAGCCCGCCCAGCGGCCCGTTGGGGTACTGGCCGACCAGGAAATAGAGCCAGTAAGTATGGATGAGTTCGAGCATCAGGGAACCGCCTCGCCATCGCGTGGCCGGCGATGGATGCAACCTGCACGGCCCAGGCCAGGAACACCGCGGAACCGGCTTTGCCGGGCCGCTGGTGTTGCCCCCGGCGAGGGGGTTGGCGCAGCGACACGAAGTGCGCGGAGACTGGGGGAGAACGTCATATCGTGCGCACCGGAAAGCGGTGGTGGTACCAGGCCGCCAGCCCGGTGATGCCCAGCGAGACCGAGAGGTAGGCGAGGGTGGCGAAGGCGAAGGATTCGGAGCTGCGGAAGGTCTCGCTCTCGACCTGGCCGGCCTGGTACATGAGCTCGGCCGCGCCGATCACGGTGGCGATCGAGGTGTTCTTCCAGAGGTTGAGCGTCTGCGAGATCAGCGGCGGCACGGTCACGCGCAGCGCCTGCGGCAGGATCACGCGGCGCATGGTGGCGAGAAAGCCGAAGCCGAGCGCGCGGCCGGCTTCCATCTGCACCGAGGGGATCGCGCGGATGCCGCTGCGGATGTCCTCGGCCATGAAGGCCGCGGTGTAGAGCGACAGCGCGATCACCGCGCTGATGGCCTCGATCGGCCCGGCATAGAGCTTCTCGCGGAGGCCCTCGGGCAGCAGCTCGGGCGCGCCGAAATACCAGAACAGCATGTGGGCGATCAGCGGCACGTTGCGTATCGCCTCGACGTAGGCAAAGCCGACGGCGCGCAGCCACGCGAGCGGCGACAGCCGCAGCAGCGCGACCCCCAGCGCGATGGGCAGCGCGCACAGCAGCGAGACGGCCAGCAGCTGCAGCGACAGCAGCAGGCCGGCGACGAGCATGTCGTGGTACTTGCCGGTGAGCAGCAAGGAGTAGTCGAACAGGGGCATGGGGAAGCGACGGTAGCACCGCGGCCTGGGATTTGCGCCGCCCGGTGGCGGAAGCGCTGGATTTTCTCCCTCTCCCGCTGGGGGAGGGTGGGGGTGGGGGCGCGACGGCGATCAACGCGTCACGCCTGCCGCATGTGCAAAGGCCGCTAGCCCCCATCCCGGCCTTCCCCCGGAGGGGGAAGGAGAAAGACCCGGACTCAGTCGATCTTGTCGCTGTCGAGCTTGAAGTCGCGGGTCTGGAAGCCCGAGGCCGTGTTCGGGCCGTACCACTTGAGGAAGATCTTCTGGGCTTCGCCCGAGGTCTCGAGCTCGCGCAGCGCGCTGTCGACCACGGCCTTGAGGCCGGTCTCGCCCTTCTTGATGCCGATGGCCAGCGCCTCGGTGCTCAGGTTCTGCTTGAGCACCACGTACTGCGCCTTCTGCGCGCCGAGCTTGGCGTAGCTGCGCAGCAGCGCGGCCTCGTCGTCGACGTAGCCCACGCCCTTGCCCTGCTGCAGCGCCTGGAAGGCCTGCTGGCTGGTGTCGAAGGTCACGACTTCCACGTTGGGCACGGCCTTGCGGATGTTGGGTTCCTGCGTGCCGCCACGGATGGTCAGCACCTTCTTGCCCGCGAGTTGCGGCACCTCGGTGATGCCGCTGCTCTTCTTCACGATCGCCTTCTGGCCGGTCACGAAGGTGGTGAGCGAGAAGTCGATCTGCGCCTCGCGCTCCTTGTTGTGCGTCAGGCCGGCCGCGACCAGGTCGACGTGGCCCTGCTGCAGTTCGGGAATGCGCGCGGCCACGGCGATCTGCTTGAGCACGGTCTTCACGCCGATCTTTTTGGCGATCGCATTGGCCAGGTCGACCTCGTAGCCGACGATCTGCCGGGTCTTGGGGTCGATGAAGGTGGCCGGCTCGTCGGTGCCGAGCACGCCGACGACGAGCTCGCCCTTCTTCTGGATGTCGGCCAGCTGGTCGGCATGGGCCAGGCCGGCCAGCCCGAAGGTGGCGGCGACGAGGGAGGCGGCGAGGGTGGCGATGGGCCGGATGCGCATGTTCTTGTTCTCCGTGAAAGCGGTTCTGGGTCCGACCGGCGACGCGCCGGTCTCTCCCCCGGCCGCGAGACTAAACAGGTCGCCGGGGTTTGGGAACAACCGTTTCGGCATATTCAAATTCCGGGCCGCCGCGCCGGGATGCTCGACCTGGCCCGGGCGCGGCGGCGATTTGTACCATTCTGTAAACTTGCCGCATATTCCTACGCCGCCGGGGCTGACCCGGGCGGCGCGCCTCTTGTCATGAACCTTCGCGTGTCCCCTCCAGCGCTCGTCGCGCCCGTCGATACCGAGGTCTTGTCACGCATGGTCCGCACCGACCAGCTCGTGATGGTTCGGCGCAGCGTGCTCGCGGCCATCCCGATCAACGTCGCGCTGAGCCTGGCGGCCGCGCTGGTGGCCTTGAACTCGGGGCACACCGTGGGCGGGCTGTGGTGGCTGCTGCTGTCGCTCTCGGTGAACGGGGCGCGCATCTTCATCTGCCGGCTGCCTTTCGCGCCCTCGCCGGGCGTCACGCCCGAACGCGGGGTCGCGGTCTCGGCGCAGGCCAGGCCGGTGGAGTGGCACCTGCGGCTGGCCGGCTTCTGCGCCGCGGCGTCGGGCGGGGTCTGGGCGCTGATCCCGCTGCTGTGCGCGGGCTACACCTCGCCGCAGACCCTGTTCTACCTGACCGTGGTGTGCGGCATCTGTGCCGGCGCCGCCACCTACGGCATCGCCTACGCGGCGGTCCCGATCAGCTTCGTGATCCCGGCGCTGCTGTCGGTCATGGGCTGCCTGGTGTATGCGGGCGGCTTCGACCGGCTGAGCCTGGCGGCCATGGTGCTGCTGTACCTCGCGGCGCTGGTGCGCGGCTCCCTGCAGAGCCAGAAGGCCTTCCGGGCCGGCAGCCGCCTGAAGAACGAGGCGACGGCCATGGCCTCGCAACTGCGCGAGGCGCACCAGCATCTGCAGGCCTCGGCGCAGGAGCTGACGCGGCGGGCCTCGTACGACGCGCTCACCGGCCTGCTCAACCGCGAGGGCTTCATGCAGGCCACGATGCAGTACATCGAGGCCCGGCCCGGGCGCCCGCTGTGCCTGCTGCTGCTCGACCTCGACGGTTTCAAGGCGGTCAACGACGCCTTCGGCCACAAGGCCGGCGACCGGGTGCTGCGGGACGTGGGCGACTGGCTGCAGCGCGAGCTGTGGTCCTTGAACGCGATCCTCAGCCGCTGGGGCGGCGACGAATTCGCGGTGCTCTATTGCCCGCGCGGCGACGCGCAGCAGCCCGCGGCGGTGGCCGAGGCGCTGATTGCCGCGATCCCCTTCGCCACCGCGCACTACGGCGGCCACCTGGGCGTGAGCATCGGCATCGCGACGTCCGACGGCGCGGGCACGGTGGACATCGCCGAGGCCCTCGACCTGGCGGACGAAGCGCTCTACGAGGCCAAGCGCGCCGGCCGCAACCGCTACCAGGTCGTGGACGAGGCGCTCAACCTGCGCCTGGCCACGCGCCGCGACGTCGAGCGCGACCTGCTCTACGCGATCGAGACGCGCGCGATCGGCGTCTGGTACCAGCCGATCGTGACCAGTGAGGGCGGCCAGATCCACAGCCTCGAGGCGTTGCTGCGCTGGAACCACCCGCGGCACGGCCGCGTCGCGCCCGAGCGCGTGGTCTTCGCGGCGGCCAGCACCGGCGTCGCCGAGCAACTGCTGCGCCACATCCTCAACGAAGTCTGCCTGGCGATGCACCAGCTGGAGGCCGAAGGCTCGGCGCTGGCCCGGGTGCCGATCGCGATGAACGTCTCGCCGCGGGAGATGGGGCAGCTGGCCGTCGACGACATCGTGCTGGGCATGCTGCGCGCGCACGGCATCGCGCCGAGCCGGCTGCACATCGAGATCACCGAGGAGGTGGCCCTCGACAGCCATGCGACCCGCGCCCGGCTGGCCGCGCTCTCGACGGCCGGAGTGACCATCGTGGTCGACGATTTCGGCGTCGGCTACTCGTCGCTGGCCTCGCTGCGCAGCGAGTACGTCGGCCAGGTCAAGATCGACCGCAGCTTCGTCTCGGGCCTGTCGGCCTCGCCGGGCAACACCGTGCTGGTCAACTCGATCGTGCAGCTCGGCCACTCGCTCAACATCCAGGTCGTGGCCGAGGGCGTGGAAACCCACGACGAACTCGACGCCCTGCGCGCGCTGGGCTGCACCCTGGCGCAGGGCTACCACTTCGCCCGGCCCGCGCCCTTGCCCGAGATCGCCGCCTGGGCGCTGCAGCGGCAGTCGATGTCCTGAGACGCGCGAGCGTCCGGAGTCGGGTCCGGGGCCGCGAGCTCCGCGTGACGGATGTCACGCTTGCCCGCGTTTTCTGAAACCGCCTTTTTCGAGGCCTGCGCGCGCCCGCCTGGCGCCGGGTCCACGCACCAGAGGGACGGCGAGGCATGGGCGCCGGGCGACCGTCATGAACGGTCATAAATGGTCATGAATGGCCCATGACGCTCGTCCTGCAGGCCATAAGAATGACCCTGCCCATCGTCCTTGACGCAGGCAGTCCCGTGCGCTTCGCGAGCTCCCCAGGCCGCCGTCCGTGCGGCTGCGCCGCGGCGGCGCCGGGCTTCTCCGACCCCGATGTTGACTGCACGCATGACCCCAACCCGCTCTTCCCAGACGACCCGCGACCCCGCGGGCGCGCCCGCCTGCTGCATGGCGATCCGGTGGGTGCCGGGCCCGGGCGGCGCCGGGGCGTGAGGCGAATGTCCGCCCGGCCCGAGTTCGCCAAGCCCGCCTGCGCCGGGGTGCTCGCGCGCGACGAGACCCTGCGCCGCCGCTGTTGCGCGATGGTGGAGGCGATCGGGTACGAGGCGCAGCCCTTCGCCGCCGTCGACGAGCTCGTCTCGGCCTGCCTGGCCAGCGCCAAGCGCTTCGACCTGCTGGTGATGGCCTTCCCCGGCGACGTGTCGCGGGTGGTGCTGGGCCTGGAGCGGGTCTGCCGGATGATCTCCAACTCGGTGTCCGGCCTGCTGATCCTCGAGGAGCGGCAGATCGACGCGGTGCACCAGGTGCGCTGGGTGCTGCCGCGCGACTTCATCCTCGCGCCCTTCGACGACGAGGAGTTCCGGCTGCGGCTGGTGCGGTGCGGGCCTTCGGCCGAGCTGGCGCAGCAGCGCCCCTTGGTGCTGCCGACGGAAAGCATGCTGCCCTGAGGCGCCGCCCGGTGCCGACACCGGTGGAAAAGATCGGCCGTTCGCCGCTTCTGGGAAAACGCTGACGCGGGCTGATGCGGGTTCGGGCCGAGCCGCGCGCCGGATCGGCCGGAGGGTGCCCATGGGCGTGCTCAAGTGTCGGTGGCGTTCGCCGCCAAAGGCAGCGTCAGCCGGAAGACCGCCCCCCGCCCCCCGGCCCGCGGCCGGCTGGCCGCGAGAACCGTGCGCGGGGAGGCTGCCGCCCAGCCAGCGCAGCAGCGCGCAGAGCAGTGCGGGAAGCCACCGGGCAGGGGGCGAGGTCGGGCGATGGGCGTGATGGCAGTTTCCCCTGCGCGGCACGTCGCCGGCAGCGGCGGTGTGCCCGTCGGCCGTGCACGGCCCGCGTCATGTGCCCGACATTCGCGCGCGCCAGACTCGGGTCGTCGCCGCGCGTCCGCCGGCGGCACGGCTCGAAAGGACAGGCGCATGCACGAAGGCGAGCGACTCAACACCTGCACCCACGGGCTCGGCCTGCTGCTGGCGCTGGCCGCGGCGGTGGTGCTGATCGGCGAGGCCGCCGCTTCGAAGGACGCCCGGCGGGTGGTGAGCTTCAGCGTGTTCGCCGCGGCGATGGTGGCGCTCTATGCCGCCTCGACGCTGTTCCACGGCACGCGCGGCCGCGCCAAGGCGGCCTGGGCGCGCGCCGACCACTGCGCGATCTACCTGATGATCGCCGGCACCTACACGCCGCTGGCGCTGGTCGCGCTGCGCGGTATCTGGGGCTGGGGCCTGTTCGCGGCGGTCTGGGCCGCGGCGCTGTACGGCGTGGCGCGCGAGCTGCTGCCGGCGCGCGAGAGGCCGCCGGCGGTCGCGCTCTATGTGCTCATGGGCTGGATCGGCCTCGCGGCCGTGCTGCCCATCGTCGAGCGCTTTCCCGCCGCCGGCCTGCCGTGGCTGCTGGCCGGCGCCTTGCTCTACACCGGCGGCGTGCTCTTCTACGCGCGCGACGGCCGCTGGCGCCATGCGCACGGCGTCTGGCACCTGTTCGTGCTGGGCGGCAGCGCGAGCCACTGCATCGCGCTGCGCTCGCTGCTGGCCTGAAGGCGGCTGAAGTCCGGTCCGGCGCTCAGAGGCCGGCCAGGCGGCGCGTCATCTCGGCGGCCGGGATCGCGCGGCAGCCGCTCGCGTTCTGCCCCGACCACAGCGCCGAGAAATCGTCGCGGCCCAGCTTCTCCGCTGCGGCCTTGAGCGGCGCGAGCGCGGCCGTGGCCAGCGGGAAGGCCGGCGGCGCATCGCTGAGCGGCCCCAGCGCATCGAGCAGGCGGTTGCGCATGCCGCGCGCCGGCCGGCCGGTGATCAGGTTGGTCAGCACCGTGTGCTCGGCCCGCGGGCTCTGCAGGGCGGCGCGGTGCAGCGCGGTGGTGGTGGCCTCGGGGCACAGCATGTAGCTGGTGCCGACCTGCACGCCGGCGGCGCCCAGCGCCATGGCCGCAGCCACGCCCTGCGCATCGGCGATGCCGCCGGCCGCGATCACCGGCAGCTTCACCGCCTGCACGACCTGCGGCAGCAGCGCGAAGGTGCCGATCTGCGTGGAGAGGTCGTCGCAGAGGAAGATGCCGCGATGGCCACCGGCCTCCAGGCCCTGGGCGATCACCGCGTCGGCACCGTGCGCCTCGAGCCAGCGCGCCTCTTCCACCGTGGTGGCCGAGGACAGCACCTTGGCGCCCCAGTCCTTGACGCGCGCCAGCAGCGCGGCCGAGGGCAGCCCGAAATGGAAGCTCACGACCGGCGGCCGGAAGGGCGCGATCAGCTCGGCGATGGCTTCGCTGAAGGGGGCCCGCCCGCCGCCCTCGGGGATGGTGGCGGGGTCGATGCCGAACTCGGCATGGAAGGGCGCGAGCGCCGCGCGCCACCGGGCCTCGCGCGCCGCATCGGGCGCGGGCGGCGTGTGGCAGAAGAAGTTGAGGTTCCAGGGGCGGGTGGTCTGGGCCGTGATCGCCTGCAGCTCGCTGCGCAGCACTTCGGGCGTGAGCATGGCGCAGGGCAAGGAACCCAGCCCGCCGGCGTTCGACACGGCCACGGCCATGGCGCTGCCCTGGATGCCCGCCATCGGGGCCTGGACGATCGGCAGTTCGATGCCGAAGAGTTCGCGGATGTTCATGCGTCGCTCCTTTCGCGCGTCACGAAGCTGAAGGGCAGGCCGGTGCTCGACACATGCGTTTCGCGCGCGGTCTCGCACCAGCCGGCGCCCAGCGAGGGCGCGTGCGCATCGCCCTCGAAGTCCTGTGCGATCTCGGTCACCACGGCGCGCTGCGCCAACGCCGCGGCTTCGGCATAGATCTGCGCGCCGCCGATCACCCACACCTCGGCCGCATCGGCGCACAGCGCGATCGCCTGGCCCAGGTCGGCCGCGCGCTCGGCGCCCGCGGCCTGCCAGTCGGCCTGGCGCGTCAGCACGATGTTGCGCCGCCCCGGCAGCGGGCGGAACTTCGGCGGCAGCGAATCCCAGGTCTTGCGGCCCATCAGCACCGGGCAACCGGCCGTCATGCGCTTGAAGTGCGCCATGTCCTCCGGCAGGTGCCAGGGCAGGGCGTTGTCCTTGCCGATCACGCCGTTGGCGGCGGATGCATAGATCAGGTTGAGGCGCATGGGTGTGGGAGCTTGTCTTGCGGGGGCCGAGCCCGGCATCGGGCCGGACAGGAGGGTGGAGCGCCCGATTATCCGGCGGGACGCCTGAGGGGGCGACATTGCGAGGCGGGAGCGGCTGTCGGGGGTTAATTCGTTCTCGTTAAGTCTGATTGAACATCCGTTATAGGTTTATTGAATTTTGGCCGAGATGATGACGTAGGGAGTAAATCTTTTGTCTAAAAAATGATGAAGATGCTCTGTCTCTTCTTGCAAAAGAAATGTCATTTTTTCCGCCTGAGCGCCCGCTGGAATCGCGCGAAAGTCCAGTGGATTCAGGATTTTTCGCCAAGGAATTGAGGCGCTGAATCGTTGGTTTTGGGGCGATGCGGGGGCGCTTGACAGCGCTGCGTGCCACCCGGATCACTGTGACCAAAGCACGCGATCGAGCCGGCGTTTTCCCTCTGGGAATGGCCATTTTTCTTCGCGCGAGAGGCCGCCGCCGGCTTGCTTTGGAGCGCCCTTCGTGCGGCTGGCGGACGCCACGATTCAACCCGCCCGATCGTGCGTGCGCTAAATCATCCGAGTGCGCACTTTTCATATTCTCCGTTCTGAATATTCGTGATGGCGAATTTTCTCCTCAACTAAAGTTTGCAATCCGCGGATCGTGCATAAATCCGTTGACGAACGTCTCTTTTTAAGTTGCTTATCTCGCTCAATGTTTCATGGCGGGATGGGCTCGGATTCATCCATTCATCGAGGGGGATTCACGTGAACAAGTCATACAAAACCATCTGGAACGAGTCGCTGGGCGCCTGGGTCGCCGCATCGGAGCTGGCGACAGGGCGAGGGAAATCCAGCCGCAGCCGCAAGGCGGCCAGGGCGGTGCTGGCGGCGGGGGTGCTGCTGCAGGCGGGGGTGATGGCGCCTGCGGTGGCGGGGGCGCTGGACGACGGCTCCGTCAGTCAACCTAACAAGCAGGTAGCCTATGGACCTGGGTCATGGATCGGTGGCATCGGAGCCGGGGTCACCATCGGCGTCGACACCTCGGTCTATGCGAACAATGCCATTGCCCTTGGCATGGGCGTGCACAACAACTCCGCTAGTTCCATCTTGATAGGGAACGACATCACGTTGGACAGGGCGTCGGGTGGTTCGGTTGTCTTCAAGCCCGGCGGGTCGGGAACCTCGAACATCACGCCAGTCAGCAACTCCCTGAACAGCTTCGTCTTCATCAATGGGCTCAGCACGGTGACCAACAGCGGGTCGTCGGTGGCGATTGGTGGGACGCTCACCGACGCGCCAAGTTCGATCGCGATTGGCGTGGTGTCCAACGTGACGGCGGCCACCGCGGTCGCCATCGGTGCGGGTGCGCAATCGCTGGCGAGGTCGGCCGTCAGCATGGGCAATTCCGCCCTGGCATCAGATTCGCTAGCTGTAGCAGTTGGGAGTCAGAGTACGGCTTCCGGTCTACAGAGCGTGGCCGTTGGGGCAACTTCGAAGGCGTCGAACGCCAATGCATTGGCGGCAGGCACCGCCGCCAATGCCGCCGGCAGCAGTGCCGTGGCCGTCGGTACGAACACCCTTGCGAGCCTTGCAAACACGGTGGCGGTTGGCAATAACGCCAAGGCGACCGGCGCCAATGCGCTTTCTGCAGGCAATGCCTCTGCCGCTTCCGGGAGCGATTCGACCGCGGCAGGCCCCAGTGCCACGGCTTCGGGCAATCAGAGCGTGGCCGTCGGGGTGAACTCAAAGGCATCCAACACCAACGCGGTCGCGACGGGCAACGGTGCCACCGCCTCAGGCGACAGCGCCGTGGCCGTGGGCGCAAGTACTCTTGCAAACCTTGCCAACGCGGTGGCGGTCGGCAACAACGCCAGGGCGACCGGCGCCAACGCGATTTCCGTGGGCAATGCCTCCGCGGCCTCGGGCAGCGATTCGACCGCGGCCGGTCCCAGTGCCACGGCTTCGGGTGGACAGAGCGTGGCCATCGGCCTGAACTCGAAGGCCTCCAACACCAACGCGATCGCCACAGGCAACGGTGCCACGGCCTCCGGCAACAGCGCCGTGGCCGTGGGTGCCACCGCCCTGGCGACCAATGATTACGCGCTGGCCGTCGGCCCCACCGCCACGGCTTCGGGCAATCAGAGCCTGGCGGTCGGTTACCTGAGCAAGGCGTCCCAACTCAATGCCGTGGCGCTGGGAACGGGCGCCAACGCGGGCGGCAGTTCGTCGGTCTCCATCGGCGACGGCTCGCAGGCTGCGGGGACGCAGGCGGTGGGCGTGGGCTATTTCAGCAAGGTCACCGGCAACAACTCGGGCGCGATCGGCAACAACAACACCGTCGCCGCCAACAACGCCTTCGTGATGGGCAACAACATCTCGGTCAACGCCGCACTGGTCGGCGCCGTGGTGCTGGGCAATGGTTCGGCGGCGGTGGCCGCGACGCCGGTCACCGGCGTCACCCTCAACGGCACCGCCTACAACTTTGCCGGCACCGCGCCCTCCAGCACGGTGAGCGTGGGGGCTGCGGGGGCCGAGCGCCAGATCACCAACGTGGCCGCGGGCCGCGTGACGGCGGGCAGCACCGATGCCGTCAACGGCAGCCAGCTGTTCGCGACCAACCAGGCGGTGACCAACCTCGCGACCAACGGCGCGCCCACCAAGTATTTCCGTGCCAACTCGAGCGGCGCGGACAGCAACCCCCTGGGCACCAACAGCGTGGCCATCGGGCAGGATGCCGTGTCGGGCGGGGACAGCTCCCTGGCCGCAGGCCTGGGCGCGCGGTCCGCGGGGCAGATGGCGGTGGCGGTCGGCCCCAATGCCAATGCCAGCGCCTTCGGTGCCACCGCCATGGGCGTCAACAGCAAGGCCACCGCCGGCAGTGCCACCGCCGTGGGCAACAGCGCCGTCGCGGCCGGCAACAGCGCCGCGGCCCTGGGCGAAGGCGCCAACGCAACGGGCTCCAACGCAGTGGCCGTGGGTGGCAGCGCCAGGGCGAGCGCCGACTACGCGGTAGCCGTGGGCCCCGGTGCCAATGCCAGTGCCTTCGGTGCCAGCGCCCTGGGCATCAACAGCAAGGCGACCGGCAACAGCGCCGTCGCGCTGGGCAACGGTGCGAGCGCGTCCAACATCCACGCCATGGCCCTGGGCACCAACGCCGTCGCATCCGGCGCCAGCGCATTGAGCGCGGGCGAAAGCAGCACGGCCACCGGCAGCCGGTCCGCGGCCTTCGGCAACACCGCCAGGGCACTGGCCGACGACGCGCTGGCCGCCGGCTCGAGCGCCAATGCATCGGGTCAGCAGAGCGTGTCGGTGGGGTACCTGAGCCAGGCCACCAAGCTCAATGCGGTGGCGATGGGCGCAAGCGCCAAGGCTTCCGGCGCCACCAGCACCGCGTTGGGCGGAAACAGCGTGGCTTCAGGCGATCAGAGCGTGGCGCTCGGCTCCAGTGCCAATGCCGCCGCCTTCGGTGCCAGCGCCCTGGGCGTCAACAGCAAGGCCACGGGCGGATCCTCGATCGCCTTGGGCAACAGCGCGAATGCGTCCAACAGCAGCGCGATGGCCATGGGCACCAATGCCATCGCCTCCGGCAACAGCGCCGTGGCCGTGGGTGAAAACGGTAACGCCGCCGGTCTCCGGTCGGCGGCCTTGGGGAACGGTGCCAGGGCACTGGCCGACGACACGCTGGCCGCCGGCTCGAGCGCCAATGCATCGGGCACGCAAAGCGTGGCGCTCGGCTATCTGAGCAAGGCTTCCAACGCCAATGCCGTGGCCTTGGGCACAGGTGCCAACGCGTCCGGCAGCAGCGCGGTCAGCGTCGGCGCGAACTCCGTCGGCCGCTTCGACAACGCGGTCGCGGTCGGCAACAACGCCAATGCATGGGCCAACAATGCCACGGCGCTGGGCAATGCCGCCTTGGCCTCCGGCACCAACGCGCTGGCCGTTGGCGCCAGTGCCACGGCCAACGGGGGCCAGAGCGTGGCCATGGGCCTCAACTCGAAGGCCTCGAACACCAGCGCGCTGGCCTTCGGCAACAACGCCCTGGCATCGGGCGCGCAGTCGATCGCCATCGGCGACGGCGCGCAGGCCACCGGCACGCAATCCTTGAGCGTGGGCACGGGCAACAAGGTCAGCGGCAACAACTCGGGCGCCTTCGGCGACCCGAACACCGTGACCGGCTCGGGCTCCTATGCGGTCGGCAACAACAACACCATCGCGGCCAACAACGCCTTCGTGATGGGCAACAACGTCAATGTGGCCTCTGGCCTGAACGGCGCCGTGGTGCTGGGCAATGGCTCGGCGGCCGTGGCCGCGACGCCGGTCACCGGCGTCATCCTCAACGGCAGCGCCTACACCTTCGCCGGCACCGCGCCCACCAGCACGGTGAGCGTGGGCGCCGCCGGTGCCGAACGCCAGATCACCAACGTGGCCGCCGGCCAGCTGAGCAACACCAGCACAGATGCGGTCAACGGCAGCCAGCTGTTCGCGACCAACCAGGCGGTGAACAAGCTGGTGGTCAGCGGCGCGCCGACCAAGTATTTCAACGTCAACTCGACGCAGGCTGACAGCATTGCGCAGGGTGCGGAGAGCGTGGCGATCGGGCCGAAGGCTGTGGCCGGCGGTGCAGATTCGATCGCTATGGGCAACAACGCCAATGCCACCGCCGTCGGGGCGATTGCCATCGGGGCCAACAGCATGGCAGAGAGCGCGACCCAGGGCACGGTGGTTCTCCACGGTCTTGCCATCGGAACCAACGCCCGTGCCAACGCAGGGGTGGCCGTCGGCGATAGCGCGAATTCTTCGGACGGGTCCACGGCGCTGGGCAACGGCGCTGTCGCGTCGAACGGCGGCATCGCCATCGGCGTACGCTCGGACTTTGGGACAAGTGCCACGGGAGGCAATTCCCTGGCACTGGGCATGTTGGCCAATGCTTCAGGTGTTCAGGGCGTGGCCATGGGTGTTCGGAGTCTGGCCTCCAACCAGAATGCGGTGGCGTTGGGACCGTTTGCCAATGCGACCGGCCTCGGTGCGCTCGCTGTGGGTTCGGCTGCGAGTGCTTCCGGTGAACTCGGCGCTGCATTCGGGGTACTCAGTGCGGCATCGGGTGCGAAGAGCCTGGCTGTTGGGTACAAGGCAAGCGCGACCCTTGACAGCGCGATGGCGCTCGGCGATGGCGCGACGGGGTCTGCCAAGGATGCGATCGGCGTCGGTTCCCAGTCGGTCGCGAGCGGTCAATCCGCTGTGGCGATGGGGAAAACGAGCGTGGCATCGGGCACGTCGTCGCTCGCCATCGGCGAGGGTGCGCAGGCCACGGGCACGCAGTCGCTGAGCTTGGGCGGTGGCAATGTCGTCAGCGGCAACGGCGCAGGTGCGCTGGGTGTCAACAACAAGGTGGCGTCGAACAACGCCTTTGTGCTCGGCAACAACGTCACGGTCGGGACTGGCCTGGACGGCGCCGTCGTGCTGGGCAACAACTCGAAGGTGGCGGCCGCGCAGGCCACCACAGGTGCGACGATCAATGGCAAGGCCTACACCTTCGCCGGCACGACACCGGCGGCGGGCGATGTGGTGAGCGTGGGCGCGGCAGGCGCGGAGCGCCAGATCACCAACGTGGCCGCAGGCCGTGTGATCGCGGGCAGCACGGATGCGGTCAACGGCAGCCAGCTGTATGCGACGAACACCGAGCTGAGCAACGTGGGCTCGACGTTGACGAACATCACCAACGGCGCGGGGATCAAGTACTTCCGTGCGAACTCGACCCGCCCCGACAGCATTGCCACGGGCGGCAACAGCGTGGCCATCGGGCCGGATGCCGTGTCGAGCGGCTCGAGCTCCCTGGCGGTAGGCCCGGGCGCTCAATCTGCCGGACAGACCTCGGTGGCGATCGGCTTCAACGCCAACGCCAGCAAGATCTCGTCGATCGCCATCGGCGACGGTGCGCAGGCCACGGGCACGCAGTCGGTGAGCATCGGCAGGGGCAACGTGGTCAGCGGCAACAACTCGGGTGCCATCGGTGACCCGAACACTGTCTCCGGATCGGGCTCCTATGCCCTCGGCAACAACAACACCATCGCGGCCGACAAGGCTTTTGTGATGGGCAACAACGTGACGGTCGGTGCCGGCCTGACCGGCGCCGTGGTGCTGGGCGATGGCTCGGCGGCCGTGGCCGCGACGCCGGTCACCGGCGTGACGATCAATGGCAACGGATACGCCTTCGCCGGTACCGCGCCCACCAGCACGGTGAGCGTGGGCGCTGCCGGTGCCGAACGCCAGATCACCAACGTGGCGGCGGGCCGGCTGAGCAACACCAGCACCGATGCGGTCAACGGCAGCCAGCTGTTCGCGACCAACCAGGCGGTGAACAAGCTGGTGGTCAGCGGCGCGCCGACCAAGTATTTCAACGTCAACTCGACGCTGGCCGACAGCATCGCGCAGGGTACGGACAGCGTGGCCATCGGGCCGGAGGCGGTGTCGGGTGGGGCGAGATCCCTGGCGGCGGGTCCGGGCGCTCAATCCGCGGGACAGGTCGCGGTGGCGATCGGCTCCAATGCCAATGCCAGCGCCTTCGGTGCAACCGCGCTGGGCGTGAATACCAAGGCCACTGCAGGCAGCGCCACCGCCCTGGGCAACAGCGCCAATGCAGCCGGTATCAGCGGAACGGCTGTGGGCGAAAATGCCAACGCATCCAGCAACTATGCAGTAGCCGTGGGTGCGAGCGCCAATGCGTCCGGCTTGCAGGGCCTCGCGATTGGCTATCTGAGCAAGGCGTCCAAACTCAATGCGGTGGCGCTGGGAACGGGTGCGAATGCGGGCGGCAACTCGTCGATCGCCATCGGCGACGGCGCGCAGGCCTCGGGCACGCAGGCGGTGAGCGTGGGCCTTGGCAACAACGTCAGCGGCAACAGATCGGCCGTGATCGGCAACAACAACACCATCGCGGCCGACAAGGCCTTCGTGATGGGCAACAACGTGTCGGTGGCTGCCGGCCTGACCGGCGCGGTGGTGCTTGGCGATGGCTCGGCGGCGGTGGCCGCGACGCCGGTCACCGGCGTGACGATCAATGGCAACGGATACGCCTTCGCCGGCATCGCGCCCACCAGCACGGTGAGCGTGGGGGCGGCCGGTGCCGAACGCCAGATCACCAACGTGGCGGCGGGCCGCCTGAGCAACACCAGCACCGATGCGGTCAACGGCAGCCAGCTGTTTGCGACCAACGAGGCGGTGACCAAGCTCGTGACCAATGGCGCACCCACGAAGTACTTCAACGCCAACTCGGCATTGCCTGACAGCATTGCGCAGGGCACGAACAGCGTGGCCATCGGGCCGAATGCAGTGGCGAACAAGGCAGGCGACGTGGCCCTGGGCAACGGCTCGATCGCCAATGGCGCCACGGTGACGGCGGGCGCAACCGTCAACGGCAAGACCGTGACTTTTGCAGGCAACGCGCCGACCAGCACGGTGAGCGTGGGTGCGGTGGGTGCTGAACGCACGATCACCAACGTGGCTGCAGGCCAGTTGAGCACGACCAGCACGGATGCCGTCAACGGCAGCCAGCTGCATGCGACCAACACGGAGCTGAGCAACGTGGGCTCGGTGGTGACCAACATCACGAACGGTGGTGGCATCAAGTACTTCAAGGCGAACTCGACGCTGCCCGACAGCACGGCGACAGGTGCGAATAGCGTGGCCATCGGCCCGAACGCCGTGGCCAAGAACGCGAGCGACGTGGCGCTGGGCAGTGGCTCTGTGACGGACACGGTGCACGTCACGACCGGTGCGACGGTCAACGGGAAGGCCGTGACCTTCGCCGGAACGGCCCCGGCCAGCACGGTGAGCGTGGGTGCGGTGGGCGCAGAGCGCACCATCACGAACGTGGCCGCAGGCCAGTTGAGCGCCACCAGCACGGATGCGGTCAACGGCAGCCAGCTGTACGCGACCAACACGGAGCTGAGCAACGTCGGCAGCACGGTGACCAACATCACCAACGGCGGTGGCATCAAATACTTCCGTGCGAACTCGACGTTGGCGGACAGCCAGGCGCAGGGCCTGGACAGCGTGGCCATCGGCCCGAACGCCGTGGCCAAGAACGCAAGCGACGTGGCGCTGGGCAGCGGCTCCGTCACGGACACGGTGCACACCACGACAGGCGCGACCCTCAACGGGAAGGCAGTGACCTTCGCCGGTACGACGCCGGCCAGCACGGTCAGCGTGGGCGCGGTGGGTGCCGAGCGCACCATCACCAACGTGGCCGCCGGCCGCCTGAGTGGTACCAGCACGGACGCGGTCAACGGCAGCCAGCTGTATGCGACCAACAACGAGCTGAGCAATGTCGGATCGACGGTGACCAACATCACCAACGGTGGTGGCATCAAGTACTTCCGTTCCAATTCGACGCTGGCTGACAGCATTGCGCAGGGGACGGACAGCGTGGCCATCGGGCCGAACGCGGTGGCCAAGAACGCGAGCGACGTGGCGCTGGGCAGCGGCTCCACCACGACCACCGCGATCCAGACGGCCGGTGCGACCCTCAACGGCAAGGCTGTGACCTTTGCGGGTGCCGCACCGACCAGCACGGTCAGCGTGGGCAGCGCAGGTGCGGAACGCACGATCACCAATGTGGCGGCCGGTCGCCTGAGCGCGACCAGCACGGACGCCGTCAACGGCAGCCAGCTGTACGCGACCAACACCGAGCTGAGCAACGTCGGCTCGACGGTGACGAATATCACCAATGGCGGCGGCATCAAGTACTTCCGTGCCAATTCGACACTGGCGGACAGCATTGCCCAGGGGACGGACAGCGTGGCCATCGGGCCGAACGCTGTGGCCAGCGGCGCGGGTGACGTGGCCCTGGGCAACGGTTCGATCGCCAACGGCGCCACGGCGACGACGGGTGCGACCGTCAATGGCAATGCCTACACCTTCGCAGGTACCGCGCCGGCCGGCACGGTGAGCGTCGGCGCGGCGGGTGCGGAACGTACGATCACCAACGTGGCCGCAGGCCAGTTGAGCACCAGCAGCACGGACGCCGTCAACGGCAGCCAGCTGTACGCGACCAACACGGAGCTGAGCAACGTCGGTTCGACGGTGACCAACATCACCAACGGCGGCGGCATCAAGTACTTCCGAGCGAACTCGACGCTGGCGGACAGCCAGGCCCAAGGCCTGGACAGCGTGGCGATCGGGCCGAATGCCGTGGCGAACAACCCGAACGACGTGGCGCTGGGCAGTGGTTCCGTGACGGCAGGGGTCACATCGACGACCGGTGCGACGATCAACGGCCAGGTCGTGACCTTCGCCGGTACCGCCCCGACCAGCACCGTGAGCGTGGGGGCAGTGGGTGCGGAACGCACCATCACCAACGTCGCCGCAGGCCAGTTGACTGCCAGCAGCACGGACGCCGTCAACGGCAGCCAGCTGTATGCGACCAATACGGAGCTGAGCAACGTCGGATCGACGGTGACGAACATCACCAATGGTGGTGGCATCAAGTACTTCCGCGCGAACTCGACGCTGGCCGACAGCATCGCCACAGGTGCGAACAGTGTGGCCATCGGGCCGGACGCAGTGGCCAACGGCGCTGGCGACGTGGCCCTGGGCAACGGCTCGATCGCCAATGGCGCCACGCTGACGGCGGGTGCGACCATCAACGGCAAGGCCGTGACCTTCGCAGGCATCGCGCCGACCGGCACGGTCAGCGTGGGCAGCGCCGGCGCGGAGCGCACCATCACCAACGTGGCCGCCGGCCAGCTGAGCCCGACCAGCACGGATGCCGTCAACGGCAGCCAGCTGTATGCAACCAACACGGAGCTGAGCAACGTGGGCTCGGTGGTGACCAACATCACCAACGGTGGCGGCATCAAGTACTTCCGTGCCAACTCGACGCTGGCGGACAGCCAGGCGCAAGGTCAGGACAGCGTGGCGATCGGCCCGAACGCGGTGGCGACCGGACCGGGTGATGTGGCCCTGGGCAGCGGTTCGACCGCAGCAGGTGCGACGGCAACGGCCGGGACGACCATCAACGGCAAGGCCGTGACCTTCGCCGGGACGACGCCGACCAGCACGGTCAGCGTGGGTTCTGCGGGTGCGGAACGCACGATCACCAACGTGGCCGCCGGCCAGTTGACTGCCAGCAGCACGGATGCCGTCAATGGCAGCCAGCTGTATGCGACCAACACGGAGCTGAGCAACGTCGGTTCGACGGTGACGAACATCACCAATGGCGGTGGTATCAAGTACTTCCGCGCCAATTCGACGCTGGCTGACAGCCAGGCGCAAGGCACGGACAGCGTGGCGATCGGCCCGAACGCCGTGGCGACCAATGCGAACGACGTGGCCCTGGGCAGTGGCTCGGTCACGGACACCGCGCAGGTCACGACTGGCGCGACGATCAACGGCAAGGCCGTGACCTTCGCCGGAACGGCGCCGGCAAGCACGGTGAGTGTGGGCTCGGTGGGTGCGGAGCGCACCATCACCAACGTGGCCGCAGGCCGCCTGACGTCCAGCAGCACCGACGCGGTCAATGGCAGCCAGCTGTATGCGACCAACACGGAGCTCTCGAATGTGGGTTCGACGGTGACGAACATCACCAACGGCGGTGGCATCAAGTACTTCAAGGCGAACTCGACGCTGCCCGACAGCACGGCGACAGGCGCCAACAGCGTGGCCATCGGTCCGAATGCCGTGGCCAATAACGCGAGCGACGTGGCGCTGGGCAGTGGCTCCACGACAACCACCGCGATCCAGACGGTTGGCACGACCGTCAACGGCAACGCCTACACCTTCGCAGGCACCGCGCCGACCAGCACGGTCAGCGTGGGGGCGGTGGGCGCGGAGCGCACGATCACCAACGTGGCTGCAGGTCAGGTCAGCGCAAGCAGCACGGACGCTGTCAACGGCAGCCAGCTGTATGCGACCAACACGGAGTTGAGCAACGTCGGTTCGACGGTGACGAACATCACCAACGGCGGCGGCATCAAGTACTTCCGTGCCAACTCGACACTCGCTGACAGCATTGCGCAGGGGACGGACAGCGTGGCCATCGGGCCGAACGCTGTGGCGACGAATGCAGGTGACGTGGCCCTGGGTGCGGGATCGACCGCAGCGGGTGCAACGGCAACGGCCGGTGCGACCATCAATGGCAAGGCTGTGACCTTCGCAGGCATCGCCCCGACCAGCACGGTGAGCGTGGGAAGCGCCGGAGCAGAGCGCACGATCACGAACGTCGCAGCAGGCCAGTTGAGCGCAACCAGCACCGATGCCGTCAACGGCAGCCAGCTGTACGCGACCAACACGGAGCTGAGCAACGTCGGCAGCACGGTGACCAACATCACCAACGGCGGTGGCATCAAGTACTTCCGAGCCAACTCGACACTGGCCGACAGCCAGGCCACGGGCCTGGACAGCGTGGCCATCGGACCGAACGCAGTGGCAGGCAAGGCGGGCGACGTGGCCCTGGGTGCGGGTTCGACTGCAGCGGGCGCAACGGCAACGGCCGGTGCGACCATCAACGGCCAGGCGGTAACCTTTGCCGGCATCGCCCCGACCAGCACGGTGAGCGTCGGCAGCGCAGGTGCGGAACGCACGATTACCAACGTCGCAGCAGGCCAGTTGAACGCAACCAGCACGGACGCCGTCAATGGCAGCCAGCTGTATGCGACCAACACGGAGCTGAGCAACGTCGGCAGCACGGTGACCAACATCACCAACGGTGGCGGCATCAAGTATTTCCGTGCCAATTCGACGCTGGCTGACAGCGTTGCGCAGGGTACAGACAGCGTGGCGATCGGCCCGAATGCGGTAGCGACCAAGGCAGGCGACGTGGCCCTGGGTGCGGGATCGACCGCGGCAGGTGCGACGGCGACGGCCGGCGCGACCATCAACGGCCAGGCCGTGACGTTCGCAGGCATCGCCCCGACCAGCACGGTGAGTGTCGGCAGCGCAGGTGCGGAGCGCACGATCACCAACGTGGCCGCAGGCCAGTTGACTGCCAGCAGCACGGATGCTGTCAATGGCAGCCAGCTGTATGCGACCAACACGGAGTTGAGCAACGTCGGTTCGACGGTGACGAACATCACCAACGGTGGTGGCATCAAGTACTTCCGTGCCAACTCGACGCTGGCGGACAGCCAGGCCCAAGGCTTGGACAGCGTGGCGATCGGCCCGAACGCAGTGGCAGGCAAGGCGGGTGACGTGGCGCTGGGTGCGGGTTCGACCGCAGCAGGTGCGACCGTAACGACTGGCGCGACGATCAATGGCAAGGCTGTGACGTTCGCCGGGACGGCGCCTACCAGCACGGTGAGCGTCGGTGCAGTGGGTGCGGAGCGCACCATCACCAACGTCGCCGCAGGGCAGCTGAGCGCAACCAGCACGGATGCCGTCAATGGCAGCCAGCTGTATGCGACCAACACGGAGCTGAGCAACGTCGGATCGACGGTGACGAATATCACCAATGGTGGTGGCATCAAGTACTTCCGTGCGAACTCGACGCTGGCGGACAGCCAGGCCACGGGCCTGGACAGCGTGGCGATCGGACCGAATGCGGTAGCGACCAAGGCGGGCGACGTGGCCCTGGGTGCGGGATCGACCGCAGCAGGTGCAACGGCAACGGCCGGGGCGACCATCAACGGCAAGGCCGTGACCTTCGCCGGGACGACGCCGACCAGCACGGTCAGCGTGGGTTCGGCGGGTGCGGAACGCACGATCACCAACGTGGCCGCCGGCCAGTTGAGTGCTGCCAGCACGGATGCCGTCAATGGCAGCCAGCTGTATGCGACCAACACGGAGCTCTCGAATGTGGGTTCGACGGTGACCAACATCACCAACGGTGGTGGCATCAAGTACTTCAAGGCGAACTCGACGCTGGCGGACAGCACTGCCACGGGCACGGACAGCGTGGCGATCGGCCCGAACGCAGTGGCAGGCAAGGCAGGTGACGTGGCCCTGGGTGCGGGTTCGACCGCGGCAGGTGCAACGGCGACGGCTGGTGCGACCATCAATGGCCAGGCCGTGACCTTTGCCGGCATCGCCCCGACCAGCACGGTGAGCGTCGGCTCGGCGGGTGCTGAACGTACGATCACCAACGTCGCTGCGGGCCAGCTGAGCGCTGCCAGCACGGATGCCGTCAACGGCAGCCAGCTGTATGCGACCAACACCGAGTTGAGCAACGTCGGTTCGACGGTGACCAACATCACCAACGGTGGCGGCATCAAGTACTTCCGAGCCAATTCAACACTCGCTGACAGCGTTGCGCAGGGCACGGACAGCGTGGCGATCGGCCCGAACGCAGTGGCGACCAACGCGAACGACGTGGCGCTGGGCAGTGGCTCTGTGACGGACACCGCGCAGGTCACGACCGGTGCAACGATCAACGGCAAGGCCGTGACCTTCGCCGGAACGGCGCCCACCAGCACGGTGAGCGTCGGCTCGGCGGGCGCGGAGCGCACCATCACCAACGTGGCCGCAGGCCGCCTGACGTCCAGCAGCACCGACGCGGTCAATGGCAGCCAGCTGTATGCGACCAACGCGGAATTGAGCAACGTCGGTTCGACGGTGACCAACATCACCAACGGTGGCGGCATCAAGTACTTCAAGGCGAACTCGACGCTGGCGGACAGCGTTGCGACGGGCGCCAACAGCGTGGCGATTGGGCCGAACGCGGTGGCGACTGGCGCAGGCGACGTCGCCCTGGGCAATGGCTCGATCGCCAACGGTGCGACCGCGACGACCGGCGCGACCATCAACGGTCAGGCCGTGACCTTCGCCGGCATCGCCCCGACCAGCACGGTGAGCGTCGGTGCAGTGGGCGCAGAGCGCACCATCACCAACGTGGCCGCAGGCCGCCTGAGTGGTACCAGCACGGACGCGGTCAACGGCAGCCAGCTGTATGCGACCAACAACGAGCTGAGCAATGTCGGATCGACGGTGACCAACATCACCAACGGTGGCGGCATCAAGTACTTCCGTGCGAACTCGACGCTGGCGGACAGCCAGGCCACGGGCCTGGACAGTGTGGCGATCGGCCCGAATGCGGTAGCGACCAAGGCAGGTGACGTTGCCCTGGGTGCGGGATCGACCGCAGCGGGTGCAACTGCAACGGCCGGGGCAACAATCAATGGCCAAGCGGTGACCTTCGCAGGTATCGCTCCGACCAGCACGGTGAGCGTGGGTTCGGCAGGCGCAGAGCGCACGATCACCAACGTAGCCGCAGGCCAGTTGAGCGCGACCAGCACGGACGCCGTCAACGGCAGCCAGCTGTACGCGACCAACACGGAACTGAGCAACGTCGGCTCGACGGTGACCAACATCACCAACGGTGGCGGCATCAAGTACTTCCGCGCCAACTCGACGCTGGCGGACAGCCAGGCGCAAGGCCTGGACAGCGTGGCGATCGGCCCGAACGCAGTGGCGACCAACGCCAACGACGTGGCCCTGGGCCGTGGTTCCGTCACGACGGGGGTCACCCCGACGACCGGTGCGACCATCAACGGAAAGGCCGTGACGTTCGCAGGTATCGCCCCGACCAGTACGGTGAGCGTGGGCAGCGCTGGAGCAGAGCGCACGATCACCAACGTGGCTGCAGGCCAGTTGAGCGCAACCAGCACGGATGCCGTCAACGGCAGCCAGCTGTATGCGACCAACACAGAGCTGTCGAACGTGGGCAGCACGGTGACGAACATCACCAACGGCGGCGGCATCAAGTACTTCCGTGCGAACTCGACGCTGGCGGACAGCCAGGCCCAAGGTCTGGACAGCGTGGCGATCGGCCCGAACGCGGTGGCAGGCAAGGCGGGTGACGTAGCCCTGGGTGCGGGTTCGACCGCAGCAGGCGCGACGGCGACGGCAGGCGCGACCATCAACGGCAAGGCTGTGACGTTCGCCGGAACGGCGCCTACCAGCACGGTGAGTGTCGGCAGCGCAGGTGCGGAACGCACGATCACCAACGTGGCTGCAGGCCAGCTGAGCGCAACCAGCACGGATGCCGTCAACGGCAGCCAGCTGTATGCGACCAACACGGAACTGAGCAACGTCGGCAGCACGGTGACCAACATCACCAACGGTGGCGGTATCAAGTACTTCCGTGCCAACTCGACGCTGGCGGACAGCCAGGCCACGGGCCTGGACAGCGTGGCCATCGGCCCGAATGCGGTAGCGACCAAGGCAGGTGACGTGGCGCTGGGTGCGGGATCGACCGCAGCAGGTGCAACGGCAACGGCCGGTGCGACCATCAACGGCAAGGCCGTGACCTTCGCAGGCATCGCCCCGACCAGCACGGTGAGCGTGGGAAGCGCCGGAGCAGAGCGCACGATCACGAACGTCGCAGCAGGCCAGTTGAGCGCAACCAGCACCGATGCCGTCAACGGCAGCCAGCTGTACGCGACCAACAACGAGCTGAGCAACGTCGGGACAACGGTGACGAACATCACCAACGGAGGAGGTATCAAGTACTTCCGAGCCAACTCGACGTTGGCGGACAGCGTTGCGCAGGGTACAGACAGCGTGGCGATCGGCCCGAACGCAGTGGCGACCAACGCCAACGACGTGGCCCTGGGCAGTGGTTCCGTCACGACGGGGGTCATCCCGACGGTCGGTGCGACGATCAACGGCAAGGCTGTGACGTTCGCAGGAACGGCGCCGACCAGCACGGTCAGTGTCGGCAGCGCAGGTGCAGAGCGCACCATCACCAACGTCGCTGCAGGCCAGTTGAGCGCAACCAGCACGGACGCCGTCAACGGCAGCCAGCTGTATGCAACCAACACGGAACTGTCGAATGTGGGCAGCACGGTGACCAACATCACCAACGGCGGCGGCATCAAGTACTTCCGAGCGAACTCGACGCTGGCGGACAGCCAGGCTCAAGGCCTGGACAGCGTGGCCATCGGCCCGAACGCAGTGGCAGGCAAGG
The DNA here is from genome assembly GCF_030317215.1 of Variovorax sp. J2P1-31. Lineage (NCBI taxonomy): Bacteria > Pseudomonadati > Pseudomonadota > Betaproteobacteria > Burkholderiales > Comamonadaceae > Variovorax > Variovorax sp. J2P1-31. Next base: position 487,856 of record NZ_JASZYA010000001.1, read on the forward strand.
CGGGTGACGTGGCCCTGGGTGCGGGTTCGACCGCAGCCGGTGCAACGGCAACGACCGGTACGGCCATCAACGGCAACACCTACACCTTCGCCGGTGTGGCGCCGACCAGCACGGTCAGCGTGGGCTCGGTGGGTGCGGAACGCACGATCACCAACGTGGCAGCAGGCCGCCTGAGCGCCAACAGCACCGATGCCGTCAACGGCAGCCAGCTGTACGCGACCAACGAGGAGCTGACCAAGGTCGGTACCACGGTGACCAACATCAGCAACGGTGGCGGCATCAAGTACTTCCATGCCAAATCGAGCGGCGCGGACAGCCAGGCCCAGGGCCAGGAGAGCGTGGCGATCGGCCCGAACGCGGTGGCCGTCGGTGCGGGCGATGTGGCGCTGGGCAACGGCTCGAAGGCGAACGGCGCCACGGGCACGACCGGCGCCACCATCAACGGCAACGCCTACACCTTTGCCGGCAACGCGCCCACCAGCACGGTGAGCGTGGGCGATGTCGGCGAGGAGCGCACGATCACCAACGTGGCGGCGGGGCGCCTGAGCGCGACCAGCACCGATGCGGTCAACGGCAGCCAGCTGTTCGCGACCAACATCGAGGTCGGCCTGATCGGCACCACGGTGAAGAACATCAACAACGGCGCCGGCATCAAGTACTTCCACGCCAACTCGAGCGCGGCCGACAGCAAGGCCCAGGGCGCCGACAGCGTCGCCATCGGCCCGAACGCGGTGGCCAACAGCAACGGCGGCGTGGCACTGGGGGCGGGTTCGGTCGCCAACACGGCTGCGGGTGTCGCTGGCTACGTTCCGCCTTCGGCAAGCACCAGTGCGGCGAGCGCGATCAACGCGACGACCAGCACGCAGGGCGCGGTCTCGGTGGGCGATGCGGCCAACGGCATCTTCCGCCAGATCAATGGCGTCGCCGCGGGCACGGCCGACAGCGATGCGGTCAACGTGGCCCAGCTCAAGGCGATCAGCCAATCGGTCTCCACGGCCGGTGACAAGTGGGTCGTGGGTTCGCCGGCGAGCTACAAGGCGCCGACCTCGGTCGGCAACGACAGCACCGCGGTGGGTTCGGGCGCATCGGTCACGGCGAACAACAGCGTGGCGATGGGCACCGGCGCCTCGGTGACGGCGGACAAGAGCGTGGCCCTGGGCAACGGCGCGACGGCCTCGACCGCCAACAGCGTGGCGCTGGGCAACGACTCGACCACCTCTGCCGCGGTTGCCAGCACCGGCGTGACCCTGAAGGGCACCACCTACACCTTTGCCGGCGGCGCGCCGGTGGGGGTGGTCAGCGTCGGCAGCGCAGGCCAGGAACGCCAGATCACCAACGTGGCGGCCGGGCAGCTCAACGCCAACAGCACCGACGCGGTGAACGGCAGCCAGCTCTACGCGACCAACCAGGCGCTCAGCAACATCCAGGGCGGTGGCGGCATCAAGTACTTCCATGCCAATTCGAACGCAGCGGACGCGACCGCCGTTGGTGCGGAGAGCGTGGCGATCGGCCCGCAGGCCGTGTCGACCGGCGCAGGCTCCGTCGCCATGGGCAATGGCGCGACGTCGAACGCCGCCAACAGCGTCGCACTGGGCGCCGGCGCCACGGCAGACCGCGCCGGCATGGCGGGCCAGAAGGAGCTGTTCTCCAACACGGTGGTGAACTCGACGCAGGGCGCGGTGTCGGTGGGCAGTGCGGGCAACGAGCGCCAGATCACCAACGTGGCGGGCGGTACCGAAGCCACCGATGCGGTGAACGTGCGCCAGCTGCAGGCCGTGAAGGCGGGCAGCGTGCAGTACGACACCCATGCCGACGGCTCGGTCAACCAGAGCAGCATCACGCTGGGCGGATCGGGCGGCAACGCGACCGCGATCCACAACGTGGCGGCGGGCGTGGCCGGCACCGATGCGGCCAACGTCGACCAGGTCAAGCAGATGGGCCGCGATGCCAACGCCTACACCGACCAGACCGCCGGCCAGATGCGCACCGACATGCGCAACAACGCACGGGATGCGAGTGCAGGCACCGCCGGTGCGATGGCGATGGCCGGCATGCCGCAGGCCTCGATCCCGGGCAAGAGCATGTGGACGGCGGGTGTGGCCGGCTACGACGGCCAGGCCGCGGTCGCGATCGGTGTGTCCAAGCTGGCGGACAACGGGCGCTGGGTCATCAAGTTCAGCGGCTCGGCCAACTCGCGCGGCAAGACCGGCGTGTCGGTCGGCGCGGGCTTCCACTGGTAAGCCGACTCCATCCAAGCAAGGACGACATCATCATGAACAACAAACTGCATCGTCTCTCCCTCGTCGCGCTGGGCATTGCCGCGCTGCTGGCCCTGCCGGCCTGCGGCAGCTCCTCGGTGAGCCGGGGCATCACCGACAGCGGCACGGCCGCCGAGGTGGTCTTCCCGAGCGCCGAGAAGGACGCCTGGCTCAAGGAGGGGACCTTCCCCAACCTCGACAACCTGCGCGCCGTGGGGCCCGGCGCGACCAAGGACCAGCTCTACGACCTGCTGGGCCGGCCGCATTTCCGCGAAGGCCTGGCCGGCCCGCGCGAGTGGGACTACATCTTCCATTTCCGCCGGCCCGACGGCGGCGTGGCGACCTGCCAGTACAAGGTGATCTTCGACAAGAACGTCGAGGCGCGCAGCTTCCTCTGGTCGCCCGCCGGCTGCGCCGAGGTGCTGAAGCCCGCGGCGGCGCCAGCGCCCGTGCAGGCGCCCGTGGCGGCGGTGGTGCCGGCCGTGCTGCCGGTGGCGCCGCCGGCCCCCGTGCCCGCGGCCCCCATGCCGCGCCGGGTGACGCTCGACGGCGACAGCCTGTTCCGCTTCGACAAGAGCGCGGCCGAGGACATGCTGCCCGAAGGGCGGCGCCAGGTCGCGGCGCTGGCGGCCAGCATCCAGAGGAACTTCAAGTCGCTGCGCGAGATCCGCATCGCCGGCCACACCGACCGCCTGGGCAGCGATGCCTACAACGACATGCTGTCGCGGGCGCGTGCCAACACGGTGCGCGAGATGTTCGTGCGCGAAGGCATCCCGGCGCAGGTGATCCGCACGCAGGGCATGGGCAAGCGGCAGCCGGTGGTCAACTGCCCCGGTGCCCGGAAGAACGACGCATTGATCAGCTGCCTGCAGCCCAACCGGCGGGTGGAGATCCAGGTCGACGGTGCGCAGTGACCGCGTACGGCGTTCAAGCACACGCAGAAGGCGGCGCGCCGCTGGGGCGCATCGCCATCGTGGACGCGCGGGAGCGCTCCCGCGCCAATGCCCGGCGCGCGGTTCGGCGCCTGGGCTACGAAGCGGAGGTCTACGAAAGCGTCGGGGAGATGGCGCGTCGCATGCAGGGGCCGGCGCGGCTCGCCATGGCCTTGCTGGCCGGCGCGAAAGACAGCGCGGCCTCCGCTGCACAGATGGCGGAGTTGCGTGCGCTCCTTGGCCCCTCGGTGCCCACGCTGCATCTGGTGCCGAAGAACCAGCTGCATGAATTGGCATCGCTGTGCCACCACACCCCGGACGAAATCTTCGGCCGGCTCACCGCCTTCAGCGAGCTGTCCAGCCTGCTGCGGGTCTACATGCGCAACGTGCACCTGCGCGTGCCCGACGTCGATTGGGAATGGGAGCGCTACCACTTCCTGTCCATGATGAATGCGGTGGCGTTCGGCGACTGCACGGTCGAATTGCGGACCGACGAGTTCGATCTGGCGACCGAACTGTTCCGCCACACGGGCCACACGCTCACGCGCCAGCAGCTCTGCATGGCCATCTGGGGACACGACGGCCACGACAAGTCGCGCTCGCTGGACGCCTGCGCATCGCGCCTGCGTCGGGCCTTGCAGCTTGAAGAGAATGGGTGGAAACTGCGGGCCGTTTGGGGTGCGGGCTATCGCCTGGACGGGCCGTCTGCCACGGCAACAGCACCGTTGAAGGAGTCGGACTTCGAAGTGTCCTAGTCGACACCGGCAGAGGAAGGGAGGGAGAAAAGAATGAACCAGAAACAGAGCCGCCGCCATGGCGGAGCCAGATCGCCGTGCAAGCACGGCGTGCCACCGTGCGATGCGGATCGCCAGACGGAACGGCGATGGGGCGCTATCTCCTGACCTTCATCGTGCTCGCGGCCTGTGTCGCGGGCGCCATCTGCTTCTTCCTGACCACGCGAGGCACGCCTTCGGACCCTCTGCGCGGGCCCGTGCCGTCCCGGGCCGCCCGTCCGCACGCTGGGCGACGACGTGCCGGCCTGGGTCCGGCGCGCGGATGCGGCCGCGAAGGCGTCGGGCGACGGCGGTTGACGCGCTGGCGCGTTCGTCGACGGGGTCGGCAGAATCAACGCGCGTCCGGGCCGCCCGTCGGCCCCTCGGCTGCGGCCGCCATCGCCATCGCAAGCAGGCCCATGAGGTGTTCGCCCACAAGCTCCTTCTCGAAGGAACTGCGCAGTGCCTCGAGTTCTTCCCATGCCCAGCCGCGCAGGTAGGCGGACAGCGGCGCCACCCATTCGTCCTCGGCTGCGAATCGGCGTGCGCTCGCCGCGGGCGTGAGGCCGAACCAGCGCGCGGTCCATTGCGCCGACAGGCCGATGGTCCAGGCGTTCAGAAGGGGCGCTGCGCACGGGCCCGCCTCGCTGGCTGGATCGACGAGCAGCAGCCGCATTCCATGGGCCGTGTCGACGCACCCTCCGGGGCGCTCCGCCGTGGTGGCGCACCGCCGCCACAGGCGCACGCCGCCCAGTGCAATGCCGGGGTCGGGCGCCTCGTCGGCGGGGCCTTGACGCTCGCCAGGCCGCGAGACCAGGGGCGTCGACGCGCCGTTTCGGCGGGCCGACGCGGCGCCGGCTTCGTGGCCAGAGAGGGAGCTCACCTTGTGCCTTCTTCGTGTGACAGATCTCCTCCTGAGGCAAGGTGCGTGCCCGATGCCGCCGATCGCCGGAGCGGGCGCTGCGGCTTTACGGCGGGTGCGACAGCTGCTTGATTTCATTGGGGAATCCCTTGCAGATCATGGCCTCCCTGCTGTGCTTGCAGTGCGCGCGGAGGCGGCGCGGCATGTTCCGTTCCGGCGCTGCGTAACGCGCTTTCAGGTAACGGCCGCCACATCGGCGGCGGCATGGGGCGGTGATTCGACGGGCCCCGGGAGCGGGTCGCTGCGTTGCATGCCGTGCGCCATGGCATCCGCCGTCGAGCGTGGCGGCTCGGCTTTCGTGCATTGCTAGACAGCTGTGCGTGATCTTCATAGAGCTGGTTCTCGTTTTTCAACTTCTGAATTTGTTTCAAACGCTAACGTTCCTCAAACTCCCGCTACAGAGTGGCATCGGATGACCACGGCGCCGGGAGATGCCACCCAGACGGCCAGGCCATTGGCCGAAATCTGCCCAGGGGATGTCCGGCGCGGACACCCCGCAGGAAGCCGCCGTCGGGGCTCTTCAGATCGAATTTCCAGGCTTGCCTCCATGTCCGACACGCCTTTGCATGTGCATCAGTTCGATACGGATTCACTTGAACGGAAGCACCGGTTCTCCTACTGGGCCGACACCTTCTCCGGCAGCGTCGGCTATGCGGGTCTCGAGAGCCCCAGCCGCGACGACTTCCATCAGCAGCTCTCGATCCTCGAGGTGCCGGGCGTGGCCCGCTTTCAGCGGCACCGGGGCAGCGTGATTTCGGTGCGCTCGGAGCCAGGGCAGGTGGAGCGCGTCGAGGCCTATCCCTTCTACCTGATGCTCAAGCTGGGCAACGGCGCCACGACGATCGCGCAGGGCCGCGAGGCGCTCATCGAGACCGGCGACATGGTGCTGCTCGATGCCAGCAGGGGCATGCAGATGCGCGCGCACGAGGCGGTGAACTCGCTGGTGATCGGCCTGTCGGCACCGCTCACGCAGCGCTGGATTCCCGGCGGCCGCGACTCGGTGGGGCTGCGCCTCGATGGCGCCAAGGGATGGGCGGGCGTGCTGTCGGCCTACCTGCGATCGCTGGACCTCCATCAGGTCGAGGGCATCGAGCGGCCGCTCGAGCGCGCGCTGATCGGCGAGCACATCCTGTCGATGCTCTCGTTCACGCTGGAGCAGCGCGGGCTGATGGGCGGCGGAGAAACGGTGTCGTCGCGGGATCACCTGCTGCACGGCCGCATGCGCAACTGGATCCGCGACAACTACAGCAATCCCGCGGTCAGCGCGTCGATGCTGGCGGACCATTTCAACGTCTCCGTGCGCTATGTGCACAAGGTGTTCTCCATCGCAGGCCGCGGCGTGACCTTCAGGGATGCGCTGCAATGCGAGCGTCTCGACGCCGCATTGCGCATGCTGCGCACGGCCGCCAACTCCAACACCTACATGGCCCAGATCGCCTACCGCTGCGGCTTCTCCGACGCGGCCTACTTCGGCCTGGTGTTCCGAAAGGTCTTCGGCTGCACGCCCCGCGCCTACGGGCGGAAGTTCCTGGGTGAGGGGCCGGCGGACGACGAGGTGCCCGCCGCAGAGCTCTCCTGAGCGCGGGCCTGCCTCGGCCAGCCGAGGAAGCGCTGCGCCGCGCCGTGCAGCCCTTCCTTGCATGGGGCCGCCACCGCGTTGCGCTCCTTGTGCCCTGTGGCGCATGTGCGACATGCGCCCTGGGTCGACGCCCGTTCCCAGCCGGGGTGTTTTCGTTCATGATCTTGCGCTCGGCGCTGTCCCATCAAGACAGCGCACGCCAGAAAAACCGATGCCATAGAAGTGTCGGTCGACGAGATCAGTCACTCAGGGAGAAGCGATGACCATCGCAGGAGAAGCAGACGCCGATATCTTTTCGGCACCGTACGGCGTTGTTCCGCGAGGGCGCGCCGGTCCACCAGGCCTCGGCTTCGCGGCGCAGGAGGCGCTGCAGGCGCGTGAGGCCCGATCCGGATGCCCTACCGTCGATCTGGGGGGCATGTCCTTCATGCGCATCCGGGGCGGCAGCGTGGAAGCATGCCAGCATGCCTTGATCGGGCTGCGCGAGAAGAGGCGAACGTTCTCGCTCCAGCTGCTGGCCGTCGTGCACGGCGAACTCACGGCCGTCGGGTCCTCGGGGCGCAGCCTCACGCTGGCAGCGGGCGACATGGCGCTGCTGGACGCCGGCGAGGGCACGAGCCTGCTGTCACTGCAGCCCATGGATGCCTGGGTGGTCGACCTGTCGGAAGCCGTGATCGCGCGCTGGCTGCATCCGCTGCCGGCCGGCATGTCGAGGCTCGCGGGCGACAGCGGATGGGGCCGCCTGCTGTCCACCTACCTGCGCAACTGGGCGTTCGAGACCCTGAGCGCGCTCAGCAGTTCTTTCGAAAAGGAACTCATCGGCGAGCATGTGATGTCCCTTCTTTCGCTGGCACTGGCGCAAGGACGCGACGCCGCGCCGGACGATGCGCCCGTCGTTTCCGCGCGCGATCGACACATGTACCTGCGGATGCGCCAGTGGGTGCGCGACAACCATGCCGACCCCGAGTTCGGCGTGGCCGCGCTGGCGGCCCGGTTCGGCGCGTCCACGCGCCATGTGCACCGCGTGTTCGCCAGGGCGGGCGGCGGCGAGTCCTTTCTCGATGCCGTCCGGCACGATCGCCTCGATGCCGCGGCGCGGCTGTTGCGGGACGCCATGGACGACGGCTCGCAACAGGTCTCGGTGGCCGAGATCGCCGCGCGCTGCGGCTTCTCCGACCCCGGCTACTTCGGCCGTGTGTTCCGCAAGAAGTACGGCCACTCGCCGAGCGAGTTCGCCAAGAAGAACTTCAGGGCGCCGCGCTGAGCTTGCGGCGGCACCGTCGCGCTGAAGCGGCGGTGCTCAGACCGCCATGGCCGCCGTCAGCGGCGCATGGTGTTCATAGCCCTCGAGCGTGAAGTCGCTGGGCAGCACCTTCTCCAGCCACTCGGGCTCGTAGACCCCGGTGTCCTTATAGGCCGGCACGCGCGACGAAAGGTTCAGCCGCGGGGCGGGGAAGGGCTCGCGCTTGAGCTGCTCCTGCAGCATGTCGACGTGGTTCTCGTAGATGTGCACGTCGCCGATGAAGTAGGTGAACCACTTGGGCGTGTAGCCCGTGAGCCGGCCCACCAGGTGCAGCAGCGCCGCGCCTTCGGTCAGGTTGAAGGGCGTGCCCAGGCCCACGTCGTTGCTGCGGATGTAGAGGCACAGCGAGATCTCGCCCTTGGCCTTGTTGGGCAGGAACTGGTAGAGCAGGTGGCAGGGGGGCAGCGCCATCTCCTCGATCTGCGCCCAGTTCCAGCCGTGGAACAGGATCCGGCGGTCGGAGGGGTTCTCGATGATCGTGTCGAGGCACAGGCGCAACTGGTCCACCGCCTTGTACAGCAGCACCTTGCTGCCCTCGTCGCCGTCGTCGAAGGTGGCGAGCTGTCGGTAGCCGCGGGACTTGGCATCGTCGATCTGGCGGGTCTGGGTCGCCGGCAGCGCCTTGTAGGCCGGCCAGTCGCGCCATTGCACGCCGTACACCGGGCCCAGGTCGTCGGTGCCCAGGCGGTAGGGGTTCTCGAGCCAGCGGGCGTTCTCGTTGGCGTTCTGGTCCCAGACCTTGCAGCCCAGCTCGCGGAACTCGGCCGCGTTCCGCGACGCGCGCAGGAAGCCCACGAGCTCGCCGATGGCCGACTTGAAGGCCAGCTTCTTGGTCGTGACCGCCGGGAAGCCCTGCGTGAGGTCGAAGCGCATCATCGCGCCGGGCAGGCTCAGCGTGCGGATGCCGGTGCGGTTCTCCTGCCAGCTGCCGTTGTCGAAGATGTCTTGGACGAGGTCGAGGTACTGTTTCATGGCTTGGCTATTCTGCAGCGAAGGCGGCTTTTGCGCTCAGGCGCGCAGCACGCGGCCGGGGTTCAGGAGGTTCTGCGGATCGAGCCCCTTCTTGATGGCCCGCATCATGCCCAGCGCCACCGGCGACTTGTGCTTCTCCAGCTTGTGCACCTTGAGTTCGCCGATGCCGTGCTCGGCCGAGAAGGAGCCGCCGAACTTCTCGACCGCGTCGTAGACCAGCGTGTTGACGCGCTCTTCCTCGTCGCGCAGGAAGGCACGGGCATCGCCCTCGGCCGGCGCCTGCACGTTGTAGTGCAGGTTGCCGTCGCCCAGGTGGCCGAAGTTGACCAGCCGCACGCCCGGGATCTCGCGCTGCAGCAGTGCGTCGGTCTCCTGCACGAAGGCCGGGATGCGCGACACCGCGATCGAGATGTCGTGCTTGATGTTCAGGCCTTCCTCGGCCTGCGCCAGCGGAATGCTCTCGCGGATGTGCCAGAGCTGGTGCGCCTGCGAAAGGTTCTCGGCCACCACCGCGTCGGTCACGCAGCCGTCCTCGAAGGCGGTCTCGAGCAGCGCCTCGAAGCGCGCGCGCGCATGGTCTTCGGATTCGCTGTCGGAGTTCTCCAGCAGCACGCAATAGGGCACGGCCTCGTCGTCGACGAAGGGCACGCGCAGCTGCGGCATGTGCTTGTCGACCAGGCTCAGCGCGAACTTGCCCATCACCTCGAAGCCGGTCAGGCCGGCGCCGAGCTGCTTGTGGGCCAGGCCCAGCAGCGTGACCGCGTGGTCGAGCGAGGGCACGGCGGCCCAGGCCGTGAGCTGGGCCGCGGGCAGCGGGTAGAGCTTCATGCTCGCGGCGGTGATGATGCCCAGCGTGCCTTCGCTGCCGATCAGCAGGTCGCGCAGGTCGTAGCCGGTGTTGTCCTTGCGCAGGCCGCTGGTGCCGTCCCAGATCTCGCCCTGCGCGGTGACGATTTCCAGGCCCAGGCACAGGTCGCGCGTGTTGCCGTAGCGCACCACCTGCGTGCCGCCGGCGTTGGTCGCCAGGTTGCCGCCGATGGTGCAGCTGCCCTCGGCCGCCAGGCTCAGCGGGAACAGGAAGCCGGCCTTCTCGGCCGTTTCCTGCAGGGTCTGCAGGATGCAGCCGGCCTCGACCGTCATCGTGAGGTTGGCCTCGTCGATGCCGCGGATGGCGTTCATGCGCTGCAGGCTCAGCACGACCTGCGTGCCGCTGCCGTCGGGAATGCTGCCCACGGCCAGGCCGGTGTTGCCGCCCTGCGGAATCAGGGCGGCGCCGGCCGCCGCGCAGGCCTTGACGACATCGGCCACCTGCTGCACGTTGGCCGGTCGCACCACGGCCAGCGCCTTGCCGCGCGCGCGCTTGCGCCAGTCCTGCTCATAGGCGGAGAGGTCGCCGTCGGTGAGCACATGGGGGGCGCCGAGGATGGCGCGCAATTGGTCGATCAGGGCGGTGGTCATGGGTGGGAAGTCTCCGGCAGGGCGGCTGCCTTTGCGGCCTGGGCCGCGTTGGCGGCGTGGGCATTGCGCAGCCGCAGTCGAACGTGCAGGGCGCATGCGACGAACAGCGCCAGGCACAACAGGATCTCGATGCCGGCCAGTACGCGGCCGGTGGGAAGGGCGTCGCTCCAGGCGCGCACCACGCCTTCGGTGAAGTAGAGCCAGATCATCAGGCTGACCCAGCGGTAGGTGTACATGCGGTTCTTCATCAGCCCCGCGAGCGGCACCACCAGCGGCAGCACCTTCAGCGCGAGCCACGAGCCGCCCGGGCGCAGCGGCGCAAGCCACATCTCCCAGGCCAGGCCCAGCACGATCAGGCCGACGAGGCTGCCCACGGCCAGCCAGCGGGTGGCGGCGACGGAAGAGGACGAGACGGGGGCGGGTGGTGGCAGGGTCGTTTTCATATCAGGAACACCGCGGAACCGGCTTTGCCGGGCCGCCGGTGTTGCCCCCGGCGAGGGGGTGGGCGCACGCGACACGAAGTGCGCGAAGACACGGGGGAGGTCCCTATGATACGGCCATGAATCGTCGGCAATGGTGGAGGGATCTTTCGCATTTTCCGTGGCGCAACACCGCCGCGGTGCTGGGCGAACGCTTCCGCGAAGACCGGCTGGGCCTGACGGCCAGCAGCCTGACCTTCACCACCACCATCGCGATGGTGCCCTTCTTCACGGTCGCGCTGGCGCTGTTCACGGTGTTCCCGATGTTCGCCAAGATGCAGGGCCGGCTGCAGCGCTGGCTGATCGAGAGCCTGATCCCCGACAACATCGCGCGCCAGGTGCTGGGCTACCTCAACCAGTTCGCCAGCAAGGCCAGCGGGCTCGGCATCGCGGGCCTGATCGTGCTGCTGATCACCGCCATCGCGTTGATACTCACGATCGACAAGACGCTCAACAACATCTGGCGCGTGCGCACGCCCCGGCCCTTCGCGCAGCGGGTGCTGATCTACTGGGCCGCGATCACGCTCGGGCCGCTGATCCTGGCGGTCAGCCTGTCCACCACCTCCTATGTGTTCTCGGCTTCGCGCGAGGTGGTGGGCGGCGCGATGGTCAAGCTGGTGTTCGACGGCTTCGAATTCCTGCTGCTCGCGGCCGGCATGGCCTCGCTCTACCACTACGTGCCCAACACCCATGTGCGCTGGGCGCATGCCTGGGCCGGCGGCCTGTTCGTGGCCGCGGCCATCGAGATCGCCAAGCGCGTGCTGGCCTACTACCTGAGCCTGGTGCCGACCTATTCGGTGCTCTACGGCGCCTTCGCCACCTTCCCGATCCTGCTGGTCTGGATCTACGTGGCCTGGGTCATCGTGCTGCTGGGCGCGGTCATCGCGGCCTACCTGCCCAGCCTGCTGACCGGCGTGGCGCGGCGCGGCGGCACGCCCGGCTGGCCGATGCAGCTCGCGATGGAGGTGCTGCAGCACCTGGCGCACGCCCAGGCCGAGCCGGCCCGGGGCGTGGGCGCGGTCGATCTGGTGGCGCGCATGCGCGTCGATGCGCTGCAGCTCGCGCCGGTGCTCGAGACCCTGGTGGCGCTCGACTGGATCGCGGCGCTGGACGAACAGACGGCCGACGAAAACCCGCGCTACGTCCTGCTGGCCGATCCGGCCACGCCCATGGCGCCGCTGCTCGAGGCCCTGCTGATGCCCCGGGCGGAGCCGCTCGAGGGGCTGTGGCGGGAAGGCCCCCTGCACCGCCTGCGGCTGGGCGAGGTGCTGGTGCTCAGAGGCTGACCTTGCCGCGCCAGATGTCGCGGTACATCGCCCAGTCGCCCATGAAGGAATAGAGCGGCCGCTTGAAGGAGGCCGGCTTGTTCTTCTCGAAGCCGAAATGGCCCACCCAGGCGAAAGCGTAGCCGGCGAGCAGGCCGGCCAGCAGCCACCATGCGTTCAATGTGGCCACGGCCGCCGCCACGCAGACCAGCGAGAGCGTCGATCCCGCGAAATGCAGCCGCCGGCAGCTGCGGTCGGCGTGTTCGCTCAGGTAGAAGGGATAGAACTCGGCGAAGCTCTTGAAACGGCGGGGATCGGCGGCAGATGCCGTGCCAGTCGTGGTGTTCATGTGCGTCTCCTGGAGGCCGGCGGGTAGGGCGCGAAGGCCTTGTCCATAATAGCCACGACCTCCCGGCCGCACCATCCGGCCTTCCGATCCCCTCATCGATGCATCCGTCTTGAGCGCCCTGCCTGCCACCACCGCTTCCGCCGCGCCCGCCAGCGACGCGCCCTGGGTCGTGTGCCTCTGCGCCGAATGGTGCGGCACCTGCCGCGACTACCGGCCGCTGCTCGCGCAGGTGGCGCGCGCCCATCCGCAGTTCCGCTTCGCCTGGGTCGACATCGAGGACCATTCGGAGATCGCCGATGTCTTCGACGTCGAGACCTTCCCGACCCTGCTGGTGGCCGGGGCCGACGGCACGCGCTTCCTCGGCCCCTTGCTGCCGCACGCCGAGACGCTCTCGCGCATGCTCGACGCGCTGCAGTCGCCCAAGCCCTCGAGCGCCGACGTCACGTCGCTGCTCGCGGTGCTGGACCAGCAGCCGACCACCTTCGCGGTCTGACCGGAGCCTTGCCATGAACATCCTGATCTTCGGCGCCACCGGCATGGTGGGGCAGGGCGTGCTGCGCGAATGCCTGCTCGCGCCCGACGTCGAGCGTGTGGTCACGATCGGCCGCGGTGCCACCGGCCAGCAGCATCCCAAGCTGCGCGAGCTGGTGCACAAGGACCTGTACGACTACGGCGCCATCGAATCGCAGCTGCAGGGCTTCGACGCCTGCTTCTTCTGCCTGGGCGTGTCGTCCGCCGGCATGAAAGAAGACGCCTACCGCCGCATCACCTACGACCTCACCTTGGCCGCGGCCACGGTGCTGGCCCGGCTCAACCCGGGCATGACCTTCACCTACGTCTCGGGCACCGGCACCGACAGCAGCGAACGCGGCCGCAGCATGTGGGCGCGGGTCAAGGGCGCGACCGAAAACGCGCTGCTGCGCCTGCCCTTCAAGGCCGCCTACATGTTCCGCCCCGGCGTGATCCAGCCGCTGCACGGCGCGCGCTCCAAGACGCCGCTGTACCACGCGCTCTATGTCGTGCTCTCGCCCCTGCTGAGCCTGGCCGGCCGGATCTGGCCCGACCAGCTCACGACCACCGAGCGCGTGGGCCGCGCGATGCTGGCCGTGGCGCGCCACGGCGCGCCCAAGGTCTGGCTCGAACCCAAGGACATCAACGCGCTGGCCTGATCAGCCTCAGCCCCGCGCGCGGCCGCGCTTGCGCCGCCCGGCGCCGGCGATGGCCTGCACCAGGTGCTGGACGAAGGCCTCGACCAGCGGCGGCAGCGTGCGGCCCTCGAGCGCCAGCACCTGCAATTGCCGTTGCTGCAGCGGCGCCTCGGCAAAAGGCCGCGCCACCACCTCGCCGGCCTCGATCAGGTGCACCACGGTCAGGTGCCCCGACAGCATCACGTCGGGCGTGCGCAGCAGCGGCAGCAGCACCGACGAGAAATTGCTCACGAACAGCGCGCGGTACTGCAGGCCCTGCAGGCTGCAGGCCTGGTCGAAGAGCTGGCGCGCGGTGACACCCTTGTCGCCCACGGCCAGCGGGTAGCGCACCGCATCGGCCACGGACACCACGCGCTGGCGCGCCAGCGGATGGTCGGGCCGCAGCACCGCGAACACCGGCGCGCTGGCCGCATGCGCGATGCGCAGGCCGGGCTCGGGCGCGACCACGTACTTGAGCGCGATGTCGGTCTCGCCGCGCGCCAGCAGCGCGCTCACGCCGTCGGGCGAACCCACGTGCAGCTCGAGCTGGCAACCCGGGTGCGCGGCGTCGAAGCCGCGCATCACCAGCGGCATGAAGTGGCCCGCGAAGCCCTCGGTGCAGGCCATGCGGATGCGGCGCGCGTCCTGGCCGCCGAGGTCGCGCACCTCGTCCACCACCTGCTCGATGTCGCGTTGCGCGTTGCGCAGGTGGGCGGCCAGCCGCTCGCCGGCCGCGGTCAGCGCCATGCCGCGGGCATGGCGCTCGAACAGCGGCGTGCCCAGGCTGTCCTCCAGCTTCGCGATCTGGCGGCTCACGGCCGAGGAGGCCACGAACAGCCGCGCCGCGGCCTGGTTGACCGAGCCGCTGCGCGCCACTTCGAGGAAATGGCGCATCGGGATGCTGAGCAGGGGGAGGGACATGGGCTGCAGGTATTGCCTTCAAGGCAATGGTAGCTTGCGAAAACGATGCTGGAAGCATCGGCGTCTTGGCCTTGTACTTGCTGCATCCCACGCATCCACAGGAATTCGCCCATGCAACGCACCGACAGCCTCGCCGCCGCCGCGTCCTACTTCGACGACGGCCGCTTCTTCGCCGACCTGCAGCGCCGCATCGCCCTGCGCACCGAGAGCGACACCGGCGCCGCCACCCCCGCGCTCGAGGCCTACCTGCGCGAGGAGCTGATGCCGCCGCTGGGCGCACTCGGTTTCGAGTCCGAGGTCGTCGCCAATCCGGTGCCCGGCGGTGGCCCCTTTCTGATCGCGCGGCGCATCGAGGACCCGGCCCTGCCCACCGTGCTGAGCTACGGCCACGGCGACGTGGTGAGCGGCCAGGACGCGCAATGGGACGCGGGCCTGGGCCCCTGGGCGCTCACCGCGCGCGGCGAGCGCTGGTACGGCCGTGGCACGGCCGACAACAAGGGCCAGCACAGCATCGCGCTCGGCGCGCTGGCGGCCGTGCTGCAGGCGCGCGGCGGCCGCCTGGGCTACAACCTGACCTGGCTCATCGAGATGGGCGAAGAGGCTGCCTCGCCCGGCCTGCACGCGGTGTGTGTGCAGCAGCGCGACAAGCTGCGCGCCGACCTGTTCCTGGCCAGCGACGGCCCGCGGGTCAGCGCCGAGCGGCCCACGCTGTTCCTGGGCTCGCGCGGGGCGGTCAACTTCAGCCTGCGGCTGCGCGCGCGGCCCCGCGGCTACCACTCGGGCAACTGGGGCGGCGTGCTGGTGAATCCGGGCACGGTGCTGAGCCACGCGGTGGCCTCGCTGGTCGACGCGCACGGCCGCATCCGGGTCGAGGCGCTGCGCCCGCCGCCGCTCACGCCGGCGCTGCGCGAGGCCCTGGCCGGCATCGCGATCGGCGGCGGCGCCGACGATCCGGCGGTCGACGATCGCTGGGGCGAGCCCGGCCTCACGCCCGCCGAGCGCCTGGTGGGATGGAACACCCTCGAGGTGCTCGCGCTGGGCGCGGGCTCGGCCCAGCGGCCGGTCAACGCGATCCCGGCCGAGGCGGTGGCGCACTGCCAGCTGCGCTTCGTGGTCGGCACGCCCTGGCAGGACCTTGAGCAGATCGTGCGCGCGCACCTCGATGCCCACGGTTTCGAACAGGTCGAGGTGCAGGTCACGCTGAGCGGCGCGGCCACGCGGCTGGACCTGGCCAACCCCTGGGTCGACTGGGCCCGCGCGTCCATCACACGCAGCAGCGGCCGGCCGGTCGACCTGCTGCCCAACCTGGCCGGCTCGCTGCCCAACGACGTGTTCGCCAGCGAACTCGGCCTGCCCACGCTGTGGGTGCCGCATTCCTACCCGGCCTGCGCGCAGCACGCGCCCAACGAGCACCTGCTGGCGCCGCTGGCGCGCGAGGGGCTGCAGATCATGGCCGGCCTCTACTGGGACCTGGGCGAGCCCGGCCACGCGCCCTGGGCCGCGGGCCGGCTTCCTTCGCACACCGCCTGATCGATTCTCTTCTTCGTACGCACCATGACCCACCTTCGCACCCGTCGCCGCCTGCTGCTCGGCGCCTCTTCCCTTTGGCTCGTCGCCATGCCCGCGCTGGCGCAGCCCAACGCCTGGCCCGAGCGCCCGATCAAGCTGGTCGTCCCCTTCCCGCCGGGTGGCGGCACCGACATCGTGGCGCGCGGCATGGGGCAGGCGCTGGCGGAGCGGCTGGGCCAGCCGGTCGTGATCGACAACCGGCCCGGCGCCTCCACCATCATCGGCACCGATGCGGTGGCCAAGGCCGCGCCCGATGGCTACACGCTGCTGCTTTCCGGTTCGACCAGCTACAGCGTGAACCCGGCCCTGCGGGCGAGGTTGCCCTACGACCCGGTGCGCGACCTGGCACCGATCGCGATCGTGGCGCGCACGCCGCTGGTGCTGGTGGTGGGCCAGGGCACGCCGTACCGCTCGCTCCACGAGCTGATCGCCGCGGCCAAGGCCAGGCCGAAGGGCCTGCGCTACGCCACCTTCGGCGCCGGCTCGGGCCCGCACCTGGCGGGCGAACTGCTCGCGCTGGCGGCCGGCATCCAGCTGCAGGACATCCCGTACAAGGGCAGCGCGCAGGGCGCGATGGCGGTGATTGGCGGCGAGATCGAGATCGGCATCGACACCGTGGCCTCGGTGGCGCCGCATGTGCGCTCGGGCAAGCTGCGCGCGCTGGGCATCGTGGGCGCGACGCGCGCGAGCCTGCTGCCGGAGGTGCGCACGCTGGCCGAGCAGGGCCTGCCCGAAGCCACTTTCGACGCCTGGTACGGCTTCGCCGCGCCGGCGCGCACGCCGGCCCCGGTGATCGACAGGCTGGCGCAGGCCGTGGGCGCGACCATGGCCAGCCCGGCCCTGCAGGCGCAGCTGCGCGCGCAGGGCATGGAGCCGGTGTTCATCGGCGCGGCCGCCTTCCGCCAGCAGATGGAAGGCGAGATCGCGCGCTACCGCGCGCTGGCCCACCGCGCGGGCATCGCGGCGGAGTAGCGGCGGGGGCGCCGGATCAGCCGGCCACGAAATCGCGCAGCGCGAACAGCACCGCGTCGGGCGCCTCGCTCATCAGCGCGTGGCCGGCCTGCACCGTCACCACCCGGGCCTGGGGCGCCTTGCCGATCAGCGTCTTGGCGGCGCGCGGCGGCGTCATCTGGTCGGCCTCGCCGAGCAGGAACAGCACCGGGCACTGCAGCTTCGCGATGGCGGTCTCGCCGTTGGCGTAGTCGTTGCAGGCCTTGAAGCCGATGTGGAACACGTTGGCATCGCGGTTGCTCGCCAGCACGCGGCGCATCAGCGCGCGCGAGCTGCCGTGCAGCCAGGTGCCCGGGCCCAGCGAGGAGGGCGGCGGCGCCATCATCGAGTGCGAGAAGGTGTTGACCATGGCGATCGCGCGCTGCGGGTCGTTGAGCGCGCCGTCGAGCAGCGCCGGCGACACCACCATCGGGTAGGCCGTGCCGACCATCGCCAGATGCGTCACGCGCTCGGGCGCGCGGGCCGCGGTCTCGAGCGCGATCAGCGAGCCGAAGCTGTGGCCGATCAGCGCCGCCTTGTCGATGCCGGCGGCATCGAGCAGCGCGATCACGAACTGCGCCGCGTCCTCCACGCTGGCCGGCGGCGGGCCTTCGCTCTTGCAGTGGCCGGGCAGGTCGATCGCCAGCACGTTCCAGCCGTGGTTGGCGAACCAGCGGCTCTGCAGGATCCACACGCTGTGGTCGTTGAGCACGCCGTGGATGAACACGACCGTGGGCTTGGCGGCATCGAAGGACTTGCCGCCGGTGTAGGCGTAGGTCGAGTGGCCGTTGACTTGGTACTGCGCCATGGCTCAGGCCCCCGCCTTTTCCGCGGCCTTGAGCGCGCGCTTGAGGTCGTCGATCAGGTCGGCCGGGTCTTCCAGGCCGATCGACAGCCGGATCGTGCCCTGGCCGATGCCGGCGCCGGCCAGCGCTTCGTCGCTCATGCGGAAGTGCGTGGTGCTGGCCGGGTGGATCACCAGGCTGCGGCAGTCGCCCACGTTGGCCAGGTGGCTGAACAGCTTCAGCGCCTCGATGAAGGCCTTGCCCTGCGCGCGGCTGCCCTTGATGTCGAAGCTGAACACCGCGCCCGCGCCGCGCGCGCCGTGGCGCAGCAGCTTCTTGGCCAGTTCGTGGCTGGGGTGCGAGGGGATCAGCGGATGGCCCACGCGCGAGACGAAGGGGTGCTCGGCCAGGAACTCGACCACCTTCTGCGTGTTGTCGATGTGGCGCTCCATGCGCAGCGGCAGGGTCTCGATGCCCTGCAGAATCAGCCAGGCGGTGTGCGGGCTCATCGAGGCGCCGAAGTCGCGCAGGCCCTCGCGGCGCGCGCGCAGCAGGAAGGCGCCGACCGTGCTTTCCTCGCTGAACACCATGTTGTGGAAGCCGTCGTAGGCCTGGCTCAGCTCGGCGAACTTGCCCGACTTCTCCCAGTCGAAGCTGCCGCCGTCGACCACCACGCCGCCGATCACGGTGCCGTGGCCCGACAGGAACTTGGTCGCCGAGTGGTAGACCAGGTCGGCACCGTGGTCGAAGGGCTTGATCAGGTAGGGCGAGGTCAGTGTCGAGTCGACCAGGAGCGGCACGCCGGCCGCATGGGCGATGTCGCTCACGGCCGGGATGTCGAGCACGTCCAGCCCCGGGTTGCCCACGGTCTCGCCGAACAGCAGCTTGGTCTCGGGCCGGATCGCGGCGCGCCAGGCGTCGAGGTCGTTGGGCTTGACGAAGGTGGTCTCGATGCCGAAGCGGCGCATCGTGTAGTGCAGCAGGTTCTGCGAGCCGCCGTACAGCGCGGTGCTGGCCACGATGTGCGAGCCGGCGCCCATCAGCGTCGCCACGCTCAGGTGCAGCGCGGCCTGGCCGCTGGCGGTGGCGATGGCGCCGATGCCGCCCTCGAGCGCCGACACGCGCTGCTCGAGCACCGCGTTGGTCGGGTTGCTGATCCGGCTGTAGACGTGGCCGGCGCGCTCGAGGTTGAACAAGGCGGCCGCGTGGTCGCTCGACTCGAAGACGAAGGAGGTCGTGAGGTGGATCGGCACGGCGCGCGCGCCGGTGGTCGGGTCGGGCGAGGCGCCGGCGTGCAGCGCGAGCGTGTCGAATCCGGGGTCGGAATAGCCTGGCATGGGTCTCCTGGGAAGTCGGTCTTGGAAGCCTGTAACGCCCGGTCACGCCTGCAGGGCGGAAGGGCGCGCACCGTGTGGTGCGATGGGCGGCTATTGTGAGCCAGATGGGCTATATTCAAAACGCAACCGGCCCCTGTCAGAAGAGGATGATTCCGAGGTAAATACGATGAAAGTCAGCGACATCCTGCGTGTGAAGGGCAACACGCTCTATACCGTGACCCCCGACGAGCCCCTGGCCGACGCCGTGACCACGATGGCCGAGAAGGACATCGGTTCGCTGGTCGTGATGGAACATGGCGACCTGGTGGGCATGCTCACCTTCCGCGAGGTCATCGCCGCCATCGTGCGCAACGGCGGCCAGATCGGCGGCTCGCTGGTCCGCAAGGCCATGGACGATGCCCCCGTCACCTGCACCGCCGAGACCGACCTCGACGAGATCCGCCGCATCATGCTGGACCGGCACGCGCGCTACATGCCGGTCATGGACCAGCGCATGCTGATGGGCGTGATCAGCTTCTACGACGTGGCCAAGGCCGTGGTCGACAGCCAGAACTTCGAGAACAAGATGCTCAAGGCCTACATCCGCGACTGGCCTGCCGAGGACGAAGGCAGCGGAAGCTGAGTTCCACCATGAGCGACAGCGCGGAAGCCATCGCCCGCGACATCGCTGCCGTGGCGCGCATCAGCGCCGTTCCGTCGCTGCTGCGCCTGATCTGCCAGAACACCGGCATGGGCTTTGCCGCGGTCGCCCGCGTGACCGACGGCACTTGGACCGCCTGCGCGGTGCAGGACAACATCCGCTTCGGGCTGCTGCCCGGCGGCCAGCTCGACGTCGAGACCACGCTGTGCAGCGAGTCGCGCGCCGCCCGGCGGCCTGTGGTGATCGACCACGCGAGCCTGGACCCGGTCTACCGCGACCACCACACGCCGCGCATCTACCAGATCGAGAGCTACATCTCGGTGCCCATCATTCGGCCCGACGGCACCTACTTCGGCAACCTGTGCGCCATCGATCCGCGCCCGGCCGTGGTGTCGGACCCGCGCACGGTCACCATGTTCACGGTCTTCGCCGACCTGATCGCGCTGCAGCTGGAAAGCGAGGACCGCCAGGTCGCGACCGAATCGGCGCTGGTCGATGCGCGCGCCACGGCCGAGCTGCGCGAGCAGTTCATCGCGGTGCTGGGGCACGACCTGCGCAATCCGCTGGCCGCGGTCGGTGCCGCGGCCGAGGTGCTGGTGCGCAGCAAGCCCGGGACCGATGTGGTGCGCATCGGCGAGCGGTTGCGCACGACGACTCGGCGCATGTCGCGGCTGATCGACGACGTGCTCGATTTCGCGCGGGGCCGGCTCGGTTCGGGCATGGGCCTGAACTTCGAGCGGGTGGACGACCTCGGCGCCGCGCTGAAGGATGTGGTGTCCGAACTGCGCGAAGCCAATCCGCACCGGGCCGTGAGCGAGCACATCGCGGTGGACATCGCGGTGCACTGCGACCGCGGCCGCCTGCAGCAGCTGCTGTCGAACCTGCTGGGCAACGCGCTGACCTATGGCGCGGTCGACCGGCCGGTGAACGTGCGCGTCGACATCGAGCAGGACGTGCTGGTGCTGGCCGTGTCGAACCATGGCGAGCCGATCCGGGCCGAGGACCTGTCGCGGGTGTTCGAGCCCTACTGGCGCCCGCGCAGCAGCGTGCCGGGCGGCGGCCTCGGGCTGGGCCTCTACATCTGTTCGCAGATCGTGCTGGCGCATGACGGCGAGCTGCAGGTGGCGTCCTCGGCCGAACACGGCACCTGTTTCACCGCGCGGCTGCCGGTGTCCGGCCCGGCCGCGCTCGGCTGAGCGCCGGGCGTTCAGCGGGCGATCACCACTTCATCTCGCCCTTGGCGACCTTCGCCCCCAGTTCCAGCGACGAGGTCTCGCGAAGCGCCGGGTAGCGCTTCTTCATGGCGGCGACCAGCGCGCCCGAGTCCTGGGCCTTCGCGGTCTCGGCATCGAAGGCGCGGATGTAGCCGGCGGTGAAGCGCGCCGCCTGCAGCGGCGTCGACGCGCCGGCCAGGAAGTGGCCCGGCACCACGGTCTTCGGCTTCAGGCCGTCGATGATCTTGAGCGTGGCCAGCCAGTCGGCATGCGACTTCGGGGTCTGGGTGTCGGCCATCCACACATGCAGGTTGTTGGCCAGCACGACGCCGCCGACCACCGCCTTGAGCGAGGGAATCCAGACGAAGCTGCGCTCCGGCTGCGGTCCCTTCAGGCCCATGACCTGCAGCGTCTGGCCCTCGAGCGTCAGGCGGTCGCCTTCGAGCACCTCGGGCACCAGCGTGGCCTTGGGCGCATCGGCGCCCAGCTTCGGGCCCCAGAAGGCGAGCTTGCCGGCGGCGGTCTCGCGGATGTGGGCCACGGTCTGCGGCGTGGCGAGCACGCGCGCGTCTGGGAAGGCGGCCTTGACCGTCTCGAGGCCGAAGTAGTAGTCGGGGTCGCCATGGCTGATACAGATGGTCGTGAGCTTCTTGCCGCTGGCGCGGATCTTCTCGACCACCTCGCGTGCCTGCGCGGCGCCGAACTGGGCGTCGACCAGCACGGCCTCGGACTGGCCGGTGACCAGCACCGAGGAGACCGGGAAGAGGGCCTTGTCGCCCGGGTTGTAGACCTCGAGTTGGAGGGCGGCCGCAAGGGCCGGAGCGGCGAGGCTCAGGGCGGCGAGCAGCGCGAACAGGGGGCGGGCGAAAGGAAGGCGAAGCATCTGGATTTCCGACGAGTGACAGGAAATCCGAGCGTAGTTGTCCGAGATCCAATGAAAAATGGCGGAATCGCGTTCGGTCTGTTTCTGAAACCGGTCGAATCAAGGGGCTGGACCGCGTGCGATCCCGCCCCCTTGTCGATCAAGCCGCCGTGTCGAGCGCGACCAGCGCCGCCCCCGGGAAGTGCGCGAAGAGTGCGCCCATCGGCAGCGCGCCATCGCGCACGGTCAGCACCTCGCCCGTGAGCACGTTGCGCAGGCGCGCACCCTCGGGCCAGCCCTGCAGCCGCAGCACCGTGTCGCCCCAGACCGCCTCGCCCAGCGGCAGCCACTGCGCCGCCGCGTGTTCGGGCGCGGCCCATTCGACGTCGCTCGACAGCCTGGCGAACAGCCGGCCCGCGACCACCACCAGCGCCCGGCCCTCGTGCCGGCGCGTGAAGGCCAGCACATGCTCGGCGCGCGCGCCTTCGGCCGCGAGCGCGGTGTAGTCGCCGTCGCGGAACAGGGCCGGGTCGGCGCGGCGCAGCGCCAGCAGGCGCCACAGCACCCAGAGCTTGGCGCCGCCGTCGTGCGGCGCGGCCGCCAGCGCGTGCGCGCCCTCGGCCTTTTGCGGCGACTGGGTCAGCGCCGTCAGCCGGTCCAGCCAGCCCACGCGCGCCGGGTAGTCGACCGGGCGCCGGTTGTCGGGGTCGACCAGGCTCAGGTCGGTGAGCTCGTTGCCCTGGTAGAGGTCGGGCACGCCCGGCGAGCCGTACTTGACCAGCGTCATCGACAGGCTGTTGAGCGCGCCGAACCAGGCCAGCGTGCGGCCCAGGGCCTGCAGGTCGTCGAGGAAGGGGTTGCCGTCGGTGCGCGCGAGGATGCGGTCGACGAAGCCGGTCAGCGCATCCTCGTAGGGCTGGTCGGTGAAGACCCAGCTGGTGTGGACCTTGGACTCGCGCGCGGCCTTGAGCATGTAGGTCTGGATGCGCTCGACGTAGCCGGCGCGCGCCTCGGCCGTGAGCCCGCCCGCGGGCAGCGTGCCCAGCAGCGTCTGGTAGAGCAGGTACTCGTCGGCGGCCGATGGCGCAGGTGCGGCTTCGTCCTGCCGGTTCATCGCGCGCCAGCGCCGCAGCGCGAGCCGCCAGGTGGCCGGCAGTTCCGAGAGCACGTCGATGCGCGTGCGCACGTCCTCCGAACGCTTGTTGTCGTGCGTCGAGGTGGCCAGCATGGTGTGCGGCCAGCGCGCGGCGCGGTCGGCGCTGGCGGCGTGGAAGTCGGCCACCGTCATGCCGAAGTGCGCGGGCTCGCCGCCGACCTCGTTGAGCGAGCTCAGCGGGAAGTAGCGGTAGAAAGCGGTGTCCTCCACGCCCTTGGCCGTGACCGGCGCGCTGAACTGCTGGAAGCGGATCGCCAGCCGCAGCGCGCGGGCGCGCAGCGATTCGTGCGCATCGGGCACGGTCTCGCCCAGCAGCGTGAGCCGCAGGAAGTCGAAGACCGAACCGTCGGCATCGCGGCTGCGGCGGCGCGCCTCGTCGACCGCGCGGTCGATGTAGTGGCGGTCCTGCGCGGAGGGCGCCTCCAGGATGTAGCTGCGGTAGACCGGCAGGCAGGCCGCCACCTCCGACAGCGCGCGGCGCAGCGTGTTGAGCGTGTAGTCGCGGGTGCGGCGGTCGGCGCGCGCGATGCGCAGCAACTCGCTCGACAGCACGTTGAGTTCCGACGACAGCGCGTTGCGCATGATGGCGCGCTTGCCCTCGTAGGCCAGCTCCTCGAAGGGCTGCAGCACGCCGGTGAAGCTGCGCCAGATGCGCGCGAAGCGTTCGGCGGCGGCGGTGTCGACCAGCACGCCGTTGACCACGGTCGCGAAGCGGTAGCCGGTGGTGCCGTGGATCGCCCACTGCACCGGCACCTCTTCCTGCGAAGCCGCGATCTTCTCGGCCACCACGTAGAGCGGCCGCGCGGGCCGGCCCTGGGCATCGGGCCCGGGCAGCACCAGGCCGGCGCGGCGCGCGTAGCCCTGCTGCAAGCGGTCGAAGTACTGGGCCGGGTCGTAGAGGCCGTCAGGGTGGTCGATGCGCAGGCCGTCGACCGCGCCCGCGGCCGCCAGGTCCAGCGCCATGCCCTGCGTGGCCTCGAACACCGGCTCGCGCTCGATGCGCAGGGCCGCGAGTTCGTTGATGTCGAAGAAGCGCCGGTAGTTGATCTCGTCGGCCGCCACGCGCCAGTAGGCGACGCGGTAGGCCTGGGCATCGAGCAGGTCGTGCAGCGCATCGCGTTCGGCCGGCGCGTTGAGGTCGGCCACCGCGGCGGCGATGGCCTGCGCCACGTCGAGCTGGCGCGTCACCAGCCGGGCCAGCCGGCTCTTGAGCAGTTCCTTGTCGCGCGCGCGTTCGGCCACGGCTTCGGGCTCGGGCGCCTCGCGGGCCGGCAGGTGGCCGAAGGAGGTCGCGATGCTCGCCAGGCTGTCGGCCAGGTCGGGGTCGCCCAGCCGGGCCTGGGCACGCTCGAGCACGCGCGGGTAGGTCTCGGGCGCGAGCGGCAGCCGGTGTTCGTGGTAGCGCAGCGCCAGGCTGCCGCTGTCGGCATCGAAGGCCAGCGCCAGTTCGCCGCGCGCCAGCACGTCGCCGTAGTGGTCGCCCAGCACCGGCACCAGCACCTTGCCGTGCAGCTCGGCATTGAGCGGCTGCCAGTCGATGTCGAAGTGCTGCGCATAGAGCGAGGCGGGGCCGTTCTCGAGCACGTCCATCCACCAGGCGTTGTCGGCGCCCAGCACGCCCATGTGGTTGGGCACCAGGTCGAGCAGCTGGCCCATGCCCTGCGCGCGCAGCGCGGCGGTGAAGCGCTCGAAGCCCTCCGGGCCGCCGAGCTCGGGGTTGATCTGGTCGTGCGCCACCACGTCGTAGCCGTGCATGCTGCCCGGCCGCGCGCGCTGGATGGGCGAGCAGTAGACATGGCTCACGCCCAGCCGCGCCAGGTAGGGCAGCACCGCGATCGCGTGGTCGAAGGTGAAGTCCTTGTGGAACTGCAGCCGGTAGGTGGCGCGCGGCACCAGCGTCTCGACCCCGCGGCGCGCGGTGGGCGCGCGGGCCGGGTGCGGGCGCACCGTCTCGAGCGTCTTGAACAGCCGCAGTGCGTTCTCGTCGGCGGCGAGCTGCTGCAGGTCGAGCGTGAGCTTGCGCTGCCAGTTTGGGTGGGCGTCGGTGGTGCCGGGCATGTTGGCCTGATCGAGCTGGCCGATCACGTCCTCCAGCTGGACCATCATCACCTGCGAAGGCGTGCCGGCCAGGAAGGCGTGCAGCGCCGCCACGGTCTCGGGCGCCAGCGCCTGCGCGCCCGTGGCTTCGGCCACCGCATCGGGCGTCAGCAGGCCCGCGCGCTGCACCGCGAGCAGCAGGCGCACGCGCTCCTGGGCGCGGTCGAACAACTGCTGCTCGAACAGCGCCTGGTTCGGGAACAGGCCCAGCGCGAGCCGCAGCCGCAGGTCGTGGCCGGCCCACCAGCCGGTGAGGGTGGCCAGGTCGTGGGTGCTGATCGCCACCAGCGCATGGCGCGGGTAGGCGGCCGGGGCCTTGAATTCGCCGTCGGCACCGCGTTCGAAATACATCAGCCGGTACGACAGCACCTCGAAGCGGGCCAGCGCGCCGCGCATCTCCTCGGCCACCGTGCCCAGGTCCTCGCCGATCACCATGCATTGCGCGCGCTGGCTCTCGATCGCCACCACGGCCAGCATCTCGTGCAGCGCGTAGTGCACATAGGCGCCGTCGTGCGGCGTCCTGCCCGGCGGAATCCAGAACAGGCGCAGCAGGCCCATCACATGGTCGATGCGCAGCGCGCCGGCACCCTGCATGTTGGCGCGCAGCGTCTCGATGAAGAAGCGGTAGCCGCCGGCGCGCAGCTTGTCCGGCCGCAGCGGCGGCAGGCCCCAGCCCTGGCCGTTGGGGTTGAACTCGTCGGGCGGCGCGCCCACGCTCGCGCCATGGGCGAAAGTGTCGGCTTGGCACCAGGCGTCGGAGCCCGCGCGGTCGACCGACACCGCGAGGTCCAGGTAGAGGCCGACTGCCATGCCCAGCGCCGCGCACTGGTCGCTCGCGCGCTGGAGCTGGCGGGCCGCCTGCCATTGCAGGTATTCGAAGAAGCCGATGCGGCCCGGCTGCGTTTCGGCGAAGCGCGCGACCTCGGGCGAGGCCGGGTCGTGGTAGGCCTCGGGCCACACGGGCCAGCCCCAGACCGATGCATCGGTCTCGTGGAAATGCGCCTGCAGCGCCTCGAACAGCGCATGGCGGCGCAGGGCCTCGCCGCGTTCGGCGCGGAAGGCCTCGAAGGCCGCCGCGGTGGCGCTGCGGCCGCTGCGCTGCTGGGCGCGGAAATGCGCGTGCAGCAATTCGAGCACTTCGAACTTGGCGGCCGCGACACCGGGGTAGTCGACCAGCGGCGCTTCGCGCAGCGCGGCCAGCCGGGCCTGGAAATCGGGCGATTGCACCAGCCGCTGCGCGGGTTCGCAGTCGCGGAATTCCTCCACCGCCTCGACGTCGATGTAGAGCACGTCCAGCATCAGCCGCGACGAGGGGCTGTAGGGGCTGGCGTGCGCCGGGTTGTGCGGGAACAGCGCATGCAGCGGGTTCAGGCCGATGATGCCGGCGCCGCGCGGCGCGACCTGCTGCGCGAGCTGCGCCAGGTCGCTGAAGTCGCCGATGCCCCAGTTGCGCGGCGAGCGCAGCGCATAGAGCTGCACGGCCGGGCCCCAGACGCGGCCGTCGCCTTCCAGCGCGGGCGGGCGGTAGCAGTGGGGCGGCGCGGCCAGCAGCAGCGTTTCGCCGGCCAGGCCCGCGATGGCCAGGCGGTGATAGCCCACGGGCAGCGCGGCGTGGATCGTCAGTTGCCGCTCGCAGATCGCCACGCCGTCGATCTCCGTGCGCCGGCCTTCGGGCAGCGCATGCAGGTCGATGCGCCCGTGGTGCGGCGTGCCGTCTTCGGCGCGCACCGCCCAGGTGGCTTCGGGCCATGCCGCGGGCACGCGCACCGTGACCGACCAGCCGCTGCGGCCGGCATCGATGGCCACCGCCGGCGGCATCGCCTCGCGCCAAGCCTGCGCCTCGACCTGCTGCAGGCTCTCGTGCGGCAGCGCCGCCGCGTCGATGCCGAAGCTGCCGAGCAGCGCGACCAGGTTGGCCGGCGCCACCACATGGCGGTGGCCGAAGATGTCGTGGTAGTCGGTCGCGATGCCGAAATGGGCGCACAGGCGCTGCAGCGCGTCGTGCTCGCCCTGCGGGGCCTGCGTGGCGTGGGGGTGGGCGTCAGACAAGCGGTTTCTCCTCGAGGGTCACGCACACGGCGCCGGGCTGAAGCGGGCCCGAGCCGGCGTCGATGCCGCAGGCATAGAGCAAGTCTCCGGCCAGCGGGGCGGCTTCGGTGGGCTGCGGGCCGAAATGGGCCAGCAGCTGGAGACGGGCGGTGGTGCCGGGCGCGGCGCCACCGACCGTCCATTCGACGCGCAGCGCCGCGCCGTCGCGCCAGAAGCGCCCGCCATGGTGCTGGCCGGCCAGCCGCGGCACCAGGCGGTCGCGGCGCAGCGTCAGCAGTTCTTGCACGTGGGCGAGCATCTCGGCGTGGGGGCCGGTCTCGCGCTCCTCCCATTTCAGCTTCGAGGCGAGGAAGCTGGCTTCCGCGTTCGGATCGGGAATGCGCGCCCGCGCGGCCTCGTCCTTGAAGGCCGCGAAGCCGCCGAACTCGGCGCGCCGGCCTTCGGACACCGCGGCCGCGAGCTCGGGGCCGAAGTCGCAGAAGTAGAGGAAGGGCGTCGACGCCGCGTATTCCTCGCCCATGAAGAGCATCGGCGTGTGCGGCGACAGCAGCAGGCAGGCGTAGGCGGCGCGCAGCAGCACCGGGTCGGCCAGCATCGCGATGCGGTCGCCGAAGGCGCGGTTGCCGACCTGGTCGTGCGTCTGCAGGAAGGACACGAAGGCCGCCAGCGGCAGTTGGTCGCTCGGTTCGCCGCGGCGCTCGCCGTGGCGGAAGGGCGAGGGCTGGCCCTGGTAGACGAAGCCCTGCGCCAGCGCGAGGCCGAAGCTTCCGACCGCGTCGTCCGCATAGTCGGCGTAGTAGCCGTCGCGCTCGCCGGTGGTCAGCACATGGGCCGCATGGTGCAGGTCGTCGTTCCACTGCGCGGTGGCGCACAGCGGCGCATGGTCGGCGCCGCGCTCGAGGTAGTGGGCGCCGTTGGCGTCGTTCTCCAGCACCACGTGGATCAGGCGCTCGCGGCCCGGTCCGTCGCGCAACGCGGCGCAGATCTCGCTCACGATGTCCGGCGTGGAGTCGTCACGGATCGCGTGCACCGCGTCCATGCGCAGGCCGTCGAAGCGGAACTCCTCGACCCAGTAGAGCGCGTTGTGCACGAAGAAGTCGCGCACGGTGCGCGCCTGCTCGCCGTCGTAGTTGATGGCCGCGCCCCAGGGCGTCTGGTGCGCGGGGTTGAAGAAGGCCGGGCTGCCCGCGTGCAGGTAGTTGCCTTCGGGGCCGAAGTGGTTGTAGACCACGTCGATCAGCACCATCAGTTCCAGCGCATGGGCCGCGTCGACCAAGGCCTTGAGCTCGTCGGGCGTGCCGTAGGCCGCATCGGGCGCGAACAGCAGCACGCCGTCGTAGCCCCAGCCGCGCGCACCCGGGAAGTCGGCCACCGGCATGAGTTCGATCACGGTGAAGCCCAGCGCTGCGAGTTCGGGCAGGCGCGCGCGCGCCGCGGCGAAGGTGCCTTCGGGCGTGAAGGTGCCGATGTGCAGTTCGTAGATCGCGGCCTCGGTCCAGGGCCGGCCGCGCCAGGCGTCGTCGCGCCATGCATAGGTGGACGGGTCCACCACCTCGCTGGCCTCGTGCACGTCGTCGGGGTTGCGGCGCGAGGCCGGATCGGGCACGGCCGTGCCGTCGGGCAGGCGGAAGCGGTAGCGGTCGCCGGGCGCGGCCGCGGCCACGTCGAGCGCGTGCCAACCGCCGTCCTCGCGTGCCATGGGCAGCACCTCGTCGCCGCGTTCGAGCGCAACGCGCTCATGGCCGGGGGCCCAGTAGCGGAAGCGCACGCCTCCGCCGGCAATGGGGGTGGCGCCGAAAGGCATGGCGTGGAGGTGGTTCATGGGGTTTTCTGGAGGGGTCGGCTCAGCAGCACCAGCGACCGGCAGTGCAGGGTCAGGCTCGGGGTGTCGAGCGGAGAGTGCGCTTCGGTGAGCGCGTCATGGGTGGTGTCGAGCACGACCTGCCAGCGGCCGCCGTCGTCGACCGGCAGCACGAAATCGAGGTGCTCGTGGTGGGCGTTGAACAGCAGGAAGAAGTCGTCGTCCTCCAGCGCCTCGCCGCGCGTGCCCACGTCGGCGATGCCGCGGCCCGACATGAACATGCCGATGCAGCGCGCGTTGCCGTCGTTCCAGTCGTCGGGCTTCATCTCCTGGCCGTCGGGCCGGTACCAGACCAGGTCCTTGGCCTCGGCGCCGTCGAGCGGCGCGCCGCGGAAGAAGCTGCGCCGGCCGAAGGACGGGTGGCGGCGGCGGAAATGCACCAGGTGGCGGGTGAAGTCGCGCAGCGCCTCGCGTTCGGCGTCGAGCTTCCAGTCGATCCAGCCCAGCGCGTTGTCCTGGCAGTAGACGTTGTTGTTGCCGTCCTGCGTGTGGCCGGACTCGTCGCCGGCCAGCAGCATCGGCACGCCCTGCGACAGCAGCAGCGTGGCCAGCATGTTGCGCTTCTGGCGCGCGCGCAGGGTGCGCACTTCCGGGTCGTCGGTGGGGCCCTCGACGCCGCAGTTCCACGACACGTTGTTGCTGTTGCCGTCGCGGTTGCCTTCGCCGTTGGCCTCGTTGTGCTTGTCGTTGTACGACACCAGGTCCTGCAGGGTGAAGCCGTCGTGCGCGGTGATGAAGTTGATGCTCGCGTGCGGCTGCTTGCCCGACCAGCCGTACAGGTCCTGCGAGCCGGTCAGGCGCTTGGCCACCTCGCCCAGCAGGCCGCCGTCGCCCTTCCAGTAGCCGCGCATGCTGTCGCGGTACTGGTCGTTCCATTCGGCCCAGCCCAGCGGGAAGTTGCCCACCTGGTAGCCGCCGTGGCCCAGGTCCCAGGGCTCGGCGATCAGCTTGACGCGGTTGAGCACCGGGTCCTGGCGGATCGCGTCGAAGAAGCCGCCCAGGTTCTCCACCTTGCCCGCCTCGCGCGCCAGCGCCGAGGCCAGGTCGAAGCGGAAGCCGTCGACGTGCATCTCCTCGACCCAGTAGCGCAGCGAGTCCATCACCAGCTGCAGCGCGCGCGGGTGCTCGAGGTTGACGGTGTTGCCGCAGCCGGTGAAGTCGTCGTAGTAGCGCCGGTTCTCCGCGTTGACGATGTAGTAGGACGCGTTGTCCACGCCGCGCAGCGACAGCGTGGGGCCCAGCTGGTTGCCTTCGCAGCTGTGGTTGTAGACCACGTCGAGGATCACCTCGATGCCCGCCGAGTGCAGCGTCTTCACCATGGTCTTGAATTCCTTGACCTTGCGCGAGGCGCTGTAACGCATCTCGGGGGCGAAGAAACCCAGCGTGTTGTAGCCCCAGTAGTTCTGCAGGCCGTTCTCGACCAGGTGGCGGTCGTTGAGGTAGCTGTGCACCGGCAGCAGCTCGACCGTGGTCACGCCCAGGCGCTGCAGGTAGTCGATCACCGGGGCGGTGGCCAGCGCCGCGTAGGTGCCGCGCAGCTCGGGCGGCACCGCGGGATGCTGCATGGTGAAGCCGCGCACATGCATCTCGTAGATCACCATGTCCTGGCGCGCGATCTTCGGCCGGCGGTCCTCGCCCCAGGTGAAGGCGGTCTCGAGCACCCGGCCCTTGGGCATCAGCGCGGCGCTGTCGCGGCGGTCGAAGGACAGGTCCTCGCGCTTGCTGCCGATGGTGTAGCCGTAGAGCGCGTCGCCCCAGCGCAGCTTGCCGACCAGGTCCTTCGCATACGGGTCGATCAGCAGCTTGTTCGGGTTGAAGCGGTGGCCTTCCTCGGGCTTGTAGGGGCCGTGCACCCGGTAGCCGTAGGCCATGCCGGGACGCGCCTCGGGCAGGTAGCAGTGCCAGACGTCGTCGGTGCGCTCGCGCATCACGATGCGCTGCAGCTCGTGGCGGCCGGTGTCGTCGAACAGGCAGAGCTCGACCTTCTGCGCATGCTGGGAGAAGAGGGCGAAGTTCACGCCCTCGCCGTCCCAGGTGGCGCCGCGCGGGTAGGCGGTGCCGGGCCACACGACGTGGATCGGATTGACGGATTTCATGGAAGCGGTGCCTGGCGGAAAGAAAAGACGATGGAAACGCGGGCG
The DNA here is from genome assembly GCF_030317215.1 of Variovorax sp. J2P1-31. NCBI lineage: Bacteria > Pseudomonadati > Pseudomonadota > Betaproteobacteria > Burkholderiales > Comamonadaceae > Variovorax > Variovorax sp. J2P1-31. Next base: position 518,955 of record NZ_JASZYA010000001.1, read on the forward strand.
CCGCGCGCGCGGCTCAAGGCAGCTTGTCGCGCTTGTCGCCCAGCCGGTCGGCGCGGTCCTTGAGCGACTGGCCGCGGCGCGGCCACCACTCCTCGATGCGCTCGGCGGCCCAGTCCTTGCCGCCCAGGCCGAAGGCCAGCGCGATGGCGAACACCACGCCGCCCAGCAGGATCAGGAAGCTCTCGCGGATGATGTCGCCGCCGACCTTGATCTGGTCGAGCGCGATCAGCACCACGAAGGCCAGCACCGCGTACTGCGCGAGCTTGCCCAGGAGCAGCGCGTCCTGCATCTTCACGTTGCGGCAGTAGGTGGTCACGGTGTCGCCGATGAAGCGCGCGAAGTAGGAACCGAAGGCCAGCACCAGCAGCGCCACGAACACGTTGGGCACGAACCAGACCACGCGGCCCAGCAGGTCGGTGATGTAGGTCAGGCCCAGGCCGTTGAAGGCGATCAGCAGCGCGGCCAGGATCACCAGCCAGTACACCAGCACGCCGAAGACGGTGGTGGTGTCGCCGGCCATGCCGCCCTGGCGCAGGAAGCCGTCGAGGCCCGAGCGTTCGGTCAGCACGTTGAAGTTGATCGCGCGCAGCGCCTTGACGACCGCGAAGCGCGCCACCTTGGCCAGCAGCCAGCCCGCGATGATCACCACCACCGCGATCAGCAGCCGGGGCAGGAAGGCGCCGATCTGGAACAGGATGGCCCGCACGGGCTCCAGGTGAATGCCGAAATTTTCCATGGTGTGTCTCTCCGGTGCCGGGGCGTGGATGTTCTTCAGTTCAATGCTTGCGTTCGACCAGCGCCAGGATGCCCTGCAACGGCACCTGCACCCAGTCGAGGCGGTTGTCGAGCTCGTAGCGCAGCTCGTACATCGCCTTCTCGAACTCGAAGAGCGCGAGCAGGCGGGTGGCCGATTCGGCCGTCTGCGCGGCGCCGCCCTGCGCCATGCGGGCGGTGTAGGCCGCGAGGAAGGCCTCGCGCGTCTCCGCCTCCCAGTCGCGCGCCGCGGGCTCCAGCCGCGCCAGCTCGTCGGCGCTCTGCGCCACCCGGCGCAGCGCCGACCAGCGCGCATAGTTGAAGGAACGCACCATGCCGGCCACGTCGCGCAGCGCCGAGCTGCGCTGGCGGCGCTCCTCGAAGCTGCGGGCGGGCTCGCCCTCGAAATCGATGATCAGGAAGTCGTTGCGCGAGACCAGCACTTGGCCCAGGTGGTAGTCGCCGTGGTAGCGGGTCTTGAGGCCGGTCTGCCCGTCGAGCGGGAAGTCGGCCACGCGGGCCCGCACTTCCGAGGCGCGCGCCAGCAGGCGCTTGGCCTCGTCCTGCAGTTCGGGCGGCAGGTCGGCCAGGCGCTCGGCCAGGCGGTCGAGCGTGCGGCCCGCGCCTTCGGCGGCGCGTTCGCGCCAGCCGATCACGTCTTCCGTGGTCATCGGCTCGGGGTCGAAGGCCGGGTTGCCGGTGCGCTTCGACAGCGCCAGGTGCAGCTCGGCCGTGCGCTCGCCCAGCGTGTGCATCAGCGACAGGAAGCCGCCGTGCACGTCGGCCGGCTGCGGCGCGTCCATGGTGCGCAGGGCTTCGAGGTAGCGCTCGAGGTAGCTCAGCGTGTAGTCCCAGCCGTCGCCCTGGTTGGGCACGAAGGCCTGGACCATCGCCAGCGTCATGGTGCTGCCGTCGTCGGCCATGTATTCCAGCGCGCCGGCCACCGGCACGCAGTTCGGGTACTTCGCGACCTCGGTCAGGAAGCGGCCCATCTCGAGTTCGGGGTTGATGCCCGCGCGCAGCCGGCGGTAGCCCTTGAGGAACAGGCTCTCGCCCAGCGTCACCACGGTGTTGCTGCTCTGCGCGGTCGGCGCGGTGACGGGCAGCGACGCCACGTCGTCGCCGGCCAGGCTCGCGAAAGCCGCGGTGTGGCTGAAGCGCAGCTTGCCGCCGGCGGTCGCCAGCTCGGTGCCACGGCCCATGGCCTCGACCAGCGAACGGCAGAAGCTCTCGTCGAAGAAGGCATCGGCCATCACGCCCACGTTGGCCTGCTGGCGCACCTTGGCGACCGGGCAGGCCATCAGGGCCTTGAGGCGTTCTTCCTCGCTGTCTTCCCAGGCCAGGGCCAGCGGCATGAAGTAGGTGGCGGCCTCGGCCGGGCCGTCGAGGTCGAGCAGCGGCAGCATCCAGCTGCGGCCGTCGACCTCCCACACCGCCTGGTCGCGCATCCGCGCACGCAGGATGGCCGTGCCCTTGGAGGCGTACCAGCGCTGGGTCTCGACATGGCGCGGCAGCGTCTCGGTCTCGAGCTGCAGCCGCATGCGCTCGGCCATGCCGATGCGCCAGGGCATCACGCGGTCGCGGAAGAAGCTGGTCCAGCCGTCGAACAGCACCAGCACCGCGCGGTCCTGCAGCGGCGTGCCTTCCTGGTGCCAGCTGGGCATCGGCGCCTCGGCCGAGAGCCGGAACCAGTAGAAGCCGTGCGAGGGCAGCGTGAGCAGGTAGGGCAGTTCGCCGATCGGCGGGAAGGGCGTCTTGCCCAGCATCTCGACCGGCACCCGGCCCTTGAAGGCCGACAGGTCGAGCTCGACCGGCTGCGCGGTGCGCGACAGGTTGAACACCGTGAGGATGGTGTCGTCCTCGTGCTCGCTGAGGTAGGCCAGGATCTTGCGGTTGCCCGGCTTGAGGAAGCGGCGCTGGCCGCGGCCGAAGGCGCGGCTGGTCTTGCGCACCGCCAGCATGCGCTTGGTCCAGTTGAGCAGCGAGCTGGCTTCGCGCGATTGGGTCTCGACGTTGAGCGCCTCGTAGCCGTACATCGCATCCATGATGGGCTGCAGGTACAGGCTCTGCGGGTCGGCGCGCGAGAAGCCGGCGTTGCGGTCAGGGCTCCACTGCATGGGCGTGCGCACGCCGTTGCGGTCGCCCACGAACACGTTGTCGCCCATGCCGATCTCGTCGCCGTAGTAGATGATGGGCGAACCCGGCATCGACAGCAGCATGCTGTTCATCAGCTTGATGCGGTCGTTGTCGTTCTCCATCAGCGGCGCGAGGCGGCGCCGGATGCCCAGGTTGATGCGCGCGCGCGGATCGGCGGCGTACATGCGGTACATGTAGTCGCGCTCCTTGCTGGTCACCATCTCGAGCGTGAGCTCGTCGTGGTTGCGCAGGAAGATGGCCCACTGGCAGCCGTCGGGGATGTCGGGCGTCTGCTGCAGGATCTCGATGATCGGGTCGCGGTCTTCCTGCGCGATCGCCATGTACATGCGCGGCATCAGCGGGAAGTGGTAGGCCATGTGGCATTCGTCGCCGTTGCCGAAGTACTCGCGCACGTCCTCCGGCCACATGTTGGCCTCGGCCAGCAGGAAGCGGTTGGTGTACTCGGCGTCGATCGCGGCGCGCAGCTGCTTGATCACCGCATGCGTCTCGGGCAGGTTCTCGTTGCTGGTGCCGTCGCGCTCGACCAGGTAGGGAATGGCATCGAGCCGGAAGCCGTCGACACCCATGTCGAGCCAGAAGCGCATCGTCTTGAGGATGGCCTCCATCACCGCCGGGTTGTCGAAGTTGAGGTCGGGCTGGTGGCTGAAGAAGCGGTGCCAGAAGTACTGCTTGGCCACCGGGTCCCAGGTCCAGTTCGAGGTCTCGGTGTCGGTGAAGATGATCCGCGTGCCCTGATAGATCTGGTCGGTGTCGCTCCACACGTAGAAGTTGCGCTCGGGCGATCCGGGGGGCGCGAGCCGCGCGGCCTTGAACCACGGGTGCTCGTTCGAGGTGTGGTTGATCACCAGCTCGGTGATCACGCGCAGGCCGCGCGCATGGGCGGCGTCGAGCATCTCCTTGAAGTCCTCGATCGTGCCGTACTGCGGGTGCACGTTCTCGTACTCGGAGATGTCGTAGCCGTCGTCGCGCAGCGGCGAGGGATAGAAGGGCATCAGCCAGATGGTGTTGACGCCCAGCTCCTTGACATAGTCGAGCTTCGCGGTCACGCCCTTGAAGTCGCCCATACCGTCGTTGTTGCTGTCGAAGAAGGCCTTGACGTTGAGCTGGTAGATGACCGCATCGCGGTACCACTGCGGGTCATGGCTGGTGTCGATCTCCGGCGTTTCCAGCGTGAGGGCGGGCAGGGTGGGCGAGGGTGCGTTCAGTGCCATGGCGCGTCTTTCTGCTTCTTCTTCGGGAAGGTCAAAGGAAGTACTCGAAATCGTTCTCGTCGCGGGTGCGACGCCGCACGCGCAGCACGTGGGCCGGCGTGTGCTGCGGGTCGAGCTGCACGTAGTGCCACTCGCCCTGCCAGAGGAAGCGCTGGTCGCTCAGCAGGTCGTGCACCTGGAAGGACTGGCCGGCCGGCACGCCGATCGATTCGGGCGTGAGGCCGATCCAGCCCGACTGCGTCTGGTGCGGGTCGAGGTTGACCACCGTGACCACCACGTTGCTGCCGTCGTCCGAGGACTTGGCATAGGCCAGCAGCTGGTTGTTCTCCACCGGCAGGAAGCGCAGCGTGGCGTTGGTCTGCAGCGCCGGGTTGTCGCGGCGGATGCGGTTGAGCCGCCCGATGAAGGGCGCCAGGCTGTGCGGCATCTCGGTGCGCCAGTGGCGCAGCTGGTACTTCTCGGAGTCGAGGTACTCCTCGCTGCCCGGGTTGCGCGGCAGGTGCTCCAGCAGCTCGTAGGCCGGGCCGTAGATGCCGTAGTTGGCGGCCAGCGTGGCGGCCAGCGTGAGCCGCAGCCGGAACATCGGCGCCTCGCCGCTCTGCAGCTGCTCGTGCAGGATGTCGGGCGTGTTGGGCCAGGCGTTGGGCCGGAAGTACTCGTGGCCCGGCGAACTCGACAGCTCGGTGAAGTAGGCCGTGAGTTCTTCCTTGCTGTTGCGCCAAGTGAAGTAGGTGTAGGACTGCGAAAAGCCCAGCTTGGCCAGCCGGTGCATCACCTTGGGCCGGGTGAAGGCCTCGGCCAGGAACAGCACCTCGGGGTGCTCGCGCTTGATCTCCGAGATCGCCCATTCCCAGAAGGGGAAGGCCTTGGTGTGCGGGTTGTCGACCCGGAAGATCGAGACACCTTCGCCGATCCAGTGGTCGATCACGCTCTTGAGCTCGGTCCACAGCCCCTGCCAGTCGTCGCACTCGAAGTTGAAGGGGTAGATGTCCTGGTATTTCTTCGGCGGGTTCTCGGCGTACTGCACCGTGCCGTCGGGCCGCCAGCGGAACCAGCCCGGGTGCTGCTTGACGTAGGGATGGTCGGGCGCGCACTGGAAGGCGATGTCGAGCGCGATCTCCAGGCCGTGCCTGCCGGCCTCGGCCACCAGGTGGCGGAAATCCTCGGGCGTGCCGAGCGCGGGCAGGATGTGCTTGTGCCCGCCTTCCTCCGAGCCGATGGCCCAGGGGCTGCCGACGTCGTCGGGCTCGGTCACCAGCGCGTTGTTCTTGCCCTTGCGGTCGATCCGGCCGATCGGGTGGATGGGCGGGAAGTACAGCACGTCGAAGCCCATGCGCGCGATCGCGGGCAGCCGGGCCTCGACATCGGCGAAGGTGCCGTGCTGGCCCAGTTCGGTGCCCGCCGAGCGCGGGAACAGTTCGTACCAGCTGCTGAAGCGGGCCCGCTCGCGGTCCACCACCAGCGACAGCTCGGCGCCGTAGCGGGCTTCGAAGCGGCGGTCGGGGTATTTGCCGGCCAGCGTCTCGAGCGCCGGGTCGAGGGCCAGTGCCTTGAGGCGCGGGCCGTCGATGGCGCGGTCGGTCGCGGCCTTGGCCAGTTCGGCGGCAGCCCGCGCGAGCGCCTGCGCGTCTTCGCCGGTGGCGCGTGCACCGGCCGCCGCGATCTCGAGCGCGCCGACCTGCGCCGCGATGCGGATGTCGGCCTCGTCCACGCGCCGCGTCAGTTCATGGTGCCACGATGCGAAGCCGTCGACCCAGGCCAGCACCGTGTAGACGTAGCGACCCGGCACCGGCGGCACGAAGCCGCCATGCCAGACGTCGTTGTTGCTCAGCGTCATCGGCGTCTCGTGCACCGTGGTCTCGCCCTCGCGCCACCATTGCAGCAGCACCCGCAGCACGTCGTGGCCGTCGGTGAAGCAGTGGGCCGTGACCTCGAAGGCTTCCCCCGCGATGCGCTTGACGGCGAAGCGGCCGCCATCGACGGACGGCAGCACCGCGTCGACCACGGCGCGCACGCGCCCCTCCTTGGGCATGCCATGCGGCAGCGACAGCAGGGCCGCGACCTGGGTCTGCGGCATCGGCGGCGCGGCCGGGATGGCGGTGTCGGCCGCGGTGGGCGCGGCCGGTGCGGCGGCGGGTTGGAGGGACTTCGGGGTCTTGGGGGGCTGGGAACTCTTAGGCATGGGGCACGTGCTTGAGGATCAGGGTGGACAGGGGCGGCAGCGTGAGGTTGAGCGAGTGATGGCGGCCGTGCGCGGGCAGGGGCGAGGTCTGGGCGCCGCCCAGGTTGCCCCAGCCCGCGCCGCCGTAGTCGCGGGCGTCGCTGTTGAGCAGCTCCTGCCATTCGCCGGCCAGCGGCACGCCCACCGTGTAGTTGGTGCGCGGCAGCGGCGTGAGGTTGCACAGCACCAGCACCGGCGCGCCGTCCCTGGCCTTGCGCAGGAAGGCGAACACGCTGCGCTGTGCATCGTCGGCCTCGACCCACTCGAAGCCCTCGGGCGAGAAGTCGAGCTCGTACAGCGCGGGCTCGGCCTTGTAGACGCGGTTGAGTTCGCGCACGAAATGCTGCAGGCCGCCGTGGCCTTCGGTGCCCGCGACCCACCATTCGAGTTCGCCGTCGTGCGTCCACTCGCGGCGCTGGCCGAACTCGCCGCCCATGAACAGCAGCTTCTTGCCCGGGTGCGCCCACATCAGGCCGAACAGCGCGCGCAGGTTGGCGAACTGCTGCCAGCTGTCGCCGGGCATCTTGTTGATCAGCGAGCCCTTGCCGTGCACCACCTCGTCGTGCGAGAGCGGCAGCACGAAGTTCTCGTTGAAGGCATAGACCAGCGAGAAGGTCAGCTGGTGGTGGTGGTGCCGGCGGTGCACCGGGTCCTTGGCGAAGTAGGCCAGGGTGTCGTGCATCCAGCCCATGTTCCACTTCATGCCGAAGCCCAGGCCGCCCATGTCGGTGGGCCGCGACACGTTGGGCCAGGCGGTCGATTCCTCGGCCACCGAGACGGTGTCGGGGTGTGCGCGGTAGACGGCGCGGTTGAGGTCGCGCAGGAACTCGACCGCCTCGAGGTTCTCGCGGCCGCCGTCCTTGTTGGGGATCCACTCGCCGGGCTGGCGCGCGTAGTCGAGGTAGAGCATCGAGGCCACGGCGTCGACGCGCAGGCCGTCGAGGTGGTAGCGATCGAGCCAGAACAGCGCCGAGGAGATCAGGAAGCTGCGCACCTCGTTGCGGCCGTAGTTGAAGATGCTCGAGTTCCATTCGGGATGGAAGCCCTGGCGCGGGTCTTCGTGCTCGAACAAGTGGGTGCCGTCGAACACCGAGAGCCCGTGCGCATCGGTCGGGAAGTGCGAGGGCACCCAGTCGAGCAGCACGCCGATGCCGCGGCTGTGCAGGTGGTCGACGAAGGCCATGAAGTCCTGCGGCGTGCCGTAGCGCGCCGTGGGCGCGAAGTAGCCGGTGGTCTGGTAGCCCCAGGATCCGTAGAAGGGATGCTCGGTCACGGGCATCAGCTCGACGTGGGTGAAGCCCAGGTCGACCACATAGGCCGCCAGTCGCTCGGCGAGCTCGCGCCAGCCCAGCATCTCGCCGCCCTGGCGCTGCCAGGAGCCGGGGTGCAATTCGTAGACCGACATCGGCGCATCGAGCGCATTCTTCGGGCCGCGCTGCTGCATCCAGTCGGCGTCGTTCCATGCGTAGTCGTCGATCGACCAGACGCGCGAGCCGGTGGCCGGCGGGTGCTCGGCATAGAAGGCGAAGGGGTCGGCCTTGTCGACCGAGTGGCCATTGCGGTCGAACACGCGGTACTTGTAGACCGCGCCTTGCACCGCGTCGGGCGAGAAGCCTTCCCAGATGCCGCTGCCGTCGGGGCGTGGCGCGAGCCGCAGCGCGGTGTCGTTCCAGCCGTTCCAGTCGGCCACCACGGACACGCCGCGCGCGTTGGGCGCCCAGACCGCGAAGGTCGCGCCGCCCTCGGGCTGCAGCTGGCAACCCATGGCACGGTGCATCTCTGCATGCGTGCCTTCACGGAATAGCCAGACGTCCTGCTCGCTCAGGCGTGGGGATGGGGTGTGCACGGGTGGAATCCTCCTGCGCGGGCGGGTCCGGCGAATTCCGGCGGCGCCCTTGCGACAACGTTCATTGAACCGTATGCCCGACCCGGATTGGGCCGCCGAGCGCCCTTTGCCTTGTCGGACAGGAGCTATGTTGCACCTTTCATGCCATTGTCAAAACCGCGGGCGCGGACCCGCGCTGGGTCTCAGCCGCGCAGTCGGTTGGCGCTGGTCACCGCGTCGTTGTACTTCTTGACCATGTCGTTGAAGGACTTGGCGGTCTTGGCCTGCTTCATCGTGCGGTAGGTGCCGATGAAGGAGACCAGCGACGAGCCGGTGCTCTCATGCGCCGAATCGGGGCGGGGCTCCTTGTCCTTGGCCGCGGCATAGAGCTCGCGCTGTTCGGCCAGGGTCTTGTCGAGCGAGGCCACGATCGCATCGGCGGCCTGGTACTTGGCCGGGTCGCGGATGTCGGATTCGCTGTCGAACAGCGACACCACCTCCTCGGCCTGCTGCAGGCCCAGCTTGGTGTTGTAGCCCAGCATGTCGCCCGAGGCCTTGAGCTTGGCCAGCATGGCCGCGCTGCGCTTCTTCTCCTCGGTGCCCAGCACGGCGCTGAAGCTCTTCATGCTGGCGGTGCTCTTGTCGAAGGCGGTGCGCACCTCGGCGTCCTGCGCCTTGCCCTTGGCCAGGTCGTCTTCCTGGTAGGCCTTGGAGCTGTAGTAGACCTCGAGCGCCTTGAGCTGGGTCACGAGCTTGCCGAGATCGCCGATCAGCACATCGGCGCTCTGGTCCAGTGCGCCGAGTTCGGAGGCGGGGAGTGCGCGGGCCTTTTTCAGTTGCTCGAGCGAGATGTCGACCCAGCCGGCGCTGATCGAGAGGTTCTCGGTCGCCTTGCGCTTGGGAATGTTGAGCTTGAGGTAGCGCTCGTGGGTCTCGGGCAGGCCGAAGGTGCCGATGAGCTTGTTGTAGCCCTGCGTGTAGCCGTTGAGCTTGGCGCTGGTCGCCTGGCCGGTGTCCACGTTGCTGGCCGCCGACTTGACCTTGTCCCCGACCGCCGAAGCCGCCGCGCTCACGCTCGACGCAGCGTCGCCGGCCTTGCCGCAGGCGCTCAGCGCGAGCACCGCGCAGGTGGTGGCGGCGGCGATCCAGAGCTTCTGGCTGTGCGTGCGGGTCTTTGTCTTGCTGTGCATTGTTGTATGTCCAAAGAGGTAGGGAGAAGGCTTGGTAACTTAATGCATCACCGCGCCCCGCGTTGCAGGACAGGACCGCAGATGTAAAGCGGGGTGACGCGGGCTTTACCGGGGACCGTCGAAGGACGATACTGTATGAAAATACAGTATCCATCATGTCCGACGCCTTCATCCCCCTGTATGCCCTCAAGGGCCGCGGCGCGGCCAGCCGCCTGGCCCACCGCTTCGAGCGCGACGTGCGCGACGCCTACGACGACGGCTGGGGCACGCTCGACGAAACCGCGGCCGATGCATGGCTGCCGCTGCAGACCGAGGTGCGCTTCGAAAACGTGAAGTCGGTGCTCAGCGAGAACGATTCGCCCGACATCCCCTTCGACCGCTCGCTCAATCCCTACCGCGGCTGCGAGCACGGCTGCATCTACTGCTTCGCCCGGCCCACCCACAGCTACCTCAACCTCTCGCCCGGCCTGGACTTCGAGACCAAGCTGATCGCCAAGCGCAACGTGGCCGAGGTGCTGCGCGCCGAACTGGGCCGCAAGGGCTACCGGCCCAGCCAGATCGCGATCGGCACCGCGACCGACTGCTACCAGCCGATCGAGCGCGAGCTGCGCCTGACCCGCGCGGTGATCGAGGTGCTGCAGGAAACCCGCCACCCCTTCGGCCTGGTCACCAAGTCCAGCGCGGTCGAGCACGACCTGGACCTGATCGCGCCCATGGCGGCCGAGCACCTGGCCGCGGTCTACGTGACCGTCACCACGCTCGACGGCGCGCTGGCCCGCAAGCTGGAGCCGCGCGCCGCCTCGCCGCAGCGGCGGCTGCGCACCATCCGCACCCTGGCCGAGGCCGGCGTGCCCGTGGGCGTGAGCGTGGCGCCGCAGATCCCCTTCATCACCGACGACATGGAGAAGGTGCTCGAGGCCGCCTGGGAGGCGGGCGCGCGCTGCGCCTTCTACACGGTGGTGCGGCTGCCCTGGGAGGTGGCGCCGCTGTTCAAGCAGTGGCTGGAGCTGCACTACCCCGACCGCGCGGCGCGCGTGATGGCGCGCATCCGCGAGATGCGCGGCGGCAAGGACTACGACGCCGACTTCGCCACCCGCATGAAGGGCAGCGGCCTGTGGGCCGACCTGATCCGCCAGCGCTTCGAGAAAGCGACGAATCGCATCGGCTTCAACCGCCAGCGCATCCCGCTGGACCTGGGCGCCTTCCGGCCGCCGGGGGCGGCGGGGCAGGGCAGCCTGTTCTGAAGAAAGGATCAGATGCTGCGCAGGTTCACGCGCTGCGACAGCGCCGCCGCGCTCTCGCGCCGTTCGCTGTAGCGGTCGACCAGGTAGTCCGCGCAGTCGCGCGTGAGCAGCGTGAACTTGAGCAGCTCCTCCATCACGTCGACCACGCGGTCGTGGTAGGGCGAGGGCTTCATGCGGCCGTCGGCCTCGAATTCCAGATGCGCCTTGGCCACCGAGGACTGGTTGGGGATCGTGATCATGCGCATCCAGCGCCCCAGCACGCGCAGCTGGTTCACGGCGTTGAAGGACTGCGAACCCCCGGACACCTGCATCACCGCGAGCGTCTTGCCCTGCGTGGGCCGCACCGCGCCGATGGACAGCGGGATCCAGTCGATCTGCGCCTTCATCAGGCCGGTCATCGCGCCATGCCGCTCGGGCGAGCACCAGACCATGCCCTCGCTCCACTGCACCAGCTCGCGCAGCTCCTGCACCTTGGGATGGTCCTCGGGCGCGCCGTCGGGCAGCGGCAGGCCGTGCGGGTCGTAGGTGCGCGTCTCGGCCCCCATGGCCTGCAGCAGGCGCGCCGCCTCCTCGGTCACGAGCCGGCTGTACGAGCGCTCGCGCAGCGAGCCGTAGAGCAGCAGGATGCGCGGCGCATGCGTGGCGCGCGCCGGCGGCGGCAAGCGCTGCGGGTCCGGCCGCTGGAGGAATTCAAGGCTTGGCGACACGCTGGCCCTTCGCATCGACCACGGCCTCGCCGTCTTCCTTGGAGAACGCGCCCTGCTGGGGCTGCGGCAGGATGTCGAGCACCGCTTCGGACGGGCGGCACAGGCGGGTGGCCTTCGGCGTCACCACGATCGGGCGCTGGATCAGGATCGGGTGCTGCAGCATGAAGCCGACGATCTGCGCGTCGGTCCAGGTCGGGTCGGCCAGGCCGAGTTCGGCAAAAGGCTTCTCCTTCTGGCGCAGCAGCTCGCGTGCCGTGATGCCCATGGCCGCGATCAGGCCTTCGAGCGTGGCGCGGTCGGGCGGGTTCTTCAGGTACTCGATGACCGTGGGTTCCTCGCCGGAGTTGCGGATCAGCGCGAGCACGTTGCGCGAGGTGCCGCAGGACGGGTTGTGGTAGATCGTGATGTCGCTCATGGTTCGAGTCAGCAGTGGTTGAAGCGTAAAAAGTGGATGTTTCAGCCGCCGAGCCGCAGCGCCAGCGCGGCCAGCGTGACGAGCAGCACCGGCAGGGTCAGCACGATGCCGATGCGGAAGTACTGGCCCCAGCCGATGGTGGTGCCCTTCTTCGCCAGCACGTGCAGCCAGAGCAGCGTTGCCAGGCTGCCGATCGGCGTGATCTTCGGGCCCAGGTCGCAGCCGATCACGTTGGCATAGACCATGGCTTCCCGGATCACGCCGCTGGCGCCCGAGGCCTCGATCGACAGCGCGCCGATCAGCACGGTGGGCATGTTGTTCATCACCGAGGACAGCAGCGCCGTCAGCAGGCCGGTGCCCAGCGCCGCGCCCCAGACGCCGCCCTGCGCGAACACATCCAGCAGCGACGCGAGCTGGCCCGTCAGGCCCGCGTTGCGCAGCCCGTAGACCACCAGGTACATGCCCAGCGAGAAGACCACGATCTGCCAGGGCGCGCCGCGCAGCACCCGGCGCGTGTCGATCACCGGACCGCGGGCCGCGACGGCCAGCAGCGCGAGCGCCGCCACCGCGGCCACCGCGCTGACCGGCACGCCCAGCGGCTCGAGCCCGAAGAAGCCGACCAGCAGCAGCGCCAGCACGATCCAGCCGGCGCGGAAGGTCGCGGGGTCGCGGACCGCCTCGGCCGGCAGCCGCAGCCGCGCCACCGCGTAGCCCGCGGGAATGTCGCGGCGGAAGTACAGCACCAGCACGCCCAGGCTGGCGAGCACGGCCGCGAGGTCGACCGGCACCATCACCGCGGCATAGCGGTGGAAGCCGATGCCGAAGAAGTCGGCCGAGACGATGTTGACCAGGTTGGAGACCACCAGCGGCAGGCTCGCGGTGTCGGCGATGAAGCCGGCCGCCATCACGAAGGCCAGGGTCGCGGCCGGCCCGAAGCCCAGCGCGGCCAGCATGGCCATCACGATCGGCGTGAGGATCAGCGCCGCGCCGTCGTTGGCGAACAGCGCCGCCACCACCGCGCCCAGCAGCACCATCAGGGCGAACAGCCGCGCGCCGCGCCCGCCGCCCCAGCGCGCCACATGCAGCGCGGCCCATTCGAAGAAGCCGGCCTCGTCGAGCAGCAGGCTGATCACGATCACCGCGATGAAGGCGCCGGTGGCGTTCCACACGATGCCCCAGACGGTCGCCACGTCGGCCCAATGCACCGCGCCGGACAGCAGCGCGAGCCCGGCGCCCAGCGAGGCGCTCCAGCCGATGCCCAGCCCGCGCGGCTGCCAGATCACCAACACCAGCGTGAAGGCGAAGATCGCCAGTGCCGTCAGCATGCGCAGGCGGCGCTGCCGTCGGCGAGGCAGGGCGCGCCCTGGCAGCAGTTCTCGGTCAGGTAGCCGAGCAGCGCGTTCATCCGGTCGAAGGCGGCGCGGTAGATCAGGTTGCGGCCCTGGCGCTCCTGCGACACCAGGCCCGCGTGCGTCAGCTCCTTGAGGTGGAAGGAGAGGCTGGTGGCGGGCACGCCGATGGCCTCGACCAGCGCACCGGGGGTCAGGCCCTCGGGGCCGGCGACCACCAGGCAGCGAAAGACCTGCAGGCGCACGGGTTGGGCGAGGGCGGCGAGGGCGCGGACGACTTCATTGGCTTCCATGATTCAATCATAGTTGAATCATGGAATTGATGGCGAGCCCTGGGGTTTTTCGGCCGCGGCCCCCTCAGCGCCGCATCCCGTCGCGGTCGAACAGCGTGGGCGCGGCTTCGCGCACCACCTCGAGGAAGGCCCGCAGGCCCGCCGGCACGTGGCGATGGCCCGGATAGTAGATGCACAGGCCGGGGATCGGCGGCGACCAGTCGTCCAGCACCCGCAGCAGCCGGCCGGCCGCGACATGCGGTGCCACGGCGTACTCGCTGGTCCAGACCAGGCCCGCGCCACCCAGCGCGGCCTCGACCATCAGGTGATGGTCGTCGAGCGTCAGGGGCCCGGCCACGTCGACCGACACGCGCTGGCCGCGCTTCTCGAAGTCCCACTTGTAGAGCGGGCCGCTGGGAAAACGCGTGCGCACGCACACATGCCCGGCCAGGTCCTGGGGCGTGCGCGGCTTGCTGCGCGTCGCGAAGTAGGCGGGCGAGCCGACCACGGCGAAGCGAACGGGCGGGGTGCAGGGCACGGCGATCATGTCCTCGGGCACGCTCTCGGCGATGCGGATGCCGGCGTCGAAGCCCTGGCCCACGATGTCGACCAGCCGGCCCTCGGTCACGATGTCCACCTCCATGGCCGGATGGCGGCGCAGGAACTCCAGCACCACGGGCGCGAGGATCATCGAGGCGGCGGCCTCCGAGGCATTGAGGCGCAGCGTGCCCGCGGGCGTGTCGCGCAGTTCGTTGGCCGCGGCCATGGCGGCCGAGATCTCGCGCAGCGCCGGCTGCACGCGCGCCAGGAACTGCTCGCCCGCGGCGGAGAGCGCCACGCTGCGCGTGGTGCGGTTGAACAGGCGCACGCCCATGCGCTGCTCCAGCGCCGCGATCGCATGGCTCAGCGCCGAGGGCGACAGGCCGAGTTCGGCCGCGGCACGGCGGAAGCTGCGGTGCGTCGATACCGCGACCACGGCGTTGAGTTCGGCCAATCCGGTTTTCTGCATTGTGCGATCTCCTGCATGACTTCATGCGTCATTGGGCCGATTGTTTCATCGATCGGCGCGGCCTATCTTCGCTGCTCTTCGAAAGGAAATCACATGACATCCGCTTCCGCCGACGGCCGCAAGACCGTCCTCATCACCGGTGCCTCGACCGGCTTCGGCGAGTCGGCCACCCGGCTCTTCGCGCTGCACGGCTGGAACGTCGTCGCCACCATGCGCACGCCCGCCGCCGGCGCCGAACTCGCGGCCCTCGACAACGTGTGGGTCACGCGGCTCGACGTGCAGGACCACGCCAGCATCGACGAGGCCATCGCGGGCGGCATCGCGCGCTTCGGCCGCATCGATGCGCTGGTCAACAACGCGGGCTTCGGGCTGTTCGGCCTGTTCGAGTCGGCCTCCAGGGAAAGCATCCAAACGCAGTTCGACGTGAACGTGTTCGGCGTGATGGACGTGACCCGTGCGCTGCTGCCGCACTTCCGCGCCCGGCGTTCGGGCGTGATCGTCAACGTGAGCTCGGGGGCCGGCGTGTTCGGGCTGCCGATGATCTCGCTCTACACGGCCAGCAAGTTCGCGCTCGAAGGCTTCTCGGAATCGCTGGCCTACGAACTCCGGTCGCAGAACATCGTGGTGAAGATCGTCGAACCCGGCGGTGTGGTCAGCACCGGCTTCGGCGCCCGCGCTGCGGCCGAGGCCTCGCAGGCGCTGGCCGCACCGGCCGACTACGACGGTTTCGTCGCGGGCGCGCAGAAGGTGTTCGAGGGCCTGCGCTCGGCTCGGCTCGCCACCTCGGAAGACGTGGCCGGCGTGATCTACGAAGCCGCCAGCGACGGCACGGACCGGCTGCGCTACGTGGCGACCGAGGACATCGCGCCGCTGGTGCGGGCGCGGCGCGAGACCTCGGAGGACGACTACATCGCGCTGATGCGCGCCACCTTCACGCCGACGGCGTGATCACCGCGGGCGCGCAGCCCGCGGGCTTGAACACCCGCTCGGTCGAAGCCGGCGACTTCGCCAGCTTGGCCGCCGGCCGGCGCGGGCGGCGGATCAGTTCGCCGCCGCAGTTGGGGCAGGCGCCCGCGAGGCGGCGTTCCGCGCAGTCGCTGCAGAAGGTGCACTCGAAGGAGCAGATCCGGGCGTCCGCCGATTCGGCGGGCAGGTCGCGGTCGCAGCATTCGCAACCTGGGCGCATTTGGAGCATGGAAAGAAGACCTCGGAAAGTGGTGCCTTCGAGCTTAAACGAGACGGCGCGGCGCCTCAGCCGGCCTTCCAGCGTGCGCAGCGCGATTCGGCCTTGGTGGTCCAGGGCACCTCGCCCTTGATCGATTCGACGACCTTGTAGTAGTCCCAGGGCTCCTTCGACTCGGCGGGCGTCTTCACCTGCAGCAGGTGCATGTCGTGCACCATCAGGCCGTCGCCGCGCAGCCAGCCGCCCTTGACGAACATGTCGTCGAACTTCGCCTTGCGCAGCTGGGCCATGACCTTGTCGCCGTCGTCGGTGCCCGCGGCCTTGACCGTCTTCAGGTACTGCAGCGTGGCCGAGTAGTTGCCGGCCTGGAAGGAGGAGGGCATGCGCTTCTGCTTGTCGAAGAAGCGCCGTGCCCACTCCCGCGATTCGGCGCTCTGGTTCCAGTACCAGCTGTCGGTGAGGAACATGTTCTGCGCGGTCTTCAGGCCCAGCGCATGCACGTCGTTGATCGTGATGATCATGCCGGCGAGCTTCATGTTCCTGCCGATGCCGAACTCGGCCGCCGACTTGAGCGCGTTGACCGTGTCGCCGCCCGCATTGGCGAGCGCCAGCACCTGGGCCTTGGAGCTCTGCGCCTGCAGCATGAAGGAGGAGAAGTCGCTCGCGCCCAGCGGGTGCTTGACCGAGCCCGCGACCGTGCCGCCGTTGGCCAGGATCACCTTGGTGGCGTCGCTCTGCAGCGAGGCGCCGAAGGCGTAGTCGGCGGCGACGAAGAACCAGGACTGGCCGCCGCCCTTGACCACGGCATTGGCCGTGCCGCGCGCCATGGCGACGGTGTCGTAGGCGTACTGGATGGTGTAGGGCGAGCAGAACTCGTTGGTCAGGCTGGAGGCACCCGAGCCGACGACGAAATAGGGCTTCTTCTTGTCCGCCGCCACGCCGGCCATCGCGATCGCGGCACCGGAGTTCACGCCGCCGATCAGCATGTCGAGCCGGTTCACGTCGAACCACTCGCGCGCCTTGGCCGCGGCGATGTCGGGCTTGTTCTGGTGGTCCATGGTCAGCAGCTCGATCCGCTTGCCGTCGATCGCGCCACCCATGTCGGCGATCGCCATGCGGATCGCGTCCGCGCCCGCGGGACCGTCGTAGTCGCGGTAGATGCCGGACATGTCGCTGATGAAGCCGATGCGGATCACGTCGTCGGAGACCTGGGCATGGGCCCCGGCGGCCGAGGCCATCATCCAGGCGAGCGCGCAGGCGATGCGGGTTTTCTTCATGGGTGTCTCTCTTGTCTTCTGGGTGGGAATCGGGGGCTCAGAGGGCGAAGGCGGGACGCACGGCACCCACGCGCGGCAGGCCCATCATTTCGCGCGCTTCGGCGGGCGTGGCGGGCTCCATGTCCATCTCGCGGATGATCCGCACGATGCGTTCGGTGAGCTGCACGTTGGTCGCGAGCTCGCCCTGGCGGAAGTAGAGGTTGTCCTCCAGCCCCACGCGCGCATGGCCGCCGAGCAGCAGCGAGGCCACGTTGGCCTCGAGCTGCGAGGGGCCGATGCCGCTCACGCAGAAGATGCTGTGCTTGGGCAGCGTGTCGACCATCATCTGGAGGAAGCGCGGCGAGTAGGGCATCGCGTTCTGGAAGTTGCGGTGCACGTTCATCACCAGATTCACGAAGTGCGGCGCGTCGTCCAGCCCTTCGTGGATCAGCGTGGTGGTGTCCTGCAGGATGTGGGTGGGGCTGAAGACCTCCCACTCGGGCTTGATGCCGCGCGCCTTCATGCCCGCGGCGAGTTCGCGGCCGCGCGCGAGCGAGGTGTCCATCAGGATCTCCTTGCCCTCGAAGCTCAGGTTCAGCGTGGTGGCGTCGAGCGTGCACATCTCGGCGCCGGCCTCCATGCCCTTGAGCCGTTCTTCCCAGAGGATCTCCCAGCGGTCGCCCGCCAGCGGATGCACCATGTCGCCGTGCACGCCGCCGCCGGTGGAGTTGTTGATCACGATGTCGCTGCGCGCACGGATGCGGGTGTTGATGTCGCGGTAGATGTCGGGGTTGCAGGTGGCGCCGTCGTCGGGCCGGCGTGCGTGGATCGCGACCACGCTGGCACCCGCGTTCCAGCAGCGGACCGTGTCGTCGGCGATCTCCTGCGGCTGCGTGGGCAGGTGCGGGTTCTGCGACTTGTGGGCCATTCCGCCGGTCGGGGCGATGGTCAGGATGACTTTGCGTTTGGACATGGGATGGGCTCTGGCGTGGGGAGAAACGAGGAAGCGGCGTTGCGCGTGGCGTGCGTCGATTGTTCGATCCCGGGTCCCCCAGGTCAGTCGTCGCAACGACAATTCACCTCAGGGTTTACGCGGCCGGGGCCACGCTCAGGCTTCGCGGCCCACCTTGCCCGCGCGCTTCTCGAGGAAGGCCCGCACGCGTGCCTTGGCCTCGTCGTCGCCCTGCGCCACGGCCGACATCAAGGCCTCGACGAACAGGCCGTCGGAGCGGCTCATGTCGGCGATGCGCGGCAGCGCCTGCAGGATCGCGAAGTTGGACAGCGGCGCATTGCCGGCGACCTTGCGTGCCAGTTCGATCGCCTTGTCGACCGCCGTTCCGGGTTCGACCAGGTAGTTGCTCAGGCCCGCGGCCTGGCCCTCGGCCGCGTCGAGCACGCGGCCGGTGAGCATCATGTCGGTCATGAGGCTGAAGCCCGCGAGCCGCGGCAGGCGCACCGAGCCGCCGCCGCCCACGAAGATGCCCCGCTGCCCTTCGGGCAGGCCGTAGAAGGTGCTGCGATCGGCCACGCGCAGGTGCGCCGTGGCCGCGAGCTCGAGCCCGCCGCCGATCACCGCGCCATGCAGCGCCGCGATCACCGGCACGCGGCCGTACTGGATCTGCTCGGAGGCCTGGTGCCAGGCGCGCGAATGCAGCACGCCGTCGGCGACGCTGCGCTCCATCACCTCCGAGAGGTCCAGGCCGGCGCAGAAGTGCTCGCCGGCGCCGCTCAGCACCACGGCGCGGCAATCGGGGGGCAGGGCCGAGAACGCGATCTGGAGCTCGGCCAGGAAGGCGTCGCTGATCGCGTTGCGCTTGTCGGGCCGGTGCAGGCGCAGGTGCACCAGCGCCTCCGAGCGCGTGACCTGGAGGAAGCGCAGCTGGCTGCAGGGGCCGGGCAGGGGAGAGAAATCGTCGTGCATGAAGAAGGTTTGTGATGTGTTCTCAGGTCCGGATGACGTCGGCGTCGCCGGCGTAGAGCCGTGCCACCGCGTCGGCGCGCCGCGTCAGCACCGCGCGCTGGTTCACGTAGCCCTTGTCGGTGATCTCGCCGGCGTCGGCATCGAGCGGCTCGGTCATCCACAGGATGCGGCGCGGCATCTGCGACGAACCCGCGCCGCTGCGCTGGAAGGCGGCCAGCGCCTCGCGCACCGTCTGCGCGACCGCAGCGGGACCGGCCGCCAGCGCGGCGGCCGTGGGGAAGACCAGCGCGCCGATCTCGTCGCGGTCGTGGCCCGCGATCACCGCGTCGGCCGCATAGGGCGACAGGGCCGTGACCAGCTGCAGACGCAGCGGACCGACCGAGACCCAGGTGCCGCTGGAGAGCTTGAAGTCCTCCGCGACGCGGCCGTCGAAGATCACGCCGCGTGCCGGGTCTTGGGGGTCGACCAGGTAGCCCGCGTCGCCGATCCGGTAGAAGCCTTCGTCGTCGAAGGCGGCGGCCGTGAGCTCGGGGGCGTTGCGGTAGCCCGCGAACACCGAGACGCCGCGCACGCGCATCTCCTGCTTCTCGCCGTTGCGCACCAGCTTGAGCTCGAGGCCGGGCAGCGGGATGCCGATGCAGCCCGCGCCGTCGAGGCGGAAGTGCGCGCTGGTGACCAGCGGCGAGGTCTCGGTCGAGCCCCAGGAGGTGGTGAGCCACAGCGGTTCGTCGCGCACGCTGGCCGCCAGCGCCTCGAGCCGCTGCCAGGTGCTGGCGGGCAGGGCGGCCGCGGCATAGAAGACCAGCAGCAGCGGCGACAGCACCTCGCGCGCGAGCGCGGGGTCGGCCTCGAGGAAGGGCAGCAGCATGTCCAGGCCGCGCGGGACGTTGAAATGCAGGTTGGGCCGCACCTCGCGCAGGTTGCGCACGGTCTTCTCGATCAGCCCGGGGGCGGGCCGCCCCTCGTCGATGTGGAGCGTGCCGCCGTGCCGCAGCACCAGGTTCAGGTTGTGGTTGCCGCCGAAGGTGTGGCTCCAGGGCAGCCAGTCGAGCAGCACCGGCTTGTGCGTCGCGAGGAAGCGCCAGGTCTGCGCCAGGGCCTGCTGGTTGGCGCACAGCATGCGGTGCGTGTTGACCACCACCTTGGGCTGGCCGGTCGAGCCCGAAGTCAGCAGCAGCTTGGCCACGTCGTCGCTGCGCAGGGCCTCGAAGGCGGCCCTGACGGCCGGCGTTTCGGCGGTGTCGAGGAAGCTGCCGAAATGCAGGGCGCCGGGCACGTCTTCGGCGCCTTCGCTCAGCACCTTCACCGCGTCACCCGCGCAGGCGCTGATCGCTGCACCATAGGTTTGGGCATTCGCGGCATAGACCAGCGAGGGCTGCAGCGTCTGGACGATGCCGCGGATCTTGGTGTGGTCGCTGGTCAGCCGGCAGTAGGCGCTGGAGACCGGGCAGAAGGGCAGGCCGACATGCAGCGCGGCCAGCATCAGCATGGCGTGGTCGATCGAGTTGTCGGAGAGCACCAGCACCGGCCGGTCGCGCGGCAGCTGCAGGTCGAGCAGGCGCTGCGCGATCGCGCCGACGTGGCGCCGCAGTTCGCCCCAGCGCACGCGGCGCCATGCGCCGCCGGCGTCGCGTTCGGCGAAGGCCAGCGTGTCGGGCGTCTCGGCGGCCCAGCGCTCGAGCCAGTCGCCGATGCAGCGGTCGTAGGCGCCCAGCGTTTCGGGGGAACTCAGCACCAGGCTGCCGTCGGCTTCTTCGCGGCACAGCGTGCGGGCCGGTGCCACGAGGGCGGGGTTGTCGTAGAGGGCGGCCATGTCGGGTCCTTTCCTGTGGAGTGGGTGCGGGCGGCGATCAGCTGCGCGGGTCGGCCGCGGCCCTGGCCTGGATCAGCCCGATCAGCAGTTCGTCGCGCCGGGCCTCGAGTGCCGCGAGGCTCTGCCCCTCGAGCGCATCGGCCATGCCCTGCACGACCAGGGCCTTGAGCTCGGCCGTCATCGCGGGCGTGCCCAGGTCCTGCCACCAGGCCTCGATCGGGCCGCCCAGGTGGTCCAGCACATGCGCGATGCCGCCCGCGCCACCGGAGAAATGCAGGTTCATGAAGGGGCCGAACACGCCCCAGCGCAGGCCGGGGCCGAAGGCGATGGCGGTGTCGATGTCCTCGACCGTGGCCACGCCCTGGTCGACCAGGTGGAAGGCCTCGCGCCAGAGCGCGGCCTGCAGCCGGTTGGCGATGTGGCCCTGGATCTCCTTGCGGCCGTGGATGGGCCGCTTGCCGACCGATGCGTAGAACTGCATCGTGCGTTCGATGGTGCGCGCCGAGGTGTGCGCGCCGCCGATCACCTCGACCAGCGGGATCAAGTGCGGCGGGTTGAAGGGGTGGCCCAGCACCACGCGGCCGGGGTGGCGGCAGGCGGACTGGATGTCGGTGGTCGAGAGGCCCGAGGAGCTCGAGGCCAGGATCACCTCGGGCGGCAGCAGCGCGTCCATGCGCTGGAACAGATCGGTCTTGAAATCGCGCCGCTCGGGCCCGTTCTCCTGCACGAAGTCGACGCCCTGCAAGGCGGTGTCGAGTTCGGCGTGGAATCGCAGCCGGTCCATCGACGCGCCCGGCGCGAGGCCCAGCCGTTCGAGCGTGGGCCAGTGCCGCGCCACGCTCGCGCGCAGCCGCGCCTCGGCATCGGGCGCGGGATCGGTGGCCACCACGTCCAGCCCGTGGGCCAGGAAGTGGGCGGCCCAGCTGGCGCCGATGACGCCGGTGGCAACGATGGCGACGCGCTGGATGGAAGGAGAGGTCATGGTGTGAAAGGGGCGGTCGATGAAGGGCGAAGGCGAGTGCGCAGGCGGTGCTCGCACGGGGGGCTTTCCGCATGGAATTGTTCGATGGGCCGGGTGAACTCACAGTCGTCTGAACGACAATCCGCACCTGGGAAAACCTCAGGCCCGGCCCCGGCGCCCACGCACGCATCCACCCCATCCCATGAGCTTCAAGACAGCGCCGCGCGCGGCCGGCATCACCCTGCAGCAACTGCTGGCCGAATCGGCGTGGTTCGCGCTGTTGACGCCGGCCGCGCGCGCGCAGGTGCTGGCCGACATGGTCGAGCGCACGGTGGTGGCCGGCGATGCGCTGATCCGCCATGGCGAGACCGCGCTCTGGTGGAACGGCGTGATGGAAGGCGTGATGAAGTGGTCCACGGGCACGCGCGCGGGACGCTCGGTCACGCTGGGCGGGCTCACGGTCGGCAGCTGGTTCGGCGAGGGCAGCCTGCTGCGCGGCAAGCCGGTGCAGGCCGACATCATCGCGCTGCGCCACAGCCGCGTGGCCCTGCTGCCCAAGAACACCTTCGAGTGGCTGTACGAGACGCAGCCGGCCTTCGGTCGCTTCCTCACCAACCAGATCAACGAGCGCCTGCACTGGTTCATGGGCGACTTCGCCGCGCACCGGGTGCTGGGCGTCGAGGCGCAGGTGGCGCGCGCGCTGACCGGGCTGGTGCACCCCTGGCTGAACCCCGGCGGCGACCTGCACCTGCAGATCTCGCAGGAGGAACTGGCCAACCTCGTGGGCCTGTCGCGCCAGCGCTGCAACCAGGCGCTGAGCCAGTTCAAGGCGATGGGGGTGGTGCGCACCGAGTACGGCGGCATCACCATCCTCGACATCGACCGGCTCACCACGCTGAGCGCGGTCGAGTAGCGCCACCGGCGCGAGCCGACGCTTCAGACGCCCAGCCAGGTCGCCAGCGCCGCGGGCTCGGCCGCCACCGCCGCCGATTCGGCCGCGAGCACGATGCGGCCCTTCTCCATCACGATCGCGCGCTCGGTGTGGGCCAGCACACGGCGCCAGTCGCGGTCGACGATCAGCGTGGCGATGCCGGTGCCGCGGATGTCGGCGATCACGCGCCAGATCTCGGCCACGATCAGCGGCGCCAGGCCCTCGGTCGCCTCGTCGAGGATCAGCAGCCGCGGGTTGGTCATGAGCGCGCGGCCGATCGAGAGCATCTGCTGCTCGCCGCCCGACAGCTGCTGGCCGCCGTGCGCGAGCCGCTCGGTCAGGCGCGGGAAGGTCGCCATCACGCGCTCGAAGGTCCATTCGCGCCGGCCGTCGATGCCGGCGCGTGCGCTCATCAGCAGGTTCTCGCGCACCGAGAGGTTGGGGAAGATGCCGCGGCCCTCGGGCACGTAGCCGATGCCCAGGCGCGCGATCTTCTCGGGCGCCCAGCCGCTCACGTCGCGGCCGTCGAGCAGCACGCGGCCGGAGGCCGGCCGCACATAGCCCATCAGCGTGCGGATCAGCGTGGTCTTGCCCATGCCGTTGCGCCCCAGCAGACCCAGCGAGGTGGCCGCGGCCTGGGTCGCGTCGACGCCGCGCAGGATGTGGCTGTCGCCGTAGTAGGTGTGGATGGCTTCGATCTGCAGCATCTCAGTGGCCCTCGCCGTGTTCGTCGCCCAGGTAGGCCTCGCGCACGCCCGGATCGTTGCGGATGTCGGCCGGTTCGCCGGTCGCGATCACGCTGCCGTTGACCATCACGGTGATGCGGTCGGCGATGCGGAAGACCGCGTCCATGTCGTGCTCCACCAGCAGGATCGCGTGCGTGGCCTTGAGCCGCGTGAGCAGGGCCAGCATGCGTTCGGATTCTTCCGCGCCCATGCCCGCCAGCGGCTCGTCGAGCAGCAGCACGCGCGGGCGGGTCGCGAGGCACATCGCGACCTCGAGCTGGCGCTTGGCGCCGTGGCTCAGGGTGCCGGCGATGCGGTGCGCCTCGGCCTCGAGGCCGGCGGCACGCAGCGCCTCGCCGGCCGCGGCGTTGCTGGCGGCGCAGGCGCGCGCCGACTGCCAGATCGCCCAGGGCCGCGGCGTGGCGGCCTGCGCGGCCAGGCGGCAGTTCTCGTGCACCGTGAACTCGGGAAAGATCGTGGTGCGCTGGTAGCTTCGGCCCACGCCGTCGCGTGCGCGCCGCGACTGGGCGCGCGCCGTGATGTCGACGCCTTCGAGCGCGATGCGGCCGTCGGAGGCCTCGATCTCGCCCGAGAGCATGTTGATCAGCGTCGACTTGCCGGCGCCGTTGGTGCCGATCACCGCATGCACCTCGCCGCGGCGCAGGTCCAGCGTGACCGCGTTCACCGCCACCAGGCCGCCGAAGCGGCGGGTCAGGCTCTGGACGGACAGCAGGGGCGTGCTCATGGCGTCACCGCCTTGGCCGCGGGCGTGGGCGAGATCCGCGCCGCGAGCGCGATCAGGCCCTTGGGCAGCAGCGCCACGAACACGATGATCGCGATGCCCAGCGTGAGCTGCCAGTGGTCGGCCAGCGGACCGACCAGCGCATGGGTGCCCAGCACCTCCTTGAGCAGCGTGAAGGCGACCGCGCCGATCACCGCGCCGCGCAGGTGGCCGAGGCCGCCGAGGATGATCATCAGCAGCACCTCGCCCGAGTTGTGCCAGGCCATGAGTTCGGGGTTGACCACGCCGTCGCGCGCGGCGACCAGGAAGCCGGCCAGGCCGGCCAGCGCGCCCGCGATCACGAAGGCCGCGAGCTTGTAGCCGTAGACCGCGAAGCCGGCCGCGCGCATGCGCTGCTCGTTCACACGGATGCCGGCCAGCGCGGCGCCGAAGCGCGAGCGGCGGATCAGCGCGAGCAGGCCGTAGGTGCCGGCCAGCGCCGCCAGCACGAAGTAGAACTGCACCCGGCGGTTCTCCATGTCGATCGCGCCCAGCGCGGGCCGCACGTACAGGTAGATGCCGTCGCTGCCGCCGCCGACCTTGGTGTCGTGGAACACGAAGTAGGCCATCTGCGCGAAGGCCAGCGTGACCATGATGAAGTAGACGCCGCGGGTGCGCAGGCTCAGCGCGCCCACCGCCAGCGCGTACAGCGCGGCGCTGCCCATCGCGAGCGGCAGCAGCCAGGCGATCGAGCCGCCCTCGGCCCCCGAACCCAGCACCGTCGCATAGGCGCCGATGCCGTAGAAGGCCGCGTGGCCCAGGCTCACCAGGCCGGTCATGCCGACCAGCAGCTCCAGGCTCAGCGCGAAGATCGACAGGATCATGACCTTGACGATCAGGTCCGAGATGTAGGGGCTCAGCGTGGGGCCGAGCGCGGCCAGGGCCAGCGCGCAGAGCAGGGGAATCCAGTGGGCGAGGGTTTTCATTGCGTTGTCCACCAAGCTGTCGAACGATGCACGGCCATCGAAACCGATGCACGCGCATGCGTGAGATACCGCGGAACCGGCTTTGCCGGGCCGCTGGTATCGCCCCCTCGAGGGGGAGACGCCGCAGGCGTTTCGGGGGTGTTCAATTTCGTTTTCCCATGAGGCCTTCGGGGCGCCAGATGAGGATGATGGCCATCAGCACATAGATGCCCATCCCGCTGAGTTCGGCGAAGAAGACCTTGCCGAAGGTGTCGACGAAGCCCACCAGCAGCGAGGCCACCAGCGCACCGGTGATCGAGCCGATGCCGCCGATCACCACCACCACGAAGCAGACGATCAGCACGCTCGCGCCCATGTTCGGGTAGACCGAGGACATCGGCGCGGCGATCATGCCGGCCAGCGCCGCCAGCGCCACGCCGGCCGCGAACACGATGCGGTAGAGCCGGCGGATGTCGATGCCCAGGCCGCGCACCATGTCGCGGTTGCTGGCGCCGGCGCGGATCATCATGCCCAGCCGCGTGCGGTGGACCACCAGGTACAGGCCGATCGCGAGCACGATGCAGGCGGCCGAGGCGAACAGCCGGTACCAGGGGTAGCTCATCAGGTCGCCCAGCGCGAAGCTGCCTTCGAGCCAGGGCGGGGCCTTGACGCCGTGCACGTCGTTGCCCACCAGGATCGAGCGCAGCTCCTCGAACACCAGGATCAGCCCGTAGGTCATCAGCACCTGCTGCAGGTGGTCGCGCTGGTAGAGGTAGCTGAAGAAGGCCCATTCGAGCAGGTAGCCGAAGACGGCCGCGAGCACCACGCCCGTGACCAACATCACGATGAACTGGTCGCCGAACAGCGGTGAGAGCGCGAAGGCCATGTAGGCGCCCAGCATGTAGAAGCTGCCGTGCGCCAGGTTGATGACGCCCATGATCCCGAAGATCAGTGTCAGCCCCGAGGCCACGAGAAAGAGCAACAGTCCGTACTGAACCGAGTTCAGGCATTGGACGAGGAAGGTGCCGATGTCCACGTTGGAGGTTCTCTCTGGACGCGTTCGTTGAGAAGGAGATGCGATGCGGGAGACACCGCGGATCCGGCTTGGCCGGTCCGCAGGTGTCGCCCCCTCGAGGGGGGAGTCGAGCTACACGAAGTGAGCGAGGGACGGGGGTGGGCTACATCCTGCAGCCGCGCGCGGGATCGGCCAGGCCCTTCACGGCGATGCTGACCATCTTGTTCTCCTTGCCGTCGACCTTACGCAGGTAGATGTCCTGCACCGGGTTGTGCGACTTGCTCACCGAGAAGCTGCCGCGCGGGCTGTCGATCCTGGCGCGCTCGATGGCGGCCGAGAACTCGGCCTTCTTCGAGATGTCGCCCTTGACCGCATCGAGGCCGATCGCCAGCATCTGCGCGGCGTCGTAGCCCTGCACCGCGTACACGTCGGGCTGCAGCTTGAAGGCCTTGGCATAGGCGGTGCGGAAGCTGTTGTCGCGCGGCGTGTTCAGGCCGTCGGCATAGTGCAGCGTGGTCAGCATGCCCTGCGCGGTGTCGCCCTGCGCGTCGAGCGTGCCGTCGGTCAGGAAGCCCGGGCCGTAGAGCGGGATGGTCTTGTGGAGGCCCGCGGCCGCGTAGTCCTTGACGAACTTGACCGCGCCGCCGCCCGCGAAGAAGGCGTACACCGCGTCGGGCTTGGCCGCGGCGATCTCGGTCAGCAGCGCCTGGAACTCCACGTTGGGGAAGGGCACGGTGAGCTGCTTCACGACCTGGCCGCCGGCCTTCTCGAAGCCTTCCTTGAAGCCGTTGACCGACTCGTCGCCGGCCGCGTACTTCCAGGTGATGGTGATGGCCTTCTTCTTTTTCTCCTGCTTGGCCGCGACCTCGCCCATGGCGTAGGCCGGCTGCCAGTTGGAGAACGAGCTGCGGAAGATGTTGGGTGCGCACATCGGGCCGGTCACGGCGTCGGCGCCGGCGTTGGGCACCAGCAGCACGGTGCCGCTTTCCTTGGCGGCCTTGGCCATGGCCATGGCGACGCCGGAGTGCACGGTGCCCACGATCACGTCGACGTTGTCGCGCTTGATCAGCTTGTTCACGTTGTCGGTGGCCTTGGCCGGATCGGATTCGTCGTCGACCTTCACGTACTCGATCTCGCGGCCGCCGAGCTTGCCGCCTTGCTCTTCGACGCGCAACTTGAAGCCGTTCTCGATCGCCACGCCCAGCGCGGTGTAGGTGCCGCTGTAGGGCAGCATCAGGCCGACCTTGAGTTTGGCCGGCTGGGCATGGCCGGCGGTGGCGATGCAGGCCAGCGCGAAGGCCGCGAGGGCGGCCGCGGTGCGGCGCGTGGGGGTGTGGCTCATGGATGTCTCCTGTTGTGGATGAACGAAACGGTGGCGTCGATCACGGCCTGCGGCTGGTCCCGGTGCGGGGAATGCCCGCAGTCCGGCAGCTCGAGCAGTTGCGTGGCGGGGACCCGCGATGCGATGCCGCGGATCTGTTGCAGGGTGCCGTACGCGTCGTCCTCGCCCTGGATGGCGAGCACCGGGCAGCGGATGCCCTCGAGTTCGGCTTCGATGTTCCAGTGGCGAAAGGGCGGGTGCAGCCAGATCCGGTTCCAGCCCCAGAAGGCCGAGTCCGGGTCGTCGTGGTAGCGGCCGAGCTTCTGCGGCAGGTCGGTGCCCAGGTAGGCGGTGCGCGCGAGCTCGATGTTCGCGACGGTCTTGTCTTCCACGAAGATGTGCGGCGCGAGCACCACCAGCCCCGCGACCTTGGCGGGGAAGCGCGCGGCATGCAGCAGCGCGATCGAGCCGCCGTCGCTGTGGCCGAAGAGCCAGGGTGCTTCGTCGATGCCCAGCGCCGCGAACAGCGGCGGCAGCACCTCGTGCGCCTGGCGGTGCATGAAATCGACATCCCAGGTCTCGTCGGCGTCGCGCGGGGTCGAGCGGCCGTAGCCGGGCCGCGAGAACACCAGGCCGCGAAAACCGCCGGCCGCGCACAGCTGCGCCGGGAAGTCCTTCCACATCGCGACCGAGCCCAGGCCCTCGTGCAGGAAGACGACGAGCGGGGCGTCGCTGCGCTCGGGCGCGATCCACTCGCACTCGATGCGCACCGCGCGGCCGGGCCAGTCGATGGTGGCGAAGGTCGTGCTCATGCGTCTTGCTCCTTCCCCCTCCGGGGGAAGGCGGGGATGGGGGCGTGCAGCGCCTGCAAAGTCCTGGCGTGCGCGAAGGCCCGAGCCCCCACCCCAACCCTCCCCCAGCGGGGGAGGGAGGAAGAGGAAGGCAGAGGCCGTCTCGTGCATGGCTGTGGCTCCTTCCCCCTTTGGGAGAAGGCGGGGATGGGGGCAAGCAGCGCTTGCAAAGTCTGGGCGTGTGCGAAGGCCCGGGCCCCCACCCCGACCCTCCCCCGGCGGGGGAGGGAGGAAGAGGAGGACATCGGCCGTCTCGTGCATGGCTGTGGCTCCTTCCCCCTTTGGGGGAAGGCTGGGATGGGGGCAAGCAGCGTTTGCAAAGTCTGGGCGTGCGCAAAGGCCCGAGCCCCCACCCCAACCCTCCCCCAGCGGGGGAGGGAGGAAGAGGAAGACAGCGGCCGCCTCATGCCTGCTGCTCCCGCTCGCGCAACCTGAACCTCTGGATCTTCCCCGTCGCCGTCTTCGGCAGCTCCTCGACGAACTCGATGAAGCGCGGGTACTTGTAGGCCGCCAGGTGCTGCTTCACGAAGGCCTTGAGTTCTTCCTCCGTGGCCGCGCTGCCGTTTTTCAGCACCACGAAGGCCTTGGTCTTGGTCAGGCCGTCGCTGTCCTGCTTGCCGATCACCGCGGCCTCGAGCACGGCCGGGTGCCGCATCAGCGTGGCTTCGACCTCGAAGGGCGAGACGTAGATGCCGCTGACCTTGAGCATGTCGTCGCTGCGCCCGGCATAGGTGTAGTAGCCGTCGGCGTCGCGCGAGTACTTGTCGCCGCTCTGGGTCCAGCCGTCGCGGAAGGTGGCGGCGCTCTTCTCGGGGTTGCCCCAGTACATCAGCGCGCTGCTCGGGCCCTGGATGTAGAGGTCGCCGACCTCGCCGTCGGGCACGGGGCGGTCGTCCTCGCCGCGCAGTTCGATCCGGTAGCCCTCGACCGGTCGGCCGGTGGTGCCGTAGCGGATGTCGCCCGGCCGGTTGGAGATGAAGATGTGCAGCATCTCGGTCGAGCCGATGCCGTCGATGATCTCGCAGCCGTAGTGCGCCTTGAAGCGCTCGGCGATCTCGCCCGGCAGCGCCTCGCCGGCCGACGAGCACATGCGCAGCGCGACCGCTTCGCGCGCGGGCTTGGCGGGCGAGGCGAGCATGCCCGCGAAGCCGGTCGGCGCGCCGAAGAAGACCGTGGGCTTGACGGGCGTGCCGTGCGCGGCCTGCGCTTCGCCGGTCCAGCGCCGGAAGGTGGCGTCGGGCGTGGGCCGTTCGGCCATCAGCACCACCGTGGCGCCGACCGACAGCGGGAAGGTCAGGCCGTTGCCCAGGCCGTAGGCGAAATAGAGCTTGGCGGCGGAGAAGCAGACGTCGTCCTCGGTCAGGCCCAGCACCGGCTTGCCGTAGAGCTCGGCCGTCCACCAGGGGTTGCCGTGGGTGTGGACCGTGCCCTTGGGCCGGCCGGTCGAGCCCGAGGAATAGAGCCAGAAGGCGTGGTCCTGGGCCCGCGTGGGTGCGGGCGCGGCCATCGGTGCATGGGCCGCGATCTGCGCCTCGAAGTCGAGCCCGCCCGGCGGCAGCGCCGCGATTGGCTGCGTGACGAACAGCCGTGCCAGCGCATGCGGCGCGCGGACCATCGCGTCCTGCAGCACCGGCAGCAGCGCGCCCGAGACCAGCGCCGCCTTCGCGCCGCTGTGTTCGAGCATGTAGGCGTAGTCGTCGGCCGTCAGCAGCGTGTTGACCGCCACCGGCACCAGGCCCGCGTAGAGCGCGCCGAGGAAGCTCACCGGCCAGTCGCTGCTGTCGAGCTGCAGCAGCAGCACGCGGTCCTCGCGCTGCAGGCCGGC
Organism: Variovorax sp. J2P1-31; assembly: GCF_030317215.1. Classification (NCBI taxonomy): domain Bacteria; kingdom Pseudomonadati; phylum Pseudomonadota; class Betaproteobacteria; order Burkholderiales; family Comamonadaceae; genus Variovorax; species Variovorax sp. J2P1-31. The sequence goes on from NZ_JASZYA010000001.1 coordinate 548,796, forward strand.
GGCAAGCAGCGCGCTGGCCAGCCGGCGGGCGCGGTCCTCGAGCTGGCCGTAGTCGAGCGTGCCGCGGTCGTCGATGTAGGCCAGCTTCTGCGCGCGGCCGCGGTTGAGCGCGAACAGGTACTCGGCGAAGTTGAGGTCGGTGGGCGGGTTCATCGTGTGTCTCCTGAAGGCCGTGTGTGCCGGCGCGTTCTGTTCGGGCCCGTGCGCCGGCTACAGGCCGAGCGCGGCCAGCACCGCGGGGCTGGCCTGCACCGCGCTGCGGCGGTGGTAGAAGTCCAGCGCGCGCAGTCCGCCGAGTTCGGCGCCGCCGCCCGCGCGGCCCGGGCCGCCGTGCAGCGACATGGGCATCACGTTGCCGTGGCCGGTGTGGGCCTGCGCCACCTCGGGCGTGACCACGTGCACCCGGCCGTGGCTGGCCGCCACGCGTACGGCCGTGCGGGCCAGCGCGGCGTCGTCGCTGCCGTACAGCGAGGTCACGAGCGAGCCCTGGCCGCGGTGCGCCAGCGCGATCGCATGCTCGGCGTCGCGGTAGGGCAGCAGCGTGGCGACCGGGCCGAAGACCTCGACCTCGTGCACCAGCGGCGCGGCGTCGGCGTCCTTCGCGCCCAGCAGCACCGGGCCGATGCAGGCAGCGATGGCGGGGTCGGCATCGACCAGCGGCTGCTGGCTGCCGTCGTGCAGCCATTCGGCCTGCTGGCGCAGCGTGGCCAGGCCTTCGCGCACCGACTGCAGCTGAGCGCGGCTCACCAGCGAGCCCATGCGCACGCTCTCGTTGCGCGGGTTGCCCACGGTGATGGCGCGCAGCTTGGCGCCGATGGCTTCGGCCGCGGCGTCGTACACCGCCGTCGGCACCAGGATGCGGCGGATGGCGGTGCATTTCTGGCCGCTCTTGACCGTCATCTCGCGCACCACTTCGCGCACCAGCAGGTTGAAGGCCTCGCTGCCCGGCACCGCGTCGGGCATCAGCAGAGCGGAGTTCAGGCTGTCGGCCTCGATGTTGGCGCGCACCGAGCGCTGGGCCACGGCCGCGTGCGCGCGGATCAGCGCGCCGGTCTCGGCCGAGCCGGTGAAGGACACCACGTCGAAAGGCTCGAGCGCATCCATCAGCCCCTTCGAGCTGCCGCAGATCACCGACAGCGCGCCGGCCGGCAGCACGCCCGCGTCGACCACGTCGCGCACCATGCGCTGCGTGAGCCAGGCGGTGGCGGTGCCGGGCTTGACGATCACCGGCACGCCCGAGAGCAGCGCGGGCGCGGCCTTCTCCCACAGGCCCCAGGCCGGGAAGTTGAAGGCGTTGATGAACAGCGCGACGCCCTGCGTCGGCACCTGCAGGTGCTGCGACAGGAAGACCGGCTCCTTGCCGAGCTTGAGCGCGTCGCCGTCGCGCAGCACCTGCACGTCGCCCAGCGCATCGCCCCACTTGGCGTACTGGCCGAGCGTGAAGATCGCGCCGTCGATGTCGACCGCGGAGTCGTTCTTCACCGTGCCCGAATTGGCGGTGGCGATCTCGTAGTAGGCGTCGCGATGCGTCTGCAGCACCTTGAGCACCGCGCCCAGCAGGGCTGCGCGCTGCCGGTAAGTCAGCGCACGCAGGCCGGCGCCGCCGGTGTCGCGGGCGAAGCGGAAGGCCGCGGGCAGGTCCAGCCCGGTCGCGTCGACGCGGGCCAGTTCGGTGCCCAGCACCGGGTCGAAGAGCGGCGTGCCGCTGCCGCTGCCGTGTTGCCAGCGGCCGGCGACGTGGTTGGCGAGAAGTTCGGTCATGGGAGCGTGGCCCTCAGTGGCGCGTGAATTGGATCTGGCCTTCGGGCAGCAGATAGAGCACCAGGGCGCGGCCCTGGGCGACGGTCGGGTGGTGGGCGCTGCCTGGCGGGTACACGCACCAGCCGGCCGGGCGGCCGTCGAAGGTGGCGTCGCCTTCCAGCGGCATGATCAGGTCGATCTCGCCGTTGGGATGGGTGTGGTGCGGGCCCGCGAGGTCGCGCATGTCGACGACGTCGACCGAGAAGCGGTGCAGCGCGTCCTCGGGCTTGAAGGGCCGGCCGTAGCGGATGCCGCCGCCTTCGCGCTCGCACAGCCAGCCCTGGGCCACGCCTTCGAGGCACGCGTTTTGCAGCGCCGCGAAAGTGGGGCTGCCGGCGCCGTGTTCGGTGTTGAGCCACTGGTCGAGCGCGGCGTCGAGCGGGCGGCCCGCGATCTGGGCCGTCAGGTCGGCCACCAGCTGGTGGAAGTTTTCTTTGGACATGGTCTTCGTCGTGGGGCGAACGTTCTTGCAGGTGAAGTGCGGTTGCGGCTTTGGGCTGCGTGCAGTATCTTGCGTGTGATTGAACGATAGGCACCATGATGCATGTTGTCAAGCAACATAGTGCATGTATGGCGTTTACCCTGAGCGCGCAAAATCACGTGACTGAATTGAGGAGTTCCATGACTGAGAAAGTGCAGGCGGGGGGAATGGCGGCGGAGTCCGCCGAGCCGACGGGTGCGGAGGCGGCGCGCAATCCCTTGCTGGCCGCGCTGGGCGACCGGGTGCGCAACCTGCGCGCGCAGCGCGGGCTCACGCGCAAGGCGGTGGCGCTGTCGGCCGAGGTGTCGGAGCGGCACCTGGCCAATCTGGAATACGGCACGGGCAACGCGTCGATCTTGGTGCTGCAGCAGGTGGCGACGGCGCTGCACTGTTCGCTGGCCGAGCTGGTCGGCGACGTCACCACCAGCTCGCCCGAGTGGCTCTTGATCCGCGAGCTGCTCGAGCACCGCAGCGAGGCCGACCTGCGGCGCGCGCGCCTGGCGCTGGGCGAGCTGCTGGGCAGCGGCCGCGGCGATGCGGCGCGGCACCGGCGCATCGCGCTGATCGGACTGCGCGGCGCGGGCAAGTCCACGCTCGGGCCGCTGCTGGCGCAGGACCTCGACGTGCCCTTCATCGAGCTGAGCCGCGAGATCGAGACGCTGGCCGGCTGCAGCGTGCGCGAGATCCACGACCTCTACGGCACCAGCGCCTACCGGCGCTACGAGCGGCGCGCGCTCGAGGAGGTGGTGCAGATCCACAGCGAGGTGGTGATCGCCACGCCGGGCGGCATCGTGTCGGACCCGGCCACCTTCAACGAGCTGCTGTCGCACTGCACCACGGTGTGGCTGCGCGCCGCGCCCGAAGAGCACATGGGCCGCGTGGTGGCGCAGGGCGACACCCGCCCGATCGCCGCCAGCAAGGAAGCGATGGACGACCTGCACCGCATCCTCGACGGCCGCGCCGCCTTCTATTCGAAGGCCGACCTGCAGATCGACACCAGCGGCCAGACGCTGGAGCAGAGCTTCAAGGCCCTGCGCGGCAGCGTGCGCGCTGCCATCGCCGCCGCCTCCTGAACCCGGCGCCGGCGGCGCCCCCGTGAAGTTGAAGAAAAACGCAACAGGCATTGACTTGCATGTTCGCATGCATGATGATGCATGTCAGGCGATCGAGAAATGCACTATTTTTCTTGTTCTTTCCTTTCACGGAGACCCGCATGACCCCCACCCCTGACACCGCCCCCCGCGTCGACTACCGCACCGAACCCGCCCAGTACCGGCACTGGAAGCTCTCGGTGCAGGATCAGGTCGCGCAACTCACGCTGGACATCGCCGAGGACGGCGGCATCCGCCCGGGCTACAAGCTCAAGCTCAACAGCTACGACCTGGGGGTCGACATCGAGCTCAACGACGCGCTCAACCGCGTGCGCTTCGAGCACCCGCAGGTTCGCTCGGTGATCGTGACCAGCGGCAAGGACCGGATCTTCTGTTCGGGCGCCAACATCTTCATGCTGGGCGTCTCGAGCCACGCCTGGAAGGTGAACTTCTGCAAGTTCACCAACGAGACCCGCAACGGCATCGAGGACTCGTCGAAGCACTCGGGCCTGAAGTTCCTGGCCGCCGTCAACGGCGCCTGCGCGGGCGGCGGCTACGAGCTGGCCCTGGCCTGCGACGAGATCGTGCTGGTCGACGACCGCTCCTCGGCCGTGTCGCTGCCCGAAGTGCCGCTGCTGGGCGTGCTGCCCGGCACCGGCGGCCTGACCCGCGTGACCGACAAGCGCCATGTGCGCCACGACCTGGCCGACATCTTCTGCACCAGCGTCGAAGGCGTGCGCGGCCAGCGCGCGGTGGACTGGCGCCTGGTCGACGCGATCGCCAAGCCCGCGCAGTTCGGCGCCATGGTGCAGGAACGCGCCGCCAAGCTGGGCGAGGGCGGTCGCCGCGCGGACAAGGGCGCGCAGGGCGTGAAGCTGACGCGCATCGAACGCGAAGAGACGCCCGACGGCCTGCGCTATGCGCACGTGAGCGTCGACATCGACCGGGCCCGCCGCACCGCCACGCTGACGGTCAAGGCGCCCGTGGGTCCGCAACCCGGCGACGTCGCCGCCATCGAGGCCGCGGGCGCCGGCTGGTGGCCGCTGGCCATGGGCCGCCAGCTCGACGACGCGATCCTGCACCTGCGCACCAACGAGCTCGACATCGGCACCTGGCTGCTCAAGACCGAAGGCGACGCGCAGGCCGTGCTCGCCAGCGACGCGACCCTGCTGGCCCACCAGGACCACTGGATGGTGCGCGAAACCCTCGGCGCGCTGCGCCGCACGCTGGCGCGGCTGGACGTGTCCTCGCGCACGCTGTTCGCGCTGGTCGAGCCCGGCTCCTGCTTCGCCGGCACGCTGGCCGAGATCGCCTTCGCCGCCGACCGCACCTACATGCTGGCGCTGCCCGACGATGCCGAGCGCGCACCCCGGCTCACGCTCGGTGAGTTCAACTTCGGCTTCTTCCCGATGGTCAACGACCAGAGCCGGCTGCAGCGCCGCTTTTATGAAGAGAGCGAGCCGCTCGAGGCCGCGCGTGGCGCGGTGGGCCGCGCGCTCGATGCCGACGAGGCGCTGAAGCTGGGCCTGGTCACGGCGGCGCCCGACGACATCGACTGGGAAGACGAGCTGCGCATGGCGATCGAGGAACGCGCCGCGATGTCGCCCGATGCGCTGACCGGCCTGGAAGCCAACCTGCGCTTCGCCAGCAAGGAAAACATGAACACCCGCATCTTCGGCCGGCTCACCGCCTGGCAGAACTGGATCTTCAACCGGCCCAACGCGGTCGGCGCCAAGGGCGCGCTGAAGGTCTACGGCACCGGTGAAAAAGCCGGCTTCGACTTGACCCGCGTCTGACCCTTCGTCCAGAACTCACCAGGAAATCCTCATGAGCACCGTCAACTACAGCGACAAGATCCCGAACAACGTCAACCTCAGCGAAGACCGCACGCTGCAGCGCGCGCTCGAAGGCTGGCAGCCCAACTTCGTCAACTGGTGGGACGACGTCGGCCCCGACGGCTCGACCGGCTACGACGTCTACCTGCGCACCGCCGTCAGCGTCGATCCGCAGGGCTGGGCCCAGTTCGGCCACGTGAAGATGCGCGACTACCGCTGGGGCATCTTCCTGAACCCGGGCGATGCCAACCGCGAGATCCACTTCGGCGACCACAAGGGCGAGAAGGCCTGGCAGGACGTGCCCGGCGAGCACCGCGCCAACCTGCGCCGCATCATCGTGACGCAGGGCGACACCGAGCCCGCCTCGGTGGAGCAGCAGCGCCACCTGGGCCTGACCGCGCCCAGCATGTACGACCTGCGCAACCTCTACCAGATCAACGTGGAGGAAGGCCGCCACCTCTGGGCCATGGTCTACCTGCTGCACAAGCACTTCGGCCGCGACGGCCGCGAGGAAGCCGAGGCGCTGCTGCAGCGCACCTCGGGCGACGTGGACAACCCGCGCATCCTGGGTGCCTTCAACGAGAAGACGCCGGACTGGCTGGCCTTCTTCATGTTCACCTACTTCACCGACCGCGACGGCAAGTTCCAGCTGTCGGCGCTGGCCGAGAGCGCCTTCGACCCGCTGGCCCGCACCACCAAGTTCATGCTGACCGAGGAAGCACACCACATGTTCGTGGGCGAGAGCGGCGTGTCGCGCGTGCTGTCGCGCACCGCGGCCGTGATGAACGAGCTCAAGACCGACGATCCGCAGAAGGTGCGCGCCGCGGGCTGCATCGATCTGGGCACGATCCAGCGCTACCTGAACTTCCACTACAGCGTGACCATCGACCTGTTCGGCGCCGACCAGTCGAGCAACGCCGCGATCTTCTACAGCTCGGGCCTCAAGGGCCGCTACGAGGAAGGCAAGCGGACCGACGACCATGTGCTCAAGGGCCAGACCTACAAGGTGCTGGAGGTCAAGGACGGCCAGCTGGTCGAGAAGGACGTGCCGATGCTCAACGCGCTCAACGAGGTGCTGCGCGACGACTTCATCAAGGACTCGGTGGCCGGCGTGGGCCGCTGGAACAAGGTGCTCGAGAAGGCCGGCATCCCGACCCGCCTGACCGTGCCGCACAAGGCCTTCAACCGCCAGATCGGCGCATTGGCCGGCATCAAGATGTCGCCCGACGGCCGGGTGGTGGGCGAGGTGGAATGGGCCGCGCGCAAGAGCGAATGGCTGCCCACGCCAGAGGACTTCGCCTTCGTCGCCTCGCTCATGGGCCGCGTGACCGAACCCGGCAAGTTCGCCGGCTGGATCGCGCCGCCGGTGATGGGCATCAACCGCCAGCCGGTGGATTTCGAGTACGTGCGTTTCGGTTGATCGGTATTGCTCCTTCCCCCGCTGGGGGAAGGCTGGGATGGGGGCCCGACGGCGCGACCACGACAAGCGCCGCGGCCCCCACCCAACCCTCCCCCGGAAGGGGAGGGCTCTAGGAGAAACAACATGGACATGGCCGTTGAAGCGGGCGTCATCAGGCAGCACCTGATCGACCCCGAGATCTGCATCCGCTGCAATACCTGCGAAGCCACCTGCCCGGTGAACGCGATCACGCACGACGACAACAACTACGTCGTGCGCGCCGATGTCTGCAATGGCTGCATGGCCTGCATCTCGCCGTGCCCCACGGGCTCGATCGACAACTGGCGCACCATGCCGGTGGTGCGCGCATATTCGATCGAGGAGCAGTTCGGCTGGGAGGAACTGCCGCCCGAACTGAGCGCCGACGAACTCGCGGCCGCGGGTGTGGAGGCGGGCGATGCGGTGGCCGAGCCGGCAGCGGCCGAAGCGCCTGCCGCATCGGCCGGCGAGGCGGTGTTCAACTCCGCGAGCTACGGCGCCACCACGCCGCCCTGGTCGGCCGCGCATGCCTACACCAACCTCTATGCGCCCAAGAAGCCGGTGAGCGCGACCGTGACCGGCAACTTCAACTGCACCGAGGCCGGCTTCGAGAGCGAAACGCACCACATCGTGCTCGACTTCGGCGCGCTGCCCTTCCCGGTGCTCGAAGGCCAGTCGATCGGCATCGTGCCGCCGGGCACCGACGCGCTGGGCAAGGCGCATCATCCGCGCCAGTACTCGGTCGCCAGCGCGCGCAACGGCGAGCGGCCCGGCTACAACAACCTCTCGCTGACGGTCAAGCGCGTGGTCGAGGACCACCAGGGCAACGCGGTGCGCGGCATCGCCTCCAACTACATGTGCGACCTGCAGGTGGGCGACACGGTGACGGTGGTCGGGCCTTTCGGCTCCACCTTCCTGATGCCCAACCATCCGAAGTCGCACATCGTGATGATCTGCACCGGCACCGGCAGCGCGCCCATGCGCGCCATGACCGAATGGCGCCGCCGCCTGCGCAAGAGCGGCAAGTTCGAGGGCGGCAGGCTGATGCTGTTCTTCGGCGCGCGCACCCAGCAGGAGCTGCCCTACTTCGGGCCGCTGCAGAGCCTGCCCAAGGACTTCATCGACATCAACCTGGCCTTCTCGCGCCTGCCCGGCCAGCCGCGCTGCTATGTGCAGGACCTGCTGCGCCAGCGCGCCGCCGACCTGGTGCCGCTGCTGCGCGACGGGCTCACCCACGTCTACGTCTGCGGCCTCAAGAGCATGGAAGAGGGCGTGGTGATGGCGCTGCGCGACGTGGCCGAGGAAGCCGGCCTGCCCTGGGAGCCGCTGGCCGCGACGCTCAAGAAAGAGGGGCGGCTGCACCTCGAGACCTACTGAGCGCGATGAAGAACAAAGAAAGGATGGCCCCGTGACGAACATTCGAACGATGCAGGTGGACACCGAGGACTTCCGTGTCGAGCTGGGCGACGACGGCGTGGCCGAGGTCGTGCTCGGCACGCCGGGCACGATGCCGACCACCGGCGTGCGCGGCCACGCGGCGCTGGGCACGCTGTGGCCGCGCCTGGCGGTCGAGCCCGGCGTGCGCAGCGTGCTGGTGCGCAGCGAGGGCAAGGGCTTCTGCGCCGGCGGCCACGTCGAGCTGGTGGCGCAGATGCTGGGCAGCGAGGCCGAACGCATGCGCGTGATGCGCGAGGCGCGGCAGATCGTGCAGGGCATGGTCGACTGCGACCTGCCCATCGTCTCGGCCATCCACGGCGCGGCCGTGGGCGCGGGCGCCGCGCTGGCGCTGCTGGCCGATGTCTCGGTGGCGGCGCGCAGCGCCAAGATCATCGACGGCCACACCAAGATCGGCGTCGCGGCCGGCGACCATGCGGCCATCGTCTGGCCGCTGCTGTGCGGCATGGCCAAGGCCAAGTACCACCTGCTGACCTGCGCGCCGCTGAGCGGCGAGGAGGCCGAGCGCATCGGGCTGGTCAGCCTCTCGGTGCCCGACGACGAACTGCAGGCGCGGGCGCGCCAGATCGCGCTGGAGCTGGCGGCCGGCAGCCCTTCGGCGCTGGCTTTCACCAAGCGCTCGCTCAACCACTGGCTGCGCGCGGCCTGGCCGGCCTTCGAGCATTCGCTGGCGCTGGAGATGATCGGCTTCGCCGGCAGCGATGCGCGCGAGGGCCTGGCGGCACTGAACGAGCGGCGCGCGCCGCGCTTCGGCAGCGCGCCGTGAAGTTCGCCGAGTTCCATGTGGGGCAGGTCATCGAGGCCGGCCCCTACGCACTGGGCGAGGCCGAGCTGCTCCAGTTCGCGCGCGCCTACGATCCGCAGTGGTTCCACACCGATGCGGCCGCCGCGAGCGACGGGCCCTTCGGCGGCCTGATCGCGAGCGGCTGGCACACCTGCGCCATCGCCATGCGGCTCGTCGTCGGTGCCGCGCTGGCCGGTTCCGAATCCTTCGCCTCGCCCGGCCTGCAGTACGTGAAGTGGCCGCAGCCGGTGCGCCCCGGCGACGTGCTGCGGCTGCGCGCGGAAGTGATCGGCGTGCGCGTGTCCGAACGGCGCCCGTCGCTGGGCATCCTCGACTGGCGATGGCAGCTGTTCAACCAGCGCGAACTCTGCGTGCTCGACCTGCAGGCGACCAGCCTGTTCCAACTGCGCGAGGCACGCTGAGCGCCGGTGCGTGCTATGGTCCTTCGGCCACGACCTGACAGATGGCGATACACCCATAACGGAGACAGGCCATGCGAATTTGGCAGAAGGACGTGACGCTGGCGCTGCTCAACGGCAGCCACGGCCAGACCGCGGTCGAGCGGCTGGGCATCGAGTTCTTGGAAGTGGGCGACGATTTCATCCGCGCGCGTGCGCCCGTGGACGCGCGCACGATGTCCCAGGCGGGGACGCTGGATTCCGGCGTGGCCGTGGTGCTGGCCGAGACGCTGGGTTCCTGCGGTGCGCACTACGCGACACCGGACGACCGGCGCGCGGTGGGCCTGAGCATCAGCGCCCACCACTTCAAGCGCCCGTTGACGGGCTGGATCACCGGCGTGACCCGCCCGCTGCAGAACGAGGACGGCGCCCAGGCCTGGACCATCGAGATCAAGGACGACGAGGGCGAGCTCGTCTGCACCTCGCAGATCGTGATGGCCGTGCTCGGCCCGCGTTAGACCAACCTCAGTTCGACTGCAGCAGCGCGATCTCGCGGCGCAGGGCCTCGTTCTCGCGCGTGAGCTCTGCCACGCGCGCGCGCAGCGTCGTCAGCTCGTCGCCGGCATCGGCGTGGCCCTCGGCCGACGCGTCACCACCGGCGTCCGCCGCGGCCGCGTCCTCGCGCGGCTTGCGCTTGTTGGCTTCGCGCACCCGCTTGGCGGCCTGCTTGAGCTCGTCCTTGCCGCCGATGGCGGCAGCGGTCTGCTCCTCGGCCGGCAGGCTGGACACGGCGGCCGCGGCATTGAGCGTGATGGTGCCGGACTTGAGCGCGGCCACCACCTCGGGCGCGGCCTGCTTCTGGATCTTCTCGATCATCACCACCTGGCTGCTGCTCAGGCGCGCGGCCTTGGCGATGGCCTCGCGGCTGTCCAGCGGGGCGGGCGGCGGCGCGTCGTCGACGTCGAAGGGCGGGCCTTCGTCGGCCTCGTTTCCGGCCGGCGGGGGCGGGGCGGCCGCGCGGGCGCGGCGCTCGGCCACGATCTCGCGCTTGCGCAGCGCCAGCACGCCGCGCTGGAAGTCCGAGACGCTGCGGCGGCCCAGGTGCTGGTCGATCATCCAGAGGTGCACGTCCTCGATGGTGCGGAAACGCGGGTTCTGTACCGTCTGGAAGGGCAGGTCGTGCTTCTGGCAGATGCCGTAGCGGTTGTGGCCGTCGACCAGCACATTGCCCCACAGCACCAGCGCGTCGCGGCAGCCCTCGGCCAGCATGCTGCGTTCGAGCGCTTCGTATTCCTCCGGCGTCAGCGGGTCGATGTAGGCTTTGAGTTCTTCGTTGACGACGATGTCCATGGGCACGGGATCCGGGAAATGAGCAGAAGGGCCGGCATTGTAGAGAGGGCCGCCGCGCCCACCGCCCGGGCCGGGTCTTCAGCTCGACAGCGGCATCGGCGTGAGCCGGCTGGCTTCGAGGCCCAGCGCGTCCATCACCCGCATCGCGGCATAGGCGTCGTTGGCGGCGTAGCAGACCTGGCCCTCGCTCAGCTGGCGGGCCGCCCAGTTGGAGGTGGTCTGCTTGCGCGACTTGATGAAGCGCTGGCCGAACACCAGCGCCACCGCGGTCTTCACGCCCACCGAGTTGCGGTAGCCGCGGCGCTTGAACACCGTGTCGAGGTCGACCACGGCCTGCGGGTCGATGCCCAGCGTGTGGCGGATCTGGGTGCGGTCGCCGGCCAGGCCGAAGCCGACCTTGGTCAGTGCGCTCGAGGCCAGCAGGCTGGCCGCGGCGGCGCGGCAGACCGGGTCGTGCAGCTGGAACACCCAGGCCCGGTCGAGCGAGGCGAACTGCACCGTGTGCGGGCCGGTCGAGACCTCGTTCTTCTGAAAGGTCGGCTTGGATTCGGTGTCGAATCCCACCACCCGCAGCGCGCCCAGCGCGGCCAGCGCGTGTTCGGCCTGCAGCGCGGTCGCGACCACGTCGATGTCGCGCATCTCGAGGCCGGCGAAGGGTTCGAGCAGGGCGATCTCGTCGCGTGTGGGCAGGGGTGGCGGCGCGGTGTTCATGGTGCTTTCTTTGTCTTCTTCGCAGGGGTCTTGCGGGGTTTGGCGGGTTTGGGCGCGCCGGCGCGCAGCGCCGCTTCCCAGGCCCGCCGGCCCCACAGGGTGGCGAGTTCGGCGTCGTCGAACAGGTCGGCCGGGGCCTCGCGGTACGACAGCCGGGCCGGCTTGCCCTGCCGCAGGTAGCTGAAGTGTGGCAGCTGCAGCGCATCGAAATGCGGGGCGCTCTGGTCGTCGGCCTTGAGGTAGAGCACGTCGCCCAGCACCAGCGCGATCATGCGCCCGTCGTGGAAGATGCCGTGGCCGCCGAACATGCGGCGCGCCTGGATGCGGCCCAGGCCCTGGAACACCTCGTGCAGGCTGTCGACGAAGGCGGCGGAGGCCATCGCCGCTCAACGCGCGAGCTGCGCGGCGTGGTGCCGCAGGTGGTCGGCCATGAAGCTCTGGATGAAGTAGTAGCCGTGGTCGTAGCCCGCGTGGCGGCGCAGCGTGAGCGGCTGGCCGATGTGTTCGCAGGCGGCCTCGAACAGCTGCGGGTGCAGCTGCTCGGCCAGGAATTTGTCGGCCAGGCCCTGGTCGATCAGGATGCCCGCGGGGTAGGGCGCGACCGGCTGGTTGTCCATCAGCACGGTGGCATCGTGTTCGAGCCAGGCCGAACGGTCGGCGCCGAGGTAGCCGGTGAAGGCCTTCTCGCCCCAGGGGCAGCGCGTGGGCGCGCAGATCGGCGCGAAGGCCGAGAGCGACCTGAACAGCCCCGGGTGGCGCAGCGCCAGCGTGAGCGCGCCATGGCCGCCCATCGAGTGGCCGGACAGGCCGACGCGCTGCAGGTCGAGGCCGCACTGCGCGCCCAGCAGGGGCAGCAGTTCGCCGATCAGGTAGCTCTCCATGCGCCAGTGGGTGGCCCAGGGGGCCTGCGTGGCGTCGAGGTAGAAGCCGGCGCCGACACCGAAGTCCCAGGCCTCGGCCTCGCCCGGCGCGTTGGCGCCGCGCGGGCTGGTGTCGGGCGCGACCAGGGCCAGGCCCAGTTCGGCCGCGAGCCGCTGCGCGCCGGCCTTGACCATGAAGGTCTCCTCGTTGCAGGTCAGGCCCGCGAGGTAGACCAGCGCCGGCACCGGGCCGTCGGCGGCCTGCGGCGGCAGGAAGACCGAGAAGCGCATCGGCAGGCCGATCTCGCGCGAGGCATGTTCGTGGAAGCGCTGCGTGCCGCCGAAGCAGGCGTGCTCGGAGAGGGTCTTCAAGGTGTCGGTCATCGCGCGCCGATCAGTAGTGGACCACCGAGCGGATCGACTTGCCTTCGTGCATCAGGTCGAAGGCCTCGTTGATGCCCGACAACGGCATGGTGTGGGTGACGAAGGGCGCGAGCTGGATGTCGCCCTTCATCGCGTCCTCGACCATGCCCGGCAACTGCGAGCGGCCCTTGACACCGCCGAAGGCCGTGCCCAGCCAGCGCCGGCCGGTCACCAGCTGGAACGGGCGGGTGGAGATCTCCTGGCCCGCGCCGGCCACGCCGATGACCACCGACTGGCCCCAGCCGCGGTGCGCGCATTCGAGCGCGGCGCGCATCACGTTGACGTTGCCGATGCACTCGAAGGAATGGTCGACGCCCCAGGTCGTCATGTCGACGATCACCTGCTGGATCGGCTTGTCGTGGTCCTTGGGGTTCACGCAGTCGGTGGCGCCGAAGGTGCGCGCCAGCTCGAACTTCGAGGGGTTGGTGTCGATGGCGATGATGCGTCCGGCCTTGGCCAGCTTGGCGCCCTGGATCACCGCCAGGCCGATGCCGCCCAGGCCGAACACCGCGACCGAGTCGCCTTCCTGCACCTTGGCGGTGTTCTTCACCGCGCCCAGGCCGGTGGTCACGCCGCAGCCCAGCAGGCAGACCTGCTCGGGGTTGGCGTCGGGGTGGATCTTGGCCAGCGAGACCTCGGCCACCACCGTGTATTCGCTGAAGGTGGAGCAGCCCATGTAGTGGTAGATCGGCTGGCCGTTGTAGCTGAAGCGGGTGGTGCCGTCGGGCATCACGCCCTTGCCCTGCGTGGCGCGCACCGACACGCAGAGGTTGGTCTTGCCGCTCTTGCAGAACAGGCACTCGCCGCATTCGGCGGTGTAGAGCGGGATCACATGGTCGCCGGGCTTGACGCTGGTCACGCCTTCGCCGACCTCGACCACGATGCCCGCGCCTTCATGGCCCAGCACCGCCGGGAACAGGCCTTCGGGGTCGTCGCCGCTGAGCGTGAAGGCGTCGGTGTGGCAGATGCCGGTGTGGGTGATCTTGACCAGCACCTCGCCCTTCTGCGGCGGGGCGACGTCGATTTCGACGATCTGGAGGGGCTGTCCGGCAGCGAAGGCGACGGCGGCACGGGATTTCATGGGCAAGGACTCCTGAAGAAGGGTGGGGATGGGTGGGGGGCGTTCACCGGAGGTAGGTGCGCACCAGCGTGGTCATGTCCTGCACCCGCTGCGCGTGGCGCGGGTCGGCGTCGGAGGGCGGGCCGAATTCCTCGCGGATGTGCGACTCGAGCACCTCGGACATCAGCCCGTTGACGGCGCCACGGATCGCCGCGAGCTGCTGCAGCACGCTGCCGCATTCGGCGCCGGCTTCCAGCGCCCGTTCGAGCGCGTCGGCCTGGCCGCGGATGCGACGCACGCGCAGCACGGCCTTTTTCTTCTCGTCGGGTGAATGGGGCATGCTGCGAGTGTATACCCCCCGGGAGTATGGTTCGTGAGGATTCGCATCGCGCCTGGCCTAAGATGCCAGGCCCCAGCAGCCAGACCTTCCAGATGAAGACCATCCTCGTTCTCAACGGCCCCAACCTCAACCTGCTCGGCACCCGCGAGCCCGCGCAGTACGGCCACGACACCCTGCCCGACGTCGAGCGCCTGTGCGCCGAGGCCGGCACGAAACTTGGCGTGGCCATCGAATGCCGCCAGACCAACCACGAGGGCACGCTGGTCGACTGGCTGCACGAAGCCGGCCGCGAAGTCGCGGCGGGGCGCATGCTCGGCGTGGTGCTCAACGCCGGTGCCTACACCCACACCTCGGTGGCGCTGCACGACGCGATCAAGGGCGCCAGCGTGCCGGTGATCGAGCTGCACATCTCCAACGTGCATGCGCGCGAGGCCTTCCGCCACCACTCCTTCATCTCGCCGGCGGCGCGCGGCATCATCGTCGGGCTGGGCGTCAAGGGCTATGCGCTGGCGATCGAGGCGCTGACCCAGCTATGAGCCTGGCCGAAGGGCTGTTCGCCGACGACGAGGGCGCGCCGCGCTGCCGCTGGTGCGAGGCCACGCCCGCCTACCGGCACTATCACGACCACGAATGGGGCTTCCCGGTCACCGACGACCGGCGGCTGTTCGAGAAGCTGTGCCTGGAGGGCTTCCAAGCCGGGCTCAGCTGGCTCACGATCCTCAACAAGCGCGAGAACTTCCGCCAGGCCTTCGCGAACTTCGAGGCCGAGCAACTGGTGCGCTTCGGCGAGGCCGACGTGGCGCGCCTGCTGGCCGACGCAGGCATCGTGCGGCACCGCGGCAAGATCGAGTCGACGCTGAACAACGCGCGCCGCGTGCTCGAGCTGCGCGAGGAATTCGGCTCGCTGGCCGCCTATGCCTGGGGCTACGAGCCAGAGCCGTCGACGCGGCCGAAGAAGATCACCTTGGCGGCATTGCGCACCTTCACCACCTCGGCCGAATCGATCGCGATGTCCAAGGACCTGAAGAAGCGCGGCTGGAGCTTCGTCGGCCCGACCACCGTCTACGCCTTCATGCAGGCCATGGGCCTGGTCAACGACCACATCGAAGGCTGCGGCGCGCGGGAGCAGGCGCTGCAGGCGCGGCGCGAATTGAAGCGGCCGGCCTGAGCGTGATGGCCTAGCGGCTGCGCGTCGCCGCCGCCGTCTCGCGCAGCGTGACCCGCCCCTGCGCGTCCACGCTTTCCAGCCGCACGTCGAAGCCCCAGAGCCGCGCCACGTGCTTGAGCACCTCGGGCGTGCCCTCGTGCAGCGGCAGGCCGTTGCGCTGCACATGGCGCAGCGTGAGCGAGCGGTCGCCGCGCAGGTCGACGTTCCAGACCTGGATGTCCGGTTCGCGGCTGCCGATGTCGTACTGGCGCGAGAGCGATTCGCGCAGCGCCTGGTAGCCGCTGTCGTCGTGGATCGCCGAGATCTCGAGTTCGGGCTCGGCCGCATGGTCGCGCACCGCGAACAGCCGGAAGTCGCGCATGGTCTTGGGGCTCAGGAACTGGCCGACGAAGCTCTCGTCCTTGTAGTTGCGCATCGCATGGTCGAGCGTCGTGACCCAGTCGGTGCCGGCGTAGTCGGGGAACCAGCGCCGGTCCTCCTCGGTCGGCTTCTCGCAGATGCGGCGCAGCTCGGTGAACATCGCGAAGCCCAGCGCATAGGGGTTGATGCCGCTGTAGGCGCGGTGGCCCACGGGCGGCTGGTAGACCACGCTGGTGTGGGAGCGCAGCCACTCGATCATGAAGCCGTCGGCGAGCTGGCCCTTGTCGTATAGGGTGTTGAGCAGCGTGTAGTGCCAGAAGGTGGCCCAGCCCTCGTTCATCACCTGCGTCTGGCGCTGCGGATAGAAGTACTGCGCGACCTTGCGCACGATGCGCACCACCTCGCGCTGCCAGGGTTCGAGCAGGGCCGCGTTCTTCTCGATGAAGTACAGCAGGTTCTCCTGCGGCTCGGCCGGGAAGCGGCGCGCGGCGTCGACGTCGGTCGCGGTCTCGATGCGGCGCGGCAGGGTGCGCCAGAGGTCGTTGACCTGCTGCTGCAGGTGGTGCTCGCGCTCGGCGCGCTGGCTGATCTCCTGCGCCAGCGAGCGCTTCTGCGGCCGGCGGTAGCGGTCGACGCCGTAGTTCATCAGCGCATGGCAGGAATCGAGCAGTTCTTCCACCGCATCGATGCCGTGGCGTTCTTCGCACTCGCTGATGTAGTTCCGCGCATAGACCAGGTAGTCGATGATCGAGGACGCGTCGGTCCACATCCGGAACAGGTAGTTGCCCTTGAAGAAGCTGTTGTGGCCGTAGGCCGCATGGGCGATCACCAGTGCCTGCATCGCCATGGTGTTCTCTTCCATGAGGTACGCGATGCAGGGGTCGGAGTTGATCACGATCTCGTAGGCCAGCCCCATGTGGCCGCGGCGGTAGTTCTTCTCGGTCGCGATGAACTGCTTGCCGTAGGACCAGTGGCGGTAGATCACCGGCATGCCGACGCTGGCGTAGGCGTCCATCATCTGCTCGGCCGTGATGATCTCCAGCTGGATCGGGTAGGTGTCGAGCTTGAAGGACTCGGCGGTGCGCCGGATCTCCTGGTGGTAGGTCTCGATCAGCTCGAAGGTCCAGTCGGACGGGCTGGGCAGCACGGCCTTGGCGCCCGCCGGGTGCAGCAGCTCGGTCATGCGGGCACTCCTTCCTTCTTGAACAGGTCGCGGAACACCGGATAGATGTCCTGCGCGCTGGCCACCTTGCGCATCGCGAAGTTGGGGCGGATGCCCACCAGCTGCGAGTATTCCTGCCAGAGGTTCTGCTCGGCATCGGCCACCTGCACGTAGGCGTAGTAGCGCGACATCGGCAGGATCGATTCGTCCAGCAGCTGGCGGCAGCGGCCGCTGTCCTGGTGCCAGTTGTCGCCGTCGCTGGCCTGGGCGCCGTAGATGTTCCATTCGGCGCTGGAATAGCGCGACTTGATGATCTCGTCCATCAGCACCAGCACGCTCGACACCACGGTGCCGCCGGTCTCGGTGGCGTGGAAGAACTCTTCCTCGCTGACTTCCTGCGCCTGCGTGTGGTGGCGCAGGAAGACCAGGTCGATCTTCTCGTAGTGGCGCGTGAGGAACAGGTAGAGCAGCATGAAGAAACGCTTGGACATGTCCTTGCGCGCCTCGTCCATCGAGCCCGAGACGTCCATCAGGCAGAACATCACGGCCTTGGCGCTGGGCACCGGCACGCGCACCCGGTTGCGGTAGCGCAGGTCGATGGGGTCGATGTAGGGCACGTGCTTGGCGGTGCGGCGCAGCTCGGCGATCGCCTCCTCGAGCGCGCGGATGCGTTCGAGCGCCGAGGGCAGCTCCGAGCCCGGCTCGAGCTTGAGCCGCAGCAGCTCGGCCTCCATGCGGTGCAGCTCGATGCGGCTCTCGCCGCCCAGCGCGATGCGCCGGGCCAGCGCGCCGCGCATCGAGCGCACCACGTGCAGGCTGCTCGGATTGCCGTCGCTCTTGAAGCCCGCGCGGTGGCTCTTCCATTCGGGCACCTCGGTGAGCTGGGTGCGCACCAGGTGGGGCAGGGCGAGGTCCTCGAAGAAGACCTGCATGAACTCCTCGCGCGTCAGGCTGAAGACGAAATCGTCCTCGCCTTCGCCGCCGTCGCCGGCTTCGCCCTGGCCCGTGCCCCCGCCGCTCCCGCCCGGCGGCCGCGCGATGCGGTCGCCCTTGAGGTATTCCTGGTTGCCCGGGTGCACATGCTCGCGGTTGCCGCCGGCCCCGTGCCCGAACACCGGCTCGGACACGTCGCGCTTGGGCAGCGTGATGTCCTCGCCGCGCTCGAGATCGCGGATGTTGCGGCCACTGATTGCGCGCCGCACCGCGTCGCGGATCTGGCCCCGGTAGCGCCGGAGAAAGCGCTCGCGATTGCCGATCGACTTGTTCTTGCCGGACAAGCGTCGATCGATGATCTGTTGCAGCATGGCCAAGGTGTCAAACCTCCGCGCCGGAGCGCGTCATGGAACTCTGAAACTCAGGAACTCTTGCGAACCCGCAGGTACCACTCGCACAGCAGGCGCACCTGCTTGGACGTGTAGCCCTTCTCCACCATGCGCGCGACGAAGTCCTGGTGCTTCTTCTGTTCGTCGGCGCTGCTCTTGGCGTTGAAGCTGATGACCGGCAGCAGCTCCTCGGTGTTGGAGAACATCTTCTTCTCGATCACCGTGCGCAGCTTCTCGTAGCTGGTCCAGGCCGGATTGCGGCCCGCGTTGCCGGCCCGCGCGCGCAGCACGAAGTTGACGATCTCGTTGCGGAAGTCCTTGGGGTTCGAGATGCCCGCGGGCTTCTCGATCTTCTCCAGCTCGCCGTTGAGCGAGACCCGATCGAACACCTCGCCGGTGTCGACGTCGCGGTACTCCTGGTCCTGGATCCAGTAGTCGGCGTAGGTCACGTAGCGGTCGAAGATGTTCTGGCCGTACTCGCTGTAGCTCTCGAGGTAGGCGGTCTGGATCTCCTTGCCGATGAATTCGGCATAGCGCGCGGCCAGGTGCTCCTTGATGTAGGCCAGGTACTTCTGCTCGGTCTCCGGCGGGAACTGTTCGCGCTCGATCTGCTGTTCGAGCACGTACATCAGGTGCACCGGGTTGGCCGCCACCTCGCTGCTGTCGAAGTTGAAGACCTTGGAAATGATCTTGAAGGCGAAGCGCGTCGACACGCCGCTCATGCCCTCGTCGACGCCCGCGTAGTCGCGGTACTCCTGCAGCGACTTGGCCTTCGGGTCGGTGTCCTTGAGGCTGTCGCCGTCGTAGACCAGCGACTTGCTGAAGATGCTCGAGTTCTCCGGCTCCTTGAGCCGCGTGAGCACCGAGAACTGCGCCATCATGCGCAAGGTGCCGGGAGCGCAGGGTGCCTCGGCCAGCGAGGAGGTGCGCACCAGCTTCTCGTAGATCTTGATCTCTTCGGAGACGCGCAGGCAGTAGGGCACCTTGACGATGTAGATCCGGTCGAGGAAGGCCTCGTTGTTCTTGTTGTTGCGGAAGGCCTTCCATTCGCTTTCGTTGCTGTGCGCCAGCACGATGCCGTCGAAGGGGATGGCGCCGAAGCCCTCGGTGCCCTTGAAGTTGCTTTCCTGCGTGGCGGTCAGCAGCGGATGCAGCACCTTGATCGGCGCCTTGAACATCTCGACAAACTCCAGCAGGCCCTGGTTCGCGAGGCACAGGCCGCCCGAGTAGGAGTAGGCGTCGGGGTCGTCCTGGGCGTAGGTCTCGAGCTTGCGGATGTCGATCTTGCCGACCAGCGAGGAGATGTCCTGGTTGTTCTCGTCGCCGGGCTCGGTCTTGGCCACCGCGATCTGGCGCAGCACCGACGGGTAGCGCTTGACCACCTGGAACTTGCGGATGTCGCCGCCGAATTCCTCGAGCCGCTTGACGGCCCAGGGCGAGAGGATGCGCTGCAGGTAGCGGCGCGGGATGCCGAATTCCTTTTCGAGGATTTCACCGTCCTCGGCCGGGTCGAACAGGCCCAGCGGTGATTCGTTCACCGGCGATCCCTTGATCGCATAGAAGGGCACCTGCTCCATCAATTGCTTGAGACGCTCCGCGATGGAGCTCTTGCCGCCGCCCACCGGGCCCAGCAGATAGAGGATCTGCTTCTTTTCCTCGAGGCCCTGGGCCGCGTGGCGGAAATAGGACACCACCTGCTCGATGGCGTCCTCCATGCCGTAGAACTCCTTGAACGCCGGGTAGAGCTTGATCACCTTGTTGGCGAAGATGCGCGAGAGCCGGGGGTCGTTGCGCGTGTCCACGAGTTCGGGGGCGCCGATGGCTTGGAGCATGCGCTCGGCAGCGGTGGCATAGGCCACCGGCTCGCGCTTGCAGAGGTCAAGGTACTCCTGCAGCGAGAGGACCTCTTCTCGCGTGCGGTCGTAGCGGGCGGCAAAGTTGCTGATCACATCCATGGACACACCTCCATCGAGTCAATGAGGCCGAAGCCCCGGACCTGCAGCAGCCCACGCATCGCAACACTCGCATTCAGGTGCTTGGCGCTGGGCTGCATGCCCTGCAAAAAACTCCCTATTCCAACTGCTGAATCAGCATAAAGCAAAGAACGCTTCTGCGAGTGCTTATTCGTTCAGAACAACAGCCTCTGTTTAAAGTTCCTACTGATGCATGAACGATTCAACATCCCCATGCGTGCACATACGCGTCCAGTTTTATTTTGGATCTGCCGATCTTGACGCAAAAAAAAGCGGCCCGCAGGCCGCTCTTTCGTAGTCCATCCGCCGACCGCGATCAGCTGAAGAATTCCTTGGCCTTGTCGAACCAGCCCTTGTCGGTCGGGCTGTGCTTGTTGCCGCCTTTCTTGAGCGACTCGTCGAGCTCCTTGACCAGCTTGCGCTGGTGCTCGGTGAGCTTGACCGGTGTCTCGACGCGCACGTGGCAGTACAGGTCGCCCGGGTAGCTGCCGCGCACGCCCTTAATGCCTTTGCCGCGCAGCCGGAACTGCTTGCCGCTCTGCGTGCCTTCGGGGATGTCGATAGCGGCCGCGCCCTTGAGCGTCGGCACGTTGATCTCGCCGCCCAGCGCCGCGGTCGTCATGGCCACCGGCACCACGCAGTGCAGGTCGTCGCCGTCGCGTTCGAACAGGTCGTGCTTCTTGAGCCGGATCTCGATGTAGAGGTCGCCCGGCGGACCGCCGTTGGTGCCGGGTTCGCCGTTGCCGGTGCTGCGGATGCGCATGCCGTCGTCGATGCCGGCCGGGATCTTCACTTCCAGCGTCTTGTTGTTCTTGATCTTGCCCTGGCCGTGGCAGGTGGCACACGGTTCGGGGATGATCTTGCCCGTGCCGTGGCACTGCGGGCAGGTCTGCTGTACGCTGAAGAAACCCTGCCGCATCTGCACCGCGCCCGCGCCGTGGCAGGTGGTGCAGGTGATGGGCTTGGTGCCGGGCTTGGCGCCCGTGCCGCTGCAGGTCGCGCAATCGTCCCAGCTGGGGATGCGGATCTGCGCGTCCTTGCCGTCGGCCGCTTCCTCCAGCGTGATCTCCATCGCGTAGCTCAGGTCGCCGCCGCGGAAGACCTGCCGTCCGCTGCCCTGGCGGCCGCCGCGCGCACCGCCGAACACGTCGCCGAAGATGTCGCCGAAGGCCTCCGCGAAGCCGCCGAAGCCTTCCGCGCCCGGGCCGCCGCGCATGTTGGGGTCGACGCCCGCATGGCCGTACTGGTCATAGGCGGCCCGCTTCTGCGGGTCCGACAGCATCTCGTACGCTTCCTTGGCGTCCTTGAACTTGGCTTCCGCATCCTTGGACGCGTCGCCCTGGTTGCGGTCGGGATGGTGCTTCATCGCCTGCTTGCGATAAGCCTTCTTGATTTCATCCTCGCTCGCGTTCTTGGGAACGCCGAGGGTTTCGTAGTAGTCGCGTTTGGTGGCCATGGTGCGGGTCGTGCGGGTCGTCGGGGGCGGTAGCTGGAAACGGAAAAGGCTGGATCACCCGTCGGGGGGTGATCCAGCCTCGGGAAGCGCTGCGGGATCAGCCCTTCTTGACTTCCTTGACCTCGGCGTCGACCACGTTGTCGTCCGCCGGGGCGCTGGCTGCCGCTTCAGGGCCGCCGGCCGCGCCGCCAGCCGCACCGGCTGCGGCCTGCGCGTCGGCGTACATCTTCTCGCCCAGCTTCTGGCTCGCGCTCATCAGCGTGTTGGTCTTGTCCTCGATGGCCGCCTTGTCGTCGGTCTTCAGGGCTTCCTCGACGTCCTTGATGGCGGCCTCGATCTTTTCCTTCTCGCCGGCGTCCAGGGTCTCGCCGTGCTCGCCCAGCGACTTCTTCACGCTGTGCACCATGGCTTCGCCCTGGTTGCGGGCCTGCGCCAGCTCGACCTTCTTCTTGTCGTCGGCCGCGTTCAGTTCGGCGTCCTTGACCATCTTCTGGATCTCGTCTTCCGACAGGCCCGAGTTCGCCTTGATGGTGATCTTGTTTTCCTTGCCGGTGCCCTTGTCCTTGGCGCCCACGTGCAGGATGCCGTTGGCGTCGATGTCGAAGCTCACCTCGATCTGCGGCGTGCCGCGCGCGGCCGGCGGGATGCCTTCGAGGTTGAACTCGCCCAGCGCCTTGTTGCCCGAGGCGATCTCGCGTTCACCCTGGAACACCTTGATGGTCACGGCCGGCTGGTTGTCCTCGGCGGTCGAGAAGGTCTGCGCGAACTTGGTCGGGATGGTCGTGTTCTTCACGATCATCTTGGTCATCACGCCGCCCATGGTCTCGATGCCCAGCGACAGCGGGGTCACGTCGAGCAGCAGCACGTCCTTGCGGTCGCCCGAGAGCACCTGGCCCTGGATGGCGGCGCCGACGGCCACGGCCTCGTCGGGGTTCACGTCCTTGCGCGGTTCCTTGCCGAAGAACTCCTTGACCTTCTCCTGCACCTTGGGCATGCGGGTCATGCCGCCGACCAGGATCACGTCGTTGATGTCCGACACGCTCACGCCGGCATCCTTGATGGCGGTGCGGCAGGGCGCGATGGTGCGCTCGACCAGCTCTTCGACCAGGCTTTCCAGCTTGGCGCGGCTGAGCTTGATGTTCAGGTGCTTCGGGCCCGAGGCGTCGGCCGTCACGTAGGGCAGGTTGATGTCGGTGGCGGCGCCGTTCGACAGCTCGATCTTGGCCTTCTCGGCGGCTTCCTTGAGGCGCTGCAGGGCCAGCACGTCCTTGCCCAGGTCGACGCCCTGTTCCTTCTTGAACTCGGAAATGATGTAGTCGATGATGCGCTGGTCGAAGTCTTCGCCGCCCAGGAAGGTGTCGCCGTTGGTCGACAGCACTTCGAACTGCTTCTCGCCGTCGACGTCCGCGATCTCGATGATCGACACGTCGAAGGTGCCGCCGCCCAGGTCGTACACGGCGATCTTGCGATCGGCCTTGTCCTGCTTGTCCAGGCCGAAGGCCAGGGCCGCGGCGGTGGGTTCGTTGATGATGCGCTTGACGTCCAGGCCGGCGATGCGGCCGGCGTCCTTGGTGGCCTGGCGCTGGCTGTCGTTGAAGTACGCGGGCACCGTGATCACGGCCTCGGTCACCGGCTCGCCCAGGTAGTCCTCGGCGGTCTTCTTCATCTTGCGCAGGATCTCGGCGCTGACCTGCTGGGGCGCGAGCTTCTTGCCGCGCACCTCGACCCAGGCGTCGCCGTTGTCGGCCTTGGAGATGGTGTAGGGCATCAGGTCGATGTCCTTCTGCACTTCCTTCTCTTCGAACTTGCGGCCGATCAGGCGCTTGACGGCGTAGATCGTGTTGCGCGGGTTCGTCACCGCCTGGCGCTTGGCCGCGGCGCCGACCAGGACTTCACCGTCTTCCTGGTAGGCGACGATCGATGGCGTGGTGCGTGCACCTTCCGAGTTCTCGATCACGCGGGTCGTGTTGCCCTCCATGATCGAGACGCACGAGTTGGTGGTGCCAAGGTCGATACCGATGATTCTGCCCATGATGTGAATGCTCCTGAATGCTGGAATTGAGTTGTTGTGAACGTGTGGATAACCCGGCGCTATTCAAGGGATGACGCGGGGATTTCCTGTGGGTTTCCTGGGGGCGGTCAGCCCGCGGCGCTGACCGTGACCAGCGCGGGGCGCAGCACGCGCTCGGCGATGGTGTAGCCCTTCTGCAGCACGCCCACGATGGTGTTGGGTTCCTGGCCGGGCGTCGGCACGACCGAGATGGCCTGGTGCTGGTGCGGATCGAACCTGCTGCCCGCGGCGGGGGCGATCTCGATCACCTTGTGGCGCTCGAGCGCGCTCTTGAGCTGGCGCAGCGTGGCTTCGGCGCCTTCGCGGATCTGCTCGGGCGTCACGTCCTGGATCGCCAGGCCGGCCTCGAGGCTGTCGGTGACCGGCAGCAGGCTCTCGGCGAAGGCCTCGACCGCGAACTTGCGCGCCTTGGTGATCTCCTCGTCGGCGCGGCGGCGTGCGTTCTGCACGTCGGCCTGCGCGCGCAGGTACTGGTCGGCCAGCTCCGCGTTCTTCGCCTGCAAGGTCGCCAGCTCGGCCTGGGCCGCGACCAGCGCGTCCTGTGCATCGGCTTCGTTGGCGAATTGCGCTGCTTCGAGTTCTTCGGGGCTGGGTGCGCCTTGCAGCGTTTGCGGGTTCATTTCGGGGTTTTGTGGATCTGACATGCTCAAAAACCGTTGGAACGGACGTGAAAGAAACGATTCCGGGCCAATTGGGGCCGCCGGAAGGGTTTTTCAAGACAAAAAAATGCGGCTTCATCAAGCCGCTGGCAGGAAACACTGAATTCCCCTGACCACCCCAGTCCGTACGGTCCCGCCCAGGCAAGGCGCACGCAGTGCGCGAGCCCGCAGAACCCCAGGACTACCGCGGAACCGGCTTCGCCGGGCCGCCGGTAGTGCCCCCGGAGGGGGGAAGGGCGAAGCGACACGAAGTGCGCAAAGCCCCTCGGGGGGGAGCCATCAGTGCGCGTCGAGCAGCTCGACGTCGAACTTCAGCGTCGCGTTCGGCGGGATCACGCCGCCGGCGCCGCGGGCACCGTAGCCCAGGGCCGCGGGGATGATCAGCGTGCGCTGGCCGCCGATCTTCATGCCGGCCACGCCTTCGTCCCAGCCCTTGATGACCTGGCCGGCGCCCAGCGAGAAGGCGAACGGATCGCCACGGTCGCGGCTGGAGTCGAACTTGGCGCCCTGCACGCCGTCGTTGTAGAGCCAGCCGGTGTAGTGCACATGCACGTGCTGGCCGGCCTTGGCTTCGCTGCCGTCGCCGACGACGGTGTCTTCGTATTGCAGGCCGGAGGGAGTGGTGGGCATGGGCGTTCCTTATCGAGGATGAAAACGGGTTGGAAGAAAGGCGGGGAGTTTAACGACCGGGCGTGTCCCTGCCCGCAGGACGTGATGCCGTCGCGGCGCGACGAGGCTCAAACAGAGGGAAAGGGGGGCCCGGGCGGCGTCGGTGCCGGCGTCACCGCCGCGGCCTTCTTCGCCTGCCCGGCCTGCCACTTGCCCGCGAAGGCCTGCAGGTCCGACAGCCGCCGCAGCAGGTCCTGGCCGCTCAGCGTCAGGCTGTAGCCGTCGCCGCCGTGGATCACGAGGCCGGCCTCGCGCAGTTCCTTGATGCGGGTGTTGAGCGTGTTGGGCGTGATGCCGCCCACGCTGTCCTGCAGCAGCCTGAAGGTCTGCGCATGGCCGTCCCGCAACGCCCAGAGCACGCGCAAGGCATAGCGGGCCTCCAGCAGCGCGAGCAACTGGTTGACGGCTGCGTTTTCCTTGGAACTCATCGGTGTCGTGGCGGGGAGGGCGGCAAGGCGCGAAGGGGCCGGCGACTATAGCGCAGAAGCGGTTTTGCTACTGCTTTCGTAGCTGAACTTCGCCGCTGCGTGCGGCTTCGCGCGGGGGCGGCTCATGGCCGGGGCTGCCGCGCCATGACTTCGCCCAGCCGCACCGGAGCGCCCGGCGCCCAGTCCGGGTTGAAGGCCAGGTCGGGCGAGGGGAACAGCATCACCACCGTCGAACCGAGCAGGAAACGGCCCATTTCCTCACCCTGGCGCAGCACGATCTGCTGCTGGTCGTCGTAGCGCCATTCGCGCACCGCGCCGCCGCGCGGCGGGTTGATCACGCCATGCCAGACGGTCGCCATGCTGCCGACGATGGTCGCGCCCACCAGCACCAGCACGAAGGGGCCGTGCGGGCCGTCGAACACGCACACCGTGCGCTCGTTGCGCGCGAACAGCCCCGGCACGCCGCGCGCGGTGGTCGGATTGACCGAGAACAGGTCGCCCGGCACGTAGATCATGCGGCGCAGCCGGCCGTCGCAGGGCATGTGGATGCGGTGGTAGTCGCGCGGGCTCAGGTAGAGCGTGGCGAAGCTGCCGTGCGCGAACTGCGCGGCCAGCGCCGCGTCGCCGCCGACCAGCGCGGCGGCGGTGCAGTGGTGGCCCTTGGCCTGGAACAGCTGGCCGTCGGCGACCGGGCCGAACTGGCTGATCGCGCCGTCCACCGGCGACACCAGGTCGGCCTGCGCGATCGGCCGCGCGCCCGGCTTGAGCGCGCGCGTGAAGAAGTCGTTGAAGCTCGCGTAGCTCGCGATGTCGCTGTCGAGCGCCTCCGCCATGTTCACGTCGTACTTCGCCACGAAGCGCCGGATGATCCAGGTGGTGACGGCGCCGCGCTCCTTGCCGGCGACCCAGCCGGCGAAGGAAGTCAGAGCCTGCTTGGGCAGGACGTATTGGGGGAGGACGGAGAGGCGATCGGACACGTGGGGTGGGCAGAAGCGGAAGCGGCAGGACCGGGCATTCTAGGAAGCTTGCGGCCCGGCGCGCCTATCGATTGCCCGGGGCTGGTGTGGCGACCGGGCGTTCTCAGGGCGCGAGCCGTTCGCGCAGCCAGCCGCCGCCGGCTTCGTCGGCACGGTAGCGCAGCCGGTCGTGCAGCCGGCTCTTGCGGCCCTGCCAGAACTCCCAGCGCTCGGGCACCAGCCGGTAGCCGCCCCAGTGCGGCGGGCGCGGCGGCGACAGCAGGTGGCGGGCGGCGGCCAGGGCCGCGTTCTTCACCAGCACGTCGCGGCCGCTGATCACCTCGCTCTGCGGGCTGGCCCAGGCGCCCAGGCGCGAATCGAGCGGGCGGCTGGCGAAATAGGCGTCGCTCTCGGCGTCGTCGGTCTTTTGCACCCGGCCCTCGATGCGCACCACGCGCTCGAGCTCGACCCAGTGGAACTGCAGCGCGGCATAGGGGTTGCCGCCCAGCTCCTGGCCCTTGCGGCTCTGGTAGTTGGTGAACCAGACGATGCCGCGCGCGTCGTAGCCCTTGATCAGCACGATGCGCGTGGAGGGCCGCAGGTCGCTGCCGACCGTGGCCAGCGTCATGGCGTTGGGCTCGGGCACCTGGGCCTCGATGGCTTCGCCGAGCCAGCGTTCGAATTGCTGCAGCGGGTCGGCCGCGCTGCGGACTTCGTCGAGTTCGGCGCGCTCGTAGCTCTTGCGCAGCGCGGCGAGGGAATCGTTGGGAGAGGTCATGACGCGATTGTCGACGCGCGGGATACTTCGCGCATGAACCCCATCGCCTTGCCCACCGTGATCGTGCTGGCCTCCGGCCGCGGCGACCGCTTTCGTGCCTCGGGCGGCACGGTGCACAAGCTGGCGGCGCTGCTCGGCGGACGGCCGTTGCTGGAGCACAGCCTGGCCGCGGTGCGCGCGAGCGGGCTGCCCTGGCATCTGGAAGACGCCGGCCATCCGGGCATGGGCGATTCGATCGCCGCGGCGGTGCGCGCGACGGCCGACGCCGGTGGCTGGCTGATCCTGCCGGCCGACCTGCCGCTGGTGCGGCCCGACACGCTGCGGCGCGTGGCGGCCGCGCTGGCCGAGGGCGCGGCGGCGGTGCAGCCCAGCCATGCGGGCCGGCGCGGGCACCCGGTGGCCTTCGGCGCCGCTTCGCGCGAGGCGCTGCTGCAGCGCACGGGCGAAGTGGGCGCGGCGCCGGTGCTCCAGGCGCTGCGCGCGCGCGGCGAGGTGCGCGAACTGGCGCTCGATGACGTCGGCATCGTGACCGACGTCGACACCCTGGCCGACCTGGCGGCGGCCGAGGCGCTCTGGCGGGAACTCAGCCCTTCGAGATGACCGCGCAGGCGATGCGCGGGCCGGAGTTGCCGGCCGGCTGGGTCGTGTAGTCGTCGCGGTCGCGGTGCACCACCAGCGCGCGGCCCAGCACGTTGTTGGCGGCGCCGTCGGTCAGCGAGATCGAATGGTCGTCGACACGGAAGCGCGCCACGCCGCTGGCGTCGGCCATCAGGCTGGGCAGTTCGCCCGCATGGCTGCCGGGCGCGGCGAACTTGCCGTGGATGCCGCCGGCCGGGTTGAAGTGGCCGCCCGAGGCGTTGCCGTTGTCCCCGCAGTCGCCCTTTTCGTGGATGTGGAAGCCATGCTCGCTGTTGGGCGCCAGGCCGCGCACCTCGCCGGCCACGCGCACGCCGTGGTCGAGCGGGGTGAAGGTCACTTTGCCGATGGTCGGGTTGGGCGAAATCGCCGCGGTGGGCGCGAGCTCGGCGACGGCGCCGGGGCTGCCCATGCTGGCGCAGCCGGGCAGTGCGGCGAGGGCCAGTGCGGCGAGGGCCGCGGAAGGAAGACGGAAGCTCATGGTTTCTCCTGGGAAGTGTCTGGGGCGCCATCGGGCGCGGATGTCATGGTGTATAGCGGACTCGGGCCGTCCTGACCATCGGCCCGCGCCGACAGTTCGGCCTCGGCCAGTCGCAACAAGCGGGCCAGCGCCCGGTCGTGGATGGCGTGTCGTTGCAATTCCTGCAGCGTCTGGCGCGCATAGTCCAGCGAACTGCCGTAGCGGCCGGTGGCGCTGCGGAAAATCTGGCGGTAGCGTTCCTCGCTGAGTTCGCCGGTGAAGTTGGGGCTGCGGCGCGACAGCGTGAAGGCCAGCGCGCGCACCGGTCCGCCGGGCGTGATGCAGTCGAGCCAGCGCGGGTCGTAGACGCCGGTGGGCATCTCGCGCAGCCAGAGCTGGCCCAGCGTCTCGAGCCCGACCGCGGCCGGCACCCGGAACACCATGCCGCGGCAGCTGCCGCCCGACAGCAGCCCGAACACCAGGCCCGGGTTCTGCAGCGAGCCGCGGTTGACCCGGCTCCACATCTTGAGCGCCCGGTGCCAGCCGTGCACCCGCGCCGGCCGGCGCTCGCTGAAGTCGAAGTCGGGGCGCCAGATCAGCGAGCCGTAGCCGAACAGCCAGAGGTCCTGCTGGCCTCCCCATTCGGCGATGGTGCGCTCGAGCATCGGCCGCGGATCGCGCACCGGTTTCAGCGCCGGGTCGAGGCCCGGCAGGCCGGTGTCGCCGGCGGGCGGGGGCGGCGGCGGCGGGGCACCTACAATTTCAGGGTCATGGATCACGAACCCATTATTTACCGGCCTCTTTCCTTCGGAGAACATCGCATGTCATCCAGCAGCGACGACGACAGCCAGCAGCGCTTCGCCCTCGGTTTCCTTTTTGCCTTGATTGCGCTGGTGGTCTTCACCGTCGTGGGGGTGTCGGTCTTCAATTACGGCATGGGCGGCGCGACGCCGCCCACCGCGCAGGACAGCGGCCTGCCCGTGACCCAGGTCGAGCCGGCGGAGGCCCCGGCGCCCGTGCCGGCCCCGGGCAGCACCGTGACCACCGAGACCGTGACCGTCGTCGTGCCCGAAGGCGCGAGCATCCAGGTGGTGGGTGGCGTGGTGAACTTCTACTTCGCCACCGGCAGCGCCGACCTGGCCCCGGGCGCGGCCGAGGCGCTGGCCGTGGTGATCAAGGGCATCGAGGGCGGCCGCAAGGCCGTGATCTCGGGCTTCCACGACACCACCGGCGACGCCAAGGTCAACGAAGAGCTGGCCAAGCTGCGCGCGCAGACCGTGCGCGACGTGCTGGTGGGCCTGGGCGTCCCCGCCGACAAGGTCGACCTGCAGAAACCCGTGGTCGGCACCGGCTCGGGCAACAACGCCGAGGCGCGCCGCGTCGAGGTCAAGCTGCTGGACTGATCCCCCGCAGCCTCATGAAGAAGCCCGGCACGACCGGGCTTTTTTCATGGGCTTTCAGGTGCTGCCGCGCACCACGAGTTCATAAGCCAGTTCGACGCAGCCGGGCTGCGGCAGCGTGCCGCGCATCAGGCCCAGCAGCATCTCGGCGCCGGCACGGCCGACCTCGCTGCGCGGCGTGCGCATGGTGGTCAGCGGCGGCACCATCTGGTCGCTGCCGGCCAGGTCGTTGAAGCCGGCGATGGCGACGCGTCCGGGCACCGGCACCTGCAGGCGGTTGGCCGCCAGCAGCCCGCCCTGCGCGATGTCGTCGTTGCAGAAGAAGATGGCATCGATGTCGGGCATGCGCTGCAGCATCTCCTCGAACAGGCGCGCGCCCAGCGCGATCGACGAGCGCTCCGGGCTCAGCATCTCGAGCCGCGCGTCGTAGAGGCCGGCTTCGCGCAGGCAGCGGCGGTAGCCCTCGGCGCGCTGCATCACGCGCGGATCGAGCTGGGCGCCGCAGAAGGCGATGCGCCGGTGCCCGCGCTCCAGCAGGTGGCGCGTGACGGCCGCACCCGCGTCCACCTGCGAGAAGCCCACGCAGGCCACGCCGGGCGCGCGGCTGGTTTCCATCAGGTGCACGCAGGGCACGCCGCTGTGGGCGATCAGCTGGCGCGCCGTCTCGCTGCGGTCGAAGCCGGTCACCAGCAGGCCTGCGGGGCGATGGGGCAGGTAGGTGCGCAGCAGCAGCTCTTCCTCGGCGCTGTCGTAGTGCGTCACGCCGATGAAGGGCTGGTAGCCCTCCGGGAAGAGGGTGCGGTGCACGGCTTCGAGCAGGTCCACGAACAGCGTGTTCGACAGCATCGGCACCAGCACCAGCACCTGGCTGCTGCGCTGCGAGGCCAGCGCGCGGGCGGCGGGGTCGGGCACGTAGCCCAGGCGCTCGGCCGCTTCGCGCACCCGCAGGGTCAGGGCCGGGTCGACGCTGCGCTCGCCGCGCAGCGCGCGCGAGACGGTGATCGGGCTGACGGCCGCGGCGCGCGCCACGTCGTCGAGGGTGATGCGGCCACTGGAGCGGCGAGGGCGGCGGGTCGCGTCGGTCAAGGGTTAATCCGGAGAAAAGTGGCGCCCATTGTTCTATAGGATAGCGCTATCCTTCAGAGGGTTAACAAGTAGTCGCGCCTGCCGAAAAGCTGCGCATGGACTTCTTTCCTCTGAAAATGAGCTTGAAGAAGGCAAGGATTGCCATGGCCTGGACCGCTGTCCGGGCCTTTTTTTGATTTCCATGGATAGCGCTATCTCACAATTTCAACCACAGGCCATCGTGGTCATGGGCGTGTCCGGCTGCGGCAAGTCGAGCGTCGGCGAGGCCTGCGCGCAGGCGCTGGGCTGGACGCTGCACGAGGGCGACGCGTACCACGCGCCGGAGAGCGTGGCCAAGATGCGCGCCGGCACGCCGCTGACCGACGCCGACCGCGCGGGTTGGCTCGAGCGCCTGGCCGGGCTGCTGGCCTCGCCGCCCGAGGGCGCGGGCCGGGTGCTGACCTGTTCGGCGCTGCGCCGCCGCTACCGCGACCGGCTGCGCCAGGCCGCGCCCCGCCTGGGCTTCGTGTTTCTCGCGCTGGACTACGACGCGGCCCTGGCGCGCGTGCAGACGCGTGCCGGCCATTTCTTCTCGCCGGCGCTGGTCTCGAACCAGTTCGCCACGCTCGAGTCGCCCGAAGGCGAGCCCGGGGTGCTGGTGCTGGACGCCACCCGACCCGTGCCCGAACTGGTCGCGGCCGTCGTGGCCTGGGCCGCCCCTTCTTCTTCTTCTTCAACCGCAGGGCCCGACAGCGCGCCCGGAGACATCGCATGAGCCATTCCCCCTCCGCGCCGCCCGCGCGTCCCAAGCCGGTGCTCCAGCGCCTGGCCGAACTCTTCATGGTCGTGGCGCTGGCCGGCATGGTCGTCGCGGTCTTCGTGAACGTCGTGCTGCGCTACGTGTTCGCCACCAGCATCGTGTCGTACGAGGAAATCTCGCGCCTGCTGTTCGTCTGGCTGGTGGCCGTCGGCACCATCGTGGCGGCCTTCGAGGGCAAGCACCTGGGCTTCGACATGGTGACCTCGCGCCTCAAGGGCGGCTCGCGCAAGGCGCTGTTCTGGCTGAGCCAGCTGCTGGTGGCCGCCTGCATGGTGCTGCTGCTCAAGGGCGCGTGGACGCAGGTGATCGCCGGCATGGAAAGCTACAGCACCGTGCTGGGCTATCCGCTGGCGCTCGGTGCCGCGGCCACGCTGGTGCTGGCGGCCGGCCTGCTGGTGGCGCTGGTGTTCGACCTGGTGCGCGGCGAGCCGCCGGCGCCGTCGGGCGCCGCGGGCGAGATCGAGTGAGGACGGCCCGATGATCGTCACCGCCATCTTCCTGTTCGTGCTCATCGGCGGCATGGTGATCGGCATGCCGATCGCCCACTCGCTGGTGCTGACCGGTGTCGCCCTCATGTGGCACCTGGACTTCTTCGACGCGCAGCTGCTCGCGCAGAACCTGCAGGCCGGCTTCGACAACTTCCCGTTGCTGGCCGTGCCCTTCTTCATCCTGGCCGGCGAACTGATGAACGCGGGCGGCCTGTCGCGCCGCATCATCGACCTGGCGCGCGCCTTCGTCGGCCACATCCCCGGCGGCCTGGGCTTCGTCGCCATCGGCGCCGCGGTGCTGCTGGCCTCGATGAGCGGCTCGGCCATCGCCGACACCGCCGCGCTCGCGACCATCCTGCTGCCGATGATGCGCGAGCAGAAGTACCCGGCCAGCTACAGCGCGGGCCTGCTGGCCTCGGGCGGCATCATCGCGCCGATCATCCCGCCGTCGATGCCCTTCGTGATCTACGGCGTGACCACCAACACCTCGATCAGCAAGCTGTTCCTGGCCGGCGTGTTCCCCGGCCTGATGATGGGCCTGTTCCTGATCGCCGCCTGGTGGTGGATCGCGCGCAAGCACAAGCTGCCGGCGATGACGCGCGTGGCCTGGGGCGCGCGCATGAAGGCGCTGCTGCACAGCTTCTGGGCCATGATGATGCCGGTCATCATCCTGGGCGGCCTCAAGGGAGGCATCTTCACGCCCACCGAGGCCGCGGTGGTGGCGGCGGTCTATGCGCTGATCGTCTCGATGTTCGTCTACCGCGAGCTGAGCTGGGCCGACCTCTACCAGGTCTTCCTCAACGCCGGCAAGACCACCTCGGTGGTGATGTTCCTGTGCGGCGCCGCGACCGTGACCGCCTACATGATCACGCTGGCCGACCTGCCCAACATGCTGGCCGACAGCTTCTCGGGCGTGATGGGCAACCCCGTCGTGTTCATGGCGCTGATGATGCTGTTCCTGCTGGTGGTCGGCACCGCGATGGACCTGACGCCCACCATCCTGATCTTCGGCCCGGTGTGCGCGCCGCTGGCGGTGAAGGCCGGCATCGACCCGGTGTACTTCGGCTTCATGTTCATCTACGTGGGCTGCATCGGCCTGATCACGCCGCCCGTGGGCACGGTGCAGAACGTGGTGGCCGGCGTCGGCCGGCTGCGCATGGAAACCGTGATCAAGGGCACCACGCCCTTCCTGCTGATGTACGTGCTGCTGGTCGTGCTCTTCGTGCTGTTCCCCTCGCTCATCACCGCGCCGCTGGCCTGGATGCACTGACGGCGGCCCGCGCGCCATTCCTTTTCCTTTTCCCTTTCGATACTCAGGAGACTTCCCAATGCGCATCCGTTTCGCTCTCGTCGGCCTCGTGGCCGCACTCGCTGCCGCCGGCGCGGTCCAGGCCCAGGACTTCAAGCCGCGCATCGTGCGCTTCGGCTATGGCCTGGTGGACAACTCCAACCAGGGCCGCGCGGTGCGCCTGTTCGCCCAGGAGGTCGAGAAGGCCACCGGCGGCAAGATGAAGGTGCGCGGCATCGGCAACGCCTCGCTGGGCTCCGACACCCAGATGCAGCAGGCGCTGATCGGCGGCGCGCAGGAGATGATGGTCGGCTCGACCGCCACGCTCGTGGGCATCGTGCCCGAGATGGCCGTCTGGGACACACCCTTCCTGTTCGGCAACGTGAAGGAAGCCGACGCCGTGCTCGACGGCCCGGTGGGCGAGAAGGTCAAGGCCAAGCTCGAGCCCAAGGGCATGGTCGGCCTGGTCTATTGGGAGAACGGCTTCCGCAACCTGACCAACAGCAAGCGCCCGGTCCAGAAGCTGGAAGACATGGGTGACATCAAGCTGCGCGTGATGCAGAACAACGTGTTCCTCGACAGCTTCAAGGCGCTGGGTGCCAACGCCGTGCCGCTGCCCTTCTCGGAACTCTTCACGGCCCTCGAGACGCGCGCGGTCGACGGCCAGGAGAACCCGTTCAACACCGTGGTGTCGAGCAAGTTCTACGAAGTGCAGAAGTACCTGACCGTCACCAACCACGTCTACAGCCCCTGGATCGTCACGGTCAGCAAGAAGTGGTGGGACACGCTGAGCCCGGCCGAGAAGAAGGTGCTGCAAGACGCCGCGCTGAAGAGCCGCGACTTCGAGCGCAAGGACACGCGCGAGGAGGCCACCCAGGCGCTGGCCGAGCTCAAGTCCAAGGGCATGCAGGTCAACGAACTGCCCGCCGCCGAGGCCAACCGCATGCGCGAGAAGCTCGTCAGCGTGAACGGCGGCATCGCCAAGTCGGTGGGCCAGGAGACCTGGGACGCGGTCAACGCGGCCGTCGCGCAGGTGCGCGGCAAGTAAGCGCCATCCCCTTGGGCGAAGGAGGTCTCGCACCCCCTTCGCCTGCATCGCGCCATCTGCGGGGTTTACCATGAGGCCCCAGCCAGCCGGCGCATCCACAGCCCCAGCATGCCACTCCACGACACCGTCCAAGCCGTCACCCGACGCATCCGCGAACGCAGCGCGCCCACCCGCGCCGCCTACCTCGAACAGATCGAAGCCTACGGCGAGCGCGACCGCGGCTCCGACCGCATGGGCTGCGCCAACGTGGCCCATGCGGTGGCCGGCGTGCCCGCCAACGACAAGCTGCGCATCGTGGCCGAGCGCCGGCCCAACATCGGCATCGTCACCGCCTACAACGACATGCTCTCGGCGCACGCGCCGTTCCAGGGCTACCCCGACATCATCAAGCACGAGGCCCGCCGCCTCGGCGCCACCGCGCAGGTCGCGGGCGGCGTGCCGGCCATGTGCGACGGCGTGACCCAGGGCACGCCCGGCATGGAACTGAGCCTGTTCAGCCGCGACGTGATCGCGATGGGCACCGCGGTCGCGCTCACGCACGACATGTTCGACGCCGCGCTGATGCTCGGCGTGTGCGACAAGATCGTGCCCGGCCTGCTGATCGGCGCGCTGCACTTCGGCCACCTGCCGACCGTGTTCGTGCCGGCCGGTCCGATGCCCTCGGGCCTGTCGAATAACGACAAGGCCAAGGTGCGCGAGAAGGCGGCCCAGGGCCTGGTCGGCCGCCAGGGCCTGATGGACGCCGAGATGGCGGCCTACCACGCGCCCGGCACCTGCACCTTCTACGGCACCGCCAACAGCAACCAGATGCTGCTCGAGGCCATGGGCCTGCACGTGCCCGGCACGGCCTTCATCCAGCCCGGCGACGCGATGCGCGAGGCGCTCACGCGCGAGGCGGTGCGCACGGTGCTGGGCAAGGCTTCGTCCGAGGCCTTCGCCTGCCCGCCGATCGGCCGGCTGGTCGACGAGCGCGCGATCGTCAACGCGATGGCGGCGCTGCTGGCCACCGGCGGCTCGACCAACCACCTGATCCACTGGGTGGCGGTGGCGCGCGCGGCCGGCATCGTGATCGACTGGAACGATTTCTCCGAACTCTCCGACGTGGTGCCGCTGCTCACGCGGGTCTATCCCAACGGCAGCGCCGACGTCAACGCCTTCCAGGAAGCGGGCGGCCCGGGCTACGTGATCGGCGAGCTCGTCGGCGCGGGCCTGATGCACGCCGACGTGCTGACCGTGCGCGCGGGCGGCATCGCCGAATTCGCCAACATCCCGAGCATGGCGGGCGAGCCCTCGGCCGAGGGCGTGCTGCACTGGCACGCGGCGGCCCCGTCGAAGAACGAGGCGGTGGCGCGGCCGGTGTCGGCGCCCTTCAGCCCCACCGGCGGGCTCAAGCTGCTCAAGGGCAACCTCGGGCGCAGCGTCATCAAGGTGTCCTCGGTGCCCGACGACCGCCATGTGATCGAGGCGCCGGCGCGCGTCTTCGATTCGCAGGCCGCGCTGCAGAAGGCCTTCACCGCCGGCGAGCTCGACCGCGACGTGGTCTGCGTGGTGCGCTGGCAGGGTCCGCAGGCCAACGGCATGCCCGAACTGCACAAGCTCACGCCGCCGCTGTCGGTGCTGCAGGGCAAGGGCTTCCGCGTGGCCCTGGTCACCGACGGCCGCATGAGCGGCGCCTCGGGCAAGGTGCCCGCGGCCATCCACGTCTCGCCCGAAGCCGCGGCCGGCGGCCCGCTGGCCAAGGTACGCGACGGCGACGTGATCCGTCTCGACGGCGTGGAAGGCACGCTGGCCGTGCTGGTGCCGCAGGACGAATGGGCGGCGCGCGAGAATGTGCCGATGCCCGAGGCGCAGCGCCTGGCCGACGGCCGCGGCCTGGGCCGCGAGCTGTTTGCCGGCATGCGGCGCAACGCATTGACAGCCGAAGAGGGCGCCTGCTCGTGGCTTTGAGCGGCACCCTGAATCTCTAGAACACAGCAACAGTGGAACCCTGACATGAACGAAAAACTCACCGCCCTCGACGTGATGCGCGATGCCCCGGTGATCCCGGTGATCGTGCTGCACGACGTGGCCCATGCCGTGCCGCTGGCGCGCGCGCTGGTGGCCGGCGGCATCCGCATGCTCGAAGTCACGCTGCGCACGCCGCAGGCGCTGCAGTGCATCGAAGCCATCGCGAAGGAAGTGCCCGAAGCCGTGGCCGGCGCCGGCACCATCCGCAGCGCGGCCGATGCGCAGGCCTCGGCGCTGGCGGGCGCGAAGTTCGGCGTGAGCCCGGGCTACACCCGCGCGGTGGGCAGGGCCTGCCACGACCTCGGCCTGCCGCTGCTGCCCGGCGTGGCCACCGGCAGCGAGATCATGACGGCGCAGGAAGACGGCTACCAGCAGCTCAAGTTCTTCCCCGCGATGCAGGCCGGCGGCCTGCCGATGCTCAAGGCCTGGCAAGGGCCCTTCGGCGACGTGACCTTCTGCCCCACCGGCGGCATCCACGCGGGCAACGCGGCCGAGTTCCTGGCGCTGTCGAACGTGGCCTGCGTGGGCGGCTCGTGGATCGTGCCGAACGACGCCATCCAGGCCGGCGACTGGGCGCGCATCGAGCAACTCGCGCGCGAAGCCTCGCAGCTGCAACGCTGAGGAGCCGCCATGCTGCAGAAGCCCGAAGCGGCCGAGCTCAAGGTCATCGCCTTCGATGTCTTCGGCACGGTGGTCGACTGGCACGGCGGCATCGCGGCCGAGGCCGAGCGCATGATCCCGGGCGTCGACGGCAGCGCCTTCGCGTTGGCCTGGCGCGCCGGCTACCAGCCCGCGATGCGCGGCGTGATGGCGCGCATCGCCGAAGGCGAGGGCGGCTTCACGCTGCTCGACGAGCTGCACCGCAGCATCCTCGAGACCGTGCTGCGCGACTTCAGCATCACGCACCTCGACGCGGCGCAGAAGCGCGAACTCAACTGCGCCTGGCACCGCTTGCCGGCCTGGCCCGACGCGGTGGCGGGCCTGACCCGGCTCAAGTCGAAATACATCATCTGCAGCCTGTCCAACGGCAACATCGGCCTGCTCACCGAGATGGCCAAGAACGCCGGCCTGCCCTGGGACTGCGTGCTGTCGGCCGAGGTCTTCAAGGCCTACAAGCCCGACCCGCGCACCTACCTGGGCGTGGCCGCGGTGTTCGACACCACGCCCGGCCAGGTCATGCTCGCGGCCGCGCACCACGACGACCTGGCGGCCGCGCGCGCCTGCGGCCTGCGCACCGGCTACATCGAGCGCCCGTTCGAGTTCGGCCCGGGCCAGCCCAAGGACGTCTCGCCGCAGCCGGACAACACGCTGCACGCGCGCGACATCGGCGCGCTGGCCGACCTGCTGGGCTGCTGAGCCGGCAGGGCCCGTCGCCGGGATATACCTTGGTATAGCCCGGCGATACATCGGGCGCGCAATCACATCCTCCGAGCTCCTGGTTTTCCCTTGTAACGGCAGGCAAAATTCGCTTCGTCATCGAGACGAACAGACGAATCTCGACGACTCCAAAGGATCTTTCAACCATGCCCAGCGACAGTCGTCGAAGCGTGCGCCGTTGAGACCGTCCGGTCGAGCCTGAAACTACTTTTTCATGCTCGCCTGCGGCGGCCTGTTCGGCGCGTCGACAAGGTGAGATATGAACACTGCCAACACCGAACCCGCAGCCGTCGCCTTCGCGCGCCGGCGTGCCGTGCCGGGCACCCCCACCTCAGGAGGCCACCATGGATCCCGACCCTGAGGGGCGCCGCTGCGCGCCGACTGTCTTCGCACCCCATCCCATGAACTTTGCATATCCGGCGCCGGTCCGGAGGCCCGCACTCACCTGAACGCGTGAGGACGCCTCCGCGGCCGCGTGGCCGAAGGAGATCCTCATGCTGTTTCGCACCCCTCGTTTCCACGACGCACTGCAGCGCGCGCTGCGTGCCGCCATCGCCTCGCACCGCAGCGCCGTGCTGTGCGAGCTGCTCGCCGTCCATGGCCAGCGCGCCTGTGCGCTGGCGCTGGCCGATCTCTCGACGCGCGTCATCGCCGATGCGCTGTCCATGCTTTCCGTCACCGAACGCGCCGGCGTGCTGCGGCACCTGCCGCGCGATGCGCGGGCCCGGCTCGCGGCCGCCGGCGGCATCGTGCACGACACCGCGCATGCGCCGGCGGTCATGCCGCGCCTGTCGCCGTTCTCCCTTCTGGTCGGCCGACCGCAGGCCTGACCCGCGGCCCGACCTCCTTCACCCGTCCCCGATCCCCCAGGAGAAATCCGATGAAAAAAGCCCGTCTCGCGATCGCCGTCGCCATCGTCTGCGCCGGCAGCACGCTGCTCACGGCCTGCGATGTCAAGAAACTGCTGCCCGGTGCCGCCGCCGCCGAAAGCCATGCGGCGCCGGCGCACGGCCTGCAGCACGAAGGCCACCTGCTGATCGTGCCCGAGGCCTCGCCGCTGCGCCACAGCCTGCAGGTCGACGCCGTCCGGCAGCAGGCGCTGGCCCAGGGCATCGACGCGCCGGGCGTGATCGAGGCCCTGCCCGAGAAGCTGGTGAAGGTGACGCCGCCCCTGGCCGGCCGCATCGTCAAGCTGCACCGCACGCTGGGCGATGCGGTGAAGGCCGGCGACGCGCTCTTCACCCTCGATTCGTCGGACCTCGGGACGGTCTACAACGAGCATGCCAAGGCCCAGTCGGCGCTGCTGCAGGCGCGGCGCGAATTCGAGCGGCAGAAGGCGCTGTTCGACGGCGACATCTCGGCGCGCAAGGACTACGAGGCCGCGCAGCTCGCGCTGGCCGCGGCCGAGAACGATGCGCGCGCCAGCGCCGGCCGGCTGGCCCAGCTGGGCGTGGTCGCCGATGCCAGCTCGCACCGCGAGTACGTGCTGCGTTCGCCCATCGCCGGCCGCGTGGTCGACATGGCGGGCGCGCAGGGCGGCTACTGGAACGACATCACGGCGCCGATCATGACGGTGGCCGACCTGTCGACGGTCTGGCTCTCGGCCAGCGTGCCGGAGAAGGAGATGGCGCAGGTGTTCCCGGGCCAGAAGGCGCGCATCACGCTCAACGCCTATGCCGACCAGCCGGTCGAGGGTCAGGTGAAGTACGTGGGCGACCTGCTCGACACCGAGACCCGCACGGTCAAGGTCCGGGTGGCCATCGACAACCGCGACGGCCGCATCAAGCCCGGCATGTTCGCGCGCGTGAGCTTCGCCGGCGTGAGCCGCCCGACCCTGGTGGTGCCGGCCGCGGCCGTGCTGCAGAGCGGCCTCTACACGCGGGTGTTCGTCGAGAAGACGCCCTTCCATTTCGAGTCGCGCGTGGTCAATGTCGGCGCCAGCGTGCCGGGCAACGGCGTCGAGGTGCTGGCGGGCCTTTCGGCCGGCGAGCGCATCGTGGTCAAGGACGGAGTGCTGCTGAATGATTGAGCGCATCGTCACCACCTGCTTCCAGCGCCGCGGCATCGTCTGGCTGCTGTTCGTCTTCGTGGCGCTCTACGGCGTCTGGAGCTGGAAGCAGCTGCCGGTCGAGGCCTTTCCCGACATCGCCGACGTCACCTCGCAGATCGTGACGCAGGTGCCGGGCCTGGGCGCCGAGGAAGTCGAGCAGCAGATCACCATCCCGCTGGAGCGCGCGCTGCTGGGCACGCCGGGCATGCACGTGCTGCGCTCGCGCAGCCTGTTCGCGCTGTCGCTGATCACCGTCGTGTTCGAGGACGGCACCGACGGCTACTTCGCCCGCCAGCGGCTGCAGGAACGCATGAACAGCGTCACGCTGCCCTACGGCGCCACGCCGGGGCTGGACGCCTACACCTCGCCCACGGGCGAGATCTACCGCTACACGCTGGAGTCGAAGACGCGCAGCCTGCGCGAGCTGTCGGAGCTGCAGTTCTGGACCGTGATCCCGCGCCTGAAGAAGGTGCCCGGGGTGGTCGACGTCGCCAACTTCGGCGGCCTCACGACGCAGTTCACGCTCGAGCTCGAACCCGAGCGGCTGACCGAGTACGGCCTCACGCTGCAGCAGGTGAAGGACGCATTGACCGCCAACAACGCCAACGGCGGCGGCAGCGTGGTCGACCGCGGCGAGCAGAGCTATGTGGTGCGCGGCGTGGGCCTGCTGCGTTCGCTCGACGACATGGGCAACGTGGTGGTCAAGTCGAAGAACGGCGTGCCGGTGCTGGTCAAGGACCTGGGCAAGCTGGTCTACGGCAACGTCGAGCGCCGCGGCATCCTGGGCAAGGACGACAACCCCGACACCATCGAAGGCATCACGCTGCTGCTCAAGGACTTCAACCCGTCGGTGGCGCTGGCCGGCGTGCACGAGGCGGTGCGCGAGCTCAACGAGAGCCTGCTGCCCAAGGACGTCAAGGTGGTGGCCTACCTGGACCGCACCTCGCTGATCGAGGCCACGCTGCACACCGTGGGCGGCACACTGACCGAGGGCATGGTGCTGGTGAGCGTGGTGCTGCTGCTGTTCCTGGGCAGCCCGCGCGCGGCGGTGATCGTGGCGCTGACCATCCCGCTGTCGCTGCTGATGGCCTTCATCTTCATGCACCACTTCAAGGTGCCGGCCAACCTGCTGTCGCTGGGCGCGATCGACTTCGGCATCCTGGTCGACGGCGCGGTGGTGCTGGTCGAGGGCATCCTGCGCCGGCGCGAGGAGGAGGAGGGCCGCATGCTCACGGCGCGCGATGCGATCACCGCCACGCTCAAGGTGGCGCGCCCGCTGTTCTTCGGCATGGGCGTGATCATCGCGGCCTACCTGCCGCTGTTCGCCTTCCAGCGCATCGAATACAAGCTGTTCTCGCCCATGGCCTATGCGGTCGGCGCGGCGCTGTGCGGTGCGCTGGTGGTCTCGCTCACGCTGATCCCGGGCCTTGCCTGGCTGGCCTTCCGCAAACCGCGGCGCATCTTCCACAACCGCCCGCTCGAGGCGCTGGGCCGGGCCTACCGCCGCTTCCTCGAGCGCGCGGTCGGCAAGACCCGCTGGGTGCTGCTGGTGTGCCTGGCGGCCGTGGCCGGGCTCGGCGTGCTGGGCGGCACCATCGGGCGCGACTTCCTGCCGTACCTCGACGAAGGCTCGCTGTGGCTGCAGGTGACGCTGCCGCCGGGCATCACGCTGGACAAGGCCTCGGAGATGGCCAGCGAGCTGCGCCGCGCGACGCTGGAATTCCCCGAGGTCAGCTACATGGTGACCCAGACCGGGCGCAACGACGACGGCACCGACTACTTCACGCCCTCGCACATCGAGTCCAGCGTCGGCCTGCACCCCTACAAGGAATGGAAGTCGGGCATGACCAAGCAGGAGCTGATCGCCAAGCTGGGCGAGCGCTATGCGCAGATGCCCGGCGTGACCGTCGGCTTCATGCAACCGATGATCGACGGCGTGCAGGACAAGCTGTCGGGCGCGCACAGCGACCTCACGGTCAAGGTGTTCGGCAACGACCTGGCCGAGGTGCGCGGGGTCGCGCAGCAGGTGGCCCACACG
Organism: Variovorax sp. J2P1-31; assembly: GCF_030317215.1. Taxonomy (NCBI): domain Bacteria; kingdom Pseudomonadati; phylum Pseudomonadota; class Betaproteobacteria; order Burkholderiales; family Comamonadaceae; genus Variovorax; species Variovorax sp. J2P1-31. The sequence goes on from NZ_JASZYA010000001.1 coordinate 590,501, forward strand.
CTGGAGGGCGTGCCCGGCGCGGCCGACGTGGCGCTCGACGTGGAGCCGCCGCTGCCCAACCTCAAGATCGAGCTCGACCGCGCCGCGGCCGCGCGCTACGGCCTCAATGCCGCCGACGTGGCCGACCTGATCGCCACCGGCATCGGCGGCTCGCCCGTGGGCCGGCTCTACGTGGGCGAGAAGAGCTACGACATGACGGTGCGCTTCCCCACGGCCGCGCGCTCGAGCCCCGACGCGATCGGCAACCTGATGCTGACCACGCCCAACGGCGCCAAGGTGCCGCTGTCGGAAGTGGCGCACATCAGCACGGTCTCGGGCGAGAGCGTGATCGTGCGCGAGATGGCGCGGCGCCACATCGTGGTCAAGCTCAACGTGCGCGGCCGCGACCTGTCGAGCTTCCTGGCCGAGGCGCAGCCGCTGGTGGACCAGCAGGTGCACTTCGACGCCCAGCGCATCCAGCTGGCCTGGGGCGGGCAGTTCGAGAACCTGCAGCGCGCCGAGGCGCGGCTGCTGGTGATCCTGCCGATGACGCTGGGCCTGATGTTCATGCTGCTGTTCGGCGAGTTCCGCAACCTGCGCCAGCCGCTGCTGGTGCTGGCCGCGGTGCCGCTGGCGATGCTGGGCGGCCTGGCCGCGCTGCACCTGCGCGGCATGACCTTGAGCGTTTCGAGCGCCGTCGGCTTCATCGCGCTGTTCGGCGTGGCGGTGCTCAACGGCGTGCTGATGATCGCGCAGATCAACCGGCTGCGCAGCGAGGAAGGCAAGCCGCTGCGCGAGGCCGTGCTCGAAGGCGCGGCCAGCCGCATGCGGCCGGTGCTGATGACCGCCACCGTGGCCGCCTTCGGCCTCACGCCGGCGATGCTGGCCACGGGCCTGGGCAGCGACGTGCAGCGCCCGCTGGCCACGGTGGTGGTGGGCGGCCTGATCACGGCCACGGCCCTGACGCTGCTGCTGCTGCCGGCGCTCTATCACCTGATCGAGGCGCGCGCGGCGCGCCGGCAACCGGCCGACAGCCCCGCGGACGAAGGCATCGACGGCCTGCCCCGACTGGCCCAGGGAGAAGTCTGATGACGATGAAGAAGCGAATCACCGGCACCGCGGCCCTCGCGCTGCTGCTGGCCGTCGGCGGCTGCGCCGTCGGGCCGGATTTCCAGAAGCCCGAGGCGCCCGCGACCCGCGGCTACACCGCCGAGCCGCTCCCCGCGCAGACGACCTCCGCACCGGGCATCGCGGGCGAGGCCCAGCGCTTCGTCGAAGGCCAGGACGTGCCCGCCCAATGGTGGCGCGTGTTCGGCTCGGACGCGCTCGACGAACTGGTGGCCTCGGCCCTGCGCGCCAACCCCGACCTGCAGGCCGCGCAGGCGGCCCTGCGCGCGGCGCAGGAAGGCGTGGCCGCGCAGCGCGGCGAGGCGCTGCCCAAGCTCGACCTGCAGTTCACGCCGACGCGTCAGCGCGTGGCCAACCCGCTGGCCAGCCCGGCCGAGTCGGGCGCCTCGCTCTACACGCTGCACAGCGCGCAGCTGAACATCAGCTATGTGCCCGACGTGTTCGGCGCCAACCGGCGCCAGGTCGAGGCCCTGACGGCGCAGGCCGACGTGCAGCGCTTCCAGCGCGAGGCCGTCTACATCACGCTGACGACCAACATCGTCAATGCCGCGATCCAGGAGGCGTCGCTGCGCGCGCAGTGCCAGGCCACGCGCGACCTGATCGCGCTGTCGACGCAGCTGCTCGACATCACGCGCCGCCAGCACGCGGCCGGCCAGCTGGGCGGCATCGAGGTGGCGGCGCAGGAGTCGGCGCTGGCGCAGGCCGAGGCGGTGCTGCCGGGGCTGGAGAAGCAGCTGGCGCAGCAACGGCACCTGCTGGCCGTGCTGGGCGGACGGCTGCCCAGCGAGGACGTGGCGCCGCGCTTCGAACTGGCTTCGCTGGTGCTGCCGCAGGAACTGCCGCTGAGCCTGCCCTCGCGCCTGGTCGAGCAGCGCCCGGACATCCGCGCGGCGCAGGCCCAGCTGCACGCGGCCAGTGCCCAGGTCGGCGTGGCCACCGCGGCGCGGCTGCCCAGCCTCACGCTCACGGCCAACGTGGGCAGTTCGGCGCTGGCCTTGTCGCAGCTGCTGGGCAGCGGCACCGGCTTCTGGTTCATCGGCGGCGGGCTGGCCCAGCCGATCTTCCACGGCGGCACGCTGCTGCACCAGCAGCGCGCGGCCGAGGCCAGCTACGAACAAGCGGCGGCGCAATACCGCAGCACCGTGCTGACGGCCTTCCAGAACACCGCCGACACGCTGCAGGCCATCGTCAGCGATGCGCAGACCCTGCGCGCCGCCGCGGCCGCGGAGTCCGCTTCGCGCAAGAGCCTGGGCTACGCACGGCGGCAGCGCGAACTCGGCGCCGGTGGCGCGGCCGAGCTGATCCTCGCGCAGCAGACCCACCAGCAGGCGGTGAGCACGCTGATCCAGGCCCAGGCCAGCCGCTTCACCGATGCGGTGGCCTTGTTCCAGTCGCTGGGCGGCGGCTGGTGGAACGTGGCCGCGGCGGACGACACGCCGCACTGACGCAACGCGCGGCGCGAGGCCGATCGTTCTCGCGCTGTTTCCCTCGCGGGCAGGCATCCCCATGTCGGCTCGCGATCGCACCACGGCGCCGCCGGCATTCCTCGGCGCCATCACGGGCCTGCCTTCGCGGCGGAGGCCCTGGGAGTCATGACATGAAAATCATCGGAAAAGTCTTCCGCAACTGGTTCGGGGGCGTGCTCGAACGGCGGCACATCTCGGCGCTGTTCAGCCGTGCCGCGCTGCCGCACACGGTGGGCGGGCGCGGGGCCGCCCAGGGCGTGCCGGAGCAGGTCTCGCGCGACATGCTCAAGGCCGCGAGCGACGACCTGGCCGGGGTGCTGGTGCGCGCGGGCTCGCACGAGGACGGGCTGAGCGCCGACGAGGCCGCGGAGCGCCTCGAGCGCTTCGGTGCCAACGAGGTCGCGCACGAGAAGGCGCTGTCGCCCTGGCGGCATCTGTGGCTCTGCTACAAGAACCCGTTCAACCTGCTGCTGACCGCGCTGGCCGTGGTGTCCGACGCCACCGGCGACATGAAGGCCACGGTCGTGATCGGCACGATGGTGGTCTTGAGCACGTTGATCCGCTTCGTGCAGGAAGGTCGCTCCAACCGTGCGTCGGCACGGCTCAAGGCGATGGTCGGCAACACCGCGACCGTGATCCGCCGCGGGCCCGGCGACACGCCCTCCGGCTTCGGCCCGCAGGGCCGGCGCGCCGCCGGGCAGCGCGAGGTGCCGATCCGCGAGCTGGTGCCCGGCGACCACATCGTGCTGTCGGCCGGCGACATGATCCCGGCCGACTGCCGGCTGATGACCGCCAAGGACCTGTTCGTGGCCCAGGCCGCGATGACCGGCGAATCCCTGCCGGTGGAGAAGTTCGCCGAGGACGGCAACGGTTTCGTCTCGGTGCTCGAGGCGCGCAACCTGGTGTTCATGGGCACCAACGTGGTCTCGGGCTCGGCCACGGCGCTGGTGGTCGCGACCGGCAACAGCACCTACTTCGGCACGCTGGCCACACGCGTGACCCGCAGCGACCGCGCGCCGACCGCCTTCGAGGCCGGCGTCAACAGCGTGGTCTGGCTGCTGATCCGCTTCGCGCTGGTGATGGTGCCGCTGGTGCTGGTGATCAACGGCTTCACAAAGGGCGACTGGATGGAGGCCTTCCTGTTCGCGCTGGCGGTCGCGGTCGGGCTGGTGCCCGAGATGCTGGCGATGGTCGTGACATCGACGCTGGCCAAGGGCGCGGTGCTGCTGTCGCGCAAGAAGGTGATCGTCAAGCGGCTCGACGCGATCCAGAACTTCGGCGCGATGGACGTGCTGTGCACCGACAAGACCGGCACCTTGACGCAGGACAGGATCGCGCTCGAGCGCCACACCGACCCCTTCGGCCACGCGTCGCAGGAGGTGCTCAAGTTCGCCTACCTCAACAGCCACTACCAGACGGGGCTCAAGAACCTGCTCGACCGCGCGGTGCTCGAGCACGTCGAGCTGCAGTCGGAGCTCAAGCTGGCCGAGGACTACCGCAAGGTCGACGAGGTGCCCTTCGACTTCGAGCGCCGCCGCATGTCGGTGGTGGTGTCGGAGCGCGAGGACCATCACGAGCTGATCTGCAAGGGCGCGGTCGAGGAGATGCTGGCGGTCTGTACCCGGGTGCGCAACGCCACCCGCGCGGGCCATGAGGACCTGCCGATGGACGCGCGCCTGCTGACGCACGTGCGCCGGATCACGCAGCAGCTCAACGCCGACGGCCTGCGGGTGGTCGCGGTGGCGATGAAGGAGCTGCCGGCCACGCAGACCGCCTATTCGGTGGCCGACGAGGCCGAGCTGACGCTGGTCGGCTACATCGCCTTCCTCGATCCACCCAAGGACTCGGCCGCGCCGGCCCTGCGCATGCTGGCCGAGCACGGCGTGCAGGCCAAGGTGCTGACGGGCGACAACGAACTGGTCACGGCCCGCGTGTGCGAGCAGGTGGGGCTGGCGGTCGGCACCGTGCTGCTGGGGCCGCAGGTCGAGCGCATGAGCGAGGCGGCGCTGGCGCAGGCGGTGGAGGCGCACCAGGTGTTCGCCCGGCTCACGCCGCTGCACAAGGAGCGCATCGTGCGCGCGCTGCGCGCCAACGGCCATGTGGTCGGCTTCATGGGCGACGGCATCAATGATGCGCCGGCGCTGCGGGCGGCCGACATCGGCATCAGCGTCGACAGCGCGGTGGACATCGCCAAGGAGGCGGCCGACATCATCCTGCTGGAGAAGAGCCTGATGGTGCTGGAGGAGGGCGTGGTCGAAGGCCGCAACACCTTCTGCAACATGCTCAAGTACATCCGCATGACCGCCAGCTCGAACTTCGGCAACGTGTTCTCGGTGCTGGTGGCCAGCGCCTGGCTGCCCTTCCTGCCGATGCTGCCGCTGCAGCTGCTGGTGCAGAACCTGCTCTACGACATCTCGCAGACCGGCATCCCCTTCGACAACGTCGACCCGGAGCTGGTGAAGAAGCCCTTGCGCTGGAACCCCGCGGACATCGGCCGCTTCATGGTCTTCTTCGGGCCGATCAGCTCGGTCTTCGACATCGTGACCTTCGGCGTGATGTGGCACTTCTTCGATGCGAAGACGCCCGCGCAGCAGACCCTGTTCCAGACCGGCTGGTTCGTGGTGGGCCTGCTCACGCAGACGCTGGTGGTGCACATGATCCGCACGCCCAGGCTGCCCTTCATCGAGAGCCGCCCGGCGCCGGCGCTGATGGGCATGACGCTGGCGATCATGGCCGCCGGCATCGCGCTGCCCATGAGCCCGCTGGCGGGCTACTTCGGGCTGCAGCCGCTGCCGCTGGCCTACTTCCCGTGGCTGGCGGCCATCCTGCTGGGCTACTGTGTGCTCGCCACCGTCATGAAGCGCTTCTATATTCGGCGCTTCGGCTGGCAATGAGACGCCCCACGCGAAGGACCCGCACCCCATGCAAGCGCTGCAGAACCTGAACCTGAGCTCGATGCTCGACACCTTCGTCAGCCTCTCGACGGCCTTCGCGCTGGGCGGCCTGATCGGTTTCGAGCGCCAGGTGCGCCAGCGCACCGCGGGCCTGCGCACCAACACGCTGGTGGCGGTGGGCGCGGCGGTGTTCGTGGACATGGCGAACCGGCTCGGCGGCCACGAGGGCGCGGTGCACGTGGTGGCCTACGTGGTCTCGGGCATCGGCTTCCTGGGTGCCGGCGCGATCATGAAGGAAGGCGCCAACATCACCGGCCTCAACACCGCCGCCACCCTGTGGGGCTCGGCCGCGGTCGGCGCTTGCGCCGGAGCCGACCTGATCGGCGAGGCCCTGTTGGCCGCGCTCTTCGTGCTGGCCAGCAACACCTTGCTGCGGCCGGTGGTCAACCGCATCAACCGCAACCCGGTGCAGGAGGAGTTCAGCGAGGCGACCTACGTCGCCTACGTGATCTGCTCGCGCGGCGTGCAGGCGGAGGTGCGGGAAAAACTGCTCGAGCTGCTGGAGGCCGCCAGTTATCCGGTGCGCGACGTCGACCAGCATCCTTTTGGCCAGCTGGACGCCGAGATCGAGGCCACGCTCTACGCCACGGCCGTGCAGGCCGAGGAACTCGACCGCGTGATGGCGCAGCTGGAAAGCCTGCCGGGGGTGCAGCAGGCGTTCTGGAATGCGGGGGCGGAGGGCTGAGGGCGGCTGAACGGCTTGTGGCAGGATGCGGTGCAGAGACAACCGACAACATCCGTGCCCGCTGTGGACGGGGAGACAGCGGGCATCCAGGGTCACGACCAGGAGGTGCCTATGTGGAGCAAATCGCACGGCGTGTGGGCCGCCATCGCCGTCTTTTCTCTGATGGCGACGGGGGCTGCCGCCGCCCCGGCGGCCGATGCGCCGGCCGCCACCGTGCTGACCCGCGCCCGCGTCGCGTCCTTCCTCGATGAGCCTGGCGGCAAGTCCTATGTCCGGCTGAAGCTGATGCCGAGGTCGAAGCTGCCCTTCACGACCCAGACCTTCAGGGTCACCGACCGTTCGCTGCTGAGCGGCATTGCCGAAGGCGCAACGGTCAAGTTCAGCTCGAAGCACATCGAGGGCGAGAACGTGGTGACGGCGATCCAGGTGGTGGCCGAGTGCGTGCGCTTCCAGCCATGCGATTGATGCGGCTGCGCCTCGACCGCTGCCAAGTGAAAGTGCAAGCGGACAGCCGGACGCAGAGGACGCAGAGGTTTCGCAAAGGACGCGAAAGAAGACATTGAAATGATTGCCTCGTCCTTTCTGCGATCTCTGCGTTTCTTTGCGCCCTCTGCGTCCGGTCAAGTCCGGGTCAGTCTTCCGTCTGCCCCAGCGAGGTCCTGAAGGCATTCAGGAAATCCTCGAAGCCCTGGAGCTGCCGCCCTTCGGCCGTCGAGATGGCCGACACGGCCACGGGGATGCGCGGTGACACGTCCCTGAACACCAGTGCCTCGGGGTCCGCGAAGCGCGCGGTGAAGGAGTCGACGATGCAGGGGCCGAAGCCGTCGAGCGTCAGCAGCAGCGCTGACTGGTAGGTCTGGGCCGAGAGCCGGGTCTGGGTGAAGACCGCGCTTTCGCTCAGGTGGCCCAGCAGCACCTTGCCCACCGGGTCGTCCTTGTCGATGCCGATGAAGTCGGTGGCCGCGATGTCGGCGATGGCGATGTCCGAGGTGTCCGCGCCGGTCGTGTCCGCTTCCTTCTGCTCCACCCAGACCAGGTGCCCGACGCCCACCACCTCGGCGTCGACCGAGGGAAAGTCGAACTCGCCATAGGCGATGCCCAGGTCGCATTCCTGCAGCGCGACCGCGCGCAGGATGTCGTCCGAATGCAGGACCTTGATCGACACCGCGACCGCCGGGTGCCGGGCCTTGAACAGGCTCAGCGCCAGCGACAGGCACTTGGTGGACAGCGAGGGCACGATGCCGACCCTGAACTGCGAGGCGCCGTCGGTCTTCAGCGACTGCGCCAGGCGCCGCAACTCATCGACCTGCTCGAAGATCTTCTTCGACCGCGGGTACAGGTGGCGCGCCTCGGGCGTGGGCCGCAGCCCGTTCTTCTCGCGGAAGAACAGCGCATAGCCCAGCTGTTGCTCGGCGTGCTTGAGCGTCTGCGTGACCGCGGGCTGGGTCACGTTGAGTATCCGGGCTGCCGCGCTCACGCTGCCCGACAGCATGATGGCGTTGAATACTTCGATGTGTTTGAGCTTCATGGGGCCCCATAAGAAAAGCTTATCGCGCTCGGTCGAATTCTAATTTGACGCCCTGGGTGGACGCCCGCAGACTTCAGGTCCATGAAGGCATTCGGGCCGTGTTTTAAAAAAGCGCATTCCGATCTGCCATTTCCACCTTGAAATCTCATTGAAGAATACATGGCGCATTCACTGGCGGGAAATCCGAATTCCCTGCACTCCATCGATCCGAAGATTTTCGACAATGCCGAGGTCCGGCTGGCGCGGATCGAATTGGCCGCCTGTTTTCGGATGGCGGCCCGGCTGGGCATGGAAGAAGGAATCTGCAATCACTTCTCGGCCGTCGTGCCCGGATTCGACGGGTATTTCCTCGTCAATCCCTTCGGCCTGGCATTCGATGAAATAAGGGCGTCGGATCTTATCATTTGCGACTTCGAAGGCAATGTGGTCCAGGGCGACCGCGCGCCGGAAATCACCGCCTATTACATCCATGCCCGGGTGCACAAGAACCTGCCGCGCGCCCGGGTCGCCTTCCACACGCACATGCCCTATGCGACCTGTCTGGCGATGGTCGAGGGGCAGCCGCTGCGGTGGGCCGGCCAGACTTCGCTGAAGTTCTACGGGCGCACGGCAGTGGACGATTTCAACGGCCTGGCGCTCGACGCGCTCGAGGGCGACCGCATCGCGCGAGCCATCGGCGACGCCGACGTGGTGTTCATGCGCAACCACGGCGTGATGGTGGTCGGGCAGACGATCGCGAACGCGTGGAACGACCTCTACTACCTGGAGCGCGCCTGCGAGGTCCAGGTGCTGGCCGAATCGACCGGCCGAAAGCTCCGCCCCGTCGCGCCCGAACTGGCCCAGGCCACCTACGCGCAGATGCGCTCGGGCGGCAGCGAAAGCGCCATCCAGCACCTGGAAAGCGTCAAGAGACGGCTGCTCCGGACCGACCCCGACTATCCCCTTTGAATTGCAGAGATCGCGAGATTGAAAATGAAATCGAACATGCTCCCGCTGGCCATTGCGGCACTGGCCTTTTCCGCCGTGACGGCGAATTCGGCGGAACTCACGGGTCGGCTCAAGACCATCCAGGACCGTAATTTCATCACGGTCGCCTACCGCGAATCGTCGGTGCCTTTTTCCTATCTCGGCAGCAATGCAGAACCGATCGGCTATGCCCAGGAAATCTGCGGCAAAGTCGTCGATGAAATCAAGAAGGTCGTCGGCCGGCCGAACCTCGAAATCCGGCGCCAGGCCGTGACCTCGCAGAATCGAATTCCGCTGATGCAGAACGGCACCATCGATCTCGAATGCGGCTCGACCGTCAACAATCCGGAGCGCCAGGCGCAGGTGAGTTTCAGCACCACCTATTTCGTGGTGGGCGCCAAATTCGTGGCATTGAAATCGAGCAACCTGCACACGCTCAAGGACCTCAAGGGCAAGACCGTCGTGGCGACCACGGGCTCGAACACCGTGCCGCGCATCCGCCGCATCGACCGTGCCGAGCACCTGGACCTGAACCTGATCCAGGCCAAGGACTTCTCCGACAGCATGCTGACCTTCACCTCGGGCCGGGCCGAAGCGTTCTTCGAGGACGACATCAACCTGGTCGGCCAGATCGCGTTCACGCTCAACCCGGCCAACTACACGCTGAGCACCGACACGCTGAGCAAGGACCCCTACGCCATCATGCTGCCGCGCGGCGAGGCCGAGTTCAAGGCCATCGCCGACAAGACGATCGAGAAGCTCTACGCCAGCGGCGAGATCAAGGCGCTCTATGCCAAGTGGTTCCAGTCGCCCATTCCGCCGCGCGGCGTGAACCTGAACTTCCCGATGAGCGAGGCGCTGCTGAAGGTGATCGCCAAGCCCACGGATTCGCCCAACCCCGCGGACTATTGAGCCCGCCGAGGTGGCATCGATGCAGATGAACAGCCGCAAGGTCGGCATCCTGGGCGGCATGGGGCCGGCCGCCGGCGCCGACTTCATCCGCCTGTTCGTCGCGGCCTGCAAGCGCGAGCTGCAGGCCGGCGGCAGCGCGGTGTTCGACCAGGCCTTTCCCGAGCACTGGCTGGTGCAGCTGCCGGTGCCGGACCGCACCGAGGCGCTGCTCGACGACGGCCCGTCGCCGCTGGCGGGCATGCTGCGCGGCATCGAAGGGCTGGCGCGGCACGAGGTCGTGAGCGTCGCGATCGCCTGCAACACCGCCCATGCCTGGCATCCGCAGCTGCAGGCGGCCTGCCCGGAGGTCGAGCTGCTGCACATCGTGCACGAGACGGTGCGGTCGCTGGCCGACGACGGCGTGGCATCGGTCGGCCTGCTGGCCACGCTGGGCACCTACAGGCTGGGGCTGTACCAGCAGGCGCTGCAAGCGCGGGGCATCGTGTGCCACCTGCCTTCGGAGGCGGAACGCGCGCAGCTGATGCGCGGCATCGTCGAGGGCGTGAAGGCCGGCGACATGGCACTGGCGAGCACCTTGTTCGCCGAGGTCGCGGCCAGCATGGTCGAGCGCCATGGCTGCCGGCACCTGGTGCTGGCCTGCACCGAGATCCCGCTGGCGCTCACCGCACTGGATGCACACCCGGGCGTGCGGCTGGTCGACCCGGCCCAGGTGCTCGCGCAGGCCCTGGCGCAGCGGGCCTATGCGGCGGCCTGAACGCGCGTTTTTTCGCAGTATCCTTCCCCGGCCGAACGCGCCACCCGCCCGTCTCCCGATGCCACGCCTCGGAAGGGGCGGCCCCGGCGCCGCGCATCGGCATCCACACGGGCGGCGGCTGTCCTGATCGGTGCCGCCCGGTCCTCCGCGTCCTGCTGTTCCGAGCGTCAAAAAATGCGAATGCCGCTGCAATACCGTCGCATGCTGAGCCTTGTCGGCATGGTGCTCGTCATGGCCGCGATCTTCGTGGCCGACACGCTCACCGAATACGCGGTGGCGGTGGCGGTCTTCTATTCGGTGGTGATCCTGGCGGCGGTGAGCCTGCTCACGGTGCGCGCGGCGATCGCGCTGGCCTGCGCCTGCATCGCGCTCACCGTGGTCAGCTTCTACCTCACGCCGGCCGGCCTCTACAAGGTCGGGCTGGTCAACTCCGGCATCAGCATCGTCGCCATCTCGATCACGACCTGGCTCGCGCTCAAGACCGAGGCCGCGCAGGCCGCGGCGCACGATGCGCAGGCCCGGCTGCTGCGCATCGCGCGCGTCACCAGCCTGGGCGGGCTCACGGCCTCGATCGCCCACGAGGTCAACCAGCCGCTGGCCGCCATCGTCACCAGCGGCAACGCCTGCCAGCGCTGGCTGGCCCAGGACCCGCCCAACATGGAGAAGGCCCTGCAGGCCCTCGACCGCATCCTGAGCGACGCCCACCGCGCGAGCGAGATCATCGACCGCGTGCGCAGCCTCACCAAAGGCGAGAAGCCGCGCAAGAGCGCCTTCGACCTGCCGCAGGCGGTGCGCGAGATCGTCGACATGTCGCGCGGCGAGATCGAGCGGCACGGCATCGCGCTCGAAACCCACATCGACGACGCGCTGCCTCCCGTGCTGGCGGACCGGGTGCAGATCCAGCAGGTGATCGGCAACATGCTGCTGAACGCCATCGAGGCGGTGGCGTCGGGCCCGGCCCATCGCAAGGACATCCGGATCTCGACCTCGATGCCCGACGGCGCCAGCGTGCTCTTCTGCATCGAGGACGCGGGCTGCGGCCTGAACGCGGAGGCGCTCGACCACCTGTTCGACGCCTTCTGGACCACCAAGGAAGGCGGCATCGGGCTCGGCCTGAGCATCAGCCGGACCATCGTCGAAGCCAACGGTGGGAAGATCGGAGCCGAACCGAACGCGAGCGGCGGCGCCACCTTCCGCTTCAGCGTGCCCCTCGTCAAAGGAAAGAGCGCATGAACCGCGACATGGAAGCAGCGGCGATGGACCGCGCGACACCGCCCATCGTCTACGTGATCGACGACGACCATTCGGTGCGCGCCGCGCTCGACGACCTGTTCGCCTCGGTCGGGCTGCAGGTTCGTTCCTTCGGCTCGGCCCGCGAGTTCCTCGCGCATCCGCCCGACGATGCGCCCGGCTGCCTGGTGCTCGATATCCGCATGCCCGGCCAGAGCGGGCTGGACTTCCATCGCCAGATGGGCGACCTGGGCATCCGGCTGCCCACCGTCTTCATCACCGGCCACGGCGACATCGCGATGAGCGTGGAGGCGATGAAGAACGGCGCCATCGAGTTCCTCACCAAGCCCTTCCGCGACCAGGACCTGCTCGATGCGATCCAGCACGGCATCGAGAAGGACCGGGCACGGCGCGCGAGCGAGGCGGTGGTGTCCGAACTCCAGCTGCGCTGGGCCTCGCTGAGCGCGGGCGAGCAGGAGGTCACGCGGCTGGTCATCCAGGGCCTGCTCAACAAGCAGATCGCGGCCAGCCTCAACCTCAGCGAGATCACGGTCAAGGTCCGGCGCGGCCAGGCGATGCGCAAGATGCAGGCCGCCTCGCTGATCGAGCTGGTGCGGCTGATCGAGAAGGCCGGGGTGTAGGTCCCCGGCCTGGGTCTTCGCTCAATAGCCGTTGGCCGCGCCCGAGCGCCGGTTGTCGGCCGCGCCGGTGTAGACCGGGCGCCCCTGGGCATCGCGCGTCACGGCGATGCCGCTGATGCCGCTCTTCAGCCCGGTGACCTGCAAGGTGCTCGCGGTGTAGCCGAAGCCGCTGCGCAGGTCCGCTGCCAGCGGCGCCAGCGCCGAGCCGCTCTCGATCTCGGCGACGCCGTTCTGGCCGGTGAAGTTGGGCGCGTTGACCGCAGCCTGGATGTCCATGCCGCCGACCACATGGCCCATGAAGGTCTTCACGATGTAGTCGGGGATCGGGCCACCGCCCGCGGAGCCCCAGACCAGGCGCAGGTTGCCCGCGGCATCGAAGGCGATGGCCGGTGCGATCGAGCTGCGCGGCCGTTTGTAGGCCTCGTAGCCGTTCACGTCCGAGCCCGGCGTGCTGGCCGAGAAGTTCGACATCACGTTGTTCATCATCATGCCCGCGGCTTCCAGGTGCGCGCCCCAGTGCGTGTTGATGGTGGTGGTCATCGACAGCGCATTGCCGTAGGCGTCGACGATCGCGACGTTGCTGGTGGTGTTCCAGTCTTCCTCGTGGCGCGGCGCGCCGGCCTTGGCCAGCAGCGTGCGCCCGCGCTTCGACAGCAGCGATGCCATCGTGTCGTAGCCCGCCGGGTCGGTGGCCGCGAAGGCACCGACGGCGCCCACAGGCACCGTGCCCAGGGCCGTGCCGTCGATCAGGCCGGCGCGCAGGTCGAGCGCGGCATCGGACAGCAGCGTGGCCACGCGCGCGTTGACGTTCGAGTAGGCCGGGTCGCCCAGCACCGTGCGGCGGTCGATGTTGGCCAGCCGGCTGGCCTCGGCCGCGGTGTAGACGAAGCGCGGCGAGTTGAAGGCCTCGTCCTGGATCTTCTTGCGCTCCAGCAGGCCCAGCGTGTAGAGCGTGACGAAGCCGCCGAAGGAGGGCGCGGGCTGCGTGTAGATCGTGGTGCCGAAACGCGTGCCGACCAGCGGCTTGCGCTCGACCGCGTGGTAGCTGGCGAAGTCGGCCGCGCTCATCAGGCTCGGGATCGAGGCGATGGTGCTGGCCACGCTGGGCTTGGCCGTGGTGCCGGCCACGGGCAGGATCGACGCGCAGGGCAGGCTGCCCGTGGTGGTGCGCTGCACGATGGCCTGCACCGTCGGCTGGGCCGGGTCGTAGAAGGCCGCGGCGCCGCCATCGCGCACGCGCTTCATGGTGGCGGCGAGCTCGCTGTTGGTGATCAGCGTGCCGATGGGCAGCGGGCGCTGGCCGCTGCTGTCGGTCGGGTCGCAGTAGCGCTTCTGGATGTCGGGGTATTTGCAGCGCGCGGCGCCCTTGGCGGTGCCGGCCGAATTGACCCAGGCGGCCACGCCGGTGCCCGCGTCGACCGGGTTGCCGTCGTCGTCGAATTCCGCGCTGTCGGCATAGAGCGTGGAGTACATGTACTTCGTCATCGGGAAGCCGTGTTCGGCCAACGCGATGGCATCGTCCCACAGCGTGTTCCAGGGCGCCTTGCCGTAGGCCTGGTGCACCAGGTCGAGCACCGCCACCGTGCCCGGGATGCCCACCGCGCGGGCAGAGATGTTGGTGTTGCCCTGCTGCGAGGAGATCGACGCGCCGGCGTTGAGGCCCGACTTGCAGGTGTTGAAGGGCGCGAGGTTCGACGCGTCCTGCGCGACCGCCTGGTAGACCGTGGTCGCGCCGCCGGTGCTGCCGGGCGCGGCCGAGAAGCCGTCGAAGGTGCGGACCTTCCGGCTGGCCGCGTCGTAGTAGGTGATCACGGTGCCGCCGCCCAGGCCGGAGGCGAAGGGTTCGGCCGTGCCCAGCACGGCCTGCACCGCGATGGCGGCGTCGATGGCGGTGCCGCCCGTGGCGAGCACCTTGCAGCCGGCCTTCGAGGCTTCGTAGTGCGCCGAGGTCACCATCAGGGTGGTGCCGGCGATGCCGGCGGTCTGGCCGTGCGGCGCGCCGGCCTGCTGGGTGCACAGCGCGGGGTCGAAGCGCACGCCGCTCGTGGGCTGCTCGGGCACGGTCGGCGCGACCGGGTCCACCGGGGCCGGAGAGGGCTGGATGGGATCGAAGGAACCGTGCGAACCGCCACCGCAGGCGGCCAGGGTCGCGGCCAGCGCGACGGGAAGAAGTCTCAGAAAGGGCATCGTGAAAAAAAGAAAAGCCGACCCATGTCGGCGTTTCGATCATCACGCAAGTCGCATGCCGGGCGCATCGGGATGCCCCCTGGGCCGCGACCTCTTGCGCTCTCTTGCGGGCTCAGCGCAGCCCGCCGCCCTCGGCGTTCTCGGCCCGTTGGATGAGTTCGATCTTGTAGCCGTCCGGGTCGGTCACGAAGGCGATCACCGTGCTGCCGCCCTTGACCGGGCCGGCCTCGCGCGTGACGTTGCCGCCGGCGGCCTTGATCTTGTCGCAGGCCGCGTAGGCGTCGGGCACGCCCAGCGCGATGTGGCCGTAGGCGGTGCCCAGCTCGTAGCTTTCGGTGCCCCAGTTGTAGGTCAGCTCGATCTCGGCCTGGGCCGGGTTGCCCTCGTAGCCGACGAAGGCCAGGCTGTACTTGTACTCGGGGTTCTCCGAGGTGCGCAGCAGTTGCATGCCCAGCACCTGGGTGTAGAAGTCGATCGAGCGTTGCAGGTTGCCGACGCGCAGCATGGTGTGGAGAAGTCGCATCTCGTGGGTTCGCAGTTTTTGGGAATCCCCGATTGTGCGACGCCTTCCGAATCAGCGCGCGTCGAAGGCCTCTCCGGGCGTGAGCGGCGCATGGCGGTAGGTGGCGGGCGTGCGGCCCAGCTTCACCGGCGCGCCGATGCCGCGGTAGCCGCCGGGCATCTCCACCACCATTTCGCGGTGCGCGGTGTGCGGATGCGCGAGTGCCGCGTCCACCGGCAGCACCGGCGCGGCGGGCACGCCCGCGGCCATCAAGGTGTCGACCAGCGCGCGGCCGTCGAAGGCCTGCATCGCGGCCTCGAGCGTGGGCTTGAGCGCGGCGCGGTTCACCGAGCGCGCGCCGGCGGTGGCGTAGCGCGGGTCGGCAGCGAGTTCGGGCCGGCCGATGCAGCGGCAGAAGTTGGCGAACTGGCCGTCGTTGCCCACTGCGACGAACACCGGCTCGGTGCCGGTCGCGAGCGCGTCGTAGGGGTAGATGTTGGGGTGCGCATTGCCGGTGCGCCGCGGCGCCTGGCCGTCGACGAACCAGTTGGCCGCGTGCGGGTGCAGCAGCGACAGGCCGCTGTCGTAGAGCGCGGCCTCGACGAACTGGCCGCGGCCGCTGCGCGTGCGTTCCTGCAGCGCCAGCAGCACGCCGATGACGGCATTGAGGCCGGTCACCATGTCGACCACCGGCAGGCCCACGCGCAGCGGGCCGCCGTCGGCCTCGCCGTTGATGCTCATGATGCCGGTCATGGCCTGCACCGCGGCGTCGTAGCCGGGCAGCGCGCCCAGCGGGCCGTCGGCACCGAAGCCCGAGACGCGGCACCACACCAGCCGCGGGAAGCGCTGCGACAGCGTCTCGTAGCCGATGCCCCAGCGCTCCATGGTGCCGGTCTTGAAGTTCTCGATCAGCACGTCGGCCTCGGCCACCAGCGCGAGCAGCGCCTCGCGGCCCTCGGCGCTGCCGAGGTCCAGGTGCAGGTTGCGCTTGTTGCGGTTGAGGCCGTGGTAGTACGACGCCACGCCGTCCTTGAAGGGCGGGCCCCAGGTGCGCGTGTCGTCGCCCTGCGGCGGCTCGACCTTGAGCACGTCGGCGCCGTGGTCGCCGAGGATCTGGCCGCAGTAGGGCCCGCCGAGGATACGCGAGATGTCGAGCACGCGCACGCCCGCGAGGGCGCCGGGGGTGGAGGCGGGGGAGGTCATCGGGGTCCTTGAAGAGAGAAGAAGGGGCTCAGGCGCTCGCGGCGCGCTCGGCCAGCTTGAAGGTGCCGGTGGCCAGCGCGAGCAGCGTGCCCTGCGCGTCGCGCACCTCGCCGCGCACGAAGCACAGCGAGCGGCCGCGCCGTTCGCAGACCGCCGAGGCCACGACCTCGCCGCTGGCGGTCGCGACGAAATGCAGCGTCATGTCGACCGTCAGCACGCCGAAGCGCACCGGATCGTGGGCGCGCGCCGCGCTGGCCAGCGTGCAGTCGAGCAGCACGGCCAGCGCACCGCCGTGCACGTCGCCGCGGCTGTTGGTGTGCAGCGCGTGGAAGGGCATGCGCACCCGGGCCCGGTCGTCGCCGATGGCCTCGCCGCGCAGGCCGAAGACCTGGACCATCGGCATCGGCAGGCCGAAGAGGTTGTCCGCCGGCTCGTCGTCGAAGGGCGTGCTCATCGGCCCTCCACCACGCCGGCCGTGTAGAGCGCCTCGACCTGCGCCGGGTCCAGCGCCGCCCATTGGTCCAGCACCTCGCGCGTGTGCTGGCCCAGCTGCGGCGGCGCGCGGTAGTCCACCGGGCTGTCGCTCATGTTGAGCGTGCTGCGCAGGATCGGGATGCGCTGGCCGCTGGCATGGTCGACCTCCACCGTCATCTTGCGCAGCCGCACCTGCGGGTCGTCGAAGACCTGGTCCATGGTGTTGATGCGCGTGGTCGGCACCTGCGCGGCCTCGAGCAGCGGCAGCCAGTGTTCGGTGGGGTGGGCGGCGAGCAGCGGCTCGATCTCGGCATGCAGCGCGACGCGCGAGAGCACGCGCTGGCCGTTGGTCGCGAACAGCGGATGCGTGGCCAGCTCGGGCCGGCCCAGCGCGTTGCACAGGTGGACGAACTGCCGGTCGTTGCCCGCGGCCACCACCAGCCAGCCGTTGGCCGTCTTGAACACGCCCGAGGGCGCGGCGATCGGGTTGTTGTTGCCCTGGCGCGTGGGCACCGCGCCGTTGAGCAAAAAGCCCTGCGCCAGGTGCACGTTGAAGCCGATGCTGGCGTCGAGCATGGCCGCGTCGATGAACTGGCCGCGGCCGGTGATGCCGCGCTGGATCAGCGCGCCCAGCACCGCCACGCTGGCCTGGTAGCCGGTGACCAGGTCGGTGGCCGGGATCGCGGTGCGCATCGGCGCCGCGCCGGGCGTGCCGTCGGGCATGCCGCAGGTGCTCATCATGCCGGTCATGGCCTGCATCACGAAGTCGTAGGCGGGGCGGGTGGCGTAGGGTCCGTCCTGGCCGAAGCCGGTGACGGAGCAGTAGACCAGCCGCGGGTTGATGGCCTTCAGGCTGTCCCAGTCGAGGCCGTAGCGGCGCAGGGTGCCGGCCTTGAAGTTCTCGACCAGCACGTCGCAGTCGCGCACCAGCGTGCGCACCAGTTCGGCGCCCGCGGGCTTGGCGAAGTCGATCGCGATCGAGCGCTTGTTGCGGTTGCAGGCCAGGAAGAAGTTCGAGTCGCGGCCCTGGCCGGGCTGCTGCGGTTCCAGCGCCAAGCCGAGTTCGCGCGCGTCGTCGCCGCGGCCGGGGCTCTCGACCTTGACCACGTCGGCGCCCATGTCGCCCAGCAGTTGCGCGCACCAGGGGCCGGCGAGCACGCGGCTCAGGTCGAGCACGCGCAGGCCGTCTAGGGCGCGGCTCGGTGGGGGTGTGGTGGCGGCGTTCATTCGATCAGGCCCTTGGCGCGCAGCCGTGCCACGCGTTGCTTCTCGCGCGCCGAGGTCGCGAGCGCGTACTGGCGGTAGTCCTCCGCGCCCAGGTAGTTGATCGGCTGGTTGAGCTGGTCGAGCACACGCTGGCCGGCGACCGATTCGAGCGCCTTCTTGAAGGCGTCGTGCACGACCTTGACGCGTGCCGGCTCCATGCCGGCAGGGCCGGCGATGCCGTAGGGCGAGTCGATCACGGCGTCGATGCCCAGCTCCCTGAGCGTGGGCACTTGCGGGTAGCGCTTCACGCGCTGGGGCGTGAGCATCACGAGGTAACGCATCTTGCCTGCGTCGATGTGCGGCACGGCCACGCCCGACAGGGGCGCGGCGTCGATGTGGCCGCCGAGGATGGCGTTGGTCACTTCGGCATCTCCTTTGAACGGAATCATGTTGAACTGCAGCCTGGCGGCCTCGCCCACCTCGTCCATCACGATGCGCGGCGTGCCGACCGCGCCGGTCGCGCCGATGTTGATCCTGCCGGGCCGCCTGGCCGCATCGGCCGCCAGGTCCTGCCAGCGCTTCCAGGGTGCATCGGCCTTGACCGCCAG
Organism: Variovorax sp. J2P1-31; assembly: GCF_030317215.1. Lineage (NCBI taxonomy): Bacteria > Pseudomonadati > Pseudomonadota > Betaproteobacteria > Burkholderiales > Comamonadaceae > Variovorax > Variovorax sp. J2P1-31. The sequence continues at coordinate 608,924 of NZ_JASZYA010000001.1, forward strand.
GCCGAAGGCATAGTCGGACAGCAGGATCACGTACGAGAAGCTGCTGGCCGGATCGAAGGGTACCTTGTTGATGAAGGGTTCGCGGTAGACCGAGGCCGGCAGCACGCCCAGCGTGTAGCCGTCGGGCGCGGCGCGCGTGAGCATCGCGGCGGCGTTGGTGCCGCTGGCGCCGGGCCGGTTGTCCAGCACGATGGCCTGGCCCAGCGCCTTGCCGGCTTCCTCGGCCACGGCCCGCAGGTGCTGGTCGGTGGGGCCGCCCGCGCCGTAGGGCACGACCAGCGTGATCGGGCGCTGCGGATAGGCCTGGCCCCAGGCCGTGGCCGCGGCGAGGCACAGCGTGGCGAGGGTCAGGGCGTGGCGATGGCGGGCAATGAATCGCATGGTTCGTCTCTTGTTCTTTTTTGGGGGGGAGCGCGTCAGTCGAGCTGCGCGCCGGACTTCTTCACGATGTCCTTCCACTTGTCGCGCTCCGACACGATGAAGCGGCCGAGCTGGGCGGGCGAGCTGTCGCGCGCGGCCTCCAGGCCCTGCGAGGCGAAGAGCTGCTTGACCTTGGGCGTGTCGAGCACCTCGACGAAGGCGTGATTGAGCTTGGCGATGCGATCGGGCGGCGTGCCGGCCGGCGCGACGATGCCGAAGAACACGCTCACGTCGTAGCCGGCCACGCCCTGTTCCGCGACGGTCGGCAGTTCGGGCAGGGCCTGCGAGCGCGCGGCCGTGGTGATGCCCAGCGCGCGCAGCTTGTCGGTCTTGACGTAGGGCAGGGCGGTGAGCACGTCGGTGAAGCTCATGCTCACCTGGCCGCCCAGCAGGTCGTTGAGCGCCGGGCCCGTGCCCTTGTACGGGATGTGCTGCAGGTCGATGCCGGCCGTGGCGTTGAACAGCACGCCGGCCAGGTGCGAGGACGCGCCGTTGCCCGACGAGGCATAGCTGAGCTTGCCCGGGTTGGCCTTGGCATAGGCGATCAGCTCCTTCACGTTCTTCACCGGCAGCGCGGGATTGACCACCAAGATGTTCGGCAGGTAGCCGACCTGGATCACGGGCGCGAAGCTCTTCACCGGGTCGTAGCCCGGCTTGCGGTAGAGGCTCACGTTGATCGCCAGCGGGCCCGAGGTGCCGAACAGCAGCGTCTGGCCGTCGGGCGTGGCGCGCGCCACGTAGTCGGCCCCGATGTTGCCGCCCGCGCCGGCGCGGTTCTCCACGATCATCGGCTGGCCCAGCCGGTCCTTCATCTCGGCCGCCAGCGTGCGCGCCATCGCATCGGTCGGGCCACCGGGCGGGAAGGGGATCACCAGCGTGATCGGCTTGTCGGGGAAGCTGTCGGCATGGGCCGCGGGCAGCAGGGGCAGCGTCGCGATGCCGGCGAGCACGAGGGTGGCGAGAAGTCGCATGGGTGTTGTCTCCGTTGTTGTTCTGGATGATGGAAAGGCTCAGGCCGTGTGCCAGTCGGCGGGCACGGCCGATGCCACCAGCGGGTCGCGCGGCAGCACGCGGTGCAGCAGCACCGACTGGGCCCAAGCCACGCGTTGGGCCGAGCCGCCGCGCGCGCCTTCCCAGGCCATCGCGATCGCGCTGACCACGTGGTAGAGGGCCGAGGCAGCCTGGCGCGCGAGCCGGTCGCCGCCGTCCTCGGCCGCGAGCAGCGTGAGCCGGGCCGCGCGCTCCAGCGCCTCGCGCAGCGCCGCGGCGAAGGCCGGCGCCAGCGGCGCGTCGTCGACCAGTGCCGCGAAATGCGCCTGCAGCACCGGCAGCGAACCTTCGCGCTTGACCGCGCGCAGCACGTCGAGCGCGACGATGTTGCTGGTGCCTTCCCAGATCGAGCCCAGGTGCGCATCGCGCAGCAGCCGCGGGTCGCTCCATTCCTCGATGTAGCCGCAGCCGCCGCGCACTTCCATCGCATCGCCCGTGACCTTGCGCGCATCGCGGCAGGCGCGGAACTTGATGAGCGGCGTGAGGATGCGCAGCAGCGGGTAGGCGCCGGTGTCGCCGCCGTCGGAGCGCGCCAGCGCCTGCGCGGTCTGGAACACCATGCTGCGCGCCTGCTCGGCGGGCAGGCGCAGCTTCTCGAGCTGGCGCTGCATCAGCGGCATGTCTTCCAGCCGCTGGCCGAAGGCGCGGCGCTCGTGCGCGATGTACTCGGCCTCGGCGACCGCGCGGCGCATCAGGCCGGCCGCGCGCACGCCGTTCGACAGCCGCGAGTTGTTCACCATGTCGGCCATCTGCACGAAGCCGCGGCCCTGTTCGCCCATCAGGTAGGCCAGCGCGCCTTCCAGCCGGATCTCGCCGCTGGCCATCGAGCGCGTGCCCAGCTTGTCCTTGAGCCGCAGGATGCGGTAGCGGTTGGCGCTGCCGTCCTCGAGCCGGCGCGGCAGCAGGAACAGCGACACGCCCTTGAGGCCGGGCGCGCCGCCGTCGACGCGGGCCAGCACCATCGCGAAATCGGCATCGGGGTTGGAGCAGAACCACTTGTCGCCGCTCAGGCGCCAATGGCCGTCCTCGTCCTGGTGCGCGCGCGTCTCGGTGGCCGCGATGTCGGAGCCCGCGGCCTGCTCGGTCATGAACATCGCGCCCTGCGCCAGCGTGTCGAAGTCCAGCGACTGGAAGCGCGGCATGAAGCGCTCGACCAGTTCGGGGCTGCCGAACTTCTTCAGGGTGCGGGCCAGCGAATCGGTCATCGAGACCGGGCAGCACAGGCCGAACTCGGCCTGCACGAAGAGGTAGGTCAGCACGTACTTGACCAGCGGCGGCATGCGGCCCCGCCAGCCCAGCGTCTCGTCGCGGTGCGACATGGCAGCCAGGCCGAACTCGCTGAGCGCGAGCCGTTCCATCTCGACGTAGGCCGGGTGCTTGTGCACCCGCGGGTCGTCGATGCCGGTGCGGGTGCGCAGCGTGAGCGTGGGCGGGTTCCGGTCGGCGGTGTGCGCCAGTTCGTCGAGCCGGCCGCCGGCCAGCGCGCCGAGGCGCTCGAAGTGCGGGCGCATGTGGGCCAGCAGGTCGGGCGGCAGGTAGAGCGCGAGCAGGCGGTGCAGCTCGGTGTCGTGGTCGAACAGGCTCCGGCCATGGCGGTCGGGCACGGGATGGGCGGCAATCTCGCCGACGGATGCGGCAGCTTGGCTCGGCATGGGCTTGTCTCCTGGTTCGCCCGCATTCTTCGGCGGCCGATGATTCTTGTCTAATATCGATTTGGTCTTGATCAATCCGATCTGCCTATCGTCGAAAGAACGCCCCATGGAACTGCGCCACCTGCGCTATTTCGTCGTGCTGGCCGAGGAGCTGCACTTCGGCCGCGCGGCGCGCCGGCTCGCGATCTCGCAGCCGCCGCTGAGCGTGGCGATCCGCCAGCTCGAGGACTCGGTGGGCGCGCAGCTGTTCGAGCGCAACAGCAAGGCGGTGCGCCTCACGGCCGCCGGCCAGACGCTGCAGGCCTCGGCGCGCACGCTGCTGCGCGACGCCGAGGAAGCGGCGACCGAGGCGCGGCAGGTGGCGCAGGGCTCGGCCGGGCGGCTGCGCATCGGCTTCGTCGGCGCCATGCTCTACCGCGGCCTGCCGCAGGCGCTGACCCGCTTCCAGGCCGCGCATCCGGCGGTGCGCGTGAGCCTGGTCGAGCTCAATTCGGGCGAGCAGATGACCGAGCTGCTGCAGGACCGCATGGACGTGGGCTTCGTCCACACCGGCCGCGTGCCGGCCGAGCTGCAGGCGCGGCTGCTGGTGTCCGAGCCCTTCGTCGCCTGCCTGCCGGCCGCCCACCGGCTGGCGCGCAAGCGCGCGGTGGCGCTGGCCGACCTGCGCGGCGAACCCTTCGTGCTGTTCTCGCGCAGCGCCTCGCCCGACTACCACGCGCGCATCCTCGCGATCTGCGCCGAAGCCGGCTTCTGGCCCGAGGTGCGGCAGGAGGTGCGGCACTGGCTGGCCGTGGTGTCGATGGTCTCGCAGGGCCTGGGCGTGGCGCTGGTGCCCGACGCGATGCGTCATTCGGCGCTCAAGGGCGCGGTGTTCCGACCGCTGGAGGAGGCCACGCCGCCCTCGGAGGCCTACGGCGTCTGGCCCGCGGGCTCGCCCAACGTGCTGGTGCCGCGGCTGCTCGATGCGGTGCTGCGCAGCCTGGGGCCGCGCGCCGCGGCGGGATGATTGCAATCGGCCGCGCCGCCCCTAGATGAAAGACACCGAGGACACCCCATGACCGACACCCTGCACATCGTCTGCCCGCACTGCCACACCACCAACCGCGTGCGCAACGACCAGCTCGGCAGCGCACCCGACTGCGGCAGCTGCCATCGAACGCTGTTCGCGGGCCGTTCGGTGGCGCTGAACGAATCGGCTTTCGACCGCCACATCGCGCGCAACGAGATCCCGGTGCTGGTCGATTTCTGGGCACCCTGGTGCGGCCCCTGCCGCCAGATGGCGCCGGGCTTCGAAACCGCGGCGGCGAAGCTGGAGCCGCGCGTGCGCCTGGCCAAGGTCGACACCGAGGCCGTGCCCGCGCTGGGCGCGCGCTTCAACATCCGCAGCATCCCCACGCTCGCGCTGTTCAAGGGCGGCCGCGAGATCGCGCGGCAGGCCGGTGCCATGGGCAGCGCCGACATCGTGCGCTGGGCCGAGGCACAGCTGCGCTGATCAGTGCCGGACCTTCTCCAGCACCCGCGTCAGCTTGTTGGCGATGCGCTGGGGCAGCGTCCAGCCGTTGAGCCGCGCCATCCGCGGTGAGCGCCAGCGGGCGAACTCCGCTTCGGCCGAGCCGCCCGGGTCGGCGTTGCGGATCAGGGCCAGCAGCGCATCGGCGTAGTAGGGGAAGATCCGCTCGGGGCTGAAATGCACCTGCCAGGCCCGGTGCGCGGCCTCGCCCATCGCCAGGTGCTCGGCGGCCCGGGCCTCGAGCCGCTGCTGCAGGGTGGCCAGTTCCGCCTCCGGCACCTTGACCGACAGGCTGCGCCAGTCCGGCCCCGGCGGCTCGACGAACTCGTCGGCCAGGATCGCCGGCGCCACGCCCAGCGCCATGCTCTCGAACACCCGCATCGATGCCGGGGCCCAGCCGCCCGGGCACAGCGAGAACTTGCCCGAGCGCAGCAGCTCGACATAGCGCCGCTTCTCGTCCGGTCCATGGTTGAGCCAGCTCTCGGTGGATTCGGCCTTGAACGCTGGCGAGCGGCTGCAGACGTCGAGCAGGCCCTGGCGCAGCTTGCGGTTCGATTTGGGGTTGCCGCGCCAGGTGGCCAGCAGCGTGGCCGGCGGTCGCGGCGTGCCGGCCTGGGCCGCCACCTCTTCGTTGGGCTGGGCGACGAAGGGGATGGCCGCGTGCAGCTTCGGATCGAAGCGGCTGCGCTGCAGGCAGGTGTAGAGGCCGCGCAGCAGGCCGGCCGCGGCGTCGTCCTCGTTGAGCGTGTAGACCTTGTGCGCAAAGCGCCCCACGACCGGGTCGGCGACCAGCATGTCGATGTAGCGCCACTCGCGGAAGGCCCAGGGCTCGTGCAGGATCAGCGCGTCGGCCTCTTCGATGTCACCGACTTCGACGACGCCGGGGCGGGTCAGCAGTTCGGCGCGCAGCGCGTCGAGGCGTTGGGGGTCGGCGCTGGCCAGCGGGGTGTCGGCGGGCGTGAGAAAGCGGAGCTTCATGCGGCGGGACCTGGAAGGAGGGCACCGGAGCCGGCGCTGCATCGCAATATAAGCGCGGGGGTCGCCGGCCCTGGTCCTTGGCCGGAAATTTGAGCTTTTGACCTACACCCAGCGGCTCAGACGGCCGTTGTGCATGGTGCCGATGCGGTCGGCCATGACCTGGGCCTCGCGTTCGTTGTGCGTGACCAGGATGGCGGTCTGGCCGGCCTGGCGCAGGATGTCGCGCACCTCGGCCGTGAGCCGCTCGCGCGTCGCGCCGTCGAGGTTGGAGAAGGGCTCGTCGAGCAGCAGCAGCGCGGGCGCGGGCGCGAGCGCGCGGGCCAGCGCGATGCGCTGCTGCTGGCCGCCCGACAGCTCGTGGGGAAAGCGCGCGCCGGCTTCGGCCAGGCCGACCAGCGCCAGCATGTCCCGCACCCGTGCGGTGCGTTCGGCCGCCGCCGCGCGCCGCAGGCCGAAGCCCACGTTCTGCGCGGCCGTGAGGTGCGGGAACAGCGCGTACTCCTGGAACATCATGCCGACGCGCCGCTTCTCGGGCGGCAGGTGGCGCTCGGCCGTCGACAGCAGCACCTCGCCCAGTTCGATGCGCCCCGCGCGCACCGGCTCGAAGCCCGCGATGGCGCGCAGCACCGTGGTCTTGCCGCAGCCCGAGGGGCCGAGCAGGCAGCCGATCCGGCCGGCCTCGAGCGCGAGCGAGAAGCCCTCGACCACCGTGTGCAGGCCGCGCGGGCCCTGGTAGCCGAGTCGCAAGTCGTGGATGTTCAGGGCGGCGGTCATGGGTGGAGATTCTCGGAGAGCGGCGCGCCGGCATCGGGCGCGCCGCGGAACTGCGTGCGCGCCAGCAGCACCACGGGCAGCAGGCCGGCCACCACGATGGCCAGCGCCGCGATGGCGCCTTCCTCGTAGGTGCCGCGGGCCGCTTCGGCATAGAGCCAGGTCGCGAGGGTGTCGAAGTTGGCGGGCCGCAGCAGCAGCGTGGCGGGCAGCTCCTTCATCGCGTCGACGAAGACCAGCAGCGCGCTGGCCGCGATGGCCGGCTGCAGCAGCGGCAGGTGCACGCGGCGCAGCGTGCCGCCGGCGTTCTCGCCGAGCAGGCGCGAAGCCTGTTCGAGCGCGGGCGGGATGCGTGCCAGGCCGGATTCGATGCCGCCCACCGGCATGGCCAGGAAGCGGATCACGCAGGCGACCACCAGCACCACGCCCAGCCCCATCAGCGGCAGCCCGGGCAGGCGCAGCCCCTCGGCCAGCTGCGCATCGAAGGCCAGCGCGGGCGTGAGCAGGCCGATGGCCAGCACCGTGCCCGGCAGCGCATAGCCCAGCGTGGCCACGCGGGCCTGCCAGCGCGCGCGGTTGGGCATCGAGCCGTGGCTGCGCGCGGTCCAGGCGACCACCAGGCCGGCCGCCACCGCGATCACGGTCACGCCCATGGCCAGCGCCAGCGTGTTGCCCAGGCTGTGCACCAGTCCTTGGGACACGCCCTGGCCCAGCCGCAGGCGCTTGAAGCTTTCCCACACCAGGTAGGCCGCCGGCGCGGCGAAGCCGATCAGCACCGGCAGCGCCGCGGCCGCGGTCGCGGCCCAGGCGGCCGCACCGCGCAGCGCGCGCGGCTGCATCGCGCGCATGCGCTGCGCCGAACCGAAGCGCTGGTGGCGCCGGCCGTGGCGCTCGAGCAGCACCAGCAGCACCACCACCAACAGCATCGCGCAGGCGATCTGCGCCGCGCCCGCGAGGTCGGAGCGCGTGATCCAGGTCGTGTAGACGGACACGGTCAGGGTGTTGATGCCCAGGAATTCCGAGGCCCCGATGTCGTTGAGCGTCTCCAGCAGCGCCAGGCTCAGGCCCACCGCCAGCGCCGGCCGCGCGAGCGGCAGCGCCACCCGCCGGAAGGCGCCGAAGCGGCCTTCGCCCAGCGTGCGCGCGGCTTCCATCAGGTGGGCCGGCTGCGTCATGAACATCGCGCGCGCCGTCATGTAGACATAGGGATAGAGCACGAAGCCCAGCACGAAGATCGCGCCGCCCATCGAGCGCAGGTCGGGCAGGCGGAACTGGCGCGGGCTGTCGTAACCCAGCAGCCAGCGGATCGCGCCCTGCACCGGGCCGATCGGGTGCAGCAGGTCGAGGTAGGCGAAGGCCACGATGTAGGTCGGCATCGCCAGCGGCAGCAGCAGCGCCCAGTGCAGCACGCGCCGGCCGGGGAAATCGCAGCTGCTCACCAGCCAGGCGCAGCCCGTGCCGATCACCAGCACCACCGTGCCCACCCCCGCCAACAGCACCGCGGTGTTGAGCGCGGCCTGCGGCAGCACGTAGCGCAGCAGGTGCGCCCAATGCGAAAGATCGGCGCCCAGCGCCAGCCAGGCCAGCGTGGCCACCGGCGCCAGCACGCCCAGCGCCACCAGCAGCGTGGCAACCCGCCACAGCGGCCCGGCCGCACGAAGACCTTCAGGACGACGGCCGAAACTCAAACCCAACACACACCGCCCATGAACTGATTTATCGACTTATTCCAGGAACACCGTGGAACCGGCTTCGCCGGGCCACCGGTGTTGCCCCCGGAGGGGGGAAGGGCGACGCGACACGAAGTGCGCAAAGCCCCTCGGGGGGAGCCAGTGCTTTCGGCTTTGCCGGGCCACCGGTGTTGCCCCCGGAGGGGGAAGGGCGAAGCGACACGAAGTGCGCTAGCCCCTCGGGGGGGAGCCATCACTGATCGAACCCGACCTTGTCGACCAGCGCGCTCGCCTGCTTGCGGTACTTCGCGATCTCGGTCAGCGGCAGCGGGTCGACCTTCAACTCGCCGATGGCCTGGCCGATGATCGGGTCGAGCGCCACGCCCTTGCGCACCGGGTACTCGTAGTTGGCCTGCGCGTACAGCGACTGGGCCGATTCCGACACCAGGAACTCGAGCAGCTTGACCGCATTGGCGCGCTGCGGCGCGTTCTTCGCCACCGATGCGCCGCTGATGTTGACGTGCGTGCCGCCGCTCTTGGCGTTGGCGAAGGTCGGGCGGATCACCTGGATCGCGTCGCCCCACTTGCGCGCGTCGCTGCCTTCCTTCGAGGCCTTCATCTGGCCCACGTAGTAGGAGTTGGCCAGGCCGATGTCGCAGATGCCGCCCAGGATGTCGCGCGCCACGTCGCGGTCGCCGCCGGTGGCCTTGCGTGCCAGGTTGGCCTTCACGCCGCGCAGCCACTGCTCGGTCTTGGCTTCGCCGTCGTGCGCGATCAGCGAGGCGATCAGCGCGGTGTTGTAGGGGTGCTGGCCGGCGCGGATGCAGACCTTGCCCTTCCACTTGGGATCGGCCAGGTCTTCGTAGCGGAAGCTGTTGATCTTCATGGCCTTGTCGGCGTACAGCACGCGGGCGCGCATCGACAGGCCGAACCACTGGCCGTCGGCGCCGCGCAGGTTGGCCGGGATCGCGGATTCGAGCACCGCCGACTTCACCGGCTGCGTCACGCCGCCTTCGACCAGGTCGAGCAGGTTGCCCGCATCCACCGTCATCAGCACGTCGGCCGGCGAACGCGCGCCCTCGGCCTTGACGCGCTCGAGCAGGCCGTCCTTCACGAACACCGTGTTGACCTGGATCTTGGTGGTGGCGGTGAAGGCCGACAGCAGCGGCTGGATCAGGCCGGGCTCGCGCGTGGTGTAGAGCGTGAGCGACTCGGCGGCCTGGGCCGGCAGCGCGGCTGCGGCGAGGCAGGCGATGGAAACGAGGGAGCTCAGGGCACGCAAGGGGCTGCGGCCGGTCGCGCGCAGGCGGTCGGTCATGAAGGGGTTCTCCTGGGTGGACGTGGAGGCGGCTGCCGGGTGGCGGCCGCGGTCTCATCGGGCGGTGCCGATGCGAATCATTATCAAGTTCGCCGGCCACGGTCCGGGCGATTGGACCTACAAGGCTGCGGCCTATTCCGCCCGCGGGGGAGGGGAAAAGGGTTTTCCCTTGGCTCATGTTCTGCATTGCAGTCCTGGACTGCGTCGATCGGGCCATTCTGCAGACTGCAAAACCGCTCGGCGGAATAAGATTCCGCAAAAGCGCAGTACCTGAAGTGCGCAGCCCAGACGGAGACACCATGCCAGCCCTTGCCCATCCCGGCGCCGCGCCCACGCGGCTTCACCAGCTGATCGACCCCTGGGTCGCCGCCCGGCCCGACGCCCTGGCCGTGGCCGACGCCCATGTGTCGCTCGACTATGCGCAACTGCATGCGGTGACCGTGGCCGCGGCGGCCCAACTCCAGTCGCTGGGCGTGCGGGCCGGCGACCGGGTGCTGATCGTGGGCGAGAACTGCGCGGCCGTCGGCGTCTTCGTGCTCGCGCTGAGCCGGCTCGATGCCTGGGCCAGCGTGGTCAACGCCCGGCTGTCGGCGCGCGAGGTCGACGACTTCGTGGTCCATTCGGGCGCGCGCCGCGTGCTCTACACCCCCCATGTCTCGGCCGATGCGCAGAAGCATGCGGAGCGCCATGGCGCGCAGGCGGTCGAGTGGGCGGGCCTGGGCCCGCTGCCGGTCGGCCCGCTGGCCGAGGCGGTCGCGCCCGAGCCCTGCCACGCGGCGGCCGAGGACCAGGTCGCGGCGCTGATCTACACCTCGGGCACCTCGGGCGCGCCCAAGGGCGTGATGCTGACCCATGCCAACCTGATGTTCGCGGCCATGGCCTCGGTCCACATCCGCCGCTTCGGGCCCGGCGACCTGATCTACAGCGCGCTGCCCATGGCCCACGTGGTGGGCCTGTCGACCCAGTTCCTGGGCTGCATGGCCAGCGGCTCGGCCGTGCTGCTCGAGCCGCGCTTCTCGCCCGCGGCCATGGCCCGGGCCTTCGCCGACAAGGGCGTGACCGCCTTCACCGGCGTGCCCGCGATGTTCGTCAAATTGCTCGAATGGTCGCGCGACCAGGGCGTGCCGCTGGCCGCGCCCAAGCTGCGCTTCCTCTGCGTGGCGGGCTCGCCGCTCACGCCCGCGCTCAAGGCCGACGTGGAGCAGGTCTTCGGCCTGCAGCTCAACAACGGCTACGGCCTGACCGAGACCGCGCCTACCGTGGCCCAGACCCGCATCGACGTGCGGCGCGACGACTGCGCGGTCGGCGTGCCGCTGCCGGGCGTCGAGACGCGCATCGTCGACGCCACGGGCGCCGAGGTGCCCGATGCACAGATCGGCGAACTGTGGGTGCGCGGGCCCAACCTCATGAAGGGCTACTACCGCAACGCGGCGCAGACGCGCGCGGCGATCAACGCCGAGGGCTGGTTCAACACCGGCGACATGGCGCGGCGCACCGACGACGGCGCGCTGCTGATCGTGGGGCGCAGCAAGGAACTGATCATCCGCTCGGGCTTCAACGTCTACCCGGTCGAGGTCGAGCAGGTGCTCAACAGCCACCCGGACGTGGTGCAGTCGGCGGTGGTCGGCCGCACGGTCGAGCACAACGAGGAGGTGGTGGCCTTCATCGAGACGGTGTCGGGCGCGGCCTTCGACGAGCCGGCCCTGCGCCTCTACCTGCGCGAGCGGCTCTCGCCCTACAAGCTGCCCACCGAGATCCACTGCCTGGCGCAGCTGCCGACCACGCCCTCCGGAAAGATCCTCAAGACCGCGCTCGAGGCCATCGCCCGCCAGCAAAGCGCCGCCTGAGCGCCGCGCTCCCGTTTTTTCGCAACTTCACCAGGAGCCTCGCATGGCCCTTCCCGACCTCCTCAAGGACCGGCTGTCCCTGCCGCTGATCGGCTCGCCGCTGTTCATCATCTCGAACCCCGAGCTCGTGCTGGCCCAGTGCCTGGCCGGCGTGGTCGGCTCCTTCCCCGCGCTCAACGCGCGGCCCAAGGAACTGCTCGACGAATGGCTCACGCAGATCACCGGCACGCTGGCCGCGGCCCGCGCGGCCGAGCCGCAGCGCCGCATCGCGCCCTTCGCGGTCAACCAGATCATCCATGCGTCGAACGACCGGCTCGACCACGACATGGCGCTGTGCGTGAAGCACCGCGTGCCGATCGTGATCACCAGCCTCTCGGCCCCGACCGACTACGTGGCACCGATCCATGCCTACGGCGGCCTGGTGTTCCACGACGTGACCAACGTGCGGCACGCGAAGAAGGCGCTCGAGGCCGGCGTCGACGGCCTGATCCTGGTGTGCGCCGGCGCGGGCGGCCATGCCGGCACCATGAGCCCCTTCGCGCTGGTCAGCGAGGTGCGCCAGTTCTTCGACGGCCCGATCGCGCTCTCGGGCTCGATCACCTCCGGTGCGCATGTGGCGGCGGCGCGCGCGATGGGCGCCGACCTGGCTTACGTCGGCACGCGCTTCATCGCCACGCCCGAGGCCAATGCGCAGGAGGGCTACAAGAAGATGATCGTCGACAGCGCCGCGGCCGAGGTCACCTACACGCCGCTGTTCACCGGCGTGCACGGCAACTACCTGGCCCGCAGCATCGCGGCCGCGGGGCTGGACCCGGCGAACCTGCCGACCGCCGACAAGACCTCGATGAACTTCGGCTCGACCCGCATCAAACCCTGGAAGGACGTCTGGGGCGCGGGGCAGGGCGTGGGCAACATCCGCGAGGTGCTGCCGACGGCGGACCTGATCGCGCGCATGGTGCGGGAGTACCGCACTGCGCTCCACGGACTGGCGGCTTGAGATGAAGATCGGCATCCCCGCGGAGACGCTGGCCGGAGAAACACGCGTGGCGGTGACGCCGGAGACCGCGAAGAAGCTGGTGGCGCAGGGCCACGCGGTGATCGTTCAATCGGGCGCGGGCGTTGCGGCCAGCGTGACCGATGCGGCCTATGAGGCCGTCGGTGCACGCATCGTCGATGCGGCCGAGGCCTTGGCCGCCGAGATCGTGCTCAAGGTGCGCGCACCGTCCGATGCCGAAGCCGCGCGGCTCAAGCCCGGTGCGGTGGTCATCGGCATGCTCAACCCCTTCGATGCCGCGGGCCTGCAGCGCCTGGCGGGTGCCGGTGCGGTGGGCTTCGCATTGGAAGCGGCCCCGCGCACCACCCGTGCGCAGAGCATGGACGTGCTGTCCTCCCAGGCCAACATCGCCGGCTACAAGGCCGTGATGATCGCGGCCGACCAGTACCAGCGCTTCTTCCCCATGCTCATGACGGCGGCGGGCACGGTCAAGGCCGCGCGTGTGGTGATCCTGGGCGTGGGGGTGGCGGGCCTGCAGGCGATCGCCACGGCCAAGCGCTTGGGCGCAGTGATCGAGGCCTCCGACGTGCGCCCCAGCGTGAAGGAACAGATCGAATCGCTGGGCGGCAAGTTCATCGAGGTGTCGTACGACACGCCCGAAGAAAAGGAAGCGGCTGTCGGCGTGGGCGGTTATGCCAAGCCCATGCCCGCGAGCTGGCTGGCGCGCCAGCAGGTCGAAGTGGCCAAGCGCGTGGCGCTGGCGGACATCGTGATCAGCACGGCGCTGATCCCCGGGCGTGCCGCCCCGACGCTGATCACCGAAGAGATGGTCAAGAGCATGAAGCCGGGCTCGGTGATCGTGGACATCGCCGCGGGCAAGGGCGCCGATGGCGTGGGCGGCAACTGCCCGCTGTCGGAAGCCGACCGCACGGTGGTCAAGCACGGCGTGACCATCGTGGGCGAGACCAACCTGCCCGCGCGCGTGGCGGCCGATGCGTCGGCGCTGTATGCGCGCAACGTGCTGGACTTCCTCAAGCTGATCTGCCCCAAGGAGGGCGGCCTGAAGATCGACCTCGAGGACGACATCGTGGCGGCCTGCCTGGTCACGCGCGACGGCCAAGTGACGCGCAAGTAAAAGAACAAGGAGCCGACATGGATTCCGTCAACCCGACCGTCATCAACCTGATCATCTTCGTGCTGGCCATCTACGTGGGCTACCACGTGGTGTGGACGGTCACGCCCGCGCTGCACACGCCGCTGATGGCGGTGACCAACGCGATCTCCGCGATCGTGATCGTGGGCGCGATGCTCGCGGCCGCGCTCACCACCACGCCGCTGGGCAAGACCATGGGCGTGCTGGCCGTGGCGCTGGCCGCGGTCAACGTCTTCGGCGGCTTCCTGGTGACCCGGCGCATGCTGGAGATGTTCAGGAAGAAAGAGAAGAAGACGGCCGCACCCGCTGCCGGCAAGGGAGACGCAGCATGAGCATGAGCCTCGTCACGCTGCTGTACCTCATCGCCAGCGTCTGCTTCATCCAGGCCCTGAAGGGCTTGTCTCATCCCACCACCTCCATCCGCGGCAACGTCTTCGGCATGACCGGCATGGCGATCGCGGTGCTGACCACGATCGCGCTGATCCATGGCCAGGCGAAAGCCTTGAACATCGACTTCGGCACCGGCATCGCCTACGTGCTGGTGGCGCTGGTCGTGGGTGGCGGCCTGGGCGCCTACATGGCCAACAAGGTCGAGATGACCAAGATGCCCGAGCTGGTGGCCTTCATGCACAGCATGATCGGGCTGGCGGCGGTGTTCATCGCGGTCGGGGCCGTGGCCGAACCTTGGGCCTTCGGCATCGCGGCGCAGGGCACGCCCATCCCCACGGGCAACCGCCTGGAGCTGTTCCTGGGCGCGGCCATCGGCGCGATCACCTTCAGCGGCTCGGTGATCGCCTTCGGCAAGCTCTCGGGCAAGTACAAGTTCCGCCTGTTCCAGGGCGCGCCGGTGCAGTTCTCGGGCCAGCACATGCTCAACCTGGTGCTGGGCCTCTTGACCATCGCGCTGGGCCTGGTGTTCGTCTTCACCGAGAGCTGGACCGCCTTCTTCGCGATGCTGGCGCTGGCCTTCGTGATGGGCGTGCTGATCATCATCCCGATCGGTGGCGCGGACATGCCCGTGGTGGTGTCGATGCTCAACAGCTACTCGGGCTGGGCGGCGGCGGGCATCGGCTTCAGCCTGAACAACGCCATGCTGATCATCGCGGGCAGCCTGGTGGGCAGCTCGGGCGCGATCCTGAGCTACATCATGTGCAAGGCGATGAACCGCAGCTTCTTCAACGTGATCCTGGGCGGCTTCGGCGGCGAGGCGGTCACGGCCGGCGGCGGGGCCAAGGAGCAGCGGCCGGTGAAGAGCGGCAGTGCCGATGACGCGGCCTTCGTGCTCTCCAATGCCGAGACGGTGGTGATCGTGCCCGGCTATGGCCTGGCGGTGGCACGCGCGCAGCACGCGGTCAAGGAACTCGCGCAGAAGCTCACCGACAAGGGCATCACGGTGAAGTACGCGATCCACCCGGTGGCCGGGCGCATGCCGGGGCACATGAACGTGCTCTTGGCCGAGGCCGAGGTGCCCTACGACCAGGTGTTCGAGATGGAGGACATCAACGGCGAGTTCGGCCAGGCCGACGTGGCGATCATCCTGGGTGCGAACGACGTGGTGAACCCCGCGGCGCACACCAAGGGCAGCGCGATCTACGGCATGCCGATCCTGGAGGCCTACAAGGCCAAGACGGTGATCGTGAACAAGCGCTCCATGGCCGCGGGCTACGCGGGCCTGGACAACGAACTCTTCTACATGGACAAGACCATGATGGTCTTCGGCGACGCCAAGAAGGTCGTCGAAGACATGGGCAAGGCGATCGAGTAGGCCGCGCACACCGCACCGGCCGATCCACATCAGCACAACGAAGGAGCTGCACATGAAGGACGACAAGACAGGAAAGAAGGCGATCCTGGTGATCGGCGCCGGCGACGCCACCGGCGGCGCCATCGCCAAGCGCTTCGCGCGCGAGGGCTACATCGCCTGCGTGACGCGCCGCCAGGCCGAGAAGCTCGCGCCGCTGGTCGACGAGATCAAGGCCGAGGGCGGCGAGGCGCACGGCTTCGGCAGCGACGCGCGCAAGGAAGAGGAGATGGTGGCGCTGGTCGCGCAGATCGAGCGCGACATCGCGCCGATCGAGGTGGCGGTGTTCAACATCGGCGCCAATGTGCGCTTCGGCATCACCGAGACCACGGCGCGGGTGTACTTCAAGGTCTGGGAGATGGCCTGCTTCGGCGGCTTCCTCATGGGCCGCGAGACCGCCAAGGCGATGCTGCCGCGCGGCCGCGGCACGATCATCTTCACGGGGGCCACGGCCAGCCTGCGCGGGCGCGATGGCTATGCGGCCTTCTCGACCGCCAAGCAGGGCCTGCGCGCGCTGGCCCAGAGCATGGGCCGCGAACTCTGGCCCAAGGGCATCCACGTGGCGCACCCGGTGATCGACGGCGCGATCGACACCGAGTTCATCCGCACCACCTTCCCCGAGCGCTACGCGCTCAAGGAACAGGGCGGCATCCTGAGCCCCGAGGCCATCGCCGACGCCTACTGGCAGATCCACATGCAGCCGCGCAACGCGTGGACGCACGAGACCGAACTGCGTCCCTGGATGGAGGCCTGGTGATGAACGACACGACGAACGACATCTCCCACGCGCTCGAGGCCGGCGTGCTGCGCCTGGGCTTCGACCGCCCGGCACGCAAGAACGCCATGACCGGCGCGATGTACCTCGCGCTGGCCGAGGCGCTGCAGCAGGCCGATGCCGACGACGCGGTGCGCGTGGTGGTGATCCACGGCAACGAGGACGCCTTCTGCGCCGGCAACGACATCGGCGACTTCGCGGCCGCCGCGCCCAGCGAGGGCGAGCGCCCCTCGGCGCGCTTCATGAAGGCGCTGCTGCGCATGGGCAAGCCCGTGGTGGCGGCGGTCAACGGGCCGGCGGTGGGCATCGGCGCGACGATGCTGCTGCACTGCGACCTGGTCTATGCGGGCAGCGCCGCGAAGCTGGTGTTCCCGTTCGCCAAGCTGGGCCTGTGCCCGGAGTTCGCCTCGACGCTCCTGCTGCCGGCCAAGCTCGGCCACCAGCGCGCGGCCGCGCTGCTGATGCTGGGCGAGCCCTGCACCGCCGCCGAGGCACAGGCGCTGGGCCTGGTCAACGCGGTGCTGCCGCCGGCCGAGGTGCTGCCGCAGGCCTTGAAGGCGGCGGCGCAACTGGCCGCGACCTCGGCGCCGTCGCTGCGTGCCACCAAGGCGCTGATGCGCGGCGAGGAACTCGCGGGCTACGAGGCCCGCATCGCGCAGGAGAACGCGCAGTTCGCGCAACTGCTCGCCTCGCCCGAGGCCAAGGCCGCCTTCGCCGCGTTCCTGCAGCGCGGCAAGGGCGGTTGAGCGAATGCATCCAGAGACCCAGGAGACCACCGTGCGCCCCCAAGTTCCCGTCCACTTCCTGTTCGACTTCGGCAGCCCCAATGCCTACATGTGCCACCGCGTGATCCCCGAGATCGAGGCCCGCACCGGTGCCGTGTTCACCTACATGCCGATGCTGCTGGGCGGGCTGTTCAAGCTCAGCAACAACCGCTCGCCGGCCGAGGCCTTCGCGGACATCGCGAACAAGCGCGCCTACGACAAGCTCGAGGTGCGCCGCTTCGTCGCGAAGCACGGCCTCTCGCGCTACCGGCCCAACCCCTTCTGGCCGGTCAACACGCTGCAGACCATGCGCGGCGCGGTGGCGGCGCAGAAGCTGGGCTTCTTCGAGCCCTACGTGGAGGCGGTCTACGCCGCCATGTGGGAGCAGGGCCTGGACATGGCCGACCGCGAAGTCATCGTGCGCACGCTGGATGCGGCCGGGCTCGACGGCCTGGCGATCTACGAGGGCACGCAGGACGCCGAGGTCAAGGCCGAGCTGATGGCCAACACGCAGCGCGCCTACGAGCGCGGCGCCTTCGGTTCGCCGACCTTTTTCGTCGGCGACGAGATCTTCTTCGGCAAGGACCGGCTGCGCGAGGTCGAGGAAGAGATCGTGCGCGCGCAGGCCGCCGCGGCCTGAGCGCGCCGACGACCCCATCCCAAGAGAGACAGGAGACAAGAATGAACACCCGACTTTTCATGCGCACGCTCGGTGCGGCCTGGGCGCTGGCCGCCCTTGCGCCCCTGGCGCAGGCGCAGCAGGACAGCGTCACCAACTACCCCGTGCGGCCGATCCGCGTGATGATCGGCTTCGCGCCCGGCGGCTCGACCGATGCGCCGATGCGCGTGCTGGCCGAGCGCGTGGCCAGGATCCTCAAGCAGCCGGTGGTGATCGAGAACAAGCCCGGCGCGGCCGGCGTGATCCCGACGCAGGTGCTGCAGTCCTCGCCCAACGACGGCTACACGCTGGCCATCGCGCCGGCCGGCGTCTACCGCATCCCCTACACCACCGACCTCAAGTGGGACCCGGCGACCGACCTGAGCTACGTCATCGGCATCACCGGCTATGCCTTCGGCACCGTGGTGCAGTCCTCGTCCTCGATCAAGACCATGGCCGACTTCATCGCCCAGGCCAAGGCCCGGCCCGGCGAAGTCACCTACAGCACGCCGGGCGTGGCGACCACCAACCACCTGACGATGGAGCAGGTGTCGCGCATCGCGGGCATCCAGCTCAACCACGTGCCCTACAAGGGCTCGGCCGAATCGCTGCAGGGGCTGCTCGCGGGCCAGGTCGACTCGGCCGCCGAGACCTCGGCCTTCGTGCCGCAGGTGGACAGCGGCAAGCTGCGGCTGATCGCGGTCTGGGGCGCCAAGCGCATGGCGCGCTACCCCAACGTGCCCACGCTCCGCGAGCTGGGCATCGACATCGTCCAGACCTCTCCCTGGGGCCTGGTCGCGCCCAAGGGCACCGACCCGCGCATCGTCGCGCGGCTGCACGACGCCTTCAAGGAGGCGATGGCCTCGCCGGCCTTCCTCGAGGTGCTGGCGCGCTACGACATGGAGCCCGACTACCGGAGTTCCAAGGACTTCCAGCACTTCGCCGTCGAGTCGATGAAGCGCGAGAAGGCCATCCTCGACACGCTGGGGCTGAGCCGCGCGCGGCAATGACCGCGCGCGCAAGAACAAGGACGGAGACAAGACCATGAAGACACGACAGTTCCTCGCGGGCGGCCTGGCCGCCGCCGCCGTGGGCCTGCTGGGCGGGGCCTCGACGGCCATCGCGCAGGAGGCCTTCCCCGCGCGCCCGATCAAGGTCATGCTGGGCTTTCCGCCCGGTGGCTCGACCGACACGCCGATGCGCGTGCTGGCCGAGGACGCGGGCCGCATCCTCAAGCAGCCGGTGGTGATCGAGAACAAGCCCGGCGCGGCCGGCCTCATGCCCGCGCAGCTGCTGCAGTCGGCACCGGCCGACGGCTACACGGTGGGCGTGATCCCGGGCAACCTGTTCCGGCTGCCCTACACCGGGACCATGAACTGGAATCCGGCCACCGACATCACGTATGTGATCGGCCTCACGCAGTTCGTCTACGGCGTGGTGGTGCCGCCCAGCTCGCCCTTCAAGACCTGGGACGACCTGCTGGCCTATGCCAAGGCCAACCCCGGCCAGCTGACCTATGCGACCTCGGGCGCCTACCTCGCGCAGCACATCACGATGGAGCAGATCGCGCGCATCAAGAACGTGAAGTTCAACCACGTGCCCTACAAAGGGACGGCCGAGGCCCTGAACGCGGTGATGGGCGAGCATGTGATGGCCGCGGCCGACACCTCGGGCTGGGGCCAGGCGGTCGAGGCCGGGCGGCTGCGCTTGCTGGTGACCTTCAACGAGAAGCGCATGGCCAGGTTCCCCAACGTGCCGACGCTCAAGGACGTGGGCATCGACTTCCCGCCGCCCTCGGCCGCCTGGGGCCTGGCCGTGCCGAAGAACACGCCGCCGGCGGTGGTGCAGAAGCTGCACGACGCCTTCAAGCAGGCGATGGAGCTGCCGGGCTTCCGCAACGCGCTGGCCCAGTACTACATGGAGCCTTCGTACATGAGCCCGGCGCAGTACCAGCAGTTCGCCGCGGCCTCGGTCAAGCGCGAGAAGACGCTGCTCGACGAGATCGGCTTCGTGCGCGACAAGTAGGCCCGTCGCATGCGCCCGTCTGCACGGCGGGCGCTTTTTTTTCGTCAGCGCCGCGCGCCGAGCTGCTGCTCGATGCGGCGCACCGTCTCGATCACGCGCGGGCGGATCTCCTGCATGAAGCTCTCGCGCGACAGCAGCTGCGCCGGGCCGGCCGCGTTGATCACCATCACCGGCAGGCCCTGGCCCAGCTGCAGCGGCACCGCGATGCCGTGGATCTCCTTCTGCCATTCGCCGAAGGAGCTGCAGCAGCCGTGCTCGGCCAGGTCCGACACGCCCTGGCGGATGCCCTGGGCGATGCGCGGCCAGGAGGTCGGGTCCAGCGCCTCGATGCGTTCCTCCAGGCCCTGGCGCTCGCCGGGCGTCACGCCGGCCAGGTAGGCCCGGCCCATGGCCGTGGTCGCGAGCGGGATGCGCGAGCCGATGTCCAGCCGCAGCGTCACGATCGACTGCCCGCGGCAGACCTCGATGTAGAGCATCGACATGCCGTCGCGGATGCCCAGCGAGATCTGGCTGCCGGTGGCGTTGGCCAGGTCTTCCATCAGCGGCCGGCTGACCTCCTTGACGTCGAGCCGCGCCAGCGTGGTGCCGCCCAACGTGAGCGTGGCCATGCCCAGCCGGTAGCGGCCCGACTCCTCGACGTGGTGCAGGTAGCCCAGCTTGGTCAGCGTGTAGGTCAGCCGCGTGACGGTGGACTTGGGCAGCTTGCAGCGCTCCGACAGGTCCTGGTTGCCCAGCCGCTCCTCGCCCGACTTGAAGCAGCGCAGCACCTCGAGCCCGCGCGCCAGCGCGGTCACGAAATGGCGGTCTTCCTTGCCGTGGGCGCTGCCGGTGGCTTCGTCGTCGGGGTCTTCCTCGGCGTCGACGGGGGAGGGGGCCGATCTCTTGTTCATGGTGTGGTGCTGCACAGCGGTTTTTTAATCTGCCATGGAGGTACTCCGACCCCGCATGGTCCCTCTTGTCTCTTCAAACGACTCGATTGCAGAATTCTAGACTGCATTGCAAAACACTTGACCCTCGCTGACCCTTCCCACACAGGAGACCTTCATGCCCACCCTCACGCCCACCGGCATTCACAGCTTTCCCGCCATCGAGCGCGTGCGCTTCGGCCAGCCGGCCGCGGCGGCCGTGGCCATCGAAGCCGCCCAGGCCGGCGCGCAGCGCGTGTTCGTCATGGCCAGCCGCACGCTCAACACCCGCACCGAGGCGATCCGCGAGATCGAGGCCGCGCTGGGCGCGCGCCATGCGGGCACCTACGACGGCATGCCGCAGCACACCACGCGCAGCGGCGTGGCGCGCGCCGCGCTGGCGGCGCAGCAGGCCGGCGCCGACCTGGTCGTGGCGGTGGGCGGCGGCTCGGTGATCGACGGCGCGAAGATGGTCACGCTGTGCCTGCGCCACGGCATGACCGACGCGCACCTGGAGGCGCTCGACCGCTTCGAGGTCAAGCTGGGCGACGACGGCAAGCCGGTGCGGCCGGTGTTCGACGGCCCGACGGTGCGCATGGTCGCGGTGCCCAGCACGCTCAACGGCGGCGAGTTCAACGCGGGCTGCCTGGTGACCGACGAGCGCCGCAAGCACAAGCAGACCTTCTTCCACATCCACATGATGCCGCGCGCGATCGTGCTCGATCCTGCACTCACGCTGCACACGCCCGAGACGCTGTGGCTGGGCTCGGCCACGCGCGCGCTCGACCATGCGATCGAGGCGCTGCTGTCGGTCACGGCCACGCCGCTGGCCGATGCGGTGGTGCTCTCGGGCATCGCGCGCATGGCGGCGGTGCTGCCGAAGTGGCAGGCCGCGCCGCACGACCTCGCGCTGCGCGCCGAATGCCAGATCGCCTCCTGGCTGTGCTCCTACGGCCTGTCGAGCCGCGGTGCGCAGGGCGGCGTGATGATGGGGCCGAGCCATGCGATCGGCCATGTGCTGGGTGGCACCTGCGGCGTGCCGCACTACCACTGCACGCCGGTGCTGATGCCGGCCGTGCTGCGCTGGAGCGAGGGCGCCACCGCCGACCGGCAGCGGCTGCTCGCGCAGGCGCTGGGCCAGCCCGGGCTGTCGGCCAGCGAGGCCTTCGCGCGGCTGGTCGCGTCGCTGGGCCTGCCGGCCAACCTGCGCGCGGTGGGCGTGGACCAAAGCCGCTTCGACGAGATCGCGAAGATCAGCATGCACGAGATCTTCACGCGCGGGAACGCGCGCCAGATCACCACGCCGGCCGACGTGCGCGAGATCCTCGCGCTCGCGGCCTGAGCGCGGGGCTCAGACCAGTTCGGTGCCTTCGCGTCTGGCGGCGCGCATGTCGCGGTACAGCGCGACGCACAGCACGATCAGCACGAGGGTGGCGATCACGGGCCATACCAGCACGTAGGCGGTCAGGGCAAGAGTGGACATGGATGCTCTCCTTGAGGATGGGTATGCGGGCGCTCAGTGGGTCTGGAACGCGACCACGCGTTCGCCGATCGAATCGAAGTCGAAGCGCTTCCTGGCGCTCAAGCTCAGGCCCACGCAGACCAGCGTGCTCACGCCGTAGGCCGTGAGCGAGCTCAGCAGCACCGGGTAGTCGCGCAGGAAGCCCACGGCGAAGGGCGCGAACACCACGGCCGTGAGCAGGCCCAGCACGCAACCGGTGGTGCGGCCGAAGAAGCCGAAGCTCATCAGGCCGATCACCACGCCGCCGCCGATGGCCGCGCAGAGTTCGAACAGCGTGCCGACCGCGCCCTGCATGGGCAGCAGCTCGAAGCGCGCGACCAGGAACATCGCGAAGGCCGCGATCACCGCGCCGGTGAAGGCCTTGTTGGTCACGCGGTCCCAGAACAGGCTCGCGATCACCGGGAACACGATGGCGCCCCACAGCGCGCCGACGAAGATCAGCATGGTCAGGATGTCGAGCTTCATGCTCGCGAAGATCACGCCGACCGCGGTCGCGACGACCATGGTGAGGCGGCCGATCCACAGCATCAGCGTGGGGTCGGGCTTGCCGCGCGCGAGGTTCTTGCCGTAGACGTCGGTCATCACGATCGCCGACAGCGCCGAGAGGTCGGAGTCCGCGGTGGACGACAGCGAGCCGATCACCATGATGAAGAACAGGCCGATGGCGAAGGGCGGCAGGTAGGTCGCGGCCATCTGCGGGATCAGGTTGTTGAGGTCGCCCTCGAGCGGCTGCACGCCGGCCAGCAGTGCCAGGAAGCCCAGCATGCCCAGGCCGATCACGATCGAGGCATAGCCGATGGTGGCGGTGATGAAGGTCGGCTTGATCAGGTCCTCGCGCACCGCGAACAGGCGCTGCGCGATGGTCTGGTTGCCGATCGCGTAGGCCAGCACGGCCACGAAGAAGGGCGCGCCCTGTTCCAGCGCCGCGGTCCTGGAGAAGAAGTCGCCTTGCTCTCCCGTGAGGCGCGGCATGCCTTCGGCGAACAGCCCGGGGCCGCCGAGCTGGAAGAAGATCATCGGGATGATGATCACGGCCGCGAGGATCATCGCCATCAGCTGGCCGAAGTCGGTCAGCACCGAGGAGCGGAAGCCCGACCACAGCGTGTACGAGAGCACGCCCACGCCCGCGATCAGCACGCCGTGGATGAAGCTCAGCGGCGACAGCACGTCGACCAGCGCACCGGCCGCGGTGAAGTTCACCATCAGGCTGATGCCGCTGCCCAGAATGTTGGAGCCGGCCAGGATCATCTGGCTCGAGCGGCCGTGGCGCGCATGCATGATCTCGCCCAGCGTGTGGGCCTTGGGCGCGAGCTGGCGGAAGCGCTTGCCGAAGGGGTAGATGAACAGGATCATCAAGGCGCCCCACAGGCCGTAGTGCAGCGCGCCCGACAGCCCGTACTTGTAGCCCGAGCTCGCGGCCGCGTAGAAGGAGGCGGCCCAGATCCAGGTGGCGGTCATGCTGGCGGCCGACATGCCGAAGCCGATCGTGTTGTTGGACACCATGTAGCCGTCGACGCTCTCCTTCTTCTTGCCGATGCGCAAGGACATCAGGAAGGTGAGGCCGTAGAAGGCCAGCATCAGCAGGATGACGGTGGTGGTGGACAGTTGGAACAAGAAAGCGTCTCCTTCTTTCGCCGCACACGCCGCGACGCGACGCATGGCCGCGGTGCGGCATGGCGTTGTGGCGACCCCGGTCCTCCTGCACTCGGGCAGGTCATGGTCGAGCGCATGCTCGAAGGGTCACGTACAAAAGAAAAGACTGACAGGGGACGCGCGCGAAGAACAACGCGATTCGACGTCCGGTGTGCGCACGCGCACGTGCATGCGGGTGCGCAACCCTGCAGCCACGTACCGGCAGCGCCGGAGAGTGTTGCGCGCACCTGCGGGTGCCGCGTGAGTGGGTAAGCGAATGAAAGTCTAGCATCCGCCTGCACCGGGCAGCCTGCTTTAACCCTACGCCAGCGTTCGGCCCTTGCGCTGCGGGCCGACCTGGCGTAGTCGTCTGGATCAGAGGCGGTCGGCGTCGATCACCGCCTGCGCGAAGGCCTGCGGTGCTTCCTGCGGCAGGTTGTGGCCGATGCCACCGGTGAGCGTGCGGTGCGCGTACTGGCCCGTGAACTTGCTGCGGTAGGCCGAGGGATCGAGGAAGGGCGCGCCGTTGGCATCGCCTTCCAGCGTGATCGTGGGCACGCCGATCGCGGGTGCCGTCGACAGCCGCTGCTCGATGGCGTCGTAGCGCGGCTCACCCGGTGCCAGGCTCAGGCGCCAGCGGTAGTTGTGCAGCACGATCGCCACGTGGTCGGGGTTGTCGAGCGATGCGGCGCTGCGCTCGAAGGTTGCGGCATCGAAGCGCCACTTCGGCGATGCGCTCTCCCAGATCAGCTTCGCGAACTCGCGCCGGTACTGCGTGTAGCCGGCGGCGCCGCGCGCGGTCGTGAAGTAGTACTGGTACCACCAGTCGAACTCGGCCTTGGGCGGCAAGGGGCGCTTGCCGGCCTCGAGGTTGGTCATGAGGTAGCCGCTCACCGAGACCAGCGAGCGGCAGCGCTCGGGCCACACCACGGCCATGATGCAGGCGGTGCGCGCGCCCCAGTCGAAGCCGGCGATGCTCGCGCGTTCGATCTTCAGCGCGTCCATCAGCGCCAGGATGTCGAGCGCCACGGCCGACTGCTGCGCGTTGCGCAGCGTGCTGTCGGAAAGAAAGCGCGTGCTGCCGTGGCCACGCAGGTGCGGCACGATCACGCGGTAGCCCGCGGCCGCGAGCAGCGGCGCGGCGTCGACGAAGCTGTGGATGTCGTAGGGCCAGCCATGCAGCAGGAGGGCCACCGGCCCGTCGGCCGGGCCGAGCTCGGCATAGCCGATGTTCAGCAGGCCGGCATCGATCTGCCGGATCGACGCGAAGGCCGTGTGGCCGCCGCTTCGGCCCGCGGCCGGGACGGCTTCAGTGGCCTGTGCGTGGGCACCGGCCACGAGGCCCAGTTGCGCGGCGGCGAGCGTGGCGGCGGCCGTGCCGAAGAAGTGGCGGCGTTGGGGGTCGAGGGGGGCGGACATCGGTTTTCTCCAGGGCGTTTGCGATGGAGACAGTGGGCCCGCGCGATGTATCCGGGGTGTGTTCGGATCGGGCCGATTTGCATGCCCGTGTGGCTCCGGGGTGCGCAGAGACACTGCGATACAGAAAGCCGGCGGCCGGCGGCCTGTCAAGAAACGGTCATTCGGCACGGCGAGCATTGCAGGTTTGGATTCACCTCCGGCCGCTTTGTCGCGTTCATTCACTTCCTTCTTCCCGCCGCTGCTGCAGCCCGCCTGCCGGCAGGCGGGCGCGCGCGCCGCCGGCGGAAGAGGGTGGCCGGCCGCATGCGCCGGCACGCCGTGACGCCGGCCTGGGCGCGCGCGCTCGTGGCCGTGTGCTGCGTGGCGGGCGCCCAGGGCGTCGCGTCGGCCGACACCGCCGAGGGGCTGTTCGACTTCGACCTGGCCAGCCAGCCGCTGGCCTCGGCCCTGCGGGTCTATGCGACCACGGTCCGTCGCCCCTCGGTCTTCCGCAGCGAGATGGTGGCCGGCAGGACCTCGAGCGCATTGCACGGCCGCTATTCGGCGGAGGCCGCGCTCGCGCTGCTGCTGGCCGGCACCGGCCTGGCGGTCGAGACCGTCGATTCGGGCGGCATCCAGGCCCAGGTGCTGGTGGCCGCGCCGATGGCGGCGCTGGCGCTGCGGCCGTCGGGCCTGTCGCTGGGCGACTACGCGGGCCTGCTGCAGGCGGGCGTGTGGTCCGGCTTCTGCGAGGACGCGCGCACCGCGCCCGGCGCCTACCGCGCGCTGCTGCGTTTCCAGGTCGACGGCGCGGGACAGGTGCAGCGGCCTCGGCTGCTGGGCCCTTCCGGCGATGCGCTGCGCGATGCGGCGCTGCTGGAGGTGCTGCAGCGCGTGCGCATGGCACAGGCGCCGCCGCCGGACTTCCCGCAGCCCGTGACCCTGCTCATCGAACCGCACCGCGCGCACGGCGGCCCGCGCTGCACCGACGGGCTCGCCGGGCCATGACCGACAACGCCCATCCGGCCCTGTCCGACTACCTGAGCCGGCACTACGCGCGGCTCAAGCTGCGCGTGGCCCGGCTGCTGGGCAGCGAGGACCTCGCGGGCGACGCACTGCAGGACACCTGGCTGCGGCTGCAGGGCCAGCCGGACGAGGCCGCGCCGATCCGCAGCCCGACAGGCTACCTGATCCGCGTCGCGGTCAACATCGCGGTCGACATCCAGCGCCGGCAGAGCCGCTCGGCCTCGGTAGAGGAGATCGAGGCCTTCATCGATCCGGCGCCCGGCCCGGCGCAGACCGCCGAGGCGCGCTCCGATCTCCAGGCGATGCTCGCGTTGCTCGAGCGGCTGCCGGAGCGCCGCCGCCAGGTCTTCCTGCTGGTGCACCTGGACGGCCTGCCGCACAAGGAGGTCGCGCAGGCGCTGGGGATCTCGATGCGCACGGTGGCCTACGAGTTGAAGAGCGCGCACGAGACCCTGCACCAGGGCCTGCAGCAAGGGGCCGGTCCGCGCCGGGCGAGGCCCATGGAAAATTCATGATCGAAAAAGTTTGCAGTTTCGGCGTGCGCCATTCGTCCTTCCTGGATATGGCCCTGCTTGCACCCCCTCGCGACACCTCGGCGTGCCGCGCCGCGCGCGGCCGGTGGGCGATCGCATGAACACCGCCTTGCCATCCGACGCGCTCGATGCGGGCGCCGCCGAGCGCCTGCAGGCGCAGGCCTGGGTCTGGCTGCGGCTGCTGCATTCGGGCCGGGCGCGGGTGCACGACCTCGACGGCCTGCGGCGCTGGTTGCGTGCCGCGCCCGCGCACCAGGCGGCCTTCGACGAGGCCAAGCAGCAGTGGGCCGCGCTCGCGCCCCTGTCGCGCGAGGCTCTGCGCGTCGACGCCGGCCTGGCGCAACGGCACGCCCAGCTGCGCGCGGCCCGGCCGGCGCGCACCCGCGGCACGCCGGGCCGGCGCGCCTTCCTGGGCATGGCCGGCGCGGGCGCGCTGGCCGGCCTGGTCGGCGTCGCGCTGGTGCATCCGCCGGCCGAGCTGTGGCCCGCGGCCGGCGAATGGGGCGCCGACCTGCGCACCGCCACCGGGGAGCAGCGCACGGTGACGCTCGAAGGGCGGGTCGGGCTGATGCTCAACACCCGCACCAGCGTGCGCCTGCGCGGCACCGGCATCGACCTGCTGGCCGGCGAGGCGGCGATCGACCTGCGGGCCAGCGCGCAGCCCTTCGGCGTGGTGGCCGGCGCGGGCCGCAGCGTGGCCGAGGGGGGCCGCTTCGAGGTGCGCCACCTCGACGGCCGCGTCTGCGTGACCTGCATCGAGGGCCAGGTGCGCATCGCGCATCCCGCGGCCGAACGCCGGCTGCGCGCGCGGCAGCAGGCCGTGTACACGGCCGATGCCATGGGGAACGCGGTCGACATCGATGCGGCGGACGCCACCGCCTGGCAGAAGGGCGAGCTGGTCTTCAACGAGACGCCGCTGTACGAAGTCATCGCCGAGATCAACCGCTACCGCCCGGGCCGCATCGTGCTGATGAACACGCAGCTGCGTGACAGGCCCGTGACCGGCAGCTTCTTCACCGCCTCGCTGGACGAGGCACTGCTCCAGCTGCGCCACGGTTTCGGCCTGCAGGCGCGGACGCTGGTGGGTGGGCTGGTCGTCCTGAGCTGAGGGCTGCGCTGCACGCGCGCCGCAGCCTTCGTCTCTTCGGTCGGAATTATTTTTGCAGTCGACCGGGGGCGTCGTTCGTCCTTTCGGTATCGGAGCCTGCATGGCGCCGCGAGACCGACCTCCACCTTCGACTGGACACCCGATGAGCAGACGCGAACCCCAGGCCCCCACGACCCCGCGCACGCCGCGCGCACCGCACCGATCGCAACGCAGGCTGGCGCCGATCGCGCGGGCGATCGCCGTCGTGCTGGCCACGGGCGGCGTGCTCGCCGATGCCCACGCGCAGCGCGCGCTGGGCGCGGCCTGGCTGGCGCAGAAGAACGTGATCCAGGGCACGGCGCAGGCCACCGGCCGGCTGCCCAACGGCCAGCCGGTGTCGAGCCTCACGAACCCCACGCAGCAGCGCGACAACGCGCAGATGCAGCGCTCGCTCGACAACCTCAACCTCGCCGCACGCGGCATCGCGGCGCAGCAGGCGGCCCAGGAAGCGGCGCGGCTGGCGGCGTTGAATAGCACGGCCACGGTGCCCGATGGCCTCGTGGACGGTGGCCTCAAGGTCGACACGAACAGCCTCACGGCCGGCTGGCTCAACGCCAAGGCGCCGGTGCAGAACACCGCGGGTGGCCGCACGGTGGTGGGCATCGAGCAGACCGACGAAAAGGCGATCCTCAACTGGGAAAGCTTCAACGTGGGCCGGAACACCACGGTGAAGTTCGACCAGAAGGGCGGCGCGAAGGCCGACGGCACCAACGGCTGGATCGCGCTCAACCGCATCAACGACCCCAGTGGCAAGCCGAGCCAGATCGCCGGGCAGATCCAGGCCGACGGCGCGGTCTACATCGTCAACCGCAACGGCATCGTCTTCAACGGCAGCGCGCAGGTCAACACGCGTTCGCTGGTGGCGAGTTCGCTGGCGCTGAGCGACAAGCAGTTCAAGCTCGGCATCAACAAGTCGCAGTACTTCGACGATGCCTACCAGGGCCAGGCCGATGCGTTCGCGATCCCGCAGTTCGGCCTCTTCACGGCCGAGCGTCCGGACATCAACCTGGGCTTCGTCAAGGGCGTGGATGGCGCGCCCGACACGCTGGGCGGCGTGGCGCGCTTCGATCCGGGCGCGGCGCCCGGCGCGGTGCAGGTGCAGGCCGGCGCGCAACTGGCCGTCGAGGCGGGCGGCAAGATCATGCTGTTCGCGCCCAAGGTCCACAACGCGGGCACGGTGTCCGCACCCGACGGCCAGGTGATCCTGGCGGCCGGCGAGAACGTGCACATCAACACCTCCAAGCTGGGCGACAAGAACGGCGTGCGCGGCCTGGAAGTCGCGGTCTCGGCCGTGCCGGGCTGGGCCTTCGCCTGGACGCACATGGAGAACGCGCTGTCCAGCAATCCGGTGCAATGGAACCGCGAATTCGTGCAGGGCCTGCGCGACGCGGTGCTGCCGGGCATGGCGGCCCGCACCGCCGCCATCGGCTACGACGTGAGCAACAGCGGCATCGTGCAGTCCGAGCGCGGCAACATCACGCTGCAGGCGCAGGACATCCACCAGAACGGCGTGCTGACGGCGAGCACCGCGCTCAACAACCGCAACGGCTCCATCCTGCTGCGCGCCTGGGGGCAGGGCACGCACGCCTACCAGAACAGCGACAACCACGACATCCTGATCAACTGGCTGGCCGGCACGCTGACGCTGGGCGAAGGCAGCGTGACCCGGGTCATGCCCGACGCCAGCGACACCAGCCTGATCGAGACCACCGCGCTGGCCACCCGCTACCAGCCGGGCCGCATCGCGCTCTACGGCCAGCTGATCGACCTGCGGCCGCGCGCCGGCGTGCTCGCGCCCTCGGGCACGATCGAGATCGAGTCGGCGGTCAACCCGCTCTACACGCAGCTGCCGGGCTACCGCCCCGGCAGCTTCGGCGACGGCAGCCGCGTCTACCTGGACGCCGGCGCCTACGTCAGCGTGGCCGGCATCCAGGGCGCGGCCGTGGACATGTCGCGCAACTTCGTCGAGGCCGAGCTGCGCATCAACGAACTGCGCGATTCGCCGCTGCTGCTCGATTCCTGGGTGCGCGGCAAGAAGGTCATGGTCGACCGCCGGGCCTCGGGCGTGTTCACCGACGGCCCGATGGCCGGCGTCGAATGGGTCAAGAACAGCGCCGGCGTGATGGTGCCGGGCGCCTGGGCCGGCACGCCGATCGGCGACGTCACCGGCTGGGTCGGCGTCGGCATGACCGACATGAAGGAGCTCTCGACCGATGCGGGCCGGATCACCGTGCGCGCCGGCGGCGAGTTCATCTCGCGCACCGGCTCGCTGTTCGACGTCTCGGGTGGATCGGTGCGCTACAGCGACGGCCTGAACACCGCGACCAAGCTGATGGGCGCGGACGGCCGCGTCTATGCCATGGACAAGGCCTTCTCCGACCGCGACTACACCGGCATCGCCGGGCGCTACACCCAGGTGCACCAGCGCTGGGGCGTGTCGGAGGCCTTCGTCTCGCCGCTGATCGGCCGCAACGCGATCGAGGCGGGCTACACCGAAGGCCGCAACGCCGGCTCGGTCGTGCTCTTCGCCGGCAAGGGCTTCGTGCTCGAAGGCGACTATGCGGGCGGCGTGGTGGTCGGCGAGCGCCAGCAGAAGCAGCCCTCGAAGAACGGCGGCGGCCGGCTCGAGTTCGGCGGCGGCAGCGTCGAGGACCGGCCCTGGTCGCTGGGCGACCTGGTCGTCAGCCATGACCCGCACCGGCTCTCGGCCGACTTCCGTTCCACCTCGGTGCTGGGCGCCGACTTCATCGCCGCGCCGCGCCCGGGCCGCAACGAGGAGCCGGGCAAGCTGAGCTACATCCTCGACGACACGCTGAGCCGGTCGCGCATGGGCTCGATCACCTTCCACATGCGGCGCGACTTCACGCTCGCCGAAGGCGCGGTGCTCGACATGGCGCCGGGTGCCAGCCTGATGATCAACGAGTTCGAGAACTCGACCAACACCGTCGCCATCGACGGCACGCTGCGCGCGCCCGGCGGCAACATCAGCGCGCTGGCGGCGACGGGCACGCTGCGCATCGGCGCGCAGGGCCGCTTCGACACCGGCGGCCAGTGGATCAACACCTGGCTCGACGGCGTACAGCCCGCGCGCTGGGCCATGGACGGGGGCAGCATCCTGCTGTCGGCCAAGGACTTCGAGGTCGACAGCCGCGCCGTGCTCGACGTCTCGGGCGGCGGACGGGTCGACACCGGCGCCCGCGGCCTGCCGACGCTGCGGGTCGGCCAGGCCGGCCTGATCACGCTCGACGGCGTGGACGGGCGCACCGACCTGGGCGCGCTCGACATGCGCGCGCTGGCGGCGGGCTCCGCCGGCCGGCTCGCGATCAGCACCGGCGCGGTGGTGCAGATCGGCGGCGAGCGCGACGACCCGGCCCGCCTCTGGCTGCCGGAAACGCTCTACACCGAACGCGGCTTCGGCGTGGTGAGCATCGCGGGCCGGGCCGACATCGGCGTGGCCGACGGCGCCGTGCTCAGCCTGGTGCCGTTCAGCCTGGACACCGGCGGCTTCGACCACCGCCTGCTGGCCAGCGGCGCCCGCCTGGCCGATGCCGCGCCGGCCGTGCGGCTGCCGGCCGCGCAGCGCTTCGCACGCAAGCCGTCGGAGCTGAGCCTGAGCAACACCTCGAGCCGGATCACGATCGGCGCCGGCGCATCGGTCGGCGTCGACACCGGCGGCCGCATCCAGCTCAAGGCCGAAGGCGGCGCCGTCACGGTGCAGGGCACGCTCAGCGCGCCGGCCGGCGCGATCACGGTCGAGGCGGGGCAGGTCACGCTCGAGGCCGATGCGCAGCTGCTGGCGCGCGGCGCCGCGCTGATCGCCCCCGATGCCAAGGGCCGGCTGAGCGGCCGGGTGCTGGATGGCGGGCGCATCGAGCTGGTCGGCGGCATGGCGGACCTGGCCAGCGTGGCGCTGCAGGCCGGCTCGCTGGTCGACGTCTCGGGCAGCAGCGGCCAGGTCGACAGCCCCGCGGCCGGCCGCTTCGGTGGCGAGGCCGCCGGCACGCCGCTGCTGCGGTTGGACAGCGACGGCGGCAGCATCCGCGTGCAGGGCGCGCTCGCGCTCGACGGCCGCCTGGTGGGCCATGCGGGCGGGGCCTCCGCCAGCGGCGGTGCGCTGACCCTGACCGACAGCGGCGTGAAGCCGGCGGGCGGCATCACCGTGCCCACGCGCCTCTACTACCGCGACAAGGCCGGCGTGATCCGCAACGGCCTCTACACCACGCTGGACCTGGACATCTTCGACGAGTACGGCACCGCGCCGCTGCGGCTCACGGCCGCCATGCGCACGGCCCTGACCAACCTGTCGCCGGTGCAGGCCAGCGGCATGCTGATCGACGACGGGGGGAGCGGCGGTGGCGGCGTGACCGTGCAGAAGCCGTGGGAAGCCAACCCGGTGCTGGACGCCCGCGTGGTCCAGCTGCTCAACACCCACTTCTTCTCGAACGCCACGGCGACGCAGAGGATCCAGATCGGCGACGTGCAGGTCTCGGCCAGTTCGCATGTCTCGCAGAAGTCGCTGGCCGACGGCGGCTTCGCCGACCTCTCGCTCAACGGCAAGGTGTCGCTGAACAACGTGCAGCTGCAGGCGGGCCGTTCGATCGCCATCGGTGGCACGCTGAGCGGCCTGAACGGCAGCAGCGCCAGCCTCAGCGCGCCGCACCTGATGCTCGGCGGCATCGGCGGCGGCGCGACCCCGGCCGCCAACACCGCGCAGTCGGGCGGGCAGCTCACGCTCAAGGGCCAGCTGATCGACATCCAGGGCAGTAACGCGCCCGGCGCGGGCATGCGCATTGGCGGCTTCGCGCGCACGGTGATCGAGGGGCAGGACCTGCGCTTCATCGGCGAGTTCCCGGCGCAGTTCTCGGGCGCGCTCAACACCGACATCACGCTCGGCGTCGACGGCGACCTGGTGGTGCGCGCCGGCCAGGTCTATCCCTCGACCGGCATGACCGGCATCCTGCGCGCCGGCGATTCGATCACCGTCGAGCGCTTCGGCGAGGCCGGCCCCGCGCCCCTGTCGGCCGGCGGCACGCTGCGCCTCGAAGCGCCGGTGATCGCGCAGAACGGCGTGCTGCGCGCACCCTTCGGCCAGATCGAGCTGCTCGCCACCCAGCACCTGACGCTGGGCGCGGGAAGCCTGAGCTCGGTCTCGGGCGCGGGCCTGAACGTGCCCTACGGCAGCCTGATCAACAACGAGCATTGGCAGGACCCGCGCAAGGCGCCGAACACGGTGACGCCGTCCGAGGGCGCGCTGGTCGCGCCGCCCGAGAAGCGCATTACGCTCAAGGCGCCGGACGTCGGCCTGGCCGCGGGCGCGGTGCTCGACATCAGCGGCGGCGGCGACCTGTTCGCGGCCGAGTTCGTGCCGGGCCCGGGCGGCTCGCACGACGTGCTCAACGTGCCCGGCATGTACGCCGTGCTGCCCGGCTACGGCAGCGCGGCGCCGGTGGCCGGTGCGCCGGCGAGCCGGCGCGTCTGGCTGGCCGGCAGCCCCGGCCTCGCGGCCGGCTGGTACACGCTGCTGCCGGCCCGCTACGCGCTGCTGCCCGGCGCCTTCGCGGTGCAGGACAACGGCCGCGCCTGGCTGGGCACGGCGGCCCGGGCCTCGACCCAGCCCGACGGCAGCCATGTGGTGCAGGGCCGGGCCGGCGACGCGCTGGGCCCGGTGAGCGACGCGCCCGCCACCGGCTGGCGCGTGATGTCGGGCGCGACGCTGCGCCAGTACACCGAGTACAACGAGGCCGCGTCGAACGCCTTCTTCTCGTCCGAGGCCTTCAAGCTCACGCAGTACCGCCTGACCGGCCGCGACATCGTCACGCCCCGGCTGGCGCGCGACGGCGGCGCGGTGGTGTTCGACGCCACCGCCAGCCTGGTGCTGGACGGCAGCCTGAAGTCCGCGCCCGACACGGGCGGACGCGGCGGCCTGGTCGACATCGCCGGCCAGAAGATCGCCATCGTCGGCCGCGGCCTGGATGCGGCCGACCTGCGCGCCGACGGCTACCTGGTCATCGACGCGGCGAGCCTGTCGAACTTCGGCGCCGGCAGCCTGCTGGTGGGCGGCAAGCGCAGCGGCAACCCGCAGGGCCTCGGGCTCGAGGTCACGGCCACCGACATCGTGGTGCGCAACGGCGCCGGCTCGGCGCTGCGCGGGCCGGAGATCATCCTGGCGGCCAGCGAGCAGGTCGGCATCGACAGCGGCAGCGTGCTGCGCGCCGTCGGCACGGTCTCGCCCGGCGGCGGGAAGCTGGTCGTCAAGCCGCGCGTGGCAGCGGTCTACACCGACCCCGACGGCAACCTCGACGACAACAACGACGGCGTGATCGACGCCAAGGACACCAAGGACGACGTGCTGACCAGCCCGGCGCGCGACCACGGCGCGCTGGTCCGCCTGTCGAACGGCGACGCCACCACCGTGCTGCGCGAAGGGGTGGACACCACCACCGGCGGGCGGGTGCGCATCGGCGAAGGCGCGGTGCTGCAGGGCGGCGCCTCGCTGCTGATCGACGCGACCCGCACGACCGAGCTGGCGGGCTCGGCCCGGCTCTCGGCCGAGCGGCTGTCGGTGGCGGCCGGCCGCATCAGCTTCGGCGGCGGCAGCGAAGGCATGCTGCTGGACACGGCCACGCTGGCGCAGCTGTCGAACGCCAAGGCGCTCACGCTGCGCAGCTACTCGAGCTTCGACTTCTACCGCTCGCTCGACCTCGGCGCCGCCGGCCTGGCCGCGCTGACCTTCGACGGCGCGACCTTCGCCAGCCGCGCGCCGGGCGACGTGAGGATCCAGGGCGACACCGTGACCCTGGCCAACAGCGGCGGCGCGGCCGCCGTCGATCCCGCGCAGGCCGGCGGCGCCTTCGTCCTCGACACCCGCACGCTGGTGCTGGGCGGCGGCGACAAGGCCTTCGCCGGCTTCGGCCGCATCGAGCTGGCCGCGCGCGAGCAGGTCGTCGGCGAAGGCAAGGGCAGCCTGTCGGGCGCGAGCGCGCTGACGCTGCGCACGCCGCTGCTGACCGGCCGCGGCGGCGCGGTGCAGTCGATCGCCACCACCGGCGACCTGCAGGTGCTGGCGTCGGCTTCGTCCGGCACGGCGGCGGCGGCCCCGCAGGACAGCCTGGGCTCGCGCCTGTCGCTGAGCGGGCGCAACGTGTTGTTCGCCAGCCAGGCGCTGGCGCTGGGCGGCAGCATCGAACTCGGCGCCACCGGCGGCAGCGTGGTGGTGGCCGACGGCGCGCGGCTCGACGTGGGCGGCTTCGCCAAGAACTTCTTCGACGTCGCCGATTTCGCCGACGCGGGCCGCATCAGCCTCTCGGCCCTGGGCGGCGACGTGCGCCTGGCCGCCGGCAGCCGCCTCAACCTGGCCGCGCACCGGGACGGCGGCAGCGCCGGCACGCTGAGCCTGGCCGCCTCGGGCGGCGGCACGGTGGTGCTCGACGGCGCCATCGCCGCGCAGGCCGGCGCCGGTGGCAAGGCCGGCGGCTTCGCGCTGGACATCGCCGCGCTGCCGGACTTCGCGGGCTTCAGCCAGCGGCTCAACGACGCGGGCTTCAACCGCTCGCGCCAGTTCCGCATCCGCCAGGGCGACGTCGCGCTGGGCGGCCTCACCACGGTGGAGGACTTCGTGCTGACGGCCGACCAGGGCCGCGTCGACATCAGCGGCAGCATCGATGCGCGCGCGGCCTATGGCGGCGCGGTGCGCATCACCGGCGGCAACGGCGTCGCCATGCAGGCCGGCGCGCAGCTGCGGGCCGGCGCCACCGGCGAACTGGGCAGCGGGCGGGTCACGCTCGACGCCGCCGGCGGATCGCTGGACCTGCAGGGCGGCCTGATCGACGTGGCGGGCGCGGACGGCGGCAAGGTGCGCCTGCGCGCGCGGCAGAGCGCCGACCACCGGGACCTGCAGGTCACGGCGCTGCGCACCGCGATCCAGGGCGCGCGTTCGGCGGTGCTCGAAGGCGTGCGCGGCTACGACGTGGCCGACTACGACGGCCGCAGCGTCGACGCGGTGAAGGCCGATGCGGTCGCCGACGCCGTGCGCTTCGCCGCCCTGGCGCCGGCGCTGGCCGCGCGCCTGGGCCGCGGCGACATCGCCATCGCCGCCGGCATCGAGATCGCCAGCGCCGGCGACCTGGTGATGAACGGCGACTGGAACCTGTTCCGCGATTTCGCCGCCAGCCGCGAAGGCAGCCTGACGCTGCGCGCCGGCGGCAACCTGCTGTTGAACGGCCACCTGAGCGACGGCTTCGACCAGGCCGGGCGCGATGGCGTGCTGCAGGACGCCGCCTCCTGGGACCTGCGCCTGGTCGCCGGCGCCGACCTCGCCTCGGCCGACCGGCTCGCGCTCCGGCCGCTGGCGGGCCTGGCGGCGGGCACGGGCTCGGTCGTCGTCGGCACGGCCAACACCAGCAGCGACCCGGCGGTCGACAACGGCGCCGGCAAGCTGCTGCGCACCGGCACCGGCGACCTCACGGTCCGCGCCGGCCGCGACTTCACGCTGGCACACAAGGATTCGGTGGCCTACACCGCCGGCCGCAAGGACACGATGACCTGGGCCGACTTCACGACCGCGCGCGCCGACGCCACCTACGGCGTGGCCGGCGGCCACCTCGACCTGGCCGCGCAGGGCGACATCGGCGCGCAGGCCTCGGGCCAGCGCTACACCGAGTGGCTCAACCGCCAGGGCATGCTGAACCAGGACGGCTACTTCGGCGAGTACTCGATCCGCTCCGGCACCCGGCCGGACGGCAGCTACGGCCCGATCGTCGAGGGCCCCGCCCAGTCGAGCTGGTGGGTCAACTACGGCGAGTTCCGCCAGGGCGTGGGCGCGCTGGGTGGGGGCAACGTGAAGGTCAGCGCGGGCGGCGACCTGCGCGACCTCGGCGTGATGCTGACGACCCACCTCCGGCTGCGCGGTGGCCTGCGCCCGGGCGCGGCGATGGCGCAGGAGATGCGCAACGGCGGCCTGATGACGGTCGATGCCGGCGGCGCGATCCGCGGCGGCCAGTACTACGTGGCACGCGGCGCGGCCGAGCTGCGCGCCAACGAGACCGCGACCGGCCACGGCATCCAGGTCCGGCGCAGCAGCGGCAGCACCACGCAGGACGTGGTCGGCGACTTCGCGCTGGCGCCGGTGCTCTCGCTGGGCGATGCCACGCTCAGCCTGCGCACGGCCGGCCACCTGCTCTTGCAGGCGGTCATCGACCCCCTGCTGGTGCGCTACGGCGACGGCTACAACGCGTCCGGCAACCAGAACGACTACCAGGCCTACATGAGCGGCTACACCGGCCGCAGCGCGCTGCGGCTGTCGTCCACCGGCGGCGACCTGACGCTGGTCAACCAGGCGGAGTTCGCCTTCAGGGACGTCGCGCTGCAGGGCGCGACCACCACCCAGGATGGGCTGGTCGGCAAGGGCGCCAACCGCTTCCCGGCGATCACGCAGGCGACCGCGATGAACGGCTCGCTGGAGATCCAGGGGCCGATGTTCGTCATGCCCGGCACCACCAACGACGTGCGGCTGCTGGCGCAGAAGGACGTGTTCTTCAACAACCGGAACTACAGCCTGATCCGAGCCCTCGCCGGCAACACCCGCTACAACGCGACCTACAACAACGAGCCCTACGCCGAGATCATCATGTCGTACGCGACGCCGGAGATGATGCCGTCGGCCTTCGCGCCGCTGGGCAACTTCCGCCAGGTCAACCTCGACGCGCTGCTGCGCAACGTGCAGGGGCCCAGCGTCGACATCGGCGCCTTCCCCGGCGGCCGCTACAGCGAGCTCAAGAATCCGGAGGTGCTGCCGCTGGCCGGCGACCGCGAGCCCAGCCGCGTCTACGCCTCGCAGGGTTCGGTGCTGGGCCTGGACATGATGGCCAGCGAGCAGACCTGGACCCGCGCCGGCACCGACATCCGCGGCCTGCGCATGAGCGGGCGCAACAACCATGCCGACGACGTGACTCTGCTGGAGGCCGGCAACGACATCCTCGCGATGACGCCGCTGCGCCCGCGCGGCGGCAGCGGCGTCGTGATGCAGGGCGCGGGCACGCTGCTGCTGACGGCCGGGCGCGACGTGTATGCCGACGACGTGCAGATCCGCAGCGTCGGCAACCAGCTCTTCGACGGCGCCAACCGCCCCTTGCCCGACACCCGGGTCAAGGGCCTGCCCGACCAGGGCGCGGCGATCACCGTGATGGCCGGCATGAACCACGCCGCCGGCTACGAGGCTTTCGCCAGTGCCTACCTCGATCCGGCGCAGGTCGCGGCCATGCCCGAGCACCTCAAGGCCCGCGCGGCCGACGGCCGCATGCTGCCGATCTACCTGACCGACCAGGTCGAGCGCCGCGCGAATGGCCAGGAGAAGACGGTGCGCCGCGGCCTGGTCTCGTACATGAAGGACATGACCGGCGAGACGCTGGACCCGCTGGCCGCCTGGTCGCGTTTCCAGACCCTGCAGCCGCTGGCCCGCGAGCAGTTCCTGCGCCAGGTCTACCTGCTCGAGCTGCGCGAGGCCGGCCGCGACCAGAACGAGCCGGGCACCGGCGGCCTGCCGCGCAACGGCGGCTACAACCGCGGCTACGCGGCGATCGCCACGCTGTTCCCGGGCGACCAGTGGAAGGGCGACGTGGCGGCCAACAAGCTGATGCTGCGCACCATGGCCGGCGGCGACATCGACGTGCTCACGCCAGGCGGCGGCCTGCAGGTGGCGGCGCTGGGCGCGACCGTGCCCGACGGCTACGGCCTGGTCACGCTGGCCTCGGGCCACATCAATGTCTTCGCCAGGGAGGACGTGACGGTCAACCGCTCGCGCATCCTGTCCTTCGTGCCGGCGGCGACGCAGCAGGGCAGCGACCAGATCATCTGGTCGACGGTGGGCGACATCGACGCGGGCCGGGGCTCGAAGACGGTGCGCGTGCCGTCCGGCCCGGACATCGGCACCGACGTCGACGGCAACACCACGGTGCGCGAGCGTTCCGACATGAGCGGCAGCGGCATCGGCACCGTGGGGGACGGCGACGTCGACCTGGTCGCGCCGCTGGGCACGGTCAATGCGGGCGACGCCGGCCTGCGGGTGGCGGGCAACCTCAACATCGCGGCGCTGCAGGTGCTCAATGCCGACAACATCCAGGTCAAGGGCGAGATCAAGGGCCTGCCGGTGATCGCGGCGGTGAACATCGGCGCGCTGACCAACGCCAGCGCGGCGGCCTCGCAGGCGGCGGCCGCGGCGCAGGAGGTGCTGCAGCGCGAGCGCGCGGCGGCGCGCCAGACCCTGCCCTCGGTGTTCACCGTGCGGGTGCTGGGCTTCGGCGGCGAACCCGCGGCGCCGGGCGCCCAGGGCGCGCCCACCTCGGGCCCACCCGCGCCCCGGCCCGCGAACCGCGCGGCCTACGACCGTTCGAAGATGGTGCAGATCGTCGGCCTGGGCGCCGACATGGACGCCGCCGGCTGGCAGCGCCTGACCGAGGCCGAGCGCCGCAGCGTGCAGCAGGACCGGTGATGCACGGCCTCACGGTGGAACCCATGGCGGAGCGCGGCGACGCCGCCGTCCCGGCCCTGCCGGGCCTGCCGCTGCGCGAGGTGCTGGTGCGCCACTACGCCACGCTGCACCGGCGCCTGACGCGGCAGCTGCGCTGCCCCGAGTTCGCGGCCGAGTGCCTGCACGAGCTCTGGCTCGGCCTGGGCGAGGCCGTGGCCGATGCGCTGGACCGGCCCGAGGCCTACGTCTACCGCGCGGCTTCCAACCTCGCGATGGACCGCCTGCGCACGCGCAGCCTGTGGCAGTACGTGGACGAGAGCGAGGCCTCCGAGCTCGCGGACCTGTCGCCCGGGCCGGCCCAGCTCACGGAGATGCGCTCGGAGATCGCGGCCATCGACCAGGCCTTCCAGCAGCTGCCGCGGCGCCACCGCGCGGTGCTGGTGGCGATCCGCGTCGATGCCTGCAGCCGCAGCGAGGTGGCGGCGCATTTCGGCATCTCGCTGCGCACCGTCGACACGGTGCTGCGCCAGTCGCTGGACCACTGCGCGCAGCAGACCGGGCTGCGCATCGCGGGCGGCGTGAGCGCGCCGCGCCGCGGCCTGGCCCCGCGCCGCCGGATGCATCCAGCGGCGGCGGCCACGGTCTGTCAGGCCGCCTGCGCCCCGAGCGCGATGTAGCGCGCCAGGTGATGGTCCTCGTCGCCCAGCTGGTGGTCGATCATGACCAGCCGCTTGGCGTAGTGGGCCAGCGGCAGTTCCCAGGTCATGCCGATGCCGCCGTGCATCTGGATGCTCTCCTCGGCCACCAGCGTGCCGACGCGGCCGATGGTGAACTTGGCGGCCGACAGCGCGCGTTCGCGCGTCGTGCGGTCGGCGTCGTCGAGCGCGGCCGCGGCGTTGATCACGGCCGAGCGGGCCTGCTCGATCTCCAGCAGCAGCTGCGCCATGCGGTGCTGCAGCGCCTGGAAGCTGCCGATGGGCACGCCGAACTGCTTGCGCGTGCGCAGGTACTCCAGCGTGGCCTGGCGCGCCGCGTCCATCGCGCCCAGCGATTCGGCGCACAGCGCGAGCAGGCCGCGGCCCACCGCATGCTCGAGCAGTGCGAAGCCTTCGCCTTCGGTGCCCAGCAGCGCCTCGGCGCCCAGCACCACGTTGTCGAACGTGAGCTCTGCGGCCCGGCCGCCGTCCACGCGCGGGTAGCCGCGCAGCGCCAGGCCCGCGCTGTCGCGCGGCACCAGGAACAGCGAGAGGCCGGCCTCGTCGGCCTGTTCGCCGGCGGTGCGCGCGCTCACCAGGAACAGTTCGGCCTGCTCGCCCTGCAGCACCACGGCCTTGGCGCCGTCGAGGCGCCAGCCCTCGCCGCTGCGGCGCGCGGTGGTGGCGACGTTCGCGAGTTCGTAATGGGAGCCGGGCTCGTCGTGCGCCAGCGCGGCCACGGTGCGGCCTTCGATCACCGCGTCCAGCAGCGGCTTGTGCGCCGTGCCGCCGGCCCGCGCGATCGCGCTGCCCACCACCAGCGCGCCCAGGAAGGGCTCGACCACCAGGCCGCGGCCCAGGCTCTCGAAGACCACGGCGATGTCGAAGCCGTCGCCGCCGAAGCCGCCCTCGGCCTCGCCGAACAGCGCGCACAGCGCGCCGAGTTCGGCGAAGCGCTGCCAGAGCTCGGTGCTGAAGCCGCGCGTCGACTGCGCGATGTGGTCGCGCGTGGCGAAGCCGTACTGCTCGGCCACGAAGCGGTCCAGCGTTTCCGCCAGCATGCGGCGTTCTTCGGTGTGTTCGAAGTTCATGGTGTGGCGCTCACAGTCCCAGGATCATCTTGGAGATGATGTTCTTCTGGATTTCGTTGGAGCCGCCGAAGATCGACAGCTTGCGGTTGTTGAAGTACAGCGCCGCGGCGCCGGCCGCGTCGGCCGGGCCCACGGGCGCCTCGCCGTAGCCCTCGTGCAGCGCGGCCTCGATGTAGGGCTGCGCATAGGGGCCCATGGCGCGGCGCATCAGCGACGACAGCTCCTGCCGCAGCTCGGTGCCGCGGATCTTGAGCATCGAGCTCTCGGCCCCGGGCACGCCGCCGCCGGCCACGGCCGCGAGCACGCGCAGGTTGGTGGTCTTCATGTTCTCCAGGTCGATCTCGGCGCGTGCCAGGCGCGCGGCGAACAGCGGGTCCTGCGCCAGCGGGCGGCCGTTGCGGCGCTGCGTGGCGGCGGTGCGGCGCAGGCGCTCCAGCAGCGCCACCGAGAAGCCCACGCCCGCGATGTTGGTGCGCTCGTAGGTCAGCAGGTACTTGGCGTAGGTCCAGCCCTTGTTCTCCTCGCCCACCAGGTTCTCCGCCGGCACGCGCACGTCGGTGAAGAACACCTCGTTGACCTCGTGCTCGCCGTCGAGCGTGATGATGGGCCGCACTTCGACGCCGGGCGAGGCCATGT
This sequence comes from Variovorax sp. J2P1-31, assembly GCF_030317215.1. NCBI lineage: Bacteria > Pseudomonadati > Pseudomonadota > Betaproteobacteria > Burkholderiales > Comamonadaceae > Variovorax > Variovorax sp. J2P1-31. The sequence goes on from NZ_JASZYA010000001.1 coordinate 650,359, forward strand.
CGACCAGCAGGAAGCTGATGCCGGCCTGCTTGCTGCCGTCCTTCGAGGTGCGCACCAGGCAGAAGATCATGTTGGCGTGCTGACCCAGCGTGGTCCAGGTCTTCTGGCCGTTGACCACGTAGTGCTCGCCCTCGCGCACCGCGGTGGTCTTGACCGAGGCCAGGTCCGAGCCCGCGCCCGGCTCCGAGTAGCCCTGGCACCACCAGTCGCTGCCGTCGAGGATGCGCGGCAGCCAGTGGCGCTTCTGCGCCTCGTTGCCGTACTTGATGAGCACCGGCGCGAGCATGTTGACGCCGAAGGGCACCACGCGCGGCGTGCCGTAGAGCGCGCACTCGTTCTCGAAGATGAACTTCTCGATCGCGGTCCAGCCCGGGCCGCCGTGTTCCTTGGGCCAGTGGTTGCCCAGCCAGCCTTGCGCGTTGAGGATCGCGTGCCACTCGACCATGTCGGCCTTGGCCGGACGCTTGCCGCTGCGCACCAGGTTCGACAGGCGGGCCGGCACCTTGGCCGCGAGAAAGGCCTTCACCTCGCGGCGGAAGGCTTCTTCTTCAGGGGTGAAATTCAGGTCCATGAAGGCAGTCGTTCAGAAGATCTCGAACAGGCCCGCGGCGCCCATGCCGCCGGCGATGCACATGGTGACCACCGCGTACTTCGCGCCGCGGCGCTTGCCTTCGATCAGCACATGGCCCGCGAGCCGCGCGCCGGTCATGCCGAAGGGGTGGCCGATGGAGATGCTGCCGCCGTTGACGTTGAGCAGTTCGTCGGGCAGGCCGAGCCTGTCGCGGCAGTAGATCGACTGCGAGGCGAAGGCCTCGTTGAGTTCCCACAGGCCGATGTCGCTGACCTTCAGGCCATGGCGCTGCAGCAGCTTGGGCACCGCGAACACCGGGCCGATGCCCATCTCGTCGGGCTCGCAGCCGGCCACGGCCATGCCGCGGAAGGCGCCCAGGGCCTTCAGGCCCAGGCGCTCGGCCTCCTTGGCCTCGACCATCACGCAGGCCGAGGCGCCGTCGGACAGCTGCGAGGAGTTGCCGGCGGTGATGAACTTGTCGGGGCCGTTGACGGGCGCGAGCTTGGCCAGCGCCTCGTAGGTGGTGCCGCGGCGGTTGCAGTTGTCGGCATCGACCGTGACTTCGCGCTGCGTCACCGCGCCCGTGGCCTTGTCGGTGACGGCCATGGTGGTGGTGACCGACACGATCTCGTCGCGGTAGCGGCCGGCCAGCTGGGCCTCTTCGGTGCGGCGCTGGCTCTCGGCGGAGAAGATGTCCTGCGCTTCGCGGCTGATGCCATAGCGCGAGGCCACGATGTCGGCGGTCTCGATCATCGAGAGGTAGAGGTCCGGCTTGTGTTCCTGGATCCACGGGTCGATGCCGGTCTCGCCGTCTTCGCGCGAGCGGATGCCCGAGATGCTCTCGACGCCGCCCGCGATCATGGCCGGCGCGCCGTCGACCACGATGCGGCCCGCGGCGATCGCGATGGCCTGCAGGCCCGAGGCGCAGAAGCGGTTGACCGTGGTGCCCGCGATGCCGATCGGCAGGCCGGCGCGGATCACGCTCTGGCGCGCGATGTTGCGGCCGGTGCGGCCTTCGGGGTAGCCGCAGCCGAGCACCGCGTCCTCGATCAGCGCGGGGTCGATGCCCGCGCGGTCGACCGCGGCGCGCACCGCGAAGGCGGCCAGCGTGGGGCCGGGCGTGATGTTGAATTCGCCGCGGTGCGCCTTGGTGAGGGGGGTGCGGGCGGTTGAAACGATGACGGCTTCGCGCATGGTGTGGGGTCTCCGGAAATGAAGGGGTGGGTTATTCGGTCTTGTTGAGGCTCGCGAAGTCGGCGCCGCGCGCCACCAGCTCGACCAGCAGCGGCGAGGGCCGCCAGAACAGCGGGTCTTCCTTGGCGAAGGCCTCGATGTCGGCCAGCACCGTGGCCAGGCCGACCGTGTCGGCGTAGTGCATCGGGCCGCCGCGGTAGCGCGGGAAGCCGTAGCCCGAGAGGAAGGCCACGTCCACGTCGAGCGGGCGCAGCGCGATGCCTTCGTGCACGACGTTGGCGCCCTCGTTGACCATCGCCGCCATGTAGCGGCGCACGATCTCGGCGTCGCCGAAGGGGCGCGGCGTGACGCCCGCGCGGGCGCGCTCGGCCTCGACGATGGCCAGCACCTCGGGGTCGGGCTGGCCGGTGCGCGCGCCTTCGGGATAGAGGTAGAAGCCGCGGCCGGTCTTCTGGCCGAACCAGCCGCGCTCGCAGATGCGGTCGGCGATCTGCACGTAGCGCGCCTTCGGGTCGCGCGTGGCGGCGCGGCGCTTGCGCGTGGCCCAGCCGATGTCGCCGCCCGCGAGGTCGGCCACCTGGAACGGGCCCATGGGGTAGCCGAAGTCGCGCAGCGCCTGGTCGATCTGGTAGGGCGAGGCGCCGTCCTCCATCATGTGGTCGGCCGCGGCGCGGTACACCGCGAGCACGCGGTTGCCGATGAAGCCGTCGCACACGCCGGCGCGCACCGGCACCTTCTTCAGCTGCTTGGCGAGCGCGAAGGCGGTGGCCACGGCCTCGGCGCCGGTGGTGGCGGGCACCACGATCTCCAGCAGCTTCATGATGTTGGCCGGCGAGAAGAAGTGCAGGCCGATCACGTCGGCCGGGCGCGAGGTGGCGGCGGCGATGCGGTCGATGTCGAGGTAGGAGGTGTTGGTCGCGAGCAGCGCGCCGGGCTTGCACACGCGGTCGAGTTCGGCGAAGACCGCGAGCTTGACGTCCATGTCCTCGAACACGGCCTCGATCACCAGGTCGACCTCGGCCAGCGCGTCGTAGCGCGTGCTGCCGGTGAAGCGCGCCATCACCGCGGCCTTGGCTTCGGCGCCGATGCGGCCCTTGGCGACCAGACCGTCGTAGACCTTCTCGACGTTGGCGCGGCCCCGCGCCAGCGCGGCCTCGTCGCGCTCGACCATGGTCACGGGCAGGCCCGCGTCGAGCACCGACACCGCGATGCCCGCACCCATGGTGCCGCCGCCCACGATGCCCACATGGGCCAGCGTGCGAGGCTTGGCGCTGCGCGTCTCGGGCGCCTTGGCCACTTCGCGCTCGGCGAAGAAGGCGTGGATCAGCGCGGCCCGCTGCGGGCTGGCCAGGCATTCGGTGAAGGCCGCGCGTTCGAAAGCCAGGCCCTCGTCGAAGGGCTGGTCGAGCGCGGCCTGCACCGCGTCGACGATCTTCAGCGGCGAGAACAGGCCGCGCGCCTTCTTCGCGGTCTCGGCGCGCGCGGCATCGATCGCGGCCTGGCTCGCGGCGCGGTCCTGCAGGCCGCTCGCATCGCGCGTGGGCCGGGGCAGGGCGCCGCGGGCGAGCAGTTCGCGCGCATGGCCGAGGCCGGCTTGCGTCGCGTCGCCGGCCTCGCCGAGCTGGTCGACCAGGCCCAGCGCCAACGCTTCCTTGGCGCCGACGTGGCGGCCGCTGAGCATGAGCTCCAGGGCCGCCTTGGCGCCGATCAGCCGTGGCGTGCGCTGGGTGCCGCCCGCGCCGGGCAGCAGGCCCAGCAGCACCTCGGGCAGGCCGAGCTTCGCGTCGGGCAAGGCGATGCGGTAGTGCGCCGACAGCGCGACCTCGAGCCCGCCGCCCAGCGCGGCGCCGTGCAGCGCGGCGATCACGGGCTTGGCGCAGCCTTCGAGGCGGCGACAGACCTCGGGCAGCGCGGGCGGCTGCGGTGCCTGGCCGAACTCGCGGATGTCCGCGCCCGCGATGAAGCCGCGGCCCCGGCCCACCAGCAGCAGGGCGCGCACCGAGGCATCGGCCTCGGCCGCTTCGACGGCGGCCAGCAGCCCGCGGCGCACGGCCGCGCTCAGCGCGTTGACCGGCGGGTTGTCGACGGTCACGACCAGGACGCCGTCGGCGATGCGGTAGTTCACGGGGGAGGGAGAGGAGGGAAGGGCGTCGGTCATCGTCGTTGTCTCGTGCGGGCGGCGCGTGCCGAGGCACGGCCTGGGAAAGGAGCCGGTGCCGCATTCTTCGGGGCCCAGGGCGTCTTGACAATGGGATGGCTGATTGACATGCTGTCAAAGAAATTTTGACAATCAACCGGCGAAGGCAGCGCAAGGATGGCAGCGGAGATGGACTTGAGCGCGCTCGCGCTGCTGGTGGAGATCCTGGACGCGGGCAACCTCAGCGAGGCCGCGCGGCGGCTGCGCATGAGCCGGGCCAACGTGAGCTACCACCTGGCGCAGCTCGAGCGCTCGGTGGGCGCCCAGCTGGTGCGCCGCACCACCCGGCGCGCCGAGCCGACCGAGATCGGGCTGCGGCTCTATGCGCACGGGCGCCGGATCCAGAACGAGCTGCTGGCCGCGCGCGAGTCGGTCTCGTCCCTGGGCGACGAACTGCGCGGCCAGGTGCGCCTGAGCGTGCCCAGCGGCTACGGCCAGCTCGTGATGTCCGACTGGCTGCTGGACTTCAAGCGGCGCTACCCGGGCATCGTGCTCAACGTGATGTTCGAGAACCGGGTCGACGACCTGCTGCGCGACGAGGTCGACTTCGCGATCCGCGTGATGCCCGAACCGCCGGCCGCGCTGGTGGCGCGCGAGCTGGGCGTGGTGCGCTACGTGGCCTGCGCCTCGCGCGCCTACGCGGCGGCGCATGCGCTGCCGACGCAGCTCGCGGACCTGGCGGGCGCACCGGTGATCACCGCCTCGGTGGTCGGCAAGCAGCTGCGCGTGTCGGCCTATGCCGAGGGCGAGCGCGAGGAATTGCTGCTCGAGCCCACGCTGATCTCGGAGAACTTCGTGTTCCTGCGCCAGGCCATCCTGGCCGGGCTGGGCATCGGCCTGGTGCCCGACTACGTGGTGCAGCCCGACATCGCGAGCGGCGAGGTGGTGACGGCGCTCGACGCGCTGCAGCTGAGCATCTTCGGCACCCGCATGTTCATGCTCTACATGCCCAACCGCCACCACACGCGCGCGGCCTCGACCTTCATCGACTTCATCCTCGAACGGGCGAAGGAAGAGGGCCGGCGGCCCTGAGGACCGGGCCTGGCGGGACGGCGCGCATCGGCGCGCGCTCAACCTTTTCCTTTGCCGTCGATGGCGTCCGGCCGCTGCTGCACCAAGGAAGCGCAAATGGCCAAATTCCGGGCCAACATGGCGCAATTAGGCAAATATCTGCCAATTAATGCACCTTGTCCTGGCGCTGAAGATATGCCGGACGGATTCCCGTTCGACGTAATTGAGCGTTGTACGAATATCCGTACGCGCTTGAATGATCAAACGCACTTCAAACGCCGGATTTTTGGGTTTTCATATCGAAACTCGGGTTTACGAGGTAAACAAGCTGGCACAGACCATGCTCCAGTACGCATGCCCCGATTCTCGTGAGCGACCCCGTGCAAAGGCCGCCCAAAGCGGTTTTGCATCAATTCGTAGTTCCAGGAGTAGAAATGATCGATATAAATAATTGGCGTCTGTCGGTAATTACCGCCGCATTGTTCCTTGCCGCGTGCGGCGGCAGCAACGACACGCAGGTTGCGACCACGCCTCCAGTGAGCGAAAAACCCACGCCTTCCCCGGATCCATCGACCCCGACCGATCCCAATAAATTCGTCATTCCGCCGGAAGTCGTCGCGGCTGCGGCCAAGATCGATGGCGATGCGCAAATCAAGGCGTTGCTGGCGGACCAGAGTTCGGCCACCGCCGCGAAATCGCGCTGGAATCAATTCCTCGAGCTGGTGAAAATCGCCTCGCCGTCGCGCTCCGAACTCCGCATGGCCGCCGAAATTCACCAGCGCATGACGAACGAATGGGGATTTTCTCCCACCGAGGTCAAGACCCGTGCCGACGGCATCATGTACGGCACCGACGTGAATGTGGTCGACGGCCTGCCGGTCTATAACGCCTGCGTCGAAATCAAGGGCTCCTATTCCAGTTCCGCCGCCGCGAAGCATTACAACGGCCAGTTCCCGAAGGTGCTGGTCGAAGGCCACATCGACGTGGTGAATCCGGAGAGCCTGCCGCCGGCCGGCGATCCCTTCAACAAGATCCGCCTGCAGCCCTTCAGCCAGCCCGTGGTCGAAACGCCGGCCCAGCTCGCCGCGATCAACGACGTGCTGCGCTTCGATGCGACCGGCCGGGTGATCGAAGACACGAACTACGGCATCGCCAGCAAGGTCTTCGCCAACGAAGCCGCCGCGAAGGACGGCGGCGGCGTGCGGGTGTATGTGCCGGGCTACGGCGACATGATGTCCAGCACCTCCAACGCCTTCGTGCTGGCCGCGGCGATGAAGAAGTTCAAGATCCGGCCGGTCTACGACGTCTGGATCTGCGGCACGGCGGGCGAGGAAGGCAAGGGCAACCTGGCCGGCATGAAGCAGCTGTTCGGCTTCGAGCAGGACCTGGGCACCGGATCGAACCCGCTGAACTTCGTCTCCAGCATGGGCCTGGAAGGCGGCGGCACCGTCAACTTCCTGGGCAGCTACCGCTTCGAAATGAAGTTCAAGGCGCCAGTCACGCCCGGCAGCGGCGACCCGAGCGCGCCGGAAGCCATGGCCGCCGCCATCGCGAAGATCGCCGACGTGAAGACCCCCTCCGAACTTCGCAAGGATGCGCCCCGGACGACCTACACGGTCGGCCGCGCCTCATGCGAGGCGCCGGCGGCCGGCAGCGGCGTCGTGCCGAGCTGCTCGCTGGAAGTCGACATGCGCTCGCCGATCACGGAAACCCTCAACGAGGTGCGCGCGTCCATCGTGCCGCAGTTCCAGGCTGGCCTGGTGGCGGAGAACGCCCGCTATAACCGCACGGAAGGCAGCGCCCAGGCGTTGTCCATGGAGCAGGTCTGGTACGGACTGCGTCCCGCCTTCGTCCTGACGCAGCCCAACACCCCGGCGATCCATGCCGGCATCCAGTCGGGCCTGACCACCGGGACGGACACCCGCACCACGGTCAACACCTCGTCGGGCAGCCTGAACGACAACGTGCCGGCCAACACCGGTGTGCCGACCTACAACTTCACCCTGGCCTCCAACGCCGCCGGTGCGGGCGGCCATGCCTTCTGGGAGTGGGGCACGCGCGGCGCGCCCGAGCTCGAGGTGCAGCGCATGCGCCGGGTGCTCACCGCCACCCTGATCCAGTCCGGCTACCACGCCGCGGACGGCACCATCGTGCAGCCCTCCGTCGGTCCCATCGGCAACCGCACCCGCGAAGTGCGCTAAGGAACACCCACATGAACACGCAATTTCTGAAGAAGGCGGCCTGCCTGGCTGCGTTGACACTGGCCGGCCTGTCCGCCCACGCCCAGCAGACGGGCACCGTCGCGGTCGAGTTCCAGGGGCCGGGGGGCCACAGCAGCGGCAACTACGGTCGCACCAGTGCCCTTCACGCCGCGGGACGCGCGGTGATCTTCCTGCAGCAGGCCAACCTGCCGCGCGGCAGCTACACGATCACCAACGTGACCGGCGGCAACTCGGTCAACAGCATCGCCTCCGATGGCCTGATCGAACTGCAGCTGACGGCGGCCGACGCGACGGCCTATGCCGACGTGGTGAGCAAGATCACGGCCGCGGCCAAGGCGGGCGCCGATGCGGAAAACGCCTTCCGGGGCGTCAAGGCGGGTGACACGACGGCCGGCGCGCCGGCGCACATCCGCTACACCGTGAACCCGGGCCTGGCCCTGCGTTGAGCCATGGCCGGTCTGCCGGGCGCACGGGCGCCCGGCGGAGCCGGCCATTGACCGAGGGCGTGCATCCTGTCGACATGCCTGCACGGTCCTGCAATTCCAACTCATAAAAATGCCGTGGTGAAGCTAAACCCTGCAAAGGCGCAAGAGGCTTTGATCTCGAGACAGCCCATGGCCCAACGTGGGTGGGCGGCGCTTTGTCGGTTTTTTGTTGTTCTCGTGCTCGGCAGCGCGGGCGCGGCGCATTCCCAGGACATCGACACCCTCAAGCGAATTGCGGACACCGGCACGGTCCGCCTGGGCCACCGCGAATCGTCCATTCCATTTTCCTATTACGACGAAAAACGCAATGCGGTCGGTTTTTCGCATGACCTCATGCTGAAGATCGTCGATGCGCTCAAATCGAATCTCGGGCTCCCGGGATTGACGATCAAACTGGTGCCGGTGACGCCGCAGAATCGCATGGCGCTGGTGCAGAACGGCAGCGTGGATATCGAATGCGCGTCGACCACCCACAATCGCGAACGCGCCCGCCAGGTCGCTTTCTCCACCTCTTTTTTCCAGATCGGGACACGTCTTTTGACACACCGGGCCTCGGGAATCCATGATTTCCCCGATCTGGCGGGCAAACGCGTGGCCGTGACCTCGGCAACCACCTCCGAGCGCTTGCTGAGAACCTACAATGAACGTTCGGCCAAGGGCTTTCGCATCCTGGTGGGCAAGGACCACGGCGAATCCTTCGAATTGGTGACGAGCGGCAGGGCCGATGCCTTCATGATGGACGACGCCCTGTTGTACGGCGAGCGCGCCAAGGTCGCGAATCCGCAGGACTGGGATGTGGTGGGCACGCCGATGTCATCCGAAGTGTACGGATGCATGATGCGATTGAAGGACCATCAGCTCAAGCAGATCGTCGACGGTGCCCTGATAAAAATGATGACAAGCGGAGAGATATTGAAGGTGCACCAGAAGTGGTTTCAAAAACCCATTCCACCGCGAGGGCTGAATCTGGCCTGGCCGGCTTCGCCGGAATTGCGGGCGCTGTACGAGCACCCCGACGACCAGCCGTCGGAATAACGCCCCGATGTTGCGGGGTCCGGCAATTGCCAATATTCTCAAGGCCGCCATCGGCGTCGTGGCGCTGCTGTTGATTTCCGCCGCCGCCATGCTTTCCTATCATCAGGGAAAAGAAAGCGGTATTCGACAGCTCAAGACCGAAGCCAACCACCGGCTCGATCTTTTTGCATCGGCGGTGGAAGGCGTCGCCAAGCCGCTCGAAAACATTCCGGCCACCATCCAGTTGCATCCGGACGTGCTGGAGATCCTGCGCACGCCCGGCACGCTGCGCACCACCCGCGCGGTGAACGACTATCTGCGGCGCCTCAATGCCCATGTGGGCGGGCTGGCGGCCTTCACCCTCAACGTGCGGGGCGTGGTGGTGGCTTCGAGCAACACCTCCGCGCAGGACGACAGCCTGCTGGGCACCGACGTCTCCTTCCGTCCGTATTTCCTCGATTCGCTCGCCGGCCGGGTGGGCAAGCATTTCTCCATCGGCATCGACGGCGGCGGCGCCGGCTACTTCGTCTCGTACCCGGTGCGGGACGGCGCGGTGGTGGTGGGCGTGGCGGTGATCAAGATCGGGCTGCACCCGGTCGACCAGCTCTGGGACCTGGTCGGCTCGCCCGCGTTGATCGCGGACGCCAACCAGGTGGTGATCCTCGCGTCGCGGCCCGAATGGCGCTACCGCGCGCTTTCGCCGCTGTCCGTGGAGCAGCGCGTGAACCTGCAGCTCACCCGCGCCTATTCCGATCTGGAGATCCTGCCGATCCAGGATTTCCTGAACATCGGCGCCGATGGCGACGTCCGGACCGACGGCCAGAAGATGACGCTGATCCGTCCGCTCGACGGCATGGACTGGCGCGTCAGCATCGTGCTCGACCTGAAGCAGGTGCACCGCACCGCGAGGATGGCCGCGCTCACCGGTGGCGGCGCCGCCACCTTGCTGCTGCTGCTGGCGCTGGCCGCGGTCCAGTGGCGGCGCATCGCCAAGCAGCGCCGGCTGGTGCGGCGGATGCTGGAGCAGTCGAACGTGGCCCTCGAGATCAAGGTCGCGGAGCGTACGCACGACCTCAGCACCATCAACGACCAGCTGCGCCGCGAGGTGCACGAGCGCAACGTGGCCGAGCAGTCGTTGCGGGCCGCGCAGAGCGAGCTGGTGCAGGCGGGCAAGATGGCGGTGCTGGGGCAGCTCTCGGCCGGCATCACCCACGAACTCACCCAGCCGCTGGGCGCGATGCGCACCATTGCCGGCAATGCCGAGGAATTCCTGCTGCGCGGCAAATCCGACAGCGCGATACAGAACCTGAAGATCCTCGGCCGCCTGGTCGACCAGATGGGCGGGATCATCCAGCCGCTGAAGAACTTCGCCCGCAAGTCCGAGCCTGTCTTCCAGAAGGTCGACCTGAGCAAATCGCTGGGCGACGCGCTTTTTCTCCTGAGCAGCAGGATCCGCGCGCTCCAGGTCGAGATCCGCAACCCGGTCGCGAAGGGCCAGTTCTTCGTTCGCTGCGAACAGAACCGGCTCGAGCAGGTGCTGATCAACCTGCTGAGCAATTCGCTGGACGCGCTCGAAGCGCAGGATTCGCCGCGGGTCATCACGGTCGAGGCCGAGCAGGGCGGCGATGGGCCATGCGATGCCCGCATGACCCGCATCAGTGTTTCGGACAACGGGGCGGGCATGGACGAAGCCACGCGCGCCCGCTTGTTCGAACCTTTTTTCACCACCAAGGAAAGCGGCGCGGGCCTCGGCCTGGGCCTGGTCATTTCGCGCGACATCCTGACCGAGTTCGGCGGCACGATCGAAATCGTCTCCACGCAGGGTCGCGGCACCTGCTTTCGTTTGAGGATACCGTCGTATGAACCGTGATGAATGTGCCGGCAGCCAACTGATGGTCCTGCTGGTGGAAGACGAGCCCGACATGCGCCTGGGCTGCACGCAGGCGCTGGACCTCGACGGCATCCCCTCCCGCGCGGTGGCCAGCGTGGAGGAGGCCCGCCCCCTGCTGCAGCCCGGCTTCCCCGGCGTGGTCATCACCGACATGAAGCTGCCGGGCGAGGACGGCCTGGCGCTGATCAAGTTCTGCCGCCAGCTCGATGCCGAACTGCCGGTGGTGATGATCACCGGGCACGGCGACGTCCGGCTGGCCGTGGAAGCCATGCGAAACGGCGCCTACGATTTCATCACCAAGCCTTTTTCCAGGGAGACCCTGCTGGACGTGACCCGGCGCGCGCTCGAGAAGCGGCGGCTCACGCTGGAAGTGTTGAAGCTGCGGCGGAGCCTGGCCGATCTGCACGGTTTCGAGCGGCAGCTGGTCGGCGCGTCCGAACACATCAAGAACGTGCGCATATTGACGGCCGAGCTGGCCGCCTCGCCCATCGACGTGCTGATCTCCGGTGAGACCGGCACCGGCAAGGAAGTGGTCGCGCAGGCCCTGCACACCCAGTCCGACCGCCGCCAGGGGCCCTTCGTCGCCATCAACTGCGGCGCGATGTCCGACCAGCTCCTCGACGGCGAGCTCTTCGGGCACGAGCCGGGCGCGATGCCGGGCGCGCTGGAAAAACGCATCGGCAAGATCGAGTTCGCGAACGGCGGCACCCTGTTCCTGGACGAGCTGGAGTCGATGTCCATCTCGATGCAGATGAAACTGCTGCGGGTCATCCAGGACCGGAAGATCGAGCGGATCGGCTCCAACGAAGCCTTGCATGTGGACGTCCGCATCATCGCGGCGACCAAGATCAACCTGCTGCAGGCGGTACAGGACGGGACCTTCAGGGCCGACCTGTACTACCGGCTGAACATCGCCTCGGTCAAGATGGCGCCCTTGCGCGAGCGGCGGGAGGACATCCCGGTCCTGCTCAACCACTTCCTGCTGCTGGCCTCGAGCCGCTATGCGCGGCCGCTGCCCGAAATCAGCCAGGCGCAGCAGAACCAGCTGCTGGCGCACGACTGGCCCGGCAACGTGCGGGAGCTCAAGAACATCGCCGAATGCCTGGTGCTCAACGTGCCGTGCGGCGTCATCACGCGGCGCGAGCCCGACGCGGACCCCGACCTGGACAACGATCCCGGCCTGGTCGACATGGTCGAGAACTTCGAGAAGGCGATCATCGAGAGCGTGCTGGTCAAGCACAGCGGCAACGCGTCCCTGAGCGCCCGTTCGCTGAAGGTGCCCAAGACCACGCTGGCCGACAAGCTGAGGAAATACAACCTCTCGACCAGGCGCGACGACGGTCCGATCGCCGCGACGCGTGTGCGCCCCGAAGGCGCCGCGGAAAGAGATCCGCAGGAAACCGTGGAGTAGGGCGCCGAGGAGGCCGAGGGCGCTAGGCCCGCTTCAGTTCGAACACCAGGCAGGTGGTGGTGGCGTGCGCGTACAGCGTGCCGTCGGGCCCGAGCAGCCGGGCCTCGGCGGTGGCCAGCTGGCGGCCGCAGTGGATCACCCGGCCTTCGGCGCGCACGCGCTGCACCTTGGGCGTGACGCCCTTCACATAGTTCACGCCGAGCTCGGCCGTGGTGTAGCTGCGGCCGGCCGGCAGCATGGTGTGCACCGCGCAGCCCAGCGCCGAGTCGAGCAGCGTCGCGACCCAGCCGCCGTGGATCGTGCCCAGCGGGTTCAGGTGCCGCGCCATCGGCGTGCCCTGGAACACCGCCACGCCGGCCTGCACCGAGAGCACGGTGAAGTCGAGCGTCTTGGCGATGGCGGCGTAGGGGATCTCGCCGTCGATCATGGCCTGCATGACCTCGAGGCCGCTCTTGCCCTCGATCTGTTCGAGGGCCGCGACGCCGGGGCCGGGCCCCGCATCGAGCCGTTCTGTGATGCGGCGTTCTTCTTCGATCCAGGCTTCGAGCTGGTGGCTGGGTGATGTCATGCCTATGTTCCCCTTGTGGGCTTTGGGATGGTGGGTAAGTTGCATATGCAACAGTTGCACCTACAATAATATCCCATGAACACCTCCCTCAAGCCGAGCGGCTGCACCAACTTCAAGGTCCGGCAACTGTCGCGCCGGCTGTCGCAGCGCTACGACGCCGAGGTTGCGCAGAGCGGGCTCAAGACCACGCAGTACTCGCTGCTGTCGAACCTGGCGCGGCTGGGCCCGTCTCGGCCGGTCGACCTGGCGGCCGAACTCCAGATGACGGCCTCGACGCTGAGCCGCAACCTGCAGCCGCTGATCGCCGCGGGCTGGATCGTGCAGAGCGCGGGTGCCGATGCGCGCAGCCAGCTGGTGCAGGTCACCGCGTCGGGCGAGGCCAAGCGCCGCGAAGCGCAGCAGTACTGGAAGACGGCGCAGCAGAAGATGAATGCGCTGCTGGGCGTGGAGCGCGTGATCGCGCTGCACCAGCTGATCGACGAAGCGATGGCGCTGCTCGGGGCCGACGACGGCTCGGCCGTCGACGACTGATCGCCATCCGAGCCAGGACCTCCCACACCTTTTCTTCGCGCGTGCCGGCCCACGCAGGCACGCGTCGCCCGCCTCCTCACATTCCATTCCAACAGCCGAGGTCCCATGTTCGCCACCCAAGTCTCCGCATGGCTCCAGCGCCGCGGCATCCACTACGGATGGATCGTCGCCGCCATCACCTTCCTGACCATGCTGACCATGTCGGCGGCCCTGGGCCTGCCGGGCGCGATGCTGCAGCCGCTGACCAAGGAGTTCGGCTGGAGCACCGAGCAGATCTCGTCGGCGCTGGCGCTGCGCTTCGCGCTGTTCGGCCTGATGGGCCCCTTCGCCGCGGTGCTGATGGAGCGCTACGGCCTGCGCGCGGTGATCTGCACCGGCCTCACGCTGGTCGGCCTGGGCATGGCGCTGGTCACCATGGCCTCGCAGCTGTGGCAGCTGTTCGTGCTCTGGAGCCTGCTGCTGGGCCTGGGCACCGGCATGACCGCGCTGGTGCTCGGCGCGGTGGTGGCCAACCGCTGGTTCGTGGCGCGCCGCGGCCTGGTGATCGGCATGCTCACCGCCAGCTCGGCCACCGGCCAGCTGGCCTTCCTGCCCTTCGCGGCCTGGATGATCGAGCACTGGGGCTGGCGCTCGGCCATCGTGCCGATCGTGATCGGCAGCATCCTGATCGGCGTGCTCGCGCTGTGCCTGATGCGCAACCGGCCCTCGGACATCGGCCTGCTGCCCTACGGTGAAAAGCCCGGCACGCAGCCCGCGGCACCCGCCGCTGCCGCGCCGATGATGAATTTCGCCACGCCCTTCCGCGTGCTCAAGGAAGTCTCGACCAACCGCACCTTCTGGATCCTGGCGGGCACCTTCTTCATCTGCGGCCTGAGCACCAACGGCCTGGTGCAGACCCACTTCATCTCGCTGTGCGGCGACTACGGCATGGCCGCCGTGCCCGCCGCCTCGGTGCTCGCGATGATGGGGGCCTTCGACTTCGTCGGCACCATCCTCTCGGGCTGGCTCTCGGACCGCTACGACAACCGCAAGCTGCTCTTCTGGTACTACGGCCTGCGCGGGCTCTCGCTGTTCTGGCTGCCGCATTCGGAATTCACCATCTACGGCCTGGGCATCTTCGCGATGTTCTACGGCCTCGACTGGATCGCCACCGTGCCGCCGACCGTCAAGCTCGCGGGCGCCGCCTTCGGCCCGGCCAAGGTGGGCCTGGTGTTCGGCTGGATCTTCGCCGCGCACCAGCTGGGCGCCGCCACCGCCGCCTACGGCGCGGGCTTCGCGCGCACGCTGCTGCTGACCTACACGCCGGCGCTCTACGCCGCCGGTGCCGCCTGCCTGGTGGCCGCGGTGATCGTGATGCTGATCCGCCGCCCCGCGGCCAAGGCCGGCGCGGCCGTCGCGGCCGGCGCGCGTGCCTGAACACCCGCACCAGGAACTGCGATGACCACCACCTCGGACCTCGACCCCCGCACCCGCCTGCTGCTCGAGGCGCCCATCGTGCCCACCCTGCTGCGCCTGGCCGCGCCCAACGTGGTGGTGATGGTGGCGCAGGCCTCGGTCGGCCTGATCGAGACCTACTTCGTCGGCAAGCTCGGCACCGACGCGCTGGCCGGCATGGCGCTGGTGTTCCCGATCGTGATGCTGATGCAGATGACCTCGGCCGGCGCCGTGGGCGGCGGCATCGCGTCGGCCATCGCGCGGGCGCTGGGCGCCAAGCGCATGGACGATGCGCGCGCGCTGGTGCTGCACGCGATCGCGGTGGCGCTGTGCTTCGGCGTGTTGTTCAGCGTGGTGCTGCTGTTCGGCGGCCGCTGGCTCTATGCGGAGATGGGCGGCAGTGGCGCCTCGCTGGAAGCGGCCGTCACCTACTCGCACTGGGTGTTCGCGGGCGCGGTGCTGGTCTGGCTCTTCAACTCGCTGGCGGCCGTGATCCGCGGCACCGGCAACATGGCGGTGCCCGCCAACGTGACGGTGGCCGGCGTGGTGGTGCTGATCCCGCTGTCGCCGCTGCTGATCTTCGGCTGGGGCCCGGTGCCGGCCATGGGCATCGCGGGCGGCGCGATGGCGCTGCTGCTGTACTACCTGCTGGGCACCGCGGCGCTGCTGTTCTACATGCGCTCGAAGCGCAGCCTGCTCAAGCTCTCGTTCGCCGGACTGCAGCTGCGCTGGCCGCTGTTCCGCGACATCCTGCGCGTGGGCCTGATCTCGGCCATCGCGACGGTCTGCGTCAACCTGTCGATCGGCGTCGCGACCGCCTTGGCCGGCCAGTTCGGGCCTGGCGCCATCGCGGGCTACGGCACCGCCTCGCGGCTCGAGTACCTGCTGGTGCCGCTGGTCTTCGGACTCGGCGCGCCGCTGCTGGCCATGGTCGGCACCTGCATCGGCGCCGGCCAGCGCGAGCGCGCGCTGCACGCCAGCTGGATCGGCGTGGGCATGGCCTTCGCGCTGACTGAGACCATCGGCCTGGCCGCGGCGCTGTTCCCGCGTCCCTGGCTGCTGCTGTTCGGCAACGACCCGGCCATGCTCGAGGCCGGCACGCACTACCTGCGCGCGGTGGGGCCGTTCTACGGCTTCTTCGGCGTCGGCCTGGTGCTGTACTTCGCGTCGCAAGGCGCGGGCCGGCTCTACTGGCCGGTGATCGGCAACCTCGCGCGGCTCGCGGTCGCGGGCCTGGGCGGCTGGCTGGCGCTGCGCTGGAGCGGCGAGCTGACGCAGGTCTTCGTCGCGCAGGGCGTGGCGCTGGTGGTCTACGGCGTGATCACGGCCGCGGCCATCGCCGGCGGCGCCTGGTTCGGCCGCGTGGGCTGGCCGCGCACGCCGCGCGCCTTGATGCAGCGGCTGCAAGGCGCGTAGGCGGTTCCTCATCTCTCCCTTTCCTCCTCACCCCGAAAGCAATCCATGAAGCTCCAAGATTCCGTCGTCTTCATCACCGGCGCCAACCGCGGCCTGGGCCTGGCCTTTGCACAGGCGGCGCTGGCCGCCGGTGCGCGCAAGGTCTATGCGGCCGCCCGCAACCCGGCCAGCATCACGCTCGCGGGCGTGGTGCCGATCGCGCTCGACGTCACCGACGCGGCGCAGGTCGCGGCCGCGGCGCGCGACTGCGGCGACGTGACGCTGCTGATCAACAACGCGGGCATCTCGCTGGGCTCCGACCTGCTGTCGCCCAATTCGGTCGAGAAGGCGCGCGCCGAGTTCGAGACCAACTTCTTCGGCGTCTGGGCGCTGGCCGCGGCCTTCGCGCCGGTGCTCAAGGCCAACGGCGGCGGCGCCATCGTCAACGTGCTGTCGGCGCTGGCCTGGGCCACCTTCCCGAGCGTGGCCACCTACAGCACCAGCAAGGCCGCGGCCTGGTCGCTGAGCAACGGCCTGCGCAACGAACTGCGCGAGCAGGGCACGCAGGTGACCAGCCTGCACGTGGGCTACATGGACACCGACATGACCGACGGCATCGACGCCCCGAAGAGCGCACCGGCCGATGTGGCACGCGTCACGCTCGAAGGCGTGGAAGCCGGTTTGTTCGAGGTGCTGGCCGACGACGTGAGCCGCGGCGTCAAGGCCAGCTTGTCGAGCGCCACGCCGGCTTACGCGGGCTGAGCGCGCGAAGCCCCGCCCGCACCGTCAGAGCCCGAGTTCGCTCAGGCCCGGATGGTCGTCGGGGCGGCGGCCCAGCGGCCAGTGGAACAGGCGCTGGGATTCGTCGATGGCCAGGTCGTTGATGCAGGCGAAGCGGCGCTTCATCAGGCCGTCGGGCGCGAACTCCCAGTTCTCGTTGCCGTAGCTGCGGAACCACTGGCCCGAGGCGTCATGCGATTCGTAGGCGTAGCGCACCGCGATGCGGTTGCCGGCAAAGGCCCACAGCTCCTTGATCAGCCGGTAGTCGAGTTCCCGCGCCCACTTCTGTTCGAGGAACGCGCGCGCGGCCTCGCGGCCCACGGGGAAGTCGGTGCGGTTGCGCCACACGGTGTCTTCCGTGTAGGCCAGGCTGACGCGCGCGGCGTCACGGGTGTTCCAGCCGTCTTCGGCCAGGCGGACCTTCTGCACCGCGGTCTCGTGCGTGAAGGGCGGAAGGGGTGGGCGCGTGTCCATGGCGGGGCTCCTGTGGATCGATGGGTGACGATGCCTGGAAGGCTAGCACCGGGCCCCGCGCTGCAGTGCTGCGGAATCGGCAATGCACTTTTCTTCGCCGCGGCCTCACTGCAGGTTCGGGTTCTGGCGCAGCGTTTCCACCGCCATGTCGATGAAGGCGCGCACCTTGCGCGTGGCATGCCGGCCTTCGCGGTGCACCACATGAATGGGCAGCGCGGGGCGCTCGAAATCCTCGAGCACCAGCTTCAGCGTGCCCTGCTGCAGCGCCTGTGCGATGTGGTACATCGGCAGCCGCGTGATGCCGAAGCCCGCGCTGGCGGCATCGGCGGCCGACTCGTTGGTGTTGGTCGACAGCCGCGGCTGGAAGCGCACCTGCACCGGCTTGTCGCCCTCGAGGAAGCGCCACTCCAGCGTGGGCGACACGCCGGTGGCGGCCACGATCACGTGCGCGGCCAGGTCCTCGGGCCGCTGCGGCACGCCGTGGCGCGCCAGGTAGTCGGGCGAGGCGCAATGCACCTGCCGCACGCGGCCGACCCGCGTGGCCTGCAGCGATGAATCGGGCAGGGCGCCGATGCGCACCGCCACGTCGACGCCTTCGTCGACCAGGTTGACCACGCGGTCGAGGAACCAGCACTGCATGTCGACCTCGGGGTACTGCCCGAGGTAGTGACGCACGATGGGCGCGACATGGATGCGGCCGAAGTTCACCGGCGAGGTGATGGTCAGTTGCCCGCGCGGTGCGGCATGCGTGCCCGCGGCCGAGCTTTCCACCTCCTCGAGCTCGGCGAGCAGGCGCCGGCAGCCGTCGGCATAGCCGGCACCGGTTTCGGTGAGCCGCACGAAGCGCGTGGTGCGCGTGAGCAGGCGCGTGCCCAGGCGCTCCTCGAGCTCGGTGACGGCGCGCGTCACCACCGAGGGCGAGACGTTGAGCTTGCGCGCGGCGGAGGCGAAGCCGCCGGTGTCGACCACGGCCAGGAAGGCCGACATGGCCTGTATGCGATCCATACCCGGGTTCCTCCGCGCCAGCGTGTCGTTGTTCGTGAATCGGCAAGAGTGACTTGCCGCAGACGGGGATTCTAGAGAGCGGCCGAAGAAAAGATCATCGAGCCCAAGCCGGTGCCACCGGTCCTTTTCCCGAACCCTGGAGATCCCCATGAAGCTCTACCACCACCCGCTGTCCGGCCACTCGCACCGCGCCCGCCTGTTCCTGTCGCTGCTCGGCGTGCCGCACGAACTGGTCGAGGTCGACCTGGCCCAGCGCGCCCACAAGGCGCCCGAGTACCTGCGCATCAACCCCTTCGGCCAGGTGCCCGCGCTCGACGACGCCGGCACCATCGTGACCGACTCGAACGCGATCATGGTCTACCTCGCGCGCAAGCTGGGCAAGACCGAATGGCTGCCCACCTCGCCCCTCGCCGAGGCGCGCATCCAGAAGTGGCTCAGCGTGGCCGCCGGGCAGATCGCCTACGGCCCGGCCGCGGCGCGGCTGATCACGGTCTTCGGCGCCGACTTCCGGCCCGAGGAGGTGATCCAGCGCGCGCACGGCGTGCTGGCGCTGATCGAGGCCCAGCTGTCGTCGCAGGCCTTCATCGCGGCCGCGCAGCCGACCATCGCCGACGTGGCGCTCTACAGCTACATCGCCCGCGCGCCCGAAGGGCATGTCGATCTCTCGGCCTATCCCCAGGTGCGCGACTGGCTCGCGCGCATCGAGGCGCTGCCGGGCTTCGTCGACTTCCAGCGCACGCCGGCGGGGCTCGAGGCCTGAGCCTTCACGAAAGCGCACCGCCATGTCGAACCCGTCCCCACCGCGTCCCGACTCGCCCTGGCATGCGGGCGAGCTCGCGATCCAGCAGAGCGTCGGCGTGGTCGAGCACATGGATCGGCCGGGCCGGCTCTATGTGCGCAGTTTCCTGCTCGACCAGCACCGCACCTTCTATCCGCTGCTGCCCTCCATCGCGATCGGCGCGGTCGACCGTGCGGGCGATGTGTGGGCCACGATGCGGGCCGGCGCACCCGGCTTCCTGCAGTCGCCCGACGCGGGCACGCTGCAGGTGCGTTCGCGGCGCGACCCAGTCGATCCGGCCGAGGCGGGCATGGAAGACGGCGATGCGCTGGGCATGGTGGGCGTCGACCCGATGACGCGACGGCGCAACCGCGTCAACGGCACGGTGCGGCGCGAGGGCGCCGAAGGCTTCGACCTGGCGGTCGCGCAGAGCTTCGGCAACTGCCCGCGCTACATCCAGAACCGCCGCTTCTCGCTGGTGCGCGATCCACAAGAACCGGCCCGGCCAGCGGCCGTGCATCTCGATGCACTCGATGGGCGCGCACGGCAGCTGATCACGGCCGCCGACACCTTCTACGTCGCCTCGTACGTGGACCGCGAAGACGGCACGCGCCAGGTCGACGTGTCGCACCGCGGCGGCAAGCCGGGCTTCGTGCGCATCGGCGACGACGGCGTGCTCACCATCCCGGATTTCAACGGCAACCTGTTCTTCATGACGCTGGGCAACCTGCAGTCGAACCCGAAGGCCGGCCTGCTCTTCGTCGACCCGGCCACGGGCGACATGCTGCAGATGAGCGGCGACACCGAGCTGCTGCTCGACTCGCCCGAGATCGCGGCCTTCGAAGGGGCCGAGCGCCTGTGGCGCTTCAGGCCGCGGAAGCTCGTGCATCGCCCCGAAGGCCTGCCGCTGCGCTGGACCTTCGAGCCCGACGGCTGGTCGCCCCACCTCGCGCGGACCGGCGACTGGACGCAGGCCGCGCAGCGCCTCGAAGCGGCGGCATGGGCCGAACGCTGGCGGCCCTTTCGCGTGACGCGCACGGTGGACGAGAGCACGACGATCCGCTCGCTGCATCTCGCACCCGCCGATGACATCGCGCTGATCCCGCACCGGGCCGGGCAGCACCTGCCGATCCGCGTCGTGTTGCCCGGCACCGAGGCGCCGGAGCAGCGCAGCTACACGCTCTCGAGCGCGCCGGCCGATGGCGCCTACCGCATCAGCATCAAGCGCGAGGGTCGGGTGTCGCGGCACCTGCATGCGCTGAAGGAGGGCGACATGCTCGAAGTGCGCGCGCCCGCGGGCCGCTTCACGCTCGATGCGGCGCAGCGCCGGACGGCCGTGCTGCTGGCCGCGGGCGTCGGCATCACGCCCCTGCTCGCGATGCTGCGGCACGTGGTGCACGAGGGCGCGCGCACGCGCACGCTGCGGCCGACCTGGCTGTTCCAGTCGGCGCGCACGCTGGCCGAGCGCGCCTTCGATGGCGAGATCGCCGCGCTGGTGCAGAAGAGCCAGGGCGGCGTGCGCTGGGTGCGCGTGCTGAGCGCGCCGCAGGAGGCGCAGCCGGGGCCGGACTTCGAGGCCGAAGGCCGCATCGACATGGCGCTGCTCCAGGCCACGCTGCCTTTCGGCGACCACGACTTCTACCTGTGCGGCCCGCCGGCGTTCATGCAGTCGGTCTACGACGGCCTGCGCGGCCTCGGCGTGGCGGATGCGCGCATCCATGCCGAAGCCTTCGGGCCCGCGTCCTTGCAGCGCAGCGGAAGCGACCGACCGATGCTGCCCGCGGCCACGCAGCCGGTGCGCCTGGTCTTCGCCACCTCGGGCAAGGAAGCGCGCTGGAAGCCGGGCGACGGGTCCTTGCTGGAAGCGGCCGAGGCGCGCGGCCTGGCGCCGGCCTTCGGTTGCCGCGGCGGCAGCTGCGGCACCTGCAGCACGCGCGTGCTGCAGGGCGCGGTCAGCTACGCCACGCCGCCATCCTTCACGGTGGCGGAGGGCGCGGCGCTGGTCTGCTGCGCGGTGCCGGCGGCGTCTTCAGGCGAGGCCTTGCACCTCGCGCTGTGAGCGGCAGGGCTCAGTACGCGCCCATGTAGTCGCGCTTGCCGACCTCGACGCCGTTGTGGCGCAGGATCGCATAGGCGGTCGTCACATGGAAGAAGAACTGCGGCAGGCCGTAGTGCAGCAGGTAGGCGTTGGCCGAGAGCTTCTTCTCCTTGGGCGTGCCGGGGCGCAGCACGATCTCCAGCGATTCGCTGGCCGCGAACTGTTCGGGCGTGAAGCTCGCCAGATGGTCCTTCGCCTTGGCGATCAGCGCCTGCAGGTCGGCGAAGCTGGTCTCGGTGTCGGGCCACGAGGGCACGGGTGCACCCGCGAGGCGCGAGCCGATGCCCTTGGCGAAATCCGCGGCGATCTGCACCTGGCGCACGAGCGGGAACATGTCGGGGAACAGGCGCGCCTGCAGCAGGGCGGCGGGCTCGATCTTCTTGTCCGTGGCGTGGGCCTCGGCCTTGGCGAGCACATCGGAGAGGGCGCCCAGCATCTGCTGGAGGACGGGAATGCTGGCGCTGTAGAGGGGGCTGGTCATGGGTGGGTTCTTTTCTTGGGGAAGGCGCGGACCGATGGCGCTTGCGTCCCGGTGGGGGCTGCAAGCATGGTCTGCGGGAGAGCGTGCGCCCGGCGAATCGCGCGGGCGAGTGCGCATGGTAAGGCACGGCCCGGCGTCGGCGAGGCCTGCCGGTCCGCGCACGCCGCGGCTCAGGGCGCCGGCCGGACGCCGTTGCTGCTTCCCTTGTCGCACAGGTAGCTGATCACCATGTCGGCCACATGCGCCAGCCGGCCTTTCACGCGTTCGGGCGCGCCGAGGTCCACGTCCAGCACATAGGACAGCGTGTAGCGGTTCGTGATGAAGTACGAACCAAGGCCGGAGATCGACACGTAGAGATCGACCCAGTCGGCATCCTCGCGGAACACGCCCTGGGCCTTGCCCTTCTTCAGCACCTCGGCCAGGGCGGTGCGCAGCGGATTGAACATCGCCGGGATCAGCTTGGACTTGCGGATGTGCGCAGCCTTGTGCAGGTTCTCGGTCGACAGCAGCTGCAGGAAGTCGGGCTGGTCGATGAAATGCTGCGTCGTCTTCATGACCAGTTCGCGCATGTCGGCCACCGGGTCGTCACCCGTGAGCGCGAGCTCGTTCTGCCGCTCGCGCATGGCACCGTAGGCCTGCTCCATCACCTCGATGAACAGGGCTTCCTTGCCTTCGAAGTAGTGGTAGATCAGGTTTTTGCTGATCTTGCATCGCGCAACGATGGCATCGATGCGTGCGCCGTCGTAGCCACGCGCCGCGAACTCCTTGCTCGCGAACTTGATGATGCGCTCGCGGCTTGCCTGCGCGTTGCGTGGACGTTTTTTGGCGGCGGCGGGAGGGGGGGCTGTCATGGACTCGGAGGGTGGCACCGGACGGGCGGCCCGGCGCCCGGAGTTTACAGATCCCATGGCCAGCACCCGAGAAAACCCGATGCACGAACACGTTGACAGAGGTCCATTGCGTCTCCTATATTTCGCTCGTTGTTGTACTGGATGGTTAGTTAGTTAGCCGTCCTGGTCGCAGGATTATCAACCAGCCGCAAGGCACAGGAATCGGAGTGGCGGATGAACTTGAAAAAGCACGCTTCCAAAGGCGTTCGGGTCGGCTGTGACATCGGAGGCACCTTCACGGACATCGTCCTGGCGATGCCCGACGGACGGCTCTACGTGAACAAGACCTCGACCACGCCCGACGACCTCGGGCGCGCGATCGTGCAGGGGCTCGGGTCGCTGATCGAGCAGGCCGGCGTATCGCCCGGCGACATCACCGAGATCGTGCATGGCACGACAACGGCCTCGAACACCATCTTGCAGAAGGTCGGCGCGCGCACGGGCGTGCTGACCACCGAGGGCTTTCGCGACGTGCTCGAGATCGGTCGCATCCGCACGCCCACGATGTTCGACCTCGGCTGGTCCAAGCCCGAGCCGCTTTCGCCGCGCCGCTGGCGCCGTGGCATCCGCGAGCGCATCGATGCGCAGGGCCGCATCGTCACGCCGCTCGACGAGGCCCAGCTGCTGGACGAGGCCCGCGCACTGGTAGACGAAGGCGTCGGTTCGATGGCGGTCTGCTTTCTCAACAGCTACATCAACCCGGTCCACGAACTGGCGGCCAAGGCGCTGCTGCAGGCGAACTTTCCGTCGCTGCTGTTGAGCGTGTCGTGCGAGGTGCTGCCGGAGATCAAGGAGTACGAGCGCACCAGCACCACGGTCGTCAACGCCTACATCCTGCCGGCCATGCGCACCTACCTGGCGCGCCTGCGGAAAGACCTCGAACGCATGGGTGTGAAGGCCTCGCTGCAGGTCATGGCCTCCAACGGCGGGATGATGGGCATTGCCTCTGCCACCGACAAGCCGGTCTTTGCGGTCGCCTCGGGCCCGGCGGGCGGGGTGGCGGGCGCGGTCGAGATCGGCCACCTGGGCGGTGACGCCGACCTGATCGTCTTCGACATGGGCGGCACGACCGCCAAGGCTTCGATCATCGCGGGCGGCCAGCCCTCGCTGACCAACGAGTACGAGTTCCGCGACGGCATCAGCGCCCCCAGCCGCTTCGTCAAGGGCGGCGGCTATGTGCTCAAGGTGCCGGCGATCGACATCGCCGAGGTGGGCGCCGGTGGCGGCTCCATCGCGTGGATCGATGCCGGCGGCCTGCTCTGCGTCGGCCCCGAGTCGGCGGGCGCGACGCCCGGCCCCGCCTGCTATGGCAACGGCAATGACCGCCCGACCGTGACCGACGCCAACATGGTGCTGGGTTACCTCAATCCGCGCGCGCTCGCCGGAGGCAGCCTGCGCGTGTCACCCGAACTGTCGAAGGCGGCGATCGAACGCCACGTCGGCGGACCGCTGGGGCTGGACCTGCTGGCCGCCGCGCATGGCATCCGGCAGGTCGCGAACGTGAACATGGCGCGCGCGATCCGCGCGGTGACGGTGGAACGCGGCCGCGATCCGCGCGACATGTCGATGATCGCCTTCGGCGGCGGCGGGCCGCTGCACGCGGTGTCTGTGGCCCGGCTGCTCGGCATCCGCAGGGTGATCGCGCCGATCATGGCCGGAGTCTTCTGCTCCGCCGGCATGCTGTCGGCGGACGCCGAGCACAACTTCGTCAAGGCGGTGCTGAAGCCGCTCGCCGGTTGCGCGCCGGCCGAGCTGGGCAGCATCGCGGCCGCGCTCGGCGACAAGGGCTATTCGGTGCTGGCGTCCGAGGGCTATCAGACGGAAGACGCGACCATCGTGCTGGCCGCCGACCTGCGCTACGTAGGGCAGAGCTCCGAGCTCACCGTGGCGCTGGCCTCCGCGCATTTCGGCCCCGTGGCCATCGAACAGCTGGTGCGCGACTTCCAGGCGATGTACCACCAGACCTTCGGCTACAGCAGCGATGAGCCGCTCGAGCTGGTCAACCTGCGCGTTTCCGCGCGCGGCCGCAGCAAGCACCGGCTCGATTTCGCGACCTGCCAGGTGGACGGCACCGCGCTGCAGGGCGAGGCCGGCACGCGCTCCGTGAGCTTCGCCGCCAACGAGGCGCCCGTGGCCACCCGCGTCGTGCCGCGCGCCCAACTGACACGGGCGCCTGAACAGGGGCCGCTCGTGATCGAGTCCTACGACACCACCATCGTCGTGCCGCCGCACTGCAGCGCCCATGCCGACGCCGTGGGCAACATCATCATCGACCTCCAGGAGCAAGCCGCATGACCACGCCCATCGACCCGATCACCTTTGCCGTGATCAAGAACGCGATGGATGCCATCGTCGACGAAGTCGCCTACACCGTGCTGCGCACCGCGCGTTCGGAGATCGTCAAGGACGTCATGGACTACTCGGCCGCGATCTGCGACCGCGATGGCCAGATGATCGCGCAGGCCAAGACCATCGCGCTGCACCTGGGCGCCATCCCCGAGGCCATGGCGGCAGTGAAGGCGCGCTATGGCGACAGCCTCGCACCCGGCGATGCCGTGATCGTCAACGACCCCTACCAGGGCGGAATGCACCTGCCGGACATCTTCATGTTCGTGCCCTTCTTCTACCAGGGCGAACTCGAAGGCTTCTGCGTGGTGATCTGCCACCACACCGACGTCGGCGGCCGCGTGCCCGGCTCGAATGCCAGCGACTCGACGGAGATCTACCAGGAAGGCCTGCGCATCCCGGTCGTGAAGCTGTACGAGGCCGGCGTGGTCAACGACACGATGGAACGCGTGATCGCTCAGAACGTCCGGCTGCCCGACCGCGTGCTGGGCGACCTGCGCGCGCAGTACGCCGCCTCGCAGGTGGGCGTGCGCGAGCTCACCGGCCTGCTCGACCGTTACGGGCGCGAAGCCGCGCGCACCTACTTTGCCGAACTGCTCGACTACGCGGAACGGCTCACGCGCGCCGAGATCCGCACCTGGCCCAAGGGCACCTTCACCTTCGAGGACTTCATCGACGACGACGGCCTGTCGCCCGAGCCGATCCCGATCCGCGTGGCGCTCACGGTGCACGAGGACCATGTCAGCGTGGACTACACCGGCTCCTCGCCGCAGGTGCGCGCGGCCATCAACTCCACCCGCTCGTACACCAACTCCTGCACCTATCTGAGCGTGCGCTGCGCGCTCAAGGGCGACGTGCCGAACAATGCCGGCGTGTTCCGCTGCGTGAGCATCCACGTGCCCGAAGGCTCGGTGCTCAACCCGGTGGAGCCGGCGGCCGTGGCGGCGCGCGCGCTCACCGGCTACCGCGTCTTCGACACCATGCTCGGCGCCCTGGCGCAGGTGGTGCCCGACCGGATTCCGGCCGCGGGAGAAGGCGGCAACACGGTGGTCTGCCTCTCGGGCCAGGACGACACCGGCAAGCCGTACATCATCGTCGACATGATTTGCGGTGCCTGGGGCGCGCGGCCGCATGCCGATGGCGTCGAGGCCATCACGAACGCCTCGCAGAACCTGTCGAACACGCCGGTCGAGACGCTGGAGGCCCAGCATCCCGTGCGTGTCGAGGCCTATGAGATGGAGCCCGACTCCTGCGGTGCGGGCCGCTACCGTGGCGGCCTGGGCATCCGCCGCAGCTACCGCGTGCTGGCCGACGACGTGCTGCTGCAGCTGCGCGCCGACCGCATGAAGTTTCAGCCCTATGGCCTGAACGGCGGCGGCCCCGCCAGGGCCGCGTCCAACACGCTGGCGCATGGCGACACGGTCGAGGCGCTGCCAAGCAAGGTCGGCATGCGAATTGCTCGCGGTGACCAGGTGACGCACATCCAGCCGGGCGGCGGCGGTTTCGGCGACCCGCTGCTGCGCCCGCTGCCCGAGCTCGAGCACGACGTCTGGAACCACAAGCTCAGCGCGGCCTTCGTGCGACAGCACCACGCCGCTGTCGTCGACCCGGCCACGGGCAAGGCAGATCTGGCCGCTACCCATGCCTTGCGCGCCATGTTGCCCGTCTGAGCGGACGGCCTGAAGACATTCCCACGATCCACCGCAACCGGAGAAAACAATGAAACGACGGACCCTGAGCCAAGGACTGGCGGCCATGCTCGCCGCGCCCGCGCTGTCGCTGGGCAGCCTCCCGGCGCGCGCGCAAGGCGCCGAGAAGCTGCGCGTTCGACTCGATTTCTCGCCCTGGGGCCTGCATGCCGCCATGCACCTGGCACAGCAGAAGGGCCTGTTCAAGGCCCAGGGCCTGGACGTGGAGGTGCAGGACGGCACCGGCACCATCTCGACGCTGCAGTTGCTGGCCGCCGACCAGGTCGACATCGGCCAGGTGGCGCTGGGCACGATGGCGGTGGCCAAGGAGAACGGCCTGGACCTCGTGTCGATCGCCGGTTTCGCACGGACCGGCGACCTCGCGGTGATGGTCGACGAGACGCTCGGCGTGAAGTCGCCTCGGGACCTCGCGGGCAGGAAGATCGTCTGTTTCACCACCAGCCCTTGGGCGCCGTTCATCGAGCCCTTCCTGAAGGCCAACGGCATGAGCAAGGGCAGCATCGGCTTGGTCATGGTGGCGCCCAGCGCGATGATCTCGACCTACGCCTCGGGCAACAGCGACGGCTTCATGTCGCAGGCGCCGTTCGGCCAGCCGATGGTGCTGAAGACCCGCAAGTCCTCGGCGCTGCTGCTGGGCGACAGCGGCATCAGTTTCCCGAGCTACGGCTTGGCGGCAACGCCGAAGGCGCTCGCGGCCAAGCGCGATGCCATCGCCAGGTTCGTTCAGGTGCAGGTGCGCACATGGCAGTACATCTACGACGGCCACATCGACGAGGCGGTCGGGGCCGTCGTCGCCCAGCGGCCCAATGCGCGGCTCGACCCCGAGGTGCTGCGCGGCCAGATCACTGCCTACCGCAGTTTCTTCGAAAGCCCCTCCGCCAGGAACCAGCCCTTCGGAGTGCAGAACGACGCCGACTGGACCGCCGCCATCCGGTCGATGGAACAGACCGGCCAGATCAAGCCCGGCCACAAGCCCTCGGACTACTACACCAATGCGCTGCTTGCCGTCTGACCTCCCCCTCGCGAGGAACCCCTCCGTGTCCAGCTTTCTCGAGATCGAGCGCCTCAACAAGGTCTATGCCTCTGAGCGCAAACCCATCCACGCGCTGCAGGACATCGACCTGCACATCGAGGAGGGCGAGTTCGTCTGCATCGTCGGGCCCAGCGGCTGCGGCAAGAGCACGCTGATGCGTTGCATGGCGGGCCTGGAGCCGATCACCAGCGGCAGGCTGGCGCTGCATGGGCGGCCCATCGATGCGCCACCGGACGACATGGGCGTGGTGTTCCAGCGCGACCTGCTGCTCGAATGGCGCAACATACTCGACAACGTGCTGGTGGCGGCGGAGTTCCATGACCGCGACCGGCGCGAACTCGAGCCGCGTGCGCGCGAGTTGCTGGGCCTGTTCGGCCTGTCGGCGTATCTGGACCGCTTTCCGCGCGAGCTGTCGGGCGGCATGCGGCAGCGGGTCTCGATCTGCCGCGCGATGCTGCTCGACCCGCAGTTGCTGCTGATGGACGAACCCTTCGGCGCGCTCGACCCCTTCACGCGCGACGAGCTCAACGCCGAGCTGCAGCGCACCTGGCTCGAGACCCGCAAGACGGTGGTCTTCATCACGCACTCGATCACCGAGGCCGTCTTCCTGGGCAGCCGCGTCGTGATGATGGCGCGCGGGCCCGGGCGCATCGCCGACGTGGTGCCCATCGAGCTGGAACGCCCGCGCGGCCTCGAGGTGCGCGAGACCGCGGCGTTCGCCGCCTATGTCGCACGCATCCGCGACACCTTCCGAGAAATCGGCATCTACAAGGGCTGAACACCATGAAACAACTCTGGGTACGCACGCAGCGCAGCCGCCAGGCCCTGCTTTCGCTCGTGGTGCTGCTGGTGATCTGGGAGGCCTGCGTGCGCCTGCTGGGCATCCGCGACTTCCTGCTGCCGGCGCCGTCGAAGATCGCGGGTCAGTTCTTCGCGCAACCCGGCTACCTGCTGATGGAGAGCCTGGACACGCTGCGGACCACGGTCTACGGCTTCGCGCTCGCGCTGCTGCTGGGGGTCGCGGCGGCCATCGGCATCGTCTATTCCAAGTTCCTGGACCGGACGCTCTACTCGCTGCTCGTGGCGCTCAACGCAGTACCCAAGGTCGCGCTGGCGCCGCTCTTCGTGATCTGGATGGGCACCGGCGCCATGCCCAAGGTGGCGATCGCGATGCTGATCGCGATCTTCCCGATCCTCATCGACACCGTGCTCGGCTTGCGCTCGACCGACCCCGACATGCTCGACATGGCGCGGGTGAACCATGCTTCGCGCGCCAAGATGCTCTGGAAGATCCGCTTCCCGAACGCGATGCCGAGCATCTTCGCGGGCATGAAGGTGGGGGTGTCTTTCGCGCTGGTGGGCACCATCGTCGGGGAGTTCGTGGCCGGGGAATCCGGGCTCGGGCATGTGATCCTGGTGGCGCAGGGCAGCTTCGACACCTCGACCGTCTTCGTGGCGCTGGCCTTGCTCTGCCTCATGGGCGTGCTGCTGTTCAAGGCCATCGAGTTCGCGGAGATCCGTCACCTGGGCTGGCATTCGTCGCAGCGAGAGAAGCCCGCGCCGAACGGCGTTCCGGCCTGAGGGAGCGACGAGCGGGCCGGGCTTGCGGCACGCGCGACCTCAGGGCAGCAGCCGGCGCAGCGCCTCGAAGAACAGGTCGGACTGCTCGCGCTCGCCCTGCACCTGGGCCGCCACGCGCGCAGCCAGCGCGGGGTCGACCGGTGCCAGCGGCCGGCCGGTCGATTGCGCGAGCACCTGGTGCAGGCAGGCGCGCTCCAGGTAGTAGAGGTCGTCGTAGGCATGGGCGAGGGTGGCGCCCGCGACGATCACGCCATGGTTGGCGAGGAAGGCCACGTCCCTGCCGTCGGCCATGCTGCGCGCGATGCGCTCGCCCTCGGCATCGTCGAGCGCCAGGCCGTTGTACTGCGCGTCGATCGCGATCCGGCCCATGTAGCGCATCGCGTTCTGGCTCAGCGTGGGGTCGAGCGCGCGGTCGCTGGTGAGCGTGAGCGCGGTGGCGTAGGGCATGTGGCAATGCAGCACCACCGCATGGCCCGTGAGGCGGTGCACCGCGCCGTGGATGAACAGCGCGGTCGGCTCGACGCGGTGGCGTCCGGCCAGCACCTCGCCGTGCAGGTCGATCAGCACGATGTCGTCGGCCCGCACCTCGCTCCAGTGCAGACCGCGCGGGTTGATCAGATAGCGGTCGACGCTGCCGGGCAGCGTCACGCTGAAGTGGTTGCACACGCCTTCGGACAGGCCGTGGTGCGCGGCGGCGCGCAGGGCGAGCGCGAGGTCTTCGCGCAGGCCCTGGACCTGGGGGCTGGCGTACTGGGCGTCGGCGTTCGGCATGGGACGGGCTTTCAGGTGCGCAGGGCGTGGTTCCAGGCGGCGGCGAACTGCAGCGCATCCTCGCGCACCGCGGCGGCGCTCTTGCCGGGCTTGTAGAGCGCGGAGCCGATGCCGAAGCCGGTGGCGCCCGCGGCGCGCCAGGCGTCCATGTTGGCCGGCGTGATGCCGCCCACCGGCATCAGCGGCGTGCCCTTGGGCAGCACCGCGAGCCAGGCCTTGACCACCGCGGGCGAGGCCGCCTCGGCCGGGAACAGCTTGAGGCCGGTGGCGCCGGCGGCGAGCGCGCCGAAGGCCTCGGTGGGCGTGGCCACGCCGGGCAGGCTCACCATGCCGAGCCGGGTTGCCTCCGCCACCACCTCGGCGTTGAAGTTGGGCGCGACGATCAGCGCGCCGCCGGCCGCATGCACCTCGCGCACCTGCTGCGCCGTGAGCACCGTGCCGGCACCGACCAGCGCGGCGGGGAAGCGCTGGCGCAGCAGCGCGATGCTCTCCAGCGGCTGCGGCGAATTGAAAGGCACTTCGAGCAGCTCGAAGCCGGCTTCGGTCAGTGCGTCACCGACGGCGGGCGCCTCGGCCGGCGTGAGGCCCCGCAGGATCGCGACCAGCGGGAGTCGGCGCACGGCGGCGTGGAAGGTGTCGAGGGCAGCGGTGCTCATGGTGCGAGGGTGGTGGCCACGGCATGCAGCCCGGCCCAGGTCGCTTCGGCGCCCAGGGTCCGGCTGGCCACGCCGCTGGCATGGAGGGCCAGCGCATAGCGCTGGGTGAGGGCGGGCGAGCCGATCAGCACGACCTCGCCCGCGGCGCGCAGCGACTGCGTGCGCAGCTCTTCGCCGATCAGCAGGCCCGAGAGGTAGCTCGCCAGGTCGGCCGCCGACATGCGCTCGAACAGCGCCAGCGTGCGCGCGCCGAAAGCGTTGTGCAGCAGGCCTTCGTTGTTGGCCGACTGCATCACGCCCTGCAGGAAGGCGGCCTCGTCGAGCGGCGCCGTGGTGTCGAGGGTGCGCGCCAGGATCGAATGGGTGCCGAGCAGCGCATAGAACTCGCCGGTCATGAAGGTGCGGAAGCCCGCCACGCGGCCCTCGGCCACGCGCACCCATTTGTTGTGCGTGCCGGGCAGCACGAAGAGGCCGTCGCGCAGGCCGGTCAGCGCCATGGCGCCGAACAGCTGCACCTCCTCGCCGCGCATCACGTCGGGCACGCCGTCGTGCTCGTCGCTGAGGCCGGGCACCATCGCCACGCGGCCGGGCTGGACCTCGATCACCTTGGCCGCGATCTCGGCGAGGCCGGCCGGGCAGGCGCAGTAGGGGGCTTCGACCCAGCCCTGCTTGCTGCCGGCCATGCCGGAGATCAGGCAGCGCGTGCCCGAGGGCGCCATCCAGGCGCCGAACAGTTCGTCGAAGACGGCCCCGAAGCCGCCGGCCGGCACGCTCAGGATGCCGCGTGCGTGGCTCTGTTCCTCGAGCACCTTTCCATCGGCATCCAGCAGCGCGCCGCGCAGCGAACTCGTGCCCCAATCAACTGCGACCCAATGCATCGTGGCGTGTCTCCGGCTTCATCGTCATGGCGTCCGCATCCCAGGGTTTCTCCTGCGGAAACGGCATTTTCAATCATCATATGATAAGCCGGCGAGCCCGGGCAGACCCGGATGGCCGCACCCCCCATACCGGAGACAGAGCATGCAAGACACCCTCTCGGCGCAGCGCCGCCACCTTCTGCAGGGCCTCGGCGCGATGCTGCTGCCGCTGCCTTTCGCCGCCTTCGCCGACGACTACCCCAGCAAGCCGGTCGAGCTGGTGGTGCCGGCCTCCGCGGGCGGCGGCACCGACGCGCTGGCGCGCGGTTTCGCCGAGATCGCGAAGAAGCATTTCCCGCAGCCCTTCATCGTCAACAACAAGCCCGGCGCCAGCGGCGTGGTCGGCATGGGCGAGGTGCTCAACAGCAAGCCCGACGGCTACAAGGTGTCGGTGGTGATCGCCGAGCTGGTGATCCTGCCGCACCTGAACCTGTCGAAGTTCACCTATGCCGACTTCCGTCCCATCGCGCGGCTCAACGCCGACCCGTCGGCGATCACGGTCAAGGCCGATGCGCCCTGGAACACCATCGAGGAGTTCCTCGCGGCATCCAAGGCCAAGCCCGGCGAGATGCGGGTCGGCAACTCGGGCAACGGCTCGATCTGGCATCTCGCGGCCGCGGGCCTGGAAGACAAGGCCGGCGTCAAGTTCAACCATGTGCCCTACCAGGGCGCGGCACCCGGCGTGGTGGCGCTGCTCGGCGGCCACATCGATGCGGTGGCCGTGAGCCCGGGCGAGGTGGCGGTGCACGTGCAGGCCGGCAAGCTCAAGATCCTGGCCGTGATGGCCGACCAGCGCCTCAAGGCCTTCGACAAGGTGCCGACCCTGAAGGAACGCAAGATCGACCTGTCGATCGGCACCTGGCGCGGCCTGGCCGTGCCCAAGGCCACGCCGACCGCGGTGGTCGACGTGCTGCGCGCCGCGGCGCGCAAGACCGCCGAGGAGCCGGCGATGCGCGAGGCGCTCGAGAAGCTCAACCTGGGCTTCTCCTACCTCGACGCGGCCGAGTTCGGTCAATCGATGGAGCGCGACCACCTGTACTTCAAGGAGCTGGTGCAGAAGGTGGGGATCCGCGCATGAGCGTCGAACGCCCGGAGGTGCTGGTCGTCGCGCCGGTGATGCCCTTCCTGATGGACGCGCTGCGCGGCGCGGTCACCGTGCACGACCGCCTGCACCTGAACGACCCGTCCGCCTTCGCGGCGGCGGCGCCGCGCATCCGCGCGGTGGTCGCGACCGGCGAGTCGAAGGTGCCGGCCGCGCTCATCGCGCAGCTGCCCGCGCTGGAGATGATCACGGTGTTCGGCGTCGGCTACGACGGCGTGGACGTGGCGGCGGCCCGGGCGCGCGGCATCCCCGTGACCCACACGCCCGGCGTGCTCAACGACGACGTGGCCGACCTCGCGCTGGGGCTGCTGATCTCGGCGGCGCGGCGCATCCCGCAGGCCGATCGCTTCGTGCGCGGCGGCGAATGGCTCAAGGGCCCGATCCCGGTGGCGCGCAAGGTCGCGGGCAGCCGGCTGGGCGTGGTCGGCATGGGCCGCATCGGCCAGGCGATCGCGCAGCGCGCGCTGGCCTTCCGCATGGACGTGGCCTACACCGCGCGCTCGCCGCGCGAGAACCTGCCCTACACCTACCACCCCGACGCCGCATCGCTGGCCGCCGCGGTCGATTTCCTGGTCGTCATCACGCCCGGCGGCGCGGCCACGCGCGGCCTGATCGATGCCAAGGTGCTGCAGGCGCTGGGCCCGCAGGGCTACCTGGTGAACGTGGCGCGCGGCAGCGTGGTCGACCAGCCGGCGCTGATCGCGGCGCTGCAGGCCGGCACCATCGCCGGCGCCGCGCTCGACGTCTTCGCCGACGAGCCCCACGTGCCGGCCGAATTGCTGGCCATGGACAACGTGGTGCTCACGCCGCACATCGGCAGCGGCACCAGGCAGACGCGCGAGGCGATGGCGCAGCTCACCTTCGACAACCTGCGCGCGCACTTCGCGGGCGAGCCGCTGCTCACGCCGGTCCCGGCCTGAGAAGGTCGGCACAGGCGATGGCCAAGAACGCGCACGGCCAGACGGTCGACCTGCTGGGCGAGGCGATCGTCTCGGGCCGCTACCCGGAAGGCGGCGTGATCCCGCCCGAGCCGGTGCTGGGCCAGGAACTGGGGGTGAGTCGCACGGTGGTGCGCGAGGCCATCAAGGCGCTCGCCGCCAAGGGCATGGTCGTGACCGGGCCCAAGGTCGGCAGCCGGGTGCTGCCGCAGCAGGACTGGAACTGGTTCGATCCCGACGTCATCACCTGGAAGGCCAAGGTCGGCCTCACGCCCCAGTTCCTGCGCGACCTGCAGGACCTGCGGCGCATGGTCGAGCCGGCCGCGGTGCGCCTGGCGGCCGAGCGCGCGACCGCGCAGGACCTCGCGGAACTGGAGGACGCCTATGCCGGCATGGCGCAGGCGGTGGCGGCGCGCAGCACCGACTACACCACGCACGACCTGCGCTTCCACCACGGCCTGCTGCGCGCGGCGGGCAACCTGATGCTGGCGCAGATGAGCAAGGCGCTGAACGCGCTGCTGCGCACCAGCTTCGAGATCTCCAGCACCCTGCACAACGGGCCCGCGCTGTCGCTGCCGCGGCACCGCGCGGTGCTCGATGCGGTGCGCGCGCGCGACCCGGACGAAGCCGAGCGCGCGGTGCTGGCGCTGATCGACAGCGCGCGCAGCGACATCGAAGCGGTGCTCGGTGCGCGGTCGCCCGCGCCATCCGACCGGCCAAGCAAAAGGGCGCCGAAGCGCCCTTGAGGAGAGTGGAGTGCTGCCATCGAGGGCAGCAGCCGGCTCAGCGGCCGAAGGAACGGCCACCGCCGCCGCCCGAGCGGCCACCACCGCCACCGCCGTAACCACCGCCGCCGCCGGAACGACCACCACCGCCGCCGCCGCCCGAGCGGTTGCCGCCGTAGCCGCCACCACCACCGCCGCCGCCGCGACGGCCGCGGCCGCCACCCATGCTGTCGACGCTGGTGCGCAGCGGATCGGGCTGGCCGTCGCCGCCGCCGACCGATTCGGCGCGCAGGTGCGCGACCTGGTTGGCCTGCGTCGGGCTGTGGCTGTTGCCGTGATGGCGCGGTTGGCGCTCGTCATGCGGCAGGCCTTGCGGTGCATGGTGCGGCGCGCGCGCCGGACCCTGCGGGCCGCGGCCCGGACCGCCTTGCGGACGCGGTGCCTGGCCGCGTGCCGGGCCTTGGCCGCCACCGCCGCCGCTGCGCGCACCCTGGGGTGCCGCACCGCCGCCGCGGCGTTGACCGCCACCGCCGCCGCCGCCGTTGCCGCCGC
This sequence comes from Variovorax sp. J2P1-31, assembly GCF_030317215.1. Lineage (NCBI taxonomy): Bacteria > Pseudomonadati > Pseudomonadota > Betaproteobacteria > Burkholderiales > Comamonadaceae > Variovorax > Variovorax sp. J2P1-31. The sequence continues at coordinate 685,119 of NZ_JASZYA010000001.1, forward strand.
CCTGGCCGGCCTTGTTATCGCGCACGCGCTGCAGCATCTCGGTGCGTGCGGCCTTGGCGGCCGCCTGCATCACTTCGCGGCTCGGCGGACGACCGGCACCGCCCCAGATCGTCTGGCGACCCATGGCGATCGGCTCGGCGCGTTCGCCTTCCTCGGGGCCGAAGCCGTCGACGACCTTCACCGGGATCTGCTGCTTGGTGAAGCGCTCGATCTCCTGCATGAAGCCTTCCTCGTCCAGGCAGACCAGGCTCACGGCCTCGCCGCTGTTGCCCGCGCGGCCGGTGCGGCCGATGCGGTGCACATAGTCTTCGCTGACGTTGGGGATCTCGTAGTTCACGACGTGCGGCAGCTCGTCGATGTCGATGCCGCGGGCCGCGATGTCGGTCGCCACCAGCGCGCGGATGGCGCCGGTCTTGAAGCCGGCCAGGGCCTGGGTGCGTGCGCTCTGGCTCTTGTTGCCGTGCAGCGCCATCGCCTCGATGCCGTTCTTGGTCAGGAACTCGGCCACGTTGTTGGCGCCGAACTTGGTGCGCGTGAACACCAGCACCTGGCTCCAGTTGTGCTCGTTGATGATGTGGGCGAGCAGGGCCTTCTTCTTGCCGCGGCCGACCGGGTGGATCACCTGGGTGATGCGCTGCACGGTGGTGTTGCGCGGCGTGACCTGGATGCTCTGCGGGTTCTTGAGCAGGTTGGCGGCCAGGTCACGGATCTCGTCGCTGAAGGTGGCCGAGAACAGCAGGCTCTGCTTTTCCTTGGGCACCAGCGCGAGGATCTTCTTCACGTCGTGGATGAAGCCCATGTCGAGCATGCGGTCGGCTTCGTCGAGGATCAGGATCTGCACCTGCGACAGGTCGAGCATGCCCTGCTGCTGCAGGTCGAGCAGGCGGCCGGGCGTGGCCACGAGGATGTCGACGCCCTTCTTGAGCTTGCTGATCTGCGGGTTCATGCCGACGCCGCCGAAGATCACGGTCGAGTCCAGCTGCAGGTACTTGCCGTAGGTGCGCACCGACTCTTCGACCTGGGCCGCGAGTTCGCGCGTGGGGGTCAGCACCAGCGCACGGATGCCGGTGCCGCCGAACTTGTTGGTGGCGCTGCGGCTCATGGTGAGCTTGTGCAGCATGGGCAGCGTGAAGGCCGCGGTCTTGCCGGTGCCGGTCTGGGCGCCGCCGAGCAGGTCGTGCCCCTCGAGCACCACGGGGATCGCCTGGGCCTGGATGGGCGTGGGCGTGTCGTAGCCGTGTTCGAGCACAGCCTTCAGGATGGCCGGGGCCAACTTCAGATCTTCAAAAGTCATTTGGAAGCAATAGCGCCTTGCATGGCGCAGTGGCATCGGCCCACCGCGGTGCCCTTTGTTGGGGCGACCCGGTCAGTCAAGGCTGATGTATCAAGGGTGGGAGCCGAGAGCCAGTCGCATGGGTGTGCGCAAAGCCTTCTTGTCCCCGGCAGAAGAGCCGCTGTTGCGGGCAACTGGACCCGGCAACGAAGGCCCATTGTCGCATGAGTCGGCGCTGTGCCTCCAAATGTCGTGCGCAAGGCCTTGCGGCGCGCGGGTGGGCGCCGCTAAAACCTCGGGCCCGGTGCCGGAACGGGGCGGCGCCGGCGGGGCCACCCACGCCATTGGGGATAATAGAAGGTTCGCCGCCCCTCGCTGACCGCCCGCAGCGCCTGGCGCGGCCCTTGTTCCAACCTGTTCCAACCTGCAAGAGATATGGCTCAATACGTCTATTCGATGAACCGCGTCAGCAAGACCGTGCCGCCCAAGCGGCAGCTCTTGAAAGACATTTCGCTCTCCTTCTTCCCCGGCGCCAAGATCGGCGTGCTCGGCCTGAACGGCTCGGGCAAGTCCACGCTGCTCAAGATCATGGCGGGTGTGGACAAGGAGTTCGAGGGCGAGGCGCTGCCGATGCAGGGGATGACGATCGGCTATCTGGAGCAGGAGCCCAAGCTCGACGCCGAGCACACGGTGCGCGAATCGGTGGAGGAGTCCATGGGCGCGGTGTTCGCGGCCAAGGCGCGCCTCGAAGAGGTGTACATCGCCTACGGCGCCGAAGACGCGGACTTCGACGCACTGGCCGCCGAGCAGGCCCAGCTCGAAGCCGTCATCGCCACCGCCGGCACCGATTCCGAACACCAGCTGGAAATCGCCGCCGACGCACTGCGCCTGCCGCCGTGGGACGCGAAGATCGGCCTGCTGTCGGGCGGCGAAAAGCGCCGCGTGGCGCTGTGCCGCCTGCTGCTGTCCAAGCCCGACATGCTGCTGCTCGACGAACCCACCAACCACCTGGACGCCGAATCGGTGGAGTGGCTCGAAGTGTTCCTGCAGCGCTTCACGGGCACCGTGGTGGCCATCACCCACGACCGCTACTTCCTCGACAACGCGGCCGAGTGGATCCTGGAAATGGACCGCGGACGCGGCATCCCATGGAAGGGCAACTACAGCACCTGGCTCGAGCAGAAGGGCGAACGCCTGGCGCAGGAGCAGAAGAGCGAAGAAGCCCATGCCAAGGCCCTGAAGAAGGAACTGGAATGGTCGCGCCAGAACCCGAAGGCGCGCCAAGCCAAGAGCAAGTCGCGTCTGGCTCGCTTCGAAGAGCTGAGCGACATGGAATACCAGAAGCGCAACGAAACGCAGGAGATCTTCATTCCTGTGGCGGAGCGGCTGGGCCAGCAGGTGTTCGAGTTCCACAACGTCAGCAAGTCCTTCGGCGACCGCATGCTGATCGACAACCTGAGCTTCACCGTGCCGCCGGGCGCGATCGTCGGCATCATCGGCCCCAACGGCGCCGGCAAGTCGACGCTGTTCAAGCTGCTCGCGGGCAAGGAACAACCGGATTCGGGCGAGGTCGTGATCGGCCAGACCGTGAAGATGGCCTTCGTCGACCAGCATCGCGACGAGCTGGCCAACAGCAAGACCGTGTGGGAAGACATCTCGAACGGCCTCGACATCATCAACGTCGGCAAGTTCCAGATGGCCAGCCGCGCATACGCGGGCCGCTTCAACTTCAACGGCGCGGACCAGCAGAAGAAGGTCGGCACGCTGTCGGGCGGTGAACGCGGCCGCCTGCACCTGGCCAAGACCCTGATCGCCGGCGGCAACGTGCTGCTGCTGGACGAACCGTCGAACGACCTGGACGTGGAAACCCTGCGTGCGCTCGAAGACGCGCTGCTCGAATTCGCCGGCACCGTGATGGTCATCAGCCATGACCGCTGGTTCCTCGACCGCATCGCCACCCACATCCTCGCGGCCGAAGGCGACAGCCAGTGGACCTTCTTCAACGGCAACTACCAGGAGTACGAAGCCGACAAGAAGAAGCGTCTCGGCGAAGAGGGCGCGAAGCCCAAGCGCATGCGCTACAAGGCCCTCAAGTAAGCCTTTCGAATGCATACCAAAAAGCCAGCGCCTCGCTGGCTTTTTTCATTGAAAAGGCCTTTGTCTGACAGGGCAAATAACACTTACTCACATAGACTCGCCGAACTTTACATAACGAGGGGGACGGATGGTTCGGCATTCCAGATGGGTGGCTTTTCTCTTTCTTTTTTGGGGAGGCCTCGTCGGCCAGGCACTCGCGCTGAGCGTCTCGCTCGCCGGCTTCGCCTACTCGGGTGATGCGGCCAGCATCACGGCCCGTTTCCCGCATTCGCAGCGCCTCGACAAATCGCTGGGCGCGGGCGGCATCAACGGCCTGATCCGGCAGGTGGTGGCGGCCCAGCCGCCGACCGCCTTCGAGCTCGACACGGCCAACCTGATGGAACTCAAGGGCCGCGACCAGGCAATCGCCGTGGCGCTGATGCTCAACGGCGAGACGGTGTCGACCGAGCGCTTCGGCGGTTTGTCGAAGGTCTTCATCCAGCTGCGCGCGCAGGCCATGTTCTTCGACTTCAAGACCATGACCGTCCTTCGCGCCTATCCGTTCAGCGTGGCCTATGTCGACCTGCTCGACCATGCGCCCACCGAGGACGAGATCGCCGAGCGCGTGCGCACGCTCTACCTGGGCGCGGGCACCACGCCCGGCATCCTGAACCGCTTCTCCGAAGCGCTCGCGCGCGCCAGCCTGCCGGCCCAGGTGCCGCGTTTCCTGCAGGTCTCGCAGGCCACCGTCAGCGATGAAGTGCGCAAGCTGCTGCCGGCCGAACTCGCGAGCCAGCCCGGCGTCGCCGAGACCTGGGTCGCCGACATGCTGGCCGAAGCCATCTCCAGCCGCACCGGCGTGCCGATCCTGCCCTACGCCAAGGGCTATGCGATCGGCAAGGTGATGTCGATGCGCGTGGCCGACGGCTCGGTCTACGAGCTCAAGCTGCCCGAGCCCGACTACGCGATCTCGGTGGACCTCACGCGCTTCGGCCGCTTCGAGCACGCCAAGGTCGCGGCCGGCACCAGCTACATCTACGCCTCGAAGGTCGCGGTCAAGGTGCAGCAGCCGCTGGCCAACCGCGTCTACATGAATTCGGAATTCAAGAACGGCGAGGTCAAGACCGTGCCTTCTTCGCAGCGCAGCGTGGACGACTTCCCCGCCTACAGCGACAGCCTGCGCGGCCTGTTCACCAAGCTCTCCGGCGTGCTCGCCGGGGGCAATGATCCGTGGCTCAAGGATGCGGCCGCCGCCCCGGACATCGACAAGCAAATCACCGCCACCAAAGAGGTCATCCAGTCATGCAAATAGCCTTGCCACTCGCCGCGCCGATCGCGCGCCATCCGATGCGCAGCGTCGTCCTGATGCTGCTCGCCTTTGGCCTGTTCTTCATGGTCCTGGCCGCGCACGCGCAGGTCGCGACCGCCCGCGGCAAGGCCTCGGTGACCTACGAGGGCTCGGTGTTCGGCAGCAAGGCCAGCCCCGAGGTCAAGGAGCGCGCGATGCGCGAGGCGCAGGTCAAGGCGGTCGAGTTCTACTACGCCGAAGCCGGCGAGTCCGAGTCGGCCAACTTCGACGCGATCCGCGAGCGCGTGGGCGCCAACCTCGACAAATTCATCCTCGACGCGACCGTCCTCGACGAGCAGGACCAGACCGACAAGCGCGTCTACACCGTCACGGTGCGCACCTCGATCAACGTGGCCAAGCTGCGCAACGCGGTCAAGGCCGGATCGGCCACCACGGCCACGGCCAAGGGCGACCGCTCCAAGCTGACCTTCCTGTTCGTGTCGCGCCAGGTCGATTCCGAGAAGACCTTCGACGACCGCGTCTACCAGCGCGTGGACCGCGGCGTGAAGGTCGATGCGCAGGGCTCCGACAAGCGCCGCGGCGCCGAGGGCGAATCGATCCGTGGCGGCCAGATCGGCACCAACGCATCGCGCAGCCGCGAAACCGCGTTCGAAGCCAAGCGCACCGACACCATCGAGACCGGCGGCAGCACCACGCGCCGCGCGAGCGAATCGACCTGGCGCATCTTCCCGAGCGCCAACCTCAATTCGGTGTTCACCGGCATCTTCGCCTCGGCCGGCTTCAAGGTGCTCGAGGCCGGCTTCGTCGAGCCCTACACCAACGGCCTCATGAAGATCAAGAACGTCGAGAACGACTACAAGACCGGCAACGACCTCGACCCCGCGACACTGCGCGACGTGGTGCGCGGCCTGCAGGCGGCCCAGGTGCCGTACCTGGCCTTCGGCACGCTCGACGTGGGCCTGACCGATACCGATCCGTCCAGCGGCCTGCAGCGCGTGGCCGTGACCGTGACCGGCAAGATCCTCGACCTCACCAGCGGCATCCCCGAGAACATCTCGACCGTCGGCCCGGTGCAGTACGCCGGCGTCGGCCCGACCGAAGCCGAAGCCCGCGGCAACGCGCTCAAGAAGGCCGCCGACAGCGCGGCGCGCGAACTCGTGAGCCAGGTCACCAACCTCGGCCTGCGCTGAACGCCGCACACCTGCTCTCTTTTCTTTTTTCTTTCACTCCAAAGAACACCACAACATGTCCAAGAAACTGACCGCCATCGCACTCGCCGCCGCCTTCATCGCCCCTTGCGCCTTCGCGCAGTTCTCGATGCCCTCGATCGGCAGCATCACCGGTGGCGCGGCCTCGGGTGGCGGCGACCAGGGCGCCGAGCAGGACTCGCTGGTGCGCGCCTACGTGTCGGCCAACAAGGAAGTGCTGGTCGCGCAGTCGAAGATGGCCGAGGCCGTGGGCCTCAAGGAATCGGCGGCCAAGCTGAAGTCCACCGCCGATGCGTTGGGCGACGGCGCGACCAAGGGCAACCTGTCGGACGCCGACAAGATCCAGAGCGATTCGTCCAAGGAGATCAGCGCCCGCCTCAACGACAGCAACCTGAAGATGGATGCACAGTCGCAGGCGCTGTACCAGTCGGGCATGGCCTCGCTGGGCCTGGGCGTGGTCAAGTACGTCGGCCTGCGCCCGCACGTGCTGGCCTTCAGCAACACGCTCAAGGCTTCGCCGATGCTGGCCATGACCAAGCTCAACGCCGGTGCCTACGTGGTGACCAATTTCCCGAGCAACGCGAAGAACGTCTACGACACGCTGAGCTACTCGACGGCCTACGCCAAGAGCCACGACATCCCCGTGCCGACCGACGCGACCAAGGCGCTGGGCGCGTTCTGAGGCCATGGGCACCGTCCGACTGACGCTGGCGCTGTCGCTGGCCTTCTCGGTCTCGGCCTGCGACCAGGCCCAGACCATGATCGACAAGTACACCGGCAAGAACAAGCCGGTGCCCGCGGTGGTCGCGACGCCGGTCGCGCCGGTGGCGCCCCCGCCATCGGCTTCGCCCGTGGCCGCGCTGCCCGACGCCGGCAAGGTCGGCACCGTGACGGTCAACGCGCAGGGCACGGGTGCCAGCGCGGCCGAGGCGGTCGACGAAGCGATGCGCCTGGCGCTCAAGATGGTCAACGGCACGACCATGGACCTGGGCAGCGAGCAGCTCAAGCTCACGCTCACGCTGGCGCGCGGCCGCAATGCCGAGGCCCTGCGCGGCACGGCCTTCGCCGAGCAGGTGGTGCAGAGCGCGGGCGGCGCGATCACCGGGTTCAAGGTCAATGCGCTCGACGGCCCCGACAGCCGCGGCTTCTACCAGGCCGACATCGAAGCCTCGGTCGCCAAGTACACGCCGCCCGCGGCCGACAGCAAGAAGCTCAAGATCGTGATCGCGCCGCTGCGCTACGACACCGCGTCCTTCCCGATGGGCGGACGCAGCGTGCCGGCCGAGAAGGTGGCCGAGGACCTGCGCCAGCAGATCCTCACCGCGCTGACCAATACCGGGCGCTTCACCGTGCTCGACCGCGACATGGGCGGCGAGGTGGCGCAGGAGCTCGACATGATCAGCTCGGGCCAGGCACCGCGCGCCGAGTTCGGCAAGCTGGGCCAGGCCCTGAGCGCCGACGTGATCTGGGTCGGCAAGATCACTTCCTTCGCCTACAACCGCCACGCGCGCCAGCTGCAGACCAGCGACCGTGAACTGGTGAGCTACTCGGGCGGCTGGGGTGTCTCGCAGAAGCTGGTCAACGTGTCGACGCGGCAGGTCATGCTGTCGGAGTCGCTGCGCGGCGAAGCGCCCAAGGTCGCGGCCACCACGCTGGGCTCGGGCATCGACGGTGCGCAGGTCAGCGAAGGCATGAAGAACGAGATCGCCAACCGCATCGTCTCGGGCATCGTCTCGCGCACCTACCCGGTGACGGTGATCTCGCGCGACGGCAATGCCGTGGTGCTGAGCCAGGGCGGCCAGGCGGTGCGCGAAGGCGGTCGCTACCAGCTGGCCTACATGGGCAAGGAGATGTTCGACCCGCAGACCAACCAGTCGCTGGGCCGGGTCGAATCCGACTGCTGCGAGGTGGTGATCGAACGCGTGACGCCGACCATGGCGCAGGGCCGGCTCGAACGCGTGCAGATGCCGCTCGACGGGCTTCAGCCCGGCGCGCTGCAACTGCGTGGGATGGTGACGGCGCGTGTGGCGGCAGCCGACACCGCCGCGGCACCTGCCGCCGCGGCCAAGCCGAAGCCGGCACGCCCGGCCGCTACGCGCAGCGATGCACCGGCGGCGGCGCCGACGCGCGACGACAAGTGGTGAGATCGCCCCGGTGCTGACACCACCGCCTCGGAAAACCGCCTTCGGGCGGTTTTTTTTCGCCTGAAGCGCCCGCGGTCGCCGGCGCCGCCATGGCTGCGGCAGGCGTGCGGATTCCCGGACAGGGCGCTCGCCGCGTGGCCGGTTTTTCATCCGCCGCAGCGCGGGAAAACCACGACGCTGCGGAGAAAAATCCTTTGAATTCAATCACTTGCATCGCGTGTGCGGCGTGGCACGTCGGTTGCTATTGAACAGGCACAACACCCGAGGATGGAGACACCGATGAGCCCGCAGCACTGCACGACCCGCGCACCCCCGGCACCGCCTTCACGGGCGAGGCCGGCGCCTGGCGCGCCTTTCTTCCCGCCCCCGCACTGACGCCGCACGCCTGGCGCGACGACCCGGTTCGACCGTGTCGCGCCGCCGCATGGGCAAAGCCTTTTCCCTTCACAAAAAGACGGAGACCTTGAGCATGAGATTCGAAAAGAACATTCCCCGATTCGGCCGGAACTCGGCGCGCATCAGCGCCTTGCTGGCCGCGCTGATCCTGTCGGCCTGCGGCGGCAGCAGCAACGACGGGGGCGGCACCAACCCGCCGACCGGCGGCAACCCGGTCACGCCCGTGCCGGACCCCGGCAGTCCCAACCCCGGCACGCCGGCGGATGCGACGGTCAAGGTCAGCGTGCTGTCGTCTTCGCCCAAGCTCGTGACCGGCGACGATGCGCTGGTCGAGCTCCAGCTGCTCGGCGACAAGCCGATGAGCACGCTGTCGGTGACGGTCGACGGCCGCGACGTGACGGCGGCCTTCGCCCGCAACCCCGCCGACGGCCGCCTGCTGGGCAAGGTCACGGGGCTCAAGCTCGGCGAGAACCAGCTGCTCGCGCGCTACGGCGACTACAGCACCACACTGGCGCTCACGGCCTATCCGGTCACCGGCCCGGTGATCTCGGGTCCGCACGAGGAACCCTTCGTGTGCGGCTACGCCACTTTCACCCGCATGGGCGGCCAGCCGCTCAAGTCGCTGGACGACGGCAAGTGCTCGGTCGAGACGCGGGTCGACTACTACTACCGCAACAGCAGCGGCGGCAACACGCGCTTCGAGCCCGCGTCGATCACGGCCTATCCGGCCAACATGACCTACCTCACGGTCAACGGCAAGAGCGTGCCCTACGTGGTGCGGCTCGAGAGCGGCACCATCAACCGCGGCCTCTACCAGTCGGCCATCCTGCACGACGTGCTCAACGAGCCCGCGCCGTCGCCGACCACGCCGCCCGCCGGCTGGAACGGCCAACTGCTCTACCCGCTGGGCGGCGGCTGCCAAGGCGGCTGGTTCCAGCAGGGCAACGACTTCGGCACGCTGATCAACCCGGTCTACCAGAGCCGCGGCTTCGCCGTGACCACCTCGACGCTCAACGTCTTCGGCACCAACTGCAACGACCAGCTCTCCTCGGAGACCATCGCGATGGTGAAGGAGCGCTTCATCGAGAACTTCGGCGTGCCCAAGTACACCATCGGCGTGGGTGGCTCGGGCGGCTCCTACCAGAGCCACCAGACCAGCGACAACTATCCCGGCCTGTTCGACGGCGTGGTGGTGAGCCAGGTGTTCGCCGACGTGACCTCGTCGACCATCTTCAAGCTGCACGACTCGCGCGTGCTCAACAGTTACTTCAACGACCCGGCGACTTCGGCGCTGGCCTACACCGTGGCGGAGAAGCAGGCCATCTCCGGCTACCTGCAGATCGGCAACATCGCCAACATGAGCGGCAGCGCGGGCCGGCTCGACCCGACCGTGTCCTTCCCGGCCGGCGTGCCCGTGGAGCAGCGCTACAACCCGTTGACCAACCCGACGGGCGCGCGTGCCACGGTCTTCGATCACACGGCCAACGTCTACGGCAAGACCGAGGCCGAAGGCTTCGCGCTGCGGCCGATCGACAACGTCGGCATCCAGTACGGACTGAATGCGCTCAACGAAGGCAAGCTCTCGATCGACAAGTTCCTGGACCTCAACGAGCGCGTGGGCGGCGTCGACCGGGACATGAAGCGCACCGCCACCCGCACCGTGGGCGACGTCGAGGCGCTCAACCGCGCCTACCAGTCGGGACGGATCGTGAACGGCGGCGGCGGCCTCGCATCGACCGCGATCATCGACCTGCGCGACTACAACGACGGCACGGTGGGCGGCGACATCCACACCAAGATCCACTCGTTCTCGATGCGCGAGCGCCTGCGCCGCGCCAACGGCCACATCGACAACCACGTGATGTGGACCAAGGGCGGCAGCGAAGCCGAAGCCTTCGACCAGATGAACACCTGGCTGTCGGCGGTGCGTGCCGACACCTCGGGCCGCACCAAGGCGCAGAAGGTGGCGGCCAACCGGCCGGCCGACCTCAAGGACGCCTGCTGGAGCAACGGCCTGAAGTACGTGGAGGAACAGACCGCCTTCGGCACCGGCGCCTGCAACACCTTCTACCCCGCGGGCACCACGCCGCGCATGGCGGCCGGCGGCCCGCTGACCGACGACATCGCGAAATGCCAGCTCAAGCCGCTGAACCCGTCGGACTACCGCGTGATCTTCAGCCCGGTGCAGTGGGGCCGCATGCAGGCCGCGTTCCCCGGCGGTGTCTGCGACTGGACCAAGCCGGGCGTGGGCCAGCAGGCCTTGACGGGCACCTGGCTGTCCTTCGGGCCCTCGCCGGTCAACCTGCTGTTCGACATCACGAAGCGGCTGCTCGCCAGCTTCATGTGATCGCCTGAGCGATCGAATGCCGGGCCGCGCGCGGCCTGGCGTCTGCATTTTTTCTTTCCTGGAGTTCGCACTTGAAATCATCGACGACGACGAAGAAATCCCTGGCCGTCCTGGCGGCCGCTGTCCTGTCCATGAGCGCCTCGGCCCAGAGCTTTCCCGACGGCAAGGTCATCACGATCGTGGTGCCCTTCGCAGCCGGCGGCCCGACCGACCGCGTGGCGCGCGACCTGGCCGAGGCCATGCGCAAGCCGCTGGACGGCGTGAGCATCGTGATCGACAACGCTGCCGGTGCCGGCAGCACCATCGGCAACGCCAAGGTCGCGCGCGCCAAGGCCGACGGCTACACGCTGCTGCTGACCCACGTGGGCATGGCCACCACCCCGGTGCTCTACCGCAAGCTGCCCTACAACTACGAGACCGACTTCGAGTACCTGGGCCTGATCAACGACGTGCCCATGACCGTGATCGGCAAGCCGCAGCTCGAAGCCAACAACTTCAAGGAACTGCGCGAGTGGATCGGCAAGAACCCGGGCAAGGTGAACCTGGGCAACGCGGGCATCGGCTCGGCCTCGCACCTGTGCGGCCTCTTGTTCCAGAGCGAGCTGAAGGCTGAAATGACCACCGTGCCGTACAAGGGCACGGCGCCGGCGATCGCCGACCTGCTGGGCGGCCAGATCGACCTGCTGTGCGACCAGACCACCAACACCACGAGCCAGATCGAGGCGAAGAAGGTCAAGCCGTACGCGGTGACCACGCTCAAGCGGCTGACGACGCCGGCGCTCAAGGACATCCCGACGCTGGACGAGTCGGGCATGAAGAACTTCCAGGTCACGATCTGGCACGGGCTGTACGCGCCCAAGGGCACGCCGCCGGCGGTGCTCAAGAAGCTCAACGACGCGGTGAAGGTGGCGCTGAAGGACCCGGACTTCATCAAGAAGGAAGAGGGCCTGGGCGCGGTGGTGGTGACGGACAAGCGCGTGGAGCCGGCGGAGCACAAGAAGTTCGTGCAGGCGGAAGTCGCGCGCTTCGGGCCGGTGATCAAGGCCGCGGGCGTGTACGCGGACTGAGGCGGGCATGCCAGGGTCCGCGCGCGATGGCGAGGGTAAGTCCGTGGCGCCGCGCGCCGGCGCGGTGACTAGGATCGAGCCCCGTCGCCGCCGTCGCGCGGACCCTCGCTCCACGCTGCTCCCGTGTCATTGCTCCTGTCCGTCGGCCGTGCCGTGCTGAACATCTCCGCGCCACGCCGGCCCGGCTTCGCGGGCGCGCCCGACGGCGTGCTGGCGGGCCTCCAGGCCGAGCCTCCCGGCGCGTCCGAGCGCTGGCATGCGGTGCGCCGCTGGATCGCCATCGGTGCCTGGCTCGGCCTGATCGCCTCGGGGGGCATGCTGGCCCACACGCTCGGCGAGCGCGCCGGCATCCATTCGCTGCAGCAGGGCACGACGCACCGGCTCGACATCTACTCGGCCAGCCTGCGCAGCGAGCTCAACCGCTACGAGTACCTGCCGCAGGTGCTGTCGCTGAGCCCGGACGTGCTGGACCTGCTGCGCAAGCCCGCCGACCGGAACCTGCAGCTCGACGCCAACGTCTACCTCGAGACCGTCAATGCGCACGCACTGGCCTCGGCCATCTACGTGATGGACGCGCAGGGCCTCACGCTGGCCGCCAGCAACTGGAACCAGCGCGGGAGCTTCGTCGACATCAACTTCTCCTACCGACCCTATTTCCAGGATGCGCTGCGCGGGCAGCACGGGCGCTTCTACGGCATCGGAACGGTGAGCCGCGAGCCCGGCTACTACTTCTCCTTCGGCATTCCGGGCGAGGGCGACATGCTCGGCGTGGCCACCGTCAAGGTCAGCCTCGACAAGCTCGACGAGGCCTGGTCGCACTCCACCGAGAAGGTGCTGGCGGTCGATGGCAACGGCGTGGTCTTCCTGTCGTCCGACGCGGCCTGGAAATTCCGCGCGCTGCGTCCCCTGTCCAGCGAGACGCTGATGGAGCTCGCGAAGACGCGCCAGTACGCCGAGGCCGGCGAGCTGACGCCGATCGAGATGCGCGAGAAGAAGCGGCTCTCGGGCGGCGACAGCACGGTGGTGCAGCTGAGCGCGAACGAAGCCCGGCGCCAGACCGGCGGCGAGCCCTTCGGCCCCGACTACCTGCTCGACAGCCGGCCGGTAGACGGTACCGACTGGAAGCTGATCATGCTGTCGGACATGAAGCCCGCCCACGCGCTGGCCCGCACCAGCGCGCTCGCGACCATGTTCGCGCTGGTCTTCCTCACCCTGCTGGTGCTGTTCTTCCAGCAGCGCCGGCGCATCGTCCACCAGCGGCTGGCGGCGCGCGAGGCGCTGCAGCAGGCCTACGAGGAACTCGAGCACATGGTGGGGCTGCGCACCGAGGCGCTGAGCGCGGCCAACCATCACCTGCAGAGCGAGATCGCCGAACGCGAGCGGGCGGAGGAGATCCTGAAGACCACGCTCGACGACCTGGTGCAGACCGGCAAGATGGCCGTGCTGGGCCAGATGTCCGCCGGCATCACGCACGAGCTCAACCAGCCGCTGGCCGCGCTGCGCACGCTGTCGGCCAACGCGATGGTGTACCTGGCGCGCGGGCAGGGCGCGCAGGTCGACTTCAACCTGCGCACCATCTGCCAGCTCATCGACCGCATGGGCCAGATCACGGCGCAGCTCAAGAAGTTCGCGCGCCGCTCGGCGGTGGAACTGCAGCCGGTGATCCTGGGCGACGTGATCGCCGACGCGCTGTTCCTGCTGAACCAGCGCATCCGCCACGACCAGATCCGGATCGAGCAGGCCATCGAGCCGGGCCTGCTGGCGCTGTGCGAGGGCAACCGGCTCGAGCAGGTGGTGGTCAACCTGCTGACCAACGCCTTCGACGCGACCCTGACCGCGACCGGCGGCGCCCCGGCGATCTTGCGTCGGGTGCGCATCGTGGCACGCAGCGGCCCGGAGGGCGCGCGGCTGGAGGTGCACGACAACGGCACGGGCATCGCGCCCGAGGTCATGCCTCGCCTGTTCGAGCCCTTCTTCACCACCAAGGAACAGGGCGTCGGCCTGGGCCTGGGGCTGGCCATCTCGGCCGGCATCGTGCGCGACTTCGGCGGCCTGCTGCGCGCCGGCCGGAGCGAGCTCGGCGGCGCGGTCTTCATCGTCATCTTGCGCAGCGGACAGCGCGCGGAAACTTCTTCTCATGCCTGAACAACTCGAAGTGCTGTTTGTCGAAGACGATCCATCGGTGCGCCTGGGCAGCACGCAGGCGCTGGAGCTCGCCGGGCTGCGCGTGTCGGGCTTCGTCTCGGCCGAGCAGGTGCGCCCGCACGTGGTGCCCGGCTTCGCCGGCGTGCTGGTCACCGACGTCAAGCTGCCTGGCGCCGACGGGCTGGCCCTGCTGGCCCATGCGCTGGAGGTCGACCCGACGCTGCCGGTGATCCTGGTGACCGGGCACGGCGACATCACGATGGCGGTGCAGGCGATGCGCCTGGGCGCCTACGACTTCATCGAGAAGCCCTTCTCGCCGGAGCAGCTCACCGAGGTGGTGGAGCGCGCGCTCGAGAAGCGGGCGCTGAGCCTGGAAGTGGAGCGTTTGCGCCGCAAGCTCGAAGGCTACGAGGCGATCGAGGCCAAGCTGATCGGGCGCTCGTCGGCGATGCAGCGCCTGCGCCGCATGGTGCTCGACCTGGCGGGCACCGATGCCGACGTGCTGATCCTGGGCGAGACCGGTACCGGCAAGGAGCTGGTCGCGCGCTGCCTGCACGACTACGGGCGTCGCCGTGGCGGGCACTTCGCCGCCATCAACTGCGGCGGCATGCCCGAGGCCCTGTTCGAGAGCGAGATGTTCGGCCACGAGGCCGGCGCCTTCACCGGCGCCTCGAAGCGGCGCATCGGCAAGGTCGAGCACGCGCGCGCGGGCACGCTGTTTCTCGACGAGATCGAGACCATGCCGATGAGCCTGCAGGTCAAGATGCTGCGCATGCTGCAGGAGCGCAAGTTCGAGCGCCTGGGCTCGAACGAGCTGCTGCCCATGGATTCGCGCGTGATCGCCGCGACCAAGGCCGACCTGCTCGAGGCCGCGGGCGAGCAGAAATTCCGGGCCGACCTCTACTACCGCCTGAGCGTGGTGGTGCTGACGCTGCCGCCCCTGCGCGAACGGCGCGAGGACATCCCGCTGCTGTTCACCCATTTCGCGATGCAGGCCGCGCTGCGCTACGAGCGCGAGCTGCCGAACGTGTCGCCGCGCCATCTGCAGGCCCTGATGACGCATGCCTGGCCCGGCAACGTGCGAGAGCTGTGCAACATGGCCGACCGCTTCGTGCTCGGGCTGTGGGACGGCGCGCCCGGCTTCAGCAGCGAGGCGCAGGGCCCGCGCTCGCTGGACGAGCAGATGGTGCATTTCGAGCGCTACCTGATCCAGGAAGCCTTGGAGGCCTGCGGCGGCAGCGCCACCGCGGCGGCCGAGCGGCTGGGCGTGCCGCGCAAGACGCTCTACGACAAGATGCGCCGCCTCGGGCCGCTCGAGGCCGCGGCCGGCGACGCGGCCTCGCGCCGCGCGCTGCGCAGCGCCTGAGTCCGCGGGCGCCGGATGGCGGGCATCGTCCTACGCCGCGGTCGCCGCGAAGCTGACACCATGGGCTTTTGCAACGCGGCCAGCATGGTGTCATGAACAGATCCTTCTTCTCTCTTTGCCTTGCCCTGGGTGCCTGCGCACTCGGGAGCGTCGCCGGCGCCGACGAGGTGAAGGTGCCCATCGACAGCAACGACAAGCGCATCGTCTACGTCACGCCCAACGTGGTGTCGACCGAGAACACCGTGGTCACCAACGGCGCCACCATCGGCGTGCAGAAGCCCGATGGCGGCACGGCCTACGGCGGCATGAACACCGCGGGCGAGCGGCCCACTTACTCGGTGGGCGCGAGCACCGGCGGCGACGTGTCCTTCTCCGCGGGCGTGCAGTCCGACGGGCGCAAGGAAAGCGCCGCGGTCAAGGCCGGCGTGACGATCAAGTACTGACCGGCTTCGCGGCCGGCGAGCGCATGGCCTCGACGCGCCGGCGCACGGTCGCGATGTTGCGGCGCAGGGCATAGAGTTCGTCGGCGTACGACAGCGGCACCGCCACCTTGTTGACGCGCCGGTCGAGGTCGTCGAGCTCCTTGAGCAGCTTGTCCTGCGCATCGGTGCCGCCCTCGAGCCGGGTCTCGACTTCGCGCAGCCGCGCATACCAGCGGAACACGCGCGAGCGCACGCGGAACTGGTAGAGCGGCGGCACCACGCGCGACAGCGGCAGCATCAGCACCACCAGGCCGCCGAGCACCAGCCACATGCGTTCGACCAGGTTGCTGGCCCAGAAGGGCAGGTAGCGCTGCCAGAAGGGCGGCGTGCCGTTGATCGCGCGGTCGCCTTCGGGGCTCACCGGCAGTTCGCTGGTGCGGGTGTTGGGGAAGTCGCGCGCGTGGTTGAACCAACCGGCCTCGCCGTGCAGCGTTTGCGCGCTCTGGGCGAACAGCTGCTGCAGCGCCGGGTGCGTCTGCTCGCGCGACAGCAGCGAGGTGGTGGCGGCCAGCATCGACACGTCGGCGGGCGGCAGGTCCTTGGCCAGGTCCACCACGCCGCGCGGCAGCGACACGGCCGACAGGAAGGCGAAGCGGCGCGAGTAGGCGTCGCTCTGGCCGAAGTCCAGCAGCGCGATGCCGGGCGTGCGCAGCAGGTGCTGCACCTGCGGCGATTGCGGCGCCGAGGCCAGCACGATCACGTCGAGCAGGCCGGCCTGCAACGCTTCGGAGGCCGATTTCTGTTCCAGGTGCGAGAGCTGCATCTGCGCCGGGTCGAGGTGGTTGGCGCGGAACATCTTGTCCATGATCTCGGGCACGCCGCTGCCCAGCTTGTCGACGTTGACGCGCAGGCCCTGCAGCTGGGCCAGCGAGCTCAGCGTGCCGGTCTTGCGGTCGATGCGCCGCGCGGTGTCGCTGCGGTAGAAGACCCACAGCGGCTCGTAGAACAGGCTGCCCAGCGAGCGCAGGCCGGCCTCCTCGTCGGCCACCACGTCGGCGCTGCCGCCGCGCACGAAGGCCACGTCCACATCGCCGTTGCGCAGCATCTGCAGGTTGTCGGAAGAGCCGTCGCTGGGCCGCAGTTCGACCTGGATGCCACTGGTGGCCAGGGCCTGTGCATAGCGCTTGCCGAACTCCGCATAGGCGCTGCCGGCGGGGCCGGTGGCCAGCGTCACGCGCTGGGGTGGCTGCGGCTGCAGCCACCAGTAGGCGGCCACCAGCAGTGCGATGACCAGGAACACCACCGGCCCGGCCGAGGCGATCAGGTCACGGATCGAGAGCAGGAAGAGCTTGAGCGGCTTGGGCATGGACATGGCGGGCCTTGTCTGCGGTCAGTCCAGTGTGGCGATGCCCGCCAGTTCGGCCGCGCAGGGGAAGTGCTGGCCACCGACGTCGAGCGAGCGCGCGGCCTGCACCGCGCGCAGCGTGGCGCGCGCCACCACCTCGGCGGCCATCGCGCTGAGCACCGTCATGCCGGGCGCATCGCCCTCGAGCGGCACGCGACAGGTGGCGAGCGCGAACAGGGTGTCGCCGTCGCTCATGGTGTGGACCGGGTTGATGCTGCGCGCCAGCCCGTCGTGCGAGACCATGGCCAGCCGGTTGGCCTGAACCTTGGTCAGCACCGCGTCGGTGGCGATCACGCCGATGGTGGTGTTGGTGCCGGCCAGGAGCGGCCGGGGCGCCTCGCCGCGCATCAGCGCGCGCCGGATGTCGAGCAGCGCGCGGCCATCGACCGTGCGCGCGCCGGCCACCACCTGCGCGGTGTCGGGGTCGATCACGTCGCCCAGCGCGTTGCAGGCGATCAGTGCGCCCACGGTGACGCCGCCGACGGTGACCGAGGCGCAGCCGATGCCGCCCTTCATCGCGCGGTCGACGCCGAAGAGCTTGCCGACCAGCGCGCCGCTGCCCGCGCCCACGTTGCCTTCGGCCGGCGGCTGCGTCGACGCGGCCTCGCAGGCCGCATAGCCCGCGGCGGCGTCGGGACGGATGCGCGCATCGCCCACCGGCAGGTCGAACAGCACGGCCGAGGGGATGATCGGCAGCGTGCCGAAGCGCACGTCCATGCCGACGCCGCGTTCCTCGAGCCAGCGCATCGCGCCGTCGGTGGCGGCCAGGCCCCAGGCGCTGCCACCGGCCAGCATCACGCCGTGCACCTGCTGCACCAGGTTGCCGGGCGAGAGCAGATCGGTCTCGCGCGTGCCGGGCGCGGCACCGCGCACGTCGACGCCGCCGACCGCGCCTTCGCGCGTGAGGATGATGGTGCAGCCGGTGGGCCGGCGCGGGTCGCTGAAATGGCCGACTTCGATGCCGGCGACGTCGGTGATCGAACCGGCGGAGGGAGGGAGGAGGGAGGAGGGTGCGGACATGGCGGCCGATTATGGGACTGAGCCTCTACGATAGGCCCATGACAGTTGAAGCAAATGGTGTCGCTCCGCAGGGCGACGCAAGGCGCCACGTGGTGGTGATCGGCGCGGGCGCGGTGGGCAGTGCCACCGCCATCGAGGCCCTGCGCGCGGGCTTGCGCGTGACCGTGGTCGAGCCCGAGGCGCCCGGCAGCCCGCATGGCGCGAGCTATGGCAATGCGGGCTGGTTGTCCTCGCATTCGGTGGTGCCGCCGGCCTTGCCGGGCGCGTGGCGCAAGGTGCCCGGATGGCTGGCCGACCCGCTGGGGCCGCTCGCGCTGCGCTGGCGTTACCTGCCGCGCGCGCTGCCCTGGCTGCTGCGCTACCTGGCCTCGGGCTGGACCGAGGCGCGCGTGCAGCGCACGGCCGAGGCGTTGCGCAGCCTGCTCGCGGATGCGCCCGCGCTGCATGCGCAGCTCGCGGCCGAGGCCGGCGTGCCGCAGCTGGTCGAGCAGCGCGGCCTGCTGCATGCCTACCGCTCGCGGGCCGAGTTCGAGGGCGATGCGCTGGGCTGGCGCGTGCGCGCGCGGGTCGGTGTGCAGTGGGAGGAATGGCCGGCCGAGGAGCTGCATCGCCGCGAACCGGACCTCGACGCGCGCTACACGCTGGGCATCTTCGTGCCCGAGGCCGGCCATTGCCGCGACCCGGGCACCTACGTGGCCGCGCTGGCGCGGCATGCGACCGCCCGTGGCGCGCGCCGCGTGGTGTCGCGCGCCACGGGCTTCCGCATCGAAGGCGGCTGCCTGCGCGCGGTGCACACCGAAGGCGGCGACATCGCCTGCGATGCGGCCGTGGTCTGCGCGGGCGCCTATTCCCGCCCGCTGGCCGCGGCCGCGGGCTCGCCGGTGCCGCTGGACACCGAGCGCGGCTACCACGTGGTGATCGAGGGCGCGAGCGTCGGCCCGCGCACGCCGGTGATGGTGGCCGACGGCAAGCTGATCGCGCACTGGATGGACGGCGGCCTGCGCGCCGCGGGCCAGGTCGAGATCGGCGGGCTCGCTGCCGCGCCCGACTGGCGCCGCGCCGACATCCTGCTGCGCCATCTGCGCTCGATGTTCCCGGCCTTGCCCGAGGGCGACGCCGCGAAGGTCAAGCACTGGCTCGGCCGCCGTCCCAGCATGCCCGACGGCCTGCCCTGCATCGGCCCGTCGGCGGCCAGCAAGGACGTGGTGCTGGCCTTCGGCCATGGCCACGTGGGCCTGGGCGGCTCGGCGCGCACCGGGCGGTGGGTGGCGCAGCTGCTCGCGGGCCTCGCGCCCGAGAATTTGCTGGCGCCCTTCGATCCGAAGCGCTTCGGCTGAAAAAGCTCTCGCTCAGCGCAGCGGTTCGATCGACAGCACGGTGAGCGCGCCGTCGACCTTGTCGGCGGTGAAGCGCACCTTGTCGCCTTCCTTGACCTGCGTCAGCAGCGCGGGGTCGCGCACGCGGAACACCATGGTCATCGGGCTCATCTCGATGTTCGGGATCTCCTGGTGCCGAAGCGTGATCTTCTGCGCCAGCGGATCGACCTTGCGCACCTCGCCCTCGACCGCAGGCAGGGCGCCCTGCGCGAAGACGTTGAGCGTCACGGCGGCCAGCATCGCGGCCAGCGCCGCGTTCCATTGCTTCTTCATCTGTTTTTCCTTGGGTGGTTTCAGCGGTAGCTCTGGTAGACGCGCGTGCTGCCGTCGGCCAGCACCAGCAGCACGTCGTAGGCGTCGCGCTGGTTGCCATAGGCGGGGCCGTCCATGCCGGGTGAGCCGATGGGCATGCCGGGCACCGCGAGGCCGACGGCCTTGGGTTTTTCCTTGAGCAGCCGCAGCACCTCGCGCGCCGGCACATGGCCTTCGATGGCGTAGCCGCCGACCAGGCCGGTGTGGCAGGAGCCCAGCTTGGCCGGGATGCCCAGGCGCGCGCGGGCGGCGTTGTTGCCTTCGTCGTGCACGCGCGTGGCCAGGCCGTTCTTGTTCAGGTGCAGCACCCAGTCCTGGCAGCAGCCGCAGTTCGGGTCCTTCCAGATCTCGACCATGGGCGCGGCCGCCAGGGCGGCCAGCGGCAGGGTGCCGGAGGCCAGTGCCAGCAGCGGGCCCGCGCGTTTCAGCAATGTGCGTCGTTGCATCGTTCTTCCTTTCGTTCGTGTTCAGATCAGGGTTTGGCGGCGGCAGCGGCCCGCACGCGGATGCGGCCGGCCATGCCCAGTTCGTAGTGGTCGTCGACCAGGCAGGCGAAGTCGAAATCGCCGGCACGGTTGAAGGTCCAGACCATGGCGCCGGTCTTGCCCGCGGGCACGTGGACCATCCAGGGATCGTCGTGCTCCATGCCCGGGAATTTCCGCATCATGGCGGCATGGGCCTCGATTTCGGCTTTCGTGCCGAGCACGAGCTCGTGCAGTTCCTGGCCGCGGTTCGTCAACCGGAGCCGGACCGTCTCGCCTTCGCGCACCTCGATCACCGAGGGCGTGAAGCTCATGTCGTCGGCCATCGCGATGTCGATGGTGCGGGTCACGGCGCGGGCCTCGCCGGCGATGCCCCAGGGCTTCTGCTCGGGCGCGAGCGTGGCCGCGCCCTGGGGCTTGGCACCGTGGTTCTCGTGCGCCATGGTGGCGCCGGTGGCCGCCACCAGCACGAGGCCGGCGGCGAGGGATGCGAGTGTCTTGTGCATGGTGATGTGAATGTCGTGAAGGGCTTCAGTGGTCGTGTGCGCCATGACCCGAGGGCTTGCGCACGGTGGCGTCGGGCGTGCCTGCCGCCGGGGCGGCCTGCGTCGGTGGCGGCGCGTCGCCGTTCGGCACCTCGCGGGCCACGGTGCCGGCCGGGTGCCTGAACCAGCCGGGGTCGCTGTAGTCGCCGGGTTTCTGGTCGCGCCGCACCTTGAGCAGGGTGAACATGCCGCCCATCTCGGCCGAACCGAAGGGGCCGCTGCCGGTCATCATCGGCACCGTGTTGTCGGGGATGGGCATTTCCATGCCGCCCATGTCGGCCATGCCCTTGTCGCCCATCACCATGTAGTCGGGCACCAGCTTGCGGATCTTCTCGGCCACACCCCTGTGGTCGACGCCGATCATGGTCGGCACCTCGTGGCCCATCGGTCCCATCGTGTGGTGGCTCTTGTGGCAGTGCAGGGCCCAGTCGCCTTCCTCGTCGGCGATGAATTCCATCTGCCGCATCTGGCCCACCGCCACGTCGACCGACACCTCGGGCCAGCGCGCGCTCTTGGGCACCGGGCCGCCGTCGGTGCCCGTGACCTCGAACTCGTGGCCGTGGATGTGCACCGGGTGGTTGGTCATCGTGAGGTTGCCCACGCGGATGCGCACCCGGTCGCCCTGGCGCACGTTGAGCGTGTCGATGGCCGGGAACACGCGGCTGTTGAAGCTCCAGATGTTGAAGTCGGTCATGGTGTTGACCTTGGGCGTGGCCGCGCCGGGCTCGACGTCGAAGCTGCCCAGCAGGAAGCAGAAGTCGCGCTGCACCGGCGCGATCAGCGGATGCCGCGCCTTCGGGTGCGTGACCCAGAAGCCCATCATCCCCATCGCCATCTGCACCATCTCGTCGGCATGCGGGTGGTACATGAAGGTGCCGGGCCGGCGCGCGGTGAACTCGTAGACGAAGGTCTTGCCCGGCGGGATGTGCGGCTGCGTGATGCCGCCGATGCCGTCCATGCCGTTGGGCAGGCGCTGGCCATGCCAGTGCACGGTGGTGTGCTCGGGCAGGCGGTTGGTCACGAAGATGCGCACGCGGTCGCCCTCGACCACCTCGAGGGTCGGCCCCGGCGACTGGCCGTTGTAGCCCCACATGTTGACCTTGAAGCCCGGCGCCATTTCGCGCACCACGGGCTCGGCCACCAGGTGGAATTCCTTGACGCCGGCGTTCATGCGCCAGGGCAGCGTCCAGCCGTTGAGCGTGACGACCGGGTCGTAGGGGCGGCCGTCGGGCGGCAGCAGCGGTGCGGCGGTGGCTGTCGAGCCTTGCGTGTGGGCCTCGGGCAGCGCGGCCAGTGCGGCGCGGCTCACGCCGGCCGCGGCGATGGCGGTGGCGGCGCCGGTGAAGAAGTGGCGGCGGTCCATCAGTGGGCTCCTGCGGTGGAAGGGAGGGCGGCGCTGTCGCCCGGTGATTGCAGCGCGTTCACGCCGGCCGGCGAGCTGCCGGTGAGCGCGAACTGCAGGTCGGTGTCGGCCAGCCAGAAGTCGCGCTGGGCGTCCATCGCGGCATTGACGGCCAGCATGCTGGCGCGGGTTTCGGCCAGCAGCTCCCACACGCTGGCGAGCATGCCGTTGTAGCGCAGCACCATCTGCTCGTTGACCTGCTGGCGCAGCGGCAGCACCTCGGTCTGGTAGCGTTGCGCGATGTCCCAGGCGCTGCGCCAGCCGCCGTAGGCTTCGCGCGCCTCGCTGGCGGCCAGCAGGCCGGTGGCGCGCACGCGGGCCGCCGACTGGCGGTAGAGCGCCTCGGCCCGCGCGCTGCGGGCCTGGCCCCAGTCGAACAGCGGGATCGGCAGCGAGAGTTCGAAACCTTGCTGCGTGCGGCGGCTGCCGTCGGCGTCGTTCTCGAATTTGGTGTTGCGCACGCCGCCGATCTCCAGCGCATCGACGAAGCGGGTCGCATGGGTGAGGCCCAGCGAATCGGCGGTGGCCGCGGTCTGGGCCTGGGCGGCGCGCACGTCGAGCCGGTCGCGCAGCGCGCTGGCCTGTACGTCGGCCAGTGCAGGCATCGAGACGGGCAGGGGCGGCAGGCGATCGGGCAGCCGGTAGCCGGCCTGCGCCGCGTTCAAGCCCAGCAGGCGCGTGAGCTGCTCGCGCGCGGACAGCGCGGCCTGCTCGGCGCGCGCCAGCTGGGCCGCGGCATCGGCATGCAGCAACTGCTCGCGCGTGCGCTGCAGCGCGCTCCAGTTGCCGACCCTGGCCATGCGCTCGGCCAGCTCGGCACCGGCCTCGGTGGCCGACTCCGCGTCGCGCAGGTAGACCACGGCCTGCTGCGCGGCCACCGCGCGCACCCAGGCGCGGCGCGTGTCGGCGGCCAGCTGCAGCACGCTCTGCGCGGCCTGCAGCTTGGCGACCTCGTGGCGCTGGCCGGCCCAGCGCGCCTGCCAGGGCAGCGTGAGCAGGCCCAGCACGTTGAAGCCGATCGCGCGCTCGATCTCGAGCTCGCGGCCCTCGCGCAGCCGGCCGAAGGCGAACACGGGGTTGGGCAGCGACGCGGCTTGCACGCGGTCGGCGTCGCTGAGCTGCAGGGTGGCGAAGGCCTCCTGCATGCGTGGGCCGTTGGCCAGCGCGATGCGCACCGCAGCCTGCGCGTCGAGCGGCTGCGCGAGCAGCGCGTCGACGGCTTCGCGGCTGGCCGCGTCGGGCGCGGCGCGCGGCGTGGCGTCGCCGAGGATGGCGTTGCCACCGACCAGCGACTGCACGTCACGCTCGCCGCCGTCGGGCGCGAGGCTGGCACAGCCGGCCAATGCGAGCGCGGCGGCCAGCGTCAGGGCACGGGGAACAAGGGGAAGGGGCGTCGCGCCGCGCTCAGGAACGCGCGGCGCAGCCCTCGAAGGGCGATGAAGAAAAAGGAACACGGTGGATCTCCACGAGCGAGGAAGCGGCCGCCTGGCGCCCCCAAAAGGGGCACGGCGGACGGACTGCGGGCAGGGAGATCAGGAAATGGGCGGCTTGAAGCCCTGGCCGGCGTCGGCGCTGGCGAACAGCACGGGCTCGGCGGCCGGCGCGTGGCGTGGCGCCTCGGCCGGAAGGGGGACCTCGGGCCAGGCCGTCACGGCGACGGAATGGCAGAACTGGCAGGTGTCGCAGGTGGCGTGGCCGGCATGGGCCGTGGGGGCATCGCCGTGGTCCATGGCGTGGCCCGCATCGGCGGCGGCATGCGCCATGTGCATCGCGTGCGCCTCGCCGCTCATCTCGTGCGACATCTCGTGCATCGCCTGCGCCGCGGCCACCGGCTGCGCCGGCGCCAGCATCATGGCGTCGCCCATCCAGCCGCGCAGGGGCAGCAGGACGATGGCGAGCAGGAGCACGAGGATGCGCATGGCACCCGATTCTAAAGTCGGGCGCGCAGCAACCTCAAGCCATTCCCCACCACCAGCAGGCTCGCCCCCATGTCGGCGAACACCGCCATCCACATGGTCGCGCTGCCGAACACCGCCAGCGCGAAGAACACGGCCTTGATGCCCAGCGCCAGCGCGATGTTCTGCCACAGCACCGCGTGCGTGCGGCGCGACAGCCGGATGGTCTCGGCGATGCGGCCCAGGTCGTCGTTCATGATCACCACGTCGGCGGTCTCCATCGCGATGTCGGTGCCGGCGGCGCCCATCGCGAAGCCGATGTCGGCCTGGGCCAGCGCGGGCGCGTCGTTGATGCCGTCGCCGGTCATGCCGGTCGCGCCGTAGCGCTGCTGCATCGCGCGCACCGCGCCCAGCTTGTCTTCGGGCAGCAGGCTGCCGCGCGCATCGGCAATGCCGGCCTCGCGGGCCACGGCCTGCGCGGTGGTCTCGTTGTCGCCGGTGAGCATCACGGGCGTGACGCCCAGCGCGAGCAGCGCGGCCACGGCCTCGCGCGAGCCGGGCTTGACGGTGTCGGCCACCGCGAAGATGCCGAGCACGGCGCGCGCGTCGGCCAGCAGCGTGACGGTGCGGCCCTGCTGCTCGTGCACCGCGAGCGCGGCCTCGAGTTCGGGGCTGCACAGGCCGCGCTCCTCGATCAGCCGGTGGTTGCCCAGCACCAGCGCGCGGTCGCCGATGCGGCCCTCGGTGCCGCGGCCGACCAGCGCGCGGAAGTCCTCGACCGGCGCATGCGCGCCCTCGAGTCCCGCGGCCAATGCCTTCGACACCGGATGGTCGGAGCGCCCGGCCAGGCTGGCCGCGGCCTCGCGCACCAGCGCCTTGTCGGCCGCGCCCCAGGCCTGCCAGTCGACCAGCTTGGGCTTGCCTTCGGTCAGCGTGCCGGTCTTGTCCAGCGCCACGGCGCGCAGCTTGCGCGCGGCCTCGAGGTGCGTGCCGCCCTTGATCAGGATGCCGCGCCGCGCGGCCGCCGTGAGGCCGCTCACCACCGTGACCGGCGTCGAGATCACCAGCGCGCAGGGGCAGGCGATGACCAGCAGCACCAGGGCCTTGTAGATCGCGTCGAGCCACAGCCAGTCGAGCAGCAGCGGCGGCAGCACGGCCACCGCGATGGCGAGCACGAACACGGTGGGGGTGTAGACCGCGGCGAAGCGTTCGACGAAGCGCTGCGTGGGCGCGCGCGCGGCCTGCGCCTGCTCCACCGATTCGATGATGCGGTCCAGCGTGGTCTGGCCCGCGACGGCGGTCACGCGCACCTGCAGTTCGCCGCTCTGGTTGACGGTGGCGGCGAAGACCGTGTCGCCCACCGCCTTGTCGACCGGGATGCTCTCGCCGGTGACGCTGGCCTGGTCGATGGCGCTGGCGCCGGCCGTGACCACGCCGTCGAGCGGCACGCGCTCGCCCGGGCGGATGCGCACCACCGCGTCGAGCGCGACCTCGCGCGCGGCCACGCGGCGCCAGCTGCCGTCGGCCTCGCGCACCTCGGCCTCGTCGGGGGCCAGCGCCATCAGGCCGCCGATGGCGTTGCGCGCGCGGTCGGCCGCCTTGTGCTCGATGAGCTCGGCCAGGGCATAGAGCGCCATCACCATCGCGGCCTCGGGCCATTGGCCGATCAGGAAGGCGCCGGTCACGGCGACCGCCATCAGCGCGTCGATGCCCAGCTTGCCGCGCAGCAGCGACTTCATGCCGCTGCGGTAGATGCCGGTGCCGGCCAGCGCGATCGCCACGGCCGCCAGCGCCATGCCGGCGATGCGCCAGGCGGTGGTCTCGGGCAGCAGCAGGTGGCTCAGCTCGGCCGCCAGCGCCACCACCAGCGCGGCGGCGATGCGCGGCCAGCCGGGCAGGGGGCCATGGTCGTGGCCGTCGCCTTCTTCTGCGTGGTCATGGTCATGGTCGTGATCGTGCGCGTGGCCTTCGTGTCCCTTGTGGGCCGCGTGCGGCTTGTCGCGCAGGCTGATCGGCGCGCCGCAGCAGCCGTCGCTGGCGCAGCCCGAGGCCGCGTCGGGCTGGACCAGCGGCGTCACCGGCGGCAGGGCGGAGGAGGAGCGTTGTGAGGACATCGGTCGTCGGTTCCTGGTTGTTCTCGAAGATGTGCCACGATTGGAAAGGTTGAAGTCACTCCAAGGTCAAGCCATGTCCCTTCCAAAGCCGCACGCCACCCAGGGTTACCGCATCGGCGAGGCCGCCGCGGCCAGCGGCGTGAGCGCCGCCAACATCCGCTACTACGAGAAGCAGGGCCTGATCGCGCCGCCCGGCCGGGCCGACAACAGCTACCGTTTCTACAGCGATGCCGACGTGCACGCCTTGCGCTTCGTCAGGCTGTGCCGCGCGATGGACATGTCGCTCGACGAGGTGCGCACGCTGCTGGGCCTGGACCTGCGCAGCAAGGCCGATTGCGACGCGGCCTGCGTCGCGCTCGATGCGCACCTGGGCCATGTGCGCGAGCGCCTGGACGAACTGCGCACCTTGGAGAAAGACCTGCTCGCGCTGCGCGACAGCTGCGACGGCAGCGATGCGCAGTGCCACATCATCGAGTCGCTGCACGAACGCGCCGACGCGCAGGCCCTGCAGGGCGAACGTGGCACCTCGGCCACGCGGCACGTCTAGTTGACGGGGCCGGTCGGCAGCGGCATCGGCAAGCCCTGCGCCCGCACCGCCGTGCGCAGGCGGTCGGGGTAGTCGCTGATCAGGCCGTCGACGCCCATGTCCAGCAGGGCCTGGATGTCGGCCGGCTTGTTGACGGTCCACGGCACGACCTTCAGGCCCAGCGCCTGCGCCTCCTTGACGGCCGCGGGCGTCACGTCGTTGCCGGCCGGCGACCACAGCACCGGCGCCGTACCGTCGCCGGCCGCGGCCTTGACCAGCTTGGGCGTCGAGCCGAAATCGGCCGCGTTCAGGCCGGCGGTCCAGCGCGGGTCTTTCAGGGTGCGCGCGGTCGTGAGGTAGGCCCGCGGCATCGACGGCGCGAGTTTCCCCACCAGCGCCAGCGTGCGCCAGTCGAAGCTCTGCAGGGTCACCCGATCGGCCATGCCGGCCTTGTCGATCTCGGCCAGCAGCGCGCGCACCATCGCCTCGGGCGCGGCGCTGCTGTCGGGCTGCGTGGGGTCGATCTTGGTCTCGATGTTGAAGCGCACCGCATGCGCGCGGCGCGCCTGCACCAGCGCGAACACCGAGGCCAGCGTCGGGATGCGCTCGCCGTCATGGGCGGTCTGGCTGGCGAACTGCTCGGCGTACTTGCTGCCGGGCTGCAGCCGGCCCACGTCGTAGGCCTGCAACTGCGCCAGCGTGAGCGAATGGATCAGCGGGCCGGCCGCGGGCAGCCACTGGCCCTTCGCATCGCGCGTGTGCGCCGGGTTGAGCGCCATGTCGTGCGACACCACCACCACGCCGTCGGCCGTGAGCCCGATGTCCAGCTCGAGCGTGCTCACGCCCATGGTCACGGCCTGGTCGAAGGCATGCAGCGTGTTCTCGGGCCACAGGCCGCGGCCGCCGCGGTGGGCCTGGATGTCGAAGGCCTGGGCGGCGAAGGTCGCGAGGGCCAGCAGCGCGGTGGCGATCAAGGGGCGTGCACGTGGCATTTCATATCTCCAGGGTGTAGGCGCCCGCAGCGCATGGAACCGACGCGACCCGAGGCAAGGGCACCCGCGGAACTGGCGCCGCCAGGCCGCCGGGTGCGCCCCCTGGGGGGAGGCGCCGCAGGCGCTTCGGGGGGGTCATAGCAAGGCGACCTTGATGTCGTCTTGTTGCACCGTGATGTCGCCGATCTGGTAGGTCTTGCGGCCCACGGTCAGTTCCTCGGGCTTGAAGGTGCGCAGAGGGTAGTCGCGCAGCAGTTCCTGCGCCACCAGCCCACCGATCTTCTGCAGCCGCTCGGCGTCGCGTCCGTCCAGGCCCTGCAGCTCGATGCGCTCGGCGCGCGGTTCGTGCAGCCGCAGCGCGAGCGCGGCCACGTCGTACTTCAATGCGCTGCTGACCGACACGATGCCCTCGACACTCGAGGGCTGCAGCAGCGGGCTGCCGATGGTCATGTTCGCCGTGATGCCGGCGCGGTTGGCGGCCGGGTCGAGCGTCAGCTGCGGATCGCGCAGACTCACCGAGAACAGCTCGGCATAGCGCTGGCGCACCGGGAAGCGCTTGGCGATCTGCGCCTGCAGCTCGTCGCGGCCGATGGTGTATTCGCTGGTGAAGAAGTTGAAGCCGGCCAGCGCGGCCAGGGGCGCGCCGGTTGCAATCCCGATCAGGGCCTTCAACGCCAATCGACGTTCCCGTTGTAGGTCAAAGCTTGAGTAGTCGTTGGCATATCGCATGGAACTCAGAGCTTGCCACAAAGGCAATCGTTCCCGACTGCACGGCGCCGATAGATCGCTGTGACACAACCGACTTCAGCTATTGCGTCATTTTTTGGCATCTTCAAGGAGTAGTTTGTGAGGATCTATCGTGCAAAGAAGGTTGCATCTTTTAGGCTTGCGTCTGGTATTTCGTAGTCACTAAAAATCCAGGGAGGATAGATGAAACGAACAGAGCGCGCAGGTCTGCGCAATATTTCTTCTCGCGCATTGCTGGCCTTCGTCGTGCTCGCGCTAAGCGCATGTGGAGGCGGCGGTAGCAGTGGTGAAGGCGATGCGGCCCAATCCAGATCGTCAAATGGCGCTCCTCCAACAGAAGCGACTCGTCCTGACATTGGCGCGCCGGGTCCCGGTGCCGATGTGGCGCCACCGCAGAACGATGTCGAGAGTGTTCGTCGTGCCCTCGATACCGTCAACCCCATTGTCGTCAATGGTGAATTCGACATCGAGGTTTCCGACAATTTGAGTCGCTCGATCAGCCTGAACTACCAACTTTTCAATCTGGATGGTTCGAATGTCGACGGTGCCATCGTGACGGAGTTGTATGGTGCCGGTGGATCTTTTTTTCCCCGGACAGGATCGCTGCGAAAAATAAGGATTGCCGATGTTGCGCCTGGTCGTTATGTTTTTCGGGTGAAGGGAACATATGCCAATCCAACGACACACGCGTTTGAGACACGTACGGCGGACCTCCAAGTCGAACTCGGTACGCTTTCCTTGCATCTTGCCAGTCTGAGTTACAGCGCAGGCTTTATTGTCAATGGGTCTATGCGGCATGTGCCCTATGAGGTGAGCGGCGTCGCCGACGGAGTTCTCTATTTCTATCCGCTCCATCAACGTTCGGCGATTTGCCCAACAAAGTCGGAGATCGAGTTGAAGGCGACAGCGGAAGTCGAGATCATGCGGATCGTCGGCAAGCCCGATAGGGTGACTTCGAGCGTTCTGAACGGATCACTCTTTTCCGATGTGGATACCCTTTGCGCCCAGTTTGTGAGAGCGGCAGATGCCGTTGCCGAGGCTCCATACACCTTCCAGTTGCGGTGGGTGCCCGCACCGCGACAGGGGGGCGCTCTCGTGCTAAACCTGGATGCCACGGCTGCTGCCGTATCAAAGGCCGCTCTGAGTCTGGTGTCGTTGCCGCGTCGCTCAGCTGGCAGTGCCGCATTTAATTGGAACGAAAGGCGTCAGGTCTTTAGTTCAGGAGATCGGCCCGAGCAGTTCACGCTCACCAGTTCGCGCGCAACGCTTTCCGAAACGGGTAGAAACTGGTCCTATGTGATCACCGCGCCGACGGCGGACGACGGTCCCTTCTACGTCGCCAAGATAGAGGGCCGGCCGCCAATGGTTTTCTACATGGCTGACTGATCGCTATCGAAGTGTGCAACGCGCAGGTTCGCGGCCCGTCAGTCGTGCAGCGAGGACAGGAACTGCTGGAGTTCCGGCGTCTGCGGATTCGCGAACAGCTCGGCCGGCGGCCCCATCTCGTGCACCCGGCCCTGGTGCATGAAGATCACGCGGTCGCCGACCTTGCGCGCGAAGCTCATCTCGTGCGTGACCATCAGCAAGGTCATGCCCTCTTCGGCCAGCGACTCGACCACGCGCAGCACCTCGCCCACCAGTTCGGGGTCGAGGGCCGAGGTGATCTCGTCGCACAGCAGCACGGCCGGCTCCATCGCCAGCGCGCGGGCGATGGCCACGCGCTGCTGCTGGCCGCCCGAGAGCTGGTCGGGCATGGCGTCGAACTTCTCGGCCAGACCCACGCGCGTGAGCAGCTTGCGGGCCTGCGAGGCGGTCTCGAGCGTGCTGCGCTTCTTCACCAGCGTGGGCGCGAGCATCACGTTCCTGCCCACCGTGAGGTGCGGGAACAGGTTGAAGCCCTGGAAGATCATGCCCACGCGTTGGCGCAGCTCGCGCATCGCCATCGCGCTCTCGTGCAGCAGCGGCTTGCCGTCGACGCTCAGCGATCCTTGCTGAAAAACCTCGAGCCCGTTGATGCAACGCAGCAGCGTGCTCTTGCCCGAGCCGCTCTTGCCGATGATCGCGATCACCTCGCCGCGCTTGACCGTGAGGTCGATGCCCTTGAGCACTTCGTTGGTGCCGTAGGACTTGCGCAGCGCCGTGATCTGCACGATGGGCGCGCCGGCCGCCACGTGGGCGGCATGCGCCGGGGCTTCAGCGACGATGGACATGGATCTTCCTTTCGAGGTGCCGTGCATAGAGGCTGATCGGGAAACAGAGGGCGAAGTACATCAGCGCCACGCAGCTGAACACCACGAAGGGCTGGAAGGTGGCGTTGGAAATCATGCTGCCGGCCTTGGTCAGTTCGACAAAACCGATCACCGAGGCCAGCGCCGTGCCCTTGACCACCTGGACCAGGAAGCCGACCGTGGGCGCGGTCGCGATCTTCAGGGCCTGCGGCAGGATCACGTGGCGCATCTGCTCGCCGAAGCCGAGCGCCAGGCTGCCCGAGGCCTCCCACTGGCCCTTGGGGATCGAGGCCACGCAGCCGCGCCAGATCTCGGTGAGGTAGGCGCTGGTGTAGAGCGTGAGCGCGACCGTGGCCGCGGTCCAGGCCGAGACCTCGACGCCCAGCAGCGCGATGCCGAAGTAGGCCAGGAACAGCTGCATCAGCAGCGGCGTGCCCTGGAACAGCTGCACATAGGTGCCGATCGCGCGGTCGAGCGCCTTGCCCGCGCGCAGCCGCAGGAACAGCAGCAGCGCGCCCACCACGCCGCCGCCGACGAAGGCGATCACCGACAGCGCGACGGTCCAGCGCAGCGCCATCAGCAGGTTGCGCAGGATGTCCCAGAGGGAGAAGTCGTTCATGATCTTTCCCCCGCGTTCAGCGGCCGAAGAACCAGCGCGGGCCGGCCCAGTTGAGCAGGCGGCGCAGGCCGACCGACAGCGCCAGGTACAGCACCGTGGCGATGATGAAGGCCTCGAAGGCGCGGAAGTTGCGGCTCTGGATCAGGTTGGCGGCGTAGCTCAGGTCCTCGACCGAGATCTGGCTGCACACGGCCGAGCCCAGCATCACGATGATGATCTGGCTCACCATCGCGGGCCAGACCTTCTTCAGCGCCGGCGGCAGCACCACGCGGGTGAACACCTGCACCTTGTTGAGCGCCAGGCTCACGGCCGCCTCGATCTGGCCGCGCGGCGTGGCCTCGATGCCGGCGCGGATGATCTCGGTCGCGTAGGCGCCGAGGTTGGCCACCATCGCGATGACCGCGGCCGTCTCCGGCGTGAGCTTCACCCCCGCGGCCGGCAGGCCGAAGAAGATGAAGAACAGCTGCACGATGAAGGGCGTGTTGCGGATCAGCTCCACATAGGTGCCCACCCCCCAGCGCAGCCAGGCCGGCCCGCTGGACCGCGCCCAGGCGCAGGCCACGCCCACCACCATGCCGATCAGCGTGGCGATGGCCGTCAGGCCCACGGTCCAGCCGATGCCCTTGGCCAGCAGCCGCCAGTCGACGAGGACGGCGCCGAAGTCGAATTCCATATCAAAGGCTCCTTGGTGCCAGGCACATGAACAGCGATCGCACTTGTTCTTCAGTCGTGGGACACCGCGGAACCGGCTTCGCCGGGCCGCTGGTGTCGCCCCCTGGAGGGGGAGGCGGCTACACGGAGTGAGCCGCGTCGGGGGTGGGCCTATACAGGAAGGTCGCCGGCGGCCTTGCCGAGCCATTTTTTCGACATCGCGTCGAGGGTGCCGTCCTTTTTCGCGGCCGCGATGATCTCGTTGACCTTGGTCTTCAACGCGGTCTCGTTCTTGGCGATGCCCACGAAGCAGGGGCTGTCCTTGAGCAGCAGCTTGAACTCGGCGCTGACCTTGGGGTTCTTGGCCAGCATGTCGCCCGCCACCGCGGCGCTGGTGGCGATGGTCTGGGTCTGGCCGGCCACGAAGGCGGCGATGGTCGCGTTGTTGTCCTCGAAGCGGCGGTAGTCGACGTTGGGCGGCGCCACCTTGTTGAGCTCCTGGTCCTCCATCGCGCCGCGCGTCACGGCCACGGTCTTGCCGGCCATGTCGGCGAAGCTCGCGAGCTTCATGCTCTTGGCCGCGTACACGGCCTGGAAGAAGGGCGCATAGGCGGAGGAGAAGTCGATCACCTTCTCGCGCTCGGCGTTCTTGCCCAAGGTGGAGATCACCAGGTCGGCCTTCTTGGTCTGCAGGTAGGGGATGCGGTTGGCGCTGGTCACGGGCACCAGCTCGACCTTCACGCCCAGCTTCGCGGCGATCAGCTGCGCCATCTCGACGTCGAGGCCGATGGGCGTCATGGTGCGGTCGACCGAGCCGTAGGGCGGGTAGTCGGTGGGCACTGCGACCTTGAGCGTCTTCGACTTCAGAATGTTGTCCAGCGCGGCCTGGGCCTGGGCGGCACCGGCGGCGAACAGGGCGGAGGAAGCCAGCGCGAGCAGGGCGACGCGGCGCGTCGAGAAAGTGGCGGAGAGGAAGGACTTCACAGCAGGGCTCCTAGGTAGGTCGATGAATCGTCGGGAGAGGAAGAAGGGGGCGCCGATTTGCGCGTCGCCTTCGTCTTGCGGGGACTTGTATGCAAGACGTGTGCCTTGTTCTTGTCGTTCAGTTCGCCGCCCCGAACCGGTGCGAGCGCATCGCGCAGGTGCGCCAGCGGGTCGCTGCGGGCCTGCAGGCGCAGCGCCGACTGCACCGTTCCGATGTGTTCGGCCATCAGGGCCTCGGCCTGGGCCGCGTCGCCCCGCGCCAGTGCATCGACGATGCGCACGTGGTCGCCGCACGATTGCGCGGCATCGTGCGTGGATTGGTAGAGCATCGCGATCAGCGTGGTGCGCGCGGTGAAGTCGCGCAGCGTGTCGGCCAGCAGGCTGTTGCCCAGGCACTCGGCCAGGCAGACGTGGAAGTCGCCCAGCAGGAAGCTGCGTGTGCCCACGTCGGTGCCCTGCACGGCGGCCTGCTCGCGCTGCAGGTGCAGCTTGAGCCGGCGCAGCGCGGGTTTCTCGATGCGGCCGGCGCTGCGGATCAGGCCGACTTCGATCACGCGGCGGGCCTCGAAGGCTTCGCGCGCTTCGTCCTCGGAGGGCTCGATGACGAACCAGCCGCGGCGCGAGGACACGGTCACGATGCCGCGGGCGGCCAGGCGCGTGAGCGCCTCCCGCACGATGGTGCGGCTGCAGTCGAACAGCATGGCGAGCTGCTGCTCGCCCAGGCGCGAACCCGGTGCGAGCTTGCCCGCCATCACCGCTTCGACGATGCGGGCACTGATTTCGGAGGCGGAGATGGACATGGCGCAGGCATCAGCAGGTTCCGTGCCTGCTGGTATGCAAGCGCTGTGCGCACGGCCGTCCGGGCGGCCGCGCGCCGGGGGCGCCGGCTTCGCAGGCAGAATCCACGCAAAACAAAAATTGCACCCAGCCAGAACACCGCGTGGAGACCTTCAGATGAGCGCTCAAGAGTTGCCGGTTCACGGCGGCCCGGAGGCGGCCGCCGCCTTGCTGAGGCCGGTGGCGGCCGCGCTCGATGGGCTGGGGGTCGCGGTCTGCCTGTTCGACGAGGGCGACAACGTGCTGCTCTGGAACCGCAGCTTCCTGCGCTTCTTTCCCCAGCATGCGGGCCATGTCCAGGTCGGCGAGCCCTATGCCGCCAACCTGCGCCGCTTCTACGAAGGGCGGCTCGACGCCCGCGAGATGCCGGCCATCGAGCGCTACATCGCCGAAGGGCTGGCGCGGCACCACGCGCAGCAGCGCCCCTTCGTCTTCGAGCACGAGGGCCGCTCGCTGTGCGTCGCGTCGCTGCCCTTGCCCGGCGTGGGACGGATCCGGCTCTGGAAGGAGCAGGAGACGGCCGAGCGCGGCGACGAGGTGATCTCGGCCTTCGGCAGCCTTTCGGGCGCGCCCGAGGTCGACGGCACGGTGCTGTTCGACCACGTGGCCGATGGCGTCATGGTGACCGGCAGCGACGACCGCATCCTCTGGGTCAACGAGCCCTTCGTCGCGATGTACGGCCTGCCGCACCGGCGCGCGGCGCACGGGCTGCGCTTCGAGCAGGCCTATCGCCAGGCCTGGGCCGAGCACCGCGGCGACGAGCGGGCGCTGTTCGACGAGGGCATCGCCATCCTCGAGGAGAACATGCGCTTTGCCGGCGCGCCCTTCGAACTGCCGCTGCCCGGCGCCCGCTGGAGCCGCGTGATCGCGCAGCGCAGCCCCGACGGCAAGGGCTTCTACGCCCATGTCGACATCACGATGCTCAAGCGCCAGCAGCAGCTGCTGCGGGCCGCCGAGCGGCGCGCCCGCGAGAGCGAGGCGCTGCTGCGCCAGAAGTCGGCGGTGCTCGAGGCCACGCTCGAACGCATGGAGCAGGGCATCATGATGGTCAATGCCGAGCGGGTGGTCGAGGTGTGCAACCGGCGCGCCATGCAGCTGCTCGACCTGCCCGAGGCCCTGATGGCCTCGCGCCCCAGCTTCCAGCAGGTGCTGGACCACCAGATGGCCAGGGGCGAGTTCTCCAGCACGCCGGCGGACGTGATGGACTTCATCCGGTCCGGCGGCATCCTCGACAGCGTGCAGCGCTACGAGCGGCAGCGCCCCGACGGCAGCGTGATCGAGATCTTCAGCGTGCCGATCGAGGGCGGCGGCGTGGTGCGGACCTACACCGACATCACCGAGCGGCGCCGCAGCGAAGAGCGCATCCGCCACCTGGCGCGCCATGACGGCCTGACCTCGCTGGTCAACCGCGAGGTGTTCCTCGAGCACCTGCGCACCGCGAGCGCCGCGGCCGCGCAGGGCGGCGAGGCCTTCGCGGTGCACTACATCGACATCGACCATTTCAAGCCGATCAACGACCGCTTCGGCCACGCCGTGGGCGACCAGGTGCTGATCGCGGTGGCCGATCGGATGCGGCGGGTGAGCGGACCGGGCGAGGTGCTGGCCCGGCTCGGCGGCGACGAGTTCGCGGTGCTGCAGCACCGGGTGCACGAGGCCGCGAGCGCGCGGCGGCTGGCGGGGCGCATCCTGTCGGCGCTGGCCGAGCCGCTGCAGGTCGAGGGCCACGTGCTGTCGGTGGCGGCCTCGATCGGCATCGCCCTCTACCCGCAGGCCGGGCACGACCCCGACCTGTTGCTGCGGCATGCCGACAGCGCCATGTACGCCGCCAAGGCGCAGGGCGTGGCGGGCATCCGGGTCTTCGGCGACTGTGCGAACGGCGCCGACCCGGATCCTGCCGCCTGGATCAGCCCTTGAGCACGGCCTTGAGCGTGACCTCGGGCACGCCGGTCAGCGCCTTCGACAGCGGGCAGCCGGCCTTGGCCGCCGCCGCGATGGCCTGGAACCTCGCCTCGTCGAGGCCGGGCACGGCCGCGTCGAGTTCCAGCGCGATGCGGTCGATCTTGAAGCCCGCGCCGTCCTTGGCCAGCCGCACCGCCGCGCGGGTGTCGATGGCCGTCGCGGCCAGGCCCTCGGCTTCGAGCGCGAAGGCGAAGGCCATGGTGAAGCAGGCCGCATGCGCGGCGCCCACGATCTCCTCGGGGTTGGTGCCCTTGCGGTCGTCGCCGAAGCGGCTCGCGAAGCCGTAGGGGTAGTCCTTGAGGGCACCGGTCTCGGTGCTGACCTGGCCCTGGCCGGTCTTGCCGGCGCCTTCCCAGTGAACGCTTGCCTTCTTGTCTGCTGCCATGGGAGCTCCTCGGGGTGGTGGATGGAGACCCCTTTTAGAGCCCCCGCGCCCGGCCGTCTGTCGGCGCGCAGCCCATCGTCGGTTTTTTCGGCGTCGCGCAGGTGACGCGCTTCGGGGCTTCCCCGATGCATGGGCCCGACTTCGCGTCGTAGGCTGTCGGGCTCAAAAGGGAGACTTCATGGACCGTCCGCATCACAAGTTCTGGCCACAGCGCCTGCCCCATGCCATCACCGTGCCCGCCACCTCGCTGTGGCACAACCTCGCCGTCTCGGCCGCGCGCTATCCCGACAAGGCGGCGCTGGTCTTCTTCGGCCGCGAACTGAGCTACCGCGAACTGGTGGACCAGGCCGAGCGCCTGGCCGGCACGCTGCACGCCCTGGGCGTGCGCCGCGGCGACCGCGTGGTGCTCGACATGCAGAACTGCCCGCAACTCGTGATCGCGCATTTCGCGATCCTGCGCGCCAATGCGGTGGTGGTGCCGGTCAACCCGATGAACCGTGCCGAGGAGCTCAAGCACTACATCGTCGACCCCGACGCCAAGGTGGCGATCACCACCGGCGACCTGGCGCCCGAACTGGCCAAGGCCAGCGACGCGCTCGAGCCCGCGCAGCGCCTGGCGCACCTGATCGTCACCCAGTTCACCGACGCCTTCGATGCCGCTGTCAGCGGCGACGAGGCCCCCGCGCCGGCCTGGCGCGACTGGCTGCTGGCGCGCCACCCGCTGCCGGCGCTGGCCGGCGGCAGCGCCATGCACTGGCAGGACGCGGTGGATGCGGGCCATCCGGCGCCGGAGCACGTGGTCGGCGCCGACGACATGGCGCTGCTGCCCTACACCAGCGGCACCACCGGCCTGCCCAAGGGCTGCGTGCACCACCATTCGAGCCTGATGCACAACGCGGTCGCGAGCCAGCTCTGGGGCTCGGTGTCGGCCGAAGCGCGGGTGCTGGCCGTGATCCCGATGTTCCACATCACCGGCGTGGTGAGCATGCTGCACACCGCGATCTTCTCGGGCGGCACGCTGGTCATCATGCCGCGCTGGGACCGCGAGGTGGCGGGTCGGCTGATCTCGCTGCGCAAGATCACCACCTGGACCAACATCCCGACCATGGTGATCGACCTGATGGCCAGCCCCAACTTCGCGAGCTTCGACCTGCGCAGCCTGGTCTACATCGGCGGCGGCGGGGCCGCCATGCCGCAGGCGGTGGCCCAGCGGCTGTTCGAGCAGTACGGCCTCAAGTACCAGGAGGGCTACGGCCTGACCGAGACCGCGGCGCCCTCGCACGCGCAGCCGGCCGACAACCCCAAGCAGCAGTGCCTGGGCATCCCGTTCATGAGCAGCGACTCGCGCGTGGTCGACCCCGACACCTTCAAGGAGCTGCCGGTCGGCGAGTCCGGCGAGATCATCACCTGCGGCCCCGAGGTGTTCCAGGGCTACTGGAAGCGGCCCGACGCCACGGCGGCGGCCTTCATCGAGTTCGAGGGCAAGCGCTACTTCCGCACCGGCGACATGGGCCGGGTCGACGAGGACGGCTACTTCTTCATCACCGACCGGCTCAAGCGCATGATCAACGCCAGTGGCTTCAAGGTCTGGCCGGCCGAGGTCGAGCTGCTGATGTTCAGGCATCCGGCGATCCAGGAAGCCTGCGTGATCGCGATGAAGGATGCCTACCGCGGCGAGTCGGTCAAGGCCGTGGTGGTGCTGCGCGCCACCCACAAGGACACGACCGAGCAGCAGATCATCGACTGGTGCCGCGAGAACATGGCGGTCTACAAGATCCCTCGCCGGGTGGAATTCGTCGACGCGCTGCCCAAGAGCGGCGCGGGCAAGGTCATGTGGCGGCTGCTGCAGGAGAAGGAGCCGGCCGCGGCGACCTGATCGCCCTAGGCTTGCTGCGCCTGCTTCCACTCGCGCGGCGAAAGCCCGCACTGCGCCTTGAAGGCGCGTGACAGCGCGGCCTCGCTGCCGTAGCCGACCTCGCCGGCGATCAGCTTGAGCGATCGCCCCTGGCGCAGCGCCTGCTGCGCCAGGCCCACGCGCCAGCGCTGCAGGTAGGCGCCGGGCGTGCACCCTACCGTGTCCCGGAACTGCGTGGCGAAGACGCTGCGCGACATGCCGGCGCGCTCGGCCAGCGTGTCGAGCGTCCAGTCGCGCTCGGCGCCCTCGTGCATCGCCACGATCGCGTTGCGCAGCCGCGCATGCGACAGCCCCGACAGCATGCCGGCGCGGGTCTGGCCCTTTTCCATCAGGTGGCGCAGCACCTGGATCAGCACCACCTCGAACAGGCGGTCGAGCAGCGCCTGCCGGCCGCAGTGCTGCGCGAAGGCTTCCTCGAACAGCAGGCTCAGCACCTGCTGCGCGCCGCCGATCTCGGCCAGCGGCACGCAGACGAAGGGCGGCAGCGCGGCGCAGATCGGGTTGTGGGCACCGCCCTCGAAATCCAGCTGCGCGCAGACGAAATCGGCCCCGTGCTTGGGGTCGGTGAGGAAGCGGTGCGCCATCGGCTGCGGGTAGAGCAGCAGGCTGGGCTGCGTGATCCGCAGCACTTCCGCGCCGCCATGGCTCACGCCCACCTCGCCGCTGCGCACCAGGTGCAGATGGCCGCAGCCGCCCCGGTCCGAGAGCTCGTTGATGCCGCACAGCGCGCCGCTCTGGAAGACCTTCGCCGTCACGCTGAAGTGCGCGAGCAGTGCTTCGAGTCGATCGACCATGAATACTCCAAGTCAAGTTATCAGGACTTTTTATCACCAATCGTTTTTCAGGGCGCCTAAAGTTGCTTCTGTCGCTTCAACACACCCCCCTCAAAGGAAAAAGCCATGAAAACCATCCCCCGTCTTGCCGTCCTGGCCGCCGTGGCCCTCGCATGCGGCGCCGCGCTGGCGGCCGAGCCGGCGCCGGCACGCCCCGTGGCGGGCGTCGTGCAGAGCGCGAACTACATCACCACCAGGGACGGCGTCCAGCTCTACTACAAGGACTGGGGCCCGCGCAACGGACCGGTCGTGACCTTCAGCCATGGCTGGCCGCTGGACTCGGACAGCTGGGAGTCGCAGATGCTGTTCCTGGCGTCCAAGGGCTACCGCGTGGTGGCGCACGACCGCCGCGGCCATGGCCGCTCGAGCCAGCCCTGGGACGGCAACGACATGGACCACTACGCGGACGACCTGGCCGCCGTGATCGACGGGCTCCAGCTCAAGGACGTCACGCTGGTCGGCTTCTCCACCGGCGGCGGCGAGGTGGCGCGCTACATCGGCCGCCATGGCACGGCCAAGGTCAAGAAGGCGGTGCTCGTGAGCTCGGTGCCGCCGCTGATGCTGAAGACCGCGGCCAACCCGGGCGGCCTGCCGATCGAGGTCTTCGACGGCCTGCGCAAGGCCTCGCTGGCAGACCGTTCGCAGCTGTACCTGGACATCGCCTCGGGCCCCTTCTTCGGCTTCAACCGGCCGGGCGCCAAGCCTTCGCAGGGCGCGATCCAGTCCTTCTGGGCGCAGGGCATGCAGGGCGGCCACAAGAACACCTACGACTCGATCGCGGCCTTCTCGGCCACCGACTTCACCGAAGACCTGAAACGCTTCGACGTGCCCACGCTGGTGATCCACGGCGACGACGACCAGATCGTGCCCATCGACGCCGCCGGCCGCGCCTCGGCCCGGTTGATCAGGAACGCCAAGCTGATCGTCTACGAAGGCGCGCCGCACGGCCTGACCGACACCCACAAGGACCGGCTCAACAACGACCTGCTGAATTTCCTTCAGCAGTGATCTCCCCCGCACCCGTTTCAACCCAAGGAAATCCATCATGAAGACCACCCAAGTTCTCGGCGCCATCGTTCTGTCCCTGCTGGGCGTCGCCACCGGCGCGCAGGCCGAAAGCTACCAGGGCGTGCAGCGCATCGATGCGGTCCGTTCGCGTGCCGACGTCGCCGTCGATGCGCGTGCCGCGGCCCGCGCGCCGGTGTTCGGCGAAGCCTCGGTCGCGCAGACCCGGGCCGTGGCGGTGAACCAGGCCGACCGCGGCGCGGTGCGCGCCGGTGCCCTGGCCGCGAGCCGGGCCGGCAACCTCTATGGCGACGCGGCCTCGGCCGGCGTGCTGAGCCTGGGGCAGGGCGGCGGCGGGCTCACGCGCGAGTCGGTGCGGGCCCAGGCCCGGCAGGCCGCGCGCGACGGCCACGCGGCGCTCTGAGCGCGGCTACGACTCGCCCTTGCCCGCCACGTCCACGTCGGCCACCACGCGGGCATAGCGCTGGAAGCTCCAGTAGGCGCTGGCCCAGTCCATCAGCACGACCAGGCGGTTGCGGAAGCCGATCAGGAAGTAGACGTGGGCGAACAGCCAGAACAGCCAGGCGAGCTTGCCGCTGAAGCGCAGCGGGCCGAAGGGGGTCCCGAGGTCGACCACGGCCGAGTTGCGGCCGATGGTCGCGAGGTTGCCGTAGTCGCGGTAGCGGAAGGCCTCGGTCGGCTCGCCGGCCAGCCGGTGCAGCACGTTGGCCGCGGCGGTGCGGCCCATCTGCTTGGCGCCCGGCGAGACGCCGGGCACGGGCTTCGGGTCCTTGCCGGGCGCATGGCTCAAGGCGGCCGCCAGGTCGCCCACCACGCTGATCTCGGGATGGCCGGCCAGGCTCAGGTCGGGCTCGACGCGGATGCGGCCCGCGCGGTCGACCTCGGCGCCGACCGCATCGGCCAGCAGCCGGCCCAGCGGCGAGGCCGCCACGCCCGCGGCCCAGACCACGCAGTGGGTGTCGATGCGTTCGGTGCTGCCTTCGGCCCCCACCGCGATGTCGAGGCCGGTGGCGTCGATCGAGGTGACCCGTGCGTTCAAACGCACCTTCACGCCCAGCCGCTCGAGCTGTTCCCTGGCCTTCTGGCTCAGGCCCTCGGGCATGGCCTGCAGCACCCGCGGGCCGCCCTCGATCAGCAGCACCTCGGCGCTGGCCGGATCGATGCGGCGGAACTCGCCGGCCAGCGTGTGGCGCGCGATCTCGGCCAACGTGCCGGCCATCTCGACGCCGGTCGGGCCGGCGCCGATCACGGCGAAGGTCAGCAGCGCGCGCTGGCGCACCGGGTCGCTTTCCTTCTCCGCGGCCTCGAAGGACATCAGCACATGGCGCCGGATCTCGAAGGCATCGGCCAGGGTCTTGAGGCCCGGCGCGAAGCGGGCCCAGTGGTCGTTGCCGAAGTAGCTGTGGGTGGCGCCGGCCGCGACGATCAGGTGGTCGTAGCCGATGCGCTGGCCGTCGCGCAGCTGCACGGCGCGCTCGGCCGGCAGGATGTCGGTCACCTCGCCCAGCAGCGTGGTGATCGAGGCCTGGCCGCGGAACAGCAGCCGGGTGGGCGCCGCGATCGAGGGCGCGGCCAGGCCGGCGGTGGCGACCTGGTAGAGCAGGGGCTGGAACAGGTGGTGGTTGGTTTTTTCGATCACCGTCACGTCGACCGCCTCGCGCTGCAGCCGGCGCGCGGCCTCGAGCCCGCCGAAACCACAGCCGACGATGAGGACATGGGGGCGGCGGGCAGGGGCGGTGGAAGTCATGCAGGCATTATGGGCAACGGAAAGCTGCTGTTATGTCGGGTCGCACGCGCGCGTGCTTGTCCTACGGACGCACGTCACCGTCATCGACTACAACGCCCGATGCGATCCCTGGAGTCCTCCCCATGAAGCTTTCCCGGCCGAGCACGCAGGCCCCCGATGCCTTGCGTGACACCTTCCGCGCGGTGCGCGCTGCCAGCCTCGAACTCGCGGCACCGTTGTCGGCGGAGGACCAGTGCATCCAGTCGATGCCCGACGCCAGCCCGACCAAATGGCACCTGGCCCACACCACCTGGTTCTTCGAGACGGTGCTGCTGCAGCCGCATTCGAGCGGCTATCGGCCCTTCGACCCGCGATTCCAGTACCTGTTCAATTCCTACTACGAAGCCCTGGGGCCGCGCCACCCGCGGCCGCAGCGCGGCCTGCTCACGCGCCCTTCGGTCGACGAGGTCCATGCCTACCGGGCGCATGTCGATGCCGGCGTCGAGCGGCTGCTCGACACGGTCGACGCGGCGGCCTGGGACGAGGTGGCGGCGGTGCTCACATTGGGGCTGCACCACGAGCAGCAGCACCAGGAACTGCTGCTCACCGACATCCTGCATGCGCTGTCCTGCAACCCCTTGTTGCCGGCCTACCGCGCCGCGGGCGGCCCGGCCCTGCGCCTGGCCACGGTGGCGCCCGAGATGCACTGGCGCGCCCAGCCCGGCGGCCACCTGGAGATCGGGCACGAGGGCCAGGGCTTCGCCTTCGACAACGAGACGCCGCGTCACCGCGTGCTGCTGCGGCCCTACGCCATCGCCGACCGGCTGGTGAACTGCGGCGACTATGCGCAGTTCATCGCCGACGGCGGCTACCAGCGGCCCGAGCTGTGGCTGTCCGACGGATGGGCCGCGGTGCAGGCCCAGGGCTGGCGCGCGCCGGCCTACTGGCTCGCACCCGACGATCCGCGGCTGGGCCTGGCCGGCGGCGCGCCCGCGGCCGTGGGCTGGCAGCTCTTCGGCCTGCACGGCGTGCGGCCGCTGGCGCACGAGGCGCCGGTGTCGCAATTGAGTTTCTACGAGGCCGCCGCGTATGCCGAATGGGCCGGCGCGCGCCTGCCCACCGAATTCGAGTGGGAGGCCGCCTGCGCCGACACCGGCATGCACGAGATGACCGGCCATGTCTGGCAGTGGACGCGTTCCTCCTACGACCCGTACCCCGGCTTCCGTCCGCTGCCCGGCGTGGCGGCCGAATACAACGGCAAGTTCATGGTCGGCCAGCTGGTGCTGCGCGGCGGCAGCGTCGCGACGCCGGCCGGCCACACGCGGCCCAGCTACCGCAATTTCTTCCCGCCGGCCGCGCGCTGGCAGTTCTCGGGCCTGCGGCTCGCAAAGGATCTCTGATGCGCAATCCCGCCTCCCTGCCCGCGGACCTTTCGCGCGGCGCCACGCCTTCCACCCCGGCGCCCTTGTCCGAATTCGGCCGCGAGATGCAGGCCGGCCTGTCGCGCCGCGCGCGCAGCGTGTCGCCCAAGTTCTTTTACGACGTCGAGGGCTCGGCGCTGTTCGACCGCATCTGCGAGCTGCCCGAGTACTACCCGACGCGCACCGAGCTGGGCATCCTGACCGACTGCGCCGCGGAGATCGCGCAGCAGATCGGCCCGAACGCCGAGATCATCGAGTTCGGCGCGGGTTCGCTGACCAAGGTGCGCCTGCTGCTCGATGCACTGGAAACGCCGCGGCGCTATTTGCCCATCGACATCTCGGGCGAGCACCTCGAGGCCGCGGCCGAGCGCCTGCGCGCCGACTACCCGCAGCTCGTGGTGCAGCCGGTGGCGGCCGACTACACGATGCCGCTGGTGCTGCCCGCGCCGGGCGAAGGGGCCGGGCGGCGCGTGGGCTTCTTCCCGGGCTCGACCCTGGGCAACTTCACGCCGGACGAGGCCCTGAGCTTCCTGCAGCTGGCGGCGCGCCTGCTGCGTGGCGGCGGCCTGCTGCTGGGCGTGGACCTGGTCAAGGACCCGGCCCTTTTGCATGCGGCGTACAACGATGCGCAAGGCGTGACGGCGGCCTTCAACCTGAACCTGCTGCGGCGCGCGAATGCCGAACTGGGGGCCGACTTCGACCTCGAGGCCTTCGGTCATGCGGC
Source organism: Variovorax sp. J2P1-31 (assembly GCF_030317215.1). Taxonomy (NCBI): domain Bacteria; kingdom Pseudomonadati; phylum Pseudomonadota; class Betaproteobacteria; order Burkholderiales; family Comamonadaceae; genus Variovorax; species Variovorax sp. J2P1-31. The sequence continues at coordinate 728,996 of NZ_JASZYA010000001.1, forward strand.
TTTCTACAACGCGCCTTTGCAGCGGATCGAGATGCATCTCGTCAGCCGCTGTGCGCAGAGCGTTGTGTTGAACGGTGAGACCTTCGAGTTCGCTGAAGGGGAGACCTTGCATACCGAGCATTCGCACAAGTTCACGGTGGAGGGGTTGCGTTCTTTGGCGGTGCGGGCGGGGTTTCGGCCGGTGGCGGTTTGGACGGATCCGGAGAGGTTGTTCAGCGTGCATTGGTTGGCTGCTTAGTTGTCTCTGCTGGGGACGGGGGCCGGGACTCGCCCCGGCGGGCGACTCACTTTCTTTTGCTTCGCCAAAAGAAAGTAAGCAAAGAAAAGGCGACCCTGCTGTCTGCGACCCTCCGCTTCGCTGCGGGCAACCTGCGGTGCTCGCGGTTCGCGGGGTCTCGCTCGAACTCGCTTCGCTCAGACAATCGCGAGCCCTTATCCGCGAACCGCTGCGCTCCTCGGCGCAGCCAGAAGGGATTTGGGAGCGGGAACCGAACGGGCCATCGCTTCGCTCGGCCCGACCAAACACAAGAACAACAAGCTCCAGCGCTGCAGGCGCAACGCGCCTGCAGCGCGTTGTGGGCCGAGCGAAGCAAAGGCCCGAGCGCTCTTCAAGCCCCTCTGGATGCGCTGAGGAGCGCAGCGGTTCGCGGATCAGGGCTCGCAGTTGTTTGAGCGAAGCGAGTTCTGCGAGACCCCGCGAAACGTGAGCACCGCAAGGTGCCCTGGAGCGAAGCGGAAGGGTCGCAGACGGTGGGGTCGCCTTTCTTTTGCTTACTTTTCTTTGGCGAAGCAAAGAAAAGTGAGTCGCCCGCCGGGGCGAGACCCGGCCCCAGCCCTCGCAAAGGTCCGAGCCGTCGAAAAGGGTTGATCCGTCGAACAAGCAAGACCCCGTCGCCACAGCGTCACAATACCAACCGCCCCATACGGCAGCGCAACGCCCCGCGCCCGCAACCCCTCCCATAGAGACCAAGACCATGAAAGCAACCTGGAACGGCGTCACCATCGCCGAGAGCGACGACACCGTGCTCGTCGAAGGCAACCACTATTTCCCGATGAGCGCGCTCAATCGCGACTACGTGACCTTCAGCAACCACAAGACCACCTGCCCCTGGAAGGGCTCGGCGAGTTATTTCTCGCTGCTGGTCAATGGCGAACTGCATGCCGACGCCGCCTGGTACTACGCCGACCCCAAGCCCGAAGCCGAAGAGATCAAGGACCGTGTCGCCTTCTGGAAGGGCGTGAAGGTCGAAGCGTGAGCGCGACCAGCTTCCAACCCCTCGCCACCCCACCCGCCGAACTCGCCACCGCCCTGCGCACGCAAGGCTACGGGGTGCTGAGCCCCGAAGGCGTGGCCGAATGGCTGGGCCTGCCGTTGTCGGCGCTCGATGCACTGCAGGCTGACTGGAATGCGCTGCCGCCCGACGAGTACCTCAAGGACGGCGGCCGCTACCGGCAGCGGCGCCATGCCTGTTTCGAGGTGGAGGGCCCGTCGCTGGCCTCGGTGCCGCACCGTGCCCACTGGCAGCCGGTCGAGTACAACGCGCTGCATGGCGGCATGCAGCGCTGGTTCGCGCCCATGGTGGCCGAGACCGTCGAGAGCCCGACCTGGCAGCGGCTGATGCTGCGCATCGCCGATGCCGCGAGCGACCTGCGCGGCGCGCAGCGCTGGTTCGTCGAGGCGCACCAGTTCCGCATCGACACCGCCGACGGCATCGGCCGGCCCACGCCCGAGGGTGCGCACCGCGACGGCGTCGACCTGGTGGCCGTGATGCTGGTCGGGCGCGAGGGCATCAAAGGCGGCGAGACCCGCGTGTTCGAGGCCGATGGCCGGCGCGGCGAGCGCTTCACCATGACCGAGCCCTGGACCCTGCTGCTGCTCGACGACGCGCGCGTGATCCACGAATCGACGCCGATCCAGCCGCTGGCCGAAGGCGAGGGCGGGCACCGCGACACGCTGGTCGTGACCTGCCGGGCGGGCGCCTTCCAGGGCGACTGAGCGCGACGCGGGCAGAACGCGCGGGGGGCGCGGCCGGTCGCCGCGCCCGTCCTACAAGCCCGAGTGCCGCACTCGGGTTAAATTGCAACCCCGGCTCCGCGCGAGCCAAGAACGCAGCGAGGGCATGCCATGTTCAATCACATCCTGGTTCCGATCGACGGTTCCGAAACATCGATGTACGCGGTCAGCAAGGCCAGCGGACTGGCACTTGCCTTCGGCAGCCGTATCACGCTGATCCATGTGATCGACAACTACCCCTTCATCGGCGTCGGCGCCGACTACGCGCTGGGCCAGAACGAGTACCTGGCCGCGGCCACCTCCAGCGCCAACGCGGCGCTGGCCCGCGGCGTGGCGGCGCTGGCGGCCGAAGGCCTGCACAGCGACCAGCGGGTGATCGACGGCCATGTGGTGCATGAAGGCATCGTCGACACCGCCAACGCCCTGGGCGTCGACCTGATCGTGATGGGCTCGCACGGCCGCACCGGCATCGAGAAGCTGCTGCTGGGCAGCGTGACGCAGCGCGTGCTGCAGGATTCGCGCGTGCCGGTGCTGGTGGTCAAGGGCACCTGAGCCAGGGCCGTCAGAACGGCGCCGGGCTTTCGAAGCGCAGCGCCTGCCCATCGACCGGATGCCGGAACTGCAGCACGCTCGCATGCAGCATCAGCCGTGAGGCGCGGGCCTGCACCGCCGCGTCGGCATACAGCGCATCGCCCAGGATCGGATGGCCGATCGATGCCAGGTGCACGCGCAGCTGGTGCGTGCGGCCGGTGCGGGGTTCGAGCAGCAGCCGGCTCGCGCCCAGCGCGGGCAGGGGCGCCAGCACCCGCCAGCGCGTGAGGCTGGGCTTGCCTTCGGGGTCGATCTTCTGCAGCGGGCGCCGCGGCCAGTCGGCCATCAGCGGGGCATCGATCACCGACCAGTGCGGGTCCTCGGCCAGCACGCCGTCGACGACGGCCTCGTAGCGCTTCCAGACCGCCTGTTCGGCAAAGGCATCGCCCAGCGCGCGCTGCACCGCCGGGCTGCGCGCCATCAGCACCAGGCCGCTGGTCGCCATGTCGAGCCGGTGCACCACCAGCGCCTCGGGCCAGCGGGCCTGGGCGCGCGCGCTCAGGCAGTCCTGCTTGTCCTCGCCCCGGCCGGGCACGCACAGCAGGCCCGAGGGCTTGTCGAGCACCAGCAGGTGCGGGTCCTCGTGGACGAGCGTCGGCTCGGGCGGCAGGTTGAGCGGCAGCGAAGGTTTCATGGGCTGGGCTATTCTCGAACGAATGTCCGCCGCCGCTCCCGCTTCCGATCCCCCGTTCGCCCCGACCTTTTCCGACCTCACGCGCGAGCGCCCCTTCATGCGGCTGTGGGTGGCACGGCTGTTCGGCACAGCCGCGAGCCAGATGCTGCTGGTGGCCATCGGCTGGCACATGTACGACCTGACCGGCAGCGCCTGGGACCTGGGCCTGGTCGGCCTCTACCAGTTCGTGCCCGCGCTGGTGCTCGCGCTCTATGCGGGCCATGTGGTCGACCGCCACCACCGGGGCCGCATCGTGGCGGCCTGCCTGGCGTTGCAGGGGGCGGTCGGCGCCACGCTGCTGGGCGCGCATCTGCTGCAGCACGATTCGCGCGCGCTGCTGCTGGGGCTGTCGGTGGTGCTGGGCGCGGTGCGCGCCTTCCAGATGCCGGCCCAGCAGGCGCTCACGCCGATGCTGGTGCCGCCGCTGATGCTGCCGCGCGCCATGGCCTTCAGCTCGGCCGGCATGCAGGGCGCGGTCATCGGCGGGCCGGCGCTGGGCGGGCTGCTGTTCGCGGCCGGCACCGGCGTGGTCTACGGCGTCAGCGTGCTGCTGTTCGCGATCGGCTGCGTGCTGGTGGCGCGGCTGGGCTATGTGCAGCCGGTGCGGGTGCGCGAGCCGGTCACGCTGGCCACGGTGTTCGCGGGCGTGGACTTCATCTGGCGCCGCAAGCCCGTGCTGGGCGCGATCTCGCTCGACCTGTTCGCGGTGCTGCTGGGCGGCGCGGTGGCGCTGCTGCCGATCTATGCGAAGGACATCCTGCACACCGGGCCCTGGGGCATGGGCCTGCTGCGCAGCGCGCCGGCGGTCGGCGCGCTGCTGACCTCGATCGTGCTCACGCGCCGGCCCATCGAGCGCCACATCGGCCGCACGTTGCTGTTCGCGGTCGGCGCCTTCGGGCTCTGCATGGTGGTGTTCGGCATTTCGCGCAGCTTCACCGTCTCGCTGATCGCGCTGGCGATCTCGGGCGGCGCCGACATGGTCAACGTGGTGATCCGCCAGACGCTGGTGCAGCTCGAGACCCCCGACGACATGCGCGGGCGGGTCGGCGCGGTGAGCTCGATCTTCATCGGCGCGAGCAACCAGCTGGGCGAATTCGAATCGGGCGCCACGGCCGCGCTGCTCGGGCCGGTGGGCTCGGTGGTGCTGGGCGGGGCGGGCACGATGGTGGTGGCGCTGGCCTGGTTCCGGCTGTTCCCCTCGCTGGCGAAGCGGGACCGGATGGTGTCCGCGCCGCCGCGTTGACCTGGAGCGGTGGCCCGAGGGGGCAAATTGATCTGATTGACCTGAAGGCGTAAAATCTCATCAATCAGATCAAAGGAGCCCACACCATGGCCAAAGCCGCATCCGCCACGCTGCAGGGCGATCTGCTCTCCGTGGAACCCTACCGCGACGCCTCGGGCCGGCGCACGCCGGGCCGGACCTTCCTGCTCGAGGTCAAGGACGCGGCCAGCTCCAGCATGTTGCTGGCCTCCCTGTCGATGCTCGACCGGCTGCTGGTCGAGAAGATGACGACCGTGCGCGAGCGGCAGATGGCGGAGGTGGTCGACTTCATGGCCGAGCGCATGCTGGTACCCAGCGCGGTCGAGCTGGACATGGCCCGGCGGCTCGCCACCCGCCACGCGCGGGTGCTCAACGAGTTCGGCCACTTCACGGCCGAGCAGCTGGCGGACGCCAACGGCTCCCAGGCCGGCAACCGCTCGGCGCTGGCCGACAACTGGCGCAAGCGCCGGCAGGTGTTCACGGTGCCGCATCCGGACAAGACGGCGCGCGAGCGCGATGTCTATCCGGCCTTCCAGTTCGAGGCCCACAAGCCCATCAAGGCGGTGCACGAGGTGCTCGAGGCCTTCGGCGCGCACAAGGCGGGCTGGAAGCTGGCGCTGTGGTTCACCTCGAACAACGGCGGCCTGCCCGGCAGCGCGCGGCCGGTCGACCTGCTGGGCACCAACCCGCAGGCCGTGGTCGCCGCCGCGCGGCGCGACGCCGAGGGGAGCGCGGCTTGAGCTGCCGCGCCCCGGCCGCTTCGCTGGACCCCCTGTTCGAAGACTGGCCCGCGGGCGACACGATCCACGTCATCCACGACACCGCCTTCGCGCCCGAGAGCTTCAACCCGGGCGCCGATGCCGCCGGCGTGCCGCGCAAGCCGACGCGCTTCGCGCCGATCCGCGACGCCAGGGGCAAGCTGGTGCCCTACCTGTACGGCGGCGCGACCCTGGATTGCGCCATCTTCGAGACGGTGTTCCACGACGTGCCCTTCGATGCGCCCGACAAGTACGTCGACCTCGACGCCTTCGCCCAGCGCGGCCACGGCCAGCTGCTGCCCCAGCGTGCGCTGCGGCTGGTCGACCTCACGAGCGAGGGGCTGCACCGCATCAAGGTGCCGAAGGAGGAACTGATCGCCAGCCCCTCGCGCGACTACCCGGCGACGGCGGCCTGGGCCCAGGCGCTGCACCATCGGTTCGCGGATGTCGACGGGCTGGTGTGGATGTCGCGCCAGCGCGACCGCGACCGCTCGGTCGTGCTCTTCGGCGACCGCGTCAAGGGCGTGCTGGCGGGCACGCGCATCGGCGGGCCGCTCGCGCGCAACGACGGCCTGCGTCAGGCGATCCTGGCGGCGGCCCTGCGCGCGGGCATCGACGCCTCCTGAACCGCGCAGGCGGTCAGGCGTCGCCGAACACCGAGAAGGCCTGCGGCACCTCGAGCGTCACGTCCGACAGCGGCTGCGCCACGCAGGGCAGGATCCAGCCTTCGGTCTTTTCCTCGGCGCTCAGGCCGGGCCAGTCGATGGTGTGGCGCACCTGGCCTTCGCGCAGCAGGCAGATGCAGGTGCGGCAGGTGCCGTTGCGGCAGGAGCTGGGCAGTTCGATGCCGGCGGCATCGGCGGCGCGCAGCAGGGTCTGCTCGGGCGCGGTCTCGAATTCGAAGCCGCCCGGCGCGATGCGCACTTTCATGGAATTCAGCGCGGCGCCGCGCCTTGCTGCTGCTGCTGCCGGCGCTGGTCGCGCAGCATGAACAGGTACAGGCTCTCGACCTTCTCGCGCGCCCAGGGCGTCTTGCGCAGGAACTTGAGGCTGGACGAGACGCTCGGGTCGCTCTCGAAGCAGCGCAGCGGGATGCGCTCGTTGAGCCCGGGCCAGCCGTACTCCGCCTGCAGCGCCCGCACGATGGCCTCGAGCGTGAGGCCGTGCAGCGGGTTGCGCGGCTGGGCCGGCGCGGGCAGCGGTGCGGCGTCGGAAGACGTCACTTGTTCTTGAGCTTGCCGCGCGGGATCACCGCGGTCGTGATGGTCCGGATCGGCTCGCCGGCGGCCGAGATGGGCTTGGGCGGCGAGGTGTCTTTCTTGGGCTTCTTGGCCTCTTTGTTGGCGCGTTGCTGACCTTTGGCCATGGTGGACTCTCCGCAGAAGAATGGTTGATATGGCGGGGAGTTTAGCGGCGCGGCGACAATAGGCGGTTCCATCGAAGAACTCTGCATTTCATGTCCCACTACGAAGTCCGCCCCGCCACGATGCGCGATGCCAAAGCCATCGCCGAAGTCCATGCCGCCGCCGCCAGGGCCGCCTACAAGGACATCCTGCCCGAAGAGGAACTGCATGCGCTCGCCCCGGCCACCCGCGAAGCCAAGTGGCGCGAAGCCATCGAGTTCGCCGAGCCCCAGGTGCAGGTCGCGGTGCTGGGCGACGAGGTCGTCGGTTTCGTCGGCTACGACCGCTCGCGCGACCCCAAGACCCCCTCGACCACCGGCGAGATCTGGGCCGTCTACGTGCTGCCCGCCCATTGGGACAAGGGCGTCGGCGTCGCGCTGTGGGACGCCGCCCGCGAAGGCCTGGAGGAAGAAGGCTGCACGGTCGTCACCATCTGGGTGCCGCTGCGCAACGAGCGCGCGATGCGCTTCCACGAACTGGCCGGCTTCAAGCGCGAGATGAAGACCGCCAAGACCACCGCGATCGGCACGGTGAAGATCGAAGAGATCCGCCTCAAGCGCGCGGTCTGACGATCCGGTCGCCGGGCCGGCGCGAGCGCGCGTAGGCCGGCGGCCTTTTCTCGCGGCCCTGTCCTGGCGGCAGGCTAAGCTCCGGCGCTTCATCCGCTCCGACCTTCCTCCATGGCCGCCAGTCTCTTTCTCCTGCTCGACGACATCGCCACGGTGCTCGACGACGTGTCCATCCTGACCAAGGTGGCGGCCAAGAAGACGGCCGGCGTGCTGGGCGACGACCTGGCGCTCAACGCGCAGCAGGTGGCCGGCGTCAAGGCCGACCGCGAACTGCCCGTGGTGTGGGCGGTGTGCAAGGGCTCCTTCGTCAACAAGGCGATCCTGGTGCCGGCCGCGCTGCTCATCGGCAGCTTCCTGCCCTGGGCCATCACGCCGCTGCTGATGGTCGGCGGCGCCTTCCTGTGTTTCGAGGGCGTCGAGAAGCTGGCCCACAAGTTCCTGCACAAGGACGACCATGCCGACGAGGCCGCAAGCCCCGCGCAGGGCACGGCCGATCCCGCGGTCGACGTGGCGGCGGCCGAGAAGGCCAAGGTCAAGGGGGCGATCCGCACCGACTTCATCCTGTCGGCCGAGATCATCGTGATCACGCTGGGCACGGTGGCGGGCCAGCCCTTCGGCACCCAGCTCAGCGTGCTGGTCGGCATCGCGCTGCTGATGACCGTCGGCGTCTACGGCCTGGTGGCGGGCATCGTCAAGCTCGACGACGCCGGCCTCTACCTGAGCCGGCGCGCGGGCGCGGCCTCGCAGGCGCTGGGCCGCGGCATCCTGGCCTTCGCGCCCTGGCTCATGCGCGCGCTGTCGGTGGCCGGCACGGCCGCCATGTTCCTGGTCGGCGGCGGCATCCTGGTGCACGGCGTGCCGGCGCTGGGCCATGCGGTCGAGGCCTGGGCCGCCGCCAACGGCACGCTGGGCACGGTCGGCAGCATGCTCGCCAACGCGGGCGTCGGCATCGTCGTTGGTGCGCTGGTGCTGGCGGTGGTCGAGGGGGCGAAGAAGGTCTTGAAGCGCGGCTAGCCGCCGCGGCCCTTGGCGCGCTGCACCAGGGCCACCACGGTGAGCGCCGCGCCCAGCACGACGGCGAACCAGCCGACCACGACGGCCCCGGCGATCATGTCGCGCGTGCCGGAGGGCGGAAGAAAATAGGGAGCGACGATCACGGCCACGCCGATCAGCAGGCAGAGGATGCCGCGCTCGACCATGCGCGGTTGACGGGAGGGTTTGGAAGCCATGGGGCGAGTGTAGGCGGCCGCGCCGCCGCGCCCATCACCGGGCCTGCTTCGGCAGTTCGAGCAGGTCCTCGAGCACCAGGCCCTTTTCCTTCAGGATGGCCTCGAGCAGCGGCTGCAGCTTGCCCAGGCTTTCCTGCACCGCTTCGCGCACCGTGTCGACCACCACCTGCGTGCCGCGCTCGATCTCGATGTTGAGGCGGTCGCCGGCCTGCTTCTGCTCGAACACTGTCATGCGGCGCGTCTCGGGGATCAGCCAGACCTCGAACCAGCCCTCGGCGCGGTTCACCTCGGCCACCGTCAGGCTGGCGCCGTTGATCGCGATGTAGCCCTTGGCGAAGACGTACTTGCGGAAGTCGCTCGGGATCGCGACACGCATCACGCGGTTGGTGTCGGAGCTCCGCACCGCTTCGATGGCCGCGGAAAAGTCGATGTGGCCCGACAGCGGATGGCCGCCGATCTCGGCGCCGTCCTTGGCGGCCCGCTCGACGTTGACGACGGCACCGACCGCGTAGGCGCTCAGCGTGGTCACGTTGAGGCTCTGGAGGATCACGTCGAAGGAGGCGCTGTCGGCCGACAGCAGCTCGGTCACCGTGAGGCAGACCCCGTCGACCGAGACGCTGGCGCCGATCGCCAGGTCGGTGCAGAAGCCCGGCGGGAACGCGAGCGTGAAGGTGCGCATGCCCTCGTGGTCGAGGATGCGCGTGAGGGTGGCGGTGCCTTGGATGATGCCGGTGAACATGGGTCTGGGAATGCGGGGGTCAAAGACCACAGCGTAGCCGTGCGCGCGGCATGGGCCTGGACGGCGCCGATTTCCCCTTGCGCGGCAGGCGAGAATCACCGGCATGACACGTGCCGACCCGACCCCGATCCCACGCCTGCGGCGGCTGCTGCCGGTCCTCGCGCTGACGCTGGCCTGGGCCGGCGCCGCGGCCCAGTCGGATCCCGCGCAGTACCCGGTGGCCGCGACGGCTTTCCTCGACGAGGAACTGCCCAAGATGGCGACCGCAGTGGCCGAACGCGACCGCGATTACTTCGAGGCCGCCATGGGCCGCATCGTCGCGTTCTCCGAGGACTGGGGCTTCAAGTCGCACGCCAATCCGGCGCTGGCCGGCTACCGGATGTGCACCGATGCGGTGTCCGACTTCGTGATCGTCGGGCTTTGCAAGCTGATGCCCAACGGCAGCGAATGCGAGCCCGGGCTGGCGCCGCGCTTCGAGGCCAACCGGCAGCAGTGCCGGCAGGCCGCGCGCCGCTGAGTCTCAGGCCTTCTGCAGGCCCTGCAGGCTCTGCAGCATGACCGCGCGGGCCTGGCCCAGCACCATGCCCTTCCACTCGTCGTTGTCGCAGTAGAAGGCGTCGCGCACCTCGCGCCGGATCGCGCGCTGCTGCGCTTCGGGCGCCTCGGGATGGCGGCGCAGCCAGGTGTCGGCGCGCAGCCGGTCCAGCACCTCCAGGTCGGGCAGGGTGCCGAATTCCAGGCCCATCAGCGCGGTGTCGGCCTGCGGGCATTCGTCGTAGACGATCGAGACCACCGGGCCGGTCACGTCGGCCGAGGCCGAGGTGCCGTCGAAGGGCGCGAACACGTCGGCGCCCCACCAGGCCAGCGCCCGCGGCAGGCCGGCCGGACGGCCCGGGTAGATCTTCTCGCCGTGGCCGTAGGGGCCCAGGCCGGTGTGCACGTCGATCCAGGCGATGTGCTTGGCCGCGGCGCCGTGCTTGCGCAGGATCGCGCGCATGGTGCGGTTGCTCCACGAGGGGCCGGTGCCGCCGTAGAACACGCCGTCGGGCGAGGTGTACTGGCCGGTGGTCACCGCGGCGCGGTAGGCGCGCATGCCGTGCTTCTCGATGTAGGCGGCGACGGCGGCCTCGTCGGCCGCGGTCGGCGGCCATTGGGCCGGCAGGATCAGCGGCTCGACCTCGGCATAGGCCGCGTTCACCGGCAGCGGCTGCGTGAAGTCGATGTGGTTGCGGTTGAGGTCGATGTTGTCCTCGTTGGTGCGGTGCAGGTGCGAGAAGCCGTGCGGGTTGACCGCATGCACCAGCAGCAGCGCCACGCCGGCGCGTTCGAGCCGGCCCAGCAGGTCGGTGTCGTGCAGCATCGCGACCTGGCAGCCCGAGCCGCAGAAGCCCTCGGGGCCGTGCGTGCCGGAGCTCACCAGCAGCAGCTTCTCGGCGTTGGGCGCGCCGATGTAGGCGGTGTCGGTGGACAGCGTCTCGCCCAGGGCGCCGGTGTGGCCCTCGAGCGGGAAGGATTCGACCGCCGCCTGGCGTTCGGCCGCGGCCTCGAGAAACTTGCGGCGCGCCTCGACATAGGTGCCGGAGAAATGACGGGTGGCTTGGGTGCTGTGCATGGGGTGTGTCCTTGTTCTGAAGAGGCGATCAGGCGGCCGCGGGGCGCGTCGCCTTGTCGATGTCCTGGCCGGTGTGGTCCTTGAGGCTGTACAGGCCGATCAGCGAGACCAGCGTCATGGCGAGCAGGTACCAGGCCGGCGCCAGCTTGTTGCCGGTGGCGTTGAGCAGCCAGGTGCTGATGAAGGGGGAGAAGCCGCCGAACAGCGCCACGCCCACGCTGTAGACCAGCGACATGCCGCTGGCGCGCACATGCTTGGGGAACATCTCGGGCAGCATCGTGATGCCGGGCACGCTCTGGATCACCAGCGTGATGCTCAGCAGCCCGACCACGGTGAACAGCACGGCCGGCGTGGGCGAGGCGTTGAGCCAGTAGAAGCCGGGGTAGATCATCACGGCCAGCGCGATGCGGCTCCAGAGGATCAGCGGCTTGCGCCCGACCTTGTCGGCCCACAGGCCCACGAAGGGCGCGCAGGCGAAGGACAGCAGCCCGGTGATCGCCGCGCCGAACAGCGCGACCGGCGGCGCCATGCCGAGCTCGCGGATCGCATAGGTCGGCATGTAGAAGCTCACGACGTAGGCCGCCGCGGTGCCGCCGACCATGGTCAGCACGGCGTTGAGCACGGTGCGGCCGTGCAGGCGGCAGACTTCGCTGAGGCTGCTCTCGCGCTTCGTGCCGGCGGGCGGCGGCGGCGCGACCTCCAGCGATTCCTCGAGGTGGCGGCGGATGTACATGCCGACCGGCGCGATCGCCAGGCCGATCACGAAGGGCACGCGCCAGCCCCAGCTCTCCATCGCCTGCGGCGTGAGCGTGAAGGACAGCAGGCCCACCACCACCGCGCCCAGCAGGATGCCCAGGCCCTGGCTCGCGAACTGCCAGCTCGCCATGTAGCCGCGGTTCTGCGGCGTGGCGTGCTCGACCAGCAGCGTGGTGGAGGCGCCGACTTCACCGCCGGCCGAGAAGCCCTGGATCAGCCGGGCCAGCACGATCAGCAGCGGCGCGGCCACGCCGATCTGGGCGTAGGTGGGCGCGGCCGCGATCAGCAGGCAACCCAGCGCCATCAGGAAGATGGTCAGCGTCATGGCCTTCTTTCGCCCGGCGCGGTCCGCATAGGCGCCGATCACGATGCCGCCCAGCGGCCGCATGATGAAGCCGACGCCGAAGCTGGCCACCGTCAGCAGCAGCTGGCCATAGGCGTTGAAGGTCGGGAAGAAGAGCTTGCCGATGGTCAGGGCCAGGAAGCCGTAGACCGTGAAGTCGAAGAATTCGAGCGCGTTGCCGATGGTGGTCGCAACGATCGTCTTGCGACGGCCGGGCCGTGTGTGTGCGGGCGAGGAAGGCATTGGACTCCGAGTGTTGTTTGGCGCGGATGCTAGAGAGCACGGGCGCTCATGAAAAGACAATAATCGGGGCAAGACGATAACTTTTCGTTGTCATTGCCGGACATCCTCCCCTTGAAACCCAACCAGCTTCATGCCTTCGTGGCCGTGGTCGAGCAGATGAGCATCCGCGGCGCGGCCCGCGTGCTGGGCCTGTCGCAGCCGGCCGTGACCAAGATCGTGCGCGAGCTCGAGCGCGAGGTCGGCGCGCCGCTGGTCGAGCGCAGCGTGAAGGGCGTGCGGCTCACGCAGTTCGGCGAGGCCTTCGCCCCGCGCGCGCGGCTGCTGCTGGCCGACATGCGCCGCGCGCGCGACGAGATCGCGCAGATCCGCGACGGCGCGACCGGCACGGTGGCGGTGGCGGTCAGCACCTCCTTCGCGCTGACCGTGCTGCCGGCGGCCTTCAAGACCTTCCACGAACAGCTGCCGGCGGTCGAGGTGCGCTTCAGCGAGGCGGTGCTGCCCTCGATGCTCGACGGCCTGCGCGACGGCCGCCTCGACTTCGCGGTGGCCCACGTGGTGCCGGGCACGCTCGATCCGCAGTTCGAGAGCTTCGAGCTGTTCGCGGTGCGGCTGTTCGTGGGCGCGCGCAAGCGCCATCCGCTGCGCCATGCGCGCACGCTCAAGGAACTGCACGACGCCGAATGGGTGCTGCCGGGCGATGGCGATGTGGGCCGCAATTCGGTGCTGCCCCTGTTCACCCCGCATGGGCTGGAGGCGCCGAGGCGGGTGATCCAGGGCCAGTCGGTGACCGTCGCGCTGGCGCTGGTCGGCCACATGGACCTGGTGGGCCTGTTCGTCGAGCCGCTGGCGCAACTGGCCTTCTCGCAGCACGGCATCCGCCGGATCGAGGTCGAGGACACCTTGCCCACGCTGCGCGTGTGCGTGCTGCAGCGCCGGGGGCGGGCGCAGACCCCCGCGGCCCAGTGCTTCGTGGAATGCATCGCGCAGGCGGCGGCGGCGCTCGACCTCCGGCCTACCGAAGCGCCTTGAACCGGGCGGTGCGGCCTCAGGGCGCCGCGAGCTGGTAGCTGAGCTGCACGCTCAGGCGCAGCTTGCGTTCGGGGTTGTCCACGGCCGGGTCGCCGGTGGGCTTGGCGACCGCGAGGTCGAGGTTGTAGTGCTTCGCATCGGTGAGCCGCACGCCGAGCGCCACCGAGCGCAGGCTCCGGGGCACGGGCTGGCCGAGCTTCGTCGACACGTGCGCGGCCTCGAGCAGCAGGTAGGGCTCGACCTGCCGCAGCCAGACCATGTCGAGCGGGAAGGCGCGGTTGAGTTCGGCCGACAGGCCCCAGCCCGAATCGCCCGCGCCGTCGCCCGCCGCATAGCCGCGGCCGAAGCGCGCGCCGCCGAAGGCGATGCGTTCCGAGGCGGCCAGCGAATCCGGGCTGTACTGGGCGCCCAGGCCGAAGGCCGTGCCCCAGCGGTTGGCGAAGCGGTCGCGCTGGCTGGCGTCGAGCGTGAGCCGGGTGAAGTCGAGCTTGCTGCTGCCCGGGCCCGACAGGCCCGGCGTGTTGCTGCGCAGTTCGCTCGAGGCGCCCAGGCCGTCGATGCCGCGGGCCAGCAGCAGGCTGGCGCTGCGGCTGCGCTCGGGTTGCGCGTCGGCGTAGGCCAGCTGGGCGAACAGGGCGCGCACGCGGCTCTGGTCGATGAGCCGCAGGCCGGTGGCGGGCACGCGGTAGTCGTCGGTGTTGTCGACGCCGTAGAAGCCGCCGTTGAGGGTGAGGCTGCTGCGCGCGCTGAGCAGCAGCGGGTAGCTGGCCGACAGCTCGACGCGGCGGTTGGTGTTGTAGCGCTCGAGCGGCGCGCCCTCCTGGGCCCGCTTGTCGGGGTAGCCGTTGTAGGCGGTGACCTGGGCCTTGAGCGCCAGGCCGTCGGTGCCCACCAGCTGGGTGTAGCCCAGCGAGAGCAGCTTCTCGCGCCGCAGGTCGCCCAGCAGGGTCGAGGCGCTGATCTGGCTGCCGGGCAGCAGCGGGTCGTTCCACACGCCGCTCAACACGGCGCGCGAGGTCGGCTGGCGCAGGTCGGCGCCCACCGAGACGTTGTAGGGTTCGCGCCGGACCTTGAGCACCAGCGCGGTGGCGCCATCGGTGCTGCCGGGCATCGAGGCCTCGGCGCTCACCTGCAGCCCCGGCAGCCTGGCCAGCAGCTGCGTGACGCGCTCGAAGGTCGCGATGCGCAGCGGCCGTTCGCGGGTCAGGTGCTCGGCCATGGCGCGCAGCTTGGGCGTGGCCGGGCCGGCATCGCCCTCGATGCGCACGCTGGCGATGTAGCCCTCGACCGCCACGATGCGGACCACGCCGCCCTCGAAACGCTGGTCGGGCACGTAGACGAAGGACAGCGGCAGGCCGCTGTCCTTGTAGAGGGTGCTGAGTTCGCCCGCGATGGCGACCAGCTGGCCCACCGTCGTCGGGCGACCCACCAGCGGCGTGAAGCGGCGCGCCACGTCGGCGAAGGCCAGCGCGTCGACACCCTCGATGTCGAAGCGCGTGGGCGTCAGCGCCCGGTCGAGCGCGCTGCCGCTGGGCCCGGCCGGCGCGCGCAACTCCACCTGCGGCGCGATGGCGGCCGGCTGCGGGATGGGCGCCGGCGCGGGCAGCTGGCTCAGCGGGTTGCCGGCCGAGGGCGTCTGCGCATGGAGCAAAGGCGCCGCACCGGCCAGCGCGAGGGCCAGGCCGGCCAGGCCGGTCCTGGCGACGGGGGGAGGGCGCATCCGCATCCGCATCCGCCTCAGTTCTTCTTCAGGCCCAGGCCGCCGACGACGCCGGCCACGCCGCCCGTCACGTTCTGCACCACGCCGCCCACGCCGCCGCCGGCGGAAGCCGTCGTGCTGCCGCCGGTCAGCGGTGCCGTGACCGCGCCGGTCAGGGGCGCGACCGCCGCCAGCACGGGCGCGGTGAGCGGTGCCGTGGTCTGCAGCACCGGCGCCGTCAGCGGGGCGGCCGCCTGCAGCACCGGGGTGGTGAGCGGAGCGACGGCATTGAGGGGGGCGCTCACGCCCAGCCCGGCGCCCGCGCCCACACCCGCGGAAACCCCGCCGCCGTTGCTGGCCAGCGCCACACCGCCGCCCAGGCCCACGCCTGCGGTCAGGCCGCCCAGGCCGCCCAGGCCGGTGCCCGCGCCGTTGCCCGCGGTCACCAGGCCGCCGGCCGAGCCCACCGTGCCGCCCAGCGGCTGCGTGACCGCCGCCAGCGGGGTGCCCGCGCCGGCCTGCTGCACGCCGGTGCCCACCTGGTTCGCCAGGCCGGCCACGGGCTGGCCCAGGCCGGTGCCGTCGCCGACCTTCTGGGTCAGCGTGACCAGCTTGTCGTCGATGCGGTCCACCGCCTGCGTGGCGCCGCCGGTGACCTTGCGCACCGCGCCATTGTTGGTCACGCCGGCCAGCGGGGTCGCCAGGCCGCTGACGCCGTCGCCGACCTTGTCGACCAGGCCGCCGGCCGCGTTGGTGACGGGCTGCAGCGGGGTGGTCTTGCCGATGCTGCTGACCAGCTCGCCGGCGCTCGACACCGTCTTGCCGGTGTTGTCGACCACCAGCGGCAGGCCGCCCAGCGTGTTGCCCAGCGCATCCTTGCCGGTGCCCAGCTGGCCCAGGCCGCCGCTGACCGCGGTGCCGGCGCTGCCGACCGTGTTGCCGGCATTGGCCAGCACGCCGGCCGCCGGCGTGGTCTGGCCCAGGCCCGAGACCACGGTGCCCGCGCCGGTCACGGTCTGGCCGACGCCGCCGATCACCTGGCCGGTGGGCGAGGACGCGACGCCGCCGCCGCCATTGCCGCCGCCCCCGCCGCCGTTGTTGTTGCCGCCGCCGCCGTTGCCGCCGCCCGCACCGCCGCCGCCGGCGTTGGCGCTGTCACCGCCGCCGCTGCCGGCACCACCGGCACCGCCGGGCTGAGCGGAGCCGGACGTGCCGCCGGCATCGAAACCCGCGCGGCCGCTGGAAGAGCAGCCACCGAGCAGGGCCAGCGCCGCGGCCACCGCCGCAACGCCCACGAGCGATTGGAATCGCGGTTGGAAAGAAACAGTCATGTGTGACTCCTGAAGTGGACGTGAAACCGGCCTGCCGCGGACTGCGCGGCGAAGGCGCCTGGACGTGTGCCAGGGCCCCTCCGGGAGCAGCTCGGCACACAGGCTTCACTGTGCGCCGGTGCGTCTGCCGTGTGACATTCAAGAGCAACTTGTGACTGTTTGTAGACAGTTTTTTCCGTGAAGGAAAGCACAGAGCGCGGGACAGTTGCCGAGGGTTAGAACCAAGGATTTACAGGCCTGTCCGGGCCGCCGCATCGGGGGCTCAGCGCGTGCCGGTGCCGTCGCGCAACCGCTGCGCCACGGCCTCCACATCGCGTCGCTTGCGCACCGCGGCCAGCAGCGGCGGCGCGCCGTCGGCGCAGGCCGCCACGGCGGTCGCCTTCTTCGGGCACAGGCCCAGGCAGCCGCACTCGACCACGCGCCAGCGCAGCGGCGCATGGCCCACGGCCTTGCGCAGTTCACCCCGCAGTTCCTTGGCCGTGTAGCGGGTCGGGCCGCTGCTGCGCCGCTGGCAATCGCCGCAGACCGTCAGCAGGCCGCCGAACTTGGGCTTGACGAAGGGCTCGGCGTCGGCGACGGGAGGCTGGATGGAGGGTGCATCGGACATGGCGGCTTTCGGGGTTCATCGGGTGTGCGAACAGGGTAGGCCGCCGGCGTGCGCTATCGTGTCGGCCTGTCACTCATTCCGTCACCGTCATGTCGCTCGCGCCCATCGAAATCGAAACCGCCCCCGAACCCACCGCCACCGTCATCGTGATGCACGGGCTGGGCGCCGACGGCAACGACTTCGTGCCGATCGCGCGCGAGCTCGACCTGTCGGCCCTGGGCCCGGTGCGCTTCGTGTTCCCCAATGCGCCGGTGATGCCGGTGACCATCAACGGCGGCTATCCGATGCCCGCCTGGTACGACATCTTCCAGCCCGACCTGGTGCGCCGCGAGGACGAGCCCGGCCTGCGCCGCTCGCGCGACAGCATCGAGGCGCTGATCGCCCAGGAGAAGGCGCGCGGCATCCCCGCCAGCCGGATCGTGCTGGCTGGCTTCTCCCAGGGCTGCGCGATGGCGCTCATGACCGGCCTGCGCCACGGCGAGCGCCTGGCCGGCATCGTCGGCCTCTCGGGCTACCTGCCGCTGGCCTCGACGCTGGCCGCCGAACGCGCGCCGGCCAACCAGCACACGCCGGTGTTCCTGGCGCACGGCACGCAGGACGGCGTGGTGGTGCTGCCGCGGGCGGCCGAGACGCGCGAGGCGCTCAAGGACCTGGGTTACACGGTGGAATGGCATGACTATCCGATGGCGCACTCGGTCTGCATGGAAGAGATCGCCGATCTCAACGCTTTCCTGCTGCGCGTGCTGGCCTAGCAAAAAAAGCGGGATCGCGGGTTGCCACGGCCGAATGCCCGGCGGATTCCCCGCGCGAGCAGCCTGTACCGAGAAGTGCTACCTTCCAGCCCCACCAAAGACGGACGAGTGATAAGAACATGAGCAAATTGCAGGAGCGACTGGACGCGCTCTCGCCCGCGCGGCTCAAGGGCATGCGGCGCGGCATCGAGAAGGAGAGCCTGCGTGCGCGGGCGGATGGCCAGCTGGCGCTCACGCCGCATCCGTCGGCGCTGGGCTCGGCGCTCACGCATCCGCACATCACCACCGACTTCAGCGAATCGCAGCTGGAGCTGATCACCGGCGTGCACGCCGGCGTCGAGGCGGCGCTGGAGGAACTCACGCAGGTGCACCAGTTCACCTACCGCGTGCTCAACGAGCTGGGCGACGAGCGCATGTGGGTGTCGAGCATGCCCTGCGGCCTGCCGACCGACGAGACCATCCCGATCGGCCGCTACGGCAGCTCGAACGTGGGCCGCGCCAAGAGCGTCTACCGCATGGGCCTGGGCCACCGCTACGGCCGGCGCATGCAGACCATCTCCGGCATCCACTACAACTGGTCGCTGCCCGAGGTGTCGAGCGAGCAGTACTTCGGCCTGATCCGCAACTTCCGCCGCCACGCCTTCCTGCTGCTGTACCTGTTCGGCGCCTCGCCGGCGCTGTGTTCGACCTTCGTCGCCAACCGGCCGCACGAGCTCAAGCCGCTGGGCGAGGGCAGCATGCACATGCCCTTCGGCACCTCGCTGCGCATGGGCCGGCTGGGCTACCAGAGCGAGGCGCAGGCCTCGCTGAAGGTCAGCTACAACAGCCTCGAGGGCTACGGCGCCTCGCTGCAGGACGCGCTCACGCGGCCCTGGCCGGCCTACGAGGCCATCGGCATCCAGAACCCCGGCGGCGACTACAACCAGCTGGGCACCACGCTGCTGCAGATCGAGAACGAGTTCTACGGCACGATCCGGCCCAAGCGCGTGATCTACCCGGGCGAGCGCCCGCTGCATGCGCTGCGCGAGCGCGGCGTCGAGTACGTCGAGGTGCGGCTGATGGACCTCGACCCCTTCGTGCCGGTCGGCATCACGGCCCAGACCATCCGCTTCCTCGATGTGTTCCTGCTGCACTGCCTGCTGTCGGACAGCCCCGACGACACGCCGCAGGAAATCACCGAGCTCGCCCACAACCAGCACCTGACGGCGGCCCGCGGCCGCGAGCCCGGCCTGCAGCTGCTGCGTGGCGGCCAGGAGGTGGCGCTGACCGAATGGGGCGCGGAGCTGGTGGCGCAGTGCGCGCCCATCGCCGCGGCGCTCGACGCGGCGCACGGCGGTTCGGCCTATGCCGAGGCGGTGCACGCGGCCCTCAACGGCCTGCGCGATCCGCACAGCCTGCCCTCGGCGCGGGTGCTCGCGGCCATGGCGGCCGAGCACGGCAACTCCTTCACCTCCTTCGTGCGGGCGCAGTCCGAAGCCACGCGCCAGACGCTGCTCACGCAGCCCTTCTCGCCGGAGGACCAGGCACGCTTCGCGCAGGAGAGCGCCGACTCGATCGGCGCGCAGAAGGACATCGAGGCGGCCGACACCATGCCCTTCGAGGTCTACCGGCAGCAGTATGTGTCGCCGGCGCGACTGGGCCTGGGCGAACGCGCGCGCAGCACGGCCACGGCCTGAAAGCCGACCCGGCCCGGGCCGGGGGCGCACGGCCTCCGTAGGCATCGGACTACCCGCATTGGCCGGCATGGCTCACCGCCCGGAGCCGATGCGGCGCGATCATGGGTCTCAGAGATTCTTCTGAGCCGCAGCCTTCCAGTGACCTACCCCCTCATGCCCTTCAAGACCTACCTGGTCGAAGACAACCCAGTGATCCGCGAGAATCTCGTGGGTTTTCTGGAGGACATCGCCGATACCACGGTGGTGGCGCACGCCAGCACCGAGCGGGAAGCGGTGAGCTGGCTGCGCAGCCACCGCGACGGGTGGGATGTCGCGATCGTCGACCTGTTCCTGGAAGAGGGCAACGGCTTCGGCGTGGTCGATGCCTGCCGCGGCCGTGCGTCGCACCAGAAGGTGGTGGTGCTGAGCAACTATGCCACCGCCGACATGCGCGAGCGATCGCGCCGGCTCGGCGCCGACGCCTTCTTCGACAAGTCCGCCGAGATCGACCAGCTGGTGGCCTACTGCGCCGCCGTGCGCTGAGCCCCTGCCTGTCCCGTCCGTGCTGCCCATGGCTTCGGGCTTGAGGTACAACCTCGGCTCCGAAGAATTCATGAAGCAGGCAAAGAGATGAACAGTTCGATCGACTTCAAGGGCCGCGTCGCCATCGTCACCGGCGCGGGTGGCGGCCTGGGGCGCCAGCACGCACTGGCCCTGGCGGCGCGCGGCGCCAAGGTGCTGGTCAATGACCTGGGCGGTGCGCGCGACGGCTCGGGCGGCTCGGTGAGCGCGGCGCAGGCCGTGGTCGACGAGATCGTGGCCGCGGGCGGCGAGGCCCTCGCCAACGGCGCCTCCGTCACCGACTACGAAGCGGTGCAGGCCATGGTGCAACAGGCCATCGACGCCTGGGGCCGGGTCGACGTGCTGGTCAACAACGCCGGCATCCTGCGCGACAAGAGCTTCGCCAAGATGGAACTGGCCGACTTCAAGCTGGTGGTCGACGTGCACCTGATGGGCGCGGTCCACTGCACCAAGGCGGTCTGGCCGCACATGACGGCGCAGAAGTACGGCCGCATCGTGATGACGACCTCGTCGTCCGGCCTCTACGGCAACTTCGGCCAGAGCAACTACGGCGCGGCCAAGATGGCGCTGGTCGGCCTGATGCAGACCCTGAGCATCGAAGGCGCGAAGAGCGACATCCGCGTCAACTGCCTGGCCCCCACCGCGGCCACCCGCATGACCGAGGACCTGATGCCGCAGGCCGTGCTCGACGCGCTGCAGCCCGAGGCGGTGGTGCCCGCGATGCTGGTGCTGGCCGCGCAGGACGCGCCCAACCGCACGGTGCTGTGCGCGGGCGCCGGCGGCTTCGAGGCGGCCCACATCACGCTCACGCAGGGCGTGTTCGTCGCGCCGGGCGCCGATGCGCCCGAGCAGCTCGCGGCGCGGCTGGCCGAAGTGACGGCACGCGAAGGCGAGCAGGTGCCGCAGAGCGGTGCCGCCCAGGGCACGCTGGAGATCGAGAAGGCGACGCGGGCCGCGGCCCGCTGATCGCGCTGCGTCAGGCGCCCGGCGCCGCGGGCGCCGACACCGCGCTCGGATTGCGCTGCAGGGCCGGCGGCAGTTCGCCGTCGAGCCAGTCCATGCGCCAGGCCAGCACCAGCAGCGCGCAGACCGCGACCACCGTCGCCACCGCACCGGTCATCCGGTGCCGTTCGGCATAGGGGTCGCGCAGCACGCGGTTGGCATGGGGCGGCAGGTGCGCGGTCTGCGACAGCGAGCCGCCCAGCCGCACATTCACATGCATGCGGCCGTTGATGGCCCAGCCGCTGGCGTCCAGGATCGGGCCCAGGCTGCGCTGGCGCAGCTTGAGCCAGGCGATCAGCATGCTCGGTCCCGAGATCGCGAGCACCAGGCCCAGCACCGCGATCGGGATCCACTGGCCCAGGTCGACGAACTTGCTGAACACCGCGACCAGCACCGCGCTGATGCTGCCCAAGGCCACGCCGATGGCGGCCACCGTGCCCACGTCGACGCGGCCCGGCAGTTTGATCGGATCGGCCGGCTTGGCGCCCGCGGCCAGGCTCTTGTCGGCGGTGGTGAGCGTCGAGGCCAGCGAGCCGAGCGAGCCCTGCGCCACCGTGTCGCTGGCCGCCGCGCGCTTGGCCACCTGCTCCTCGATCATGCGCAGGAACTTCTTGTAGGGCGAGAAGAAGGCCTGCGCCACGCTGGTCGGGTTCTCGATCACCTTGGTGATGGTGGCGTCCCAGTCGCGGCCCTGGCGGTCGTAGAACACGCCGTTGCGGCCGACGAACAGGAAGTCGGTGTCGCCGGCCGTGAAGGCCGAGACCACGGTCATCTTCTCGCCCTTGCGCGTGCACACGCAGTAGGCCAGGCAGGCCTTGGCCAGGCCGGCCAGCGGCGCATGCTTGGCCGCGTCGGCCACGGCCACGCTGAGGTCGCAGCTGCGGCCGTCGAGGTAGAGCCGCCCGGCCTGGAAGATCGCGCCTTCGCGGCGGTAGAAGTCCTTGAAGGCGACGAAGTTGTTGACCAACGTGAGCAGGTCGCGCTGGAAGCGCAGCAGCTTCTCGAGCTCGGCGATGCGCGCGTTGTGCGGCTCGACACGCTCGTCGTCCTCGATCAGCTGCATCAGCGGGGCCTGCAGCGCCAGGCTGTCGGCCAGTTCGACGGCACTCAAGGCACCGAGCTGCGTGGCGGGACGCGCCGCGAGCCAGCGCTGGCAGGATGCGAGCCTTTGCTGCAGCGCGCGCCAGTCCGCTTCGGCGAGTTCCTGCGGATCGGCGGCCTCCGCGCCCGGCAGCAGGGGCAGCGCGTCGCGCCGCAGCGTGCGCAGGGCTTCGGCCCAGGCCGGGTTCACGCCGCGCAGCAGCGGCAGCGTGCGGCCCGGCGCGATGGGCGCGAGCGGCAGGCGCGCGATGCTGTCCGACTGCATGTGCAGGTCGGCCTGCGCGGCCAGCGCCTCGTAGTCCTCGACCGAGGGGTTGAGGGCCTTCAACGCGCGCGGATCGAAGGCCGCGACGCGGCAGCGCGCGAAGAAGTCGTCGACCTTCTCGCGCACCGCGCCCACGGCCTGCGCCGCGGCCAGCATCGCGGCCCCGTCGGCGCCGCCCTCGCTGCCCTGGCCGGCCTGCCAGTCGTGCAGCGCCTTGGCTTCGGCGAAGAAGGTCTCGGCCTTCTTGCGGTCCACGCCGTCCAGGCCCTTGCGGTCGCGCGCGGCGCCGTGGGTCTTCATGATGCGGCGCAGAAGGGTCTGCAGCGCCTCGTCGTCGGTGCTCTCGGGCGGCACCACGCCATCGCCGTTGAAGCGCATCGCGGCCAGCAGCTCGCTGCGGTCGGTCACGTCGGCCAGCGAGAGCCGGTCGGCGCCTTCCTTGCCGCGCAGCTGCAGGATGCGCCGGGCTTCCTCGGCCAGCGGCACCGCATCGCCCTCGGCATCGGCGATGGCGTCGAGCGCGAGCGTGTCGCCGCCCTGCATCAGCACGTCCGGGTCCTTCAGATGCCTGCAGGCCCATTCGCAGGCGGCGATCAGTTCGGGCGGGCGGATGCGGCCGTCGCCGTCGGTGTCGATCAGCGCCAGCGTGCGCGGATCGATCTCGATGCCGCTGGCGGGGCAGGCCAGCGCGACCCAGAGCTTCTGGTCGAGCTGGCCGATGCGCGCGATGTCGGTGCCGTTGCGTATCAGGACCTGGTCCACGCCGCCGGCGCGGAAGAACTGCCAAGTGTGTGCTTCGTCAGGAACCATCGATCGGGACGCTTTCTTTCTTCGGTGCAGGGGAGGCTGCAAGTGTCGCTGCGTGCCGCGAGGGTTCGCGTAGGCGAGAGGGCCGCCTCGGGGTGCGCGCTGCTCTGGCAGGCCGCCGGCACTGCGGCGACAATGGCCGCGACCCCTTCACTCTCCGCCTTCCGTCTCGCATGTCCGCTCTTCCCGACACCCTGTGCTATCTCAACGGCGCGTACGCGCCCGTCGCCGAGGCGAAGGTTTCCGTGCTCGACCGCGGCTTCATCTTCGGCGACGGCATCTACGAGGTGGTGCCGGTCTACGGCCGCAAGCTGTTCCGTTTCGCGCAGCACATGGCGCGCCTCGAACGCAGCCTGGCGAGCGTGCGCATTCCGCAGCCGCTCACCGCCGACGAATGGCTGGCGCGCTGCCGCCACCTGATCGCGGCCCATGCGGCCGACGACCAGATGGTCTACATCCAGGTCACGCGCGGCGTGGCGCCGCGCGACCACGCGATGCCGGCCGGGATCGTGCCCACGGTCTTCATGATGTCCAACGCGATGAAGGCGCCGAGCGCCGCGACGCTCAAGGCCGGCGTGGCCTGCGTCACGGCGCGCGACTTCCGCTGGGAGCGGGCCGACATCAAGAGCACCTCGCTGCTGGGCAACGTGCTGGCGCGGCAGATCTCGGTCGATGCGGACGCGGCCGAGACCGTGCTGCTGCGCGACGGCCTGCTGACCGAAGCCTCGTCGTCCAACGTCTGGGTGGTGAAGGGCGGCGTGGTGCACGGCGCGCCCAAGAGCGTGCATGTGCTCGAGGGCATCCGCTACGAGCTGATCCGCGAACTCTGCGAGGCCGAGGGCATCGTGTTCGACCTGCGGCCGATCTCCGAGGCCGAGGTGCGCGAGGCCGACGAGCTGCTGCTGAGTTCGGCCAGCAAGGAGGTGCTGCCGGTCACGTCCCTGGACGGTCGACCGATCGGCCACGGTGCACCGGGCCCGGTGTTCGCGCGGCTGCATGCGGCTTACCAGCAGGCGAAAGCGGCGCAATCGATCTAGGACCCGCCTGGACCTGGCACGGGCGCGGCTCCTCTTGCGCTATCGCGCGGCACCGCCTTCGTCGCGCCGCCAGAAGCGCCACTGCAGTTGGCGCTTCTGCCGGCTTTCGAGCGAGCGCATGTCGAGGGTGTCGAAGACGGGAAAGCGCGCGCCTTTGCGCCGGCGCAATTCGCTCTCGAGTTCGTGCGCGATGCCGCGCGCGCCGAGATCGCCATGCAGCGCTCGGCTGCGCCACTCCGTCGCGAGTCGGTTGAGTTCCGGGTCGGGCAGGTGGGCGGGCTCGATCATGGGAGGATTCTGCAATTGCGCCGGCAGCTCGCGGCGCACAGTCGCTGCCGTCCTACGAGCGAATGGGGAAAAACTGCCGGGCCTCGCCATGTTCCGCGGGCCCGCCAGACGCGGAACACCGCGGCGGGCCACAAGCGCATTCGCGCCCGACCGTTGCCGCCCTTCAGTCGCGCAGGCGGCTGGCCTGAACCGCCTCTTCCAGGAAGTCGAGCCGGTCCTGGCCCCAGAAGAGCTCGCCCTGCCACACGTACGTGGGCGAGCCGAACACGCCGGCGCGCACCGCGTCGTCGGTGTGGCGCTGGTAGGTCGCCGCCATCTCCGCGCTCTCGGCCCGGTGCAGCAGGTCGTCCGCGGGCAGGCCCTGCGCGAGCAGGATGCGCCGCAATGTCGCGGGATCGGAGATGTCTTCGTCGTCGCACCACTCGGCCTGCAGGATCGCCTTGCAGAGCCGGGCCACCGGCGTTCCGCCCTGGTCGGCCGCGATCACGAGGCGCGAGGCCAGCCCCGCATCGGGGCACATGAAGCGGGGCGTGGGGTTCACGTGGATGCCGAGCCGCCGGCACCAGCGCCGCAGCTCCGCCACCCGGTAGGCCTGGCGCTCGGGCGCGCGCTGGCCCAGCAGCACGCCGCCGGTGCGCGCATAGACCGCCGGCAGGTCGACCGGCAGGTAGCGCACCGCGACGCCCTGGCGCGCGGCCAGCGCTTCGAGCCGGTCGGCGCCGAGGTAGGCCCAGTCCGAGTTCAGCCAGAGGTAGCAGTCGATGGCCGGGCTCATGGATGGCTCGCTTTCGGGTTGTGCGGCCGCAGGGGCAGGGTGTCGAACCTGGTGTCGCCATGCATCTTCCAGGCGCTGAAGCAGGCGATCGCGCCCAGCAGGCTCAGGTACCAGACCACGTACTGCGGGTCGCCGTTGCCCTTGCCCAGCAGCCAGATCGCGACGATGGGCGCCAGGCCGCCGCCGATCGCGCCCGAGACCTGCACCGCCAGCGAGATGCCGGTGTAGCGCACCTCGGCCGGGAACTGGCCCGAGAACAGGCTGCCTTCGGGCCCGTAGAGCAGGGCGTAGACCAGGCCGATGGACACCACCAATGCGGCGTTGACCCAGAAGGTCTCGCGCGTATGCAGGAAGTGGAAGAACAGCGGCGCGCAGGCCACGATGCCGAGGGTGCCGAGCATGAAGACCCACTTGTGGCCGATCTTGTCGCCCAGCCAGCCCGCGAGCGGCATCGACACCAGGGCCGCGGTGGCGCCCCAGATGGTGGCGTCGAGCATCACGCTGCGCGCGATGCCCAGCGTGCCGGTCGCATAGGCCAGCGCGAAGGTGACGGTGGTGTAGAACCAGGTCACTTCGGCCAGGCGCGCGCCGACCACGGTCAGGGTCTCGCGCGGGTAGTTCTTCAGCACCTCGACCACCGGCAGCTTGACCTTGCGGCCCTTGTCCTCCATGCCCTTGAAGTCGGGCGACTCGGCCACCTTCACGCGGATGAACCAGCCGACGGCCAGCAGCAGCACGCTGGCCAGGAAGGGAATGCGCCAGCCCCAGGACAGCATGTCGGCCTCGGGCAGCTTGGCGACCGCGCCCATCGCGAGCGAGGACAGGATCAGGCCCGGCGCCACGCCGACCTGCGGCAGGCTGCCGAAGAAGCCCTTCTTGCCGGCGGGCGCGTGCTCGACGGCCATCAGCACCGCGCCGCCCCATTCGCCGCCCACCGCGATGCCCTGCAGGAAGCGCATCGCCACCAGCAGCACGGCGGCCCAGTAGCCGATCTGCTCGTAGGAGGGGATCAGCCCGATCAGGATGGTGGGCACGCCCATCAGCAGCAGCGTGATGAGCAGCATCGACTTGCGGCCCACCTTGTCGCCGAAGTGGCCGAAGACGATGCCGCCCAGCGGCCGCGCGAAGAAGCCCACCGAGTAGGTGGCGAATGCGGCCATGGTGCCGACGACGGGGTCGAAGGCGGGGAAGAAGATCTTGTTGAAGATCAGCGCGGCGGCGGTGCCGTAGAGGAAGAAGTCGTACCACTCGATGGTGGTGCCCATCATGCTGGCCAGGCCGGCGGTGACGTGGCTGCGGCCGGTGGCCGGGGGTTGCGTGTTCATGGCGTCGGCCTCTGTATCAGCGTGGCTGCTGCGCATCGAGCCGGTGCGCCTGGCGGCACCAGTAGTCGAAGGTGCCGTTCACGATCGAGGGCTTGAGCAGGTAGTCGTGCGCCTCGCGCGCCAGGGCGTCGTCGACCGGCGTCAGCGGGCCGAACGCGGCCTGCGCGCGCAGCTGCATGCGCGCGGCGCGCTCGAGGTAGACCGACAGGTAGGTGGCTTCCTCGATCGAGCATCCCGCGGTCAGGTAGCCGTGGTGGGCGAGCACGATGGCGCGCTTGCGGCCCAGCGCCTCGGAGATGATCACGCCCTCCTGGTCGGCGATCGGCACGCCGGGCCAGTCGGCGAGGAAGGCGCAGTCGTCGTGCAGCGGCGTCATGTCCATCTGCGCGATCACCAGCGGCTGGCGCGCGGCGGCCAGCGCCGAGGCCCAGGGCGAGTGGGTGTGGACGATGGCGTTCACGTCCTGCCGGGCGCGGTAGACCCAGAGGTGGAAGCGGGTCGCGGGGTTGGGCATGCCCTGGCCCGTGAGGGTGTTCAGGTCCTGGTCGACCTCGATGAAATCGTCGGGCGTGGCCTCGTCGAAGCCCAGGCCGAAGCGCAGGGTCCAGTAGGCGCCGGGTCGCTCGGAGCGCGCGCTGATCTGGCCCGCGAGGCCGGCCTCCTGGCCTGTCATGGCCAGGATGCGGCAGGCCGCGGCCAGCGTCTCCTTCATGTCGCGCGGCGCCTGCGGCATGTGCAGCGCCATCTCGCGCGTGGCGCGCTCGTCGAAATATTCCTTGCTTCGCAGCGTGTCTCTCATGGGGTTCACCAGGTTCTTCTGCTGGCGACCGCAGGGGCCGATCACCCCTGCCGTCCAGCGTCGGAAAGTATCTGGATCGGCCCCGATTCGAGCCATGAAGCAGCCTGCATAGCTCCTATGCGGGCGCGCCGGCTCAGAGCGTGGCGGCGATGTCCATGGCGGTGTCGATCAGGCGCTCGACGATGGGCGGCAGGGCCTTGTCGGCCTTGACGATCACCACCACCCGCCGGCGCAGCACCGGCCGCGCGATCGCCACCTTGCGCAGCCGGTAGTCGACCAGCAGCTTGTCCGGGATCCGGCCGGGCAGGATGCAGGCGCCCACGCCCGAGGAGACCAGCTTGAGGATCGCGTCGACCGTCTCCGCCTCGGCCGTGAAGTGGGGCGTGATGCCCGCGCTGTGGACCATGCGCCGCAGCATGTAGTGCGAGGGGAAGCCGACCAGCTTCGGGCTCTGCGCCGTGAGGTCGACCGGCCCCTCGATCGGGCTGCCTTCCTGCACGATCAGGCACATGTCGTCGTCGAACAGCGGCCGGCAGACCAGGCTGGCGGAGGCGACGGCCGCGTCGTAGACGAAGCCCGCATCGGCCTTGCCGCTCTCGACCAGGTCCACCACGTCGGGCGAGCTGCGGCCCATCAGCGAGAGGTTGACGCTCTCGTGCTGGCTCACGAAGCGCGACACCACGTCGCTCATGAAGTAGTAGCTCAGCGTGTGCACCACCGCGAGCCGCACCGTGCCCTGCGTGATGCCCTCGCGCACGCGCAGGGTGTCGAGCGAGCGGTCGATGGTGTCGAAGGCGCCCGCGGTCTGCTCCTGCAGCTGGCGCCCCGCGGCCGTGAGCTCCACGCCCCGGCCGGTGCGGGTGAACAGCGGCTTGCCCACATGGGCCTCGAGCGCGGCCAGCTGCCGGCTCAGGCCGGACTGGGTCTGGTCGAGCTCGTCCGCGGCGCGCGACAGCGAGCCCAGCTGCGCGATGCGCAGGAAGTAGCGAAGTTGGCGATCGAAGGTGTCCATGGGCGCGGGTGGCGGCACGGCGGCCGAGCGCGCACTCTAGCGCCTGCGCGCGGTGCCGCGCCAGCAGGACCGCCGGGCGATCGCCCGAGCCGGCCCGTGCCTCAGCTCTGGATGTAGCTCGTGAGCTGTTCGATGGTCTGCTCGTGGTCCGCGATGATGTCGTCCATCAGGTCGCGGATCGACAGCATGCCGATCACCTTGTCGCCGTCGACCACCGGCAAATGGCGGATGCGCTTCTGGCTCATCAGCGCCATGCAGTCGTGGGTGGGCGTCTGCGGCGTCACGGTGAACACGTTGGCCGTCATGATCTCGGCCACGCGCACTTCCTTCGAACTCTTGCCCAGCAGCGCGACCTTGCGCGTGTAGTCGCGCTCGGAGAACACGCCGACCAGCCGGTCGCCCTGCATCACGACCAGCGCGCCGACCTCGTGCCGGGCCAGCACATGGAGGGCGTCGAAGACCGTGGCATCGGGTTCGGTGTGGTAGAGGCCGTCGGCGCGGCGCTGGAGCAAGGAAGAAACAGGTTTCATGGTCACTCCGAAAGACAAGGTGGGACGAAAAACGTCGTGGGCTCGTGCTGCATTCCATCATAGGGGCCCGCCGAGGCAGTTGACCAGCCGGTCGCGCCTTGTCGTGGCCGCTGTCGCGCACGCAACTGTGCGCCGTGTCCGCGTCACCGGTGCGACGCGCGCCGGGCGCCCCTCTTCGTACAGTGCCCGGACACCCCCGAAAGACACCATGCGCGACACCCTCCAGGCCCTGAGTTCCACCGCCAGCTTCAACCGCTGGGCCGGCTTCGAGGTGGTCCGTGCCGAGGCCGGCGAGGCCGAGCTGCGGATGGACTGGCGCGCCGACGACATGGGGCAGTACGCGGGCTTCCTGCACGCGGGGCTGATCGGCGCGCTGCTCGACACCGCCTGCGGCTTCGCCGCCGCCACGGTCGCGGGGCAGGTCACGGCCTCGCATTTCTCGGTCAACTGCATCGCGCCCGGCGTGGGGCGCCGCTTCGTGGCCCGGGCCCGGGTGGTCAAGGCCGGGCGGCGCCAGGTCTTCACCACGGCCGAACTCTTCGGGGAGGCGGAGGGCGGCGAACAGAAGCTGGTCGCCACCGGCAACGCGATCCTGGTGCCGCTGGAAGCCCCCGCGCGCTGAGGCCCGAAAAGGCGGCCGGGGAGGGCGGTCGCGTCTTCGCGGACAATGCGGGCCCTCCCGCACATCAGCAGACACAAGGAAAAGCGCGCCATGGCCATTCAGTGGTTTCCCGGCCACATGCACCTGACCCGCAAGGCCATCGGCGAACGCATCAAGGACATCGACGTGGTGATCGAGCTGCTCGACGCCCGCCTGCCGGCCTCGAGTGCCAACCCCATGCTGGCCGAGCTCACCGGCCACAAGCCCGGGCTCAAGGTGCTCAACAAGCAGGATCTGGCCGACCCGGAGCGCACCGCGCTCTGGCTGGCGCACTACAACGCGCTGCCCGAGACCCGCGCCATCGGCCTGGACGCGAGCCAGGCCACGCCGGCGCGCGCGCTGGTCGAGGCCTGCCATGCGCTGTCGCCCAACCGCGGCGGCATGGCCAAGCCGATGCGGGTGCTGATCTGCGGCATCCCGAACGTGGGCAAGTCCACGCTGATCAACACGCTGGCCGGCGGCCGCAAGGCCAAGACCGGCGATGAGGCCGGCATCACCAAGCTCGAGCAGCGCATCACGCTGGCCGACGACTTCTACCTCTGGGACACGCCCGGCATGCTGTGGCCGCGCATCATCGTGGCCAAGAGCGGCTACAACCTCGCGGCCAGCGGCGCGGTGGGCCGCAATGCCTTCGACGAGGAGGAGGTGGCGCTGGAGCTGCTCGACTACGTCAAGCGCCGCTATGCGGGCGCTGTGGCGGCGCGCTTCAAGCTCGATCTCGATGCCGCCGCGGTGGCGGCCCTGTCCGACGAGGACCTGCTCGAGGCCATCGGCCGCAAGCGCGGCGCGCTGCTGGGCAAGGGCCGGGTCAACCTGCAGAAGGCGGCCGAGATCGTGATGCACGCCTTCCGCGACGGCAGCCTGGGCCGGATCACGCTGGAAACGCCCGAGGAATTCGCGGTCTGGCTGGCCGAGGGCCAGCAGCTCGACGCCGACCGCCAGGCCAAGAAGGCCGCGCGCGGGGCCGGCAAGGGCGGGCGCCCGCCCGCACCCCCGAGCGCCGACTGAGCCGCCGGGGAGGGCGGGTCGCACCAGCGCGGTGCGGCTCGTCGCTAGGGTTGTCACTCTCTGCAACAGGTGACGTTCTGGCTATGTTTGTCGAAGTCCTGTCCGATCCTCCGGGCATGGCGCGAGACCTGAGTCCCGAGTACTTCGACAACATTGGAGACACACATGCAGTTCCGCTTCAAGCACCTGGCCCTGGCCGGTGCCATTGCCCTCTCGACCGGCGCCTTTGCCGCCGACCCGATCAAGATCGGTGTCGACGGGCCCTTCACCGGCGGCTCGTCGTCGATGGGCGTCAGCATGCGCGACGGGGTGCGCCTGGCGACCGAGGAGATCAACAAGGCCGGCGGCGTGCTGGGCCGGCAGCTGCAACTGGTCGAGCGCGACGACGAGGCCAAGAACGAACGCGGCGTGCAGATCGCCCAGGAGTTCATCAACAAGGAGAAGGTGGTGGCCGCGGTCGGCTACATCAACACCGGCGTGGCGCTGGCCTCGCAGCGCTTCTTCCAGGAAGCCAAGATCCCGGTGCTCAACAACGTGGCGACCGGCTCGATCATCACCAAGCAGTTCGAGAAGGAGCCCGAGAACTACGTGTTCCGCAACGCGGCGCACGACAGCATCCAGGCGCCGATGATCGTGGAGGAGGCCATCACGCGCCGCGGCTACAAGAAGGTCGCGATCCTGGCCGACTCCACCAACTACGGCCAGCTGGGCCGCGAGGACCTGGAGAAGGCGCTCAAGAACAAGGGCATCACGGCCGTGGCGGTCGAGAAGTTCAACATCAAGGACGTCGACATGACGGCCCAACTGCTCAAGGCCAAGGAAGCCGGCGCCGAGGCCGTGCTGACCTACGGCATCGGCCCCGAGCTGGCGCAGATCGCCAACGGCATGACCAAGCTGGGCTGGAAGGTGCCGATCGTGGGCAGCTGGACGCTGGCGATGGCCAACTTCATCGACAACGCCGGCCCGGGCGGCGATGGCGCGCGCATGCCGCAGACCTTCATCCAGGAGCCGACCACGCCCAAGCGCAAGGCCTTCATCGACAACTTCATCAAGACCTTCAAGCCCAAGAACAACCGCATGGATTCGCCGGTGTCGGCGGCGCAGGGCTACGACTCGATCTACCTGCTGGCCGCGGCCATCAAGCAGGCGGGCAGCACCGAGGGCCCGAAGATCAAGGCCGCGCTCGAGGACCTGAAGACGCCGGTCGAGGGCGTGGTCACGACCTACGACAAGCCCTTCTCCAAGACCGACCATGACGCGATCACCGCGAACATCCCGGTGTTCGGCGAGGTCAAGGGCGGCCGCGTGGTCTACGCCAATGCCGAAGACCAGAAGAACGCCGCCAAGGTGCAGCTCAAGGACCCGGCCGCCAACGCCGCGCTGATCAAGTAAGTCCCCTGGCGCTCCGGCGCCGTCCGGCGCCGCCCCGGGGTCTTCCCGTGGCGGCGTCTTTCTTGATTGACCGTCGGCGTCCTGCCGCGTCTCGCGAGAGCTTCTTCATGCAAATCCTGACCCAACTGATCTTCAGCGGCATCGCGCTGGGCATGATCTATGCCGTCATCGCCTTCGGCTACCAGCTGACCTTCGCCACCTCCGACACGCTGAACTTCGGCCAGGGCGACGCCCTGATGCTGGGCGCGCTGGTCGGCCTCACGTTGGTGGGGCTGGGCGTGAACTACTGGCTGATGATCCCGATCGTCTGCCTGTTCGGCGCCTTCCAGGGCATCGTGGTCGAGCGCATCGGCGTGCGGCCGGCGATCAAGATCAAGTCGGAGTTCGGCTGGATCATGTCGACCATCGCGCTGGGGATCATCTTCAAGAACGTGGCCGAGAACGTCTGGGGCCGCGACGACCTCAAGTTCCCCTCGCCGCTGCCCGAATCGCCGCTCAAGTTCCTCAACGCCAACGTGCTGCCGATGGAGATCCTGGTGGTGGTGGGCGCGCTGCTGATGATGCTGGCGGTGGAGTTCTTCAACCGCAAGACCATCTACGGCAAGGCCGTGGTCGCGACCTTCAACGACCGCGACGCCGCCAAGCTGATGGGCATCAACACCGGCCTGGTCATCACCTTCTCCTACGCGCTGTCGTCGATGACGGCCGCCTTCGCCGGCGTGCTGATCGCGCCGCTCACGCTCACCGGCGCCACCATGGGCGCGGTGCTGGGGCTCAAGGCCTTCGCGGTCGCGATCATCGGCGGGCTGACCAGCGGCATGGGCATCGTGGTGGGCGGCATCATCCTCGGCGTGGCCGAGACCACCACCGGCTTCTACCTGAGCACCGGCTACAAGGACGTGCCGGGCCTGGTGCTGCTGCTGATCGTGCTGGCCGTGCGCCCGCAGGGCCTGTTCGGCAAGACCGCCATCAAGAAGGTCTGAACGAGATGGCCGTCCACACCGAGAAACTCCAGCCCCGCCACCTGCTGCTGGCCGTCGCGGGCGTCGTCGCGCTGCTGCTGTTCCCCATCGCCTTCGACAACCCGTACTACATCCACCTGCTCGAGACCATCATGATCTACGCGATCGTGCTGTTCGGGCTCGACATCGTGGTCGGCTACACCGGTCAGGTGTCGCTGGGCCACGCCGGCCTGTTCGGGCTGGGGGCCTACACCGCCGGCGTGCTGGTGTTCAAGCTGGCCGCGCCCTTCTGGGTCACGGTGCCGGCCGCGATCCTGCTCACGGCCGGCTTCGGCGCGCTGCTGGCCCTGCCGGCACTGCGCGTGTCGGGGCCCTACCTGGCGATGGTCACGCTGGCCTTCGGCACCATCATCCAGATCCTGATCAACGAGATGAGCTTCCTGACCGAGGGGCCGATGGGCATCAAGCTCGAGAAGCCTTCGCTGTTCGGCCACAAGCTCGACGAGCGCGAGTTCTACTGGGTGGTGGTGGTGCTGATGGTGCTGGCGCTGATCGTGGTGCACCGCATCCTGCGCTCGCACCTGGGCCGGGCCTTCGAGGCGCTGCGCGGCAGCCCGGTGGCCTCGGACTGCATGGGCGTGTCGGTCTACCGCTACAAGGTCTACGCCTTCGTGATCAGCGCCGGTTTCGCCGGGCTGGCAGGCTGCCTCTATGCGTATTCCGAGCAGTACATCTCGCCCAACTCGTACAACTTCGAGCTCACGGTGCTGTTCCTGCTGGCCGTGATCATGGGCGGGCGCAAGAGCCGCATCGGCTCGATGCTGGGCGCGGCCATCATCGTGCTGCTGCCCAAGCTGCTCGACGACGTGGTGCTGTTCCGCTACGTGTCGGTGGCGCTGGCGGTGCTGGTGTTGGTCACGGCGGTGGTCGCTGTGCAGCGCCAGCGCGCCACGCCGGCGCAGATGGCGATTCCGGTGGTGGGCAGCATCGCGCTGGCCGGCCTGGCCTTCTGGCTGCAGACCATGACCGACTGGCGGCTCTCGATCTTCGGCGTGATCATGCTGTTCGTCGTGTATTACCTGCAGGACGGCATCGTCGGCTTCGTGCGCAAGGCCTTCAACATGCGCCGGCCCGCGCCGGTGGTGGAGGTCACGGGCGAGGGCGCCGGCACCGCCGATGCGGTGTCGGTCTCGGCCGCGGGCCAGACCGGCGACGAGGTGCTCAACGCCGCCGGCGTGCTGATGCAGTTCGGCGGCCTCAAGGCGCTGAACAACGTCGACCTGAGCATCCGGCGCGGCAGCATCCACGGCCTGATCGGGCCCAACGGATCGGGCAAGAGCACGATGATGAACGTGCTCACCGGCATCTACGTGCCGACCGCGGGCGCGCTGACCTTCGCCGGCCGCTCGCTGGTCGGGCGCACCTCGGCCGACATCGCGCTGTCGGGCATCGCGCGCACCTTCCAGAACGTGCAGCTGTTCGGCGAGATGACCGCGCTGCAGAACGTGCAGGTGGGCCTGCACCACACCTTCGACAGCAACCTGGCCGACGTGGCGCTGCACACGCCGCGCTACCGGCGCGAGCGCGATGCCGCGGCCGGCCGCGCGCTGTCGCTGCTGAACTTCGTCGGCCTGGCCGAGTTCGCGGTGGAGGAGGCGCGCAACCTGCCCTACGGCAAGCAGCGCCTGCTCGAGATCGCGCGCGCGCTGGCGCTCGACCCGCAGCTGCTGCTGCTCGACGAGCCCGCGGCCGGCCTGACCGCGCCCGACATCAAGGAGCTGATCGCGATCATCCGCAAGATCCGCGACCACGGCATCACCGTGATCCTGATCGAGCACCACATGGACGTGGTGATGAGCATGTGCGACACGGTCTCGGTGCTCGACTTCGGCCAGAAGATCGCCGAGGGCGTGCCGGCCGAGGTGCAGGCCGACGAGAAGGTCATCGAGGCCTATCTCGGCGGCCAGGCCGATGCCGCACCGAACCCCGCCTGAGGAGCCGCCCATGCTGACCATCCACAATCTTTCTGCCGGCTACGGCAAGGTGCAGGTGCTGCACGGCATCTCGATCGAGGTGCCCAAGGGCAAGGTCGTGACCCTGATCGGCTCCAACGGCGCCGGCAAGACCACCACCATGCGCGCGGTGTCGGGAATGATCGCGCCCACCGCGGGCGAGATCACGCTCAACGGCAAGCGCATCGACGGGCTCGAGAGCTACCACATCGCCAAGCTGGGCCTGGCCCATTCGCCCGAGGGCCGGCGCGTGTTCGCGACCATGACCGTGACCGACAACCTCACGCTGGGCGCCTTCCCGCGGCTCACCGGCAGCCGGCCGCGCGGCGACGTGGCGGGCGACCTGGAGCGCGCGCTGGAGCTGTTCCCGCGGCTCAAGGAGCGCCGCATGCAGCTGGCCGGCACGCTCTCGGGCGGCGAGCAGCAGATGCTGGCGATGGCACGCGCCGTGATGCTGAACCCCGAGGTGGTGCTGCTCGACGAGCCCTCGATGGGCCTGGCGCCCATCCTCGTGGCGGAGGTGTTCCGCATCATCGAGCGGCTCAAGAGCGAAGGCGTGACCATGCTGCTGGTCGAGCAGTTCGCGGCCGCCGCGCTGGGCGTGGCCGACTACGGCTATGTGCTGGAGAACGGCCGCATCTCGCTGCACGGGCCGGCCGACAAGCTGCGCAGCGATCCGGCGGTGAAGGCTGCTTATCTGGGTGGTGGACACTGAGAGAACACGGACTTCCGGACGCAGAGGACGCAAAGATCACGCAGAAGGCGCAGAAAAGAGAATCCAAATTCTGGTTTCATTTTTGCGTCCTCTGCGAAACCTCTGCGCCTTCTGCGTCCGGTATTCGTGAGAGAAAGCGGACTTCCGGACGCAGAGGACGCGAAGATCACGCAGAAGACGCAGAAAAGAGAATCCAAAAATTGGTTTTACTTTTGCGTCCTCTGCGAAACCTCTGCGCCTTCTGCGTCCGGTATTCGTGAGGGAAAGCGGACAGCCGAACGCAGAAGACGCAGAGATCACGCAGAAGACGCAAAAAAGAGAATCCAAAAATTGGTTTTACTTCTGCGTCCTCTGCGAAACCTCTGCGCCTTCTGCGTCCGGTATCCGATCCCGATTCAAGCGTCCTTCAACACGATCTTCCCCGCCTCGACGTACTCCTCGTACTGCATCAGCGGAATGGCCGTGAGGCCGAGCACGCCTTTCTCGGCTTCCCAGCTCAGCGTGGCGCTGTCGGGCGCAAGCACCACCTCGACCACCGTGCCTTCGGGGATCACGAGCGGCACGCCGTCGCCGGGCGAGTAGGTGACGTGGCCGCGGATGGTTGCGAATTGGCTCATGGTTCCTCCGAAAAAAGACGAGCCCGCGGGACGCAGGCCACACCCGATTGGAATCGGGGCCGGCCGCGGCGCGTGTCGGAGAAGGGGCCGTGTTGCGCTGCGGCACGCAGGGCGCGGCCGACGCGTTGTTGCGATGTGTAGCAAACTGGCGGTCCCCCGCACGAACCACTTTCTTTCATCTTCATGACCTCCCCTGAACCCGCGCTCGAAGTCCTGCCCCGCGACCTGTCGGCCTACCGCGAAGGCAACACCGGCGTCGACTACGTCCACCGCTTCGAATCGGGCAAGCCCGGCCCGCACGTGCTGATCAACGCGCTCACGCACGGCAACGAGATCTGCGGCATGGTGGCCGCGACCCACCTGCTCGACACCGGCGTGCGGCCCAAGATCGGCACGCTCACGGTGAGCTTCTCGCACGTCGAGGCCTACAACGCCTTCGACGAAGCCAAGCCCTACGACAACCGCCAGATCGTCCACAACCTCAACCGCATCTGGTCGGCCGAGCTGCTCGACGGCAGCGAGGACAGCCCCGAGCTGCGCCGCGCGCGCGAACTGCGCCCGGTGATCGACGCGGCCGACTACATCCTCGACATCCATTCCACCAGCCAGGACGTGGTGCCGTTCTGGGTCTACCCGGCCTACGCGCGCAATGCCGCCGTGGCCCTGTCCGTCGGCCTGCCGCCGGTGCACCTGGTGATGCCCAACGGCCTGGGCTCGGGCACGCCGCTGATCCAGTACGGCCCCCATGGCGAGGCCGAAGGGAAGGGTGCCGCGATGGTGGTCGAGTGCGGCCAGCACTTCAAGCAGTCGGCGGCCGACCTGGCCACGGCCGTGACGCTGGGCTTCCTCGCGCACTTCGGCCTGATCGACAAGGACCCGGCCGCGCCGGCGCCCGGCCCGCAGCGCCGCTTCGAGCTGCTGCAGACCCACATGGTCAAGGACGCCAACTTCGCGTTCACGCGGCCGCTGATCGGCTTCGAGACCTTCGCCGAGGGCGAGCTGATCGCCATCAACGGCAGCGAGGAGATCCGCTCGCCCTGCGACGACTGCACGATCTTCATGCCCACGCGGCTGCCGATCGTGGGCCGCGAAGCGGTCTACCTGACCCGGCCCATCTGAGGCGGCCGTCCCGGGGCGGCGAGCGGGTTATCACGGGGACGCGGCGGCGGCCGCGAACCCTATTCTGGAAGACACGTCCGATGCGACGTGGTGCAGTTCTTGCAAGACCTGCTCCACACGTCATCGACATCCTTTTTCCGAACCCGCTGGAGAACCCCGCCCATGCCTGGAAACCCGTACCGCCGTCCGATCGCCTTCAAGCTGCTTGCCACCGTCGTGGTGGCCGGCGCGGCCTTCTCGGGCACCGTCTTCGCGCGCGACCTGGTGGTCGCGCTCAAGACCGAGCCCACGTCGATGGACCCGCAGTACCACGCGCTCACGCCGAACATCCAGCTCTCGCAGACGCTGTTCGACCCGCTGGTGTGCGTCGACGCCGACCTCGCGCCCGAACCCTGCCTGGCCCAGTCCTGGACCGCCGAGGGCAAGGTCTGGACCTTCAAGCTGCGGCCCAACGTCAAGTTCTCCGACGGCTCGCCCATGACCTCGGCCGACGTGCTGTTCACCATGGACCGCGTGCCCAAGGTGCCCAACAGCCCGTCCTCCTTCAAGGTCTACCTGCAGAAGGTCGAGAAGATCGAGGCGCCCGATCCGCTGACGGTGCGCATCACCACCACCGAGCCGTACCCGCTGCTGGCCATCAACATGGTGGGCCTGCCGATCATGTCGGCCAAGGCCGCGGCCGGCGCCGCGCCCGAGGGCAAGACCACCACCGAGCTCAACGCCGGCAACGGCCTGGTCGGCACCGGCCCCTACAAGTTCGTCTCGTGGAAGCGCGGCTCGGAGATCATCTTCGAGCGCAACCCCAACTACTGGGGCAAGGCGCCGGCCTGGGACAAGGTGATCTACCGCCCGATCAGCAACCCGGCCGCGCGCACCGCGGCGCTGCTCGCGGGTGACGTGGACCTGGTGGAAGACCCGCCGACCGACGACCTCGAGCGCCTCAAGAAGGACGCCAAGCTGCGCGTCGAGACCAAGGCCTCGAACCGCATCATCTACGTGGCGCTCGACCAGAACGGCGAGACCACGCCCGGCATCACCGGCACCAACGGCAAGAACCCGCTGCTCGACAAGCGCGTGCGCGAAGCGCTCTCGCTGGCCATCGACCGCTCGGCGCTGGTGTCGCGCACCATGGGCGGCGTGGCCTCGCCCGCGGCGCAGCTGCTGCCCTACCCGATGTTCGGCGCCAGCAAGAACCTCACGACGGCCGCCAAGCCCAACCCCGAGAAGGCCAAGGCGCTGCTCAAGGAGGCCGGCTACCCCGACGGCTTCACGCTGGTGCTGGGCACGCCCAACGGCCGCTACATCAACGACAGCAAGGTCGCGCAGACGCTGGCCGCGATGTGGACGCGGATCGGCGTCAAGACCTCGATCGACGCCAACGCGCCGGCCGTGTTCTTCAAGAACCGCGACAGCTACGCCTACAGCGCCTACCTGGCCGGCTGGGGCACCGCGACCGGCGAGATGTCGAACACGCTGAACTCGCTGCTGGTCACGCCCGACAAGGACAAGGGCCTGGGCACCACCAACCGCAGCCGCTACTCGAAACCCGAGATGGACAAGCTGGTGGCCGAGTCGGCCAACCAGATGGACGACAAGGCCCGCGCGGCCACGCTGGCCAAGGCCAGCGAGATCGCGATGGCCGATTTCGCGATGCTGCCGATCCACTTCGAGCACTCGGTGTGGGCGATGAAGAAGGACGTGAGCTTCAAGGGCCGCGCCGACCAGCAGACCATGATCCAGTACGCGGTGCCTTCGAAGTAGGCCCGTAGGCATTCGACGCTGCAGCAGGGGCGACGGGCCGCAGAGCCCGCGCCCGATCGATCTTTTTCCACGATGACGGTCGGCCTCTTCTTTTGAAGGAGCCGGCCCCCACGATCCTTTCCTGACCCGATGTCCGCCTTCATCATCCGCCGCCTGCTGCAGGCCGTGCTCGTCATGGCCGTGATGTCGGGCCTGGTCTTCGTCGGCCTCTACGTGGTCGGCGACCCGGTCTCGATGATGGCCAGCGCCGAGGCCACCGAGCTCGAGCGCGACGAGATCCGCACCGCCTTCGGCCTCGACAAGCCGCTGTGGCAGCAGTACGCGCTGTTCATGCAGCATGCGGTGCAGCTCGACTTCGGCAAGAGCTTCCTCACCGGCCAGTCGGCCATGGGCCTGATCCTCGAGCGCATGCCCGCCACGCTGGAGCTGGCGGTGGTGTCGATGGGGCTCGCGATGCTGGTGGGCGTGCCGCTGGGCATCTGGGCCGGGCTGCGGCCGCATGCGCTGAGTACGCGCGGCATCATGACCGGCTCGGTGCTGGGCTTCTCGCTGCCCAACTTCTGGGTCGGCCTGATGCTGATCATGGTGTTCGCGGTCTACCTGGGCTGGCTGCCGGCCAGCGGGCGCGGCGCCACGGTGCACCTGGGGCCGCTGGACCTCAGCGTGCTCACGCTCGACGGCTGGTCGCGGCTGCTGCTGCCGGCCGTGACCATCGCGCTGGCCAAGGGTGCGCTGATCATCCGGGTGACGCGGGCCGCCACGCGCGAGGCGCTGCCCATGGACTACATCAAGTTCGCGCGCGCCAAGGGCCTGGGCTGGAGCCGCATCCTG
Organism: Variovorax sp. J2P1-31; assembly: GCF_030317215.1. NCBI lineage: Bacteria > Pseudomonadati > Pseudomonadota > Betaproteobacteria > Burkholderiales > Comamonadaceae > Variovorax > Variovorax sp. J2P1-31. The sequence continues at coordinate 768,861 of NZ_JASZYA010000001.1, forward strand.
CGCGTGCACCTGCTCAAGAACATCATGATCCCGATCGTCACCGTGGGCGGCCTCGAGTTCGGCCAGGTGGTGGCCTTCGCGGTGGTCACCGAAACCATCTTCGCCTGGCCCGGCATGGGCAAGCTGCTGCTCGACTCGATCATCACGCTCGACCGCCCGGTGGTCGTGGCCTACCTGATCCTCATCGTGTTCTTCCTCGTGATGCTCAATCTCGCGGTGGACATCCTCTATTCGGTGCTCGACCCGCGCGTGCGGCTGCAGGGAGCCAAGGCATGAACGACACCACCCTCCAGGCCGCGGTGGCCGCCCCCGAGGCACTGCCCGCATTGATTGCCGAAGGCCCGGTGCTGCTGCCGCCGCCCGAGACGCCCTGGCAGCGCTTCCGGCGCGAATTCCTGGCCAACAAGCTGGCGGTGTTCGGCCTGGTGCTGCTGACGCTGGCGGTCGGCGTGGCGCTGCTCGCGCCCTGGATCTCGCCGCAGAACCCCTACGACATCGGCAAGCTCGACATCTTCGATTCCAAGCTGCCGCCCGGCAGCAAGGACGCGGCCGGCACCATGACCTACTGGCTGGGCACCGACGGCCAGGCGCGCGACCTGCTCTCGGCCATCTTCTACGGCCTGCGCACCAGCCTGATGGTGGGCGGCATCTCGGTGGCGGCGGCGCTGGCCATCGGCAGCGTGGTCGGCCTGGCCGCGGCCTACTTCGGCGGCTGGATCGACGCGCTGCTGATGCGCATCGTCGACATCCAGCTGTCCTTCCCCGCGATCCTGGTGGCGCTGATCCTGCTGGCCATCCTGGGCAAGGGCGTGGACAAGGTGATCATCGCGCTGGTCATCGTGCAGTGGGCCTATTTCGCGCGGGCCGCGCGCGGCGCGGCGCTGGTCGAGCGCGCCAAGGAATACATCGAGGCCGCGCAGTGCATGTCGCTGGGCTGGCCGCGGGTGCTGCTGCGCCACATGCTGCCCAACTGCATGCCGCCGCTGATCGTGATCGCGACCATCGACCTGGCGCATGCCATCGCGCTCGAATCGACGCTGTCCTTCCTGGGCGTGGGCGTGCCGGTGACCGAACCCTCGCTGGGCATGCTGATCGCCAACGGCTTCGAGTTCCTGCTCTCGGGCAACTACTGGATCTCCTTCTTCCCCGGCATCGCGCTGGCCTTGTCGATCGTGGGCATCAATTTGGTGGGCGACCACCTGCGCGACATCCTGAACCCGCACAACGCCAAATGAAGCTCACCCCCAGTCTTCGCGCACTGCGTGTCGCTTCGCCCACCCCCTTCGAGGGGGCGGCACCCGCGGCCCGGCAAAGCCGGTTCCGCGGTGCCCCACGACCTCGCTGCGCAGATCGCGTCCTCGGCTCCTCGTTCAACCGCTGCGAGGGTGCTCGCCGATGACCGCACCATCTTCTTCGCAGCCCGTGCTCGAGGTGCAGGGCCTGCAGACCCATTTCTTCACCCACGGCGGCGTGGTCAAGGCGGTCGACGGGGTCGACCTGCGCGTCGACGCCGGCGAGATCCTCGGGCTGGTGGGCGAGTCGGGCTCGGGCAAGAGCATCACCGGCTTCTCGGTGATCGGCCTGATCGATGCGCCCGGGCGCATCGCGGGCGGCCACATCCGCTACCTGGGCGAGGAACTGGTGGGCGCCTCGGAAGCGCGGCTGCAGAAGCTGCGCGGCAAGGAGATCGCGATGATCTTCCAGGACCCGATGATGACGCTCAACCCGGTGCTGCGCGTCGACACGCAGATGGTCGAGGCGATCCATGCGCACGAGAAAGTGAGTGCCAAGGCCGCGCTGGCCCGCGCGCGCGATGCGCTCGCGATGGTCGGCATCCCCTCGCCCGAGGAGCGGCTGCAGACCTATCCGCACCAGCTCTCGGGCGGCATGCGCCAGCGCGTGGCCATCGCCATCGCGCTGCTCAACCGGCCCAAGCTGATCATCGCCGACGAGCCGACCACCGCGCTCGACGTGACCATCCAGGCGCAGATCCTCTACGAAGTGCAGAAGCTGTGCCGCGAGACCGGCACCGCGATGATCTGGATCACCCACGACCTGGCGGTGGTCTCGAGCCTGGCCGACCGCATCGCCGTGATGTATGCGGGGCGCATCGTCGAGAGCGGCGCCACGGCCGACGTGATCCGCGCGCCGTCGCACCCCTACACGCGCGGCCTGATCGATTCGATTCCCACGCGCGCCACGCACGGCACCCTGCTGCGGCAGATCCCGGGCATGACGCCCTCGCTGCTGCACCTGCCGCAGGGCTGCGCCTTCCGGCCGCGCTGCGGCCATGCGAGCGATGCCTGCCTGGCGGTGCCGCAACCCGAGCCCGCGCCCGCGGGCAAGACGGTGCGCTGCTGGCACATGCTGACCCCCGAGATGGCCTGAAGAACCCGCATGGACACCGTTCTCGAACAACCCACCCCCGTGACCACCGGCACGCCGCTGCTGCAGCTGAAGGGCATCTCCAAGCGCTTCACGCAGGACATCGACCTGGCCGCGCGCATCGCCAACCTCATGGGCGCCCAGAACCGCGCCTCGGTGGTGCACGCGGTGGCGGACGTCGACCTGGAGATCCGGCCCGGCGAGGTGATCGGCGTGGTCGGCGAATCCGGCTGCGGCAAGTCGACCCTGGGCCGCGTGATCGCGGGCATCAACCCGCCGACCGAAGGCACGGTCAGCTACCAGGGCAAGCCGATCGCCGACATGAACGCCGCCGAGCGCCGCGCCTGGGGCCTGGGCGTGCAGATGATCTTCCAGAACCCGATGGCCTCGCTCAACCCGCGCATGCGGGTGCTCGACATCGTGGGCGAGGCGCCGGTGGTGCACGGCCTGGTCAAGGCCTCGCAGAAGGCCGAGTACGTGGGCGCGCTGATGCGCCAGGTCGGGCTCGACCCCGACTACGCGCAGCGCTACCCGCACCAGTTCTCGGGCGGGCAGCGCCAGCGCATCGGCATCGCGCGCGCGCTGGCGCTCAAGCCGCGGCTGATCGTCTGCGACGAGGCGGTGGCCGCGCTCGACGTGTCGATCCAGGCCCAGGTGCTCAACCTGTTCCTCGCGCTGCGCCGCGAGTTCGACCTGACCTACCTGTTCATCAGCCACAACCTGGGCGTGGTGGGCCATGTGTCGGACCGCGTGGTCATCATGTACCTGGGGCGCATCGTCGAGGTCGCGCCCACCGAGACCATCTTCAGCGCGCCCAACCACCCCTACACGCAGGCGCTGCTGTCGGAGCTGCCCACGCTCGAGACCACGCGCCGCGCCTACCAGCCCATCAAGGGCGAACTGCCATCCCCCCTGGCGCCGCCGCCCGGCTGCGCCTTCCACCCGCGCTGCCCGCACGCGATGCCGCGCTGCAAGACCGAGGCGCCACTGCTGCGCACGCTGCAGACCGGCCACACCAGCGCCTGCCACCTCAACGACATGCCCTCATGACCATGCCCGTCCTTCCCAGCGTTCCGACGCCGTTCCCTCCCTTCACGCTGCGCCTGCCCGAAGGCGAGCCCGTGCCGCTGGTCTGTGACTCGCCGCACAGCGGCACGCAGTACCCCGACGACTTCGGCTACGCCGTGCCCTTCGACGTCCTGCGCGGCGGCGAGGACACCGACGTGCACGTGCTGTGGCAGGCGCTGCCCTCGGTCGGCGCCACCTTGCTCGCGGCCGAGTTCCCGCGCGCCTACATCGACCCCAACCGCGACATCGAGGACATCGATGCCGAACTGCTGTCCGGCCCCTGGCCCACGCCGCTGCAGCCCAGCGAGAAGACGCGCCTGGGCATCGGCCTGATCTGGCGCGACGCCGAGAAGAACGGCAAGTCGCCGATCTACGCGCGCAAGCTGCCGGTGGCCGAGGTGCAGCAGCGCATCGCGACCTATCACGCGCCCTACCATGCGGCGATGCAGGAACAGATCGAGGCCGCCTATGCGCGCTTCGGCGCGGTGTGGCACCTGAACCTGCACTCGATGCCCGCCGATTCGTACGAGGGCCTGCAGATCCAGAGCGACCATCCGCTGGCCGACTTCGTGCTGGGCGACCGCGACGGCACCACGGCCGCGCCCGAGTTCACCGCGCTGGTGGCGCAGGCGCTGAAGAAGCGCGGCTTCAGCGTGGCCATCAACGATCCGTTCAAGGGCGTGGCGCTGATCGCCCGCCTGGGCCGGCCGGCCGAGCGCCGCCACAGCCTGCAGGTGGAGATCCACCGCGGCCTGTACCTGGACGAAAAGACCCGCGAGCGCAGTGCGGACTTCGATGCGCTGCAAGATGCGCTCACCGCTGTTTCCCGAGAAATTGCCGACTACGTGAAGGACCAAGTCAAATGACCGTGATTGCCGACATCGAAGAACGCCACGCGGAATTCACCGCGCTGCGCCGCGACATCCATGCGCACCCCGAGCTCGCCTTCAAGGAGACGCGCACCTCCGACCTGGTGGCCGAGCGCCTCGCGGCCTGGGGCATCGAGGTGCACCGCGGCCTGGGCCAGACCGGCGTGGTCGGCGTGCTGCACGGCAGCCGCGGCCCGGGCGAGCGCGCCATCGGCCTGCGCGCCGACATGGACGCGTTGCCCATGCCCGAGCACAACCTGTTCAAGCACGCCTCGAAGAATCCGGGCCGCATGCACGGCTGCGGCCACGACGGCCACACCGCGATGCTGCTGGGCGCGGCCCATTACCTGTCGACGCACCGCGATTTCGAGGGCACGGTCAACTTCATCTTCCAGCCGGCGGAGGAGGGCGGCAACGCCGGCGCCAAGGCCATGATGGACGACGGCCTGTTCGACAAATTCCCCTGCGAGGAGATCTACGGCATCCACAACATGCCCGGCTTCGCCACCGGCCATTTCGCCTTCCGCAAGGGCGCGGCCATGGCCTCGAGCAACCGCTTCGACATCATCGTGCGCGGCACCGGCGGCCATGCGGCCCAGCCGCACAAGGCGGTCGACACCATCGTGATCGCGGCCGAGATGGTGGGCGCGCTGCAGACCCTGATCTCGCGCCACAAGAATCCGATCGACGTGGCGGTGGTCAGCGTGACGCAGATCCACGCCGGCGACGCCTACAACGTGCTGCCCGGCGAGGCCGTGATCCGCGGCACGGTGCGCACCTTCAGCACCACGGTGCTCGACGAGATCGAGAGCAACATGCGCCGCATCGCCGAACTGCTGCCGCAGGCGCACGGCGGCACGGGCGAGCTCAAGTTCCACCGCGCCTACCCGCCGCTGGTCAACTGGGACGCGCAGACCGACTTCGCGATGCAGGTGGCCCAGGACACCTTCGGCGCCGACAAGGTCGACCCGAACACGCCCCAGCACGGCGGCGCCGAGGACTTTTCCTTCTACCTGGAGAAGGTGCCGGGCTGCTACCTGTTCGTGGGCAACGGCGGCGGCGGCCACCGCGAGAACACCTACCACGGCATGGGCCCCTGCGAGCTGCACAACCCGAACTACGACTTCAACGACGAACTGCTGCCGGTGGGGTCGACCTACTGGGTGCGGCTGGTCGAAGCCTTCTTCGCGCGGGAGTGATCCCGGGCCCGCGGCGGGCGCCCGGTCAGCCGAGGGTGCCGAAGCCCGAAGGCGCGCCGCGGAGCCTGTCGATCCCCGCCAGCAGCACATGGGGCTGGACCGGCTTGCCCAGGTGCAGGTCGAAGCCGGCCTCGAGCGCGCGTTCGCGGTCCTGCGGCCGGGAGAAGGCGGTCAGGGCCACGGCCAGGATGCGGGGCCGGTCGAATGCATTGGTCAGCTCGCGCAGCGTGCGCATCAGCTCGTAGCCGTCCCGGCCCGGCAGCCCGATGTCGCTCACCAGCACGAAGGGCCAGCGCTGCCTCGCGGCCTCGAGGGCCGAATCGAAATCCACGGCCACGCGCACCTGGGCGCCGGCGTCGGTCAGCATCATTTCCAGCATCTCGCTGGCTTCGGTGTTGTCCTCGACGATCAGCACGTCGACGCCTGCCAGCGGATGATCGCCCGGCAGCGCGGCGGCGGTCGTGGCCACCGGGTGCGCGGGCAGCGCGGGATGCGCGTCGGTGGCACGCAGCGTGACCGTCAAGGTCGCGCCCTGGTCCACGCCCGGGCTCTGCGCCATCGCGTCGCCACCGTGCAGCTGTGCCAGGTGCTTGACGATCGACAGCCCCAGCCCGAGCCCGCCATGGATGCGGTTGTCCGGCGAGTCGCTCTGGCTGAAGCGATCGAACAGGTGGCCGAGGAAATCGGGGCGGATGCCGCGTCCGAAGTCCTGCACCGACAGCGTGAGCACATCGCGCTCGCGCCGCAGCGTCACCCGGATGATGCCACCCTCCTTGGAGAACTTGATGGCGTTGGTCATCAGGTTCCAGACGATCTGCTGCAGGCGGGTCGGGTCCAGCCAGTGGGCCTGGCCGGTGGGCAGCAGGTCGAGTTCGAGGCGAAGCTGCTTGCGCACCAGCGAATCGCGCAGCCCCTCGATGGACTCGCTCACGACCGCCGCGGCGTCGCACCACTGCGGGTCGAGCCGCAGCTTGCCGGAGCTGATCCGCGAGACGTCGAGGATGTCCGAGATGATGCGTGCCTGCGCATGCACGCTGCGATCGATGGCCTGCAGCGCGCGCATCATCTCCGGCGCCGCGCCGCGCTTCTTCAGGATGTGCACCCAGCCCGAGATCGCGTTGAGCGGCGTGCGCAGTTCGTGCGACAGCACGGCGACGAAATCGTCCTTCGTGCGGCTGTGGCGTTCGGCCGTCGTCCGCGCGGCCTGCTCCCGCTCCAGCACTTCCTGCCGGCGGCGGTCGAGCTCCTGCCGTTCCGAGACGTCGACCGCGATGCCGATGCGCAAGCCGGTCTCGACATGCGCCGAGATGCTCCATTGCAGGTAGACCCAGCTGCCGTCGGGCCGGACCAGCGGGAATTCGCCTTGCCATGGCGCGCCGGCCGCCAGGGCGTCGAGGGTGCGTTCCCTGACGAAGTCCACCCATTCGGGCGGCGCCAGGCTGCTGATCGGCCGCTCGAGCAACTCGTCCGATGGCCGGCACAGCATGGCCACCATCGCCGGGTTGACGTCGGCGAAGTGGCCGTTGGCGTGGATCAGCGCGATGCCGCTCATGGCCTGGCTGAAGACCGCGCGGAAGCGCGTGTCGCTGCGGCGCAGGCTGTCCTCCGCCATGCGCGCGCGGATCAGGGCCTGCAGCGTCGCCGTGAGCACCGCCGGCTCGACCGGGTGGACCAGGTAGGCGTCGGCGCCCGCGTTCAGGCCCGCCACCTTGTCGGCGTTCTGGACATAGGTCGCGGACAGGTGGATGACCGGGACCAGGGCGGTCGCGGCGTCGGCGCGCAGCAGGCGGCAGACCTCGAAGCCGTCGATGTCCGGCAGGTGCACGTCGAGGATCACGGCCGAGGCGCCGTGCGGCGCCATCGCCACCGCCTCGGCGCCGGTGGCGGCTTCCTCGGTGCGGAAACCCGCGGCGCGGATGATGCGCGCGGTCGAATAGCGGGTGGCCGGGTTGTCGTCGACCACCAGCACCGTGTGCAGCGACCGGTCGATGGTGGTGTTGATGACCGCGTCGTCCGTCATGGGGCCTCCTGCGCGGGGGCGCCCGCCACGTGCAGCGGCAGGATCACCGAGAAGGACGAGCCCTTGCCCAGTTCGCTCTCGAGCTCGACGTGCCCGCCCAGGATGCCCGCGAGCTGCTTGCACAGCGACAGGCCGAGGCCGGTGCCGCGCAGACGTTTCTGGACCGGGGAGTCGACCTGCGAGTAGTCGTCGAAGACGGCCGCGTGGTATTTCGGCTCGATGCCGATCCCCGTGTCGAGCACCGAGAAGCGGACCGTGTGGTCGTCCTGCCGGCGCGCCGACACGCGGATCTCGCCGCGGCTCGTGAACTTGAGGGCGTTGGCGATGAAGTTGCGCAGGATCTGCGAGAGCTTGCGGTCGTCGGTGTAGAGCTTGGGCAGGCCGACCGGCTCCTCGAACACCAGGTTCACCTCCGGGTTGGTCAGCACCGACTTGAACATGCCACGCAGCGCGGAAAAGATGTCGACCATCTCGAACCAGGCCGGCGAGATCTCCACGCGTCCGGCCTCGATCTTGGCGAGGTCGAGCAGGTCGTCGACCATCTCGGCGAATTCGGTCGCGGTCGACTGGATGAAGTCGACCTGCCTCGACTGCTCGTCGGTGAGGGGCCCGTCCACGCGATCGCTCAGCAGGCGCGCGATGCTGCGGATCGCGTTCACCGGCGTGCGAAACTCATGGCTCATGTAGGCCAGGAAGCGGCTCTTGAGTTCGTTCGCGCGCTTGAGCTCCTCGGCCTGGGCATCGAGTTCCGCATAGAGGGCGACCACGCCGCGGTTGGTTTCTTCCAGCTCGGACCGCAGCGCGTCGATCTCCTCGCGGGCGGCGGCCAGCAGCGCGGCGGCCTCGCCGTGCGCCGACGGCGTGTCCACGGCCGGCGGTGTCTGGTGGACGGTCATGCGGTGGCCGCCTCTCGCAGCACCACCACGGTGGCGTCGTCGCGGCCGCGCGAGAAATCGCGAAACAGGATGGCCGCGGCGAGGGTCGGGTCCCGCTCCAGCACGGGGAGGATCGGCGCGGTGTCCCAGCGGCTCGCGAGGCCGTCGCTGTGCACGATCGTCACCCCATGCAGGGGCAGGGCCAGCGTGCTCTGGTCCGGTTTGCGGATCTGCACGCCGGCGGTGCCGTGCTGCGTGGCCATCGAGCGGTCGAACACGCCCGATACGACCCGCACGGCCACGTTGCCGGCGCCTGCGCACTGGACCGTCTGCGCTTCTGCATCGACCCGCAGCGCGCAGACCGCGGCACCGCGCGTCGACTGCAGGCGGACGTGCGTGCGCTCGACGATGCCGCGCAGGTCGCCCGTGGCATCGTCGGCGAAGGCATCGAGGGCGGCCTGCGACGCCTGCGCCGCCTGCGGACCGTGGCCCAGGCCATCGGCCAGCATCACGGTCGCCCGGCTGCCGTCGAGCGCCACCGACCAGGCATCGCCGCACACCGTCTCGCCGTGGATGGGGATGCAGACCGACCCGAAGGCGAAGGACGGCGCATCGCCCGTCCCACCCGACGCCCGCGCGCCCTCGTGGCGACCGACACGTGCGACACAGACGGTGCCGCGAGGCACCGACGAGTGCATCTCGAACTGCGTGGCCAGGCGCCGCACCGCGCCCAGGCCGGTGCCCGGCGAGCCGCTGCCCGTGGAGACGCCGTCTTCCATGGCACGGGCCAGGTCCGCGATGCCCGGGCCCTCGTCGAGGCACACTACCTCGACATCGTCGAAGGCCGGCCGGGCCGCGATCAGCATCCGGCCCCGCACCGCGTGGCGCAGCAGGTTGGTCCCCAGTTCGGTGACCACCAGCGCCAGGCGGCCGGCCTCCAACGCGCCCCAGTCCAGTTCCGCGCAGAGGCGGGCCGCATGCCGGCGGGCCTCGCCGATGCGGCTCGGGTCGTCGATGGGGAACGCGGTGTGCGTCCAGCCGCGCATCACTTCCATCGGGCGATGCTCACGCGCGTTCCCTGGCCGGGCTCCGACTGGATCTCGAAGTCGTTCACCAGCCGCTTGCTGCCGGGCAGGCCCAGGCCCATGCCGCCGCCGCTGGTCCAGCCGTCGGTCAAGGCCAGCTGCAGGTCGCCGATGCCGGGGCCCTGGTCCTCGAAGTGCAGCTGGAGTCCGCGTTTGCCGTTGCGCTCCAGCAGCTCCCACCGCATCTGGCCGCCACCGCCGTGCACGAGCGTGTTGCGTGACAGCTCGCTGGCGGCCGTGACCATCTTGGTCTGGTCGACCAGCGAGAACTTCAATTGCTGGCACAGCGTGCGCACGAGCTGCCGGCTCGCCACGATGTTGTGCTCCGAGCTCAGGGGCAGGCAGCCGGAAGATTCATCGGCCAAGAGAGGCCTCCCGGCGCGAGCGCTCGAGAAGCTGGACGCCGCGCTCCACGTTCAGCGCGGTGCGCACGCCCTCGAGCGACAGGCCGAGTTCGACCAGGGTGATGGCCACCGCCGGCTGCATGCCGACGACCACCGTGGTCGCCGAGAGGATGCGCGCGATGCCCGAGATGCTGGCCAGCATGCGGCCGACGAAGGAGTCGACGATCTCCAGCGCCGAGATGTCGATCAGCACGCCGCTCGCGCCGGTCTTGGCGATCTTCTCGGCCAGGTCTTCCTGCAGCATCATGGCCGTCTGGTCCTGCATGTCGACCTGGATGGTCACCAGCAGCACGTTGCCCATGCGCAGAATTGGAATGCGTTCCATCCGGGGTCAACCTTCGCGCGTGATGCGCCAGCCGTTCTTCTGCAGCGCCATCGACAGGGCATCCGCCAGCGTCGCCTTGGTCGTGATGCCCTGCAGGTCGATGCCGAGGTGGACGATGGTCTGCGCGATCTGGGGACGGATGCCGCTGATGATGCAGTCGGCGCCCATCAGGCGGATGGCGCTGACGGTCTTCAGCAGATGCTGCGCGACCAGCGTGTCGACGGTCGGCACGCCAGTGATATCGATGATGGCCAGTCCCGATTCGGTCTCGGCGATCTTCTGCAGCAGCGTCTCCATCACGATCTGGGTGCGGTTGCTGTCGAGCACACCGATCATCGGGACCGCGAGCACGCCTTCCCACAGCTTGATCACGGGCGTCGAGAGTTCGAGCAGTTCCTCCTGCTGGCGCTTGATGATGTCTTCGCGCGCCTGCTGGAAGGTGGACACCGTGTACTGCGCGATCTGGTCGACCAGCGTGGTCGTGGCCCAGATCGCCTCGATCAGGCTGGCGGGGTCGGCGCCCAGGTCCTGCTGCAGCGCCGTGAACAGGGGCTTCTTCAGCGCGAGGATGAACAGGCTGGTGTCGGCGGCCGATTGGCCCCGGGCCGCGCGCGAGCCCGAGAGCGACTCCAGCACATGCCGCAGGTCGCTCCATTCGGGGCCGCGGAAGGAGGCCGGGTCGGCCCGCGCGGCCAGCGCCTGGCGCAGGGCCTGCACGATCCCGTTCGCCTCCGCATCCATCGCCCGCCGGGCGCCGGCCTCCTTGACCCCGGTTTCATCGATCCAGCGTTCGATGATCTTTCCCCCGGCCGCGTCGAGTGCCGAAAGGATGGCTGCGTGTTCCCTCTTCATATGTACCTGCGCGTTCTGCTTCTGTGATAGCCAAATTGGCATGGATAGAAAAAGTGTCAACAGATTCTAGGCAGATTGCGGGGGCCGCATCAGCGGCCGGCGAAGAACATTTGAGGCGCCGCCCCGGACGCGGCCCCGGCGCGGGGTAAAGCCTACCTACGTGCGCGGACCGCTTTGACCGACGGCCCGGGTCGCGCGCCTTCACTAGCCTCGCGGCCATGGACCTCCTCGACCTCATCCAATGGCCGGCCTTCGCCGCCTCGCTGGCGGCCGCCTACCTCGTCGGCTCCAGCGTCGAGCGGCGGCGCAATGCCGGCTTCTGGGTCTTTCTAGGCAGCAACCTGCTCTGGGTGGCATGGGGCCTGCACACGCAAGCCTGGGCGCTCATCGCCCTGCAGGTGGGGCTGGCGGCGTTGAATGTGCGTGGGGTGTCCAAGACCGAGGGGCCGCGCTGATGAGCGCGGATTGCCTTCAGGGCCGGACGCCGGCGGGACGCGGCAGCGGGTGTCTTCATTGGACATGGTGCTCGAACACGCGCGCCGCCACCTGGCGGAAATGCCTGGCCGCAGCGCTCTCCATCGCGGGTTGGTAGACCAGCGCAAGGCCGGTCTGTGCCGAGGCCGGCAGGTCGGCGATGCGCCGGTAGGCGATGTTCTTGCTCTGGAAGCGCTGCATGATCGACGGCACCAGTGCCACGCCCAGCCCACTCTCGACCAGCGACAGAACCGTCTGGATCTGCACGGCTTCCTGCGCGATGCGGGGCACGAAGCCGGCGCCCTGGCACACCAGCATCGCGGCCGCACGCAGGCCCAGCGCCTGCCCGCTGGCATACATGACGAAGGGTTCCCGGGCCAGCGACGCCAGGCCCAGTTCGGCCTGCGCGGCCAGGGCGTTGGCGCGCGGCAGCGCGACGATGAACTCGTCGCGTTCCAAGGGCAGCAGGCTCGCGCCGGTCCCCAGCAGCAGCGGCGTGCGGATCAGGCCCACGTCGAGTTCGCCGCCGTCGATGCCCTCGAGGATGCGAGTGGAGGTGAGTTCGCGCAGGCCCAGTTCGACGCCCGGGTACTCAGCGCGAAAGAGGGGCAGCAGGCGCTGCAGCATGCCGTAGCTCGCGGAGCCGACGAAGCCCACCTGCAGGCTGCCGCCCGTGCCCTCGGAGGCGCTCCTGGCCGCGTCCGACAGCTGCGTGCCGTGGAAGAGCATGCGCCTGGCCTCGGGCAGCGCGGCCAGGCCGCTGGGCGTGAGCGTGACGCCGCTGGGCGAGCGCACGAACAGGCGTGCACCCAGTTCGGCTTCGAGTTTCTGGATCGACACCGAGAGCGGGGGTTGCGCCATGTGCAGCTTCTCCGCCGCGCGGCGGAAATTGAGCGTCTCGGCCAGGACGACGAAGTGACGGATGCGGCGAAGGTCCATGGGGTGCGGAAGAGGTCGGCGCAAGGATGCGTGGACGCGCAGTGTTCTCTGACCGGCCAGCGCCCCGAAAGGCGAGACGAAGCCTGACGTCGGCGTCCGCTGCTGCGCGTCGGTTGTACCCGGCGCCAGGCCGGTGAAAGAGATCTCCGTCGCGTGTGGGTCGTGTAGTTGCGATATCGAATCAGATGATATTGATACCTGTATCGGATGTCTTCTTCGGGAAAGTACTTGGTCATCCTCATCGATAGACGCACCCGCGGTCCTCATCGATTTTCGGTATCGGGAAAACGCAAACTTATATTGGACGTGGCGAGGCATCCGCTCCTATTCTCCGCGGCTCCTTCCTACCGCTTGTGCCATCCGATGCCGTCCGTCCACACCGCTCCCTGCCCGATGCAGTCCATCCCATGACGGGGCTGCTCGACAACCTGGCGCCCGCGCTGCTGCCGGCGCATGCCGAGCGCTTCCGCGACGAGGTGCGCGCCTTCCTCGCCAGCGAACTCCCGCCGGCCTCCGCGGACCTTCGTGCACGCTCGTGGATGGGCTACGACGCGGCATTCAGCCGCCGGCTGGCCGCGCGCGGCTGGGTCGGCGTGACCCTGCCGGCCGAGTACGGCGGCGCGGCCATGGATGCCTTCTCGCGCTTCGTGCTGGTGGAGGAACTGCTGGCCTGCGGTGCGCCGGTCTCGGCCCACTGGATCGCCGACCGGCAGAGCGGTCCGCTGATCCTGCGCTACGGTACCGAGGCCCAGCGCCGTTTCTACCTGCCGAAGATCTGCGCGGCGGAGGCCTTCTTCTGCATCGGCATGAGCGAGCCGAATGCCGGCTCGGACCTGGCCAGCGTCGGCACCCGTGCGACGCGCATCGAAGCGGGTGCTGGCAACGGGGGCGGTGGCTGGCGGCTACAGGGCCGCAAGATCTGGACGACCAACGCCGACCAGTGCGACTACATGATCGCGCTGGTGCGCAGCGCGGGTAGCGCCGAGGACCGCCAGCGCGGCCTGTCCCAGTTCATCATCGACCTGAAGCTGCCGGGCGTAACCGTGCGGCCCATCCGCGACCTGTCGGGCGACGCGCATTTCTCCGAGGTGTTCTTCGACGACGTCCGGCTCGCCGACGACGCACTCATAGGCCGCGAAGGCGCGGGTTGGGAGCAGGTCACGGCCGAGCTCGCGTTCGAACGCAGTGGGCCGGAGCGCCTGTATTCCAGCATCGTGCTGCTCGACCGCTGGATCCGTTGGCTCTCGGTGCAGGCGGCCGGGCAGGCGACGAACGCCGCGCAGCTCGCGATCGTCGGCCGGTTCGCGGCGCATCTGGCCACCTTGCGCCAACTTTCGATCGCCGTCACCGCCAAGCTCGCCGCGGGCGAGAGCCCGATCGTCGAGGCGGCACTGGTCAAGGACATCGGGACCGAGTTCGAGCAGCAGATACCCGCGGCCATCGAAGCGGCGCTGGGTGCGGACCCGGCGGCCGACATCGATGCCGACCTGTTGCAGGCGGCCGCCTATCTCAGCCAGATCGCGCCGACCTTCTCGCTGCGTGGCGGCACGCGCGAGATCCTGCGCGGAATGATTGCGCGCGGCCTCGGTCTGCGCTGAAACGACGAAGGACGATCCCACGATGTTTGCCGAAGCCCTGGAAGCCATCCTGCGTGACCACGCGACGCCCGCGGCGGTGCGTGCCATCGAAGCCGGCGGCCCGCACGATGCGCCATGGCGCCTGATCGCCGATGCCGGCTTCCTGCGCCTGCTGGCGCGCGAGGAGGACGGCGGTGCCGCGCTGCCGATGGCCGAACTCTTTCCCGTGCTGGCGCTGCTCGGGCGTCATGCCGTGGCCTTGCCCGTGGGCCAGGCCATGCTGGCGCACGCGCTGCTGCCCGCGGAAGCCGTGCCCGCGGGCCTCCTGACCCTGGCACCCGCGGTGCGGACCACGCCCGACGGCGGGCTGGCCTGCCCGGCGGTGCCGTACGGCCTGATCGCCGACCATGTGCTGGCCGACGATGGCGAGCGCCTGCTGCTGCTGGCATGCGAAGGCGCGGCCAGGACGGCCACGGCCGGCACCTACAGCCAGACGGCCAGCCTGCGGTGGCCGGCGTCCGCCGCACCGCGGCACTTCGCGCGCCGGGGCGATGCGCTGGCCTCGTTCGGCGCAGCGCTGCACGCCGCCTTGCTGGCCGGCGCGATGGGCCGGGTGTTCGACATGACGCTGGCCTTCGGCAACGACCGTGTGCAATTCGGCAAGTCGATCGGCAAGTTCCAGGCCATCCAGCATCAGCTGGGCGTGATGGCCGAGCAGTGCGCGGCCGCCCGCATGGCCGCCGAATGCGCCTGGCGAGGGCCATCGAGACCGACGCTGCTGCAGGCGGCCATCGCCAAGGCCCGCACCAGCGAGGCCGTGGGGCCGGTGGCATCGATCGCACACGCGGTGCATGGCGCCATCGGCGTGACCGCGGAATACGACCTGCAGCTCTACACGCGGCGGCTCCATGAGTGGCGTGTTGCGCACGGCTCCGAAGACCACTGGCATCCGCTGATCGGGCGGGCCGTGCTCGATGCTGGCCGGCCCGTGTCCGAATTCGTGCGCGCCGTCGCGGCCGGGGGCGCCTGAGCCATGGCCGGACCGTTGCAGGGCGTGCGCGTGGTGGACCTCACCAACGTGCTGATGGGCCCCTTCGCCACCCAGATCCTGGGCGACATGGGCGCTGACGTGATCAAGATCGAATCGCCCGAGGGCGACACCGTGCGGCATCTGGGGCCGATGAAGAACCCGGGAATGAGCGCGGGCTTCCTGCATACCAACCGCAACAAGCGCAGCGTGGTGCTGGACCTCAAGCAGGCCGAAGGGCGCGGCGCGCTGCTCGACCTGATCAAGACCGCGGACGTCTTCGTGAGCAACGTGCGGCCGGCGGCGCTGGCGCGGCTGCAGCTCGATGCCGACCTGCTGCGCGCCGCCAAGCCAGACCTGGTCCACCTGTCGCTCGTCGGCTACGGCAGCGACGGCCCCTATGCCGATCGCGCGGCCTACGACGACATGATCCAGGCCGTGTGCGCCATCCCCAGCCTGATCGCGCAGGTGGGCGACGGCGTGCCGCGCTATGTGCCACTGGCCATCGTCGACAGGGTGGTGGGCCAGGCGGCCGCCACCGCGATCCTGGGGGCGCTGGTCCATCGCCTGCGCACGGGTCAGGGGCAGTCGGTGGAGGTCCCGATGTTCGAGACCATGGTGCCCTACGTGCTGAGCGAGCACATGTCCGGCCTGACCTACCAGCCACCGATCGCGCCGCCCGGCTATCCGCGGCTGCTCGCACCATCGCGCCAGGCCTACCCGACGAGCGACGGCTTCGTGTGCGCGCTGCTCTACACCGACCGCCACTGGCGCGCCTTCTTCACGCTGATCGGCGAGCCCGGTCGATTCGACGCCGATGCGCGACTGACCTCGATCGCCGCGCGCACGCGCCACATCGGCGAGCTCTACGCCGAGGTCAGCGCCGCGCTGCGCCTGCGCGGCACGGCCTACTGGCTCGAGGCGCTCGCGAAGGCGGACATTCCGGTGATGCCGCTGCATACGCTGGCGTCGCTGATGGACGACCCGCACCTGCGCGCCGTCGGCTTCTTCCGCACGCTCGAGCACCCGAGCGAGGGACCGATCCACGACATGGCCCCGCTGGGGCGATGGTCGGCGACGCCCGCCGATCCCGTGCGCCCCGCGCCGACGCTGGGCCAGCACACCCAGGAGGTCCTGGCGGAACTCGCGACCCCACCCCATCATCAGGAGACAAAACCATGCGCATGATCCGATCCTTGACCGGCGCCGCGGCGCTCTGCATGGCGAGCGCCATGCTGCCGCTGCTGCCCGCGGCCCACGCGGCCGACGCCTATCCGTCCCGACCCATCCGCATGGTGATCGGCTTCCCGGCGGGCGGTCCCACCGACGTGAATGCACGCATGTTCGCGCAGGGCATGGCCGAGCAGCTCGGCCAGCCCATCGTGGTGGACAACAAGCCGGGTGCCGGCAGCAACCTGGCCTCCACCACGGTGCTGTCGGCCCCGGCGGACGGCTACACCATCCTCTACAACACCTCGTCGCTGGTGCTCGGCGCGATGCTCTACAGCTCGGCGAAGTTCGACCCGCTCAAGGACTTCGTCCCGGTGGTGCGCACCGCGGGCGTGCCGCTGGTCGTGGCCGTTAGCACCACGGTGCCAGCCAAGACCTTCGCCGAGTTCGTGGTGCTGGCGAAGGCCAGCCCGGGCAAGTTGAACTATGCGTCGTCGGGCGCCGGTACCATCGACCACCTGGCGGCCGCGCTGCTGGCCACGCAACTCGACATCAGGATGGAACACGTGCCCTACAAGGGCACGGCGCCGGCGCTGGTCGACCTGGTGTCGGGCAACACGCAGATGTTCACCACCACGCAGAACACGCTGCTGCCCTTCATCCACGACAAGCGCCTCGTGCCGCTGGCCATCGCGTCCCTGCAGCGCTCGCCGCTGATGCCCGAGGTGCCGACGGTGAGCGAGGCGGCCGGATTGCCCGGCTTCGAGATCACGGCCTGGAACGGCATCGTGGTGGCGGCCGGGACGCCGCCCGCGG
Organism: Variovorax sp. J2P1-31; assembly: GCF_030317215.1. NCBI lineage: Bacteria > Pseudomonadati > Pseudomonadota > Betaproteobacteria > Burkholderiales > Comamonadaceae > Variovorax > Variovorax sp. J2P1-31. The sequence continues at coordinate 785,946 of NZ_JASZYA010000001.1, forward strand.
TGGTGAGCCGGCTCAACGCGGCGGTCAATGCGGTGCTGAAGCAGAAGGACTTCGTCGCCCGGCTTCGCGCCACCGGCGCCGAACCCTACGGCGGCAGCGCGGAGGCCTATGGCGCCTACCTGAAGTCGGAGACGGCGCGCTGGAAGACGGTGGTGCAGCAGGCCGGCGTGACGCCGCAGTGAGGCCGCGGCCGCCGCGTGGTGGCTGACGGTGGTCGCCGCCGTCGAAGAACACCACGCGGCGTCCACCGTGCTGCGCTGCACCGCGACGCCCATGCGCACCCCGAGCGCGCCCCCAGGCCAACGCATGCCCCCGACCTGGTGGCGGGCTCACGCCGCCTGTCTGTGCACCGGTGCCGGCAGCGGCAACGCGGTCTTGTAGCGCACCTGCTTGAGCGCAAAGCTCGAGCGGATCTTCTCGATGCCGGGAATCGGCGTGAGCTGTTCCATGATGAACTTCTCCAGCGCCGCCATGTCGGCCACCGCGACCCGGATCAGGTAGTCGCGGTCGCCGGTCATGAGGTAGCACTCCATCACCTCGTCGTGCTCGGCGATGCGCCGCTCGAAGTCGGCCAGCGACTCCTTGCCTTGGGTGCGCAGGCTGATCGAGATGAACACATTGAGCCCCAGGCCCAGCGCCTGGGCGCTCGCCAGCGCCACGTAGCGGTCGATCACGCCGGCCGCCTCCAGCGCCTTCACGCGCGCCAGGCAGGGCGAGGGCGAGAGGTGCACGCGCCGCGCCAGCTCCACGTTGGACAACGCGCCGTCGCGCTGCAGCGCATCGAGGATGCGCAGATCCATCGAGTCCAGTTTCATGGACTGCTTCAGGCGGACGGGCACCGGACGAGCCTGCTCAGTCGGCCATGTCGATCACGCCATCGGTCACCATCTTTTTCCAGAATGCGGCTTCCGCCACGGTCTCGTCCAGGTAGGACCGCGGTGTGGACCCGGTGATCACCATGGCACCGAGCGGGCGCAACTGTTCCGCGAACGCCGGGTCCGCCGCGATCTGCCGTGCGGCCTGCGTCAGTCTCTCGACGACCGCCGCGGGGGTGCCCTTCGGCGCCACGATGCCGGCCCAGGCCGAGGCATCCATCGGCGCCGCACCGGCCTCCTTGAGCGTCGGCAGATCCGGAAAGAGCGCTGACCTGTCTTCCGCGATCGCGGCCAGCGCCCTGACCTTTCCGGCCTTGACGAAGGATGCGACCGTCGATTCGGCATAGAAGCCGACCTGCACCACGCCCGCCAGAAGATCGGAGACCAGCTGGCCGCCGCCCTTGTAGCTCACAGGCACGAGCGAGACGCCGTTCAGCTTGCAGAAAAGAGCACCGGCTATGTGCGAAGACGAGCCGTAGGTGGTGCCGTAGTTCAACGCGCCGGGATGCGCGCTGGCGTAGGCAAGGAGCTCCTTCACGCTGCCGATGGGAAGCGCCTTGTTCACCACCAGCACGCTGCGCTGCTTGGCGAGCTTCGCGATGCGCGAGAACTCGGTGAGCGGGTTGTAGGGCAGTTTCCGGTAGACGGCGGGTGCGCGCGAACTGACCGATTCCGTGTCGATCATCAGCGTGTAGCCGTCGGGCTTCTGCGCCACGAGGTTGGCGGCCGCGATGGCGCCGGCGGCGCCGGCCCTGTTCTCGACCACCACTGACTGGTGGAGCTGCTTCGACAGATGCTCGGCGATGATGCGGCCGAGGTTGTCGGAGGGGCCGCCCGGCGGGTAGCCGATCAGCATGCGTATCGGCCTCGCGGCGGGAAAATCGGCGGCCGAGGCCCTGGCTGTCATGCCCGCACAGAGGGTCGCTGCGAAGGCGGCTTGGAAGTGTCGACGGTTCACGGGGAAGTCCTTCTGGAAGAGGGGGAGGGCGCCTGTTGCACGGGTGGCTGCTGCGATGCGAACCAGTGCCGTGTCAGCCGGTCCCAGAACCGGGCGCCGAGACCGAGGATGTCGTCGTTGAAGTCGTAGCCCGGGTGGTGCAGGCCGACCGCCGGTGCGCTACCTCTCGCATTGCCGATGAAACCGTAGGCGCCGGGCACCTGTTCGAGCATGAAGCCGAAGTCCTCTGCCGTCAGGGCCGGCGCGACGTCGTCCGTCACGTTCGCATCTCCCGCGACCTGCTTCATCACCTCGGCCATGAAGCGCGCCTCGTGCGCATGGTTCACCGTGGCCGGGTAGCCGCTCGACATCAGGACCTCGGCGCTGGCGCCATGGGCTTCGCAGAGCAGCGTGGCGATGCGCTCGATGCCTGCGACCAATCGTTCCTGGGTCGCGGGCCGCAGGGCGCGGCAGGTGCCATGGATCGACGCCGTGTCCGGAATGATGTTGGCGACCGTTCCGGCATCGATTCGGCCGACGGTGATCACCGCGCTGTCGAGCGGGTCCACCGTCCGGGATACGAGCCGCTGCAGCTCGCCCACGATCGCGCAGGCGATCGGCACCGGATCGACCGTGCTGTGCGGCTGCGCCGCATGGCCGCCGATGCCGAAGACTTTGATCTCGAAGCGGTTCGCCGACGCCATGATAGGACCGACCCGGACGCCCATCCGGCCGGCGGCCATGGCGGGCCAGTTGTGAAGCGCGAAGGCGGCCTGGACCGGGAAACGCCGGAACAGGCCGTCTTCGATCATCTTGCGTGCGCCCGCCCCGCCTTCTTCCGCGGGCTGAAAGACGAAGTGGACCGTGCCGTCGAAGTCGGGCTGCCGGCTCAGCAGCGTGGCGCCGCCCAGCAGCATCGCGATGTGGCCATCGTGTCCACAGGCGTGCATGCGGTTCGCGGCGGTGCTCGCATGGTCGAAGTCGTTCAGCTCCTGCATGGGCAGCGCATCCATGTCGGCACGCAGTGCAATCGCGCGGCCGGGATCCGAGGCCCGCCGGCCCGTCCCGTGCAGGGTGGCGACGACACCGGTTCGGCCCAGGCCGCGATCGACCGACAGGCCCAGCGCCTCAAGCCACGCCGCAATCCTGTCGGCGGTGCGCCGCTCCTCGTACATGAGTTCCGGATGGGCGTGGATGTCGCGCCGGAATCCGGTCAGCGCACCCAGGTAGGAAGCGTCGTCGGGAGGCGATGACAGGAGGGTTGGGTGCATGGTCGATGAAACGAGGTCTCTGGGTGCCCTCTGTCGGGAAGGCGCCGCGGCGGGAGGATGTCCGGTTGAAAGTATCGAGCGGAAGCAGACCGGCATGCCTGCCCTTCAGGGCATAGCAGCTATGTGGCGCGTCCAGCGATAGGCCGACCGTCCGGCCTCAGGGCCGCGCCTGTTGCATCGCGCCGGAGAGTTCGACCGCACCGCGTTCGCCGAGCGAGCGGATGGCTCCGTCCAGGTCCCTCGCGTCCCGGTTCTGGCTGAGTTTCCGCTTGCACGCCAGGTGGGTGATCTCGATCTCGATCCCCACGATGGCGGCGAGCAGCTGGTCGATGAAATCCGCGGGAGCATCGCCCATCTTCCACGGCCTGGCCTCGCCGGCTTCGTGGTGCCGGGTCAGGCGCGCGACGATGCCGCGCACGAAGCGCTGGTCGTCGATCACGCGCAGCCGGCCGTGCGCATGCACGACCTCGTAGTTCCAGGTCGGCACGAGCCGATGCGTTTCATGCTTGCTCGGATACCAGCTTGGCGAGATGTAGCCCTGGGCCGCGCGGAACACCACCATGACCTCCTGCCCGGCAGCGGCCTGCCACAAGGGGTTGGCGCGTGCCACATGCCCCAGCAAGGTCCCGTGCGGGCCCCGGGCACCGTCCAGTTCGAAGGGCAGGTGGTCGGCATCCAGCCCCTGCGCGCCGTGGGTCACCAGCATGCCGAGCGGGTGCTCGACCATGATCCGGCGTTGTGCCTCGGTGTCGTGTTCGATGAAATGCTGCGGTTGGTACATGGTCCCGGTGTCTCATTCGTTGGCGGAGGGCTTCCCCGAGTATGGCGATGGGTGGCATGATTGTTCGGGCCACTTTCCACCTATTCAGCAAGACCAGTGAGGCGTCCGATCATGCTTGTTCGCCAGGGCGGCCGCGGCCGCTCCCTCTACGACGAGATCAAGTCCAGCGTGCTGGACGGGACCTACCTCGCCGGCACCGCGCTCCCGTCCTCGCGGGCATGCGCCGCGGAACGCGGACTGTCGCGCTCCACGGTGTCGAGCGTCTACGAGCAACTGGCCGCCGAGGGCTTCGTCGAGATGCGGCAGGGGGCCGGCACCCGCGTGGCCGCCGGCGCCGCGGTAGCCGGCGCTGCGCGCCCGAAGGGCGCGAAGGGCGCCCGGCGCCCGCGCGTCGATCCGGCGCTGTCGTCCATCGGCCGCCGTCTGGAATCACTGGCCTTACCGGTGCGGTCCGCGTCGGCGCCCGAGGTCGTGGACTTCGTCTATGGCCCCCTGGCCGGGCGCGACTTCCCGACACTGGCCTGGACCAAGGCCGCACGGCAGGTCGAGCGGCAGCGGGCACCGGTGCTGGCGTATGAGGATCCGCAAGGCAACGAGGAGCTGCGGGCCGCATTGCGGGTCCATCTGGCCCATGCCCGTGGGGTGTTCTGCGACACCAGCCAGCTGCTGGTGGTCAACGGGTCGCAACAGGCGCTGGACCTTTGCGCGCGCCTGCTGGTCGAGCCGGGTGACACCGTGGCTGTCGAGAACCCGGGCTACCGCATGGCGCACCATGTGTTCGAGTGCGCCGGGGCGACCCTGCGCGGTGTCGCGGTCGACCCGCAGGGCCTGGTGCCGGCCGACCTGGCGCATGTCCCGGACGCGCGCCTGATCTATGTCACGCCCACCCATCAGTTCCCGATGGGCGGGCTCATGACCATCCGCAGGCGCAACGCCTTGCTCGAATGGGCCGCCGAGAAAGGGGCCTGGATCGTCGAGGACGACTACGACAGCGAGTACCGGCACGCGGCACGGCCCGAGGCCGCGTTGCAGGCCCTCGACGACCGAGGCCTGGTGATCTACGTCGGGACCTTCTCCAAGACCCTGTCGCCCCAGCTTCGCCTGGGCTACATGGTGCTGCCCCATCGGCTGGTCGCGGCCTTCGCGACGGCCAAGCGCGTGGCCGACCGTCATGCCCCGAGCGCGCCGCAGCGCACGCTGGCCAGGCTGCTGAAAAGCGGGGCCTACGACCGCCACGTCAGGCGATTGCGTCGCTCCCAGAAGGCCAGAAGGGAGGCGCTGCTGGCGGCCCTCGGCCACTACTTGCAGGGACAGGTGAGCGTGCACGGCGCGTCGAGCGGCCTGCATCTGGTGGTGGCATTCGATGACCTGCCGTCCGCGCTCGAGGAGGAGCTCGCCAGGCTGGCGCTGCTGGAGGGTGTCCAGGCCTACCCCCTGGGGCGCTTCTACCTGCCGGCGCCCAGCGCGAGCGCGGCCGGCCGGCCGGCCGCGCTCGTGCTGGGCTACGCCTCGCTGGAGCCGGAACGGATGGACCCCGGCGTGCAGCGCATCGCGCGGGCCTTGCACCGACTGCGCGATCGCCGAACGAAGGGCGCATGAGCGCGCCGGGCGGCCGGCCCCGCTAGCTGGAACCGTCCGAGGTGGTCTTCGCGGTCTCCAGCGCCGTTTCCAGGAATCTCCTCACCAGCGCGGAATGGCTCCGGTCTTCTCTCGCGATCATCACGACCACCCGCGACATCGCCGGCTTCCCGATGCGGACCTTGCGCAGTCCGTGCTGGCTGAGCTGTCGTTGCGGTATGCGCTGCGGCAGGATGCAGGCCCCGATGCCTGCCGCCACCAGCTCGATCATGGCGTCGACCGTCTCCGCTTCGGCCACGAAGTCGGGCTTGAGGCCGCTGCTGTGGATCATGCGCGTGAGCGCGTAGTGGGCCGGAAAGCCCACCAGCCGCGGCATATCCTGCGTCAGGTCTACGCCGTCGGCGGCCGTGCAGCCGGGCCCGCAGATCAAGCACATCAGGTTGTCGAACAGGCGGGTGGACGCGAGCTTCTGCGACGCCACGGCGGTGTCGTAGACGATGCCGAGGTCCGCCTTTCCGCTTTCCACCAGCTCCACGACGTCCGGCGAACTGCGCCCCATCATGGACAGGCTGACCCCCGGATGGCGATCGGTGAAGGCGCGCACCACCTCGCCGACGAAGTAGTAGTTGAGGGTGTGGACGGTCGCCACCCTGAGCATCCCCTTGAGCTCCTGATGTCGGGTCGCGCTGACGGCAGTGTCGATGCTGGCTAGGGCCGGAGCGACCTGCTCCAGCAGGGCCTTGCCGCGCTCCGTCAGCTGCATGCCGCGGCCGTTGCGGCTGAACAGCGCGCACTGCACGAAGGCCTCGAGCACCGCGAGCTGCCGGCTCAGCACCGGCTGGGTCACCTGCAGCTCGGCCGCCGCGCGCGACAGCGAGCCGTGCTTCGCGATCGTGACGAAGTACCTCAGTTGACGGTCGACAGTCTCCATGGACGCTGCACTCCGGATCCATCCTTTATGAAGCGTCAAATGTAATCCTGTGGAAACGGGCGAATCTGCCGTACGGGGCGGCGGTGTGTCCCCTGGCCGCACGATATGCCGCCCGGGGTGCGACGCATGGCGTTTCCTGCGGCGAGGGCGCCCGGTGACCCCGACGGCAACCGTTCAGCCGGTGCATTCCGCGTGCTGCGGATTCCTCAGGCTGCGGCGGGCGTAGTACTCGAAGGCGACGCTGTTGCGCCGCGGCCGAAGCAGCCAGTCGTGCGCTTCCTTTCCCAGCACCGGGTCGATGGGCTGGATCTCGCCGGCGTTCATGGCCAGCAGCTGCATCCTTGCGGTCCGCTCGAAGGCCAGGGAGAGCACGCAGGCCTCCTCGATCGTGCTCGCCGCCACCAGCAGCCCGTGATGCGAAAGCAGCAGGGCCCGCTTGCTTCCCAGCGCGGCGGTGATGAACTCGCCTTCCTCGTTGCCGACCGGAACGCCGGGCCAGCTGCCGACGAAGGCCACGTCGTCGTAGAGCAGGCAGTTGTCCATGTGGGAGACGACCAGCGGCTTCTCCAGCATCCCCAGCGCGGCGACATGCATTGCATGGGAATGGATGATGCAGTTCACGTCGGGGCGCGCGCGGTAGACCCAGGAATGGAACCTGTTCGCGGGGTTGGCCATGCCATCGCCCTCGAGCACGTGGAGGTGCTCGTCGACCCGCAGCAGGTTGGAGGCGGTGATCTCGTCGAAGCCCAGGCCGAGGCGCTGGGTGTAGAACTCGCCCGGCCGTCCGGTCCGGGCGGTGATCTGGCCGGCGAGGCCCGAGTCGTGGCCGTTGTCGAACAGGATGCGGCAGGTCAGCGCCAGCTTCTGGCGTGGATGGCGTTCACTCTCTCCGAAGGTCGCGTCCATCTGCGAGGTGGACTTCTCGATCAACTGCTGCTTGCTCAGCGTGAAGGTGTCGGTGGCGTTCATGGGCGGTGTCCTCCCGTTTCGGTGGTCATGAGGTTGCTGTGCGGAATGTCAGGAAAGAGGTACTGGTAGCCGCGAAGTCCCTCGAGCCGGCCGAGCCAGTGCTCGACATGTTCGAAGGCCGACAGGTCGATGCGGCCCATGGTCGCCATCCGGGTGTAGGGGTAGAGCGCGACGTCGGCGATGCTCGGGACCTCGGGGGTGGCGATCCACCGCGACGGCCCGGACGACAGATGGATGTCCATGACGGCCAGGGCCTCCTGGGCCTCGCGGGTCCATCGCTGCACATCCTGCGCGGCGGCGTCCGGCAGGCGCTTCAGGCCATGGTGCAGGCGGAGGTTCGCCAGCGGCCGCATGTGGCGGTCCTGCTCGAACGAGAGCCAGCTCAGCACCCGGGCCTGGGCGGATGGGTCCGCCGGCCACCAGGGCGAGTTCTGGGCCAGATGGAACAGGATGGCCATGGACTCGCCCAGGTGCGCACCGTCGTCAGTCTGCAGCAGCGGAACCTGGGCCAGGGGCGCGATGCGCAGGAAATCGGGCCGGCGCAGGTCGCCCTTGTCGATCGACAGAGTCACGCGTGTCAGCGGCAGGCCGAGAAAACCTGCGAGCAGCCGGACCTTCCATGCATTGCCGGAGCGCTGGGTGTCGTAGAGCTTCATCGCGGCCGTTCGACCAGCGGATCGAGTGCCTGGTGCAGGTCGGCGATCAGGTCTTCCGGATCCTCCAGTCCCACCGAGAGACGGATCAGGTCCATGTTGACGCTCGCGCGTTGCGTTTCCTCGGGATGCAGCTTCCGGCGGGCCTGGAGCAGGGAGCCCGGGTGCGTGATGAGAGACTCCGTGTCGCCGAGGCTGATGGCGCAGGAGATCAATCGCAGCCGGTTGATGGCTGCGACGGCACCCTCCGCGCCCGCATGCAGCTCGAAGGACAGCATGCCGCTGCCGTGCGCCATCTGTCGCTTCGCTAGCGCGGCATCGGGGCTGCTCTCCAGGAAGGGATAGCGGACCACCCTGACCGCCGGGTGGGCCTCCAGCATGCGGGCGATCCGCAGCGCGGACTCGCCGTGCTGGCGCATGCGCAGCGTCAAGGTCTTCAGGCCGCGCAGCACCAGGAAGCAGAGCATCGGCGACAGCGTGGATCCGGTCATGTACTTCAGCCCGATCGAGCGGATGCGCTGGAGCGTGGCCTGGTCACCCAGCACCGCGCCGCCGAGCAGGTCGCCGTGGCCGTTGATGTATTTGGTGAGCGAGTGCACCACCAGGTCGGCGCCGTGCTCGAGCGGCCGCTGCAGCGCCGGAGAGGCGAAGGTGGAGTCCACGAGCACCCGTACGCCCTCGCGCTGGTGGGCGATGTCGGAGATCGCGCGGATGTCCAGCAGCTCGGAGGTCGGGTTCACGGGCGACTCGAAGTAGACGATCCGGGTCCGGTCCGACAGCGCCTGCGCGAGCGCCTCCGGTTGGCTCAGGTCGACCTCGGTCACCTGGATGCCCAGGCGCGGCAGGCCCTCGCTGACCAGCGCGCGCGCGGTGGAGTACATGGTGTGATGGACGATGAGCTCGTCGCCCGCGGCCAGCAGAGTGAGCAGCGTGCTGCTGATGGCCCCCATGCCCGAGCCGGTGACCAGCCCCGCTTCGGCGTTCTCGAGGTCCGCCAGCCGTTTCTCCAGCAGTTCCTGGGTGGGGTTGTGCTGGCGTCCGTAGACGAAGCGCCCGCTCTCGCCCGAGAACACCGCCGCCGCCTCGCCGACCTCATCGAAGGCGAAAGTGGAGGTCATGAAGATCGGCGGCGAGACGGCCCCGAGGTGCTGTGTTGCGTCGTAGCCCTGGTGCAGGCTGCGGGTCTGGAAACCTGGTCTCTTGTCGTTGGGTGTGTGCTGCATGGCAATGGAGGAATGAAGGGATCGAGGGGCAGTCAGTGGACGATCTGGTCGAGAAAGTGGCGGGCGCGTTCGGTGCGCGGAGAACCGAAGAAGTCGTCGGGCCGTCCCTGCTCGACGATCTCGCCCTGGTCCATGAAGATGACCCGGTCGGCCACCTTGCGGGCGAAGCCCATCTCGTGCGTGACGCAGAGCATGGTCATGCCGCTCTCCTGGGCCAGGGTGATCATGACGTCCAGCACCTCCTTGACCATCTCTGGGTCGAGCGCCGACGTGGGCTCGTCGAACAGCATGATCTTCGGGCTCATGCACAGGGAGCGCGCGATGGCCACGCGCTGCTGCTGCCCGCCCGAGAGCTGGCCCGGATACTTGTGGGCCTGGTCGGCGATGCGCACGCGGTCGAGATACCGGGTGGCGATCGCCTTGGCCTCGGCCTCTGGCATCTTGAGCACCCAGCACGGGCCCAGCGTAAGGTTCTCCAGCACGGTGAGATGGGGGAACAGGTTGAAGTGCTGGAAGACCATGCCGACGTCGCGCCGCACGATCTCGATGCGTTTGAGGTCGTCGATCAGTTCGACGCCGTCGACCCGGATGCTGCCTTCCTGGTGGCTCTCGAGGCGGTTGATGCAGCGGATCATGGTGGATTTGCCCGAGCCGGACGGCCCGCACACCACGATGCGCTCGCCGCGCCCGACCTCGAGGTCGATGTTGCGCAGGACCTGGAAGTCGCCAAACCATTTGTTGACGCCCCGCAGGCTGACGATGGATTCGTTCATGAAGATGCTCCTGGAATCGTTGGGATGGGTGGCTGCTAGCGGCCTGCGCCCGGCGCCCGTTCGCGCGCCAGGTCTGCTTCCAGCGAGCGGCTGTAGCGCGAGATGCAGTAGCAGAAGACGAAGTAGATGGCGCCCACGAAGAGATAGGCTTCGACCGCGAAGCCGCCCCAGAGCGGGTCGGCTAGCGCGGCCTTCGCCGACTGGGTCAGGTCGAAGATGCCGATGATCACGACCAGCGAGGTGTCCTTGAACAGCGCGATGAAGGTGCTCACCAGGGGCGGGATCACGATCTTGAGCGCCTGGGGCAGGATGATCTTGCGCATCTGCTGCCAGTAGCTCAGGCCCAGTGATTCGGCCCCCTCGTACTGGCCCTTGGGCAGCGCCTGCAGCCCGCCTCGGACGATCTCCGCGATGTAGGCGGCCGCGAAGAGGATGATGGCGATCTGCGCCCGCAGCAGCTTGTCAATCGACACACCCTCCGGCAGGAACAGCGGCAGCATCACGGAGGACATAAACAGCAGGCTGATCAGCGGCACGCCGCGAATCAGCTCGATGTAGCCGATGCACAGCGCCTTGATGGCCGGCAGCTGCGAGCGGCGCCCGAGCGCCAGCAGCACGCCCAGCGGAAAGGCGAACACGATGCCGAAGGTCGAGAGCATGAGCGTGAGCGGCAGGCCACCCCAGCGGACGTTCTCGACATGGCTCAGGCCGAACACGCCGCCCCACATCAGCAGCGCGGCGCCGGCCAGCGTCACGCCCCACAGCAGTGCCAGGCCGCGCGGCCTCAGCCGGCGCGCGCAGGTCAGCACGATGGTGGCGATCAGCCCGACCGTGGCCACGAGGGGGCGCCACTGTTCCTCGAAGGGATAGGTGCCGAACAGGATGAGCCGGTGCTTGTCGGCGATGAAGGCCCAGCATGCGCCCACCGCCGCGGTCCGGCATTCCTGGCCGCTCGAGGCGCTGAACATCGCCTTGAACAGCAGCCAGTCGAGCAGGCCGGGCAGCGCGCTCAGCACCAACCAGGCGATCAGCACCGTGCCGATCGCGCTCAGCGGCGAGGCGAAGAGATTGCGCCGCGCCCATCGCCAGGGACCAGGTGACGGGGTCGTGGGAACAGGGGTGGTCATGGTTTTCAACGCTTGGGAAGGTTGCGTCATGCTCATCGCTCCACCAGCACGATGCGGGCGTTGTACCAATTCATGAAGACCGAGATCGCGAGGCTCACCGTCATGTAGGCCGCCATCACGATGAGGAAACCCTCGATGGCCTGGCCGGTCTGGTTGAGGGTGGTGTTGACGACGGAAACCAGGTCCGGGTAGCCGATCGCCACGGCCAGGGAACTGTTCTTCACGACATTGAGGTACTGGCTCGTGAGCGGCGGGACGATGACCCGCAGGGCCTGGGGCAGCACAACCAGCCGCAGCACGCGGGCCTTGCTCAGCCCCATCGATTGCGCCGCCTCCCATTGGCCGCGACCGACCGACTGGATCCCGGACCTGACGATCTCCGCGATGAAGGCCGCGGTGTAGCTCACCAGGCCCGCGAGCAGCGCGAAGAGTTCGGGCGAGAGCGTCAATCCGCCGTCGAAACCGAAGGCCGTCGCGCTGGGCGCGCTGATGTGGATGTCCCGGCCCGTGAGCAGCCAGCCGGCGGTCGGCAGCAGCGCCAGCACCGCGACAGACAGGACGCCCAGGCGGCGTGGCTCACCGGTGAGCCGGAAGATCCGGCGCTGCCGCCTGGCGATGCCCGCGACGACCACGATCGCGGCCAGCGCGGCCATGAGGATGCCGGTCAGCGAGTCGCCCTCCAGCGCCGGGATCATCAGCCCGCGATTCGACAGGAAGACGCCAGGCAATGGATGCAACGCGTTCCGCGGTCCCGGCAGGACCTCGGAGATCAGGGCATACCAGATCAGCAACTGCAACAGCAGCGGAATGTTCCGGACGAACTCCACATAGGCATTGGCACAGCGCGCCAGCAGCCAGTTGGTAGACAGGCGGGCGATCCCGATCACGGTGCCGAGCAGGGTGGCGAGGATCAGGCCGATGGACGCGACGCGCAGCGTGTTCGCCAGGCCGACGAGGATGGCGCGCCCATAGGTGTCCTGTGGCGAATAGTCGATCACCGATTCGCCGATTGCGAAACCCGCTTCGCGGTCGAGGAAGGCGAAGCCGGTTGCGATGTTGCGCGCCGCCAGGTTGTGCAGGGTGTTGGCAACCAAATACCAGGCCACGAGCGCGACCGCGCCCACGACGAGGACCTGGTACGCGATGGCGCGCAGCGCGGGATCGTGCCAGGACAGCCTGATCCCCCTGGACGCAGGCCGGTGGGTTGATGCTTTCTTCATGGGGCGGCCTTCGCGCTTCGCTTCTTATGGAAGACGGCCATCAGCGGATGGGCCAGCCGTACATCAGGCCGCCCTTGGTGTAGAGCGCATTGAGGCCGCGCTCCAGTTTCAGCGGGCTGCCCGCACCCAGGCTGCGATCGTAGACCTCGCCGTAGTTGCCCACCTGCTTGATGATGTTGTAGGCCCATTTGTCGTCCACGCCGAGTCCCTTGCCCATGCCGGGCGTCACGCCCAGGATGCGCTGGACATGGGGTGCCGGGCTCTTGAGCGCCTCGTCGACGTTCTTCGAGCTCAGGTTGTATTCCTCGGCCTCGACCAGGGCGTTCAGCGTCCAGCGCACCACGTTGAACCAGGCCTCGTCGCCCTGGCGCACCATCGGGCCGAGCGGCTCCTTCGACAGCGCTTCCGGCAGGATCAGGTACTTGTCCGGCTCCGCGAACTGCAGCCGGGTCGCGGCCAGCGCCGTCTTGTCCATGCTCAGGCCATCGCAGCGGCCGGCGCTGAAGGCGCGCTTGACCTCGTCGGCCGTGTCCAGCAGTACCGGCTTGAAGGGCATCTTCAGGCCGCGGAACCAGTCGGTGAGGTTCAACTCGTGCGTGGTGCCGGGCAGCACGCAGATTGTCGCGCCCGAGAGGTTCCTGGCGCTGGTCACGTTGAGGTCCTTGCGGACCATGATGCCCTGGCTGTCGTAGAGGTTGACACCCGCACCGATCAGGCCCAGCGTCGTGTCGCGGCTCAGGGTCTGCGTGGTGTTGCGCGTGAGCACGTCGACCTCGCCTGACTGCAATGCCGTGAAGCGGGCCTGCGTCGTCAGCGGAATCACCTTCATCTTGGTGGCGTTGCCGAACATGGCCGCCGCGATGCTGCGGCAGGTGTCGACGTCGATGCCCTGCCATTCGCCCTTGCTGTCGGTGAAGGCAAAGATGGGGATGTTGGTGGAAACGCCGCACTGGACGAATCCACGCTTCTTGACCGCGTCGTAGGTGGGGCCGGCATGGGCGCCCTGCGCGATGCCGATCGCCGCGCATGCGGCCGTCAGCCATTTGAGTGCTTTCATTTTGTCTCCAAGGTTGATGCGGGAGGCCCGCGGAATCGTCGATCGATGTCGATGTGTGGTGGCCGGTGAAAGGAGGGCCGCCGGAAGCCGAAGCCCTCGTCGGCGAGGGCCGGCGCGACTCAGCGCCGTTCGCGGTGGGGCTGCCGCGGTGCCGGGGGCGTGGGGCCGATGGCGTGGCGCTGTCTGGACGCCGTGTGCTTTGCTTTTTTCAAGGTGGAGTGATCCGTCGACCGTGTTCTTTTCAGCGGGTTGATGCACGCGTCATGGCGTGCCTCCGATAGCGAAAAGTATCGTCATGCCCCTTGGGCATGGCGATGGCCCTGAGGGCATACGAGCTATGTCCTGGGCGGGCCCGGGGTACCCGGGCCGGGGCCGGTGGCGCGTGCCATCGTGTCCGGAAGGCCCGGTGGATGTGGAATGCCACGTCCCGCGTCGCGGTCTCAGCCCGTGCTTACATCTCGCCGCACAGATCCTGCCGCAGCCAGTGCGCGCAGTCGGCGCCGGTCAGGCCCGCCGCGAGTAGCGCATGCAGCTTCCCGAGCGCCGCCTCGACGCCCATGCCGCCACCATCGATCACACCAGCATCGCGCAGGCGCCGGCTCGCTTCGTAGCTGTCCATACGCACCCGGCCGTCGGCGCACTGGCTCACGGCCAGCAGCAGCACGCCGGCGCGGTGCGCGCGTGCCAGTGCGGCCATGAAGGCGGCATCGCCGGTGGGCGCGGTGCCGCTGCCATAGCAGGCCAGCACGCAGCCGGCGATGCCTGCCTGCGGCAGCGCGTCAAGCAGTTCGGGCGCGAAGCCGGGGTGCAGCGTGAGCAGAGCGACGCGACGCGGCTGCCAGCGCTGGCGCAGCGGCCAGGGCGCCGGCACGCGATCCGCCACCGGACCGGGGGCGCGCTCCGCGAAGGCATCGAAGCCCTCGCTGCGCCGCTTGCTGCAGCGCACCGCGCTCAGGGTGCGGCCCGCGAAATGCAGCCGCACGCCCGCGGCGCCGGGCTCGCGCAGGGCGGCGATGGCACCGCGCAGGTTGGGCCAGGCATCGCTGTCGGGGTCGATGGCCGGAAGCATGCTGCCGGTGAACACGACCCGGATCGGCAGCCCCTGCAGCAGGAAGGCCATCGCCGCGGCGCTGTGGGCCAGGGTGTCGGTGCCGTGCAGCACCAGCACGCCGTCGCAACCGGCGTCGGCCAGCGCCAGGATCGCGTCGGCCATCGCGTGCCAGGTGGCGGGGGTGGCGTCGGCACTGTCGATGGGCGGGGCGAGCGTGGCGATCTGCCACCGCAGCGCCTCGCCGTGCTGGGCCTCCAGGGTCGCATGCAGGCTGTCGGCCAGATCGGCCGACGGTGCCAGCGTGCCCGCGCGCGGCTGCATGCCGATGGTGCCGCCGGTGTAGAGCACGCCGAGGCGTGGCGCGGTGCTCATGGCGACGATCCGGCCGTCACGCCCGTGCGGTCGAGCAGGGCCTCGGCCACGAGTTGGGTCACGTCGACCAGGCGCCCGTCGCCTGGCAGCTCGGCCACCAGCGGCAGTTCGGTGCAGGCCAGCAGCACCACGGGCGCGTCGATGCCCGCGAGTAGCGCGGCGAAGCGTTCACGCAGGCCCGGGTGCGCGGCCCCGCGCCACTTGATGTCGTAGATGAGTTGGTGCAGCGCTTCGGTGGCCTCGGTGCCCAGCGGCTCGAAGTCGAAGCGCGCGCTCAGCGCGCGGTAGGGCGACCACTCGCCCAGTTCGGCCACCGGCCGCGCGCCCAGCAGGCACACGCGTCGCGCACCGATGCGCGCCAGGTGCGCGCCCACCACCTCGGAGAAGGACAGCAGTTGCGCGCGCAACGCCAGCGCATGCAGCCGGTCGGCGAAAAGGTTGAGCGTGTTGCAGGCGATCGCGTAGACGGCGGCCCGGCCGTCCAGCGCCTGCGCGTCGGCCTTCAGCGCGGCCCAGACCTGCGCCTCGGTGCGCTCCAGTTCCATCGACAGGCCCAGCGCGGGGTCGGAGACGACGTGGACAGTGGGCGCATCGATGTCGCCTCGGAAGGCCGGCCCCAGGCGACGCCGGTTCTCCTGCAGCAGCTTGGTCCAGAGGTCGATGCCGGCCTCGGGGCCCGAGCCCGTGAGGATGCCGATGGCGGGGCGGTGTAGCGGCTCGGCAAGCGAGAGGTCGGTGGGGCTCGCCGCAGCGGTGCCCGGGGTGCGGGAAGAGGTCATGCGCAAATTCTCGAAGCCGGCCCCGGCGCCGGCAATTCCGCAACCCTGGCGCTTTCGCCGCGACCTGCCGCCGTCGCCGTCGCGAACTGATGCGCGCGCCGGTCAGCGCAGCTGGAACAGGCCCTGCTCGAGCTTCACGGCCTGCAGCTGTTCGCGGATGTCGGCGCCGATGGCCGGATCGTCCGGCGCGAACAGGCCCAGCTGCCGGTAGCAGCTCACGCGCCGGATCTCGGTGCCCAGGTAGTCCCACACCACGCGGCTGCAGCAGGGCGCGCGCTGGTCGTTCGAGGCCACGCCCAGCTTGAGCCCGTTGAGCCGCGTCACGCGGTTCTTGAAGCTGGGCGTGAGCACGGTCTGCGAGATCTCGTTGGAGGTCAGCGATTCGTAGTCGACCAGGAACAGCTTGCCCTGCAGGTCGAAGGTGGTGCCGATGTAGCGGCAGCGTACATGGTCGGCGGGCGCGTCGGCCCGCTGCAGGCGCTCGGTGCGTTCGTAGCCGAAATGGCCGGCGTCCGCGCGCAGGTGGACCAGCGAACGCAGGATGTGGCCGGGCGAGGACATCGAGTGGTAGTACTCGAAGTAGTAGCCCACATGGCGCGCCAGCCGCGACTCGGAGGACTGCGCGCGCAGGTGCTCGAGGTGCGCGAGCGGCGGCGACTTCGGTTGGGCCGCGGCGCCTCCGTCGCGGCGCACGCCGATCAGCTGCGCAAAGGCGGGCGCGGGCTGCGCGATCTCGAGCTCGTCGACGCCGAAGAAGTCGCAGATGCGCTTGAGGTTGTGGGCCGTCGGCACCGACTGGCCGCTCAGGTACTTGTTGAACTGCGCGCGGTTGATCTCGAGCCGCCGGCAGACGTCGGCGATCGAGCGGTAGTGGCTGCACAGCAGCTTGAGGTTGCCGGGGAAATACGCGTTCATGCACGGGAGCGTAGCAGGGCCTGGATGGCGCAAGATGGCGCGTGCATCGCGCCGATTCGCGCCATCTTTCGGTGGTCGCGAAATTGCGGCGCCGGGGGCCGGCACCGACAATTTCGCCACCCTCCCGCCGCTTCACCGCACCTCGCATGAACACCACCCACCCGCTCCAGACCCTGTCCCCGCCGCTGCCCGACGCGGCCGACCCCGACGCATCGCGGCGCCTGTTCCGGCGCCTCGACTGGCGCATGCTGCCCTTGCTGATGGTCTGCTACATGGTGGCCTACATCGACCGCGTGAACCTGGGCTATGCGCAGCTGCAGATGAAGCAGACGCTGCCCTTCGGCGACGAGGTCTACGGCCTGGGTGCCGGCATCTTCTTTATCGGCTACTTCCTGTTCGAGGTGCCCAGCAGCATGCTGCTCAAGCGCATCGGCGCGCGCGCCACGCTGCTGCGCATCATGTTCTGCTGGGGGCTGGTCGCGGCCGGCATGATGTTCGTGCAGACGCCCACGCAGTTCTACACCCTGCGTTTCCTGCTGGGCGTGTTCGAGGCCGGCTTCCTGCCCGGCGTCGTCTACTACCTCACGCAGTGGTATCCCTCGGCGCGGCGCGGCCAGGTGGTGGCGATCTTCATGGCGGCCGCCGTGGCCGCTGGCGTGCTCGCCGGCCCGATGTCGGGCTTCATCATGAAGCACTTCGACGGCGTCCACGGCTGGACGGGCTGGCAGTGGCTGTTCCTGCTGCAGGGCCTGCCGGCCTCGGTGCTGGGTGTGGTGGTCTGGCTCTGCCTGCACGACAGCCCCGAGCGGGCGCCCTGGCTGTCGGCCGAAGAGAAGGCGTTGCTGCGCCGGCAGTTCGCGGCCGACCCCGCCGTCGCGTCGGCGGGCCACGGCAGCATGCGCGCGCTGCTGAAAGACCCTCGCGTCTATGCGTTGGCGCTGGTCGATTTCCTGCTCATCGGCGCCAACTACGCGCTGGTGTTCTGGATGCCCACGCTGATCAAGGGCTGGGGCGTGACCGACCTGGTGCAGATCGGCCTCTATGCGGCCGTGCCGCAGGTGCTGGGCGTGGTCGGCATGGTCCTCATCGGCCGCAGCTCCGACCGCCGCGGCGAGCGGCGCTGGCACTATGCGGCCTCGAGCTTCCTCGCGGCCTTCGGGCTCTGGATCACCATCCAGTCGCAGAACCATCTGGCGCTGTCGATGCTGGGCCTGTGCATCGCGGTGATCGGCCTGGCCGCGGCCACGCCGCTGTTTATCACGGTCGTCACCGAGTACCTGGCCCAACCCGTGGCCGCCACCGGCATCGCCTTCATCAACAGCCTCGCGATCCTGGGCGGGGCGGTGAGCCCGCCGGTCATCGGCATGATCAACGCGCGCGCCGGCAACCCGGTGCCGGCCATCTACTTCGTGCTGACGCTCTATGTGCTGTCGGGCCTGCTGATGCTGGCCGTGGTGCGCCGCCGGCGCTGAACACCGGAACCGAGATGAACCCCACCGAGAACGATTCCTTCGACCTGCTGCTGCGCGGCGGCACCGTGATCGACGGCACGCGCGCACCGCGTTTCCTTGCCGACGTCGGCGTGCGCGGCGGCCGCATCGCGGCCATCGGCGCGTTGCCACGGGCTCGGGCCGCGCAGGTGATCGACGCCACCGGCCGCATCGTCGCACCGGGCTTCATCGATGCCCACACGCACGACGACCAGGCGCTGCTGCTGCAGCCGGAGATGCGTTTCAAGGTCTCGCAGGGCGTGACCACGGTGATCACCGGCAACTGCGGCATGAGCGCCGCGCCGCTGCGCACGGGCGATGTGCTGCCGATGCCCATGGGCCTGATGGACGATGCCGACGGCGCGCGTTTCGCACGCTTCGGCGACTACCTGCAGGCGCTGCGCGACCGCCCGGCCGCGCTCAACGTCGCGGCCTTCGTGGGCCACACCAACCTGCGCGTCTGGGCCATGCGCGACCTGCAGCGCGGCGCCGATGTGGGCGAGATCGAGGCCATGCGCGAGCTGCTGCGCGAAGCCCTCGAGGCCGGCGCGCTGGGCCTCTCGGCCGGCACCTTCTATCCGCCCGCGGCCCATGCCTCGGCCGAGGAAATCATCGCGGTCGGCCGCGACCTGGCCGTGCATGGCGCGCGCTTCGCGACCCACATGCGCGACGAATCGGGCCAGGTGATGGACGCGCTCGAGGAAACCTTCGCCATCGGCCAGGCGCTGGGCGTGCCGGTGGTGATCTCGCACCACAAGGTGCAGGGGCGCGCCAACTTCGGGCGCACCGCACAGACGCTGCCGCGCATCCGCGAGGCGATGACACACCAGTGCGTGGCGCTCGACTGCTACCCCTACGATGCCGGCTCCACCATGATCCGCACCGACCGCGGCATGCTCGACGGCCGCGTGCTGATCGCCTCCAGCACGCCGCACCCCGAGTGCGCGGGCCGCGACCTCGACGACATCGCGCGCGACTGGGGCGTGCCGCGTGAAGAGGCCGCGCGCCGCCTGCAGCCCGGCAGCGCGATCACCTTCCTGATGGACGAGCACGACGTGCAGCGCGTGCTGGCCTTCGACGACACCATGATCGGCTCCGACGGCCTGCCCACCGGCCCGAGCCCGCACCCGCGGCTGTGGGGCACCTTCCCGCGGGTGCTGGGCCGCTACAGCCGCGACATCGGCCTGTTCCCGCTCGAGACCGCGGTCTGGAAGATGACCGGGCTCACGGCGCGCAACTTCGGCCTGCAGGGGCGCGGCACGTTGGCCGTGGGGCAGCATGCCGACATCGTGGTCTTCGACGCGGCCACCGTGCGCGACGCCGCCACCTACGCCGAGCCCGAGCAGGCGGCCGAAGGCATCGAGGCGGTGCTCGTCAACGGCGTGCCGACCTGGCGCGCGGGCGCCTCGACGGGTGCCCGGGCCGGGCAGGTGCTGACCCGCGCACCGGCCGCCTGAGGCGCGTTGTGTAGAGTGGGGCGCACCGGATCGATCGATCCGCTCGCGAGAGGAAACCCATGCACCTCGAAGGCTCCTGCCACTGCCGCGCTGTCCGCTTCTCGCTCGAAGCCGAGAGTCCGGTGCCGTTCATGCACTGCCATTGCTCGATCTGCCGCAAGACGGCCGGGGGCGGTGGCTATGCGATCAACCTGGGCGGCGACGCCCGCACGCTGAAGCTCAAGGGCGCGAAGCACCTGGGCACCTACCACGCCGTGATGCGGGAAGAGGGCAAACGCGCCACCCGCTCCAAGGCCGAGCGCCGCTTCTGCCTCAAATGCGGCAGCGCGCTGTGGCTGTGGGACCCGCGCTGGCCCGAGCTGATCCACCCGCAGGCCTCGGCCATCGACACGCCCTTGCCCAAGCCGCCCGAGGTGGTGGAGGCGGCGCTGGACTTTGCCGCCAACTGGGAGGACGTGCCCAAGGGCCGCGGCCACAGGCACTTCGCGCGCTTTCCGTCCGAATCGCTGGCGGAGTGGCACCAGCGGCACGGGCTGGAGGGTTAGCCAGCCAGGTTCAGTGCTGCAGGATCTTCGAGAGGAACTGCTGGGCGCGGTCGGAGCGCGCCTCGACGTTGCCGAAGAACTCCTCCTTGGCACAGTCCTCGACGATGCTGCCGCGGTCCATGAAGATCACGCGGTGTGCGACCTTGCGCGCGAAGCCCATCTCGTGCGTGACGCACATCATCGTCATGCCTTCGCGCGCCAGTTGCACCATCACGTCGAGCACCTCGTTGACCATCTCGGGGTCGAGCGCCGAGGTGGGTTCGTCGAACAGCATCGCGATCGGGTCCATCGCCAGCGCGCGCGCGATGGCCACGCGCTGCTGCTGGCCGCCCGAGAGCTGCGAGGGAAACTTGTGCGAATGGGCCCGCATGCCCACGCGCTCGAGCAGCGCCATGGAGCGCGTGCGCGCCTCGCTCGACGAGCGCTTGAGCACCTTGACCTGCGCGATCGAGAGGTTCTGCTCGATCGAGAGGTGAGGGAAGAGCTCGAAGTGCTGGAACACCATGCCCACGCGCGAGCGCAGCCGGTTGATGTCGATCTTGGGGTCGCCCACCGCCACGCCGTCGACCGTGATTTGGCCCTGCTGGAAGGGTTCGAGCGCGTTCACGCACTTGATCAGCGTGGACTTGCCCGAACCCGAGGGGCCGCAGACTACCACCACCTCGCCCTTGCGGACCTGGGTCGTGCAATCGGTCAGCACCTGGAAGGCGCCGTACCACTTGCTCACTTGCTGGATGTCGATCATGGTTTTTCCTTTGCGGGCGAGGTCAGGAGTTGCAGGAGCGTGTTGGCGACCACCACGGTCGCCTTGCGCAGTTCGTCGAGCGGTACGCGTTCGTCGGCGCGGTGGCCGTTGGCTTCGAGCAGCGATTCGGGGCCGGCGCCGTACATCACGGTCGGGATGCCGGCTTCGCTGTAGAGCCGCGCGTCGGTGTAGAGCGGCACGCCGATGGGCGTCACGGGCTTGCCCATGACCGCGCTGGCTTCGCGGCACATCAATTCGGCGAATTCGGCCGCGCCGGACGCAGGCGCGAAGGGACGGGCCAGCAGGATCTGGCGGATCTCGACCGTGATGCCCGGCAGGGCGGCGCAGGCGTCCTCGATGACCTGGCGCAGCTCGGCCTCGACCGCCTCGGGCACTTCCTCCGGCACGATGCGGCGGTCGATGCGCAGGCTCAGCATGTCGGCCACCACGTTGGTGTTGATGCCGCCTTCGATCAGGCCGACGACCATCGTCGGATGCGTGATGCCCGGCGTCCGGGAAGGCCGGTGCACGAGCTGGTCGCGGTAGCGGTAGAGCGCGGGCAGCAGGGTGGCGGCCGCCTCGATCGCGTCGGCGCCGGTGTCGGGCCGCGCCGCGTGCGCGGAGGTGCCGCGCAGCGTCACTTCGAGGTGCAGGCAGCCGTTGTGCGCCACCACCACATGGTGCGAGAAGGCGGCCGAGATCACGTAGTCGGGCCGGCTCAGGCCCTGCGAAAGAATCCAGCCGGGGCCGGTCATGCCGCCGGTCTCCTCGTCGTAGGTGAAGTGCAGCTCGACCGTGCCGGCCAGCGGCGTGCCGCTGGCGCGCAGTTCCTTCAGGGCGCGCAGCGCGAAGGCATAGGTGGTGAAGTCCGACTTCGAGACCGCGGCGCCGCGACCGTAGAGCCAGCCCTCGCGCACCTCGCCGCTGTAGGGTGAGCGGCTCCAGCCCGAGCCCGGCGGCACCACGTCGCCGTGCGCGTTGAGCGCGATCACCGGGCCCTCGCCGAAGCGCTCGCGCACGATCAGGTTGGTCACGCTGCGCATGCCGTGCTGCTGCGCGAAGCCGGGCGGCACCGCATGGCGCTCGACCACCAGGTCCATGTCCTCGAGCAGGCGGGCCGAGACTTCGGCGTGCGGCGCGCAGTCGCCGGGCGGGTTGTCGGAGGGGCATTGCACCAGCCGCGCCAGGGTTCGGACCTGGTCTTCAAAGTGCGTGTCGATGAACTGGCGCAGCACGGCGCGCGCGGGGGAGGGTTCGGTCATGGGGCTCCGTCAGAGAAAGCGGTCGATGCGGAAAGGCGTGATGTCGATGGCGGTGCGGCCATGCACGATCAGGTCGGTGACCAGGCGCGCGGCAATCGGCGCCAGCGTGTAGCCGTTGGAGGTGACGGCGTTGTAGAAGCCGGGCACGCCGGGCACGTCGCCCAGGATCGGCGCGCCGTCGATGTTGACGTTCATGCCGGCCCAGCAGCGCACCATGTGCAGGCCGCTCACCGCCGGCAGCACCTGGCGCGCGACCCACAGGCCGCCCTCGATGCTGCTGCGTTCGGCGCGGTTGAGCCGCATGCCTTCGTGGAAGGCCGCGGTCCAGCCGCCGCCGATGATCAGGCCGCCGGTGGCCGCCTGCTTGAGGCTCAGGTGCCGGTCGGCGTGGGCGACGAGGTGGTTGACCAGCGGCGGCGCGGGCTCGGTCACGATCATCTGCAGCGGCGCGCCCTTGACCGGGATCGGCACGCCGAGCATGTCGCCCACCTTGCTCGACCAGGCGCCGCTGGCGTTGACCACCCGGCCTGCGTGGATCACGCCACGCGAGGTGTGGACCACGAAGCCGGCGCCGTCGCCGGGTCGGCGCTCGATGTCCTGCACGTCGCAGCCGCGCAGGAAGCGCGCGCCCTGCTGCCGCGCGAGCGCGGCCACGGCGTAGGTCGCGCGCAGCGGATTGATCTTGCCTTCCATCGGGCACAGCTCGGCGCCCAGCAGCTGCGGCGACAGGGCCGGCGACAGCCGGCGCAGCGTGGCGGCGTCGATCACCTGCGCGTCGATGCCGTGGCTGCGTTCCAGCGCGGCCTTGGCCTCGATGAAGCGCATGCCGGCTTCGGAATCGGCCACCATCAGGCCGCCGGTGATCTTGATCTCCAGGTCCTCGCCGCTCTCGGCCTCGATCTCCTGCCACAGCCGCACCGACATCGGGCCCAGCGGCAGCGTGGCCGCGGCCGGACCGCCGCCTTCCTGCGCCTTGGCGCCGAAATCGAAGGACAGCAGCTGCACATGCAGGCTGCCCGCGTTGGCGCCCGAGGCCTGGAGGTTGAGGTCGTCGCGGTCGACCACTGTCACGTCCTGGCCCGCCTTCGACAGGTAGTGGCCCAGGCAGGAGCCCAGCACGCCGGCGCCGATCACCAGCACGTCGGTGCGCAGGATGTCGAAGGGCGCGTGCTCCACCGGGCGCGCGAGGTTGGGCGTGATCGCCGGCTTGTGGCCGCCCCATTCGGGCTTCTCGAAGCCCAGCGCGCCGGCCGGCACCGGCTTGGCGGGCGGGCGCGGCGCGAAGTACTGCTCCACCTCGAGCGGCCGGCCCGTCATCTCGCTGACCAGCCGCGCCGCCGTGACCGCGCAGTAGCGGCCCTGGCAGCGGCCCATGCCCAGCCGCGTGTTGCGCTTGAGCGCGGCCAGCGTGTCGCGGCCCGCGCGGATCTGCGCGCGCACCGAGCCGAAAGTGATCTCCTCGCAACGGCACAGCAGCGTGTCGTCGCTGACCGCGGCCAGCGCCACGGGAGGCGCTTCGTAGAGCGACCAGAGCGCCTGCTGGAAGCATTCGGCCTGGCGCAGCCGCGCGCGGGTCTTCGCGGGCGCGACCGCGGGCGGCGCCGACAGGCCGAGCTTGCGCGCCGCGGCCCGGCCGGCCAGCGTGCCGCGGGCCAGCGCCACGCGCGAGCCGCCCATGTCGGCACCGTCGCCGACCACGAACACGTCGGGCAGGCTGGTGGCGCCGTTCTCGGCGGTCACGGTCGCGAGGTAGCCCAGGTGGCGATCGACCACGCGGTGCGCGCAGCCCAGCATGCGCGCCAGTTCGGTCGAGGGGATGAAGCCGTAGCCCAGGCACAGCGTGTCGGCCTCGAAGCGGATCGGCGGCGCGTCGGTGGCCTTGCCCTGCGCGTCCAGCGCCACGGCCTGCACAGCCTGCAGTTCGCCGTCGCCTTCGGCCGCCACCACCGCATGGCGCCACAGCACCGGCACCTTGTGCGCGCGCAGCTGCCGCAGGTAGGCCCAGCCCTGGCGCACCAGGTCGGGCGCCGTGCGCGCGGTGGTCAGCAGCTGCCGCCAGTCGCGCGAAAGCGAGGGGCGGGCCGCCGATTCGAGCACCGCGAGCACCTGCGCGCCGCCGGCCAGCAGCTCGGCCGCGAGCTGCAGGTTGAGCGGGCCATTGCCCGCGATCACCACGCGCCGGCCCGGCGCCACGCGGTAGGCGCGCGCCAGCGTCTGGGCCGCGCCGGTGGTCATCACGCCGGGCAGGGTCCAGCCGGGGAAGGGCACCGGCCGCTCGTAGGCGCCGGGCGCGATCACCAGCTGGCGGCAGCGGATGTTGGTGGCCCGGCCGTCGATCAGGGCGCTCACTTCATGCGCGGAGAACGCGGCCCAGACCTGCGCGCCCTGCGCCACCGTCACGCCGGCGGCCCGCACTTCACGTTCGAGCGCCAAGCCGTCGGCGAACTGGCGGTCGGCGGGGCGGGGCGCCTGCTGCGAGGGCGCGAGCGGCTTGTAGAACTGGCCGCCCGACTGCAGCCGTTCGTCGAGCACCAGCACCTCGGCGCCGGCCTGGCGCGCGGCCAGCGCGGCCGACAGGCCGGCCGGCCCGGCGCCCACCACCAGCACGTCGACCTCGCGTTCGGCCGGCCGCTCGGCGGCGGCCGGGGTCAGCGGCTGCAGTGGGTCGGCCGGCGTGCCGGCGGGCATGGCCGAGCGGATCTGCTGGCCGTCCGCCACCTTGGTCAGGCAGGCGCGCTGGCTGGCCACGCCGTCGACCGTCACCAGGCAGTCGAAGCAGGCGCCCATGCCGCAGTAGAGGCCGCGGCGCTGGCCGTCGCGCGTGTGCCGCAACTGGCGCAGGTGGCTGGCGGCGAGTGCGGCCGCCACGGTCTCGCCCTCGAGGCCATCGACGGGCTGGCCGTCGTACCAGAAGCGGATCGGCCGGCCGGCGGCGGCGATGGAGGAATGGGTGAGGCGTGCGCTCATGAACAGGTTCGAAGCAAAAAACCGCTTGATGCGATTGAACGTATACGTATACTAGACGTATACAAGCACTTCGTCACCCGATTTTTTACCGAGGACCGACCCATGACAGCCTTCCGTGGCACCTATACGGTGCTGATCACCCCGATGACCGCCGACGGAAAGCACGTGGACGTGCCGGCGCTCAAGAAGCTGGTGAACTGGCAGATCGAGGAGGGCATCCACGGGCTGATCCCCCTGGGCAGCACCGGTGAGTTCCTCTCGCTGACGCCGGAAGAGCGGCAGCTGGTGATCGAGACCTGTGTGCAGACCGCAGCAAAACGCGTGCCCGTCCTGATCGGCACCGGCGCGGAGTGGACCGACGAGTGCGTGCGGCTGAGCCGCGAGGCCGAAAGCATGGGCGCCGACGGCGTGATGATCATTCCGCCCTTCTACAGCTCGCCCACCGACGACGAGCTGTTCGCCCACTACCGCAAGGTGGGCGAGGCGATCAACGTGCCGATCATGGTCTACAACAACCCGGCCACGGCCAACGTCGACCTCAGGCCCGAGCTGGTCGCGCGCCTCTCGCACATCGACAACTGCCTCTACATCAAGGAGTCGACGCTCGAGGTCACGCGGGTGCGCGACATCATCGAGCTCTGCGGCGACCGCATGACGGTGTTCGCCGGCATCCTGGGCTACGAGTCCTTCTGGCTCGGCGCGCAGGGATGGGTCGCGGTCTGCTCCAACCTGATCCCGAAGATGTCGGCCCGCCTGTTCGAACTGGTGGCCGACGAGCAGGACATGCCCGCCGCGCTGGCGCTCTACAAGAAGATGCTGCCGATCGTGCGCTGGGTCGGCGGCCACCGC
This sequence comes from Variovorax sp. J2P1-31, assembly GCF_030317215.1. NCBI lineage: Bacteria > Pseudomonadati > Pseudomonadota > Betaproteobacteria > Burkholderiales > Comamonadaceae > Variovorax > Variovorax sp. J2P1-31. Next base: position 811,773 of record NZ_JASZYA010000001.1, read on the forward strand.
TATGTCGCGGCCTCGAAGGACGGCCTGTCGATGATGGGCCTGCCCGTGGGCCAGCCGCGCGCGCCGCGGCTGCCGCTGCCCGCCGCCGATGCCGCCGACCTGCGCCTGGCGCTCGACCGGCTCGGCCTGCTCGATTCCATCGCGCGCTGAGCGCCGCCTTTCCCCACCCCTCGCCTCGTTCCACCTTCACCAGGACATCACCATGAAACTGCTCTCCGCTTTCGCCACGGCCGCTGCTCTTTCCATTCTCGGGACGGGGATCGCCAATGCCCAGGCCTGCACCTCGCCGGTGTCCGACGCCGCGCTGGTGAAGAAGGGCACGCTGATCATGTCGGTCAACCCGACGCTGCCGCCGATGCAGTTCGTCGACCAGACCGGCGCGCTCAAGGGCATGCGGGTCGAGCTGGGCGAGGCGATCGCCAAGCGCCTGTGCCTCACGCCCGAGTACGTGCGCATCGAGTTCTCGGCCATGATCCCGGGCCTGCAGGCCGGCCGCTGGGACGTGATCAACACCGGCATCTTCTACACCGACGAGCGCGCCAAGCTGATGCAGATGCTGCCCTACGAAGACCAGGCCATCAGCATCAGCACCGCCAAGGGCAACCCGCTGAAGATCAGCAAGCCCGAGGACCTCTCGGGCAAGAGCATCGGCGTGGAGATCGGCGGCTTCGAGGAGCGCAAGGCGCGCGAGCTCGACAAGCAGCTGACCGACAAGGGCATGAAGGGCATGACCATCCGCACCTTCGAGAACTTCGCGATGGCCTTCCAGTCGCTGCGCGCGGGCCAGGTCGAGGTCGCGCTGTCGATCGACTCCACCGGCGCCGAATACCAGAAGCGCGGCGACTTCGAGCGCGTGCTGCACGGCCTGTTCCCCACGCCGGTCGCGCTGGCGGCGAAGAACAAGGAGCTGTCGCTGGCGGTGGCCAAGGTGCTCAACGACATGAAGGCCGACGGCTCTTTCGGCAAGCTGTTCGACCAGTACGGCGTCAAGGCGATCGACGGTGCCGTGGTCGTCAAGGGCCCGGCAAGCTGAGCGCGCGCCGCGCTCGTCACTGACTTCGCAATCAAGGAAATTCCATGGGACAAGGCTGGAACTGGTCGGGCTTCATCGACTATCTGTTCAACCCGTACATCCTCCAGGGTGCGCTCACGACGCTGTGGCTGACGCTGGCGTCCATCGCGGGTGGACTGGTCGTGGGCTGCGCGCTGGCCCTGGCCCGGCTGTCCCGCCACCGCTGGCTCGCGGCGCCGGCGCACTTCTACATCTGGGTCTTCCGCGGCACGCCGCTGCTGGTCCAGCTGATCATCATCTACACCGGGCTGCCGCAGCTGGGCGTGAAGCTGTCGGTGCTCGAGTCGGCGCTGCTGGGCCTGATCCTCAACGAGGCCGCCTACCTGGCCGAGGTGGTGCGCGGCGGCATCCAGGGGGTGTCGGCGGGGCAGACCAACGCCGCGCGCGCCGTCGGTTTCAGCAGCGCCCAGAGCATGCGCTACATCGTGATGCCGCAGGCCCTGCGGCTGATCATCCCGACGCTGGGCAACAGCATCAACGGCCTGCTCAAGACCACCTCGATCACCTCGGTGATCTCGATGGAGGAGCTGCTGCGCCGCACCCAGGTTCTGATCCAGGAGAAGTTCATGGTGCTCGAGCTGTTCGTGGTGGCCGCCATCTACTACCTGCTCATGACCACGGTGTGGGACTTCATCCAGCGCCGCATCGAGCGCCACTACGGCCGTGCCTACGGCAACGCGAGCGAACCCGTGGCGACTCCCGCAGACGTGGTGCTCGAGCAGCGCTGACCGGAGACCGCCCATGCCGCACTACGACCTGATCCTGCGCAACGCCGACATCGCCACGGTCGGCGACCGCTACACCGCCGACATCGGCGTGCGCGACGGGCGCATCAGCGCGATCGCGCAGCAGCTCGAAGGCAGCGCCGCACGCGAGATCGACGCGGCCGGCCGGCTGGTCACGCCCGGCGGCGTCGACGGCCACTGCCACTTCGACCAGCCCACCAGCGACGGCTCGCGCTTCTCCGACGACTTCTTCACCGGCACCCGCTCGGCGGCCTGCGGCGGCACCACCACCGTGCTGCCCTTCGCCGCGCAGCAGAAGGGCGGCAGCATCCAGGACGCGGTCGACGACTACCACCGCCGCGCCGACGACAAGGCGGTGATCGACTACGCCTTCCACCTGATCGTGTCCGACCCCACCAAGGACGTCACGCAGCGCGAGCTGCCGGCGATGATCGAGAAGGGCTACACCTCGTTCAAGATCTACATGACCTACGAGGACCTGAAGCTGGACGACCGCCAGATCATCGAGGTGCTCGCGGTCGCGCGCCGGCAGGGCGCGATGACCATGGTTCATGCCGAGAACAGCGACTGCATCGCCTGGCTCACCGAGCAGCTGCTCGAGGCCGGGCTGACCGCGCCGCGCTACCACGCGAGCTCGCGGCCGATGGCGGTGGAGCGCGAGGCCACGCACCGCGCGATCGCGCTGGCCGAACTGATCGACACGCCGATCCTGATCGTGCATGTCTCGGGCCGCGAGGCCGTCGAGCAGATCCACTGGGCGCGCGGGCGCGGCCTGCCGATCTTTGCCGAGACCTGCCCGCAGTACCTGTTCCTGAGCGCGGAAGACCTGGGCATCGACCCCGACGATCCGATGCACGGCGCGCGCTGCATCTGCAGCCCGCCGCCGCGCGACAAGGCCAACCAGCAGTTCATCTGGAACGCGCTGTCGAGCGGGCTGTTCACGATCTTCTCGTCGGACCATTCGCCTTTCAACATCCACGGCCCCGACGGCAAGCGCGTGGCCGGCGACGACGCCTCCTTCGACCGCATTCCGAACGGCATCCCGGGCGTCGAGACGCGCATGCCGCTGCTGATGAGCGAGGGCGTGCTGGCCGGTCGCATCGACGTGCACCGCTTCGTCGAGCTCACGGCCACCAACCCGGCCCGCATGTACGGCCTGTACCCGAAGAAGGGCACCATCGCGGTGGGCGGCGATGCCGACTTCGTGGTGTGGGACCAGTTCGAGGCCGGGCAGGAGAAGGTGATCGCCAACGCCATGCTGCATCACGCGGCCGACTACACGCCCTACGAGGGCATGCGGCTGCGCGCCTGGCCCGGCATCACGGTGTCGCGCGGGCGCGTGGTGTGGGAAGACGGCGTCTTCTCGGCCGAGCCCGGCTCGGGCCGCTTCCAGCCCTGCCTGCGGCCACGCGCGCCCAACGCCGGCAGCCCGCTCGACAAGTGGCTGTGAGACCATTCCCGCCGCAGCGGCCGGCCTGCTAAGCTTTTCGCCCCGTCTGTGGAAACTCTCTTCCCTCGCATGCCAAGTCTTCCCAGCCCGGCCCAGCCCGCCACCATCACCATCGCGCCGCTCGAGGTGCGCTCCGCCAGCCTGGCCGAGCAGGCCTACATGAGCCTGCGCACGCTGATCCTGGACCGCAAGATCTCGGCCGGCAGCCCGCTGCAGGAGGCCCGGCTGGCGGAAGACCTGCGCATCTCGCGCACGCCCATGCGCGAGGCGCTGGTGCGGCTGGCCGGCGAGGGCCTGCTGGTGCGCCGCGACGCACGCTCCTATGCGGTGCGCGCGCTGGGCACCAAGGAGTACTTCGACTGCATGCGCGCGCGCGAGATCATCGAGGGCGAGGCCATCGTGCTGGCGGTCGACAAGATCAGCGACGCGCAGATCGACGCGCTCGAGGCCGACCTCAAGTCTTTCGATGCCGGCGAGCACGACGAGACCGAGCACTGGCATTTCGACGACCGCTTCCACCAGCTCATCTCGTCCGCCAGCGGCAACGTGGTGCTGCCGCGGCTGGTCGAGGAACTGCGCGTGAACGCGCGCCTGTTCAGGCTGCACAGCCCGCTGCACCGCCAGCGCGAGAACCACGACGAGCACGGCGAGATCATCCTCGCGCTGCGCGCCCGCGACCCGGAGCGCGCGCGTGCCGCGATGTGCGCTCACCTGCGCAGCCTGCAGGAAGACGTCAAGCGCGCGATCGTCGGCTGAGGCCGGTTGCGCCCGCTCGGCCGCTAGTCCACATACTGCGCCGCGCCGTCCAGCGCCATCGGCACCGCCACCCGCATCGCATCGATGAAGCGCCGCAGCCGGGCCGGCTGGAAGCGCGACTGCGGATAGATCAGGTGCACGGCCAGCGGGTCAGCCCGCCACTGCGGCGCGAGGTGCACCAGCCGGCCCTGCGCGATGTCGTCGGTCACGGTCCAGGCCGAGACGATGCTCGCGCCCAGCCCCATCAGCGTGGCGTTGCGCAGCGCGAACAGGCTGTCGGTGCCCAGGCGCGGGTGGATCGGCACGCGCACCCGCTCGCCGCTGCGCACATGCGTGAGCGAGAGCTCGTTGCGGTAGAAGGTGCGCAGCGCGAGCCAGGGCAGGGCGGCCAGCTCGCTCGCGTGCGTGGGCGCCGCCAGGCCTGCGAGCAGAGACGGCGCGGCGACCGCGATGCGCGGCACCTCGGTCAGGCGCAACGCGACCAGCAGCGCGTCTTCCACCTCGCCCAGCTGGATCGCGCAGTCGATGCCCTGGGCGATGAAGTCGGGCGGGCGGTCGTGCAGCAGCCAGTCGACCGACACGCGCGGGTAGCGTCGCAGGTAGTCGACCAGCGGCCCCATCAGCAGGCGCTGGCCGAAGGCGTGCGGCGCCACCACGCGCAGCGTGCCTTCGGGCTCGTCGCCCGCGCCGCGCAGGTCGGCCTCGAAGCTCTCCCAGCTGCCCAGCATTTCCTTGGCGCGCTCGTAGCAGCGCTCGCCGTCCTCGGTCAGCTTCATCGCATGGGTCGAGCGGTTGAGCAGGCGCAGGCCCAGCGCGCGTTCCAGCGCCTGCAGCCGGCGGCTCACGGTCGGCTGGGTCGCGCCGAGCTGCACCGCGGCGGCCGACAGGCTGCCGGCCTCCACGATGCGAACGAAGGTCTGCAGCAGCTCGATGCGCCCGGCGGCGTTGGAGACGGAGGAGGGGTCGGCGGTGGCCATGCGAGGGTGGAAGAGCGGTGAGCGATTGCTATACGTCAGGCGTATATGCATTGTGCATGCCCTGTGGCTACCAACGCTCGGCTTTCCTGGGCACACTCGCGGCTCGCTTCAGAATCTAAGGGTTAACACCATGTCTTCCATTCAATGCGTGCATGCACCGGCCGCGCCGCTTCCGGTCGAGGACACGCTGCCTCCCGCGCTGGTGTTGCTGCTCGCGGGCTCGGCCGGTTTTTCGGTGGCCTCGCTCTATTACAGCCAGCCGATGCTGGGCGTGCTGGGCAACGACATCGGCGCCACGGCGCGCAGCGTGGGCTTCGTGCCCACGCTCACCCAGCTGGGCTATGCGCTGGGCCTGCTGCTGCTGGCGCCGCTGGGCGACCGCTACGACCGGCGCACCATCATCCTGATCAAGGCGGCCGTGCTCTGCGTCGCATTGCTCGCGGCCGGTGCCGCGCCTTCGGTCGGCCTGCTGCTCGCGGCCAGCCTGGCGATCGGCCTGTCGGCCACGCTGGCGCAGGACATCGTGCCGGCCGCCGCGGTGCTGGCGCCCGAGGCCCGGCGCGGCAAGGCCGTGGGCACGGTGATGACCGGGCTGCTGCTGGGCATCCTGCTGTCGCGTGTGGTCAGCGGCTTCGTGGCCGAGCACTTCGGCTGGCGCAGCATGTTCGTGGCCGCGGCCGCGAGCATCGCGCTGGTCGGCGTGGCGGTCTGGCGCGGCCTGCCGCGCTTCGCGCCCACCACCCGGATGTCCTATGGCGCGCTGATGGGTTCGCTGGTCGACCTCTGGCGCCGCCACGGCACGCTGCGCCGCGCGACGCTGGCGCAGGGGCTGGTGGTGATCGGCTTCAGCGCCTTCTGGTCGACGCTGGCGGTGATGCTGCACGGCGCGCCCTTCCACCTGGGCAGCGCGGCGGCCGGCGCCTTCGGCCTGGCGGGCGCGGCCGGTGCGCTGGCCGCGCCGCTGGCCGGCCGGCTGGCCGACACCCACGGCCCGGCCTGGGTGGCGCGCGGCAGCGTGACGCTGACGGTGCTGTCCTTCGCCGCCATGGCGGCCGCCCCCTGGCTGTCGCCGCATGCGCAGCTGTGGCTGCTGGCGCTGTGCGCCGTGGGCTTCGACCTCGGCGTGCAGGCCACGCTGATCGCCCACCAGACCATGGTCTACGGCATCGAGCCCGGCGCGCGCAGCCGGCTCAACGCGATCCTGTTCGTGGGCATGTTCATCGGCATGGCCATCGGCTCGGCGCTGGGCGCGCTGGTGCTCGCGCAATGGGGCTGGATGGCGGTCACGGGGCTGGCCACGGGCTCGGCCGCGGCGGCACTGGTCGTGCGGCTGTGGCCGGCGGCTCAGTCGACCGCCGTCGCCACGCCCAGGTAGTTCAACAGCTGCGCCCGGACGTCGGCGAAGCGCTGGGTCCGCGCCCGGGCCTCGGTGGGCAGGTCGACCGTCAGGTCGGCGGCGATCCGTCCCTCGTCGAGCATGACGATGCGGTCGGCCAGCTCGATCGCCTCGTCCACGTCGTGCGTCACCAACAGCACGGCCGGGTGGTGCAGCGCCGACAGCCGCTTGAGCAGCGCATGCATGCGCAGGCGGGTGAGGGCGTCGAGCGCGCCGAAGGGTTCGTCGGCCAGCAGCAGCTCGGGCTCGCTCACGAGCGAGCGCGCGAGCGCCACGCGCTGCTGCTCACCGCCCGACAATTCGTAGGGCCAGGACCGCGCCCGCGCGCCCAGCTCGACCTCTTCCAGCGCGCGCTGGCCACGGGCCCGTGCATCGGCGCTGCCGAGGCCCAGCACCACGTTGTCGAGCACGCGCCTCCAGGGCAGCAGCCGCGCATCCTGGAACACCACCGACAGCCGCTGCGGCACTTCCAGCAGTCCGCTGCCGATGGCCTCGTGGTCGAGCCCGGCCACGGCGCGCAGCAGGGTGCTCTTGCCCGAGCCGCTGCGCCCCAGCAGCGCCACGAACTCGCCCTGCGCGATGTCGAGGTCGATGCCCTGCAGCACGCCCTTGCGCGTGAAGCGGCGCTCGAGCGCGCGGATGCGGACGACCGCGCTCATTTCGCCAGCGTCCTGCGCCAGACCAGGGCCTTGCGCTCGAGGTAGCGCACGCCGTAGTCGGAGGCCAAGCCCAGCAGCGCATACAGCACCAGGCCCACCAGCATCACGTCGGCCTGCGCGTAGTTGCGCGCCAGGTTGATCATGTAGCCGATGCCGTCGGTGGCATTGAACTGCTCCACCACCACCAGCCCGAGCCAGGCGCCCATGACGGCGAAGCGCAGGCCCAGGAAGAAGCCCGGCATGGCGCCCGGCAGCACCACGTGGCGGATGAACTCGCCCCGGCTCAAGCGCACCGTCTCGGCCAGTTCCACATAGCGCAGGTCGATGCTGCGCAGCGCGTTGTGCGTGTGGATGTAGATCGGCGTGAACACGCCCAGCGTGATCACCGTGACCTTCATGAACTCGCCGATGCCGAACCACAGGATGAAGAAGGGAATCAGCGCGAGCGAGGGCACGGCGCGCTTGATCTGCACCAGGCCATCGAACACATAGCCGCCGGTCAGGCTCAGGCCCGACAGCAGCGCCACCACCACGCCGATCAGGATGCCGAAGAACAGCCCCTGGCCCGCGCGGCCGGCCGACACCAGCAGGTGCGTCTGCAGCCGGCCCTGCTCGATCAGGTCGTAGCCCGTGGTGACCGCGACCCAGGGCGCGGGCAGGATGCGGCTGTCGATGAAGCCGGTGGCCGAGCCGATCGACCAGTAGACCAGCAGCAGGATCGGCCCCAGCAGCCAGCCGTAGCGCAGCGGCGCGCCCAGGCCGAGCCGCCGCGGGCGCGGGCCCTGCGTGGGCGGGCGCGCGACGCTGAAGCGCTCGGCTTCGCGGCGGTGCAGGGGGAGTGCGGCGGGCACGGCGATGCCGGCGCGTGGGGGAGGATGTGCGCTCATGGGGTAGGGGCCTTGGGGTTTTCTTGGAGGGGGACCGCATCGGCTGCCGCGACAGCGTTGCGGGAGGCGTGGATGGTGTCGAAGGCGATCTTCTCGAAGCGCCGGTCGAACAGGGTGGCGGCGTCGAAACTCTCTCGGCCGATCTGCCGGGCCATGAAGTCGACGGTCTCCTGCTGCAGCGCGATCACGTTGTTCCAGTCGGCGGGCACTTCGGTCGGGCCGGTGTGGGTCAGGATGTACTGGGCATCGGCGGCGCTGACGCCCTGGTCCTCGATGTAGTAGATGCGGGTCCATTCGGCGCGGTTCTGCTCGGCCCACTCGGTGGCGCGGGCCCAGAGCTGCACGTAGGCGCGCAGGGCCGCGGCCTTGGCCGGGTCGGCAAGTGTCTCGTCGCGCACGTAGAGGTTGCCGGCATCGTCGCGGAAGCGGCCGTGGCCGAGGATGCGCGCGCCTTCCTTGCCGTAGGCATCGAGGTAGCGCTTGGTGCCCAGCGTGGCGCGGCCCAGCGGCGCCGCGTCGACCAGGCCGCTGGCCAGCGCGCCGGTGTACACGTCGGAGGTCGAGGGCAGGTCGACCAATGTCACGTCCTTGGGCGTCAGGCCGGCTTCGGCCAGCGTGCGCAGCACCACCGCGCCCTGCGCCTGGCCCGGGCTGAAGGCCAGCTTCTTGCCCTTGAGGTCGGCCAGCGAGGCGATCTTCGACTTGGGCGACAGGCCGATCACGTAGGTCGGGTAGGTGAAGGGATCGGACTTGTGGCGCCAAGCGATGATCTTGACCGGGATGCCGACCCAGACCGCGTGGATCGGCGGGATGTTGGCCGCCGAGCCCACGTCGAGCGCACGCGCCTGGAAGGCCTCGGTCACGCCGGGGCCGCCCGAGATGTTGGCCCATTCGATGTCGAAGGGCAGGTTCTTGTCCCAGCCCTTGTGCTGGAGCACGCGCTGCGTGGTCGGGTCGCCGATCACCAGCCGCGTGCGCGGCGGCACCTCGGTGGGCAGCGGCGCGTCGAGTGCCAGCTTCGCGGGGGCGATCGGGTTGGCCGCGCCGCGGTCGAAGGCGCCACGGCCGAAGGCCAGGAAGGCGGTCACGGCCACCAGCACGATGCCCACGAAGGCGAGCGATGTCCTGGTGCGGGAAGAAGAGGTGCTCACAGGAACTGCTCCGAGCCCACAAGGCCGATCTTGGTCAGGCCGTGGCGCTGCACGGCGGCCATCACGGCCGCCACCACGCGGTAGTCCACCGCACGGTCGGGCCGCACATGCAGCTCGGGCTGCACCGGCTGTGCGGCGATGCCCGCGAGCCGCGACTCGAGCAGCGGCAGGCCGGCGAGCTTCTCGTCGTTCCAGTTCAGCGCGCCGTCGGCGTCGATGTGGATGCGCACCACCTCGGGCTCCTGCGCGACCGTGCGCGGCTGGGGCGCCGGCATGTTGAGGTTCACCGAATGCAGCTGGATCGGGATGGTGACGATCAGCATGATGAGCAGCACCAGCATCACGTCGATCAGCGGCGTGGTGTTGATGTCCACCATCACCTGGGGCTCAGCCGATGCGCTGGCGCCTAAGTTCATGGCCATGGAAGGGTCTCCGGGGGAAGGGATGGGCCGCGGCGGTGTTCAGCCGCGCGGCGGTGGCTCGGTGATGAAGCCGATCTTCAGGATGCCGGCGCGTTGGCAGGCCAGCACCACGCGGCCGACGTGCTCGTAGGGTGCGCCGCCATCGCCGCGGATCTGGATCGCGGGCTGCGGCGTCTGTTGGGCGACCTGCTTGAGCCGCTCGACCAGCGCCTCGTAGTTGCCGATCGCGCCCTGGTTCCAGAACACCTGGCCGCTGCGCGTGACCGCGAGCTGGATGTCCTCGGCCCTGGCCTCGCGCGGGCGGTTGACCTCCTTGGGCAGGTCCACCGGCACCGTGCGGGTCACGACCGGGATGGTGATCAGGAAGATGATCAGCAGCACCAGCATCACGTCCACCAGGGGCGTGGTGTTGATGGTGGCGATGATCTCGTCGTCACCACCCGACTGTCCGACGACCATGGCCATGTTCAGGCCCGGGCCGCGACCAGCTTGGCGGGCGCGCTGTGGTTGGCGGCTTCGGTCTGCGGGTTCACCGAGGCCGTGGCGTTGACGTTCGCCCCGCCCAGCAGCACCGCATGCAGGTCGACGGCGAAGGCCCGCACCTCGTCGAGCGCGGCCTTGTTGCGGCGCACCAGCCAGTTGTAGCCCAGCACCGCGGGCACGGCCACGGCCAGGCCGATGGCGGTCATGATCAGTGCCTCGCCCACCGGGCCGGCCACCTTGTCGATCGAGGCCTGTCCGGCGATGCCGATGGCGGTCAGCGCGTGGTAGATGCCCCAGACGGTGCCGAACAAGCCGACGAAGGGCGAGGTCGAGCCGACCGTGCCCAGCAGCGTGAGCCCGTCCTGCAGCCGCGACTGCACGTTGTCGATGGCGCGCTGGATCGACTGGCCGACCCAGGTGTTGAGGTCGATGTGCTCGCGCAGGCCCGTGTGGGTCTTGCGTGCATCGAGCCCGGCCTGCGCGATGAAGCGGAAGGCGCCGTGGGGGGTGAGCGCCTGCGTGGCCTGCTCGACGCCGCCCGCGTTCCAGAAATTCTTGCGCGCCTGCTTGGCATGCGAGCGCAGCTTCTGCTGCTCATAGAGCTTGGTCGCGATCACGTACCAGCTGGCGGCCGACAGGATCACCAGGATGACCAGCGTGGCCTTGGACACCAGGTCGCCCTGGGCCCACAGCGCATCGAGGCCGTAGGGGTTGGAGACGCTGGCCTGGGCCGCGGCGTTGCCGTCCTGTGCAAGGGCCGCCGGGCCGAAGCTCAGCGCTAGGGCGATCGAGGCGAAGGCGGCCGGCAGGGCGGCACGCGCCTTGCGCAGTGCGCGGGAAGTGGGGGTCATGGTTTCTCCAGCAAGAGGGGTGAGGAAGAGCGAGGGGTACGGAGGGCGGGGCATCGACAGCGCCCGCGCGGCGAGGAAGGGAAATGCATGGCGCGGATCAGTTGTCCAGCTTGAACTGGAAGGGCACGGACACGCGCACCGGTTGTCCCTGGCCTACGCACTGGAAACGCGCCACCGCCGCGGCCACGACGTCGTTGAACACCGAGTTCGTGCTCTTCACGATGCGCACGTTGTCGATGGCGCCGGTCTCGCGCACGATGAACTCCACCAGCACGTCGCCGCTGAGGTTCATCTGCAGCGCACGCGGCGGATAGGCGACGCTGCTGCGGATGCTCAGGTGGTTGGGGCAGGTGACGCCCACGCTGGCCATGACGGGTGCGGGCGGTGGCGCGGCCGGTGGCGCCGCCGGTGGGGCGGGAGGCGAAGGGGGCGCGGGCGGCGCAGGCTGCGACTGCGTGGCCTCGATGCGGGGCGCGGACGGTGCGCTCACCACCACTTCGGGCGGCGGCACATAGGCCGGCGGCGGCGTGACCTTCGGCCGCGGTACCACGACCTTGCGCTCGGGCGGAGGCGGTGGCGGTGGTGGCGGTGGCTGCACCGGCTGGGGCGCCTCGACGATCCTCACCTCGAGCGGATTCGCCAGCACGTCCACGACCTTGCGCGCCAGCCCGTTCACGAGGGCATAGACCAGCGCGATGTGGAAGAGGATCACAAAGCCGATGCCCGTCAGGTGGCGACGGGGATCTCTTTGCTGGCTGGCATAGCTCATCGATGAAGGTCCGGCGCCGGGCGCCCAAGGAAGGAATGAAATGCGGGCGCCGCATACTGCGCGGCCTCTCGCTCTCGTGGCGAGGGCAATTGCAGGGAGCGTGCCATTGCGCGTGCATGGCGCAGGGCACGACGGCATCGAACCCAAGGTGGGAGTTCAAGAAGCGGGTTCGGCACAAGAGAACCGTTGCGCTTGCGGGTCTTCATGCACCTTCGCGTGCATGCGGCTGCTGCGCAGGCAACACCCTCGGCACGCACGAAGCAGATTGGCCGTGCCGAAGGCGCGCGGCCGTGGCGCCAAATTCGGGTGTCGCATGACGATATGAAGTCATCGCGCTTGCGTCGTGCCGCGGCCACGCGCCCCGTCGGTGCGGCACGTGATGCCGTGCGTGCAGCGCGCCCTGCGTGCGGTTGTGAACGCAGCAGCCCGACCGCGTGGCTGCTCGATGCACAGCAATCCGGAGTGCTTGCACATGGCACAGGATTCGCAACGAGCTGCAACGCATTCCTGCGTTCTCAACTCTCTCTCTCTCTCTCTCTCTCTCTCTCTCTTTTTCTGTTCTTCCCTCCATGCAATATCGACGACTCGGCCGTTCCGGCCTCCAGGTCAGCGCACTGTCCTTTGGCTCCTGGGTGAACTTCGGCAGCCAGACCGACACCCGGGGCGCCATCGAGATCCTCGCGGCGGCGCGCGACGGCGGCATCAACTTCCTCGACAACGCCGAGGGCTACGCCAAGGGCGAGTCGGAGCGCATCATGGGCGAGGCCCTGAAGAAGCTCGGCTGGCAGCGCAACCGCTTCGTGATCACGACCAAGTTCTTCAGCGGCCTGGGCAGCGGCCCCAACGAAGCCCGCACGCTCAACCGAAAGTACCTGCTCAACGCCATCGACGGTTCGCTGGGCCGGCTGGAGCTGGACCATGTCGACGTGGCCTACGCCCATCGGCCCGACCCGCACACGCCGATCGAGGAAACCGTCTGGGCCTTCCACGACATCATCGCGCGCGGCAAGGCGCTGTACTGGGGCACCTCCGAGTGGAGCGCCGACGAGATCCGCGCGGCCTGGGACATCGCCGAGCGCCATCACCTGCACAAGCCCGTGACCGAGCAGCCGCAGTACAGCCTGCTGCATCGGTCCAGGGTCGAGACCGAGTACGCGCGGCTCTACGAGGACATCGGCCTGGGCCTGACGACCTGGAGCCCGCTGGCCTCGGGGCTGTTGAGCGGCAAGTACCTCGACGGCGTGCCGGCCGGCAGCCGCGCCGCGGTCAACGGCGGCGAGCGCTTGCAGCAGCGCATCGCCAACCCCGCGCTGACGCAGGGCCTGCGCGCACTCGCCGCCATCGCCGCCGATCTGCAGACCACCTTGCCGCAGCTCTCGCTCGCGTGGATCCTGCGCAACCCGCGCGTATCGACCGTGATCACCGGCGCCACCGCGGTGGCGCAGCTGCAGGAAAACCTGGGGGCGCTGGCGGTGGTGCCTAAGCTCGATGCGGACACAGTGCAGCGCATCGACGAGGCGCTCGCCGGCCTGATCGCCTGAGCACGAAGCGCGCGCGGACACGGTGTCGCGCGAGCTTCAAGGGCGGGCCCCTGCGCGGGGCCTCTCATCGCGTCAGCGCGCCGAGTCGCCGCGCCGGTAGTCCAGCGTGAGCGCATCGAGCTTCTGCTTGAGTTCGGGCGCGAGCTGGTAGTTGGCTGCGGCGAGCGTCGCATCGAGCTGGCCCGGGCTGCTGGCGCCCAGCAGCGGCGCCGTGATGGCTGGGTTGGCCAGCACCCAGGCGATCGACAGGGTGGCCAGCGGCACGCCGGCCTGCTCGGCCACCTCGGTGAGCCGGGCCACGGTGTCGAAGGCGCGGTCGTTCCAGTAGCGTGCCTGGTAGCGCTCGGCCGCGGTGCCCAGCGTGAAGCGGGTGCCGTCGGCGGGCACCGCGCCCTTGCGGTGCTTGCCGGTCAGCAGGCCGCCGGCCAGCGGGTTGTACGGGATCACGCCCAGGCCTTCTTCCTCGGCCAGCGGCAGCAGCTCGCGCTCGATCTCGCGGAACAGCAGGCTGTAGCGCGGCTGCACCGACACGAACTTCGTCAGGCGCAGCAACTCGGCACGCCCCAGCGCCTTGGCCAGGCGGTAGGCCAGGAAGTTGGAGACGCCGACATAGCGTGCGCGGCCCGACTTCACGATCGTGTCGAGCGCCTCGACGGTCTCGTCGATCGGCGTGTGGACATCGTCCGAGTGCAGCTGGTAGAGGTCGACATGGTCGGTCTGCAGCCGCGCCAGGGACGCATCGATCGCGTCCAGCAGGTGCTTGCGCGAGGCGCCCTGGTCCCAGGCCTGCGGGCCGACCTTGCCGACCGCCTTGGTGGCGATCACGAAGCGCTGGCGGCGCGAGCTGTCGGTGGCCAGCCAGCGGCCGATGATCTCCTCGGTGCGGCCGGCGGTCTGGAGCCCGCCGCCCAGCGGGTAGACGTCGGCCGTGTCTAGGAAGTTGATGCCGCCTTCGGCCGCCTTGTCGAGGATGTGGTGCGACACGGCTTCCTCGGTCTGCAGGCCGAAGGTCATGGTGCCCAGCGCGAGGCGCGAGACGGTCAGGCCGGTGCGGCCGAGGCGGGTGGTGGGAATGCTCATGGAGAGGAAGGTCCGGTTGGAGAAGAAAGAAGGAAGGAGGAAAACGCTCGGTGACGGACGGCGTGTAAGGGCGCGCCGCCGATGGGAAAGGGCAGGCCCGCGGCCGCCAGGATGGCGCTGCGCGCACGGGCCTGAGCGATCAGCCGCGCCACTTCGGCGCCCTTGGCGGCGGTGTAGGCGCGCCGGTCCTGCGGGTGGGCCAGTGCGAGCGTGCGCTTGACCACCTGGTACTCGGCCCGCGCCGCGAGGTTGCTGCGCAGGTGGTCGCGCACCAGCAGGTAGTCGTGGAAGTGCGGGCTCGCGCGCGGCAGCAGGTGGATGCAGTGGGTGCGGCCACCCGGCCCGAGCTTCTCGAGCAGATGGCCGACCTGCGCGCTGCGCCAGCCCAAGTCGTGGTAGCCGATCACGGCCAGCCGCGCGACCGCCTGCGCCGAAGCATGGGGTGTGGCGACGGCGATTGCGATGTCGAGGATCGGCTTGGCCAGCAGCCCCGGCACCGAGGTGCTGCCCACGTGCTGCACGTCGGCGGCCAGCGTGCCCAGCGCCGAGACGATGCGCCGGCGCTCGACGTCGAACAGCGCCGCCCAGGCCGGCAGGTGCGTCACGAGCCGGACCTGGCCGCTCGGCACGCCGAGTGCCAGCTCGGCATCCGCCACGTTCGCCATCGGGTTCAACCCAGCACGTTGAAGAGTTCGCCTTCCAGCGTTTGCGAGCGGAAGCCGTCGGGCCCCTGCGGCAACTCGCCGGCCACCGTGATACGGCGCACCACGCGCGGCAGGTCGAAGTGTGCGTAGTCGATCGGGCCCGCATGCGCCACGGCCTGGTTGTCCCACAGCACCAGCGAATGCGCGGACCAGTGGAAGCGCACCTGGTACTCGGGCCGCGTGATCTCGTTGACCAGCAACTCGAGAATGCCCCGACTTTCGGGTTCCTTGAGGCCGACGATGTGGCTGGTGGTACCCGGGTTCACGAACAGCACTTTCTCGCCGGTCTCGGGGTGGATGCGCACCAGCGGATGCAGCGAGACGAAGGGCCCGGTCGAGCGTCCGTCGCGCCGGACCTTGCCACTGCCCGCGGTATCGTAGCCGCTGGTGCGGTGCACGGCCTTGAGCGGATCGATCAGGCGCTTGATCGGCTCCGACAGGCCGTCGTAGGCCCGCACGAGGTTCGCGAACAGCGTGTCGCCGCCGCAGGCCGGGATGTCAACGCCGCGCAGGATCGTGTAGCGGTTGGGGTTGGCGACGAAGGTGATGTCGATGTGCCAGCCCTTGTTGTCGCGCGGCGGAGGCGCGCTGGGCACGGTCACGTCGGGCCGGAGCGACTTGTACTCGGCGGCCTTGCGCTCCCAGATCTCCGGATGCTCGACCAGGCCCTCCGCGATCGGGTGCGCGGGCGTGAGCGGACCGAAGGCGCGGCCGAACGCGAGCTGCTGCGCATCGGTGATCGGCTGGTTGCGGAAGAACAGCACGCGCCACCGGTGGATCGCGGCCTGGAGGGCGGCGAGCGTGGCGGTGTCCAGCGGCTGGCGAAGGTCGATGCCGGAGATCTCGGCGCCGATCACCGGCGTGAGAGGGCGGACTTGGATCGTGGTGCGTTCGGCAACTACGGACATGCGGGTCTCCTGGCGTGGAAATGGATCGGGAAGACCCTTCTCAGCGCAAGGGCCATGCCATTGGAAAAGGCGCTGGATCACGGCCGGGCTGCTCTGTGCGCAACATCGTCGGCGCACGACTGCTGGCTTTACAGCAGCGCGCCTGGCCGGTGGCATCCAGCCGCTCGAAGACCGGCCCGTGCGTGCGGAGGACGAATCCGGCGTGCACGCGTCCGCCATCCACGAAGGGGGGCACAATCGCGCGATTTCACAAGGAACCGTGATGCAGGTTCGCGGCATGACTGCTTCCGACCTCGAGGCCGTCCATCGACTGCTCCTGGCCAATGGATGGGCCCATCGGGTCGGCGAGGTCGGGGAACTCGGCCGACTGGTTGCCGCGTCGCAGCGAGCGGTGGTCGCGGTGGTCGGCGACGACATCGTCGGCTTCGCTCGCGCGATCACCGACGGTATCTCGAACGGCTACCTGTCGATGGTCGTCGTTGCGGCACCGCAGCGGGGCCAGGGCATCGGCCAGGCGCTGGTCGAACACCTCGTCGGATCGGACCCCGGCATCACCTGGGTGCTGCGCGCCGGGAGAGAGGGCGCAGCCGGTTTCTTCGCGAAGCTGGGTTTCGACGCCTCGACGACCGCGATGGAGCGTCGGAGGCGTTGAGGGACTTCGCGGTGCTCACCCTGCGCCTTCGCCGGTTGCGCAGCTGCAGCGCGGCATCGAGGGTGGCGGGTCGAACGCGATCCCCGCAACATGCAGTCGCTCGAACACGCAGCCGTTCTCGAAGCGCCATTGGCTCGGCATGCGGGTCTTTAGGCCATGCCCGAGCGAATCGATGCGCCGATCCAGCTGCTTGGCTTCCTCCTGGAGGATCTCGACAACGATGGTGTTCGCACGGCAGATCGCTGCGACCTCATGCAAGGTGCGTCCGTCCTTGAACATCTGCTTGCAGTGCTCGATCAGAAACTTGCGCGGAACGACATGTTCTGCGTGCCCAGCTCCTCTGTGACCCCTGCCTCGCGGAATGAAAGCGCTGGAGATGAAGAGGAATGCCCGGGTGTCGCCACTTCGGCCGTGCCGCCACTCCCTGTGAAGGTATCTGGCCAATCGGTGGAACTCGCTCTCCACCGGGTCCAATGGCCATGGTTGATCCGCGTACAAGGCTTCGTGCTCGAAGCGAAGCTCATCCAGCCGCCGCTTCACCGCGGCGGGGTCGAAGGTGTTCGGCGGGCGTTGGGGATGCGGCCACTCCGCCAGTCGGCAGGCTGCTTCCAGCAGCGTCAGCTTCTCGTGTCGATAGAGGCCGAGCATGAAGTTTCGAAGTGCCACCGGGCGAACCTCGGCGGGATAGGGGCTCAGCAGATGGATTGCCCTCGTATCGCCGTTGCGCCCCTGCCTGTGGTATTCCTGGAACGAAAGGGCCGTCTCGAACACACTGTCGGCGAACTCTCTGACATCGGGGGAATCGAGGAGCACCCGGCTGCCGTCCGGCCGCTTCTCGCTCAGGGCGCCTGTGGCGAACAGTGCCTGCATCAACCCGGACGCCCTGTTCGGATCGATGTTCAGCGATCGCTGCAGGAGCGGGGCAGAGGCGATCTGGTGCGCTCGGAACAGGGCAAGAGCGTCGCTTTCGAGGGGGGTCATGGTTTGCGGCGCGAGAAGTGCGATGTTAGGCGCGCAGGGGTGTCCTGAGGTTTCACCGTCAGGGTCGAAGGCCGTTTCCACGGCGAGACTGCCCGGCGTCGAAGTGAAAAAATCAGACGCCCGTGCCGCGGGCGACGGCCACGCACTTGATCTCCACCAGCAGTCCGGGGTGGGCCAGCTCGGTGACGCCGACGCAGGTCCACGCGCACCTGCCGCGCGGGAAGATCCGGTCCTTGACCGTTCTGAAGACGGCCATGTGGCTGCGCATGTCGACGTGGTAGGTGGTCATGTCCACCACGTCCTCAAAAGTGCAGCCGGCCTCGGCCAGCACCCGCCGGAGGTTGTCCCAGGCCGCGACGAATTGCTTCTCGGGGTCCACGATGACCTCCAGGTCGGCCGTGCGGCCGACCTGGCCCGCGCAGTAGACCGTCGTGCCCACCTTGACCGCGGGCGCGTAGCCCGCCTTTTCGGCAAGGATCGTCATGGACTCGGGAAGGACGAGGGTTCGGTCGGTCATGGCTGAAAGTCGAGAGAGAAGAAGGGAGGACAAGGATGGGCGCGCGTCCCGGCACTGGGGCACGCCATCGTGGTGCCGTGCCGGCGGCGAAGACGCCGACTGTAGCCCGTCGCGGCTCGGCTGCCGAGCCGTGGTCGCATGCCTCGACCCGGCGGCCATCAGGTCCCAGTCGGAGCGGTCAGGATCCGGGTCAGCGCGGCGGCCAGGTCGGATCGGTACTGGGTCGTCACGTCGCACGGCACGAAATCGAAACCGTGGATGGCGCCGGGATAGACGTGGGCTTCCACCCGCACGCCGCCGACGAGGCGCTGATCAATGCGCGTCAGACACGGCCGATCCTGGAGCACATCGCCAACAAGTGGTCGGTGTTGATCCTGACCGTGCTGTGCTCGAAGCCTTCGCGCTTCAACGAGATCCTGCGCCGGCTCGACGTGATCACGCACAAGGCGCTCGCCGATGCGCTGAAACGGCTGGAGCGCAACGGACTGGTGCGGCGCGAGGTGCTGCCCACCAAGCCGGTGGGGGTCGAGTACACCATCCCCCCGCTCGGCCGCTCGCTCCAGCAGCCTTTCGCCGCGCTCTACGAGTGGGCGCTGAAGCACGGTCCCGAACTGGAACACGCCCAGGCCGCCTTCGACCACGCGCAGGATGGGAGGTCCGCAAGTCCCCCGGCGCGATAGAACGCAACCGGGCCCGGCGATCATGCGGCGGGCTGTCTGCACTGGCGGATGCACCGGGTGGCCAATGTGTCGTGCGTCGTCTACAGTGAGCAGGCACGGAGGCCGAGATGGCGTCCGGATACCTCATCTTCGGTCGCGCCGAGCCGTGCCGGCGCGCCAATCCCTTGATCGGACAGCGTGTGCAAAAGACGATCGGCGCAGCCCTTCTGTGCCTGCTGGCCGGCTGCGCAGGCGGCCCGCCGCCCGCTCAGGGCTATTCGGTCTGCGCGACCCAGCCGGGCACCTACGCGTGCCAGGTCGAGCAGTACCACAACGTCGACAACTGAAGGTCCGCCAAGGGACCGCAGGGGGTCGGCTCAGTCCTCGGACGACGCCAGCGGATGCCAGTCGCGGGTCGCGGCCCAGGCGCGGAACAGGGGCGCGGCCGTCGTCGGGTCGGTCTCGTAGAGGTTGAAGGCGCTGCCCGGCGAGAAGCCCTGGAAGATCTGCCGGGTGCGCGGTGTCCATTCCAGCAGCGCCATCGACCAGTCGCTGAACATCCGCCTCGGCACGGCCCGGCGTTCCAGCACCTTCACGCCCGAATGGCGGCCGTCCGTGAGGATGCGGGCGAACAGGGCTTCCACGGCCTCTTCGCCGCCTTCGAGGTACTGCAGGTAGACGCCTTCGAGCACGGCCAGCCCGCCCGTGATGCCCCGTGCGGGATTGTTCTTCTGTGCCTGGCGCAGCAGCACGCCGGTCTCGAGGGGCAGCTTGGCCTGGCTGGTGTAGATCAGGCGGTGGAAGGGGAGGGCAGGGTCTTGCATACCCGCGCATGCTGGGGCGATGCCGCATGCCGAGCTGTCGGTCTGAACCGGCGATGCATGAGGGCGCAGTCCTTACAAAACCTGGCGGATCTCGCGGCTTCGGCTGCGCGCAGCGATGCAGCGGATGCGGGCCATCGGCCCTCAGCACATTTTCCGGATAAGCAAGCGCCGAATGCTTCTAAGCGCCGGGCCGCATCTGCGGCAAGGTGGTGCATGCGATGCCACGGCCCCGACCGCCATCGCGAACGAACCAAGGAACCGACATGAGCTTTCGCCTTCGCCTCGTCTCCCCGCAGCGCCCGCCCGAAGCCACGGCCGAGCGCCCGCACGTGCGCCTGCGCGCCGGTGGTGAGCGCGTGCCATCCGAGCGCTGGACGGACAGCACCGACGCGCACGACATCGACGGCTCCTGGCGCGGCGTGATCCAGGCGCATGGCGGCCTGCAGGGCGGCACGCTGCGTGCGCCCTGGTGGGCCCGCTCCTGATGCTGCGCTAGCAACGCGCGTCGGCGCGCGGCTGTCGGCGCGACAGCAGAACGGGCGGACCGTTGCGCCGCGCCCAGCACCCGGCGGCCCTCGGGCAGGCATTTGCGCTGGCACGCGCTCTGCAATGGAAGCGCAGGCATCGCCCGCCCCGGGCGGTGGCCTCGAACCTTCCACGATCCAACCCCAGGAGCCACGCGCCATGAACGACCGCCTCAGCCGCATCCATGCATCGCCTTCCGTCGCGGTGAAAGAGAAACTCGACTACCCGGTGATCGACACCGACGTCCACACCAACGACTATGCGCCCGCGGTCGAGGACTATGTCGCCACCTACGCCGGCGCGCAGCTGGTCGATGCGCTGCGCAAGGCCGGCGAGGAGCGCGCCGGGCGCGGTGGCATCGGCAACGGCAAGAGCTGGTACGAGCAGACGCCCGCCGAACGCCAGCACTTCCGCACCATCCGTTCGCCCTGGTGGGCGCGGGTGACCAAGAACACGCTCGACGTCGCGACTTACCACCTGCCCGAGCTGCTCTACGAGCGGCAGGAAGAGCAGGGTTCGGACTACTCGGTGCTGTTCCCGAACAACGTGCTCGCGCCGCTGGGCGTGCGCGACCCCGAGGCGCGCGGCGCGCTGCAGAAGGCGCTCAACCACTACCACGCCGATCTCTACCGCAAGTACAGCGACCGCCTCACGCCCGTGGCCGGCATCGCGCTGAACACGCCGCAGGAGGGCATCGAGCAGCTCGAGTACGCGGTCAACGTGCTGGGCCTGAAGGCGATCAACATCGCGGGCAGCGTGAAGCGGCCGATCAAGGCGCTGGCCCAGCGCTTCCCACTGGCCGAGTACCCGGAGCTGCGCAAGTACATCTCCTACGAAGACTTCTACGGCATCGACAGCGAGCACGACTACGACCCCTTCTGGGCCAAGGTGGTCGAGCTCGGCGTGCCGGTGCTCACGCACTATGGCAGCCAGGGCTGGACCGGCCGCAGCTCGATCTCGAACTACATGTTCAACCACATCGGCCACTTCGCCGACGGCTCCGAGGCCTTCGCCAAGGCGCTGTTCTTCGGCGGCGTGACGAAGCGCTTCCCGCAGCTGCGCGTGGGCCTGCTCGAGGGCGGCGCCGACTGGGGTGCGCGCGTCTACATCCACCTGGTCGACCGCTTCGAGAAGCGCAGCCTCGAGGGCCTGGCGCACTACGACCCGGCCGCGACCGACCGCGTGCTGCTGACCTCGCTGTTCGAGCGCTACGGCAGCGAGCTCACGCAGGGCCGCTCGATCGAGGGTGAGGACCTGATCCGCGACACGCTGGGCCGGCGCTATACCCGCGACGCGCGCCAGCCCTCGGCCGACGAGCTCGAGGACTTCGGGAAGGCCGGTATCCGCAGCGCCGAAGACATCAAGCGCCAGTGGGTTGACAGCTTCTTCTTCGGTTCCGAGTCCGACGACCGCACGGTGGCCCATGCCTTCAACGACAAGGCCAACCCGCTGGGCGTGAAGGTCAACGCGATCTACTCGTCCGACGTCGGCCATTGGGACGTGCCGGACCTGACCGACGCGCTGGCCCAGGCGCATAGCCTGGTCGACGAAGGCGTGATCAGCGAGGCCGACTTCAAGGCCTATGTGTTCGAGAGCCCCTACCGCCTCTACACCGAAGCGAATGCGGACTTCTTCAAGGGCACGGCGGTGGAGGCCAGGCTCAAGACAGCGGCCCTGCGCTGATCGGTGGCCAGGGTGGCGCGGGGGGGGCGCCCGGCTTCAGGCTGCCAGCGGCAGCGTGTTTTCCGGCTCGTCCGCGAGGAAACCGCCCGACTGGTGGCGCCACAGCCCCGCGTAGTGCCCGCCCAGCGCCAGCAGTTCGGCGTGCGTGCCCTGCTCGACGATGCGGCCCTCGTCGAGCACCACCAGCCGGTCCATGCGCGCGATGGTCGAGAGCCGGTGCGCGATCGCGATCACGGTCTTGCCCTCCATCAGGCCGATCAACTGTTCCTGAATCGCGGCCTCGATCTCGCTGTCGAGCGCCGAGGTGGCCTCGTCGAGCACCAAGATCGGCGCGTTCTTCAGGATCACCCGCGCAATCGCGATGCGCTGGCGCTGGCCGCCCGAGAGCTTCACGCCGCGCTCGCCGACCTGCGCGTCGTAGCCCGTGCGGCCGCGCCAGTCGCTGAGCTGCGAGATGAAGTCGTGCGCCTGCGCGGTGCGCGCGGCCTGCTCGATCTCGGCAGGCGTGGACTGCGGCCGACCGTAACCCACGTTCTCCGCGATCGAGCGGTGCAGCAGCGAGGTGTCCTGCGTGACCAGCCCGATGGCCGCGCGCAGGCTCTCCTGCGTCACGTCTCGCACGTCCGGCCCGTCGATGACGATGCGGCCGCGCTCGGCATCGTAGAAGCGCAGCAACAGGTTCACCAGCGTCGACTTGCCCGAACCCGAGCGGCCGACCAGGCCCACGCGCTCGCCCGGCTTGACCACCAGATCGAGCCCGTCGATCACCGGTCGCGTGCCGCCATAGGCGAACTCGAGCTGTTCGAAGCGGATTTCGCCGCGCGTGACCTCGAGCGCCTGGGCATCGGGGGCATCCAGCAGTGCATGCGGCACGCCGATGGTCTCCATGCCGTCCTGCACCGTGCCAATGTTCTCGAAGATGCCGGCGATCTCGAACGAGACCCAGCCCGAGGCGTTGGCGATCTGCCAGGCCAGCGGCAGGGCGGTCGCCACCTGCGCGGCGCTCACCACACCCTGGCTCCAGAGGTAGAGGCCGACGGCCGTGGTGCTGGTCAGCAGCAGCGCGTTCATCACGTTGAGCGTGAGCAGGAAGCGCGCGGTCATGCGCATGTGGCCGGCGATGGTGCGCTGGTGGTCATCGATCACCTGGCGCACGTACTGGTCCTCGTCGGCCACGCGCGCGAAGAGCTTGACCGTGAGGATGTTGGTGTAGCTGTCGACCACGCGCGCCACCACGCCCGAACGCAGTTCCGAGCGGGCGCGCGCCAGCTCGCGCAGCCGCGGCACGAAGAAGCGCAGGAAGCCCGCGTAGCAGGCGATCCAGACCAGCGTGGGCAGGCCCAGGCGCCAGTCGGCCAGCGCGGTCAGCACCAGCGTGAACACGCCGTAGGTGGTGATGAAGGTGAGCGCCCGGATCGACGACAGCACGCTGTCGCGCACCGCTTCGGCGGTCTGCATCACGCGGTTGGCGATGCGGCCCGCGAAATCCTTCTGGAAGAAGGGCCAGCTCTGGCGCACCACGTGCCAGTGGCTCTGCCAGCGCACCAGCGTCGTGACGCCGGGGATCAGCAGGTTGTGGCGCACCGCGATGTCCACCGCCTGCAGCATCGGCCGCAGCAGCAGGATCAGGCCCAGCATCGCGGCCAGCTTCGTGCCGTGCGCGGCCAGCGCCGCCGCGCGGTCGGGCGCCTCGAGCAGCTTGACGATCTGGCCGAGCACGACCGGGATGCCCATGTCGGCCAGCGCGACCAGGAAGCAGGTCGCGAGCACTCGTGAGATAGGGCCCCTTGGTCTGGCGGATGAAGTGCCAGTAGAAGGCGCCGAGCTGCGGCGGTGGCGCCTGCGGGCCCGGCGTGCGGGTGCCATGGATGAAGGACTCGAAGGCTTTGAACATGGACAGGGGGAAGGGTCGAGGCGACGGCCGTGCGGCACATCGCCATGGTGCATGAGATGCGGGCCGGTGGCTGGTACCGGTCGGCTCGCTCGGCGGCGCGAATGGGGCCGTCGGATGCCGCAGGGTGGTGGCGGTGGCGCGCTTCCGGATCGATGCACCCCGCGCGCCGGCAGGGCCCGGCTCTGCTATTTCAGACCGAAGCCCAGCCCCCGCAGCACCGCGTGCAGCACGTCGCGGCCGGCCAGCGCCTCGGGGCCGCGCACGCGCTGGGTGGCCTGCTCGGTCCAGTCGCGTTCGGGCAGGCCCTGCTCGCGCTGGAAGCTGCGCAGGCGCTGGTCGTAGGCGGCCAGCGCGGCGGCGCCGCCATCGGGCGCGCCGTACCGTTCGCGGAACAGCACCGCCTCTTGCGGCAGGCGCGGCTTGACCGAGGCCGGTGCCGCCGGGTCCGGGTGGCCGATCGCGAGCCCGAACAGCGCGAAGACGTTCGGCGGCAGGCCGAGCTCTGCCGCGACCTCGGCCGGCTTGTTGCGGATGCCGCCGGTGTAGACCGCCCCCAGTCCCAGCGACTCGAGCGCGACCACCGCGTTCTGCGCGGCCAGCGCGGTGTCGATGGCGCCCAGCAGGAAGGTTTCGAGGTAGTCCAGCGCGGCCGAGGGCACCGAAAGGGCCCGGCCCACTTCTTCCAGCCGGTGCAGGTCGACCAGCCACAGCAGGAACACCGGCGCCTGGACGATGTGCTTCTGGTGGCCCGCGAGCGCCGCGAGCCGGGCCTTGCGTTCGGAGTCTTCGACCACCACCACGCTCCAGGGCTGGAGGTTGGACGAGGACGGGGCCGATTGGGCGGCCGCGACCAGCAGTTCCAGCGTGCCCTCGGGCAGCGGGTCGGGCCGGTAGGCCCGCACCGAGCGGTGGCCAATCAGCGTGTCGAGCGTCTCGTTCCAGGCGGTGGCGGGGTTCAGTGCCGCTTCGCGGTAGCGCTCGCTCAGGCGGGTCGCGGAGACGGTGGGAGTGGCTTCGGATGTGGTGATGGAGGTGGTCATGTCGGTGTTTCGAGCTGAGGGGATGCAGGGGTCACGCGGCGCGGTCCGGCGGCGTCGTGGCCGTGCGCCTGCGCGCCAGCAGCCAGCCTTCCAGCGCCGGATCGCCGAAGGCCCGGTCGGCGATGAAGTGGTCGCCGTCCGGATAGAGGGTGTAGGCCACGGGGTTGCCCTGCAGGCGCAGCGCCTCGACGTGGGCCTCGATCGCCGTGGCCGGCAGCTTGTCGTCGCTGCCGCCATGGAAGATGCGCACGGGCAGGCCGCGCAGGTCCTGTGGTCGAGCGGTTTCCGGCACCCGGCCCGACACCGCGACCAGGCCGGCGAAGCGGCCGGGATGGCGTGCCGCGATCTCCCACGCACCCGCTGCGCCCAGGCTGAAGCCCGCGATCAGCAAGCGCGCCGGGTCGATCGTGCCCGAGGCGGCCAGCGTGTCGACCAGCGACAGCAGGTCGTCGGCGCGCTCGGGCCAGGTCGCGCCTTCGGGCAGCTGCGGCGCGATGAAGTGATAGGGCAGGCCGGCCGATTCGGCGACGAGGCGTGGTGGCGCCCAGCGCAGCAGCAGGTCGAGGTCATGGCCGCGGTCGCGAGCGCCGTGCAGGAACAGCAGCGCGGGCGCGGGCTTGGGTGCGGCGGTGCGCGCCAGCAGGTAGGGCAGGGGGCCGCGCGAGGTCAGCCAGGTATTGCGTTCGAGGGTGCTCAAGGGAGTCTCTGGAAGGGTTGGACGAGGGGGGGCAGGGTGCGTGAGAAGGCCGGGGTTGCAGGTTCCGGGCCAGCGCCACACCCTTTGCGACGGGCCTGTCTGCTGTGCCGCGAGCAGCGGACGCGGTGGCGCTGCTGCCTAGCCAGCATGCACTGCTGCCACATGTCGCGGCGGCATAAGCTCAAGCGAAAAGCTTCGTTGGCCCGGCGCGGCACCGGCGCCACACTCGCGCGATGAATTCCGGGCACGACATGCGGCAGGCGCCTGCAGGCGACAGCGACCACCAGGCACAGACCGACCGCGTGGTGGACTGGCTGCTCGACGGCCTCGAATGGCAGGCCAGCGTGTTCCATGTCGGCCAGTACTGCGGCCGCTGGCGCGCCTCGACCGCGGGCCGGGCCCGCGCGAGCTTCCACCTGATCCTCGACGGCCGCTGCTGGCTGCACCGGCCCGGGCATGCCTCGGTGGCGCTGGCGCCGCGCGACGGCGTGTTCCTGATGCGCGACGTGCCGCATTTCCTTTCGCCCTACAGCGACCCGTCCATCGACTGCGCGCCGCGCGCGATGCAGCCGCTGTCGGCCGCTGTGGCCCTTGGCGAAACCGGCCTGGCCTGCGGCTTCTTCGCCTTCGATGGCCCCTTCCGCGCGCTGGTCACCGACGCTTTTCCCGACTGCCTGCTGCTGCGTGCCGACGACCGCACCAACACTTCCGCGGCAACCCTGTTCGACCTGATGCGCAGCGAGGCGCACCGCACCGGCCCGGAACCGTCGGCGCTGATGGACCGGCTGGCCGGCCTGCTGTTCTTCTACGGCCTGCGCCATGTCTCGCACGGCGAGGCGCAGGCACGCGGGCTCTGGGCGCTGCTGCGGCGGCCGGGCTTCGCGCCGCTGGTGTCGCAGCTGCTGCAGTCGCCCGAGCAGGCCTGGACCGTCGAGGCGATGGCGGCGCGCGTGCACCTGTCGCGCGCGGCCTTCTTCCGCCAGTTCGCCGAAGCCTGCGGCCAGTCGCCGCTGCAGTTCCTGCTGCTGTTGCGCATGCAGCTCGCGGCACGCCGG
Source organism: Variovorax sp. J2P1-31 (assembly GCF_030317215.1). NCBI lineage: Bacteria > Pseudomonadati > Pseudomonadota > Betaproteobacteria > Burkholderiales > Comamonadaceae > Variovorax > Variovorax sp. J2P1-31. Next base: position 838,152 of record NZ_JASZYA010000001.1, read on the forward strand.
CTGGCGCAGGGCGAGTCGATCGCGCAGGTGGCGCAGGCCGTGGGCTACGAGTCCTATGCGGCCTTCTCGCGCGCCTTCAAGCGCGTGATCGGCGCGCAGCCGGGCGCCTGGCAGCGCGCGCGAACGAACGGGCACAATTCAGAGACGCGCGGTCATTGAGCGTGCGGCGGCCACGGCCAAGAATCGTGGCTTCGCCGGCCCTTTCGGAACCCAGCCCTGAGGAGACAACGTTCATGACCCGCCTGACCCTGCACACCGAGGCCTCGGCACCCGAAGGCAGCCAAGCCTTCGTGGCGCGCGCCGTCGCCAACAACGGCTTCCTGCCCAACCTCATCGGCATCCTGGCGAACGCGCCCTCGGCCCTCGAGACCTACCTCACGGTGGCGCAGATCAACGCGCGCGGCTCGCTCACGCTGGCCGAGCGCGAGGTGGTGCAGATCACCGCGGCCCGGCTGCACGGCTGCGACTTCTGCGTGGCCGGCCACACGGCCGCGGCGCTCAAGCAGGCCAAGCTCGGCACCGGCGCCGTGATCGCGCTGCAGAACGGCGAGGCCACGGGCGATGCGCGCCTCGACGCGCTGCGCGTCTTCACCGAGGCGGTGATCGCCACGCGCGGCAACGTCGACGACGATGCGCTCACCGCCTTCCGCGCCGCCGGCTACTCCGAGGCGCAGGCGCTCGACACCGTGCTGGGCGTGAGCCTGGCCACGTTGTGCAACTTCGCCAACAGCCTGGCGCGCAGCCCGGTCAACCCGCAGCTGCAGCCCTACCTGCCCGAGAAGCTGCAAGCCGAGACGGGGCGCGCCCGTGCAGCTTGAGTCCGTGCGCGACTGGCTGGCCGCGCATGCGGAATCGCTCGATGCCGACGGCACGCAGGCCGCGCAGGTGATACCGCGGCTCGCGGCCGCGGGCCTGTTCCGGCTCGGTGTGCCGCGGGAGTTCGGCGGCGAGGGCGACATCGGCGATGCGGTCGAGGCGATCGCCGGCGTGGCCCAGCAGTCGCTGGCCGCGGCCTTCAGCTTCTGGGGCCAGCGTGCCTTCATCGCGTACCTGCTGCAGTCGCCCAATGCGGCACTGCGCGAGCGTTGGCTGCCCTCGTTGCTCGACGGCACGCAGGCCGGCGCGACCGGCCTGTCGAACGCGATGAAGTTCCTCGGCGGCATCGAGGCCCTGGCCATCCGCGCCAGGGCGTGCACCGATGGCGCGGGCTGGGTGCTCGAGGGCAGCGTGCCCTGGTGCACCAACCTGCGCCCGGACCAGTTCGTGACCGCGGTGGCCGTGGCACGCGAGGACGGCGGCGCGCCGCTGATCGTGGCGCTGCCGTCGGACCGCGCGGGCCTTTCGCGCAGCCCCGACCTCGACCTGATCGCACTGCGCGGCAGCAACACCGCGTCGCTGCGCATCGAGGGCCTGACGATCGATGAAAGCGACCTGCTGCACATCGACGGCAAGCAGTTCCTGCCGCAGGCGCGGCCGGCCTTCCTGGGCCTGCAGTGCGGCATGTCGATCGGCCTGGCGCGGGCCGCGCTCGAGGCCGCGACGCAGCGCAGCGGGGCAGGGCGCGAGGTGCTCGACGCACCCATCGAAGCGCAACGCCAGGCCCTGCGTGAGGTGACCGCGGCCTTGCATGCCGGCCTGCTGAGCCTGCGCTTCCTCACGCAACCGGTCGAGCTGTTCAGGCTGCGGCTCGCGCTGTCGGAGATCGTGCAGCAGGCGGTGCAGCTCGAGCTGCAGGCCAGCGGCGGGCGGGCCTACCACCGTGACCAGGTCTCCAGCTTCGCGCGCCACTGGCGCGAGGCGGCCTTCGTCCCGATCGTGACGCCCAGCGTGACGCAGCTGCGGGGCGAATTGCTCAAGCACGACGCCAGGCTCCGGGCCGCCGCGGCCGCATGAGCGGGGCGCCGACAGCCTCCGAGGCCGGCGCCGGCGGCCCCGTGCTCGAGGCGCGCGACCTGCGCTTCGGCTACGGCGATGCGCCACCGGTGTTCGACGGCATCTCGCTGCAGGTCGCGCCGCGCGAGATCGTCTGCCTGCTGGGTGGCAGCGGCTGCGGCAAGTCGACCTTGCTGCGCGTGCTGGCGCGGCTCGAGACCGGCCATGGGACGCACACGCGCGGCGAGGTGCACTTCCTCGGCGCGCCGCTGAGCGCGCCGCACCCGCGCGCGGCGCTGGTGTTCCAGCAGCCCAGCCTGCTGCCCTGGCTCGATGCCGCGCGCAACGTGGGCTTCGGCCTGGACTTCGCGCGCCAGCCCGCGCAGTCGAAGGCCGCGCTGGCGCAGCGCGTGGCCGAGGCGCTCGAGGCCGTGGGCCTGGCGGGCCAGGAGCGCCGCTATCTCGCGCAGCTCTCGGGCGGCATGGCGCAGCGCGTAGCGCTGGCGCGGGCGCTGGCCCGCGAGCCGCAGCTGCTGCTGGCCGACGAACCTTTTTCCGCCCTCGACGCCTTCACCCGCGCGGGCATGCAGGACCTGCTGGTCACGCTGGTGCACCGCTGGCACACGGCCGCGCTGCTGGTGACGCACGACATCGACGAGGCCCTGCGCGTGGGCGACCGCATCCTGCTGATGGGCGGCAGGCCCGGCCGCATCGTGCGCGAATGGCGCGTCGACCGCGGCGCGGCCGATCCCGCGGCCGTGCTGGCCCTGCGCCTCGAAATCCTGGGCGCGCTGCACGAAGCCGGCGGCGCCCCCGCATGACGCTGCGTCTCCTGTTCCTCTCCGATCCTCTTTCTCCAGAAAGCTTCACCGCATGAACGATCGCTCCTCCTCCCGCATCGAAAGCCCGTTGCACGTCTGCGCCTCGTCGGCGTGCGACTGCGGCCTCACGCGGCGCGACATGCTGCGCCTCTCGGCGCTGACCGGGGCCGCGGTGGCGGCGCCCTTCCTGAGCGCGGGCGATGCGCGCGCGCAGGCCTTCAAGGGCGACGACCAGCCGGTGAAGATCGGCTACCTGCCGATCACCGACGCCACGCCGCTGCTGGTGGCGCACGGCCGCGGCCTGTTCGAGAAGGAAGGGCTCAAGGCCGAGGCGCCGCGCCTGTTCCGCTCCTGGGCCCAGATCGTCGAGGCCTTCGTCGCGGGCCAGGTCAACGTGGTGCACCTGCTCACGCCGGCCACGCTGTGGGTGCGCTACGGCGCGAAGTTCCCGGCCAAGATCGTGGCCTGGAACCACATCAACGGCTCGGCGCTCACGGTGCTGCCCGAGATCGGCAAGGTGGCCGACCTGGGCGGGCGCACCGTGGCGATCCCGTTCTGGTATTCGATCCACAACATCCTGCTGCAGGACGTGCTGCGCAAGGAAGGCCTGAGCGCGGTCACGCGCGCCCGCGGCGCGGCCGTCGGGCCCAAGGAAGTCAACCTGGTGGTGCTGGCACCGGCCGAGATGGTGTCGGCGCTGGCCGGCAAGTCGATCGCCGGCTTCATCGTGGCCGAGCCCTTCAACGCCGCGGCCGAGATCGCCGGCGTGGGCAAGGTGCTGCGCTTCTCGGGCGACGTGTGGCGCGACCACGCCTGCTGCGTGACCTTCCTGGCCGAGCGCGACGTCGCCGAGAAGCCCGAGTGGGCGCAGCGCGTGACCAGCGCGCTGGTCAAGGCGCAGCTCTGGACCCGCGACAACCGTCTCGAGACCGCGCAGCTGCTGTCGAACGCGGGCGAGCGCCGCTACACGCCGCATCCGCCGCAGACGCTGGCCAAGGTGCTGGCCGCCACCGACTACGTCGACTACGAGAAGAGCGGCGTGGTGCAGCACAAGGGCTGGGCGCAGCGGCGCATCGACTTCCAGCCCTATCCCTATGCCTCGTACACCGAGCAGCTGGTGCGCGCGATCAAGGCCACCAAGGTCGAGGGCGAGACCGCCTTCCTCGATGCGCTCGACCCGAAGTTCGTCGCCAGCGACCTGGTCGACACGCGTTTCGTGCGCAAGGCCATCGACAGCGTCGGCGGTCCGCAGGTGTTCGGCGTGCCGGCCGACTATGCGCGCCGCGAGACCGTCGCCGCCTGACCGTGCTGCGCCGCATCCTGCTGCCGCTCACCGGCATCGTGCTGGCCCTGGCCCTGTGGTGGCTGGGCAGCCAGCTGCTGACCGCGCGCACGCCGGTGGCCGCGGCCTTCGCGCCCTGGCCCTCGCTCCAGGCGCTGGCCCATCTGCTGGTGGGCGCCGACATCTGGCACCACACGCTGCTGAGCCTGCAGCGCGTGGGCGTCGGGCTGCTGCTGGCCTTCGTGCTGGGTGTGCCGCTGGGCGTGCTGACCGGCCTGTTGCGCGGCTTCGCGCAGGCCAGCACGCCGGCGTTCCAGTTCCTGCGCATGATCTCGCCGCTGTCGTGGATGCCGATCGCGGTGATGGTGCTGGGCGTGGGCGATGCGCCGGTGTATTTCCTGCTCGCCTTCGCCGCGGTCTGGCCGATCCTGCTGAGCACCGCGGCCGGCGTGGCACAGCTCGACGCCAACTGGCTGCTGCTCGCGCGCAGCCTCTCGGCCACGCGGCGCGAGACCGTGCTGCACGTGATCCTGCCCGGCATCACGGCGCAGATCCTGACCGGTGTGCGCCTGTCCATCGGCATCATCTGGATCGTGCTGGTGCCCGCCGAGATGCTGGGCGTGTCGGCCGGCCTGGGCTACTTCATCCTCGACACGCGCGACCGGCTGGCGTATTCGGAACTCATGGCCGCGATCCTGCTGATCGGCGCGCTGGGCTACCTGCTCGACCACCTGGCGCGCTGGCTGCATGCGCGGTGGCTGCACGCGTAGCGAGGGCCTTTGCCGGCGGCGGTGCAGCGATGGCTGCATAGATAGAATCCGCCCGTCGGTGCTCGCGATGCCGGGCCGCTCGTGAGAACTTCCATGCCGCTTCCCGAACCTTCGAACCATGCATCGCGCCGCGCCACCGTGCTGCTGGCCAAGTCGTCCATCACCGGCGCGGCCACGCGCGAGATGGAAGACCTCGCCGGCCGGCTGCAGGCGATGGCGGGCGTCGGCCATGTCGGCTTCGCCTTCAGCGAACAGGGCACGCCTTCGCTGCGCGAGACCCTGACGGCGCTGGCCGATGCGGCCTTCGACGAGGTCCTGATCCTGCCGCTGCTGCTGCCGATGGAACCGGGCTTCAGGGTCTGGATCGATCGCGCGGTGCTTCGCTGGCAGGCCGAGCACCCGCAGCGCCGCTGGCCGCGCGTGCAGGTCGGCGAGCCGCCCGCCGCGCTGGCCGGCATGGACGCGCTGCTGCGCGACATGGCGGCGTCCATGCCCAGCGCTGGCCTATGCGCCGCTGCCGGTGAAGCAGCCGCTGCGGGCGCCGACGGAAGCGTCCTGAGCGCTGCCGTGCATCCGCAGGACGAGCCCTCGCCGCGTCCGCGAACGCAGGCGTCACAACCGTTGCCGCATTGGCAATCCGTGGCGGGCGAAGAAGCCGGCAAGCACCCCCGTGGGCACAATCGGTCATCGCCAATCGTTCCGATCACACCCGCCGATGCACCAGCCCTCGCCGACATTCCCCCGCACCCTCGAGACCGCACGCCTCAGGCTGCGCGCTCCGCAAAGCTCGGACGCCGAAGCCCTGTTCGCCGCGTACACCCAGGACCCGGAGGTGGCCCGCTACATGGTCTGGCAACCGCATGCATCGCTGGAGAGCACGCGCGCGTTCGTCCGAGGCTGCGAAGCCGCGTGGCACGCGGGCTCGGCGCTGCCGTACATCGTCACCCTGGCCGCGAGCGGTGAGCTCATCGGCATGCTCGAGGCGCGTCCCGGCGGCCACGTCGTGAACATTGGCTACGTGCTCGCACGCAGCCATTGGGGCCAAGGCTTGATGGTCGAAGCCATCCAGGCGTTCACGGCCATCGCCCTGGATCTGCCAGGCATCTACCGGGTCGAGGCGACCTGCGACGTGGACAACCGGCCCTCCGCCCGGGCGCTGGAGAAAAGCGGCTTCGTGAGGGAAGGGCGGCTGGCCCGCCACACCGTGCATCCGAACCTCTCCGCGGAGCCCCGGGACTGCTTCATCTACGCGGCCTGCCGGCCTTGACGGCAGGCCGGCCGCAGCGATCCGGTCCTCGTCCGATGGCACGCCCCCGGCGCATCGTCATCGGCGTTCGCGCGCGCCTTGTCCACGTGCCGCCGCAAGGGCCTCCTGCAGCGCGGCGATGAGCCGCTCGGCCACCAGTTTCACGATCGGCCCGACCGGCTTGGTGGCGTCCACGGCCACCGTGATCTCCTGCGGTTCGGCGCCGCGGTCGCGCACCGGGATGAAGAGCAGCTGGCCCGAGGCCAGTTCGGGCGCCACGTCCAGTTCGGAGGTGAACACCACATGCTGGCCGCCGAGCGCCAGCTGCTTGACCAGCTGCAGCGAGTTGGTTTCGGTGAAGCGGCGCGGTTCCTTGAACAGCCAGTCGTACTGCGCCTCCAGATAGCGCCGGATCGTCAGCGCCTTGCTCTGCAGAGCGACCGGGTGGGCCATGGCCTCCTGGAAGCTCACCGTCTCGCGCTGCGCCAGCGGGTGCCCGGGTGCCACCACGCAACCCAGCGGCAGGGCGCTCTTCCAGAGCACCAGCAACTCGCGTCGCGGCTTCAGGTTGAAGATGGCGGCCAGGTCGGCCTGGCCGGTCAGCAGCGCGGCCTCCGCATCGTCGGGCGTGGCCAGTTCGATGGACAGGCTGACCAGCGGGTGCTGCGCACCCACCTCCCGCACCAGGGCCGGCATCACGCTGGTCGCGTGGCTGTCCATGGCCACCAGCGACACATGGCCCTGGTGGACGCCCTGGATGCGCCGGATCTCGGCGATCACGCCGCGCTCGTCCTGCCGCCAATGGCGCGCCAGCGTGATCAGCGCATCGCCCGAGGGCGTCAGCCGCATGCCACGCGGCAGCCGCTCGAACAGGGGGACGCCGAGCGCTTCCTCCAGCTGCAGGATCTGCCGGTTGATGGCCGAGGCCGCCACGTGCAGTTCGCGCGCGGCCTTCTGGATGGAGCCCGAGCGCGCGACCTGGTCGGCGTAGCGCAGTCCGGCGGGAACGAGCGAATGGCGCATGAGGGGCGTCGGGATGCGTGGATCGTGCGTACTGATTTTACGTATGCAGCATTGCAAAAATGGTGATAGCCGGCAATGAATTGCATGCCTACGATGCCTGCCATGAGCACACCCTCCCGCCTCGAACGCCTCAACACCTGCGCGCCCGAGGCCTTTTGTGCCGAACTGGCCGACATCTGGGAGCACGCGCCCTGGGTGACCCGCGGCGTCGTCGGCCAGCGCCCCTTTGCGGGCATCGACGCCCTGCACGCTGCGATGGTGGGCGTGGTGGCCGCCCTGGACGAGCCCGGGCGCGTCGCCTTCTACGCGGGACACCCGGATCTGGCCGGCGAGGACGCCCGCCGGGGCACGATGACCGATGCGTCCATTGCGGAGCAGGGCACGCTGGCGCTGGCGCGGCTGGAGGCCCACGAGGCCGAGCGCTGGCGCGCGCTCAACCAGGCCTACCGCGCACGCTTCGGCTTCCCGTTCATCCTGTGCATCCGTCGCCACACGCGGGACTCGGCCCTGCGGGCCTTCGAGCAGCGCCTGCGCAATGAGCGCGCCACCGAACTGGCCACCGCGCTCGACGAGATTGCCGCCATCACCCGCTTGCGGCTCGACCGCCGCATGAGCGATGTGTCCCCCGTGGCCAGCCAGGGCGCGCCCATTCCTTCCTGACCCACCCACCGGAGCGACCCATGAACACTCGACGCAGAATCTCCCTCCTGGCATGCGCGCTGGGCCTGCTGGCCACGGGGATGTCCGCCGGCGCCCAAGGCCGCTATCCCGACCGTCCGGTTAAACTCATCGTGGCGCTTCCTGCCGGCGGCGGGGTGGACATCATTGCGCGCCTGGTCGGCCAGAAGCTGGCCGGCGTCACCGGCCAGCCTTTCGTGGTCGACAACCGGGCCGGCGCTTCCGGCCGCATCGGCCTGCCGGTGGTGGCCAAGGCCGCGCCGGACGGCTACACGCTGATGGCCTCGCCGGCCTCCTTCCTGACCACCAACAAGAGCATCTTCAAGGAGTTGCCCTACGACCCGCAGGCCGACTTCGCCCCCATCACCAAGCTGGCCAATCAGTCCATGGTGCTGGTGGTCAAGGACAAGCAGAAGTTCTCCAGCGCGGGTGCCCTTCTGGCCGCGGCCAAGGCCGGGCCCGGCAGCCTGAACTACGCCAGCTCCGGCGACGGCAGCCCGCAGCACCTGGCCGCCCTGATGTTCGAGACGCGGGCCCAGGTGCGGATGACCCATGTGCCCTACAAGGGTGGTGCGCTGGCCATCACCGACCTGATGGGCGGCAACGTCGACCTGCTGTTCGCGCCGCTGCCCGAGGCGCTGCCCTACCTCAAGTCCGGCAAGCTGAGCGCGCTGGCGCTGATGAGCGAACAGCGATCGGCGCTGATCGCCGACGTGCCGACGATGCGTGAAGCGGGCATCCCCCACATGGTCATGCAGACCTGGATCGGCCTGCTGGCGCCGGCCGCCACGCCGCGCCCCCTGGTGGACCAGCTGAACCGCCAGGTGCACGCCATCCTGCAGAGCGAGGACGTGAAGAAGCAACTGCAGGAGATCGGCATGGACGTGGCGCCCACCACCCCCGAGCAGTTCCAGCAGACCATCGCGCAGGAGATCGTGCTGCATGCGGAATTGGTGAAGGCTGCGGGCCTGGTGCCGCAATAGGGGCAGTGGCCACAGCGGGCCTCCGGCGCGGAAGCCGAAGACGCCACGGGCCATGGCCGGTGCGGTGCGGGCGTTCAGAGGCAGTGGAGAATTCCTGCGTCCGCTGCCACTTTCTCCGGCGCGATACGCGGCCCTCACCAGACTCTTCTTCATGCATCCATTCATCGGCGCCGCGTGCGTCGCCACCGCCCTCCTTGCCACGGCACTTCCGGCCCTGGCCGCCGCCCCGGCCGATGCACCCTCGGCTGCCGCCCATGTCGCCGACAGGATCTCGGTGCAGACCGAAGGGAAGGGGCCCGACCTCATCCTGATTCCCGGGCTCGCATCCGCCACCGATGTCTGGGCCGACGCGTCGGCGAGCTTGCGGCAGACCCATCGGCTGCATCGGGTGCAGGTCGCGGGCTTCGCCGGCACGGCCGCCGGCGCCAACGCCGCGGGAGAGGTCGCGGCGCTCGTGGCCGAGGCCATCGCGCAGTACATCGCGCAGCAGCAACTGAAGGCGCCGGTCGTCGTGGGCCATTCGCTGGGTGGGGAGGTCGCGCTGATGCTCGCGGCGCGCCATCCCGAGGCCGTCGGCGGGCTGGTGGTGGTCGATGCCTTGCCCTTCTTCAGCCTGCTGTTCGACCCGGCCGCCACCGTGGCGACGTCGACGCCCGGCGCGGCCGTGTTCAGGGACAACCTGCTGTCGGCGCCCAAGGCGCAGGCCGACGCGCTGCAGGCCGCGTCGGTGGCGCGCCTGGTCAAGACGCCGTCCGAGCGCGCGGCGGTCGTGGAAGCGGCCCTGCGCTCGGACCGCACGACGGTGGCCAACGCGAGCTACGAGCTCATGACCACCGACCTGCGGCCCGAGCTGGCGCGCATCCGCGTGCCGGTGCAGGTGATCTATGCCTGGGACCCGCTCTACGGCGTGCCCGCGGCGGATGTCGACGCACGCTTTCGCGGCGCCTATGCAGGGCTGGCGAAGGCCCGCTTCACGCGCATCGACGACAGCTTCCATTTCGTGATGCTCGACCAGCCGCAGCGCTTCGTCGAAGCGCTGCGGACCTCGCTCGTGCCCGATCACTGAAAGGTGCCGGGCGCCGGCGGCCGGCCGGAGACGAACCGGCGCCCCATGTTGCGCGTCTTGTACTCGGCCGGTTGTGCAGCGTGTGGATGCGCGCGTTGCGCCAGAAGCGGTCGAGGCCCGGGGACCGGGTCGAGGCGTCAGCACCCAGCACTTCGAAGATCTCGCTCGTCACTTCGAGCGCGACCTCGCCGGCCTTGTCGCGCGCGATGGCATCCGCATGCAGGGCCGCGCGCAGCGGGTCGGAGCGATCGGGATCGAAGTGGCCCATGGCGCGTCACTTGCCGAAGTAGTCGGGCAGCCGGTAGCCGGCCCAGACCGGGTTGGCCTGGAAGACCTTCTGGAACTCGGCCGACTGGTAGGCGCGCACGATGTCCTTGGCGTAGGCGCTGTTCTCGTTGCCGCGCTTGACCGCCACCACGTTGACGTAGGGCAGCGTCATGTCTTCCAGCTTGAGGGCCTCGGTGAGCCGGAGGCCGTTGGCGACCGCGAAGTTGCCCTGGATGGCCGCCAGGTCGGTGTCGGCCAGCGCGCGCGGCGCCTGGGCCGCATCCAGCGGCACCAGGCGCAGGCGCTTGGGGTTGGCCGCGATGTCGCGCTCGGACACGTTCAACGGGCTCACGCCGGGCTTGAGCTGCACCCAGCCCAGGCCCGCGAGGATGTTCAGCGCGCGCGCCGCGTTCACCGGGTCGGCCGGCAGCGTGACGGTGGCGCCGTCGGGCACCGCGGCCAGTGTCTTGTAGCGCTGCGAGTAGAGGCCCATCGGCGGCGTGGGCACATGGACGATGGGCACCAGGTTGAAGCCCTGCTGCTGGTTGGTTGCGTTCAGGTAGAGCGTGTGCTGGAAGATGTTGGCGTCGATCTGGCCGCGCTCGACCGCGTCGTTGGGCTGCACGCCCTGGCTGAACTCCACGTACTTGACGCTGTAGCCCTGCTGCTGGAGCAGCGGCTCGATGCCCTTGGCGAAGGCATCGCGGTAGGGACCGGGCATGAAGCCGATGCGCAGGTCCGCGGCCTGGGCGGTGCCGGCGAGCAAGAGGTAGAGCAGGGCGAAGCCGAGGCGGGCGCGACCGCGTGAGGGGAGGGAAGGCATGGGAACTCCGGCGGGGCAGGGCGACTGAAGCGCGTGAAACAGAGAGGTAAAGGCCGGCATGTGAGCGGGCGCCGAGGCACTCTAAGAGCGCGGTCCCTGCGCGGCGAAGGAAGATTTCCACGCTTGCATATGCAGGGCGACGCGCATATCGATCCTCGTTTTTCTCGCTTGGGCGCGACGCGCGCGGCCCCTAACCTCCCGTGCTTTCCTCGTTCGCTGTTCCCGTGGGCTTCGCACCCGGCACTCAGTCCTTCCCCGGAGATTTCGACCCATGGTTTCCTCATTGAGCCGGCGCCTGCTGTTGCAGGGCAGCGTGGCCGCGGCCACCTTGCCCTGGCTGGGCGCGAGCGATGCGCAACAGCCGGCCGCCGACGCCGCGCAGCGCGGCGGCACGCTGGTGATCTCGCTGGCCCCCGAGCCCTCGATCCTCTCGGCCGCCTTCCTCACGACCATGCAGGTCACGATGATCGCCGGCAAGATCAGCGAAGGCCTGGTCTGGTTCGACGACAAGCTGCAGCCGCAGCCCGAGCTGGCCGAGTCGTGGGCCTTCGCGCCCGACGGCCTGTCGCTCACGCTGCGCCTGCGCCGCGGCGTGAAATGGCACGACGGCCACGACTTCACTTCGTCCGACGTGGCCTTCTCGCTGCTCAACATCTGGCAGAAGATCCATCCGGGCGGCCGGCTGGCCTATGCCTCGGTGCAGGCCGTGGACACGCCCGACGCGCACACCGCGATCCTGCGGCTGTCGCGGCCCACGCCCTACCTGCTGAGCTTCCTCAACGCCTACGGCGCGCAGGTGGTGCCCAAGCACTTGTACGAAGGCACGGACCTGCTCAAGAACCCGGCCAACGTGGCGCCGATCGGCACCGGTCCCTTCCGCTTCAAGGAATGGGTGCGCGGCAGCCACATCACGCTGGAGCGCAACCCCGACTACTGGCGCGCGGGCCTGCCCTACCTCGACGGGGTGGTGTTCAAGTTCATCCCCGACGCCGCGGCGCGTTCGGTCGCGCTGGCCTCGGGCGAGGTGCATGTGGCGCTGGCGTCGAACATCCCGGTGTCCAACCTCAACCAGTTCGCCGATAAAAAGAAGTACCGCATCAACACCACCGACGGCGCCTACCTCGCGTCGATCCAGCTGGCCGCGGTCAACGTGCGCAAGCCCGCGCTGGCCGACAAGCGCGTGCGCCAGGCGCTGATGTATGCGCTCGACCGCGAGGCGCTGCTGCGCGTGGTGTACCGGGGCTACGGCAAGGTCGCGACCAGCGCGATTCCCTCGACGGTGCCGGCCTTCCACAGCGCCAAGGGGCGCCAGTACCCGCACGACCCGAAGCAGGCCGAAGCGCTGCTCGATGCCGCCGGGCTGACGCGCAAGGCCGACGGCAAACGCCTCAAGCTCACGCTCGACTACGGCAGCGGCTCGCTCGAAGCCACGCGCACCGGCGAGTTCATGAAGCAGGCCTACGGCCGCGTGGGCATCGACCTGGAACTGCGGTCGTCCGACGCGGGTGTGTACCTGCGGCGCGTGTTCACCGACGGCGACTACGACCTGTTCCTCACCAGCCTGCACAACCTGCCGGACCCGAGCCTGGGCGTGCAGCGCTGGTACTGGAGCAAGAACATCGCCAAGGGCGTGCCGTGGAGCAACGGCTCCGGCTACGCCAACCCCGAGCTCGACCGCGTGATGGAGGCGGCCGCGGTCGAGCTCGACCCGGCCAAACGCCGCGCGCTGATCGAGCAGTGGCAGGCCATCGTGCAGGAAGAGGTGCCGATCCTCGACCTGATCGAGCTCGACTGGACCACCGTCTCGAGCACCCGCTACCGCAAGCTGCGCTCGCAGGGCGACGGCCTCTACGCCTCGCTGGCCGACGCGTACCTGGCTTCGGCCGACTGATCTTTTCTCTTTCTTCCTCGATCGATCCCATGCATTCCAACCGACGCCACTTCATCCACACCGGCACCGCGCTGGGCGCGCTCCTCGTGGCCGGCGGCCTGGCCGTGCCTTCGGCCTTCGCGCAGACGGTCGGCACGAAGCCGGTGCGCGGCGGCATCCTCAACGTGGCGGTGTCGCCCGAGCCCACCTTGCTGACGTCGGCTTTCATCACCACCATGAACATCGGCCAGGTGTCGAGCAAGGTGCTCGAGGGCCTGGTCAGCTACGACCTCAAGCTGCAGCCGGTGCCCGAGCTGGCCACCTCGTGGGAGGTCGCGCCCGACGGCCTGACCGTGACCTTCCACCTGCGCAAGGGCGTGAAGTGGCACGACGGCAAGGACTTCTCCGCGGCCGACGTGAAGTACACGCTGCTGGAAGTCTGGAAGCCGCTGCATCCCTTCGGCCGCGCGGCCTTCGCCAACGTGACGGCGGTGGACACGCCCGACCCGCACACCGTGATCGTGCGCCTGTCCTCGCCCGCGCCCTACCTGCTCAACTACATCAACACCTACGGTGCGCAGGTGTTGCCCAAGCACCTCTACGAAGGCACCGACGTGCTCAAGAACCCGGCGAACAACGCGCCGGTGGGCACGGGACCCTTCGTGTTCAAGGAATGGGTCAAGGGCAGCCATGTGCGGCTGGAGCGCAACCCGAACTACTGGGGGCGCGGTGCGGGCGGCGAGCCGCAGCCCTACCTCGACGGCGTGGTGTTCAAGTTCATCCCGGATGCCGCGGCGCGCACCGTGGCGCTGGAAGCCGGCGAGCTCGACGTCGCGCTGGGTTCGAGCATCCCGCTGTCGAACCTCAACAAGTTCAGCGACAAGAGCAAGTACACGATCAACCTCGACGACGGCCGGTATCTCGCGACCATCTTCCTCACGCAGTTCAACGTGCGCCGGCCGGCGCTGTCGGACAAGCGCGTGCGCCAGGCCTTCGCGCATGCGATCGACCGCAACGCGCTGCTCAAGGTGGTGTTCCTGGGCTACGGCAAGCCGGCCACCGGGCCCGTGCCCTCGTCGGTCGTCAACTACTACGCACCGGAAACCCGCCAGTACCCCTTCGACCTCAAGAAGGCCGCCGCGCTGCTGGACGAGGCCGGCCTGAAGCCGGGCAAGGACGGCAAGCGCCTGAAGATCACGCTGGACTTCGATGCCGGCGGCGGCGTGACGGCCTCGCGCCCGGCCGAGTTCATCAAGCAGTCGCTGGCGCGCGTGGGCGTCGACGTGGAACTGCGCGCGGGCGACACCGCCACCTACCTGCGCCGCATCTTCAACGACCAGGACTACGACCTGATGATCTCCAGCCTGCACCGGCTGCCCGACCCGACGCTGGGCGTGCAGCGCCTGTTCTGGACCAAGAACATCGTCAAGGGTTCGCCCTGGACCAACGGTTCGGGCTACTCCAACCCCGAACTCGACCGCATCATGGAAGCCGCGGGCGGCGAGGCCGACGTGGGCAAGCGCAAGGCGCTGATCAAGCAGTGGCAGCAGATCGTGCAGGAAGACCTGCCGGTGCTCGACCTGGTCGAGCAGACCTGGGTCACGGTCGCCACCGCGCGCCTGCACAAGCAGGTGCTGCAGGGCGACGGCCTGTTCGCCTCCTACGGCGACGCCTGGCTCGACGCCAAGAAATGAGCCTGCGCCTCGCGTCCCCGCTCTGGGGCTTTCTGAAGAAGCGGCTGCTGCAGGTGCTGCCCGTGGTGTTCGGCATTGCGCTGCTCAACTTCCTGATCCTGCAGGTCGCGCCGGGCGACGTCGTGGACGTGATGGCGGGCGAGGCGGGTGCCGCCACGCCCGAATGCATGGCGCAGCTGCGCGCGAGCTTCGGGCTCGACCAGCCGCTGTACCTGCAGCTGGGCCACTACCTCTGGAACATCGTCACGCTGGACCTGGGCTTCTCCTTCCGCCAGAACATGCCGGTGTTCGACCTCGTGATGGACCGGCTGCCCGCCACGCTGCTGCTGATGGTCGCGGCCATCGCGATCGCGCTGCTGCTGGGCGTCACGCTGGGCGTGCTGTCGGCGCTGCGGGTCCACACCTGGGTCGACAACCTCAGCTCGCTGTTCGTGCTGGCCGCCTACGCGATGCCGACCTTCTGGCTGGGCCTGATGGCGATCGTGCTGTTCTCGGCCCGGCTGGGCTGGCTGCCCTCGGGCGGCATGGTCGACATCAGCGCCAGCCACACGGGGCTGGCCTGGGTGCTCGACGTGGCGCGCCACGCGATCCTGCCGGCGGCCACGCTCGCGACCTTCTACATGGCGGTCTATGCCAAGCTGGTGCGCTCCTCGATGCTGGAGCTCTACGGCGCCGACTTCATCCGCACCGCGCGCGCCAAGGGCGCAGGCGAGACGCGCATCACCATCGTCCACACGCTGCGCAACGCGCTGCTGCCGCTGGTGACCATGCTGGGTTTCCAGATCGCCTCGCTGCTGAGCGGCGCGGTGCTGGTCGAGTCGGTGTTCAGCTGGCCCGGGCTCGGGCGGCTGGCCTTCGAGGCCATCCTGGCGCGCGACTTCAACCTGCTGCTGGGCATCCTGCTGTTGAGCTCGATCCTGGTCACGCTGATCAACATCCTGGTCGACGTGCTCTACGCCTGGCTCGACCCGCGCGTGCAGCTCTCGACCACCGGAGCCCACGCATGAAGCCGGCACTGGTGGCGAGCGCGCCGGCGCAGGCCGTGCGCTACGACGGCGGCCGGCGCGAACGCGCGCTGGGCTTCGCGCGCGAAGTGGCGCGCAACCGGCCGGCGCTGGTCGGGCTGGTGCTGATGCTGCTCGTGGTGGCCGCGGCCACGCTGGGCCGCTGGTGGTTCCCGGGCGACCCGTGGGAGATGGCGGGCTCACCCATGCTGTGGCCCGGCGAGGACGCGGCCCATCCGCTGGGCACCGACTTCATGGGCCGCGACCTCGCGACCGGGCTGGTGTCGGGTGCGGGCGTGTCGCTGCTGATCGGCCTGGTGAGCACCGTGATCTCGGCCTGCGTGGGCATCACGGTCGGCGCCCTGGCCGGCTACTACCGCGGCCGCGTCGATGCGGTGCTGCTGCGCGTGATCGAGGTGTTCCAGACCGTGCCCAGCTTCGTGCTGGCGGTGGTGCTGGTGGCGCTGTTCAAGCCCTCGGTGGCGACCGTGGTGTTCGCGATCGGCATCGTCTCGTGGCCGCCCACGGCACGGCTGGTGCGCTCGCAGTTCCTGCAGCTGCGCGAGCGCGAGTTCGTGCTGGCGGGCCGCACGGCGGGCATGAGCCATGCCCGGCTGATCCTGACGCAGATCCTGCCTAACGCGCTGCCGCCGGTGGTGGTGGTCTCGACCCTGGCGGTCGCGCATGCGATCCAGACCGAGGCGGCGCTGGCCTTCCTCGGCCTGGGCGACCCCAACGTGATGAGCTGGGGCACGATCATCGGCAGCGGCCGCGAGCAGGTCACCGACGCCTGGTACATCTGCGGCCTGCCGGGCCTGGCGATCGTGGTCACGGTGCTGGCCTTCAACCTGCTGGGCGAAGGGCTCAACGACGCCATGAACCCGCACCTGCGACGGAGGTAGCCCCATGGCCCTGCTCGACATCCAAGACCTGCAGACCTGGTTCGACACCCGCGCCGGCGTGGTGAAGGCCGTCGACGGCGTGACGCTCAGTGTCGACCGCGGCGAGACCGTGGCGCTGGTGGGCGAGAGCGGCAGCGGCAAGTCCGTGACCGCCTATTCGATCCTGCGGCTGATCCCGCGCACCCAGGGACGCATCGCCGGCGGCCGCATCCTGTTCGACGGCACCGACCTCGTGACCCTGCCCGAGGCCGGCATCCGCGCGCTGCGCGGCAACCGCATCTCGATGATCTTCCAGGAGCCGCTGTCGGCGCTCAATCCGGTGCTGAGCATCGGCAGCCAGATCGCCGAGGCCATCCGGCTGCACCGGCCGGTCGACCGCCAGACGGCCTGGTCGCAGGCGGTGCAGCTGCTCGACCGCGTGGGCATCCCGATGGCGCGCCGGCGCGCCGACGACTTTCCGCACCAGCTCTCGGGCGGCATGCGCCAGCGCGTGGTGATCGCGATCGCGCTGGCCTGCGAACCCGAACTGCTGATCGCCGACGAGCCCACCACCGCGCTCGACGTGACCACGCAGGCGCAGATCCTCGAGCTGCTGCAGGAACTGCAGGCCGAGCGCGGCATGGGCCTGCTGCTGATCACGCACGACCTGGGCGTGGTGGCCGAGGTGGCCGACCGCGCCGCCGTGATGTATGCCGGCCGCGTGGTGGAGCAGGGCACGGTGGCCCAGCTCTTCGATGCGCCCGCGCACCCCTACACCGCGGGGCTGCTGGCCTCGATGGCGCTGGGCGAACTGGTGCCCGGCAGCCGGCTGCCCGAGATCGCGGGCACCGTGCCTTCGCTGCTCGACATGCCGGCCGGCTGCGCCTTCGCGCCGCGCTGCGCACAGGCGCGCGCCGCTTGCACGGCCGCCCGGCCATCGCTGGATGCGACAGGGCAGGGCGCCGCGCACCGCGTGGCCTGCTTCCTGCCGCTCGCGGACCCGGCGGCGCCGCGCGAGCTGTGGAGGGCGGTGGCATGAGCACTCCGCTCCTGAAGCTGCAGCGGGCCGTCAAGCACTACCCCACGCAGGCCGGCACGGTGCACGCGCTCGACGGCGTCGACCTCGAGGTCGGCCGCGGCGAGACGCTGGGCCTGGTGGGCGAGAGCGGCTGCGGCAAGTCGACCGTGGCCCGCGTCGCGATGCGCCTCACGCCGCTGTCGGCGGGGCGGATCGAATTCGACGGCGAGGACATCACGAAGCGCGAAGGCAAGGCGCTGCAGTCGATGCGCGCGCGCCTGCAGATGGTGTTCCAGGACCCCTACGCCTCGCTCAACCCGCGCGTCAACGTGGGCCGTGCGCTGGAGGAACCGCTGGTGGTGCAAGAGCGCGGCAGCGCGGCCGAGCGGCGCGAGCAGGTGGCCTGGGCGCTGGCGCGCGTCGGCCTGCGGCCCGAGATGGCGGTGCGCTATCCGCACGAGTTCTCGGGCGGCCAGCGCCAGCGCATCGGCATCGCGCGGGCCTTGATGCTGCGCCCGGAGCTGATCGTCTGCGACGAGGCCGTGTCGGCCCTCGACGTGTCGGTGCGCGCGCAGGTGCTGAACCTGCTGCTGGGCCTGCGCGAGGAGTTCGGCGTGTCCTATCTGTTCATCTCGCACGACCTGTCGGTGGTGCGCCACATGTCCGACCGCATCGGCGTGATGTACGCGGGCCAGGTGGTCGAGCAGGGGCCCGGCGATGCCGTCTGGCACCGGCCGCTGCACCCCTACACGCGTGCGCTCATGTCGGCCATTCCGCGCGCGCGGCCGGGTGCCGTGCACCGGGCGCGCACGGTGCTCCAGGGCGACCTGCCCGATCCGTTGCAACCGCCCGCGGGCTGCCGTTTCCATCCGCGCTGCCCCGAGGCCACCGATCGCTGCCGCGCCGAGGCGCCGCTGCTGCGCCCGGCCGGTGTCCAATGGGTGGCCTGCCATTTCGCCTGACTTCTTTCCGCCTTCTGTTTTCATGACCTACCTCGCATCCCCCCAACGCTACGAGACCCTGCCGTACCGCAAGGTCGGCCGCAGCGGCCTCGTGCTGCCCGCGATCTCGCTGGGCCTCTGGCACAACTTCGGCGACAGCACGCCCATCGAACAGCAGCGCCAGCTGCTGCGCACCGCCTTCGACCTGGGCATCAACCACTTCGACCTGGCCAACAACTACGGCCCGCCCTACGGCAGCGCCGAGCGCAACTTCGGCCGGCTGCTGCGCGAGGACTTCGCGGCCCACCGCGACGAACTGATCATCTCGACCAAGGCCGGCTGGGACATGTGGCCCGGCCCCTACGGCAAGGGCGGCGGCTCGCGCAAGCACGTGCTCGCCAGCCTGGACCAGAGCCTGCAGCGCCTGGGCCTGGACCATGTCGACATCTTCTATTCGCACCGCTTCGACCCCGACACCCCGCTGGAGGAAACCGCCGACGCGCTGGCCCAGGCCGTGCGCCAGGGCAAGGCGCTCTACATCGGCATCTCTTCCTACTCCGCCGGCAAGACGCGCGAGATCGCGGCGCTGCTGCGCGCGCGCCAGGTGCCGCTGCTGATCCATCAGCCGGCCTACAACCTGTTCAACCGCTGGATCGAGAAGGACCTGTTGAGCGCGACCGAGGACCTGGGCGCGGGCGTGATCGCCTTCACGCCGCTGGCGCAGGGCCTGCTGACCGACCGCTACCTGAAGGGCATCCCAGCCGATGCGCGCGTGAACCGGCCCGGCGGCACCTCGCTGCGGCCCGAGCACCTGTCCGAAGCCAACCTGGCGCGCGCGCGTGCGCTCGATGCCATCGCGCAGCGCCGCGGCCAGAGCCTGGCGCAGCTCGCGCTGGCCTGGACCCTGCGCGACCCGCGCGTGAGCTCGGCGCTGATCGGTGCCAGCCGGCCCGAGCAGATCGTCGACAACGTGGCCGCGCTGCGCCAGCCGGGCTTCAGCGCCGAGGAGCTGGCCGAGATCGACCGGCATGCGGTGGAAGGCGGCGTGAACCTGTGGGAGAAGCCGTCGACCGACTACGCCTGAGCGCGGGGCGTGCTGCCCGGGGTTCAGGCCGCGCGCGGTGCGTGTTGCACTTGCAGCAGGCGCTGTGCGTTTCGCCCGCCGCAAGGGCGAAAAGGACGCGTTTCCGCGTGGCACGAAGGCTGCTGTAGAGCGGTGTCGGACGTGCATCGCGACACGGGCGTCACAGCGGCTGGCCAGGCTGCTGCGCGCACATGTCGCGGTCACGGACCGGCGCCAACACGCCCTTCACCGCACAGCACCCAGGTTCACCGCATGAGCAGCAGTACCCTTTCGTCCGAATTCCTCTGGTACATCCCCAACCAGGTCCATCCCGGCCACCGCGGCGACGCGGCCGTCGAGAACCACAACAGCCTTGACACGCTGGCCGCGCATGCCAAAGCGCTGGAGCGCAACGGCTGGAAGGGCGCGCTGCTCGGCACCGGCTGGGGCCGGCCCGACACCTTCACCGTGGCCGCGGCGCTGGCCGCGCGCACCGACACCTTCGAGCCCCTGATCGCGATCCGGCCCGGCTACTGGCGCCCGGCGAACTTCGCCTCGGCCGCGGCCACGCTGGACCACCTGAGCGGCGGCCGCGTGCGCATCAACATCGTCTCGGGCAAGGACAAGCTCGGCGCCTACGGCGACAGCGAGGGTGATCAGGCACACCGCTACGGCCGCACGCGTGAGTTCATCCACCTGGTGCGCCGGCTCTGGACCGAGGAGAACGTGAGCTACGCGGGCGAGCACTTCCAGGTCACCGATTCGACCGTGGTGCCGCGCATCGCGGCGCGCGACACGGCACGCGGCACGCGGCTGCATCCGAAGATCTATTTCGGCGGCGCCTCGGAAGCGGCCGAGCGCGTGGCCGCCGCCGAGGCTGACGTGCAGCTGTTCTGGGGCGAACCGCTCGACGGCGTGCAGGAGCGTATCGAGCGACTCAAGCGCCTCAGCAAGGCGCTCGACCGTGCGCATGCGCCGCTGGAGTTCGGCCTGCGCGTCACCACGCTGGTCCGCGACACCACCGCGCAGGCCTGGGCCGACGCCGAAGCCAAGGTGGCGGCCATGGCCCAGGGCCAGGGTGTGTCGCGCCGCGACCCGCACCGCGGGTCTGCGGTGGGGCAGAAGCGGCTGCTCGACCTGCACGAACGCGGCGAGGTGCTCGACGACAACCTCTACACCGCACCCGGCAAGTTCGGCGGCGGCGGGGCTGGCACCACCTGGCTGGTCGGCTCGGCCGAGGACGTGGCGCGTTCGCTGCGCAAGTACGAAGCGCTGGGCATCACGCACTTCGTGCTCTCCGACACGCCCTACCTCACGGAGATTGAGCGGCAGGGGCAGCAGTTGCTGCCCTTGCTGCAGGGCTGAGGCTCGGGTCCGCGCCGGCTGCCAGCTGGGCATGGACGAAGCGCGCCACCTCGGCGCGCAACTCCCGGTCTTCCGGCGCGCCCATGAAGCCGCCGTGCGGCATGCCCTCGAAGATGTGCAGTTCGCAGGGCACCTGGGCGCGGCGCAGTGCGCGGTGCAGGCGCACCGCGTTCGACAGGAACAGGTCGCGCGTGCCGCTCTGGATGAAGGTGGGCACGAAGCCGCGCGAGAAATCGCCGAACAGCGGCGACAGGTAGGGGTGGGCCAGGTCGGCGCCCGCGGCGTACAGCCGGTTGTGGGGCATCAGCGACTGGGGCAGCAGCACGTCGACGAGTTGATTCAGCTCAAAGCTGTCGCCCGACTCGGTCAGGTCCACCTCGGGCGACAGCAGCACCAGCGCGGCCGGCAGCGGCAGGCCTTCGTCGCGTGCGCGCAGCACCATGGCCGCCGCCAGATTGCCGCCGGCCGACCGGCCGCCGATGACGACCCGGTGCGCCGGATGGCGTTGCAGCAACTGCCGGTAGACCGCCAGGCCGTCGTCCAGCGCGGCCGGATAAGGATGCTCGGGCGGCATGCGGTAGTCGATGCCCCAGCAGCGCAGGCCCAGCTGCTCGGCCTGCATCCGTGCGCCGATGCGGCAGACCTCGCCGCCGCCGAAGACCAGGCCGCCGCCATGCAGGTCGAGGTAGATCCCGTCCCCGGCCAGGGGTTCGGCGGGCGTGGCGATGTGCACCGTCGCGCTGTCGAAGCGGACGCTTTCCACCGTGGCGCGCAACTGGCCGGCGAGCTGGGCCATGGCGTCGCCGTACTGCGCATCGGCGCTGGCCTTGAGGCGCATCCAGCCCTCGAAGTCCTCCGGCGGCGGCACGCCGTGCAGGGCATTGAGCGGCACGCCGTCGGCGTTGACCAGGCGCCGCAGCGCGGCCTGCGCCTCGGCGCTGATGCTTCGGGGAAAAGGGATGTCGCGGGCCGGGACCCGGACGCCGTCGACGGGCGTGTTCATCGCGGGGCTCTCTTCGTTTCAGGGGGCGCACCGGCGGCGGGCCAGTGCGTGAGCGCGGCATGCAGCGCCTCCAGGCTGCGCTGCCATGACAGCTGCGCCGCGGGTGCGCTGTGGGCAAATCCGCTGGCCAACTCCAGCGTGACATAGCCCATCAGGAAGGCGCCCAGAAAGCGGATCGCATGGACCTGCTCGGCCTCGGGCAGTGCATAGCCATGCAGCACCGCGCGCATCAGCTGCGCCAGCCGGGGACCGGCGCTGGCGGCCGCCAGCGCGGGCGTGAGCGGATGGCGGGCGGCGGCGAAACGGCCGGGGTGGCGGCGCGCATAGTCGCGGTGCGCATCGGCCAGCGCCCACAGCGCCTCCTTGCCGGCGCGGCCGGCCATGGCCTGGGCGGCGGCGTCGGCCAGTTGCCGCAGCGCGAGCAGCGCGACCTGGCTCTTGAGTGCGTCCAGGCTCTCGACATGGGAGTAGAGGCTCGCCAGGCGCACGTCGAAGCGGCGCGCCAGGGCGGCGCCGGTCAGTTGTTCGAAGCCGATCTCGTCGGCCAACTCGGCGCCGCCTTCGGCCAGCCGCTCGACGCTCAGGCCGGCCTTGGCCATGGGGTCCTATGCATGATTACTAATTCGGTTAGTCTTCAAACTAACTATATTAGCTTTTGATCCGCATTGTCAAACCGCGGAGCCGGAACCCCTTTGGGTGGCTATGCCGGCCGAATTCACCGCATCGTCCACGCTCCAGGCCGCATAGGCCGCGGCCGGCAGGTCCGGCGAGGCGACCTTGGAAAGCACGTCGCGCACCTCGTCCTTCACACGCGCCAACGAGAGCGGCACGCCGCGCACGCGCATGTAGGCGGCGAATTCGCACAGCGCCTCGATGCTGGTGGCGTCGAGGTCGGGCGATTCCTCCAGGCTCAGCACCATGCGATGCAAGGCCGGCGCGCCGTCGATGCGCGCGCGGATGGCCGCGAACACCGCGTCGGCATTGCCGAAGAACAGCGGCACCTCGGGCCGCGCGATCAGCACGCCGGGCGGCACGGTCGCCTCGGGGTGGCGCGCGATGTCCACATAGTCATGGCTTTGGTGGAGCCGGCCGAGCCAACTGACGTTGGTGCGCGAGAAGCCGCGCAGCAACAGCAGCAGGCTCACGCCGATGGCCGCGAGCAGGCCGTCGAGCACGCCCAGCAGCAGCACGGCGGCCACGGCCACCAGCGTCACCAGCCGGTCGCGCCGCCACTGGAAATAGGGGCGCAGCGCCGCGGGGTTCAGGGTATGGCTCACGGCGTTGATCACGATCGCGGCCAGCAGCGGCTCGGGCGTGTGCGCGATCCACGGCAGCAGCGTGAGCACGGCCACACCCACCACCAGCCCCGCGACGAGCCCGGCGGCGCGGCTCTGCGCGCCGGCCGATTCGTTGGCCGAGGTGGCCGAGTAGCCCGCGCCCACCGGCATGCCCTGGAACAGCGCCGACAGCAGGTTGGCGCCGCCGAGCGCCAGCAGGTCGCGGTTCGGCGCCACGTTGTCGCCGTGGCGCATGGCGAAGGTGCGGATCGAGCCGTACGACTCGGCATAGAGGATCAGGGCCATCGCGAAGGCCAGTTCGACCAGGCCCAGCCATTGCGCGCGGTCGAGCGAGGGCAGGCCCGGGTGCGAGAAGTCCAGCGCCATCGGGCCCACCGCCGTGACGCCCCAGGCGCGGCTGATGCCGCTCGCGTCCAGCGCAATGCCGGCCGCGATCACCAGCAGGGCGGCCGGCACCGCGCGCCAGCGCGAGAACAGGCGCATGAGCAGCAGGGCCGCGATGGCCATCGCCGCGCCGGCCAGATTCCATTGGCGCCACGCCGCCGCCAGGTCGAAGGCGAGGCGGAAGAAGTCGCTGTGCGCCGGCTGCACCGCCAGCACCTTGGGCAACTGCTTGACCACGATGGTCAGGGCCAGGCCGAGCGCGAAGCCGCGCAGCACGGGCTTGGCGATCAGGCTGGACACGGCACCGAGCTTGGCCAGTCCGGCGATCACGAAGAACACGCCGGCCAGCAGCACGATGCCCGCGCCCATGGCGAGCCGGGTGGCGGCGTCCACGCCCGGCATCGCCGCGGTCGCGGCGAACAGCACGGCCGCCGACGAGGAAGTGGCCGACACGATCGCGAAGCGGCTGCTGCCGAACAGACCGTAGACCAGCAGCCCCGCGAACAGCGCGATCACGCCGGCCTGCGGCGGCATGCCGGCAATGCCCGAATAGGCCACGGCTTCGGGCAGCAGCAGGCCGGCGATCGACACGCCGGCCACCAGGTCGGCGATGCCGGGGCGCGCGGCGGGAGCGGGGCTCACACGGTGGGCGCGACCGGCGCGGGGCTGCTGCTGACCCCGCTCCACCCCGGCAGGCAGCGTGCCGCGGGCAGGCGGGCCAGTGTCACGGCCTTGTCGATCGAGGCCTGCGGCAGCACCTCGGTGGCCGAGGGCTGCAGCTTCTTCAGCGGGACCAGCGGGCGGAAGTGGTCGGCCCAGAGGAACTCGGCGTAGGGCGCCGCGTCCTTGGCATAGCCGCCGGCCTTGCGCACGAAGCCCGCGAGGCTGCGGTAGGGGTCGTCGCGCAGCTTGCTCACGCTCTGCGGAATGGCCGAGAACGCGCGCCGCCGGCCTTTCTCGTCGAAGGGATGGGCCCAGCGGTGGAACTCCATCAGGCGCCAGAACTGTTCGCCCTCGACCTCGGACAGGTCGTCGAGCTGCATCACCCACACGCGCCGGACCGACTCCTCGTGCAGCGCGCGTCCGAGGTGGTGGTGGTCGACGATGTAGTGGCGCCCGCCCGGCCCGCGCACGGCCGGGAACCAGTGCGCTTCCAGCGTGCGTTCGCGCTCCTTGCGCTTGAGCTGCGTCCACTGCGCGCGCTTGGTCGCGACTTCCGCGCCGCCCACCGTGATCTGCGTGGGGCGGAGGTCGTCGAGATCGACGGGGATGAGGTTGGGCTTGGCGGTCATGGGATTCCAGCGTGGTCGGCGCTCAGCATCGGCTTGGCGCCACGAAGGCGCATGCGTGGGCGGATTGTGCCCTCGCACGGGTGAACGCGCGCCGGTGTCCAGCAGCGCAATGCCGGCGATTCGGTGACGCGCCTGCCGGCAGACTTTGAGCCCGACATAGCTGCCAAGCGAGAAGCCCCGCGACGGCAAGGTGACCCGGCGGCCTGGCGTCGTTCGCCGACGCCGCCAGCACGGCGATGGCATTCGCGGTATCGGGGCGGCGCGGCTCCTGCATCGCTCGCCCCCGGCAAGGTCGTGCGCAAGGGGGCCCACACCCGCTCGTTGTTCTTCAGGAGGCCGTGCAGGAGCCGCAGGGGCGTGGGGTTCGCACGTTCGGGTTCGCCAAGAACGAGTACGCGACCGGCATCTGCGAGTACGCCGGGCGCGAGCGCAGCAGGACGCGTCTGTCGGCTGAAAGCACGGAAATTTCGAGTTACATTCAGAAACTCCGCATCAATCCAACAACCAGAAAAAGCGATGAAACCAGCCTTCCGTATCCCAGCATTTCTTCTTTCCTGTCTTCTCGTGGCCACCCTGGTGGGGTGTGGCGGCGGTGGCGGCGGTGGGGTGTCCGGTGGCAGTTCTCCGACCGCGGGGGCGCCCCCGGCGGGTGGGGCTGCAAACAACCCGGGCCAGCCCATCGACACACCGACCGTGCCGGAAGACCCGCAAGCGTCGGTCACGCCATACAAGGTTTTCGCGGTGGTGCCGGGCGAGATGTTGATTGCATCCTTCTCCAATGCCAATCCGTTGCCAGGCTCGGCCGTCTCGGCGCGCACGATTCGGCCCTTTGCAGGGATCGTCGGCATGCCTGGCAAGCATCTCGCGTACGACGCGGCCAGCGATGCGCTCTATGCGACGATCGGCGCCTCGATCATCGTGATCGATCACGCAAGCAAGGCCAGCGGCGACGTCGCACCGTCGAGGGTCATCACGGTCCCTTCTGCAGTTGTCAAGCTGTCGAGCTATCTCGTCTATGACAAGGACCGTGATGTGCTGTGGCTGGGCGGTGAGGGGACAAAGAATGGCATGTTGGTGAAAATCGGCCGCGCGAGTACTGCGCGCGGTGCCGTGACGCCGGACAAGGTCTACCAACTGCGTGAACCCCGTGCTTTCAGCATCGATACGCAACGCAATCTCGTGTACGCACTGGAATCCACGATCGGGGTGCACGTCTACGACCTGGCAACGCTGCAAGACACGACGGTCTTGCCGGACAACCAGCAGAACCAGCCGACGCGGGACATGTTCTTCCCTGGCCTCAACATCGGTTCGGATATCGCACTGGACATGGCCAACAACCGAATCTACGCCGTGGACGGGTTCGGAGCCATGGTGGTCGTCGACAACGCCAGCGCGTCGTCCGGTGCGGTGGCCTACGCCAAGTTCATTTTGTCGATGCCGCAATCCGTGACCTTCGACCCCGCCACGGACCGCCTCTATGTCGGCGGGGGCAGCAACGACGTGACCATCTTCAACCAGGCGAGCCGGTTGTCCATGGGATCTCCGGTTCCCGCGGTCTCCGTCTTTGGCCCGCGTGTGACACCCGGTAGCTCCGCTGTCTGGGGCATCACATTTCCCTAGGAAGATCGATCCGGGCGTCGACCTGCACGCGCAGGTCCGCCGCGTGCCGCCGCCCTCCTGTAGCAGCCTGATTCGACATAGGCGCGAAGCACGCCCGCGTGTGCAAGTCCGCCCGGTGTTCGTTCCATCCATTCGATGGCATCGGCTGGTGGCAACATTGCGCGATGGCCTTCGCCTGGTTGCGCCCCACCGGTGGGCGTCGAAATCGAGCGAATCCGAACCGCGCTTCGACGGCGCCCCAATGCGCGCTCAGCGCACAGGCGGCGTCACGCGGGTTTGCCGGCATGGTCTCTCCACCTCAGCCCGGGGAGGAGCGTCCATCCATTCCAGCAGCGCTGGCAACCCATCGATCACCCCGTCCGCCTCGGGCGCGGGCCAGTAGCGGTCGCGCATCCAGACCGCCCGCAGGCCGGCCGCGCGGGCCGCGCGCACGTCGTTCTCGGGATGGTCGCCGACATGCACGGCCTCGGCCGCGGCCACGCCCAGCCGATCGAGCGCACGCCGGAACAGCGCCGCATCGGGCTTGCGCAGGCCCTCGGCCTCGGAGATCAGCACCGCATCCACCATCGGCAGCAGCCCCAGCGCTTTCAGCTTGGCGTGCTGCACCGCGACCCGGCCGTTGGTGAGCACGCCGATCCGAAGGCTACGCTGCCGCAATGCGGTGAGCGTCTCGTGCACACCCTCGAAGGCCAGCGGATGGTCGGCATAGCGGCGGAAGAAGTCCTCGCTCAGCGGATCGGGCTGTAGCCGTGGGTGCCGGGCGTCGAGGCCCAGTTCATCGATCAGCTGTCGGTAGGCGAGCGGCTTCCCGACATAGCCGCGCGCATCGAGCGCGACCAGCCGCTCTGCAAAACGCGCGGGCGTCGTCGCGCCCAGCAGCGGACCGAGCGCGTGGGCTTGGTCGAGGGCCAGCCGCGTGACGGCCGTGTGGCGGTCGAACAGCGTGCCGTCGAGGTCGAACAGCACGGCGCGCAAGGGGCGGGCGCCGCGGCTCACGGCGCCAGGTCGTCGAAGGACGCATGGCTGCTCGCATGCAGCCGCGCATAGGCCCCTCCCCGCGCGAGCAGCGTCTCGTGTCGGCCCTGCTCGACGATGCGGCCCTGGTGCAGCACCACGATCAGGTCGGCGTCGCGCACCGTGGCCAGGCGGTGCGCGATCAGGACCGTGGTGCGGCCCTTGCGCAGCAGCCGCAGCGCGCGCTGGATCTCGCCCTCGGTGAAGCTGTCGATGTTGGCCGTGGCCTCGTCGAGGATCAGGATCTTGGGGTCGGCCAGCAGCGCACGCGCGAAGCTCAGCAGCTGGCGCTGGCCGATCGAGAGGTTGCGCCCGCGCTGGCCCAACGGCGTGTCGTAGCCCTCGGGCAGCAAGCGGATGAAGGCGTCGGCGCGCACCGCGCGCGCGGCCTCGACCACATCCTCGCGCGTGGCGCCAGGCAGGCCGTAGCGGATGTTGTCGAGGATGCTGCCAGTGAACAGGAAGGGCTCCTGTAGCACCATGCCGATCTGCCGGCCCAGCGTGTCCTGCTGCAGGTCGCGCACGTCGTGGCCGCCCACCCGCACCGCGCCGGCGCTCACGTCGTAGAAGCGATGGATCAGCGAGACGATGCTGGTTTTGCCGGAGCCGGTCGCGCCGACCAGCGCCACGGTCTGGTAGGCGGGAATGCGCAGGTCGATGCCGTACAGCACGGTCTGGCCTGGGCGGTAGCCGAAGTCGACCCGCTCGAGCACGATCTCGGGCTCGAAGTCGGCTGGCAGCGCGATGGCGTCGGCTCTCTCCTGGACCGTGATAGGCACGTCGAGCACCTCGAAGATGCGCTGGCCCGCGGCCATGGCGCGCTGCATCACGGTGTACTGCATCGACAGCGTGCGGATCGGGTCGAAGAAGCGCTGCACGTAGAAGATGTAGGCCACCATCACGCCCACGCCGAGCGAGCCGGTCAGCACGGCGCGGCCGCCGAACACCACTACCACGGCCGTGGCCAGGCCCGTGAGGATGTCGACCGCCGGCACCATGATCTGCGACGCCTGCGACGAGCCGATCTGCGCATGCAGGTTCTCGTGGGCGCGCACTTCGTAGCGCTGCAGGTTGGTCGCCTGGCGCCGAGTCTCCTGCACGGTGCGGATGCCGTTGATGTTCTCGGCCAGCGCGGCGTTGACGCTCGAAGACGCCTCGCGTGCGCGCCTGAACTTCTCGCGCGCCCAGGGAATCCAGGCCATGCGAATCAGCACAAGGGCCGGCAACGCCGCCAGCGTGAGCGCACCCAGCTGCAGGTCCATCCAGAGCAGCACCGCGACGATACCGATCAGCAGGCAGATGTCGCCCAGCGCCGAGACCGAGTTCTCCATGAACTCCTGCAGTGCGTTCACGTCGCCGGCCAGCCGCGCCATCAGGCGACCGACCTGGGTCTGGTCGAGCGTGGCCAGCGACACGTCCTGCAGGTGCGTGAACATCGCGCGTCGCAGGTCGAAGATCACGCGCTGCGCCAGCCGGGCCGCCACCCATTCCTGCAGGAAGTTGAGGCCGGCATTGAGCACCACCAGCACGGCGAACCAGGCGAGCGCCTGCACCAGGCGGGAGGTGGCGCCGTCGGTCGCGCTGTCGACCGCGTAGCGCACCGCGATCGGGATCGCGACCTGGACCAGCGTGTAGAAGAACACCGATGCGAGCGCGCCCCAGAGCACGCGGCGGTAGGGCCGGATGAAGCGCCAGAGGCGCTGCACCACGCGGGTGTCGAAGCGGCTGAAGATCTCCTCGCCCTGTTCGGACGCGGCGCGGGCGGAGGTGGTAGTGCTCATGCGGCGACTCCCTCTGCCGGGTGTGGCGCCGGTGCGGGCGGAGCGTCGCCCCGGTTCTGCAGCTGCCACAGCGCGGCGTAGTGGCCGCCGGCGGACCGCAGCGTGTCGTGCGTGCCGCGCTCGACGATCCGGCCCTGGTCGAGCACCAGGATCTCGTCGGCGTGCATCAGCGAACTCAGCCGGTGCGCGATGACCACGGTCGACTTGTGGCGCACGGCCGCGTGCAGCGTGGTGCGCAGGCGCTGCTCGGTGGCGGCGTCGACGGCCGAGGTGGCGTCGTCGAGCACGATGATGGCCGGGTCGGCCGTCAGGCCGCGCGCGATCGACAGCCGCTGGCGCTGGCCGCCCGACAGCGCCACGCCGCGTTCGCCCACGCGCGTGCCGTAGCCCTCGGGCAATTGCGCCACCTGCTCGTGCAGCTGCGCCACGGTGGTCGAGGCCACCACGCGGTCCGGGTCGGCTGCGGGTTCGGCGTAGGCCGCGTTGTGGTGGATCGAGGTGTCAAACAGGAAGGTCTCCTGCTGCACCAGGCTCACGGCCTGGCGCAGCGAGTCGAGCGTGAGCTCGCGCAGGTCCTGGCCGTCGACGGTGATGCGCCCGGCGCTCACGTCGTAGAAGCGCGCGATGAGCTGCGCCAGCGTCGATTTGCCGCTGCCCGGCGCCCCCACGATGCCCAGCGTGCGGCCGGGCCGCAGTTCGAAACCGATGTCCTGCAGCACGGCCGCACGCGCCGGGCCCATGTGGCCCGGTGCGCGCGGGTAAGTGAACGACACGTTCTCGAAGCGCAGCACGCCCTGCGTCAGCACCAGCGGCTTCGCGCCGGGCCGGTCGTGGATGGCGGGCGCGGTGTCGAGCACCTCGAAGAAGCGCGCGCCCGAGGAGGCGGCGCGCGCGCTGGCGTTGACGATCATGCCGATCTGCCGCACCGGCTGCTGCAGCAGCGTCATGAAGGTCAGGCACTCGGTGAGCTGGCCCACCGTGAGCTGGCCGGCTGCGATGCGCCGGCCGCCGAACCAGAGCACCAGCCCCATTGCGAGGTAGAAGGAGAAGTTCATGGTGCTGACCGAGCCCATGCGCAGCGTGATGCGGCGGTTCGACAGGCGCAGCGCGGCCTCGGAGACACGATCGAACTTGCCGAGCTCGAACACGCGCGAGGCGAAGGCGCGCACCACGCGCGCACCCTGCAGATTCTCCTCCATGCCGCGGGTCAGCTCGGACATCAGCTGCTGCAGCCGTTCCCAGGACAGGCGCAGCAGCACGCCCATGCGGCCGGCGCGCCAGACCACGAAGGGCACGAAGCCGAGCGCCAGCGCGCCGAGCAGCAGGTCGACATGCATCAGCCGCCAGGTGCCGGCCACCACCAGCAACGCCAGCGACAGCGTTCGCAGCAGGCCCGATTCGAGAAAGCCGCGCACGCCCTCGAGGTCGAGCATGCCGCGCGCGATCAGGTCGCCCGAATGCCGGCGGTCGTGGAAGGAGAAGTCCAGGCGCTGCAGCTTCTCGTAGAAGGCCAGCCGAAGGTCGTAGCCGACGCGCTGCGCGATGTTCTCGCCCAGGTAGCCCTGCAGGCCGGTCAGCGCGCCGCGCGCGGCGCAGGCGGCCACGATCAGGGCGGCGATCCACCAGAGCGCGACGCGGGCCGCGTCGGCCGAGGCCAGGGTTGCGCCGTCGTTCATGAGCCGGTGCGCCTGGTCGAGCGCATCGCCCAGCAGCTTGGGCGTGAGCAGGTTGAACAGGGTGGCGCCGAGCGCGCACCCCACCGCGGCCACGCAGCGCCAGGGGTAGCGCCAGGCCAGGCGCACGAGTCGCGCCAGCACGCGCGGCATGGCGTGCACGTCGATGCGGCCGAGCGCGGCGAAGTCGTCGGGCAGGTCGATGGGCGCAGACGCCGAGGAGGAGGGGAGAGAGAGCGTGGGTGTGGTCATGAGGAAGCAGGCGGCAAGGCGCGCAGGCCAGCGGTGACGGTCGCATGAGAGAGCAGAGGGGCAGGGTTGGATGGCGCAAATCGCATGCCAGCTGTTTCGCAGGCAAAGCGGTGCGCCAACGGCGCGTATTGCTGGCCACGCAGCAGCCCCTGCGCGCAGGCTGTTGCGAGCGACGCAGTTCAGTCGACCGGCACCACGAAGGGCTGGCCCAGCAGCCCGAAGCGCTTGAGCTGGGCGCGCAGCACGTTGCGCGAGATGCCGAGCTCGCGCGCCGTGCGCACCTGGTTCTCGCCGCAGTGCGCGAAGGCCGTGGCGACGATCAGCTCCTCCATCGATTCGTAGAGGTCGGGACGCTGCTCCTGCATCAGGTGCTTGACGGCCTCGCGCAGCTGTTCCATCCAGTCCTCGGGGCGCGGCGGCGGCAGGTCCTGGGGCACGTAGGGCAGGCGCAGGTCCTCGCGCTCGATGCGGCCGTTCTGGCTCACGATCACCGCGTAGTGCACGATGTTCTCGAGCTCGCGGATGTTGCCGGGCCATTCGTAGGCCAGCAGCACCTGCTCGGCCACCGGGCTCAGTTCGGGCGAAGGCACGCCGAGCTTGCTGCCGTAACTGCGCAGGAAGTGCAGGGCCAGCGGCAGGATGTCGCCCGGGCGCTCGCGCAGCGGCGGCAGATGGACCGTGGCCACGTGCAGCCGGTAGAACAGGTCGGCGCGGAAGCGGCCGGCCTGCACGGCCTTGGCCAGGTCCACGTTGGTCGCGGCCACCAGCCGCACGTCGACCGGGATCGGCTGCCGTGCGCCCAGCCGCACCACCTGACGCTCCTGCAGCACGCGCAGCAGCTTGACCTGCAGCGCCAGCGGCATGTCGCCGATCTCGTCGAGGAACAGCGTGCCGCCGTGCGCGGCCTCGAACCAGCCCGCGCGCGCATGGCTCGCACCGGTGAAGGCGCCGCTCTCGTGGCCGAACAGTTCGGCATCGACCAACGATTCGGCGAAGGCGCCGCAGTTGACCGCGACGAAGGGCCCGCCGCGTGCGCTGGTGGTGTGGATGTGGCGCGCGACCAGTTCCTTGCCGGTGCCGGTCTCGCCGATCAGCAGCACGGTGGCGTCGCTGGCAGCGATCTGCTCGACATGCTCCAGCAGGCGTTCGGATTGCGGGTCGTGGAAGACCAGCGCCTTGGCACGGATCGAGAGCGCATGGCCTTCCGGGTTGGGAAAGGTCAGCAGTTTTCGGGGGGCGGAGGATCGGGGTTCGCTCATGGGTGAAGGCAGGCCTGGGGCGTGAAGACGATGAGGGAAGGCGGCCGGCGGCCCGGTGTCTGCCGTGCAGCAGAAGCAGCGTCCATGCCAGGCTGCGCGGAAAGCAGCAGCCAGGGCGGGCGGGCCCGGCAGGCCCCGGCCGCTGTCTTGGATGCAGCAAGAACGCCGGCCCGGCTGCTGCGCAGTGCGACGCGCGTGATGCCGACGGTGCACGGCCCGCGCCGACGACCGGGCGCTCGGTGATCGGGCCTCAGCGTGCCTCGTTGCAGGCCGCGGGCGGCGTGCACGGCCGACAGCGGCCGTGCGGCGTGCCGTCGCGGCGGACCGCGGGAAAGCGCAGTGGCGTCCGGCTGACCGGCGGCGTGTCTTCGTCGAAGAGCAGCTCGCCGCTGCCCAGCAGGCCGTAGCGCTTGAGCAGCGTGCGCAGCATGTTGCGCGTGATGTCGAGCGTGCGCGCGGTCTGCACCTGGTTCTCGCCGCAGCGCGCATAGGCGGCGCGCACCAGCACCTCCTCGACCGACTGGAACAGCGCCGGATCGCCGCGCGCGATCAGCCGGTCGAAGAAGCCCGCGAGCTCCTGGTAGAGCGGGGCCGTGAGTTCGGGCGGCATGCCGGCGACGGGGCCGGGGCCTTCCGCCGTCGCTGCCACGGCCGCTGCGAGCGCTTCGGCCTCGCCCTCGGCGCGCTTCGCCGGCGTCGCGGTGCCCGCGGGCTCGGCGTCGGGCGCGAGCACCGGCATCAGCTGCAGGTCGCGCGCCGCGATCGGCCGGCCGCGCGACAGGATCCAGGCGAACTCGATGGCGTTCTCCAGCTCGCGGACGTTGCCCGGCCAGGCGTGGGCCAGCAGCACGGCTTCGGCATCGGGCGCCAGGCGGACTTGGTCGCGCCCGGTGCGTTCGGCGCAGCGCGCGATGAAGTGGTTGGCCAGGGGCAGGATGTCGCCGGTCCGCGCGCGCAGCGGCGGCAGGTGCAGCGGCGCCACGTTGAGCCGGTAGTACAGGTCGGCGCGGAAGCGCTCGGCCTCGACCGCGCGCTCGAGGTCGACGTGGGTCGCCGTGACCAGCCGCACGTCGATCGCGATCGGTCGGCGCGAGCCGATGCGCACCACCTGCCGTTCCTGCAGCACGCGCAGCAGCTTGACCTGCATCGGCAGCGGCAACTCACCGATCTCGTCGAGGAACAGCGTGCCGCCGTTGGCGGCCTCGAACCAGCCCGGGCGCGCGCCGGGTGCGCCGGTGAAGGCGCCGGCCTCGTGGCCGAACAGCTCGGCATCGATCAGCGTGTCGCTGAAGGCGCCGCAGTTCACCGCCACGAAGGGGCCGCGGCGTCCGCTGGCGGCGTGGAGGTGCCGCGCCGCGAGTTCCTTGCCGGTACCGGTCTCGCCGACGATCACCACCGTGGCCTCGCTGCGCGCCACGCGTTCGAGCTGCAGCAGCAGCGCGGCCGATCGGGGGTCGCGCAGGATCAGCGTCTTGCCCGCGCTGGCGCTGCGTGTGTGCGGCGGATCGGGCTCGTGAAGGCGGAGGGGGGCTTCGTTCAGGTCCATGGGGCTCTCTAGCAGAACGGCCGCGCCTGCGCGCCGGGCCGTGCGTTGAACGCTCTGTCGGTCGATCTGCGTTCATTCTGGGAGCCCGCCGCGCGCGTGTGAACGAACGCTTCGGCATAGTGTTTCTCGCTCAGCAACTTAGGGGCCGCGCGCCCGCTGCCCGCTACGAGGCAGGGCCGGTCTCGCGGTCGCTCATGCTGCGGGCGCAGCACGCGGGCGCAGCAGTGGCAGCACGTGCGCGCCCACCACCCGTGCTTCCTCCAAGTTCGGATAGCCAGAGAGCAGGAAGGCCGTGACGCCCAGCGCGCGGTACTCGGCCATGCGCTCGGCCACCTGTGCGTAGGAGCCGACGATGGCCGTGCCCGCGCCTCCGCGCACCAGGCCCACGCCGGCCCAGATGTTGGGGTAGACCTCGAGCGAGAGCGCGTCGGTCACGCGCCGGCCCTGGTGCAGCGCGCGCATGCGGGCCTGGCCCACCGATTCCGAGCGTGCGAGCTGGCGCTGCGCGAGGTCGATCACCTCCTGCGACAACGGCCGCAGCAGCCGGTCGGCCTCGGCCCAGGCGGCCTCGGCCGTGGGCCGCGCGATCACGTGGATGCGCAGCGCGAAGCCCAGCGGCGGCCGGCCCTGCGCGGCCGTGAGGCGGCGCAGGCGCTCGAGCCGCTCCGCGACCATCGGCGGCGTCTCGCCCCACAGCGCATGCACATCGGCCTGTGCCACCGAGACGCGCTCGGCGAT
Organism: Variovorax sp. J2P1-31; assembly: GCF_030317215.1. Taxonomy (NCBI): domain Bacteria; kingdom Pseudomonadati; phylum Pseudomonadota; class Betaproteobacteria; order Burkholderiales; family Comamonadaceae; genus Variovorax; species Variovorax sp. J2P1-31. The sequence goes on from NZ_JASZYA010000001.1 coordinate 872,682, forward strand.
CTCCGAGGCGCCGCCGAAGTAGATCGGCGGCGCGGGGTCGGTGACGGCCGCGCCTAGCCGGCCTACGTCCGCCATGTAGTAGCGGCCCGCATGCTGCAGCGGCCGGCCGCGCCAGACCGCGCGCACCAGGTGCACGAATTCCTCGGCGCGCTCGTAGCGCTGGTCGTGGTCGAGGAAGTCGCCATAGGCGCGCTGCTCCTGCGCCGCGCTGCCGGCCACCACGTTGAGCTCCAGCCGTCCGCCGCTCAGCTGCTGCAGTGTCGCGGCCTTCTGCGCCTGCGCGGTCGGCAGCTCGAGCCCGGGCCGCAGCGAGACCAGGAAGCGCAGGTGCCGCGTCTCGGCGGACATCGCCGCGGCCAGCAACCAGCCGTCCTGCGCATAGGAGCCGACGGGCAGCATCACGCCGTCGAAGCCCGCGCTTTCGGCCACGCGCGCGACCTGCACGAGGTAGTCGACCTCGGGCGCGCGCGTGCCCCGGCTGCCGCCGCGCACGCTGCGCACGGCGGTGTTGACGAGGTGGCGTCCGTCGCCGCCGCTCGGGATGAACCAGTGGAATTGGGTGCTCATGCGACGTTGGTGGTGAGGGGCGCATGGGGCGGGGCCACCGCTGCCGCGGCGGGGGCGGCGGGCACCGGACGCACCAGCGGCAAGAGCTCCTCGCCCACGCGCAGCGCGTCTTCCAGCCCCTGCTCGCCGGAGAGCACGAAATCGTCAACGCCGACGGCCAGCAGCTCCTGTAGGCGGTCGGCCACGGCGCGGTAGGCGCCGACCAGGCCGGCGCCGTCTTCCCAGCGCGGCTGGCCGCGCGTGACGCGCCCGCGCAGCGGCCCCACGCCGCGCCAGAGACCGGAAGCCGCGTCGAAGAAGCTGCGCGCGGCCGGTGCCGCGTCCATCGTGGGCCAAGCCGATTGCAGCGCAGCATCGGCCGCCTGCCAGGCCTCGACCTCGGTCTCGCGCGCGATGAGGTGCAGGCGGCAGGCCACGCGCAGCGTGCGGCCCTGCGCCGCGGCCAGCGTGCGCACGCGCCGGATGCGTTCGGCCAGTGCCTCCGGTGGCTCGCCCCAGAGCACGTAGACGTCGGCATGCTCGGCCGCGATGCGCTCGGTCGAAGGGCCTCTGCCGCCGATGTGCAGCGGCGGCGGATGGCGCAGCGGGCGGATCAGCCCCGCGTTCTCCACGCGGTAGTGAAGCCCGCGATGGCTGAAACCGAGCGCGCTGCCGCGGCCCTTCCATGACTGCTTGACGAGGCGGATGAATTCGGCGGCGCGTTCGAAGCGGTCGTCGTGGTTCACTGCGTCGCCGTAGGCGCGGTGCTCGGCCGAATCGCCGCCCACCAGCAGGCCCAGGGCCAGGCGCTGGTGGGTCAGGTCGTCGAGCGTCTGCGCGCTCTGCGCGGCCACGGCGGGCAGCACAAAGCCGGGCCGGAACGCAACCCCCACGCGCAGCTGCCGGGTCGCGCGCGCCAGCGTGGCGGCCAGCAGCCAGGCGTCGGGGCGCTGCGGGCCGCTGGGCACCTGCAGCGCGTGGAAGCCCGCGTACTCGGCCGCACGGGCCACGTCGATCCAGTGCGCGGGCGTGGCTGTCGCATCCTGCGCCGTGCGGCCCCGGGCATCGCCTTCCGGGAACAGGCACCAGCTGAACTCGGCCATGCGATCAGGCCGCCTTCGCCAGCGGCTCGGCGTAGCGGCTGGCCGGCCGCTCGAGCCCGAGGTTCTCGCGCAGCGTGCGGCCTTCGTATTCGGTGCGGAAGAGGCCGCGCCGCTGCAGTTCGGGGATCACCAGGTCGACGAAGTCGTCGAGCGATTCCGGCAGCACCGGCGGCATGATGTTGAAGCCGTCGGCCGCGCCGTTCTCGAACCACGACTGGATCTCGTCGGCGATCTTGTGCGGCGTGCCGACCACCACCCAGTGGCCGCGCGCGCCGGCCAGGTATTCGTAGAGCTGGCGCAGCGTGAACTGCTCGCGCCGCGCGAGTTCGATCACCACCTGGTGGCGGCTGTTGCGCCCCTTGGGCGGCTCGGGGTAGTAGGGCGGCGGCGCATCGAGGTCCCAGGCCGAGATGTCCTCGTCTGGCCAGAAACGTGAAATGGTGTGCAGCCCGATCGAGGGATGGATCAGCTTCTGCAGCTCGGCCCACTTGGCCTCGGCCTCTTCCTGCGTGCGGCCGATGACCGGCGAGATGCCCGGCAGGATCAGCAGCTGATCGGGCCGGCGCCCGTACTTCGCGAGCCGGCCCTTCACGTCGCGGTAGAAGGCCTGGGCCTCCTCCAGGCTGGTCCAGGCGGTGAAGATCGCCTCGGCCGTGGCCGCCGCCAGTTCGCGCCCCGGCTCGGAAGAGCCGGCCTGCACGATCACCGGGTGGCCCTGCGGCGGGCGCTCGAGGTTGAGCGGCCCCGAGACCTTGAAGTGCTTGCCCACGTGGTTGAGCGTGTGCAGCTTCGAGGGGTCGAAGTAGACGCCCGATGACGCGTCGCGCGCGAAGGCGTCGTCGTCGAAGCTGTCCCACAGGCCCTTCACCACGTCGAGGAATTCGTGCGCGCGTTCGTAGCGCAGCGCGGGGTCGGGGTGCTTGTCGAGGCCGAAGTTGCCGTAGACGTTCTCGGCGCCGGTGGTCACCACGTTCCAGGCCGCGCGGCCCTTGCTGATGTGGTCGAGCGAGGCGAACTTGCGTGCCAGCAGGAACGGGTCTTCGTAGGTGGTCGAGGCGGTGGCGACGAAGCCGATGTGCTTCGTCACGGCCGACAGCGCGGCCCACAGCGTGACCGGCTCGAAGTACGACACCCGGCCCTGGCGCCCGAAGGACGCGTCGTCGCTCAGGTAGCCCAGGCCCGGGCTGTCGGCCACGAAGACCTGGTCGAACAGGCCGCGCTCGGCGGTCTGCGCGAGGCGGATGTAGTGGTCGATGTTGACGCCCGCATCGATCTGCGAACCGGGATGGCGCCAGGCGGCCACGTGGTGGCCGGTGGCCATGATGAAGGCGCCGAGGCGCAGCTTGCGTTGGCTCATGGGTGTTTCTCCGTTACAGCTTGCCGGTCAGCACGATGCCGGCCCAGCGGGGAATGGCAGGCGTGTAGCTGTTCCACGTCTGCGAGAGCGGTGTCTTGTTGTCGAACACGTTCTTCACCAGGAAGCTGGCAGTGAAGCGGCCATCCAGGCGGCCCAGGCCGATCGAGACGTCGGTGATGCTCTTGCCTGGGATCTCGCCATAGCTCGACAGCGAGTCGTCCGAGTTGTACTTGGTGTTGTAGGCCGTGTTGAAGCTGGCCAGGAACACCTTGTCGCCGAACACCGGCTTGCGGTAGTCGACGCCGATGTTGAAGGTGTACTTCGAGGCGCCGGGCAGCGTGCGGCCCGACAGGTCGGTGTAGGGCGATGCACCCGCGTAGCCGTTCTCGAGCGGCTGGGCCGCGTTCTTGAAGTCCTTGTAGCGCGCGTCGTTGTAGGCGCCCGCGAAGCGGATGGTGGTGTTGCGCAGACCGCTGTAGGCGCCGTCGATCTCGATGCCCTTGGCCTGCACCTTGGGAACGTTGCCGGTGGCGGTGACGTAGTAGTTCTGGCCGTTGTTGTTGAGCTGGGTCGTGTAGACGTCGAGCGCACGGATCGACTGCTGGAAGTCCTTGATGTTGGTCAGGTAGGTGTTGGCGTTGAAGACCAGCGTCTTGTCGAGCAGCAGCGACTTGAAGCCCAGTTCGAAGGAGTTGGTCTTCTCGCCCTTGACCAGCGCCGAGACGCCGTTGGTGAGTTGCGCGATGCCGGCCTTCTCGCCGTACTGCCACGAGACGTAGGTCGTGAGGTTCTCGTTGACCTTGTAGGTCGGGCTGATGACGAAGGCCGGCTGCGTGGCCTTGAAGGGCTCGGCCTCGATCGGGTTGAACAGCGGCCCGAGGTTGGTGAGGCGGATGGCCTTGGCGTCGGCAACCTGCTGCTTCTGCGCCGCGGTCAGCGAGTTGTAGGCTGCGCCCGGCGCCGCGCCCGCCGCGGTGCCGAAGTACTTGTTGGCCAGCCGGTCGGCCAGCTGCAGCTGGGCCACCGAGTTGCCGCCGCCGAGCACGCCGGCTGCATTCGAGTCGAAGCCGCCCAGCTGCACGTCGCGCACCGCCACTGGGTTCAGCTCGAAGCCGTTGCCGTTGGCCTTGATGTAGCTCGAGCCGATGTTGGTGCGGTTCTCGCGCGTGATGCGCAAGCCGGTCGTGAGCTTGAGCGCCTCGGTGAAGTTCCAGTTGACCTGGCCGAACAGCGCGGCGCTCTTGTTGTGGATCTGCTGCAGGCCCGGGCGGTTCCAGGCCAGGGACAGGCCGTCGAGCGAGTTCTGCAGCAGGTAGCGGCCGGCACCGGTCGCGTCGAGTCGGTTGTACTGGGCGCTGCTGGCCAGCCAGGCGCCCGCGTCGTTGCCGAAGTCCTGCCGGTACTCGACGCTGTTGCGCACGTCGATGAAATGCAGGCCGGCCTGGTAGTCGACGAAGCCGCCGGTCTTCGAGCTTACGCGCAGTTCCTGGCTGGTCTGCTTGTAGTCGTTCCAGAAGCCGCCCGCATTGCGGAAGACGTCGAAGGGCGTGCCCTCGTCGTTCTGCGCGTTGAAGTGGTAGTCGCGCCAGGCGGTGATCGAGGTCAGCGTGTGGTCGCCGAGGTTCCAGTTGAGTTCGGCCGCGACGCCGCGGCTGCCTGTGACCAGTCCCTTGGTCGCGTCGGTGTAGATGCTCTTGCCGTCGCTGCCGCCATAGAGGTAGTCCCGCGCATAGCTGAAGCCGTTCGGGTCCTGGTTGAACCAGCGCCGGCCCAGGCGCGTGGCGGCGTCGGTGGTCAGCGGGTTCACGCTGCCGTCGGCGTAGGTGGTGGGTGTGGGCGTGCGGATGGTGCGGCCGTTGGTGGTCTCGGCTGAGCGCGGCTGCAGCTCGATCGACAGCCGGGCGTTGAAGTCGGCCGAGGGCCGCAGCAGGAACTGGGCGCGGCCGGCCACGCGGTCGGTCTCGGACCAGGTCTGGTCGCGGTTGAATTCGCTGCGGTTGAGCAGGTCGCCGCGACCCTTGTCGACCACGAAGGTGCCGCGCCAGGCGAGCAGGTCGTCGACGATCGGGCCACCACCGGCGAAGGTGCCGGTCAGCCGGCCGCGCTGGCCGTAGAGCAGCGAGTAGTCGGCGCTGGGCGTGAACGACGGCCGGCGCGTGGTGAAGCTGATCGCGCCGATGCTCGAGTTCTTGCCCAGCAGCGTGCCCTGCGGCCCGCGCGCCACTTCCACCGAATCGATGTCGGTGAAGTAGTAGCTCGAGGTCAGTGCGTTGTAGCCCAGGCTCACGCCGTCGACCAGCACGCCGACGCTCGGATCCTGCGCCTCGGTCTGCGACTGCTTGCCGATGCCGCGGATCGCCAGGCTGCTGGTGCGCTGGTTGCCCTGGTTCCAGAAGATGTTGCCCAGGCGCTTGGTGATCGCATCGACGTCGTTGGCCTGCAGCCGGTCGAGCTCGCGGCCGCCGACCACTGAGACCGACAGCGGCACGTCCTGCAGGCGTTCAATGCGGTTGCGCGAGCGCACGACCACCGCGTCGAGCGCCACCGGTGCGTCGGCGGCCGCGCTGGCTGTGGCAGCGGTGTCCGTGGCGGGCGTCGCCGCAGCGGCCGCGGGCACCGGCGGTCGTTGTTCCTGCTGCTGCTGCTGCTGCTGCTGCGACAGCGCCTCGCGCAGCCGCGAGATCTCGGCCTGCAGGTCCGAGATGACCTTGTCCCGGTCCTGCTGTGCATGGGCTGGCGCGGTGGCCACGAAGGCCGAGGCGAGCAGGGCCGCGACGGGCGAAAGGCGGAACAGCGAAGACCTGTCCGAGAGCTGGCGATGACGCGATGCGCGGGCCGGGGAGTCGATGGCGTGCATGGAGTGTGGAAGTGAAAAGACCGTTGAAGACGATCGCTGTCAGCAACCCACATGCCATCGCCTGCGCGGACACGCCAGGGCGTGTCGAAAATGCGGAACCTCCAATGGGAAACCGTGTTGGGGGTGCGATCGCGCGCGCGAATGCCAGGCCAGGGCCGCGGTGCTTTTCGAGCAAGGGCATGTTGGAATCACAACATTGCCCGAGGGGCTGTTGCGCAGCAGGCAGGCCGGGGCGCGCGGTGGCCGGGCTTCGGGCAAGGACCGATTTCTTCGATCGATATGGCGCCAAGGTCTGACGGCCCGCCACCGCCGCTGCGCCCATACTGTGTGCCAACCCTGCAAGGAAACCCCACATGAGTCGTTGGCGCCTGGCCGCCCTGGCCTTTGTCTTCCTGTGGTTCGCCCTCGGCGGCGTGGCGCACTTCGTCTTCACCGAGGCCCAGATGCGCATCGTGCCGCCCTGGATCGAATGGCCGCGCGCCGCGGTGTGGCTGAGCGGCGTGGCCGAGTTGCTGGGCGCGGCCGGCCTGTTGTGGCGCCCGACCCGGCGTGCCGCGGGCATCGGACTGATCCTGCTCACGATCGCCGTGACGCCGGCCAACGTGCAGATGCTGCAGCAGGCCGCGCAGTTTCCCGCGGTGCCCTACTGGGCGCTGGTGGCGCGGCTGCCGTTCCAGCTGGTGCTGCTGGCATTGATCGCGTGGAGCACCTCGGCCTTCGCGCGCCGGCGCCCGGCCTGAGCGCGGCGCTCAGGGCGTCGGCAGGAGCGCTTGCAGCCGCGTGGCCAGCAGCGCCGGAAAGCGCGCGAACCACACGGCATTGGCCGGAGAGGGATGGGGCAGCGGCGCCAGCGTCAGCCGGCGCGAGCGGCCGGCGTGGCGGTAGTCGATGGCGAGCGTGGCGTCGTGGCGGTCTTCGCGCGCCCAGAAGGCTTCCAGTGCCGCGGCCACCTCGGGCGCCTGGCCGATGCCGAACCAGAAGAAGGCCTCGCGGCCCAGCACGATCACCCGCTCGCCCCGCCAGTGGCCCAGCAGCAGCTCGGCCATCAGCGGCTGGAAGCGCCGCTTCACCGCCATCGACCAGGCCTTGTTGCCGATCGGCTTGTAGGGCACGGTGTTGAGCCAGAACACCTCGGCGCCGGCGGCCACCGCGGCCTCGAAGCCGGGAGCCGCGGCGTCTTCACCGAAGCGCCGGCGGTGCAGCGCGCTGCGCACCAGCTGGCCGGCGCGGCCGATGAAGGCGATGCCATGCGCGACCTCGCTGCGGCCCGGGTCGCGGCCGAAGATGCACAGGGGCGCGTCGGGCGGCCCGAGGCCGATCACGGGTTCGCGCCAGTCGCGGCCGCTCTCGGCGTAGGCCGCGAGGTCGATGCCCGCGGTGCGCTCGGCCTCGCGGCCGAAGGCGTCGCGCTGCGCGGCGGTGAGCACCGCGGTGGGGGAGGCCATCGGCTCAGGCTGCCGCGATGAACAGGGCCGGGTCGACCATCGTGCGGTTGAGCATCACGCCCCAGTGCAGGTGCGGGCCGGTCACGCGGCCGGTGGCGCCCACGGCGCAGAAGCGGTCGCCGGTCCTGAGCTCGTCGCCCACCTTCACGTCGATCGCGCTCAGATGGCAGTACAGGCTGAGCAGGCCGCCGCCGTGGTCGAGCCAGACCGTGCCGCCGTTGAAGAAGTAGTCGCCGGTGTCGATCACCCGGCCCGGCAGCGGCGCGCGCACCGGCGTGCCGGTGGGCGCCGCGATGTCCATGCCGCCGTGCGGATTGCGCGACTGGCCGTTGAACACGCGGCGCAGCCCGAAGGAGCTCGAGCGCCGTCCCGGCACGGGCACGCGCATCTGCAGGTCGTGCGTCGGCACCGCGGTGAAGGTGGCCATCACCTTCGCCTGGTGGTCGCGCTCGCGTTCGTAGCGCGCCTGGTCCTCGGGCGAGAGGTCGACCTTGCCCGGCGCGACCTTCAGGCGCTGCTCGCTGTAGTGCTTGGCGGCGATGGCATAGGCGATCGGCTGGTCGGCGCCGCCTTCGGTGCGCCGCACGATGCGCGCGCTGCCGGGCTGCGCCGCGAGCGGGATGCCGACCAGCGCGGTCCATTCGATCGGGTCGCCGACCACGAGCAGCGGGAGATCGTCCTCGGTGCGCGCCACCGGGCGTGCCGCGGCGGCGCCCAGCGACAGCCGCGCCACGCCGCCGGGCACGGCGGCGGCATGCGGCCAGACCTCGGAGGAGGCGGGGGAGGCCGCGGCGGCTTTCGCCTTGGCGGCGAATGCCGGTGCCGCGGGCAGCAGCAGCGCGCCGAGCGTGCCGATCAGCGCATTGCGGCGCGTGGAGGCTTGGAGAGAAAACGGTGGATTCTGAATGGCCATCGGGCAAGTCTAGCGAGAGCCCCGGGGCCCGCGGCGAGCGCCCTTCAGCCGGCCCAGTGACCCGGCGCCAAGCCGTCGAGCGTGTGCGGCCCGATCGAGGCCCGGATCAGCCGCAGCGTGGGATGGCCGACGGCCGCGGTCATGCGCCGCACCTGGCGATTGCGGCCCTCCTTGATCGCGAGTTCGATCCAGCAGGTGGGGATGGCCTGGCGCACGCGGATGGGCGGCTGGCGCGCCCACACGGCGGGCGGCGGGTCGAGCCGGCGCACGCGCGCCGGGCGGGTCGGGCCGTCGTTGAGCGTCACGCCGTCGCGCAGCGCGGCCAGCGCGGCGTCGTCGGGCACGCCCTCGACCTGCACCCAGTAGACCTTCTCCATCTTGAAGCGCGGATCGGCGATGCGGGCCTGCAGCGGGCCGTCGTCGGTCAACAGCAGCAGGCCTTCGCTGTCGGCATCGAGCCGGCCGGCCACGTAGACGCCGGGCAGGTCGATGAAGTCCTTGAGGCCTTGCCAGCGCCCCTCGGGCGTGAACTGGCTGAGCACGCCGTAGGGCTTGTTGAATCGGATCAGGCGGGGGGATGAAATAAGAGCCATGGCGCCGGCAGCATAGCCGCCAGGGCGCAAGGCCTCATCGCGCGGCGATGCACTCGACCTCGGCGCGCGCCCCGAGCGCCAGCCCGTTGGCGCCGAAGGCGCTGCGGGCCGGGTAGGGCTTGGAGAAGAAGCTGCGGTAGATCTCGTTGAAGGCCGGCCAGTCGGCCATGTCGGCCAGCATGGCGGTGCACTTCACGACGTCCTGCATCCGGTAGCCCCGGGCCTCGACCGAGGCCTTGATGTTGTTCATGAGCTGCCAGGTCTCGGCCCGGATGCCGCCGGGCACGAGCTTGCCGGTGCTGGCGTCGTAGCCGATCTCGCCCGAGAGGTAGACCACGTTGCCGACCTGCACGGCATCGGAAAAGGGCAGGTCGCCGAAGCGGCCCGAGTCGATGAACTCGACCGGCGCGCGCCCCGGGCCCGTGCTGCCCAGGGGGTGGAGGCCGGTCGCGGTGGCGGTGCCGGCGCCGAGCAGGCCGGCGAGGGCGCACAGCGATGGAAGGACGTGTTTCATGAGCATTCCCTGAGTGATTCTTCTGCTGCCTTCTGCCGCAGCGGACCCTGGCGGCCCGGGTCGGGCCGAGAATATCGGAGCTTCGCGAGGTCCCGGACACGGCGCCGCGTCGGAGACATTTGTTTGCGCTGTGGGCGATCGGTTTCGTGAGCTATGTCATCGACCGAGGGCTTCCGGATGCTTTTGCCGACATTTGAGTGACAAATGCCGACGAAGAACTCAGGGCGCGTGGGCCGCCCTGACGGCCGCCAGCTGCGCCAGGATGGCCTGGCGCAGCACCCTGGGCGACACGGGCTTGTGAAGCACGGTGATTCCCGCGCGCGCCACTTCGCGCAGCTGGTCGGGCTTGGTCTCGCCGGTCACCATCAGGCGCGCGGTGCGCGGGCCGATGCCGCGCGGATGGCGCTGCAGCGCCGCCAGCACCTCCAGGCCGTTCTCGTCGTTCCGCAGCAGCAGGTCGCTCACCACCACATCGGGCGCCTGTCCCCAGCCGTCCGCGAGCGCCAGGGCCTCGGCCTGGCTCTGTGCGGCCATCACCTTGGCGCCCGCGCTCGACAGCGCGCTCTGCAGCCCGAGCAGGATGCTGCGTTCGTCGTCGATGACCAGCACGCGCAGGCCGTCGAGGCGGGCGTCGGCATCCGCGGCGGCGGCCCGGCCGGGCGCCGCGGTGGCGGCATCGGCGGCCGGCGCCGTGCCGCGCACCAGCAGGTGCACGCCGGTGCCGCGGCCCAGGCGCGAGTTCAGTTCGACCCGCGTGCTCAGCAGGCTGGCCAGCCGCTGCACCGTGGCCAGCCCCAGGCCCATGCCGCGCGCGCCATGGCTGGGCTGCCGCCCGCGCGTCTCGACCTGGAAGAACTCCTCGAACACGCGCGTCTGGTGCTGCGGCGCGATGCCGATGCCGGTGTCCAGCACGTCGATGCGCACCGCCCTGCCGCGGCGCCGCGCCCCGATCAGCACCCCGCCCACGGTGGTGTGGCGCAGGGAGTTCGACACCAGGTTGTTGAGGATGCGCGCCAGCATCACGTAGTCGCAGCGCACCCACAGCGCGGTCTTGCGCACCACCAGCCGCAGCTCCTGCGCCTCGGCCACCGGGCGGAAGTTGCGGCTGATCTCGTCGAACAGCGTGTCCAGCGGAAAGTCGCTCCATTGCGGCCGCAGCACGCCCGCATCGAGTTGCGAGAGGTTGAGCAGTTCGGAGAACAGGCGGTCCAGCGCATCGACGCATTCGCGGATATGGCCGATGCGCAGCAGCCGCACGGGGTCGGTCTCGCCATTGGCCAGGCCGTCGGAGAACAGCGTGAGCGCATGCAGCGGCTGGCGCAGGTCGTGGCTTGCCGCGGCCAGCAGCCGGGTCTTGGCCTGGCTCGCGACCTCCAGTTGCCGGTTCTTGCGGGCGAGTTCGACGGTGGCGTCGGCGATGCGGCTTTCCAGCAGCCGCCGGCTCTCGGCCAGCGCGCTGGCCGCCTGGTTGAAGCCGCTCTGCAGGCGCCGCACCTCGGCCGTGCCTTCGACCGCCACGCTGGCTTCCTCGCCGGCGCCCAGCCGGTCGACGGCCTCGCCCAGCGCACCGATGGGCGCACTGATGCGCCGCGCCGCCCACCAGCCCGTCAGGCCCACGCCGACCAGGCTGGCGAGCAGCACCAGCGCCACGTTGAAGCGGGCCGCGCGGCGCGCGCGTTCGACCGCATCGAGGCTGATCTCGACCATCACCTGGCCGGTGCGCTGGCCGTCCTCGCCCACGATCGGGGTCAGCACCTGCAGGCCCTCGCTGCGGCGGCGGTCGGCGGTTTCCGCATTGGCCAGGATCTCGCCTTCCTCCGAGCGGATCTGCACCTGCTGCACATGCGGCTGGTAGGTGCCCGACTGGGCGGTGCGCATCAGTCCGCGCCGGTCCATGCGCTGGAGTTGCGTCTGCGCCACGGTCGCCACCTGCAGCGCGACGGTCTGGGCGTTGGCGCGGATCAGCTCGGTCACATCGTCCAGGTGCTGGCGCGTGAGCACCGCGATGGCCCCCAGCGTGGCCACGCTGGCCGGCAGCAGGGCCAGCATCACCAGTTGCTGGGCCAGCGAGAGGTGCAGCAGCCGCATGGACAGCCGTTCGCGCATCGTCCGCCCGGGCTGGCCCCCGGCCGGCGTCGGCGAGGGGGGACGTGAGGCGTTCAGAGGTGGCACGGCAGCCATGAGAATGTGAAATACGTCACTAATCAAGGCAAGCTTGATTTCTAATTGTGTACTTGGCGCCGTCCGTTTGGCCAGTCGGCCTGCGGTCGGACATGTCGATGGAGATATTTCCACCTGCCGATGACCGTTGCCAGCATCCCCACGCCTTGGGCCCGGCGCTCCGCGGAGGGTGCGCGCCGCCGGGTGTTGCATGCGCTGATCGGCCTGGTGATGGCGGCCGGCCTGCCCGGTGCGGCCAGCGCCCAGGCCGGCCTGGCGCCACCGGTGCGCTTCGGCATCCTGCCGCTGGGGGGCGCCTTCGAGTCGCGCAACGACTGGGAGCCGGTGCTGGCCGACCTGAGCCGGGTGCTGGGCCGGCCGGTGAGCGTGCTGTCGGTGACCTCGTACGAGGCGCTCGAACAGGCGATCCAGCGCAACGAGGTCGACATGGCCTTCCTGTCGGGCCGCATGGCGCTCGACGCCGTCACCCAGCGGCGCATGCGGGTGGTGGCCCAGGTCACGCGGCACGACGGCCTGCCGGGCTACCGGGCGCTGCTGCTGACGCGCAAGACCGGGCCGCTGCGCACGCTCGACGCCCTGCTGGCCGAGCCCGAGCGCTGGCGGCTGGCGCGCGGCGAGAGCCGTTCGGTCTCGGGCTTCATCGTGCCGCAGCTGCAGCTGTTCCTGCCGCACCACATCGCGATGGAGACCCGCTTTGCCAGCGAACTCGTGGGCACCCACCAGGCCACCGCGCTGGCGGTGGCCAATGGCGAGGCCGACGTGGCGACCAACAACACCGCGGATTTCGAGCGTTTCAGGCTGCAATTCCCGGTCGAGGCCGCGCGATTGCAGGTGGTCTGGACATCGGACCTGATTCCGCACGCCCAGATCGTGGTGCGGCGCGACTATCCGGAGGCTTTACAGCGGCAGGTGCAGAACTTCCTGGTCGGCTATGCGCGCGCCAAGGGCGCGCGTGGCGACATCGAGCGGGGCAAATTGCGCGCGCTGCACGACCTGGCCGGCTTCCTCGCGGCCGACAACGACTCGTTGCTGCCCGCGGCGCGCCTGGCCTACCAGTTGGCGCGGCAGAACGCGATGGCTGCCCAGTGGGTCAACGAGGAGGCCCGTCAGGCCCGGCTGCAACGCATCGAGAGCAGCTATGCGGAGCAGCTGGCGGTGCTGCGCGAACTCGGCCCCTGACGCAGCGGCCGGCATGGCAGTCGTGCAGCAAATGAATTGAAAAGAATTCATTGTTCTGAATATCAAGAATCAGATCAGAATTGTTTCTCAATTCTTTTGATTCTCATGGGAAAAAATTCGCGACATTTGATTATTGATTGACAATCAATTGGCGCAATAGAAAAGACAATTCGCCCGTCGCAGCCTGGCAGTGCTGCGTTTCAGGGTGTCCATGTCGTTTTTTCAATTCCGCTGTTTGCTGCATCCACGGCCTTCGATCGCCGTCGCCGGCCCCTTGGCGGTCGGTGCGTTGGCCTGGTCCGTGGGCGCCTGCGCGCTGGCGCAGACCCCGGCCTCCGCGCCCCGGCCCTTCATCGAGGAACTGCGCCAGCAGGAGCGCGAACGCGCGCTGCGGGCCCAGCAGGAGCGCGCGGTCGATGCCCGCCTGCCCGTCGAGGCGCGGCCCGCACCCGGGCGCCTGCCCGAGGCCGAGACGCCGTGCTTTCGCATCGACCGCCTGGTGCTGGGCGGCGAGCGGGCGGGTGAATTCCAGTGGCTGCTGGCGTCCGCCGCGGGCGCGCAGGGCGACGATGCACCGATCGGCCGTTGCCTCGGCACCCGGGGCGTCGACACGGTGCTGGCCCGCCTTCAGCAGGCTCTGGTCGAGCGCGGCTGGGTCACCACCCGCGTGCTCGCGCCGCCGCAGGACCTGGCGGGCGGCACGCTGAGCGTCACGCTCGTGCCCGGGCGCATCGCGGCCATCCGCTTCGCCGAGGGCACGGGCGATCGCACCGCGCTGCGCAACGCCATCCCCGCGCGGCCGGGCGACCTGCTGAACCTGCGCGACATCGAGCAGGGCCTGGAGAACCTCAAGCGGCTGCCGACCGCCGACACCGACATCCAGATCGAGCCCTCGCAGGGCGCCGGCGCGCAGCCGGGCGACAGCGACCTGGTGGTGAAGTACGCCCGCAGCTTTCCGCTGCGCGGCACCCTGAGCCTGGACGACAGCGGCACCCGCGCCACGGGCCGCACGCAGGCCGGCGCCACCGTGGCCTGGGACGGCCCGCTGGGCCTCAACGACCTGGCCTACGTCAGCCTGAACCACGACCTGTTCAACCCCGGCGCGCGCGGCACCAGCGGCCAGACCCTGCACTACGCGATCCCCTACGGCGACTGGCTGCTGGGCGCCACGGCGAGCCGCAGCACCTACAACCAGGGCGTGGCCGGCCTCAATCAGGACTACGTCTACGCCGGCGAGTCGCGCAATGCCGAACTGCGCCTGTCGCGGCTGCTGTACCGCGACCAGCGCCGCAAGACCACGCTGGCGCTGCGCGCCTTCCGCCGGGCCTCGTTCAACTTCATCGACGACACCGAGATCGAGGTGCAGCGCCGCGTGGTCGGCGGCTGGGAGCTGGGGCTCAACCACCGCGAGTTCCTCGGCGCGGCCACGCTCGACGCCAACCTGCAGTACCGCCGCGGCACCGGCGCCTTCGGTGCCCGCCCCGCGCCCGAGGAGCTCTTCGGTGAAGGCACTTCACGCTTCGGCCTGGTCGCGGCCGACGCCAGCCTGAACCTGCCGTTCCAGCTGGCCGACCAGAAGCTGCGCTATTCGGCGCTGTGGCGCGCGCAATGGAATCGCACGCCGCTCACGCCCCAGGACCGTTTCGCCGTCGGCGGGCGCTACACGGTGCGCGGCTTCGACGGCGAGAGCAGCCTGATGGCCGAGCGCGGCTGGCTGATCCGCAACGACCTCGGCTGGGCACTGGGCCAGAGCGGCGCCGAGCTGTACGCCGGCATCGACCACGGCGAGGTGGGCGGAGGGTCGTCGCAGTTCCTGCTGGGCAAGCGGCTCACGGGCGCGGTGCTCGGTTTGCGTGGCACGACGAACGCGCTGCAGGGCCTGAGCTACGACCTCTTCGTCGGCACGCCCTTGCGCAAGCCCGAGGGCTACCGCACCGCGCACCTCACCGGCGGCTTCAACCTCAACCTCGGCTTCTGAAAGGAGGGCTGCCCGACAAATCCATCACGCACCACCACCACGCTGTCACACATCCGGTCCGCCTTCGAGGCGGCACCCATTCGATTCAAACGTTCAGGGATAAAAAACATGACTTCCAAGCTCCTCATTCCGTCGATCCTTTCCATCGCGCTGCTGCAGGCCTGCGGCGGCGGGGGAGGGGGTGACGGCGGTACGGCGCCCGCGGCATCGAGCTCCGGCTCGACCGGCGGGTCCACGGGCACTCCGGCCAGCGCCGACAGCGGTTCGGTGAGCGCGAGCTTCGCGGCCGGGACCAGTTCGCGCTACCAGCTGGTGGGCGTGGGCTCGCAGACCTTCGGCCGGCTCGACACCAGTGTCCAGGCCTCGAGCGGTGCGATGACCAAGCTCAGCGACGCCGTGCTGAGCGGCAACAGCGTGACCAAGGACATCAGCGGCGATGCCTCCTACGCGATGGGCCGGTGGGCGGCTGGCACCGTGACGCGCAGCAGCGGCAGCGAGACGCTCTCCGGCACCGACAACCGCGCCTACCACTACATCGCACTCAATTCGCCGGCCCAGTTCCCGACGACGGGCACGCTGAGTTGCGATGCCGGTGCGTTCACCACGCCCACCTACAAGAGCGGTGGCAGCGGCACGTCGCCCAACACCGGCTCGGCCTCGGGTTCGGCCACCCTGAGCTTCGGCGCAGGCGGTGCGACCGTGGGCGGCGCGGTGAACGTGGCGGCGTCCGGCAGCGCAGGCTCGGCCACGCTTGGCACCACGATCTCGTCGACCTCGAGCGCATCGGTCACGGGCGCCTACCTGAGCGGCGGCTCCGGCGCCGCGGTCCAGATCGGCGACGCCGGAGGCGGCGCTTTCCTGGTGGCCGCCAGCTACGCGGCAACGCTGGCCAACGGTGCGCGTTACATCGGCGTCGCCAGGTTCCGTTGCGCTTGACGGCGCGAAGCGGGCAGGGCGCTTTCAGTCCTGCTCGCCCGGTCTTTTCCCATATGACTGCAGTTCCCGCCACCTTCAGGGCCGGGGGCTTCACGTCAATTTCACCCGTGAACCGAGAGAGGAACATAGAAATGATGAATCAAAGGAAGGCTTTCCTGAGTGTGGCGGCGCTGACCATGCTGCTGCTTCAAGGCTGTGGCGGCGGTGGCGGCGGCAACGGTGATGCTCCCGGCGCGTCCAGCGGATCCGGTGGGACCCCATCGACCCCCTCCACGCAACCCTCTGCGGGTTCGTCTGGGTTCGTTGCCCAAAGCGCCGTTGGAAAGATGCTGCAGGGCGGCGTCTATGCCGTTTCCTATGGCAAGGGATCGATCAACTTCAAGGACGATAAATCGATCTGGCGCACGACCTTGGAGAAGAAACTGGATGGTTCCTACGAGCCGGTCAGCAGGGTCTACGCTGGCAACGATCAGGTCGGAAACGACGTGCTGGATGAAAGCCTGCGCCCTCTGTACGACCCGAGTGCGAAGACTTACACGCAGATCCTCAGCAGTCGGCTGGACGATGCCAACGGAAAGATCCTGATCGGCCAACAGCCGGCGGCTTCTTTCGTGGCGCGATACGCATGGAAGGTCGACGTCGACGCCGTCGATCTGGCGGGCTCTGCGATCCAGAAGTTTCTGTCCGAAACGTTTTCCCAAACAAAGCCGATCGATGATCTGGCGATCAGTGGAAACTTCCCCGCCGGATCGCAGGGCTACCGCATCGCCTATTCGGCGGACGTGAATCGATTCCTCTTCGAGCGCAACGAGGTCTTCGTCCGCAGTCAGGCAGAGTTTGAACGCTCAGGTTCCTGCGGCACGAAGTCAGGCGCCGCCCGCATTGGCTACCTTGTCCAGTCTGGCGGCGTGCTCGAGATCTATGAGATCGGCTCGGACACCAACTGCAATGCGGCCCTCGATGCAGGAACACTGATCGGCGCCGGAAGCTGGGTTCGAAAAGCGGGCGACGGTTTCGACTACATCGAGATCACGTTCCCCTCTGGTATCTCCTACGCGCGCTTCGACTCGAAGTTCTCCGAAGCGGAGTACGCGGGCGGCGTTCGTGCTGTGGAGCTCATCGCTCCCAACGGCATATGGAGCTCTGGCTACCTGATTCCTGCAGGTGTGAAGTTTCGAGCGCGGAACCTGGCGATCAACAAGGTCGCGGCAGACGCGCTCAAGGCCGCTGCACCGATGTAAATGCGATGACGCGGACGGCATCGCGTGCGCATCGCCTGCGCACGCGATACGCATGCGTTTCAAGGGAGAGAGAAAAAAATGAACAAGCGTTTGCATCGCATTGTCTTCAACGCCGCGCGCGGCCTGCGCATGGTGGTGCGGGAGAGCGCGCGCAGCACCGGCAAGGGCGCCAGCGGCGCGACCTCCGCGGCGGTGAGCGTGGCCGCGGTTGCCGCGGCCCTGATGAGCGCGCCGCTGCATGCCCAGATCGTGGCCGACCCTGGCGCCCCCGGGCGCCAGCGCCCGACCTTGCTCGCGGCCCCCAACGGCGTGCCCCTGGTCAACATCCAGACGCCCAGCGCCGCAGGCGTCTCGCGCAACACCTATTCCCAGTTCGACGTCAACGCCAAGGGCGTGATCCTCAACAACAGCCGCACCAACGCCCAGACCCAGTTGGGCGGCTGGGTGCAGGGCAACCCCTGGCTCGCGGGCGGGGGCGCGCGCGTGATCCTCAACGAGGTGAACAGCGCCAATCCGAGCCAGCTGCGTGGATATGTCGAAGTCGCGGGCCAGCGCGCCGAAGTCATCATCGCCAATCCGGCGGGCATCCAGGTCAACGGCGGCGGCTTCATCAACGCGAGCCGCGCCACGCTGACCACCGGCACGCCGCAGTTCAACGCCAACGGCGGGCTCGACAGCTTCCTGGTGCGCGGCGGCACGGTGAACATCGAGGGCACGGGCCTGGACGCCAGCAAGACCGACTACGCGGCCATCCTCGCGCGGGCGGTGCAGCTCAACGCGGGGGTCTGGGCCAACGAGCTGAAGGTCGTGGCCGGCGCGAACCAGGTCGCGGTGGACGGCAGTGCGCAGGCGCCGGTCGCGCCCACGGGCCCCACCCCGAGCTTCGCGCTCGACGTGGCGGCGCTGGGCGGCATGTACGCGGGCAAGATCACATTGATCGGCACCGAGGCCGGGCTGGGCGTGCGCAATGCGGGGCACATCGGCGCGGGCGTCGGCGGGATGGTGGTCACTGCGGCGGGGCGGCTGGAGAACATCGGCACGCTCGAAGGCGCGAAGGTCGAGCTCAAAAGCGCAAGCGACATCGACAACCGCGGCGGCACGATCCGCCAGGCGGGCACGCGCGAGCTTGCGATCACGGCGCCGGTGCTGAGCAACACGGCCGGCGGGTTCATCGGGGCGGAGCCGGTGGCGGTGCAGCCCGAAGCAGGGGCTGGTGGCGCAAGCCCAACAGGCGGCAGTGCGAGCGGTGGCGGATCGGTCATGCCCACCACGGGCACCGCCACGACCCCGAGCACCGGCACCACGGTGGTCGCAGAGGCCGCGCCCGCGCAGCCCGCACCGGCCACCGGCCCGGGCGCCATCAACGCCGCCGGGCGCCTGCTCAACGACGGCGGCCGTATCTATGCGGGCGGCGAGATCGGCCTGGACACGCCGCGCATCGACAACAGCGGCGGCAGCCTGAGCGTGGGCACGCTGGCCGTGCGCGGCGAGCGCTTCAGCAATGCGGGCGGCACCTTGAACGTGGTGCGTGGCTTCAGCGCCGACGTGGGCACCTTCGACAACAGCGGTGGCAAGCTCCACGCGGGCAGCCTGCGCATCGCGAGCACGGGCGACCTGCGCAACACCGACGGCACGTTGACCAGCGAGGGCGATGCGAGTCTTGTCGCCGGTGGCGACATGGACAACACGCGGGGCGCGCTGGCGGCAGGCCAAGACCTGACGCTCCAGGCGGCGCGGATGACCAACACCGGCACGGTCCGCAGCGGCCGTGACGCCGCATTGACCGTGAGCGACGCCCTTGTCAACGACGGAACCCTCACGGCTGGACGTCATGCACAGCTAACGGTCGGTTCGCTGCAAGCCGGCACCGGCAGTGTCATGGGCGCGGGCATCCGCTCCGATGGCCATCTGGCCGACGCGGGTGATCTGCGAGTCATGGCCTCGCAGACATTGAGCGCACACGGCACCCACTTGGCCGCAGGCGGCATCACGCTGGAAGGGGCGTCGGTCGATCTGTCGCAAAGCAAGACCAATGCCGCGAACCTTGCCATCGCGGCAACGCAGGGTGACATCACGACAAGCCACGCCACCCTCATCAGCGCCGGCACGCTGGGCGTCCGCGCGAACGTCCAGGGGGCGCAGACGCTGGTGAATGACGGCGGCATGCTGAACGCAGGACAGTTGCAGATCGAAGCCTCGAACATCGCCAACACCCATGGCGGCGCGATTGTCCAGACCGGTCGAGGTGCGACGGACATCGCCGTTTCCGGGACCCTCGACAACACGTCGGGTCGCATCGCGAGTAACGGCGTCGACCTGGACTTGCGCGCTGCGACGTTGGCCAATATCGGCGGAAAGATCGAGCACGCGGGAAGTGGTGTGCTGCGTATCACGGTCGATACCTTCGACGGCGCCGATGGCGGCATCGTCGGCAACGGCGCGCTGAAGATGCAGGCAGGCCAGGTCGACCTCGACCACAGCACCTTGAGTGCCACGCAGATCGCCATCGACGCCGACGCATTGCGCAACCGTGGCGGCCAGTTGATCCAGAACGGCGCGGGTGTGCTGCGCGCGACGGTCAAAGGGGTGCTCGACAACACCGGGGGCGTGATGGCCGCGGCCACCGGTTCCGGTGCCGACGTGCAGGTCGACGCGCAAAGCCTCGTCAACCAGACCGGCCGCATCTCGGCCGATGGTGACCTTCGCGTCCAGTCCGTCTCGGACATCGAGAACACGGCAGGCATCCTCCGCGCCGGTGGCAGCCTGTCGGCGACGGCGGGTGGGCCGCTCACGAATGCGCTCGGCGCGATCGAGGCGGGCGGCAAGACCGCCACACTGGCGGTGGCGGCGGACCTGATCGACAACACCGACGGACGCATCGTCAACGTGGGTACAGGCGATGCCACGCTCGCGGCCACACGCGTGCGCAACGCGCGACCCGCGGGCACCGAGGGCCAGGGCCTGATCGCGGCCAATGGCCGGCTCGGCCTGCAAGCGGCGACGCTGGAGAACGCAGCGGGTGCCGTCCTGTCATCGAGCGGTGCGCTCGACCTGGCCGTGACTGGCACGCTGAGCAACCGAGGCCGGATCGCCAGCGGCGGCGCACTGAACTTCGATCGATCGGAGGCCGCGCTCGACAACACCCACGGCGAGATCGCCGCGGCCGGCGCTGCGCACATCGCGGTGCGCGACATCGTCAACGACGCGGGCCGCATCGCGACCACCGACGACTCCGGCGCCGACCTGTCGCTGGCGGCACAGACCCTTTCCAACCGCGGTGGCACGCTGGCCAGCGACCGCGACCTGCAGCTTGCGTTGCCGGGCGCCTACACCCATGAAGGCCTGCTGCATGCCGGCCGCCATGCGACGCTTGCGCTCGGCGGCCGACTGGACAACACCGGCACGCTCGAGGCGGTGGGCACGCTGCGCGCCGACGCGCAGAGCATCGGCAATGCGGCCGGCGCGCGCATCCAGGCCGCTGCCGTGGACCTGCATGCCAGCGGCACGCTGGGCAACGACGGCGAGATCACGGGCGGCCAGGTGGACATCGGCGCGGATCGCGTGGCGAACACCGGCGCCATCACGGGTGGCAAGGTCACGATCGCCGCGCGCGAGGTCGCGAACATGGGCCCGCAGGCACTGATCGGTGCCACCGGCGACGTGTCGCTGTGGGCCAGGGACTCGGTGCAGAACACCGGCGGCGCGACCGTCTACGCAGGGCAGGACCTGTTCATCGGCGCGAACGATGCGCGCAACGCCGACGGCTACCTGGCCCACGGCGTGACGGCGGTCGTCAACACCGGATCGACCATGGAGGCCAGGCGCCACATCGACATCGCGGCCACGGCCTTGCGCAACGAGCGCCCCGGCGTCGCCTTCGAGACGGTGCAGTCGCTCGATGAACAGCACACCCTGAGCATGCCGGAGTGGTGGCACAACGCCGACGGCAACAACTTCTACTACAACCCTGCGGCGAGCAACTACACGCCCTACGAGGTGTACTACGTCAACCCGAAGGACATCCTGGAGAGCAGCACCGTCTTCACGCCGGACGGCAACAAGATCGAGCGGATCGTCATCCGGACCCATGCGAACGACACGGCCTTCTTCAGCGCCCGTGCGGGCCGGGGCGGTGCCTACGGCCATCGCGAGCGCATCACCGTGGGCGACGGCACACGCGTGCTCTATGCGCTGGGCCGGCAGGACGGCGCGCCCAACCCCGATCAGGTGGAAGGCATCACCAGGGGCGTCTGGCAGGGCGAACAGGAGGTCCGCCACTGGGACGGTCCACCGCCGGCTTTCAGCGCCGACTACGGCAACTGCAGCACGGACTGCGTGCGCTTCTACACCCAGCCGCGGTACGCCGACCCCAACACCACCATGATCCGCGACACGCAGGTCGCGCGCGGCCCGAGCACGGCCTTGTCCGAAGTGCGCCGCGACGCCCACACCACGGCCACCGACGACCTGATGGTCGAGGGCGCCGGTGCTGTCGGCCGCATCGTGGCCGGCGGCGACATCCGCGTGGGCTTCACGGTTTCGGTGACCAACAGCTATGGCGACATCATGGCCGGCCACGAGCTGAAGCTGCAAGGAGCGCCAGGCAGCACCGTCGACAATATGGCCACGTCGCTCTACCGGCGCTATGCCTTCGATGTGGTGCGCCACTATGCCGACGGCGTCACGCAGCGCTATGTCGCCCCCGAGCAGTCCCAGAAGATCGGCAGCGTGAGCGGCGTGCTCTCGGGTGTGCAGGGCGTGCACATCGTCGGCGGCCAGATCCGCAACGTCGACACCGCGGCAGGCACGGCCGCCAACATCACCGAGAACGTTCGACTGAGTTCGGGTGGCGTCGCGAACACCGGCGGCGCGTCGAATGCCGGCGGTGCCAGCGGACCGGACCGGGCGGGCGTGGTGGGAGGCGTGGCCGCCGGCGGCGCAACAAAGCCTCCGGCCGGTGGGCTCTTCACCGTGCGCCCCGACCCGACGTCGCACTACCTCTACGAGACCCGCGCCGAGTTTGCGAACTATCGCCAGTGGGCATCGAGCGACTACCTGTTCAACGCGCTGGGCCTGAACCCCGACAACCTGCAGAAGCGCCTGGGCGACGGCTTCTTCGAGCAGCGGCTGGTGCGAGAGCAGATCGCCGAACTTACGGGCCGGCGCTATCTCAAGGGCTATGCCGACGACGATGCGCAGTACATCGCGCTGCTGACCGCTGGCGCGATCTTTGCGCAGCAATACGGCCTGCGTCCCGGCATCGCGCTGACCCCCGAGCAGATGAAGGCGCTGACCAGCGACATCGTTTGGCTCGAGACCCAGACCGTGGCCCTGCCCGACGGCAGCACGCGGCAGGTGCTGGTGCCCAAGGTCTATCTGGCGCAGCTCGGCGCCAACGCCCTCAAGCCCGACGGTGCCCTGATCACCGGCGACAACGTGCACATCGAGGGCGACAACATCGTCAACCGTGGCGGCACCATCGGCGGCAAAGGCACCCAGCGTGCCGTGCTGGTGGCCAGCGCCGACATCGTGAACCAGGGCGGCACGCTGCAGGCCGGCCAACTGGGCCTGCGCGCCGGCGGCGATATCCGCAACGAAACCCTCACCGTCACCAAAGACTGGGGCCAGAGCGATGGCCGGGTCCAGGCCACCGGCCGCCACACCAGCCTGTCGAACGTGGCGCGCATCGAGGCCGGCGACAAGCTGCAGATTCGGGCAGGCGGCGACTTCGTCGACACGGCCGGGCGCATCAAGTCCGCAGGCACCGCCTCCATCAAGGCCGATGGTGACGTGAAATTCAACACCCTCGACACCGGCAACAGCTACCAGGCGAGCGTCGGCGCATCGAGCATGCGCCGCGAGAGCACCCGGGCGCAGGTGGGCACGCTGAGCACCGGTGGCGACCTCCTGGTCAGCGGCGGGCGCGACGTCACGCTCAACGGCACGCAGGTCGAAGCCGGCGGCAACGCCACGCTGAACGCGGGGCGCCACCTGGGCATCGAGGCCGTGAGCAGCAGCCAGGCCAGCGACCAGCGCAACGATCCGGCCGGCAGCAGCTACCGGCAGAGCCGCAGCGAGACGACCGTGCAAGGCGCGACCGTGAAAGCGGGCGGGGACCTGGTGGCGAAGGCCGGGACGACGGAGCAAGGCGACCTTACCGTTCGGGGGAGCCAGCTCGAGGCGAAAGGCACTGCCCTGCTGCAATCCAGCCGCGACATCGTCGTGGCCGATGCAAGAGAAACCAGCAGCTACGACGACTACACGCATCGCAGCAGCAGCGGCCTCCTGTCGAAGAAGTCCAGTGTCGATCACCAGACCGGCAGCCGCGACATCGCCGTGGGCAGCAGCATCGGAGGAAAGAACGTGATGCTTTCGGCCGGCAACGATGTGGTGGTGGCGGGCAGCCAAGTGGCGGCGCAGGTTCAGCTTGTTCTCAGCGGCGGCCGCGACGTGCGCATCCAGAGCACAGAAGACCACTCGAGCCAGAGCAGCTACCACGCTGAAAGCAAGAGCGGTTTCTCGGCCAGTGCGCTGAGCGGCATCAGCTACGGCCAGAGTGCCAGCACGCAGAGCCAAACGGGCCGGAGCACCACGCCGGTCGGCAGCACCCTCAGCGGCGGCAACGTCAGCATCGACGCGGGGCGCGATGCGCAGATCATCGCCAGCGCGGTCGTGGCAGACAAGAATGTCGCGATCACCGCCGGGCGCAACATCGATGTGCTCACGGCCACCGACACGCAGAGCTCGACCACCGCCAGCCAGAGCAGCAGCACGAGTGTGGGCCTGGTCTCAGGCATCGCGCCACGACAGACCCTGTACGGCACGGCCAAGGGCGCGGACAACGGCAGCGGCGAGTCGCGCACGGCCGTCACCAGCCTGATCAGTGCCAACGACGGCAAGCTCACGATGGTCGCCGGCCTCGACCCGAAGTACAAAGGCACTGGCCAGGGCAACATCACCACCGAAGGTGCCGACCTGCTCGCCAAGGACAAGGTCACGCTCTCGGGCAATGCGGTGAACCTGAAGGCGGCCACGTCGAGCGGCGACAGCAGCTACCACGCGGAAAGCCGCAGCGTCACGCTGGGTTCGCAGCTCACCGGGGCCGTCGGAGGCCAGGTCACGCGCATCTACGACATGGCGCAGGCGTCCAAGCACACGGCCGACAGCCGGCTCAAGGGTGCGCTGGAACTCAAGGCCGGCTATGACGCCTACAAGCTCGCCACCAGTGGGGCATTGGGCGCGGGCATCGCCGATGCCGGCGCGCCCGGTACCCAGGGCGATCCCGCCGGTGCCGCCTTCGGCGTGAGCGTGAGCATCAGCAGCAGCAAGAGCAGGCAGGACAGCACCGAGCGCTACACCACCCAGCGGGGCACCAACATCCAGGCTGGCGCCATCGACATCACGGCGCGCGAGACCGACATTAACATGCAGGGCGCCAAGCTGCAGGCCCGCGACATCGCGCTCGATGCGGAACGCAACATCAACCTGGGTGCGGCAGAAAACACCGCCGAGACGCACAGCAGCAATGCGGGCAGCTCGCTGGGCGCAGGCGTGACGGCAGGCTTCGGTTCGCAGAACGGCATCAGCTTCCAGTTGAGTGCCGGTCGCAGCAAGGGCAAGGCCAACGGCAGCGAGACCCACTACGACAACACGCAGGTCACGGCCGCCGACACACTCAGCATCCGAAGCGGCGGCGACACCAACCTGAGGGGCGCGCAGCTTACGGCCGACCGGGTCAAGGCAGACATCGGCGGCAACCTGAACATCGAGAGCCTGCAAGACCGCACCGACTACCGGAGCCAGCAAAGCAGCGGCGGCATCGACGTGAGCATCTGCGTGCCGCCGATCTGCTACGGCCAGACCGTGACGGCCAATGTGAACTACGCCAAGCAGGCGGTCGACCACAACTACCAGAGCGCCACCGGCCAGAGCGGCATCGCGGCAGGCGCGGGCGGTTTCGACATCACGGTCAAGGGCAACACCGACCTCAAGGGCGGCGCGATCACCAGCACCGCACCCATCGACAAGAACAGCTTCACCACCGGCAGCCTGACCACCAGCGACCTGGTCAACCGGCAGAACACGCACGCGAGCAGCGAAAGCATGAGCCTGAGCTATGGCAGTGCCACCAGCGTTGCCAGTGACCTGGCCCGCAGCGCGACCAACACCGCACTGGGCAACCTCAACAGCGGCAAGGGCCTGCCTGGCGACAAGAACGAAACCAGCCAGACCCAAAGCGTCATCAGCCCGGCGCACGTGAAGATCACCGGTACGGGCAACGCCGAAGTGGATGCAAGAAGTGCGGAGAACGTGGCGGTTCTCACTGCCCGGGACGCCACCACCGCCAACGGCGCGCTGATGAACAACCTGACGCTGCAGCAGGCCCAGGACATCCCCCGCAAGCAGCAGGAGGCGCAAGCCCATCAGCAGGCCGCGCAACTGGTGGGCAGCGTGATCACCAACGTCATCGGGGACGTGTCGGCCAAGGCGGGCTGGAAGGAAGGCAGCGCAGAGAAGATCGCGCTGCACGGCCTGGCGGGGATCGTGCAGGCGAAGCTGGGCGACGGCAGCGTGGCGGCAGGTGCCACGGTGGGCATGCTCAACGAGGCCTTGCTGCCCATGATGGAGGACTACCTGAAAGGCCAGGGCATCAGCCGCTACAACCCGGACGGCTCACCGAACGTCGAGTTCAACGAACTGCTGACCGCGGGCTCGACCTTGCTGGGTGCCGCGGTGGGGGCAGCAAGTGGCAATGCGGGGATGGGGGCTGTGGTGGCGAACAATGCCACGGTCAACAACTACCTCAAGCATGCGGATGTCGACCGGCTTGCCAAACGGATCCAGGACTGTGGCAATGACCAAGGATGCAAAGACAAGGCCATGGACGAGGCCTACCGCGTCAGCACGCTCAATGACATCGAGCTGCTGAACTGCAAGAGCAGCAACAACTGCGATGCCCTCAAGGCCGAGTATCGCGAAGGCTACCGTGCGATCGAGGACCTGATGGGTGCGGGCATGAAGCCCGAAGACGTGGGCCGCATCCTGAACCTGGAAAGCAACGCCCAGGCCATCATCAGGAATGGTCTGGACCAGCGCCAATGCACCACGCAAGCCTGCCAAGACAACGCCGACTACCTGATGGGTATCGGCAAGGGCCTGTCGAAGATCACACCGGCGGCGCTGGTGTCGGGCACAGGCGTTGCAGCCTACGAGTTGACGACCGCGTTGATGAACACCGGCCTGACGGACACGGCCGTGGCGGTCTTGCAAGGCATCAAGGGCCTGCCCGAGAGCCTGCTGGTACACCTGAACAGCGATGATCCGAAGGTCAGGGGCGAGGCGCTGGTGGATGCACTGGCGATCGGGGGTGTGGCGACGGCAGTGGTTGCCAAGATGGGGCAGGCAGGGGCTGGGGCGCTTGTCCGCCGGGCCGTGGCAAAAGCCGAGGCTGCGGCTGATGCGCAGGTGATTGCCTCTCGCATGAGAGAGGTTGCGATCCATGTAGACGATGCACGGTTCAGCGAAGTTGCGCAGAAAATTGTGGAGGCTGAGAAAGCTGGTTGGAAAACTGCCGAAGGGAAAACCTGGTGGCCACCCGAAAACGGTAAAGTTCCGGGGACTGATCAAATTGTGCAATTGAAAATTGGACAGCGACTTGACAGATATGGCGGCACTAGTGATAAATCTACATTCCTTGCTCCTGCAGATACGCCGCTAGGCAAAAGAGCTTTGCCAGACTCCACAAATCTGAGCGTGCACGACGAATACATCGTACTCAAGCCTTTTAGAGTCGAGGAGAGCCGTTCGATGCCTTGGTTTGGCCAGGAAGGAATGGGCCTGCAGTATGAAACAAGTAGGGGTTCAGAGAAGACCATTGCAAAACTTGTTGAGGATGGATTTCTTAGAAAGGTTGTAAAATGAAAATGAGAATGATGGAGGTCCCTCAGTACGTTGCGGATGAATTTGAACGCCCTCTAAATGAGAGTAATTCTTCAGGTCTAGATCGTGTATACCTTCTTATTGGCAGGACTCTGACAGGAATAGAGTGGCCGGAGTGGGAGGTCGCGGGGCGGCGATTTCATTCGACAAACTCGAATGAACCTTTCGGCTTTGAAGAGGTGGCTGGGAAGTTTTATATCTACGCAGAAGAGCGAGGGGCGCGCAGTGCCGTTGCCGTATTTAAGGACGATCATTTGGCCGCAAAATACTTTGTTCACTTGGTGTCAGAAGGAAAGCGAACAATCGATTGGAGCTCTATTCCCGAAAGATGACGCAACAAGATTAATGGCATCCCCATCATCAATCGTGCGAGTTGATTGTGGTGCAAACCTGCCGAGGCCTTCGAACCGCATCGACGACGTGAACCGGCGCTACGACCGGAAGGTGAGCGACAGGTCGGAGGCGGTGATGACGACCATCAACGCCATGAGCGCGTACAACCTGTGCGCTCCAGGCGATACGACGTGTGCGGCGGGATCGCTGGTGCAACTGAAAACTCTGCAGGCGGACCTGAAGGCCAAGGGGATGACCTTGGCGGACACCGAGCGGATCGGACTGAACTCGTACATTGCAGAAGCAGAGTTCAAGCTGGGCAATGTATACGGTGGACTGACCGCCGCAGCCATGGGGGCGACAGGGGCAAAGGGCAACGAAGCGGGGAACGCGCAAGGCGCACCGCTAGGTCGAGGCGCAACGGGTCGGACAGCGCCGCGCAATATAAAAGAGAAGTTCGCGATGGATGAAGCACTGTCTGCTCCGAATTCCGGTTTTGAGATTCCCATTGTCCTTTCAGATTCGAGATGGCCTGCTTCGGAAGGATGGGTAAAGATAAGAAAAAATGTGAACGGGATTGAAATTCACTATGTAAAGAACAAAGTTTCGGGCGCGGTCGATGATTTAAGTTTAGAGATTAAAAGCTGTGAAAGTTATTTGTAATTTTGTTTCTGGGAAAGATATACCCTCTTTCGCGCGTTGCAGAGGAGAGACAGATGAAGCTTTTTTCTCAGTTGACAGTGGGTCAGTCGTACGAGGTCTATGGGGTAATGTGCTTGAATGCACGGATTGACTATTTGATTTGTGCCGAGAGCGCCGGCCCGGACTGGATTCCTGGGAGTCTGTTCGAAATTGAAGATCCTAGGATCGTTGAGGGATGGTCGATGTGCTACGTAGGTCAGTCTGTGGATTACCAAGGGTTATGGGGTACTTTCGGAGTGGTGGCGATTTGTGGCTATGCGAGGTTGACTGGGGATTTTCCCCGTTATTGCGGGATTCTGGAGCGGAATTCTACTGAGCTTGAATTCTTCTATAAAGAGAAGCAGGCGGCAGATCTGTATTTCTCAAATACTGCTGAGACATGAGATTTCACGAGTGCTGATTTATGAGGTGGCATTGGTTTTTCGCTCACAATGTCCCGGTCAATGATCTCATCTGCTGTTGGACATCGTTGTCCAGTACGATCAGGAGGGCGCATTGTCCTATCGGCAGGACTGACGCACCAGCGATCTATTTAGTCCGCCCTGAACAACCCGCAACCCATTGATCTTGTTTGAGATTTTCGAGTTTCCCTGGCGCAGGACTTGCAAGGTAGATCGGTGTAGAACGCAGTTTTCTTGCAAATTCCGACGAGGTTTTGAACGATGGGACCCAAGCCCGCAACGCCCGCGACCGACGAGCTGTTCATCTCCCGGCTCGACGAGTTGATCAACATGCGTCATCCGTTGGTGCGCTTGGCCGGCCTGATCGACTGGGCCGAGATCGAGCGCACCTTCGGCGCCCACTTGAGCTCCGGGCGCGGCCGACCTGCGTTGCCTCCTCGCCTGGTCGCCGGCCTGCTGTACCTGCAGCACGCCTTCGACGCTTCCGACGAAGCCGTCGTCAACACCTGGGTCGAGAACCCGTATTGGCAGTACTTCTGCGTCGAGATGTACCTGCAGACCGAAGCGCCCATCGATCCGAGCAGCCTCACGCGCTGGAGGAAGCGCATTGGCGAGGAAGGTGTGGAGACCTTGCTCATGGAGACTATCGGAGCCGCCCGGCGCGGCGGCGTCGTGAAGGCCTCCAGCGTAGATCGAGTCATCGTCGACACCACCGTCATGCCCAAGGCGATTGCGCACCCCACGGACAGCCGCCTGCTGGAGAAGAGTCGCCAGCACCTGGTGAAGGTGGTCGAGGAACACGGCATTGCTCCGCGCCAGAACTACAACCGCACGGCCCCCAGGTTGGCCGCGCAGATCGGCCGCTATGCCCATGCCAGGCAGTTCGAGCGCATGCGCCGTGCCGTGCGGACCTTGCGCACGCGCATGGGTCGTGTGCAGCGCGAAGTGGCGCGCCAACTCGCCGCGTTGCCCGAGCAGGCGCAAGCCAAGGTCCGCGATCTGCTGGCACGCACGGACCGCATCCTCACGCAGAAGACCAAGGACAAAAACAAGCTCTACGCGCTGCATGCTCCCGAGGTCGAGTGCATCAGCAAGGGCAAGGCTCGAACGCCCTACGAGTTCGGCGTGAAGGTCAGCATCGCCACGACCTTGAGGGAAGGGCTGGTGGTGGGCATGCGCAGCATGCCGGGCAATCCGTATGACGGCCATACGTTGGCTGAACCGCTCGAACAGGTGGGCATCCTTGCCGAGCGCAAGCCCACCACGGCGATCGTGGACAAGGGCTATCGGGGCGTGGAGATCGAAGGGGTGCGCATCCTGCGCTCGGGTCAAAAGCGGGGCATTACGCGAAGCTTGAAGGCGATGATTCATCGACGCAGCGCCATCGAGCCGGCCATCGGTCACATGAAGATGGACGGGCGCCTGGGCCGCAACCCGCTCAGGGGCGCGCTGGGCGACGCGCTGCATGCGGTGATGTGCGGCGCGGGCCACAACCTGCGCCTGATCCTGGCGAAGCTGCGGCTTCTTGCCGCTCGATTCTGGCTCGCATTGCCTGCGCTGCTGGCGATGTTCTCCGCACCAGTGGGCCGCACTCAACTCGCGCACGATTGAAAACGGAATTGTTCAGGGCGGACTCTGTAGCTGCGCCAACCTATAACGGCGGCATTCGTATACTGCCTGATGGAACACGGGTGGGCTTAAGAAATACGTCAGGAACCGGCGGTCGCACAATAGATATTTTTCCAAGATCAGGAAGGCCTTACAAAGTACATATTCAACCATGACGGAATACGCAAGAAATGTCATCCTTGACCTTTTCGAAGAAGGTGATCGTGACGATGTATTTTTATGGCAATTGATCGGACTTTCCGAATTTGATGAGCAGGATGTATCGCGGGGAAAAGATAGAGGTGATATTCTCGAGGCTGCTGCAGCAATTGCTTTTTTTCTTATGCGCGACAATATTTTTTCCTTGTTTGAGGTGGCTGATGATGGCGGCGGCGACCTGAATTTTAAAAAATTCGAAGGGGATCTAAAAGAATTCTCCTCTTCCATCAAGAAACTTGATGAAAAAATTCAGAAAGCATTGGGTTTGGTTTTTTCTTAAGAAAAGAGCGGGCGAAAAAAAGCCCGCGGTCATTCCTGATGATGTATTGAAGTTGTTGAGATAGTAATGGGCGGCGGTCGAAAAAGTGAAGTCGTTGCCATTTTCAGAAATCACCAGCCCACTGCTTCATAGGAACTCTCTACGCCTGGCGCCTGATCTGTCAGTCTTCAAGGCGTGGAGAAGCTGATGAGTGCTTGGCTAGCGTTGGATTGCCGATGTTGTTCGATGCCTGACGAGCAGGGACATCGTCAACAGCGACATCGTCCATGCGAGCGGGGCTTCGATGGCGCTGGGATGCAACAGCGGGTCATCGGCAGGCATCGAGAAGGCGGGGCGCGAACGCACCAGCATCACCGCCTCAGGGATTTCCGGCATTGCGGGCAACAAGGAGGTGCGGACGGGTGATGGGAGCAATGGGCTCGTGCCGAGTTGGAGGGCGAGTGAGTTATTGAAGGATGTGAATGCCCAGGTGTAGATCACCTCGACGGCCAGCGGCATCCTGTCCAGATGGCTCCACCAACTGGTGGAGGCGATCAAGGGACTGCTGGCGAGCGGAAGTCCAACAGGCGTGATGGGGCCAAGCCAGATCGACCGAGTCCTTGGTGAATTCGAGCGTTTGAAGAGCGACCCCAGCTTGACGCCCGAGCAACGTGCACAGTTGCAGGGGCTGCAAAGCTTCATTGAAGCCGCGATGAAGAAGTGCGGCATCACGCTCGAGAGATTCAGAAACGCGATTCGCACTATTTTTTCCCGCCGGGAAAACCATGAACACCGTACTCCGGGCCACGATGATTGAAATGATCGCCGATGCTGACCCCAGCAAGCGGTGGAAACGCTGCTGGATTGAAGTTACTGAACCTGGACCGGTCACGATCGTTCCGCGTTGGAAGGCATGCCTACCTCCATTTCAGATGATGTGCGATGCAATCATGGGGGACATTCAGAGTCCGCGAGGCGTCGCCTGTGTTATGGACTGGGTCCGTAAAGTCGAGTCTGGCGAACTCGATCTGGCCGATGTCGACGGCAATGCCTGGGTCATCAACATCACGCGCGACAAGGTTTGGTTCGAGGGCCTCTACAGCCAAGGCGAGGGCGGCGAAGTCACCCTCTCGCAGTTCAAGTTGGCCGTGCAGACCTACCTTTTGTTCTTGAGCGATCCGGAGCGCAAGCCCATCGAGGTCGAGTTCCCGGTGCACTGAGAGCGTTCTCGGCCGCTGCAGGTAGGTTGCTTATGGGCGAACAGTGTTCCGCGCTGCGTGGCGTGCAGGTCGATGCCAAGAAGGACGCCACCGTCAAAGGCGTCAAGGTCAGCTTCCTGCCGCGTTGAGCGTTGCGGTGCAGAAGGCAACTGCACGCGGTGCGCGCGTACCGCGACGCCAGCGGGGCGCCCATCATGGAGCCGCTCGACAGTGCCGCGCTCACCGCCTTGTCGATGCCAAACCGTTCGCATCGGTTGGTCGCGCGAGTCAAGCCCTGATGATGACTGGGTACTCGCCGAACAGGTGCGCAGATGCTCCGCGCCAGGACCCCCGTCTCAACCCGTCACAACCTCCTCTTCAATCACCACCGTCTCCCCACCCGCCTTCCCCGACGCCACGATCGCCTCGAACAGCTTGATGTTCTCCAGCAGCTCGCTGTGCGTGAACGGGTAGGCGCCGCCCCGTGTGACCGCGTCCGACCAGGCTTCGAAGTTCAGCAGCACCGCGTCGTTGGCCGGATGGCTGTGGTGGATGCGCGGCACGCCGGTGCCGATGCAGTGGGTGAAAAGCGTGGGCAGGCCCTGGTCGACATTGCCTTCCGACACCAGCTCGACCCAGCCCTTGTCGCCGAACACCGCGATGCGGCCGTGGAAGGGCGTGACCGACAGGAAGCTCACGGTGCCGCGCACGCCCGAGCGGAAGGCGATGGTGGCGGTGATGTAGTCCTGCGCGGGGGCCGGGAAGATCATCGAGTCGGTGGTGCAGCGCACGCTTTGCGCGGGGCCGGCCAGCGCGATGAAGATGTCGGTGATGTGGATGCCGACGGCCGTCATCATGCCGGCGGGCGCGTGCTTCTGGTCGAGCCGCCAATTCGATGCGTCGAGCTTGCGGAACAGGTCGTGGCTCACGTTGGCTTCCACGTGCAGCAGCCTGCCCAGTTCGCCCGCGCGCACCATGCGCATCAGCTCGGCCACGGCGGGCTCGAAGCGGCGTTCGTGGCCCATGCCCAGCACGCGGCCCTTGCGCCGGGCGGCGTCGAGCATGCGGCGCGCGCCGGCGCTGCTCATGGCCAAAGGCTTCTCGCAGAAGACCTGCTTGTCGGCCTCGAGCACGGCCAGCACCTGCTCCTCGTGCAGCGAATGCGGCGTGGCGAGGATCACGCCCTCGATGTCGGCGCGGGCCAGCACCGCGGCCAGGTCGGGCGCGAGCTCGACCTTGGCTTCCTTCAGGAACGCATCGGCGTCGGCCGGACGGAAGGGGTCCACCGCGGCGACCACGGTGAACTTCGGGCTGGCGGACAGCGAACGGATGATCTGCTTGCCCCACCAGCCCAGACCTGCAACGGCTACTTTCATGATGACGGTGTCTCCTTGTGTTTGAGGTGATGACGAAACGGTTTGCGCGACGAAGCCTCAGGGCTGCGTGTGGCCCGGCCGCCGGCCTTCCCAGGCGTCGTGCAGCAGCGCCATGAGCGCGTCGCGCGCGAGCGGGCGCGGGTTCCAGTAGGGGTTGGCCACGGCCAGATCGGCGACGCGCGCCAGGCCCTCCTGGGGCATGCCGATCTCGCGCAGCGAGGTGGGCGCGCCCAGGGCCCCGGCCAGATCGAACAGGCCGCCGGCCGCGTCGCCGTCGCCGCGGCCGATGGCGCGGGCGATGCGCTGCATGGCCTCGGGCGCGGCGGCCGCGTTGTAGGCCAGCGCATGCGGCAGCACCACCGTGTGGGTCTCGGCATGCGGCAGGTTGAAGCTGCCGCCCAGGGTGTGGCACAGCTTGTGGTGCAGCGCCATGCCGACGTGGCCCAGCACCGTGCCGCAAAGCCAGGCGCCGTAGAGGCAGTCGCTGCGCGCGTCGATGTCGGAAGGGGCTGCGACGATGCCGCGCAGGCCCTGGGCGATGGCGCGGATGCCTTCCTCGGCCATCAGCGACATCACGGGGTTGCCGTCGCGTGCGTAGAGGCCTTCGGCCGCGTGCGCGATGGCGTTCATGCCGCTGACCACCGACAGGCCGACGGGCAGGCCGGTCGACAGTTCCGGGTCGTAGAGCACGGTGCGCGGCAGCACGCGCGGGTCGCGGCCGGTCTTCTTCAGGCCGGCTTCGGTGATGCCGTAGATCGGCGTCATCTCCGAGCCCGCATAGGTGGTCGGGATCGCGATGATCGGCATCGGCGACTCGAGCGCGATGGCCTTGCCCAGGCCCACGGTGGAGCCGCCACCGATCGCGACCGCGCAGTCGGCGCCGACCGCGCCGGCGTGCGCGCGGGCCTCGCGCGCGGCCTCGATCGGCACGTGCATCACGGCGCCGCTGAACACGCCCGCGCTCAGCGGGCCGAGCAGGTCCGACACGCGTTCGGCCGTTTCGACCTGCTGCGGCGTGCACAGCACCAGCGCGCGCCGGGCGCCCAGCGCCTCGACCTCCTGCGGCAGGTGCGCAAGCGCGCCCGGCGCGAAGCGCACGCGCGCGGGCTGCGCGGTGAAGACGAAATCGTGGCGGGGCGGGTGCATGGTGCGATCCATTGGGGGGGTCTTGAGTTGCGCCCTCTCCCGCACGCGGGACAGGGCAGGGGTGAGGGCGCTCCGGTCTCAGCCCCTCATGCGCTGCACGCCCGCGATCCAGTGCGCGAAGGCCGCCATCTGGTCGCCCACGAACTGGCGCGTGGTCGCGTCGGTGCACACCCCCTCGGGCGAGAACTTGGCGCCGGCGCCGCCGATGAAGACCTCGGGCTTGGCCAGCACCTGGGCGTTCATGAACAGCATCACGCGGCGCAGGTCGTACTGCACGCGCGCACCGCCCAGCGGGCCGGGCGAGGCCGAGAGGATCGCCACCGGCTTGAAGGCGAAGGGCTGGTCCTCGCCGCGGCTGAGCCAGTCGAGCGTGTTCTTGAGCACGCCGGGCGTGGAGAAGTTGTACTCGGGCGTGGCGATGACCACGGCGTCGGCTTTGCGAATGCGCTCGCGCAGCGCGGCCACGGCCGCGGGCCAGCCCTGGGCCACGACGTCGCCGTCGAAGAAGGGGATGTCGCGGATCTCGGCGATGTCCAGCGTCATGCCGGCGGGCATGACCTCGCCGGCCAGCCGGAGCGCGGCACGGTTGATGGAAGCGTGGCGCAGGCTGCCGCACAGGCCGACGATGTCTAGAGGGGTGGTCATGGGTTCTTCGGGCTCGGGGGAAAGAAAGACCGCGCGGCACGCCGGCCGTGCGGTCGGGAAATGGAAGGCCGGCGCTCAGTGCGCCGCGTAGTCGACCTGGTGGCGCGCGATGCGCAGGTCGCCGATCTCCTCGCGCACGCGCAGGTGCGCGGGGTGCGTGGCATAGGAGGCCAGCGATTCCTGGCTGTCGAACTCGCTGTACAGCACGACGTCGCAGGCGTAGTCGGCATGGCTCAGGTCGACGCCGACCTCCAGGTGCAGCAGCCCCGGGATCTGGCCGCGCAGCGCCTCGAACTTGCCGCGCACCAGGTGGATGGCGCGGGCCTTCTCCTCGGCGGAGTCGCCGCGCAGGTCCCACATGACGATGTGCTTGAAGGTCATGGGTGGGGCTCAGGCCGCGGGCGGGAAGCCGGCCGTCTGCGGCCACAGGTTCACGAAGGGCAGCACCGAGGCGCTCTGGTAGACGCCGGCCCGGGTGAAGGGCTCGTCGGCCTGCCAGCGCTCGGCCGCGGCGCGGTCGGGGAAGTCGATGGCCAGCAGGCTGCCGATCATGGTCTGGCCGTCGTCGCTGGTCAGCGGGCCGGCGAAGGCGATGCGGTCGGCCACCGCGGCGAGGTAGGCCTTGTGCTCGGGCCGCACGAGAAGGCGCAGCTCGCCGGCGTCGGCACGGTCCAGCAGATGGAAAACGAAAATCACGGGAGTGCTCCGATGGAGTGGATGGGGGGAGGAGGGCGCACGGCCCCGCCGCGGCGGGCCGTGCGCCGGGGGATCACTTCCTGGCGATGGCCTCTTCCCACTTGGGGCAGCTGCGCGATTCGACCGGCGATTCGTAGGCCGACAGGTTGTCCTTGGCGATCACGGTGGCGGGGAAGACCACGTCCTTCTCGACCGACAGCTTGCGCAGTTCGCGCACAGCGGTCATGGTCGACACGCAGCCCTGCAGGAAGCCGTTGTAGTCGCCCGAGGCCAGCATCTTGCCGGCCTTGATCGCGTCGATGGCTTCCTTGGTGCCGTTGATGCCCACCACCAGCGCCTTGCGGCCGGCGCCGTCGAGCGCCTCGATGGCGCCCGAGGCCATGGCGTCGTTGGCGGCGAACACGCCGTCGATCTTGGGGTGCGACTGCATCAGGTTCTCCATCACCTGCAGGGCCTGCAGGCGCTGGTAGTTGCCCGGTTGCGACGCCACCACCTTCACGCCCGGCGCGGCCTTGACCGCGTCGTTGAAGCCGCGCACCCGGTCGATGCTGGTGAGCGAACCCTTGACGCCCTCGAGCACCACGATGTTGCCCGTGCCGCCCATGGCCTTGATCAGGTACTTCGTGGTCTCCAGGCCCAGCTGGTAGTCGCTGGCGCCGACGAAGGCGACGAAGCTGCCGACCTCGCTGCGGTCGGTCACGTTGACCACCGGGATCTTGGCCGCGTTGATCTTGCCGACGGCCGGGCCCATGGCCTTGTAGTCGACCGGCGTGAACACGATGGCGTCGGGCTTCTTGACGATCACGTCCTCGATCTGGCTCATCTGCTCGGGGATGCTGTCGGGCTTGGTCGGCACGTAGTGCGTGACCTTCACGTTGAGCTGCTTGGCGGCCGAGTCGGCACCCAGGCGCACCGCCTGGAAGAAGGGGTTGGTCTGGTTCTTGGTGAACACCGCGATGCGTTCGCCGCTCTGGGCCTGCGCCAGCGAGGCGCCGCCCAGGACCAGGGCCAGCAGTGCGAGCCGGTGGCTTGTCTTCGTCTTCATTTTCTGTCTCCTTTGCGAGTGAGGTTGTCGAGAAATACCGCCAGTACGACGATCACGCCCGTGACCACGGGTTGCCAGTTCGAGCTGATCGCCAACAGGTTCATGCCGTTGAGCACCAGGGTCAGGATCAGCGCGCCGACCAGCGTGCCGAAGACCGAGCCCACGCCGCCGAACAGCGAGGTGCCGCCGATCAGCACCGCCGCGATGGCCGGCAGCGTGAGCGCTTCGCCGATGTCGCCTTCGGCCGAGTTGAGCCGCGCGAGGAAGATCAGGCTGGCCAGCCCGGCCATCGCGCCGCTCACCGCATAGACCAGCACCAGGCGGCTTTTCACCGGCACGCCCGACAGGCGCGCGGCCTCGGGGTTGGCGCCCACGGCGTAGATCTCCTGGCCCCAGCGGGTGCGCTGCGCGAACACCACGCCGATGAACAGGAAGGCCACCATCAGGTAGACCGGGATCGGGATGCCCAGCCAGTGGCCGCTGCCGATGGCGCGGAAGGCCGGCGGGAAGCCGTGGATGGTCTCGCCCTTCATGAACCAGTAGGTCACGCCGTGCAGGATCCAGAGCATCCCGTAGGTCGCGATGAAGGGCGGCAGCCGCAGCAGCGTGATCAGCAGGCCGTTGGCGATGCCGATCAGCAGGCCGCAGCCCAGGCCGGCGAACACCGCCAGCGTGATCGAGCCCGTGGCCTTCATCAGCGTGGCCGCCAGGCAGGCGCTCATGGCCACGTTCGCGCCCACCGAGAGGTCCAGGCCCGCGGTGAGGATCACCAGCGTCACGCCCGAGGCCAGCAGGAACAGCAGCGCCGCCTGCCGCAGCACGTTGACCAGGTTGGTGGTGGTGAGGAAGGCGTCGCTGGCGAAGCTCAGCACCAGGCACAGCAGGCCCAGCGCGAGCAGCCGGAAGGCCACGCTGCGCACCGGGTCGGGCAGCGCCTGCCACAGGCCTTGCAGGCCCGATGCGTTCTGCTGTGCCGGCGCCGCGGCGGACGAGGAAAGGGTGGGGGTCTTCATCACAGTGCTCACGATTGCTTCCCGCGGAACGCGTCGATCATCAACGCGAGGATGACGAGCAGGCCGATGGCCGACACCTGCACCGCCGAGGTCACGCCCATCAGGTTGAGCCCGTTGCGCAGCACCCCCACAGCCAGCACGCCGATCAGCGTGCCGAGCAGCCAGCCCTTGCCCTTCTCGAAGGAGGTGCCGCCGACCGCGACCGCGGCGATGGCGTCGAACTCCATGCCCAGCGCCGCCGTCGGGTGGCCCGAGCTGATGCGTGCGGTGAGCAGCAGCGCCGCCAGGCCGGCCATCAGGCCGCCGATCACGTACACCGCCACCAGGTAGAGGCGGGTGCGCACGCCGGCCAGGGTCAGCGCCTCGCGGTTGCCGCCCAGCGCGAAGACGTTGGCGCCGAAGCGCGTGTGGTACAGCACGACATGGAACAGCGCGTAGGCGATGCCGGCGATCCAGATCGGCGCGGGCACCCCGAGGAAGGCGCCGCTGTAGAACATCTGCACCGAGGCCGGGATGCCGACCACGCTTTGGCCGTCGGTCACCACCAGTGCCAGGCCCTGGGCCGCGCCCAGCGTGCCCAGCGTCGCGACGAAGGGCGGGATGCCCAGGCGCGACACCAGCGTGCCGTTGGCCAGGCCGAAGGCCAGGCCCACGCCCAGCGCGGCCAGCAGCGCGAGGCTCACGCCGCCGGTGTTCACCGCCACCGTGGCCAGCACCACGTTGGCCAGCGTGAGCACCGCGCCCATCGAGAGGTCCAGGCCCTCGGTCATGATGATCAGCGTCATCGGCAGCGCGAGAAGCAGCAGGATGGTGGACTGCACCGCCACGTTGACCAGGTTGGCGCCGTCGAGGAAGTTCTCGGTCGAGAACGCGAACACCGCGCACAGCACGATCAGCATCATCAGTGCGCCACTGGCGCTGCCGGCGTGCTTGAGCCGCGCGATCAGCTTGCCGACGCCCTCCACGGGCTCGGCGCGTACGGTCATTTCATGCATGGTGCATCCCCAGGGTCAGAATGGCTTCTTCGCTCATGGCGTCGCGGGCGAGTTCGCCGGCCACGCGCCCTTCGCGCATCACATAAGTGCGGTCGCAGACGTTGACGATCTCGGACAGCTCCGAGGAAATCATCAGCACCGCCGCACCCTTCTTCACCAGGCCGTCGATCAGGCTGAAGATCTCGGCCTTGGCGCCCACGTCGATGCCGCGCGTGGGCTCGTCGAAGATGAACAGCTTCGCCTCGGCACTGAGCCACTTGCCGATCACCACCTTCTGCTGGTTGCCGCCCGAGAGCACGCCCACGCGGCGGTCCGGGCCGGGCGTGGCGATGCGCAGGCGGGCGATCAGCTCGCGCGCCCGCGCCGCCGCCTTCGAGGGCGAGAACAGGCCGCGCGGGAACAGCCGCGGCAGGCTGGCGAGCACCAGGTTCTCGCCCACCGAGCGGATCAGCGCCAGGCCCTGCGCCTTGCGGCTCTCGGGGATCAGCGCGGCGCCGAGCCGGCGTGCCTGCGTGGGGCCGCCGGTCTGGGGCCGGCCGAAGATCTCGATGCGGCCGGCCGCGATCGGGTCGGCGCCGAAGATGGCGCGCGCGACCTCGGTGCGGCCCGAGCCGACCAGCCCGGCCAGGCCGACGATCTCGCCGGCGCGCACCTCCAGGCTCACGTCCTGGATGCCCGAGCGCGCGCTCACGCCCTGCAGCCGCAGCGCCATCTCGCCGGGCGCGGTGCAGTAGGTGCGGCTGTACGACATGTCGACCTTGCGGCCGACCATCAGGCTCACCAGCTCGTCGGGCGCGGTCTGGCCGGGCATGCGGAAACCGACCTTTTTGCCGTCGCGCAGCACGGTGATGCGGTCGCCCATCGAGAACACCTCGGCCATGCGGTGGCTGATGTAGACCATCGCCACGCCCTGGCGCTTGAGCGTCTCGATCATCGCGAACAGCTTCTCGGTCTCGTTGTCCGAGAGCGCGGCCGTGGGCTCGTCGAGCACCACGATGCGCGCCTGCTGCGACAGCGCCTTGGCGATCTCGACCATCTGCTGCTGCGCCACGCCCAGCGTCGCGACCACGGTGTCGGGCGCCAGCGTCATGCCCAGCTGGTCCATGATGGCCTGCGCCTCGCGCCGCATGCGCGCATGGTCGACCAGGCCGGGCAGCCGGCCCCGGGGCTCGCGGCCGAGGAAGATGTTCTGCGCCACGCTGAGGTAGGGCACCAGCGTGAACTCCTGGAAGATCACCGCGATGCCCAGGCGCTGCGCGTCGGCCGGGCCGCCGATCACCACCGGCTTTCCATGGTGGAAGAATTCGCCCGCGTCGGCGGTGTGCGCGCCGCACAGCACCTTCATCAGCGTCGACTTGCCGGCGCCGTTCTCGCCCAGCAGCATGTGGACTTCGCCCTCGTGCAGTTCGAAGGACACGTCGTCCAGCGCCTGCACGCCGGTGAAGCGCTTGCTGATGCCGCGCAGTTCCAGGATGGGGACGCGCGGCGTGGCGGGCGCCGCGGGGTCGTGGGGTGGGGTCATGCAGTCTCCGTTCTTGTGTGAGGTGTGGCGTGCGCCGGCTGCCAGCCCACGCCGGCTGCCAGGCGCTGTCCAGAGGCGCGCAGCGCGGGCAGCCAGCTGTCGGGGTCCAGCGGCCGGCCCGCGTCGTCGACCAGCATGCCGTGCCGCTTGCGCCAGCGGCCCGCGACCATCACCGAGTCGATGTTCGCGAGGCTGGTCTGCATCAGCACGGTGCTGGCCGGGTCGTGCACCGGCTGCATGTTGGGCAGCCGCGCATCGATGAGGAGCAGGTCGGCCTGCTTGCCGGGCGCGAGCGAACCGATGCGGTCCTGCTGGCCCAGCATGCGCGCGCCTTCGACCGTGATCCAGCGCAGGGCCTCGTGGGTCTGCAGCGTGGTGGTGGGCGGGATCACCGGGCCGTCTCCGACCGCAGCGGCGCGGAAGGCCGCGTTGTCGAGCGCGCGCTGGTGCACCAGCGCGATGCGCGCGGCCGTGAACATCTCGCCCGACAGGCCCGATTCGAGGTCCACGCCGATCGAGGGCGACACGCCGCGTGCGCGCAGCCGGCCGACGATCGGGTGGCCGTGGCCCTGCGTCATCTCGTTCTCGGGCGTGAGCGAGAAGCTCATGCCCAGGGCGACGAAACGGTCGAGCTGCGCGTCGCTCAGGCCGTTGCCGTGCACGATGTTGATGTGCGGACCCAGCAGGCCTTCGCGCTCGAGCACGCTCCAGCCCTCGGGTGCGCGCGCCGCGCCGCCGCCCTGGTGCATGGAGGCCGTCAGGCCCAGCTCGCGGGCCAGCGCGAAGTCGGCCAGCGCGACCGCGAGCGTCGAATAGTGCGGGCCCAGCACCGCCATGCCCAGGCTCAGCAGGCCGCCGGGCGCGAAGCGCGCATCGGCCTGCAGCCGCGTGATCTCGGCGCGCGGATGCGCGACTTCCCAGAAGGGCGGCTCGCCGGGGCGCGGGTCGGGCTTGGGGCTGCCGTGGAAGAAGGCGGCGCGGATGCCGCTCTGCGCCAGCGCATCGACGGCCGCGTCGGTGTGGGCGGGCGTCGGGTTGTTGTGGCACCAGTCGACCAGCGTGGTGGTGCCGGCATTCAACTGGTTGAGCGCGCCCGCATAGGTGCCGATGCGGATGTCCTCGGGCGTGAACAGCGTGCCCAGGCCGGCGTGCATCCAGCGGAAGTACTCCATCAGCGTCCAGTTGCTGGCCATGCCGCGCAGCGCGGTCTGCCAGGTGTGCATGTGGGCGTTGACCAGACCGGGGAAGACGATGAAGCCGCGGGCGTCGATCACGGTGTCGGTCGGCGCGGCCGGCGCTGCGTCGTGCAGCGCCATGACCGAGGCGATGCGGCCGTCGGCGATCTCGATGCAGGCGTCGTCGATCACGCCCAGCCTGTCGTCCATCGACACGAGCGTGGCGCCTTCGATGCGCGTGCGCGCTGGCAGCGGCGTGGACATCAGGCCGACGCCTTGCGGGTGGTGGTCGTGGCGCGCGCGACCGTGGGCGCCGCCACCGGGTTCAGCACGAAGCGGAAGTCCAGCGTGTAGAAGGGCACGGCGCTCGTGCCGCCGTCGGGCGTGGCGCCGGGCGGGTGCTCGATCCAGTCGGCGATCAGCGACGAGCGCACGCCGAACACCGCGTCGGAATCCAGGTAGCGGTCGCCGTTGCGGAACACGTGCGTGATGAGCCGCTCGAAGCCCGGCGCGCTGATCATGAAGTGCAGGTGCGCGGGCCGCCAGGGGTGGCGGCCCAGCGCCTCGAGCATCTTGCCGACCGGGCCGTCGTGCGGGATCGGGTAGGCCTCGGCGCGGATGGTCTTGAAGTGGAAGTCGCCGTGCGCGTCGGCATTGAGCGTGGCGCGCGCGCGGTGTTCGTGCTCGCCGTTCTCGCGCGCGTACTGCACGTCGTAGTTGCCGGCGGCATCGGCCTGCCACACCTGCAGTTCGGCATGCGGCACGGGCTGGCCGTCGGTGCCGACGATGCTGCCGCGCACATAGCAGGGCTCGCCCTCGGCGCCGTTGGCGACGTCGCCGCCCAGCGGCACCTGCGGCGAGCCTTCGACGTGGAAGGGGCCGAACACGGTGGCCTCGGTGCAGCCCTGCGGCTTCTTGTTGTTGAGCGCGGTCACCAGCATCGACAGGCCCAGCGTGTCCGACAGCAGGATGAATTCCTGCCGCACCTCGGTCGTGATGTGGCCCACGTCGGTGAGGAACTGGATGCCCTTGAACCACTCCTCCTCGGTCAGCTCGACCTCGCGGGCGAAGGCGTGCAGGTGCTGCACCAGGCTGGTCATGAGGGCCTGGACGCGTGCGTCCTTGGCCTGCGCGTGCATCGCGATCACGGCG
Source organism: Variovorax sp. J2P1-31 (assembly GCF_030317215.1). Taxonomy (NCBI): domain Bacteria; kingdom Pseudomonadati; phylum Pseudomonadota; class Betaproteobacteria; order Burkholderiales; family Comamonadaceae; genus Variovorax; species Variovorax sp. J2P1-31. Next base: position 914,950 of record NZ_JASZYA010000001.1, read on the forward strand.
CGCGTGATGTTGTCTTCGTTGAGATTTCGCACCGGGGGTCTCCTGGGTCTGGGGCTGCGGGAACTATAGAAATCGAAGAGGGGCGGACCAAGGGGGCTTGGCGAAAACCTCATTTCCATTGGCTGGAAAAGGAAGGGTTTTCCCTGGCGCGAAGACAGCGCGTCGCGTGGGGCGCACAGCCGTTGCCGCCATGGGCAATGGCGTCCTCGCACGATCGCGATGGCGGCGCTAACATGCGGCCTCTTCGAGAGGCGTGGCCGCGGGAACGCGACCGCCACGCGATGAAATGACTGTTGCAGCCAGCGGAAGCGAAGCCGCCGAGTTGCCCAAAGATCTGGAGACGACGTGGACCGTTGGACGGCGATGGAACTACTGGTGCAGACCGCCGAGCTGGGCAGCATGTCGCGTGCTGCCGAAGCATTGGGACTGTCGAATGCGGCGGCGAGCCGGCACCTGGCGGCGCTGGAGGAGCGCCTGGGCGCGCGGCTGATCCAGCGCAGCACGCGGCGGCTCACGCTGACCGAGGTGGGCGAGAACTTCTACCGCAGCTGCAAGAGCGTGCTGGCCGACCTCGCCGATGCGGAGTCGGCCGCCAGCGCCACCACGCTGAACCCCACCGGCACCTTGCGCATCACGGCCTCGCTGTCCTTCTCGGTGCACCACATCTCGCCGCTGCTGCGCGAGTACACCCACCGCTACCCCAACGTCACGGTGCACGTCGAGGCGGCCAACCGCTACTACGACCTGATCGACAACAACATCGACGTGGCGATCCGCACGCGCGAGTACGAGAACGATTCGAACATCACCATCCGCCGGCTCGCGGCCACGCGCCGCATCCTGGCGGCCTCGCCGGGCTACCTCAATGCCCATGGCATGCCGCAGAGCGTGGAAGAGCTCGCGCAGCGGCCGGTGCTGCTCTACACCTACAGCAACAACCCCAACGATTTCACCTTCCGCCGCGGCGAGGAGACGCGCAGCGTGAAGATCAAGGGCCTGCTGGAGTCGAACGACGGCCAGGTGCTGCGCACCGCCGCGCTCGACGGCATGGGCATCGTGGTGCAGCCCAAGTACATCCTCTACGACGACCTGGTGGCGGGCCGGCTGGTGTCGGTGCTCGACGACTGGGACCTGCCGCAGCTGAGCATCAACTTCGCCTTCCAGAGCCGGCGCCACATGTCGGCCAAGGTGCGCACCTTCATCGACTTCCTGGTTGAGCACTTCGAGCGCATGGACTACGACCGCAAGTGGACCAGCTTCGACCAGCCGATGGAAGTGCGCTTGCCGGAGGCTAGACGGTAGGCACGCCCGCGCCGCGCGCCGCGGCGCGGATCACGGCCGCGTAGTCGAGTTCGGCATCGCCCTGCGCGGCGGCCGCATGCAGCATCTGGCCCACGCCGGCGGTGAGCGCCAGCGGCACATGGAACTGGGCGCCGGCCTCGAGGATCAGGCCCACGTCCTTCTGCATCTGGTCGACGGTGAAGGTGGGCGTGTAGTCGCGCTCGCGCAGCTGCACCGCCTTGGCCTTGACGATGGGCGAGCCCACCGCGCTGGCGCCGATCACGTCCCACATCTGGCGCCAGTCGAGCCCGCCTTTCTGGCCCAGGACCAAAGCCTCGGCCAGCATGCCGCTGGTGGCGGCGATCATCAGGTTGACGATCAGCTTCATGAGCCGCGCCTGGTCCTCGGCGCCGACGTAGAACTGCGTGGGGCCGAAGGCTTCCAACAGCGGCTTGACGCGCGCATAGGCCTCGGCCGGCCCCGAGGCCATCACCGTGAGCTGCGCCGCCTCGGCCATCTTGTTGTTGCCCGAGACCGTGGCCCGCACATGCGCGATGCCCCGGGCGGCGCAGGCCGCGGCGGCGGTGGCGCTGGCCTGCAGCGAGACGGTGCTGGTGTCGACGTAGACCGTGCCCGCAGCCGCATGTTGCGCGACCTCGGCCGCGACCGCGAGCAGGGCGGCGTCGTGCGGCAGCGAGGAGATCACGACCTCCGCGCCGGCCACCGCGGCCGGCAGCGAATCCGCGAGCGTCAGGCCTGCGGCTCGTGCGCCGGCCTGCGCGGCCTCGCTGCGGTCGTAGACCGTCACGGCATGGCCTGCGGCCGCGAGGTGGCGGGCCATGGGCAGGCCCATCTTGCCGGCGCCGATCAGGGCGATGTTCATCTTGACTCCTTTGTTCTGCGTGTGTCTGGCGTGCGTCCGGGCGCGGGACGACGGTCAAATGGTACGCAGCAAGCGGTGTCAGGAACCCATGGCCAGGGCATCAAAAATGGAGAACAGTTTTCCGTTTTTCGCAGGCAAGCATCGGCCTGCCGGCGTCAGGGCTTGCCCATCGCCAGGTAGTCCACCGTGAGCTGCGCGAGCGTGCGGGTGCCGATCGCCAGCGAGGCCTCGTCGACATAGAAGCGCGGCGAATGGTTGGCTTCGGCCTTGCTCGCGTCCTGGCCCACCGGCGTGTTGCCGATCACCACGTAGAGGCCCGGCACCTTCTGCGCGAAGAAGGAGAAGTCCTCGCCGCCGGTGCCCTTCTGCACCACCATGGCCTTGCCGCCCGGCACGCGCGCCAGGCTCGGCGCCATCTTCTCTGTGAGCGCCGCGTCGTTGATGGTGGCGGCGTAGCCGTCTTCCTCGATGTGCACATGCGCGTCGCCGCCGCCGCTCTTGGCGATCAGCTCGGCGGTCTCGCCCATGCGCTGGATGATGAACTTGCGCATCTGCTCGTCGTAGGTGCGCAGCGTGCCGCTCATCTCCGCGGCGTCGGGAATGATGTTGTAGCGCGTGCCGGCCTGGAAGGTGCCCACCGTGAGCACCGAAGGCTCCTTGGTCACGTTGACCTGGCGACTGGCGATGGTCTGGAAGCCCAGCACGATCTGCGAGCCCAGCACGATCGGGTCGACACCGCTCCATGGCGCCGAGCCGTGCGTCTGGCGGCCCTTGACGCTGACGCGGAAGGCGTCGGAGGCCGCGGTGATCGGGCCGGCCTTGTAGCCGATCTCGCCGGTGTTGAGGTTCGACACCAGGTGCGCGGCGAACACCACGTCGGGCCTGGGCGCATCGAACGCGCCTTCGGCCAGCATGCGGCGCGCGCCGCCGATCTCGGCATTGGGCAGCTTTTCCTCGGCCGGCTGGAAGACCAGCTTGACCGTGCCGGGCAGCTGGTCCTTCATCGCGGCCATCACCTCGGCGACGCCCATCAGCATCGCGACGTGGCCGTCATGGCCGCAGGCGTGCATCACGTCGACTTCCTTGCCCGCCCAGGTGGCGCGCGCCTTCGACGCGAAGGGCAGGTCGACCTGTTCCTTGACCGGCAGCGCGTCCATGTCGGCGCGCAGCGCCACCACCGGGCCGGGCTTGCCGCCCTTGAGCACACCGACCACGCCGGTCACGGCCACGCCCTCGCGCACCTCGAAGCCGAGCGCCTTCAGGTGGGCGGCGACCAGCGCGGCGGTGCGCTTCTCCTGGTTGCCGAGCTCGGGATGCTGGTGGATGTCGCGGCGCCAGGCGATCACCTTCGGCTCCACGGACTGCAGGCGCTGGGCCATCAGCGGATACATCGCCTGCGCGGCGGCGGGTGGGGGCGCGGACCTGTCATGGGCGCTGGCGCACAGGGCGGCGGTGGCGAGGACGACGGGCAGGCACAGCGGGGCGGCGAGGCGGAAGCGGATGGACATGGGGGTGATGCGAGAACGTCGGAGGGAAGAAAAGCCCGCGAGCCTAAGCGCCGCTGGCGCGGCCGGCCAATCGGATTTCCAGCGCCCGATAATCCGGCCTTATCGCCTCGATGAACGCCGCCGCCGTCCCCGCTCCCGAACTGCTGCTCGAACGCCTGCTCGCGCGCCTGCGCCTGCGCCACCTGAAGCTGGTCGACGCGCTCGAGACCCATGCCAACCTGCGCCGCGCGGCGGCGGCGGTCCACATGACGCAGCCCGCCGCCACGCAGATGCTGCGCGAGCTCGAGACCCTGCTGGGCACGGCCTTGTTCGAGCGCCATGCGCGCGGCATGCGCATCACCGAGGCCGGGCGGCTCGTGGCCCGGCATGCGCGCCTGTCCATCGATGCCTTGCGCGTGGCGAGCGAGGAGCTCACGGCGCTGGCCACGCAGCAGGTGCGGCCGCTGCGCATCGGCGCGATCGATGCCGCCATCGCCAGCGTGCTGCAGCCGGTGCTGGAGCGATTGCTCGCAACCTATCCGGAGTGGCGCCTGGAGATCGAGGAGAACAGCATCGACCGCCTGAGCGCGGGCCTGCGCGCGGGTGCGTTCGATGCGGTGCTGGTGCGCGAGCCGGTGCGGCTCGAACCCGGGCACCGCTTCATCGCGCTGCGCGAGGACCGGATGGTGTTGGTCGCCGCCGCCACGCACCCGGCGGCGCGGCGGCGCCGCCTGAAGCTGGCGGACCTGGCGCAGTCGCGCTGGATCCTGCCGCCGGCCCACTTCGCCGTGCGGCGCGCGCTCGACGCGCTGTGGTCGCGGGAAGCGCACCCGCCGCAGGCGCACCCGGTGCAGACGCTGGCACCGCGCCTGCTGCTGAGCCTGCTGTCGCAGCCGGACGTGGTGGTGCCGGTGCCGCTCACGCTGCTCGATCGGGTGGGGCGGCACGGGATCGTGGAGCTGCCGCTGGACCTGCAGGCGCCGATCGAGCCGATCGGCCTGCTGTTCCGCAGCAGCGATGCGCAGGGTGCGCTGGCCTCGCTGATCGATTTCCTGGTGGCGTCGAACCCGGGCTGATCCGCGCGCGTGCCGGCGCAATGCGCGAGCACCAGGCGATCCTCGACGCCATCCTGAACAGCGCACTACCGGCGCGGGGCGTGGGCCGCTTCCGGTGTGGGCTCCGATGCTGCCGGCAGCCCGAGCGGGTAGTCGGTGTAGCCCGCCGCCGCTCCGCCGAAGAACCGGCTCGCGTCCGGCAGGTTCAGCGGCTTGCCGAGGCGCAGGCGTTCGGGCAGGTCCGGGTTGGCGATGAAGGGGCGGCCGAAGCCGATCAGGTCCGCCCAGCCCTTGCGCAGGGCGGCCTCGGCGCGCTCGGCGGTGTACTGGCCGGCATAGATCAAGGTCCCGCCATAGATCAGGCGCAGGGCTTCCTTGAACGCCGCCGACATCTCGGGCGCGTCCTCCCAATCGGCTTCGGCGATGTGGAGGTAGGCCACGCCGATCTCGTCGAGCACCTTGGCCGCGGCCAGGTAGGTGGATTCGGGCGTGTCGTCCACCGCGCCCTGCAGGGTGGTCAGGGGCGCCAGCCGCACGCCCAGCCGCTCGCGCCCCACCACCGACGCCACGGCCGCCGTGACTTCGCGCAGGAAGCGCAGCCGTCCGGCCAGCGAGCCGCCATAGCCGTCGGTGCGGGTGTTGGCCCGGGAGTCGATGAACTGGTTGATGAGGTAGCCGTTGGCCGCGTGCAGTTCGACGCCGTCGAAGCCGGCTTCCAGCGCGTTGCGTGCGGCCGCGGTGAAGTCCTGCACCACCTGCGCGATTCCGGCTTCGGACAGGGCGCGCGGCGCCGAGTGCTGCACCATGCCGCCGACGCCGGCCTGCGGGCCTTTCCCCTCGGGGTCGATGAAGACCTTGACACCTTCGGCACTCAGCGGCGACGAAGACACCGGCGCCGCGCCGCCGGGTTGCAGCGAGACATGCGAGATCCGGCCCACATGCCACAGCTGCGCGAAGATGCGGCCGCCCGCCGCATGCACGGCGTCGGTGACGGCGCGCCAGCCGGCCACCTGTTCGGCGCTGTGGATGCCGGGCGTCCAGGCATAGCCCTGGCCCTGCGGGCTGACCTGCGTGCCCTCGCTGACGATCAGTCCGGCCGAGGCGCGCTGGGCGTAGTACGCCGCCATCAGCACCGTGGGCACGTTGCCGGCACCGGCGCGCGAGCGGGTCATCGGTGGCATGACGATGCGATGGGGCAATTCGAGCTTGCCGATGCGGTGAGGCGTGAACAGCATGTTTCAGTGCCCCCCTGCATTCGTCGGCAGCAAGGCCTCGAGGTCGACGGCTTCGGCCATCGCGCGATGGCCTTCGTCGCCGGGATGCAGCCGGTCGCCCGAATCGAAGCGCGAGGCCAGGCGCGCGGGGTGGGCGGGATCGCGCAGCACCGCATCGAAGTCGATCACGGCATCGAACACGCCGCTGGTGCGGATCCAGTCGTTGACCTGCCGGCGCAGGCGGTCCTTGTCGGGTTGGTAGTAGTTGTCCAGCGGCGTGCCGGGCAGGGCGCCTTCGAAGGGCGTGAGCGTCGCCCCGATCACGCGCACCCCGCGGCCGTGGGCCTGCGCGACCAATTGGCGATAGCCGGCCGTGAGCGCCTCGAGTGTGGGCCGGGGGCTGGCCGGTGCGAAGGCCGTGCCCGGCCAGCCGATGTCGTTGATGCCCAGCATCACGACGACGCTCTGCACGCCGGGCTGTGCCAGCACGTCGCGCTCCAGCCGCGCCAAGGCATTGACGCCCATGCCGTCGGACAGCAGGCGGGCGCCGGAAATGCCGGCATTGACGACCGCCACGCCGTGCGGCGCCAGGCGCGCGGCCAGGAAGTCCGGCCACCGGTGGTCCTGGTCGAGGCCGGCGGCGGCGCCATCGGTGATCGAGTCGCCGATCACCGCGACCGCGCGTGCCGCCTGCGCGGCTTCGACCTGGATGCCCGCCAGCAGCGTGCGTGCCGTCGTGCTCCGCGCATCGGGTTCGTCGGTCCGCAGCGAGGGGAGGGTGGTCTGGTCACCGGCGACGATCCAGCCGGTCTGGCGGCCGTCCCAATGGAAGGTGCCGAGCGGCACGTCGTCCGGCAGGTACAGGCTCACGACGAGCCGTTCCAGGTCGGCGACGGGCAGCGCGACGGGGTCGCTGAGCAGGGCGGCGCCCGGCGCGATGGTCGCTGCCTCACGCCCGCCGAAGGTCACGGTGCGCAGGCTGTCCGCGGCGATTGCACGGCCCGTCGCCGGCCTGGCGAGCGTGGCCCTGCCCACGCGCAGGGGCTGGCGACCGTAGGCGTTGGACAGCACGATGCGCACCTGCGGCCCGCCCAGGCTGACACGCGCCACCTGGCGCACGGTCTGGTCGCGCAAGGCGGCCGGCATGTTGAGCGGGAACAGGAAATCCGATCCCCAGACCGGCTGCGGCGGGGCGCTCCAGGTGGCGACCCAGGCCGTGGGTGGGAGCCCCGCGGGGCTGGCCAGCGAGGCGCCGGCAGACAGGGCGAGGGCCAGCACGGCGGCGGCCGAGGGTTTGGAAAGCGTCTTCATATGGATGACTTCAGTAGCAGTTCGTCCATCAATGATGAATTCAAAGACATAATCGAACCAGCCTGTTTCGCGGAAACACATCTGTGAGCTGAACTCATCGAGGAACTGTCATGGCGCGACTGGAAGTCAACCGATCCGGCGAACTGGAAGTGTTCGTGCGGGTCATCGAACTCGGTGGTTTCTCCGCCGCGGCCCGTGCCTGCGGGATGACGCCTTCGGCCATCAGCAAGCTGATCTCGCGCATGGAGCAGCGGCTCGGCACCCGGCTGGTGAACCGTTCCACGCGGCAGCTTCAGCTCACGCCCGAGGGCTGCGTCTTCTACGAGCGCGGCGTGCGCCTGCTGGCCGATCTGGACGAAGCGGAGCGCTGCGCCAGCGCCCACTCGGCGCCGCGCGGGCGGCTGCGGGTGAACGCGAACGTCCCCTTCGGCCATCGTTTCCTGCTGCCGCTGGCGCCGGAATTCCTGCAACGTCATCCGGACGTGACGCTGGACATCGTGCTGACCGACGAGGTGATCGACATCCTCGAGCAGCGCACCGACGTGGCGGTGCGCGCGGGCCCGCTCAAGAGCTCGAACCTGATGGCGCGCAAGCTGGGCGAGACGCGCATGGTGATCGTCGCCACGCCCGGCTATCTGGCGCGCCACGGCACACCGGCCACGCCGGAGGCGCTGCTGTCGCACAACCGCCTGGGGACCAGCTACGCGCGTGCCCAGTCCGGCTGGCCGCTGCGGCACGGCGGCGAGGACATCGTGGTGCCCGTCACCGGCAACGCCCAGGCCAGCGATGGCGAGGCGCTGCACCGCTTGGTCCTGGCCGGCCTGGGCCTGGCGCGGCTCGCGGCCTTCCAGGTCCGTGAGGACATCGCCGCGGGCCGGCTGCTGCCGGTGCTCGAGGAATCCAATCCGGGCGACATCGAGGAAGTCCACGCGGTCTTCGTCGGACAGGGCGGCTACCTGCCGCTGCGCGTGCGTGCCTTCCTGGATTTCCTGGCCGAGCGCGTCGATATCGGGACGCGCTGACGCGGCCTGGGCCCGTGCTTCAGTTCCGGGTCCTGAAGCTGAACGTCCGGTCGAAGGCCTGCCCGTTGGCGGAACCCTTGAAGTTGACGGTGTAGACCGAGGCGGGCTGGAGCGGATCGCGCGGCACCATGAAGAACTCGTGGCCCTGGATCGCGCCCACGTCGGTGCGCACCGGCACCGGCGTGCCGCTGGAGGTCTTCATGCCGAAGCTGTCGACCTTGAGCAGCGCGCCGGCATCGGCACGCAGGTAGATCGGCGGGCCGACCAGGGCGGCGGTGTCGGTGATGGCGGGAAAGGGGTTCGGGGCTTCGGTGGCGGGGGCGAAGGCGTACTCGGCGTCCTGCGTGGCCGCGCAGGGGTAGTGGGCGACGTTGCCGGCGCCCAGCAGTTGCGTGCCTTCCTGCGCGCCCAGCAGCGCGCCGAAGCGGTACTGGAGGGTCGTGAGGGCGAAGCCGTTCTGTGTCGAGCCGAAGCGCCGCGTGCCGTCGGCCAGGCCGACGCTGCGCGCGCCGTTCATCGCGGCCGACAGGTGCGCCACCGTGTTCAGCAGACCCTGCATCGCCATCAGTCCGAAGGCGGCATCGCTGGGCGCCTGGCCGACCTCGCTCGCCAGGAAGGTGCGGGCCTTGGCAGACAGGATCTCGCTCACGTTCTCGCCATAGCCCGCCGCGGAGGCCCGGTCCTGCGGGCGGGCGCCGGTGAAGAAGGCGTTGGTGGGTGTCTCGGTGTGCCCAACGGTCAGCGTGGTGGCGCTCGAGTCCTCGAGCAGGTAGTTCACATGGGCCAGCGAGGCGGTGTCGAGCTTGGTGTTCTGGTTCAGCGCACCGAAGCCGCAACCGGTTCGAACCTTCTGCAGCTGGTTGAAGGCGGCCAGTTCGCCCGAACCCGGGGGATAGGTCGGGGCCGCGGCCGTGGCCTGCAGCGTGCCGCCGAGCGGGGGCGACAGGTCGTCCTGCGCCTGGGCTGCGGGCGGCGAGTTGCTGGCGCCCGCGGCGTCGCCCCCACCGCCACCGCCGCCGCACGCGGCCAGCATGGCGGCCGCGGCGCAAATCAAGCTTGTCGAGAAAACCTTCATGTCGTATTCCTGTGAGGGCCTGTGCTCAGGCCCTGGCGCGTCCTCCAGATTCCGAATGGTTTCCGACCGCACGGCAACATAGCGCGGCGGCGTCGTCACCCGTGTCAGCCGACAGCGACGCCGGTGCTTCCGGACGTCTCACACGCGGCGGCGCGCGATCGCGGGCGCATTCCCGCGGTCTACCACGGTCGGGCTGCGCGCGGGATCGGAAAAGCGGTCTATGCCGAAGGAGGGGGCGCCCCGCGAAAGCCGGCCGGGGACTGTGCGAAGCCCGGTTCAGGCGCGATGCGCGACGGTCATTTCTTCTTCTTCCCGCCGGCAGCCGGCCTGGCCTTGGCCTTGCCCGCGCCGCCCGCCTTCTCCTGCTCGAACAGCTCGAAGAACTCCGACGCCATGCGCCGCAGCGCGCGCCCGATGTTGGCGTAGTCGTACTCGTTGAGGTTGGCCAGCGACACCCGCCCCGACGCGTGCGTGCCGCCGAAGCCGCGCCCGGGCAGCAGCACGATGCTGGTCTCCTGCGCGATGCGGAACAGCGCCTCGTTGGGCTGGAGCCGCGTCAGGATCCATTCGCCGAAACGCTCGCCGTGCATCTGCGTGGCGATGTCCTGCAGGTCGAGCAGGTGGTAGTAGCTGACCGAGTTCGGGTCTTCCGGCAGCGGCAGGCCCAGCTCGCGGTACAGCGCCTCCTTGCGGCGCAGCACGATGCGCTTCATCGCCTTCTTGTACGACTGCGGCTCGTCCATCAGGCAGAACAGCGAGAACATCACCATCTGCGCCTGCACCGGCGTCGAGAGCCCAGCCGTGTGGTTGAGCGCCACGGTGCGGCTGTCGGCCACCAGCCGGTCGATGAACTTCAGCTTGCGCGGCTCGGTGGTGATGCTGCCGTAGCGCTCGTCGAGTTCCTTGCGCGTGGCCTCGGGCAGCGCGGCGATCTGGCGGTCGAGGATGTTGTCCTCGTGGGTCGCCACCACGCCCATGCGCCAGCCGGTCGCGCCGAAGTACTTCGAGTACGAATAGACCAGGATGGTGTTGCGCGGGCAGATCGCGAACAGCGACTTGAAGTCGTCCGCGAAGGTGCCGTACACGTCGTCGGTCAGGATGATCAGGTCGGGCCGCTTCTTCACGATGTCGGCGATGCCCTCGAGCACCTCGTCGCTGAGCTTCACCGAGGGCGGGTTGCTCGGGTTGCACAGGAAGAAGGCCTTGACCTTGGGGTCGAGCAGCTTCTGCAGCTCCTTCTTCGTGAACTGCCAGTGGTTCTCCGGCGTGGCCTCGATCGACAGCTCCACCAGCTGGTAGTCGTTGAGGCGCGGGATCTCGATGTAGGGCGTGAAGATCGGCATGCCCAGCGCGATGGTGTCGCCGGCCTGCAGCAGGTGGTTCTCGCGCAGGCTGTTGAACAGGTAGGTCATGGCGGCGGTGCCGCCCTCGACCGCGTACATGTCGAAATGGCCGACGAAGGGGTGGGTGCCGATCATCTCCTGGTGGATGTACTGGCCCACGATGGTTTCGCTCAGCCGCAGCATGCGGTCGGGCACCGGGTAGTTGCAGCCCAGGATGGCCTCGCACATCTCGTAGATGAAGTCGCCCGCCGACAGGCCCAGCTGGTCGCGCACATAGGACACCGCGGCCTCGATGAAGCGCACGCCGGGCTGGCCCTCGTGCGCCTTGGTGAAGATCTCGAAGCGCGCCTCGATGCCTTCGCGCTGCGGGAAGCCGCCCACGCCGTCCATGTAGACGAAGGAGCGCTCGCTCTCCGTCATCGCGAACAGCCCGAACTGGAAGAAGCCGTGGCGCGGCGTGGTCGCGAGGAAGTTGGGGTTGCCGCGCCCCGCGTTCAGCATCAGCCGGTCGCTCTCGCGCGCCACCTGGATCAATGCGTCCTTGAGTTCGAAGGGGCTCAGGCCGCCGAGTTTCTGCACGTCGCCGAAATCCATGGAAATGCTCCTTGGTTGAAAGACCGTCAGGGAAGAAAACCGTCGCTCAGACCAGCGCCACGATCAGCGGGCCCAGCAGGGTGAGGAACACGTTCGCCAGCGCATAGGTGATGGCGAAGGGCACGGTGGGGGTGGTGTTCTCCGCCTTGTCCAGCACCTCGCCGAAGGCCGGGTTGGCGCTGCGCGAGCCGCTGAGCGCGCCCGCGAAGATGGCGGTGTTGGTGTAGCGCAGCACGTAGCGGCCGAACAGCATGGTCAGCAGCATCGGCACGATGGTCACGACCACGCCCACGCCGAAGATGGTCAGGCCCAGCTGCCGCACGGTCTCCACCGCCTGCAGGCCCGACTGCAGGCCCACCACGACCACGAAGCCCGCCAGGCCCAGGTCCTTGAGCAGCTGCACCGCGCCCGGCGGCAGCGCGCCGAAGCTCTGCTTCTTCGCGCGGTACCAGCCGAACAGCAGGCCGGCCAGCAGCGCGCCGCCGCCCGAGCCCAGCGTGAGCGGGATGCTGCCCAGCTTCACGCTCAGCAGGCCGATCAGCAGGCCCACCACCAGGCCGGCGCCGAGGTAGACGAAGTCGGTCTTGGCGCTCGGCACGATGGTGTCGCCGATGGTCGCGGCCACGCGCTTGACGTCCTGCTCGGCGCCGTAGATCGACACCATGTCGCCCACCTGCACCACCGTGTCGGGCCGCATCGCCAGCACGTTGCCCATGCGGCTCAGCTGCACCACGAAGATGCCGTGGCGCACGCCGCCGGCCGTGGCCTCGCGGATCTGGGCCACGGTTTTCTTGTCGAAGGCCTTGTTGGTCAGCACGATCTCGCGCTTGAGCATGGTGAGCTCCATGCCCTCGACCGCATAGACCTCGCGCCCGAGCAGCGGCGCGCTGGCCACCACCGCATCGCGCCGGCCCACGGCCAGCACCGTGTCGCCGCGGTGCAGCACCAGCGCGGGGCTGGGCTCGATGAGCTTGCCCGCGCGTTTCACGCGCTCGATGGTGATGGTGGTGGCCGGGTCGGCGTTCTCGATGTCGGCGATGCTGCGCTGCGGCTCGTCCACCAGCTCGTAGATCCGGCCCACCAGCGAGGGCGCGGCGTCTTCCTGGTCGGGGCCGAGCACCTTCACGCCGGCCTGCATGGCGGTCTCGGCCGCGATGGCGTCGTCGCGGATGGTGCGGCCCATGAGCTTGGGCAGGATGTTCACGCACACCAGGATCGCGCCGAAGGAGCCGAACACGTAGGTCACGGCATAGCCTACCGCCACGTTGCCCTGCAGCCGCGCGGTCTCGTCGGCCGCCAGCCCCAGCTTGGCGATGGCGTCGCCCGCGGTGCCGATGATGGCCGACTGCGTGAGCCCGCCCGCCGCCACGCCGGCCGCCAGCCCCTTGTCGAGGCCGAAGACCTTGGCCATCACCACCACCGTGGCCAGGCCGGTGAGCGCCATCACCGCGGCCAGCACGATCTCCTTGACCGACTGCCGGCCCAGCGAGCTGAAGAACTGCGGGCCGCTCTCGAAGCCCACCGCATAGATGAACAGCGCGAACAGCACGGCCTTGACGCCGCTGTCGATCTGCACGCCCACCTGGCTCACCAGCACCGCCACCAGCAGCGAGCCGGCCACGCCGCCGAGCTGGAACTTGCCGAACTTGATCTTGCCGATCGCGTAGCCCACCGCGAGCGACAGGAAGAGCGCCATCTCGGGTGATTTCTTGAAGAGCTCGTGCAGCCATTCCATGGGTCGGTTCCTTGGGGTTGAAGAGGACGGATCAGGGATGAGGGGGCGGCAGCATGCCCGCGAGCGCCACGATCAGCGGGCCCATCAGCGGCAGCACCACGTTGGAGATCGCGTAGGTGATGGTGTAGCCCAGCAGCGGCGTGGTGTTGCCGGCCGCGTTCTGCACCGCGCTGAGCGCGGGCGTGCTGCATTGCTGGCCGGCGATGGCGCCCAGCAGCACGGGCGCTTCGAGCTTGAGCAGCCTGTGGCCGACGAACAGCGACACGCAGGCCGGCACGATGGCCACCGCCACGCCCACCAGCGGCAGCGCGATGCCGAACTTGCGCACCAGCGACACCGCCTGCGGGCCCGAGGCCAGGCCCACGCAGGCGATGAAGGTGGCCAGGCCCAGGTCCTTCATCAGCGCCAGCGCATCGGGCGGAATGCTCAGCCGGTGCGGGTGGCGCGCCTGGTACCAGCCAAAGGCCAGGCCGGTGAGCAGCGCGCCGCCGCCGGTGCCCAGCGAGAAGGGTACGCCGCCCAGCGTGAGGCCGAAACCGCCGATGAACACGCCCAGCAGGATGCCCATCGAGGCGTAGCTGAGGTTGCTGTGCGAGGAGGCCAGCACGCGCTCGCCGGTGCGCGCGACCGCGTCGTTCACCTCGGCGACCGGCCCGTAGAGCTTGACGATGTCGCCGCGCTGCAGCGCCATGGCGGGCAGCAGCGGCATGGTGCGGCCATCGCGCAGCAGGCCGATGAGCTGGACCTGCGGCGGCATCGCGGCGTGCAGTTCGTGCAGCGTCCGGCCCGCGGGGACGCGCCGCGTGAGCACGACCTCGGTGGTCTCGACCACGGCGTCGAAGGCCGCGGTGTCGGCGAACTCGCGGCCCAGCAGCTCGGCCACGCCCACCAGCACCTCGCGCCGGCCGATGGCGAGCACCCGGTCGCCGGTGCGCAGGCGCAGCGTGGGCTCGACCGGCAGCGGCTGCCCGCGGCGCATCACGCGCTCGATCACGGCGCGGCCCTCGAACAGCGCGCTCAGCGTGCCCACCGTGCGGCCGCGCCCCTGCGACACCTCGTACACGCGACCGATCATCTCGGGCGTGGCACTGGCGGCGGCCGCGTCCTCGGCGCCTCCGCCCAGCGTCTTCCAGAGCCGGTCGGCCTCGGCGCGCAGGTCCACGCGCAGCAGCAGCGGAAAGACCTGGCTGGTCGCCACCACGATGGCGATCAGGCCGAACACGTAGGTGATGGAGTAGGCCGTGACCACGTTGGCCTGCAGTTGGCGAATGGCGTCGGCGGGCAGCGCCAGCTTGGAGAGGGCGTCGGTGGCCGTGCCCACCACGGCCGATTCGGTGGCCGCGCCGGCCATCAGCCCGGCGGCCGTGCCGGGGTCCAGGTGCAGCCACCAGGCCGCGGCCAGCACCAGCGCGAGCACCACCACCACCTCGACCAGGCACAGCAGCCCCAGCCGCAGTCCCTTGGCATCGAGGTTGGCGAAGAACTGCGGACCGCCCGCATAGCCGAGCGCGAAGATGAACAGCATGAAGAAGGTGTTCTTCACGCTGTCGGCGAGGTGGATGTCGAACTGGCCCACGGCCAGCGCCGCGATCAGCGTGCCGCAGATGCCGCCCAGCTGGATCGGGCCGAAACGAATCCGGCCGACCGCATGGCCCAGGGCCAGCACCAGGAACAGGGCGATCTCAGGCTGCCTCTGGAGCAGCGCGATGCCTTCCGAAACCAAGCCCGAAACGTTCAAGACGGAACCCCTCGCAAGCACCAGGCCCTGCTCGGGCGGCAGGAGGGCCTACCCCGGCCGATGCATGCATGGCCGGTGTTGAAGTTGTTGGCGAAGGACGATAAACCAGAATGTGAATCAAATGCAAGAAGCTTGGGGCAGCCCGCGTCACGGCGGGGGGTAGGGCGTGCCCAGGTCCCAGCGCGACTGCCAGTGCGCGAGGTACCGTTGCGCGACCTCGGGCATCTCGCGCAGCACCACCACGTTCTCGGAATTGGCGGTCTCGGCGGAGGGCGCGAAGTTGAAGGAACCGGTCTCGACCGTGTGGCCGTCGACGATGATCACCTTGTCGTGGTGCAGGTGGAAGCGGTCGTTGGTGCGCAGCGCGATCGCGTGGCGGGTCACGGTGTCCATCGCCGCCCGGCTGGCCTTGCCGCGGTTGCGCTTCGCGTCGACCACGATGCGCACCTCCACCCCGCGCTGCTTGGCATCGACCAGCGCCTGCACGATGTCGGGCGCCTGGAAGGCGTAGGCCAGCATCTGGATGCTGTGCGTCGCGCTGCCGAGGGTCTTCAGCACCAGCGCCCGCGCCGAGCCTTCGGGCGAGAAGCCGACCTCGATGCCGGGTTCGGCCAGGGCCAGGGCCGGGAGGTGGAGCAGCGCCGCCAGCGCCAGGGAGCGGAAAGGTGTCATGCGTGCGGATCTTGCGCCATGCGGCAGCGCACGGCGTCGGGATGAGGAGGAAAAAGGTGGCTGTTCCGCCGGACAAGGCATTTCGCTGCGCTGCGATCCCGGTGGTCCCGCCGGTTACGCCGCCGTGATGTGCCCCGCACGAGCTCGCGTTTCAGCGGCCCGCCGC
This sequence comes from Variovorax sp. J2P1-31, assembly GCF_030317215.1. Lineage (NCBI taxonomy): Bacteria > Pseudomonadati > Pseudomonadota > Betaproteobacteria > Burkholderiales > Comamonadaceae > Variovorax > Variovorax sp. J2P1-31. The sequence continues at coordinate 930,526 of NZ_JASZYA010000001.1, forward strand.
CCGCCATTCCTCCACCAGCACCGCGATCAGTTCCGCCACCGGCAGTTCGCGGATCATCGACACGCCTTGCCCCGCCCACTGCGCGGCGAACTCGCTGTTGCCCTTGGCGGCGGCCGCGGCCGTCAGCGACTTGGCGGCGTCGTAGGCGATCGGGTAGTCGGGCAGCGCGGCCAGGGCCCGGGCGTCGGCATCGAGGTAGAGGCGGTTGGGGATGCCGCGCGCGGCGCGGCCCGAGAGCGTGGCGGTCACGGCGGTGCGGGGCGCGGACTTCAGGGCCGCGCGGTAGCTCGCGTTGGCCGCCGACTCCGGGCACAGCAGGAAGGCCGTGCCCAGCTGCACGGCCGAGGCACCGAGCTGCAGCGCGGCGGCGATGCCCTGGCCGTCCATGATGCCGCCGGCCGCGATCACCGGAAGCTTCGAACGGCGTGCGATCGCGCGCACCAGCGCGAAGGTGCCGATCTGCGGATCGCCGCCTTCGGGATCGAACACGCCGCGATGGCCGCCGGCCTCGTAACCTTGGGCGACGATCCAGTCGATGCCCGCGGCCTCGATCTGTGCGGCTTCTTCCAGCGAGGTGGCGCAGGCGGCCAGCACGATGCCCGCGTCGTGCAGGGCATCGATCCATGCCTGTGGCGGCAGGCCGAAATGGAAGCTCACGACGGCGGGGCGCTCGGTCAGCAGCATGTCGAGCATCTCGTGGTCGACCGTGAAGCTCTTGTAGATCTCCTTCAGGCCGGCCGGCGGCGTGGCGCCGAATTCCTCGAAGCGCGGGCGCAGCAGCGCGAGCCAGGCCGCCTCGCGCGCCGGGTCGGCGACGGCGGGCCGGTGGCAGAAGAAGTTGACGTTGAAGGGCTTGTCGGTCAGCGCGCGCGTGGCCGCGATCAGGGCCCGGGCCTGCGCGGGCGTGCTGGCGCCCAGGCCCAGCGAGCCGAGCGCGCCGGCGTTCGACACCGCGGCCGCCATCTCGGGGGTCGAGACGCCGGCCATCGGCGCCTGCACGATGGGAAGCGAGAGCTGGAGTGGCGCGAGGGCGTTCGAGGCTGGCATGTCGAGTTCCTTGAATGGGATGGGCGGTGGATGTATGATCTCTATAAGAGAACAAGTTTGCTTTATACATCTCTTTTAAGGAACGATGTGGAACACGCGACGCTGGAGATCTTTTGCGCGGTGGCCGAGGAACTGAGCGTGACCCGGGCCGCCCAGCGCCTGGGCCGGGTGCAGTCCAATGTGACGACACGGGTGCAGCAGCTGGAAGAGGAGCTGGGCGTGGCGCTGTTCCTGCGCGACAACAAGCGCATGACGCTGTCGCCCCAGGGCGAGCGCTTCCTGCACTACGCCAGGGCCATGCTGACGCTGGCCGAGGAGGCGCGCCAGGTGCTGCATCCCGCGGAGCCCACGGGCGTGCTGCGCATCGGTTCGATGGAGAGCACGGCGGCCAGCCGCCTGCCCGAGCCGCTGGCGGCCTACCACCGCCAGTTCCCCAAGGTCCGGCTGCGCCTGTCCACCGGGCCCTCGCGCCAGCTGGTCGCGGCGGTGCACGGCCGCAGCCTGGACTGCGCCTTCGTCGCGCTGCCGCCGGTGGCCGAGGGCGATGCGGCGATCGACCTGGCGGCGCTGGGCCTGGCGTCGGTGCCGGTGTTCGAGGAGGAACTGGTGCTGCTGCTGCCACCCGGGCATGCGCCCGTCCGGCAGGTCGACGAGATCGCGATCCGCTCCGTGGCGGCGTTTCCCAGCGGCTGCACCTACCGGCTGATCACCGAACGCATCCTGGCCCGCGGGCCGGCGGTGGCGCCGCTCGATGTGCAGGAGATGGGCTCCTACCACGGCATGCTGGCCTGCGTGGCCTCGGGCGAGTGCGTGAGCCTGATGCCGCGCAGCGTGATCGAACTGATGGGCAAGCCCAAGGGCATGCGCGAGCTGCCGGTCACGACGATCGACACGGTGCTGGTCTGGCGCCAGGGCTACGAGACGCCGGCCTTCGAAGCGCTGCGCGCGCGGGTCGGCACCGCTTCCCGCTAGGCGCTGCGCCATGACGACCGCATCGACACCCCTCGCCGCGCGGCCCGCGCTCGGTCCCGCGCTGGCCGCCTCGCTGGTCCTCGCGATCGGCATGGGCTTCGGCCGCTTCGCCTTCACCGGCCTCTATCCGGCGATGGTGGGCGACGGTCTGCTCACCGTGCACGGCGGCACGCTCGCGGCCTCGGCCAACTATGCGGGCTACCTGCTGGGCGCGCTGCTCATCAGCCAGGCGAAGCCCGCGCAGGCGCGCAGCCTGTGCCTCTGGGCGACGGTGGGCAGCATCCTGTGCATGGCGCTGCTCGGCCTGCTGCACTCGGCCGCCGCGATCATCGCCGTGCGCGGGCTGGCGGGCGTCTGCAGCGCGGTGTCGATGGTCGCGGCCTCGCTCTGGCTGCTGCAGCACATGGGGCACGGGCACGGCGCGCCGATCCTCTATGCGGGCGTGGGCGTGGGCATCGTGCTCTCGGCGGAGCTGATCGCGCTCGGCCACCGCGCGGGCCTCGCGAGCCCGGCACTGTGGATGCTGCTCGCGGCCGCGAGCCTGGTGCTGGCCCTGGCCGCATCGCCGGCCCTGGGCCTGCCGCCCGACCCGGCACAGGCCGTCGATGCGCGGCCCGAGGAGCGCGCCGCCGGCAGCGGCACGCCGCGCGCGCAGGCGATGCGGCTGATCGTCCTCTATGGCCTGGCCGGCTTCGGCTACATCGTGACCGCGACCTACCTGCCGCTGTTCATCAAAGGCGCACTGGGGCCGGTGGACCCGATCCAGGTCTGGGCCGTGTTCGGCTTCGGTGCCGTGCCCTCGTGCTTCTTCTGGCACTGGTTGCGGCTGCGGCTGGGCACGCGCCACAGCCTGGGCCTGAACATGGGGGTCCAGGGCATCGGCGTGGTGCTGCCGGTGTTCAGCCACAGCGCCGCGGCCTACCTGCTGAGCGCCTTCCTGGTCGGCGGCACCTTCGTCGGCACCGTGACCATCGCGATGCCGGCCGCGCGCCGCGTGGCCCATGCGGTGCGCTTCAACATGATGGCCGTGATGACCGCGGTCTACGGCGTGGGCCAGATCGTCGGCCCGCTGGTGGCCAATGCGATCCTGGCCTCGACCCAGTCCTTCACCGGCTCGCTGCTGGCGGCGGGCGGGGCGCTGGCGGTGGCGGCCGTGCTGAGCGCGGGGCTTTGACGGCACTTGTTTCCAAGTGCTTCTAACATGAGGCCCTTCAAGATCTCTTCCGAGGAGACTGCCGTGTCCACCGCACCCACGCTCGACCTGAGCCGCTTCGCCCGCCATCGCCTGCTCGAGGGTCCCACGCCGATCCAGCACCTGCCGCGCATCAGCCGGCAGCTCGGCGGGGTGGAGATCTTCGTCAAGCGCGACGACCTGACGGGCCTGGGCGGTGGCGGCAACAAGCTGCGCAAGCTCGAGTTCCTGATCGCCGAGGCGCAGGCCGCGGGTGCCGACACCCTCCTGACCGTCGGCGCGCGCCAGTCGAACCACGCGCGCCTCACCGCCGCGGCGGCGGCGAAGGCGGGCCTGGTTTGCGAGCTGGTGCTGACGCGCTCGGTACCGCGCGATGACGAGGATTTCGTGCACAACGGCAACGTGCTGCTCGACGGCCTGCTGGGCGCCACGGTGCACGACGTGCCCGATCCGGCCGCGGCCATGCCCTTCCTGCAGCACCGCTCGGCGTCGTTGCGGGCCGCGGGCCGCACGGTGTACGTCGCGCCTTTCGGTGGATCGTCGGCGGTCGGGTGCCTGGGCTATGCGAATGCCGCGGCGGAGATCCTGTCGCAGGCCGAAGCCCTGGCCACGCGCTTCGACCGCATCGTGCTGCCCAACGGCAGCGGCGGCACGCAGGCCGGCCTGGTGGCCGGGCTGCTCGCGATGGGCCGGGACCCGCGGGTGGTGCAGGCGTACACCGTGCTGTCGCCGGCCGAGAAGGCCCATGGCCTGACCTGGGGCCTGGCGCAGCAGACGCTCGAGCGCCTGCAGCCCGGCCGCAAGGTGCCGGCCGATGCCATCGTGCTCGTCGATGGCCAGATCGGCGGCGGCTACGGCCTGCCCACCGACGGCATGCGCGAAGCGGTGCGCACCATGGCCTCGCTCGAAGGCCTGCTGCTGGACCCGGTCTACGGCGGCAAGGCCTTCGCCGGTCTGCTGCAGGACGTGCGGGCCGGCAAGTTCGCCAAGGGCGCGAAGCTGCTGTTCCTCATGACCGGCGGCCTGCCGGGCCTGTTCGCCTACCGGCGCGCGTTCTGAAGCAAGGACCCGGGGGCCGCGCATGGACCGTATCGACGCGATGAAGGTCTTCGTCGCGGCGCTGGACGCGGGCAGCCTGTCGGCCGCGGGCCGGCGCCTGGGCCGATCGCCCGCGGCGGTCAGCCGCGCCATCGCCTTCCTCGAGCACCATGTGGGCACCGAGCTGCTGCACCGCACGACGCGCGCGCTCAAGCTCAGCGAGGCGGGCGAGCGCTACGCCTTCTCCTGCCGCCGGATCCTGGGCGAGCTGGAGGAGGCCGACCTGAACGCGGCCGGCGAGCGTGCCGCGCCGCGTGGCACGCTGACGCTCAGCGCGCCGCCCATCAGCGGCGAGCAGATCCTGCAGCCCATCGTCGATGCCTACCTCGATGCCTTTCCCGGCGTGTCGGTGAACCTGGTGCTGCTCGACCGGCCGGTCAATTTGGTGGAGGAGGGCATCGACGTCGCGTTGCGCGTGGGCGAGCTGCCCGACTCCTCGCTGGTGGCGCTGCGGGTCGGCGGCGACGTCAAGCGGGTGGTGGTGGCGGCACCGCGCTACCTGGCCGCGCACCCGCGCATCGTCGAGCCTTCCGACCTGCTCAAGCACCGCATCGTGACCACCACGCACTTCGGCCACGACAGCTGGATCTTCCCGCCGCTGGCCGGCAGCGCGGTGCCGCGCACGGTGCACTTCAAGCCGCGGCTGGTGGTCAACAGCGTGCGGGCCGCGCTCGCCTCGGCGGTCGCGGGCCATGGCGTGACGCGGCTCTACACCTACCACGTGGCCGAGCGCGTGCGCGACGGCTCGCTGCAGATCCTGCTGCGCGAGGCCGAAGCCGCCGCCATGCCGGTGCACCTGATCGTGCCGCAGGGGCGGCTCTCGGTGCCGAAGGTGCGGGCCTTCGTCGACTTCGCGGCGCCGCGTTTGAGGGCCGAGTTCGCGCGGCTGTCGGCCGAGGCCGGCGCGGTCGGCGCCTAGGCATTCTTCCCTTTTCTGCAAAGCTCCTCGTCGCAGGTCGACGCTTCTCGCGGCGAGGCCCGGCGCCCAGAATTTCCGGACGGTTCCCACGGGCCGCCGGCGGCAATCACGCCAGCCGGAAGACACCTTCGAGGACATCATGGGCATCGAACAGAAAGTCGCCATCATCACGGGCGCATCCCAAGGCATCGGCGCGGCGCTGGTGAAGGCCTACCGCGACCGCAACTACCGCGTGGTCGCCACCTCGCGCTCGATCCGCCAGGGCGCGGACAGCGACGTGGTCGCGGTGGCCGGCGACATCGGCGAGGCCGCGACCGCCGAGCGCGTCGTGCGCGAAGCCATCGCGCGCTTCGGCCGCATCGACACGCTGGTCAACAACGCGGGCATCTTCACCGCCAAGCCTTTCGTCGAGTTCACGGCCGAGGATTTCCAGGCCAACATCTCGACCAACGTGGCCGGCTTCTTCCACATCACGCAGCGCGCCGCGGCCGAGATGCTCAAGCAGGGCTCGGGCCACATCGTGAGCATCACGACCAGCCTGGTCGACCACGCGGTCGCGGGCGTGCCGACCGTGCTGGCCAACCTCACCAAGGGCGGCCTCAACTCGGCCACCAAGGCGCTCGCGATCGAGTACGCGGCCCGGGGCATCCGCGTGAACGCGGTCTCGCCCGGCATCATCAAGACGCCGATGCATACGCCGGCCACGCACGACTTCCTGGCCGGCCTGCATCCGGTCAAGCGCATGGGCGAGATCCAGGACATCGTGGACGCCGTGCTGTTCCTCGAGTCGGCCGGTTTCGTGACCGGCGAGATCCTGCACGTGGACGGCGGCCAGAGCGCCGGGCACTGAGGCCGGGCCATGCCATTCGTCACCATCCAGGTCACGCGCGAGGGCAGCACGCCCGGGCACGATCGCGTCACGGCCGAAGAGAAGGCCCGGCTCATCGCGGGCGTGAGCCAGCTGCTGCTGGACGTGCTGCACAAGCCGCTCGACGCGACCTTCGTCGTGGTCGAGGAAGTCGAACTCGACAACTGGGGCGTGGGCGGGCTGCCCGTGGCCGAGTACCGGCGGCGGCAGGCCAGGCCGCCCGGTTGAGGCCTACGGCGCCTGCTCGCAATGCGCCACGAAGCGCTGCAGGTTGGCCGAGAAGCGCTTCTGCTGGTGATGCACCCGGTAGAAGCGCCGTGTGAGCCGCGGCAGCGTGGTGTGCAGCACCACCAGCCGGCCCAGCGTCACCAGGTCCTGCACCGCGCACAGCGAGAGGCAGGCCAGGCCCAGCCCTTCGGCCGCGGCCTGCTTGATGGCCTCGGTGCTGCCGGGCTGCAGGTCGACCTGCAGGTGGTGCAGGTGCGGCAGCAGCGCCTGCTCGACCGCCTCGCGCGTGCCCGAGCCTTCCTCGCGCAGCAGCCAGCGCGCCTGGCGCAGCGCCTTGAGCGGCACGCGCGCCTGTGCATCGCCTGCCGCCAGCGCATGAGAGGGCGAGGCCACGATCACCAGCTCGTCTTCCAGCCAGGGCACCACGCGCAGCTCGCTCTCGTGGCAGGGGCCCTCGATCAGGCCCAGGTCGACCTCGAGCCGCGTCACCGCGGCCGCCACATCGCGCGTGTTGCCGATCACCACGTCGATCGCGGTGCCCGGCCAGGCCTGGAGGTAGCCGGCCATCAGCGAGGGCAGCAGGTAGTTGCCGATGGTGGTGCTGGCGCCGATGCGCAGCCGCGTCGCCACGCCGGCCGTGGCCTGGCCGAACTGGTCTTCGATCTCCTGCGCGCCGTCGAGCACGGCGCGCGCCTGGGGCAGCAGCGCGCGGCCGTTGTCGTTGAGCAGCAGGCGCTTGCCGATGCGGTCGAACAGTTGCGCGCCGAGCAGGTGTTCGAGCTCGTTGAGCGCTCCGCTGGTGGCCGACTGCGACAGCGCCACCCGCAGGCCGGCCGCGGTGGTGCTGCCGGTGTCGGCCACCGCCGTGAAGATCAGCAGCTGGCGCAGCGTCAGCCGCACCGGGTGTTCCTTATTACCGGTTTCATGGGTACGTTATAGCTGAACTATCTGTTTGCCGGATAGGTCGCCAGCCGCCAAAGTTCGGCCATGCCATCCGCGAGCGATGGCCGGAGAACCGAATTGCCACCCGCCACCCATGCCACGACGCTGCCGACCGAAGCCCCTGCCGTGGCGCCTTCCTACCTGCGCCGCATGGTGCCGGGGCTGGTGCTGACCGGCGCGATCGCGTTCGCGGCCATCCACCTGGGGCAGTTCGGCTGGCTGCAGGCCCACGGCATCAGCCCGCTCACGCTGGCGATCGTCCTGGGCATGGGGATCGGCAACACCGTCTACCCGCGCATGGCTTCCACGGCCGGCCCGGGCGTGGGCTTTTCCAAGGCCAACCTGCTGCGCCTGGGCATCGTGCTCTACGGCCTGCGCCTGACCTTCCAGGACATCGGCGCCGTCGGCTGGACCGGCGTGGCCATCGACGCCACGGTGCTGTGCAGCACCTTCGGCCTGGCCTGTTTCCTCGGCACGCGGGTGTTCGGCCTCGACCGCCAGACGGCGATGCTGATCGGCGCCGGCAGCTCGATCTGCGGTGCCGCGGCGGTGATGGCCGCCGCGCCCGTGGTGCGGGGCCGGGCCGAGCAGGTGATGGTGGCGGTCGCCACGGTGGTGGTGTTCGGCACGCTGGCGATCTTCCTCTACCCGGCGCTGTACCGGCTCGATGCGCAGTACGGCCTGGTCGGCCTGTCGCCCACGGCCTACGGCGTGTTCGCGGGCTCGACCATCCACGAGGTGGCGCAGGTGGTGGCGGCGGGCCGCGCGGTCGGCGAGCAGGCGGCCGACACGGCGGTGATCGCGAAGATGGTGCGCGTGATGATGCTCGCGCCCTTCCTGATCCTGCTGTCGGCCTGGCTGTCGCGCGCCGACGCGAAGAACGCCGGCGGCGCGGATCCGGGCCGGGGGCGGATCGTGGTGCCCTGGTTCGCGCTGGGCTTCGTGGCGGTCGTGGGGCTGCACTCGCTCGCGCTGCTGCCCGCGGCCGTGGTCGCGCACGCGATCGAGGTCGACACCGTGCTGCTCGCGATGGCCATGGCCGGCCTGGGCCTGACGACCCATGTCTCGGCGATCCGCAAGGCCGGCTTCAGGCCGCTGGCGCTGGCGGCCGTGCTGTTCGCCTGGCTGGTGGGCGGCGGGCTGGCGATCAACCTGGGGATGGGCGCGCTGCTGGCGCAGCCCTGACCCCACGGCAGGGCTCAGGCCGCGGCGGCCTGCTGCGTCGGGCAGCGCTTGAGGCGCTCGATCAGCCAGCGGCCGGCCGGACCCGGCGGCGCGGCGGTCGGATAGACCGCGGACATGGGCAGGATCAGGCCGCCGGGCGGCACGTCCTCGATCGACAGTTCGACCAGCCGGCCTTCGGCGATGTCGCGCTGCACCGTGTGCAGCGGCATGCCGCCCCAGCCGAGACCATTCAGCAGGAAGGCGTGCTTGGCGAACAGGTCGGCCAGGCGCCAGGTCGAGGACGACATCACGCCGAACTCGCGGCCGGCCGAGAGCTCGGAGCGGTCGGTGAGCACGAGTTGCACATGCCTGGCCAGTTCCGACTTCGGGACCGTGCCCTGGAATTGCGCCAGCGGATGGTCCCGCGCCGCCACCATGCCGAAGGCGATACCGTTCAAGCGCTCGCCGCTCAGCGATGCCGGCATGATCGGCAGCGAGCCGACGATGCCGATGCTCGCGCTGCCGTTCAACACCGGCTGGTACGCGCCGCCCAGCGCCTCGACGAAGAGCCGCAGCGGCGTGCCGGGGAAGTGCTCGCGGAAGGCCTTCGCGGCCTCGGTGATGGCCTCGATCGGGAAGAACACGTCGACCACCACCGACAACTCGGGCTCCAGGCCCGAGGCCATGCCCTTGGCGCGCGCCTTCATGAAGTCCACGCCCGAGACGATGCCGCGGGCGTCGGCCAGCAGCACCACGCCGGCGGGCGTCAGCTTGGGGTAGCGGCCCGAGCGGTCGAACAGCGTCACGCCGATCTGCGCCTCGAGGCCGCTGACCAGGTCGCTGACCACCGATTGCGCGCGGCGCACCTTGCGCGCCGCGGCCGAGAAGCTGCCTTCATCGACCGACGCGATGAAGGTCCGGAGTTGATCCAGCGAAACACCGTCGAGCACCACGTCTCCATCTGTCGGCCAGGGCCGGGGGTAGGGAGCGGAATATAGCGGCAGTGCCGCGATCGTGTCGGGAGCGCGCACCGGAAGCCTCCATCGGCCATGCCGATGGATCGCATCGAAAAATCACGGCTGTTCAGAGGGCGCCAGGCTTGGAAAACTACGCCATCCCTGTCGATCAACTTTTTTTTCGGACCCGCTTCCATGACCCTCCTTCCGCTCCCCGCCCGCCTGCTCCAAAGCCCTTCGCCGGCCGCGGCCTGAGCCGCGCATCCTTTTCCCCACCGAAACAACCCCATGCAAAAGAACGCCAACACGGTCGCCGCCATCGGCCGCATCCTGATCGCCGTGATCTTCATCCTGAGCGGCATCGGCAAGCTCGGCGCGCCCGCCGCCACCCAGGGCTACATCGCCTCGGTCGGCCTGCCGCTGCCGCTGCTGGGCTATGGGCTGGCGGTGCTGGTCGAACTCGGCGGCGGCCTGCTGCTGCTGGTCGGGTTCCGCACCCGCGCGGTCGCCGCGGTGCTGGCGCTGTTCACGCTGGCCGCCGCGCTCTTCTTCCATTCGCACCTGGCCGACCAGAACCAGTTCATCCATTTCGTGAAGAACCTGATGATCGTCGGCGGCCTGTTGCAGATCGTGGCCTTCGGCGCCACCGCACTGAGCCTGGACGCGCGCCGGCTTCGCCTGCGGACGGCATGAAGGGCGCATGACGAGCACCCACACCATGGAGATCGGCATCGACAGCTTCGCGGCGATCCTGCCGGACCCGGCCACCGGCCGGACCCCGTCGCCGACCGAGCGCCTCGCCCACCTGCTGGAGGAGGTGGCGGTGGCCGACCGGGGCGGGCTCGACGTGTTCGGGATCGGCGAGCACCACCGGCCGGAGTTCCTGGACTCGGCGCCGGCCATCCTCCTGGCCGCCGCCGCGGCGCGCACGCAGACCATCCGCCTGACCAGCGCCGTGACGGTGCTGAGCGCGGCCGACCCGGTGCGGGTGTTCCAGGAATTCGCGACGCTGGACCTGATCGCCCAGGGGCGCGCGGAGCTCGTGGTGGGGCGCGGCTCGTTCAACGAGGCCTACCCGCTGTTCGGGCTGCAGCGCGAGGACTACGACGCGCTCTTCGCCGAGAAGCTCGAGCTGCTGCTGAAGCTGCGCGAGACTCCCCACGTGCACTGGTCCGGGCGCTACCGGCCCGCGCTCACCGGGCAGGGCATCTACCCGCGTCCGCACCAGCCGGTGCTGCCGGTCTGGCTGGGCGTGGGCGGCACGCCGCAATCCTTCGCGCGGGCCGGCACGCTGGGCCTGCCGCTGATGGTGGCGATCATCGGCGGCGAGTTCCGCCGTTTCCGGCCCTTGGTCGACCTCTACCGCGAAGCCGGCCGGCGCGCCGGGCATGGTCCCGGCCAGCTCCGGGTCGGCGTGCACGCGATCGGCTTCGTCGGCGCGACCGGCCAGGAGGCCAGGGACGCCTTCTTCCCGGGCTGGCAGCACATGTTCACCGAGATCGGCCGCGAGCGCGGCTGGCCGCCGGCGACGCGCGCGCAGTTCGACGCCCTGTGCGGCCCGGGCGGCGCCTTCCTGATCGGCGATCCGCAGAGCGTGGCCGGCAAGATGCTCGCGGCCAGCGCGGTGCTCGGCGGCGTCTCGCGCATCACCTTCCAGATGAGCTCGGCCTCGCTGGCGCACGAGGCCATGAAGCGCTCGATCGAGCTGCTGGGCACCGAGGTGGCGCCGCTGATGCGGCGAGCGACGTCGGGCCTAGCCTGAAGCGTCGCCGACGGTCGCTGTCGCCGCGCGCGACATCCAGCCGACGAATTCGTTCAAGCGCTCGACGAAGGCGTCGGCGGGCGCGGTGGGTTCGCCTGCCTGATCGAGGAAGAAGCGCATCGGCTGCGCCATCGACGGATGCTGCCGCAGCAGCAGGGCCGCATGCGCCTCGAGCGTTTGCGGCCAGTCGCGGTCCTGCTCGGTGCGCAGCACGCTGGTCGACCGGATCAGCTTGCGCGCGGCCTCGCGTTGCAGGCGCCGTGATTGCGTGAGTTCGTCGGCGTCGCCGATGCGGCGCGCATAGGCGGCCAGCGCCGCTTCGAAGTCGCCGTTCACGGCCAGCGCGATGGCACGCGACGGCCGCAGGCGTTCGAAGCGCGCCGAGAGGTCCTCGCCCCAGAGCCACCGGCATTCGTGCCGGAGCCAGTAGCCCCAACTCGGACGGCTCTTCGGTGCGAGCACCTCGGCCCGCGTGCCGAGGTCGAAATCGATCTTCGAGACCTCGGGGTGCCGCGCCTGCAGCGCGTGCCGCAGGTCTTCGAGAAGCGCGCTGTCGTCCGCGCTGGGGGGCTCGCGAAGCACGAGGCTCAGGTCCAGGTCCGACAGGCCGGGCCGGGCGCGGCCGTGCGCAACGCTGCCGTAGAGGTAGAGGCCGTCCAGCGCGGCGCAGCGGCCGGACAGCGTCGTGACAAGGTCCTCGACCACGCTTCGGAACTCCGGTTGAAGCGGGCGGTCCGGCACGGTCAGGATGAAGCCCTCGGCATCGACGCCGTCAGGAAGAGGTTTCGCCATCGGGCCATTGTGCGCGGCAGTCTCCCCATCCGCCGCAGGGGCAAGGCGCGCGTGCCTTGCATCCTTCAACTCATGAAACAAATAATGTTGCATGAAACGAGACAGCAAACTATCCGGCGTGCTGCACGTGCTGCTGCACATGGCCGAGAGCGACACGCCCACCACGTCCGAGGCGCTGGCCGTGGCGATGAACACCAATCCGGTGGTGGTGCGCCGCGTGATGGCGGGCCTGCGCCAGGCCGGCTTCGTGAGTTCGGCCAAGGGGCATGGCGGCGGCTGGGTCATCTCCTGCCCGCTGTCGGAGGTGACGCTGGCCGACATCCATGCGGCGCTGGGCGCGCCCTCGCTGCTGGCCCTGGGCAACCGCACCGAAAGCCCGGGCTGCATCGTCGAGCAGGCGGTGAACGCCGCGCTCGACGACGCCTGCCAGGCCGCCGAGGCCGTGCTGCTCGCGCGCCTGGGCCAGGTCACGCTGGCCGCGCTGTCGAAGGATTTCCATCGCCGGATGCTGGCCGGCCATTTTTCTGCAAAGGACATTTCTCATGCGTCATGACGCGCTGGTCATCGGTGGCAGTTTTGCCGGTCTTTCGGCGGCGATGCAGCTGGCGCGCGCGCGCCGCGCGGTCTGCGTGGTCGATGCGGGCGAGCCGCGCAACCGCTTCGCCGCGGCCGCACACGGCTTCTTCGGGCTTGATGGCGTGCCGCCGATCGAACTGATGGCGCAGGCCCGCGCCAAGCTGCTGGCCTATCCCAACGTGCATTTCGTGCAAGGCCGCGCCACGGGTGCCGCCGCCGACGCAGCGGGGGGCTTCACGGTCACGCTCGATGACGGCGCCCGACTGTCGGCGAAGAAACTGCTGCTGGCCTTCGGCATCGCCGACACCCTGCCGGCGCTCGACGGCCTGCGCGAGCGCTGGGGCCGCAGCGTGCTGCACTGTCCCTATTGCCACGGCTACGAGGTCGGCGGCGGGGCGCTGGGCGTGCTGTACGCCTCGCCGCTGTCGGTGCACCAGGCGATGCTGATCCCCGACTGGGGCCCGACCACCTTCTTCCTCGACGGGCATGACAGCGAACTGGATGACGCGACGCGTGCCAAGCTGCTCGCGCGCGGCATCACGCTCGAGCCGGCGCGCGTGGCCGGTGTGGCGGGCGAGGCGCCGCGACTGACGGGCGTGCGGCTGGCCGACGGGCGGGTGGTGCCGGTCGACGCGCTGTTCATCGCCACCCGCACCCGCATGGCGAGTCCGCTGGCCGAACAGCTGGGCTGCGCCTTCGACGAGGGCATGCTGGGCCCGGTGATCCGCACCGACGCCTCGAAGCTCACGACCGTGCCGGGTGTCTAGGCGGCCGGCGATGCGGGCCAGATCCCGCAGAACGCCACGCTGGCCTCGGCCGACGGCCTGGTCGCGGGCGTCTCGCTGCACCAGGCGCTGGTCCACGGGCTCTGAGGCGCGGCCTCCCACGTCGATGGGGGCGTTGTCCGGCAGGTGCGGGCCGGCGTGTGCGCTAGCCTGCGCACATTCGTCCCGACTGGAGTCGCCGCCATGCCCATCCGCTTCGTCCCACGCCGGCTCGCCATCCTGCTGCCGGCCTTGACGGCGCTGAGCTTCGCCTTGCCGCAGGCGCAGGCCGCGCCGGACCACAACCCGCTGGTGGCCGAGCGCTGGAAGACGCGGCCGGTGGTCGTCGTGGTGCCGCAGCGCGGCGATGCGATGCTCGAGCGCGTCCGGTCCACGCTGCGGCAGACGCCCGCCCGCGAGGCCTTCATCGAGCGCGAGATGGTGCTCTACACGGTGGTCGCCGGAGAAGGGCAGCGCAACGAAAAGCCGATGCAAGCGCGGCAGACCCGCGCGCTGCTCGCCGCGCTGAAGCTCGACGCCGCGGGCCCGCCGACCTTCGTGCTGGTCGGCAAGGACGGCGGGATCAAGATGACCGAGGGCGCCGACGTGGACCTGAACGCGGTCTTCGCCGAGATCGACCGCATGCCGATGCGGCGATAGGGGTCCGCCGGCCCGGCCGAAGCCCTCCCGCCTCACTACACTCGACGCTCGCCACAACGAACGTTTCTCACCGTATTTCATGGAATTCCTCACCCTGGTGGTCCTGGTCGCCATCGGCACCTACGTGCTCAAGACCCGCGACCAGACCCGCCGCATCCGCCTGCTGGGCAGCCACCTGGGCCAGTACCAGATCGAGAAGCTCATGGAGACGCTCACCGACGGCTACCTGCGCTGCCTCGGCGAGAAGGACGAGTCGCGGCGCGAGCAGATCTGGGCCCTGCTGGCGCAGAGCGAACTGGCGCTGAGCTCGCAGTTCGACAAGTTCGCCGCGGGTTTCGCCAAGGTCGACGCCGCGCAGACCCGGGTGAGCAAGCTGCCGATCGCCTTGCCCTTCGCCGACCGGCTGCTGCCCGGCGCGACCTTCGACGTGCGGCAGGTGTTCCTGGTGCACGCGCGCGGCATCGCGGCCGCCGCCGCCAACACGGCGCAGCAGTCGCCCCGGGACAAGGCCTTCATGCTGTCGGCCGAACTGTTCCTGATGCAGCACACCTGCCACTGGTTCTGCCGTTCGCGCGCGGTGGCTTCGGCCCGGCTGCAGGTGCGTCACCAGACCTCGCACGCGATGGCGCTGGCCTCGGTCTCGCCGGCCACGCGCGAGGCCTATCGCGCGCTCACCGGAGTCTGATGCCATGGCTTTTTCCGACAAGCTCCATGTCCCGACGGCCAATGCCGACGGCACTTTCGCCGCACCCGTGGCCGACGGCGCGGCCGCCGCCGAGGCGTTGCGCGACGCCAAGGCGCGGCACGAGGCGATGCAGGAACAGCTCGACGCCGTCAACGAACTGCTGGCCAAGCCGCTCAACGAGATCCTGGCCGACCGCGAGCATTTCAAGGAAGCGGCGGCCGCCTGGGATGCGTTCGGCGCCATGTGGATGCTGTCGCAGCGCGCGATGAAGCGCGTGGCGCTCGACCTGGCCGCGCAGCAGGGCGTGAGCGAGGAAGAGGTGGTGGCGCGCGCCATGGCCCACGCCAACGCGGTGCTCAACGGCGACGGCGAAGACCTGGGCGGCACCGTGGCCGAGGCGCAGCTGGCGCACATCGGGCGCCACAAGGCGATGCTGCGCAAGCAGTTCCGGCAGGGCTGAGCCCTAGAAAGAGGGCATCGCGTCCAGGGCCCTGGCGGACCGCGCCAGCCCGTCCAGGATCCTGCCCGATACCGCGGGCGGAAAGTGCGCCGGGAGGCGTGCGGCGACCCGGTCGATCACGCCCGGCGTTGCCGAAAGGACGCTTTCAATGATGTCTTCAGCGTCTGGCCCATGGTGGCACTTCTGCGCCGTGACATTGAAGTGGCGGCGCTGGACGGTCTTGAACTGGTAGTGCTTGCGTTTGCCGAGCAGGGCCATGGCCAGCGTGGCCTCGTGCCTGGAGAACTGGTTCGGTCCATTGCCTTCGACAGGCCAGATCGACATCACGTCGTACAGCGGTGCCAGCCTGTAGCGGCCCATGGGCAGCCATGCGATGCTGAAGTTCTTCGCGTGCCCGTCGGGCGCACCGAGCATCCAGAAGAGCAGTTGCGCGGTGATGAGCGTGCCGAGGTCTTGCCGGGCATCGACCGAGCCCCGCAGCACGTTCGCCAGGTCGACCACGCCGGGCCCGCCCTGGGCTTCGTATTTCAGGTGCGACGGCCTGCCCAGGGCCTGGCAAAAGTCCTCCTGCGGCAGGCGCATCCACCAGTTGCCGGAGGAGTGCAGGCGGCGGTCGAAGCGCTCGACCGCCAGCACCTTCTGCGCGCCGAAACGGAGGATGGCCGTCCGGGGCACCGGGATGCCGTACGCCCGCAGGATGGTCAGGCACAGCCACTCGTTCTCCACGGACGTGCTGAAGTCGGCCTTGCGGTGACCGACCAGGCCCAGAGGCAACTTCAGGATGTGCGTGGTCGGCGTCGAGCCCTGCGGACGCACCCATTGGCCTTCGTGCCACAGGAGCGCGGTCTTTTCCTGAGCGCCGGCCAAAGAGATGCGCAGCGCATCTTCAGCTGGGAATGAGGCCGCGAAGCGGCCGGGATCGACGGTCTGCAGCAGCAGTTTTTCCACGTCAGCCTCGTTCATCGCCTGGCCATCGATGCGATCGACCGGCATCGGCGTGTCGTGCTCGCCCAGCAGCTGGATCGCACCCACGCAATCGCGCCCGATGGCCTGCAGCAGGTCGAAGGCGCCGGTCGTGCGCGTTCCGAAGCGGCTGGCGATGCGTTCGCGCAGAGGCTGGCTGTCGGGCAGCAGGTTGTCGAAATAGTTCTGGACGACCGGGCCCTTGTGGACGAAGCCGTCGACCAGCGGCAAGGACAACGAGAGCGGCCGCCCCGCTGGCGATCCGATCCATGCATCGTCGTAGCGCAGCTCGTCGGCCCCGCGCGCGGGCATGCGCCAGATGCCCACGCGTTCTCCGTTGGACCAGATGGAAAGTGCAGGCGCTTGGGAGGTGCGTGCCATGCTCACCATTCCGAGGTTGGCGATTCGCCGGCGCTCGGCGCGTCGGCCGTGGACGGACCCGCTGGATGTTTGCGCCCGACCAGCAGTTCGAGGTCCAGTACGCTGAAAATGGCCAGCAGCTGTTCCAGGTTGACCGTTTCCGGATGGAGCTCCATGTGGGACATGCGGCTCTGGCTGATACCGATGCGCTCGGCCAATTTCGCTTGCGAAATGCCGGAACTCTTGCGGGCTGCCTTGAGCAACACGCCGAACTGCGAATGAACCGAAAGCACTTGCCGCATGGGTCGATCGGTGGAGTGGGTCGATCACATTTTACCGATGCCGTGGGTAAAAGATGAGTTAGCTGTCAGGTGGGTAAAAAGATGTTCTTTCAAGGCTGGGCGCTGCCCAGCGTCTGCAGGCACTCCACCACCGCATCCGCCGCCTCGTCGAGCCGCGGCCCGGCGCGCATCATCACGTCGAAGCGCGCGGGCGGAAAACTGCAGCTGCGGCCGCGGCGTATCGCGCTCATGCCGGCCCAGCCCGGCCGCGCCGCCATCGCGTTCAGGTCGGCGCTGGCCGGTGCCAGCAGCAGGTCGGGGTTGGCCCGCACCACGAACTCGGGGCTGAGGCGCGGGAACGGGCCCATCGAGGCCGGCACGATGTTCGCCAGCCCGAGCCGGGTCAGCGTCTCGCCGATGAACGAGGCCTCGCCGGCCGCCGAGACGCCGTGCACCTCGAAGTAGACGCGCCGGCCCTGCCAGCCCGCGGGCACGCGGGCACGCGCGGCGTCGAGCCGGGCCTCGATGCGGCGCCAGGCCGCCTCGCCAGCGCCGGGATGGCCGGTGAGCTTCGCCACGTTCTCCATCACGCGGCGCATGTCGGCGTGCGAGCGGGCATCGAAGGCCA
Source organism: Variovorax sp. J2P1-31 (assembly GCF_030317215.1). Taxonomy (NCBI): domain Bacteria; kingdom Pseudomonadati; phylum Pseudomonadota; class Betaproteobacteria; order Burkholderiales; family Comamonadaceae; genus Variovorax; species Variovorax sp. J2P1-31. The sequence continues at coordinate 947,843 of NZ_JASZYA010000001.1, forward strand.
CCACCTTCACGCCCAGCGCCTCGAGCTGGTTGAGCACGCGGCTGCGCGGGCGCAGCAGCACCACGTCGGGCCGCAGCGCGACGATGCGCTCGAGGTTGGCGTCGTCCATGCCGCCGACCTGGGGCAATTGCCTGACCGACGCCGGCCAGTTGGCATGCCGGTCGACGCCCACCAGCCGGTCGCAGGCCCCCAGCGCACAGACGGTTTCGGTGAGCGAGGGCACGAGCGAGACGATGCGCTGCGGCGGGCGCGGCAGCGTGAGCGTGTGGCCGCGGTCGTCGACCACGCTCAGCGCGGCCGCCTGCGCCAGGCCGGCACACGCGAAGAGGAACAGGAGGAGGGCGGTGACGGCGAAACGGCGCATGGGCCCCAACTGTCTCAGATTCGCGCGAGCAACCCCGCGCCAGCGCGCCGCGGGGGCGCGCCTTATGCTCGACCCATGGATGCCGCCACCTCCGCGCTCGCCGATTTCGCCACCCGCCACCGCCGGCTGTTCGTGCTCACGGGCGCGGGCTGCAGCACCGAATCCGGCATTCCCGATTACCGCGACGCCAACGGCGACTGGAAGCGGCCCTCGCCGGTCACTTTCCAGGCCTTCACCGGCGAGGACGCCACGCGCCGCCGCTACTGGGCGCGCAGCCTGGTCGGCTGGCCGACCATGGCGCGGGCCCGGCCGGGCGCGGCGCACCGGGCGCTGGCGAAGCTGGAAGCCGCCGAGCGCGTGGGGCTGCTGCTCACGCAGAACGTCGACGGCCTGCACGAGGCCGCGGGCAGCCGCCGCACCATCGACCTGCACGGCCGCATCGACACCGTGCGCTGCATGGCTTGCGACACGCGCAGCACGCGCGCCGAGCTGCAGCAGGCCCTGCGCGAGCGCAACCCGCCCTGGGCCGTGCTCGAGGCGCGCGCCGCGCCCGACGGCGATGCCGACCTCGACGGGCTGGATTTCTCTTCGTTCGACGTGCCCGCCTGCACCCATTGCGGCGGCATGCTCAAGCCGGATGTGGTGTTCTTCGGCGAGAGCGTGCCGCGCGAGCGCGTGGCCGCGGCCTTCGCCGCGCTGGCCGAAGCCGATGCGGTGCTGGTCGCCGGTTCGTCGTTGATGGTGTATTCGGGCTTCCGCTTCGTCCAGGCCGCGGCGGCCGCGGGCAAGCCGGTGGCGGCGGTCAACCTCGGGCGCACGCGCGCCGACGAGCTGCTGGCGCTCAAGGTCGAGCGGCCGGTGGGCGCGACGCTCGAAACGCTGGCGGAGGTCCTGGGCGCATGAGTGTGAAAGCGCTGCGCGCGACCTTCGGCCCCCAGTGCCACTGGTGCGGCCTGGTGATGGATTTCGACCCGCCCGCGGGCCGGCCCGAGTCGGCCACCATCGAGCATCTCAACGACGCCACGCTGGGCAGCGTGCGCAAGCAGGCGCACCGCCGTCTCTCGCACGCGGATTGCAACCGCGCGCGCAACGAGTTCCGGCTGCAGGCCGAACGGCAGTTCGCGGAATGGATCCGGCAGCGCGTGGCGGCGGCGCAGGAGCCCCGGTCCTGAGGCGACACGCGGCGTCGGCTGACGTCTTTTTTGTGTCAACGTGTTAATGTGAACCGATCCGGTGGCCTTGTGCACCGGCGTGCGCGTGTGCACATCTTCATCGTGTCTGCCTCAGTTCCTCGCTGGAGGACGACCCCCCATGAACCACCCTTGCGCCTCTGAACTGCACCGCCTGTGTGCACCGTTGGCGCGCCCCCGCGCCGCCGGCGCAATGTCGGCACCCCGTGCCCGCGCTTGATCCGGTCGGCGCCGCGCCGAGCCCTCCCGACGAGCCGAGCGAGCTCCGCCGGCCGGCCGTGCCGCGCAAGCAGGCCGAGGCCTTGCTGCTCAAGGCCGGCGCGTTGCAGGACGCGATCTTCAACAGCGCCAACTTCTCCAGCATCGCGACCGACGCGCGGGGCGTGATCCAGATCTTCAACGTGGGCGCCGAGCGCATGCTGGGCTACACGGCGGCCGAGGTGGTGGACACCATCACGCCGGCCGACATCTCCGATCCGCAGGAAGTGATCGCACGCGCGCAGGCGCTGAGCCTGGAGCTGGGCACCACCATCACGCCGGGCTTCGAGGCGCTGGTGTTCAAGGCCTCGCGCGGCATCGAGGACATCTACGAGCTGACCTACATCCGCAAGGACGGCAGCCGCTTTCCGGCCATCGTCTCGGTGACGGCGCTGCGCGACCCGCAGGACGCGATCATCGGCTACCTGCTGATCGGCACCGACAACACGGTGGGCAAGCAGGTCGAGGCGGCCAAGTCGCTGCTCGACCAGCGCCTGCGCGACCAGCAGTTCTACACCCGCTCGCTGATCGAATCGAACATCGACGCGCTGATGATGACCGACCCGCAGGGCATCATCTCCGACGTCAACCAGCAGATGATCGCGCTGACCGGCCGCACCCGCGACGAACTGATCGGCGCGCCGTGCCGCAACTTCTTCACCGACCCCGACCGCGCCGATGCCGCCATCGGCCGCGTGCTGACCGAGAACCGGGTCAGCGACTACGAGCTCACGGTGCGGGCGGTCAACGGTGTCGAGACCGTGGTGTCGTACAACGCCGCCACCTTCCACAACCGCGACCGCCAGCTGCAGGGCGTGATCGCCGCGGCGCGCGACGTGACCGAGCGCCGCCGCTTCGAGCGCGCGCTGGAGGAGAAGAACGTCGAGCTGGAGAACGCGAGCCGGATGAAGTCGGAGTTCCTCGCGACCATGTCGCACGAGCTGCGCACGCCGCTCAACGCGATCATCGGTTTCTCCGAGGCGCTCAAGGACGGCCTGATGGGCCCGATGAGCGACACCCAGACCGGCTACATCGGCGACATCTTCACCAGCGGCCTGCACCTGCTGTCCCTGATCAACGACATCCTCGACCTGACCAAGGTCGAGGCCGGCATGATGACGCTGGAGCTCGAGGTGGTCGACCTGGGCCGGCTGCTCAAGGACAGCCTGTCGATCGTCAAGGACAAGGCCGCCGCGCAGCACGTCGAACTCGCGCTCGATGCCGAGGAGGCGCTGGGCAGCTCGCAGCTCGATGCGCGCAAGACCAAGCAGATCGTCTACAACCTGCTGTCGAATGCGGTGAAGTTCACCGGCGACGGCGGCCGGGTCACGCTGCAGGCCCGCCGGGTGCCGCGCGAACAGGTCGGCACGCTGCCCGGCGACTGGCCGACCCACGGGTTCGGGCTGGCGCACAGCGCGCACGACGCCTTCCTCGAGATCCGCGTCATCGACACCGGCATCGGCCTCTCGGCCTTCGACATGACGCGGCTGTTCCAGGCCTTCAGCCAGATCGACAGCAGCCTCGCGCGCCGCTTCGCCGGCACCGGCCTGGGCCTGGCGATGGTGAAGCAGCTGGCCGAGCTGCAGGGCGGCACGGTGGCCGTGGCCAGCGCCGAGGGCGTGGGCGCCTGTTTCGCGGTCTGGCTGCCGCTGTTCGAAGCCGTGCCGCTCGCGGCGGTCGCGGTGGGCGCGGCCGGTGCGGCGGTGCTCGGGCAGGCCGCGGCCGTCGAGCGGCTGGCGCTGGTGGTGGAGGACGACGACAAGGCGGCCGACCTGGTGCGGCTGCTGCTCGAAGCCGAGGGCTTCACGGTGCTGCGCGCGGCCAGCGGCGAGGCCGCGCTGCAGGTGGCGCCGCAGCATGCGCTGAGCCTGATCACGCTGGACCTCGAGCTGCCCGGCATGCATGGCTGGGAGCTGCTGCGGCGGCTGCGCTCGGACGCCGAGGCGGCCGGGACCGCGCATCCGCCGGTCGTGATCATCGCCGGCGTGGCCGATGCCAGCGAGGCGATCCACCGCGGCGCCGCGGCCGGCCTGCAGAAACCCATCGGCCGCGCCCAGCTCAAGTCGACGCTGCAGCAGCTCGGCCTGCAGCCCGCGCCGGGCCGTGCGCACACGGTGCTGGTGGTCGACGACGACCCGCATGCCGTCGAGATGATCGCCGCCTTCCTGCCCGCGCCGGACTATGCGGTGCTGCGGGCCGGCAACGGCACCGAGGCGCTGGTCATGGCGCAGCACAGCCGTCCCGACCTGATCCTGCTCGACCTGTCGATGCCGGTGATGGACGGTTTCGAGCTCGTCGCGGCGCTGCACCGCCATCCCGACACCGCGCGCATCCCGATCGTGGTGGTGACTGCCCGCCAGGTCAGCGCGAGCGACCGCGCCGCGCTGCAGCAGATGTCGGGCCGGGCCGTCGAGATCGTCGAGAAGGCGGGCTTCGACCGCCACCGTTTCATCGAACAGGTACGGCGCGCGCTGCGGCCCGCCGAAGCTCCGGGAGCATCCGCTTGGCCCTCGTCCTGATCGTCGAAGACAACCCGGCCAACATGAAGCTGGTCTGCCTGCTGCTGCACAACGCCGGCCATGTCACGCTGTGCGCCTCGGATGCCGAGAGCGGGCTGACGCTGGCGCGCACCGAGCAGCCCGACCTGATCCTGATGGACGTGCAGCTGCCCGGCATGGACGGGCTGGCGGCCACCGCGCTGCTCAAGCAGGCGCCCGCGACCGCCGCCATTCCGGTGATCGCGCTGACCGCGATGGCGATGAAGAACGACCAGGAAAAGACCGAGGCCGCGGGCTGCGATGCCTACATCGCCAAGCCGCTGCGCTACCTCGAGCTGTACGCGGCCATCGACACGCTGCTGGCGCGGCGGGCGGCACCCTCGTGATGAGCGCGCGCGCGGCCACCATCCTCATCGTCGACGACCAGCTGGCCAACCGCCGGCTGCTCGAGGCCCTGCTGGCGCCCGAGGGCTACACCACCTGGAGCGCGGCCAGCGGCCGCGAGGGGCTGGCGCGCATCGCGCTCGAGGCGCCCGACCTGATCCTGCTCGACGTGATGATGCCGGACATGGACGGCCACACCATGGCGCGCCTGCTGAAGTCCAGGCCCGCCACCTCCAGCATCCCGATCATCATGGTGACGGCGCTGGTCGATCGCGATTCGCGCCTGCGCAGCCTCGAGGCCGGGGCCGAGGACGTGCTGAGCCTGCCGGTGGACCGGGCCGAGCTGTGGCTGCGGGTGCGCAACCTGCTGCGCCTGAAGGCCCTGAGCGATTTCCAGCGCAACCACGGCGTCATCCTCGAGCAGGAGGTGCGCACGCGCACCGCCGACCTGCAGCGTTTTCGCACCGCGATGGACGCCACCGCCGACGGCATCTTCCTGATCGACCGCGCCACCCTGCGTTTCGTGGAGCTCAATGCCACCGCCTGCAGCCTGACCGGCTACAGCCGCGAGGAGCTGCTGCAGCGCGGACCGGCCGATCTCGGCGACGGCGAGGTCGACGCCGTGCGAACCATCGTGGAAGACGTCGTCGCCGGCCATGCGACGCACCGGCTGGCCGACATCCTGCTGCGCCGCAAGGACGGCGTGATGGTGCCGGTGGAGGTGACGCGGACCGCGCACCGCTTCGGCGACAGCTGGGCGGTCGTGGTGGTGGTGCGCGACATCACCGCGCGCAAGAAGGCCGAGCGCCGGCTGCACCAGATGGCGCACTACGACTCGCTCACCGGGCTGCCCAACCGGGCCCTGTTCTACGAGGTGCTGCGCCAGTCGATCGCGCAGGCCTCCGACGGCCGCGGGCAGGTGGCCGTGCTGTTCATCGACCTGGACCACTTCAAGAAGGTGAACGACACGCTGGGCCACCCCGTCGGCGACCAGCTGCTGGTGCAGTTCAGCGACCGGCTCTGGAACTGCCTGCAGCTGCGCGACGCGGTCGGGCGCCTGGGCGGCGACGAGTTCGCGGTGATCCTGGTGCGCGACGATCCGCAGGCCGGCGCGGTGGCCGTGGCGCATGCGCTGCATGAAGCCTTGCGCGAGCCCTTCGTGCTGGGCGGGCGCAGCGTGGTGTCGAGCGCCAGCGTCGGCATCAGCATCTATCCGGACGACGCGCCCAATGCCGAGCAGCTGATGCAGTACGCCGACACCGCGATGTACCAGGCCAAGCAGAGCGGGCGCAACACCAGCCGCTTCTTCACGCCGCAGATGAACGCCGATGCGCTGACGCGGCTGGAGCTCGAGATGGCGCTGCGCCATGCGCTCGATCACGACGAGTTCGAGTTGCACTACCAGCCCAAGGTGGAGGTCGCCAGCGGGCGCGTGGTCGGCGTCGAGGCGCTGCTGCGCTGGAACCGGCCCGGCCACGGCGTGGTCTCGCCGGCGGAATTCATCCCGGTGCTCGAGGACTGCGGCCTGATCGTGCGCGCCGGCGCCTGGGTCATCGCGGCGGTGTGCCGCCAGATCCGCCTGTGGCGCGCGTCCGCGGTGGGCGACCTGCAGGTGGCGGTGAACATCGCGCAGCGCCAGTTCGTCGAGGGCGACCTGGAGGCGACGATCGCCGGCCTGCTCGAGGTCAACGGCGTGCCGGCCCGGCTGCTGGAACTCGAACTCACCGAGAGCTCGCTGATGGCCAACACCGCGCACACGGTGGCGGTGCTGCAGGGGCTGCGCCGTCGCGGCCTGCAGATCTCGGTCGACGACTTCGGCACCGGCTATTCCAGCCTGGCCTACCTGCGGCGCTTTCCGATCGACAAGCTCAAGATCGACATCGACTTCATCCGCGACATCACGACCCGGCCCGACGACGCGGCCATCACGCTGGCCATCATCGGCCTGGCCCACAGCCTGAAACTCGAGGTGATCGCCGAGGGCGTGGAGACGGCGGCGCAGCTGGCCTTCCTGCGCCAGCACGGCTGCGACCAGGTGCAGGGCTACTATTTCAGCCGGCCGCTGCCGCTGGCGGCGCTCGAGGCCCTGCTGCACGACGGCCGGGGCCTGGAGCGGCTGGCCGTGGCCTGAGCCCCGCCTGTGCCATGCACGCCACAGGCTGGTGCCGTGCCCGCCGCGACGGCCCAAAACGTTTCTCGCATGGTAACGTTCGGGTGTCGGTCGCCGGTCCCCGGCGTCCCGCTACCCCTTCTCCCGTATTTCTTTGTCTGCCTCTCCAGGGAGGCGGCGGAACATCCTTTTGGCCCTCGTCCTGATCATCGAAGACAACCCGGCGACCATGAAGCTGGCCTCGTTGCTTCTGCACAACGCAGGCCATGCCACCTTGCGGGCCTCGGACGTCGAGCGGGGCCTGAGCCTGGCCTGCGCCGAGCAGCCCGACCTGATCCTCATGGACGTGCAGATGCCGGGCCTCGACGGGCTGACCGCGACCGCGCTGCTCAAGCGGACACCGGCCGCGGCCGGCATCCCGGTGATCGCGCTGGCACCGGTGAGCGAGCAGGAAGACACCGAGGCGGCCGGCTGCGATGCCTGCATCGTCAAGCCGATGCGCTATCCCGACCTCTACGCGACCATCGACGCGCTGCTGGCCCGCAAGCGCGCTGCCTTGCTGAGCGAAGCCTGAGCCGGCGGCCCGGCCGCGGCGGGGCCGGTTCCAGGCACGTCGATGCGATGGAAAAACTGTCTTTGAACAGCGAATCTATCGAAATATTCCCCGGATCTCCCGTGCTCAGCGGAAGCGCTTGGTGACTTCGCGCACCACGCCGATGATGCGGGCCGAGCCGAGCGGCCGGATCGGGTAGCGCGGGTTGAGCGGCTTGAGAAAGAGCTCGCCGCCGTCCTTGATCAGCTGCTTGAAGGTGGTCTCGTTGGCCTTGTTGAGCGCGATCACGTAGTCGCCGGGCAGGGCGGCCATCTCGGGCTCCACGATGATGATCGCGCCCTCGGGAAAGGAGTCGCGTGTCTCGCTGACCATGCTGTCGCCGTGCACGCGCAGCGCGTAGGTGTGGCGCTGCACCGGCACGCTCACCAGCACCATCTCGAAGTTGCTTCGGGGCTTGAAGTTGTCGATGACGGTGTAGTTGCCGGCCTCGACCTCCGACACCAGCGGGACCTCGATGCGCAGGTCCATGCCCTGGCGGATGTTGGAGCCGCCGGACATCAGTTCGGCCACGGAAATGCCCAGCAACGCGGCCACCCGCGGCTGGTTGCTGCGCTTGGGCGCGGTACCGCCCGGCTTCTCCCATTGCTGCACGGCACCGCGGCTGACGCCCACGGCTTCTGCGAATTGTTTCTCGCTCATGCCTAGACGCCGACGTCCTTCGCGGATCAGTCGATGGATTGTCATGGCTGGAGGCTAGGGCCTCGGAGAGATAGAAATTAACTCCAGGCGAGCCCTTCTATCAAGGGGGCAACACCTCCCCTCGCCGCGCTCAGGCGTCGAGCGCGACGCAGTAGGAGAGCAGGGCCTCGATCTCGGTCGATTTGTCGAACACCTCGTCGGCGCCCGCGGCTTGGCAGCGCTTGCGCATCTCGGGGGTGGCGTAGTTGCTCACGACGATCAGGCGCTGCGAGGGCTTGCGTTGCCGCAGCGCGCCCAGCACGCTGAGCCCGCTGCCCTCGCGCAGGAAGAGGTCGATCACGCCCAGGTTCCAGTCGTCCGGGTGGGCGAGCAGCCATTGCACGGCCTGCTGCGCGGTGTCGGCGTGGCCGACCACCTGAACGCCGGCCAGCTCCTGCAGCGTCTCCGTGAGGTTGGCCCGAATGACATCGCTGTCTTCGACCAGATAGGTTTTCACTGACACACGGGGTTCCCTGAACGGATGGCGGCTGCAAGGGCGTCGCCTGATGCGACGCGCCGGACCCAGTATTCCCTTCCGCTGCGGAATGACAGTCGGACAAGCGCCCGAACAGCGTTCGATAGGCAACTCTATCGTGTGATAGCTGGGCCGGTGCGACACGACGGCACGCCCTCGATGCCCAGCCGCCGCGCGCGCCAGGCGAAGAAGGCCTCGAGCGCCGGGCCCAGCACCGCCGTCTGGCTGCGCGCGCTGAAGGCCTCGAAGCCTTCCTGCGCGAGCCGCCGGCGCAACTGTGGCGCGCCCATGAGCAGCATGGCCATGTCGGCCAGGTCTTCGCAGCCCGCGCCCGCGATCGCCTGGCGCAGTTCCGGGTAGCAGAGTTCGCTGTCCGGATAGAGCTCGCACAGCACCGCCTTGCGCTGCCGGAAGAGCAGGGCGAGCCGCGCGATCTCGACGATGCGGGAGTCGTGGAAGAAGTGCATGTTGAGCACCAGCTTCGCGCGTCGGATCATCTCGTCGCGGTGTGCGCTTTCCCAGGGCGCATTGCCGTTGCAGACCACGTGCAGGCCTTTTTGCCGCATGGCGTCGACGACGCGCGCACGCCGGGAATTCAGCGAACCGACGAACAGCACATCGATGTCCTGCTTGGCCTCGGGCAGGACGTCTTCAGGGCGCAGGTCGTGCCCGGCCTCGGCTTCGTAGCCGAGCGGGACGTAGTCGCTGTGGGTGATGCCCAACTCGGCATGGCGGGCCAAATTGCGCTGGCTGTAGTCCCAGACGTAATGCGTTCGCAGCAGCGCGAGGTAGGACTCCCTCCAGGCCAGCGAACCGTCGACCAGGGGTTCGAAATTCAGCAGGATGCACTGGCCTTCCATGCCCTGCAGCGCTTCAGGCTTCACGCTGTGCCCGAAACAGACCACGTTGATGGCGTCGGGGCGCAGGGCCGCATGCGCGTGGCTGACCTCGTAGCCCAGCTTGCAGGCGGCGACGACGAAGGCATCGACGACGTTGCCGACCATGCGCGGGTCGGCCAGTGAGGTGAAATGCAGCGGCGGCGAAGGCGCCATGGCGGCGTGCTTCATCGACGGGTGTCGGCCTATTGCAGGCCCAGCACGTTGCGCTTGTGGTAGTAGTCGGCGAGCGCGGAGCGGAGTTCGGTGGCCTTCTGGACCGCCTCCGGGGCAGCCTCCTTGCCCAGGCCGAAGAAGTACAGGTCGTGGCTGCTGTGGTCCTGGCAGAAGAGCCAGACCGAGAACCAGGCGTCGCAGGGAAGGATCGCCTTGAAGTCGTCCTCGGTCAGGTTGCGGTAGTGGTTCTGCTGCTTCTGCATCGTCAGCGGCGAATCGGCTGGCGTGTACTCGGCCGTTCCGTGCTGCCGCCGCCCCGAGGAGGCGCAGGTCATCACGACCAGGCCCGAGGCCTTGGCCAGCCGGACCATGTTGAGCCAGGTCTTGCGCCAGCCGGGGTTGTGCTCCATGGCTTCGCAGGAGATCACCACGTCGAATGCGTCGGCCTCGCCGCCGAAGTCTTCGCCATAGCCGACGAGGTCCACCCCCTTGCCTTCGCCCACGTCCAGTCCGATGTACTCGCAGCCTTCGAACAGGCCGCGCACGGAGCCGTTGATGTCCAGGCTGCCGATCTCCAGCACCTTTTTCTGCTGGAAGAAATCGCCGAGGAACTGCTTGACGCCGCCGACGAAGAACAACTGCTGGGGATGTGACACGGGGGGCCTCCTGAGTGGAAAACTCTGTGGCGCCGCGACACCGACCGAGTCGGTCATCGGGCACTTTTTTTGGGAGGGATCTTACGATTCTTTACAAGCTTGTCCAGGCCCCGCGGACCGCGTCGGCGCTAGCGCGCGGCGAGGAAGGCGGTCTGCGCGCCGCGCCCGCCGAGGTGCAGCGTGGCCACCGCCGGCGCGGTCTCGGCCAGCAGCACGCCCTTGCGGTAGACCTTGAGCCGCGTCGCGCGCAGCCGGATGGCCTCGACCGGATCGCGCGCCTGCAGCAGCACGAAGCTCGCGTCGCAGCCGGCTTCGAGGCCGTAGCCCGGCAGGTGGAAGACCTTGGCGGCGTTGGTCGTCACGGCGTCGAAGCAGCGCCGGATGCCGGCCTGGCTGGTCATCTGCGCCACGTGCAGGCCCATGTGCGCCACCTCGAGCATGTCGCCCGAGCCCATGCCGTACCAGGGGTCCATCACGCAGTCGTGGCCGAAGGCGACGTTCACGCCCGCGGCCATGAGTTCGGGCACGCGCGTCATGCCGCGGCGCTTGGGGTAGGTGTCGTGGCGGCCCTGCAGCGTGATGTTGATCAGCGGGTTGGCGATCACGCTCACGCCGCTCTCGGCGATCAGCGGGATCAGCTTGCTCACGTAGTAGTTGTCCATGCTGTGCATGGAGGTGCAGTGCGAGCCGTTGACGCGGCCCTGCAGGCCCAAGCGCTGGGCTTCGAAGGCCAGCGTTTCGATGTGGCGCGACAGCGGGTCGTCGGACTCGTCGCAGTGCATGTCGACCAGCTTGCCGCGCTCGGCCGCGATCTCGCACAGCAGCTTCACGCTGGCCGCGCCGTCGGCCATGGTGCGCTCGAAATGCGGAATGCCGCCGACCACGTCGACGCCCTTGTCGAGTGCGCGCGCGAGGTTGTCGAGCCCGCCCGGGCTGCGCAGCACGCCGTCCTGCGGGAAGGCCACGAGCTGCAGGTCGATGTAGGGCGCGACGCGGCGCTTGACCTCGAGCAGCGCGTCGACGGCCAGCAGGCTCGGGTCGCTGGTGTCGACGTGCGTGCGGATCGCGAGCAGGCCCTTGGCCACCGCCCAGTCGCAGTAGGCCAGCGCGCGCTCGATCAGCGCTTCCTGCGTGAGCAGCGGCTTGAGCTCGCCCCACAGCGCGATGCCTTCGAGCAGCGTGCCGCTCTCGTTGACGCGCGGCAGGCCGTAGCTCAGCGTGGCGTCCATGTGGAAGTGCGGGTCGATGAAGTGCGGCGTGAGCAGCTGGCCTTCGGCGTCGAGCGTCTCGTGCGCCGGGGCTTCGAGCGCTGCCGTGACCTCGGCGATGCGGCCGTCCTGCACGGCGATCGACATGCCGGTGCGGCCGTCGGGAAGGGTGGCGTTGCGTACGAGCAGGTCGAGCATGGGCGGGGGTCTTTTGTGGGATTCGAGGGGAGGGCTCGATTATCGGACGGCCCCGCTCAGCGCAGCGCCAGCGACCCCAGCCGCGCCACGATCAGGTCGTGCAGGGTCTGCGCCGCCACCGACAGGCTGCCCTCGCGCCGCTGCACGATGTAGAGCGTGCGCTTCAAACCCGGCAGCGGCAGCGGCCGCGTGACCAGCGTGTCGCGCTGGAAGTGGAACAGCGTGAGCGCGGGCACCACGCTGATGCCCAGGCCGGCCTCGACCAGGCCCATGACCGTGGCCAGGTGCTCGACCTCGAAGGCGGTGTGCAGGCGCAGCGGATGCAGGGCCGCATCGAGCGACTGCCGCACGCTGCTGTGGCGCGCCATCTGGATGAAGGGCCAGGGCGCGAGCTTGCGGGCGCCCAGCTTGGGCTCGGTGGCCAGCGGATGGTCGGCGCGGCACACCAGGTGGAAGCCGTCGCTGCAGAGCTTGCGGCTGCGCAGGTCGCTGGCCGCCGCGCTGCCGGCGCCCGAGGCGGCCAGCGCGAAGTCGGCCTCGCCGCTGCGCACGCGCGCGATGCAGGCGTCGGACAGCGCGTCGTCCAGGCCCACCGTGATGCCGGGCCAGGCCGCCATGAACTCGGCGAACACCGCGGGCAGCCAGCCGGCCGCGAGCGAGGGGAGGGCGGCCACGCGCACCCGGCCGGTGCGGCGCTCCACGTGGTCGGCCAGGTCGGTGACCGCGTCGCGCATGTCGTCGAGCAGGCGCTGCGCCGCGGGCTCGAACAGCCGGCCCTCGGGCGTGAGCTGCACGCTGCGCGTGTCGCGGTCGAACAGGCGCGCGCCCAGCGCCTCCTCCAGCGTGCGGATCAGCGCGCTGAAGGCCGGCTGCGACAGGTGGCACAGCTGGGCCGCGCGCGTGAAGTTGCGCTGCGCCGCCAGCGCGGTGAAGGCGCGCAGCTGGCGCGAGGAGAGCTCGGGTGTCTTCATTTGAGTGATCCGGATTCCAGATGAATCGATCTGAATTTTCTATTTTACGGATGGCTGCCGCGGCCCTACATTGAACCCCAAGACGAGACAAGAGAAAGCGCCATGACGGTCCAGGCCACCTGCCCCCCACCTTTGCTGATCGGCTGCGCCGCCGGCTTCTCCGGCGACCGCACCGACGCGGCCGGCCCGGTGGTCGACACGCTGATCGCGCGGCTCGCCGAGGGCCCCGCGGGCCAGCGCGCCTTCCTGATCTTCGAGACCCTGGCCGAGCGCACGCTGGCGCTGGCCCAGCTGCGGCGCCGCGCCGACCCCGAGGCCGGCTACGAACCGCTGCTCGACGCGATGCTGCGCCCGGTGCTGGCGCGCTGCCTCGCGCACGGCATCCGGATTGTGAGCAACTTCGGCGCGGCGAATCCGCGCGCCGCCGCGCGCCACATCGCGCGCATGGCGCGCGAGCTGGGCCAGCCCGCGCCGCGCATCGCGGTGGTGGAGGGCGACGACCTCTCCTCGCCCGCGCACCAGGCGCTGCTGCGGGCCGAACTGGGCGCGGCGCTGGACGGGCTGCGCATCGTCAGCGCCAACGCCTACATCGGCGCCGAACCCATCGCCGCCGCGCTGGACGCCGGCGCGCAGATCGTGGTCTGTGGCCGCGTGGCCGACCCCTCGCTGACCGTGGGCCCGGCGATGTCGCACTTCGGCTGGGCCGCCGACGACTGGGAGGTGCTGGGCCGCGCCACCATGGCCGGCCACCTGCTGGAATGCGGCGCGCAGGTCTGCGGCGGCTACTTCGCCGACCCGGGCTTCAAGGACGTGCCGGGCCTGGCCGAGGTGGGCTTTCCGATCGCCGAGATCGCGGCCGACGGGCAGTGCACCGTCGGCAAGTCGGCCGGCACCGGCGGCTGCGTGAGCGAGGCCACGGTCAAGGAGCAGCTGCTCTACGAGGTGCACGACCCGGCGGCCTACCTCACGCCCGACGTGGTGGCCGACATCACCGAGGCCGAGGTGCAGGCCGTCGGCACCGACCGCGTGCGGCTCAGCGGCGTGCGCGGCCATGCGCGGCCCGGCCGCTACAAGGTCAACGTCTGCCACGAGGGCGGCTGGCTGGCCGAGGGCGAGATCTCCTATGCGGGCCCGCGGGCCGAGGCGCGGGCCCGGCTCGCGGCCGAGGTGCTGCGCCAGCGCCTGCAGGGGCTCGCGCTGCGGGTCGACCTGATCGGCGCGATCAGCATCCTGGCCGACGACGCCGGCCGCGCGCTCGCGGCCACGCCCGACGGCGGGGCGCGCGACGTGCGCCTGCGCGTGGCGGCCACGCACGCCGAGCGCGACCAGGCCGAGCGCCTGGGCCGCGAGGTGATGGCGCTCTACACCTGCGGTCCGGCCGGCGGTGGCGGCGTGCGCAGCACGCTCACGCCGCGGCTCAACACCCTGTCCTGCCTGCTGCCGCGCGACGCGGTGCCGGTGCGTTTCGAACTGCTGGAGTCCGCGGCATGAGCGCGATCACCGTCCCCCTCTACCGCGCCGCCCACGGCCGCACCGGCGACAAGGGCGACCGCTCGAACATCAGCGTGATCGCCTGGCATGCCGCGCTGTGGCCGCTGCTGGTCGAGCAGGTCACGCCCGAGGCCGTGGCCGCGCAGTTCCGCCACCGCGCGCCCAGCCATGTGCAGCGCTTCGTGCTGCCGAAGCTGCAGGCCATGAACTTCGTGCTCGACGCGGTGCTCGACGGCGGCGTGAACGACGCGCTGAACCTCGACACGCACGGCAAATCGCTTTCCTTCCTGCTGCTCGACCTGCCGATCGTGGTGCCGGCCGAACTGCAGCATCGACTCATCGGCCCGACCGAAGGCTGATCCCCTTTCCAAAAACCTCAGGAGACAACACGCATGAACCGCCGCATCCATTCGATCGCCTTCGCCATCGCCGCGCTGGCCCTGGCACCCGTCGCGAGCCAGGCCCAGGGCGCCTTCCCCGACAAGCCGATCACCTTCGTCGTGCCCTTCGCGGCCGGCACCGCCACCGACCAGATCGCGCGCGCGCTGGGCAACGGCATCACGGCCGAATCGAAGCAGGCCGTGGTGATCGACAACAAGGCCGGCGCCAGCGGCTTCATCGCTTCGCAGTTCGTGGCCAAGGCCGCGCCCGACGGCTACACCGTGCTGATCACCACCAACACCACGCACGCGGCCAACGAGCACCTGTACAAGAAGCTGCCCTACGACCCGGTGAAGGATTTCTCGCCCGTCGCCGCGCTGGGCAAGGGCGGCCAGATCATGGTCGTGAACCCGTCCTTCCCCGCCAAGACCGTGGCCGAGTTCGTCGCGCTGGCGAAGAAGGAGCCGGGCAAGTACAGCTTCGGCAGCGGCAGCTCGTCCAGCCGCATGGCCGGCGAACTGCTGCAGCAGATGGCCGACATCCAGCTGCTGCACGTGCCCTACAAGAGCAACACGCTGGCCGTGACCGACCTGCTGGGCGGACAGATCCACATGATGATCACCGACACCGCCACCGGCCTGCCGCAGATCAAGGCCGGCAAGCTGCGCGCGCTGGGCGCCTCGGGCGCCGCGCGCTCGCCGCTGGCACCGGACGTTCCCACCATCGCCGAGGCCGGCGTGAAGGGCTACGAGATGGGCTACTGGTTCGCGGCCTATGCGCCGGCGAAGACGCCGCCGGCGGTGGTCAAGCGCTTGAACGAGCTGCTGGTCAAGGCCGCGAAGAGCGAGGCCGCGAAGGCTGCGTTCTACGAGCCGACTGGCACCGAGGTGTTCACGAGCTCGCCGGAGGAACTGGCGAAATTCCAGGCCGGTGAATCGCAGAAGTGGGGTCGGATCGTGAAGGCCGCCGGAATCACTGCGGAGTAGTGGACCCACCCCCGATGCGCCTTCGGCGCTTCCCCCTCGAGGGGGCGATACCGGCGGCCCGGCAAAGCCGGTTCCGCGGTATCTCTGGAACGTGGGGAAGGGACGAGGGCGGGGCGGGGGAGAGAGCGGTAGGCGCGCGGCTGGCGCGCCCTGGCGCTCAATCGCGCTGCTGCTCGATCGCGCGGTTCAGGCCCAGCGCGCCCAGGGTGCAGGCGGCGCCGGACAGCAGGTAGACGCTGACGTAGCCCAGGCCGAAGTGGGCCGAGAGGCCGAGGGCCACCAGGGGGGCGAAGGCCGCGCCGACCAGCCAGGCCACGTCGGCCGTCAGGGCGGCGCCGGTGTAGCGGTACTTGGCCGGGAAGTTCGAAGTCACGGTGCCCTGGGCCTGGCCGTAGGACAGGCCCAGCAGCACGAAGCCGACCAGGATGAAGGTGTCCTGGCCGAAGGCGCCGCCGTCGAGCAGCGTGGGCGCGAAGCCGCTGAACACCGCGATCATCACGGCCAGCGAGCCCAGGGTCATGCGGCGGCCGATGCGGTCGGCGATCTTGCCGGAGGCCACCATCGAGGCTGCGGCCAGGCCCGCGCCGATGATCTGCACCACCAGGAACTGGCTGACCGACTGGTCTGAATACAGCGTGATCCACGACAGCGGGAAAATCGTGACGATGTGGAACAGCGCGTAGCTGGCCAGCGCGGCGAAGGCGCCGATCACGATGTTCACGCCCTGCGAGCGGCCCAGTTCGATCACGCCGGTGGGCGCCAGTTCGCGCTCGTCGAGCAGGCGCGAGTACTCGGTGGTCGCCACCAGCCGCAGCCGGGCGAACAGCGCCACCACGTTGATGGCGAAGGCCACGTAGAAGGGATAGCGCCAGCCCCAGGTGAGGAAGTCGTCCGAGGGCAGGCTGGACACCAGGTAGGCGAACAGCGCGCCGGCCACGATGAAGCCCACCGGAGCGCCCAATTGGCCCAGCATCGCGTACCAGCCACGGCGGTTGGCCGGGGCATTGAGCGCCAGCAGCGAGGGCAGGCCGTCCCAGGAGCCGCCCAATGCGATGCCCTGGGCGATGCGGAACAGCGACAGCAGCACGATCGCGGCCGGGCCGATGCTCGCGTAGCTCGGCAGGAAGGCGATGCCGGCGGTGGCGGTGCCCAGCAGGAAAAGGGCCGAGGTCAGCTTGGCCTCGCGGCCGTAACGGCGCTGGATGGCCATCGACAGCGCGGTGCCGAAGGGGCGCGCGATGAAGGCCAGCGCGAACACCGCAAAGGCGTAAAGTGTGCCCGTCAGGCGGTCCGCGAAGGGGAAGAAGATGGCCGGGAACACCAGCGCCGACGCGATGCCGTAGACGAAGAAGTCGAAATACTCGGACGCGCGCCCGATCACCACGCCGACGGCGATCTCGCCGGGGTGGACATGCGTATCGGCGCCAACCGCGCGGGCGATCTCGCCGTCGGGCGGTGATTCGCTGTTGTGTGTACCGATGGAGGTCGTCATCATGGGCTGTTCGCGGTTCTGTTCCGGGTGTCGTTGCGGCAACGCAGAGCGTCTCACTCTCCGGCGTTTGATGCCATAGGACAAAACGTCCAATGCCCATTTGCCGCCGATAGCCGTAGATTCGCAGGCTCCACGCGCAAGCACAAGCTCCAATTTCACGGCATGCCCTTTCTCAAGAACCCCCGAGCCTGGCTTTTGCTGCCCGCCTTCCTGTTGGCAGGCTGCAACACGGTGCTGCTCAGCCCGTCCGGCGACATCGCCGCCCAGCAAGGGCAACTGATCGTCATCTCCACCGTCCTGATGCTGCTGATCATCGTGCCGGTGATCGCACTGACCTTCTTCTTCGCCTGGAAATACCGCCAGTCGAACAAGGCGGCCGAGGCCGAATACGCGCCCGACTGGGACCATTCGACCCAGCTCGAGCTCGCCATCTGGGCCGCGCCGCTGCTGATCATCATCGCGCTGGGCGCGCTGACCTGGATCAGCACCCACACGCTGGACCCCTACCGCGCGTTGACCCGCATCGACGCCCACCGCCCGGTGCCCGAGGGCACCCAGCCGCTGGTGGTGGAGGTGGTGGCGCTCGACTGGAAGTGGCTGTTCCTCTATCCCGAGCAGGGCATCGCGACCGTGAATGAACTGGCAGCGCCGGTCGACCGGCCGATCCAGTTCAAGATCACCTCGTCGACGGTGATGAACTCCTTCTTCATCCCGGCGCTGGCCGGCCAGATCTACGCCATGGCGGGCATGGAAACCAAGCTGCACGCCGTGATCAACAAGCCCGGCGAGTACGAGGGCTTCTCGGCCAACTACAGCGGCGCGGGCTTCTCGGGCATGCGCTTCAAGTTCCACGGCCTGAGCGACGGCGATTTCGACAGCTGGGTGCAGAAGACCAAGGCCGACGGCAAGGAACTCAGCCGCGCCGCCTACCTGCAGCTCGAGCACCCGAGCGAGCGCGAGCCGGTGCGCCACTACGCGAGCGTGGCGCCGGGCCTCTACGACGCCATCCTCAACCGCTGCGTCGAGGCCAACCGCATGTGCATGAAGGACATGATGGCCATCGACGCCAGCGGCGGCCTCGGCATGCCGGGCGCCTTCAACGTGGCCTCGCTCGACAAGCCGACGCGTGCGCGCCTCGGCCTGGACGCCGGCGCCACGCTGGGCCCCGCGCGCAATTACGTCGGCGCGATGTGCTCGGTCAACGAAGCGCCCGACCTGTTCACCCCCGCGCCCACACCGTCGCTGTAACCCGTTTTCCGGATGTCCATGTTCGACTCACTCGACCTCACGAAGCTCGTCTTCGGCCGCCTGACCTGGGAGGCGATCCCGCTGCACGAGCCCATCCTGCTCGCCACCTTCCTGGGCGTGGTGCTCGGCGGCATCGGCCTGCTGGCCCTCATCACCTACCACAAGGCCTGGGGCTACCTCTGGCGCGAATGGTTCACCAGCATCGACCACAAGAAGATCGGGATCATGTACGTGATCCTGGGCCTGGTGATGTTGCTGCGCGGCTTTGCCGACGCGATCATGATGCGCCTGCACCAGGCCATCTCCTTCGGCGGCAACGAAGGCTTCCTGCCGCCGCACCACTACGACCAGATCTTCACCGCCCACGGCGTGATCATGATCTTCTTCGTGGCGATGCCGCTGGTCACGGGCCTGATGAACTACGTGGTGCCGCTGCAGATCGGCGCGCGCGACGTGGCCTTCCCCTTCCTCAACAACTTCAGCTTCTGGATGACCGCCAGCGGCGCCGTGCTGGTCATGGCCTCGCTGTTCGTGGGCGAGTTCGCGCGCACCGGCTGGCTGGCCTATCCGCCGCTGTCGGGCATCCTGCACAGCCCTGACGTGGGGGTCGACTACTACATCTGGTCGCTGCAGATCGCGGGGGTGGGCACGCTGCTCTCGGGCATCAACCTGCTGGCGACCATCGTGAAGATGCGCGCGCCGGGCATGGCCATGATGAAGATGCCGATCTTCACCTGGACCTCGCTGTGCACCAACGTGCTGATCGTGGCCGCGTTCCCGGTGCTGACCGCGGTGCTCGCGCTGCTGTCGCTGGACCGTTACGTCGGCACCAACTTCTTCACCAACGACTTCGGCGGCAACGCCATGATGTACGTGAACCTGATCTGGATCTGGGGCCACCCCGAGGTCTACATCCTGATCCTGCCGGCCTTCGGCATCTTCTCCGAGGTGGTGTCCACCTTCTCGGGCAAGCGCCTGTTCGGCTACGCCTCGATGGTCTACGCCACGGTGGTGATCACCATCCTGTCGTACCTGGTGTGGCTGCACCACTTCTTCACCATGGGCTCGGGCGCGAGCGTGAACTCCTTCTTCGGGATCACGACGATGATCATCTCGATCCCGACGGGCGCGAAGATCTTCAACTGGCTCTTCACCATGTACCGCGGCCGCATCCGCTTCGACGTGCCGATGCTCTGGACCATGGGCTTCATGGTCACCTTCGTGATCGGCGGCATGACGGGCGTGCTGCTGGCGGTGCCGCCGGCCGACTTCGTGCTGCACAACAGCCTGTTCCTGGTGGCGCACTTCCACAACGTGATCATCGGCGGCGTGCTGTTCGGCCTCATGGCCGGCATCACCTACTGGTTCCCCAAGGCCTTCGGCTACAAGCTCGACCCGTTCTGGGGCAAGTGCTCGTTCTGGTTCTGGCTGGTCGGCTTCTGGCTCGCCTTCATGCCGCTGTACGTGCTGGGCCTGATGGGCGTGACCCGCCGCATGAGCCACTTCCAGGACATGTCGCTGCAGATCTGGTTCCAGGTCGCCGCCTTCGGCGCCTGCCTGATCGCGCTGGGCATCCTGTCCTTCATCATCCAGCTGGTGGTGAGCTTCCGCCGCCGCGAGTCGCTGCGCGACGTGACCGGCGACCCCTGGGACGGCCGCACGCTGGAGTGGTCGACCTCGTCGCCGCCGCCGGCCTACAACTTCGCGTTCACGCCGATCATCCATGACAACGACGCCTGGTCGGACATGAAGCGCCGCGGCTACCAGCGCCCGACGACCGGCTTCCGCGCCATCCACATGCCCAAGAACACCTGGGCCGGCATCGTGATCGCCGGGCTCAGCACCGTGGTCGGCTTCGCGATGATCTGGCACATGTGGCCGCTGGCCGTGCTGTCGATGCTGACGCTGGTCGGCACCACGATCTTCCATACCTTCAACTACAAGCGCGACTATCACATCGGCGCGGACGAAGTCGTCCGCACCGAGGGATTGCGCACCCGTCTCCTGGCCAGCCATGTCTGATACCGCCATCCTGAACGCCGGCCACGCGAACGTGCCGGACAACCAGCGCTTCTACGTCGCGGGTGACCATCACCCGCAGAACGCCACCGGTCTGGGCTTCTGGCTCTACCTGATGAGCGACTGCCTGATCTTCGCCTGCCTGTTCGCGGTGCATGCGGTGGTGGGGCGCAGCTACGCGGCCGGCCCTTCGGGCGCCGACCTGTTCGACCTGCCGCTGGTGGCGCTCAACACCTCGATGCTGCTGCTGTCCTCGATCACCTACGGCTTCGCCATGATCGAGATGCAGAAGAAGCGCGTGAAGCCGGTGCTGGCCTGGCTGGCCGTGACCGGCCTGCTGGGCGCGGCCTTCATCGGGCTCGAGCTCTACGAATTCGCACACCTGATCCACGAAGGCGCGGTGCCGCAGCGCAGCGCCTTCCTGTCCTCCTTCTTCACGCTGGTCGGCACCCACGGCCTGCACGTCACCTTCGGCCTGATCTGGCTGGTCACGCTGATGGTGCAGGTCTCGCGCCACGGCCTGCTGCCGGAAAACCGCCGCCGCCTGATGTGCCTGTCGATGTTCTGGCACTTCCTGGACGTGATCTGGATCGGCGTCTTCACCTTCGTCTATCTGATGGGAGTCCTTCCATGAGCGCACATGACCTGGACCCCCACGGTCACGATTCCCACCACGGCCACGACGACCACCACGACGAGGGCGGTGCGGCGCACAGCACCGTCGGCGGCTACGTCACCGGCTTCATCCTGTCGGTCATCCTGACGGTCATCCCGTTCTGGCTGGTGATGGGCAAGGTGTTCGACAGCTCCAGCGTCACGGCCTTCGTGATCCTGGGCTTCGCCGCGGTGCAGATGGTGGTGCACATGGTGTACTTCCTGCACATGAACACCAAGGCCGAGGGCGGCTGGTCGATGCTGGCGCTGATCTTCACGCTGGTGCTGGTGGTCATCACGCTGGCCGGCTCGCTGTGGGTGATGTACCACCTCAACCACAACATGATGCCGTCGATGCACGACATGCAGAACATGCCTTGAACCCGGGGCAGCGCGAGCATGGCGAGGCGGCGCCCGAGCGGGGCCCGCGCTCCGCGGCCGTGCGGGCCGTGCTGGCGCTGTGCGCGCTGGGCCTGTTCATCGGCTTCATGGCGCTGGGCGTCTGGCAGGTCGAGCGCCGGGCCTGGAAGCTCGCGCTGATCCAGAGCGTCGACGAGCGCGTGCACGCGCCGCCCGTCGACGCGCCCGGCCCGGCCGACTGGCCCGGCTTCGATGCCACGGCCCAGGCCTACCGCCATGTGCGGCTCACCGGCCGCTTCGACCACGCGCACGAGACCCTGGTCCAGGCCAGCACCGAGCGCGGCACCGGTTTCTGGGTGCTCACGCCGCTGCGCCTGGCCGGCGGCGGCACCGTGCTGGTCAACCGCGGCTTCGTGCCGCCCGAACGGCGCGAGCCCGCGCGGCGCGACGCGGGGCCGAAGGACGAGGTCACGGTGGCCGGCCTGCTGCGCGCCAGCGAGCCGGGCGGCATGTTCCCGCGCCGCAACGACCCGGCCATCGACCGCTGGTTCTCGCGCGATGTGCCGGCCATCGCGGCCGCGCGCGGCCTGGGCGAGGTGGCGCCGTACTTCGTCGATGCCGATGCCGCGCCGGGCGGCGAGGGCGCGCCGGTCGGCGGCCTCACGGTGATCGCCTTCCCTAACAGCCACCTGGTCTATGCGCTGACCTGGTTCGGCCTGGCGCTGATGGTGGCGCTGGGCGCGGGCTACGTGGCGCGCGAGGAGCTGCGCCTGGGCCGCCGGCGCCGGCATGGCGACAATGGGTCTTCCCGCCCAGGAGACGACCCGGATGCCGACCCCCACCGCTGACACCCCGCCCCTGCGCGCGCCCGAGGCGCCGCGCATCCAGGATGCGAGCGGCCTGCAGAACCTGGAGCAGCTGATCCAGCTGCGCTGGATCGCGGTGGTCGGCCAGATCGTGACCATCGAGGTCGCGCACTACGGGCTGCAGATCCGGCTGCCGCTGGGCACCATGCTGGCCATCCTGGGCTGCCTGATCGTCTTCAACATCGCGAGCCTGCTGCGCTGGCGCACCGGCCGCGCCGTGACCAACGGCGAGCTGTTCGTCGCGCTGCTGGTCGACGTGGCGATGCTGAGCGCGCAGCTCTACCTGAGCGGCGGCACCACCAATCCCTTCGTCTTTCTCTACCTGCTGCAGGTGATCCTGGGCGCGGTGCTGCTCGAGGCCTGGTCGAGCCTGACCATGGTGGTGATCACCACGCTGTGCTTCGCCGGCCTCGCGCTGTTCTCGCGCCCGCTCGAACTGCCGCTGGACCACGACCGCGGCCTGGCCAGCCCCTATGTGCAGGGCATGCTGGTGTCCTTCGCGCTCAATGCCGCTCTGCTGCTGATCTTCGTCACCCGCATCAACCGCAACCTGCGCGAGCGCGATGCGCGGCTGGCCGCCCTGCGCCAGCGCGCGGCCGAGGAGGAGCACATCGTGCGCATGGGCCTGCTGGCCTCGGGCGCGGCCCATGAACTGGGCACGCCGCTGGCGACGCTGGCCGTGATCCTGGGCGACTGGCGGCGCATGCCCGAGTTCGCGGCCAATCCCGAACTGCAGCAGGAGATCGGCGAGATGCAGACCCAGCTGCAGCGCTGCAAGTCGATCGTGAGCGGCGTGCTGATGTCGGCCGGCGAGGCGCGCGGCGAGTCCTCGGTCGAGACCACGGTCGGCACCTTCCTCGACGACCTGGTGCAGGCCTGGCGCGAGACCCGGCCCGTGACCTCCTTCGTCTACGACAACCGCTTCGGGCAGGACCTGCCCATGGTCTCGGATTCGGCGCTGCAACAGATGATCTGCAACGTGCTCGACAATGCGCTCGAGGCCTCGCCCTACTGGGTGCGGCTCGAAGTCGACCGCGAGGGCGACAGGCTGCTGCTGACCGTGACCGACAACGGCCCGGGCTTCGCGCCCGCGATGCTGGCCGAGCTGGGCAAGCCCTACCGCTCGAGCAAGGGCCGCCCCGGCGGTGGCCTGGGATTGTTCCTGGTGGTCAACGTGGCGCGCACGCTGGGCGGCAGCGTGAGCGCCAAGAACCGCGAGGAGGGCGGCGCGGTGGTGGAACTGACGCTGCCGCTCTCGGCCATCGTCCTGGAAGAGGAGCCCGAAGGTGGAAACTGAACAAGAAGACCGCCTGCTGCTGGTGGTCGAGGACGACGCCGCCTTCGCGCGCACGCTGGGCCGCTCCTTCGAGCGCCGCGGCTACCGCGTGATCCTGGCCACCAACCTCGACGACGTGAGCCTGCTGCTGCAGCAGCATTCGCCCGGCTACGCGGTGGTCGACCTCAAGCTCAGCGGCGAGGCCTCGGGCCTGGCCTGCGTCCAGACGCTGCACGCGCACGACCCCGGCATGCTGATCGTGGTGCTCACCGGTTTCGCCAGCATCGCGACCGCGGTCGAGGCGATCAAGCTGGGCGCCTGCCACTACCTGGCCAAGCCATCGAACACCGACGACATCGAGGCCGCCTTCGGCCGCGCCGAGGGCACGACCGAAGTCGAGCTCACCAACCGCTCGACCTCGATCAAGACCCTCGAATGGGAGCGCATCCACGAGGTGCTGGCCGAGACCGGCTTCAACATCTCCGAGACAGCGCGCCGCCTGGGCATGCACCGCCGCACGCTGGCGCGCAAGCTGGGCAAGCAGCAGGTCAAGTGAGGCTGTCGTCGGTCCAGGCGGGGAAGGGGTCGGGCCAGGCCTGCCACTGCGCCGGGCCGGCCGCCATTTCGGCATCGCTCAGCAGGCAGGCATCGAGCCGGGCGCGCAGCGCGGCCTGGTCCATGCCGATGCCGATCAGCACCAGTTCCTGGCGCGCGTCGCCCACCGTGTCGCTCCATTTGGCCTCGATCGCGGCCAGCGATTCGGCGTCGGTCGGCCAGTGCTCGCGCGGCACCGCGGCCCACCAGTAGCCGGCCGCGCCGTAACGGCAGGCGCCGCCGGCCTGCGACCAGTTGCCCGCGAAACCGGGCCGGCTCGCGAGCCAGAAGAAACCCTTGGAGCGCACCACGCCGGGCCATTCGCTCTGCACCCATTGCCAGAAACGCTCGGGATGGAAGGGCCGGCGCGCGCGGTAGACGAAGCTGTCGATGCCGTATTCGAGCGTCTCGGGCTTGTGCTCGCC
Source organism: Variovorax sp. J2P1-31 (assembly GCF_030317215.1). Classification (NCBI taxonomy): domain Bacteria; kingdom Pseudomonadati; phylum Pseudomonadota; class Betaproteobacteria; order Burkholderiales; family Comamonadaceae; genus Variovorax; species Variovorax sp. J2P1-31. Next base: position 972,290 of record NZ_JASZYA010000001.1, read on the forward strand.
GCGCATCTCGCGCAGCCAGCCGGGCGCGTCGGCCGCCTGCTCGAAGTCGAACAGGCCGGTGTCGAGCACGCGGTCGAGCGGCACGCGGCCGAAGTGCGCGTATTCGATGCGCGCGCGCGGGTTCAGGTGGGCCAGGATGCCGGCCAGGCGCAGCCGGTCGGCCTCGCTCACCAGGTCGGCCTTGTTGACCACCAGCACGTCGCAGAACTCGACCTGTTCGATCAGCAGGTCGACCACGGTGCGGGTGTCGGCGTCGCCCAGCGACTGGCCGCGCGCGCCCAGGCTGTCGGCCGAGCCGTAGTCGCGCAGGAAGTTGAAGGCATCGACCACCGTCACCATGGTGTCGAGCCGCGCCACGCGCGACAGGCTCTTGCCGTCCTCGCCCTCGAAGGTGAAGGTCTCGGCCACGGGCAGCGGCTCGGAGATGCCGGTGGATTCGATCACCAGCTGGTCGAAACGCCCGGCCTTGGCCAGGCGCTCGACCTCGATCAGGAGGTCTTCGCGCAAGGTGCAGCAGATGCAGCCGTTGCTCATCTCGACCAGCTTCTCCTCGGTGCGCGACAGGTCGGCGCCGCCGTCGCGCACCAGCGCGGCGTCGATGTTGACCTCGCTCATGTCGTTGACGATGACCGCCACGCGCCGGCCCTCGCGGTTGTTCAGGATGTGGTTGAGCAGCGTGGTCTTGCCAGCGCCCAGGAAGCCGGAGAGCACGGTCACGGGAAGTCGATGCATCGCAGTCCTAATTGATATCGAATTATCAATTAGAACCGATTCGCCGCGCGCATGCACGCCGGCCCGGGCGGGGAGGTCAGCGCGGGGTGGCGGTCTTGCGGGGCGCGGGCGTGCTGCAGTCGGCGCAGGTGCCGTAGAGCGTGAGCTCGTGCGCATCGACGCGGAAGCCCTTGGGCGCGAGCGAGGCGAAGTCGCCTGGGCACTGGTGCACGTCGAACACGCGCGCGCACTGGCGGCACTGGAAATGGTGGTGGTGCGCATGGCGCGCGCTCTCGTAGCGCGGCGCTTCGCCCGGCAGCTCGACGATGCGGATCTCCTGCGCGTCGGCCAGCAGCTTGAGGTTGCGGTAGACGGTCGCGATGCCCATGGCCTCGACCTCGCGCTGCGCGTCCTCGAGGATCTCGGCGGGCAGCAGGGGGCGTGCCGAACGGTCGATCACGGCGCGGATCGCCGAGCGCTGGCGCGTGGCGCGCTGGCCGCCGACGACGGGGTCGGCGGGCCGTGCGTCGGCCGTGTGGGCGTGCGTGCCGGCGTGCGAGTGGCCGGCGTGGGAAGAGGCTTTGGTCAACGGGGGCTCATGCGGTGGGGTCGCGCCAGTTTAGCGGCGTCGCCCTCCGGGAGCGCCATGCCCGCCGCGAGGCGGGCAGGGGTGTTCAGGCGCGTGCCGTGTGCGCCGTGCAATCGGCGCACAGGCCGCGCAGGCTTTGCGCGCGGTCGATGCGAAAGTCCGCGGCCTGCGCTGCCGCGGTGGCCAGCGCCGCGAGCGCGTCGGCCTGCGGCAACGGGCTGCCGCGCTGGCAGCGCGAGCAGACCAGCAGCGTGCGCGCTTCGGGCCGGGGCCGCTGCCAGCGGTACACCGCGTTCACGCGGCCCAGGTGCTCGGCCCACTCGCGCACGACCAGGCCCTCGCCGGCCAGCGTCTTGAGCACGCGGTAGACCATGGTCAGCCGGGCCCGGACCTGCTGGCCGTCGAGGTGCAGGCACAGGTCCTTCGCGCTCCAGGCCCGGTCCGGCTGGCTCGCGAAGGCCTGGCGCACCGCGGCGTCGCATTGCCGGATGCGCACGCCGTCGGGCGGCGGCCGCTGCCGCGCCGGCAGGGCGGGCGAGGACAGCGTCGCGGCCTGCACCGGATCAGAACCTCGCGTTCATCGCCACACGGAAGGCACGCGGCGAGCCCGGCGTGATGTTCGTGTTGCTGTTGGCGTTGAGGAAGTACTTCTTGTCGAACAGGTTCTCGACGTTGAGCTGCATCTGCACGTTCTTGTTGATCGTCCAGAACAGCGCCGCGTCGACGCGGGTGTAGCCCGGCAGCACCACGTTCGGCGTGGTGGCCGCCGGCGTGGCGATCTGCTCGGTCGAGGCGAACATCTTGGTGCGATGGATCACGCCCAAGCCCGCACCCCAGGCCGGGGTGAAGTCGTAGCGGTTCCACAGCGCGATGGTGTGCTTGGGCACCTGGCCGATGGTGGCGCCGTCGCGCAGCGTGGCCGAGGTGTCGGCGCTGAGCTTGGCGTCGGTGTACGAATAGCCGCCCGCCACGCTCCAGGCCGCGGTGATGTTGCCGCTCAGGCCCAGCTCGAAGCCCTGGGTCTGCTGGCCGTCGCTCAGGATGGTGCGGGTGTTGGTGGGGTCGGTCGGGTCCAGCACCACGACGTTGGTGCGGTCCAGCCGGTACAGCGCGGCGGTGGCCGCGAGGTTGGGGCGCACGTCCCACTTGGCGCCGATCTCGTAGTTCTTGAACTTCTCGGGCTTGAGCGCGGCGTTGCTCAGGCTCAGCGAGGCCAGCTGGTCGCCGGCGCGCGGCTGGTAGGCGATGCTGTAGTTGGCGTACAGCGACAGCTGTTCCAGCGGCTTGTAGACCAGGCCCAGGCGCGGCGAGGTCAGGCCGTCGGAGGTCTTGAAGTTGTCGCCGTTGCGGTTGTTGCGGAAGTCGACCTTGAAGCGGTCGTAGCGCAGGCCGGCGATCAGCTGGAACTGCGGGCTCAGCTCGATCTGGTCCTGCACGTAGAGCGCGGCCACGTCGGCGGTGCCGGCGTTGTTGGCATCGGTGGCCGACTGGCGGTAGGTCACCGGCAGGTTGGTCGTCGGGTTCGACAGCGGCACGGTCACGCTGGTGGCCGTGTTGTTGAAGTAGCCGGTGTTGCGGAAGTTGTCGGTGTCCTGCGAGCCCAACTCGGCGCCGACCAGCAGCTTGTGCTTCACCGCGCCGGTGTTCAGCGAGAAGGTGACATCGGTCTGGTTGAAGATGCTCTTGCGGCTGGTGGCGTTGTTGTAGGCGCTGAGCGCCACGCCGGTGCCGGTCGCATTGACCGCGCCCGGGAACACGTTCTGGTAGAACTTGTCCTGCTCCGACCAGCGCGTGCGGTTGCGCAGCAGCACGCCGTTGCCGAACTCGTGCTCGATCGAGGCGGTGAAGGCGTCCAGCGTGGTGCCGGTCGGGCTGCCGGCCGCGTTGCCGAAGAAGGTCGAGGGATCGGTCACCACCGGCACGCCGCGGAAGGAGCTGATGCCGCGGTCGGCGGTGCGGTCGTCCTTGAAGTGCTCGTAGCCCAGCGTGACCAGCGTGCGCGCGCTCGGGCGCCAGCTCAGCGTGGGGTTGATGCCCGAGCGCTTGATCGACACGCCGTCGCGGTAGCTGTCGGAGTTCTCGTACATGCCGTTGAGGCGGAACGACAGCTCCTCGCTGATCGGCCGGTTCAGGTCGACGGTCGCGCGGCGGTTGTTGTCGGAGCCCAGCGTCAGCGAGCCGCCGAAGGAGGAGGTCCATTCGGGCTGCTTGCTCACGCGGTTGATCAGGCCGCCGGTCGCGCCGCGGCCGAAGATCATCGCGTTGGGGCCCTTGAACACTTCCACGCGCTCGATGTTGTAGAGGTCGCGGTAGTACTGCACGTCGTCGCGCACGCCGTCGATGAAGAAGTCGCCGGTGGTGCTGATGCCGCGGAAGATCGGCGTCTCGCGGTTGCCTTCGCCCTGCGCGAAGCCCACGCCCGGCACGTAGCGCGTGGCCTCGGCCAGGCTCTGGGCGGCCTGGTCGCGGATCTGGTCGCGCGTGACCACCGAGATCGACTGCGGCGTGTCGCGCAGCGGCGTGTCGGTCTTGGTCGCGGTGCTGCTGCGCGTGGCCGCGTAGCCCTGGTCGCCTTCACCCGTGACCGTGACGGCCGGCAGGGTGTTGCTGCCGGCGCCCTGCGCGAAGGCCGGTGCGCCGGCGATGACGAGCGTGGCGCCCGCGGCCACGAGTTGGACGGCCTTGGCGATGGCGCCGGGAGCGAAGCGGCGTTCTGCGCGCGCGCTCGACGAGAGGGATTTCTGGGTCATGGTGGATCAGGGAAGAAAGGAAGTCGGGCGCAGGCCCGGTCGCACATTGCGGGGGTGCTTTCCCGGCACATCCGTTGATGCGCAAAGAAATACGACTGATTCGCAATATGCGGTGAAATGTAAGGAGACGCGAGTAGTACTGTCAAGTGCTACTTGAATCCGTCGCGTGCACGCGAATGCCGACCGTGGCGCAGGCGGCCCCGGGAGGATGGCGTAGGTGTTGAGCGGCCACTGCAGTTGGCCGTTGGGTGCTCGGCTCGGATCAGGCAGAGCGGAGCAGGGCGCAGGCCTCTGCTCAGGGCGTGTCGGACGAGCCCTTGTCGACGCGCGCGCTGCGGATGCCGCCGATCTGGCCGCGCACGACCTTCCAGAAGTTCTTGGTGCCGTCCAGCAGCCGCCAGGCGTTGGAGCGGTGGGCCAGCACGCCGACCTCGGGCAGCACCTCGCGCAGGTTCTTCAGGCCCAGGATCTTGAGGTACTTGCGCACCGTGGTCGGGCTGTGGATCAGCAGGATCACGCGCCAGCCGTAGTGGCGGCCCAGCATCAGCATGCCGATCGCGCTCTCGAGGTCGTCCAGGTTGCCATCGAAGGTGTCGACGGCCTTGTCCACGATCCTCAGGATTTCTTGCTCGTTCATGCGCGATCGGTGTTGACGGGGCGGGTGGGCTTCCAGGGGCGGCGGCCGATGGAAGCGGTCGCCAGCCCAAAAGTGTCGCACGTTCGCCATGCGATACTCGGAAAATGCGAATGATTGTCATCGACATGGGCCGTGTGCCGGGCCGGACGCGCCATGTTTGACGCCTTCGCCATCGCCTTGCGCGAGTGCGCCGAGATGGCGCTGATCATCGGCGCGCTGTGCGTCTACCTGCGCCAGGCCGGCCGCACGCGGCTGTTGCCCGCCGTGGCCTGGGGCGCCCTGCTCGGGGCCGTGCCCGCGCTCGTCGCCACCCTCCACCTGATCGGCTCGGCGCTCGCGCCGCGCACCGAGGCCCTGCTCGAAACCGGCATGGCGCTGGGCGTGCTCGTGATGGCGACCGGCATGGTCGCCTCGGCCGGCGAGATCCGCGGCCGCGTGTCGCAACGCGTCGACGCCTGGTTGAACCGCGCGCCGCTGCTGGCGACGCTGGGCGTGATCGGCTTCGTCGCGCTGGTGGTGTTCCGCGAACTGCTCGAAGTGGGCGTGTTCGTGCAAGCGATCGCGAGCCGGGCCGGCGCCGACGATGCGTTGCTCGGCCTGGCGCTGGGCGCCGCGGCCGCCGCGCTGGTGGTGCCGCTGTGGCGATGGGTGCGCTGGCGCTCGGGCCTGCTGCTGGCTTTCCGCGCCTCGGCACTGCTGCTGTCGCTGTTCGCGGTGCGCCTGCTGCTGCACGGGATCAGCGAACTCGCCCGGTTGTCCTGGACCGGCGGGGAGGGCGCGTGGTCGTCGTTCGTGGAGCCCTTTCTGGAAGGCGGCGCGCACCACGCCTGGCCGAGCGCGCTGCTCATGGGCGCGGTGCTGCTGCATGCCGCGCGCAGCTGGTGGTTCCAGGCCCGGACCTCCTCGGCCTGAAGCCCGTCGACGGGGTTGAATAGAATGAGAGTAATTCTCATTCTGTTTGTCGCGTCCATGTCCTCCTCCGCTTCGGCCGATCCCGTCCATGCGCTGTACCGCGAGCACCGTGCCTGGCTGGAGACCTGGCTGCGCCGCCGGCTGGGCGACGGCCACACGGCCGCGGACCTGACGCAGGACACCTTCGTGCGCGTGATCACCGGCGGCCAGGCGCAGGCGATCGAGGAGCCGCGCGCCTACCTGACCACGCTGGCGCAGCGGGTGCTCTACAACTTCTGGCGCCGGCGCGAGCTGGAGCGGGCCTGGCTCGACGCGCTGGCGGCCCAGCCCGAAGAGCTGGCGCCCTCGCCCGAGACCTATGCGCTGGTGCGCGAAGCCGTCGAGACCCTCGACTGCTGGCTCGACGGCCTGCCGCCCAAGGTGCGCGAGGCCTTCCTGCTGCGCCGCCTCGAGGGCCTGGCCCATGCCGAGATCGCGCAGCGCATGGGCGTCTCGGTGCGCACGGTCGAGCGCCACATCAAGCAGGCCATCGTGCACCTCTACACCTGCCCCGCGCAGCCGGAGGCCGGATGACGGCGCATGGCAGCGCCTTGGCGCTCGACCCGGTGATCGAGCAGGCGATCGACTGGCTGGTGCGGCTGGACTCCGGCCACAGCGACGACAGCGAGCGCCGCGCCTTCGCGCGCTGGCTCGAGGCCGCGCCCGCGCATGCGGCGGCCTGGGCCTCGCTGCAGCAGCGGCTGGACCAGCGCATCGTGCCCGCGCTCACGCAGCTGCAGGCCGGCGGCCATGCGCCCTCGGGCGTGCGCGCGCTGAGCGCCGCGCCCGACCACCGGGCCCGCCGGCGCGCGCTGCTGGGCGGCGCCACGGTCGCGCTGCTCACGGCCGCGGGCGGCGGGCTCTGGGCCGAGCGGCGGGCGCCGCTCATGGCCTGGTCCTCCGACCTGCGCACCGGCACCGGCGAGCGCCGCCGCTTCGTGCTGGCCGACGGCAGCGACCTGCTGCTCAACGCGCGCTCGGCCGCCGACCTGGACTTCGGCGCCGACCAGCGGCGGGTGCACCTGCGCGCCGGCGCGTTGATCGTCAACGTGGCGACCGACAGGCAGCGGCCCTTCGTCGTGCAGAGCGCCCAGGGCGCGGTGCGCGCGCTGGGCACCCGCTTCATGGTGCAGCAGGAGGAGGGCCGCACGCTGGTGTCGGTGCTCGAACACAGCGTGCGCCTGCATCCGTTGAACGACGCCGCGCCGGTGGCGCTGCCGCAAGGCGCGAGCGCCTGGCTGCATGCCGACGGCATCGAGCCGGTGGCGGCGGCGCGCGTCGATCCCAGCGCCTGGTCCAGCGGCGTGCTCGAGGTGCACGACCAGCCGCTGGCCGAGGTGCTGGAGGCGCTGCGCCCGTACACGCCCGCGATCCTGCGCGCCAGCCCCGAGGCCGCGCGGGTGCGCGTCTACGGCGTCTATCCGCTGGACCGGCCGATGCAGGCCCTGCAGGCGCTGGTCGACACGCTGCCGCTGCGCGTGCGCCACTGGGGCGACTGGGTGGTCTACGTGGACGTGCGCGCGGCCTGAGATTTTTTTCGCGCATCGCTGTCGGGTTGGCCCGCCTCGCGGGACATACAGGGTTGAACGCTCCGATCCACCCGAACCGACCAGGATGTCCGACGTGACGCTGTCTCCCCTGTCTCCCCTGTCCCGCTCCCGCGCCCCGATGCGCAAGGCCTCGCTGGCGCTGGCCGCCGTGCTCGCCTGTGCCACCACCACGTCGTTTGCACAGACGACGCCCGCCGTGCCACCCGGCGCCGTCGCCGACGGCGCGATGGACTGGAACCTGCCGGCCGACGAACTCGGCGTGGTGCTCGCGCGCATCGCACGCCAGGGCGGCCGCAGCATCAGCGCCGCACCGGCACTCGTGGCCGGGCGCCGCGCCCATGCGGTGCAGGGGCGCCTCACCGTCGCACAGGCCGCGCAGCAGGCGCTCGCGGGCAGCGGGCTCGCACTGGCGCAGACGCCCGGCGGCACGCTGACCGTGGTGGCCTCGGAACGCAACGCGCCCGCGGCCGAGGCTGCATCGGGCACCACGCTGGCCGAGGTGCGCGTCACGGCCGAGGCCGACCGCTCCGGCACCACCGAAGGCACCGGCGTCTACACCGCGCGCGGCCCGACGGGCGTGGCCAGCGGCCTGAACCTGAGCCTCAAGGACACGCCGCAATCGGTCAGCGTGATGACCCAGCAGCGCATGGAAGACCAGAACCTGACCAGCATCGGCGAGGTGCTCGCCCGCACGCCGGGCATCTCGACGGCCGTGCTCGGCACCGAGCGCATCAACGCCAACGCGCGCGGCTATCCGATCAGCAACTACCAGCTCGACGGGGTCAACACCCACACCGAGTTCCTGGGCCTGGATGCGCTGCCGTCGCAGAGCATCGCCGACATGGCGCTGTACGACCGTATCGAGGTGCTGCGCGGCGCCTCGGGCCTGAGCACCGGCGCGGGCGACCCGTCGGGCATTGTGAACATGGTGCGCAAGAAGCCCACCTCCGCCTTCCAGGGCGTGGCCGAGGCCAGCATCGGCACCTGGGGCAACAGGCGCGGCATGCTGGACCTCTCGAGCCCGCTCAACGCCTCGGGCAGCGTGCGCGGCCGGCTGGTCGCGGTGCACGAGGAGGGCGACAGCTACATCGACTACTACAGCAAGAAGAAGGATGTGTTCTACGGTGTGGTCGAGGCCGACCTCACGAACGCGCTCAAGCTCACGGCCGGCATCGACCACCAGGAGAACCGCTCGCGCGGCTCGCTGTCGTACCTGGGCTTCCCGCTGTTCAACAGCGACGGCGAGCAGACCGACTTCAAGACGTCCTTCAACGCCGCGAGCCGCCACAACCGCTTCAACACCGACTCCACCAGCGCCTTCGTGACGCTGGAACAGCGCTTCGACAACGACTGGAAGCTCAAGCTCTCGGCCAACGACCTCTACTCGAAGCAGCGCGAGGACTCGGTCTACATGGCGGTCAACAGCAGCCTGTTCGACAAGGTCACCGGCGACGGCCTGCTGCTCAACGCCGAGCGCCGCGACTACCGGCTGAAGAACAAGACGGTGGACCTGAAGCTGGGCGGGCCCTTCAGCCTGTTCGGCCGCGAGCACGAGGCGCTGGTCGGCGTCGAGTACAACGACTTCCAGAGCCTGACCTACGGCAGCTTCGACATCACCGGGCTGCGCGACCTGCCGGTCAACGTCTACCGCTGGGACAACAGCGGCGCGCCGGTGTACGGCGAACGCTTCGTGACCTTCGACAGCACGCGCCGCCAGACCAGCGTCTACGGCGCAGGCCGCTTCCAGCTGGCCGATGCGCTCAAGCTCATCGTCGGCGCCAAGGTGCTGAACTACGACAGCGACTACGTCACGAAAACGACTGACGGCTACTACAGCACCTCGCCCTCGTCCGAGCGCCGCGTGTTCACGCCCTACGGCGGCCTGGTGTACGACCTGAGCGCGCAGCACACGCTGTATGCGAGCTTCGCCACCATCTACAACCCGCAGAGCTCGCTCGACCGCAACGGCCAGCTGCTCGACCCGCAGGAAGGCAACACCTACGAGGCCGGCCTCAAGAGCAGCTTCCTCGACGGCCGTGTGACGACCAGCGCCGCGCTCTACCAGATCCGCCAGGACAACGTGGCCGAGGCCGACCCGGGCCAGTTCATTCCGGGCACCACCAACACCGCCTCGCGCGCGGTCAAGGGCGTGAAGACGCAGGGCATCGACCTCGAGTTCAACGGCACGCTGGCCCCGGGCTGGAACCTGAGCGCCTCGTACAACTTCAGCAGCTCGGAAGACGCGACCGGACGCCGCGTCAACACCACCTTCCCGCGCCAGATGGCCCGGGTCTGGACCACCTACCGGCTGCCCGGCGACTGGCGCCGTCTCACCGTGGGTGGCGGCGTGGACTGGAACAGCGGCATCAGCTACACCGGCGAGGCCTGGCAGATCGAACGCACCGTCACCGCCCGCCAGGGCGCCTATGCCGTGGCCGGCCTGATGGCGCGCTACGACGTCAACGAACGGCTGTCGGTGTCGCTCAACGTGCAGAACCTGTTCGACCGCAAGTACATCGCCTCGATGTCGGGCTGGTGGTACTCGGGCACCTACGGCGCGCCGCGCAGCGCGCAGTTGACGGCGCGGTACAAGTTCTAGGCGGGCTGCCGTCGGCAGCGGACCCTCCGGCCCCGCTTTCCGCCGACGCCGCAAGCCTGGCGGCCTCGCCCTGATTCCTTCGTGCACTGTCTCCTGGGGCCGTGCCTCCCTGCATCCGGGGGGCCGTGAAATCGCCAGTGCGGGGTGTGGCGCAGCGTCGACTCATCGCCGCGCCGCGTTGCCGCGACGCGAATGGATCGTCCAGCCCTGGAGCGCGAAGCCCACGACGAAGATCACGGCCCATGCGAGCAGCGTGGAACGGACCAGTGGAGACGCCGGCCCGTCGGCCAATGGATGCGCGGCCGGCAATCGGGTCAGGGTTTCGGCGATGCCGGGAACCAGCAGCAGAAAGAAGCTGAAGCTCAGCCCGAGCGTCGCCAGGTACGGCCGCAATCGCCCCAGCACGGCAAGGCGCGGCACGAGCAGGCTGCCGAAGGCCGCGAGCAGGGCCAGGATGCCCAGCGCGTGTCCGGGATTGAAGCCGCCCGTGCTGGACAGGCCGAAGGCCGTGAGCACCGACAGCGCCAGGCCGACGAGGTAGACCCTGCCGGAACGGGTCGCCGGATCGATCGCGCGGTAGCGCGCGAAGCCGTAGAGGCCGGCAGCGACCGGGACCAGGCTGAGGGCGGTGTGGACCACGCCGATGAATGAGAGAGCGGTCGTCATGTGAGATGTCTATCTATTAGTTGGTAGATGGGTTGGACAAGTGAAGGAGCCAAGGTGCGGGGGGTGAGAGGGCGATCTGCCGATCGGTCAGGCCGACGTGAGCCGGCGCATGAGCGGCTGCACGGTTGCTGCGAAGACTTCCGGATCTCCATAGGCGCGGGCGGACAGCATCGCGCCGTGCACCGTTGCCATGAAGGCCATCGCCTCGCCTTCGGGGCTCGTCTGCAGAAAGAACACCCCCTGTGCCGCCCCCGCCGCCAGCACGGAGGCGAGCCATGCGGCCAGGTCCAGGAAATGGCCTCGGACCTCGTCCGCGACCTCGCGCGGGAGGGTGGGCAGTTCGGCCGCCAGCATGGCGCAGATGCAGAAGGACGAACTGGCGTCGCGCATGCACGTCGCCCAGTAGCCCGTGTAAGCCTCGAGTTGCGCGAGCGGCTCCGGAATGTGCTGCACCAGGGCTGCCAGGCCGGTGCGCGCTTCCTCGCGGTACCGCAGCAGCACCGTGCGCACCAGTTCGGCCTTGCTCGGGAAGTGGTGGTGGATGCTGGCCTTGCTGATCTGCACCGACGCCGAGATGTCGGCGTAGCTGAAGCTGTTGTAGCCACCGCCGACCAGAAGCGCACGTGCGCGGGCCGCGATCTCGAGGGCTCTGGGGGTGAGTTCGGTGTCCATGTGGTTAGTCTATCAACTAGTAGATAGATGTCAACAGCGCGCTTCCGCTCGAGGCGTGCGCCCTCTGGGGCAGAGCTGACCCGATCCCCCGGCCATGCCGCGCCGTCAGTCGTCGGCCGAGCGCGTTCCGCTTTCCCGTCCTCGGGCTTTCATGGCCCCGTGTCTACAGCTGCTAGTGCGCCGGAAAGGCCAGCAGGTACTCGTAGCTGAGGCTGGTGGTGCGCGGGTCGCCCTGCACCGGCAGGCGGCGGATGGCGAGCAGCTGGTTCGGGCCGGCCACGGGAACCACGGTGGCCGTGCCGTCGGCGGCCGTGGTCACGGGCGTGCCGCTTTCGCCCAGCGACAGGCGGATGCCGCCGATCGGCCGGCCATCGAACAGCACCTGCACCCTCATCGGCTCGCCCGCATGCGGCGTGTCGGCCGTGAGTGCGACGATCTCGAAGGACTGGCCCAGCGCCTTCTTCGCGATCGCGCCCCACTGGATGATGGTCTTGTGGTACTTCATCGCATGCACGCCGCTGGTGGCGCCGGGGTTCTCGGTCATGGGCTTCTCGACCATCGGCCCGGTGTCGGTCTTGCTGAAGAAACCGTTGTCGAAATGCGCGGTCAGCAGCGCCGCCTGCCGCTCGGGCCGCACGCGCATGCCGTCGGCCTGGGGCGTGAGCGTGACCTCGATGCGGCGGCCGCGGCGGTCGAAGGCTTCGACGCGCTTGAGCTTGTCCGCGGGATAGCGCTCGAGCCGGCCCTCGTGGCCGCCGAACTGCACCAGGTAGCCGCCGCCCGCATCGGATTCGAGCCAGACGTTGTGGGCCTGGGCCGTGCCCAGCGCCAGGGTGGCGAAGACGGCCAGGGTCGTGTTGCGAAGATGGTGTGGCATGGGTGTCGTTGGCTGTGGATCAGAACTGCAGCTGCGCGCCGACCTTGAGGCTGCGCGGCGCGCCGGGCGCAAAGACCTGCGTGCCGCCGATCACCGCGGCCGAGGTGGCGTAGGCCTTGTCGCCGACATTCGCCACCGTGGCGTAGAGGCGGTAGCGGCTGGCCGCGGGCGGCACATAGCTCACACCGAGGTCCACGGTGGCGTAGCCGGCGTAGTTCACGCTGTTGTCGGCGGTCACGGCGTAGGCGCCCACGCGGCGCCAGGTCAGCGTGCCGGTCCAGGCCGCGACCGGTGTCCAGCTGATGGCGGCCGTGGCGGTGTAGCGCGGCACGCCCGCCACCGACTTGCCCAGCAGCGCGGCGCTCGCGTTCTCGGTGATGCGCGAGCGTGCGCTGCCGTAGACCAGCGAGACGTCGAGGTCGGGGCGGATGGACCACAGCGCGCTGGCCTCGACGCCGCGGCGCAAGGTCGCGCCGTAGTTCTCGTAGACGCCCGGCGCCACGGTGCGGATCTCGTCGGAAGAGCGCAGCCGGTAGGCCGCGATGTCCAGCAGCAGCCCCTGGGCCGGCTTGAACTGCGCGCCGACCTCGGTCTGGCGGAACACGTTGGGGTCGAGCTGCGAGGCGCCGAGCGCGTACTTGGCAAAGGTGTTGGGCAACGCGAAGCCCTCGGCCCAGCTGGCGCGCAGGCGCACGCCCGGCGCGACGTCGGAGCGCACGCCGAGCTTGGGGCTCGCATGGCTCAGGCGGGCCAGCGGGCCGCAGGGGTCGCTGCCCGTCTCCGCGCCGTCGAGGCTGCAGCCGCCGCTGAAGCGGTCCCAGCGCAGGCCCAGCGAGGGCTGGAACAGCGCATGGATCGGCGCATCGACTTCGGCAAAGGCCGAGAGGCTGTCGAGCCTGGACGTGCGGTCGTCGATGGCGGGCGAGAGGCGCATGCGCTGGTCCAGGCCGTCGTCGTACTGGTAGGCCGTCGATTCGCGGAAGGTCTCCACGCCCGCCACCCAGTTCAGCGCGCTCCAGCGCGTCTGCGTGCGGCCGTTGAGGCTGGTGCCGGCGCCGAAGACGGTGCGGTCGTAGGTTTCCTCGCGCTGGCGCCAGGCCGCGGGACTCACCGGCCGGCTGAACCAGCGCGTGAAGTCCTGCCGCGTGCCGTAGGCGAAGCTCAGCAGCCGGATGTCGGGCGTGAGCGCGTAGTTGAGGTCGGCGCGCAGCGTGGCGAAGTGCTTGGTGGCGCCGTCGTTCATCGCGCGCGGGTCCTTGCCGTAGGGGTCGGCCGCGAACTGCGCGGCGGTGAGGTAGGAGGGCGAGTCGCCCTCGGCCTCGTGCAGCCGGCCTGACAGCGCGATCTCCAGGTCCGGCGTCAGGGCCCGGCTCCAGCGGCCCGCCAACGTGCTGCGCTCGGCCCTGGACTGCGCGCGAAAGCCGTCGCTGCGGTCGTGCTGGGCCGCGAGGTTGAGCTGGCCGCCGTCCTGCAGCGGCAGGCCCAGCGCCGCCTGCGCATCGAGGCTGCGGTGCGAGCCCAGGCTCAGGTCGAGCTCACGGTAGGCATCGCGCTTGCGGGTCTCGACCGCCACCAGGCCGGCGCGGTTGAAGTTGCCGTACAGCGCCGACACCGGCCCCTTGAACACCGTGAGCCGATCGATCTCCAGCGGCACGATCACGTTGAAGTCGACGTAGCCGTCGGCATGCGACATCGCCTCGTTGAGCGGGATGCCGTCGAGCACCACGCCCAGGTCGCCACCGTGCCCGCCGCCGCCGAAACCGCGCAGCACGAGGGTGTCGGCCACGCCCGAGAGCTGGTAGTTCTGCACGTTCATGCCGGGCACGTGGCGGAACAGCTCCTGCGCCTGGCTCACATGCAGCGGCTGGATGTCCTGGCTGTCGAAGACGGTGGTCGAGTAGGAGGCCGCGGCACCGCGCAGGGTCTGGCCCTTGACCTCGACGGCGGGAAGCTCCCGCTCGGCGGTGTCCGGGGCGGGTTCGGCCAGTGCGATGCCGGTGTTCAGCAGCAGGCAGCCGAGGGCCAGGCTCAGAGGGCGCGGGGGCCGCGGGATCGGGAGGTTCATCGGGGTCGGGAAGAAGAAAGAAGGGCGCGCGCGTGGCCGGGCGCAGCGCGTCGGACAAGGCCCGGCGGGGTCAGTGCGTGTGCGCTGCGGCGGCCGAGGCCATCACCAGGTTGAGCTGACCGTGGTGCACGCCGCGCTCGGCCATGAGCTTGTCGGCGAAGCGGCGCACCGCCTCGGCCGGGCCCCGGAGCAGCACGGTCTCGATGCAGTGCTCGGCATCGAGGTGCGCATGCGTGGAGGCGATGGTCAGGTCGTGCTGCGCATGCTGGTGGTGGGCCAGCCGCTCCGACAGTTCGCGCTCGTGGTGGTTGTAGACATAGGACAGGTTGGCCACGCAGGGGCCGTGGCGGTCATGGGTCTCGCGCTGCCGGGCCAGATGGCCGCGCAGGATGTCGCGCACGGCCTCGGAGCGGTTGCCGTAGCCGCGCTCGGCGATCAGGTGGTCGAAGTCGTGGGCCAGTTCGTCGTCGAGGGAGATCGTGAAGCGTTCCAAGGCGGTGGTCCGGCAAATGAAGGAAGTGCCGCCAGTATGAAAAAACGAAGAATCTTCTTAAATACGCCGTGTGGCGTACACGGGGCGCCGGATCAGCCCACCGGGCGCCAGTGGCCGGAAGCCGGGCAGACCTCGGCCGGTGCGCCGCGGCTGTGCACCTGCTCCTCGTCGAGCCGCGCCGCGGTGGCCGGATCGGTGTCGAAGACGATGCCCAGTGCGCGCGCGACATCGGGATGCGCGATGGGCAGTTCCCAGGTCAGGAAGACCTGGGTCAGGTCGCGCGCCGGCGCGAAGTGGGCCGCATCGAAGCCGGCGGCGCCGCGCCGGATCACCGCATGGGGCTGGGCCGTGTCGAACAGCAGCACGGTGCCCCGGACCAGCGGGATGCGCTGGCCGGTGCCGGGGAAATGCACGTCGAGGTCACGGTCTTCGCTGAGGAAGAGGTTGCAGAAGGCGGCGCTGCCGTACTGGAGGGCATCGTGGTGGTAGCGCGCGCCGCGGCAGGCCATCAATGCCACGTCGCTGCTGCCCGTCAGGTCCGGCAGTCCGCGTTCGCGCATCCAGTCGGCCACCGCCTGCACGCAGCGCCGGTAGTCGGGCCAGCGCATGCGCGCGCGCGGCAGGGGCAGGGTGTCGACGTCGCCAGGCGCAAGCGAGGACGCGGTCTCGCGCGCCCAGTCGGCAGCGAGCCGGGCCGGCGGCGCGGGCACCTCGACCACGCCCGACAGCAGCCGCGTGGCCACGCCGCGGCTGCGGAGGGTCTCGCCGCTGAAGAAGTAGGCGCTGAGGACAGCGTCCTGCGGGGACGGCGGTGACAGGGGCGGAGGCATGCAAGCCAGTGTAGGCCGTGCGCTCCGGCGACAATCCGCCCATGGCCCAAGGCAAACGAATCTCTGCAGACATCGGCGGCGACGCCCTTCAATCCATCAAGGACCTCGGCGCGGCCGCCAAGCGCGCCCGCCTCGAGGCCGGCGAGGGCCAGGCGGTCGCCGCCGCGCGGCTGGGCGTGCATGTGCAGACCATCGCGCGCATCGAATCCGGCGAGCCGGGCGTGGCCATCGGCCACATGGCCGGGCTGCTCGCGCTCTACGGGATCGGCCTGGGGCTGGTCGCCAAGAGCGACTGAGCGCGGCCCGGCGCGCTGCGGTTCAGCGCAGCACCAGCACCGGCAGGCTCGAATGTGTGAGCACATGCTGGGTCTCGCTGCCCAGCAGCAGGCGCTTGACGCCCTTGCGGCCGTGCGAGGCCATCACGATCAGGTCGCAGGACTGCTTCTGGGCGGCGGCGATGATGGCCTCGGCCACGCGGTCCGAACGCACCGTCACGGTCTTGACCTTGACGCCGCTGCGCTGGGCGCGCGCCTCGACGGCGGCCAGCATCTCCTGGGCGGCATCGGTCCACTGCTTCTCGATGCGCGCGATGTCCTCGGGCGTGAACACCATCGCGCCCTCGAAGTAGTTCATCGGATAGCGCGGTACCACCGTCAGCGCGACCAGTTCCGCGCCGTGCGTGGCGGCCAGCGAGATGCCGCTGGCCACGGCCTTGCGCGAGAGGGCGGAGCCGTCGGTGGCGATCAGGATGCGTTTGAACATGGATTTCCTCCGGAATGAAGCCTGAAGGCTAGGGCCGCGCGGCGGCCCCGGCTTGATCCAGATCAAGGGCTTGTCTCGCATCGGCCCCTAGGCTCGGGGGCATGGACGCTGTGCTCTCTCTTCCACCCTCCGCGGCCCTGCCCGACGACGGCGTGGCGCTGGACGATCCGGCCGAATGGCCGGCCTTCGGCCATGCGCTCGACGGCGGCCGCTGGGAGTCGCAGGTGGTGGTCGAGGGCATGCATTGCGTGGCCTGCGCCTTCACCGTCGAGGCCGCGCTGTGCGCCGTGCCCGGCGTGCTGCGGGCCGACGTGAACGCCGCGAGCCGGCGCGCGCGCGTGCTGTGGTCGGCCGATGCGGTGCGGCCTTCGCGCTGGTTCGCGGCCTCGGCCGCCGCGGGCTACCGGCTGGTGCCGGCCGGCGACCTGCAGGCGCGGGCCCGCCGCGCGCGCGAGGGCCGCGCCGCGCTGTGGCGCTGGCTGGTGGCGGGCTTCTGCATGATGCAGGTGATGATGTACGCCTACCCCGCGTACATCGCGCAGCCCGGCGAGATGACGGCCGACGCGGTGCAGCTGATGCGCTGGGCCTCGTGGGTGCTCACGCTGCCCGTGGTGCTGTTCTCCTGCGGCCCCTTCTTCCGCAGCGCCTGGCGCGACCTGCGGCAGCGGCGCATCGGCATGGACCTGCCGGTGGCGCTGGGCATGGCGATCGTGTTCGTCGTCAGCACCGCCGGCACCTTCGACCCCGAGGGGCCGCTGGGGCACGAAGTCTATTTCGACTCGCTCACCATGTTCGTGTTCTTCCTGCTTACCGGCCGCTGGCTCGAGACGCGGCTGCGCGGCCGCACGGCCGGCGCGCTCGAAGCGCTGATGAACCGGGTGCCCGACAGCATCGAGCGCCTGTCCGCCGACGGCAGCTTCCAGCGCGTCGCGGTGCGACGCCTGGCCGTGGGCGACGTGATCCGCGTGCGGCCGGGCGAGGCCTTTCCCGCCGACGGCCTGTTGATCGACGGTCACACCACCGCCGATGAAGCGTTGCTCACCGGCGAGTCGCGGCCCGTGCCGCGCGGCCGCGGCGAGCGCGTGCTGGCCGGCAGCCACAACCTCTCGGCCGTGGTGCAGTTGCGCATCGAATCGGTGGGGCAGGGCACGCGCTTCGCGCAGATCGTTGCGCTGATGGAAAGCGCTTCGACGGGCAAGCCGCGGCTGGCCCGGCTGGCCGACCGCGTGGCCAAGCCCTTCCTGCTCGGCGTGCTGGCCGCGGCCGCGCTGGCGGCCGTGCTCTGGTGGCCTGCCGGCCCGGGCCAGGCGCTGATGGTGGCGGTCGCGGTGCTGATCGTGACCTGTCCCTGCGCGCTCTCGCTGGCCACGCCGGCCGCGATGCTCGCGAGCGCGGGCGCATTGGCGCGTGGCGGGGTGCTGGTGCACGACCTGCAGGCGCTCGAGGCGCTGGCCAGGGTCGACACCGTGGTCTTCGACAAGACCGGCACGCTCACGCGCGACACGCCGCGTCTCGACCGTGTCTACTGCCGCGAGGGCCTGCGGCCGGGCGATGCGGTGGAACTCGCCGCGGCGCTGGGTGCGCAGTCGCTGCATCCCGTGGCCCGGGCGCTGGTGCGTGCCTGGGAACAAGAACACCGCACGCCGCCCGACTGGCTGGCGCTGGACCTGCGCGAGCAGGCAGGGCAGGGGCTCGAAGGGCAGCTGCAGCGCCGCGGATCGAACGCGATGCCGCTGCGCGTGCGCCTGGGTTCGGCCGCGCATTGCGGGGTCGAGGCCTTGCCCATCGATGCGCCGCAGCTGCACTTGTCCGACGGCCATGGCTGGGTCGCGAGCTTCGTGCTGGCCGAGGAGCTGCGCGCGGACGCCGCTGCGGCCGTCGCCGCGTTGAAGGCGCAGGGCGTCGCGGTGCAGCTGCTGTCGGGCGACCGCAGCGAGGCCGCGCAGGAGGTGGCGACGCGCGTGGGCATCGCGCAGGTGCAGGGCGACTGCACGCCCGAGGACAAGCTGCGCACGCTGCAGCACCTGCAGGCCGAAGGCCGGCGCGTCGCGATGGTCGGCGATGGCCTCAACGACGGGCCGGTGCTGGCCGCGGCCCATGCGTCCTTCGCGCTCGGCAACGCGGTGCCGCTGGCGCAGGCCCGCGCCGACTTCATCGTGATGGGCAGTGCGCTGTCGGCGGTGCCCGAGGCGATCGCGCAGGCGCGCCGCACGCTGAAGATCGTGCGCCAGAACCTGGCCTGGGCCGCGGGCTACAACGCGCTGTGCGTGCCGCTGGCGCTGGCCGGCTGGCTGCCGGCCTGGCTGGCCGGCATCGGCATGGCGGCGAGCTCGTTACTGGTGGTGCTCAACGCGGCGCGGCTCGCGCGCGCTGCCGGGGCGGCCGCCTGATGGACATCCTGTTCCTGCTCGTGCCCTTCTCGGTGGTGCTGGTGCTGGTCATCCTCGGCGGCCTGTGGTGGGCCGTCGACCGCGGCCAGTTCGAGGACGTGGATCGCGAAGGCGAGCGCATTCTGAACAACGATTGATCTAGCGCAAGGCGCCACGCGCACCGCGCTCGGACACTGGCCGGGTCCATTGAAAAAGGCCCGAC
Source organism: Variovorax sp. J2P1-31 (assembly GCF_030317215.1). Lineage (NCBI taxonomy): Bacteria > Pseudomonadati > Pseudomonadota > Betaproteobacteria > Burkholderiales > Comamonadaceae > Variovorax > Variovorax sp. J2P1-31. The sequence continues at coordinate 991,034 of NZ_JASZYA010000001.1, forward strand.
GATGCAAGCTTCCCACCCTCCCGCGGCGGTCTACGCCGACACCGCCGTCCGGCAGTTCGCCCTCATGTCCGTCGTCTGGGGCGTGGTGGGCATGCTGGTCGGCGTGATCATCGCGTCGCAACTGGCCTGGCCCGAGCTCAACCTGGGCATCTCCTGGCTCAGCTACGGCCGGCTGCGCCCGCTGCACACCAACGCCGTGATCTTCGCCTTCGGCGGCTGCGCGCTGATGGCCACCAGCTTCCACGTGGTGCAGCGCACCTGCCAGGTCCGGCTGTTCGCACCGGCACTGGCGTCGTTCGTGTTCTGGGGCTGGCAGCTGGTCATCGTGGCCGCGGCCATCAGCCTGCCGATGGGCTACACCAGCGGCAAGGAGTACGCCGAGCTCGAGTGGCCGATCGACATCCTGATCACGCTGGTCTGGGTGGCCTATGCGATCGTGTTCTTCGGCACCATCGCGATGCGCAAGGTGCGCCACATCTACGTGGCCAACTGGTTCTACGGCGCCTTCATCATCGCGGTGGCGCTGCTGCACATCGTCAACAGCGCGGCCATTCCCGCGGGCTGGATGAAGAGCTACTCGGCCTATGCGGGCGTGCAGGACGCGATGGTCCAGTGGTGGTACGGCCACAACGCGGTCGGCTTCTTCCTCACCGCGGGCTTCCTCGGGATGATGTACTACTACATCCCCAAGCAGGCGGGCCGCCCGGTGTACTCGTACCGGCTGTCGATCGTGCACTTCTGGGCGCTGATCTTCACCTACATGTGGGCGGGTCCGCACCACCTGCACTACACCGCGCTGCCCGACTGGACGCAGTCCATCGGCATGGTGTTCTCGCTGATCCTGCTGGCGCCCAGCTGGGGCGGGATGATCAACGGCGTGATGACGCTGTCGGGCGCCTGGCACAAGCTGCGCACCGACCCGATCCTGCGCTTCCTGATCGTCGCGCTGTCCTTCTACGGCATGGCGACCTTCGAGGGTCCGATGATGTCGATCAAGACCGTCAACGCGCTCTCGCACTACACCGACTGGACCGTGGGCCACGTGCACGCCGGCGCGCTGGGCTGGGTCGGGCTGATCACCATGGGCTCGCTGTACTACCTGATCCCGCGCCTGTGGGGTCGCACCGAGATGCACAGCACCAAGGCCATCGAGCTGCACTTCTGGATGTCGACCGTGGGCATCGTGCTCTACATCGCCGCCATGTGGATCGCCGGCGTGATGCAGGGCCTGATGTGGCGCGCGGTCAATGCCGACGGCACGCTGACCTACACCTTCGTCGAGAGCGTGAAGGCCACCTACCCCTACTACGTGGTGCGCCTGCTCGGCGGCCTCCTGTACCTGGGCGGCATGCTGGTCATGGCCTGGAACGTCTGCATGACGGTGATCGCGGGCCGCTCGGTGCGCGCCGCCATCCCGCCCCTGGCTGCCGCCGCCCACGCCTGAAGAGAACGACACCATGAGTTCCAACGCCCCCAAGACCGGCTTCTCGCACGAGAAGATCGAGACCAACAACTTCCTGATGATCGTGCTGATCCTGCTGGTGATCGCCGTCGGCGGCCTGGTGGAGATCGTGCCGCTGTTCTTCCAGAAGTCGACCACCGAGGCCGTGACCGGCGTCCGGCCGCTCGAGCCGCTGCAGCTGGTGGGCCGCGACATCTACGTGCGCGAGGGTTGCTACAACTGCCACTCGCAGATGATCCGGCCCTTCCGCGCCGAGACGCTGCGCTACGGCCACTACTCGGTGGCGGGCGAGTTCGTCTACGACCACCCCTTCCAGTGGGGCAGCAAGCGCACCGGGCCCGACCTGCACCGCGTGGGCGGCAAGTACAGCGACGAGTGGCACCGCATCCACCTGAACAACCCGCGCGATCTGGTGCCCGAGTCGAACATGCCGGCCTACGCCTGGCTCGAGAAGACGCCGGCCGACGCGGCCAGCATCGGCACCCACATGACCGCGCTGCGCCGCGTGGGCGTGCCCTACACCGACGAACAGATCGCGGGTGCGAAGGAGGCGGTGAGCGGCAGGACCGAGATGGACGCCATCGTGGCCTACCTGCAGTCGCTGGGCCTCGCGCTCAAGTGAGCCAGGACAAGAGGAGAGAAGAGATGGACATCACCACCCTGCGCATCGCGGCCACGCTGGCCTCCTTCGTGACCTTCATCGGCATCCTGGCCTGGGCCTTCTCGCGCCGTCGCCGCCAGGGCTTCGACGAAGCCGCGAACCTGCCTTTCGAGCAGGACTGAGGAAACGAACACCATGAGCGATTTCATCGGCGGCTTCTGGTCGCACTACGTCACCTACCTCTCGCTGGCCAGCATCGCGGCCTGCGCCCTGCTGCTGTGGATCACCAACCGGGCCCGGGTGCCCGGCGGCGGCGACAACACCACCGGCCACGTCTGGGACGAGGACCTGCGCGAGATGAACAACCCGCTGCCGCGCTGGTGGGTGGGCCTGTTCATCCTGACCATCGTGTTCGCGCTGGGCTACCTGGTGGCCTATCCGGGCCTGGGCAGCCTGCAGGGCCAGCTGGGCTGGAGCACGCAGGGCGAGTACGCAAAGGAGATCGCCAAGGCCAACGCCGAGCTGGCGCCGGTGTATGCGAAGTACACGGCCATGCCGCACGAGGCGGTGGCCGGCGACCCGCAGGCCATGGCCATCGGCGAACGGCTGTTCCTCAACAACTGCGCGCAGTGCCACGGCTCCGACGCGCGCGGCAGCAAGGGCTTCCCGAACCTGACCGACAAGGACTGGCTCTACGGCGGCGCGCCCGAGCGCATCCAGGAGACCATCACCCAGGGCCGCACCGGCGTGATGCCGCCCATGGCCGCGGCCGTGGGCTCGCCCGAGGACGTGAAGAACGTGGCGAACTACGTGCTGAGCCTGTCGGGCAGCCCGCACGACTCGGTGCGCGCCGGCCTGGGCAAGAGCAAGTTCAGCGCCTGCGCGGCCTGCCACGGCGTGGGCGGCACGGGCAACCCCGCGCTGGGCGCGCCCAACCTGGCCGACCGCGTGTGGCTGCACGGCTACGGGCAGGACGCGATCGTCTCGATCATCAACACCGGCAAGACCAACGTCATGCCGGCCCAGCAGGGCCGGCTGACCGAGGCCCAGATCCATGTGCTGGCCTCCTACGTCTGGGGCCTGTCGAACCGCGCCGCCGCGCCCTGAGCTCCGTTCGCCGATGTCCGCTTCCCCCCGACCCGCGCCGCGCAAGCTGATCCCCATCGTCCCGGTGGAGAGCGCGTCCGTGGGCCTCTACGAGGCGCACAGGAAGATCTATGCGCGCAGCATCCATGGCGTGTTCGCGCGCTGGCGCTGGGCCATGGTCTTCCTCACGCAGATCGTGTTCTACGGCCTGCCGTGGCTCGAGTGGGGCCAGCGCCAGATGGTGCTGTTCGACCTGGCCGCGCGGCGCTTCTACCTGTTCGGGCTGGTGCTCTACCCGCAGGACCTGATCTACCTCACGGGCCTGCTGGTGGTCTCGGCCCTGCTGCTGTTCCTGTTCACCGCGGTGGCGGGGCGGCTGTGGTGCGGCTATGCCTGCCCGCAGACCGTCTACACCCAGATGTTCATGTGGGTGGAGGAGAAGATCGAAGGCCCGCGCAGCGCGCGCATGCGCCTGGACAAGGGCGCGCTCTCGATGGAGAAGGGCGTCAAGAAGAGCTTCAAGCACCTCGTGTGGCTGGGCATCGCGCTGTGGACCGGCTTCACCTTCGTGGGCTACTTCACGCCGATCCGCGAACTCGGGATGGCCTTCCTGCAGACGCGCATGGGCTCGTGGGAAGTGTTCTGGGCCTTCTTCTACGGCTTCGCGACCTATGGCAATGCAGGTTTCATGCGCGAGCAGGTCTGCAAGTACATGTGCCCCTACGCGCGTTTCCAGGGCGCGATGTTCGACCGCGACACGCTGATCGTGAGCTACGACGCGGCGCGCGGCGAGGCCCGCGGCGCGCGCGGCAAGCAGCACGACCGCGCCGGACTGGGCGACTGCATCGACTGCACCCTGTGCGTGCAGGTGTGCCCGACCGGCATCGACATCCGCGAGGGACTGCAGTACGAGTGCATCGGCTGCGGCCTGTGCGTGGACGCCTGCAACACGGTGATGGCCAAGATGGACTACCCGCCGGGCCTGATCCGCTACGCGACCCAGAACGGCATGGCCGGGCGCTGGTCGGCGCGCCAGGTGCTGCGCCGCGTGCTGCGGCCGCGGGTGCTGGTCTACAGCGCCTTGCTGGGCGCCCTGTGCCTGGGCCTGCTGGCCAGCCTGGTGGTGCGCACGCCGCTCAAGGTCGACGTGGTGCGCGACCGCGCCTCGCTGGCGCGCATCGCCGAGGGCGGCATGCTGGAGAACGTGTATCGGCTGCAGCTGATGAACGCCACCGAGCGACCGCAGCGCTATGCCATCGCCGTGCGCGGCCTCGAGGGCCTGAGCGTGGCCGCGGGTGCCTCGCTCGAGGTGCAGCCGGCCGAATCGCGCTGGGTCGCGGTGCGGCTGCAGCTGCCCTACGGCAGCGCGGCGCCGGGCTCGCACACCGTGCATTTCGACGTGCGCTCCGAGGACGGCGCGTCGCATGTCTCGGAAAAAGCCATCTTCCTGGTCCCGCGCTAGCGTGGACCGCCATGTTCAACAGAAAGAGATCGTCATGAATGTCCCCGGCCTGCTGCCCACCGTCGTCGAACCCTGGTGGAAGTTTCCCTATGTCTGGATGGTGATCGCCGGCCCGGCCATCGTCGTGGTGGCGGGCTTCACCACGCTGTGGATCGCGGTCCGCACGCCCGACCCGGTGGTGGCCGAGGACTACTACCGCCAGGGCGTGGAGATCAACAAGACGCTGGCCGACAAGAAGCTGATGCCGGCCCAGTCGGGCCGCAACCACGCCGCCACGCCCAGCGACGACGTGCCGCTGCCGAAGCACTGACGGCCATGAAGCAGCGCATCCGTCGCCTGGCCTGGATCCTCTGGCCCTCGTTCCTGCTGGCCTGCGTGGTGGAAATGCTCGTGTTCGCGCTGGTCGACCCGGGCGACCTGCACTGGCGCGGCGAACCGCTGCCGCTCTCGCGGCAGGGCATCTACACGCTGGGTTTCTTCGTCTTCTGGGCGCTGGGCATGGGCTCGAGCGCGCTCACGGCGCTGCTCGGCATGTCCAGGCGCGAGATCAACAGGCCGGAGGATTGACGATGCGCTTGAGCTTCTCGGCGTCGACGATGCGCACATGGCGCTGCTGCACGGCCACGATGCCGTCCTCGACGAACTTCGACAGCGTGCGGCTCACGGTCTCGAGCTTGAGGCCGAGGTAGCTGCCGATCTCCTCGCGGGTCATGCGCAGCACCAGCTCCGACTGCGAGAAGCCGCGCGCATGCAGCCGCTGCACCAGGTTCAGCAGGAAGGCCGCGAGCCGCTCCTCGGCGCGCATGCTGCCCAGCAGCAGCATCACGCCGTGCTCGCGCACGATCTCGCGGCTCATGATCTTGTGCACATGGCGCTGCAGGGCCGTGACCTCGCGCGACAGCTCCTCGATGCGGTCGAAGGGCATCACGCAGACCTCGGAGTCCTCGAGCGCCACCGCGTCGCAGGTGTGGTGCTCGCTCACGATGCCGTCCAGCCCGATGATCTCGCCCGCCATCTGGAAACCCGTGACCTGGTCGCGACCGTCCTCGGCCGTGATGCAGGTCTTGAACACGCCGGTGCGGATCGCGTAGAGCGAGGTGAAGCGCTCGCCGTTGTGGAACAGCGCCTCGCGCCGCTTGACCTTGCGCCGCGTCGCGACGATCTCGTCGATGCGCTCCAGCTCCGCGGGCTGCAGGCCCACGGGCATGCACAGCTCGCGCAGGTTGCAGTTGGAGCAGGCGACTTTGATGGTGTCAGGTGTCATGGCGGTTCGGTGCCGCCCGGGGAAGGGACGGCCACGCTTCAAGTTGGTGCCCCGATTGTCGTCGCCTCGCCGCGCACGGGACTTGATGCAGGTCAAGGAAGTCCGGCCCGGTCGTCGGCACAGTCAGGGAGCCCCGTGTGCCACATCACCATGCCAACCACCCTGTCCCCCGTCCTCGCCGCCCCCGTGGCACCCGCCGCGCCTGCTTCCGCCGCGCCCGTCATGACGGCCGCGATGCTCCAGCGCTTCGACGTGCAGGGGCCGCGCTACACCTCCTACCCGACCGCCGACCGCTTTGTCGAGGCCTTCGGCAGCGAGGACTACGCACAGGCGCTGCGCCAGCGCGCGCTGAACACCGGCGCCCGGGCGCTGCCGCTGTCGGTCTACGTGCACCTGCCCTTCTGCGCCTCGCTGTGCTATTTCTGCGCCTGCAACAAGATCGTGACCGGCCACCCCGAGCGCGCCGAGGCCTACCTGGACTATCTCGAGCGCGAGATCGCCCTGCAGGTGGCGCAGCTCGGGCGCGGCGCGGCCGTGAGCCAGCTGCACCTGGGCGGCGGCACCCCGACCTTCCTCGACGACGCGGCGCTCGCGCGGCTGATGGCGATGCTGCGCGGCGCCTTCACCTTGGCGCCCGAGGGCGAGTACGCGATCGAGATCGACCCGCGCACCATCGACGAGGCCCGGCTGGAACGGATCGCGGCGCTGGGCTTCAACCGGCTGAGCTTCGGCGTGCAGGACTTCGATGCGGCGGTGCAGAAGGCGGTGCACCGCATCCAGCCGGCCGAGCAGGTGTTCGACCTGGTGGCCTCGGCGCGGCGGCTGGGCTTCGGCTCCATCAACGTCGACCTGATCTACGGCCTGCCCCGGCAGACCGCGGCCTCCTTCGACCGCACGCTCGAAAAGATCTGCGCCCTGCGGCCCGAGCGCATCGCGCTCTATGCCTATGCCCACCTGCCCGAGCGCTTCAAGCCCCAGCGCCGCATCGACCCGGCCGAGCTGCCCGATGCCGCCGCCAAGCTCGACATGCTCTCGCGCTCGATCGCGGCGCTGACCGCGGCCGGCTATGTCTACATCGGCATGGACCACTTCGCGCTGCCCACCGACCCGCTGGCCATCGCGCGGCGCCAGGGCCGGCTGCACCGCAACTTCCAGGGCTACAGCACCCAGCCCGAATGCGACCTGGTGGCGCTGGGCGTGTCGGCCATCGGCCGGGTCGGCGCCACCTACAGCCAGAACGCCAAGACGCTGGAGGAGTACTACGACCTGCTCGACCAGGGCCGGCTGCCGGTGGTGCGCGGCCTCGCGCTGTCGCGCGACGACGTGCTGCGGCGCGCGGTGATCATGGCGCTGATGTGCCAGGGGCAGCTGAGCTTCGAGTCCATCGGCCTGGCGCACCTGGTCGACTTCCGCCAGCACTTCGCGGCCGAGCTCGAGGCGCTGCAGCCGCTGGTGGCGCAGGGCCTGGTCACGGTCGACGACCACGAGATCGAGGTCACGCCCATCGGCTGGTTCTTCGTGCGCGCCATCGCGATGGTGTTCGACCGCTACCTGCAGGCCGACCGCAACCGCTCGCGCTTCTCGCGGATCATCTGATGCAGACGGCGCTCATCGGCAGCGCGTTGTTGATGGGCCTGGCCGGCGGCCCGCACTGCGTGGCCATGTGCGGAGCGGCCTGCGCGGGCGTGATCCGCTTCGCGCGCGCGCCCGCGGGCGGCGGCGTGGCGGTGCGGCCCGCGCCGGCGGTGCCGGCCGCGGTCCTGTTCCATGCGGCGCGCCTGGCCAGCTACGCGGCCGGGGGCGCGCTCGCGGCGAGCGCCGTGCAGGGCCTGGCCTTCGCGAGCGAACAGGTCGCGCTGCTGCGGCCGCTCTGGCTGCTGCTGCATGTGGCGGTGTTCGCCTGGGGCCTGCTGCTGGCCGTGGCCGGACGCCAGCCCCTGTGGGCGCACAGCCTGGGGCGCTTGCTGGCGAAGCGGCTTCGACCCGCGGAGGGCTCGCGCTGGCGCGTGCTCGCGACCGGCGCGCTGTGGGTCTCGATGCCCTGCGGGCTGCTCTATTCGGCGCTGATGCTCGCCGCCTTGGGCAACGACGCGGGGCAGGGCGCGGTCGTGATGGCGGCCTTCGCCGCCGGCAGCGGCATCGCGCTGCTGGTCGCGCCCTGGCTCTGGCGGCGCCTGCACGGCGTGTTCGGCGCGTCCCGGCGCGAATGGGGCACCCGGCTCGCGGGCGCGGTGCTGGCGGTGGTCGCGCTGCAGGCCGTGTGGCACGACCTGGGCCGGCAGATCGCGGTCTGGTGCCAATAGCACCGGGACCCGCCTGCCGTCCTTACTTCACCAGCTTCAGCGTGCCCTTCATGAGCGCGGAGTGGCCGGGGAAGGAGCAGAAGTAGCTGTAGCTGCCGGCCGCGTCCAGCTTGGCGACCGCGAAGCTCGCGCTGTCGCTCTCGCCGCCGCCGACGATCCGGGTGTGGGCCAGCACGCGCGCGTCGCCGGCCTTCACGTAGTTCTGCGCCGCGCCGGCCGCGATGCCGTCGGTGGCGACCGCCTGCACGTCGGCCGTCCTGCTCAGCACCCAGTTGTGGCCCATGGCCTGCTTCGGCAGCTTGCCGCTGTGCTTGAGCTTCACGGTGAATTCCTTGCAGCTCCTGCTGACCTCGATCACCGGCTTGTTGAACTGCATGGCGTCGTTGCCCTCGATCTCGACCGTGCAGTCGGCGGCGAAGGCGGGCGCGGCGGCCAAGGCGAGCAGGGCAAGGGCGAAGCGGGAGGCGAGCATGGGACGGGTTTCCTGATGATGATGAAGAAGGCGGCGGGTCGAGGTGCCCGCCGCATCAGGGCATTGTGCGAAGCCGCGCCGTGCCTTCGTCTGACCTGCATCAAGGGCCGCGCATTCACTCGCCCCCGCGGGCGCCGGCTTTCCTGCCGGCCACCGCCTGCAGGCTGCTGCGCAGGGCCAGCTTGCGCACGATGGCCGAGAAGGCGCGCGTGGGGGCCGCGCCGCGCGCCACCGGCGACCACAGCATGCCGGGGGTGCGCACGGGCGTGGGGCTCTCGAGCCGGACCACCACCAGCTCCGAGGCGGCCGTCACCACCTTGGCCGCCACGATGGACGCGAGCTGGGTCTTGCCGACCAGGTCCATCATCGGCGCCAGCGTGTTGATCTCCGCCACCACATGCGGCTGCGCGCCGCAGGAGCGGAAGCACTCGTCGAGCATCTGGCGGGTGGCGAAGCTGGCCGGCAGCAGCACCATGGGCATGCGGTGCAGCTCCACCATGCGCACCCGCTTGCGCCGTGCCAGCGGGTGGCCCCTGGCCACCACCAGCACCATCTCCTCGTTGTAGAGCGGCTCGAACTGCAGCGGCCCGGGCGCGCTGGGGCGGTAGGCGATGCCCAGGTCCAGCGTGCCCTGCTGAAGGCGCGCGGCGATCTGGTCGGCCGACAGTTCCTCGACCACCACCTTCACATGCGGGTGGCGCCCGTGGAAGCTCGCGATGCAATCGGGAATGAAGCCGAGGTTGAAGGTGTGGGTCGAGCCCACGTGCAGTTCGCCCGTGACTTCCGAGCCGTTCTGGCGCAGCGCGCCCAGGCCCAGGTCGATCTCGTGCAGCGCCTTCACGCAGTGGTGCAGGAACTCGTCGCCGGCCTCGGTCAGGTCCACGCGCTTGCCGACGCGGTCGAACAGCGCGACGCCGATCTCCTCCTCGAGCTGCTTGATCTGGTGCGACAGCGTCGACTGCGTCACATGCAGGCGCTCGGCCGCGCGGGTGAAGTTCAGCGAGCCCGAGAGGGCGATGAAGTAACGCAGGTGCCGCAGCTCCATGGCTTTCCTTGAGGGCAATGATCGATGGCATCGATGCTAATCATGGAAAACAATCATTTCCAGGATTTTCGGGCCGCCCCTACATTTCCTGCCAGCCCGTTCCACCGGGGTCCTCGGGGCCCGGCGGGCCCCACGAACACAGGAGACCTCGCGGTGCAAAAAGTCCTCAGCGGCATCAAGGTGCTGGAACAAGGCACGTTCATCACCGGGCCGGCGGCGGGCATGTTCCTCGCCGACCTGGGCGCCGAGGTGGTGAAGGTCGAGCAGCCCGGCGCGGGCGATCCCTTCCGTGCCTTCCGCGGCGGCCTCTACAGCCCGCATTTCCAGACCTACAACCGCAACAAGCGCAGCGTCACCCTCAATCCCAAGCGGCCCGAGGACGCGGCCGTGTTCGACGAGCTGGTCAAGGACGCCGACGTCTACATCCAGAACTTCCGCCCCGGCGCGGCCGACCGGCTGGGCGCGGGCGAGGCGCGGCTGCGCGGGCTCAACCCGCGGCTGGTCTATTGCGCGATCAGCGGCTTCGGCCAGACCGGCCCGGCCGCCGGCCGCCCGGCCTACGACACCGTGGCCCAGGCGGCCAGCGCCTTCCTCAAGCTCCTGGTGAACCCGTCGAACCCGCGCGTGGTGGGGCCCGCGCTGGCCGACGCCATGACCGGCTTCTACGCGGCCTATGGCGTGCTGGGCGCGCTGGTCGAGCGCGGCCGCACCGGCCAGGGACGCAAGGTCGAGGTGTCGATGCTGGAGGCCATGTGCCACTTCAACCTGGACGCCTTCACGCACTACTTCTCCGAAGGCGAGGTGATGGGGCCGTTCAGCCGGCCCAGCGTGTCGCAGTCGTACGTGCTGGAGTGCGCCGACGGCCTGTGGATCGCGCTGCACATGTCCTCGCCCGAGAAGTTCTGGCAGGGCCTGGCCAACGCCATCCAGCGGCCGCAGCTGTTCGCCGACCCGCGCTTCGCCTCCCGCGAGGCGCGCATCGCTCACCAGGAGGACCTGATCGCGCTGCTGGGCGGCCTGTTCCGGCAGCAGACGCGCGCCGACTGGTGCGCGCGCCTCGAGGCCGAGGACGTGCCGCATGCGCCGATGTACGACACCCGCGAGGCGATGGAGGACCCGCAGGCCCGGCACCTGCAGCTGCGGGTCAGCGCGCCGCACCCCGAGGGGGGCGAGTGGCACACCATCCGTTCGCCGGTGAGCTTCGACGGCGAGCGCGCGCTGGAGGTCACGGCCCCGCCCACGCTGGGCGCCGACAACGCGGCGATCCTCGGCCCCATCCGGCAACGCCTGGGCCAGGCGCCGGCCGACGGGCCCTGAGGACCCGCGGCATTCCATGAGACACGACAGGAGACAAAGAACATGAACGCATCGAACGAAGACGAACTGACCCGGGCGGTGCTGCAGCGCCTGGAGGGCGCGGGCGATGCCCGCTTCGCGCAGGTCATGCAGTCGCTCATCACCCACCTGCATGCCTTCGTGCGCGAAGTGGACCTGAAGCCCGGCGAATGGATGCAGGGCATCGAGTTCCTGACCGCGGTCGGCCAGACCTGCAACGAGCGGCGGCAGGAATTCATCCTGCTGTCGGACACGCTGGGCGCCTCGATGATGGTGGTGATCCTCGACCAGCTGCGCGCCGCTGCGGGCCGGCGCGGCACGGCCACCGAAGCCACCGACGCGACCGTGCAGGGCCCGTTCTACTGGGAGGGCGCGCCCGAGCTGCCGCTGGGCGCCGACGTGGCGCAGGGCGCGCGCGGCGAGCCCACCTTCTACAGCGGCCGCGTCACCGACACCCGCGGCCAGCCCCTGGCCGGCGCGCTGCTGGACATCTGGTCGGGCGACGGGGAGGGCGTGTACGACATGCAGGTCGAAGGCGCGGGCATGGCCGCGCGCGGCCGGGTCCGCACCGACGGCGAGGGCCGCTACTGGTTCTGGTCGATCCGCCCCAGCTTCTATCCGATCCCGGTCGACGGCCCGGTGGGCCGCATGCTGAACGCCATGGGCCGCCACCCCAACCGTCCGGGCCACATCCACATGATGGTCTCGGCCGCGGGCCATGTGCCGGTCACCACCCACCTGTTCGTCGCGAACAGCCCCTACATCGAATCCGATGCCGTGTTCGGCGTGCGGCCCAGCCTGATCGTGGACTTCGAGCCGCATCCCGCGGGCCGGGCGCCCGACGGCCGGTCGCTCGACACGCCGTACTGGTCCGCCCACTACGACTTCCGCCTCGAACCCCAAGCCGCCTGAAAGACCCCCATGAAGATCGGAAAGTCCACCGTCCCGCGCACCGCCATCTGCACCTCGGACGAACACACCATCGTCGTGCGCGGCCAGGACCTGTGCCAGGAACTGATCGGCCACCTGTCCTTCGCCGACTACTTCTTCCTGCTGCTGACCGGCCGCCGGCCCGATGCCGCCTGCAGCGCGGTGCTCAACGCCACGCTGGTGGCGATCGCCGAACACGGCCTGGTGCCCAGCGTGCAGGCCAGCCGCATGACCTTCGCCGCGGCGCCCGATGCGCTGCAGGGCGCGGTGGCGGCCGGCATCCTGGGCTGCGGCTCGGTGATCCTCGGCGCCTCGGAAACGGCCGGCCGCCTGTTCGTGGACGTGGCGCAGCGCGTCGATGCGGGCGCCACGCTGCACGAGGCCGCGACCGCGGTCATCACCGAACTGAAGGCGGCGCGCGCGGCCATCCCGGGCTACGGCCATCCGCTGCACAAGGCGCGCGACCCGCGCGTCGACCGGCTGATCGAGGTCGCGACCGAGGCCGGCGCCGACCTGCGCTACGTGCGGATCGCGCAGGCGCTGGAAGAGGTGATCCCCGGCATCGTGGGCAAGGCGCTGCGGCTCAACGTCTCGGCCGCGATCCCGGCGGTGCTGCTGGGCGTGGGCTTCCCCGTGGCCTCGCTGCGCGGCGTGCCGATCCTCGCGCGCACCGCCGGGCTGATCGCCCACCTGGCCGAGGAGGCCGAGAACCCCAGCGGCTTCGCGCTGTCCTACCAGGCCACGCGCGAGCTGCAGTACGAAGGCAGCGTGCCCGCGGGCTTCGGAGGCGCGGCGTGAGGCGCCGGCGCACCGTGCTGGCCGGCATCGGCCTGGCCGTCGCGCTGCTGGCGCAGGGCGGCGCGCTGGCCCAGGCCGGCGGCACGCGCCCGATCAAGCTGATCGTGCCCTTCGCCGCGGGCACCTCGACCGACATCGTGGGGCGGGTGCTGGCCGAGGCGCTGGGCCGGCAGCTCGCGCAGTCGGTGATCGTCGACAACAAGCCCGGCGCGGGCGGCGCCATCGGCAGCGAGCTCGCGGCCCGTTCGGGGCCCGAGGGCCAGACGCTGCTCCTGGGCACCGTGGGCACGCACGCGATCAACGCCTCGCTCTACAAGCGGCTGTCGTACCAGCCGCAGCGCGACTTCGTGCCGCTGGGCTTCCTCGGCGCCACGCCCACGCTGCTGGTCGTGCCGGCCGGCGCACCGTGGAAGAGCGCGGCCGACCTGCGCCAGGCCGATGCCAAGGCCGTGAGCTTCGCCTCGGCCGGCAACGGCACCTCGGGCCACCTGGCGGGCGAGACCCTCAACCTGCGGCTGGGCAAGAGCTTCGTGCACGTGCCCTACCGCGACGGAGCCCAGGCCATGACCGAGCTCATGGCCGGCAACGTGCAGTTCATGTTCTATCACCCGGCCGCGGTGCTGCCGCAGATCCGCGCCGGCAAGCTGCGCGCGCTGGGCGCGTCGAGCGCGCGCCGCAGCATGGCCGCGCCCGAGGTGCCGACGCTGGCCGAGCAGGGCATCCCGGACTTCGACCTGGTCGCCTGGTTCATGCTCTACGCGCCCGCCGACATGCCGGCCGCGCAGCGCGAGCGCCTGTACCAGGCGACGCAGGCGGTGCTGGCCCAGCCCGAGGTGCGCGACAAGCTGGCGGCCCAGGGCATCGAGCCCGCGGCCATGGACGCCGCCGAGATGGCGCGCTTCGGCAAGGCCGAGATCGCGAAGTGGGGCGAGGCCGTGCGCCGCTCGGGCGCGCAGGTCGACTGAGATGCGCGCCCCGACGATCGAAAGGAGGCTGGCCATCGTTGATCCACAGGCTGCCGAACGGCAGTGAGCCCCCGATGCATGCGGTGGCGTCGACGCGAGCCGGCCGGCCGCGCCCGACGCGAATGAAGACGACCTGACGACAAGGCGAAACTGGATTCGCCGAAGGAGACAACAATGCTTTCTGCCATCAAGACGATGCTCGGCCTGGCGCTCGGCCTCGCGAGCGCACTGGCCACGGTGCCGGCGGCTGCCCAGCCCGCGGAATGGCCCACCAAGCCGATCCGGATCGTGGTGGGCTTCGCGCCCGGCACCCCGCCCGACATCTTCGCTCGCCTCTACGGCGAATACGCGAGCCGCAAGCTCGGCGTGCCCGTGCTGATCGACAACAAGCCCGGCACGGCCGGCAACCTGGCGTCCGACACGGTGGCCAAGTCGCCCGCGGACGGCTACACCGTGCTCTACAACCTCTCGACGGCGTTCACGATCAACCCGTACATCTACAGCAAGCTGCCCTTCGACCCGGACAAGGACCTGGTGCCGGTGGGCACCACCATGCGCCAGGGGCTGGTGCTGATCGCGAACAACAAGTTTCCCGCCCGCAGCCTGAAGGAGCTCGTGGCCGCGGCCAAGCAGAAGCCGGGCGCCTACTCGCACGCCTCGTACGGCGCCGGCAGCCCCTCGCAGCTGATCGTCGAGTCGCTCAAGGACGAGGTGGGCATCAGCATGCTGCACGTGCCCTACCGCGCCAGCCCGATCGCCGACCTGATCGGCGGCCAGGTCGACACGCTGATGGAGCCCATCGCCACCGGCTACCCGCTGATCAGCGCCGGCCGGGTGCAGGCCCTGGCCTATTCGGGCCCGACGCGCCACCCGGCCTTGCCGGACGTGCCCACGCTGTCGGAGGTGATGCCGGGCTTCTCGATGATGTCGTGGCACGGCATCTGGGCGCCGGCGGCCACGCCGCCCGCGGTGCTGACCCGGCTCAACGCGGTGCTGGTCGAAGCCAGCCAGGACCCCGACCTGGCCCGGCGCATCCAGGAGCTCCACAGCGAGCCGCTGGGCGTGACGCGGGCCGAGATGAGCGCGATGGTGCGCCGCGACGCCGAGATCTACAGCCGGGTGGTGAAGGCGCGCAACATCCGCGTCGACTGAAGCAGCCGGCAGCGCGGGCGCTCAGGGCTCGATCCCGTGCGAGCGCAGCAGCGCCTTGGCGCGCCGCAGCTCGTGCTGCAGGTCGAGGATCAGCGCCGCCGCATCGAGGTCGACGCCGAAATCGCGCTCCAGCCGGCGCGCGGCCAGGGCCTGCTGCAGGTCGGCGCTCTGGAAATGCCAGTCGTCGGGCGGCAGTGCGCGCGAAGGCACCGAGACGATGCCGACCTCGACCAGCTGCACGACCCATTCGATGCCGGCGCCGCAGGCGTGCGCCAGTTCCCGCGCGGCCAGCGGATGGGCCGTGCTCAACGTGGTGGTGGTGGTGGTGGTGACGGAAACATGGGCCATGGTGCTCACACTCCCAGGTGGCGGCGCGGGTTGAAGCCGCTGCTGGCCGCGGCCAGCTGTTCGTAGGCCTGCCGGGCCGCGTCGCTGTCGGCCGGCGGCAGCGCGATCTCCAGCAGCAGGTAGAGGTCGCCGGGCGGCGTGCCCGCGAAGCCGCGGCCCTTGAGCCGCAGCTTGAGGCCGTTGCGCGCCTTGGCCGGCACGCCGAGTTCGACCGTGCCGCCGGTGGGCACGGGCACCTCGATCGAGGCGCCCAGCGCGGCCTCGCTGGGCGTCACCGGCAGCGTCATGTAGAGGTCGCGGCCCTCGATGCGGTAGCGCGCATGCGGCGCGATGCGCACCTCGAGATACAGGTCGCCGGCCGGCTCGCCGCCGTGGCCCGGCATGCCTTGCTTCGCGAGCCGGATGTACTGGCCCGGATGGACGCCGGCCGGGATCTTCACGCTCAGCGTGCGGGTCTTGAGCTCGGGCTGCCCGTCGGGGCCGGTCTCGATACCGCGCAGCGAGATCTCGCGCTCGGCGCCCTGCAGCGCTTCTTCCAGCGTGATCTCGATCGCGGCATGGTGGTCCTCACCGCGTGCGCGGTAGTTCTGCCGCGCCGCGCTGCGGCGCTCCGAGGCGCCGAACAGCGAGGAGAAGAACTCGCTGAACTCGGCCTGGTCGGCCGGGCCGTGGGCACCGGTCGGCGGGCCGCGGTGGAATTCGAAGCCTTCGTCCCAGCCGGGCGGCGGCTGGAAGTCGCCGCCGGGGCTGCCGCCGCGCGCGACCCGGTCGGCCAGCGTGTCGTAGGCCGCGCGCTTCTCCTTGTCGGCCAGCACGTCCTTGGCCTCGTTGATGTCGCGCATCCTGTGCTCGGCATCGGCTTCCTTGCTGACGTCGGGGTGGTACTTGCGCGCCAGCCGGCGGTAGGCCTTGCGCACCTCGTCGTCGGAGGCACCGCGCTCGACCCCGAGCACCTTGTAGTAGTCCTTGAAGTCCATGGCGGTGTCCGGCGAGGTGATCAGGCCAGGGCGGCGGCGTCGCCGGTGCGCGCCAGCAGGGGCTTGACCTGCCAGCGGCCGTCGACGCGCTCGAAGCGCAGCGGCTGCGCATTGCCCAGGATGGCCGGCTCGATCGCCACGCCCAGCAGCGCGGCCAGCACGTACAGCGTGCCACCGTGCGCCACCACCAGCACCGGGGCCGGCTGCGCCAGCGCATCGGCGAGCGAGAGGCGGTTGCGGTCCACGAACTGCGGCAGCGTCTCGCCGCCCTCGGGCGCGCAGGCCCAGTCGAGGTTCACCGAGGAGGTGCCGATCAGCGCGCCGAAATGGCGCTCGCGCAGGTCCTCGCGTGCCAGCGGCACGATGCGCAGGCTGGCGGCCACGGTGTGGGCGGTGTCGAAGGCGCGGCGCGCGTCGCTGCAGACGATGGTGCGGATCGGCTCGCCGGTCAGGCGCTCGGCGGCCAGCACGGCCTGCTGCCGGCCCAGTTCGCTCAACGGCTCGTCGACCGCCTGGAAGATGCGCGAGGCGTTGCGGCCGGTCTGGCCGTGGCGCAGGAAGTAGAAGTGGTCGCAGGCCGGCGAAATGGGCTCGGCGGCGGCCAGGCGGACCAGTTCGTCGAAGCCGGCGGGATGCTGCTGGGTGAAGTGCGCGGTGGTGGTGCTCATGGGGCTGGAGTCAGGAGGAGGAAGGCCGGCCGATCTTCATGGCGTGGGGGCGCGCCAGCAGCCGGTCGACGTAGACGTCGATCTTCGCACTGCCCGAGCGCCGGCCCATCATGCGCTGCCAGATGAACATCGCGCCCACCATCACATCGGCCGCGGTGAACTGCGCGCCGAACAGGTAGGGGCCTTCGCCGAGCTCGCGTTCGACCACGTCCCTGACGATCGCGAAGTCGTTCCAGCCGCGCGCGGGCGGCGTCTGCAGGTTCAGCAGGTCGTCGCCCATCGAGGGCTCGAGCTGCGCGGTGGCGTAGACCATCAGCGAAAGGAAGCGACCGCGCTCGGGCGTGCCCAGGGGCGGCGCGAGCCTGGTGTGCGGGTACTTCTCGGCGATGTAGAGCGCGATGGCCGGGTTCTCGAACACCCGCGCCTTGCCGTCGACCAGCGCCGGCAGCTTGCCCGCGGGGTTGATGGCGCGGAAGGCCGGCGTCTTGTGTTCCTTCTTCTGGAAGTCGATGGGCACGATCTCGTAGGCCACGCCGGCCTCGTCGAGCAGCCACTTGGCGATCAGCGCGCGGCTGTAAGGATTGAAATAGAGCTTCATCGCAGTCTCCTTTTCAGAGCTTGGGAATGCGCAGCGTCTTGCTCACCATCAGCGTGCCCGACAGCGCGAACAGCAGGACCAGCGGGTGCAGCTGCCACGGGCCCAGCACCCAGGCACCGCCCCAGACCGCATCGCCCACGCGGCCCTGCCATGCCGCCCAGGCGAGCACGCCCACCAGCACCACGCTGGTGGGAATGGGCGTGCCCTCGAAGTACTTGACCTTGTCGGCGCCCTCGGACAGCGCCTCGGCCGTGACGTTGTAGCGCGCGAGCCGGCTCACGCCGCAGCAGACGAAGTAGACCAGCACCAGGCAGTCCCAGCCGCCGTCCAGGCCGGCCGCGAAGGCCAGCGCGGCGGGCGCGACGCCGAAGGAGATCACGTCGGCCAGCGAATCGAGCTCGCGCCCGAGCGCCGAGTGGGTCTGGCGCCAGCGCGCGATGCGGCCGTCGAACACGTCGAAGACGAAGGCCGCGGGGGCCAGCGCCGCGGCCCAGAGGAAATGCGAGAGCGAGGGCTTGGCCATGTAGGCCATCGCGAGGAAGACCGCGCCGACGCCGCAGGCCGCATTGCCGAGCGTGAACACGTCGGCCAGGTGGAAGCCGCGGATCATGGAGAAGTGCTGGCGTGGCATGGGGCGGGGTCCTCGGAACGGGGTTCGGACCGCCGGTCGGCGGTCGCATCGCCGCACCTTAGCGCAATCGGCGCGCGCGCCTTGTAGGCTCAATCCGGCGTCTCGGCGCCGCTGCGCGTGAGCAGCGCGCGGTTGCCGCCCGACTTCTTGGCCGCGTACATCGCCTCGTCGGCGTAGCGGATCAGCTGCTTGTAGTCGTCGCCGTGCTCGGGGTACAGCGCGATGCCGATGCTGGGCGAGACCTGCAATTGGCGCGCGGCCAGCATGAAGGGCAGGCGCAGCACGCTCAGGATGCGGCCGGCCACGGCCATGGCCTGGCCCGCGGAATGGTCGTTGTCCAGCAGCACCAGGAACTCGTCGCCGCCGATGCGCCCGACGGTGTCGGCCGCGCCCACGCAATGGCGCAGCCGCAGGGCGGTCTCCTGCAGCAGCAGGTCGCCCACCGCGTGGCCGAAGCTGTCGTTGACCTGCTTGAACATGTCCAGGTCGAGGTAGAGCACCGCGAAGCGCGAGGCGCGCGTGCGGGCGCGCTGCAGCGCGGCCTCCATGCGGTCGTGCAGCAGTGCGCGGTTGGGCAGGTCGGTCAGCGGGTCGTGGCGCGCGATGTGCCGCAGCCAGGTGTCGCGGCGCTTGCGCTCGATCGCGGTCGCGACCTGGTCCGAGACGAACTGCAGCAGTTCCACGTCGGCGTCGGTGTAGCGCTCGTCGCCCGAGTAGCTCTGCACCACCAGCACGCCGAGCGTGCCTTGCTGGGTGCGCAGCGGCACGCCCAGCCAGTCGAGCGAGCCCTTGCCGACGTCGAGCTTCACGCGCGCCGGCAGCGGGGTCGGGATGTCGGAGCGCAGCAGCAGCGGCTGGCCGCTGCGGATCACCTCGGCACTCAGCGTGCCCGCGCTCAGCGTGAGCGGCGCGGGCGGCGTGTGGTGGGTGTCGACGTAGTAGGGGAAGGTGAGGGCGTCGGTGGCCTCGTCGTAGAGCGCGACGAAGAAGTTGAGCGCGGGCAGCAGGTCGCCCACGATCCGGTGCACGCGCTCGAACAGCGCCCCCAGGTCCTCGGCCGTGTGCGCGGCCTCGGACACCGCGTAGAGCGCGGCGCGCATCGATTCGGCGCGCCGGCGCTCGGTCACGTCGCGCGCCACGGCCACCCGCACCTGGTCGGCTTCCGACCAGCGGGCCGACCACATGATGTAGACCGCGCGCCCGTCCTTGCGCCGGTAGCGGTTCTCGAAGTGCGGGGCCTGGACGCCGGCGATGACCTTGTCCACGCCCTCGAGCGTCCGGGCGCGGTCTTCGGGCCAGACGAAGTCGATCATCGGCTGGCCGATCATCTCTTCGGCGGTGTAGCCGAAGATCCGCTCGCAGGCGGCGCTCAGGAAGACGAAGCGGCCCGAGGCGTCGACCACGCAGATGGCGTCGACCAGCAGGTCCATGACGGTGTGGAGGAAGGCGGCGCCGTGGCGGTTCATGGACAGGGTCGCGGAAAGGGCAGGGGAGCGGATGCAGCCGCAGGATGCACATGTCGTGCCAATGCAGGAGCGCATCATGCCGCACCCGCTGCCCGGCGGTCGCCGCCGCCTGTTTCCAGGACCCTTGCGCCAGATCAAGGGCGCTGCAGATCCGGACGCCGCGCGCCCTTAGCGCCCGAGAAGGCGCCTAAGATTCCTCCGCACCGCAACGGCCGCGCGCAGCGGCGAAGGACACACAGGCATGTACTACAGCAGTGGCAACTACGAGGCCTTCGCCCGGCCGCGCAAACCCGGCGGCGTGGAGAACAAGACCGCATGGTTCGTCGGTTCGGGCCTGGCGGCCCTGGCGGGCGCGGCCTTCCTGATCCGCGACGGCCACATGTCCGGAGACCGGATCACCATCCTCGAGCGGCTCGCGCTGCCCGGCGGCGCGCTCGACGGGCTCGAGGTGCCGGAGAAGGGCTTCGTGATCCGCGGCGGACGCGAGATGGAGAACCACTTCGAGTGCCTGTGGGACCTGTTCCGCTCGATTCCCTCGCTGGAGGTCGAAGGCGCGAGCGTGCTCGACGAGTTCTACTGGCTCGACAAGGACGACCCGAACTACTCCCTGCAGCGCGCCACGGTGAACCGGGGCGAGGACGCCCATACCGACGGCCTGTTCACGCTCAGCGAGCAGGCGCAGAAGGAGGTGGTGAAGCTCTTCCTGGCCACCCGCGAGGAGATGGAGAACAAGCGCATCCATGAAGTTCTGGGCCAGGACTTCCTCGCCAGCAACTTCTGGCTCTACTGGCGCACCATGTTCGCCTTCGAGGCATGGCATTCGGCGCTCGAGATGAAGCTGTACCTGCACCGCTTCATCCACCACATCGGCGGCCTGCCGGATTTTTCCGCGCTCAAGTTCACCAAATTCAACCAGTACGAATCGCTGGTGCTGCCGCTGGTCGCGTGGCTGCGGGAGAAGGGCGTGGTGTTCCAGTACGGCACCGAGGTCACCGACGTCGACTTCGACATCGCCGCCGGGCGCAAGCAGGCCACGCGCATCCACTGGACGAAGGACGGCGTCGCGGGCGGAGTCGACCTCGCGCCCGACGACCTGGTGTTCATGACCATCGGCTCGCTCACCGAGAACTCCGACAGCGGCGACCACCGCACGCCCGCCAAGCTCGACGAAGGCCCGGCGCCGGCCTGGGACCTGTGGCGCCGCATCGCCGCCAAGGACCGCGCCTTCGGCCGGCCCGACGTGTTCGGCGCGCACATCCCCGAAACCAAATGGGAGTCGGCCACCGTCACCACGCTCGATGCGCGGATTCCGCAGTACATCCGGAAGATCGCCAAGCGCGACCCGTTCAGCGGCAAGGTCGTGACCGGCGGCATCGTCAGCGCCCGGGACTCGGCCTGGCTGATGAGCTGGACCGTGAACCGGCAGCCGCACTTCAAGCGGCAGCCCAAGGACCAGATCGTGGTCTGGGTCTATGCGCTGTTCGTGGACACGCCCGGCGACCATGTGAAGAAGCCGATGCAGGACTGCACGGGCGAGGAGATCACCCAGGAATGGCTCTACCACCTGGGTGTGCCGGTCGAGGACATCGCCGAGCTGGCGGCGACCGGCGCCAAGACCGTGCCGGTGATGATGCCCTACATCACGGCCTTCTTCATGCCGCGCCAGGCCGGCGACCGGCCGGACGTGGTGCCCGAAGGGGCCGTCAACTTCGCCTTCATCGGCCAGTTCGCCGAGTCGAAACAGCGCGACTGCATCTTCACCACCGAGTACTCGGTGCGCACGCCGATGGAAGCCGTCTACACGCTGCTGGGCGTGGAGCGCGGCGTGCCGGAGGTGTTCAACTCGACCTACGACATCCGCACCCTGCTGGCCGCGACCGGCCGCCTGCGCGACGGCAAGGAGATCGAGATCCCGGGCCCGGCCTTCCTGCGCCACCTGCTGATGAAGAAGCTCGACAGCACCCAGGTCGGCGCGCTGCTGCGGGAGTTCAAGCTGGTGGCCGACGACTGAGGTCGGCCGGCGGCCTCAGGGCCTGTAGCCCGTGCGGTCCTGGTCCGTGATCGCACGCAGCACCCGGCAGGGCGCGCCCGCGGCGATCACGCCCGCGGGGATGTCGCTCGTGACCACGCTGCCCGAGCCGACGATCGAGCCCTCGCCGATCGTGACGCCGGGGTTGAGGTGCACCCCGGCGCCGATCCACACGCGGTGACCGATCCGCACCGGCTTGGCGCGGCAGCCGCCCGCCGCGCGCTCCGCCGGGTCGAGCGCGTGGTTGCTGGTGTAGATGCCCACGCGCGGCGCCAGCAGCACGTCGTCGCCGATGAAAATGCCGCCGCCGTCGAGCATCACGCAATCGAAGTTGGCGTAGAAGTTGTTGCCGATGTGGATGTTGCGTCCGAACTCGCAGCGGAAGGTGGGCTCGAAATGCACGCCGCGGCCGACCGATCCCAGAAGCTCAGCCAGCAGGGCTTCCCGCTCGGCGGCGGGGCGCGAGAAGGACTGGTTGTAGGCGTTGGTCAACAGCACGGCCTGCTGGCGCGCGGCGATCAGTTCCGCCGTCAGGTCGTTGTACATCCGTCCGCTCTGCATGTGGGCGAACTGCCGCTGCAGGTCGAGGGAAGGCGGGGTGGGACTGTGCATCCGCGGAATGCTCTCATGGCCGCGCTGGAGGCGGGACGGCCTTGGCCCCCCGCGAGGCAGGGAAAAGGGTGAGGCATCCCGTCAACCGGCCTTTCTCAGCCAGCGCGTGATGGCGACCCGATGGGCCGCGTCCTCGCGCCGCTCGCGGGCCAGCACCCGGACGACCACGACCACGGCGGCGATCCCGAGCAGCGGTGCCAGCAGGCCGCTGTAGGGCACATGGGCGGAGAACACCGACAGGTCCCACAGGGCATGCAGCAGCATGGCCGGGACCAGCGAGCCGGTGGTGCGGCGCGCGAGGTAGAACACCGAGCCCATGCCGAAGGCGATGAAAACCTGCACGATCGCCAGCGCGCCGATGCCGAAGAAGAGGTTGGGCAGGTGGAACAGCGCGAACATCGCGGTCGACAGCAGCCACACGCCGGTCTCGCCGAAGCGGCTGCGCAGCGCGACGATCAGCGTGCCGCGGTGGACCATCTCCTCGTTGAAGCCGACCATGAGGCAGCCGCCGACGAGGTAGAGCCACATCTCGGGCGTCACGCTGCGGTAGTCGCCGAACAGCATGTTCCCCACCGCCACCAGCGCCGCGAGGGCGGGCACGACCATGGCCCAGCGCGCCAGCCGGCGCCGCTCGGTCAACGCGGGGCGCCACCAGCCATAAGCCCAGACTGAGCCCAGCGCCACCACGAAGCCGGCGAGGGTCGGGGGCAGCAGCCAGGTGCGAAGGGTCTGGGCGCTCTCGCCGATGCGTGCGTAGTCGATGCCGACCCAAACGAAGGCGGCGTAGAACACGGCCGCGTAGGCGAGGCAGATCCCGACGCCGCGCCACACGGAGGGTGGCACGCGCAGGGCGGGGTGGATATCGGTCTTGTCGGTCTTGTCGGTCATTGGCGGTTCTTCGCGCGCCCGGATCGCCTGCAGGGGCCCCGTGCCCCTGGCGTCAGCGCGCCCGCACTGTAAACCAATACCGACTAATATCAACCATATTGGTAGATAAAATAAGAATCGGGTCGGACGTACCGGGGCCCGCGAAGCGCATCACCGTGTGCCGCACACCGCGCGCAACGCCTGCACGAACAACGCATCGGCTTCGCGCAGCGAGGCCTCCGCGCGCCGGAACAGCGTCACGGGCGGCAGCGTCCAGCCGAAGCGATGGCCGACCACGCCCACACCCGCCAGTCGGGCCAACTCCTCGGCGATGTCGGCCGGCACGATGGACACGGCCCGTTCGTTGGCCGCGATCAGTTCGCCGATCACCTTGGCCGACAGGCTCTCCACCATCGGCGCGGGCGGGGCCACGCCCGCGCGCAGGAAGAAGTCGGTGATCTGCTCGCGCATCGGCGTG
The DNA here is from genome assembly GCF_030317215.1 of Variovorax sp. J2P1-31. Classification (NCBI taxonomy): domain Bacteria; kingdom Pseudomonadati; phylum Pseudomonadota; class Betaproteobacteria; order Burkholderiales; family Comamonadaceae; genus Variovorax; species Variovorax sp. J2P1-31. Next base: position 1,014,583 of record NZ_JASZYA010000001.1, read on the forward strand.
TTGCGCTGGCCCAGCACCCAGTCCAGCTGCGCCAGCTCGGGCCAGGACAGCGGCTTGCGGCCCAGCCGCGTCGCCAGGCGCCGGTGCGCCACCAGCCGCGGCTCCTGCTCGTAGAGCACCTCGTGCACCAGGCCGTCCATGGCCAGCACGGCCGAGCTGCGGCCGATCACGCAGTCGAGTTCATGGCCGCGCAGCCGGGCCAGCAGGTGGTCGCTGGTGCCTTCGTGGATCGTCACCGTGATGCCCCGGTCCTGCGGCCGGGTGCGGCCGATGGCCTGGGCCAGCAGGCGACCCGGGATGAACGGGATCACGCCCACCTGCAGGTGCGCGGCGCGGCCGGCACGCGCGGCTTCCATGTCCCGCACCCAATGGCCCAGGTCCTGCAGCATGGCCTGGGCACGGCTCAGCGCCACCTCGCCCAGCGCCGTCGGCGCCATGCCGCGCGCCGAGCGCGTGAACAGCGGCGCGCCGAACATCGCCTCGAGTTCGGCCAGCGCGTGCGTCACGGCCGGCTGGCTGGTCGCCATGTGCTCGGCCACGCGCGTGAGCGAGCCGTGCTGCGCGATCAGGCGCAGCAGCTGCAGGTGGCGCATCTTGAGTCGCGAGGCGAGCCGCGCCTGGATGTCGTCGGAGGAGGAGGTCGTTGTCGAGGTCATGAGTAAATCATGATGCCTCGATACTCAACTCGAATGATCGGCTTATGCCCCCTGGCCACAATGCGGCATCGCCATCGCAAGACACACAGGAGCGGACAGGGGCATGGAGTCGATCTATTTCATCGTGGCACTGGGGGCGGTGGTCGCCGGTTTCGTGCAGGGCCTGTCGGGCTTCGCCTTCGGCCTGGTGGCCATGTCCTTCTGGGCCTGGGCACTGGAGCCGCGCCTGGCGGCCGTGCTGGCGGTGTTCGGCGCACTGACCGGCCAGGTCATCGCGGCGGTCTCGGTGCGGCGCGGCTTCGACGCGCAGCGGCTGCTGCCCTTCGTGCTGGGCGGCCTGGCGGGCGTGCCCGTGGGCGTGTGGCTGCTGCCGCGCCTGGACGTGGACGCGTTCAAGGCGGTGCTGGGCGGGCTGCTCATCGTCTGGTGCCCGGCCATGCTGCTGGCGAAGCGGCTGCCGCGCATCCGCTTCGGCGGCCGGCTGGCCGACGGCGCGGTGGGCATGGCAGGTGGCGTGATGGGCGGCATCGGCGGCTTCACCGGCACCTTGCCCACGCTGTGGTGCACGCTGCGCGGCTTCGACAAGGACGCCCAGCGCGCGGTGATCCAGAACTTCAATCTGTCGATGCTGGCCGTGACCATGGCGACCTACCTCGCCACCGGCATCGTCACGCGCGAGATGCTGCCGCTGTTCGCCATCGTGGCGTCGGCGATGCTGGTGCCCACGCTGCTGGGCGCCCGGCTCTATGTGGGCATCAGCGAAGCCCGCTTCCGGCAGGTGGTGCTGGGACTGCTGACGGTGTCGGGTGTCGTGCTGCTGGCCGCGGCCTTGCCGAGGCTGCTGATGCGGTAAGGACAGGGACGGTGGACGGAATGCGAAGCGCCTCATGTGCAGCCCTGCGCCTTCACGACGCCGCACCATGCCGCACCCCTGGCGTTCCAGGTCGGCCGCTACATCGGCCAGTCTTGGCATTCAATGCATGAGCTCGCGTCGAGTAGGCTCCGATGATGCGTTACCAGATTTCCTCCGACCGCACGGTCTCGTGGCAGGAGTTCGCTGAACTGATGGCGTCCGTGGGATGGGGCGACGGCTACGACGAAATGACGTTCGAGCGTTCCAATACTGCCTACCCACTGGTCGTGCATGCCCGTTCGGACGAAGGGCTGCTGCTCGGCTATGTCTCTGCTTTCAGCGATGGAGCGTTCACCACGATGCTCGGCGAACTGGTCGTTCGACCCGCCGCTCAAGGCGCAGGCATTGGACGCGCCCTCATGCGGGCCGTCGAGTCGGCGTACCCTGGCGTTCCGGTCTACGTGAAGGCCATGGGAGACGCCAAGAGATTCTTCGAGGCCTGTGGCTACCGCCGTCCGGCAAGGGAGATGACGGTCATGTTCAAGAAGCCACCTCCGATCTCGCGGTAGAGCAGTGATGGCCGGGTTCGGCCATCGGCGGACCCGTCGACACCGTCGTTCAATAGACTCGCGCCATCCATGAACATCAGGCAAGCGCATCCCTCCGACGCACCCATGATTGCCTCCGTGCTTCAGGAGGCAGCCGAGTGGCTCGCCGCCGACCGACGAGCGCGCTGGTCAGCGCTGAGATTGGCGGCGAACGGGTCCTGATGGACATGACCGAAGGGTTGTTCCACGGGGCCTGCCAGGGAGATCAATGGATCGGCGTCATGAAGTTTGAGTTGGAGGATGCCCACTTCTGGCCTGAAGTCCTGCCTGGCACCTCGGCCTTCCGACACAAACTGGCGGTGCGGAGGAACTGGGCGAAGAAAGGGGTTTCGACGGAACTGCTGTGGTACGCCCGCGTTCGGGCTCAACGTCTGGGACGAACTCACCTGCGGCTTGACTGCGTCGCGGAACGCCAGGGGTTGCGCAAACTCTACGAAGACGTTGGCGTTTCCCTGCACAGGGTCGTTCGGATAGGGACTTGCGCGTATGCCCGCTACGAGCTTCGGACGTCAACATAGCGACGGCAATCGGCCACGCCAAGTCGACCGAGCAGTTTCTCGTCGACAAGCGACTGGTCGGTGGACCGCCCCAACCCGCAGGAGACTCGCATGGGACTGCTCACCTTCAGCCTCAACCTCACGCTGGACGGCTGCGTCGACCACCAGGAGGGAATCGCCGACGACGAGACGCACGCCTTCTTCAGCCGCCTCATGGAGGAGCGTGGCGCGATGCTGTGGGGCCGCACCACCTACGAGATGATGGAGAGCCACTGGCCGGCGGTCGCCCGCGGTGATGTGGCGGCGCCGCCGACGGTGCGCGAATGGGCGCTCAAGCTGGAGGCCAAGCCGAAGTACGTCGTGTCGTCGACGCGAACGGACTTCCCCTGGACCCACAGCCACGCGATCGCCGGCGATGTGCGCACGGGCGTGCAACAGCTCAAGGACACGACCCCGGCCGGCGTGCTGCTCGGCAGCGCCAAGCTCGCGAGCGCGCTGGACCGGATGGACCTGATCGACGAGTACAGATTCCTCGTCCACCCCAGGATCGCCGGCCACGGCCCGACCCTGTACCAGGGCGGGCTGCCCGGCACGCGACGGCTGGCGCTGGTCTCGGCGAAGCCGCTGCGCAACGGCGCGGTCGCGATGCATTACCGGCGCGCGCGTGACTGACCATCGGTTGCAGCGGACGGTTCGTTCAGGGTTCTATTTGGACTCTGGACCGAGAACAGGACGCCACCTGAAATTTCGACTGCAGACATACCCCCAGTGATGCTTGATATCTGCCACCTGCCGTTCAAGGCTCGTTGCGCCATTGCTCCCAGGAAGAGGCAGCGAGAAAACATAGCGGATGGCAGCGGCTGCGAGCGTTTCTTTCTCGCTCGTCCAGCCCTGCTCCTCTTTCTCCTTGAGAAGCGTTGCGTAGGCAGTTGACTGCGTATTGACATTCAACTCCCTTGCTCGCCACAGATACCATCGCCCGATTCCAGCTGCTTGCTTGGCGCACAAGGCCCCGACTCCGTTCTCATCAAGCCCGCCGAAAAAATGAGCAGCCTGAGGATTCGCGGCCCGCATATCCAAGATCATCTGGTAGTCAGCAGGCGTCTCTTTTGGCGGGATGAAAGCAACGTCGGCATAGGAATTCGAGCACGCCGTCAATGCCACGAGAAGAATCGGCACGCCGCACGCCCTGAAGGACAGATGTGAAGAAAAACTTTTCAAGAAGATGCCATCCATCGTGACTTGCCAGGTGTTCGAGAAGGCACGATTTCTTGTCTCATGCCCTCGAGTCATTGTTCGCCTCTCCCTCGGGTTCTTTCGCAGACGGGTGATGCCACGCCTGCGGAGGATCGGGTGCCTCGACTCCAAGATGCTTCCTTGCATCCGAACGGGGTGCCCCCGCGAGTCTTCCCATCGGGCCATCGGCGCATGCGCTGACTGGAATGAAGCTCGGACAGTCATTGGTCATTGTCCCTTGGATATCGACCATTGACGGTGATGGTCTGAATGCAGTCCGCGTCAAGAACATGTCCGGCGCTGTCCTGAACGATGTTCACGTCAATGCCGTAGCCTGACCCGCCATATCGGCCGGTACGGCTCCACGCAAACATGCCCCAGACATAGGCCGGCGGCCAGGAGCGGACATTGACATGGGGAGAGGTGTCGTGATTGCTGAAGCTCCAACCGGTGTAGATCGCGAACTCATAGGGGTTCAAACAGAACCCGCTCTGCTTGGGGCCGATCTCCAAACGCAATATTTGAAATCTCTCTCCGCGAGGTGATTCGTCCTTTCCAATCGAATAGAACGCTCTGAAGACCTCCCATGTCCCGGCATTGGCATAGCGCATCCCGCTGACCTCATACCGTTTGCTGAGATACAGACGCTCCACCTCGTTCAAAGGCCGTTCCGTCAGCATGATTCCCATTCTTCGCTGAACTTCCTGGACATTCGGCGCCGGATCCTCCGGGTTCTTTGGGAAGAGCGTGATCAGACGATCGATCATCTGCCTGAACTCGGGCGGCCATGTGTTGGCGATGGCAGGATCGCGCATCGGCAAGGGCGTGCCCACCGGTTGGGGTACCGGCCGACTGGGCAGGATGGGCGGCGCCGACGCAACCGTGCTCGCGTTTGTGGGCAAACGAGGAAGTCCCGGTGCTACCGCCGGGGCTTCGATTTTTCTCTCTGAGTTTGGGGCGGCGGTGCATCCGGCCAACGCGATCATGGCCCCCGCCCAGATGACAAGACGTCGAATTGCGAGCGTTCGGTCCATATCGATCGTTGTTGTGTCCGGCGGCAACTGGAGCTCCGATGCGCCCACGGCCTGTTGCAAGGGGTAGTTGGAGACGGTCAAGGCGTTCAGAACGCCATCATGGAGGCCGCTTGTCCCGGGTGGAACGTCCAACGCGCGGATCAGTGCTGAAGTATTGCGACGTGCGCAAGTCCTCCCGCCGGGTCGAAGTACACATGCAGTCCGTCGAAATCGATGCGAAAGCCGCTGCACATGCCAAGCGTGTAGTGGATCTCGCCCGGCTTCTCGCCATCAGGCTGGCCGAGAACGCGAACAACGTCTTCCCGCCTGAGCCCGGGTCGAAGAATCTGCTCCTTGATGTGCATTGCCATGCCGCCTCGATAGCAGTCGGCGTCGGATGCGTTCGTCTGTTTCGCGGACCACGCGGTCGAATCGAATCTCGAGGTTGCAAAGACCCCGCCGTGAAAGAGCCAGTAGAGCCAGCCCGCACAGCCAAAGAGGATCGCCACGGAACCCAGCGCGAGCCACTGGATCGCGCGAAGAAAATGGTTCCTGGGAGGTCGTTGATTCATGAACTCAGCATGCCAGAGCTTCATGTCAATCGTTGATTGAACTGTGCCGGCGAATGAGCGGTCTTGGCTGCGGCGGCCGAATCAAGACAGTGACGCGCGTTCAGCGCGCCAGCGATTTCTTCATGGAGGCAAGGTAGAAACCCGACGCATAGTCGTCGACGCGCGCGTACTCCTCGTAGCCGTGCCGCCGGTAGAACGCGGGCGCTTGCCACTCGAAGGTGTCGAGCTTCGCGTTCCTGGCGCCCCATGCGATGGCTTGCCGCTCGGCTTCGGCGAGCAGGCGGCTGCCCAGGCCCGCGCCACGCGCATCGGCCTCGACAAACAGCACGTCGATGCTGAGCCAGTAGAGAAACACGAAGCCTCGCAGTCCACCCACCAATCGGCCGTTGGCGTCTCTGGCATTGAGCCGGATGTACTGCTGCTCGGGATACTCGCCGACGAAGTCATGGTTGTAGTGGCGCAGTCTGCGGCCGAGCTCGCCGGAGCGGACTTCTTCGGCGGTGGCGGCGGCGATGCGTAAGTTTTCCATTCGGGAGCCAGCGTAGAGGAGCGAGGCGTGGAGGTCGGCTTTGGGCCGCATTTCGCGCCCGCGCACCCCTCACCCGGCCCGCCTCACACCCCTTCGACGATCCGCAGGTCCCGCTCGGCACCGTCGCCCAGCGCATCGAGCGCGGCCTGGTAGGCCGCACTGTCATGAACCGATTTCGCCTGCGCGACGCTGTCGAATTCGATCAGCACCGTGCGCTGCGCCAGGCCGAATTCGTAGACCTCGGCCGGCAGTCCCCGGGCCAGGAAGCGTCCGCCGCCGGCGGTGATGGCCGGGCCGGCCAGCGCTGCATAGGCTGCGAGTTTGTCGGCGTCCTTGACCGCACGGTACGCACTGACCCAGTAGGCTTTTGCCATGGTGATCTCTCTTCAAATGTTGGAAAAAACAGAAGGCCGCATCGGCGCGATGGCAGTCGGCGACGCGCTCGCGGCGCGGCTTCCGGCCGGATCTTGCCAGAGCTGGAAAAAGAGGGATCCCGGCCCGCCGCGCAGCTGTCGGCGACAAGGGATTTCTAGGGCGTGCCCGTCGGCTCCGGCCACCGCTGCGGTACGCGACGCAGCTTGTCGGTGCTGTAGCCCAGCGCCACCAGCCGCGCCACCGCCGCCTGGTAGCGCGGCTCGGGAATGGTGGGCGTGCGCGCCATGATCCAGGCGTAGTCGCGGTCGCTGCGGCCGACGATGGTGAGCTGGTAGTCGGGGTCGATGTCGACGATCACGTACTCGGCCTTGATCGGCCAGATGAACTGCATGCCCCACACTGCATTGCCGGTGCCCGGCACCACCGTGCCTTCGGGATGCATCGTCTTCACTTCGCCGTCGAAGGCGCCCTCGCGGTAGCGGAAGCGCGTCGCGATCCGGCCGTCGGGCTGCAGCGTGTACGACTCCACCGCGTTGAAGGCATCGCGTTCGGGACGGGTCGGGATGTTGCCGATCACGTACCAGTCGCCCATGAAGCGCTGCAGGTCCACCTGCGCGACCGGCGGGATCGTCGACCTGGACGAGGTGGCGCAGCCCGCGACGACCAGTGCGGCGGCCAGCGCCACGGCGATCAGGACGGGTGGGCGGGTGAGGGTCTGGCGCAGGCTTCGGGTCATGGCGGGCTCCTGGAATGCTGCGCAAGCTACCGGAGCCGCGGCGTCCGCGACGTCGGACGATGCCGCCAGAGCGAGGGTCGCCGCCGCTACTTCAGCGCGCCGAAGCGCTCGGCATAGATCGCCGTCACCCAGTCGATGAACACCCGCACCCGCGGCGAGAGCTGGCGGTGGTGCGGGTACAGCACCGAATGGACCATGGGCGGGCAGGGCGTGTGGGCCAGGATCTCGACCAGCGTGCCTTCGCGCAGCTGCCGCTCGATGCCGTAGCGCGGCACCTGGATGATCCCGCAGCCCTGCTCGGCGCAGAGCTTGTAGCTGTCGGCGCTGTTGACGCTGATCCAGCCCTGCAGCGTGTGCTCTTCCACCTTGCCGTCGACTTCGAACAGGTAGGGAAAGACGTCGGGCCGCGCGGCGGAGAAGAAGTTCACGCCCAGGTGCCCCGCCAGGTCGGCGGGCTGCAGCGGCGTGCCATGGGCCGCGAGGTAGGCCGGGCTGGCGCAGGTCACCTGCGGCACCAGCGCGAGCCGGCGCGTGACCAGCGAGGAATCGCGCGGCTCGCCGCCGCGCACCACGCAGTCCACACCTTCGCGCACCAGGTCCACCAGCCGGTCGCCGCTGCCCATCACCATCTCGATGTGCGGATAGCGTGCATGGAACTCGCCGATGCGCGGCAGCAGCAGGTCGTTCGCGGCGGCGCCGTGGATGTCGATGCGCAGCCGCCCGCGCGGGTTGACCGCCAGCTGCGCCAGCGAGGATTCGGCGTCCTCCAGGTCGCGCAGCAGATGGCGGCAGCGCTCGTAGAAGGCCTGGCCGTCGACCGTGGTGCGCACCTGCCGCGTGGTGCGTTCGAGCAGCCGCACCTGCAGCCGGGCCTCCAACGCCTTGAGCGCGTGGGTGGCGGTGGCGCGCGGGATGTCGAGGGAATTGGCCGCCTGCGTGAAGCTGCCGAGCTCGACGATGCGGGTGAAAAGTTGCATGGCATCGAAGCGGTCCATGGCGTCCTTTTCAAGCTAATTGTTGAGGTGGGTTGGATTGTATTGGCGAGTTTTGGGCCTTTATCCGACCGGAGCGAATAGAGAGACTCGTGCCGCATCCACCCCCGAGGCCCCGATGAACCATCCCTCCACACCGCCGCCGGCAGCGCCCCAGCTGAACCGGCGCACCTTCATGATGAGCACCGCGGCCGGTGCCGGCGTGGCCGTGACCCGCCATGCCGCCGCGGCGCCGGATGCGCCACCGACCGCTCATGCCGGAACGCAGCCCACGCAGGTCAGCGTCAACGGCCAGCCGCACGCGCTGATGCTGGAGCCGCGCGCCTCGCTGCTCGATGTGCTGCGCGAGCAGCTGGGTCTGACCGGCGCCAAGAAGGGCTGCGACCACGGCCAGTGCGGCGCCTGCACGGTCCACCTCGACGGGCGGCGCGTGGCCTCCTGCCTCACGCTGGCCGTCAAGGCCGACGGCTGCGCCGTCACCACCATCGAAGGCATCGCGGCGGCCGACGGCACGCTGCATCCGATGCAGCAGTCCTTCGTCGACCACGACGCGCTGCAATGCGGCTACTGCACGCCGGGCCAGGTGATGGCGGCCATCGCCTGCGTGCGCGAAGGCCATGCCACCAGCGACGCGCAGATCCGCGAGTCCATGAGCGGCAACCTCTGCCGCTGCGGCGCCTATGCGGGCATCCTCGAGGCGATCCGCGAAGCCGCGCCGCAGATGCTGCGCCGGGAGGGCCCGCGCCATGCGTGACTTCGCCTACCTCCGCCCGCGCAGCACCGGGGAAGCGGTGCAGCTGTTCGCCCGCCAGCCGACCGGTGCGCGCTACTTCGCGGGCGGCACCACGCTGTTCGACCTGATGAAGCTGGGCGTGGAAGCGCCGGCCACGGTGATCGACGTCACGCGCATCGAGGGGCTGGCGAACATCGATGCGAGCGAGCGCGGCGAGCTGCGCATCGGCGCGCTCGCGGCCATGAGCGAGGTGGCCGAGCACGCCGTGGTGCTGCGCGAATTCCCGGCCCTGTCGGAGTCGCTCTGGAAGGCCGCCTCGCAGCAGCTGCGCAACATGGCGACCGTCGGCGGCAACCTGCTGCAGCGCACGCGCTGCGCCTACTTCCGCGGCAGCCCCGAGTTCGCCTGCAACAAGCGCCAGCCCGGCAGCGGCTGCGCGGCCCTCGGCGGGCAGAACCGCGGCCATGCGGTGCTGGGCGGCAGCGAGGCCTGCGTGGCGGTCTATCCCGGCGACATGGCGGTCGCGCTCACGGCCTTCGATGCGGTGGTCGACACGCTGAGCCCGCGCGGCGAGCGCACGGTGCCGGTGCGCGAGCTGCACCGCGCGCCGGGTGCCACGCCGCACCTCGAGACCGTGCTGGCGGCCGACGAACTGATCGTGCGCATCCGCATCCCGCGCGGCCCCGTGGGCCGGGCCTCGACGTACCACAAGGTCCGCGACCGCGAGTCCTATGCCTTCGCGCTGGCCTCGGCCGCGGTGGCCGTGCAGCTGCAGGGCCAGCGCGTGGCCGATGCGCGCATCGCGCTGGGCGGCGTGGCCACGCGGCCCTGGCGCGCCACCGAGGCCGAGCGCAGCCTGCGCGGGCTGCCGCTCACGCGCGCGGCTGCACGGCGCGCGGCCGAGCTGGCCTTCGCGGGTGCGCAGCCGCTGGAACACAACGCGTTCAAGGTGGCGCTGGGCATCGAGACCGTGACCGACGCGCTCATGCTGGCCAAGGACAGGAGCTGACGATGGCAACGACGATCAAGAACACCCCGCGCGCCGGCACCGAGCGCGTCGACGCGCACGACAAGGTGCGCGGCGTCACGCGCTACGCGGCCGACGATGCGCGAGCCGGGCTGCTGCATGCGGCGCTGGTGCCTTCGCGCATCGCGCGCGGCCGCATCGCCGGCATCGACACGGCGGCCGCGCAGCGCGTGCGCGGCGTGCGCGCGGTGCTCACGCACGAGAACGTCGGCGCCTTCGACAGCGGCGGCTTCCTGATGGGCGGTGGCTTCGGCTTCCAGAGCGTCTATCCGCTGCGCTCGGCACAGATCGCCTACCGCGGCCAGAGCGTCGCGATGGTGGTGGCCGACACGCTCGAGGCCGCGCGCGAGGCGGCCGCGCTGGTGGCGGTGGCCTACGAGGCCGCGCCCTTCGTCGCCACGCTCGACGCGCCCGACGCCGAGCCGCTGGCGCAGACCGCGGTGCTGCCGCAGCCGATGTTCGCCGACCGCCGCGTGGGCGACCCCGAGGGCGCGCTGGCCGGCGCGGCCGTGACGGTGGACCTGCGCTACACGCTGCCCGCCCAGCACCAGAACCCCATGGAGATCATCGCCACCGTGGCCGAGTGGGACGGCGAGGGCGTGCTCACGGTCCACGAGCCCACGCAGAACGCCGAGGGCGTGCGGCACGGCGTCGCGAAGCAGCTGGGCCTCGATGCCGCCCGGGTGCGCGTGCTGTCGCCCTCGCTGGGCGGCGGCTTCGGCCAGAAGAACTCGCTGCAGTCGCACACCGCGCTGGTGGCGATCGCGGCGCGCACGCTGGGGCGTCCGGTCAAGCTGGTGATGACGCGCGCGCAGCTGTTCCACAACGCCAGCTTCCGCCCGGCCAGCCGGCACCGCGTGCGGCTGGGCGCCGACCGGAATGGCCGCTTGCTCGCGGCCATCCACGAGATCGACCAGCAGACCTCGCGCCACGACCTGTTCCCCTCGATGGGCACCGAGATCACGTCGCGGCTCTACGGCATCCAGAACTTCCTCGGCCAGGAGCGGCTGGTCCGCACCGACGTGCAGACGCCGGGCTACATGCGCGCACCCTTCGAACATCCCGCGGCCTTCGCCTTCGAGAGCGCGATCGACGAGATGGCCTATGCGCTCGACCGCGACCCGGTGGCCCTGCGGCTGGCCAACGACGCCGCGGCCGACCCGCTGACGGGCAAGCCCTTCTCCTCGCGCCACGTGGCCGAGTGCCTGGTGAAGGGCAGCGAGATGTTCGGCTGGGCCCGCCGCACGATGGCGCCGGGCTCGATGCGCGCGCCGGACGGCAGCCAGGTCGGCTGGGGCGTGGCCATCGGCACCTACAAGGCCGCCATGGCGCCGGCCATCGCCACCGTGCGCCTGCGCAGCAACGGCACCGTGCGGGTGGCGGTCGGCGGCCACGAGATGGGGCAGGGCATGCGCACCGCCATCGCGGTGACGGTGGCGCGCGCGCTGGGCGCGCCGGTGGCCGCGGTCGAGATCCTGCTGGGCGACACCACCGCCGCGCCGCAGCACCTGACGGCCGGCTCCTGGGGCACGGCCACCGCCCTGCCGCCGGTGCAGGAGGCCGCGCAGCGGCTGATGGACGACCTGCGGCAGCACGCGGGCGCCGCGGCCGGCGAAGCGGGCGTCACGGCGCTGGCCTTGCTGCGTGCCTCGGGCCGGCCCTTCGCCGAGGCCGAGAGCCGCCGGCGCGCGCCGGGCCAGCCCGAGCAGGTCTTCGGCCGGCTGACCGGCGGCCTGCCCGCGGCCGCCGGGCCGGTGTACCCGGACTTCGTGGGCTTCAGCTTCATCGCGCATTTCGTCGAGGTGCGCATCGAGCCCACCACGCGCCGCATCCGCGTGCCGCGCGTGGTCAGCGTGGCCGACTGCGGCATCGTCGCCAGCCCGCGCACCGCGCGCAGCCAGGTCGAGGGCGGCGTGGTCTGGGGCATCGGCGCCGCGCTGCGCGAGGTCAGCGAGGTCGATCCGCGCTACGGCGGCTTCCTCAACGCCGACCTGGCCGAGTACGTGCTGCCGGTGGCGGCCGACATCGGCCGCATCGAGGTCGACTTCGTGGGCAAGCCCGACACGCGGCTCAACGCGCTGGGCGTCAAGGGCCTGGGCGAGGTGGCGATGGTGGGCGTGGCGCCGGCCATCGTCAACGCGGTGTTCCATGCGACCGGCAAGCGCCTGCGGCGGCTGCCGTTGATGCTCGAAGACCTGCTGTAGCCCTGCGCCGTCGCCTCACTACCCCGGCGAATCGAAGAAGGCCTTGAGTTCGAGCAGTTTGCGCGCGATGTGCGCCGCGTCGCGGAAGTCGCCCTCGGGCCGCGCCACGCCCACCGCCAGCGTGGCGGGGTGCGCGCTGGAACTCGAGCGCGCGAGCTGCAGCGCCATCAGGTTCACCAGCCCGCCATGGTCGCCGTACTGCGCGTTGGTGGCCAGCGTGAGCTCGAACACGCCGGGCCGCGTCAGCTCCGAGGGCGGGGGCGCGGTCGCATAGCGGTAGGTCTGGAAGGACTGCACCACCAGGTGCCCGGGGTTGAAGCCCATGGCCACGGTGCCCACCGTCAGGATCTCGGCCATGCTGGCCATGAACACCGTCTCGCCCGACTGGTCGCGCAGGTGGCGCACCAGCGGCGCCAGGCGCTGCGCCGCCACCTGGAAGCCCAGTGCATCGAGCGCCATCTGCTGCGGCCGGATGCCCACCAGCAGGTAGCCGCTCTCGTCGCGCGCCAGGCAGGACAGGCGTTCCAGCTCCGTCACCGTGAGGTAGGTCGAGCTCACCGGCAGCTTGAGCCGCACCGCGATCTCGTAGGCCGTGCGCACCTGCTCGCGCGACACCAGCGCGAGGATGTCGCGAAAGCGCGTGACGGCTTCGGTGGCCCAGGCGGTGGACATCAGGCCGGCCCCGCGTTCACACGAAGAAGGGCTTGCGCCCGTTCGTCGTGGTGCTGCTGGGAATCCAGCCCGAGGCGTGCACGTATTCGTCCTCGCGGTCCCAGCGCACCTTCTCTTCGGCGAACAGGTCGGCCTTGACCGAGGCGGTCTCGTGGCCGCGCGAGATCACGATCTCGAGGTTGGCCTCGACGCGGCGCGGCACCTGGCGGCCGAACAGCGTGTCGAGCGCGGTCTGGAAGCTCAGCGCGCCCATGGCCGCGGGGTAGTCGACGCCGCACAGCGGGATCTTATGGTGGAAGGCCAGCTTGTACATCAGGTTGACCTCGCCGCCGGTGTGCGGCGGGATGGTGCCGCGCTTGTAGCCGGCCTCGGTGAAGGCGCGCAGCGATCCCACGCCCTGCAGGCCCGAGTCGCACCACACGCCGTCGAACTTCGTGCCCTCGGCCAGGTGGCGCTGCACGATCGCATGGCCCAGGCTGGCCTCCCAGTTGGTGAACTCGATCGCCACCACCTCGATGTCCGGATGCAGGCCCAGGATCTCCATCGCGGCCTGCAGCCGCAGCCGGCAGGGGCTGGCGTCCTCGCGGCCGCAGAGCATCAGGATGCGGCCGCGGCCGCCCAGGTGCTCGACCAGCCACAGCGCGCTCATGCGGCCGACGAGCACGTCCGACGCCGTCACGAAGGACACCATGTCCTCGGGCTCGCCGCAGAGGCGGTCGACGCCGATCACCGGGATGCCCTCGGCGCCGAGCCCGCGCACCGCGGCCAGCAATTCGGGGTGGTCGCTGGCGGCCGCGCTGAGGATGCACAGGTCCATGCGCTCCGCGCGCATCTCGGCCAGCTGTTCGATCTGGCGGCGCGGGTCGTCCCTGGCGTCGCGCACCATCACGCGCGAGACCACGTCGCGCTGGCGCTGTGCCGCGGCCATCAGGCTGCGCGCCATGGCCACGCGCCAGGGACTGGAGCTCGAGGCGTTGGCGAAGCCGATCACGAAGGGCGGCTCGCGCCGGAAGCGCGTGGTCGACACCAGGTCGAGCAGGTTCGGGTTCCATTGCGCCATGCGCGGCATGCCGCGGCCGCTGGCGTCGGGGTAGTGGCGCACGCCGCCCGAGATGCTCGGGTCGCCCGCAGGTGCCAGGGCCCGCAGCGGCGCGAAGAAGAAGGCCGCGGCCGCCGGGCCCAGCGCCAGCATGCCGCGCGCCGGCCGCTGCAGGAAGCCCTCGTCGACCAGCGCGTTGACCAGCTTGTAGCCCGTGGACTGCGGGATGCCGCTGCGCGCGAGCAGCGTGGCCAGCGGCAGCTCCGCCTGGCCCTCGCCGAAGCTGGACAGGAGGTTGGCGATGCGCTCGAAGCTTTGCATGGTGGGCCTGACTTTAGCCAAGCGAATCTTCCATGGGCCCGGGTTTTCTCCCTATGTGGAATAGAAAGCTCGGGGCTAACCCTATTTTTCTCTTCGGTTGGAACAAGCGCTGCGGATAGGCGTTGAGAGCGCAGGGGCCACTGGGAACACTACGCATCCCCTGAACACCGCCCCGAGCGACCCGATCCCATGGCCATTCCCACCGACATCCAGCCCGCCGTCTTCCAATCGCACAACCCCGCCACCGGCGCACTGATCGAGTCCGCCACCGGCCATGGTTCGGCCGAGATCGAAGCCCGCGTCGCACAGTCCCACGCCACCTGGAAGCGCTGGTCGCTCACGCCCATGGCCGAGCGCAGCGCCATGCTGCACCGCCTGGCCGAGCTGCTCGAGCAGCGCGCCGAAACCTACGGTCGCCTCATCACCACCGAGATGGGCAAGCCCATCGGCGAAGCCATCGCCGAGGTGAAGAAGGCCGCCCTGGGCGCGCGCCACTTCGCCGACCAGGGCCCGGCCTACCTGGCGCCCGAGCCCATCGAGGGCATGAACGCCCGGGTGGTCTACGAATCGCTGGGCCCGGTGTTCGCGGTCATGCCCTGGAACCTGCCCTTCTGGCAGGTGCTGCGCTTCTTCATCCCCACCGCGCTGGCGGGCAACACCGTGCTGGTCAAGCATGCCGAGACGGTGCAGGGCTGTGCGCGTGCACTCGAACAGCTGGTGCTCGACGCCGGCGCGCCGCCCGGCCTGTACCTGAACCTGGCGATCCGCCGCGGCGCGGTGGCCGCGGTGGTGGCCGACCCGCGCGTGCGCAGCGTGACCGTCACCGGCAGCACGCAGGCCGGCCGCGCGGTCGCGGCCGAAGCCGGCGCCCATGGCAAGAAAGCCGTGCTCGAACTGGGCGGCTCCGACCCCTTCATCGTCTGCGAGGACGCGGACTTCGAGCGCGCAGTGCAGCTGGCCGTGACGTCGCGTTTCTCGAACAACGCACAGAGCTGCATCGCGGCCAAGCGCTTCTTCATTCACGAGGCCATCGCCGAGAAGTTCCAGGCCGCCTTCGTCGCACGCGCCTCGGCCCTGCGCATGGGCGACCCGCTGCAGCCCGAGACGCAACTGGGCCCGCTCGCGCGCGCCGACCTGCGCGAGAGCGTGCATGCGCAGGTGCAGGCCGCATTGGCACAAGGCGGCACGCTGCTGTGCGGCGGACAGCCCGGCGAGGGCCCGGGCCATTTCTATCCGCCGACCGTGATCGCGGGCCTGTCGCACGACGCGCCCATCGTGCAGGAAGAGATCTTCGGCCCGGTGGCCTTGCTGTTCAGCTTCAAGACCGACGAAGAAGCGATCGCGCTGGCGAACGCCACCGAGTTCGGCCTGGGCGCGACGATCTGGAGCCGCGACCTCGAACGCGCGCACCGGCTGGCTTCGGCCGTGGAAGCCGGCGCGGTGTTCATCAACGACTTCGTGCGTTCGGACCCGCGGGCGTCCTTCGGCGGCGTCAAGGGCTCGGGCTTCGGCCGCGAACTCGGCGCGCTGGGCGCGCGCGAGCTGACCAACGCCAAGCTGGTCTACGTGGGGTGAGCGCTCCACACGACAACGCGCCGCGGCTGGAGATGCGCGCGATCCGCAAGGTCTTCGGCGCCGTCACCGTGCTGCGCGAGGTGAGCCTGCAGTGCCGCGCCGGCCAGGTGCATGCGATCTGCGGCGAGAACGGGGCGGGCAAGTCCACGCTGATGAAGGTGCTGGGCGGCATCCATGCGCCCGATGGCGGCGAGATCCGGATCGACGGCCAGGCCGTGCGCTTCGGCCATCCGTCGGAGGCGCGCCGTGCCGGCATCGCGATCATCCACCAGGAGCTCGCGCTGCTGCCGCACCGCACGGTGGCGCAGAACATCTTCCTGGGCCACGAGCCCGCGCGCTGGGGCGTGATCGACACGCAGGCGATGAACGCCGGCGCCGAGGCGGCCCTGCGCCGTGTCGGCTGCCGCATCGATCCGCGCACCGAATGCGGCCGGCTCTCGGTGGCCGAGCAGCAGATGGTCGAGATCGCCAAGGCGGTGTCGCTGGATGCGCGCATCCTGGTGCTCGACGAACCCACGGCCGCGCTCGACGACGTCGAGTCGCAGAAGCTCTTCGACCTGATCGCCGAACTGCGCCGCGCGGGCGTGGCCATGCTCTACATCTCGCACCGCATGGCCGAGGTGATGGCATTGGCCGACGACATCTCGGTCATCAAGGACGGCCAGCGGATGGCCACGCTGCCCGCCGCCGAGGCCACGGTCGACCGCATCGTGCGGCTGATGGTGGGGCGCGAGCTCAGCGACTTCTATCCGCCCGCGGCCGCGCAGCCGCCGGGTGCCGAGGTGCTGGCGGTCGAGCAGGGCGGCAACGACCGGCTGCACGGCATCGACCTGCGCCTGCATGCCGGCGAGATCGTGGGCGTCGCGGGACTGGAAGCCTCGGGCAAGGTCGAGCTGGCGCGCGCGCTCTACGGCGAGCGCCGCTTCACCCGCGGCACGGTGCGCGCCTGGGACGGCAAGGGCGCGGCCCGCAGCCCGCGCGAGGCGGCGCAACGCGGCATCGGCTACCTGCCCGACGACCGCAAGCGCGAGGGCCTGGGCCTGCAGCAGTCGCTGCGCGACAACGCGGCGCTCACGCTGCGCGCGCTGGCCGGGCCTTTCGCGGGCGCTGCGAGCGCGCAACGATCCCGCAGCCGCATCGATGCGCTGCTGAACAAGGTGGAGGTGCGCGCTGCCGATTTCGAGATGCCGGTGGGCGCGCTGTCGGGCGGCAACCAGCAGAAGGTGATGGTCGCCCGCTGGATGGCGCGCGAGCCGCGCCTGTGGATCGTCTGCGAACCCACGCGCGGCATCGACGTGGGCGCCAAGGCCACCGTCTACCGGCTGCTGCGCGACTACGCCGACGCGGGCGGCGCGGTGCTGGTGGTGTCCTCGGACGTGGCCGAGATCATCGGCCTGTGCGACCGCATCTGCGTGATGGCGCTGGGGCGCATCGTGGCGCAGCTGCCGCGTGGTGCGTCCGAAGAAGCCGTGATCGCGCAAGCCGTGCGGCACGACGTGGCCGAAGAGGTGCCGGCATGAGCGCGCAACCGCATTTCGCGCGCCGCCACCTGATCCCGATCACGCTGGTCGCGATCTCGGCCTGCGTCTACGTCGGCACCGCGATCGCGACCGGCCAGCATGCGCAGCTCACGCTGGCGGGCGTGATGGGCCTGGTGCAGCGCATGGTCGCGCTGGGCCTGGTGGCGCTGGGCCAGAACTTCGTGATCCTGGCCGGCTCGATCGACCTGTCGGTGGCCAACCTGATCAGCGTGAGCGCGGTGCTCGCGTCGTACTTCATGCAGGGCGACACCGGTGCCATCGGCTATGCGGTGGTGGGCGTGCTCGGCGTGGCCGCCGCGGTCGGCGTGGTCAACGGCCTGCTGGTCGCGCGGCTGGGCGTGAGCCCGCTGATCGCGACGCTGGGCGTGGGCCTGGTGCTGCAGGGCGTGCTCACCGTGGCCTTCACTTCGCTGCAGGGCCAGGTGCCCAAGGCCTACCAGGCGCTGGCCTATGGCAGCGTGGCCGGCGTGCCGATCGCGGTGCTGGTGCTGGGGGCGGTCGCGGTGGCGGCGGCCCTGGCGCTCACGCGCACGGTGGCGGGCGCGCACCTGTTCGCGGTGGGCGGCAACGCCGACAGCGCGCGGCTCGCGGGCATCCGCACCTCGCGCGTGACCATCGGCGCGCATGCGGTGGCGGGCCTGATGTCCGGCCTGGCCGGGCTTTACCTCGCGAGCTGGCTGGGGGCGGGCACGCCCTGGGTCGGCCGCGACGGCGGCTACGACCTCGACTCGATCGCGGCCGTGGTCATCGGCGGCACCCTGCTGGCCGGCGGGCGCGGCAGCATCGCCGGAACCATGGCGGGCGTGTTCGTGTTCGCGACCATCGACGCGGTGTTCAACATGCTGCAGATCGACGCCTTCCTGAGCCAGGTGCTGCGCGGGCTGATCGTGGTCATGGCGGTCGGGGTCTACACCTTCCGCAACAAGGGGCATGTGGCATGAAGCGGCTTCGGAAAATCAATCCGGCGCTGGTGCTGCTGCTGGTGCTGTTGGCCACGATGGTGTGCATGAGCCCGCTCTACCAGACGGCGCCGGGCTTCATGAGCTTCCTGCAGCGCGCGGCACCGCTGGTGATCCTGACCTGCGGCGCGTCCTTCGTGCTGATCGCCGGCGGCTTCGACCTGTCCTCGGGCGCGCTGATCACGCTGGTGGTGATCGGCTGCGCGCTGATCACCAACGGCGATGCCTCGATGACCTGGACCGCGGTCGCGGCGGTCTACGGCATGGGCCTGGCGGTGGGGCTGCTCAACGGCCTGATCGTCACCCAGCTCAAGGTGCCCTCGATCATCGCGACGCTGGGCGGGCTGCTGTCGATCAAGGGCCTCGCCATGGTCTGGTCGGGCGGGGCGCCTTCGGGCTATCTGCCGCAGAACCTGCGCTACCTGGGCCGCGGCGTGCTGCGCGACGTGCCCATCACCGGCACGCTGCCCATCGCGGTGATCGTGCTGGTGGGCTTCGTCGCGCTGTACTACTGGCTGATGCATCGCACCAACTTCGGCCGGCTGGTGCTGATGATCGGCGACAACCCGGTGGCGGCCGAGCTCGCGGGCGCGCCGGTGCGGCGGGTGCGGGTGGCGGCCTTCGTGCTGTCTTCGCTGTCGGCCGTCACGGCGGGCATCCTGCTGGGCGGTTTCTCCGGCGTGTCGGTCGATGTCGGCACGGGCTACGACCTGCAGGCCATCGCCGCGGCCGTGATCGGCGGCGTGGTGCTGCTGGGCGGGCGTGGCTCGATCCCGGGCGCCTGCATCGGCGCGCTCACGCTCTACACGCTGTTCACCGTGCTCAACCTGCTGGGCTTCTCCGAGCCGCTGCGGGTGGCGGTGCAGGGGCTGATCCTGATCGGCGCCGCGGCGCTCACGGCCTGGCGCCACCAGCGCCGCTAGCACGGAGGCCTCGCATGCAGTGAACACGACGCCACTTTTTCCATCCCGTTCCCACAACAGATCCACAGGAGACAAGCTCATGAATTTCACCCCCTCCCTCCGGCAGCCGGCGCTGCGCTGCGGCGCCCTGGTGCTCGCGCTCGCCGCCCCTGCGGGCGCCTTCGCGCAGGTCGCCAACGTCAACGTCGACCAGGAGATGCAGGCGCAGGCCCAGCTCATGGCCGCCAAGCCCGAAGGCCCGGCCGACCAGCCCTGGCTGCAGCACATCGGCGGCAAGAACATCGACACCGCCAAGTACAAGAAGAAGGGCCCCTACACGCTGTGCTTCTCGAACGCCAGCGTGAGCAACCCCTGGCGCGTGGTCGGCTGGAACACCATGCAGGCCGAGGTCGAGCTCAACAAGGCCGACATCAAGGGCTTCGAATACGCCGACGCGCAAGGCAAGGACGAGAAGCAGATCTCCGACATCCGCTCGCTGGTGAACAGCGGCAAGTGCGATGCGCTGATCGTCTCGCCCAACACCTCGGCCGCGCTCACGCCGGCGGTGGAGGAGGCCTGCAAGAAGCTGCCGGTCGTGACCTTCGACCGCTCGGTCAACAGCCTGTGCCCGGTGACGGCCGTGCGCTCGGTCGGCGGCTACGCCTGGGGCAAGGTCGGTGCCGACTTCATCGCGGCCAACGCGCCCAAGGGCGGCAAGGTGCTGGTACTGCGCACCGCGCCGGGCGTGGACCTGTTCGAGACCCGCTGGGCCGCGGCCAGGAAGGTGTTCGACGACGCCGGCCTCAAGGTGGTGGGCAACGAGTTCGTGGGCGGCGACCGCGCCAAGACCAAGGCCACCGTGGCCGACTACCTGAGCCGCAGCGGCAAGATCGATGCGGTGTGGGTCGACCTGGGTGCCGTGTCGGTGGCCGTGGCCGAGGCCTTCGAGGACGCGGGCCAGCCGTACCCGGTCATCACCGGCGAAGACCAGCAGGACTACCTGCAGGCCTGGAAGAAGAACGGCTTCAAGGGCATCGCGCCGACCTACCCGGCCTACCAGTGGCGCACCGCGGTGATCGCCGCGCTCAAGACCCTCAAGGGCGAACCGCTGCCGGGCCCGACCTGGGTGCTGCCGCAGCCGAGCATCACCGCCAAGGAGCTGCCGCTGTACGTCAACGAGAAGCTGCCACCGCTGCACTACTCGATGTGCGGCTGCGAGAAGATGCCGGGCTACCCGCAGCGCTGGGGCGGCAAGCAGTGATGGCCCGGAAGATCGACTACCTGATCCTGGGCGGCGGCACCGCGGGCTGCGCGCTCGCGGCGCGGCTGTCGGAGAGCGCGGACAAGCAGGTGCTGCTGGTGGAGGCCGGTCGCGACCTGCGGCCCGATGCCATGAGCGACAGCATCCGCAGCCGCTACCCCGGCCTGGCCTACCTCGACAAGCAGAACCTCTGGACCGCACTGGTCGCCACCGTGAGCGGCGCGCCCACGCGCCAGCCCCAGCGCACGCCGCGCGGCTACGAGCAGGCGCGCGTGCTGGGCGGCGGCTCGGCCATCAATGCGATGGTGGCCAACCGCGGCGCGCCCGACGACTACGACGAATGGGCGCGGCTGGGCGCCGAAGGCTGGAGCGGCGCGGTCGCGCTGCAGTACTTCCGCAAGCTGGAGCGCGACTGCGACTTCGACGACAAGTACCACGGCCAGACCGGGCCGATCCCGGTGCGCCGGCTCGCGCCGGGCAGCGTGTCGCCCTTCGTGCAGGCGGTGTGCCGCTCGCTCAGGCTGCGCGGCCATCCGCAGTACCCGGACCAGAACGGCGAATGGAAGGACGGCGTGTTCCCGGCCGCGATCGCCACCAGCGACGAGGGCCAGCGCGTGCCCGCCTCGATCGTCTACCTGACGCCCGAGGTGCGTGCGCGCCAGAACCTGCGCATCCTCACCGACACCCAGGTGCAGCGCCTGCTGTTCGACGGCGGCCGCGTGATCGGCGCCGAGGCCGGCGGCCAGCCGCTGCACGCGGCGCAGACCATCGTCTGCATGGGCGGCATCCATTCGGCCGCGCTGCTGCTGCGCAGCGGCATCGGCCCGGCGGCCGACCTGGAGGCGCTGGGCATCACGGTGAAGGCCGACCGCCCCGGCGTGGGCGCCAACCTCATGGAGCACCCGCTGACGGCCGTCTCGACCTACCTGCCGCCCGCCTCGCGCATGAAGGACCTGGCCGAGCACCACGACCAGGCGCTGCTGCGCTACACCTCCAAGAGCATCCCCGACGCACCCGCGGGCGACATGCACGTGGCCATCATCGGCCGCACCGCCTGGCATGCGATCGGGCAGCGCATGGGCACCATGCTGGTGTGGGTCAACAAGTCCTACTCGCGCGGCACCGTCAAGCTGCGCTCGGCCGATCCGAACGAGGAGCCGGCGGTGGACTTCAGGCTGCTGTCCGACCCGCGCGACCTGGCGCGGCTCAAGGAGGGCTTCACGGTCGCGGCCAAGGCGCTGGCCGACGCGAACCTCGACGGCGTGCGCGGCACGGTGTTTCCCACCAGCTACTCGGAGCGCGTGCGCCGGGTCTCGGCACCCGGTGCCTGGAACGCGTTCCAGATGGCGACGCTGTCCTTCGTGCTCGACTGGGCCGGGCCGCTGCGCGGCGCGATCGTGCACGGGCTGATCACGTTGGGCGTGCGCATCGACGACCTGCTGGCCGACGACGCCAAGCTCACCGAGTTCGTCGGCAACGGCGTGGCGGGCGTGTGGCATGCCTCGGGCACCTGCAAGATGGGCGCGGCCGACGACCCGATGGCCGTGACCGACGGCGCGGGCCGGGTGCACGGTGTGGAGGGGCTGCGGGTGTGCGACTCGTCGATCATGCCGTCGATCCCGCGCGCCAACACCAACATGCCGACCCTGATGCTCACCGAGCGGATCGCGGACCTGATCAAGGCCGAGGCGGCGCGCTTCGCGGTGGGCGACCGGCGCGCGGCCTGAGCGGCTTCAGCGGGCCGCGAAGGCGCGCTGCAGGGCCTGCGCGAGCGTGCCCACCAGCGCCTCGCGCTGCGGCGAGGCGCGGCGGAAGTGGTGCACCACGCCGCCGCGCGCTTCCCATTCCGGATGGTTGCGTGCCGGCTGCACCGCGCGCACCGCATCGGCCGCCGCGCGCGTGGGCGCATCGCCGTCCTTCGCTGCCTCGGTGTCGATGCGCTGCGTGGCCGCATGGCCGCGCCGCTCCAATGCCTGCGTGAGCTGCAGCTGCCAGGCGGCCAGCGCGAACAGCACCTTGTCTTCCACCGTGAGCTCGTGCAGGTCGCGCAGCTTGTTGGCGAGCTTGCGGCCCAGCGGGCCCCAGCCCTGGGAGACCGCGCCGCCGATGGCGCCGCCCAGCGCAGCGCCCGCGCCCAGCGAGAGGCCGGCCAGCGCAAGGTCGGCCACCACGCCCACGGCCACGCCGACCGCCGCCCCCTTGCCCAGGCGCAGGCTCGCGTCCTTGAGCGCCTCGGGGCTGAAGAAATCCATCGACCAGCGGCCTTCGAGCAGCGGCAGCGCGGCCTCGGCCGCATCGCCTTCGCGGAAGCCGTAGAGCGCCAGCAGGTCGGAGGTGCAGCGCTGCGCCTTGGCCGACACCGCCTGCTGCAGGGCCGCGACCTGCGGTGCGCGGCGCGCCGCGTCCTCGAACTCGGCCGCGGGCAACGTGCGGCGCGTGGCGGCCACGTCGACCAGCAGTTCGGCGATGCGCGCGGCGGCGTCGCTGCGGCGCTGGGCGAACTCGGCGTCGAGCGAGGCGATCACCTCCTGCAGCTGCGCGCGGCGTTCGCGCAGCAGCGTGACCAGGTCCTGGTAGAGGTCGTGCTCGGCACCGACGAAGGGCGCGGCCGCATCGAAGCGCACCACCGCATGCATGCCATAGGCCGCGAGCAGCGTGCGCCATTCGTCTTCGCGCGCGGCGGCGTCGCGCACGAAGTTGAGCACCGGCAGCACCGGCCGCGCGCAGGAGCGCAGCAGCTCGATCTCGTCGCGGTACTTGGGCAGCACCGGTTCGCGCGCGTCGATCACGAGGAAGGCGGCATCGACCTCGAGCAGCGTGCGCAGCACCTTGGCCTCCTGCTCGAAGCTGCCGTGCGCCTCCGGGCCCTCGAGAAAACGGCGGATGCGCTCGGGCGGCGTGGGTGCGTCGCCGAGTTGCGCGATGTGCTCGCGCAGGCTCACCGCGTCTTCCAGCCCGGGCGTGTCGAAGAACTGCACGGCCGCGCGCTCGCGCACCTTGAGTTCGATGCGCTCCACATGGCGCGTGGTGCCGGGCCGCGCCGACACCTCGCCGAAGTCGACGCGCCGGGTCAGCGTGCGCAGCAGCGAGGTCTTGCCGGCGTTGGTGTGGCCGACCACGGCGATGCGGATGGCGGGGTCTTGCATGCTCATCCTCCCGCCAGCGCATCGCCGAGCCGCGCATGGACGGCGATGCGCTCGAGGCCACAGTCCCGCAGCCAGTCGCGCCAGCGCTGCACACCGGTCTCGGGCAGCGCAGCGCCGCCGTCCTCGGCCAGCAGCCAGAGACCGCAGTCGCCGCAGTGCGCGAGCAGCTCGCGCAGCAGGCGTTCGGTGCCGCGGTCGGGGCTGGCGGCCGCGCGACAGGCCAGCAGCAGGGCGCGCGGCCGCAGCTGCGCGGCGGTGTCGAGCAAGGTGCGCCGGGCCTCGGCGCTGCCGTCGATGCGCAGCGCCCGCGCATCGGCGGGCAGGCCGGCCGGCGGCCAGGCGACGTCGGGCGGCAGTTCGAAGCCGACGCCGAGCAGCGCGTCGCCGGTGTCGAGCGGGCGCGCGGGAGCTGCCGGGTGTTCGGCGCCGGGGTCGGCATCGACGATGGCGCGCGGCGCCAGCGCCTCGAAGCGCGCGGCCAGCCGGCGGTGGCAGGGCGCGTCGAGCGCGGGTTGCAGGCCGCGCTTGCGCCATTGCCACATCGCGGCGCTCAGCAGCAGGAGCAGCACGCGCGGCAGCAGCCCGTAGACCACGATGCAGCCGGTGAGCCACAGGGCCCAGCTGCGCTGGCCGGCAGCGTCGGCCATGCCGCCCGGTGCCAGCACGACGCCGGCGTCGGGGGTGGCGAAGCCGAACACCGCGGGCAGGCGGCCCAGCCATTGCACCGCCTGCAGGAAGAACTGCGGGTCGAGGATGGTGGTCTCCCAGTTCAGCGTGTAGCGGTGGAAGGCCATCGCGAAGAGCAGGGCGGCCAGCACGACCAGGAAGGACAGCGTCCAGATGCCATGGCTCACCAGCCCCAGCGCCCAGGGCAGCAGCCGGGCGCGCGCCAGCAGCCGGGTGGCGGCGCGCAGCAGCACCGGGGCCTGGCCCTGGCGCCCGCCCGCGACGCGCGCCGTGAGCGTCATCCAGAGCCAGCCGAAGGACAGGCGCGGCGCGCGCAGGGGCAGCAGCAGGCCGAGCAGCCAGGCCAGCAGCGTGAGCAGGTGCAGGCCCAGCAGGCTGACCAGCGCCGCCATGATGTTGATGCGCCGCTCGGCGCCGCCGACCACGCTGCCCGCCAGGCCCAGGCCCGCGAGCACGATGGCCAGCACCAGGCCCAGGCCGATCCAGGGCGCCCATTGGCGGGCGCGTGCGAGTTCGTGTTGGAGGCCGAGACGCTGGCCCAGCAGCTGCGCGCGCAGCGCGATCCGGCCGGGCAGGTCCGTCCGCCGGGCCATGGCTTCGCGCATGGCGGCCGCATCGTCGAGCGGGCCGGCCTCCTCGATCAGCTGGACGGCTTCGGTGATCAGCGCATTCGGCGGCGGCGTGGCGGCGGTCGGGCGCGATGCGATGTTCAACGGCGTTTCTCGGTTCTTCTTCGGCACCGGCGCAAGGGGCCGGCAGGGTGCGGGAAATTATGCCGTGCGCACCAACGCGAAGGGGCCGCGAACGGCCCCTTCGGATGGCCGGCCTTGCGGCCGGCGCTTTGGTTTGCCGGGTTCAGCGCAGGCCGAAGAACGACAGCACAGCAACCACGACCACGACCAGACCGACGATGTAGATGATGGAATTCACGCGAGGGCTCCTCTTTGTTGACAACACCGACAGCCTCGCACCGGGGCGTTTTTTTCCTGTCGGCGGCTGGCGGCGTGTGCTGTAGGACGCACCGAGCTTCGTGCGGGGCATGCCGACGCTTCGCCGCGCCCCCGTCCTGTGCAGCCCGATGCGGAGCCGGGCGGCCGATGCGATTGCCGCCGGGCGCGCCTGTGATCGACGCCGCAAGTCAGTCTCCGCTCAGGTTGCGCGCGGCCCGTGGCGCGCGCCCGGTGGGTTGCGGTGCCGGCCCGCAACGCAAGCGTCACGCACGCGTAACCGACGTGACACCGCGCGTGCCTATGCTCGGCAGCCCCTCCGCTCCTGTTTCTTCCCATGTCCCAGTTCAACGATTCGCACGATCTTTCCTCGGCCTCGTCCGACGCGCCCTCCGAGGCTGCGCGGTCCGTCGGCGAAGGTCCGGCGCGTCGACAGATCCTCAAGCTCGGTGCCGGCCTGCTGGCCGTGACCGGCGGTTCCCTGCTGGCCGCCTGCGGTGGCGGCAACAACGATGCCGCGGCCACGCCCGCGCCCCCCGCGCCGGCGCCCGCACCCGCGCCGGCCCCCGGCCCGGCACCGGCGCCCGCGCCGATCTCCAGCTTCGCGCTCGCCGTGATGCCCGACACGCAGTTCTACGCCCGCTATGCGACCTCGGCCGAAGGCAGCGAGTACATGACCCGCTTCGGCAACGAGCCCTTCTCGGCCCAGACGGGCTGGATCGTGGCCAACGCCAAGGCGCTGAACATCCCCTTCACCATCCACCTGGGCGACGTGGTCGACCAGGTCGGCAAGCCGGACCAGTGGAAGGTGGCGGACGCCGCGATGAAGCTGCTCGAGGCCGCCAAGCAGCCCTACAGCGTGCTGGCCGGCAACCACGACGTGCTGCGGGACATCGACTTCGGCGTCGATCCCGTCGACGGGACCGAAGCCAACCGCAACCTGGCCAACGAGCCCTACCTGCAATGGTTCGGCAAGACGCGCGCCGCGGCACAGTCGACCTTCCGCGGACGCGACCCGAGCGGCTTCCACGAGTACCACGTGTTCGAGGCGCAGGGCCAGAAGTTCATGGTGCTGTCGCTGTCGTGGCGCATCTCCGACGCGGGCATCGTCTGGGCGCGCCAGGTGATCGCGGCCAACCCGACGCTGCCGGTGATCCTGGCCAACCACCAGCTGCTCAACATCGCCGCCGACGGCGTGAGCCCGCTGGAAACCGGCTACGGCCTGATGCTCTGGGAGAAGCTGATCCGCGACAACGACCAGATCTTCATGACGCTCAACGGCCACCACCATGGCGCGGCGCACCTCACGAAGACCAACGACTACGGCCATGCGGTCGAGGAGATGGTGGTGGACTACCAGATGGCCTACCAGGGCGGCAACGGCCTGATGCGGCTCTACGAGTTCGACCTGACGAACAAGAAGATCAAGGTGCTGTCCTTCTCGCCCTGGGTGCCGCAGAAGCCGGCCGCGACGCTGACCGCCTTCGACCAGGCCGTGCTGACCACGCCCAACGAGGAGTTCAGCATCGACATGGACTTCAGCCAGCGCTTCGGCGGCTTCAACAAGTCCTTCGGCGTCGGCGAAGCGACCGTCGCCAGCTCGCTGGTGGCGCAGGCCAAGGCCATGCTGCTCAAGAACTACGTCGAGCCCGTGGTCGCGACGCCGCGCCCGGCCGCCAATGCCGACGACTATCCCAAGGTCGCGAACACGCTGGCCCACTGGCGTTTCTTCGGCGGCACGGCGAACCAGGCGGTGCCGGTGGGCGCGGTGATCGCCGACGTGACCGGCGCCAATCCGCTGCACCGCGATGCGCTCAACCAGGGCGGCATCCAGAGCGCCCAGGCCGGCGACATCGTGTGGAGCGACGACCGCCATTTCTTGTCGGCCGCGCCGGGCTCGGTGCGCTTCCTCAACACCGACAAGAATGTGCCTCGCCTGAGCTACTTCCTCACCGATGCCGCCGCGCCCCTCAATGCGCAGACGCTCGAGAACGGCTACACGGTCGAGGCCTTCATCAAGATCGACCCGAGCTGGACCAGCGGCAAGCAGGCCTGGATGAACATCATGACGCGCGACGGCATCCGCGGCCAGCTGCCGGGCTGGAACGGCGACGACGGCGAATCGCCGCCGATGCTGTTCGCGATCTCCAGCCTGCGCGAGGTGCAGTGGGAAGTGGTGCCCACGCAGGGTTCGCGCACCGGCCGCACCAACTGGTCGGGCGAGATCATCGCGGGCGGCTGGGTGCACATCGCGATCGTCAACGACCCGGCCACGCACAACACCACGATGTACGTCGAGGGCGCGCCGGTGCTGCGCAACGCCGGCAACGTGCAGGGCCTGTCGACCCTGTCGGCCAGCTCGCCCTGGGTGGTCGGCGGCGGCTCGTGGAACGGCGCGCGCGCCGACGGTTTCTTCGGCAACATCGGCGAGGTGCGCGTGGTCGCGGCGGCGCTGAAGTCCTCGCAGTGGCTCACCGCACGCGCAAGCTGAGGCGCGCCGGCGAGCGGTTCAGGACCTGATCACTGCTCGCCCAGGAAACCGCCGCTCTGGTGCGCCCAGAGGCGGGCATAGAGCCCGCCCTGGGCCAGCAGGGTGGCGTGGTCGCCTTCTTCGACCACCTTGCCTTCGTCGAGCACGATCAGCCGGTCCATGGCGGCGATGGTCGAGAGCCGGTGCGCGATCGCGATCACGGTCTTGCCCTCCATCAAGCGGTACAGGCTGGCCTGGATCGCGGCCTCGACCTCGGAGTCGAGCGCGCTGGTGGCTTCGTCGAGCAGCAGGATCGGCGCGTCCTTGAGCATCACGCGCGCGATCGCGATGCGCTGGCGCTGGCCGCCCGAGAGCTTGACGCCGCGCTCGCCCACATGCGCCTCGTAGCCGCTGCGGCCCTTGGCGTCGCCCAGCGAGTCGATGAAGGCCTGCGCCTCGGCGCGTTCGGCGGCTTCGCGGATCTCGTCGTGCGGCGCATCGGGGCGGCCGTAGGCGATGTTGTCGGCCACCGAGCGGTGCAGCAGCGAGGTGTCCTGCGTGACCATGCCGATGTGCTTGCGCAGCGAATCCTGCGTGACCTGCGCGATGTCCTGCCCGTCGATCAGGATGCGGCCGCCGTCCAGGTCATGGAAGCGCAGCAGCAGGTTCACCAGCGTCGACTTGCCCGCGCCCGAGCGGCCCACCAGGCCGATCTTCTCGCCGGGGCGCACCGTCAGCGTCATGTCGTCGATCACGTTCGGGCGGCCTTCGCCGTAGCGGAAGCTCGCATGCTCGAAACGCACCTCGCCGCGCGGCACCACCAGGGCCGGCGCGGCCGGCGCGTCGACCACGGTGCGCGGGCGCGACAGCGTCTTCATGCCGTCCTGCACCGTGCCGATGTTCTCGAACAGGCTGGTCATCTCCCACATGATCCAGTGCGACATGCCCTGCAGCCGCAGCGCCATCGCGGTGGCCGCGGCCACCGTGCCCACACCGACCACGCCGCGCGACCACAGCCACAGCGCCATGCCCGCCATGCCGGCGGTGAGCGCCATGCTCAGCGTGTGGTTGACGATCTCGAAGGCGCTCACCAGCCGCATCTGGGCATGGCCCGTGGCCTGGAACTCCTGCATGGCCGAGCGCGCGAAGCCGGCCTCGCGCTGGGTGTGCGAGAACAGCTTGACGGTGGCGATGTTGGTGTAGGCGTCGGTGATGCGCCCGGTCATGAGCGCGCGCGCATCGGCCTGCGCCTTGCCGATCTTGCCCAGCCGCGGCACGAACCACGCGAGCTGCGCCACATAGAGCAGCAGCCAGACGACGAAGGGCACCATCAGTGTGGTGTCGAGCACCGCC
The DNA here is from genome assembly GCF_030317215.1 of Variovorax sp. J2P1-31. Lineage (NCBI taxonomy): Bacteria > Pseudomonadati > Pseudomonadota > Betaproteobacteria > Burkholderiales > Comamonadaceae > Variovorax > Variovorax sp. J2P1-31. The sequence goes on from NZ_JASZYA010000001.1 coordinate 1,043,487, forward strand.
GCCAGCACGATCAGCGTGGCGACGTAGACGCCCATGGCGACCAGCACGTCGGCCAGCACGAAGATGGTGTCGCGCACCGCCAGGGCGGTCTGCATCACCTTGGCCGTGATGCGGCCGGCGAACTCGTCCTGGTAGAAGGCCATGCTCTGGCCCAGCATCAGCCGGTGGAAGTTCCAGCGCAGCCGCATCGGCAGGTTGATGGCCAGCGTCTGGTGCTTGACGATGGTCTGCAGGCCCACCACCACGATGCTCGCGACCAGGGCCGCGGCCAGCCAGATCAGCGTGGTGCCGCGGTCTTCCCAGAGGCGTGCCGGGACCTGGCCGCCGAGCCAGTCGACGATCCGGCCCAGCATGGCGAACAGCAGGGCCTCGAAGGCCGACATGACCGCGGTGAGCCCCGCCATCGCCGCGATCTTGCCGCGCGTGCCCTGGGTGCAGGCCCAGAGGAAGGCGAAGAAGCCATTGGGCGGCGGCACGGGTTCGGCGGCGGGGTAGGGCTGGAGAAGTCTTTCGAAGAAACGGAACAAGGCGGGCGGTCTTTCAAGTGGAAAAAGGCGCCAGGCGCCTTTTCGAGAGGGCTCCACTGTAGCGGGCGCGCGGCGCCCCTGTCGGTGTCAGGACTTTGGCGCCACCATCTGCCGCACCCGGCGGGCGAGCGCATCCAGCGTGAAGGGTTTGGTCATGATCTCCATGCCCGGATCGAGGTGGCCGTTGCCCACCACCGCGTTCTCGGCATAGCCGGTGATGAACAGCACCTTGAGCTCGGGACGCGAGGCCCGCGCCGCGTCGGCCAGCTGGCGGCCGTTCATGCCGCCGGGCAGGCCGACGTCGGTGATCAGCAGGTCGATGGCCGTGCTCGACTGCAGCACCGCCAGGCCGGCCGCGCCTTCCTCGGCCTCGAGCGTGCGGTAGCCAAGTTCGCCCAGCACCTCGGTCACCAGCGAGCGCACCGAGGGCTCGTCGTCGACCACCAGCACCAGGCCCGCGCCGGGCACCTCGGTGGCATCGAAGGGCGCGGGCGCTTCGTAGGGCGCCTCGGCTTCGTGGTGGCGCGGCAGGTACACGCACACGGTGGTGCCCATGCCGACTTCCGAATAGACCCGCACCTGGCCGCCCGACTGGCGCGCGAAGCCATAGACCATCGACAGGCCCAGGCCGGTGCCCATGCCGATGGGCTTGGTGGTGAAGAAGGGCTCGAACACCCGCCGCGCCACCTCGGGCGGCATGCCGGTGCCGGTGTCGGTCACGCACAGCGAGACGTACTGGCCGGTGGGCAGGTCGCGGTCGCGCGCGGCCCGCTCGTCCATCCACTGGTTGGCCGTCTCGATCGTCAGGCGCCCGCCGCCGGGCATCGCGTCGCGCGCGTTGAGGCAGAGGTTGAGCAGCGCGTTCTCCAACTGCGGCGGATCGACGCGCGTGATCCACAGGCCCACCGCCCCGACCACTTCGAGCCGGTTCTCCGGGCCGATGGTGCGGCGGATCAGTTCCTCCATGCCGCGGATCAGCCGGTTGATGTCGGTGGCCTTGGGGTCCAGCGTTTGGCGCCGCGAGAAGGCCAGCAGCCGGTGCGTGAGCGCGGCCGCGCGCTTGGCCGCGCCCTGGCCGGTGTGGATGTAGCGCTCGAAGTCCTCGTAGCGGCCCTGGCGCAGCCGGCGCTGCATGAGCTCGAGGCTGCCGGTGATGCCCGACAGCAGGTTGTTGAAGTCGTGCGCCAGCCCGCCGGTGAGCTGGCCCACCGCTTCCATCTTCTGCGCCTGGCGCAGCGCATCCTGCGCGGCCTCGCGCTCCTGCGATTCCTCGCGCAGCCGGGCCAGTGCGCTCTCGACCTCGTGCGTGCGCTCGGCGATGCGGGCCTCGAGGCTGTCGTTGAGCGCGCGCAGCGCGTTGCCGGCCTCCACCTTGTCGGTCACGTCGACGCCCTCGGCGAAGATGCCGGTGGCGGTGCCGTGGGCGTCGAGGATGGGCTGGTAGACGAAGTCGAGGTAGCGCTCGGTCAGCGCCGCGCCCGGCGCGCGCTGCAGCGCGATGCGCAGGCCCTGGCCGACGAAGGGCACGCCGCTGCGGTAGACCTCGTCGAGCCGTTCGTAGAAGCCCTGTCCCGTGAGTTCGGGCAGGGCTTCGCGCACCGGCTTGCCCTCGACCGCGCGGTGGCCGATGAGCTGCTGGTAGGAGCTGTTGACCAGTTCGAAGACATGCTCGGGCCCGCGCAGTACGCACATGAAGCCCGGCGCCTGCTGGAACAGGTCGCGCAGGCGGTCGCGCTCGGCGGTGCGTTCGGCCAGCGCTTCGGCGTTGGCCAGGCTGGGCGCGATCTGGCCCGACAGCAGCTGGACGAAGCTCATCGTGTCGTGGCTGCCCGGTGCATAGGGACTGGCGCCGCACACCAGGAAGCCGGCCGCGCGGGCCGTGCCCTGGGGCGGCAGCGACACCACGAAGGCCGAGGGCGCGGGCCGGTCCCAGGGGCCGTGCGGGATGTCGCCGGCGCCGTCGAGGGGCTGCACGAAGGCGGTCTCGCCGGCCACGAGCCGGTCCAGCGCCCAGGGCTCGGCGGCGTCGCGCGCCAGCGAGCGCGGCGCCAGCCGATGGCCGGGCGCGATGCCGGTGGCGCAGGCCAGTTGCGCGGCGCCCGTGCCGTCGAACAGGTACATCAGCGCGAAGGGCAGGTCGCGTTCGGCCTGGGCGAGCGCGTCGCGGGTGCTGCGCACCACCGCCTCGCGCGTGTCGCTGGCCGCGAGCCTGGCACCGAGTTCGCGCAGCGCGCGCAGCCGGCGTTCGCTGATCACGCGGCCCGTGTCTTCGGACACCGCGCAGAACAGGCCCTCGACCTGGCCGCCCGCGCCCAGCAGCGGGCTGTAGGAAAAGGCGTGGTAGGTCTCTTCGGGATAGCCGGAGCGCTCCAGCAGCAGCATCAGCGCATCGTCCCAGGTCGACTCGCCCTTGTCGTAGACCGTGCGGATGCGGCCTTCGACGTCCTTCCAGATTTCCGACCACAGCACCCGCGTCGGCATGCCGAGCGCGCGCGGGTGCTTGAGGCCCAGCGTGGGCCGGTAGGCATCGTTGTAGAAGAAGGCGACGTCGGGGCCCCAGCCCAGCCACATCTGGAAGCGCGAGGTCAGCAGGATGCGCAACGCCACCTTGAGCGCGTCGGGCCACTGCGCGGGTGGCCCGAGCGGCGTGGCGGCCCAGTCGTGCCCGCGCATGCGCTGGGCCATCTCGCTGTCACCGACAAAGATGTCGGCGTTCAGCGCCGATCCGGAATTTGTCGGGTGCTTCATTGGCCGAAAAATGTAGCAGGCCGTTTTCGGCCGCCACGTCGGACAACACCCCAGCCCGAAGCGCAGGCCGATCCAATCAGCGCGCGTTCGGCCGGATCAGGAATTTCTCCCCGGTCGCGCGCTGGTTGTAGCGCGCGATGGCCGTCGGCGACAGCACCTCGGTCAGCGACAGCTCGCCCGCATAGCGGCTGGCGAAGGTGGTCTTGAGTTCGGCCGCCACGCGCTGCTTGAGCACCTGCGCCGCGGCCGGGCCGATCTTCTGCAGGAAGGGAAACAGCAGCCAGCCGCCCATGCCCCAGGCCATGCCGAAGCTGCGGTTGAAGGTGGTGGGCCGGGTGTCGAGGCCGCCGTAGAGGTAGACCTGCTTGTGCGTGCTCGAGCCGTAGCGGTTGTAGACCTTGGCGGTGCGCGAGATCGCGGCCTCCATGCAGGAAAGGATCTGGCCGGCCAGCGGGCCGCCGCCGGTGGCGTCGAAGGCCAGCGTCGCGCCGGTCGCGGCCAGCGCATCGGTCAGGTCGGCGAGGAAGCTCGGCGCGCTGGCATCGCAGACGTGGGTGGCGCCCAGGGCCTTGAGCAGTGCCGCCTGTTCGGGCTTGCGCACGATGTTGACCAGGGCCACGCCGTCGGCCAGGCAGATGCGCTGCAGCATCTGGCCCAGGTTCGAGGCCGCGGCCGTGTGCACCAGGGCGGTGTGGCCTTCGCGCTTCATGGTCTCGACCATGCCGAGCGCGGTCAGCGGGTTGACGAAGGACGAAGCGCCGTCGGCCGCTGTGGCGTTGTCGGGCAGCAGCAGGCACTGGTCGACCGGCACCGCGCGGTACTGCGCATACATCGCGCCGCCCAGCACCGCCACGGTCTTGCCGAGCAGGGCCTGGGCCGCGGGCGCGCCGCCGGCCGCGACCACCACGCCCGCGCCTTCGTTGCCCACGGGCATCGGTTCGTCGAGCCGCGCGGCCATGGCCCTCATGCCGGCCTCGGGGATGCGGGCCGTGAGCAGCGGACGCTCGGCCGTGCCGCCGGCGACCGCGGTCTCGAGGTCGGCGGTGCCGAACAGCAGGCCCAGGTCCGAGGGGTTGAGCGGCGCGGCGTCGATGCGCACCACGACCTCGTGGTCGGCCACGGCGGGGACGGGCACTTCGGCGAGCGAGAGTTCGAGTTCGCCGCTGCTTTTCACGAGCGAGCGCAGTTGCAGGGCGGTGCGGGGAAGGTCGAGCGGCATGTTGTCTCCAGAATGGGTGAGCGACAGTCTAGGTCGTGTCGCCACACAGTGCTTGACCCAGGAAATCGATGAAGCTGCGCAGCTTGGGCGCCATGTACTGCCGGCTGGTATAGACCGCGAACAGCGTGACCGGCTGCGCGCTGTACTCGGGCGCCACCCGCACCAGCGTGCCGGCCGCCAGGTCGTCGTCGACCAGCCACTCGGGCAGGAAGGACATGCCCAGGCCCGCGCGCACCGCATGCAGCGTGAGCGTGGTGTCGTCGGAGCGCAGCACCGGGTTCAGCCGCAGCGGCGCCTGCCGCCCGCCCGGCCCCTTGAGCGACAGCCCCTCGATGTTCACGTAGCTGGGCACGATGGCGCCCAGCCGGGCCAGCTCCGATGGCAGCACGGGCGTGCCGGCCTGCGCCAGCAGCGCGGGCGTGGCGACCAGGTGGAACTGCACGCGGCACAGCCGGCGCGCGATCAGCGCGGGCGAGGGCTCCTGCGTGGCGCGCAGGGCCAGGTCGTAGCCGTCGGCCGCGAGGTCGACCTTGCGGTTCTCCAGGTGCATGTCGACCAGCACCTCGGGACAGGCCGCGTGGTAGCCGGCCAGCACGCGCGCGAAGTGCGGCGTGGCGCACCAGACGGGCGCGCTCACCTTCAACTGGCCGCGCGGCGCATCGTTCTTGCGGCCGATCGCGGCCTCGGCCGCGTCCAGCAGGTCGAGCGCCTGCGCGCTCTGGGCGTACCAGGACTCGCCCGCCTCGGTCAGGCTCAGGTGCCGGCTCGAGCGGTTGAGCAGCCGCGCGCCCAGCGACTTCTCCAGCTGCGCGACATGCTTGCTGGCCATCGGCGCCGAAATGTCCAGGCGCTCCGCCGCGGCGGTGAAACTGCCGGCGTCCACCACTTCGCGGAACACCCGCAGGCTGGTCATGCGGTCCATGGATGATTTCCTGTGGAGAAACGAATCCTTGAATCCTAGCCCATCGATTTCCTGAAGGGAAATCTCTAGACTCGTGTCAAAGGAGCCATTCCATGACCACCACGACTTCCACCGACCGTCTGCTGCCCACCTACTTCATCTCGCACGGCGGCGGCCCGTGGCCGTGGATGAAGAAGGAGATGGGCGACGCCTATGCGCAACTCGAGGCCTCGCTGGCCGACATGCCGCGCCAGATCGGCCGTGCGCCGCGCGCCATCCTGATGGTCTCCGCCCACTGGGAGATGCCGGCCTTCACGGTGCAGGGCAACCCCAAGCCGCCGATGATCTACGACTACGGCGGCTTCCCGGCCCACACCTACCAGGTGCACTACGACGCGCCGGGCTCGCCCGAGGTGGCGCGGCGGGTGGTGCAACTGCTCGAGGCCGCGGGCCTGCCGGCCGCAATCGATGCCGAGCGCGGCTTCGACCATGGCGCCTTCTCGCCGATGGCGGCGATCTACCCGAAGGCCGACGTGCCCATGGTGCAGCTCTCGCTCAAGCGCGGCCTCGACCCGGCCGAGCACATCGCGCTGGGCCGCGCGCTGGCCCCGCTGCGCCGCGAAGACGTGCTGATCGTCGGCAGTGGCCTGAGCTACCACAACCTGCGCAACTTCGGCCCGCAGGCCCGCGAGGTGTCGAAGGCCTTCGACGACTGGCTCGACGCCGCGGTGGTGGGCGCGACGCCGGCCGAGCGCGTCGCGCACCTGCTCGACTGGGCCTCGGCCCCCGCGGCACGCATCGCGCATCCGCGCGAGGAGCACCTGATCCCGCTGATGGTCGCGGTCGGCGCGGCCGAAGCCGAGGCGGGCGAGCGCGTGTACCACGAACAGGATTTCATGGGCGGGATCGCGGTGTCGAGCTTCCGCTTCGGGGCCGTCTGACGTCCGCTTCCGGCCGCACCTGCCAAGGACCTGCGGAAGCTCAATGCAGCTCGAAGACCACGTCCTGTGCACCTTCCCACAGCACCTTGCGCCCCAGCTCGGCCAACTGCTCCTGCCCTTCGATGATGGTCAAGAAGTGGTTGCCGGCCAACGGCCCCATGCGGCTCGCGAAGCTGCAGGGCCCGTAGGCCCAGATGATCTCGGTCTCACTGATGCCGCCCGGGTAGAACAGGATGTCACCCCGTGAGGGATGTGCCGTGTGGTTCTCAAAGCCAACGCCCAGCTTCCAGTCACCCAATGGCACCCAGACGCCTTCGCCGCTCCAACGCACGTGGATCAGCTTCTGGCGGTAGGGCAGCAGCTTCAGGAAGGCGGCCACGGTCTCGGGTGCGTCGGGATGGGTCTCGGCTGCGAAGGACAGGCCGGCGGCGGTGATGCGGATGCGGGGCATGGGTTTCAGTCCGGTTCGATGTTGAGAGAGAGGGAGAGTCACCGAGGTGCCGGCACGATCCACTTGTCCACGGTGGGGGGCTGCCAGGCGGCCAGGGCATCGAGCATGGTTTCGGGGTCGGAGGCGATGACCAGCATGTCGCGGTGCTCGGGTTTCATGAAGCCCTCGTCCACCGCGTGGTGCAGCATGGCACGCAGCGGCTGGTAGAAGCCGCGCACGTCGAGTGCGCCACAGGCCTTCACATGGTCGCCCAGCTGCGTCAGCGTGGCGGCCTCCAGCAGTTCCTCCAGCGTGCCGAGCCCACCAGGGAGCGCGATGAACGCCTCGGCCAGTTCGGCCATGCGTGCCTTGCGGGCACGCATGTCGGCTGCAATCTCTTGACGCGTCAGGCCGGGATGCAGATGGCCGCGGTCATGTAACCGCTGGCTGATGATGCCGGTCACCTCGCCGCCGGCGGCCAGCGCTGCATCGGCCAGCACGCCCATGAGGCCCTTGTGCGTGCCACCGTAGACCAGCACCAGGCCGCGCGCGGCGATGGCGCGGCCGAGGGCCGCGGCGGCCTCCTGGTAGGCCGGCGAGTGGCCGGTGTTGGAACCGCAAAAGACCGCCACGCTGTGCATGCCATCTCCTCAGGCCATCGCCATGTCGCCGGACTTGCGCTGCGTCCAGCCGGTCATGCGTCCTTCGAAGAAGGCCGAGACCGCGTACAGCGCCACACCGAGCACCGCCAGGATCACGAGGCCGGCGAAGACCATGGGCACGTCGAAATTGCCGCTGGCAATCATCATCACGTTGCCGATGCCCTTGTTGGCCGCCACCGTCTCGGCCAGCACCGTGCCGACGAAGGACAGCGTGATGGCGATCTTGAGCGAGGCGAACAGATAGGGCAAGGCACGGGGCAGACCCACGTTCCACAGGATGTCGCGCTTCTTCGCGCCCAGCACGCGCAGCACGTCTTCCAGCTCCGGCTCCGTGGTGGCCAAGCCCGTGGCCACGTTCACCACCACCGGGAAGATGCTGATGACCGCCGAGGTCAGGATGGCCGGTACCGTGCCGGCACCGAACCAGACCACGAAAATCGGCACCACCGCGACCTTGGGAATGCTGCTGAACCCCACCAGCAGCGGATAGGCCACGTCGTAGGCCAGCCTGGATGAGCCGATGACCATGCCGATGAGCACGCCGGCCAGCACCCCGATGACGAAACCGGTGAAGGTCGTGTACAGCGTCTGCACGGTGTGCGGCCACAGGAGCGGCATCTTTTCCCACAGCACGGTGACGATCTGGCTGGGCCGCGGCAGGATCAGGTCGGACACGCCGAAGCCCAGGCACAGGGCTTCCCACAGGACGAAGAAACCGAGCAGCGCGCCGACGGACAGCAGCCGCTGCAGCGCGTGTGGAGAGAGGCGTTTCATGCTGCGATCCTTTGCGCCACGGAGGCGCTGACGATGGGAAGGGAAACGACGTTGGCGCCGCCCGTGCGGGCCTCGGCGATGCGCATGCGCAGCTGCTGCACGAGCGCGCCGAACTCAGGCGCGTAGCAGGCCTCCAGCGTGCGGGGTCGCGGGAAGTCCACGGCCCGGTCCTCGAGGATGCGCCCCGGCCGCGAGGTCATCACGCAGATGCGCGTGGCCAGGTAGGCCGATTCGCGCAGGTCGTGCGTGACCAGCAGCACCGTGGGCCGCTTGGTCATCCACAGGTCCTGCATGATGGCCCACAGCTCCTCGCGCGTGAACGAGTCCAGCGCGCCGAAAGGCTCGTCGAGCAACAGCAGTTGCGGCTCGTGGATCAGCGCGCGGCACAGGGATGCGCGCTGCAGCATGCCGCCCGAGAGCTGCCAGGGCCGCTTGTTGCCGAAGCCCTTGAGCCCGACCTGCTCCAGCAATGCCTCGGCACGGTCCGCGAACTCGCCCTTCTTCTTGGCGCGGTAGTCGGCGCGGAAGGGCTGCACGATCTTCAGCGGCACCATCACGTTCTCGCGGATCGTGAGCCAGGGCAGCATGGTCGGGTTCTGGAAGGCCAACCCGATGCGCGTGGTGGCCACGGGCGCGCTGTCCTTGCCGATCACGCCGACCTGGCGGCCGCCGACGATCACGCCGCCGGAACTGGGCTCCAGCAGGCCGGCCACCAGCTTGAGGATGGTGGACTTGCCGCAGCCGCTGGGCCCGACCAGGGCGACGAAGTCGCCTTGTTCGATGCGCAAGTCCGTGTGGTCCAGCGCGATGGTGCCGGCACCGTAGCGCAGCGTCACATCGGACAACTCAATGGCGGGTGGCGGGCTCATGTCGCCACCTCTTCGACCCGATAGCCCTCGGGCGTGGCCGTCAGCGGCACACCGGCGGGCGTTTGCAGGATGGCGCTGGTGTACAGCTCGGTGTTGCGCGGCGTGGGCGTGGGCATCTTCTGTATGCTCTTGACCGACCGGCCCCAGCCCGCCGCGTCCGCCACCAGCTTGCTGTCGCGCATCACGAAGCGGCCGCGCACCAGCGTGTGCAGCGGCGTGCCCTGCACCATGCGGCCGTTCCAGGGAGAAATCTTGGCGATGCTCTGCAGCTTGCCCTGCGAAATCTTGGCCACCCGTCCCATGTCGACGATGGCGATGTCGGCATGCGCGCCAGGGGCGATGACACCTTTCTTGCCGTAGATGCCCCAGGCCTTGGCCGGCGCCACGGCGCTCCAGCGCACGTAGTCCATCAGGCTGGCGCGGCCGCGGTTGACCTCGGTCAGCATCAGCGGCATCTGGGTCTCCACGCCGGGAAAGCCACAGTCGCATTCCCAGATGCTTTCGCGCGTGTTCTCCTCCACGGTGTGCGGGGCGTGGTCGGTGGCGATCATGTCGATGGTGCCGTCCATCAGCGCGTCCCACAGCGGCTGGTTGTGGCGCTTCTCGCGCACGGGCGGGTTCACGCGCAGGATGCCGCCCAGGCGCACCATGTCTTCGTCGGTGTTGAGCAGCATGTACTGCGGGCAGGTTTCGGCCGTCACGTCCACGCCGCGGCGCTTGGCATCGCGCAGCACATACAGCGAGTCGGCCCCGCTGTGGTGGGCGATGTGCACGCGCGCGCCCGTCCACTCGGCCAGCGTCACCACACGCTGGATGGCCTCGACCTCGCAGACGGCAGGGCGGGCCGCCAGGTGGGCCAGCGCGTCGATGCGGCCGGCCTCGATCATGTGCTTCTGGCGCCGGGCCATGATGGAGGAGTTCTCGGCGTGCACCACGGTGCGGATGCCCAGCGGTGCCAGCTTTTCGAAGCCCTCGAGCAGCGCGCCGTCGGTGGGCGCCGGCAGGTTGCCGAATGTATTGCCGACGAAGGCCTTGAAGCTGGTGCAGCCGCCGTCCAGCAACTCCTCCAATCGGTCGATGGTGTCGTCGCCCAGCAGGCCATGGATACCGAAGTCCACATAGGACGACTCGGCGGCCTTGAGCTTCATGTTCAGCGCTTCGATGGTGCCCGTGGCCGGCTTGGTGTTCGGCATCTCGAACACCGTGGTCACGCCGCCGCAGGCGGCTGCGGCCGAGCCGGTCTTCCAGGTTTCCTTGTTGGGGTAGCCCGGATCGCGGAAGTGCACGTGGCTGTCGATGGCGCCCGGCAGCAGGTACATCCCATCGGCGCGGAACTCCTCGCGTGCCGGCGGCATGGTGTCGTCGTGGCCCACGGCCACGATGTGCCCGTCGGCGATGGCCACGGACGCGGGGATGACCTGCTCGGGCGACACCACCATGGCGCCGCGGATGACCAGGTCGACTTCTTTGAACACGTTGGACATGCAATCTTCTCCTTGTGGGTGTGTGGTGGTGTGCTTACAGGGCGGCCCAGCCGCCGTCGACGGGCAGGTCGACGCCGGTGATCTGGCGCGAGACGTCGCTGGCCATGAACAGGCAGGCGTTGGCGACGTCCTCGTCGGTGCTGACGCGGCGCAGCGCGTAGTCCTCGGCATGGCGCGTCATGGCTTCTTCGAGCGAGATGCCGAGCTTGGTGGCCATGTTGGCGCAGACCTTCTCGCGGAAACGCGGGCCATCCACCATGCCGGGCGCCACGCAGTTGACGTTGATGCCGTGCGGGCCGGCCTCCAGCGCGAAGCTCTTGGTGATGCCGCGCAGGCCCCACTTCGAAGCGGAGTACGCCATGCGCCCGGCGCGGCCACGCATGCCGAACGTGCCGCCCACGTTGACGACCTTGCCGTAGCGCTGCGCCACCATGGTGGGCAGCACGGCGTGCATGGTGTTGAAGCAGCCGGTCATGTTCAGGCCGACGATTTCCTCGAACTCCTCGGTCGTGGTCTCCCAACCGGTCTTGCCGATGGGGCCGGAGCCGCCGGCCACGTTGACCAGGATGTCGATGCGGCCGAAGGCTTCCAGCGCGTGGCGGGCCAGGGCCTCGGCCTGGCGTGCATCGGTCATGTCACAGGGCACGACGACGGCCTGCGCACCCAGCGCGCGGGCCTCGGCGGCCACGGGTTCGATGGCGGCGGTGTCGCGGCCGGCCAGCACGAGCTTGGCGCCTTCGCGGGCGAAGGCCAGGCTGACCGCGCGGCCCATGCCCTTGGCGGGGCCGGTGATGACGGTGACTTTGTCGGTGAGCTGCAGGTCCATGGTGTGTCCTTGTGCGGGGATATGGGGGATGGGGGTGGATCAGAGCTTGGCGACACGCTCGGTGCGGGCCGGCAGGAAACTGCGGTCGAAAACTTCGGCGACCTTGGGGGTGCGCGGCAGCTGGTAGGCGCCGACGACCACGTCGATGGCGCGCTGCATGCGCGCGTCGTCGATGTCGCCCAGGCCGATGCGGCCCACCTCGGCGTGGCTCATCTCGGCCTTCACGGTGGCCAGCAGGCGCTCCTTCTCCACGTCACGCTTGAGCAGCGGCTCGCGGGCCATGACGGCGTCCATGCCGGCATCGGGATTGGCCAACACGTCGCCGATGGCGCGGTTCAAGGCCTTCAGGAAGCCTTTGACGGCGGCCGGGTTGGACTGCACGAAGCTGCGCGAGAACAGGACGGTGTTGGAGTACAGGTCCATGCCGTGCTCGCCGTAGGGGATGAAGCGCAGCTGCTTCTCGGGGTCGATGCCTGCCAGCTTGGCGCTGAACCAGATGGTGTTGACGTAGCCGAACACGGCGTCGGCCTGGCCCCGCATGAGCATCTGCTCGCGCAGGTTCGGCGCCATGTTGGTGATGTTCACCTTGCCCGCGTCGATGCCGGCAATCCTGGCGAAGGCCGGGAACAGCTTGAGTGCGCCGTCATTGGCCGGGCCGCCGATGGTCTTGCCTTCCAGGTCCTTGGGCGACTTGATCGCGCTGTCCTTCTTGACCACGATGGCGAAGGGCGGCTGGTTGTAGAGCATGGCCACGGCCACCGGCGCGTCGGCCGGGCGCTTGGACACCAGGTCGATCAGCGCGTTGACGTCGCCGAAGCCGCCCTGGTAGGCGCCCGAGGCCACCTTGCCGATGGGGGCAGCCGAGCCTTCGCCCTGGTCGAACTGCACATCCAGCCCCTCGGCCTTGAAGTAGCCCTTGTCCTGCGCGAGGAAGAACCAGGCCTGCGGGCCTTGGTACTTCCAATTCAGCACGAACTTGATCTTGACGGGCTCCTGGGCCTGGGCCGTGGGGACCATGGAGGCGAACGACAGGGCGGCGGCCAGGGCGATGGCGCTGCGGCGGGTGATGCGGTGCATGGCGAAGCTCCTTGGAGATGGTTGGGGATCAGGGAGAAACAGGGGGACGGCGTCGGCGCGTGCCGGTCGGCAATGCGTCCTTCAGCGCGGCGGCCGTGGCCACGAAGCCGTGCAGCCGCTCGACGAGGAAGTGGATGGCCCGCGTGACATAGGCGGGCGAGGAGGTGCTGCAGGCGTCCGACAGCAGCACGCAGTCGTAGCCGATGAAGGCCGCGTCCTGCAGCGTGGAGAACACGCAGCGGTCGGTGTTGATGCCTGCGAACAGCAGCGTGGTGATGCCTTGGTGGCGCAGCACGCTGTCGAGCTCGTTGTCCCAGAAGCCGCTGAGGCGGTGCTTGTGGACCGTGATGTCGCTGGCCGCGACCTCCAGCTCGTCGATGACCTGGGCACCCCAGTCGCCGGCCACCAGCGCACGGCCGCGGTCGATGGTGGAACGCTCCGCATAGCCGACCGCGTCGGCACGGCCGCCCTTGCCCTTGAAGTGCACCGTCGCGCTCAGGTTGCGCGCGTCGGGGCGGATGCCCCAGTTCAGCCAGACCACCGCGCCACCAGCACGGCGCCAGGCCGGCAGCAATGCCGCGATGGCGGGGATCGGCTTGCGTGCAGCCTTCACGTCCTGGCCGCGCTGGCCGAACCAGCCTTGCGGGTGGCAGAAGTCGTTCTGCATGTCCACAACGACCAGCGCTGTGTGTGCCATGTCGATGGTCAGCGCCTGCGGTGCGGCGGCAAAACGCAGGGGGCGCGCACGCTGCGGCTTGCGCACCAGATTCACGCCTTGTGCGTCCAGTGCCCAACTGTTGTGCGGCGTGGGACCGAATGCGCCCAGCGCTGGTGCAGCGCTTTGCGGGAGCTGTTTACGGGTGGATTTAGGCATCGGCATGGCGCCAATGTAGAAAGAAAAGGGCTTGCTGTGTGCTCTCCGAACATGCCTAATAACGCTGGTACCGTTGCCGTATCGGCAACACTTACGCTGTGAACACCTTATGAACCACCTGCGTTTCCTGCGCTATGTCGACGAGATTGCGCGCGCCGGCTCCATCCGCCAGGCGGCCGAGCGCCTGCACGTCGCACCCTCGGCCGTGAACCGCCGACTGCAGGACATCGAGGAAGAGCTGGGTGCGGCGATATTCGAGCGGCTGCCGCGCGGCATGCGGTTGACGGCCGCGGGCGAGCTGTTCATCCGCTACGTGCGCACGCGCAGTGCGCAGCTTGAGCAGGTCCAGTCGCAGATCGAGGAGCTCAAGGGGCAGCGGCGCGGTACCGTGCGGCTGGTGGTGAGCCAGGCGCTGACGACGCGCTTCCTGCCGCAGGCGGTGGCTGGTTTCCGCAAGACCCGCCCGCAGGTGGGATTCGAGGTGCACGTGGGCGACCATGTGGGCGCTCTGACGCGCCTGCGTGCCTACGAGTCGGACGTGGCTCTGGTGTTCAACCTGGCGCCTGAGCCCGACATCGAACGCGTGATGGTCATGGAGCAGCGGCTCATGGTGCTGATGCATAAGGACCATCCGTTGGCATCGCGCGCCGGCCTGCGGCTGCGCGACTGCGCGGACTACCCGCTGGCGCTGCCCAACCGCGACACGGGGGGGCGTCAACTCCTCGAGCGCTTCCTGCTCAAGAGTTCGGTCAAGCTCAGCCCCGTGATCGAGAGCAACAGCTTCGAGTTTTTGCGCAACTGCCTGCACGATGGACAAACGCTGTCCTTCCAGATCGCCATCGGCGCTGCGAGCGACGACGCCGACATCGTGGCCAAGGACATCGAGGAGCGCGGGTTCCCTCGCGGCCAGTTGGTGCTGGCGCGGTTGGTGGGAAGGCAGCTGCCCGTGATTGCGCACTCGTTCGCGGCGCATCTGGAGAAGGCGCTCGGCGAGGGCGTCCAGGGATGAGCAGAATCAGAATGTCACCTGCGCACGCCGCGCGCCGCCCACCGCGACGCCTCACCAAACCATCTCGCAGCCGCCTGCGCCGCCTCTCCGGCGTCGGGCGTTGCCTCGCTGACCCAGGCAACGATGCCGTCCGGTCGCAGCAGCAACGCGGTCAGGCCCAGCGCGTCTCTTGGTCTGCAGGCGAGGTATTCGATGCGAGCTGGCCAGCCGCTGGCACACGCCGCCAGCGTCGCATCGGCGGCGAAATCCAGCAGGAGGCCTTTGCCGCCTTTCAGGTACGCACCCAGCCTGGTTCCATCGCTGAATTCGAAGTCAGGGGCACTGCGACCGACCAGCGGGTGCGCACCGCCGAGCTCGTAGCGAAGCGACAGGCCCCAGACGCGCTCGGCAAAGTAGGTTGCGCCATCGGGCGTGTCCATGAGGTCCCGGACGATGGCTTCGAGTGCGCGGGTGCTGCGGCTCGGCCGCATGAGCGCGACCTGGGCGCGGGATCCATCGAGCACCTGCGATGCCACGGGATGCCGCTCTTCAAAGTAGGTGTCGAGCAAGCTGTCGGGTGCATGGCCACGGATCACGCTGGCGAGCTTCCATCCGAGATTCATCGCATCCCCTAGACCCAGGTTCAGGCCTTGGCCGCCCAAGGGGGAGTGGATGTGGGCCGCGTCGCCGGCCAGCAGGACCCGGCCACTGCGATAGCGCGTCGCCTGGCAGCTTCGATCGGTCCAGGTGGTCGCGAGCCGCAGGTCGGCCACCGTGACCTCCGTGCCTGAAACACGCCGCAGCACGGACTGGACATGGGCCAGCGTGATCGGTCCTGTCCGGTGGAGGGCACCGCCGTCGAAATCGACCATGGCGATGGTGCCGGGCGCCTGGTAGGTGTACATGCCCGTGGGGGTGTACCGACGACCGGCGGCGAGCTTTTCGGGAGCGGCCAGCACGACCTCCACGGAGTAGCCGGTGAACTCGGCGTCGGTTCCGATGAACTCGAAGCCGGCGAGCTTGCGCACCATGCTTCGGCCACCGTCGCAGCCGACGAGCCAGCGCCCGTTGAACGTCTCGCCGCCAGCGCGAACATTCAATTCATCGCTTGACTGCGCGAAGCCTTCAATGGCAAGGCCCCGCCTGATCTCGGCGCCCATCGCACGGGCGCGGGCGGACAACACGGTTTCGATGCGCGCCATGGTGGTGGCCATGTGGGTGCCGGCGGGACCTGGCAGGCGATAACGCCACCGTAACGGCTCGACCTTGTCCAGGGAGAACGGGATGCCTGCGAAGTGGCCGCCGGGTCGACGGCCCTGCTGCATCCCATGAGGAATCGGAACGCTGGCAGCGCCCGCCGGGTCCGGCGCGGGTTGGTGCTGCGCGATGTCGTCCAGCAAGCCGCGACGGTAGAAGGCTTCGATGGTGGGTGCAGACAGGCCGCGCATGCCGAAGGGCGGCCGCTTCAACGGCGTGTCGGGGTTGTCGGCTCGCTCCAGCACCAAGACCGTGGCGCCCGCCAGGCGAAGCTCGCAGGCCAGGAACAAACCGACAGGTCCTGCGCCCGCAATCACGACGTCGTATGTCTTCGAATCTCGCATCAACTGCTCCTTGTGGGTCGTTCGACCGGAGCGGTTGTCGATTCGAAACCGCACGGACGAACAGAAGGGATGCACGGGCATCCCGGGTTCGTCGTGGGGCCTCGGCAGGATGCAGAGGCAGAGCTTTCGTCTTCGAAAGGACCTGGGCTTACCGAACCAGATCCGCCTTTTTCGACAGGGCGGCACTTTAGCATCGGTCGCTCCCCGCGGGCTGGCCACTGCCAGGCGTGTTCCAGCCACAGAAGCGGCCTCCGCGCTTATTCGATTTCCTTCCAAGCTTGCTACCAATGGGCGCAAGGAGCGGCGCGAATCGGACTTCTGCGCGCCCAGAATCAGGGTTTTCCACGACGAGCATGACTCGTTGCCAGCAGAAGCCCGGCGGCATCCTGCCGGCAAGCTTTCCGATGACCCAAGAAATTCGCCTCAATGCGTTCATGATGAATTGCGTTGGGCACCTGGCCCCCGGCCAGTGGCGCGGCGCGCAAGACCAGTCGAGCCGCTATCTCGACCCCAACTACTGGATCGACCTCGCCACCCTGCTCGAGAAGGGCCTGTTCGACGCCCTGTTCCTCGGTGACGTGATCGGTGTCTACGACACCGATGGTGATTCCCCGGACGCGGCCCTGCGCCACGCCGCGCAGGTGCCGATGAACGATCCGTTCCCGCTGATTCCGCTGATGTCGCACGCCACCCGCCACCTGGGTTTCGGCGTCACGGCCTCGGTCACCTACGAGCCGCCGTACCTGCTGGCGCGACGCCTGACGACGCTGGACCACCTGACGCAGGGGCGCGTCGCATGGAACATCGTGACCTCCTACCTGCGCAGCGGTGCGGCGAGCCTGGGCCACATGGCGCTGGTCCCGCACGACGAGCGCTACGACCGGGCCGACGACTTCCTCGCGCTTTGCTACAAGCTGTGGGAAGGCAGTTGGGAAGAGGGCGCGGTGGTGCGCGATGCGCAGCGCGGCCTTTATGCCGACCCGGGCCGCATCCATGCGGTGTCGCACGACGGGCCTTACTTCCAGTCGCACGGCGTCTACCAGTGCGAGCCCTCGCCGCAGCGCACGCCGCTGCTGTTCCAGGCCGGCGGCTCGGCACGCGGCACGCTGTTCGCGGCGCGCCATGCGGAGTGCATCTTCGTGGGTGCGCCGACGCGCGAAGGCGTGCGTCGCACGGTCGCCGACCTCCGCCGGCAGCTGGAACTGCAGGGCCGCCCGGCCGACAGCGTGCGCATCTTCGCCATGTTCACGGTCATCGTCGACGCGACCTCCCAGCTCGCGCAGTCGCGCTTCGAGGCCTACCGCGAGCACGCTGCGCACGAAGGCGCGCGGGCCTTGTTGTCGGGCTGGACGGGCGTCGACCTGTCGCGCTACCAGCCGCAGGACACGCTGAGCTACGTCGACACCGAAGCCGGGCAGTCGGCGCTGGCGTCCTTCAGCAAGCTGGACCCGCGGCGCACCTGGACGGTCCAGGACGCGGTGGACTTCGTCGCCATCGGCGGACGCGGGCCGGTGGTCGTGGGCAATGCCCAGGACGTGGCCGACGAACTGCAATCGTGGGTAGCGGAGACCGGCATCGACGGCTTCAACCTGGCCTATGTCGAGTCGCCCCGGACCTTCGAGGACATCGTCGAATTCCTGATCCCCGAACTGCAGGCGCGCGGCGCCTACAAGGAGTCCTACGCGGCGGGAACCCTGCGCGAGAAGCTGCTGGGGCAAGGCCCGGTGCTCGCCGACAGCCACATCGGTGCCGCCGCCCGCCGGCGCGCCTGAACACCGCCCCCGGTGGCCGCGCGCCACCGACTTTCCATCCTTCCGACATCTTTTCGAAAGCACCGACATGCCCAGAGTTTCCGAACTGGACCCCGCTTCCTTCGACCCGCAGTTCAAGGACCTGTTCGAGCGTTTCACCGGTGGCGGCGCCACCTTTGCCGACCAGTTCTCCGTGATGGCGCATGTGCGCCCCGCGGCCGAGCACCTGTTCTCCATGCTGCTCGAACTCAAGGCCCGCGAAGGCGTGTCCTATCGCTACGTCGAGATGGCCATCGTGGTGGTGTCGCTGCTCAACCAGTGCACCTACTGCGTCGACAACCATGCGCCCCGCCTGTCGGTCGAAGGCATCTCGCGCGAGGGCGCATTGAACCTGCTCGACTTCGCCGAGCACCCCGAGCTGACGGCGGTCGACAAGGTGGTGGTCGAGTACGCGATCGCGGTCACGCAGGCGCCGCAGCGCATCCGCGACCAGCTCATGACCCGTCTTCGCACGCACTTCAGCGAGGCCCAGGTGGTCGAGCTGACGCTGCGCATTTCCCTGTGCGGTTTCTTCAACCGCTTCAACCAGGCCCTGCAGATCGGCGAGGAGCACGGCGCCGTGCCGGCCGCCGAGCTTTCGTCCCCGAGGAGTATCTGATGACCCGCTTCCAACCCCTTTCGCGCCGTGCCGCGCTGGCACTCGCCGCCGGCAGTCTGGCGCTGCTGGCCGCGCCGCATGCCGCGCTGGCCCAGTCGTCCGCCGAGCCGATCCGCATCGGCGTGCTGGCGCCGCTGAGCGGTGGCGGCGGTGCCTACGGCGCCGGCATGGCGGACGCCGCGAAGAAGGCGGCCGAGTACATCAACACCGAAGCCGGCGGCGTGCTCCACGGCCGCAAGCTCGAGATCGTGATCGAGGACGACGAGAGCAACCCGACGGCCGGCGTCGCCGCGACGCGCAAGCTGCTCGAGGTGTCGAAGGTCTCGGCCATCGTCGGCCTCTGGAGCAGCGCGGTCGCCATGGCGGTCAAGCCGCTGACCATCGAGAAGGGCATCCCGCTGCTGGTGACCGGCTCGGGCGACGAGGTGACGCAGGGCGACAACAAGGGCCTGGTCTGGCGCTTCCAGGCCACCGGCCGCGACTGGGGCCAGGTCTTCGCGCGCGCCGTCGCCGAGGACGGCGCACGCAAGGCCTCGCTGCTGGTGCTGCAGACGCCGTTCACGCTCAGCATGGTCCAGCCCTTCGTCAACGAGTTCAAGAAGGGCGGTGGCGAGATCCTCGACATCGTCTATTACAACCCGAACCAGCCCTCGTACCGCGCCGAGGTCGAGAAGGTGTTCGCGAAGAACCCCGATGCGGTGTTCCTGCCCAGCTACCTGCCCGACCTGTCCGCGGTCACGCGCGAGGTCTACCGCGGCGGCTTCACCAGCAAGATCTACGCGAACTCGTCGGCCGCGGACGCCGAGGGTGCCTTCGTGAAGAACGTCGGCAAGGCCGTGGCCGAAGGCATCCACCACGTGCAATCGATCCCGCCCAAGGATTCGACGGCCTACAAGACCTTCGCCAGCCGCGCCGGCATCGCGCCGAACACGCTGGCGATCTTCCCGTCCAACGTGTGGGACGAGATCTCCGTGCTCGCGCTGGCCATCGAGAAGTCGGGCAGCGCCGACCCCAAGGTGTTCGCCAAGTCGATCCCGCAGGTGGCCAACGGCGTCGGCACCAAGGTCGAGAATCCGGTCGACGGACTCAAGGCCCTGCGCGCCGGCAAAGCCGTGGCCTACAGCGGCGCGGGTTCGCAGTTCACCTTCACCCCCACGGGCGACCAGCTCAACCGCGAGTTCGGCCACTTCGTGATCCGCAACGGCGTGAACGAACTGGTGGACGTGCTCAAGTAATGGGGGCTGCCGTCATCGAACGCAGGGCCGCTACCTCGGCCACGCAGGCCCGGCTGGCCGCGCGCGACGTGTCGCTGGCCTTCGGCGGCGTGTCCGCCTTGCGCCTGGCGACGCTGGCCATCGCGCCGTCGCGCATCACGGGCATCGTGGGGCCGAACGGCGCCGGCAAGTCGACGCTGTTCAACGTGCTGGCCGGCACGCTCGAGCCCGACCAGGGGCAGGTGCTGTTCGACGGCGAAGACATCACCGGGCTGGCCGTGCACCGCCGCGCGCGGCGCGGCATCGCGCGCACCTTCCAGCTGTCGCGCGAGCTCGACAGCCTCACGCTGCTCGAGAACCTGCTGCTGGCCGCGCCCGATCATCCGGGCGACACGCTGCGCTCGGTGTTCCTCGGTCGCGGCAAGGTGCGCCGTGCCGAGGCGCAGGCCACCGAGCGCGCCGTGGCGCTGCTCGACCGCGTGCGGCTGACCCGGCTGCTCGACGCGCCCGCGGGCAGCCTGTCGGGCGGCCAGAAGAAGCTGCTCGAACTGTGCCGTGCGCTGATGCGCGACCCGGAGGTCATCCTGCTGGACGAACCGGCCGCGGGCGTGAACCCGGCGCTGATCGACGAACTGGTCGACTTCATCCGCACGCTGCGCGACGAAGGCATGACCTTCGCCATCGTGGAACACAACATGGAAATGATCGCCGCGCTGTGCGACACCGTCTATGTGCTGGCCGAAGGCACGGTGTTGACGCAGGGCAGCTTCGCCGAGGTCACGGCCGACGCGCGCGTGCAGCAGGCCTACCTGGGAGGCTGAATGAGCGCATCGCTTTCGATCGAGAACCTTCACGCCGGTTATCACGGCAAGAACATCCTGCATGGCGTCGCGCTGGAACTGCCCGCGGGCGGCGCCCTGACCATCATCGGCCCGAACGGGTCCGGCAAGTCGACCCTGCTCAAAGCGGTGGTGGGCCTGCTGCCGCCCTCGGAGGGCCGCCTGCGGCTCGCCGGGCAGGACATCGGCCGGCTGGATGCGCCCGCGCGGGCGCAGCGCGGCATGGCCTATGTGCCGCAGGAGAACAACGTGTTCCGCAACATGGACGTGGCGGACAACCTGCGCATGAGCGGCGAGTTCCTGCGGTCCGGCAGCGGTGCATCGTCGCTGCGGGCGCGCACCGACGCCATGCTGGAACTGTTCCCCGAACTGCGGCCGCATCTGCGGACCTCCGCGGGCCTGCTGAGCGGCGGCCAGCGCCAGATGGTGGCGATGGCGTCCGCACTCATGCAGTCGCCTTCGCTGCTGGTGCTCGACGAGCCGTCGGCGGGGCTGTCGCCACGCAACGCCGAGCTGCTGTTCGTGGCCATCCGCCGCATCCGCCAGACCGGCGTCACGCTGCTGATGATCGAGCAGAACGCGCGGCTGGGCCTGTCGGTGGCCGACACCGGCCTGGTGCTGGTGGCCGGCAAGGTGCGGCGGCTGGGTGCCGCTGCCGAACTTGCGGCCGACCCCGGCCTGCACCACCTCTACCTGGGAAGCGGCCAATGATGCAGCTCTTGTTCAACGGCCTGGTCTCCGGAATGCTGGTGGCCTTGCCCGCGCTGGCGCTGGCGCTCACCTTCAGCGTGCTGCGCTTCGCCAACTTCTCCATCGGCGCCATGCTGACCGTCGGGGCCTACCTGATCTACTGGTGCAACACGGCGCTGGGCCTGAGCCTGCCCTGGGCCGCGATCGTGGGCACCGGCCTGGCCGCGCTGCTGGCGGCGGCGATCGACTTCGTGGTGTACCGGCCCCTGCGCGACCGCTCCAGCATCACCTTGCTGGTCGCGTCGATGGGCGTGTCCTTCGTGCTCGAGAACTCGGTGAGCTTTCTCGCGGGCAACACGCCGGTCGGCTATGCGGTTGACGTGGCACGCCCGCTGCGTTGGGCCGGGTTGCGGGTCAACCACGAGCAGCTGCTGGGCGCTGGCGTGAGCCTGGCCTGCCTGCTGCTCATCGGCCTGGTCTTCGGCTACTCCCGGCTCGGCCGCGCCATGCGCGCCGTGGCCGACAACCCGTCGCTGGCGGCCACGCGGGGCGTCTCGCGCCAACGCGTGGCCACACTCACCTGGCTGCTGTCGGGCGCGCTCGCGGCCATCGCGGGCATGCTGATCGGGCTGGACACCACGCTCGATCCGCTGATGGGTTGGAACTACGTGCTGCCGGTCTTCGCGGCGGCGATCCTCGGCGGCCTGACCCATCCGCTGGCCGCCATCCCGGGCGCGCTGGTGATGGGCGTGTTCGCCGAGCTGGCCACGCTCGTGCTGCCGCCGCACTACCGCACGCTGGTCGCCTTCGGGGTGCTCAGCCTGCTGCTAGTCGTCCGGCCTTCAGGCCTGCTGGGCCGGAAGTGGGTCCACAAATGACGACGTACCTCTTCTCCATCCTGATCCTCGTGACCCTCGCCAGCCTGGCGGGGCTGGCGCTCAACATGCAGTGGGGCCTGACGGGCCTGGTCAACTTCGGCCTGTTCGGCTTCTACATGCTGGCCGCGTACGTGTGCGCGCAACTGGCGACCCAGCTGCACTGGAACCCGTGGCTGGCGATGCTGGCCGCCGTCGCATTGACGGCCCTGGCCAGCGCGCTGGTGAGCCTGATCTCGATCCGCCTGTCGGAGGACTACCTCGCCATCGTCACGCTGGGTTTCGCCGAAAGCCTGAAGCTCGTGATCACCCACGAGTCATGGCTCACGCGCGGCAGCCTGGGCATCTCCGCCATCCCGCGGCCGGTGGAGAACGACACGGCCTTCCTGCTGCTGGCGGTGGCCCTGCTGGCGCTGGTGTTCGTCGTATTCGAGATCGTGGCCCGCTCGCCGCTGGGGCGCACGGCCCGGGCGCTGCGCGACGACCCGGTCGTGGTCGCCACGCTGGGCAAGAACGTGCTGGGCCTGCGGCTCAAGCTCTTCGCGCTGGGCGGCGTGGCCGTGGGTGTCGCTGGGTGCCTGCATGCCTTCTACTACCGCTACATCGACCCCACGCAGTTCGGCCCGATCATCACGGCCTATGCCTTCATGGCCGTCATCATCGGCGGGCGCGGCAGCCACCGTGGCGTGCTGCTGAGCGCGGGCACGGTGATCCTGCTGCTGGAAGGCACGCGTTTCCTCAGCGACTACGTCTCGTGGCTGAGTCCCAGCCAGCTGGCCTCGCTGCGCCTGATGCTGATCGGCGTGGGGCTGATCCTGATGCTGATCTACCGGCCGCAGGGGATGACGCGCGAGTACCGGTTGCGCAGCCGGCGGCCGGGCTGATCGCGCGCCGCCGACGTCGTCGAAGAGGCGCGGGCAGAATAGGGCGGGTGAATTCCGCACCTTCCTTTCTCACCGCCACCACCGACGCCGATGCGCGCCGCCTGCTCGCGCAGATCGATGCGCGCGCCACCGCCCACGATGCCGAGCACGAAGGCGTGCGCGTGCGCTGGCGCCGCTTCGGCCCGGACAGTGCGACGCTGCCGCCGCTGGTGCTGCTGCACGGCGGCCATGGCAGCTGGATGCACTGGCCGCGCAACATCGAGGCGCTGTCGGCCGAGCGCGCGCTGTGGCTGCCCGACATGCCGGGCTTCCACGACTCCGGCGTGCCACCGGCACCCGCCGCGGGCGAAGCCGCGATCGACCCGCTGCTGCGCGCGCTGGGCGGCACGCTCGACGCGCTGATCGGCGCGGGCACCGTGATCGACCTCGGCGGCTTCTCCTTCGGCGGCCTGACCGCTGCGCAGTTCGCGGCCCGGCGTGGCGCGGTGCGCCGGATCGGGCTGCTGGGCAGCGGTGGCCACGGCACGCTGCGGCGCATGACGGTCCAGATGATCAACTGGCGCGCCGCGCCCGACCGCGAAGCGGAGATCGCCGCGCTGCGCCACAACCTGGGCGCGCTGATGCTGCACGATGCGGCCGCGATCGATGCGCTGGCCTTCGCGATCCACGACATCTCCTGCCACGGCACGCGCTTCCGCAGCAAGGAGGTCTCGCTCGCGGGCGGCCTGCAGGCCGCGCTGGCCACGCACGACGGCCCGCAGCTGCTGGTCTGGGGCGAGTACGACGTCACGGCCGATCCGCGGCCGTTGGTGGCCGGGCTGGCCGCCGGGCATCCGCGGCGCCGCGCCGTGGTGGTCGACGGCGCCGGGCACTGGGTGCAGTACGAGCGCGCCGAAGAGACCAACCGGCTGCTGCGCGACTTCTTCGGCGCGCCGGACTGACGCGTTTCAGTCGATCGGAATCGGCATGCCCAGCAGCAGCTGCGCCATGCCCTTGCCCATCGGGTCGGGCCGCAGCGAGGAGGGACCGCCGCCGTCGAGCGCCTCGGTCATGAAGAAGTTGAAGGCGCCCAGCCCCGGCACTTCGTAGCGCGTGACCTCGCCGTGCACCAGGTGCGCGAGGTAGGCGCGCACGCGCTCGGGCGTGAGCACGCGGCGCAGCAGGTCCAGGTCCTCGGGTCGCCGCGCGATCACCGCGATGTTCGAGGTGTCGCCCTTGTCGCCCGAGCGGCCGTAGGCCAGCGCGATCAGCGGCACCTGGCGCATCGCTGCGGCCGTGGCCATCAACTGCGTGCTGCCCGGCCCGGCGCTTGGTGAGGCGGCGCTCGGCGGCACCGGCCCGCCGCCGCAGGGGATCGGCACGCTTTCCTGGCGATCGCCGAGCACAACGCGCGGCGCGGGCAGCCGCTCCTTGGCGACCAGGCAGGAATACAGCCGGTAGCGCGGCTCGACTGCGGCGCGGCCATTGAGCGTGAGCGCGCTGCCGCTGGTGGTGCCGGGCGCGAAGGACACGCCCGGTGCGCGCGCCTCGCGCGAGAAGATCTCCAGCGCCTCCTTGCGGGCATGCGTGACCGCGACGCGCGCGATCGCCTCGCGCAGCACGCTGGGCGCGGCATGCGGGCCGTAGCTGTCCTCGGCACCGAGCACCGTGACCGCGCTGCGCTCGAAATCGCCCAGCCCCTTCTCGTGCAGCAGCCTGCGCACGCGGCCCAGCAGCGCATCGCCGGTGCGGCGCGCCTTGGCCACGGCCTCGGCGCCGAACACCGAGACCTGCGCGGTGCAGCGCCAGCCCTGCTGGTAGGTCGCGGCCAGCTTATAGGTCGGCGGCGGCGCCATGCCGCGCGCGCCCGTCACGCGCACGCGGTCGGGGCCAGCGGCCACGGCCGTCACCTGGGTGAAGTCGCACACCACGTCGGGCAGCACGTAGCGCGCCGGGTCGCCGACCTCGTAGAGGATCTGCTCGCTGACCGTGGCCGGCGTCACGCAGCCGCCCGTGCCCGCGGGCTTGCAGACCACGAAGCCGCCCTCGGCATCGCATTCGACGTACGGGTAGCCGATGTTCTCCCAGTCGGGCACCGAGGCCCAGTCGGTGAAGATGCCGCCCGTGGCCTGGGCGCCGCATTCGAGGATGTGGCCGGCCAGCGAGCCGGCCGCGAGCCGGTCGTAGGCCTCGGCGGTCCAGCCGAACTCGTGGACCAGCACGCCCAGCGTGGTGGCGCTGTCGACGATGCGCCCGGTGACCACGATGTCCGCGCCCAGCGCCAGCGCGCGTGCGATGGGCAGCGCGCCCAGGTAGACGTTGGCGCTGTCGATGGCCTCGGGCATCGCCTCGCCGGTGTAGAAGTCGGGCGTGTGCTCGGCCGCCAGCGCGGGCAGCAGCGCCAGGCTGTCGTCGCCCTCGATGAAGGCGACGCGCGGCGCGCAGCCCATTTCCTTCGCCAGCGCTTCGATGGCCGCCGCGCAGCCGCGCGGGTTCAGGCCGCCCGCATTGGCCACCAGCCGGATGCCACGTTCGAGGCAGCGCGGCAGGATCTCGCGCAGCGTCACCTCGACGAAGTCGCCCGCATAGCCCAGCGCGGGATTCACCTTGCGCGCCTGGGCGAAGCTCGACAGCGTCATCTCCGCCAGGTAGTCGAACACCAGGTACTGCATGCCCTCGACGTCGACGAGCTGGCGCGGGCCGATCAGGCTGTCGCCGATGAAGGCGCAGGCGCCGCCGATCTTCACGGTCTTGTGGGTCATCGCATCAGTCCAGGGAAATCTGCAGTTGCCGGATCAGGTCGCCGTTGACCTTGGCTTCCTGCGCAATGAAGCGCGCGAACTCCGCGGGCGTGCTGCCCACGGGCTCGGTGCTGATGGCCGCGAGGCGGGTGCGCAGCTCGGCGCCCTTCATCACGCTCGCGATCTCGCCGGCCAACCGCTGCACGATGGCCGGCGGCGTGCGCGCCGGCGCCATCACGCCGGCCCAGGCGTAGGCCACGAGCTCGGGATGACCCAGCTCCTTGAGGCTGGGCACCTCGGGCAGCAGCGGCGAGCGGTCCTGCCCGGTCACGGCCAGCGCCGTGAGCTTGCCCGGGCGGATGTGCGGGCCCATGGCCGAGATCGCGTCGAACATGAAGCCCACGCGGCCGCTGACCAGGTCGGTGGTCGCGTCGGCCGTGCCCTTGTAGGGCACGTGCATCGTGCCCTTCATGCCGGTGGTGCGGGCGAAGCGCTCACCCAGCAGGTGCGCGGCCGAGCCCACGCCGCTGCTGGCGAAGCTCTGCGGCGCGCCGGCGTCGCCGCCCGAGCGCACCAGGTCGTCGAGCGTGCGCAGGCCCGGGCGCGCCGTGACCAGCACCAGCGAGGTCCGCGTGAGCTGCGCGACGGGCGCGAGGTCGGCCGGCTTGTAGGGCAGGCTGCGGTAGAGCGCCTCGTTGTTGGCATAGGCGCCGATCACCACCAGCAGCGTGTAGCCGTCGGGTGCGGCCTTGACCACGAGGTCGGTGCCCAGGATGCTGTTGGCGCCGGGCTTGTTGTCGATCACCACCGGCTGGCCCAGCCGGGCCGAGACCTCCTTCATCACGTCGCGCGCGATGATGTCGGTGTTGCCGCCGGCCGGGTAGGGCACGACGACGCGGATCGGCCGGTTCGGGTAGGCCTCCTGCGCGCCGGCCAGGCCGATGCCGACGCTGGCCAGGACGGCGAGGGCGGCAAGGCGCAGCGCGCCGCGCGCCCGGTGGGCGGATGTCTTGTGCATGTCTGTTGTCTCCGTTGCCAGCGTCTGGGGCGCCGGGAAGAGGCCGGCCGCGTCGCGCTGTGCGGCCCATTATGGAAATCGACCGGCCGTGCGGCCAGACCTATCATGGGGTTTTGCGATAACGATCTGGAATCGACCGCCGACCCTCCGCCATGCAGCTCAAGGACCTCCAATCGTTCAGGATCGTGGCCGAACTGGGCAACCTGCACAGCGCGGCCGACGTGCTGGGCGTGACGCAGCCGGCCCTGTCCAAGGCCATCCAGCGGCTCGAGACCTCGCTGGGCGTGCGGCTGTTCGAGCGCACGCCGCGCGGCGTGGCGCTGACCGCCATCGGCCAGGCGCTGTACGCGCGCAACCTGCGCCTGGGCCAGATGGTCGACGACATGCGCCAGGAGGTGCAGGACCTCAAGACAGGCCAGTCGGGCGAGCTGCGCATCGGCACCGTGCCGGCCGTGGTCGAGTCGGTGGTGACGCCGGTGCTGGCCTCCTTCCTGGGCGCGCCGCGCGCCGTGCGCTTCCAGGCCCATGTGCAGCTCAGTGGCGTGCTGATGCACCAGCTCGAGACCGGCGCGCTCGACTTCGCGATCGCCGCGGTGCAGCCACAGACGCCGGCCGCGCTGTCCTGCGTGCCGCTGGGCGAGCAGCAGTCCTTTGTGGTCGCGCGCAAGGGGCACCCGCTGCTGCGGCGCCCCTTCACGCTGCAGGACATGGCGGCCCAGGCCTGGGCGCTGCCGCCCTCGAACATCGCGCTGCGCGCCTGGGTCGAATCGATGTTCGCCGACGCCGGCATCGAGATGCCGGCCGCCTTCCTGCAGACCGACGCCTCGCCCGCGGTGTTCGCGCCGCTGGTGCGCGCCAGCAACCTGCTGACCGTGATGACCGCCGATTCGCTGGGCGCGAACACCGGCGTGGGCCTCGCGGCGCTGCCGGCGCCGGCGCCGGTGTGGGCCTTGCAGATCGGGCTGTTCTGGCGCCGCAACGCCTACTTCTCGGCCGTGATGAAGGACTTCCGGGACCGGGTGGTCGAGGTGTTCAGCGCGCGCGATGCGCGGCTCGACCGGCGGCCCCTGCGGGCCGGACGCTGAGGCCCTTGCTTCGGCCGCGGGTCTTGTCGGATCTTGCTTTCTATTGAGAATCATTCTCATGACCGGCTATGATCCCGGCCTCATGAACCCGACCACGCCGTCGAACGGCGCTCTTCTTTCCGTCTTCGAGCAGCACTACGCCGAGCTGGTGCGCTACATCGCGCGCCGCACCGGCAGCATGGAGGACGCGCGCGGCCTGGCGCACGACACCTGGCTGCGCATCGCCGAGCGCGCGCCCGGCACGGAGGCCGAGCTGGCCGATCCGCGGGCCTACCTGTTCACCGTCTCGCACAACGTGGCGATGAACCACCTGCGCCGCGGCAACTGGCTGCAGGGCTACCTGGCCGAGTGCGAGCAGGTCGAAGGCGCCGCGCCGGCCCAGGCGCCCGACGTGGCCGAGAGCGCGATGTACCGCCAGGCCGTGGCCAGCGTCGAGGCCGCGCTGGCCGGCCTGCCGGCGCGGGTGCGCGACACCTACCTCGCGCACGGCCTGCACGGCGAGAAGCAGGTCGACATCGCGGCGCGCCTCGGCCTGTCGATCGACACCGTCAAGCGCGACATCGCGCAGGCCACGCGCGCCATCGAGCAGGCGCTGCATCAGTGGCGTCACACCTCGGACCAGGACAAGACGGCCGCCGCGCGCACCGGCCGCCGCAGGTCGCTGGCCGCGCTGCTGGGCGTGTTCGCCGTGGGCGTGACGGGCACGGCCGCGTGGCAGCACCTGCAGCGCGAATCGATGCGTTTCCAGGCCACGCTGGCGACGCTGCGGGGCCGCATGCTGCAGCGCAGCCTGCCCGACGGCTCGGAACTCACGCTCGATGCGCAGAGCCGCCTCGACGTCGACTACACGGCCGCGCGCCGCCTGACGCGGCTGCACGAAGGCGCGGCCTTCTTCGCGGTCCGGCGCGACGAGGCGCGGCCCTTCGTCGTGCAGGCGCTGGGCGTGGAAGTCACGGTGCTGGGCACGCGTTTCGGCGTCGAGATCGACGGCGGCCGCGGCGTGATCGTGCAGGTCGAGTCGGGCCGGGTGCGGGTCGATGCCGGCGGGCACAGCGCCGAACTCGGTGCCGGCCAGAGCCTGCGGATCTCCGAGGCCGGGCAGGTGCTGACCCGCGTCGTCCGCCCGGCGGCCTGGCGCCAGGGCGAGCTCGAATTCGACGCCGTGCCGCTGGCCGATGCGCTGGCCCGCGTGGCGCGCTATGCGCCCGCGGCGCTGCGCGTCACGCCCGCGGCCGCACGCCTGCCGATCAGCGGCAAGGTGCGCGTG
This sequence comes from Variovorax sp. J2P1-31, assembly GCF_030317215.1. NCBI lineage: Bacteria > Pseudomonadati > Pseudomonadota > Betaproteobacteria > Burkholderiales > Comamonadaceae > Variovorax > Variovorax sp. J2P1-31. The sequence continues at coordinate 1,072,409 of NZ_JASZYA010000001.1, forward strand.
GCCGAAGCCAACGGCTGGCTGGCCTCGCTGCCCAGCGTGCTGCCGGTGCGCGTCGAGCGGCAACCCGACGGCAGCATCGACATCGCGCACCGCTAGCCGCACAACGCACGCGTCTCACCCACAAAAAAGTCTGCCCCGTTTTTTCGCCTCGTGGGTCTTACAGGTTGTGAACCCGAAACAACCAACCAAGGTCCCCGTCATGCAGAAGAAACTCCAGGCCCGCCGCACCGGCTTGGCACGCGCCGTTGCCGCCCTCGGCTTTGCGCTGTCCCTCCAGGCCGCCCTGGCCCAGAACGTCGCCTTCGACATTCCCGCCCAGCCGCTGGCGAGCGCGCTCAAGGCGCTGGCCGACCAGGCCGGCCTGCAGCTGGCGTTCTCGCCCGCGCAGGTGCAGGGCAAGCAGGCGCGCCGCCTCCAGGGCACGCGCGATCCGCGCAGCGCGTTGAACGAACTGCTGCAGGGCTCGGGCCTGCAGGGGCGGGTGGAAGGCACGACGCTGACGGTCCAGCCGCTGCCCACGGGTGTGGCCGACGCGACGCTGCCCTCGGTCACGGTGAGCGCGCAGGCCGATCGCAGCGGCACCACCGAGGGCACGGGTTCGTACACCACCCGCGCGACCGCGGCCGCGACCGGCCTCGCGCTGTCGCTCAAGGACACGCCGCAGTCGGTCAGCATCGTGACGCAGCAGCGCATCGAGGACCAGCACCTGCAGAGCCTGACCGAGATGCTGGCCAACACCACCGGCATCTCGGCCAGCATCAACGACGGCAACCGCATGACCTACTACGCGCGCGGCTTCTCGATCACCAACTTCCAGTACGACGGCATCCCCACGGCCGGCACCTCGAACTGGTATGCGGGCGAGAGCGAACTCGATGCCGCGCTCTACGACCGCGTGGAGGTGGTGCGCGGCGCCACCGGCCTGCTGACGGGCGCGGGCAACCCGGCCGCTTCGATCAACCTGGTGCGCAAGCATGCCGACAGCAAGGTGCTCGCGGGCGAGGTCTCGCTGGGCGCGGGCTCGTGGAGCAGTTACCGCGGCTCGGTCGACCTGAGCACGCCCATCACGGCCGACGGCCGGGTGCGCGGCCGCATCGTGGCGGCCTACCAGGACAGCGATTCCTACGTGAAGCTCAGCAACGTGAAGAAGAAGGTCTTCTACGGCGTGGTGGATGCCGACCTCACACCCTCGACCAAGCTGAGCATCGGCGCCGACTACCAGGACAACGACCCCAAGGGCACGCCCTGGGGCGGCTTCCCGCTGTGGTACGCCGACGGCAGCCGCACGAACTGGGACCGCTCCGCGACCCCGGCGGCGAACTGGTCGTACTGGGCCACGCAGACCGAGACGGCCTTCGCCACGCTCGAGCACCGCTTCGACAACGACTGGAAGGCCCATGTGGGCCTCACGCACAGCAAGCAGTCGCTCGACACCAAGCTGCTGTTCCTGATCGGCTGGCCCGATCGCACCGACGGCCTGGGCATACGCGCGATCGGCAGCATCTACAACGGCTACCGCGAGCAGGACACGCTCAATGCGCAGTTCAGCGGCCCGGTCGAGCTGCTGGGCCGCAAGCACGAGCTGACCTTCGGTCTGATCAACAGCGAGCAGAAGTACCGCTACGACTACCGCCAGGCGCAGAACCTCGCGCCCGTGGTGTTCGACGGCAACTGGAACGGCAGCTACCCCGAGCCCGACTGGAGCGCCAACCGGACGCTGGACGAAGGCAAGGTCACGCAGCGCGGCGTCTACGGCGCGGCGCGCTTCTCGCTCAACGACCGCGCCAACCTGATCGTGGGCGGCCGCTACAGCAGCTGGCGCGACCGCAACGTCGACTACCTGCGCGACGACAAGAAGTTCATTCCCTACGCCGGCCTGACCTTCGACCTCACGAAGAGCGCCACCGCTTACGCGAGCTACACCGGCATCTTCAACCCGCAGGATGCGCGCGACCGCAATGGCCGCTACCTCGACCCGATCATGGGCAAGAACTTCGAGCTGGGTCTGAAGAACAGCTTCCACGACGGCCGGCTCAACACCTCGGTCGCGCTGTTCAGGATCCAGCAGGAGAACCTCGCGCAGGCCGACGGCGACTTCCTGACGCCCGGCGGCCTCGACCAGGCCTACTACGGCGCCAAGGGCGTGCGCAGCACGGGCGTGGACATCGACGTCTCGGGCGAACTGCAGCCGGGCTGGAACCTGTCGGGCGGCTTCACGCACTACACGGCCAAGGACGCCGTCGACGCGACGGTCAGCACCAACCAGCCGCGCACCCTGCTGCGGCTGTTCACGACCTATCGCCTGGGCGGCAGCTGGAACAAGCTGACGCTGGGCGGCGGCGTCAACTGGCAGAGCAGCAACTACACCATCGCCAACGGTCCCAACGGCCAGGAGCGCGTACAGCAGGATGCCTATGCGCTGGTCAACCTGATGGCGCGCTACCAGTTCGATCCGCGCCTGTCGCTGCAGCTCAACGTGAACAACGTCTTCGACAAGGCCTACTACAGCCAGATCGGCTACTACAGCCACGGTGCCTGGGGCGCGCCGCGCGGCGTGCTGGCCACGCTCAACTACAAGTTCTGAGAACGCGTGAGGTCATGGCGGCGATCCACGCCCCATGTGGCCCCCTTGTCCGACAGCGACGAGGGCGGAGGCTGGCCACAATGAGGTCATGACCCTCGACACCCGCACCCAGAAACAGAAGATGCTCGCCGGCGACCTCTACGACGCCGGCGACCCCGAGATCCAGGCCGACCTCGCGGCCACGCGCGAATGGCTGGTGCGCTACAACGCCTCGCTGGGCGGCACCAGCGCCGAGCGGCACCGGCTGCTGGTCGAGCGCTTCGCCTCGGTGGGGAAGGGCGCGGGCATCCGTCCGCCCTTTCATTGCGACTACGGCTTCAACATCTCGGTCGGCGAGGGCGTGTTCCTCAACTTCAACTGCGTGATCCTGGACGTGGTCGAGGTCACGATCGGCGACAAGACGCAGATCGGCCCCGGCGTGCAGATCCTCGCGGCCGACCATCCGCGCTCGCCGCAGGAGCGCGCCTCGGGGCTGGAGTTCGGCCGGCCGATCCACATCGGGCGCAACGTCTGGATCGGCGGCGGCGCGATCATCCTGCCGGGCGTGACCGTGGGCGACGATGCGCTGATCGGCGCGGGCAGCGTGGTCACGCGCGACGTGCCGGCGGGCGCCACGGTGGTGGGCAATCCGGCGCGCGTGCGCACGGCCTAGCCAGCGCGATCCGCAACGCGCGGCATTGGCCTGCATGCGTGCAGGACGATGCCGACGGCCTCCGCGCCGGCCTGGGGTCACCATGGCTCGCATGATCCTTGCGCTTCGACGCCGCGCACCGTTTCGCGCTTTCTTCCCCGTTCTTCCCTCCGCCGCCACCCGGCGCCTGACCGCGATGGCCCTGGCCGCCGGACTGGCGGGCGGGGCCACCCTGCCGACGCGGGCCCAGACGCCGCCCCCGGCGGTGGCCGCGCACAGCCCCTGGGCCGATCACCTGCGCGCCGACCTGGCGCGCATCGACGCCGCGGGCAAGGCCCGCATCGGCGTCTACGTGCAGGACCTCGACACCGGCGAGGCGCTTTCGTACAAGGCCGACCAGCGCTGGTACCTGGCCTCGATGGTCAAGGTGCCGGTCGCGATGACCGTGATGCGCGGCATCGAGCGTGGCGACTACACGCTCGACACGGCCGTCACGCTGCGCGCGTCGGACTACGTGGACGGCGCCGGCACCACCAACCGCCAGCCGGTGGGCCAGCCGATCCCGATCCGCGTGCTGCTCGAGCAGATGATCATCTACAGCGACAACACCGCGACCGACATGCTGATCGACCTGGTGGGTATCGCCGAGGTCAATGCGCTGGTCGAGTCGCTGGTGCCGGAGGGCTTTCGCCGCATCACCAGCCTGGGCGCGATCCGCCGCACGCTCTACGGCGCGCTCGCGCCGGGGGCCGAGCAGCTGGGCGGCAAGGACCTGCTGCTGCTGCACCGCGAACGCTCCGATGCCGCGCGGCTGCAGTTGCTCTCCAGTCTGGTGGACGTGCCGGTGGCGCGCTTCAAGCTGCCCAGCCTCGACGCGGCCTACAACGCCTACTACGCGAGCGGCCTCAACTCGGCGCGGCTCGATGCCTATGGCGCGCTGCTCTCGCAGCTGGTCGGCGGCCAGGCGCTCGCACCCGAGTCGACGGCCTATCTGCTCCAGCTGATGGAGCGCGTGGCCACGGGCACGCACCGCATCAAGGCGGGGTTGCCCGCGGGCGTGCGCTTCGCCCACAAGACCGGCACCCAGCGCCGCCGCACCTGTGACGGCGGCCTGGTGCGGCTGGCCGAGGCCGGCCAGCAGCGCCGCGTGCTGGTGGTGGCCTGCACCCGTGACGAGCCGTCGCTCGACCAATCCGAATTCGCGCTGATGCAGGTGGGCGCCGCCGTCTGCCGGTCCGGCCTGTTGACCAAGGGAGTCCATGACGATGAAGCGATCTGCCATGCCGCGCCTGCTCTGCGCGTTGACCGTCGGCCTGTGCCTGCTCGGCCTTGAGTCCGCGCGGGCGGCGGACTGGGACGCAGGGCTCAAGCAGGAGATCGAACGCATCGACCGCGAGTCGCCGGGCAAGCTGGGCGTGTACGTCAAGCGCCTGAAGCAGGGCGACAGCTTCAACTACGGTGCCGACCAGCGCTGGTACCTGGGCTCGACGGTGAAGGTGCCGATCGCGATCGCGGTGCTGCAGCAGGTCGATGCGGGCCAGCTCAAGCTGTCCGACACCATGACACTGGAGCCCGGCGACCGGATCGAGGCCGGCCAGCTGGTGTGGCGCAAGCCCGGCGCGGTGATCAGCATCGACGAATTGCTGCAGCGCATGCTGGGCGACAGCGACAACACGGCCGCGAACATGCTGATCCGCAAGGTCGGGCTCGCACAGGTCAACCGCAGCGCGCAGGCGGCGATGGGCGCCGACGGCCTCGGCACCTTGAGCACGCTGGCCGAGGTCCGCTACGACGTGTATGCCGAGCTGCACCCCGATGCGCGCAAGCTCTCGAACGACCAGCTGGTGACCATCGCCTCGGCCCCCATGGGCCCGCAGCGGGTGGAGGCGCTGCGCCAGGCGCTCGACGTGCCGGCGTCGGCGTTCCAGGTGAAGACCATCGACGAAGCCTATGACCGCTACTACCGGCGCGGCCTCAACGCGGCCACGCTGGTGGCCTACGGTGCGATGCTTGAGAAGCTGGTGCAGGGCAAGCTGCTCCAGCCCGCGAGCATGCAGAAGCTGTTCACCGCCATGAAGATCGACATCTTCACCAACTACCGGCTGCAGGCGGGCCTGCCGCGCAGGGTGAAGTTCATCCACAAGACCGGCACCCAGCACCGCACCGCCTGCCACGCGGGCGTGATCCAGCCGCAGAACGGCGGCGCCGATGCGATCGTGGTCGCGACCTGCGCGTCCGGCCTCGACGAGCAGCGCGAGGCCGGCAAGGTGTTCGAGCGGGTGGGGCGGGCGATCACGAAGACGGTGTTGGACTGAGGGTGCGGCTTCCAGCGCGCGTTCGCATCGGGGTGGCTGCGCGAGCAGCGACCGGCGGTGGAGCGAGGCCGGTGCCGCTACCGTCGGAGCCCCTGCTCGTTCCCCTGCTGTTGTTGCTGCAACCACTGCTGCGCCGCGTGCAGTTCGCGCTGCTGCGTCGCTTGCGCCAGCTGCTTGAAGCCCTGCTCGGCGGGTATACGCGCCGCCTGCACCGGATCGACCATCGCCGAGCTCAGGCAGCGCAGGCCGCCCCACGGCGCATGGCCGACGAGCAGCTTGAGCTGGCCATTCGTATCGGGTTCCAGCGCCACCACATCCAGGCGCTTGGACAGCGGCTGTGCCTTGAAGTCGGCCAGCGCCTGCGAAGCGATGCTGGCGCTCTGCTGCGTATCCCAGCGGCCATGCTGCGCGACCACCTCGTAGATCTTCTGGAAGTCCTTGTGATCGGGATGCGCGGGATCGCGTGGATCGGTCTGGCGCACGGGTGCAGCAGGCTCGGTGTGAACCGCCGGGCGCTCGTCGTTCCTCTGGCCGCTGAGCCGCGCGATCTGTTCCCGAGCGGCAACCAGTTCGGACTCCTTCGCTGCCCAGCGGGCCTGCATCGCGGGGCTGTCGCCCGCAGCGGCTTGCGTCTGCTGCGGATACGGGAACGTGGCGGTGCGCTGTTCATGCGCAGAGGTGGATTGCGCAGGTCGAGACGGTGCAGCCTGCGCAGAAGCAGGAACCACTGGCATCGTGACGCCGGCATGGCCCGGCGAAGACGCGTGGATCGCGGGCGCTCGCGTCTGTTCATCGGGCAGCGGAGCCGGCATCGTCACTTCCCGCTCGAACTGTTTCTGCACAGGCATCTCGCTCAACAGACGCCCTTGTGTGCGTTCCTGCGTGCGACTCACCGAAGGGAGTGACGGACTCGGCTCGTGCCTGAAGCGCTCCCGGTCCTGCTGCTGCGCCAGGGCCAGGCCTCGCATCAGGTCCTGCTCCTGTGCCTGGTGCATGCGGTACGACGGGCTGCCCTTGACCAGAGTGGAAGCATCCAGCTTGCCGACGGCCTGCAAGGAACCGACAGAGATCTGCTCGGGCTCGTCGCGGCGCTTGTGGGCCTCGGCGAAGGGCATGCCACCGGGCGTGGGCGTCATGCGTTGTTCGTGCGTGGGGATAGGGTGGGCGGGCTCCCGATGTGCGGCGGGCCGTGTGGGGCCCGGAAGAGGGGACCCTTGCGACGTCAATTGCTTGCGCGTGGCCTCGAGCTCATCGCGCACGCGGCCCTGCGCGGTGTTCGTGCCGTAAAGGCTGCCCGGCGTGGTCCACTGCCCGTCCTCGCCCCGTGTGTAGGTATGCCCGTCGGAGGCCGGCAACTGGTCGGGCGGCGTCTGCGCGGCCTCGAGCACAGCCGCAGGCACCGGCCCATGCTGCTTCCACCCATGCTGGTCGTAGGCCCGCTGGTAGCGCGCGGCGATGGCCTGCGGGCCCTGGGCAATGTTGTGGGCGATGGCGGCCTGCGTGGCACGGTCGAGCTGCAGTGCCTGCTCGGGACTGGCCGTGACCGTGCGTTGGACCGGCATGCCGTGCGTCAGGGGCGTCGCCGGCGCGAGGGTCTGGCGTGTCCAGGTATGGCTTCGCGGGTCGCGCAGCCACGGCTGATTGGCAGCTGCCAGTCCCGGCAGCACCGTTTCACCGGTGCTTTCCGGTGGCTGCCGGAACGGGTCCTGAAGTGCTGGCCCGCGGGCCAGCGCCAGTTCGACGGCGGTGCTGCTGGCTTTGTAGTTCAGTTCGTCGGCCAGCCGTGGGGCGGCGTGCATCAGCTGGCTCTTGTAGCCAGCGGCTTCGGACGGACCTTGCGGGCCAAACTCACCGGGGCGTGGCAGGCGTGTCCAGCCTTGTTCCGGGTGCTGGGGGTCAAGCTTCCAGACGTTGCCGTCGCTGCCGCGCTGGCTGTGGATGCGAGCCTGGTCGGCGGCGTCCATGATCCTGTCGCCGGCGACGGCACCGATCATGCCGCCGGCCAGGCCCAGGGCCATGGCGCCGGGGCCGGTCTCGATGCCGGCCGCCGCCGCCATCGAGCCCACGGCCATGGCGCCACCGGCCATGCCGAGGTTGCGGCCCGCGAAGTGCATCACCTGCGACTGCGCGCCGGTCAGGTTGCCCTGGTCGAGCAGTCGGGAGGCTTCCCGGCCCGTGGTGATGGCATCGGGGATCTGGGCGGCCGCGCCAGCGACCTTGAGGCCGAGGTGGACACGCGCGATGCCGGGCTCGATGCGTACAGCGCGATCAACGGCGGCGGCTTCGGTCGCGCCACGCTGGACGTCCGTTTTGATCTTGAGCTCGTTGTTTTCGCGCAGGACGTTTTGCGCGGTGGGTGGCGTCACTTTGGGATGGCGCGGCAAGGCTTCGGGAAGCTGCTGCTCCCAGGCTTGCTGCTTTTGCCATTTGTGGTTCAGGCCGCGGGTGCGCTCCGGGTCGGTCAGGCGGGCTTCGCGAGCCTGCGCCAGCGCCGCGCCTGGCTTCAACGGGCTGGTGCGGCTGTCGTAAAGCTCGGCGCCTTCGCGGTTGAAGATGCGGATGCGCGCGTCGGGCAGTTGCGCATGCACCTTGTCGAGGTTGGCGGGCAGGCTGTCGTAGACGCTGCTGCGGACTTCCTGGGGGACGAAGCGGCCGTAGCCCTTGTTGTCGAGGTCACGGGCGAAGCGTTCATGCACGCCATGTTCACTTTCGAGGCGGTGCGTGGCGAGCACGCGCACCTCGACTTCATAGGGATGCGTTGGCAGGGCCTGCATCTTCTTCATTTCGCCGATCCAGTGGTCGGCGCCACCCAGCGTCGTGTCGAAGACGATGTTGCGTCGGCCTTCGACGAAGGCGTGGTTCAGTTTATCGGTCCAGCCTCGGGCGTCCTGGTGGGTGTGGCTTGCCCATGTGTAGGGGTGGGTTTCGCGGAGCTTTTCGACATCGCGATGGAATTTGCGCGTCTCATCGAGATCAAGCTTGACAACGTTGCCGGTGAACTCTTTCTCAACAGCGCTGGCTAGACCACCCTTGCCAGCACCTGGTTGGCCTGCCAGGACGATGGCGCGAGGATATTTCTGTGCGGCGGTCTCCTGAAAGCCACTTTCTGGAAAGATCTTTTCGGCATAGATACGGTTATGCGTGGCTTCGTCTAAGGTCCATTCCGTCGCGTGACTCATTGGAAGTCCTTTTCATAGGTCTTAAAGTAGTTCCAAAGATCGTCGTCGGCATGTATGGAACGTCTTGCCTTACTAATCGTCACTCTCTTTCGCTTTGCTTGTTCAGCAGCTTCCGAGTCCCCTCGTGCTGTAGCTTGCTCTGCCTCTTTGTCCGCATCACCCCAAATTGCATCAAACGTGCCCTCCAGCAGCCAGATGGCACTGTCAAAGCTCAGGGCACCCAATGGGCCGGAGTGGCTCTTGGTCAAGCCACCCTGTAGTTCTTCAATCAGCTCCGGATATTCTTTGAGCAGTTCGCGCACCGTGCGAGGCACGGGTGGCGGCGGGAGATTCAGGTGCTTGCGGTTCATTTGAATGGTCTCTTTGCTTAGGCGTCGGTACGGACTTTCTTGAAAATGCAACGGCCAATGCCCTTCTTATCGGGGTGCCAGCGAAACGCTATGCACGCTATGTTCACTTTCTAGGCAGTGCGTGGCGAGCACGCGCACCTCGACTTCATAGGGATGCGTCGGCAGGGCCTGCATCTTCTTCATTTCGCCGATCCAGTGGTCGGCGCCTCCCAGCGTCGTGTCGAAGACGATGTTGCGTCGGCCTTCGACGAAGGCATGGTTCAGTTTGTTGGTCCAGCCTCGGGCGTCCTGGTGGGTGTGGCTTGCCCATGTGTAGGGGTGGGCTTCGCGGAGATGCTTGTAGTGCTCGTGGAATCGACGTTTCTCGTCGAGATCAAGAGTGACTACGTTCCCGGCAAACTCTTTCTCGGCAGTCTTGACTAAGCCGCCTTTGCCGGCACCCGGTTGGCCTGCGAGCACGATGGCACGAGGGCGTTCCTGTGGAGTCGTTTGATCAAACCCGCTCTTTGGGAAGACTTCGTCAGCATAGATCCGGTTGTGCGTCGCCGGGTCCAGAGTCCACTCGGTGGGGCGGCTCATTGGAACTCCTTCTCATAGGTTTTGAAGTAGTCCCAAAGATCGTCGCCAGCATGGATGGTGCGCATTGCTTCATTAACCGCAATCTTCTTCGTTTCAGCTCGTTGGATCGCGTCAAGCTGATCGCGTGCCTTGGCTTGATTTCCCTCATCCCGCGCATCAACCCAGTCTGCCTCCAACATATCTTTCAGCAGCCAAACGGCTCGCTCAAAGTCCATAGGGCCGCGTGGACCATAGTGGAGGCTGGTCAGAGCTTCTTGAAGTTCTTCAATCAGCTCCGGATAGACTTTGAGCAATTCGCGCACGGTGCGAGGCACGGGTGGTGGCGGAAAATTGAGGTGCTTGCGGTTCATTTGAATGGCCTCCTTGAGTGGGTCGTCAGTGCGGGAGTTTCAGGACCGGTGGTCGTAGACGCTGCTGTGGACTTCCTTGTGAACGAAGCGGTCGTGGCCGTATTTGTCGAGGCCAGCAGCAAAACGCTGATGTACACCATGCTCGCTCTCCAGGCGGTGCGTGGCGAGCACGCGCACCTCGACTTCATAGGGATGCGTTGGCAGAGCCTGCATCTTCTTCATTTAGCCGATCCAGTGGTCGGCGCCACCCAGTGTCGTGTCGAAGACGATGTTGCGTCGGCCTTCGACGAAGGCGTAGTTCAGTTTATCGGCCCAGCCTCGGGCGTCCTGGTGGGTGTGGCTTGCCCATGTATAGGGGTGGGTTTCGCGGAGATGTTTGTGGTCCGGGTGGTACTCGCGCTTTTCGTCGAGATCGAGAGTGGCGACATTGCCGGCAAACTCCGTCTTCGCGGCGTCCGCCAAGTTACGCTTGCCAGCACCGGGTTGGCCTGCCAGCACAACGGCACGAGGATGCTCCTGCGAAGTAGTTCTGCGAAAGCCGCTTTCGGGGAGAACTCGTTCGGTATAGATCCGATTGTGAGTGGCCTCGTCCAAGGTCCATTCCGTGGCGCGACTCATTGGAAGTCCTTTTCATAGGTCTTGAAATAGCTGGACAGATCGCCGTCGCCGGACGCATCCAGCCTTGCCATTGCGATCGCCATGGCTTTCTCATCAGCCCGACGGACTGTCTCCTGGTCGCCCCGTGCCTTGGCCTGGTCGGATTGCTCGTGTGCATCGACCAAATCCCCACCCAGCATGTCCTTCAGCAACCAGATGGCACTGTCAAAGTTCAAAGCACCCAGTGGGCCGTAGTGGCTCTTGGTCAAACCATCCTGTAGTTCTTCAATAAGCTCCGGATAGTCTTTGAGCAATTCGCGCACGGTGCGAGGCACGGGTGGCGGTGGGAAATTGAGGTGCTTGCGTGTCATTTGAATGGCCTCCTTGAACGGGTCGTCAGTGTGGATTCTTTGCCACCGGGGTGTTGGTGCACGTGCGCATGCAGCTTGTCGAGGTGGGCGAACAGGCTGCCGCAAATGCTGCTGCGCACTTCCTTGGGACGAAGCGGCACTTCTTCTTTCTCAAGCCCCGAGTCTCCAGCGATCCCAGGTACCCATGTTGGGTGCAGAGCGACAGCCTCCAGCAACTCCATTGGACCGAACGGCCCGTAAGGCAGCCTCTTCCATTCGCCCTGAACGTGGGTCGGGCCGGGACGGCACGTGTCCAGGTCATGGTCTTCCCTTTCGCGCTCTTCGGCGCAGTCTTTCCGACGATCGATGTGTGACGCGCGAAAGCGTAGCACCGCGATGCCCGGGAAGGGAAGCCGGCGGGCGGGCGGGAGGTACGCCGCCGAACGCTGGCTAGCGCGGCGTCAAGACGCCGCCGTCACCGACGCCGCATGCCGCCGCCAGAAGGCCGCATCCGGCACGGTGCCGAAGCCCGCCTTCGCGTTGTCCGCCATGTGCTCGGGCCGGCTGGTGCCGGGGATCACGCAGGTCACGGCCGAGTGGCTCAGCGTGAACTTGAGCAGCACCTGAGCCCAGCTGGTCGCACCGATCTCGGCCGCCCAGCCGGGCAGCGGCTTGTCGCGCAGCCCGCGCAGCAAACCGCCGCCGCCGAAGGGCTGGTTCACGATCACGGCCACGCCGCGCTCGGCCGCGAGCGGCAGCAGGCGCTGTTCGACCGCGCGGTCGTCGATCGAATAGTTGATCTGCAGGAAATCGAGCGTCTCGGCGCGCAGCACCGCCTCGACCTCGCCGAAGGCCGAGGCCGTGTAGTGCGTGATGCCGATGTAGCGGATGCGGCCGCTGGCTTTCCATTCGCGCAGCGTCGCGAGCTGGGTGCGCCAGTCGACCAGGTTGTGCACCTGCATCAGGTCGATGCGCTCGGCCTTCAGGTGCGCGAAGGACTGTTCCATCTGCGCGATGCCGGCCTCGCGCCCGCGGGTCCAGACCTTGGTCGCGAGGAAGGCCTGGGGGCGGTCCTTCGATGCAGCCAGCAGTTCGCCCGTGGTCTGCTCGGCGCGGCCGTACATCGGCGAGCTGTCGAGCACCGTGCCGCCTGCGTCGAACAGCGCCTGCAGCACGCCCGGCAGGCGCCGGTATTCGTCGCTGCCCGGCGCGTGGCCGAAGCCGACCCAGGTGCCGCAGCCGATCACGGGCAGGGCTTCCTTGGTCGAAGGGATGGGGCGGGTGTTCATGGGGGTTTTCTTCTGCGCCGCGGCGCCGAAGGGCAGGCCGGCGGTGGCGACGCCGGTCGACAGGCCGACGGCCATGCGCAGCACCTGGGCGCGCGTGAGTCCGGCGGGGTGGGCGTGGGGCAACGGTGGCATGGCGACTCCTGGGAAGGTGGGGGTCAATCGGCAGCGTGTCCTGCGGTGGATGCACGGGGCGCGGTCGAGTTCCCCGCAGGAGCGTGCAATCGTCGCTCCTGCTGGCGCGCGATCCACAGCGAGAGGACGGCCCATGCGGCGGCCAGCGGAATCGCCAGCGCCGCCAGGCCCGCGAAGCCCACGCCCAGCGCGCCCAGGCCGGCCGAGATCCAGCCGCTGACGGCATCGCCACCGCGGTAGACCACGGTCTCGATCGCGTTCTTGGCCTTGTACTTGGCTTCGCGCCCGACCACGGTGAACAGCACCTCGCGCGCCGGCCGTGCGATCGCGTAGTCGAAGGCGCGGCGCAAGGCCTGCGCGGCGGCCAGCACGAGCACCGTGGGCGAGAGCGCCACCGCCGCGAAGGCCAGCGCCGAGGCGACCGGCAGCAGCACCAGTGCCGTCCCCACGCCGAAGCGCTTCATGAGCCGGCCGGTGACGAAGAGCTGCAGCAGCAGCGTGAGCGTCGATACGCCCAGGTCGACCAAGGCGAAGAAGCGGGTGCGCGATGCCGTATCTGAAAAGGCCCCGGCCACGATGCGGCCCTGCTCGAAGTAGAGGAAGGTCGAGGCCGCGGTGTGCAGCAGCAAATAGCCGCACAGGCCCAGCAGGTAGGGCGAGCGCGCGATCAGCGCCAGGCCGGCCAGCACACTGCCGCCGATGGGGCGGGCGTCGCCGGTGGCCGTGGCGGCGCCAGCGGCGCCTTCATGCGCAAGTCTTTGGCCTTCGCGCGGATACAGCCGGTGGAAGCACTGCAGCGCGGCTTCGAGCAGCAATGCCGCGCCCAGCGTCAGCGCGACCGGCCCGAGCGCCGTGACCAGCGAGGCGGCCAGCGCCGGCCCGACGAAGGTGCCCGCGGTGCCGCCGGCCGCAATGAAGCCGAACAGCCGCCGGCCTTGTGCGTTGCTGAAGCAGTCGGCCAGCACGCTCCAGAAGATGCTGATCACGAACAGGTTGAAGACACTGATCCACACGAAGAACACGCGGCCCACCCAGACGCCGTGCACGCCGCTTGCGATCAGCACGCAGAACACCAGGATGCTCACGGTGAAGAAGCGGTAGGCCAGCGGCACGAAGCGCCGCGGCGGCAGCCGGGTGACCAGCCAGCCGAACAGCGGCACCAGCGCGAGCATCGCGACGAAGGTGGCGCTGAACAGCCACTGCAGTTCGTCCGCGCCGCCGGCCAGGCCCAGCGCATCGCGCAGCGGCCGCAGCAGGTAGTAGCCGCCCAGCAGGCAGAAGAACCAGCCGAAGCCGAGCAGCGTCGCCCGCACCTCGTCCGGCTGCACGTCCACCGCCCGACGCAGCCAGCGGTGGAGCAGGGCAGGGGGCGCGGGGAAGGGCGAGGTCACTGCGCCAGTTTGCCCAAGAAGCGGCCAGATGCCGTCGGATGCCCTTGCGATGGCGTTGGCTCTCAGCCTGACCCGCGAAACTTGCATACAAGGGTAAACCCCGATGTTTCGTCTGAAACCGGTTTCATACACTGGCCAGCCCACGCACCGCTTGCCTGTCCGCAGGATTTGCCCAGTGAATTACCAATTCCAGTTCGACGCCGTCTTCGCCGCCTGGCCACTGCTCCTCAAGGGCACGTGGATCACCATCCAGCTCTCGCTGGTGGCCACCGTGCTCGGCCTTGTCGTCGCCATCTTCTGCGCCTGGGGCAAGACCTCGGGGCCCGCCTGGTTGCGCTTCATCGTCAATGCCTACATCGAGGTGATCCGCAACACGCCCTTCCTGGTGCAGTTGTTCTTCTTCTTTTTCGCGCTGCCGGCCATCGGCCTGCGCTGGTCGCCCTACACGGCCGCGCTGACCGCGATGGTGGTGAACCTGGGCGCCTATGCCACCGAGATCATCCGCGCGGGCATCGAGTCGATTCCCAAGGGCCAGATCGAGGCGGGCCGTGCGCTCAACCTCAAGCCCTGGGAGATCTTCCGCTTCGTGATCATCAAGCCCGCGCTCAAGGCCATCTACCCCGCGCTCACCAGCCAGTTCATCCTGCTGATGCTGAGCTCGGCCGTGGTGTCGGTGATCTCGGCCGACGACCTGACCTCGGTCGCGGCCAACCTGCAGTCGCAGACCTTCCGCAGCTTCGAGATCTACATCGTGGTGGCAGGTATCTACCTGTTGCTGGCCTTGAGCTTCTCCGGCCTCTTCAAGCTGATCTATCAGCGAACCCTCAACTATCCGGATCGTCGATAGCAATGGCTCGCCCCCAGTCTTCGCGCACTTCGTGTCGCTTCGCCAACCCCCTACCGGGGGCAACACCAGCGGCCCGGCAAAGCCGGTTCCGCGGTGTTTCCCGATCAAGCCTGCATCGAGCTGAGGCGCCGGTTGCCCACTCGCTGAAAGACTGAGATTTGATATGCGTACCTTCGGCTTTCCCGAATTCCTCTTCATCCTCCAGGCCGTCCAGTGGACGCTGGCGCTGTCGCTGATCGCCTTCGTCGGCGGCGCGCTGCTGGGCCTGGTGATCGCGCTGGCGCGCACCTCCGAGAGCCGCTTCGCCCGCGGCGCGGCCGTCACCTTCATCCAGATCTTCCAGGGCACGCCGCTGCTGCTGCAGCTGTTCCTGATCTTCTTCGGCGCGCCGGTGCTGGGCCTGGACATCAACCCCTGGATCGCCGCGGGCGCCGCGCTGATCCTCAACAGCGCGGCCTTCCTGGGCGAGATCTGGCGCGGTTGCATCGAAGCCGTGCCGCGTGGCCAGATCGAGGCGGCGCAGGCACTCAACCTGCGCTATGTCGACCGCATGCGCGACGTGGTGCTGCCCCAGGCCTTCAAGATCGCGCTCGCGCCGACCGTGGGCTATGTGGTGCAGATCATCAAGGGCACCTCGCTGGCCGCCATCATCGGCTTCACCGAGGTCACGCGCGCCGGCCAGATCATCAACAACGCGACCTTCCAGCCGCTGCAGGTCTTCGCCACCGTGGCCGCGATCTACTTCGTGATCTGCTGGCCGCTGTCGCTGCTGGCCGCGCGCATGGAGCGCCGCCGCGCCCAGGCGCTGGCCCGCTGATTCCCCCTTTCTTTTCTTGCCTGTTCCCGTCCTCAACTCAGGAGACTTCGACATGACCCGTTCCACCACCCGCCGCACCGCCATCGCTGCCCTCGGCCTGGGCGCCGCACTCACCGTGTTCGCACCTTTCGCCACCGCGCAGTCGATCGCCGACATCAAGAAGAAGGGCGAAGTCACCATCGGCATGCTGGTCGACTTCCCGCCCTACGGCACGACCAACGCGCAGAACCAGCCCGACGGCTACGACGCCGACGTGGCCAAGCTGCTGGCCAAGGAATGGGGCGTCAAGGCCAACATCGTGCCGGTCACCGGCCCGAACCGCATTCCCTTCCTGCTGACCAACAAGGTCGACCTGCTGGTCGCGTCGCTGGCCATCACGCCCGAACGTTCGAAGCAGGTGCAGTTCTCCGCGCCCTACGCCGCCGCGACCATCGTGCTGTACGGCAAGAAGGACGCCAACATCAAGGGCGCGGCCGACCTCAAGGGCCAGCGCATCGGCGTGGCCCGCGCATCGACGCAGGACGTGGCCGTGACCAAGGCCGCACCGGAAGGCACCGAGATCCGCCGCTTCGACGACGACGCCTCGGCCATGCAGGCCCTGATGTCGGGCCAGGTCGATGCCATCGGCTGCTCGGTCACCGTCGCGGCGCAGATCGCCAAGCGCGTGCCCGCCAACACCTTCGAGAACAAGTTCACGCTGGTGCAGCAGGCCATGGGCGTCGCGATGCGTCCGGGCCAGGAAGAGCTGCTGAAGAACGTGAACGCCTTCGTCGAGAAGAACACGGCCAACGGCGAGCTCAACAAGCTCTACCAGAAGTGGCTGGGCGCCGACCTGCCGAAATTGAACTGACCCCCGAGTCTTCGCGCACTGCGTGTCGCGTGCGCCTTCCCCCTTCCAGGGGGCGACACCAGCGGCCCGGCAAAGCCGGTTCCGCGGTGTCCCACGCGAAAGCCGATGTGCGCATTCGATGAAGAAACTTTGGAACGAGAAAATATGACCGACGCAGTCACGACCCCTGCCGGCACCGAGCCGATCATCCGCATGGAAGCGGTGAACAAGTGGTACGGCGAATTCCAGGTGCTGACCGGCATCGACCTGAGCGTGCGCGCGGGCGAACGCATCGTGATCTGCGGGCCTTCGGGCTCGGGCAAGTCGACGCTGATCCGCTGCATCAACCGCCTCGAGACGGTGCAGCAGGGCCGCATCGTGGTCGACGGCATCGAGCTCACGGCCGGTGGCAAGAACGTCGATGCGGTGCGCGCCGAAGTCGGCATGGTGTTCCAGCAGTTCAACCTGTTCCCGCACCTGACCATCCTCGAGAACTGCACGCTGGCGCCGATGCGCTCGCGCGGCCTGTCGAAGGAGCAGGCGGAAGAGGTGGCGATGAAGTACCTCACCCGCGTGCGCATTCCCGAGCAGGCCAAGAAGTACCCGAGCCAGCTGTCGGGCGGCCAGCAGCAGCGCGTGGCGATCGCACGCGCGCTGTGCATGTCGCCCAAGATCATGCTGTTCGACGAGCCCACCTCGGCCCTCGATCCCGAGATGGTCAAGGAAGTGCTCGACACCATGATCGGCCTGGCCGAAGACGGCATGACCATGCTGTGCGTGACGCACGAGATGGGCTTCGCCCGCAGTGTGGCCGACCGCGTGATCTTCATGGCCGACGGCAAGATCGTCGAACAGGCGCCGCCGGCCGAGTTCTTCAGCAACCCGAAGAACGACAAGACCAAGCAATTCCTGGGTCAGATCCTTTCCTCGCACCAGGCGCACTGATGGCCTCGATTCCCGTACTGATCTCGCTGTCGTCCTTCGGCGCGGCCGAGGTGGGCCGGCACGGCCAGCTCTGGTGTTCCGAACTCGCGCGCGCCGCGGGTGCCGATTCGGTCGAGGTGCGCGGCGAGCTGCTGCGCAACCCCGACGCCGAACTGCCCGCGCTCGCGGGCCATGCCTCGGTCTACAGCAGCCCCGAGGGCCTGTGGGCCGAAGGCGGCTGGCTCGACAGCGCGGCGCTGGCGCGCGGCATCGCGGCCGCGACCACGCTCGGCGCCAGGCGCCTGAAGATGGCCATCGGCGACTTCCGCACCAGCTCGCACGGTTCGCTGTGGGGCCTGAAGACCCAACTGTCCGAGACCCGCATCGAGCTCTTGATCGAGAACGACCAGACCGTCTCGGCGGGCACCTTGCCCGCACTGCTGACTTTCTTCGACGTGGCCGACCGTGCCGGGCTGAACCTGGGCATGACGTTCGATATGGGCAACTGGCACTGGCTGGGCGAATGCCCGCTCGAAGCCGCCAAGGCCCTGGGCCACCGCGTGCGCTATGTGCACTGCAAGGGCGTGCAGCGGCTGCCGGCCAAGTGGGTCGCGGTGCCGCTGGCCGATTCCTCGGCCCCCTGGCGCGCCGTGCTGCGCGCGCTGCCGGCCGACGTGCCGCACGCCATCGAATACCCGCTGATCGGCGACGACCTGCTGGCCGTCACGCGCACCCAGATCGACTTCATCCGCGCCGCCCGCGCCTTGCCATGACCGATACCGCCTTCGACGTCGCCCTGTTCGGCGAAGCCATGCTGCTGCTGGTGGCCGACCGGCCGGGCCCGCTGGAAGACGCGCAGTCCTTCCACAAGCGCACCGCCGGCGCCGAGACCAACGTGGCCATCGGCCTGTCGCGCCTGGGCCTGAAGGTGGGCTGGGCCAGCCGGCTCGGCACCGATTCGATGGGCCGCTACCTGATCGCGACCATGAAGGGCGAGGGCATCGACTGCAGCCACGTGATCTGCGACGCGTCACAGAAGACCGGCTTCCAGTTCAAGGGCCGCGTCACCGACGGCAGCGACCCGCCGGTCGAATACCACCGCAAGGGTTCGGCCGCGAGCCAGATGACGGCCGACGACATCGACGTGCCCTGGCTCACCTCCGCGCGCCACCTGCACGCCACCGGCGTGTTCGCCGCCATCTCCGCGACCACGCTGCCGGCCGCGATCAAGGCCATGGACACGATGCGCGCCGCGGGCCGCACCATCTCCTTCGACCCCAACCTGCGCCCCACGCTGTGGGCCTCGACCGAGGCCATGCGCAGCGCCATCAACGACCTGGCCTCGCGCGCCGACTGGGTGCTGCCCGGCATCGAGGAGGGCCTGCTGCTCACCGGCCAAAGCACGCCCGAAGGCATCGCGGCTTTTTATCGCCAACTCGGCGCGAAGCTGGTGGTGGTGAAGCTGGGCGCCGAGGGCGCCTACTACGACAGCGACGTGGCCGGCACCGGCCGCGTGGCGGGCTTCCCGGTCGAGGAAGTGATCGACACCGTGGGCGCGGGCGACGGCTTCGCGGCCGGCGTGATCAGCGCTCTGCTCGAAGGCCGCAGCGTGCCCGACGCGGTGCGCCGCGGCAGCTGGATCGGCGCGCGCGCGGTCCAGGTGCTGGGTGACACCGAAGGCCTGCCGACGCGGGCCCAACTCGACGAGGCGAAGCTGGGATGACCGCTGCAATGCGCAAGAAGGTGCTGGTGTTCCGCGAACTGCCCGAGGACCAGCTCGCGCGGCTGCAGGCCGTGCACGACGTGACCGTGGCCAACCCGAAGGTGGCGGCCCAGCGCGCGGCCTTCGATGCCGCGCTGCCCGAGGCGCAGGCGCTGATCGGTTCGAGCTGGCCGGTCGACGCGGCGCTGCTCGATCGCGCACCCAAGCTCGAGGTGATCTCGAGCGTGTCGGTGGGCGTCGACAACTTCGCGCTGGCCGAACTGCACCGGCGCGGCATCCTGCTGTGCCACACGCCCGGCGTGCTCGACGAGACCGTGGCCGACACCATGTTCGCCTTGCTGATGGCGACCAGCCGTCGCGTGGTCGAGCTGTCGAACCTGGTGCGCGAAGGGCAATGGACCAGGAACATCGGCCCCGAGCTGTTCGGCACCGACGTGCACGGCAAGACGCTGGGCCTGCTGGGCTTCGGCCGCATCGGCCAGGCCATCGCGCGCCGCGCGGCCCTGGGCTTCGGCATGCCGGTGCTCTACCACGCACGCCGTGCGGTCGACCTCGCGGCGCAGGCGCCCGAACTGCAGGGCCATGCGCTGCACACGCCGCTGAACGAGCTGCTCGCGCGCGCCGACTTCGTGGTCGCGATGCTGCCCCTGTCCGATGCCACGCGCGGCATGATCGACGCCGAGGTCTTCGGCGCCATGAAGCCGGGTGCGATCTTCATCAACGGCGGCCGCGGTGCCACGGTGAACGAGGCCGCGCTGCTGGCCGCGCTCGACAGCGGCCACCTGCACGCGGCCGGGCTCGACGTGTTCGCGACCGAGCCGCTGCCGCTCGATTCGGCATTGCGCACCCATGCGCGCGTGACGCCGCTGCCGCACATCGGCTCGGCCACGCACGAGACCCGCCATGCGATGGCCGAGCTGGCGACCACCAACCTGCTGCAGGCGCTGGCCGGCCAGAGGCCGGGCGCCGTCTTCGACACGGCCTCGGCGTGAGCACCCGGGCACCGCGCCAGAAGCCCGCGGGCCAGCGGGCCACCATCGCCGACGTGGCGGCGGCG
Source organism: Variovorax sp. J2P1-31 (assembly GCF_030317215.1). Classification (NCBI taxonomy): domain Bacteria; kingdom Pseudomonadati; phylum Pseudomonadota; class Betaproteobacteria; order Burkholderiales; family Comamonadaceae; genus Variovorax; species Variovorax sp. J2P1-31. The sequence continues at coordinate 1,092,353 of NZ_JASZYA010000001.1, forward strand.
GCCGGCGTGTCGAAGGCCACGGTCTCGCGCTTCTTCAACCACCGCGAGCGACTGCTGAGCCCCGACATCGCGGCGCGCGTGGAGACCGCGATCGCCGCGCTCGGCTATTCGCCCAGCCCCATGGCCCAGGCCCTGAGCCGCGGCAGCACGCGGCTGATCGGCCTGATCGTGGCCGACATCACCAACCCCTATTCGGTGGCCGTGCTGCGCGGCGCCGAGAAGGCCTGCCAGGACGCGGGCTACCTGGTGATGCTGTTCAACCTCGGCAACGAGAGCGGCCGCGAGCGCGAGGCCATCGATGCGCTGGCCAGCTACCAGGTCGACGGCTTCATCCTCAACACGCTGGGCCGCGGCGCCAGCACCGTCGACGCGGTGGCGCTGCACGGCAAGCCGGCGGTGCTGGTCGACCGACGCCATGCGGGCATGCAGGCCGACTTCGTGTCGCTCGACAACCCGGGCGCGATGGCGCTGGCCTGCGAACACCTGCTGGCCGGCGGCTACCGCGAGTTCCTCTACATCACCGAGCCGCAGAAGGGCGTGAGCACGCGGCGCGAGCGTACGAATGCCTTCGGCGACTGCATGGCCGCGCATGCGCCGGGCGTGAAGGGCGAGGTGTTCGAGAGCGAGGAGGGCGACAGCGCCGGCCTCGAGGCCGCGCTGCGCGCCCTGCGCCAGCGGGCCCGGCGTGCTCGGCGTGCGCCGGCCGTGATCTCGGGCAACGCGGTGGTCACCCTGCGCGTGGCCGCGGCCGTGGCCGGGCTGGACTGGCAGTTCGGCGAGGACCTGGGTTTCGTCGGCTTCGACGAGGCCGAATGGTCGCCGCTGGTCGGGCCGGGCCTGAGCACCATCGCGCAACCCACGGCCGAGATCGGCCGCGGCGCCGCCAACTGCCTGATCGAGCGCCTGCGCGGCCTCGATCTGCCGCCGCGCGTGCTGCTGCTGCCGGGCGAGCTGGTGACGCGGGGGTCGTCGCGGCGGGACGGCGCGGCCTGAGCGGGCCGGCCTGCCTGGCGCTTCATCCGCCGGCGACGGGCCTTCTGCGAACGATCAGGAAGAACAGAAGGCAGGCCAGCGCCAGCAGCCCGAAGAAGGCGAAGCCGATCATCGAATTCTCCGAGCCGATGTCCGTGAACAGGGTGAGTGCGTCCAGCGCGACGTACAGGCTGTAGGCCAGCGTGGGCGCGAACAGCACGATCGACACGATCCGGACGGGCGCGCCGGGGCGCAGGATCAGCAGGATGCCCAGCACGACCGACGCGACCAGCAGCAGCGGCACGCCGACCACCAGCGTGAGCAGGCCATGCGGGTCGGCGAGGGCGGCGGGTGAGCACAGGGCAAGAGCGGCGGCGGCCCAGAGTCGCGGGGAGGTTCTCATGGCGCTAAGGTAACCCAGGCGGCGCCACAGTCGATCCGGCCTGCTGCGTCGTCCTCATGCACCATCGGCCATCGGGCCATGGCAGGCGACACACAGCTTGTTCCCGTCCGGATCTCGGAAGTACGCGCCGTCGTAGTGCTCGTGGTACTGGGGACGCAGGCCGGGCGGGCCCTCGCAGGTGCCGCCATTCTCCAGCGCGGTTCGGTGTGCGCTTCGAACCATCTGCCTGGAGGCCGCGGCGAACGCGACCATCTGCCCGTTGCCGGGGTGATGCGGCTGGCCGTCGTGGGGCGTGCAGATCACGAAGAAGGGGCGCGTTCCGCCGGCACTGTGCCAGCCGGCCCAGGGCCTGTCCCGCTCGCAGAAGCGCAGCGCGAGGCCGAGGCTGTCCATCACCGGGCTGTAGAAGCGCAAGGCGCGCTCGAAATCGCTGACGCTGACAAAGATGTGGGAGAACACCGGGGCTCCTCGGGCGTGGGGAGAAAGGCTTCGGCCGTCGCGTGGCGGCCCGACGCCGCCGGCATGCAGCATGCCACAGCGCCATCCTGGCGAGACCTCGCAGGCCGATGCGAACGTGGTGGCCTTGGCTTAGACACTCAACTGCGTCGTCGACAGCACTTCCTTCAGCACCATGAAGCTGCGGATCTGCCGCACGCCCGGCAGGTAGAGCAGCTGCTCGGCGTGCAGCCGGTTGAAGCTCTCGTGGTCGCGCGTGCGCAGCAGCATGAAGTAGTCGAACTCGCCCGTCACGACATGGCATTCGAGGCAGCCCGAGACCTTGTGCACCGCCTTCTCGAAGTCGGCGAAGGACTCGGGCGTGGAGCGGTCGAGCACCACGCCGATCATCACCAGCATGCCGGCGTCGAGGGCGCGCGGCTCCAGCAGGGCCACGATGCCGCGGATCATGCCCATGGCCTTGAGCCGCTCGACGCGGCGCAGGCAGGCCGGCGCGCTGAGGTTCACCTTGGCCGCCAGCGCGATGTTGGAGACCGATGCGTCGCGCTGCAGGGCGCGCAGGATGGCGCGGTCGATGCGGTCGAGCTCGCCCTTCGGCGAAGGGGCGGGCGCGACGCTCGCGGAACGGCGTTTTGTTGTGCTCATCAGGGGTTTCTCGAAATTTCCAAAGGATGAATGGATTCTGAGGGCGCCTTCATTCCGTGAACAAGCACTATTTCGCAACCCTGTGTCGCGGCTCCATTCCTAAGATCGATGCACCACATCCCGCCGATCACGCACACAGGAGCACCGCCCATGAATCTGAAGAAATTCCCCCGCTATCCGCTGACCTTCGGGCCGACGCCCATCCAGCCGCTCAAGCGCCTGAGCGCGCATCTGGGCGGCAAGGTCGAGCTCTATGCCAAGCGCGAGGACTGCAACAGCGGCCTGGCCTTCGGCGGCAACAAGACGCGCAAGCTCGAGTACCTGATTCCCGAGGCGCTCGAAGGCGGCTACGACACGCTCGTGTCGATCGGCGGCATCCAGTCGAACCAGACGCGGCAGGTGGCGGCGGTGGCCGCGCACCTGGGACTGAAGTGCGTGCTGGTCCAGGAGAACTGGGTCAACTATTCCGACGCGGTGTACGACCGGGTCGGCAACATCGAGATGTCGCGCATCATGGGCGCCGACGTCCGGCTGGATGCCGCGGGCTTCGACATCGGCATCCGCAAGAGCTGGGAAGACGCGATGGAGAGCGTGCGCCAGGCCGGCGGCAAGCCCTTCCCGATTCCCGCGGGCTGCTCGGAGCATCCCAAGGGCGGGCTCGGCTTCGTGGGCTTTGCCGAAGAGGTGCGGCAGCAGGAGGCCGAGCTCGGCTTCCGCTTCGACTACATCGTGGTCTGCGCGGTGACGGGCAGCACCCAGGCCGGCATGGTCGTGGGCTTCGCGGCCGATGGCCGCGCCGACCGCGTGATCGGCATCGACGCCTCGGCCAAGCCGCAGAAGACCCATGAGCAGATCCTGCGCATCGCGAAGAACACGGCGCAGCTGGTCGAGCTCGATCGCGACATCACGGCGCAGGACGTCGTGCTCGACACCCGCTTCGGCGGACCGGAGTACGGCCTGCCCAACGAAGGCACGCTCGAAGCCATCCGCTTGAGTGCCAGGCTGGAGGCCATGCTCACCGACCCGGTCTACGAGGGCAAGTCGATGCACGGCATGATCGAGAAGGTGCGGCTCGGCGAGTTTCCGCCGGGCTCGAAGGTGCTGTATGCGCACCTGGGCGGCGTGCCGGCGCTCAACGCCTACAGCTTCCTGTTCCGCAATGGCTGAGGCGAAGGGAAGGGCATGAAGCTGCTGCAGCGCGCGACCGGGCCGGGGCGGCGCATGCAGTGGGTCTGCGGTGCCGAGGTCGTCGAGCTGGCGTTGGCGGTGGCCGCCGTGCTCGCGCGTTCGCACGGCATCGGCGCCGACCTGTGGCGCATCGACGACTGGGCCGCGATGGCGCAGGACGGCATCGATGCCGAAGGGCGCTGGCGTCGCGGCGAGAGCGCTCGTGTGCTCAGCCGCTTCGATGCGCTGCTGGCGCCGACGCAGGGCGCGATCCTGGCCGTCACGCGCGCGCCGCGCGCGGTGCCGGAACTGCTGCGCGCCTTCGCCCCGGCCGGGCGGCGCTATCTCAGCCTCAGCGGCGACGACGTCGAGGCCCTGCACCCGACCGCGCTGCGGCTCGATGCGGAGATCGACATCGAATGGTCGAACCTCTCGGCGACGTAGCGCGCTGCAATCAGGGGAGAGGGCGAGGGCGCGCTGCCGTGGTGCCTCAGGCCCAGCGGCCGGACGCACTCATCGCTCGACCCCCTGGCGGTAGACGGCACGGCTGACCTCGGTGGCCCCACTGCCGTCGGCCTTGCCCTTCATCCAGCGCACGGGGCCTTCGAGGTAGCCGTCGACCAGCGCGCCTTCGCGCCAGCGGTGCTCGCCCTTCTCGATGGTGAGGAACTGGTGCAGCCGGCCCGTGCCCTCGGGTGCCAGCGGCTGGCCGTCGCGGTCGAGCACCCTCAGATAGCGTTCGCGGCGCTTCTTCTCGTCGTAGATGCTTTCGGTGTTGAGCGCACCGCCGGGCCAGTAGCGGCTGCGGTGCTCGCCGTCGGCGCGCTTCTCGTGGCGCAGCTGCAGCGTGCCGTCGGCGAAGAAGTGTTCGTCGCCCAGCGACTGGTTGTCGCGGAACAGCGAGGCCGTCTTGGGCGCGCCGTTGGCATGCATGGATTCGCGCAGGCCGTGCTTGCGCCACAGGGCACGCGTGCCTTCGTGCGACTGCAGCTTGCCGCCCTTGAGGCGCCAGGTGCCGCTGGCCTGGCTCGGGTAGTGCAGCCAGTGGCGGGTGCGCGTGCCGCCGTAGCCGTTCTCGGTCTGCAGCAGCTGGCGGTCGCGCGAGAACCAGACCACGTCGCAGTCGCCATCGCTGCGCTCGAGCAGGTTGGGCCCGATCGGAAAGCCGTCCTCGAAGCGCAGCCGGTGCGTGCCGTCCTTGAGCGCGATGTGCGCCACGCCGCGCTCGGGCAGGCCGGGCACGGCCGCGATCTCGAAGTAGTCGTGCGGCGACTGCACGATGGCCGCGCACAGCCGTTGCGAGATCGTGTGGTTGACGGCGTAGAAGTCCTTCTCCAGCGCCTCGAAGCGCGCCCGGTGGCTGGAGAACAGCGCCTCCGGCCACTCGTCGCTGTCGCGCGCCGACGCGACCGCGGGCGCCACCTCGGCCCAGGCCGCATGCACCGCCTCGACGAAGGGCTGGGCCTGCGCCAGGTGCGGGTTCTGCGCGATGAAGGCGGGCACCTGCGCGAAGCCGGGTGTCGACAGCGCGAGGTTGTAGAAGTACTGCATCACGCCGCCGTTCGAGACCTGGCCGTCGAACAGGTCGTAGAAGTAGGCGGCGCGCACCAGCGGCGCGGCCTCGGGCGCCTGCTCCGGCGACAGCGTGTCCATGATCGCGGACGTGAAATAGGGCGCGGCCTGCAGCAGGCCCGGCCAGTCGATCGCGGGGCGAAGGGTGGGGGTGTTCAACGGTGCTTCCATTCGAAAGAAAGGACGGTGGCACGAGTATGCCGAAGGGCCTGCATGCGGCGCGCCCTGCAGTCGCCGCGAGGCCGGCTTCTAGAATCCGCTCCCCTGATCCGGCACGACACGCGCGCGCCGGACGCATCACTCTCCCGGCGCCTCGCATGCATCTTCGTTTTCCTTCGCTTCCCTCGGCCTTCCTCGTTCTCGTGCTCTCGGGCTTCCATGGGGGTGCCGCAGCGCAGGCACCGATGCCCCAAGCGGCGGCCCCCGTCACCACGGCGGTGCCCGCGCCGCGCCTGCGGCTCAGCGAGCAGCCGAAGGTCCGCAGCGCGGTGATCGAGATGGTCGGCTACGCGCGCGGCAGCTTCAACGAGGTCGATGGGCTGATCGCGAGCCAGGTGCTCGCCGGCATGCGCTCGCGCCACGACATCACGCGCACCGTCTGGCCCGATGGCCGCACGGTCATCGCGTCCATCGACGGCGGCGACCATGGCGAGGAGCGCGCGGCCATGCTGCTCGATGGGGAAGGGCGCCTGCTGGCGCTGGGCCTGGTCAACGGGCACTGCCGGGCCCCGGCGAAGAGCGACGACCGCAAGGCGTGCAACCCGGCCCCGCAGGCCGTGCTGTCGATCTTCCAGCCCGCCGGCGCGAAGCAGGCCGATGCCGATCCGCTGGTCGTTTGGGCGAAGACGCTGCCCGACGGCCTGGCGCTGATGGCCGAGAGCGACGATCCGGCGGTGGCGGCGGACGCGCAGAAGATCGCGACGGTCGAGTACCTCACGGGCCAGCCGACGACGCCGGGCTGGCGCGACGACGAACTGCCGCCGGGATTCCCGGCCTCGCTGCGGCCCCTGCTGCTGCAGACGGCCGAAGTGAACAGCACCGCCAGCGCCGGCAAGATCGTGCGGCCGAAGGGCCTGGCGGGCCAGCCGATGCGCACGGCCTACGAGCGCGCGCAACGCGACGAGCCGCAGCTCCCCGATGCCGAGGTGACGCTGCGCAGCTATGCCGCGCTCGACACCGTGTTCGAGGCCTACCGTGCGCTCACCCACGGCGCGAGGCTGGAGCAGAGCGGCCGCGAGGTGGTGTTCAACGGCACCGATGGCGCCGGCCGCTACAGCGTGCGGCTGCGCGATGCGCAGGAGACCGGTGTGTTCATCACCGTCTCGAGCTGGAAGCGCCGCTAGCCTGCACCAGCGGCAGGCCGGGCGCGGGTCCGGATCAGGCGATCTCGGCGATCAGTTCGATCTCGACGCAGGCACCCGTGGGGATCTGTGCCACGCCGAAGGCGCTGCGTGCATGCGCGCCCTTTTCCGGGCCGAAGACTTCGGCGAAGAGTTCGCTCGCGCCGTTGGTCACCAGGTGCTGTTCGGTGAAGCTGCCGGTCGAGTTGACCAGGCTCATCACCTTGACGATGCGCACGACCTTGTTCAGGTCGCCGACGGCCGCGTGCAGCGTGCCCAGCAGGTCGATGGCAATGGCGCGCGCGGCCTTCTTGCCTTCTTCCGTCGTGATGTCCGCGCCGAGCTGGCCGACCCAGGACTTGCCGTCCTTCTTGGCGATGTGGCCCGAGAGGAAGACCAGCTTGCCGGTCTGCACGAAGGGCACATAGGCGGCAGCGGGCGTGGCCACGGGGGGCAGGGAGATGCCGAGTTGGGAAAGCTTGTCGTAAACGCTCATGAAATCACTCCTGATGAAAAGCCTTGGAGGTTAACGCGGTTACCCTGACTTTTTGCGTATCCGCAAGAAATCCGGGCGTCGATGCGTCACATGGGGGGTGTGATCGCGTACCGCACTCGCGCAATTTTTTGCGCCTCGCGGCGCCGAATGCGGCGAGACCTGGTGTCAAATTGTAAGGATCGACGCGCGGCGCTCTCAGGGCCGGGGTCGGTCCGCAGGCACCGCGGTGTCTTTCCCCCTGTTCTCTCAATGAAAGCCTCGATTCCATGTTCTCTGCGCTCAAGCTGCTGTTCCTGTCCGCCGTTCTGGTGCTCACCGGCTGTGCCGCCAACGTGCAGCGCCAGGGCAGTGTCGACAAGCAACTCGCGATCTCGCCGGTCGCGGCCAAGCGCATCACGCTGGAGGTCCAGGGCAGCAAGGCGTTGGCCGCATCGAAGGACTGGGAGCAGTTTCGCAACGAATGGCGCATCGGCATGGAAGAGGCGACCAAAGCCGCGGGCATGACGCTCGCGCCCCTGGACGCGTCCGCCGCAGTGGGGGCCGCATCGGCCACGCAGCCCTCGACCCGCGTCACCGTCCGCATCAACGACTACCGCTACATCACGCGCGGCGCCCGCGTCGCCGTGGGCATCATGACCGGCAATGCGTACATCGATGCCGACGTCTTCTTCACCGAGCTGCCGGGGACGGCGCTCGCCGGCACGCGCAAGTACGCGACGACCTCATCGGCCATCCAGGGTGTCTTCGCACCGATGACCGAGAGCCAGATCCGGGGCATCTGCGACGAGATCGTCAAGGATGTGGCGCAGCGGTAGCGGAAGAGGGCGGTGGTGCCTTGCCGTTCATGCCTGAGGCGACTGCCCTGCAAGTCACTCGCGGCATGCAGGCGCACGGGCTGGGCTGCTTTGGCAATGGCGGACATTCAAAGGAGGCTTGATGTTCAACGTACTGACGGACGTCGTCGTCGGACTCTTCGAGTTCATCGTCGACGTCGTGCTCTTCAGAAGACAGCGCCGCAAGCGCGGCCACAGCGAGCGCGCATTCTCCGAGGACGCGGGCGAGATCGCACGCTTCGACCTCGTCACGTTGACGTCCATCGGTCTCGCATCGGTGGCGTTGATGATTTTCCTGAGCTTCGTTGTCGGTGTTTCCGTGGGCTGGAGCGTTGCGGTGGGTGTTGCAGTGGGCGGGGTTTGGGGCGTCTGGCGATATATGCAGATGGTTGATGGGCGGTAGGTGATGGCTGAAAGGATGGGAGCCTTGCGGCCAACGATAGGATGATGGGCTTCGGCCAGAAGGGGACGTTCAGCGCCTCGGGCCCGACGTCCGCTTCAGACTGGTTGCGGAAGTTCGCGATAGCGAATCTAGTCGACTGCTTGGGGCTGTAGAGCGGTCATTCCAGAGTGCATGATGCGCCCCTATGAGCGATTCAGGCCGCACCGATCCCGCACCACAACAAGCCTCGCCCCAAGGTTCCCATCGAACTAGCTGCGTGCGTCGTTCCGCCAAACGGCTGCACATCTGGATAGTCGCGCGCGCCAGGACGGCGTATCGATTTCTGGTGCAACACAACAACCGACAACTTCAGGTACAACGCGAGACGCACAATGACAAGGCTGGGCACGCTCGAATTTGACGACTGCATTCTCGATGCGCTGCGCGACGACAACCTCGTCGTGTTTGCCGGTGCCGGGGTTTCAATGGGGCCGCCATCCAATCTAGCCAGCTTCTGGAAACTCGCCAACGACATCGCGCTGGGCACTGGCCTGGCTCCAACCGAGTCAGAGCCACTCGACCGCTTTCTGGGAACTCTGCAGCATCGCAAGGTGGCAGTACACGAGCGCGCGGCCCAATCGTTGTCTCCTGTTGGAAGTGCTCCGAATGCTCTGCATTGGTCTCTGCTGCGTCTATTTCGCACGGCAGAGAGAGTTCGGGTCGTGACCACGAATTTCGATCGACACTTCGAAACAGCAGCCAACGCCTTGTTCGGCTCAGAGCCGCGCGTTTATCACGCTCCGGCCCTGCCTCTGGGCTACGACTTTACCGGCATCGTCCATGTGCACGGCGCGCTTCCACATGCGCGAGACCTGGTCCTGACTGACGCGGATTTTGGTCGGGCCTACCTGACCGAAGGTTGGGCTAGACGCTTCCTCTTGGATGTCTTTCGCCGATACACGGTGCTATTCGTGGGCTATAGCCACAACGATGTGGTGATGAACTATCTCGCCCGCGCGCTGCCCGCCGAGGTTGCAGTCGGACGCTTCGCCCTCACTGACGAAGATGGAAGCTGGGACCTCCTTGGCATCAAGCCTGTTCGGTTCAATCGAGTTGATGGTCCTAGCGCCTACCAAGAGCTTTACGACGGCGTTCAAATGCTCGCTGAGCGCGCGACGCGTGGAGCCTTGGACTGGCAGACCCGCATGGCGGAGATCGGGGGGAGAGAGCCCCCGGCCGATGCGGAAGCCACCGGCGAAGTCGAACACGCGCTTCGTGAGGTGCACACCACGCGCTTTTTTACCAATGTCGCACGAAGCGCTGAATGGCCCAAGTGGTTAGGTGCCCGTAAGCATCTCGATGCACTGTTCTCCCCAGCAGAACTGAGCGAGCGAGACAAGCTATTAGCATGGTGGCTGGCAGAGCATTTTGCTATCGAACATCCAAACGTGATCTTCGACTTGCTTGCCACACACGGCATGAGACTGAACCCCAATTTTTGGTGGTCCATCGGCCGTGAACTGGGCGTCGTGAAAGATAAGCCGCTGGAGGAGCCCGCACTCAAGCGCTGGGTGTCGATCTTGCTCGCCACGGCACCGACCGCCGCAGATCATCATGTGATGTCGTGGCTCGCCGAACGGTGTGGTGACCAGGGCCTCTTCGGGCTGACGCTGAAAGTATTCTTCTCAATGGGGCAACACAGGCTCAACATCAAACCTAAATTCGTCTGGCATGAGCTGGAAGATGGCGAGCAGCGAGGAATAGACGCCGAATGCGTCCTGCGCGCTGACCACTGGTCCATGAATGAAGTCTGGACCAAACATCTGCAGCCTCAAATCGCTTCGATAGCGCAGCCTTTGCTTTCTGGAATCTCCCAACGTCTGGAAGAGATGCATCACGATCTCAGGGCCTGGGAGATTGCGACTCAGGATTGGGATTCGGTGAGCTATGGCCGGGCAGCGATAGAAGCCCACGAGCAGGATCGGCACCCGGAAGCAATTGACGTGTTGATCGATGCGGCTCGTGATGCTCTCGAATGGCTTGCAGGGAGTACGCCCGCTCTGGCCAACTCATGGATCGAAAGACTCATTGCCTCGGACGTCCCCTTGCTACGGCGACTGGCGATACACGCGACTACAGTTCTTCCGCAAATGTCAGCCGATGAGCGCTTGGGGTGGCTTCTGGATCGAGTCGATCTGAACAATTTCTTGGAACATCACGAGATTCGCCGTGCGGCGTTTCTGAGCTTCGGAACGGCGAGTGAAGAGATGCGCCAAGCGATTGTGAACGGCGTGCTCGCGCACACATTGCCGGCGAGCGATGACAGATCCGCCGAGATGCGAACCGCACGCGCGCATTTCGACTGGCTCTCATGGTTGCTGCAGTCGAAGCCGGATTGCCCGCTGGCTGGAGCGGCACTGGCGCTGATCACTGCACAGTATCCGCACTGGGTTCCGTCCGACCATCCCGATCTCACTCATTGGACGGGTTCGGCGGAATGGGTAGGGTCGCGAAGCCCTTGGTCCGTTGAAGAGCTTTTGGCTCGCACCCCCGGTGAGCAACTCGATGACTTGCTCAACTTCAACGGTAACCGCTTCGACGGGGCAGGCAGGGACGGCTTGATAGCGACCGTCCGCGACGCCTGCAAGCAGGAATCAAGTTGGGCGTTCGAATTCGCGGAGGCTTTGAGCGAGAGGCTGCTGTGGCCATCTGACCTTTGGCCCGCTGTGATCAGAGGATTGCAGGAAGCCGAATTGGGGGTGGATGGCTGGCGCAGGCTGCTGGCTGTTGCGTCAAGGCGGGAATTGCGCGAAGCGCACGCGTACGATATTGCGAATCTGCTTTACGCGCTCGTCAGGGATGGCGGCAAGCCATTCGCCCTTGATCTGCTCGAAGACGCCAACGCAATCGCCCTACCTGTCTGGCAGGCTCTCCCATCCAACGCTGAGGACGAGGATGTTGACGATTGGCTGTCGCGCGCCATCAACCGGCCGGCCGGCGCGATCGTCGAGTTCTGGATCAGTGGCTTGTCGCTGTTCATGCACGGCAAGGGAAGGACCGAAAGAACTCTACCCGACAACTACCGGCAATGGTTCACGGTGGTGGCTCAGGACGCCACATCGAAGGGCGGCTTAGGTCGCACCCTTCTGGCCAGTCAGACTGCCTTCTTGTTCAGCCTCAGCGACGACTGGACGCGACAACACATCGTTCCGCTCTTCAACGACAAGGTTCGCCAGAAGTTCCGTCAAGCATGGGACGGCTTCCTCGTCTGGGGCCGGCTGAATCCGGCGTTGGTCGAAGCTTTGATGTCCGCTTTCATTGGAGCATTGGAACGATTCAACGTCGATTTCTCGGATCGACGGCGTCGCTTTGTCGAGTTCTACGCGGCCTTGGCGGTGTTTCATGTCACAGACCCGACGGCGCACCTTCTGCCTGCCCTCTTCAAGTACGGTTCAGTGGACGACCGAATCGGGTTCACATCCCATGTCGGCCATTGCCTCCGCCAGCTGCAGCCTGCCGCCAGACAAGAGCTGTGGGACGCTTGGCTGCATCGCTATTGGCAAGGCCGTCTGCAGGCTGTCCCTGTCAAGTTGGAGGAGGCCGAAATTCGGGCCATGATCGAGTGGTTGCCAGACCTCAGCGAATCGTTCCCGACCGCAGTAACGCTAGTTGTCCGCTCGCCCCCTGTCCGCATTGAGCACAGCGGTGTCCTGTACGGTTTGAAAGAGAGCGACTTGGTCACGCGCTACCCCGCCGAGACGGCTCAATTGCTGATTTATCTGTGCAGTTGCGTAATCGGCTACCACGCCGGTGATCTCGGAACTATCGCCGGCCGCCTTCCTGCTCTTGAACCTGCTCTGAGGCGGCAACTCGATGACGGGTTGGCTCAAGTCGGGGTTAAGCGATAGACCGTGTCGCGATCGGAACGGCTGCCGCCTCGAGCGGGCACTAGGCACGCGACGAGCAGGATTGAGGGGGGCAACGTCATGGGGCGCTGTGAAAGACCGCAGCCGAAAGCGGCTTCACCGAGGCTTCGGCCGCTGCGACACCCGGGGAGGCGCTTGCAGGCAGAGCTCGATGACCCGCTTCGGCAGTGCGCGGCGCGCGGCTGCAGCTAATCTTAAAAAGGAGACAAGATGGAAAAAGATCGGTACGTACTATTCGAGCGATACGAGCTTGCAGATAGATTTCTGGAAGAGCTTAAGTCGGAAATGGAAAGTCATGAGTACTGGGACTATCCAAGAGAACATCCCTTTGATGACAGGTGCATAGTCTCTTGGAACGACCACTATTTGTCGAGAGCAGCCCATCTTCTCGACAACAAGAAGATCCTGACGCCGGCAGAGGTTCGGTCAGAGGGATGGGAATTCCATCCGGTCTTCACTGGATCGTTTATCAATGCTCGCCTGAAGCTGGATCAGGCGCAGTTTTTACATGACGGTCTGAAAGACGCTTCGCGCCACCCAAATTTTCCTGTTTACAGAGCGCTGTTCTTTGCGTTGCTCGCATCGTTCTATTCGCTCAAGGAAGCGATCAAAGTGACCTGCAAGAGGCTCAGCCCGCAGGCAGATAAATGGTGGGATGTACGGAAAGAGGCGCTCTGGGCGGACCCTCACGCAAAGTACTTTCACGAACTGAACAATGCTGAAAAGCACCATTTAAATCCTTCCCCTCTGCAGCTGAGCGCAATGCAGTACGGATTTCAAATGCGCCCTCCCGCTGTTTTCTTTACGGGGCGAGTGGTCTTTTCAGCGGAAGGTGCTTTCGGGATTGCCAACGAAGGCACCGCGAGGGAAAAGCGCATCTACATTCCCGGCATGAATCAAGACCGTACTGTGTATTTGCTCGATGCGAACGGCGCAGGATTAGGCGATCCGGTGGTAATTTCGGCGCACGTGCTTCGGTTGTATGAAGACGCTGTCTTCGACGCCAGAACAGCCTTCGAACGCAAGCGTAAGACCGCATCCAACGGCTAGTCTTCTAGGCGCGCGGCCGCCGCCGCGCATCCTCCTCCACCTGCCTTGTTGTCCGAATCTCTGATGGCGACACGCGCATGCTGCGGAGAGCCAGCCAGCTATACCCAGTGAAGGTGCGGCTGGCAGAAATCGACGCGCCGGAGAAGGCTCAGGCGTTCGGCGAGCGCAGCCCACAGTCGCTTGCCGCAATGTGCGCAGGCGAACAAGCTGTCCTGCGCCCAACGAGTATCGACTTTTATGGGGCGCACTGTGGCGCGTGCGGAATGTCGCGGGAAGGATGCCAACGCCGAATAGGTGCGCGCCGGGATGGCGTGGGCGTACATGCAGTACCAAACCGACCCTCTAATCCCGAAGCTTCAGAGGCAAGCACGAAGAACGCGGGCGGGGCTTAGGTGGCACAGGGCACAAGCGCTGAGCCACTACCGCCATGGAAGTGGCGCAAGGCCAGGCGAAGAAATTAGCGCATGTCGAGAACCGCGCGCATGCACGCACAGACGAAGGTTACGAAGGACAGCTTCGGGCCCGAAGCGGTCCCCCGACTTTGTCCAAAGCTGCCGGTCATCGCGCCAAAGCCAAGCGACATCCCGCTCCACGCATGGTCTAACCAGGCACGCTGAATAAAATTCCGCCATGTGCGCCGCTTCAGTCCCCCGCCCCCAGTGCACCGCGTGCCTGCGCCCGCTCAGCGCCTGCATTTGCCGCTGGGTCGCGCCCACCGACCACGCGGTGGAGGTGCTGGTGCTGCAGCACCCGCTGGAGGTCCACCAGGCCAAGGGCAGTGCCCGGCTGCTGCACCTCAGCTTGGCGCACTGCCGCTTGGTGGTGGGTGAGGCATTTGCCGCGCCGGTCTGGCCGGTGGACGACAAGCACACGCTGCTGCTGTACCCGGACAGTCCGCAAGACAGCGCTCCGGACCTGCGAGCCCCGCTCCCACTACCGCCCGAATGGCCGCAAGCCAAGTCGCGCCTGCGCCTGGTCGTGCTGGACGGCACCTGGCGCAAAAGCCGGAAGATGCTCTACCAAAGCCCGCCACTGCAGCAGTTGCCCCGCTTGGCCCTGCGCAACTTGCCGCCTTCGCATTACCGTATCCGCAAAGCCCATGGGCCCGACCAACTGTCCACGCTGGAGGCGACCTGCTACGCCTTGAGCCAATTGGAAGGCGATGCGGCGCGGTTCCAGCCCTTGTTGGATGCCTTCGACGGGTTTGTAGAGTACGTGGAGCAGGCTGGCGGGCAGCGAAACGCGCAAACTGACAAGTCCTGCACTCGACCAAGGGTTACCGGGTTCATTTGATCCCGCTGCAGCAGCACATGCCCGCTCCGGCTCAGCCGACCTGCCGCTTTTCCCCTGCAGCCCTCGGCGCCTCGCTTCGCGCCAGCCACAGCCCGCTCGCAACGATCAACGCCCCGCCGCCCAGCGTCCAGGCATCGGGCGCGGCCTGCCAGAACACCCAGTCCAGCAGGAGCCCCCAGGCGAGGGCGCTGTACTCGAAGGGCGCGATGGCGGCGGCCTGGCCGTGGCGGAAGGCTTCGGCGATGGCCAACTGGCCCAGGAAGCCGCTGATGGCCAGGCCTGCCAGCAGCCAGGTGTGCTCGGCCTGGATCGGCACCCATTGCGGCGCCGACAGCAGGCTGCCGCAGACCGCCATGCCTGCCGTGGTCCAGAAGACCAGCGCGGCGCTCGATTCGGTGCGGCTGATGAGCCGGCCCAGCATGTTCGACAGCGCGTAGCAGACGGCGGCCACCAGAATCGCCAGGGCACCGGTCGAGAGGAAGGCCCCTTGCTCGGGTCGCAGCGCGATCACGACCCCGATGAAGCCCAGCCCGATCGCGATCCAGTGCCGCGGCTGGACCGACTCGCCCAGCATCGGCACGGCGATCAGCACCATCAGCAGCGGCGCGATGAAGGTGAGGGTGTAGGCCTCGGCCAGGCCCAGGGTCTTCAGGCCATGGACGAAGAGCACGAGCATCGTCATGTTCAGCGCGGTGCGCAGCAGATGCAGGCGCCAGCGCAGCCGGCGGTTGAAGACGCCGGCCGCCTCGCGCCGCCAGGCGATGTACAGGCACACCAAGGGCAGGGCCGTGAGGCCGCGCATGGCCATCACCTGCACCGGCGGGTAATGCCCGGCCAGGTTCTTGAGCAGCGCGTCCATGCAGGCGAAGAAGGCGCAAGCCAACAGCATCGCGGCGATGCCGCGCAGGGTTCCGGTCGAGTGCATGGTCGGGTTGTCCTGCGGCAGTGGCCGGGACGGAGGGGGCTTGTCTTGGATCGCCTGGCGTCGGCGTGATGAACGTTCGGTCTGGGTCGGATTCTGCCTTCGATCAGCGCGCCGCAGGCTGCACGCAAAAGAGCAGCGCCCGTCGCGCCGCCGGTGGCACACTGCGCCTGTCGTCCCCATCGGGCATTCCGGCGCAATGCGCTTCCAAGAATGACGTCCACCTCCAGCGCAGCGACAACGGCCACGGCATCCCTCGCGGCACCGTCCCCCGGCCCCTTGCATCACAAGCGGCGGACACCGGCCCTGGTGCTGGCCGCGATCGGGGTGGTCTACGGCGACATCGGCACCAGCCCGCTCTACACCCTGAAGACGCTGTTCGATCCGGCCAACGGCATGCCGCTGAACCCGGCGAACGTGATCGGCGTGGTGTCGCTGATCTTCTGGTCGCTGATGATCGTGGTCTCGCTCAAGTACGTGGTGCTGATCATGCGGGCCCACAACCATGGCGAGGGCGGGATCATGGCGCTGCTGGCCTTGGCCGCGTCCTCGGTGGCGGACCGCCCGCGGCTGCGCCGCATGCTGTTGCTGATCGGCGTGTTCGGCGCCTCGCTGTTCTACGGCGACGGCGTGATCACGCCGGCGATCTCGGTGCTCAGCGCGATCGAGGGGCTCGAGCTCGCGGCGCCCGGGCTGGCCCAGTACGTGGTGCCGATCACGCTGGCCGTGCTGGTGCCGCTGTTCCTGGTGCAGAAGCGCGGCACCGCGGGCATGGGCGCGATCTTCGGGCCGATCATGGTCGTGTGGTTCGTGGTGCTGGCGGGCGCGGGCGTCGCCCATCTGCTGGCGCAGCCGGCCATCCTGGCCGCGCTGAACCCGCTCGAGGGCCTGGCCTTCTGCCTGCACCACGGCTGGCTGGCCTTCGTCGCGCTGGGCGCGGTGGTGCTGGCGCTGACCGGCGCCGAGGCGCTCTATGCCGACATGGGCCATTTCGGCGCGATGCCGGTGCGGCTGTCCTGGTTCAGCCTGGTGTTCCCGGCGCTGGCGCTCAACTACCTGGGGCAGGGCGCGCTGCTGATCGCCGACCCCACGGCCGTGACCAACCCCTTCTTCCTGATGTTCCCGGCCTG
This sequence comes from Variovorax sp. J2P1-31, assembly GCF_030317215.1. Lineage (NCBI taxonomy): Bacteria > Pseudomonadati > Pseudomonadota > Betaproteobacteria > Burkholderiales > Comamonadaceae > Variovorax > Variovorax sp. J2P1-31. The sequence continues at coordinate 1,108,940 of NZ_JASZYA010000001.1, forward strand.
GGCGCTGGTGCCGATGGTGCTGCTGGCCTCCGCCGCCACCGTGATCGCCTCGCAGGCGGTGATCTCGGGCACCTACTCGATGACCAAGCAGGCGATCCAGCTCGGCTTCCTGCCGCGCATGCAGGTGCGCTACACCTCCGAATCGGAGGCCGGCCAGATCTATGTGCCGGCCGTCAACTGGCTGCTGCTGGCGGCCGTGGTGATGGCGGTGCTGGGCTTCGGCTCCTCGACCGCGCTGGGCTCGGCCTACGGCATCGCGGTCACCGGCACGATGCTGATCACCACCTGCCTGACCTTCTTCGTGGTGCGCTATGCCTGGCGCTACAACTGGTGGCTGTGCGTGCTGGCGACCGGCTTCTTCCTGGTCATCGACGTGGCCTTCTTCTCGGCCAACCTGCTGAAGATCGCGCAGGGCGGATGGTTCCCGCTGGCGATCGGCGTGGTGATGTTCATCGTGCTGACCACCTGGCACCGGGGCCGCGAGATGATGGAGCGCGAGGCCCGGGAGCGCGCCGGCACCACGCCGCTCGGGCCCTTCATCCAGGCGCAGGTCGGCAGCCGGAGCGACCGGGTCGAAGGCGCCGCGATCTACATGTCGATCAACCCCAAGGGCGTGCCGCACGCGCTGCTCAAGAACCTCGAGCACAACCACGTGCTGCACGAGTGCATGGTGTTCCTCACGGTGGTCAACCACGAGGTCCCGCGCGTGCCGGCGGCCGAGCGGATCACGCTGACCGACCTGGGCGCCAACTGCTTCCACCTGAGCGTGCAGTACGGCTTCAAGGACCGGGTCCACATCCCGATGGCGCTCGAGCTCTGCGCGCGCCACGGGCTGGTGTTCAGGCCGGACAAGATCTCCTATTTCCTGAGCCGCGCGTCGCTGGTGCCGAGGCCGGGGCACGGCATGGCGATGTGGCGCGCGCGCTTGTTCGCGACCATGCTGCACAACGTGGGCAGCGTGGCCGACTTCCTCAAGCTGCCTTCCAGCCGGGTGATCGAGCTGGGCGTGCGCATCGAGATCTGAGCCGGCCCGGCAGGCTCAGCGCGCCGCTTCGAGATGCGTCACGGTCGGCTTGCCCTGCACGACCTCGACGTGGAAGCGCACCTTGTCGCCGGCTTTGGCCCGGTCGAGCATCTTTTGATCAGCGACGTCGAAGCCCATGGTCATCGCGGGCATCGCGAGGTTGGGGATGTCGCCGTGCTTGAGCACGATCAGGCCGCGCGCCGGGTCGACCTTCTGGACCACCGCGTCGGTCAGCTGGCCGGCCCCGGCCTGGGGCTGCGCCGGCATCTGCATGGACGCCATGGGGTCCTTCGCGGCCTGGGCATGGGCCAGGGCGGTCGAAGCGGCGAGCAGTGCGAAGGCGAGGGAAGGGATGGTTTTCATGATCAAGCTCCTGGGGTTGGATGGATGGAAGAGACAGGGGAAGAAGAGGCGGTGCGCCGATGCAGCAGGTACCAGGCCGCCGGCACGACCAGCATGCTCAGCAGCGGCGCGCTGACCATGCCGCCGACCATGGGCGCGGCGATGCGCGTCATCACCTCCGAGCCGGTGCCGTGGCCCCAGAGGATGGGCAGCAGGCCGGCCATCACCACGGCCACGGTCATGGCCTTGGGCCGCACGCGCAGCACCGCGCCTTCGCGGATCGCGGCGCGCAGGGTGTCGTCGTTCATGGGTTCGCCGGCTTCGAGGCGCCGGTCCAACGCGTTCTTGAGGTAGACCAGCATCACCACGCCGAACTCGGCCGCCACACCGGCCAGCGCGATGAAGCCGACCGCCGTGGCCACCGAGATCGAATGGCCCAGCGCCCAGATCAGCCAGAAGCCGCCGATGAGCGAGAAGGGCACGGCCGCCATCACCAGCGCCGCATCGGCGAAGGACCGGAACAGGAGGTAGAGCAGCACGAAGATCACGGCCAGCGTGACCGGGATCACCAACGTCAGCCGCTCGGTCGCGCGTTCCAGGTACTCGAACTGGCCCGACCACGACACCGCGTAGCCCGCGGGCAGCTTCACGGCCTGGTCGACCGCGGCCTGCATCGCGTGGACGGCGGAACGCAGGTCGCGCCCGCGCACGTCGACGTAGACCCAGCCCGACAGCCGCGCGTTCTCGCTGCGCAGCATGGGCGGGCCGTCGGCGATGCCGATCTTCGCCACGTCGCCGAGCAGCAGCTGCGCGCCCTTGTCGGTCACGAAGGGCAGCTGCCGCAGGCGCTCCAGCGAGTCGCGGATCTCGCGCGGGTAGCGCAGGTTGATCGGGTAGCGCTCGCGGCCCGCGATGAGCTCGCCCACGTTGTCGCCGCCGATGGCGGTGGACACCACGGCCTGCACCTCGGCCACCGAAAGGCCATAGCGCGCGGCCGCGAGCCGGTCGACGTCGACATCGATGTAGCGCCCGCCCGTGAGCCGCTCCGCCAGCGCCGAGGACACGCCGGGCACGGGCTTGACGGCGGCCTCGATCTGCGTGCTCAGCGCATCGATGGTGGCCAGGTCCGGGCCCGCCACCTTGATGCCCACGGGGCTCTTGATGCCCGTGGCCAGCATGTCGATGCGGTTGCGGATCGGCGGCACCCAGACGTTGCTCAGGCCCGGCACCTGCACCGCGTGGTCGAGCGCCTCGATCAGCTTGTCGGGCGTCATGCCCGCGCGCCATTGATCCCTGGGTTTGAACTGGACCGTGGTCTCGAACATCTCGAGCGGCGCGGGGTCGGTCGCGGTGTCGGCGCGGCCGGCCTTGCCGAACACGCGCGCGACCTCGGGCACGGTCTTGATCAGGCGGTCGGTCTGCTGCAGCAGCTCGGCCGCCTTCGACACCGACAGGCCCGGCAGGGCCGAGGGCATGTAGAGCAGGTCGCCTTCGTCCAACGGCGGCATGAACTCGCCGCCCAGCCGCATCAGCGGCACGGCCGTCAGCGCCAGCAGCAGCGCGGCGACGAGCAGCGTGGCCTTGGGAAAGCGCAGCACCCATTCCAGCGCGGGCCGGTACACGGCCATCAGGACGCGGTTCACCGGGTTGGCGGCCTCGTGCGGGATGCGCCCGCGGATCAGGTAGCCCATGAGCACCGGGATCAGGGTCACCGACAGGCCGGCCGCGGCCGCCATCGCATAGGTCTTGGTGAAGGCCAGCGGCGCGAACAGCCGGCCCTCCTGCGCCTCGAGCGAGAACACCGGCACGAAGGACAGCGTGATCACCAGCAGCGAGAAGAACAGGGCCGGGCCGACCTCCACCGAGGCATCGCCCACCAGCCGCCAGCGTTCGGCCGTCGTGGGTGGCCGGCCCTGCGCGGTCTCGAAGGCCTCGATGTGCTTGTGCACGTTCTCGACCATCACGATCGCGCCGTCGACCATCGCGCCGATGGCGATCGCGATGCCGCCCAGCGACATGATGTTGGCGTTGACGCCCTGCCAGTGCATCACGACGAAGGCCGCGAGCACGCCGACCGGCAGGGCCACCACCGCCACCAGCGCCGAGCGCAGGTGGAACAGGAAGACCGCGCAAACCAGCGCCACCACGATGAACTCCTCGATCAGCTTGGTGCGCAGGTTCTCGACCGCGCGGTCGATCAGCAGCGAGCGGTCGTAGGTCGGCACGATCTCCACGCCCGGCGGCAGGCTGGGCTTGAGCGCTTCGAGCCTGGCCTTGACGGCCGCGATGGTGGCGCGCGCATTCTTGCCCGAACGCATCACGACCACGCCGCCCGCCACTTCGCCTTCGCCGTCGAGCTCGGCGATGCCGCGCCGCATCTCGGGGCCGACCTGCACCGTCGCCACGTCGCGCAGCAGCACGGGCGTGGCGCCGCTCGTGGCCAGCGGGATGGTGCGGAAGTCGTCCAGCGTGCGCAGGAAGCCGCGCGAACGCACCATGTACTCGGCCTCGGCGAATTCGACCACCGAGCCGCCCGAGGCCTGGTTGGCCTTCTGCAGCGCGTCGACGACGGTCGATTGCGTGATGCCCAGCGCGCGCATGCGGTCGGGGTCGAGCAGCACCTGGTACTGGCGCACCATGCCGCCGATGCTCGCGACCTCGGCCACGTCGGGCACGGTCTTGAGCTCGAACTTGAGGAACCAGTCGTTGAGCGCGCGCAGCTGCCCGAGGTCGTGCGTGCCCGTGCGGTCGACCAATGCGTACTCGTAGACCCAGCCCACGCCCGTGGCATCGGGGCCCAGCGCGGCGTTGGCGCCCGCGGGCAGCTTGCTCTGCACCTGGTTCAGCGACTCCACGACGCGCGAGCGCGCCCAGTAGGGATCGGTCTTGTCGTCGAACAGCACGTAGACGAAGGAGTCGCCGAAGAAGGAGTAGCCGCGCACGGTCTTGGCACCGGGCACGCTGAGCATCGTGGTGGTCAGGGGATAGGTGACCAGGTCCTCCACCACCTGGGGCGCCTTGCCCGGGAAGGGCGTGCGGATGATGACCTGCGTGTCCGACAGGTCGGGCAGCGCGTCGAGCGGCGTGCGGGCCACCGACCACGCGCCCGCGGCCACCAGGAACAGGGTCGCGATCAGCACCAGGAAGCGGTTGCCGATCGACCAGCGGATCAGGGCGGCGATCATGGCTTGCCGCCTGCCGTCACGCGCTGGACCCCGACCAGTTCGTAGCCCGTCGGGCCGCCCTCCTTGAATTCGAAGCGCACGGTGTCGCCGGGCCGGATGTCCGGGAAGGCCTCGGGCGAGGCCTTGGCGAAGCCCATGGTCATCGGCGGCCACCGGAGCGTGGCGACCGGGCCGTGCGAGACGGTGATGCTGTCGGGCGCCACGGTCTCGACCTTGCCTTCGGCCTGGTGGATCGCCGCAGCGGGCGCCGACGCAGCCGAGACCGGTGCGGGTGCCGCGATGTTCCCCAGCACCGAGCGCAGCCGCGCCTCGGAGTCGATCAGGAACTGGCCGCTGGCCACGACCTGGTCGCCTTCGGCCAGGCCGGAGAGGACCTCGGTGTCCTCGCCCTGGTCGGCCCCCAGCGACACCTCGCGCGGCTCGAAACCGCCCTCGGGCTGGCGCACGATGACCACCACGCGCTGGCCCGTGCGGATCACGGCCTCCGACGGCACGAGCAGCCGGGTGCTGCGCGGCCCCGCGACCTGCAGCCGCAGCAGCAGGCCGGGCACCAGCTTGCCGTTGCGGTTGTCGACCTCGAAGCGGGCCTTCAGGGTGCGGGTGGCCGCGTCGATCTCGGGCAGGATCTCGTCGAGCGTGCCGCTGAAGGTCTGCGTTGGATCGGCCTGCAGCACGGCCTGGACCTTCTGGCCGCGCGCCAGGCGCAGCGCCTGCGCCTCGGGGATCTGGGCCACGGCCCAGACCTTGTCCAGGCCCGCGATGCGGAACAGCGTGGTGCCGGGCGACACGGCCACGCCTTCGCGCACGCCCAGCTCGGCCACCACGCCGGCGCTCGGTGCCGTGAGCACATAGCGGGCCTGCGCGGTGCCCGTCGCTTCGCTGCGCCGCACGAGATCGGCCGGGATCGACAGCGCGCGCAGGCGCTCTCGCGCCGCCCCGACGATCTCGGCCGACACGCCGGCGCGCTGGAGCGCCAGCAGCTCGTTCTGCGGGCCGAGCCAGTCGGGCGCGAAGACCGTCGCCAGGGCCTGGCCCTTGCGCACGCGCTCCATCGGCGCGCGCACCGACAGCTGCTCGACATAGCCCGCCACGCGCGTCTGCACGGCCACGTTGAGCCGCTCGTCGAACTGCACGGTGCCGACGGCGTCGAAGGACGTGGAGGTCTCGGCACGCCGCACCTTCGCGTAGCGGATGCCCAGGTTCTGCTGCACGGCCGGACTGATCGCCACGCCTGTGTTTTGCGTCGCGCCTTCGGCATAGACGGGCACCAGCTGCATGTCCATGAAAGGCGACTTGCCGGGCTTGTCGAAGCGCTGGCCCGGCACCATGGGGTCGTGCCAGTAGAGGACCTGGCGGGTGTCGGCGGCGGCAGGCGCGGCCATCGATGCCTCCATCGACGGGCCCGTCCTGCGGCCCAGGTAGAAGGCGCCGGTTGCAAGCAGCAGGGTGGCGAGCAGCGCGGCGCCGATCGTGCGGGTTCTTTTCATCGCGCCACCTCTTCGCCGAGCGGCTTGAAGGCCAGCTGGACCTGTGTCCGGGCCAGCTCGCGCTGCAGGGCCAGCAGCTTGCGCTGCGCCTCGACCTCGGCGTGCCGTGCTTCGAACAGCGTGAGCAGGCTGCCCTGGCTGGACTGGTAGGCGGCCGTCGCAGCCGCCGTTCTCTGGCCCGCGGCGGCGACCACGGTGTCGCGGTAGCGGTCGATGCGTTGCTGCAGGCGTTGCGCATCGCTGGCGAGCGAGCGGTACTCGGCGGTGGCGGCCCGGGTGGCTTCGGCCAGCGCGGCCTCGGCCTTGTCGGCCAGCGCGAGCTGGGCGGCGGTGTCGCGGTCCTGGCGCTCGCCGGGCGCGATGGCCAGCGGGATGTTCACGCCTACCGACACCATGTCGGCATAGCCGGTGCGCTGGCCGTAGCTGAGGTCCCAGCTCCAGTTGGGCTTGCGGTTGGCGGCGGTCACGTCGGCGTTGCGCCGCGCCATGTCGAGTTCGCGCTGCAGCGTCGCGACCGTGGGGTGCGCGGCCACATAGGCTTGCTCGGTGGGCAGCGTGATGGTGGGCGGCGGCTGCAGCTCTGCGGGCACGACGCCGACCCAGCGCTGGAAGGCGACGCCGGCCGCGCTCTGCTGCTGCCGGATGTCGGCCGTCTCGTCTTCGGCCATGCCTTTGGCGCCGGCCAGTGCTAGCACCTCCTGGCTGCTGCCCGCGGCCGAGGACAGGCGGGCGCGCGACGCTTCCAGCTCCTCATGGGCGTGGTGTTCCATGCGGGTGGCGAGCTGCAGGTTCTCATCGGCATAGAAGGCGTCGACGTAGGCCAGCGCGGTCTGAAGGCGGGTGTCGGCGGTGGCGGCCCGCACCTGCACCGCTTCGCGATCGACCGCCGCATCGGCGGCCGCCTGCCGTGCCGCGCGCTTGTCGGCAGACAGCCATTCCTGGCTGATGCCGATGCGCTTCATGGTCATCGAATCGCGCGCGGTGTGGAAGCGGTCCGGCCCGGTGGCGGGCAGGTTGTCGACGCCGATGCGCAGCGTGGGGTCGGGCAGTTGGGCGGCCGCATGGGCCGCCTCGCTGGCGCTCAGGACGCCGGCCTGGGCCGCGCGGGTGCTGAGGGAGCGCTGCGCGGCGAGCTGCAGCGCGGCGTCGAGGGACAAGGCAGACGGGGACGCGGCCGCGGCAAGGCACGGCAGCAGCGCGGCGGCCCAGACGGCCGCGCGCGGGAAAGGATGGGACATGAAAACTCCGCAGACGAACGAAACAATCGCCGGCACGCGGACACGCCGCACCGGCACCGATCAGTCGACGGAGAGGTCAAACGCGCAGTCTGCGCGTGGAGAGGAAAACGGGTTCGGGCGGCGGATGCTGCCGCTCGGGTTCGGCCTGGCGGGGCAGGGCATGGCTCGCCGACACCAGCACCAGGGGCATCATCACGATCTGCACGATGGCGGGCAGCGAGGGCGTGCTGAGCTTCACCGGCTCGAAGGACAGTGAGAGGTCGGCCGCATGCTGGAAGCACAGCACCGGCTGGGCCATGTCCATGCCCTCGCAGGGCGCGGCGCTCGCCACCATTTCGGCCATGGCCTGCGTGTCCGGCACGCCGGGGCAGACATAGGCGGCCAGCGCCAGCTGCGAGAACAGCAGCGACAAGACCACGGCGAAGGCGGTCAGGCAGCGATGGAGGGAACGGCGGCGGGCCATGAGGACGCGGAGTGTAGCGCGGCAGGCCGCGGCCTGCAGGCGGCGGGGTTCAGGTCCTGGATTGCGATTGCGATTGCGACTGCGATGCCGATGCCGATGCCGATGCCGATGGCGCCGCCGCGACTGCGGCCGCCAACTCCTCCTGCGGCTGCACCGTCACCCCCACGTCGAGCGTGTGGCGCGCGCCGCCGTGCAGCACGCCGCGCATCGGCGAGACGTCGGCGTAGTCGCGGCCGATGGCCAGGGTCACGTAGTCCTCGCCGGGCTGGCGGCCGTTGGTCGGGTCGAAGTCGGCCCAGTCGCCCGGGCCGTCCGCGCCGGGCAGGTAGACCGACACCCAGGCATGCGAGGCGTCGGCGCCCACCAGCCGCGGCTGGCCCGGCGGCGGCTGCGTCAGCAGGTAGCCGCTGACGTAGCGCGCGGGCAGGCCCATGGTGCGGAAGCAGGCGATCAGGATGTGGGCGAAGTCCTGGCACACGCCCTTGCGCTGCGCCAGCGCCTCGACCGCGGGCGTGCTGATCTCGGTGCTGGTGGCGTCGTAGTCGAAGTCGCGGTACATGCGCTGCATCAGGTCGCTCGCCACCTCGAAGGTCGGGCGGCCGGGCACGAAGCTGGCGCGGGCATAGGTGGCGAAGTCGTCGTGCCGCGGCACGTAGCGCGAGGGAAAGACGAAGTCCGAGGCGGGATCGAAGCGCGCGCCCTTGGCATAGCGGAAGCGCTCGCGCACCGCCTCCCAGGGCAGCTCGCGCGCGATGCTCTCGGCCAGCACCGGCTCGGAGGTCTCGACCACGCTCTGGGCCTTGACCACCAGGTGCTCGTGCGTCGACTCGAGCGCGAAGAAGGCGCGCGTGTTGCCGTAGACGTCGGCCGATTCGCTGCGCTGCGCGGGCTCGGGCGTGATCGACAGCGCATGGCTCAGCAGCTTCTGCGAGGCGGTCTCGCGCGGCTTGAGGTGCGCCAGGTGCTGCGCGGTCTCGACCGGCGGCACGTAGTCGTAGCGGGTCTCGTGGGTGACGTGCAGGCGCATCTCAGTTCTCCGTGGCAATGCGCGCCGAGGACAGCGGATGAACCTGCCACAGGCAATGGCCAGAGATACCGCGGAACCGGCTTCGCCGGGCCGCTGGTATCGCCCCCTTGAGGGGGAGGCGCCGCAGGCGCGTCGGGGGTGGTCCAGAGATACCGCGGAACCGGCTTTGCCGGGCCGCCGGTATCGCCCCCTCGAGGGGGAGGCGCCGCAGGCGCGTCGGGGGTGGGCTTCTCATACACCGACCGAGCGCACGGACTCGGAAGTGAGCGTGAAGTAGCGGATGCCGATCGCATCCGACACATGGTAGGCCGCGGTCTCGCAGAACTCGAAGAGCTGGATCAGCGCGGGGTAGCGGCCTTCGGCGTCGGTCTCGCACAGGTGCTCGAGCGTCCACATGGCGGGGTCGGGCAGCTCGTACGAGAGCGCGGTCAAGGTGCCGGGCGCGCTGCCCGCGAGCTTGGCGATGCGCCCGCGCAGCGTCTGCGTGACCCAGGCCAGCGAACGCGGGTTGTCGCCGTCGAGCACCAGCAGGTCGACCATGGTCGCCACGTCGCGGCGTTGCTGGTAGCGCGCATGGAAGGTGATGGTGCTGTCGAACAGCGCCACCATGGCCTCGAAGCCGCTGACCTCGTGCACCGCGCCGTTGGCGAAGCCCGCGGCCATCGCGCTCGACAGGAAGGCCAGCCGCTCGATGTGGCGGCCGATGGACAGCAGGCGCCAGGCGTCGTCGCGCGTCATGCGGTCGGTCTGCGCGCCGGTCATGGACGACAGGGCCGCGCTCGCGGCCTCGAGCGAACGCAGCGCGGCGCCCGCGGCCAGGGTGCCGTCGAGCGTCTCGCCGGGCTCCTCGGTGGTCTGGTGCAGGAAGTCGATCTCGGCGCGCACGATCTGGTTCCAGTGGTCCTGCGACAGCCGCTCGCGCACCGCGGCCGCGGCCTGCCGCACGCAGCGCAGGTTGTAGCCCACGCTGCCGCCGGTCTCGACGTTGCCCAACTCGGCGATCAGCGCGCGCTCGAACACGCGGCGCGACTTGGAGCCGATGGGGACGCCGGGCGCGATCAGCGCGTTGCGCGTGGCCAGGCCGTGCAGCCATTCGAGCAGCGTGCGGGAGGAGGGGTCCTCGCCGCCCATCAGGTCGAGCGTGATGCGCGCCAGGCGCACCGCGTTCTCGGCGCGCTCGGTGTAGCGGCCCAGCCAGAACATGTTCTCGGCCGCGCGGCTGGTCACGGGCGCGCGGTGCCGCGCCAGCGAAGCCGGCGTGGCCTGCGGCTGCAGCAGCGTGGTGCGGTCGACCTCGCCGTGCGTCTGCACCCACACGTCGGCACTGCTGCCGCCGCGCTGCATCGACGCGATCTGCGCGTTGGCCCCGGCCAGCCGCGCCAGCCCGCCGGGCAGCACGCGCCAGGACTGCGCGCCGTCGCTGACCGCGAACACGCGCAGCAGCACCGAGCGCGGCGCGATCCGGCCGCGCTCGGCGCGGTCGCTGCCTTCGGCCCAGGTCGGCATCTGCGACAGCGGCAAATAACTCTGCACCGTGTGCTCGTCGCCCTGGCGCACGATGCGGCCGGCCCATTCGTCGAGCTCGCGCCGGCCCATGCGGCTGCCCAGCACGGCCTCGAAGCTGGTGTGCGAATCCTCGCCCGGGTAGGTGGCCTTGATCGCGCAGTCGCCCAGTTGCGGCAGCGCGGCCTCGAGCGCGGCGCGCTCGCCGCACCACCAGGTCGGCAGCGCCGGCAGCTGCAGCTTCTCGCCGATCAGGCGCCGCGCCAGCGCGGGCAAAAAGCCCAGCAGCGCCGGCGATTCGAGGAAGGCCGAGCCCGGCATGTTGGCCACCAGCAGGTTGCCCGCGCGGATCGCCTGCAGCAGGCCGGGCACGCCCAGCGTGGAGTCGGGGCGCAGTTCCAGCGGGTCGAGGAACTGGTCGTCGAGCCGCTTGATCAGGCCGTGCACCGGGCGCAGGCCCTGCAGGGTCTTGAGGTACACGCGCTGGTCGCGCACCGTGAGGTCGCTGCCCTCGACCAACGTCACGCCCAAATAGCGCGCCAGGTAGGCGTGCTCGAAGTAGGTCTCGTTGTAGGGGCCGGGCGTGAGCAGCGCGATGTGCGGCGGCGAGCCGGCCGGGCACATGCGCTGCAGGCCTTCCATCATCGCGCTGTAGGTGGCGGCCAGCCGCTGCACCTGCAGTTCCTCGAAGGCCTGCGGGAACTGGCGCGAGATGGCCAGCCGGTTCTCGAGCAGGTAGCCCAGGCCCGAGGGCGCCTGGGTGCGCTGCGACACCACCCACCAGTTGCCGTCGGGGCCGCGCGCCAGGTCGAAGGCCGCGATGTGCAGCCAGGTGTCGCCGGGCGGCTTCACGCCGTGCATGGAACGCAGGTAGCCGGGATGGCCGCGCACCAGGGCCGCGGGCAGCAGGCCTTCGGCCAGCAGCTGCTGCGGGCCGTAGACGTCGGCCATCACGCGGTCGAGCACGCGCACGCGCTGCTGCACGCCGGCCTCGATCTGGGTCCAGCTCTCGGGCGAGATGATCAGCGGGAACAGGTCCAGCGACCAGGGCCGCTGCGGGCCGTCGGCATCGGCATAGACGTTGTAGGTGACGCCGTTGTCGCGGATCTGCCGGGCCATGCTGGTGGCACGCCGCGGCAGGTCGGCGAAGCCGCCGTGGCCCAGGTGGTCGAAGAAGCGGGCCCAGGGCGGCGTGAGTTCGGACGGCGCCGCGGCCTTGGCCGTCGGAGCGGGCGCGGCCGCCGGTGGCTGCGCCGCGTCGTGCAGCACCGGCGCGGCGGTCGGCGTGGCCGGCCGCGCAGGCACGACCGGCGTCGCCGCGCCGCGCAGTTCGTCGAAGTGGCCGGCCGAGGCCGCAGGCGCCAGCGCCGAGGCCAGCGCGGCGGGAGATTCGAGCGCTTGGGCTTCGAAGAGGGATTCGTTCAGCGGTTCCACGGTGCGCCGATTGTCACACCGCCGTCATCGACGGCGCCCGGGAAGACGTGACAAATCGCCGCAATGCGCATGGAAGACGCCATCACTTGCGCAGGTCGAGCGTGAACGGGAATTCGCGGCTGCCGGCCAACTCGATCGTTGCCGGCGGCGTCTTCATCAAGCCCGGCGTGTGGCCGGTGCGCGTGAAGCGCGACATGCGACGGCTCTCGGCCTCGTAGGCGTTGACCGGGAAGGTGTCGTAGTTGCGTCCGCCCGGGTGGGCCACGAAGTACTGGCAGCCGCCCAGCGAGCGCTTCATCCAGGTGTCGACGATGTCGAAGGTCAGCGGCGCATGCGCGCCGATGCTGGGGTGCAGCGCCGAGGGCGGGTTCCAGGCCTTGTAGCGCACGCCGGCGACGAATTCGCCCACCGTGCCCGTGGGCTGCAGCGGCAGCACCTTGCCGTTGACGGTGATCACGTGGCGGCTCTCGTTGAGGCCGGTCACGCGCACCTCGATGCGTTCGAGCGACGAATCGACATAGCGCACCGTGCCGCCGGCCGAGCCTTCCTCGCCCATCACGTGCCAGGGTTCGAGCGCGTTGCGCAGCGACAGCTCCACGCCCATGGCCTGCACCTGCCCGACCAGCGGGAAGCGGAACTCGAGGTGCGGCGCGAACCAGTTCGGGTCGAAGGCGAAGCCGGCCTGGCGCATCTCGCTGATCACGTCGTCGAAGTCCATCTTGACGAAGGTCGGCAGCAGGAAGCGGTCGTGCAGCTCGGTGCCCCAGCGGGTGGCGGGCGCCTTGTAGGGTTCGTCCCAGAAGCGCGCGATGAAGGCGCGCAGCAGCAACTGCTGGGCGATGCTCATGCGCGCATGCGGCGGCATCTCGAAGGCGCGCAGCTCCAGCAGGCCCAGGCGGCCGGTGCTGGAGTCGGGCGAGTAGAGCTTGTCGATGCAGAACTCGCTGCGGTGCGTGTTGCCGGTCACGTCGACCAGGATGTTGCGCAGCGTGCGGTCGACCAGCCAGGCCGGCATGTTGGCGCCGTAGATCTCGCGGTTCTTCGCGATCTCCTTGAGTGCGATCTCCAGCTCGTAGACCTGGTCGTTGCGCGCTTCGTCGACGCGCGGCGCCTGGCTGGTCGGGCCGATGAACATGCCCGAGAACAGGTAGCTCAGCGAGGGGTGGTTGTGCCAGTAGAGCAGCAGGCTGGCCAGCAGCTCGGGCCGGCGCAGGAAGGGGCTGTCGTTGGGCGTGGCGCCGCCCATCACGAAGTGGTTGCCGCCGCCGGTGCCGGTGTGGCGGCCGTCGGTCATGAACTTCTCGGCCGACAGCCGGGTCTCGAAGGCCGCGTCGTAGAGGAACTCGGTGTGGGCGACCAGCTCCTTCCAGTTGTTGGCCGGGTGGATGTTGACCTCGATCACGCCCGGGTCGGGCGTGACGGCCAGCATCTTCAGCCGCGGGTCGCGCGGCGGCGGGTAGCCTTCCATCACGATCTGCAGGCCCAGCTGCACCGAGGTGGCCTCGATGGCCGCGACCAGGTCGAGGTAGTCCTCCAGGCGCTTGAGCGGCGGCATGAAGACGTAGAGCACGCCCGAGGCGCTGCCCACCTTCTCCGCGGCCGGTCCGTTGGCGCGGCGCGGGTCGCGCACTTCGACGCACAGCGCGCTGCGCGTGATCCAGTGGGCCGATTCGCCGCGACCGGGCTGGCGCGGCGTCCGGCCGTCGGCCTCGGTCGCGCCGAGGCCCGTGCTGCTCGCGCTTCCCGGCGTCTGCATGCGCAGCGCCGCGCCCGAGGCCGGCGGCGTGCCGAAGGCATAGGGCACGGTGCCCATGTCGGCCTTGGGGCCGACCGGCGGGCCGGCATAGCGCGCGCGGTAGTCGGCCGCGTCGGGCAGGCTGCCCACGGGCGCGGTCGGGTCGCGGTCGATCAGGTAGGGGTAGTCGCCCTTGCGCACCCAGGGCTGCGAGTCGAGCGGCAGCCGGTAGCCCATGGGCGAGTCGCCCGGGATCAGGTACATGCGGTCGTCGCGCAGGAACCAGGGGCCGGTCTTCCAGCCCGGGCCTTCGAGCGCGGGGGCGTCGCGGTCGGCGCTCGCGGGCTCGATCGGCAGCATGTAGCCGATCACCGCGTCGAGCTTCTGCGTGAACACCCGTCGCAGGCGCACCCGCTCCATCTCGTCGTCGAGCTTGGAGTCGAAGGGGTCGACGTTGACCGGCAGCCGGCGCTCGCGCCAGAGGTAGTAGTAGGTGTCTTCGTAGGCCGGCTGGATGTAGCGCTCGGTCAGGCCCAGGCGGTGCGCCAGCACGGTGGTGAAGCGGCGCGCGTCCTCGCTGGTGTAGTGGGTGGGCACGCGCTCGTCGGCGAAAAGTTCGGGGTCGTGCCACACCGGCTGGCCGTCGGCGCGCCAGAAGATCGACAGCGCCCAGCGCGGCAGTTGCTCGCCCGGGTACCACTTGCCCTGGCCGAAATGCAGGAAGCCGCCGTCGCCGTATTCGGCGCGCAGCTTCTGCACGAGTTCGGTGGCGTAGCCGCGCTTGGTCGGGCCCAGTGCGTCGGTGTTCCATTCGGCCGCGTCGCGGTCGCCGGTCGCCACGTAGGTCGGCTCGCCGCCCATCGTGAGGCGCACGTCGCCGGCCGCCAGCCGCTTGTCGACGGCCTCGCCCAAGGCCAGCACCTCGGCCCACTGCTCCTCGGTGTAGGGCTTGGTGACGCGCGGCGATTCATGGATGCGCGTGACCACCATCTCGTGGCCGAACTCGACCTCGGCGTCGTCCACCACGCCTTCGATCGGCGCGGCGCTCGAGGGCGTGGGCGTGCAGGCCAGCGGGATGTGGCCTTCGCCGGCCAAGAGGCCCGAGGTCGCATCGAGGCCGATCCAGCCCGCGCCGGGCAGGTAGACCTCGCACCAGGCGTGCAGGTCGGTGAAGTCGACCGTGGTGCCGCTCGGGCCGTCTAGCGCCTTGACGTCGGGCGTGAGCTGGATCAGGTAGCCCGAGACGAAACGCGCGGCCAGGCCCATGTGGCGCAGCAGCTGCACCAGCAGCCAGCCCGAGTCGCGGCAGGAGCCGCTGCCGTTGGTGAGCGTTTCTTCGGGCGTCTGCACGCCGGGCTCCATGCGGATCAGGTAGTTGACGTCCTGCTGCACCTGCTGGTTGATGCCGACCAGGAAGTCGATGGTGCGCTGTTCCTTGCGCTCGATCTTGTCGAGGTAGGCCTGCACCAGCGGCGTGGCCTCGTCGGCCACCAGGTAGGGCGCGAGTTCCTCGGCCTGCGAGGCCGTGTACTTGAAAGGGAAGTTCTCGGCCTGCGGCTCGAGGAAAAAGTCGAAGGGGTTGTAGACCGCCATCTCGACCACCAGGTCGACCGTGACCTTGAACTCGCGCGTCTTCTCGGGAAAGACCAGCCGCGCCTGGTAGTTGGCGAAGGGGTCCTGCTGCCAGTTGACGAAATGCTGCGCGGGTTCGATGCGCAGCGAATACGAGATGACGTTGCTGCGGCAATGGGGCGCCGGACGCAGGCGCACCACCTGCGGGCCGAGCTGCACCGGACGGTCGTACTTGTAGTGGGTGACGTGGTGAAGAGCGGCGTGAATGGACATCAGTGGTTCTCGGAGCGGAGCGAGTGGCGACGTGCCTCAAGTGAGACGCATACTAGCCCACAGGCATAGCAATTTACGCGCCATCAGAGCGTTGAAAGGGAGGCCCTGCCGTATGGAATCGAGAGTGTTTTCGTGGTAGCGCCACGCGAACTGCGCGGCTGGGCGGCCTTCGCCGCCATGGCCGGCGCGATCGCGGGCGCGGCCCTGCAACTGCAGCAGCGCGCGCTGTGGTCCGGGGCAGTCTATGCCGCGCTTGTGACAGCCGCGTTGGCCTGTGGGCTCGCCTGGCGCGTCCGATGGCGCCTGCGCCCCGTCGGCCGGCGCGGGCTCGCGGCCCTGCTGCTGATCGGCCTGGCCTTCGGCGCCGGCCTCACCGGCTGGCGTGCGGCGGTATTCACCGCGCAGGCGCTGGACCCGGCCCTGGAAGGCCGCGACCTGCAGGTCACTGGCGTGGTCGCGCAGATGCCGCAGCGCGACGAGGGCGGCACGCGTTTCCGCTTCGATGTCGAGTCGGCGCGCTCGCTGGAACCTGCGGGCGGCGCCGTGCAATTGCCGCCGCGCCTGGCGCTGGGCTGGTACGCCGAGGGCACGGGACTCTGGGCCCGCGCGACGCCCGCTGCGGATGCCGCCCCCCTTCGTCGCCCCGAGCCCCTGCACGCCGGCGAGCGCTGGCAGCTCACCGTGCGGCTCAAGGCGCCGCACGGCAACCTCAACCCCAAGGGCTTCGACCAGGAACTGCAGCTGTGGGAGCAGGGCGTGCAGGCGACCGGCTATGTGCGCGCCGGCGCCCAGGATGCAGCGCCCGCACGCCTCGGCGATACGTGGCGCCATCCGGTCGAGCGCGCGCGCGAAGCCGTTCGCGATGCGGCCTTCGCGCGCATCGCCGACCGGCGCACGGCCGGCGTGATCGCCGCGCTGGTGACCGGCGACCAGAGCGCGATCGACCGTGTCGACTGGGACATCTACCGCGCCACCGGCGTCGCGCACCTGGTGTCGATCTCGGGGCTCCACATCACCATGTTCGCCTGGCTCGCGGCGCTGGCCGTGGGGTGGCTGTGGCGCCGCAGCACGCGGCTGATGCTGCGCTGGCCGGCCCAGCAGGCCGCGCTGGTGGGCGGCGTGGCCCTGGCCGGCCTGTATGCCTTGTTCAGTGGCTGGGGCGTGCCCTCGCAGCGCACGGTGCTGATGCTGGCCACGGTGGCGCTGCTGCGCATCGCGGGTCGGCGTTGGCCCTGGCCCTGCGTGTGGCTGCTGGCCTGCGCGGTGGTGGTGATCGCCGACCCCTGGGCGCTGATGCAGGCCGGCTTCTGGCTCAGCTTCGTGGCCGTGGCCGCGCTGTTCGCCACCGATGCGGGCGTGGATGGCGAACAGGCCAAGGGCTGGCGCGCACGCCTGTACCGGCTGGCGCGCGAGCAGGCCGTGGTCACGCTGGCGCTGGCGCCGCTGACCCTGCTGTTGTTCCAGCAGGTGTCGGTGGTGGGCCTGCTGGCCAACGCGCTGGCCATCCCCTGGGTCTCGCTGGTGCTGACGCCGCTGGCCATGCTCGGTGCGGTGGTGCCGTCACTGTGGGACCTGGCGGCCTGGGCGGTGCGCGCGCTGTCGTGGTGGCTCGAGTGGCTGGCGGCCCTGCCGCTGGCCACCGTCTCGCTGCCGGCGCCGCCGCTGTGGGCCGCGGCCGGCGGCGTGCTCGGCGGCGTGCTGCTCGCGATGCGCCTGCCCTGGTCGGCGCGGCTGCTCGGCGTGCCGCTGCTGCTGCCGGTGCTGCTGTGGCAGGTGCCGCGTCCGCCCGCGGGCGAGTTCGACCTGCTGGCCGCCGACGTCGGACAGGGCAATGCGGTGCTGGTGCGCACCGCGACCCACAGCCTGCTCTACGACGCCGGGCCGCGCTACAGCCTCGACAGCGACGCGGGCCAGCGCGTGCTGGTGCCGCTGCTGCGCGCGCTGGGCGAGCGGCTCGACACCGTGGTGCTGAGCCACCGTGACAGCGACCACACCGGCGGCGCGCCGGCCGTGCTCGCGATGCAGCCGCAGGCCGCGCTGCTGAGCTCGATCGAGGCGACCCATCCGCTGCAGGCGCTGCGGCCGGCGCGGCGCTGCCTGGCCGGCCAGCGCTGGCGATGGGACGGCGTTGACTTCGAGCTGCTGCATCCGGTCGAGGCCGACTACGAACGCGTCGCGGCCAAGCCCAACAGCGTGTCCTGCGTGCTGCGCATCGGCAACGGCCGCGCGAGCGTGCTGCTGGCCGGCGACATCGAGCGCGCGCAGGAGGAAGCGCTGGCCGCGCGCGCGGCCGACGGGGCGCTGCGCGTCGACCTGCTGCTGGTCCCGCACCATGGCAGCAAGACCTCGTCGAGCCCGGCCCTGCTCGACGCGGTGCGGCCGCGGCTGGCGCTGGTACAGGCCGGCTACCGCAACCGCTTCGGCCATCCGGCACCGCCGGTGCGCGAGGCCTATGCGGCGCGCGGCACCGCCGTGATCGACAGCCCGCATTGCGGCGCGGCCCGGTGGTCGAGCCGGCAGCCGCAGAGCGTGGGCTGCGAGCGCGCGATGCAGCCGCGCTACTGGCACCACCGGGTGCCCTGAAGCTCCGGGTTTCCCCTGGAAAAGTTTCGCCTGCAGCAACTTCTCGTCATTTGCTTGACGGTTGAAAGCGCCGCCGCGTTCAATGCCTGCACGGAAAGAAGATGTTCCGCTCAACGAAACAAGAGACGACGATGCCCGGACGCACACGTGCCCCTTCCTCCATGCTGGCCCAACGGGCCGTGGAACCCACCTCGTCGGTCGAGCGCGCCTGCCGCATCCTGCGGGCGCTGTCGGACCCCGGCGTCACCCGCCTGACCGACATCGCCATCGCGACCGGCCTCGACAAGACCACCGTGCTGCGCCTGATCGAGGTGCTGATGCACGACGGCTTCGTGGTGCGCGACCCGCAGAGCAAGCACTACAGCCTGGGCGCCGAGCTGCTGGTGCTGGGCGCGGCCGCGCTGGCCCGCTTCGATCCGCGCCCGCTGGTGCGGCCGGCGCTGCTGCGGCTCACCGGGCAGTTCGAGGACAGCGTGATCCTGTCGATCCCCAGCGGCATCGAGTCGCTGTGCGTCGACGTGGAGGAGGGCCGCTACCCGATCCGCGCCAACTACCTGTCGATCGGCAGCCGGCGCCCGCTGGGCGTGGGCGCGGGCAGCCTCGCGCTGCTGGCCTGGATGCCCGAGGCCGAGCGCCAGGCCGCGCTGGCGGTGATCGCGCCGCAGCTGCAGCGCTACCCGCGCATCACGGCCGAATTGCTCGAAGCGCATGCCAAGAAAACGCGCGAGCGCGGCTACGCGGTGCTGCTCGACGTGGTTGTCGAGCGCATGGGCGGCATCGCGGTGCCGATCCTCGGCGTCGACGGCCGGCCGGTCGCGGCCCTCAGCATCGCGGCGCTGAACGAGCGCATCACCTCGCGCGAGGCCGAACTCGCGCAGGCGCTGCGGCGCGAGGCCGCGACCTGCGAGGTGCTGTGGAGCCGCGCCGCCCACACCGGCGCCGCGGCGAGCACGGCCGCCACGCGACGCGCGAGGGTCCACTGATGAGCACCACGCAGGCGAATGCCTGGATCACCGGCGTCGGCGGCACCGCCTTCGGCCGCCACGAAGGGCAGGGCGCGCTCGACCTCATGGCCCAGGCCGCGCAGCAGACGCTGCAGAACGCGGGCCTGCAACGCACCGACATCGACGGCCTGCTCTGCGGCTACGCCACCACGCTGCCGCACCTGATGCTGTCCACGCTGTTCTGCGAGCGCTTCTCGCTCGATCCGGCCTATGCGCACAGCGTGCAGCTGGGCGGCGCCACCGGGGCCGCGATGCTGATGCTGGCGCGCGAACTGGTGCGCAGCGGCCGCTGCCGGCGGGTGCTGGTGGTGGCCGGGGAGAACCGGCTCAGCGGCCAGTCGCGCGACAGTGCGATCCAGACGCTGGCGCAGGTCGGTGACCCCGACTACGAGGTGCCCAACGGCGCCTCGGTGCCGGCCTACTACGGCCTGATGGCCTCGCGCTACCTGCACGAGACCGGCACCACCGAGGCCGACCTCGCCGAGTTCGCGGTGCTGATGCGCGCCAACGCCGCGCGCCATCCCGGCGCCCATCTCACGGCGCCGATCACCGTGGCCGACGTGCTCGCATCCAAGCCCATCGCCGCGCCGCTGAAGCTCATGGACTGCTGCCCGATCTCCGACGGTGCGATGGCGCTGGTGGTCTCGGCCGAGCCCGGCGACGGCCCGCGCGTCGCGATGGCCGGCGCCGGCCAGGCGCACCGCCACCAGCACCTGAGCGCGATGGCCGACGTGATGCAGTGCGGCGCGGCCGTGGCGGCGCAGCGCGCCTTCGCCGAGGCCGGGCTGGGCGTGGCCGACATCGACCACCTGGGCATCTACGACTCCTTCACCATCACGCTGACCATGCTGCTCGAGGAGATCGGCTTCGCGCCGCGCGGCGGGGCGGCACGGCGCCTGCGCCACGGCGATTTCGGCGCGGACGGCCCGCTGCCGCTCAACACGCACGGCGGGCTGCTGTCCTTCGGCCACTGCGGCGTGGCGGGCGGCATGGCGCATGCGGTCGAGGTGTTCCGGCAGATGACCGGCCAGGCCGGCGCGCGCCAGGTCGCGCGGCCGCGCCACGCCTTCGTGCACGCCGACGGCGGCGTGATGTCCTCCCATGTGAGCCTGATCCTGTCGCAGGAGCCTTCGCCATGAACGCCGCCGTCGCATCCTCCAGCGCCCTGGCCGCGCCCTTCGTCGAAGGCCTGGCGCGGCAGGAACTGCGCTTCCAGCGCTGCACCGCCTGCGGCACCGCGCAGACGCTGGCGCGCCACGCCTGCGCGCATTGCGGTGCCGACACCCTGCAGTGGGAAACGGCCCGCGGCACGGCCACGCTGCACGCGCTGACCGTGGTGTCGCGCGCGCCCTCGGACGCCTTCCGCGCGCTCGCGCCCTACACGCTGGTGATCGCCCAGCTCGACGAGGGACCCCGGCTGATGGCCCATGCCGAGCCGGGCCTGCACATCGGCGAGCGCGTGCGGGCCGGCTTCTTCGCGCACGAGGGCCGCACGCTGGTCCGCTTCGCCCGCGAGCCGGGCTAGCGGCCTGCGCATCGGGGCATCGGTGATTCATAAAACCACAGGAGACAACGACATGCATTCGATCCGCTTTCCCTCTTCCGCGCGCCGCCGCCTGCTGCTGGCAGCGGGTGCCGCGCTGTGCCTGGCCGCGCCGGCCTTCGCGCAGGCCCAGGCCTATCCCACCAAGCCGGTGCGGCTGGTGGTGCCGTACCCTCCGGGCGGGCCGACCGACATCGTCGCGCGCCTGGTGGCGCAGAAGCTGTCGGAGCAGCTGGGCCAGCAGTTCATCATCGACAACCGGCCGGGCGCGGGCGCCAACACCGGCGCCGAGCTGGTGGCGCGCAGCCCGGCCGACGGCTACACGCTGGTGGTCGCGACCACGGCCCATGCGATCAACCCCTCGCTGTTCAAGAACCTGGGCTATTCCCTGGCCAAGGACTTCGCGCCGGTCTCGCTGCTGACCAGCGGGCCGCTGGTGATCGTGGCCAACCCCGCGCTGCCCGCGAAGAACGTGGCGGAGCTGATCGCGCTGGCCAAGGCCAGGCCCGGCGAACTCAACTTCGCCTCCTCGGGCAACGGGCAGTCGACGCACCTGTCGGCCGAACTCTTCGCCTCGATGGCCGGCGTGAAGATGAACCACATCCCCTACAAGGGCAGCGCGCCCGCGCTCACCGACACCATGGGCGGCCAGACGCAGCTGATGTTCGACACCATGCTGTCGGCCATGCCGCACGTGAAGGGCGGCAAGCTCAAGGCGCTGGCCGTGACCAGCGCCGCGCGCTCGCCCGTCGCGCCCGACGTGCCGACGGTGGCCGAGTCGGGCCTGCCCGGCTACGAGGCCATCGCCTGGAACGGCCTGCTCGCACCCGCCCACACGCCGCCCGAGGTGCTGGCCCGCCTCAGCGGCGCGCTGAAGAAGGTGCTGGCCGCGCCCGACGTGAAGGACAAGTTCGAGGCCCAGGGCTTCGCCGCGACCTGGACCTCGCCCGAGGACTTCGGCCGCTTCATGACGGCCGAGATCGACAAGTGGGCCAAGGTCGTGAAGGTCTCCGGCGCGACGGTGGACTGATGATCGACTTCCAGCGTCTCAAGGCCTGGCACTTCGACGAGGTGGTGCAGCGCTACACCGTCGACGACACCATGCGCTATGCGCTCGCGCTGGGCCTGGGCCGCGACCCGACCGACGCGAAGCAGCTGCGCTTCGTCGACGACGTGCCCGCCGCGCCGCTGGCTCTGCCCACGATGGCGGTGGTGCTGGGCTTTCCGGGTTCGTGGATGCAGGACCCGGCGACCGGCATCGACTTCGCGCAGATCGTGCACGGCGAGGAGCAGGTCGTGTGGCACCGGCCACTGCCGCCGGCGGGCACGGTGCGGGCGCGCCACCGCGTCACGCACATCGTCGACAAGGGGCCGGGCCGCGGCGCCACGATCCGCTATGACAAGACCCTGCACGACGCCGACAGCGATGTGTTGCTCGCGACCGTGACCCACACCACCTTCGCGCGCGGCAACGGAGGCTTCGCGACGGCGGCGGTGCCTGGCGATGCGGCGGCGGCGCCACCCGTGCCGGTGCCCGCCGGTGCGCCCGATCTCACGCTCGACATCCCGACGCTGCCGCAGCAGGCCTTGCTCTACCGCCAGTGCGGCGATCGCAACCCGCTGCATGCCGATCCGGCGACCGCGCGCGCGGCGGGCTTCGAGCGGCCCATCCTGCATGGCCTGTGCACCTGGGGCATCGCCGCCCATGCGCTGCTGGCGCAGTGCGCCGACAGCGAACCGGCGCGGCTGCGCAGCCTCTATGCGCGCTTCTCGGCGCCGGTGTTCCCGGGCGAGACGCTGCGGCTGGAGCTGTTCGGCGACGGCGTCGAGCGGCGTTTCCGTGTGCGTGCCGTGCAGCGCGACCGGGTCGTGCTCGACCACGGCCATGCCCTGTTTTCCGCCTGAGCTTCGAGCCTTCGATTCCCATCACGAGGAGACAACATGACGACGCAAACCTTCGAGACGCAGGCCGCCCGGACCCTCGGCCGCCGGACCCTGCTGGGCAGCGCGGCCGCCGCGTTCGGCACGCTGGCCTTGCCCGGCTTCGCGCAGAGCGCGTACCCGAGCCGGCCGGTGAAGTTCATCGTGCCGTTCCCGGCCGGCGGGCCGGTCGACACCACCGGCCGGGCCGTGGCGCAGAAGCTGTCGGAGCTGTGGGGCCAGCAGGCCATCGTGGACAACCGTGCGGGCGCGGGCGGCATCGTCGGCGCCGAGATCGCGGCCCGCGCGCCGGCGGACGGCTACAACCTGTTCGTCTGCAGCATCCACCATTCGGTGCTGCCCAGCCTCAAGCCCCGGCTGGGCTACGACATCGAGAAGGACTTCGTGCCGCTGAGCTTCGGTGCCATGTTCCCGGTCGTGCTGGTGGCGCACCCGGGCGTGCCGGTGAAGACGGTGGCCGACATCATCGCGCTCGACAAGCGCACGCCGGGCCAGCTGAGCTTCGGCTCGGCCGGCAACGGCGGGGGCACGCACCTGGCCGGCGAACTGTTCAACATGCAGGCCGGCACCAGGTTGCTGCACGTGCCCTACAAGGGCAGTGCACCGGCCATGACCGACCTGCTCGGCGGGCAGGTGCAGTTCATGTTCAGCGATGCACCCACCGCCTTGCCCCAGATCAAGGCGGGCAAGGTCAAGGCGATCGCGGTGGCCAGCGCCGGTCGCTCGGCCCTGCTGCCCGACGTGCCCACGGTGGCCGAGTCGGGCCTGCCGGGCTACGAGGCCTACTCGTGGGCCGCCTTCATGGCGCCCGCCGGCACGCCCAGGGACATCGTGCAGCGCCTGAGCGCCGACATCGGCAGGGCCCTGGCCGACCCGCAGGTCAAGCAACGCCTCTACGACGCCGGCGCCGAAGCGATGCCGACCACGCCCGAGGCCTTCGGCAAGATGCTGCACACGGAGATCGTCAAGTGGACGAAGGTGGTGCGCACGGCGGACATCAAGGTCGACTGATGGCCGCGTCCCCCTCCGACAGCGTGGCGCGCCTGATGGTGCGCCAGGACGGCCCGGTGCTGGTGTTGACGATCAGCCACCCGGCAGCGCGCAACGCGATGCATCCGTCGCTTTACCGCGACGCGGTCCGGACCCTGCGCCGGGTGGCGGACGACCGCTCGGTGCGCGCCATCGTGCTCACGGGCGATGGCGATCACTTCTGCGGCGGCGGCGACCTGAAGCGCCTCGCCGCCCAGCGCGACCTGCCGCGCGAAGAGCAGGCGGGCCACCTCGACGCGCTGCACGACTGGGTGATGGCGATGCACGACGCGCCGCAGCCGGTGATCGCGGCCGTCGAGGGCGCGGCGGCGGGCGGCGGCTTCTCGGTCTGCCTGGGCTGCGACCTGATCGTCGCCGCGCAGGACGCGAAGTTCGTGATGTCCTACGTCAAGCTCGCGCTCACGCCCGACGGCGGCGGCTCCGACTCGCTGGCGCGCGCGCTGCCGCCGCAGATGGCGCTGGAGCTGCTGCTCGACGGCGGCGTGTGTTCGGCCGAGCGGCTGCACACGCTTGGCCTGGTCAACCGTGTGGTGCCGCACGGCGAGGCACTGGCCACGGCGATGGCCTGGGCAGAGCGGCTGGCCGCCGGCCCCTTCGACGCGCAGGCGCGCATCAAGCAGCTGGTGCACGCCGCACGCGGCCGCTCGCGCCGCGCCCAGCTCGATGCCGAGCGCGACGCCTTCGTCGACAGCCTCTACAGCGACGCCTGCGGCGCAGGCATCGCCTCCTTCCTGGACGCGCGCCGCGCCTGAGGCCGCGCACCTTTCTTCTTTTTCCGCAAGGCTCTTCATGTCCGACCTGCTCGAATCCGCCCTCAACCCCCGATCCGTCGCCGTCATCGGCGCCTCCGAGAACATCCACAAGATCGGCGGCCGGCCGATCCACTACATGCGCCAGCATGGCTTCGGCGGGCGCATCTACCCGATCAACCCCGCACGCGAAGAGGTGCAGGGCCTGAAGAGCTACGCCTCGCTGGCGGCGCTGCCCGAGGCGCCCGACCTGGCGATGGTGGTGGTGGGCGGCGAGAAAGCGGTCGAGGCCGTGGCGCAGTGCGCGGCGCGCGGCGTGAAGTCGGCGGTGGTCGTGGCCTCGGGCTTCGGCGAGACCGGCGAGGAAGGGCGCGCGGTGCAGCGCGCCATGGTCGACACCGCGCGCGCCGCCGGCATGCGCCTCTACGGCCCCAACACCCAGGGCCTGGCGAACTTCGGCACCGGCGCCATCGCGGGCTTCTCGACCATGTTCGTCGAGGTGCCGCCGGCCGACGGCCCGGTCGGCATCGTGAGCCAGAGCGGCGGCATGAGCGCCATGGCCTACGGCCTGCTGCGCGGCCGCGGGCTGGGCGTGCGCCATGTGCACGCGACCGGCAACGAGGCCGACATCACGGTCTCCGACCTGGCCTGGGCGGTGGCGCACGACCCCGACGTGAAGCTGCTGCTGCTCTACCTCGAGAACATCGCCAATCCCGAACTGCTGGCGCGCACCGCCGCCTATGCGCGCGAGCGCGACCTGCCGATCATCGCGGTCAAGGCCGGGCGTTCGGAGAGCGGGCAGAAGGCCGCGTCCTCGCACACCGGTTCGCTGGCCAACGAGGACCGCACGGTCGACGCCTTCTTCCGCCACCACGGCATCTGGCGGGTGCGCGACCCGCATGCGCAGGCGCTGGCGGCCGAGGCCTACCTCAAGGGCTGGCGGCCCGAGGGCCGGCGGCTGGTGATCATCAGCAACTCGGGCGCGAGCTGCGTGATGGGCGCCGACGCCTCGGAGGAATTCGCGCTGCCGCTGGCCGAGCTGGCGCCGGCCACGCGCGCCGAGGTGGCGAGCCGGCTGCCGGGCTTCGCGACGGCCGACAACCCGATCGACATCACGGCCGCGCTGCTGTCCAACAGCGGCCTGTTCGGCGACGTGCTGCCGGCCGTGGCGCAGGACCCGGCCGCCGACCTGTTCCTCATCAACATCCCGGTGGCCGGTGCCGGCTACGACGTCGATGCCTTCGCGCGCGACACCGCCGCCTTCGAGCGCAGCACCGGCAAGCCGGTGGTGGTCGCGGCCTGGCAGGACTCGGTGGCCGCGCCCTTCCGGGCCCAGGGCATCCCGACCTATGCCAACGAGAACGACGCGCTGGGCACGCTTGCGCAGCTGGCCTCGCACACCGCGCTGATGCGCAAGCCGGTCGTGGCGTGGCCCGCGGGCACGGCGCCCGCGCTGCCGGCCGGCGAGGGGCGCTTCCTCAACGAGGCGCAGAGCCTGGCCGTGCTGGCCGCGGCCGGCGTGCCGGTGGTGGCGCACCGGCTGTGCCGCAGCGCGCGGCAGGCGGCCGAGGCGTTGGCGGCCGTGGGCGCGCCAGCGGTGGTCAAGGCCTGCTCGGGCGACGTGCCGCACAAGTCGGAGCACGGGCTGGTGGCGTTGAACGTCGCGACGGCCGCCGACGCCGCCGCGCTGTTCGAGCGCCAGTGGGCCAAGCTGGCCGAACTGGGCGCGGCGCAGGAGGGCGTGATCGTCGCCGCCATGCGCCGCGGCCAGCGCGAGTTCATGGTCGGCGCGCGCATCGACCCGGTGTTCGGCCCGGTGGTGGTGGTGGGCGACGGCGGCAAGTACGTCGAGGCGCTGCAGGACGTGGCGGTGCTGCTGCCGCCCTTCGCCGCGGCCGACGTGACGGCGGCACTGCGCACGCTGCGCATCGCGCCGCTGCTCGAGGGCGTGCGCGGCGACCCGCCGCTGGACGTCGACGCGCTGGCCGCGGTGGCGGTGGCCGTGGGGCTGCTCATCGTGGCGGCCGGTGGCGCCATTGCCTCCATCGACGTCAACCCGGTGCTGGTCGCGGCGCGCGGGGAGGGGGCCGTGGTGGTGGATGCGCTGATCGAGCGGGGCGGGTAGTCTCGGACGCGGAGGGCGCGAGCGCGGCCATGCCGCGAGGCACGCTCAGGTCACCGCGTTCTTCCGGTTGAACTCGGGGCGTTTCCATTCCTCGGACTCGAGCACCTGCACCAGATGCTCGACCGACTGCCACACGTCCTCGAAGCGCAGGTACAGCGGCGTGAAACCGAAGCGCAGGATGTCGGGCACCTGGGCGTCGCCGGCGCGGAAGTCGCCGATCACGCCGCGCGCGATCAGGGCCTGCACGATCGCATAGGCGCTGGCGCTGCTGGCGTCCTGCAGCGCCAGGCAGACCTGGGAGCCGCGCTGTGCATGCGCGCGCGGCGTGACCAGCGTGAAGCGGCCGGGGCAGCGCGCCTCGACCAGCGCGATGAAGGCATCGGTCAACGCCAGCGACTTGGCGCGCAGCGCCGACATCGCGCCCGCCTCGCCGTCGAAGGCTTCGGCGGCCAGCACGGTGTCGAGCCCGCATTCGAGCGCCGACAGGCTCACGATGGGCTGCGTGCCGCACAGGTAGCGGCCCACGCCCGGCGCCGGCCGGTAGTGCGGCGTGAATTCGAAGGGCGCGGCATGGCCCCACCATCCCGACAGGGGCTGCTCGAAGCGGCCCGCATGCCGCGTGTGGACCCACACGAAGGCCGGCGCGCCCGGGCCGCCGTTCAAGTACTTGTAGCCGCAGCCGATCGCGTAGTCGGCATCGCTGTCGTTGAGCGCGACCGGCACGGCACCCGCGCTGTGGGCCAGGTCCCAGACGGTCAGCGCGCCCACCGCATGCGCGGCGGCCGTGACGGCCTTCATGTCGTGCATCGCGCCGGTGCGGTAGTTGACGTGCGTGAGCATCAGCACCGCGACCTCGGATGTGAGCGCGGCGGGCAGCGCGTCGACGCTGTCGATCAGGCGCAGCGTGAAGCCGCGCTCGCGGCACAGCGATTCGGCGATGTAGAGGTCGGTGGGGAAGTTGCTGCGTTCGCTGACCACGGTGCGGCGCGCGTCGTCGCCGTATTCGAGCACCTGGCTCATGGCGGCGAACAGCACCTTGTAGAGGTTGATGGAGGTGCTGTCGGTGCACACCACCTCGCCGGGTGCGGCGCCGATCAGCCGGGCCAGCTTGTCGCCCAGGCGCTGCGGCAGGTCGAACCAGCTGGCGCTGTTCCAGGAGCGGATCAGGCCCTGGCCCCATTCCTCGGCCACCACCGCGGCGATGCGCGCGGGGGCGGCCGCGGGCAGCACGCCCAGCGAGTTGCCGTCGAGGTAGATCACGTCGGTGGGCAGCGTGAATTGGGCGCGCAGTTCGCGCAGCGGGTCGGCGCGGTCGAGGGCGCGGCAGTCGTCGAGGGTCATGGTGATCCGGATGGAAGGGGGGGAGAGAGATCGTGCGGAGCTCAGGCGGGCGCCGAGGCCAGGCCGAGCAGCGCCTGCAGGATGGCGAGCCGGCTCTGGCCCAGGACCATGCCCTGCCATGCGGCGGTGTCGCCATGGAAGGCATCGCGCAAGGTGCCTCGGATGCGCTGCGCCAGATCCTGCGGCGCCTCCGGGTGCAGGCGCAGCCACGCCTCGCCCCGCAGGGCATCCACCATCTCCTCGAACGGCACCGTGCCGAACTCCAGCGCCATCAGCGTGCGCCGGGCGTCGGGGCAGGCACGGTAGATCGTCGAGGCCAGGTGGCCGGTGATATCGGCCGAGGTGGAGGTGCCCGCGAACGGCACCGCGATGTCGCTGCCCCACCACTGCTTCGCGCGCGCGATCTCGTCGGCATCGCGCCGTCCGGCGAAGATCTTTTCGCCATGCCCGCAGGGCCCGAGCCCTGTGTGGATGTCGATCCAGCCGATGTCGGCGAAATCGGCGGCCTGCGTGCGCAGCACATGCGCCAGCGTGCGCAGCGATGCGCTGTGCGCGCTGCCGCCGAAGAACAGGCCGTCGGGGTGGGTGTATTGCCCCTTGGAGACCGCGTCGCGGTAGTGCGTGCCGCCGTGGCGTGCGATGTGGTCGGCGATGGCGCGGCGGTTGGCATCGTCCGGCGGCCACACCGCCGGCACGAGCAGCGGATGCAAGGCCGCATAGTCGGGGTTGGCCGGCAGTGCGGCCGCGAAGTCCTGGGCGTTGCGGTTCAGGTCGACGTTGTCCTCGTTGGTCCGGCTGGTCCACGAGAAGCCATAGGGGTTCACCGCATGGACCAGCAGCAGGGCGACGCCCGACCGCGCGGCCTGTGCGAGCAGCCCCGCGTCGGCCAGCAGCGCCAACTGGCAGGCCGATCCGCAGAAGCCTTCGATGCCGTGCGTCGCCGAGCTGACGATCAGCACCGAGCGCGCGTCCGCGGGCCGGATCAGCGCCACGTCGGTGGCCAGCGCTTCCCCTTGCGCGCCCGGGACCTCGAGCCCGAAGGACTGCAGCTCGGCCCCGGCGGCCTGCGCCGCGGCCAGGAAGCGCTCGCGCGCCTGGGCGTAGCTCGCGGAGAAGCAATGCGCCAGCAGTGCCGGGATGGCAAGCGATGCGGCCATGCTATTTCGCCTCGAGCTTGATCGCGCTGGCGATCGCCCGCAGCCGCGTGGTCTCGGCGCCATAGCCGTGCGAGGCTTCGGCCAGTGTGGTGAGCGGGGCCACCATCAGGCCCTGCGCCTCCAACTGGCTGCGCACCGCCGGGTCGGCGAGCACGGTATGCAGCGCCGCGTGCAGGCGCTGCACCACGTCCTCCGGCGTGTCCTTGCGCACGAAGTAGCCGTGCCACAGGTCGAAGCTGAAGTCGTTGAGGCCCTTGCTCTCGTTCACGCTGGGAAAGTTCCTGAGCATCGCCACCTGGGTCTTGCCCGCCGGCGACAGGGTGCCGATGATCTTCAGCCGGCCCGACTCGGTCATGCCGATGAGCTGCTGCTGGATCGGCGCCAGCATGAAGTCGATGGTGCCGGCGCCCAGGTCCTGCATCAGCGGGGCGCCCCCCTTGTACGGCACATGGGTCATCGTGACGCCCAGGCGTTCGGCCAGATGTTCGCCCAGCATGTGATAGAGCGACCCGTAGCCCACGCTGCCGAAGGTCAGGGGCTTGCGCTGGGCCGAGGCGCTTCGCGCCAGCGCGATCAGCTCGTCCATGGTGTTGGCGGGCAGGTCCTTGCGTGCCATCAGCACCATCGGCGCCACGCCGATCATCTGGATCAGCCGGAAGTCGTCGCTCTTGTACCTGATGGCCGCATTCGCCAGCGGCACCAGGATGGTCTCGTTGGAGGAACCCTGGAACAGGTAGTAGCCGTCGGCCGGCGCGTTGAGCACTTTCTGCGCGCCGATCGCGCCCCCGGCACCCCCGAGGTTCTCGACCAGGACCGGCTGCCCCAGGAGCCTGGACAGCGGCGTGTGGATCACCCGCGCGATCACGTCGGAGGACCCGCCCGCGGGGTAGGGGACCATCAGGTTCACGGGCTTGGTGGGGTAGGGGTCGGCGGCGGCAGGCACGGCACCGGCGGCGAGCAGCAGGGCAGCCAGCCAGACCGGGAGCATCTGTGTGAGTTTCACGGGCGTTCTTTCGGGAGTTCAGGGGTGGGGCCGGCCGATGCTATAAAGCTCCGCCGATTCGGAAAAGACAAAATCTTTGCGCCAAAGATCAGCTTTCGTTATCACCCGAATGGACCTCCATGAAGCCCCAACACCTGCGCACTTTCCTGGCCGTGGCGGAACACCGCAGCATCCATGCCGCCGCGCGGGCCCTGTTCGTGTCCCAGCCCGCGGTCACGCGGACCATGCGCGAACTCGAGCGCGATCTGGACGTGCCGCTCCTGCGGCGCAGCATCGCCGGGGTGGAGCTCACCGAGGCGGGCCAGGCCTTCCAGGTGCGGGCCAGCCTGCTGATGGAGGACATGCGCCGCACCCGCGAAGAGCTGATGTTCATGAAGGAAGGCGCGAACGGCCACGTGGCGGTCGCGCTGACCTCCTCCGTGGGGCTGACCGTGCTGCCGGGCGCGCTCGAGAGCTTCCAGCAGCAGATGCCCAGAGCGCGCATCAGCATCAACGAAGACCCGGTGCCGGTGGCGTTGCGCAAGCTCCAGAACGGCACGCTCGATTTCATGGTGGCCAACACGCTGTCGCGCAAGCTGGGCACGGCGTTTCGCC
Organism: Variovorax sp. J2P1-31; assembly: GCF_030317215.1. Taxonomy (NCBI): domain Bacteria; kingdom Pseudomonadati; phylum Pseudomonadota; class Betaproteobacteria; order Burkholderiales; family Comamonadaceae; genus Variovorax; species Variovorax sp. J2P1-31. The sequence goes on from NZ_JASZYA010000001.1 coordinate 1,139,313, forward strand.
AACAGCCCCTGTTCGAGATGTCGCTCACGGTGGCAGCGCGGAAGCAGCATCCCTGCGCCTCGGCGCGCTCCATCCGCGAACTCAACGAACAGCTCTGGGTGGCGCCCGGCTACGCCCCGGACCAGGATTTCGTGGCCCAGCTGTTCGCCTCGCACGGGCAGCCGGCGCCCGTCCGCATGCTGGAGTGCGAGTCCTTCGCCATCGCCTTGCACCTGCTGACGCGCATGGATGCACTGGCCCTGTTGTCCGGGGCCTTGATCGCGCAGGAGTTCTCGCCGCGCGGCGTCGTGGCGCTCAAGCTGCGCGAGGCCATTCCGTCGGTGCAGATCAGCATCGTGACCCTGCGCGACGCCCGCCTCACGCCCACCGCCCAATGCCTGATCGCCTGCCTGCAGGCCCAGCCGCTGCCGTCGGGCATGCGCCGCGCGCGGGACTGAGGTCGAGCGCCGCGCGCTGGCGCGTCCGGTACGGCGTGCAGGGGGCCGCGACATCGCCACGGCGTGCCGGCAACGGCGTTCAAAGCCCATGAGTCGCACTTGTGCAAAGATCGCCCAAAGCTTGGCCTTGAACTTGCTAAGCTATGTCGAAGGAGATTGGTCGTTCCATGCACAAATTCGATGAGATGTACGAGCAGCTGCCCTATGCGGGCGCTGCGATCCGGGGTCATTACAAGCGCTACGACCAATGGCTGGCCAAACAGCCCGGCGAACTGATGCGATCCCGGCGCGAGGAGGCCGAGATGATCTTCCGCCGAGTCGGCATCACCTTCGCGGTGTATGGCGCCAAGGATGAGGACGGTGCCGGCACCGAGCGCCTGATTCCCTTCGACCTGCTGCCGCGGATCATTCCCGCGCACGAGTGGGAGAGCATGGAGCGCGGCCTGGTCCAGCGCGTGACCGCGCTCAACCGCTTCATCTACGACGTCTACCACGAGCAGGAGATCATCAAGGCCGGCATCGTGCCGATCGAGCAGATCCGCGACAACGCGCAGTTCCGGCCCGAGATGATGGGCGTGACCGTGCCCAACAACGTCTACTCGAACATCTCCGGCATCGACATCGTGCGCGCGCCCGACGCCGACGGCAACGGCGAGTACTACGTGCTCGAGGACAACCTGCGGGTGCCCAGCGGCGTGAGCTACATGCTGGAAAACCGCAAGATGATGATGCGGCTGTTCCCCGACCTGTTCGCGCAGAACCGCATCGCGCCTGTGGCGCACTACCCCGACCTGCTGCTCGAGACGCTGCGCGCCAGTGCGCCGCCGGCCACGGCCGAGCCCACGGTGGTGGTGCTCACGCCCGGCATGTACAACAGCGCCTACTTCGAGCACGCCTTCCTCGCGCAGCAGATGGGCGTCGAGCTGGTCGAAGGGCAGGACCTGTTCGTCAAGGACGACTTCGTCTACATGCGCACCACGCGCGGCCCCAAGCGGGTCGACGTGATCTACCGCCGCGTCGACGACGACTTCCTCGACCCGGAAGTGTTCCGCCCGACCTCGACCCTGGGCTGCGCCGGCCTGATGCGCGCCTACCGCGCGGGCAACGTCGCGATCTCGAACGCGGTGGGCACGGGCGTGGCCGACGACAAGTCGATCTACCCCTACGTGCCCAAGATGATCGAGTTCTACCTGGGCGAGAAGCCGATCCTCAAGAACGTGCCGACCTACATGTGCCGCAACAAGGACGAGCTGCAGTACACGCTCGACAACATGAAGGACCTGGTCGTCAAGGAAGTCCACGGCGCGGGCGGCTACGGCATGCTGATCGGCCCGGCCGCGACGCAGGCCGAGATCGAGGATTTCAAGAAGGCCGTGATCGCCAAGCCCGACGGCTACATCGCGCAGCCCACGCTGAGCCTGTCGACCTCGCCCACCTTCGTCGACGCCGGCATCGCGCCGCGCCACATCGACCTGCGGCCCTTCGTGCTGTCGGCCAAGGAAGTGCAGATGGTGCCGGGCGGCCTGACCCGCGTCGCGCTCAAGGAGGGTTCGCTGGTGGTCAATTCCTCGCAGGGCGGCGGCACCAAGGACACCTGGATCCTCGAAGCCGACCGGCGCCCGCGCGCGCCCGCCGCAGCCCCTGCGCCGACCCAGAGCCAAACGCAAACGCAAACCCAAACCCCGATCGTCTGACGCCAGAGGAAAAGCCGAACATGCTGTCACGCACCGCCGACCACCTCTACTGGATGTCGCGCTACACCGAGCGGGCCGAGAACACGGCCCGCATGCTCGACGTCAACTACCAGACCTCGCTGCTGCCGCAGTCGGCCGAAGTCGCCAAGTTCGGCTGGCAGGGCCTGCTGTCGATCAGCGAACTGCTGCCGGCCTACGACAAGAAGTACGAGCAGATCGTGCCGAACGACGTGATGGAGTTCATGGTCAAGGACGAGGAGAACCCGTCGTCGATCGTCTCCTGCCTCAAGGCGGCGCGCGAGAACGCGCGCGCCGTGCGGGGCGCGCTCACCACCGAGGCCTGGGAAACGCAGAACACCACTTGGCTCGAGGTCAACCGCATGCTGCGCGCCGGCGACTTCGAGCGCGACCCGGGCCAGTTCTTCGAGTGGGTCAAGTTCCGCTCGCACCTCTCGCGCGGCGTCACGCTGGGCACCATGCTGCAGGACGAGGCCTTCTACTTCTCGCGCCTGGGCACCTTCCTCGAACGCGCCGACAACACGGCGCGGCTGGTCGACGTCAAGTTCCACGCGCTCAACAGCGAGTTCTTCGGCACCGCCACCGAGGAAGACCAGGAATACGACTTCTATCACTGGAGCGCGATCCTGCGCAGCGTTTCGGCCTTCGAGGTCTACCGCAAGGTCTACCGCGACGTGATCAAGCCCGAGCGCGTGGCCGAGCTGCTGATCCTGCGCGCCGACATGCCGCGCTCGCTGCATGCGAGCCTGGCCGAGGTGGTGGCCAACCTGGCCAAGGTGCAGAACGATCAGAGCGCCGAGACCCAGCGCCGCGCCGGCAAGCTGCTGGCCGACCTGCAGTACGCGCGCGTCGACGAGATCCTGGCCACCGGGCTGCATGCCTACCTCACGCAGTTCCTCGACCGCGTGAACGAGCTCGGGTGGCGCATCAGCCAGGACTTCCTGGTGCCGGCGCACTGAGTGCGGCGCGCATGCAGGCCTGAGGGCCACCCTGGCCGGTGGCTGGCCGTCGCCTTGGCGGCCCTGTCGCTTCTCGCTGCCTGTGACCGGGCCGCTTCACCGGCGCCAGAGAAGACAGCGGCGTCCGCTGTCGTTACCGACCCCGCGACCGGCCTGCGCTGGCTGCGCTGTGCCCTGGGCCAGACCTGGCAAGACGGGCGTTGCGCCGGCGAGGCCGAGGCCCTGGGCCTGATGGACGCCCAGGCGCGCGTCGAGGCACTCAACGCCAAGAGCCACGAAGGCATCGCGCAGTGGCGGCTGCCGAGCATCGTGGAACTGGCAGCCCTGCGGCGCTGCGACCATGGCCTGGTCGACGAGCAGTTCACGCTCGAACTGAGCCCCGAACAGGCGCCCGTCACCGTGCCGCGCTGGTGTGCGGGCGAGACCACCACGCCCACCATCGACACCGCGCGCTTCCCCGGCACGCCGCCGCGCAAGTTCTGGTCGGGCTCGGGCAGCGAGGCCGCGCAGCACTTCTATGCCGTGGACTTCGGCAATGCCTGGATCGGCCTCAACGAGGCGGCCGAAGCCACCCATGCGGTGCGGCCGGTGGCCGACGGCGCGCGCTGACGGCTAGAGCAGGATGCGAACGCCCGCGATCGCCAGGAACAGCGAGAAGGCGCGCTTGAGCGTGTCCACGGGCAGCCGGTGCGAGACCATGGCGCCGATCGGCGTCGCCAGCAGGCTGCAGGCCGAGATCGCCAGCCAGGCCGGCCCGTAGACATAGCCGAGGCTGTAGGCGGGCAGGTCCGCGCGGCCCCAGCCGGCGACCAGGAAGCCGACCGTGCCGGCCAGCGCCAGTGGCACGCCGCAGGCCGAGGCCGTGCCCACGGCCGTCTTGACGTTGACGTTGCACCAGACCAGGAAGGGCACGACCATGCTGCCGCCGCCCACCCCCACGATGGCCGAGGTCCAGCCGATGGCGCCGGCCGTGGCGTCGAGGCCGGGCGCGCCCGGCAGGCTGCGCTGCGGGGCGGGCCTGAGCGACAGCGCCATCTGCAGCGCCAGCAGCAGCAGGAACATGCCGAAGGCGATGCGCAGCACCTGCGCGGAGAACAGGCCGGACATCAGGCCACCGACGACGGCGCCGACCACGATGCCCGGCAGCAGCCGGCGGACGATGCGCAGGTCCAGCGAACCCCGCCGGTGGTGGGCGCGGGCCGAGGACAGCGAGGTCACGACGATGGTCGCGAGCGAGGTGCCCAGCGCCAGGTGCATCGCGCTCTCGGGCGCGAAGCCCTTCCGGTGGAACAGGTACAGCAGCCCCGGCACCACCACCTGGCCGCCGCCCACGCCCAGCATCCCCGACAGCAGTCCCGCGCCGATGCCGAGCGCTGCATAAAGTGCCAGAACCTCCATCCCCGCCTCCCTTTGGAATTGGCGCGGATCATGGTGCCGGACCCCCGGCCCTTCCTGTCGCGGGCGAGACCGGTCGCGAGCGCCGCTACAGCTTCTGTGTCGACAGCAGGATGCTGGTCTCGGTGCTGGAGATGCCCTCGATCAGCCGGATCGCATTGAGCACCTGGTCGAAGGCTTCCAGCGAATCGGCGCGCAGTTCGGCCATCAGGTCCCAGCGGCCGTTGGTCGAGTGCAGGGCCACGACGTTGGAATGGCCGCGCAGCAGCCGGCTGACCTGCTCGGCGCGCTGGCCCTCGATGCGGATGCTCATGATCGCGCGGATGCGGTGCGCCTCGGCTTCGGGCTTGAGCCGCACGGTGTAGCCGACGATGGTGCCGTCCTGCTCCAGCTTCGCGATGCGGTTCTGCACGGTGGCGCGCGCCACGCGCAACTTCTTCGCCAGCGCCACGACCGGCGTGCGGGCGTTGTCGCGCAGCAGGGCGAGCAGTTGGCGGTCGGTGTCGTCCATGGCGGAAAGTGTCAAAGTGCTGGATGGATCGAGCTGAATGTAAGGTTCGTCAATTGAATTGACAAGTTGCGGGCTTCAATCTGGCAGGTGTCGGCGGAACAATGAGCAGACGGCTGCACGCCGCGGCCGGACTCATTCAGGAGGAGCACACCATGACCCGCTTCATCGACGTGCCCGCGATGTCCCGCCTCGTGCAGGAGATCGGCGTGGCCCCCTTCATCGGCGCGCTGGCCGAGGCCCTCCGCGAGGATTTCGTTCGCTGGCCGGATTTCGACAAGTCGGCCCGGGTTTCAAGTCATTCGGACATCGGCGTGATCGAGCTGATGCCGGTCTCCAACGCCTCGCGCTATGCCTTCAAGTACGTCAACGGCCACCCGGCCAACACCGGCCGCGGGCTCTACACGGTGATGGCCTTCGGCGTGCTGGCCGATGTGGACACCGGCTACCCGGTGCTGCTGTCGGAGCTCACGCTGGCCACCGCGCTGCGCACCGCCGCGACCTCGCTGCTGGCGGCGCGCGCGCTGGCCCGGCCCGATGCGCGGCGCATGGCGCTGATCGGCAACGGCGCGCAGAGCGAGTTCCAGGCGCTGGCCTTCCACTGTCACCTGGGCATCTCGCAGATCGCCGTTTATGACACCGACCCCCGCGCGACCGACAAGCTGCTGCGCAACCTCGCGGCCTTTCCCGCGCTCGAGCTCATCCGCGCCGGCTCGGTGGCGCAGGCGGTGCAGGGCGCCGACATCGTGACCACGGTCACCGCGGACAAGGCGCATGCGACCATCCTCAGGCCCGAGATGATCGGACCGGGCATGCACCTCAACGCGGTCGGCGGCGACTGCCCGGGCAAGACCGAACTGCATGCCGACGTGCTGCGCCGGGCGCGCGTGTTCGTCGAGTTCGAACCGCAGACGCGCATCGAGGGCGAGATCCAGCAGCTGCCGCCGAGTTTCCCGGTGGTCGACCTCTGGCGCGTGCTGGCCGGCACGGCCGCGGGGCGCGAGAGCGCGGGCCAGGTCACGGTCTTCGACTCGGTCGGCTTCGCGCTCGAGGACTACACCACCCTGCGCTACGTGCACGCCCAGGCCGAGGCGCGCGGGATCGGCGTGGAGGTCGAACTCGTGCCGCGGGCCGACGACCCCAAGGACCTGTTCCGCCACACGCGTGGCGACGGCGGCGCGCGCGCCTTGCTGCGAAGGGTGGCCTGAGGGCGGGCGAGGTGCGTCCGCCCCGTCAGCGCAGGAAGGCGTCGGCCGCGACCGGAATCGCCGGCGCCTGCCAGCGGTAGCCGTCCGACAGCACATTGCGCTCGGGCATCTGGCCGTTCCACTGGATGTGGAGCAGGTCCATCAGCGCCCAGCCCGTCCAGTCCGCGCGAAAGGCTTGCTGCGCGGTGGGGGAGCTGAAGGGCTGCTGGTTGCGCCACAGCACGGTCGGGATGCGGTAGCCCGACGCGGTCGAGGGGCTGTGGCCCGCGCGGTCGCTGCCGTGGCCGACCTCCTGGCCGTGGTCCGACAGGTACATCCAGGCCCGGTAGTCTTCGGGCTTGCCGGCGCCGCGCACCTGCTGCAGCAGCTCCGACACCACGAAGTCGTGATAGAGCAGCGCGGCGTCGTACTGCTGGCGAAAGTGCCGCACCCAGGCCGAGCGGCCGCTCTTCACCAGGCCGGTCTCGACCGCGTCGACGTCGTCGTCGAAGGGGTTCGCGTTCTCGGGAAAGCGCAGGCTGTAGTGCGGGTGCGCGCCCATGAGATGCACCACGATCAGCTTGCGCTCGCTGCCCGTGTCGGCCAGCGCTTCCTGCACGCAGTCGAGGATCTCGCCGTCGAGCGAGGCGCTGGCGCGGCCGGGCGTGCGGTTGACCATGTCCACCACGTCGGCGTGGCGCGCATGCTGCTGCTCGATCGCGATGTCGTCGTGGTTGCTGATCCACCAGACCTTGTAGCCCGCGGCACGTGCCAGGGCCAGCACATGCGGCGGCTCCTGGCTGTCGGGCAGCCCGAAATGGAACATGTTGCGCAGCGCGGGCACGGTGCTGGCGTCCACCGACCAGGCGTTCTTCAGCACGGCCATCTGCGCGCCGGCCTGCGCCTGGTGCGCCAGCAGGCGCGGCGTGGTCGGGCGGCCGTAGCCGTAGAGCGCCATGTTGTCGCGGTTGATGCTGTCGGTCACGACCAGCACCACCGTCGACGGGCCAGCGCGCGTCACGACCGGCCCGATGGCCCGGGCCTGGGCCGCGAGGCGCTCGTGCGCCTTCTGCTGGTCGGCCCAGCTGGCGCGCTGCTGCTGCACCGATTGCGACCAGTGCGTCCAGAAGAGCGCGGGATGCAGCCGGCGCCAGGGCTTGCTGGCATAGGCCAGGCAGGCGCCGAGCAGCAGCAGGCCCACCAGCGCGACGGCCCCGCGCGGCGGCCGGCGGCCTGGCGCGTCGGATGCGACCGCGCCGCGGCGCGCGAAGAGGGCGGCGATCACGCCGGCCGTGACCAGCGCGGCCGACCAGACGAAGGCCGAGCGCCAGTGCATCCAGAGGTACTCGGCGCTTTCGCGCGCATGGGTGTTGGCCGCGGCACCCAGCACCAGGGCGCTGTCGGGGGCCGCCTGGTAGGTGTCGAGCAGGTAGGCGCGCACCACGGCATCGAGCCCGAAGCCCAGGGTCCAGAGCGTGACCAGCAGGGTGCGCAGCCGGCGCATGCGCGTGCTGCGCAGCGGCCAGGCGAGCCACAGCACCAGGGGTGATGCGAGCAGGGCCAGCTGGGCGATGCGGCGGCCGTCGTGGCCCAGCGTGATCAGCACCGCCAGCGTGGCGCCGACCACGGCACACGCGAGCAGGGCGGAGGAACGGGAAGAGGGCGGCGTGCGCGGTGCTTCGGCGGAGGGCGTGTTCAAGAGGGGCGGCGGCAGTCGAGGGCCGGCGGATTCTGCGCCGGGTCCCTCCGCCTGCCGCGCGCAGTGCCCCCAGCGGCGCGAGGTGTTTGGCTGGCGCGCCGGCTCAGGTCGCCGTGGCCTGGCGCACCGCGCGTTCCCAGCGCGCCATCGATTCCTCGGCCTGCGCGCGGCCCAGGGTCGGCAGGAAGCGGCGCTCCACCTTCCACAGCTGCGAGAGCTGGCGCGCGTCGCTGTAGACGCCGGTCGAGAGGCCCGCCAGATACGCGGCGCCGAGCGCGGTGGTCTCGATCACCTGGGGCCGCACCACCGGGATGCCCAGCAGGTCGGCCTGGAACTGCATCAGCAGGTCGTTGACGCTCGCGCCGCCGTCCACGCGCAGTTCAGAGACCGGCGCGCCGCCGGCCGCCACCGCATCGCGGCTCATGGCCTGCAGCAGCGCCGCGCTCTGGTAGGCGATGCTTTCCAGCGCGGCGCGCGCGATGTGCGCGACCGTGGTGCCGCGCGTCAGGCCGGTGATGGTGCCTCGGGCCTCGGCGTTCCAGTAGGGCGCGCCCAGGCCGGTGAAGGCCGGCACCATCATCACGCCGCCCGCGTCGGGCACGCTCTCGGCCAGGCCCTGCACCTCGGCGCTGCCCTTGATGGCCTGCAGGCCGTCGCGCAGCCACTGCACCACCGCGCCGCCGACGAACACGCTGCCCTCCATCGCGTAGCGCGGCGTGGCGTCGACCTGCGCGGCGCTGGTCACGAGCAGGCCGTTGTGCGAGGGCTGGAAGGCGGCGCCGGTATGCATCAGCAGGAAGCAGCCGGTGCCATAGGTGTTCTTGGCCATGCCGGCCTCGAAGCAGGCCTGGCCGAACAGCGCGCTCTGCTGGTCGCCGGCCACGCCGCCGATGGGCAGGGCGCGGCCCAGCAGTGCGGCCTCGGTGTCGGCGAAGTGCGAGCTGGATGGTTGCACCGTGGGCATCAGCGCCGCGGGGATGTCGAGCAGCGCGAGCAGCTCCGCATCCCACGCGTTGCGGTGCACGTTGAAGAGCATGGTGCGCGAGGCGTTGCTGACATCGGTGACGTGGGTCTTGCCGCCGGTGAGCTGCCAGATCAGCCAGCTGTCGATGGTGCCGAAGGCCAGTTCGCCGCGCTCGGCCTGTTCGCGCGCGCCGGGCACGTTGTCGAGCAGCCAGCGCAGCTTGGTGCCGGAGAAGTAGGCGTCGATCACCAGGCCGGTCTTGTCGCGGATGGTGTCGGCCATGCCGTCGGCGCGCAGCTTCGCGCACAGCGGCTCGGCGCGCCGGTCCTGCCAGACGATGGCATGGTGCACCGGCTGGCCGGTCTTGCGGTTCCACAGCACCGTGGTCTCGCGCTGGTTGGTGATGCCGATGGCGTGGATGTCGGAGGCCTGCAACTTGGCTTTGGCCAGCACCTCCTGCGCGGTGGCGAGCTGGCTGCGCCAGATCTCCATCGGGTCGTGCTCGACCCAGCCCGGCTGCGGATAGATCTGCGTGAGCTCCTTCTGCGCGATGGCGACGATGTGGCCCTCGCGGTCGAACACGATGCTGCGCGAGCTGGAGGTGCCTTGGTCGAGGGCGAGCAGGTAGGTGGTCATCGGTGTCATCTCCTTGGTATTCGGTCTGGCTCCTTCCCCCTTTGGGGGAAGGCTGGGATGGGGGCACGCTGCCTTCGATCAGGCGCCGCGCCTCTTCGGCGGCTGCGTGCCCCCACCCCAACCCTCCCCCGGCGGGGGAGGGGGAAAACGTCATGGCTTGTCGGCGATCTCCAGGCGCACCTGCGCCCGCTCGAGCAGCGCCGGGAACGGGGCCGGCGGCGCCGCGTCGGTGAACAGCCGGTCGATCTGCGCCAGCGCCGCGAGCTGCACCATCGCCGGCCGGTTGAACTTGCTGGCGTCGGCCGCGAGCCAGACCTCGCGCGCCTGGGCCACGATGGTCTGCGCGACCTTGACCTCGCGCAGGTCGAAGTCGCGCACCGTGCCGTCGGCCTCGATGCCCGAGCAGCCGATCAGCGCGATGTCGACCTTGAACTGGCGGATGAAATCCATCGTCGCCTCGCCCACGATCGCGCGGTCGCGCGCGCGCACCGCGCCGCCGGCCACGATCACCTCGCAGTCGGGGTTGTCGGCCAGGATGTTGGCCACGTGCAGGTTGTTGGTGATCACGCGCAGGCCGGTGTGGCGCAGCAGCGCCTTGGCGATGGCCTCGGTGGTGGTGCCGATGTTGAGGATCAGCGAGCAGTCGTTGGGCACCTGGGCCGCCACGGCGCGCGCGATGCGCGCCTTGCCGTCGGCGTTGAGCGATTCGCGCAGCCGGTGGCCGAGGTTCTCGGTGGTCGAGCTCGGCACCCGCACACCGCCGTGGAAGCGCGCCAGCAGGCCGTCGTCGGCCAGGCGCTGCACGTCGCGCCGCACGGTCTGCAGCGTCACGCCCAGCATTTCGGCCAGCTGCTCGACGGTGGCCGAGCCACGGCCGCGCACGGTGTCGAGCAGGCGGATCTGGCGGGGGTTGGAGTTCACGTTGGGGGTCGTTGGAGCGAGGAAAGCAGTTTAAATCGAAAAAAAACGAATTGATCTTAGGGGAAACTACAGCGAAAATCGCACCATAAGGAAACGAAATGGACAAATACGAAGCGCCTGAGGGTGATCTGAGCTGCGACGTGCTGGTGGTCGGCGGCGGCATCAACGGCTGCGGCATCGCGCGCGACCTGGCGGGGCGCGGCCACCGGGTGGTGCTGTGCGAGAAGGACGACCTGGCTTCGCACACCTCCTCGTCCTCGACCAAGCTGATCCACGGCGGCCTGCGCTACCTGGAGTACTACGAGTTCTCGCTGGTGCGCAAGGCGCTGCAGGAGCGCGAGGTGCTGCTCAAGAGCGCGCCTCACATCATGTGGCCGCTGCGCTTCGTGATGCCGCACGACCCGTCGATGCGGCCGGCCTGGATGATCCGCATCGGCCTGTTCATGTACGACCACCTGGCCAAGCGCGAGGTGCTGCCCGGTTCGCGCTCGGTCGACCTGCGCCGGCACGCGGCCGGCCAGCCGCTCAAGGCCGAATACAAGCGCGGCTTCGTCTATTCCGACGGCTGGGTCGACGATGCGCGGCTGGTGGTGCTCAACGCCATCGACGCGCGCGCGCGCGGCGCGCAGATCCTCACGCGCACCTGCTGCACCAGCGTGCAGCGCGATGCCACCGGCTGGACCGCCACGCTGGAGGGCCCCGAGGGCGTGCGCAGCGTGCGTGCCCGCGCGGTGGTGAACGCGGCCGGCCCCTGGGCCGAGTCCTTCCTGCGCGGCACGGCCAAGGCCGCCCAGGGCGAGGCGCTCGCGACCAAGAGCCTGCGGCTGGTCAAGGGCAGCCACATCATCGTGCCGCGGGTGTTCGCGCACGACCACGCCTACATCTTCCAGAACCCCGACAAGCGGATCATCTTCGCCATTCCCTACCAGGACGACTTCACGCTGATCGGCACCACCGACGTCGAGGTCGGCGCCGACGATGCGGGCGCCTCGCGCATCTCGACCGAGGAGATCGACTACCTGTGCGAACAGGCCAGCCGCTACTTCGAGAAGCCCATCGTGCCGGCCGACGTGGTCTGGACCTATTCGGGCGTGCGGCCGCTGCTCGACGACGCCTCGGGCGACCCGTCGGCGGTCACGCGCGACTACCTGCTCGAAGCCAACACCACGGCCGCGCCGCTGCTGTCGGTGTGGGGCGGCAAGATCACCACCTTCCGCAAGCTGGCCGAGGACGCGGCCGACGAGGTGGGGCGCATGCTGGGCGACCCGCGGCCGGCCTGGACCGGCGGTGCCTACCTGGCCGGCGGCGACCTGTCGGGCTGGATCGGCGCGCCCCAGCGCCCCGACACGGACTTCGAGCGCTTCGTCGCCGCCGTGCAGGCGCGCCATGGCTGGCTGCCGGCCCCGCTGGCGCGCCGCCTGGCCCATGCCTACGGATCGCGCATCGAAAACCTGCTGGGCGATGCGGCCTCGATGGCCGACCTGGGCGAGGAAGTGGCGCCCGGTCTGCATGCGCGCGAGCTGCGCTACCTGCAGGCCGAGGAATGGGTGACCACGGCCGACGACGCGCTGTGGCGCCGCTCCAAGCTGGGCCTGCGCTACACGCCCGAGCAGCGCGCGCAGGTCGCGCAGTGGCTGCAGCGCGTCAGCTGAACTCGACCACCACCGGCTGGTGGTCCGAGGCCTGCGTGGCGGCGTCGACCTCGATGCGGCGCACGCGCGGCGCCAGGCTTTCGCTCACGAAGACGAAATCGCAGGCCACGGGCTCGGGTCCGTAGGTGCGGTCGAACAGGCGGAAGGTGGGCGCATGGGGCGTCGCGCCATGGCGGATGCGCCAGGCATCCTGCAGTTGCTGCGCGCCATCGGCGCCGAAGCCCTGCTGGATCGCCGCGTACTCGGGCTCGGTCGGCGCGAGGTTGAAGTCGCCGCAGAGGATCGCATGGCCGGTGTGCACCTTGGTCTGGAAGGGCGAGCGGCTGTCGTCGTCCAGCGGCGGCGCGGCCGCATGGGCGCAGGCCGCGATGTGCAACGCGCGCAAGGCGAGTGCCTGCGCCATGCGCTGCGGCTTCGAGTAGTACTCGAGGTGCGTTGTCATCACGCGCACCGGCCCGAGCACCGGACTCTGCAGCGTCACGACCGTGCACATGCGCGGCATGCTGCGCACGCCCGCATCGGCCGGCCAGGGCAGCGCGTGGTGCTGCACCTGCGCGACCGGCAGCCGCGTGGCGATCAGGTTGCCGAAGCGCATGCGCCGGCCCTTGGCATCGAACTCGTCGACCGCGGCGCCGAAGAAGAGCTGGAAGCCCGGCAGCAGCGCCTGCAGCTCGGCCGGCTGGTCGCCGGGTGCGCCCGGCATGTCGGCATAGCCCTGCGCGATCTCCTGCAGGCACAGGACGTCGAAGTCGGCCATGGCGCGCGCGCCCTCGACGATGCGTTGCGGGCTCACGGCGCCGTCGAGGCCGCGGCACCATTGGGTGTTCCAGGTCACGAGCTTCATTTGATCCCCGCGCGCATGAAGCTCTGGACGAACTGGCGCTGAAAGAGAAGGAAGGCGATCAGCAGCGGCGCCGAGGTCATCAGCGTCGCGGCCGTGATGATCGACCAGTCGATGCCCTGGTCGACCGAGGAGAAGACCTGCAGCCCGACCGTGAGCGGCCGCGCCTTGACGCTGTTGGTCACGATCAGCGGCCAGAGGAAGTTGTTCCAGTGGTAGCTCACCGACACCAGCCCGAAGGCCACGTAGATCGGCTTGGCCAGCGGCACGTAGACGCGCCAGAGGATCTGCAGCGCGCTCGCGCCTTCCATGCGCGCGGCCTCGTCGAGCTCCTTCGGGATGCCCATGAAGGTCTGGCGCAGCAGGAAGATCGCCAGCGCCGAGGCGAAGTAGGGCAGGCCGATGGCGAACAGGCTGTCGATCAGGCCCAGGCTGGCCATGGTGCGGTAGTTCTCGACCAGCAGCAGGTCGGGCATGACGGTGAGCTGCACCAGCACCAGCGAGAACACGATGTCGCGGCCGCGGAACTCGTAGCGCGCGAAGGCATAGGCCGCCATGGTGCTGAGCACCAGCTGCGCGGCGAGGATCATCAGCACCAGCAGCGTGGTGTTGAGGAAGTAGCGCGCGAAGGGCGCGGCCTCCCAGGCGCGCGCGAAGTTGTCCAGCGTGAGCGGCGCGTTCCAGACGAAGCGCGCCGCGTATTCGGGCGCATGGAAGGCGGTCCACACGGTGTAGATCAGCGGCAGCACCCAGGCCAGCGCGAGCAGCCAGGCGGCCAGCGTGTCGAGCCGGGTCGGCGCGTTGTAGGCCAGCCGTTGCGAGGGCGCGGCCTTCATCGGTAGTGCACCTTGCGGTCGAGCACGAAGAACTGCAGCAGCGTCACGCCGACCAGCGCCACGATGATCACCATGGTGAGCGCCGAGGCGTAACCGGTGTCCCAGAAGCTGAAGCCGACCTCGTAGAGGTGGTAGAGCAGCAGCGTCGAGGCGTTGTCGGGGCCGCCGCGCGTGAGCACGAACAGGTGGTCGACCATGCGGAAGGCGTTGATCACGCAGTTGATCAGCACGAACAGCGTGGTGGGCATCAGCAAGGGCCACTGCACGCGCCGGAAGAAGTACCAGCGCGATGCGCCCTCGATCGCCGCCGCCTCCCGCAGGCTCGGGTTGAGCGACTGCAGCGCGGCCAGGTAGAAGATCATGAAGAAGCCGGCTTCCTTCCACACCGCCACCAGCGTGACGGCGCCGAGTGCGGTGCTCGGGCTGCCCAGCCAGTTGTGCGAGCCGAAGCCCAGCGCGCCGCTGAGCTGTTCGAGCAGGCCGTACTGCGGCGTGTAGAAGAACAGCCAGATGTTGGCCACCGCGATCATCGGCAGCACGGTGGGCGTGAAGTAGGCCATGCGCAGGAAGGTGCGGCCCGCGATGCGCTCGTTGACCCACAGCGCCATCGCCAGCGCCAGGCCGATCGACAGCGGAATGGTCGCGCCCGCGAACCACAGGTTGTTGACCAGCGCCTTCCAGAACACCGGGTCGTCGAGCATGACCTGGTAGTTCTCCAGGCCCACCCACACCGGCGGCCGGCCGCCCTTGGGCGTCGACTGGAAGCTGTGCCACAGCGTGCCGATCACCGGCCAGTGGGTGAAGGCCAGCAGGATCAGCGAGGCGGGGAGCAGCAGCAGCCAGGCCTGCACGGCCGTGTGGCTGCCGCGGTGGGCGGTCGGGCTGCCGCGCGTGCTCACTTGTAGTTGCGCAGGATGCGGTCGGCTTCCTTCTGCGCGTCCTGCATCGCCTGGGCCGGCGTCTTGGTGCCGGTCAGCGCGGCCTGCAGGCCGTCGTTCAGGGCCTTGGTCACGCGCTGGTTGTCATGGGTGGAGAACTCGGCCACCGACACCGGCAGCTGATCGCGCGCCACCAGCGCGGCCGGGAAGTCCTGGCCGTACTTCTTGAGCGTGGGCGTGTCGTAGGCGGCCTGCGAGACGGCGACGTAGCCGGTCTCCATGCTCCACTGCGCGGCGCGCTCGGGCTGGGTCACCCACTTGGCGAACTTGAAGGCGGCTTCCTGCTGCGCCGGCGTCGACTTCTTGAAGATGTAGAAGTTGCCGCCGCCCGTGGGCGAGCCCTTGCGCTTGTTGCCCGGGATCATGCCGACGCCGAAATCGAACTTGGCGTTGGCCTTGATGTTGGTCAGGTTGCCGGTGGTCGTGTAGATGATCGCGGCCTTCTTCTCGAAGAAGTCCTTGGGCGTGGTGCCCCATTCGACGACGCCCGGCGGGTGGATGCCGGCCTTGCCCAGGTCGACCCAGAACTGCAGCGCCTCGATCACCTTCGGATCGTCGAACTTGACCTGCGTGCCGGCCTCGTTGGCGAGGATCGTGTCGTTGGGCGTGGTGAGCGTCTGGAACAGCCAGTAGGGGAAGCCGCTCGACGGGATCTGCACGCCGTACTGCGTGGTCTTGCCGCCGGCGTCCTTCTTGGTGAGCTTGGTCGCGGCGTCCTTGAGTTCGGCCCAGGTCGTCGGTGCCTTGTTGGGGTCGAGGCCAGCTTCCTTGAACAGTTCCTTGTTCCAGTACATCACCACGGTCGAGCGCTGGAAGGGAATGCCCCAGGTCTTGCCGCCGGTCTGGCTGTTGGCCATGAAGGCCTTGTAGAAGCTGCCCATCCAGGCCTTGTCTTCGGCGGTCTTGGCGAAGTCGTCGAAGGGCACGATGGCGTCTTCGTCGATCAGCGTGAACATGTCGGTCGACAGCAGCACCGAGGTGACCGGCGGCGTGCCCGACTTGTGGGCCGTGAGCGCCTTGACGATGGTCTCCTGGTAGGTGCCGGCATAGATCGGCGTGACCTTGATGTTCGGGTTCTCCTTCATGAAGCCGGCCGCGAAGCCGTCGATGGTCTTGGCGATCGGGCCGCCGACCGCGACCGGGTAGTAGAACTGCAGATCGACCGGGGCCTGGGCCTGCGCGAGGCCGGCAAGGCTGGTGAACAGGGCCGTGGCGGCCATTGCCTTGACGAAGGTATTGCGTTGCATGGGGGGACTTCTCCTCGAAATGAAATCGTTGATGGCGATGGGGTGGTGCGCCTCAGTGCGCCGTTTCGGTGCGCCGGCCCGAGGCATCGAAGCCGTGGGCTTCCTCGGCGGCCCAGCGCAGGCCGACCCTGTCGCCCGGGGCCGCCAGGTGCTGGCCCGCGGCGCGCACCAGCAGCGTCTCGCGGCCGACCGCGCAGCGCAGCACCAGGTCGGCGCCCAGGTACTCGACGCTGCGCACCACGGCGGGGATGCCCTGCGCATCGAGCGTGATCGCCTCGGGCCGCACGCCCAGCATCGCGGCCCGCACGCCCGAGTCGGCCTCGCTGCCCGCGATGCAGCCGTCGGCCTCGAGCGCGACCAGGTTCATGGGTGGCGTGCCGATGAAGCGCGCCGCGAAGGTGGTGGCCGGGCGCGCGTAGAGCGCGCGGGGCGTGCCGGCCTGCTCGACCCGGCCCTGGTGCAGCAGCACGACCTGGTCGGCCATGCTCATGGCCTCGGTCTGGTCGTGCGTGACGTAGACCACGGTCAGGCCCAGCTTCTGCTGCAGCTCGCGCAATTCGCGGCGCATGTCCTGACGCAGCTGGGCATCGAGGTTGGACAGCGGCTCGTCCATCAGGCAGACCTTGGCCTGCGCGACCAGCGCGCGGCCCAGCGCCACGCGCTGCTGCTGGCCGCCCGAGAGCTGGCCGGGCTTGCGGTCGAGCAGGGCGCTCAGGCCCAGCAGCTCGGCCGCCTCGCGCAGCCGGCGCGCGCTCTCGGCGGCCGGCACCTTGCGCACCGACAGGCCGAAGCCGATGTTGTCGGCCACGCTGAGGTGGGGGAAGAGGGCGTAGTTCTGGAACACCATCGCGATGCCGCGCTGGGCCGGCGGGAGATCGGTGACGTCACGGCCATCGATCAGCACCTGGCCGGCGCTGGCGGTCTCGAGGCCCGCCACGATGCGCAGGGTGGTGGACTTGCCGCAGCCCGAGGGGCCGAGGAGGACGCAGAAGGAGCCGGATTGGATCTGCAGGTCGACGGCATGCAGGGCCGTGCTGTCGCCCCAGGACTTGGCGACGCCGTTCAGGGCGATGGAAGACATGCCGCAGTGTAGGAACGAAGTGTGACAAGTGTGTTGTCTCTGGGGTCAGTGTTTTCCTAGGAGGGAGGGCATGCGAAACTTCGCTACAGTGATCTCGCCTGTCCGGGCTTCGTATATCTAAGGAAAATTCATGAGCAAGAAAGTCGCTTACGTCACCGGTGGCATGGGAGGCATCGGAACCGCCATCTGCCAACGCCTGCACAAGGACGGTTTCACGGTCATCGCGGGCTGCGGCCCCACACGCGACTTCGGCAAATGGCTTGCCGAGCAGAAGGCGCTGGGCTACGAGTTCCACGCGTCGGTCGGCAATGTCGGCGACTGGAACTCCACGGTCGAGGCCTTCGGCAAGTCCAAGGCCGAACACGGCAGCATCGACGTGCTGGTGAACAACGCGGGCATCACCCGCGACCGCATGTTCCTCAAGATGACGCCCGAGGACTGGAGCGCGGTGATCGAGACCAACCTCAACAGCATGTTCAACGTCACCAAGCAGGTGGTGGGCGACATGGTCGAGAAGGGCTGGGGCCGCATCGTCAACATCAGCTCGGTCAACGGCGCCAAGGGCCAGGCCGGCCAGACCAACTACTCGGCCGCCAAGGCCGGCATGCACGGCTTCACGATGGCGCTGGCGCAGGAGCTCGCGTCCAAGGGCGTGACGGTCAACACCGTGAGCCCGGGCTACATCGGCACCGACATGGTCAAGGCCATCCGCCAGGAAGTGCTCGACAAGATCGTCGCGACCATTCCGGTCAAGCGCCTGGGCGAGCCCAGCGAGATCGCCTCGATCATCTCGTGGCTGGCCACCGACGAGGGCGGCTATTCCACCGGCGCCGACTTCTCGGTCAACGGCGGCCTGCACATGCACTGAGCGCTGCCGGCGCCTGCAGAAGAAAGAACCCGCTGCGGCGGGTTTTTTCTTGCGCGTCACGCTGCTGCGGGAATGTGGACGCTACAGTCGCAGCAGCCTCTTGCGCCCTCGGCGCGCAAGCCTTCACGACTTTCAGCAGCGACACCCACCGGATGCCCCACAGCGTTTCCTTGATCAACACCATCGCCGCAGGGCTGGGCCTGGCGCTCATCCTCGGCTTCCTGGCGGCGCGCGTGCGCCTGCCGGCGCTGGTCGGCTACCTGCTGGCCGGCGTGATCATCGGACCGTTCACCCCCGGCTTCGTGGCCGATGCCGAGATCGCCGCCCAGCTGGCCGAGATCGGCGTGATGCTGCTGATGTTCGGCGTGGGCCTGCACTTCTCGCTCGACGACCTGCTGGCGGTACGCAAGATCGCGGTGCCCGGCGCGCTGGTCCAGATCGGTGTGGCCACGCTGATGGGCGGCGCGCTCGCCACCTGGTGGGGCTGGGACCTGGGCGGCGCGCTGGTCTTCGGCCTGGCGCTGTCGGTGGCCAGCACGGTGGTGCTGCTGCGCGCGCTCGAGAGCCTGGGCCTGCTCGATTCGTACACCGGCCGCATCGCGGTCGGCTGGCTGGTGGTGGAAGACCTGGCGATGGTGCTGGTGCTGGTGCTGCTGCCGCCGCTGGCCGGCACCTTGGGCGGGGCCGCCGATGGCGCCGACGCCAGCGCCATCTGGACCACGCTGGGCATCACGCTGCTGCAGGTCGGCGGCTTCGTGGCGCTGATGCTGGTGGTCGGCCGGCGCGTGTTCCCCTGGATCCTCTGGCAGGTCACGCGCACCAATTCGCGCGAGCTCTTCACCCTGTGCGTGGTGGCGGCGGCGGTGAGCATCGCCTTCGCCTCGGCCGCGTTGTTCGGCGTGTCCTTCGCGCTGGGCGCCTTCTTCGCCGGCATGGTCATGCGCGAGTCGGAGTTCAGCCAGCGCGCGGCCGAGGAATCGCTGCCGCTGCGCGACGCCTTCGCGGTGCTGTTCTTCGTGTCGGTGGGCATGCTGTTCGACCCCTCGGTGCTGATCGAGCGGCCGCTGCAGGTGCTGGCGGTGGTGGGCGTGATCGTGGTGGGCAAGTCGATCGCGGCCTGCGTGCTGGTGCTGGCCTTCCGCTATCCGCTCAACACCGCGCTCACGGTGAGCGCGAGCCTGGCGCAGATCGGCGAGTTCTCCTTCATCCTGGTCGGCCTGGGCGTGGCGCTCAAGCTGCTGCCGCCCGAGGGCCAGAGCCTGATCCTGGCCGGCGCGCTGATCTCCATCGCCACCAACCCGCTGTGGTTCAGCCTGATCGCGCCGATCCAGAAATGGTTGCGCGCGCATTCGTCCTTCGCACGGTCGCTCGATGCCCGCGACGACCCGCTGGCCGAACTGCCCACCAGCACCGAGGCGCGCTATCTGTCGCGCCAGGTGGTGCTGGTCGGCTACGGCCGCGTCGGCCGGCGCATCGCCGCGGCGCTGAGCGCGCATCACATTCCCTTCGTGGTGGCGGAGCAGAACCGCGAGCTGGTCGAGAAGCTGCGCGCCGAGGGCGTGGCCGCGGTCTGGGGCGATGCGGCCGAGCCCGCGGTGCTGATCCAGGCGCACATCGCGCGTGCCCGGGTGCTGGTGGTGGCCACGCCCGACGCGATGAACGTGCGCCAGATGATCGAGACCGCGCGCACGCTCAACCCGGGCATCGAGACCGTGATCCGCAGCCACAACGAGGACGAGGCCCGCCTGCTCACGCAGGAGGCCGCGGTGACGGTGTTCCTGGGCGAGGAGGAACTGGCCCAGGCGATGGCGCGCGACGTGGTGCGCCGCGCCGTGCCGGCCTGAACGTCGGGCCGCCGCTCGACCGATCAGAGGTCCTCGATCACCAGCATCCGGTAGCGCTGCGCGATGGCATAGGGCACGGTGCGCACCACCTTCATCAGGCGCTCCGCCGCTTCCTCGTCCTTGGTCTCGACCAGCAGCGCGGTATGACCCTCGCGCGCGAGCTTGGTGTAGGCCCGCACGGTCGCGCCCTCGGTGCCGGCCGAGGGCAGGGGGTTGTCGGCGTCGGAGGTGGTCGGCGTGATCTGCGACAGCACCACCTCGGGCGGGATCAGGTAGATGGCGCCGGCATCGAAGCCGTGCTCGCGCAACTGCTGGCCCACGTGCCTGGCGTCGTCCGCGCTCGGGAACATCACCATGGAATGGCCGGTGGGATAGAAGGCGCCGCCGAGGGTGGCGGTCATGTGGGAGGTGATCGCGAAGTTCTTCATGTGAGGCCTCTTCAGTCACGGCACGGGGGCCGAAAACGCCAGCCTAGGAGGCCTGCCGGGCCGCAGGTGTAGGAGAAGCGTGGCAGCGCGTGAAGCCTTCGAGCCTGCCTTGGCGCGCGCCCACCCTGTGCGCCAACGCAAGCGCTATTACAAACTCAGACGTCTGTGATGAATCGTGACTTTGTGCCCTGCCAAAGTGACGGCCCTTGCATAGCATCGGGGCGAGCCACCGATCACTTCCTCTTTCCGTTCATGTCCTCCCCCCTGCGCAACATCGCCCTGACCGTCCACGAACTGGAGGAGGGGGAATTCCATTGGGTGCTGGTGGAAGCCCCCGGCATGGAGGAGACGCTGCCCTACCAGCCGCTGGAAGCCTCCGACGATGCCTACGAGAACTACAACACCGCGCTGTTGGCGGGCCTGGCGGCCATGCGCCGGCTGTTCGGCAAGGAAGGACCGCGAAGCTGAAGCGCCTCTGAACCGGCGCCAGGCCTGGGCCCGCCGGCTCGGAGCGGGTAAACGCGCATGCCGCGCCGCCGTGAACGTTGTCACGGTCTGTGACAATCTGTGTTCCGCCCCCTGCGAGGAATCCAGATGTCGAGCCTGCGTCCTGTCCTGTTCAAGCTCACGGCCGCGACGCTCGCGGCCCTTGCGCTGACCTCCTGCGGGGGTGGCGGCGGTGGAGGAGGAGGGGGCGGCGGTGACGGCGCGCCCCCGGCGGCGGGCCCCGCACTGCCGGCGCCCGCGGCCATGATCGCCCGCGCCAAGGCGCTCGAACTCGACACCCCCTACGTCGCGCCACCCGGCGACGTGCTGGAACTCCACACCTCGGGCTATGCGAAGACCATGTGCTCCGCGGCCTTCATCACCGGGCTGAATCCGGACGTGGCCGTCGAGAGCGTGGGCTTCTTCACCGGCCCCTATGCCTGGCGCCAGGCCGTGGGCCGGCCGGTGTTCGACTATGCGAAGAAGGAAGTCCGCATCACCATGCCCAACAGCCGGGTGATCACGGCCCGCTACTTCGGCTCCCAGGGATGCGTGACGCTGCCCTCCGGGCGCGACGATGTGCTCTTCACGCCGGTGCGCGTGACCAGCGCGCTGCCCAGCGCCGACAGCCTGCCCTGGCCCATGGGCGACGTGCTGCCCACCGGCCCGGTGGCCGGCCTCGACACGGTCAAGCTCGCGCAGGCGGTGGACGCAGCCTTCGCGGCACCGGACGCCTACACGGCCGCCTTCGTGGTCACGCACAAGGGCCGCATCGTGGGCGAGCGCTACATGCCGGGCATCACGCCGAGCACGCCGCTCGAATCGTGGTCGATGGGCAAGAGCGTGGTGGGCACGCTGATGGGCGTGCTGATCAAGCAGGGCGCCTACACGCTCGACCAGCCGGCGCCGATCCCCGAATGGCAGGCGGCCGGCGACCCGAGGCAGAAGATCCGGATCTCCGACATCCTGCACATGTCGAGCGGGCTGCGCATCAAGGCGCCCGAGGACCCGGACTTCGACCCCCAGGGCACCTACCCCGACCACACCTACTTCTACACCGGCCGCATCAACATCTTCAACTACGCGGCGACCCGCCCGCAGCAGTGGCCGCCCAACACCGTGGGCCGCTACCGCAACACCGACCCCGTGCTCGCGAGCTACCTGGTGCGGCTGGCGGTGGAAAAGCGCGGCGAGGAGTACCTGTCGTTCCCGCAGCGCGCGCTGTTCGACAAGATCGGCATCCGTTCGATGGTCATGGAGACCGATCCCTACGGCAACTTCATGACCCAGGGCTACGAGTTCATGGCCGCGCGCGACTGGTCGCGCCTGGGCAACCTGTACCTGCAGGACGGCGTCTGGAACGGCGAGCGCATCCTGCCCGAGGGCTACGTGAAATTCGTCAGCACGCTGGCGCCGGCCTGGGCCGCCGACAAGCGACCCATCTACGGCGGCTTCTTCTGGCTCAACGGCTCGGGCCAGTACGCCGTGCCGACCTCCGCCTATTACATGCTGGGCGCGGGCGGCCAGATCACGCTGATCGTCCCCTCGCACGACCTGGTGGTCGTGCGCATGGGCTTCGACCGCGGCGCGACGCCGTCGGTGGCCGCGCTGCAGAAAGCCCTCGGCTTGCTCATGGAAGCCGTGCCCCGTTCCAATGGCCAATGAACGTCACTTCCCCTCCCGGAGGCCGCAGGCGCTGCGCGCGGCTTCTTCCGCGTTGATGGTGTCCATCGCGCTGCTGCTCGCGTCGTGTGGTGGCGGAGGAGGTGGGGGTGGCGGCAGCGGCGCCGAGACGCCAGCACCGAATCCGCCCGCGAACCCCGGCACCGGCAACGGCTACCCGCATGCCTCGGAGCCGATCGGCACGGTGCGCCAGATGTACGACGGCGTGCTCACGCCCGAACTGGCCGTGAGCACCTACCGCAACATCGACCGGCTGTTCCCGACCCGCACGATCGACGCCGGCGGCACGCCCTACGCGCTGCCTGCGGCCGCCACCCAATTGACGCAACTGCGCTTCGTGGCCGGCACCCGCGACTACGGCTTGGACGAGTTCTTTGCCGCCAACCGCGTGGCCGGCCTGCTGATCCTCAAGGACGGCAAGGTCGCCCACGAGCGCTACCAGTACGGCAACACACAGAAGACGCGCTGGATGTCGATGTCGGTCGCCAAGTCGGTCACCTCGACTTTGATCGGCGCGGCCGTGCAGGACGGCCTGATCGCGAGCATCGACGATCCGGTCGTCAAGTACGTGCCGCGGCTCAAGGGCAGCGCCTACGACGGCGCGACGGTACGCGACGTGATGATGATGGCCTCGGGCGCGCGCTGGAACGAGACCTACACCGACCCGAGCTCCGACCGCCGCCAGATGCTCGAGGCCCAGATCGGCCAGACGCCCGGCGCGCTCATGACCCTGATGAGCAGGCTGCCGCGCGCGGCCACGCCCGGCATGGTCAACAACTACAGCACCGGCGAGACGCAGGTGGCGGGCGAGATCGTCTACAACGCGGTCAAGCGGCCGCTGGCGCAGTACCTGTCGGAGAAGATCTGGTCGCGCATGGGCATGGAGGCGCCCGCCAACTGGTGGCTGGATTCGCCCAACGGCGTGGAGATCGGCGGCAGCGGCATCAGCGCGACCCTGCGCGACTACGGCCGCTTCGGCCTGTTCATGATGAACGACGGCGTGATCGACGGCCAGCGCGTGCTCCCGCCCGGCTGGGTGGCCGAGGCGGGGTCCCCCAAGCGGCTGAGCGGCGGCACACCGCTGGCCTACGGCTATCTCTGGTGGATCCCCGGCGGGCGTTCGGGCGACGACGGAGCCTTCTACGGCACCGGCATCATGGGCCAGTACCTCTACATCAACCGCAAGGAGAAGGTCGTGATCGTGGTGTGGGGCGCGCAGCCGCAGCCGACGGGGGCGGGGCTGCCGATGGTGCCGTTTTTCGATGCGGTGGTGGGGGCGCTGCAGGGGGCGAAGTAGGGCGGAGGCTCCGCGTTTCCCCTGAGGAGCCGAACTCGGTGCCCGTCTAGAGTGGGGCGCCATGGAGGATGTCCGGGCGAGGCCTCCGACCCCGCCGCTCATCCTCTCCTCGAGCGTGGTGATGATCAGCTACTTCGCACTCTCTGCGTGGGGTCGGCGGTTGAGCGGCACACCGCTCGACTGCCTCGTGGCCGTGCTGATCCTGACGGTGGTCGCCTGCTTCGCCATCCACGAGAGTTGCGCGACGGAGGGCGGGCATTCGCTGCGGTGCTTGCTGTATGTCTTCGGAATCCAGGAACTGCCGCGTTGAATGTTCTGACGACTCTACCGATCAGCAAACAGTTCAGGAGCGAACTGGCCGCGCGCACCAAGAATCGCTCAAGCTCAATGTGGTTCCCAGCGGATACCGGTACTTGTGTGTAAGGCAGCTTTCGAATGCGCCGTGTTGGCGGTCACAGAGCGTACTTTGCATGAAGAGAGGAGGGAGGTGCTCCTTCATACTCCGAATCCTACGAGGAGGACGTAATGCAGAAGGAGCTTGGAGGACCTGCGGCGATGATTGGAATGGTGATGTTGGGTTGCATATTTGGCTCGCTCGCGCTGGCCATCTACCCGGGATGGACTGTCATGGGGGCTTGGCTTTCTCGCGCGGACACCCCCGCTTGGGTACAAGCTGTGGGATCTGTCGCGGCAATAGCAGTGGCCATTGCAGTCCCAGCACGGCATCAGCTGCGGCAAAAGAAGGATGAGAGTCGACGGTATGTGGAAGCTCGACTTGCTATCGCACGTTCTTGCTACCTTACCTGCGATGAGGCGGCGCAGACCATGGGCTACATCTCCCGGAATCTTCGTCACAACGTTGGAACTGCATTTCGCTTACGGACAGAGCGTGTCACCGACCTGCTCGTTACTCTTCAAACACTGGTGGGCAAAGACATTCCTCCGGAGTTGCTCAAAGATTTGTTGTCGATTCAGCGGGAGCTTTCGTATACGCAAATGGCTCTCAAGCAACTTTGGGCCGTCAACCTCGTCTCCGCGAAGCGAGCGGGTGCAGCGGAGGCTCGGGAGCGGCGCGTGATCGAAGCGCTCGACTCTCTTAAGAAAAGGCATCAGCTCTACGACTGGATTCACAGCGAGGGGGGCTATCGCGTCTCCGTTGGGGCACTCGATTTCAGTGAGATGGTTGAGTAGACGCTTGGTGTCTGCGAGGAGTTTTTATTCATCGCACCGCTTCGCAGAGATCGGCCGATTGATCGAATATTCCAAGAACGCTATTGAAAGCCGGGTCAACAGCCCGAACACATCGATCACCGTGATCCAGCAGCGACTGCACGAGAACGATTTCGCGGGCTGGCTAATAGGCTGGCGCGCCGGCAGTGGAGAGCGGCAACGGCAAGGTCTGGAACCACGTTTGCCTGTCCGCATGCAACGACGACGGCACGCCGCTCTGGCCCCAGAAGCACAACGCCGAAGAGCTGCGGCGCGTGGAGCAGGAGAGGCCCTATATCTTTGCCGGCCAGTATCGGCAGCGCTCGTCGTCACCCGATGGCGGTGTGATCAAGCCTGACCTGCTGACGACCGTGGACGTGTGCCCGCCGGGCGTGGTGGAGTGGTGCCGCGGCTGGGACCTGGGCGCGTCGGCGTCCGGCGACTTCACCGCCGGCGTGAAGGTGGGGCGGCTGGCTGACGGCCGCTACGTCATCGCCAACGCGGTGCGTGAGCAGTTCGAGACGCACCAACGCGACATGCTGGTCAAGAACACGGCCCTGAGCGACGGCCGTGCGCTGAAGCAGAGCTTGCCTCAGGATCCTGGCCAGGCCGGCAAGAGCCAGGTGCTGGCGTTCGCTGCTCTGCTTGCGGGGCATTCGGTGCACTTCAGCCCCGAGTCGGGCGACAAGGTGACCCGGGCCACGCCCCTGGCCAGCCAGATCAACGCCGGCGCGGTGGTGATGGTGAAGGGAGCCTGGAACGAGCCGTTCAAGGACGAGTGCCGCCTGTTCCCCAATGGCAAGTACGACGATCAGGTCGACGGCGCGGCGCGGGCGTTCAATGCGTTGCTGCACCCTCAGGCTGGAATATTCACCTAGGGGCATTCACCAAAATCAGGCGGCACTGCGCACAGTTCGTAGTTCAAGCATCAACTGTCTGCCGTCTGGCTTGAGGGACCAGTAAAGATGCATCGATTGATCCACCGCACGAAGGTGTTCAATTTTTACGAGTCCAAGCACCTGTAACTGTATGCCAATTGTTTGAAATATTTGATCATCCAAGGCCACGCTCGTGCCACCGATCCCGTTCTCCTTGACAATGGAATCCAAAAATTGCTTTTTAATCGTTACCTCTGCTGGCACCTTTTCTAAATATGGAGAGATATGCCAAAAAATCTTCCTCCATGTCAAATTGGCATTCCATTTTCTTCGATAACCATCGATCCACGACGTTCCTGTGATAGAAAAATTCTCGTCCAAGCCCGCGATGTTGGATGGCGGAGAAAAAGTGGGCGTTGCAGCGGCTAACTTCGTTCGTAAGGCTTCGTTCTCGACCCGGAGGGCCTCGACGCGCTGAAGTGCATCTTCGTTGGCAACGAGATTGCCTCGAATCCACCCAACGGCAGGATAGGTCTTAATTGTTTTCGACAGACTTAGTGAAACCATGCCAGGTAAATCCTCGGCGCGTCCCCAGAATCGGACAAGGCGACCGTTTGCGACCTTGTCGCGAAATGCGGCTAATCGTCCTCGTAGCACAGGATCTTGTTCTGACTTTCCCATTGGAATTTCTTCTGGGTTTTGATGCAACAAGGCAATTACCTTAATCCCTTTTTGGATGGCGTAGTCATACTCTTTTTCGGTATAGCTGACGCCCTCGGGGGTAGTGGAGCCGTAACGTCCTCCAATTAATAGAAGGTAGTAGTCGCAATCGTCGATTATTTTTTCGATAAAGGCTAATTGCTCTTCGTCTGCTGCCGGGAATAGCTCCATGCCGGCAGGAATGCAATCCATCTCCATCAGGGTCTGCATTATTTTCTGTCGCTCGTCTTTGAGGTCTGCGAACGTAGAACTGACGAATACTTGATAACGTTTGTCCATCGAATTTCCGAAGCCGCGAGTTAGATTTTCATTATCCGTTACATGTCAGCTTCCTAGCGTTGGAGGCATGACCGATTCCGACACCATCCGCTTGCGCCAGCCGCGTCGCGGTGAGTGCTGAGGCCCCTGGAGCGCTCGATGTCACACAGACCTAGCTGCGCGCGCCTTTGAGACGCTGCGGCACCTTCGGGCAGGCCCCGTCACCCATTCACGACTGCATGCTTGTCCGCAAGGTGCCTCACCATTTGGGAATACGTCCCGCATGCCTCGGCGCGTTGACCTTCACTGATTTGCCGGATGCACAGGCCGATCACTTGCCACACGTAGTCCAAGTCGGATTGGGTTGCCTTGGCTGCGATGGCTGGGGCGACCTCGTAGTAATGAGCAATGAGAGCGCGGCCATCGGAGAATTGCGCCAGGTAAGTGTCTCGAAAGTTCCGCAGCGTGTTGAGCTCGTGACAGTCATCAGGCAATCCTCGGTGCATGCAAGCCGCTGAGGTTAGGAAGCATCCGGACTTCTTCGGGGTCTCTGCGTCGCTTCGCTTTTTCCTCCAAGCGCCATCCTGGTTCCTCGACCGGTTCTGACCAGCAGTTGGGCCGGTCTTGACGACGGGCCCACCGGTCTGGTTCGGCGACTTCTTCGGATCCTTCTTGTCCGTCATTCCGAAGCTTTCTAGATAGTTAAAAGACGGAAAGGATAGTGCTTTTGCGCTCCCTAGCATGGGGAGGGATGAGCAAACAGACGCACATCCCTGGACAGCCATTCACCGCCGAGCAGCTGCGCGCTGTGGTCTCCTACTGTCCGGAGACTGGCGTATTCACCAGCCACCTGACCGGGCGGCCCATCGGCTTCTTAGTGAAGGCCAAGGGCTATGTCTGCCTGGGCGTGCTCGGTAAGAAGTGCAATGCGCACCACCTCGCATGGCTGCTCGCCTACGGTGAGTGGCCCAAGGGCGAGATCGATCACCGCGATGGCGTCAAGACCAACAACCGCCTCGCCAACCTGCGCGACGTGTCGCGTGACGTGAATTCCCAGAACCAGCTCCGCGCGCACAGCCGCAGCACGAGCGGGCTCCTCGGCGTGTCGGCCGACCCCAAGCGCGGCAAGTGGAAGGCGTCGATCTTCCGCGAGAGCCGCAAGCACTTCTTGGGCCGCTTCGACACGCCCGAACTCGCGCATGCCTGCTATGTGCAGGAGAAGCGTCGCCTCCATCCTGGCTGCACCATCTGAGACCCGACGCAATGAGCAATGACATCATCCGGTCCCGTGAGAACCTTCTGAGCTTCTTCACTGGCCTCGATGCCAAGCGACCGAATGCCTGGGCGTCCTATGGCTACAAGCAGGACCTAACCTTCGAGGACTTCCAGCTTGCCTACGACCGCGGCGGCGCGGGCTTTGGCGCCGTGCACCGTCTCCTGGATGGCTGCTGGCAGAAGCTGCCCCGCATCAAGCAGCCAGAGGTCGACAAGCCGACGCCATGGGAGACGAAGACCCTGAAGGTGCTCAAGGCGATCAACGGCTGGCAGAAGCTGCGCGACCTTGACCGTCGGAACATGATCGGGCGGTATGCGGCGCTGATCTACCGCATGGCGGACAACCAACTGCTGAGCCAGCCCCTGACCACCGCGAC
This sequence comes from Variovorax sp. J2P1-31, assembly GCF_030317215.1. Classification (NCBI taxonomy): domain Bacteria; kingdom Pseudomonadati; phylum Pseudomonadota; class Betaproteobacteria; order Burkholderiales; family Comamonadaceae; genus Variovorax; species Variovorax sp. J2P1-31. Next base: position 1,167,649 of record NZ_JASZYA010000001.1, read on the forward strand.
CAAGCTGGTGGACCTGGTGCCCGTCTTCGAGAACCAGATCAAGGTCACGAAGTGGGACGAGGACAAGACCTCGGCGCGCTACGGGCAGCCGCTGACCTTCCAGTACCGCGCGCGCAAGGTCGGCGGCACCGACACCCAGGGCCAGCCCGACGAGTGGCAGGACGTGCACCACAGCCGCGTGCAGATCCTGGCCGAGGGCAGCGTGGGCGATATGTTCGAGGGCGTGCCGCTGCTCAAGGCGGGTTTCAACAGCCTGGTCGACCTCGAGAAGATCAGCGGCGGCAGCGCGGAGTCCTTCCTGAAGAACAGCGCGCGCACGGTGGTATTCGAGTACGACCCTCAGGCCACGCCGCAGGCGATCCCTGGCGAGAACGGCGCGCCGGCCCAGACGGTCAGGGAGGCGCACGAGAGCCAGACCCGCCGGCTGAACCGCAACCAAGATGCGTCGATCGTCATGCAGGGCGGCAAGGCCTCCACGCTGCAGACCACCATCTCCGACCCGGCTGGGCCCGGCACGTTCGCGGCCAACCTGTTCGCCGCATCGGTGCGCATCCCGTTCACGATCCTGTTCGGCCAGCAGACCGGCCGCCTGGCCAGCGACGAGGACAAGGCCGACTTCGGCGCGCGCTGCGCCTCGCGGCAGGCCAATGACCTCACGCCCATGCTGGAGGAGTTCGTCCGGCGCATGCAGGCCGCCGGCGTGATCGACCAGGGCGAGTTCGAGATTGAATGGCCGCCGGTGAACGCGCCGAGCGACGCCGACAAGCTGGCCAACCTGAACAAGGCCACCACTGCTGCGCAGCAGGCCTTCCAGGCTGGCTTGACCGAGCCGCTGTTCGATGCGAACGAGCTGCGGGCCATGGTGGGCTTCGAGCCACGGTCCGACGATGGCATGCCGGAGGAGGGCGATCTCGAGGAGGACCCGAACGCGGGCGCGCCCGGCACGGTGCCGGCCGATCCGAAGGCGAATAAGGCGCCAGCGAAGGCCGCCTGATGCCGGCTCCGCGCACGCCCAATCCCCTGATCCCGGGCAGCAAGAGCGAGCGCACCGGCTCCGCAGGCATCATGCGGCGCGCCGTCAGCGAGATCCGGGGGCGGTATCGCGGCCTTGCCGTCGAGGTGCTGGCCATCTTCGCGCGCATCCCCGTGTACGCCGGCAACGACCGCGGCAGCGAGACCGCCGAGGCCCTGGTGCATTACGGCGCCACGCCGCAGGTGCTGGACCAGACGATGCGCGACCTGCAGGCGGCGCTGGACCGCTGGATCAACGACGGGCGCGACTCGGACCACGTCGCGTGGTGGTCGGTCTATCAGGAGGAGGCCGCCCAGCTCGGCGCCGCGCAGTCGGCGGCCAACCTCACCAACCTGTCGGCCGCCTACGCCGCGGCGCGCAGCCTGGAGACGATCGTCATGAGCGAGCCGTACCGCACTCGCGCTGCGCTGGCGCGCGTGCGCAGCAATGAGTACTGGACGGGCCTGACCTCGCAGGCGCGGGCCGACTTGGCCGGCGTGATCGGCCGAGCCGTGGTCGACGGCAAGAACCCGAAGGCGGTGCGCACCGAGATCATGGAGCGCCTGGACGTGAGCCGCTCGCGCGCGGCGCTGTACGCTCAGACCGAGATCCCCGGCACGCTGCGCGAGGCGCGCATCGCGGAAGGGGAGGACGCAGAGGCCCAGCTCGGGATTCGCACCGCGCTGTTGTGGACGTCGGCATTCAAGCCCACCACGCGCAGCTGGCATGCCTCGCGTTCGGGCCACACCTACTCGCGCGAGGAGGTGAAGGGTTTCTACGCGACCAACGGCAACCGCTTCCGGTGCTACTGCGCGCAGACCGAGGCGCTGCTCGACGCCGACGGCAAGCCGGTTCTGACGAAGTACCTGCAGAGCGCGATGGGGAATGAGCGACAGGCCTAGAGTTCGGCTCACAAGGCCATTGGCAACTGACCGTACTGGTCCAGAAAGAAAAAGCCGGCAAGGTGAAGCCAGCAAACGGCGGAGAGTCGACCGAACACGAGGTGACCTGGGCATTTTGAAGCCGCTTTTGGGCGAAAGCGCCCAGCAATTCGTCCACCAATCCGTTGAAAATCAGGAGGTAGTCCAGAAGTTCGTCGATCATGCCTTGCGCACGCTCGACGTCAAGACCAGCTTTGTCGAAAAAGATGCGCTGGGCGACGTCTTCTGCCGATTTGTGGAACGTGTTACCATTTTTTCCACTGCCAAAAATGTCGATCTTCTCGCCCATGGATGGTTCGAGAAGTGGCTTGCAGATTTTGAAGCTGGGATAATGAAATGCCACTTCATTTCTTACTTTGTTTATCCATTTCACCTTCACCTTTGCTGCCTTCAGCTCTAGCCATCTACGACGGCCGTTTTCGAGAGCAGGAAGAAAAGTTTTTTGAATTTCCCCTGACATCACTTCATTGTCGATGACCTGCTGAGCCTCCCAAAGCTTCCCAGCAGCGATTCGCAAGATAAACATTGCCTGAGCAAACTTGGCCTCACGAACCATCGGTTCGGAGTCTGAATCAGTAGGGAAGCTGAACGCAAGCAGCCGCCGCAGGGTCGTCATTTCGTTAAACATATGCCCCAGCATCACGAAGGTATACCGCTCTTCAAGGGTTAGAGAGTTGATTGAGTCCGCGTCGTAAGAGAGTTTGTAGAGCTTGAACTGCATGTTGAGGAGGTTACAAGGAAAATGCGCGAAACCTATGGCGTTTGGGCTAACAGTACGGCGTTTTGCCCTTAGCTGCGATTGGGCACTTGCAGGCCCCGTCCACCTCGCTCTTGGATCTCGTCGTTCCGACGCGTGCTTCCCTAGCATCGGACAGCATCTCCACAGCGAGGCATGCAATGTCTAAGAAGCGCATCAACATCCTGACCACGGTCAACTCAGAGAACGTCCGCCGAGACGGCGACGTCATCACTATCCGCGACGTGCTGCATGCCGTCGACGGCGTTGTGCTCAACAAGCGGCTCTACACAAGCAAGGAGTTGGCGAAGGGCGTGGCGTCGCTCAAGTCGCGCCCGGCGCCGGCCGGCCATCCCAAGGACAGCAAGGGCCGACAGATCAGCGCGTCGAACGGAGAAGCCCTGGGCTCGTCGGGGCTCGGCGCCTGGTGCGTCAACAGTCGATACGAGGGCGGCCGTGCGCTCTACGACATCAAGGTGAACGCGGCCCAGGCCAGCGCGCTCCCCGCGGGCAAGGAGGTCGTCGCGCGCCTGTACGCCGCCATCGCCGGCACCAACACCGACACGATAGGCGTGAGCTTGGGCCTGCTGCTCGAAGAGGTCCAAGGGCGAGAGCCTGGCGAAGGCCTACACCTCCGTCGCCACGAACATGCAGTTTGACCACTTGGCTATCCTGCTGGCCGATCGGCACGCCGGCGGGGCATCTGTGCGGTGGCGGAGTGGATCCGATGGACCATCGCACTGAAAATTCCAGCTTCGAGGCCGTATCGCCGCCTGAGCGGGGGCCTTTGGGGTGCTACGAGCCGTCAATTTGGCGCGACACGTACTGGCGCCGAAGAAGCCGGCCCCGAACGAGATCGCATGACCGCCAACGACCCCCACTCACTGGGCTGCGCCCCAATACCCCGCTCATCGCCCGTGCTGTCGATTCCATGCGCCTGTCCATCGCCCCATGATGGTCGGGAAGGTGGGGTTGGCGGGCATGAGCTTCACACGGTCGGCGCGCTTGTAGAGGTACTTGACGGTGAACTCGCTGTCGACCTGGGCCACCACGATGTCCTTGTGCGCCGGCGTCAGCGCCCTATTCACCACGATCACATCGCCATTAAAGATGCCTGCCTCGATCATCAACTGGCCGCTCACGCGCCACATAAAGGTGGCAGCAGGGTGCGTGACCAGCAGTTCGTTTAGGTCGTGGCGCTTGACGGCGCACTTATCGGCCGATGATGGGAACCCGGTTGGTACGCAACCCTCTGCAACGATCAGCGTCAGCTGCGGTAGCAGGTCGCTTGCATCGAAAGGATGCGGATGGCTGTGCATGCGAACAGTATGTCGCGTGACGGTGGTGGAGGTATGCGTGGGGTGCTCCACGCATACCCTGTTCACATTTTGTTGCAAATCTGGCATCCTATCTGACAACTACTTATTTCAGAAAATCGCGTTATGCACCTAATTTTAAAGAACCATGTTCATGAACTAGCGCGTAATTTTGAGCATGAAGGCCTCAAGGCGTCAAAGTTGTTTGAATATTTTTGCAACTATTGTGTTGTTTCAAAGCATTATCTTGGGCGTTTTGATCCTGCTGGGGTAACGACCGAAGAGGACGACGCCTCGCTCGACGGTGTGGCAATTGTCATTGATGGCGATCTGATTACCACGACGGATGACGCCAAAGAGGCGTTTAAGACACACAAAACCAATCTGCCAGTAGATATTATTTTTACACAGGTAAAATCTGGAGAACGGTTTCGCAAGGAGGAAATTGCCAATTTCCATATGGGGCTTTTGGATTACCTGTCGTTAGATCCTAAACTTCCCAATGGGAAATTAAACGAAGACTCCATCGCGATATTCAAGATTGTATTAGATAACGTGAGAAAGGTCCGGAATCGTCGGCCAAGCGCTCATATTTACTACTGCACCGGTGGCGTATATTCTGGTGAGAGGGAAATTAAAGCTGGCTTTGACATTGTCGAAAAGGGCGCGCGAGAGACCGATATGTTTCATGCCGTTACGGTTCGGCCTTTAGGCCGCGGCGAACTTTTGCGTTTCTATGCGGACCTCACGGAAAAAAATGAAGCCAGGCTGAGGCTCATTGAGTACTTCGGTATGCCCGCGATGCCGGGAATTCCGCAGTCTTACGTCGCTATTGTGAATGCTCTGCAGTTGGTCGAAAAACTGCTAGTTGATGCTGATGGCAATCTGCGACAAACTGTATTTGAGGAAAACGTCCGATCTTATTTGGGCGATCGTAACGACGTCAATCAAGCGATCCAAGCTACCCTAAATGACAGTAGTAAGAAGAGTTTGTTTTCGGTTTTGAACAACGGCATTACCGTGGTTGCTCCGGAGTTGACTCTGACAGCCAATACTAAAGAAGTGCATCTCACTAACTACCAGATCATTAACGGATGCCAGACGAGCAGCACGCTTTACGAAAACCTATCGCTGCTTAGCGATGATGTAAATGTTGTTGTTAAGTTTATTGAATCACCTGACAACGAGGGCTCCAGCGACATCATCGCAGCTACTAATGGACAGTCGAATATTCCTCAGGAAGCTTTCTTCGGGTTGCGAAGCAAGGCGAAACTTGTTCAAAAGTTCTTTGCGGCTCAAAACCAGAGTGCGCAGCCGGAGAATTTTATCTATTTTGAGCGCAGGCAGGCTGAGTTCAAACATGCCGAGTATCAGTCCACTCGAATTTTTGATGTTCGTGAGGTGGCAAGATGCTATTCGGCGATGTTTCTAGATCTTCCGCATAATTCTGCTCGGTATGTGACTAAGATTTTTACGGTTGGTCGCGATCATTTGTTTAGAGAAGAAGATAATGAGTATTACTACTATGCTGCTTGCCTGGCGCTATACAAATACAATGCATTAATTAATGGTAAAAAGATTGGTGCTCCAAGATACACTAAAGTCCGATGGCATATAATTCAGATGTTTAAGTGGGTTTGCCATGGAAAGTTAGAGGCACCACTGCCGAACTCAGGTAAGGCAGAGGCATATGCGCTAAAAATAATAGATTTTTTAACTGCGGAGGATAAGGCGTACCTTAAGGTTTTCGAGGACTGCCAGAAAATAATTGACATAGTTGGATTTCCAACGGATGACGCACTTAAGCGAGGTAAATTTACCCAGGACTTGATGACGGCAACCGGGAAATTTTTGGCGCGCCCCGTGCGAAGGGCACGGGCTCGACCTGCCTAATATAATTCAACCGAAGAAGCGAGGTTTCGGTATTTGTCCCAAGACCAGTCTTCAGCTTGTCACCACGTTGACGAATGTGGGTGTATCGACGCAGATTTCCAAGTTCGATGGCCTGAAACTCCAGCGACGTGAGGAATGTTCCACCCAAGTTCGAATAGGCGACTGATGCCGTCATACCGCAGGTCGTGAAAATGTAGATCCTCGATTCCGAGAATCGTGCGTGCGTCTGAAAAAAGCCGGCTGATCGTGTTGCTGTTGTAAGGGAAGATTCGGCCTGTTGGCTCAGGTGACTTCCGTCGATTCAAGACGATGGCCAGAGCCTCGGGCGTGAGGGAGCAACGGACGTCGTTCCCCTCCTTCTCGCCCGGATGCTTCATGTCTCGAACCAACAGGTCAGGTTGCGCTTCGTCAAGATCCTCGAAGGTCTGTGTGGTGATCTCTTCTTGCCGGCGCGTACTGAAGATTGCGTAGCAAATGATCTCCTGCGTCGGTGTGGTGTGTTTGCGCTTGACGCGACCGAAGTGGGTCATCAGCTTGTGGAGTTCCTCCAGGGTCTGGCGCCTGTTGCGGCTTCTGGACCTCGACGTAAGGCCGAGAGATTTGCTGACCTTGCGTGCATGGCAAACCTGAGGGTCTAACGGGTAGTTCCAAGCAGGCCGGGCGAGGCTATAGATCGAGGAGATGTGAGAGAAGTAGTTGCCTACCGTCTGAGGTTGGACGCCCAGGTCCTTGCCGAACTGCACCCAGTTGGCGCTGGTGATAGTCGATCCGCGCCGCTTGGCCAGGCTGCTCCCCGCCACCTTTTTGAGCACCTGCGCCTTTGTCGTTCCGAGTTCCCTGCGTGACTCGTCGATGTACTTCTGAATGGTCTCCGCAAGGGTCGGGTCCGGCGCCCGGACCTTTTCGAGCGCGCCCGGCTTGCCCGGCTCGGCCTCGCGGTCGAACGTCTCTGTTTCCCTATGGACGACCAGGCTCCCTTCCTTGATTCGGATGCGGCCGATGTGCGCTACGCTTCCGTCTGCGCGCTTGCGTTTCGTGATGGTGCCCAAGGGTGCCTCTCCGGTGGTACATGAGTTTTATGTGGCACGAAATGTGCAGCCGAGGGCAGAAAAATAGCGCTAAACGATATCGAATGACACTAAACGAGAACTGCATAAACACCGGGCTGGAGCCCGATTCCCCTCTCGGCGCCCGTGCGGCCGACCCGATGCGCCTGTCCATTGCGCCGATGATGGACTGGACCGACCGCCACTGCCGCTACTTCCACCGCCTGCTCACCCGCCACGCGCTGCTCTACACCGAGATGGTCACCACCGGCGCGTTGATCCATGGCGACGTGCCGCGGCACCTGCGCTTCAACGCCGAGGAGCATCCGGTGGCGCTGCAGCTGGGCGGCAGCGAGCCGGCCGACCTGGCGCATTGCGCGAAGCTAGGAGAGGACTGGGGCTACGACGAGATCAACATCAACTGCGGCTGCCCCAGCGAGCGCGTGCAGCGCGGCGCCTTCGGGGCCTGCCTGATGAACGAGCCGCAGCTGGTGGCCGACTGCGTGAAGGCCATGGTCGACGCGGTCGACGTGCCGGTCACGGTGAAGCACCGCATCGGCATCGACAAGATCGAGAAGTACGAGTTCGTGCGCGACTTCGTCGGCACGGTCAGCGAGGCGGGCTGCCAGACCTTCATCGTGCATGCGCGCAACGCCTGGCTCAAGGGCCTGTCGCCCAAGCAGAACCGCGAGATCCCGCCGCTGCGCTACGAGCTCGTGCACCGGCTCAAGCACGACTTCCCGGCACTGCGCTTCTCGATCAACGGCGGCATCTCGCAGACCACGCAGGTGCACGAGCAGCTGCGCCTGCTCGACGGCGTGATGGTGGGCCGGGAGGCCTACCACAACCCCTGGTGGCTGGCCGAATGGGACGCCGCCTTCTTCGGCGCCGCGCCGCGCGAGATCGACCGCGAAGAGATCGAGCGGCAGATGTGCGACTACATGGTGCGCGAAGCGGCCGAGCACGGCACGCCGTGGTCGAACATCGCGCGCCACATGCTGGGCCTGCGCAACGGCCTGCCCGGTGCGCGGCGCTGGCGCCAGGTGTGGAGCGACCACAAGCTCAAGGGGCGCGATCCGCACGAGGTGATGGCGCTGGCGCACGAGCCGGTCGAGCAGCCGGTCTGAGGCCGGCCCGGAAACTCAGGCGGCTTGCAGTGCCGCCTGGGGCCTGAAGGTCTGGGGGATGCCCGCGGCGGCCACGCCGCTTCGCATCGGCTCGTCGGGCAAGGACTCGCGCAGCAGCGCGCGCGCGGCCAGCAGCGCCGGCAGGTCGATGCCGGTGCGGTGGCCCATGGACTCGAGCATGAACACCAGGTCCTCCGTCACGATGTTGCCCGAGGCGCCCGGCGCGAAGGGGCAGCCGCCCAGGCCGGCCAGGCAGCTGTCGAAGTCGTGGATGCCCTGTTCCAGCCCCGCCAGCGCATTCGCCAGGCCCAGCCCCAGCGTGTCGTGCAGGTGCAGCTTGGTCAGGCGCGCGCCGATGGCGTCCTGCACCGCGCGCACGGTGTCGCGCACCAGGGCCGGGTGGGCGTAGCCCACGGTGTCGGCCAGGGCCACGCGGTCGACGCCGGTGGCAGCCAGGGCCGCGGCCACCTGCACCACGCGCTCGCGCGACACCAAGCCTTCCATCGAGCAGCCGAAGGCGGTGGCGGCAGCGGCGTCGATGCGCATCGGGCGCGACTGCGCGCGCACCCAGTCGACGATGCTGCGCACCATCTCCACCTGCGCGTCCGTGCCCTTGTTGACGTTGGCATGGCTGTGCGTGTCGCTGACCGAGATCGGGATGGCCAGCACGTGCGCGCCGGCCTCGTGCGCGGCGATCGCACCCTTCAGGTTGCAGGCCAGCGCGCAGACCGTCAGGCCCTCGATGGCCAGCGCGCCGCGCACCACCTCGCCGGTGTCGGCCATCTGCGGGATCATGCGCGGCGACACGAAGCTGCCGACCTCGATCTCCTTCAGGCCGGCCGCGGCCAGCTGGCCGATCCAGCGCAGCTTGGTGTCGGTGGCCATGCGGCCGTGGGCCATCTGCAGGCCGTCTCGCGGCCCGACTTCGCAAACATTGACGGTAGGGGTCATGGTGAAGATTCCTGTGGTGCTCACTCGATCTTGATGCGGGCGGCGGCGATGATCTCGCGCGACTTCTGGATGTCGGCCTTGATCAGCGCGGCAAACTCTTCGGGCGAGCCGGGCGCGGCATCGAAGCCCTGGGCCTGGAAGGCGGTCTTCACGTCGGGGCGGACCAGGATCTTGTTGATGTCGGCGTTCAGGCGCGCCACCAGCGGCGCGGGGATGCCGGCCGGGCCCATCACGCCGTAGAAGCTGATGGCGTTGAAGTCCTTGTAGCCGAACTCGGCCACGGTGGGCACCTCGGGCAGGCTGGCGTTGCGCTTGGCCGAGGTCACGGCCAGCGCGCGCACCTTGCCCGCATGGATCAGCGTGGCGGCCGACGAGATCGACGAGCCGGCGAAGCTCAGGTGGCCGCCCATCAGGTCGGCCAGTGCCGGGCTCGAGCCCTTGTACGGCACGTGCTGCATCTTGCAGCCGGCGGTGATCTGCAGCAGCTCCATCGCGATGTGCACGCCGCCGCCGGTGCCCGAGGTGCCGTAGGTCAGCTTGTCCGGGTCGGCCTTGGCGGCCTTGATCAGGTCGGCCAGGGTCTTGAAGGGCGAGTTCTCGTGGACCAGGATCACCAGCGGCGTGACGGCGGCCAGCGCGATCGGCGTCAGGTCCTTGATCGGGTCGTAGGCCGTCTTCATCAGCAGCGGGATCAGCGAGACGTTGTCCGACTGGGCCACGACCAGCTCGTAGCCGTCGGGCTTGGCCCGGGCCGCCTCGGCCAGCCCCAGCGCGGTGCCGGCGCCGGGCCGGTTGTCGGGCACCACCGACCAGCCGTTCAGCTCCGACAGCTTGGTGCTCAGCAGCCGGCCGGTGAAGTCGGTGCCGCCGCCGGGTGTGGACGGGATGATCAGGCGGATCGCCCGTGCCGGCCAGGCCTGGGCCCAGGCGGGCAGGGCGCTCAGGCCGCCGGCGGCGCTCGCCAGCGCCATGAGGTTGAAGTGGCGTCGTTTCATGTTTTGTCTCCTGTCGTTCTTGGGATTCGTTTTCTTGGCGCAGCGTGCCCCCCGAGGGCTTGCGGCTACACCGCCACCACGCCCTGGCGCACCAGCTGCGCGATGCGCGCCGCGTCCAGGCCCAGGCCGTGCAGGATGTCGTGGGTCTGCGCGCCGATGGGTTGGGGGTCGAGCCGCTTGCCGACCTTCTGGCCGTCGAACTCGATGGGCAGCGCCGCGGCGGTCACCTGCTCGCCGTCGGGCATGGTGGTGGCGATCAGCGCGCCGCCGGCGTGCAGGTGCGGGTCGTCCAGCAGCTCGTGGGGCTGGCGGATCGGTCCATACGACAGGCCAGAGGCCTCCAGCGCGGCGCACAGCTCGGCGGTCTTCCAGTCCTTGAGGATCTCGGCCACGGCGGGCACCAGCCAGGGCCGGGCGGCTTCGCGGTCGATGGCGGAGAACAGGCGCTGGTCGTCCGCCCAGCTGGGCGGCAGAAAGTCGCGGCAGAAGGTACGCCAGTTGGCGTCGCTCACCACCGCCACGAACACGCGGCCGTCCTGGGTGTCGAAGATGTCGTACACGCCCCAGGGCGGCGTGCGCTTGTCGCCCATGGGGATGGGCGGCGTGCCGGTCAGCTGGTACTGCGCGATGAACTGGGCCACCAGCAGCAGGTTGTTCTCGAACAGGCCGGCGCGCACATGGCGGCCGCTGCCGGTGCGATGGCGGTCGTTGAGCGCGGCCAGCGCGCCCACCACGCCGAAGGTGCCGCCCAGGATGTCGTTGACCGAGGGCGCGACGCGCTGCGGCGCGCCCGTGCCGCCGTTGATGTAGGCCATGCCGCCCATCATCTGCACCACCTCGTCGAGCGCGGTGCGCTGCTTGTACGGCCCCGAGAGGAAGCCCTTGAGCGAGACGTAGATCAGGCCGGGGTTCTCGGCCGAAAGGGATGCGTAGTCGAGCCCGTACTGCGTCAGGCTGTCGTCGCGGAAGTTCTCCACCAGCATGTCGCAGCCCAGGGCCAGCTGGCGCACCAGGGCCTGGCCCTCGGCCGACTTGAGGTCGACCGCCAGGCTCTTCTTGTTGCGGCTGAACACCGGGAAGTAACCGATGCCCGAGCCCTTGAGCCGGCGTGTGCGGTCGCCATCCAGCGGCTCGACCTTGATCACCTCGGCGCCCAGGTCGGCCAGCACCAGGCCGGCCGCCGGGCCCATGATCATGTGCGAGAGCTCGAGCACCTTGATGCCGCGCAGCGGCAGGTCGTCGTCGGGCAGGAAGTTCGGGGTCTCTGTCGAAGGGGTTGCAGTCATCCGGGGATGATCCGCCGCCACCGCGAAACGAGAAAGTGGTGCTTCGGCACCGTTGCACTCTCGTTCGAAGAGGGCCGGGTCAACCCCTAGTCCGTGACCGCGGCGCTGGCGCGCAGGTGGTCGACGAAGGCCCGCGCCGCCATCGGCAGCGTGTCGAGGTCGCGCACGGCGATGAAGCTGCGCGGCTGGGCCCAGTCGTCGGACAGTGGCACGAAGCGCAGGTCGAGTGTCTTCTTCTCGGCCGCCAGGTACAGCGGCGCCACGCCCACGCCCAGGCCGCGCGCGACCAGCGTGCAGATGGTCTCGAAGGAGCTGACGCGCGCGCGCACCGTGCGCGAGGTGCGCGCCTCGCGCGCGGCGTCGTCGAATACGTGGCTGATGCCGCTGTCGCGCGTGAGCTCGACCAGGTCGTCGCCCAGCAGTTGAGCATAGCGCAGCTTCTGCGCGCCCGCCAGCGCATGGCCGCCGGGCAGCACCGCCGCAAGCGCATAGCGGCGGTAGGGGAAGACATGCAGGCCTTCGTGGCTGGCGAACTCCGAGGCCACGCCCACGTCGGCCAGGCCTTCGCGCACGCGGCGGTAGATGACCGGCGTGGTGCGCTCTTCCACGTCGATCTCGATCTGCGGGCGCTCGGCGCGGAACTTCATGATGTCGGCCGGCAGGTCGCCCGACAGCGAGGTCACGCTGGCCAGCACCTTGATCAGGCCGCGCACGCCGTCGACATAGCCGGCCATCTCGCGCTGCATGCGGTCCATGCCCTGCAGCAGCGCGCGCGCATGGTGGGCCAGCGCCTCGCCGGCCGGCGTGGGGTGTACGCCCTTGACGCTGCGGTCCAGCAGCGGCACGCGCAGCTCCGACTCCATCTCGGAGATGCGCTTGCTGACGGCCGAGGGCACGATGTTCTCGCGCGCCGCGGCGCGGGCGATGCTGCCTTCCTCCAGGGTGGCGAGGAAGAGGCGGATGGACACGGGGTCGAGGTCTCGCATGGCAAACGGCCTTTCACATGCCCGAGGCATAGGGCGCGAAGCCGCGCTGGTTCTCGTCGATCTGCAGCGTGCGGCCCAGCGGCGGGAAGGCGCGCTGGGCGCAGTCGGCGCGGTCGCAGACCTTGCAGCCGGCGCCGATCAGCGTGGCGGCGTCGGGGTCGATCAGGTTCACGCCCTTGGCGTAGACCAGGCGATCGGCATAGCGCGCATCGCAGCCCAGCGCCACCGCAAACATCCGCTTGGGCGTGCCGTAGCCGCTGCGCCGGTGCTCGACGGTGCGGGCGATCCAGAGGTAGGTGCGGCCATCGGGCATGCGCGACAACTGCGTGAGGATCGTGCCGGGTTGGGAAAAAGCCTCGTAGACGTTCCACAGCGGGCAGGTGCCGCCGTGGCGCGAGAAATGGAAGTCGGCCGTCGACTGCCGCTTCGACACGTTGCCCGCGCGGTCGACCCGCACGAAGAAGAAGGGGATGCCCTGGCCCGGCGCGTGCCGCATGGTCGACAGCCGATGCTCGATGGTCTCGAAGCCGACGCCGAAGCGGTCGCTCAGCAGTTCCAGGTCGTAGCGCAGCGCATGGGCGGCTTCCTGGAACAGCCGGTTGGGCAACACCAGCGCGCCGGCGAAGTGGTTGGCGAAGCCCAGCCGGGCCAGGCTCCGGGCCTGAGAGCTGTTGAAGGACTCGGCCGTGGTGAAGGCATCGATGCGGTCGCCCATTTCGAGGAAGGCGAGCTGCACACCGAGCTGAAAGGCCTGCTGTCCTGCGTCCATGTCGGTCGCCAGCGAGAGCGTGCCGGTGGCCGCGTCGTAGCTGCGCAGCGCCTGGTCCGAGGTGCGGCCGGCCGTGTCCTGGCGCTCCTGGATCAGCACCTGCACGCCATGGCGCTTGCGCAGCCGCTCCAGCAGGCGGGCGCGCAGTTCGACCGCGCTCACGGTGCCGGGCGGCAGGCCGGCCATCAGCGTGGCATGCAACTGCTCCGCGAGCTCGTCCAGCACGGCCATGTGGTGGTGGCGCGCATAGAAGAACTCGCGCACTTCCTCGTAGGGCTGCAGCCGGGCAGCGGGATCGCCGGCCAGCCGGTCGCCGTCGGCACCGGCGGCCAGCGAGGACAGCTGTTCCTCGACCGCGCGCGAGCGCTTGTGAAGATTGAGCAGCACCCGGGTGACCGCGGGCAACTGCGAGGCCACGACCTTGGCTTCGGCCAGCGGCACCGCGTTGGCCTCGGAGCCGTCGGCGAACACCGGCTGCAGTTCGCTCAGGCGCCGGGCGTTCTCGTCATCCGAGAACAACTGCAGGTCGATACCATGGGCGGCCTGCAGGCGCAGCAGCACGGGCACGGTCAGCGGGCGCTGGTCGTTCTCGATCTGGTTGAGGTAGCTGGGCGAAATCTTGAGCGAGGCCGCCAACGCGGCCTGGGTCAGTCCCTGCTGTTCCCGCAGCGTCTTGAGGCGCACGCCCATGTAAGCTTTGGTCATCTTCGCAAACCTTGCAAATTTACAGAGGCCATTGTCCGCATTCCTTGGCCTTGGCCGTTGTTGATCGGCTCTATTTTTGCGAAGATTGCAACGTTATGACAGACCCGATTGAGAAAAACATGAGCAACGCCGCGGATTTGGAATCCTGGAACAAGGCCGCCGCCAAGTCCGCCCCCGGTGGCGACGTGAGCGCGCTGAACTGGCGCACGCCGGATGGCATCACGGTCAAGCCGCTGTACACCGCGGCCGACCTCGTGGGCCTGAAGTACACCGACACGCTGCCCGGCTTCGAGCCCTATGTGCGCGGCCCGCAGGCCACCATGTACGCGGTGCGCCCCTGGACCATCCGCCAGTACGCGGGCTTCTCCACCGCCGAAGAATCGAACGCCTTCTACCGCAAGGCCCTGGCCGCGGGCGGGCAGGGCGTGAGCGTGGCCTTCGACCTGGCCACCCACCGCGGCTACGACAGCGACCATCCGCGCGTGACCGGCGACGTGGGCAAGGCCGGCGTGGCGATCGATTCGGTCGAGGACATGAAGATCCTGTTCGACCAGATCCCGCTGGACAAGGTCTCCGTGTCGATGACCATGAACGGCGCCGTGCTGCCGGTGCTCGCGGGCTATGTGGTCGCGGCCGAGGAGCAGGGCGTGGCGCAGGACCAGCTGAGCGGAACCATCCAGAACGACATCCTCAAGGAGTTCATGGTCCGCAACACCTACATCTTTCCGCCCGCGCCGAGCATGCGGATCATCGGCGACATCATCGAGTACACGGCGCAGAAGATGCCCAAGTTCAACTCGATCTCGATCAGCGGCTACCACATGCAGGAAGCCGGCGCCAACCAGGCGCTCGAACTCGCCTTCACGCTGGCCGACGGCAAGGAGTACGTGAAGACCGCGCTGGCCAAGGGCCTGGACGTCGACGGTTTCGCCGGGCGCCTGAGCTTCTTCTGGGCCATCGGCATGAACTTCTACCTCGAAGTCGCCAAGATGCGCGCCGCGCGCCTGCTGTGGTGCCGGATCATGAAGGAGTTCAATCCCCAGAACCCCAAGAGCCTGATGCTGCGCACGCACTGCCAGACCTCGGGCTGGTCGCTGACCGAGCAGGACCCCTACAACAACGTGGTGCGCACCACCATCGAGGCCATGGCCGCGGTGTTCGGCGGCACCCAGTCGCTGCACACCAACGCACTCGACGAAGCCATCGCGCTGCCCACCGAATTCAGCTCGCGCATCGCGCGCAACACGCAGCTGATCATCCAGGAAGAGACCCACATCACCAGCGTGATCGACCCCTGGGCCGGCAGCTACATGATGGAGAAGCTCACCCAGGACATGGCCGATGCGGCCTGGACCATCATCGAGGAGGTCGAGGCCATGGGCGGCATGACCAAGGCGGTGGACAGCGGTTGGGCCAAGCTCAAGATCGAGGCCGCCGCGGCCGACAAGCAGGCCCGCATCGACTCGGGCCGCGACGTGATCGTGGGCGTGAACAAGTACAAGCTCAAGACCGAAGATGCCATCGACAGCCTGTCGATCGACAACGTCAAGGTGCGCGACGGGCAGATCGCCAAGCTGCAGGCCATCCGCGCCACGCGCGACACGGTCAAGACGCAGGCCGCGCTCGATGCGCTCACGGCCGCCGCCGAAAGCGGCGAAGGCAACCTGCTGGCGCTGAGCATCGACGCGGTGCGGCTGCGCGCCACGGTGGGCGAGATCAGCGACGCGCTGGAAAAGGTCTATGGCCGCCACCGCGCCGACACGCAGAAGGTCACGGGCGTCTACGCCGCGGCCTACGACTCGGCCGAAGGCTGGGAGGCGCTGCAGCACGAGATCGCGGCCTTCGCCGAGGAGCAGGGCCGCCGCCCGCGCGTGATGATCTCCAAGCTGGGCCAGGACGGCCACGACCGCGGTGCCAAGGTGGTGGCCACGGCCTTCGCCGACCTGGGCTTCGACGTCGACATGGGGCCGCTGTTCCAGACGCCCGAGGAATGCGCGCGCCAGGCGATCGAGAACGACGTGCATGCGGTGGGCGTGAGCACGCTCGCGGCCGGCCACAAGACGCTGGTGCCCGCGATCATCGCGGAGCTCAAGAAGCAGGGCGCCGACGACATCATCGTGTTCGTCGGCGGCGTGATCCCGCGCGGCGACTACGAGATGCTCTACGAGGCCGGCGTGAAGGGCATCTACGGCCCGGGCACGCCGATTCCGGCGAGCGCCAAGGACGTGCTCGAACAGATCCGCGCGGCCGTCGCCGCCTGACGATGGCGGTGGTTCCAACTTCCGTCACGGCCGAGGGGCTGCTGGCGGCCCAGGGTCCGTTGCAGCGGCGCGCGATCGCCAAGGCCATCACGCTGCTCGAATCGACCCGGGCCGACCATCGCCTGCTGGCCGACGAACTGCTGACCGCGCTGCTGCCGCACACCGGCCGCTCCTTCCGACTCGGCATCTCCGGCGTGCCCGGCGTGGGCAAGTCGACCTTCATCGAGACGCTGGGCCTGTTCCTGATCGAGCAGGGCCATCGCGTCGCGGTGCTGACCATCGACCCGTCCTCCACCGTCTCCGGCGGCTCGATCCTGGGCGACAAGACGCGCATGGAGCGGCTGTCGGTGCACGAGCAGGCTTACATCCGGCCCAGCCCGTCGAGCGGCACGCTGGGCGGCGTGGCCGAGAAGACGCGCGAGGCCATGCTGGTCTGCGAGGCCGCGGGCTACGACGTGGTGATCGTCGAGACCGTGGGCGTGGGCCAGAGCGAGACCGCGGTGGCCGGCATGACCGACATGTTCGTGCTCATGCAGCTGCCCAACGCCGGCGACGACCTGCAGGCCATCAAGAAGGGCGTGATGGAGATCGCCGACCTGGTGGTCATCAACAAGGCCGACCTCGACCGCGACGCCGCCACGCGCGCCCAGGCGCAGATCACCTCGGCGCTGCGCCTGTTCGGCCACCATGGCAACCCGGCGCATGCCGAAGCCATGAAGGCCGCCCATGCCGCGCCCGGTTCGCCCGATGCCGAGATCCGCTTCTGGCAGCCGCAGGTGATGCAGCTCAGTGCCTTGCTCGGCACCGGCGTCGATGCCTTCTGGGCCGCGGTCACGCGCTTCCGCCAGCTGCAATCCGCCAACGGCAAGCTCGAGACGCGGCGCGAGAAGCAGGCGCTGTCGTGGATGTGGGAACGCATCGACGCCGGCCTCAAGCAGGCCTTCCGCCAGCATCCGCGGGTGCGCGAGCTGCTGCCCGACACCCTGGCCCAGGTCGCCGCGGGCCAGCTGCCCGCATCGACCGCCGCCCGCAACCTGCTCGCCGCGCAAGCGACGCGGGCTTCCTGATTCCCATCGCTCTTCCGATTCATCTTCACGATCGAACGCCATGAAAGAAATCCTCGAACAACTCGAAAAAAGACGCGCCCAGGCGCGCCTCGGCGGTGGCCAGAAACGCATCGACGCCCAGCACAAGAAGGGCAAGCTCACGGCGCGCGAGCGCATCGAGCTGCTGCTCGACGACAACACCTTCGAAGAGTGGGACATGTTCGTCGAGCACCGCTCGACCGACTTCGGCATGGCCGACAACAAGATCCCCGGCGACGGCGTGGTCACCGGCTACGGCATGATCAACGGCCGCCTGGTCTTCATCTTCAGCCAGGACTTCACGGTCTTCGGCGGCGCGCTCAGCGAAGCGCATGCCGAGAAGATCTGCAAGGTGATGGACCAGGCCATGAAGGTCGGCGCACCGGTCATCGGCCTCAACGATTCGGGCGGCGCCCGCATCCAGGAGGGCGTGGCCTCGCTGGGCGGCTATGCCGACGTGTTCCAGCGCAACGTGATGGCCTCGGGCGTGGTGCCGCAGATCAGCATGATCATGGGCCCCTGCGCGGGCGGCGCGGTGTACTCGCCGGCCATGACCGACTTCATCTTCATGGTGCGCGACAGCTCCTACATGTTCGTGACCGGCCCCGAGGTGGTGAAGACCGTGACGCACGAGGACGTGACGGCCGAGGAGCTGGGCGGCGCGCTCACGCACACCACCAAGAGCGGCGTGGCCGACATGGCCTTCGAGAACGACGTCGAGGCGCTGATGATGCTGCGCCGGCTCTACAACTACCTGCCGCTCAACAACCGCGAGAAGCCGCCCGTGCGCCCCAGCGGCGACCCGGCCGACCGCGCCGACCTGTCGCTCGACACGCTGGTGCCCGACAACCCGAACAAGCCCTACGACATGAAGGAGCTGATCGGCAAGGTGGTCGACGACGGCGACTTCTTCGAACTGCAGCCCGACTACGCGAAGAACATCGTGATCGGCTTCGCGCGCATGGAAGGCCAGAGCGTGGGCATCGTCGCCAACCAGCCGCTGGTGCTGGCCGGCTGCCTGGACATCAAGAGCTCGATCAAGGCGGCGCGCTTCGTGCGCTTCTGCGATGCCTTCAACATCCCGGTCGTGACCTTCGTCGACGTGCCCGGCTTCATGCCCGGCACCAGCCAGGAGTACGGCGGCATCATCAAGCACGGCGCCAAGCTGCTCTACGCGTATGCCGAGTGCACCGTCCCCAAGATCACCGTGATCACGCGCAAGGCCTACGGCGGCGCCTACGACGTGATGGCCTCGAAGCACCTGCGCGGCGACGTCAACCTCGCCTGGCCGCGCGCCGAGATCGCGGTGATGGGCGCCAAGGGCGCGGTCGAGATCATCTTCCGCGAGGACAAGAACGACCCCGAGAAGCTCGCGGCCCGCGAAGCCGAGTACAAGGCCCGCTTCGCCAACCCCTACGTGGCCAGCACGCGCGGCTACATCGACGACGTGATCCTGCCGAGCGAGACGCGCAAGCGCATCTGCCGCTCGCTGGTCATGCTGCGCGAGAAGAAGCTCGAGAACCCGTGGCGCAAGCACGGGAACATCCCACTGTAAAGGCTCGCCCCCAGTCTTCGCGCACTTCGTGTCGCTTCGCCAACCCCCTACCGGGGGCAACACCAGCGGCCCGGCAAAGCCGGTTCCGCGGTGTTTCCCGAACAGACTTTCTGACGGACAGAACCATGTTTAAAAAAATACTGATTGCGAACCGCGGCGAGATCGCTTGCCGCGTGATCAAGACCGCCAAAAAGATGGGCATCCTCACGGTGGCCGTCTATTCCGATGCCGACAAGGACGCGCGCCATGTCGAGCTGGCCGACGAGGCGGTGCACATCGGCGGCTCGGCCAGCCGCGACAGCTACCTGCAGGCCGATCGCATCATCGCCGCCTGCAAGAAGACCGGCGCCGAGGCCGTGCACCCGGGCTACGGCTTCCTGTCGGAGAACGAGGCCTTCGCGCGCAAGGTCGAGGAAGAGGGCATCGTCTTCATCGGGCCCAAGCACTATTCGATCGCCGCGATGGGCGACAAGATCGCCTCGAAGAAGCTCGCGAACGAGGCCCAGGTCAACACCATTCCGGGCTGGAACGAGGCCATCGAATCGGCCGAGCGCGCGGTCGAGATCGCGCGCGACATCGGCTACCCGGTGATGATCAAGGCCTCGGCCGGCGGTGGCGGCAAGGGCCTGCGCGTGGCGCACGACGACAAGGAAGCGCTCGAGGGCTTCACCGCCTGCCGCAACGAGGCGCGCAACTCCTTCGGCGACGACCGCGTCTTCATCGAGAAGTTCGTGGTCGAGCCGCGCCACATCGAGATCCAGGTGCTGGGCGATTCGCAGGGCAACGTGATCTACCTCAACGAGCGCGAGTGCTCGATCCAGCGCCGCCACCAGAAGGTGATCGAGGAGGCGCCGTCGCCCTTCATCTCCGAGGCCACGCGCAAGGCGATGGGCGAGCAGGCGGTGGCGCTGGCCAAGGCCGTGAAGTACCAGAGCGCGGGCACGGTGGAGTTCGTGGTCGGCAAGGACCAGAGCTTCTACTTTCTCGAGATGAACACCCGGCTTCAGGTGGAGCATCCGGTGACCGAGTGCATCACCGGCCTCGACCTGGTCGAGCTGATGATCCGCGTGGCGGCCGGCGAGGCGCTGCCGCTGGCGCAGGCCGACGTGAAGCGTGAGGGCTGGGCCATCGAGTGCCGGATCAACGCCGAAGACCCGTTCCGCAACTTCCTGCCCTCGACCGGCCGGCTGGTGAAGTTCCAGCCGCCCAAGGAGAGCATGTTCTCGGCCGACACCGAGCACCTGTACGGCGTGCGGGTCGACACCGGCGTCTACGACGGCGGCGAGATCCCGATGTTCTACGACTCGATGATCGCCAAGCTGATCGTGCACGGCAAGGACCGCGCACATGCGATCGCGCTGATGCGCGAGGCGCTCAACGGCTTCGTGATCCGCGGCGTCAGCAGCAACATCCCGTTCCAGGCGGCGCTGCTCGCGCATCCGAAGTTCGTCTCGGGCGATTTCAACACCGGCTTCATCGCCGAGCACTACGGCAAGGGCTTCCATGCGGAAGACGTGCCGCATGCCGATCCGGCCTTCCTGGTGGCGCTGGCGGCCTATGTGCACCGCCGCTACCGCGCGCGTGCCTCGGGCATCAGCGGCCAGCTCGAGGGCCACGGCGTGAAGGTGGGCGAGCAGTTCGTGGTGGTGGAACTGGGCGCGGACGGCCGGAACGTGCAGCACCCGGTCTCGGTGACCGACTTCCATGGCAAGACCGGCGCCAGCGCGGTGGCCGTGGGCGACAAGCACTACAAGATCGACAGCGGCTTCGCGCTGGGCGCGATCCGGGTCGAGGGCATCGTCAACGACAAGCCCTTCGTGGCCCAGGTCGAGCGCGGCGCGGGCAAGAACCCGCTGGCGCTGCGCATCTCGCACAACGGCACGCAGATCGAGGCCATGGTGCTGTCGCCGCTGGGCGCGCGCCTGCAGCAGCTGATGCCCTATAAGGCGCCGCCGGACCTGAGCAAGTTCCTGATGTCGCCGATGCCGGGCCTGCTGGTCGAGGTGTCGGTGCAACCGGGCCAGCATGTGCAGGCCGGCGAGAAGCTGGCGGTGATCGAGGCGATGAAGATGGAGAACGTGCTGTTCGCCACGCAGGACGGCGTGGTCGGCAAGATCTCCGCGGCCAAGGGCGAATCGCTGGCGGTCGACCAGGTCATCATGGATTTCGTCTGATGGGAGCGAACGACATGAACCATGCCGTCACGCTGCACCGCCCGGTGGCGCCCGTCGCTGCGCCGACCGCCGCCCGCTGGTCGGTCGAGGCCGTGCAGGCATTGCTCGACAAGCCCTTCATGGAATTGCTGTTCGAGGCGCAGACCGTGCACCGCCGTCATTTCCCCGAAGGCGACATCGAGCTGGCCACGCTGCTGTCGGTCAAGACCGGCGGCTGCCCCGAGAACTGCGGCTACTGCCCGCAGGCGGCCGAGTTCGACACCGGCGTCAAGGCGCAGAAGCTGATGGAGGTCGACGAGGTGGTGCGCGCCGCGCAGGCCGCCAAGGACGCCGGCGCCACGCGCTTCTGCATGGGCGCGGCCTGGCGCGCGCCCAAGGACCGCGACGTGGAGAAGGTCGCGGTGCTGGTCGAGGCGGTCAAGGGCCTGGGCCTGCAGACCTGCGCCACGCTGGGCATGCTCGAGCCGCACCACGCCGAGCAGCTCAAGAACGCCGGCCTCGACTACTACAACCACAACCTCGACACCGCGCCCGAGTACTACGCCGACGTGGTGGGCACGCGCACCTACCAGGACCGGCTCAACACGCTGGCCCATGTGCGCGCGGCCGGCATCAGCGTGTGCTGCGGCGGCATCATCGGCATGGGCGAGACGCCGGTGCACCGCGCCGGCCTGATCGCGCAGCTGGCCAACATGGCGCCGTACCCCGAGTCGGTGCCGATCAACAGCCTGGTGCGCGTGCCCGGCACGCCGCTGGCCGATGCCGACCCGGTCGACCCGCTGGATTTCGTGCGCGTGATCGCGGTCGCGCGCATCACCATGCCGACCGCGCGCGTGCGCCTGTCGGCCGGCCGCCAGCAGCTGGGCGACGCTGTGCAGGCGCTGTGCTTCATGGCCGGCGCGAATTCGATCTTCTACGGCGACAAGCTGCTGGTCACCGGCAACCCCGATGTCGAGGCCGACGTGCAGCTGCTGCGCAAGCTGGGCCTGAAGGCGCGCCAGGTGGCCGCCACCCACGGAGAGCACGCATGAGCACCCGTCCCTTCAAGGTGCTGGGCATCCAGCAGATCGCCATCGGCGGGCCCGACAAGCTGCGGCTGCAGAAGCTCTGGGTCGAGATGCTGGGGCTGGAGGTCACGGGCACCTTCCGCAGCGAGCGCGAGAACGTCGACGAGGACATCTGCGCGATGGGCGTGGGCCCGTTCAAGGTCGAGGTCGACCTGATGCAGCCGCTCGACCCCGACAAGAAGCCCGCGGTGCACACCACGCCGCTCAACCACGTGGGCCTGTGGATCGACGACCTGCCCCGGGCCGTCGAATGGCTCACGGCCCAGGGCGTGCGCTTTGCGCCGGGCGGCATCCGCAAGGGCGCGGCCGGCTTCGACATCTGCTTCCTGCACCCAAAGGCGAACGACGAATTCCCGATCGCGGGGGAGGGCGTGCTGATCGAGATGGTGCAGGCGCCGCCCCAGGTGGTGACGGCCTTCGCGGCGCTGGCGGCCGGCCGTCCGGCACCCTGAACCCGTTCGACGACGGGCGCCGCGCGCGGTGTCGTCAGGCGCCGGGCCGGCGCCACACGGCCAGGGTCGCGGCGAGCAGCCACATGCCGGCCGCGCAGCCGCGGTTCAGGGCCTTCACGCCCCGCTGCGAGAGAAAGCGCACGGCCTGCGTGCCGGCGCCGGCATAGGCCAGCATCACGCAGGTGTCGAGCACCACGAACACCGCGCCCAGCAGCAGGTACTGCGGACCCTGCGGCTTCGCGATGTCGACGAACTGCGGCAGGAAGGCGGCGAAGAACAGCACGGTCTTCGGGTTCGACAGCGCCACCGCCAGGCTGCGCAGCAGCGCGATGCGGCCGTGCGGGCGGACTTCGTGCGGCGACCTGCTGGCCAGCGCGGCGCCCAGGTCGGTCGCCTCGCTGCGCCAGAGCTTGACGCCCAGCCAGACGAGGTAGGCCACGCCGGCGATGCGGATCGCGTTGAAAAGCCATTCCGAAGCCGCGAGCAGCGAGCCGAGCCCGAGGGCGACGACCGCGATCAGCGTGATGCTGCCGAGCGATGCGCCTGCGATGCCCCAGCTCGCGCGGCGCATGCCGCCCTCGATGCCGTTGGACAGCGCCAGCAGCATCGTCGGGCCCGGAATCAGGGCCAATGCCAGCGATGCGACGGCGTAGAGGAGCAGGGTGTCGAGGCTCATGGCTTCGTCGCCTGGGTGCGTTGCTGCGAGGCGGCACGGGCGCGCGCCAGCGCGGCCTCGACGATGGCGCGCTTGCGGTCCACCGGGGCGGCCGCCGGGTCCGGGGCTGGCGCGGGCTCGGCCTTCGGCTTCTGAAGACGGGCCTGGTGCAGCGCGTAGCGACCGAGCGCCGCATCGGCCTGCGTCTTCGACCAGGCGGCCCAGCCGGTGCGGCCGGGCGTGGCATCCTCGAGCGCGATGCAGTCCACCGGGCAGACCGGAATGCACAGCTCGCAGCCCGTGCAATGGGCCTCGATCACGGTGTGCATGCGCTTGTTCATGCCGACGATGGCGTCGGTGGGGCAGGCATCGAGGCACAGCGTGCAGCCGATGCACCAGGCCTCGTCGATGACCGCCATGGCGCGCGGGCCCTCGGTGCCGAACTGCGCATCGAGCGGCCGCAGCGGCCGGCCGGTGAGTTGCGCCAGCCGCGCGACACCTTCGGCGCCGCCGGGCGGGCACTGGTTGATGGCGGCTTCGCCCTCGGCCACGGCCTGGGCGTAGCCCGCGCAATCCGGATAGCCGCACCGCGTGCACTGCGTCTGGGGCAGTGCGTCGTGGATGCGTGCGGCGAGTCCGTTCACGAGGGCAAGGCGCCGCTCAGCGCGCGGCGCCGGCGCCGGCCTTCTTACGTGCTGCGGGCTTCTTCTTCGCCGCTGCGACGGGTGCCGCGACCGGAGCCGCCACGGCCGCCTTGGCCACGGCTTTCCTGGCCACGACCTTCTTGGCGACGGCCTTCCTGGCCGCCGGCGGGGCCGCGGTCACCGGCTTGGCCACGTCTTCGGCCGCGAGCAGCGTCTCGTCGACCGGCAATGCTTCGCCCGCACGGCTCTGCGGCGCGTCGTTGGCCGCGATGAATTTCTGCACCTTGGGGTAGACCAGTTCGCGCCAGCGGCGGCCGCTGAAGATGCCGTAGTGGCCGGCACCCTTGACCTCGTAGTGCTCACGCTTGCCGTCGTCGATGCCGGTGCACAGTTCGTGCGCGGCCTCGGTCTGGCCCGAGCCCGAGATGTCGTCGAGTTCGCCTTCGACCGTGAGCATGGCGGTGCCGCGGATGTCCTGCGGCTTGACGCGCTCGACCGCGCCGTCGGCCGCCTTGACGTCCCAGGTGCCTTCGACCAGCAGGAAGTCCTGGAACACCGTGCGGATGGTCTCGAGGTAGTAGTCGGCGTCCATGTCGAGCACCGCGTTGTACTCGTCGTAGAACTTGCGGTGCGCTTCGGCGCTGGCGTCGTCGCCCTTGATCAGGTCCTTGAAGTAGTCGTAGTGGCTGGTCGCATGCCGGTCGGGGTTCATCGCGACGAAGCCGGTGTGCTGCAGGAAGCCGGGGTACACGCGGCGGCCGGCACCGGGGAAGTTCTCGGGCACGCGGTAGATCACGTTGTTCTCGAACCACTCGAAGCTCTTGTTGGTCGCGAGGTTGTTGACCGAGGTCGGCGACTTGCGGGCATCGATGGGGCCGCCCATCATGGTCATCGACAGCGGCGTCTGTTCGCCGCGGCTGGCCATCAGCGAGATCGCCGCCAGCACCGGCACGGTGGGCTGGCACACGCTGATCACGTGGCAGTTGCCGTATTCGGCCTGCAGGTGGCGGATGAAGTCCTCGACGTAGTGGATGTAGTCGTCGAGATGGAATTCGCCCTCGGAGGTGGGCACCGTGCGGGCGTTCTTCCAGTCGGTGATGTAGACCTTGTGGTCCTGCAGCATGGTGCGCACGGTGTCGCGCAGCAGGGTGGCGTAGTGGCCCGACAGCGGCGCCACGATCAGCACAACCGGCTGCTTCTTGAGCTTCTGCAGGGTTTCGGGCTTGTCGGTGAAGCGCTTGAAGCGCCGCAGCTGGCAGAAGGGCTTGTCGAGCTCGACCGCCTCCTGGATCACCACGTCGGTGCCGTCGACCTTGACCGAGGTGATGCCGAATTCCGGCTTCTCGTAGTCCTTGCCCAGCCGGTAGAGCAGGTCGTAGCCGGCGGCCATGCGCTGCGCGAGCGGCGTGTGCGACAGCGGCGTGCCGTTGCTGTAGAGCTTGGCCGCGGCCTGGGCGAAGTCGGTCAGCGGTTCCATCAGGGACCGCTGGGCTTCGTAGAGGTGGTAGAGCATCGTGATCCCTGTCGTTGATTGCTGCAGTGCAATATATCAACTTGGCACGACGCGCGTGTAGGGGCCTGCCCCTACACGTGCGTTTCCCTCGCCCGTCAGATCACCTTGGCGATGCTCTGGCAGACGTAGTCGATGTTCTTGCTGTTGAGCGCGGCCACGCACATGCGGCCGGTGTCGGTGCCGTAGACGCCGAATTCGTTGCGCAGGCGGACCATCTGGTCCTTGCTCAGGCCCGAGTAGCTGAACATGCCGATCTGGGTGGTGATGAAGCTCATGTCCTGCTGCACGCCGGCGGCCTTGAGGCCGTCGACCAGGGTCTGGCGCATGGCCTTGATGCGGGTGCGCATCTCGGCCAGTTCCTTCTCCCAGACCGCGCGGCGGGCCGGGTCGTTGAGCACGGCCGCGACCACGGCGCCGCCATGGATCGGCGGGTTGCTGTAGTTGGTGCGGATCGTGATCTTGAGCTGCGACAGCACGCGCGCGGCCTGGTCCTTGTCCTCGCACAGCACCGACAGCGCGCCCACGCGTTCGCCGTAGAGGCTGAAGCTCTTGGAGAAGGAGGTCGAGACGAAGAAGCTCAGGCCGGCGGCGACGAACTTGCCGATCACGGCGCCGTCCTCCTCGATGCCGTTGCCGAAGCCCTGGTAGGCCATGTCGAGGAAGGTGACGAGGTTCTTCGCCTTGACCGCCGCGACCACCTGGTCCCACTGGGCCGGGGTGATGTCGTAGCCGGTCGGGTTGTGGCAGCAGGCGTGCAGCACGACCACCGTGCCGGCCGGGGCGGCGTTGAGCGCGCCCAGCATGCCTTCGAAGTTCACGCCGCGCTTGGCCGCGTCGTAGTAGGGGTAGCTTTCGACCACGAAGCCGGCGTTGGTGAACAGCGCGCGGTGGTTTTCCCAGCTCGGGTCGCTGATCAGCACCTTGGCGTCGGGGTTGAGCTTCTTGAGGAAGTCGGCGCCGACCTTCAGGCCGCCCGTGCCGCCGATGGCCTGGATGGTCGCCACGCGGCCGGACTTGACCGGTTCGCTGTCGGCGCCGAAGACCAGGCCCTTGACCGCGCTGTCGTAGGCGGCGATGCCGTCGATGGGCAGGTAGCCGCGGGCGCTGGGCGCCTTCATCATGTCCTGCTCCACCGCCTGAACGCAGGCCAGGAGCGGCAGCTTGCCGTTGTCGTCGTAGTACACGCCGACGCCGAGATTGACCTTGTTGGGGTTGCTGTCGGCGGCATATTGCTCGTTGAGACCCAGGATGGGATCGCGCGGCGCCATCTCGACGGCGGTGAACATAGACATGAAGAAGTCCTCAGGATGAATCGGTTCGCCGGCGGTTCGGGAAGCAAACCGCCTCTGGCTCTGGGCCCGAAGCTGTATTAGGCTTTCAGGTTGCCTTGAATTTTACCGACCGTACGCCACCTGGGACGGACACGCCATGCCCGAAATTTCCGAAGTCAGCTCCAAATCCCCCCACGCCGACCCCGTGGGACCCGCCAAGGAGGGGACTTTCATCTCCTATCCGGGCTCGCCATTCGAGCTGTTCCAGCCCTATCCGCCGGCCGGCGACCAGCCCGCGGCCATCGAGCAGCTGGTCGAGGGCGTGGAAAACGGCGAGGTGTTCCAGACCCTGCTGGGCGTGACCGGCTCCGGCAAGACCTTCACCATGGCCAACGTGATCGCGCGCATGGGCCGCCCGGCGATCGTGTTCGCGCCCAACAAGACGCTGGCCGCGCAGCTGTACAGCGAGTTCCGCGAGTTCTTCCCCAAGAACGCGGTCGAGTACTTCGTGAGCTATTACGACTACTACCAGCCCGAGGCCTACGTGCCCCAGCGCGACCTGTTCATCGAGAAGGACAGCTCGATCAACGAGCACATCGAGCAGATGCGGCTGTCGGCCACCAAGAGCGTGCTCGAGCGGCGCGACACGGTGATCGTGGCCACGGTGAGCGCGATCTACGGCATCGGCACGCCCGAGGACTACACCCAGATGCGCTTCATCATGCGCACGGGCGACAAGATCGGCCAGCGCGACGTGATCGGCCGGCTGATCCGCATGCAGTACATGCGCAACGAACAGGATTTCTCGCGCGGCACCTTCCGCGTGCGCGGCGACACCATCGACGTGTTCCCGGCCGAGCACAGCGAGCTGGCGATCCGGATCGAGCTGTTCGACGACGAGATCGAGACGCTGCAGCTCTTCGATCCGCTGACCGGGCGCATCCGGCAGAAGATCCCTCGCTTCACGGTCTACCCGTCGAGCCACTACGTGACGCCGCGCGACAAGGTCATGACCGCGGTCGAGACCATCAAGTTGGAGCTGGTCGACCGCGTCAAGGAATTCGTCGGCCAGGGCAAGCTGGTCGAGGCGCAGCGGCTCGAGCAGCGCACCCGCTTCGACCTCGAGATGCTGGCCGAGATCGGCCACTGCAAGGGCATTGAGAACTACTCGCGCCACCTCTCGGGCGCGGCGCCCGGCGACCCGCCCGCGACGCTGACCGACTACCTGCCCAAGGACGCGCTGATGTTCCTCGACGAGAGCCATCAGATGATCGGCCAGCTCGGCGGCATGTACAACGGCGACCGGGCGCGCAAGACCACGCTGGTCGAGTACGGCTTCCGGCTGCCCTCGGCCATGGACAACCGGCCGCTCAAGTTCGAGGAGTTCGAGAAGCGGATGCGCCAGTGCATCTTCGTCTCGGCCACGCCGGCGCAGTACGAGAAGGACAACTCCGGCAATGTGGTCGAGCAGCTGGTGCGCCCGACCGGGCTGATCGACCCCATCGTCGAGGTCCGGCCCGCCACCCACCAGGTCGACGACGTGCTGGGCGAGATCCGCATCCGCGTCGAGAAGAACGAGCGCGTGCTGATCACCACGCTGACCAAGCGCATGGCCGAGCAGCTGACCGACTACCTGGGCGACAACGGCGTGAAGGTGCGCTACCTGCACAGCGACGTCGACACGGTGGAGCGGGTCGAGATCCTGCGCGACCTGCGGCTGGGCGCCTTCGACGTGCTGGTGGGCATCAACCTGCTGCGCGAGGGGCTGGACATCCCGGAGGTGTCGCTGGTGGCGATCCTCGACGCCGACAAGGAAGGCTTCCTGCGCGCCGAGCGTTCGCTGATCCAGACCATCGGCCGCGCGGCGCGCAACCTCAACGGCAAGGCGATCCTCTACGCCGACCGCATGACGGATTCGATGACGAAGGCGATCGGCGAGACCGAGCGCCGGCGCACCAAGCAGATCGCCCACAACGAGGCGAACGGCATCACGCCGCGCAGCATCGTCAAGAAGGTGCGCGATTTGATCGACGGCGTCTACAGCGAGAAGACCGGCAAGGAAATGGCCAAGCTGGAACTGGAGCGCGCCAAGGTCGAGGACATGAGCGAGAAGGACGTGGCGCGCGAGATCAAGCGGCTCGAGAAGCTCATGCTAGAGCACGCCCGCAACCTCGAATTCGAGAAGGCGGCGCGGGTGCGCGACCAGCTCTCGGTGCTGCGCGAACAGGCCTTCGGCGCCTCGGGCGGCGACCACATCCCGCCGGCCTGAACCGGTCTCGGGTTTACCCGAGCGCGACGGAGGGCTTTCTGCTATACTTGAGCGAAACAGTCAACAACAAGAAAAACTTCGCGATGAAGGACCGGTTCGCACCTCGCGGTGACGGGTCGGCAAGGGCGGAGACCACGCCACCGGGCTTCGGCTTCGGTGTCTATGTTACGAGCACACAAGGAGCTTGCGATGCGTCTCACTACCAAAGGTCGTTTTGCGGTCACCGCCATGATCGATCTGGCCCTGCGCCAGAACACAGGGCCGGTCACGCTGGCGGCCATCAGCCAGCGCCAGCAGATCTCGCTGTCCTACCTGGAACAGCTGTTCGGCAAGCTGCGCCGGCATGAGCTGGTCGAGTCCACCCGCGGCCCCGGCGGCGGTTACAGCCTGGGCCGCAAGGCGGCCGACATCACCGTGGCCGACATCATCGTGTCGGTCGACGAGCCCATCGATGCCACGCATTGCGGCGGCAAGGAAAACTGCCTGGGCGAAGCCGGCCGTTGCATGACGCACGAGCTCTGGGCCTCGCTCAACCAGCGCATGGTCGAGTTCCTCGACTCCGTCACCTTGCAGAAGCTGGTCGACGACCAGATCGCCAAGGGCGTGCAGATCGAGAACAAGCCCGCGATCAAGCGCGCCATCTCGAGCCAGCCGGTCGTCAAGCCCATCCGCGTGAACGCGCCGAATTCGGTGTTCGCGCTGGGCAACGTGTTTGCCAAGTCGTGATGAAGGGCGGCGCCTTCGGGTGCTGCATCCCCGCATCGCCTGAGATCAACAACATTCCCACGCAGTCTGAGTGAGCCATGGACGTCACCCCGCATTTCCCCATCTATCTTGACTACGGCGCGACCACGCCGGTCGACCCGCGCGTCGTCGACGCGATGATCCCGTGGCTGCGCGAGCACTTCGGCAATCCCGCTTCGCGCAGCCATGCGTGGGGCTGGGAAGCCGAGGAGGCCGTCGAGAAGGCCCGCGACCAGGTCGCCGAGCTGATCGGTGCGGATCCGCGCGAGATCGTCTGGACCAGCGGCGCGACCGAGTCGATCAACCTGGCCCTGAAGGGTGCCGCCCAGTTCTACAAGGGCAAGGGCAAGCACCTCATCACGCTCAAGACCGAACACAAGGCCGTGCTGGACACCATGCGCGAGCTGGAGCGTGTCGGCTTCGAAGTGACCTACCTCGATGTCAAGGAAGACGGCCTGGTCGACATGGAGGCCCTGAAGGCCGCCATCCGCCCGGACACCGTGCTGATCAGCATCCTGTTCGTCAACAACGAGATCGGTGTCATCCAGGACATCCCCGGCATCGGCGCGCTGTGCCGCGAGAAGGGCATCCTGTTCCACGTCGACGCGGCGCAAGCCACCGGCCGTGTCGAGATCGACGTCAAGACCCTGCCCATCGACCTGATGAGCATGACCGCGCACAAGACCTACGGCCCCAAGGGCGTCGGTGCCCTGTATGTGCGCCGCAAGCCGCGCGTGCGCCTGGAAGCGCAGATCCACGGTGGCGGCCACGAACGCGGCATGCGTTCGGGCACCCTGCCCACGCACCAGATCGTCGGCATGGGCGAAGCCTTCCGCATCATCAAGCTCGAGATGAACGAGGTGAATGCCAAGGCCGCGGTCCTGCAGAAACGTCTGCTAGATGGCTTGAAGGACATCGAACAGGTCTTCATCAACGGCAGCGTGGAGCACCGTGTGCCGCAGAACCTGAACATCAGCTTCAACTACGTCGAAGGCGAGTCGCTGATCATGGGCATCAAGGGCCTGGCGGTGTCGTCGGGCTCGGCCTGCACCTCGGCCAGCCTCGAACCCAGCTACGTGCTGCGCGCCCTGGGCCGCAGCGACGAGCTGGCGCACAGCAGCCTGCGCATGACCATCGGCCGTTTCACGACCGAGGAAGAGATCGACTACGCGATCTCGACCATCAAGCACAACGTCGCCAAGCTGCGCGAACTCAGCCCGCTGTGGGAGATGTTCAAGGACGGCATCGACATCAGCACGATCCAGTGGTCGGCCCACTGAACGTTCTTCCCAACATTTCGAAAAGAGGTACCCCATGGCTTACTCCTCCAAGGTCATCGACCACTATGAAAATCCCCGCAACGTCGGTTCCTTCGAAAAGGGCGACGATTCGGTGGGCACCGGCATGGTCGGCGCACCGGCCTGCGGCGACGTGATGAAGCTGCAGATCAAGGTCAACCCCGAAACCGGCGTGATCGAAGACGCGCGCTTCAAGACCTACGGCTGCGGCTCGGCCATCGCCTCGTCCTCGCTCGTGACCGAATGGGTCAAGGGCAAGACGCTCGACGAAGCGGCGGCACTGAAGAACGCGCAGATCGCCGAAGAGCTGGCGCTGCCGCCGGTCAAGATCCATTGCTCGATCCTGGCCGAGGACGCGATCAAGGCCGCGGTCAACGACTACAAGCAGAAGCACGCCGTCGGCGCTGCGGCTGCCGAAGCGGTTCACTGACATGGCCGTGACGCTCACCGAGGCCGCCGCGCGCCACGTCAACCGATACCTCGGCAAACGAGGCAAGGGCGTGGGCGTGCGGCTGGGCGTCAAGACCACGGGCTGCTCGGGCCTGGCCTACAAGCTCGAGTACGTGGACGAGTTCACGCCCGAGGACGTGGTCTTCGAGGACCAGGGCGTGAAGGTGCTGGTCGACCCGAAGAGCCTGGCCTACATCGACGGCACGCAGCTCGACTTCGTGCGCGAAGGCCTCAACGAGGGCTTCAAGTTCAACAACCCCAACGAGCGTGATCGCTGCGGTTGCGGAGAGAGTTTCAGGATCTAGTCCACCCCGAAGCGGCTCACTTCGCGTGGCTGCCTCCCCCTCAAGGGGGCAACACCAGCGGCCCGGCAAAGCCGGTTCCGCGGTGTTTCTGGAATGAACAACGCCGCCGCCTCATTTGGCGGCGGCATTTTTTTGCGATGAACCTCAACGACACCGACTTCGAGCTGTTCGCCGTCCCGGCGACCTTTGCCCAGGACCGCGGCGCGCTCGACGCGCGCTGGAAGGAACTGCAGCGCGAGGCGCATCCCGACCGCTTCGCTGCCCAGGGCGCCGCGGCGCAGCGCGTGGCCATGCAGTGGTCGGTGCGCATCAACGAGGCCTACCAGCGACTCAAGGACCCGATCCGCCGCGCCAGCTACCTCTGCGAACTGCACGATGCGCCGCTGAACGCCGAGAACAACACGGCCATGCCGGCGGCCTTCCTGATGCAGCAGATGGAATGGCGCGAGGCGCTCGACGAGGTCGGCGACCTGGCCGGGCTGGAGGCGCTGCAGGCCGAGGTCGAAACCGGCCGCGCGCGCGCGCTGTCCTCGCTCGACTGGCTGATCGACGAGAAGGGCGACTACCCGGCTGCCGCGCAGCAGGTGAGAGCCCTCATGTTCATTGAGCGCTTCGGGCAGGATGTCGAAAGCAAATTCGATCAATTGGGACAATAGCGGCATGGCTCTTCTTCAGATTTCCGAACCCGGCCAGGCGCCCGATCCGCACCAGCGCCGCATCGCCGTGGGCATCGACCTGGGCACCACGCATTCGCTGGTGGCCTCGGTGCGCAACGGCGTGGCCGAGTGCCTGCCCGACGAGCAGGGCCGCGTGCTGCTGCCCTCGGCCGTGCGCTACCTCCAGAACGACCGCCGCCAGATCGGCTTCGATGCCCTGGCCGCGCGCGCGCAGGACCCGGCCAACACCATCACCTCGGTCAAGCGGCTCATGGGCCGCGGCCTGGCCGACATCGCGAACCGCGACGACATGTCCTACCGCATCGGTGGCAGCGACGCCGGCATGGTGACGGTGCAGACGCTCGCGGGCGAGAAGTCGCCGGTCGAGATCAGCGCCGAGATCCTGGCCACGCTGCGCTACCGCGCGCAGGACACCTTCGACGACGACGAGCTCTACGGCGCGGTCATCACCGTGCCCGCCTACTTCGACGAGGGCCAGCGCCAGGCCACCAAGGACGCCGCGCAGCTGGCCGGCCTCAACGTGCTGCGCCTGATCAGCGAGCCCACGGCCGCGGCCATCGCCTACGGCCTGGACAACGCGAGCGAGGGCGTCTACGCGGTCTACGACCTGGGCGGTGGCACCTTCGACATCTCGATCCTGCGGCTCACGCAGGGCGTGTTCGAGGTGATCGCCACGGGCGGCGATTCCGCGCTGGGCGGCGACGACTACGACCACGCGCTGGCCGACTTCGTGCGCGCGCAGACCGGCGTGCAGGTCGGCAGCGACGCCGACAAGGCCTCGCTGCTGGTGGCCGCGCGTGCCGCCAAGGAAGCGCTGACCGAATCGACCTCCACCACCTTCAGCGCCGAGGTGGCGGGCCAGCCGGTCACGTTCGCGCTGAGCCGCGCGCAGTTCGATGCCGCCACCCAGGCGCTCACCGAACGCACCATCGCCGCCGTGCGCAAGGCGCTGCGCGATGCAAAGCTCAAGCCCGATGCCCTGCAGGGCATCGTGCTGGTCGGCGGCTCCACCCGCATGCCGCAGGTGCGCAGCGCGGTGGCCGCGTTCTTCGGCCGCGAGCCGCTGGTCAACCTGAACCCCGACGAGGTGGTGGCGCTGGGCGCGGCGATCCAGGCCAACCAGCTGGCCGGCAACAGCAGCACCGGCGACCTGCTGCTGCTCGACGTGATCCCGCTGTCGCTGGGCATCGAGACCATGGGCGGGCTGGTCGAGCGCATCGTGCCGCGCAACCAGACCATCCCCACCGCGATGGCGCAGGACTTCACCACCTACCAGGACGGCCAGACCGCGCTGGCGCTGCACGTGGTGCAGGGCGAGCGCGACCTGGTCGCCGACTGCCGCAGCTTGGCGCGCTTCACGCTGCGCGGCATTCCGCCCATGGCCGCGGGCGCGGCGCGCATCCGCGTGACCTTCACCGTCGACGCCGATGGCCTGCTGAGCGTGAGCGCGAAGGAGCAGGGCAGCGGCGTCGAGGCCAGCGTGGCCGTCAAGCCCTCGTATGGGCTGTCCGACGACCAGGTCGCGACCATGCTGCGCGAGAGCTTCTCGACCGCGCAGCAGGACATGCAGGCGCGCGCGCTGGTCGAGGCGCGGGTCGATGCCGACCGCATGCTGCTCGCCACGCAGAGCGCGCTCAATGCCGACGGCGACCTGCTGTCCGGGGCCGAGCGCGCGGCCATCGATGCGCTGATGAGCGCACTGCGCGGCACGCTGGCCACCGCCACCGAGGCGGCCGTGGTCGAGGCCGCCACCAAGGCGCTGGCCGACGGCACCGAGGCCTTCGCGGCAGAGCGCATGAACCAGGGCATCGCGCGCGCGCTGTCCGGACGCAAGGTCGAATCCCTCTAGAACACAATGCCCACGATCAAGATCCTTCCCCATCCCGAGTACTGCCCGAACGGCGCCGAAGTGAGCGCGCCCGCGGGCACCTCGATCTGCGAGGCGCTGCTGGACCACCACATCAACATCGAGCACGCCTGCGAGATGAGCGCGGCCTGCACCACCTGCCATGTGGTGGTGCGCCAGGGCTTCAACTCGCTCAATGCCTCCGAAGAGATCGAAGACGACCTGCTCGACCGCGCCTGGGGCCTGGAGCCGCAGTCGCGGCTGAGCTGCCAGGCGATCCTGGCGCAGGCCGACGTGACGATCGAGATCCCCAAGTACTCGATCAACCACGCCAAAGAAAACCACTGAGAAAGCGCAGTCGCATGTCACGCCAGATCGTCCTCGACACCGAAACCACCGGCCTGTCCGCCGAGAACGGCGACCGCGTCATCGAACTCGGCTGCGTCGAGCTGCTCAACCGCAAGCTCACCGGCAACGACCTGCACATCTACTTCAACCCCGAGCGCGAGAGCCACGAGGAAGCGTTGAAGGTGCACGGGCTCACGACCGACTTCCTGCGCGACAAGCCCAAGTTCGCGACGCTGGCCCAGGACGTGATCGAGTACCTGCGCGGTGCCGAACTGATCATCCACAACGCGGCTTTCGACGTGGGCTTCCTCAACAAGGAGTTCGAGCTGGTCGGCCTGCCGCCGCTGCGCACCTTCGTGAGCGAGGTGACGGACACGCTGGCCATGGCCAAGCTGGTCTACCCCGGCAAGCGCAATTCGCTCGACGCGCTGTGCGACCGTTTCGGGGTCGACCGCTCGAACCGCACCTTCCACGGCGCCAAGCTCGACGCGCAGCTGCTGGCCGACGTCTACATCAACCTCACGCGCGGCCAGGACGCGCTGCTGATCGACGAGGCATCGAACGAGCCGACCACGGGCGCCGTGGTGGCCATGGACCTGAGCAGCTTCGTGCTGCCGGTGCTGATGGCCACGGACCACGAGCTGAGCGCGCACGAGGACCTGCTCGCGCAACTCGATAAATCGAGCAAGGGAAAAACGATTTTTCGACAAATTGACGTGACGTCCCAAAACTCTGTGGCATAATCAGAGGCTTCGCAGGACGCGAAACACTGAGTGGCACGAAAGTGCTGCAAGGGCGGTTAGCTCAGGGGTAGAGCACAGCATTCACACTGCTGGGGTCGGAGGTTCGAAACCTCCACCGCCCACCAACACAACGGCAAAAGCCGCTGACTGAATTCGGTCAGCGGCTTTTTTCATGGGTGCATCGGAAGCGGCTTCGGGCCCGGCGCCGCGTCCGCTGAGGCGGTCGGCTCACCGCCGTGCGGCGAGCCAGGACGCGTAAAGCGCTTCGACGGTGGCTCTCCATTCCCGCACCGCCTGCTCGTACACGAGGTCGATGACCTGCCCACGCCCGCCGCCTTCTTCGCGCCTGCTGTATCGGGGCCGTTCCGCGACGTTCCGATTGGGAAACGTGGGAACAACGGCGCCCTCCTTGCGAAGGATCGATTCCTTTTGGCCTATCGAGAGCATGTGGAGGCTCCTGAACTTCAAGAGCTAGTTTAGTCATCTGAGACAAAAATACTATCTCCGACAGGCTTGCAGTGTTACCGCCGGATTTTCTTGGTCCGGCCCTTGCGAAGGGCTACGCTCACGGCCATGAACCGGACGCAAGCGATGGTGCGGATCGAAGAGATGGCCAAGCTCGGTGGTGCCCTGCCGCTGCCGCAGGCCATCGCGAACCTCGCGGCCGTGATCGACCACCTGGACATGTACAGCGACACCTACGAATCGGATGTGGCCGCACTGGTGGGCGTGGGCGCGGTCCTCTGGCGCATCGATGGCGACGCCGGGCCTGCGCGGCCGGCGCCTCGGGACTGAGGCATGACGCTTCAGGTGTTCCAGCGCGCCGACGACCGCTGGCTCGCGGCGAGCCACCGGGCATTCTCGACTTCCATCCAGGCCTGCGCATTCGGGGGGTCGGTGCCGCGTTCTTGAGCGAGCGATGGGCGGGCCTTGTCCGACGCGCCTTGCCTTCTTTTTCTTGCCTGCTGCGTGCCCGGACGGCGGCAGCGTCGTCATCCCTTACTGGAGAACGCCATGGCAGACGACAAGAACATCCGTGGGCCGGCCGATGCCGCGCGGATTGACATCAACGAAGACTACGAACTGCGCTACTGGACGAAGACCCTTGCCGTGTCGGAGACGAAGCTCCGATCGGCCGTGGCTTATGCAGGCGTGATGGTCACGGACGTCCGCACCTACCTCGGGCTGCCGGAGCGTTGAGATGGCCGGCGCCCTGCGTGCCATCGCCGTGACGGTGGAAGAGCCCGAGCCGGGCGCATTCGTCTGGGTGCTGCTGGAGCAGGAGAGCGAATGGGCGCAGCTCTCGCAGGCGGAGAAGGCCCGCGGCAGCTACGCCCAGGCCATGGCCGACGGTCTTCTGGCGCTGCAGGACCTGATCGAAGACCTGGAGACCGGCCCGCGCATGCCCGAGCTGCGGCACAGCCCGGCGGAGCGGGCCTCGTTCGGCTTCGGCTTCGGTGGATTGAAGTAGGAACGCCGGCCCGAATGAGCCGGCGGGGCCGACTCAGCGCGACGCGCGCGCCGTGAGCCACTGCGCGGGCGGCAGCGGCTTGGCGACGATGCGGATCTCGCCCATGGCGCCCAGGAAGCCGCCGCCGGGGCCGTTGCCCTGGTAGTAGCCCGCGCCCACCACCCAGGGCAGGTTCTGCGATGCCAGCCCCACGGTGTTGACCGTGTTGCGCAGGATCGGCGCGCCTTCCACGTACATCGTGGTCTCCTTGGCCACCGGGTCGTTGACCACCGCGATGTGCAGCCAGCTGTCGAGCAGGATCTCGCCCGACCAGTTGGCGCGCGAGGAGGTCGGCGCGGGCTTCTGCGGGATCACTTCGAACTGCACCTCCTTGAGGTTCGAGATCGCGAACTGCACCGGCGGCGAGGCGTCCCAGCCCTGGAAGCCGGGGAAGTTCCGGTTCCAGCCGCCGCGCGTCATGATGTTCATCCAGGCGTTCTTGTCGGTCCAGTTCTTGTCGAGCTTGATGAAGGCCTCGATCGTGTAGCCGGTGCTCTCGAAAGTCTCGCTGTTCAGCGCGGCGGCGGCGTCGGTCATGAAGTAGCTCAGGCGCGCGCTCTGGGCGTTGCTGAACTGCACGCTGCCGGGTGCCGACGACAGGCGGTGGCGGTCGCTGCTCCAGCGCAGGTCGGCGAGTTGCGCGGTGTTGCCCGCCGGCGCATCGAGTGCGCCGCGCGTCAGCTTGGCGCCCTTGCCCGAGGCGTCGGCGATGACCTCGCGGTCGTTGAGCGCCGCGCCCACGGTGCCGCCGAAGAAGCGCCAGTGGGCCAGGGTCTCGGCGATGTGCGGATAGTCCTCCGCATTCGCGGCGGGCTTGGCCGGCGGGGTCTCGATGGCATTGAAGCCATCGAGCATCAGCGAGGTGGCGGCCAGCGTGCGCGGCGTGGCGCTCGGTGCGGCGGGCTTGAAGTTGGGCGCGAAGCGGGCGAAGCGCTTGGCGAAGTCCATCTGGAGGGTGAACTCGTTGTTGGCGTCGCGCAGCATCACATGGTCGAACTCGTTGAGCGTGGCCGCCGGCTTCTGCCGCACCCAGGGCGAGAAGGACAGTGCGCGGATCTCCTTGGCCGTGAGGTCGAATTCGTAGAAGCGCATCAGGCCGTTGCCGCCCTGGTAGGCCATCTGGTAGTCCACCACCATCTCCTCGACCGCGTTGCCGAAGTCGTTGGTCTTGGTCAGGTGCGCCGAGCCGTGGTGGTGGCCGTTGACCGTCATGAAGATCTGGTCGTTGTCGCGGATCAGCTTTTCCCACAGCATCAGGCCGTAGTCCACCTCGAGCGGCTTCACGCCGTCGGGCGCGATCGCGATCAGCTGGTGGTTGACCAGGATCGCGGGCAGCGTCGGGTTGTCCTTGAGCACGCGGCGGGCCCAGACGATGCCGTTGTCCGACACGCGCCACGAGAGCGAGAGCACCAGGAACTGCTGGCCCTCGGCCGTGAAGACGTGGTACTCGTGGAAGCCGCTCGGGTCGCGGCCGCCGAAGGTGCTCTGCTTCTTCGCGCGCTCGGTGCCGAACCATTGCAGATAGGGCTCCTTCGCGAGGTCGCGCTGCGCGTCGGTGCCCACCGACTGGCCGTTCTCGAAGCCGATGTCCTGCAGCACATCGTGGTTGCCGGCCAGGATCGAGTAGGGCAGCTTCTTCGTCTCCAGCGCCTGCATGGCCTTGTCGGCGATCTCCCATTGCTGCGGCTTGCCGACCTGGTCGACGATGTCGCCCACGTGGATCACGAAGGGGATCTTGAGCGCGGCCGCGTTGTCGGCCAGCCATTGGGTCTGCGCGAGGAAGGGCGTGCTGCCGAAGCGCTTGTCGAACTGGTTGCCCGTTTCCGCGCTCGCATAGCGCGCGTAGAACTGCGTGTCGGGCAGCACCGCCAGGCCGAAGCTCGAGACCCGCGTGTCGACCACCGGTTCACCGGGATTCGGTGGCGGGTTGGACGGATTGCCGCCGCCGGGCGGCGGCGTGCCCGCCCCCGAGTCGCTGCCACCGCCGCAGGCGGCGAGCAGCGAAGCCGCGCCGAGCGTGGGCACCAGGGAGCCTGCCTTCAACAGGCTGCGGCGATGGAGGAGGGGGCTGCGGGACGAGGAATCGGAAGACAAGGATGCTGCTCCAGTGAATGCATGAAGAGGAGCAGCCAAGCCTAGGGAGGCTGGATGACAGCGCGGCGATGACCTTGCGCGCGCTGCGCATAGCGACACGATGTGACACACGGACCTGCTAGCGCCGGCCGCGCGGGCCGGCGCCTGGTTCAGTTCGCGTCCGCCGCGTTCGCGGCCAGCGCCGCCGCGTCGCGATGCCACCAGCCGCCGCCCAGCGCCTGGAACAGCAAGGCGCTGTCGGCCAGCCGCGCGGCCCGCGCCTGCAGCAGGCCCAGCTGGCCCTGCCGGTGGTTCTGCTCGGCCGCGATCAGCGCGAGCCGGTCGAGGTAGCCGAGGCCGTGCTGGCGCCGCGTCAGGTCGAGCGCGGTCTTCGCGGTGTCGCTGACCGCGGCGGCGGCGCTGAGTGCCGCGGCATCGGCCTCGATTGCGTGCAGCGTGTCGGCCACGTTCTGGAAGGCCACGATGACCGTCGCGCGGTACTGGGCCGCGGCCTGGCGCTGCTGCTCGATGGCCGCGCGCTCCTTGTGCCGCAGCGTGCCGCCGTCGAACAGCGGCTGGGTGATGCCCAGCGCCAGGTCGAAGAAGCGGCCGCTGTTCCAGAACATCTGGTTGAAGCGGCTGGCGGCACCGCCGACCGTGGCGTTGATCGAGAACTGCGGCAGCCGCGCGGCCCGCGCCACGCCGATCTCCGCATTGGCCGCGCGCAGCTGCTCCTCGGCCGCGCGTACGTCGGGCCGCTGCTCGACCAGGCGCGAGGGCAGGGTCAGCGGCAGTTCGCCGGGCAGCCGCAGCGCATCGAGCTTGAAGATCGGCGCCTCGTCGTCCTGGGCCTGGCCCGCGAGCGCGCGCAGCAGGTCGCGGTTCTGCTCGAACTGCTTGCGCAGCGGCGGCAGGGCCTGCTTCGACTGGGCCAGCGCGTTGTCCTGCAGCGCGAGCTCGAGCCGCGAGACCTGGCCGGCCTTGAGCTGCCGCTGCACCAGCGCCAGCGAGGCCGTGTTCGCCTCGACGATCTGCTCGGTCAGCGCGATCTGCTCGCGCAGCAGCGCATCCTGGATCGCGGCCGCGACGATGTTCGAGGCCAGTGTGATGTAGGTCGCCTGCAGCTGGTGCAGCTGCACCTGGGCCTGCGATGCCATCGACTCCATCTGGCGCCGGTTGCCGCCGAAGACGTCGGGCACATAGCCGACCGTGAGCTGCGCCGTGTGGAAGTTGTAGATCACCGGCGTGGTGAAGGGCGCGCTGCCGCCTTCGCTGGCGGGCGTGCCCTGGCCGGTGCTGATGTCCCGGCCGTTGCCCTGCAGGCCCGGCGAGTTGCCGCCCAGGTTGCCGGCGATCTTGGTGCGGGTGGG
Source organism: Variovorax sp. J2P1-31 (assembly GCF_030317215.1). Classification (NCBI taxonomy): domain Bacteria; kingdom Pseudomonadati; phylum Pseudomonadota; class Betaproteobacteria; order Burkholderiales; family Comamonadaceae; genus Variovorax; species Variovorax sp. J2P1-31. The sequence goes on from NZ_JASZYA010000001.1 coordinate 1,207,722, forward strand.
CGTGTAGCCGGCCTGCACCGTGGGGAAGAAGAAGCCGCGCTGCGCCGCCACGTTCTCCTGCGCCTCGCGCAAGGCCGCCTGCGCGGCCTCGAGGTTCGGGTTGGCCGCGAAGGCCCGTTCGATCAGCGCATCGAGCGCCGGCGACCCGAACACCTTCCACCAGTCGGCCTGGATGTCGCGCCCCAGCGAGAAGCGCTGGGCCTGCGGGTCGGCGGCCGGCGAGGTCGATGATGCCGGCGCGTAGCTCGCGGACGCCGGCAGCGCGGGGCGCACATAGTCCGGGCCCACGGCGCAGCCGGCGGCCAGGGCGATGGCGCTCAGGGCCAGTGCGGTCCGGCCAACGCGGCGCGCCTGAAGAAGAGAGGATGTCATTGCGCGCCTTCCAGGGCCGGGTCTGTGAGGGATGCCGTGTCGTCGCCCGGCTCGGAGAAGTTGCCGAACAGCCGCATCGCGACTGGCAGCGCCAGCAGGGTGAAGACCGTGCCGGTCACGATGCCGCCCACGATCACGCAAGCGAAGGGCCGCTGCGTCTCGCTGCCGATGCCGCGCGACAGCGCCGCGGGCAGCAGGCCCAGGCCGGCCATCAGCGCGGTCATCAGGATGGGGCGCAGCCGCATCGCCGCGCCCTGGACGATGGCCTGCGTCACCTCGGCGCCTTCGCGCACCCGCTGCATGACTTCCTCCACCATGATCACGCCGTTCTGCACCGAGATGCCGGCCACCGCGATGAAGCCCACTGCGGCCGAGACCGACAGGTGCAGCCCGGCGATGCCCAGCGCGGCCAGGCCGCCGATCAGCGTGAAGGGCACCATGCCCAGCACCAGGCTGGCCAGCCGCACCGAGCGGAAGGCCCAGAACAGCAGCGAGAAGATCAGCAGCACCGTCAGCGGGATGATCACCATCAGCCGCTTGGTGGCGCGCTGCGAGTTCTCGAACTGGCCGCCCCATGTCAGGTCGTAGCCTGGCGGCAGCTTGACCTCCCGGGCCACCACGCGCTGCGCTTCCTCGACGAAGCTGCCCTGGTCGCGGCCCAGCAGGTTGACCTTGACGATCACGCTGCGCGAACCGGCCTCGCGCAGGATGCGCGATGCGCCCTGGCGCACCTCGACCGTGGCGACCTCGCTCAGCGCAATGGTGCCGGGGCCGTTGCCGACCTGCGTGCCGGGCAGCGCGAGCTGCAGGTTGCCCAGCGCGTCGACGCTGTTGCGGTTCTTCTCGTCCACGCGCACCACCACGTCGAAGCGCTTGTCCTGCTGGAAGAAGCTGGTCACGGCCACGCCCGACATGGCCTGGTTCACCAGCGTGTCGACGTCGTTGATGCTCAGGCCGTAGCGCGCGAGCCGCGAGCGGTCGGGCGTGATCACCACCTCGGTCTGGCCGCCGATGCGCGTGGCCTCGACGTCGGTGGCGCCGCGGATGCCCTGGATCACGCTGGCCACCTGCGCGCCCTTGTCCTCGAGGATGTCGAGGTTGTCGCCGCTGATCTTTGCCACGATCTCGCCGCGAAAGCCCGAGAGCGATTCCTCGACGTTGTCCTGGATCACCTGCGAGAAGTTGGTGCTGATGCCCGGAATCGCGTTCAGCCGGTTCGACATGTCGGCGACCAGCGCCTCCTTGTTGGCGAACTTCCATTCGCCGCGCGGCTTGAGGTCGACCAGGATCTCGAGGTTGTTCGGTCCCTTGGGGTCCGAGCCGTCGTCGGGTCGGCCGGCCTGCGCGATCACGTGGGCCACCTCGGTGTAGTCGAACAGCTTGGCGCGCACCAGCCGCTCGACCTGCTTGGTGGTGTCCAGCGAGGCCGAGGTGGGCAGCGTGACCGTGAGCCAGATGTTGCCTTCGTCGAGCTTGGGCAGGAACTCGCTGCCCAGCCGGGGCGCGAGCAACAGCGCCAGCACCACCGGCACCGCCGACACGCACAGCACCGTGCGGCCGCGGCGCATCGTCTGGCCGACCAGCCACTGGTAGCGCTGCTGCAGCCTGTCGAGCCAGGGCTTGTGCCGCTCGGCCAGGGTGTTCTTCTGCAGCACGTACGACAGCAGCGTGGGCAGCAAGGTGAAGGTCAGCAGCACCGCGCCCAGCAGCGCGAAGCTCAGCGTCAGCGCCACCGGCGTGAAGATCTTTCCCTCGACCCGCTGGAAGGTGAAGATCGGCACGAAGGCCAGGATGATGATGGCCTTGGAGAACAGCACCGGGTGCGACAGGTCCGACATGGTCCGGTGCAGCACGTGCAGCCGGTGCTTGCGCGCGGCCAGCGGGTGGGCGTCATGCGTGGAGCGCACCGCCAGCCGCACCATCAGCGCCTCGACGATGACCACCGCGCTGTCGATGATGATGCCGAAGTCCACCGCGCCCAGCGAGATCAGGTTGGCCGAGACGCCGCGCGCGTTCATCAGGATGAAGGCGAACAGCAGGGCCAGCGGGATGACCGTGGCCACCACCAGCGCCGCGCGCCAGCTCGACAGGAACACCACCAGCACCGCGATCACCAGCAGCGCGCCGATCACCAGGTTCTCGGCCACGGTCGTCACGGTGTGGCGCACGAGCTCGGTGCGGTCGTAGATCGGCACGATCTTCACGCCGGCCGGCAGCCGGGTCTGCAGCTGCGCGATGCGCGCCTTGAGCTCGGCATTGATCTTGGCCGGGTTGCCGCCCTTGGTCATCGAGACGATGCCCTCGACGATGCTGTCGCGCTGGTCGGCCGCCACGATGCCGAAGCGCGGGCGCTCGCCCTCGCGCACCTCGGCCACGTCGCCGATGGTCACGGCGCGCCCCTGGCGAGCCGCGATCACGACCTTGCGGATGTCGTCCAGGCTCGCATAGAGGCCGGCCGAGCGCACCACCAGCGAGGCGTCGCCCTGGCGCAGCAGGCCGCCGCCCGCGCTGCCGTTGCCGTTGGACGCGGCCTGGCTCAGCTGGTCGAGCGTGACCTGGTACTTGCGCAGCGCCAGCGGGTCGGCCTCGATGCGGTACTCCTTGATCGCGCCGCCGAAGCTCACCACGTCGGCCACGCCGGGCGTCATGCGCAGCACCGGGCGGATGGTCCAGTCCTGCAGCGTGCGCACCTCGGTGTCGGACAGGCCGGGTGCCTCGACCGTGTAGCGGTAGATCTCGCCCACCGCGGTCGACAGCGGCGCCAGCTGCGGCTGCACGCCCGCGGGCAGCGTGACGGTCGAGAGCTTCTCGGTCACCTGCTGGCGCGCGAAGTAGTTGTCGGTGCCGTCGGCGAAGGTCAGCGTGAGGATCGACAGGCCGGTCATGGTGACCGAGCGCACGTTGAGCAGCTGCGGCGTGCCCGAGAGCTCGCGCTCGATCGGCAGCGTGACCGCGCGCTCCATGTCCTCGGGCGCCTGGCCCGGCAGCTGCGAGATGACCCGCACCTGCACGTCCTGCACATCGGGGAAGGCCTCGATCGGCAGGTTCGACAGCGCATAGCCGCCGAAGCCGATCAGCGCGGCCACCAGCACGAGCACGAACACGCGCTGCGTCAGCGCGAAGACGATGAGCCGGTCGATCATGGCTTGTCGCCCGCTCGCGCGCTCAGTTCGGCGTCGAGCAGCAGTGCGCCGCCCACCACGATGCTTTCGCCGCCCGCGAGGCCTTCGCCGACGTAGCTGGCATCGCTGCCCTTGGTCAGCAGCCGGACCTGGCGGCGCTGGAATTCACCGGGCGCGGATTGCACGAAGACGAAGGTGTAGACGCCGCGGTTCACCAGCGCGCCGTTGGGCACCTGCACGCCGCTGCCGCTGTCGGCCAGCACCGAGGCGCGCACGAACATCTCGGGCAGCAGCCGGCCGCCGGCGTTGTCGAGCTTGGCCCGCACGGTCACGCGGCGGGTGTTGGTGTCGACCGTCTGGCCGAGCTGCACCACCCTGGCCTTGAAGGACTCGCCCGGATAGGCGTCGCTCTCCACCGTCACCGCGCTGCCGACCTTGATGCGGCCGAGCAGCTTCTCGGGCAGGTCGATCATCAGCCAGAGCCGGCGCGGGTCGGTGACCACGAACAGCGGCGAGGCGGTCGAGGGGCTGACCTCGAGCGCGGGGCTCGCGGTGCGTTCCGACACCACGCCGTCGAGCGGGCTGGTCAGGCTGATGCGCTGGCCCTGCATGGGCAGGCCGTGCGGGTTGAGGTTCTTCAGCCGCAGCATCGCGCGCGCGGTCTCGGCATGCGCCTGGGCCGCGTCGGCCTGGGCCGCCTCGAGGTCCTTGGCCGCGATGGCCTCGTCGGTCGCCAGGTCCTTGGCGCGGGCCAGCACCAGCCGCTTGCGCGCTTCGTCGGCATGCGCCTTGTCGAGGTCGGCGTAGGCGGTGCCGACGTCGGGCGAGTCGATCACGGCCAGCACCTGGCCGGCCTTGACCACGTCGCCGGGCGCGGCCTTGAGCGTGAGGATGCGGCCCGAGATCGCGACGCCGAGGCGCGCGGTCGCGTCCTCGTCATACACTACGCGCGCACTGAGCGCGTCGGCCAGCGGCACCGGCGTGGCCGGGATCGTGCGCGATTCGATCATCGTCAGTTGCGCGGCGCCGGCGGGGTAGCGCAGGCTGTTGCGGCCTTCGCCGACCGAGGGCTCCGGCGTGCTCTCGGTGCTGCCGGCCACGGCCGGCGTGGCGCGGTGATCGGCGAGCAGCCATGTCCCCGCCAACACCGCCGCGGCCACCGCCACGGTCCCCCAGATAGCCTGCTTCCGTTTCATGTTCGCTGTTCTTTCAGAAATGTCGAGTGCCCGCGCAGAGGGGCGCGCCGCCTCACCGGGACGGTGCGGCGGCCTGGCGGACGAGGCTAAAGAGGCAAGCTTGCAAATACCTATCACGCGGCCGGTCTTTTCGAGGGGGCCGTCGGCCCCGCGCGGCGGCCGCCGCTTCACGGCGCCGTCATGCAGCTGCTGCTGATCGAGGACGACACCACCATCGCGCGCGAGCTGCAGCTGCGCTGGCGCGCGCGCGGCTGGGTGGTGCGCGCCTGCGGCACGCTCGCGCAGGCCGACCAGGCCGTGGGCGAGACCGGCCCCGACCTGGTGGTGCTCGACCTGCAGCTGCCCGATGGCGACGGACTCGACTGGCTGCAGCGCTTCCGCCGCCGCGACGCACAGACGCCGGTGCTGGTGCTGACCGCGCGCGACCAGGTGGCCCATCGCGTCGACGGCCTCAAGCGCGGCGCCGACGACTACCTGGTCAAGCCCTTCGCGCCCGAGGAACTCGATGCGCGCATGGAGGCGCTGCAGCGTCGCACGCGGGTCGCGCGCCATGCGGGCGCGCAGTTCGGGCCGCTGGTGGCGCTGCCGGAAGAGGGCCGCGCCTTCCTCGACGGCCGGCCGCTCGACCTGCTGCCGCGCGAGTTCGAGGTGCTGGGCCTGCTGATGCGGCGTTCGCCGCGGCTGGTGTCCAAGCGGGTGCTGATCGAGGCGCTGACCGAACGCAACCTCGAGGTCGGCGACAGCGCGGTCGAGGTCTATGTCTCGCGGCTGCGGCGCAAGCTGCAGGGATCGGGCGTGGGCATCCTCACGGCGCGCGGCTTCGGCTACCGGCTGGCCATGGCCGATGCAGGCGAGCCGCCCGAGGACCCGTCGCCATGAGCAAGCCCTCGCGCGTGCGCCGCCTGCAGAACGAGCTCAACTTCCGGCTCATGCTGCCGGTGCTCGCGATCGTGGCGCTGACCGGGCTGCTGGGCGCCTTCGCGGCGCAGAAGCTGGTCGACCGCGTGTTCGACCGCTGGCTGCTCGACACCGCGCGCGCGCTGGCCGACCAGGTGCGGGTGGTCGACGGCAAGCCGGTGATCGAGCTCTCGCGCCAAGCCGAGGCGCTGCTCACCTACGACATGGTGGACCGCAGCTATTTCGAGGTGCGGCAGGACGATCGCCACCTGCTGGGCCAGGTCGGCCTGCCGCTGCACGGCGACCGCGAATCGACCTACAGCATGGGCGCGCGGGCCTACGATGCGCGCTTCCACGGCACCGACGTGCGCGTGGCCTGGGTGCCGGTGCAGCGGCCTGGCGCCGCGGGCCTGGTGGTGCTGAGCGCCGAGACGCTGGTCAAGCGGCACCGCGCGCAGGGCGACCTGTTCTGGACCATGGCGCCGATCGGTGGGCTCTTCCTGGTCGCCGTGCTGGTCATCGGCCTCACGGTGCGCCGCACCATCGGGCCGCTCGAACGCATCGCGGCGCGCTGGAACGAGCGCTCGCATGCCTCGCTCGACCCGATCCCGGTCGACGACGTGCCGCGCGAGCTGATGCCCTTCGCCTCGGCGCTCAACGACCTGCTGCTGCGCATCCGGACCATGCTGGCGCGCGAGCGCCAGTTCGCCAGCACGGTCGCGCACCAGCTGCGCACGCCGCTCACCGGCCTGCGCCTCGGGCTCGCGCGGGCGGCCGAGGCGCCGGACACGGCCTCGATGCGCGCGGTGGTGAACGAACTGGGCGCCACCACGCAGCGCACCGCGCGGCTGGTGCAGCAACTGCTCTCGATGGGGCGGCTGGACCTCGAGGGCCGCAGCGACCTGGCGCTGGTGCCGGTCGACCTGGGCGCGCTGGCGCGCGAGGTCGGCGAGACCTACCTCGATGCGGCGCTGGAAAAACAGATCGAACTCGAACTGGTGTCGGGCGATGCGCCCGTGCGCGTGCGCGGCGAGCCCGACCTGCTGGGCGAGGCGCTGGGCAACCTGATCGACAACGCCATCCGCTGCACGCCGGCCGGGGGCAGCGTGCTGATCTCGATCGGCCGCTCGCCGCCCTCGCTCGGCGTGGCCGACTCGGGGCCGGGCGTGCCGGCGGAACAGCGCGCGGCGATGTTCGAGCGCTTCGTGCGCGGCCCGGAGCCGAGCGGGGAGGGCACCGGCCTGGGGCTGGCCATCGTGCGCGAGATCGCCGTGCTGCACGGGGCGGAGGTGCAGCTGTGCGACAGCGAGACGGGCGGGGCCAGCGTGACGATCCGCTTCCCGGCGGCCGACGCCGCGGCCGGCTGAGGCCTTGCCCGTCGCGTCGGGCCCTGTCGGTCCGCACCGACGGCGAGTGCGGGCCTGGGCTGGCGCGCGGCCAGGGGCAGGCTCGTAGAAGGAAGGCCTGAACCAAGGAATCCATCATGGCCACCAGTCCCGACCTTCCGCCGCCCATCACGCCCGATCTGCCCGACACGCCCGAACCCGCGGACCTGCCGGTCGAACCCGACCAGGGCAGCGTGACACGCTTTCCGGTCCGCCTCTCGCTGCACCTGCAGGCGCACCGCCAGTTCATGAGCGCGGCCTGCTTCCGCTGGACGCTGGGCCGCACGCGCGCCTGGATCCTCTGAACACGCATCCAGGCGCCCTGCGCCGCGCTAAGCTCGCGGCATGGACGAATTCGATTGCGCCGTGATCGGCGCGGGTGTGGTGGGGCTGGCCGTCGCGCGGGCCCTGGCGTTGGCGGGCCGCGAGGTCATCGTGCTGGAGGCCGAGGGGGCCATCGGCACCGGCACCAGTTCGCGCAACAGCGAAGTGATCCACGCCGGCATCTACTATCCCCAAGGCTCGTTGAAGGCCCGGCTCTGCGTCGAGGGCAAAGAGGCGCTCTATGCCTATGCGGCCGAACGCGGCGTGCCGCACCGGCGCTGCGGCAAGCTGATCGTGGCGACGTCCGAGGCCCAGGTCGGGGCGCTCGAGGCCATCGTCGCCAAGGGCCGCGCCAACGGCGTCGACGACCTGGTCATGCGCACACGCGACGAAGCCCGCACGCTCGAACCGGCGCTCGAATGCCTGGCGGCGGTGCATTCGCCCAGCACCGGCATCGTCGACAGCCACGCGCTGATGCTGAGCCTGCAGGGCGACCTGGAGAACGCCGGCGGCGTGGTGGCGCTCAAGTCGGCCGTGCGCCATGCCGAGTGCACGCCGCAGGGCATCGTGCTGCACACCGAGGACGGCACCGTGCTGCGCTGCGCCAGCGTGGTCAACGCCGCGGGCCTGTCCGCGCCCGGCCTGGCACGCGGCTTCGCCGGCCTGCCGCCCGAGACCGTGCCGGGCGCCTGGTTCGCCAAGGGCAACTACTTCACGCTGGCCGGCCGCGCGCCTTTCAGCCGCCTCATCTACCCCGTGCCCGAGGCCGCGGGCCTGGGCGTGCACCTGACACTCGACCTGGGCGGCCAGGCCAAGTTCGGGCCCGACGTGCAATGGGTGGCGTCGGCCGAGGACCTGGTGGTCGACGCGCGGCGCGGCGATGCCTTCTATGCCGAGGTGCGGCGCTATTGGCCGGCCCTGCCCGACGGTGCGCTGATCCCCGGTTATGCAGGCATCCGGCCCAAGATCTCGGGCCCCGGGGAGGCCGCGCGCGACTTCGTGATCGACGGGCCGGCGCGCCACGGCGTGCCCGGCCTGGTCAACCTGTTCGGCATCGAGTCGCCAGGGCTGACGAGCAGCTTAGCCATCGGACGACATGTGGTTGAACTGCTGGCGCAATGATCGTCAACCTGTACCATGGAATGCCGCGCCGTTTGCCGGCGTCCAGTCGCCGGCGCCTTTGCCGGCAGTCCACCCACGGAGGAAGATTTCAATGAGTGCATCCAACAACCTCGAAGCCGCAGCCAACGCCGTCGTCGAAGACATCGCCAACGACGTCAAGGGCGTGCTGGGTGGCAAGGACCTCGAGTCGAATCCGCAGATCAAGGCGCTGCGCCAACGCGTGGAAGCCAAGCTGGCGATCGCGCGCGAGCTTGCGGCCGAGAAGAGCAAGATCGCCGCCAAGAAGGCCAAGGACGCCGCGAGCACCGCCAACGCCTACGCCCACGACGAACCCTGGCAGATCGCCGCCGGCGCCCTGGCCGTGGGCGTTCTGGTGGGCCTGCTGCTGGGCCGTCGCTGAGCGCACCCGCGCGTCTGAGGAGTGCCGCGCCGCCGCGCGCGTGACCGGGAGGATCGAATGAACAAGTTGCTGTCCCTGCTGGGACTGGATGCGCGCATCCGCCGCCTCAAGATCGCCGCGGGCGAAAGCGCGATGGCGATCGAGGACCGCACCCAGCTCCTGCGCATGGCGTGGGACGACGAGAAGGATCGGCTGCAGCGCATGCTGCTGCTGGTCATTGCGGTGCTGGGCCTGACCACGGTCGCCGTGGCGCTGCTGTCGGTGGCCGTGGTGGTGCACTTCTGGGACACGCCGCACCGCGCCACCGCCGCCTGGTCGGTGGCGGGCGTGTGGATCGCCCTGTGGGCCGTATCGCTGATCGGCCTGCTGTCGACGCTGCGCGGCGCCAGCGGCGCCTTCGCACCGAGCCGGCAGGAATTCGAACGCGACTGGGCCTGGGTGCAGGACCGCCTGGGCATCGGCAACCAGGGCCAGCCCGAAGGCACGCCGCGGCCGACGCGCCCGGCAACCCGCGAGGAACTGCTCGCGCGCATCGCCCGCCAGCGCCAGCGCATCGCGGTGTTGCAGGCCGCGAGCGAGGATGCGGCCTCGGCGCCCGCCGCGGCGCCGCCGCCCGACGAAACGCCCAGCGAGACCGCGATGCGCCTGCTGCGGGCCCATCCCGTGGCCGCGGGCGTGGCCGCCGCCGCCGTGGTGGCGGTCGTCAAGCCGCGCCGGCTGCTGCGCTGGGCCGCCTTCGTGGCCCCGGTGCTCTGGCGGATGCGCTGATCAGGCGGCGCGGGCCTTCAAGGCCTGCGCCACCTCGCGGACCAGCGCCGGTCCGCGGTAGATCAGGCCGGTGTACACCTGCACCACATCGGCCCCGGCCGCCAGCTTGGCCTGGGCATCGGCACCGGTGAGGATGCCGCCCACCCCGACGATCGGATAGCCCGTGCCCAGCGCGGCGCGCAGCTGCGCGATCACGCGGTTGCTGGCCTCGCGCACCGGCGCGCCCGACAGGCCACCGGCTTCCTCGGCGTGCGGCAGGCCCGCGACCGCCGCGCGCGACAGCGTGGTGTTGCTGGCGATCACGCCGTCCACGCCGTGGCGCTTCAGCGTGGCGGCGATCACCGTGACCTGCGCATCGTCGAGATCGGGCGCGATCTTGAGGAACATCGGCACCCTGCGGCCATGCTGCTGCGCCAGTTCAGCGCGGCGCGCCACCAGCGCACCCAGCAGCGCATCGAGCGCCTCGTCGCTCTGCAGCGAACGCAGGTTGGCGGTGTTGGGGCTCGAGATGTTGATCGTCACGTAGTCGGCATGCGGGTAGACGCCCGCCAGGCCGATCAGGTAGTCGTCGGTGGCCCGCTCGATCGGCGTGGCCGCGTTCTTGCCGATGTTGAGGCCCAGCAGCATCGGTGCCGCCTTGGCATCTCCCTTTCGGAAGCGCGCGCGCTGCACGTTGGCCAGGAACACGTCCAGCCCCTCGTTGTTGAAGCCCAGCCGGTTGATCAGCGCGTCGCGCTGGGGCAGGCGGAACATGCGCGGCTTGGGGTTGCCCGGCTGGGCCTTGGGCGTGACGGTGCCGACCTCGACGAAGCCGAAGCCCATGGCCGAGAAGGCGTCGATGCAGCGGGCGTTCTTGTCCAGGCCCGCGGCCAGCCCGACGCGGTTGGGGAAATGCAGCCCGGCCAGCGTGACCGGGTCCTCGACCCGCCGCGACGCGTAGGCGCAGGCCAGCGGGGTGTTCTGGGTCCGCGCGAGGCTGTCGAGCGTGAGTTCGTGGGCGTGTTCCGGGTCGAGGCCGAAGAGGACGGGGCGGGCGAGTCCGTAAAGGGACGAAAGCAGCGGCAGGGGCATTGGATAATTCTCGGCTTCGTTAGCTCCAGGATTGTCCCCGATGACCGCACCCTCTTTGACCCAGGATGAACTCAAGGCCCAGGTGGCCCGCGCCGCGCTCGCGTATGTGGTGGAGGGCGAGATCGTCGGGGTCGGCACCGGCTCCACGGTCAACAAGTTCATCGAGGCGCTGGCCACGGTCAAGGACCGCATCCGTGGCGCGGTGTCGAGCTCGGTCGCCTCGACCGAACGCCTGCGCGCGCTGGGCATCGAGGTGTTCGACAGCAATGCGGTGGAAGAACTGTCGGTCTACATCGACGGCGCCGACGAGATCGACGGCCGCGGCTTCATGATCAAGGGCGGCGGCGCGGCGCTCACGCGCGAGAAGATCATCGCAGCCCAGTCGCGCTCCTTCGTCTGCATCGCCGACGCCTCCAAGCGCGTGCACGTGCTGGGCGCCTTCCCGCTGCCGGTCGAGGTGGTGCCGATGGCGGCGCGCCGGATCATGCGGCAGTTCGAGCGGCTGGGCGGCGTGGCGCAGGTGCGCGAGAAGGACGGCGTGGCACTCGTGACCGACAACGGCCAGCACATCGTCGACGTGAGCGGCCTGAAGATCACCGATCCGCTGGGCTTCGAGACCGAAGTGAGCCAGTGGCCCGGCGTGGTGACGGTGGGCGTGTTCGCGCACCAGCGCGCCAACGTGTGCCTGCTGGGCACGCCCGCGGGCGTGGAAACCCTGCGCTACGACTAGAAACGGATGCCGGCCGGGTTCGACGGCGTCGGGCCCGCCGCGGGCGCGACCGGCGCTGCCGGCGGGGCCGCCTGCGTTGCGGGCGGCGCGCTCACCGTTGCCGGCCGCAGCGCCACCATGGGCTGGGGCGGTGCATTGCGGTAGCCGGCGGGCAGGCGGATGCTCTTCGGGTAGCCGGCCGCGTCCAGGTACTGCGACCACTCGCCGTCCGAGAAGCCCCGCAGCTGCTGCGAACCGATGGTCAGCAGCGGCAGCGAGTTCTGCCCGCTCAGGCGCTGCAGCGCATCGCCATCCTCGTTGGTCTTGACCTGCCGTTCGGCGAAGGGCACGCCGCGTGTGGTGAGCAGCGAGCGGCCGGTGTCGCAGGGCGCGCAGTTGTCGCCCGTATAGAGCGTGACCGGATAGCGCTGCACCACCTGCTGCAATTCGTAGGGCAGGGCAGCCGAGCCGCTCTCGTTGGACGCCGCACCGGCGCGCGGTGCAGCGGGGCGCGCATCGGCCGCCGGCGGCTGGTCGGAGAAGACGACCTTGCCGTTCTTGTCCACCTGGCGGTAGACCTGCTGGGCCGATGCCGCGGTGGCGGCGACGGCCAGCAGCAGAAGGAGGAGGGGCGCGTTGCGGTGCATGGAAAAGGCTCCGGGCTCGGGGATCGAAAGCCGGAGTATCTCAGGCCGCGTGCCCCGCGCCATCCCCTGCTTCAGGCCGGCTGGGGCTCCGCCATGCCCTGGTGGCGCAGCAACGCGTCGAGCTGCGGTTCGCGGCCGCGGAAGGCCTTGAAGGACTCCATCGCGCTGCGGCTGCCGCCGGCCTCGAGGATGGCCTGGCGGTAGCGGCGGCCGGTCTCGATGTTGGGCTCGCCGCTGGCGCCCGCAGTCTCCTCGAAGGCCGCGTAGGCGTCGGCGCTCAGCACCTCGGCCCACTTGTAGCTGTAGTAGCCGGCCGCGTAGCCGCCCGAGAAGATGTGGCTGAAGGTGTTGGGCGTGCGGCTGAAGGGCGGCGAGGGCATCACCGCCACCTCGGCGCGCACCTTGCCCAGCAGCGCCATCACCTCGCCCGGCGGGGCGGTGGCGGCCTGGTACTCGGTGTGCAGCAGCATGTCGAACAGCGAGAACTCGATCTGGCGCAGCGTCTGCATGCCGCTCTGGAAGTTCTTGGCGGCGGTCATCTTGTCGAACAGCGCGCGCGGCAGCGGCTCGCCGGTGTCGACATGGGCCGTCATGTGCTCGAGCACGTCCCACTCCCAGCAGAAGTTCTCCATGAACTGGCTCGGCAGCTCGACCGCGTCCCATTCGACGCCGCTGATGCCCGACACGTCGCGCTCGTTGACCTGCGTGAGCATGTGGTGCAGCCCGTGGCCGAATTCGTGGAACAGCGTGGTCACGTCGTCGTGCGTGAGCAGCGGCGGCTTGCCGTCGACGCCCTCGGCGAAGTTGCACACCAGCTGCGCCACCGGCGTCTGCAGCGCGCCGGTGTCGGGGCGTAGCCAGCGGGCGCGCACGTCGTCCATCCAGGCGCCGCCGCGCTTGCCGGCGCGCGCCGAGGGGTCGAGATAGAACTGGCCGACGCGCTGGCCGTCGCGCTCGATGCGGTAGAACTCGACGGTCGGGTGCCAGACCGGCGCGAAGTCGCGGCGGATCGAGACCTCGAACAGCGTCTCGACGATCTTGAACAGGCCGGCCATCACCTTGGGCGCCGGGAAGTACTGCTTGACCTCCAGTTCGCTGAAGGCGTAGCGCGCTTCCTTGAGCTTCTCGCCGACGAAGGTCCAGTCCCAGGGCTGCGGGTCGGCCAGGCCCAGGGTGGCGGCGAACACCCGCAGGTCGGCCAGGTCGCGTTCGCCGAAGGGCTTGGCGCGCGCGCCCAGGTCGCGCAGGAACTTCACCACCTGCTCGGGCGTGTCGGCCATCTTGGGCACCACCGACAGCTCGCCGTAGTTGCGGTAGCCCAGCAGCTTGGCCTCTTCCTCGCGCAGCGCCAGGATCTCGGTGATCAGCGCGGTGTTGTCGAAGGCCGGGTCGCCGAGCTCGCTGGCGCGGGTCACGTAGGCGCGGTAGAGCGTCTCGCGCAGCGCGCTGCTTTTCGCGAACTGCATGACCGGCAGGTAGCAGGGCATCTTGAGCGTGAGCTTGTAGCCGGGCTTGCTGTCGGCTTCGGCGCCCGCGCGGGCGGCCGCGATCACGTCCTCGGGCAGGCCCTCGAGCTCGCTGGCTTCGGCGTAGTAGGCGAAGGCGTCGGTCGCGTCGAGCGCGTTTTCGCTGAACTTCTGGCTCAGCTCGGCCTGGCGTTCCTGGATCGCGGCGAAACGCTCCTTGGCCGCGCCCTGCAGCTCGGCACCGCCCAGCACGAAGTTGCGCACCGCGTTGCGATGGGCCTGCTTCTGCTCGGCGTTGAGCGTGGCGGTGTCGATGGCCTTGTACTTGGCGTAGAGGCGCTCATCGGAACCCAGCCGGGTCCAGAAGGCCGTGACGCGCGGCATGGCCTCGTTGTAGGCGGCGCGCAGCTCGGGCGTGTCGGCCACCGCGTTCAGATGGCCGATCGCGCCCCAGGCCCGGCTGAAGCGCTCCGACGACACGTCGAGCACCTTCGAGATCGCCAGCCAGTCGGCCGGGAAGCCGGCGGCGGTGACGGTCTGCAGCGCGGTCTCGGCGTCGGCCAGCAGGGCGTCGACCGCGGGCGCGACATGGGCCGGCCGGATCTGGTCGAACAACGGGAGATCGGTGAAGTCGAGGAGCGGATTGGTCATGGAGAGCATCTGGCGCCGGGCGCCGCAAGTTCAAGGTTAATTCCCGGCGCGCTGTTGCGTGCCGTGCCGAATGCCAGGGATACCGCGGAACTGGCTTTGCCAGGCCGCTGGTATCGCCCCCTTGAGGGGGAAGCGCCGGAGGCGCTTCGGGGGTGAGTCATTGCTCCGCGGCTTCGAGGGTGTTGACGAGCAGCATGGTGATGGTCATGGGGCCGACGCCGCCGGGCACCGGGGTGATCCAGCTTGCCACTTCCTTGACGCCGACGAAATCGACGTCGCCGCAGAGCTTGCCTTCGTCGTTGCGGTTCATGCCCACGTCGATCACCACCGCGCCGGGCTTGACCATGTCGGCGGTCAGCACGTTGCGCTTGCCCACGGCCGCGACGATCACGTCGGCCTGGCGGGTCATGGCGCCGAGGTCGGGCGTGGCGCTGTGGCAGATGGTCACGGTCGCGTTCTTGGCGAGCAGCATCAGCGCCATCGGCTTGCCGACGATGTTGCTGCGGCCGATGACCACCGCGTGCTTGCCGCGCAGGTCGTAGCCGATGGATTCGAGCATCTTCATGCAGCCGTAGGGCGTGCAGGGCCAGAAGCCCGGGGCGCCGGTCATGAGCGCGCCGGCGCTGGCGACGTGGAAGCCGTCGACGTCCTTCTCGGGCGAGATGGCCTCGATGACCTTCTGGGCGTCGATGTGCTTGGGCAGCGGCAGCTGCACCAGGATGCCGTGGATGGCCGGGTCGTCGTTGAGCGCGTCGATGCGCGCGAGCAGCTCGGCCTCGCTCAGTTCGGCCGGGTACTTCTCGAGCACCGAATGCAGGCCGTTGTCTTCGCAGGCCTTGATCTTGTTGCGCACATAGACCTGGCTGGCCGGGTTCTCGCCGACCAGGACCACGGCCAGGCCGGGCGTCACGCCACGGGCCTTGAGGGCCGCGGCGCGCGCGGCGACCTCGGTGCGCAGGGTGCGGGAGAGGGCGTTGCCGTCGATCAGTTGGGCAGTCATCGTGATTTGATTTTCCAAGTAGAAACGCCCGCTTGCGCAGGCGTCGGGGGACTTTGTGGCTATCTCGCCGATAGCGATCAGGAAGCCTTGGCGGTGGGCTGGGCCTGGCCGAGCGCGATCTTCAGCAGGTCGGCCACGGTGTTGGCGTTGAGTTTTTCCATGATGTTGGCGCGGTGCGCCTCGACCGTCTTGATGCTGATGCCGAGGTCGTCGGCGATCTGCTTGTTCAGGCGGCCGGCGACGATGCGCTCGAGCACCTGGGCCTCGCGGCCGGTGAGCTTGGACAGCAGCGCGTCGCGGCTGGCCGACTGCTGGTGCTGGGCGAAGGCGCCGCGCGCATGTTCGAGCATGCGCTCGACCAGCGAGACCAGTTCGTCCTCGTTGAAGGGCTTCTGGATGAAGTCCATCGCGCCCTTCTTCATCGAGTCGACCGCCATCGGCACGTCGCCGTGGCCGGTGATGACCATGATCGGCAGCGGCGAGCGCCGTTCGATCAGGCGGTCCTGCAGCTCGATGCCCGACATTCCGCCCATGCGGATGTCCACGATCAGGCAGGCCACCTCGCGCGGGTCGTAGCGGGACAGGAATGACTCTGCGGAGTCGAAGCAGCGGACGCGGTAGTCCTTGCCTTCGAGCAACCATTGCAGCGAGTCACGCACGGCTTCGTCGTCATCGACGACATAGACCGTGCCCTTCTTCGGAATCAAACTCATGCGGGTACCTTTGCCTCGTCGTTTGCTACGGAACTGCTAGCGTCCATCACCGGAATCCAGAAGGAAAAACGGCATCCGACCACGTCCGGACCATTGTAGATGTTCTCCGCCTGCATCCGGCCGCGATGCGACTCGACGATGGTGCGGCACAGGTTCAGGCCGATGCCCATGCCCTCGGGCTTGGTCGAGAAGAAGGCTTCGTAGAGGCGGTCCATGACCTCGGGCGCCAGGCCCATGCCGGTGTCCTGCACGGAAAATTCGATGGTGTTCTGGCCGTCGATGACCTTGGGCAGCACCCGCAATTCGACGCTGCGGCGCGCCAGCGGACGCTGGGCCAGGTCGATCGATTCGGCCGCGTTCTTCAGCAGGTTGACCATCACCTGCTCGATCAGGATCGGGTCGACCCGCACGATCGGCAGCCGCGCCGCCACGTAGTGGTTGAGCCGCACGTTGCGCCGGCGCAGCTCGATGCCCGCGAGCTCGACCGCTTCGCTCACCATGGTGGCGACCTCGGCCGGCGTGCGGTTGGGCTCGCTGCGCTTCACGAAGGAGCGGATGCGCTGGATGATCTGGCCCGCGCGCTGGGCCTGCTTGGCGGTCTTCTCGAGCGCCGCCAGCAGCGCGTCGTTGTCGATCGACTGCCCCTTGATGCGCGACATCATGCCGTTGCAGTAGTTGGTGATCGCGGTCAGCGGCTGGTTGAGTTCGTGCGCCACGCTCGAGGCCATCTCGCCCATGGTGATCAGCCGGCTCGACGCATGGGCGCGGTCGGCCTGCGCCGCCGCCTGCTCCTCGGCGTCGCGCCGCGGCGTGATGTCGGTGGCGATCACCAACTGCGCGAGGCGGCCGTCGACCCAGGTCAGGTAGCGCGAGCGCACCTCGAGCCACTTGCCCAGCTCGGGCACGAAGATCTCGTTGTTGGCGGGCTGGGCCGTGGTGAGGGTGTCGATGGGCAGGCCGGCAAAGGGGTCGACGTCGTCCAGTTCCTCGTCGTGCGCGGCCGAGGCCGGCACGCCGGCCTGCGCCACCATGCCCAGGTGGCCCACGGTGTCGGAGCCGAACCAGAGCCGGTAGAGCTTGTTGGCGAACAGCAGCTCCTCGCTGCCGATCGGCGCCACCGACACGGCCGCATCCAGCGCCTCGAGCACCGTGGTGAAGCGCTCGTACGAGGCCGACAGCTGCTCGCGGATGCGCGTGGGCTCGGTGATGTCGGTCATCGAGGTCATCCAGCCGGTCTGGTGGCCGCGGGCGTCGATCAGCGGCGAGACGTAGAGCCGGGCGTTGAAGATGCTGCTGTTCTTGCGCTTGACCCGCACCTGGAAGCCGCCGGGCAGGGCGCGGCCGTGCAGCTCTTCCTCGAGCCGCTCGTTCATCACTTCGCGGTCGGACTCCAGCCAGTAGGGGAAGGGCGGCGTCTGGCCGACCAGTTCGGCTTCGCTCCAGCCGGTCATGGCGCAGAAGGCGGCGTTGACGTAGGTGATGCGGCCTTCGAGGTCGAGCACGCGCATGCCGGTCAGCATGGAGTTCTCCATCGCGCGCCGGAAGTTGGTTTCGGCGACCAGCGCCTGCTGCGCCTGCAGCCGCTTGCGCGTGTGGCGCCAGGTGCCGATCAGCATCCAGGCCGTGAGCACGCTGAGCGCGCCGACCAGCCAGAACAGGCCGTTGCCCACCAGGCCCGGCGAGGTCCGGTAAGCCTGGGCGCGCAGCATCATGGCGTTGCCGATGGGCGAGACCGGCACCTCGTAGTCGTTGGTGTGCTCGATCCAGGGCAGCAGCCGGGTGCCGGCCTCGCGCGGGTTGACCGTGTTGCCGGCCAGCAGCCCGCCCTTGGCGTCGAGCAGCGCCACTGCGTAGCGCGCGCTGACCTCGGGCGGCACGCCGTAGCGCAGCAGGCTGTCGACCGAGAACTCGCCCAGCACCATGCCGGCGAACAAGCCCTGGTCGAACAGGGGGATATGCAGCTGCAGCATGCCGGGCGGCTCGCCACCGGCCACGGGTTGCGAGAACACCGGCTGGCGCAGTTCGCGGGCCAGCGCGTAGTTGCTCTCGATGTCGCCGGGCCGCAGCACTTCTTCCAGCGCATGCTGCTGCGCCGGCGGCACGCCGGGGGCCGCGTAATTGGCCTTGAAGCGCCGACGGTCATCGATCCAGCTGATGGCCTGCAACTCGGGATACTGGCTGATCAGGGACTCGGCGCGGCTGGTGAATTCGGCCGCGTCGATCTCGCGGTTCGAGGCATCGCGGGCGATGCGCATCAGCTGCTCCTGGCGCTCGAGCAGGCGCAGCCGCAGGCGCTGCTGCGCGTACTCGACGTCGCGCTTGACCGACTCCTGCTCGCGTTCGATCTCCTCGGCGCGCAGGTACCAGAAGGCGCAGACGATGGCCGCGAGGAACAGCATCACGGCCGCCAGGGGCGCGAGCATCGCCACGGTGTCCTGCAGCACCGGCGTCTGGCGCTTCCACCAACGCCGCCACCAGGAAAGGGGCGACGATTTGACGGCGCTGCGAGCGGCGGCGAGCGGGCTGAAGAAAGGCATCTCTCGAGTGTAGGGGAACCCCTAGTGACAGCGATGCGGTGGGTTCATGAAAAGCGTTCAGACTGGCAGCGGCGTGCCGCCCGGCGCGATCGCCGTGAACACAAGTTATTTCACATTAAGAAAAGACAAAACACCATTTGAAATTTGACCTGTTCTGTGCGACATTTCCGCCCAGTTTCAGATCCACAGCCACGCCCACAAGGAGACAAGCATGTCGGCAACCCCCGAGAGAGCATTCGGCTCGGCCGCGAACGACGCGGATGCGCAGGAAACCCGTGAATGGATGGACGCGCTGTCCGCCGTCATCCAGAGCGAAGGCCCCGAACGGGCGCATTTCCTGCTCGAACAGCTGCTCGAACATGCGCGGCAGAACAGCATCGACAAGCCCTTCTCGGCCAACACCGCCTATGTCAACACGCTCGAGACCGACCAGGAAGAGCGTTCGCCGGGCAATGCCGAGATCGAGGAGCGCCTGCGCTCCTACATGCGCTGGAACGCGATGGCGATGGTGGTCAAGGCCAACCGCCTGCACCCGGCCGACGGCGGCGACCTGGGCGGCCACATCGGCTCCTTCGCCTCGCTCGCGACCATGTTCGGCGCCGGCTTCAACCACTTCTGGCGCGCCGAGAGCGAAGGCCACGGCGGTGACTGCCTCTACATCCAGGGCCACGTGTCGCCCGGCATCTACGCGCGCGCCTTCCTCGAAGGCCGGCTGAGCGAAGAGCAGCTGCTGAACTTCCGCCAGGAAGTCGACGGCAAGGGCCTGTCGAGCTATCCGCACCCGAAGCTGATGCCCGAGTTCTGGCAGTTCCCGACCGTGTCGATGGGCCTGGGCCCGCTGATGGCGATCTACCAGGCGCGCTTCCTCAAGTACCTGCATGCCCGCGGCATCGCCAACACCGAGAACCGCAAGGTCTGGGTGTTCTGCGGCGACGGCGAGATGGACGAGGTCGAGTCGCTGGGCGCCATCGGCCTGGCCGCGCGCGAGAACCTCGACAACCTGATCTTCGTGATCAACTGCAACCTGCAGCGCCTCGACGGCCCGGTGCGCGGCAACGGCAAGATCATCCAGGAACTGGAAAGCGAATTCCGCGGTGCCGGCTGGAACGTGCTCAAGCTGATCTGGGGCTCCAACTGGGACCCGCTGCTGGCGCGCGACAAGGACGGCGCGCTGCGCAAGCTGATGATGGAGACGAACGACGGCGATTACCAGTCGTTCAAGGCCAACGACGGCGCCTACGTGCGCAAGAACTTCTTCGGCCGTGACCCGCGCACGCTCGAGATGGTCAGCAAGATGAGCGACGACGACATCTGGCAGCTGCGCCGCGGCGGCCACGATGCGCAGAAGGTCTTCGCGGCCTTCGACTCGGCCGTCAAGCACAAGGGCCAGCCCACGGTGCTGCTGGTGAAGACCGTCAAGGGCTTCGGCATGGGCAAGATCGGCGAAGGCAAGAACAACGTCCACCAGACCAAGAAACTGGCCGACGAGGACATCAAGCTCTTCCGCGACCGCTTCAACATCCCGATCCCGGACAGCCAGCTGGCCGAGATCCCCTTCTACAAGCCGGCCGACGACACGCCGGAAATGCAGTACCTGCACGAGCGCCGCAAGGCGCTGGGTGGCTACCTGCCGCACCGCCGCGTGAAGGCCGACGAGAGCTTCACCGTGCCGGCGCTCGAGACCTTCAAGGCCGTGCTCGAGCCCACGGCCGAAGGCCGCGAGATCTCGACCACGCAAGCCTACGTGCGCTTCCTCACGCAGCTGCTGCGCGACCAGGCGCTGGGCCCGCGCGTGGTGCCGATCCTGGTCGACGAGGCCCGGACCTTCGGCATGGAAGGGCTGTTCCGCCAGATCGGCATCTACAACCCGCACGGTCAGCAGTACACCCCGGTCGACAAGGACCAGGTCATGTACTACAAGGAAGACAAGGCCGGCCAGATCCTGCAGGAAGGCATCAACGAAGCCGGCGGCATGTCGAGCTGGATCGCGGCCGCCACCTCGTACTCGACGAATAACCGCATCATGGTGCCGTTCTACGTCTACTACTCGATGTTCGGCTTCCAGCGCATCGGCGACCTGGCCTGGGCGGCCGGCGACATGCAGGCCCGCGGCTTCCTGCTGGGCGGCACCTCGGGGCGCACCACGCTCAACGGCGAAGGCCTGCAGCACGAAGACGGCCACAGCCACATCCTGGCCAACACGATTCCGAACTGCGTGAGCTACGACCCGACCTTCGCGCACGAAGTCGGCGTGATCCTGCACCACGGCCTGAAGCGCATGGTCGAGAAGCAGGACAACGTCTACTACTACCTGACGCTGCTCAACGAGAACTACGCGATGCCCGGCCTGCAGCCCGGCACCGAAGAGCAGATCCTCAAGGGCATGTACCTGAGCAAGCAGGCGCCGGTGGTGAAACCTGCCAAGGGCAGCAAGGAAGCGCCGAGCGTGCAGCTGCTGGGCAGCGGCACCATCCTGCGCGAGAGCTTCGCCGCTCAAGAGTTGCTGGAGAAGGACTGGGGCGTGAGCGCGGGCGTCTGGAGCTGCCCGAGCTTCAACGAACTCACGCGCGACGGCCAGGACGCCGAGCGCTGGAACCTGCTGCACCCGACCGAGGAACAGCGCGTGTCCTTCGTGGGCCAGCAGCTGGCCGCGAGCACCGGCCCGGTGGTGGCATCGACCGACTACATGAAGGCCTATGCCGAGCAGATCCGTCCCTTCATCCCGAAGGGCCGGACCTACAAGGTGCTGGGCACCGATGGCTTCGGCCGCAGCGACTTCCGCAGCAAGCTGCGCGAGCACTTCGAGATCAACCGCCACTTCATCGTGGTGGCCGCGCTCAAGGCCCTGGCCGAGGATGGCGTGCTGCCCGCGACCAAGGTCGCCGAGGCGATCAAGAAGTACGGCATCGATGCCGACAAGGCCAACCCGCTCTACGCGTAAACCAACCCGAACAACCGACGCGCCCGACGGGCGGGAGACAACGATATGGCAGCAGTGGATGTGAAAGTGCCGGACATCGGCGATTTCGATGAAGTCGCGGTGATCGAGGTGCTGGTGAAAGTGGGCGACACGGTGAAAGCCGAGCAGTCGCTGATCACGGTGGAATCGGACAAGGCTTCGATGGAGATTCCGTCGTCGACGGCCGGTGTCGTCAAGGAGATCAAGGTCGCGGTGGGCGACAAGGTCAAGGAAGGCTCGGTCGTGCTGGTGGTGGAAGCCGAAGGCGCGGGCGAGGCCGCGGCGCCGGCCCCGGCCCCGGCGGCCGCGGCGCCTGCCCCTGCGGCGGCGGCCCCCGCGCCGGCCGTCGCACCGGCGCCCGCCGCATCGGCCGGCCCGGTCGACGTCAAGGTGCCCGACATCGGCGACTTCAAGGACGTCTCGGTGATCGAGCTGCTGGTCAAGCCCGGCGACACGATCGCGGCCGACCAGTCGCTGATCACGGTGGAATCGGACAAGGCCTCGATGGAGATCCCGTCGTCGGCGGCCGGCGTGCTCAAGGAGCTCAAGGTCAAGATCGGCGACGTCGTGAACATCGGCGACCTGATCGCGGTGCTCGAAGGCGCGGCGGGCGCGGCACCGGCGCCCGCGCCGGCGGCCGCTCCTGCGCCCGCAGCCGCTGCGGCAGCACCCGCCGCGGCCACGGCTTCGGCCCCCGCGCCGGCGTCATCGGCCCCTGCGCCGGCGGCGCACAACCCGACCACGGCGCCCACCGGCAGCCTGCCGCACGCCTCGCCCTCGATCCGCAAGTTCGCGCGCGAGCTCGGCGTGCCGCTGGAAGAGGTCAAGGGTTCGGGCCCGAAGGGCCGGATCACGCAGGAAGACATCCAGGCCTTCACCAAGGCCGTGATGAGCGGTGCGGCCAGCACCAAGGCGGCGGCCGCGAAGGCCCCGGCCGGTGGTGGCGGCGACGGTGCCGCGCTGGGCCTGATCCCCTGGCCCAAGGTCGACTTCACCAAGTTCGGCACGGTCGAACGCAAGGAGCTGTCGCGCATCAAGAAGCTCAGCGGCGCGAACCTGCACCGCAACTGGGTGATGATCCCGCACGTCACCAACAACGACGAGGCCGACATCACCGCGCTGGAAGCCTTCCGCGTGGCGACCAACAAGGAGAACGAGAAGTCGGGCGTGAAGGTCACGATGCTGGCCTTCGTGATCAAGGCGGTGGTCTCGGCGCTGAAGAAATTCCCCGAGTTCAACGCCAGCCTGGACGGCGACACGCTGGTCTACAAGCAGTACTACAACGTCGGCTTCGCGGCCGACACGCCCAACGGGCTGGTGGTGCCGGTGCTCAAGGATGCCGACAAGAAGGGCATCCTGCAGATCAGCCAGGAGATGGGCGAACTCGCCAAGAAGGCGCGCGACGGCAAGCTCGGCGGCGCCGACATGCAGGGTGGCTGCTTCTCGATCAGCTCGCTCGGCGGCATCGGCGGCACGCACTTCACGCCCATCATCAATGCACCCGAAGTCGCGATCCTGGGCCTGTCGAAGAGCGCGATGAAGCCGGTGTGGGACGGCAAGCAGTTCGTGCCGCAGCTCACGCTGCCGCTGTCGCTGTCGTACGACCACCGCGTGATCGACGGCGCCTCGGCTGCGCGCTTCAACGCCTACCTCGGCCAAGTGTTGGCGGACTTCCGCCGCGTGCTGCTCTGAGAACAAGGAACCCGAGATGAGTGAACAACAGATCAAGGTTCCGGACATCGGCGACTTCGACGAGGTCGCGGTGATCGAGGTGCTGGTGAAGGTGGGCGACACGGTCAAGGCCGAGCAGTCGCTGATCACCGTGGAGTCGGACAAGGCTTCGATGGAGATCCCGTCCTCGGCCGCGGGCACGGTCAAGGCCGTGGCCGTGAAGATCGGCGACAAGGTCAAGCAGGGGTCGGTGGTGCTGACGCTGGAGGTGGCGGAAGGTGCCGCGGCGGCGCCTGCGGCTGCGCCCGCGCCGGCCGCCGCTGCGCCTGCGAAGGCTGCCGAGCCCCCACCCCAACCCTCTGCCAGCGGGGGAGGGAGCAAGCCCATGCCGGTGTCGAACTACGGCGGCCAGGTCGATGTCGAGTGCGACGTGGTCGTGCTCGGCGCCGGCCCGGGCGGCTACTCCGCCGCCTTCCGCGCGGCCGACCTCGGCCTCAAGGTGGTGCTGATCGAGCGCTACGCCACCCTGGGCGGCGTCTGCCTCAACGTGGGCTGCATCCCGTCGAAGGCGCTGCTGCACGTGGCTTCGGTGATGGACGAGGTCAAGCACTTCGCCGACCTGGGCGTGGACTTCGGCGCGCCGACCATCGACCGCGCCAAGCTGCTGGGCCACAAGAACAAGGTGGTGGGCAAGCTCACCGGCGGCCTCACGGCCATGGCCAAGATGCGCAAGGTGACGGTGGTGCGCGGCGTGGGCAGCTTCATCGACGCGAACCACCTCGAGGTCGACGAGACCTCGGGCACGGGCTGGGACACCAGCGGCAAGAAGCAGGTCGTGAAGTTCCGCAACGCGATCATCGCGGCCGGTTCGCAGTCCGTGAGCCTGCCCTTCATGCCCAAGGACGACCCGCGCATCGTGGACTCGACCGGCGCGCTGGAGATGGGCGTCGAGCCCAAGCGCATGCTGATCCTGGGTGGAGGCATCATCGGTCTGGAAATGGGCACGGTGTATTCGTCGCTGGGCGCGCGCCTGGACGTGGTCGAGATGCTCGACGGCCTGATGCAGGGCGCCGACCGCGACCTGGTCAAGGTCTGGCAGAAGATGAACGCGCCGCGCTTCGACAACATCATGCTGAAGACCAAGACCGTGGGCGCCGAGGCGACCAAGGACGGCATCAAGGTCACCTTCGAAGGCGAGAACGCGCCCAAGGAGCCGCAGCTGTACGACCTGGTGCTGCAGGCGGTGGGCCGCAGCCCCAACGGCAAGAAGATCGGCGCCGAGAAGGCCGGCGTGACAGTGACCGACCGCGGCTTCATCCCGGTCGACATCCAGATGCGCACCAACGTGCCCAACATCTTCGCCATCGGCGACATCGTGGGCCAGCCCATGCTGGCGCACAAGGCGGTGCACGAGGCGCATGTGGCGGCCGAGGTCATCGCGGGCGAGCAGAAGGGCGACAAGGAGCTCTCGAGCGCGGCCTTCAACGCCCGCGTGATCCCGAGCGTGGCCTACACCGATCCCGAGGTGGCCTGGGTCGGCCTCACCGAGGACCAGGCCAAGGCCGAGGGCATCAAGGTCAAGAAGGGCCACTTCCCGTGGAGCGCCTCGGGCCGGGCGATCGCCAACGGCCGCGACGAGGGCTTCACCAAGCTGCTGTTCGACGCCGAGACCCATCGCATCCTGGGTGGCGGCATCGTCGGCACCCACGCGGGCGACATGCTGGGCGAGATCGCGCTGGCCATCGAGATGGGCGCCGACGAGATCGACATCGGCAAGACCATCCACCCGCACCCCACGCTGGGCGAAAGCATCGGCATGGCGGCGGAAGTCGCGCACGGCACCTGCACCGACCTGCCGCCGGCCAAGCGCTGAGCGCTGAGCGGCGCGCCCGGCCTGCACGAAGAATCCCGCCGCCGGCGGGATTTTTTATGGGTGCGCGGGCGATACCACCGAGCGAGCGCTCCTGCTCCGTCGCGATGAACGCCATCGCCCCTCCACGCCATCCGCCGCGGCCCGCCCGCGCCATCGAGGTTCGTATCCAAGCCCTGCTCGACACCATCGCCCGCATGGAGCGGCCCACCGACGCCGCCCGCATCTTCCACGGGCGCGGCGGCCTGCACCCGGGCTGCGAAGACTGGGCGCTCGACGCCTTTGCGCCCGTGCTGCTGCTGACCTGCTTCCGGCCCGTGAGCGACGCGGAACTGGCCACCGTCGGCGAGGCGCTGGCCGCGCGCTGGCGGCAGCTCGATGCCGGCCCCCTGAACTGGGTTCTGCAGACGCGCGAAGGGGGCGGGCAGACCGAGACGCGGCTGATGGCCGGCGAAGTGCCCGAGGTGCACGAAGTGACGGAGCAGGGCACGCGCTACCGCGTCCACCTGCTGCAGGGGCAGAACCACGGCCTGTTCCTGGACATGGCCGCGGGCCGCCAGTGGACACGCGCGCATGTCGCGCAGCGCGCGGCCGCCAACGCCGCGGCACGCGCGGCGGGCGGCTGGGCGCCGAGCCTGAAGGTGCTCAACCTCTTCGCCTACACCTGCGCCTTCTCGGTGGTCGCGCTGCAGGCCGGCGCGGACCAGGTGCTGAACATGGACATGAGCAGCCGCGCGCTGGCCGTCGGCCAGCAGAACCACCGGCTCAATGGCGTGCTGAAGGGGGCGAGCTTCCTCGGCCACGACATCTTCAAGAGCTGGGGCCGCATCGGCCGCGCCGGGCCCTACGACCTGGTGATCGCCGATCCGCCGAGCTACCAGAAGGGCAGCTTCGTCGCCACCAAGGACTACGCCCGGCTGCTGCGGCGTCTGCCGGAGCTGCTCGCGCCCGAGGGCCGTGTGCTGCTGTGCCTCAACGCGCCGGAACTGGGACCGGACTTCCTGCAGGCGCAGGTGGAGGCCTCGGCGCCGTCGCTGGCCTTCGTCGAGCGGCTGGCCAATCCCCCGGCGTTCGCCGATGCGGCGCCCGATCGGGCGCTCAAGGTGCTGCTCTACCGCGCGGGCTGAGCCCGTCGCCCCATGAAAAAACCCGCCGGCGGCGGGTTCCTTCATGGGAGAGCGGTGGGGGCGCCGGCCTTACTTGCCGGAAATGGCCGCCGTGGTCTCGGTTTGCGCTTCCTGGACCCGGCGGGCGCCGTCGAAGCGGCGTTGCCAGTAGCTGCCGTTCATGTCCTCGACCCGGACCTGGGCGCCGCTGCGCGGCGAATGGATGAACTTGCCTTCGCCGACATAGATGCCCACATGGCTGAAGGCGCGGCGCATGGTGTTGAAGAACACCAGGTCGCCGGGCTTGAGTTCGCTGCGGTCGATCTTCTCGGTGGCGGCGGCCTGTTCCTCGGCGCGGCGCGGCAGCAGGTGGCCGACGGTCTGGTTGTACATCGCGCGCACGAAGCCGCTGCAGTCGAAGCCGGTCTCGGCCGAGTTGCCGCCGCGGCGGTAGGGCACGCCCAGGAAGCCCACGGCCGTGACCACCAGGTCGGAGGTGCGGTCGACGACCGTCTGGCTGACGTGCTGGATGTGGCCCATCAGGCCCTTGTCCGTCAGCATGCGCTCCATGTCGTCCGAGCGGTCCTGCGGTGGGGCGGCGTGGGCCGCACTGGCCAACAGGAGGGAGGCGAGTAGGAGTGGAATTCGCATGGGCTCGTAGGATGGGGATGACAGCATGCGCCGTCAAATTCAGACGAAGTCGCGATTCTGCATGCAAATGGCTGTGGCGATTGGGGTTTTCGGCTTTTTTGGCCGACAAAAATGTAACGATGGACGCTCGGCGCGCCCTTGTGCGGTCGGCAGTACCTCTAAGGTTTTCGTATCTATGCGCAGCGCCCTCAAGGAGTCCCCGATGCATCCGAAGCAAAAAATTCCGGTCCTGAGCCTGCTGCCCGGCCTGCTGGCGCTGGCCGCCACCGGGGCCCTGGCCCAGTCCGAGGTCCGGGCGGAGCGCGTGGCCGCGGGCCTGCAGAACCCCTGGGCCGTGGCCTTCCTGCCCGAGGGGCGCTTTCTCGTCACCGAAAAGGCCGGGCGGATGCGCGTGGTCGGCGCCGACGGCCAGGTCGGCGCGCCGCTGGCCGGCCTGCCCGCCATCGCGGCCGGCGGGCAGGGCGGCCTGCTCGACGTGGTGACCGACAGCGGCTTCGCCGGCAACCGCACCGTCTATTTCTGCTTCTCCGAGCCCGAAGTCGGCGGCTCGGCCAACAGCACAGCGGTGGCTCGCGCGCAGCTGTCGGCCGACGGCGCCCGGCTCGAGGGCACGAAGGTGATCTTCAGCCAGCGGCCCAAGGTGGCGAGCAGCGCCCATTTCGGCTGCCGCATCGTCGAGGCCCGCGACGGCACGCTGTTCGTCACGCTGGGCGACCGCTTCAGCCGCAAGGAGGACGCGCAGAAACTGGACAACCACCTGGGCAAGGTGGTCCGGATCCAGAAGGACGGCATGGTGCCGCGCGACAACCCCTTCGTGAGCCGCGCGGGCGCGCTGCCCGAGATCTGGAGCTACGGCCACCGCAACGGCCAGGGTGCCACGCTGGCGCCCGACGGCCGCTTCTGGATGCACGAGCACGGCCCGCAGGGCGGCGACGAGATCAACGTGCCGCAGGCTGGCAGGAACCACGGCTGGCCCGTGATCACCTACGGCGAGAACTACGGCGGCGGCAAGATCGGCGACGGGCTGACGGCCAAGGAAGGCATGGAGCAGCCGCTGCACTACTGGGTGCCCTCGATCGCGCCCTCGGGCATGGCCTTCCTCACCAGCGACCGTTACGGCGCGGCGTGGAAGGGCAACCTGTTCGTCGGCTCGCTCAAGTTCGGCTACCTCGACCGCATCGAGCTCAAGGACGGCAAGGTGGTGGCCGAGCACAAGCTGCTGGAGGAAGGCCGGGCGCGCATCCGCGACGTGCGCCAGGGTCCCGACGGCTGGCTCTATGTGCTGACCGACGAGGCCGACGGCAAGCTGCTGCGCCTGCGGCCGCGCTGAGCCCCGGGCTCAGGGGGCGCAGCGCGGCAGCGGCAGGGCCGGCAGCAGCGCGGTCCAGAGCCGGCGCCACGGCGCCCAGTCGTGGCCCCCCTCGGTGGTGAGCACATGGTCGGCCGGCAGCACCTCGGCCAGCAGGCCGTCGGGGGCCGCGAAGCGGTCGGCCCGGCCGTAGCCCAGCCACAGCGGCGGCAGCGTATTCGTTGCGGGCGATGCGTAGCCCTGGAGCGCCGTCCACAAGGCCGTTTCGCGCCGCAGGCGGTCGTTGCCCGGCGGCACCGGCGCCGGCTGCCAGTGGCGCAGGCCGCCGGCCTTCGCCACCTCCTCGGCCATCGCCGGCTCGCCCAGGTAGGGCGCGAGCGCCACCAGGCCGGCGATCTCGCCGGGCCGTTCCTGGGCATAGACCAGTCCGCCGAAACCGCCCAGCGAGATGCCGACGAGCCAGATCGCGCGATAGCCGCGGGCCCGGGCCGGCGCGATCACGTCCTGCCGCAGGCGTTCGACGAAGGTGCCTTTCTCGTAATAGCCCAGGTGCGCATCGACGCGCAGCACGTCGACCGCGAGCCGCTGGTCCTGCACCGCGCGCACGAAGCCCTCGCGCTGGAACTCGTCGGGGTGCGAGTACACGCCGGGCAGCAGCACGAGCAGCGTGTCGGGGCGCAGCGCGCAGTTGCTGGGGTCGCTCAGGGTGTAGAGCGGCGCATCGGCCGAGCGCAGGCTGGCGCAACCGGCCAGCAGGCCGAGGGCGAGGATCGTGGCGAGCGGGCGGAAGCGCTTCATGGAGGATGGCGCGGGGGTCTGTCGACACCCCCCGCGATACGGTCTAATTCTGCGCTGCACGGGCCGAAGTCGCCCGTCCTGTTTTTCCGAAGGATTCCCCATGCTGCTCGACGTCTCCCTTTCCCAACTCGTGCTGGTCGACTACCAGGCGCGCCTGATGCCCGCGATCTTCGAGGCCGATGCCACGGCCGCCAATGCGGTGCGCCTGGGCAAGATCGCGCAACTGCTCGAGGTGCCGGTGTTCGGCACCGAGCAGAACCCGTCGAAGCTGGGCGAAAACCTGCCCGAGATCCGCGCGCTGTGCCAGCGCACGCTGGCCAAGATGCACTTCAGCGGCGTGGAGGAGGGCCTGGGCGAATGGCTGCGGCCACCGGCCAAGCCGCCGCAAGGCAACGCGCGCAGCCTGCCCAAGCACCTGCAGAAGCCCGCGGGCGGCGCCCAGGAAGAGCGCAACACCATCGTGATCGCCGGCTGCGAGGCGCACGTGTGCCTGCTGCAGACCGCGCTCGACCTGCTCGAGGACGAGTTCGAGGTCTGGGTCGTGACCGATGCCTGCAGCTCGCGCACCGAGCGCAACCGCGACGCGGCCTTCGACCGGCTGGCCGGCGCCGGCGCCGAGCTCGTGACCACCGAGATGGTGGGCTTCGAATGGCTGCGCACGGCCGAGCATCCGGCCTTCCGCGACTACCAGGCGCTGATCCGCTGAGCGGGAAGCGGGCAGGGCGGGTGTCAGGCTGCCGAAAGCCCGCCGAACCATGATGAATTCGGCCCCGCGCCATAAGCGGGGCGTCTCAGGAGACATACCGACATGCGTTCGTACAGCGACTTCTATTGCCGGTCCGTCGACGACAGCGAGGCCTTCTGGGCCGAGCAGGCGCGGCTGATCGACTGGCAGACCCCACCGCAACAGATCCTCGATGCGAGCCGTCCGCCCTTCGCGCGCTGGTTCGTGGGCGGCACCACCAACCTGTGCCACAACGCGATCGACCGCCACCTCGACGCGCGCGGCGACCAGCCGGCGCTGATCTGCGTCTCGACCGAGACCGGCCTGGAGCGCAGCTACAGCTTCCGCGAGCTGCACGCCGAGGTGCAGCGCACCGCGGCCAGCCTGCTGGCGCTGGGCGTCAAGCGCGGCGACCGCGTGCTGATCTACATGCCCATGATCGCCGAGGCCACCTTCGCGATGCTGGCCTGCGCGCGCATCGGCGCGGTCCATTGCGTGGTGTTCGGCGGCTTCGCCAGCGGCTCGCTGGCCTCGCGCATCGAGGATGCCGAGCCGACCGTGATCGTGAGCGCCGACGCGGGCTCGCGCGGCGGCAAGGTGCTGGCGTACAAGCCGCTGCTCGACGAGGCGATCCGGCTGTCGAAGCACAAGCCCGCGGCCGTGCTGCTGGCCGACCGCGGCCTGGCCGCCATGGACCTGGTGGCCGGCCGCGACCACCTGATGCGTGACCTGGCAACGCAGCACCGCGACGCGCTCGTGCCCTGCGCCTGGCTCGAGTCGACCGAGATCAGCTACACCATCTACACCAGCGGCACCACCGGCAAGCCCAAGGGCGTGCAGCGCGACACCGGCGGCTATGCGGTCGCGCTGGCCGCCAGCATGCCGCACATCTTCGACGCCCGGGCGGGCGAGACCTACTTCTGCACCAGCGACATCGGCTGGGTGGTGGGCCACAGCTACATCGTCTACGGCCCGCTGATCGCGGGCATGGCCACCATCCTCTACGAAGGCCTGCCCACGCAGGGCCTGGACCGCCAGCCCGACGGCGGCATCTGGTGGCAGCTGGTCGAGAAGTACAAGGTGACGGTGATGTTCAGCGCGCCGACCGCGGTGCGCGTGCTCAAGAAGCAGGACCCGGCGCTGCTGAAGAAATACGACCTGTCGAGCCTGCGCGCGCTGTTCCTGGCCGGCGAGCCGCTCGACGAGCCCACCGGCCGCTGGATCGGCGAGGGCCTGGGCGTGCCGATCATCGACAACTACTGGCAGACCGAATCCGGCTGGCCGATCATCACCATCGCCAACGGCGTCGAGAAGAAGCCCGGCAAGCTGGGCAGCCCGGGCGTGCCCATGTACGGCTGGCGGGTGAAGATCCTCGACGAGTCGACCGGCGAGGAACTGACCGCGCCCAACGAGAAGGGCGTGGTGGTGATCGAGGGACCGACGCCGCCCGGCTTCATGCAGACCATCTGGCGCGACGACGCGCGCTTCGTCAACACCTACTGGAAGACCGTGCCCGGCAAGACGGTCTATTCGACCTTCGACTGGGGCATCCGCGACGCCGACGGCTATTTCTTCATCCTCGGGCGCACCGACGACGTGATCAACGTCGCGGGCCACCGGCTCGGCACGCGCGAGATCGAGGAGGCGATCTCGGGCCATGCCAACGTCGCCGAGGTGGCGGTGGTCGGCGTGGCCGATGCGCTCAAGGGCCAGGTCGCGGTCGCCTTCGTGGTGCCGCGCAATGCGGATGGCGTCGACGGCGCGGGCGCGCTGGCCCTCGAGGGGCAGATCATGCAGCGCGTGGCCGAGCAGCTGGGCGCGCTGGCCCGGCCGGCGCGGGTGCACTTCGTGACCGGCCTGCCCAAGACGCGCAGCGGCAAGCTGCTGCGGCGCGCGATCCAGGCCGTTTGCGAGGGGCGCGACGCGGGCGACCTCACGACCATCGACGATCCCGCCACGTTGCAGCGCATCCGTCAACTGCTGCACCCCTAGAAGGGTTGCTCGGAGGCCACGGCTGTCATGAGGCTGACGTGGCACAATGCCAAGGTACTCAGGCCCTTCCCTAGCCACAGTCGCATCCGCCAATCGGTTCAGCCGTGTAGCGGAAGGTTTCTTAAACCAGCTAATGCTTCCTTCAGGGAAGCGAAAGTCAGCGGAATATGAGCGATTCCTCGACGTCCAACGTCTACCAAGCCTATCAAGGCAACACCTACCTCTTCGGCGGCAACGCGCCCTATGTCGAGGAGATGTACGAAAACTACCTCGCCAACCCCGGCAGCGTGCCCGACAACTGGCGCTCCTACTTCGACGCGCTGCAGCATGTGCCGGCCGCCGACGGCAGCAGCGCCCGCGACGTGGCGCACCAGCCCGTCATCAACGCCTTCGCCGAGCGCGCCAAGCAGGGCACGACCAAGGTCGTGCACGCCAGCGGCGCCGATTCCGAGCTGGGCCGCCAGCGCACCGCCGTCCAGCAGCTGATCGCCGCCTACCGCAACGTCGGCGCCCGCTGGGCCAATCTCGATCCGCTCAAGCGCACCGAGCGTCCCGCCATTCCTGAACTCGAGCCCTCGTTCTACGGCCTGCGCGATGCCGACCTCGAGACCGTGTTCAACACGAGCAACACCTTCTTCGGCAAGGACACCATGTCCTTGCGCGACCTGCTCAACGCGCTCAACGAAACGTACTGCGGCACCATCGGCGCCGAGTACATGTACACCACCGACCAGAACCACAAGCGCTGGTGGCAGCAGAAGCTCGAGAGCGCCCGGACCAACCCCAAGCTCAGCGGCGAACAGAAGAAGCACGTGCTCGAACGCCTGACGGCCGCCGAAGGCCTCGAGCGCTTCCTGCACACCAAGTACGTCGGCCAGAAGCGCTTCTCGCTCGAAGGCGGCGAAAGCTTCATCGTGGCGATGGACGAGCTGATCCAGGAAGCCGGCGCCAAGGGCGTGCAGGAAATCGTGATCGGCATGGCCCACCGCGGCCGCCTCAACGTGCTGGTCAACTCGCTGGGCAAGATGCCCGCCGACCTGTTCGCCGAGTTCGACCACACCGCGCCCGAAGACCTGCCCAGCGGCGACGTCAAGTACCACCAGGGCTTCAGCTCCGACGTGACCACGCGCGGCGGCCCGGTGCACCTGAGCCTGGCGTTCAACCCCTCCCACCTCGAGATCGTGAACCCGGTGGTCGAAGGGTCGGTGCGCGCCCGCATGGACCGCCGCGGCGATCCCCTGGGCAAGCAGGTGCTGCCGATCATCGTGCACGGTGACGCGGCCTTCGCCGGCCAGGGCGTCGTGATGGAAACGCTGGCGCTGGCCGAAACCCGCGGCTATTCCACGGGCGGCACGGTGCACATCGTGATCAACAACCAGATCGGCTTCACCACCAGCGACCCGCGCGACAGCCGCTCGACGCTGTACTGCTCGGACATCGTCAAGATGATCGAGGCCCCGGTGCTGCACGTGAACGGCGACGATCCCGAAGCCGTGGTGCTCGCCACCCAGCTCGCGCTCGAGTTCCGCATGGAATTCCAGAAGGACGTGGTGGTCGACATCATCTGCTTCCGCAAGCTGGGCCACAACGAGCAGGACACGCCGTCGCTCACGCAGCCGCTGATGTACAAGAAGATCGCGGCCCACCCCGGCACGCGCAAGCTGTACGCCGACAAGCTGGCCGCGCAAGGCCTGGGTGACACGCTGGGCGACGACATGGTCAAGGCGCAGCGCGCCGCCTTCGATGCCGGCAAGAACACCTCGGACCCGGTGCTGACCAACTTCAAGAGCAAGTACGCGGTCGACTGGAGCCCCTTCCTCAACAAGAAGTGGACCGATGCCGGCGACACCGCCATCCCCACCTCCGAGTGGAAGCGCCTGGCCGAACGCGTGACCTTCGTGCCCGAAGGCTTCACCGTGCACCCGCTGGTGAAGAAGGTGCTGGACGACCGCGCCGCCATGGGCCGCGGCGACGTCAACGTCGACTGGGGCATGGGCGAGCACATGGCCTTCGCCTCGCTGGTGGCCAGCGGCTACCCGGTGCGCCTGTCGGGCGAGGACTCGGGCCGCGGCACGTTCACGCACCGCCACGCCGTGCTGCACGACCAGAACCGCGAGAAGTTCGACACCGGCACCTACACGCCGCTGCAGAACGTGGCCGACAACCAGGCCCCGTTCGTGGTCATCGACTCGATCCTGTCCGAAGAAGCCGTGCTGGCCTTCGAATACGGCTACGCCTCGAACGACCCGAACACGCTGGTGATCTGGGAAGCCCAGTTCGGCGACTTCGTCAACGGCGCGCAGGTCGTGATCGACCAGTTCATCGCCTCGGGCGAAGTGAAGTGGGGCCGCATCAACGGCCTGACGCTGATGCTGCCGCACGGCTACGAAGGCCAGGGCCCCGAGCACAGCTCGGCGCGCCTGGAGCGCTTCATGCAGCTGTCGGCCGACACCAACATGCAGGTGGTGCAGCCCACCACGGCCAGCCAGATCTTCCACATCCTGCGCCGCCAGATGGTGCGCAACCTGCGCAAGCCGCTGATCATCCTCACGCCCAAGTCGCTGCTGCGCAACAAGGACGCGACCTCGCCGATCTCCGAGTTCACCAAGGGCGCGTTCCAGACGGTCATCCCCGACCACAAGGAACTCAAGGCCGACAAGGTCAAGCGCCTCGTGGCCTGCTCGGGCAAGGTCTACTACGACCTGGTGAAGAAGCGCGAGGAACGCGGCCAGGACGACACGGCCATCATCCGCGTCGAACAGCTCTATCCCTTCCCGCACAAGGCCTTCGCGGCCGAGATCAAGAAGTACCCGAACCTGGTCGACGTGGTCTGGTGCCAGGACGAGCCGCAGAACCAGGGCGCCTGGTTCTTCGTGCAACACTACATCCACGAGAACATGGCCGACGGCCAGAAGCTCGGCTACTCGGGCCGTGCCGCCTCGGCGTCGCCCGCGGTCGGCTACTCGCACCTGCACCAGGAGCAGCAGAAGGCCCTGGTCGAAGGCGCGTTCGGCAAGCTCAAGGGTTTTGTCCTCACGAAGTGAGCGCGCTCCTTCCTATCCATCCCACAAAAAGTACAAGTCGGAGCACTCTCCAAAATGTCTATCGTTGAAGTCAAAGTCCCCCAGTTGTCCGAATCCGTGGCCGAGGCCACCATGCTCACCTGGAAGAAGAAGCCGGGCGAGGCCGTCGCCGTCGATGAAATCCTGATCGAGATCGAGACCGACAAGGTGGTGCTGGAGGTGCCCGCACCCTCGGCCGGCGTGCTGTCCGAGATCATCCAGGGCGACGGCGCCACCGTCGTGGCCGACCAGCTGATCGCCAAGATCGACACCGAAGGCAAGGCCGGCGCGGCTGCACCCGCACCCGCCGCTGCGTCCGCACCCGCTGCCGCGGCACCCGCACCGGCGCAAGCCGCCGCGGCCGCCACCGGCGGTGCCAAGTCCGACGTCGCGATGCCCGCCGCCGCCAAGCTGCTGGCCGACAACAACCTGACCACCGGCGACGTGGCCGGCTCGGGCAAGGACGGCCGCGTGACCAAGGGCGACGTGCTCGGCGCCGTGGCCTCGGGCACGACCGCCAAGGCCCCGGCCGCCGCGCCGGCCGCCAAGCCCGCGCTGCAGCAGGTCGCCGCACCCGCGAGCCCCAAGGACCTGGGCGAGCGCCCCGAGCAGCGCGTGCCGATGAGCCGCCTGCGCGCGCGCATCGCCGAGCGTCTGCTGCAGTCGCAGTCGACCAACGCCATCCTGACCACCTTCAACGAAGTCAACATGGCCCCGGTCATGGAGATGCGCAAGAAGTTCCAGGACGCGTTCACCAAGGAACACGGCGTGAAGATCGGCTTCATGAGCTTCTTCGTGAAGGCCGCGGTGCATGCGCTCAAGAAGTACCCGGTGATCAACGCTTCGGTCGACGGCAACGACATCGTCTACCACGGCTACTTCGACATCGGCATCGCGGTCGGTTCGCCGCGCGGCCTGGTGGTGCCGATCCTGCGCAACGCCGACCAGATGAGCTTCGCCGAGATCGAGAAGAAGATCGCCGAGTTCGGCCAGAAGGCCAAGGACGGCAAGCTGGGCATCGAAGAGATGACCGGCGGCACCTTCTCCATCAGCAACGGCGGCACCTTCGGCTCGATGCTGTCGACGCCCATCATCAACCCGCCGCAGTCGGCGATCCTGGGCGTGCACGCGACCAAGGACCGCGCGGTGGTGGAGAACGGCCAGATCGTGATCCGCCCGATGAACTACCTGGCCATGAGCTACGACCACCGGATCATCGACGGCCGCGAAGCCGTGCTGGGCCTGGTCGCGATGAAGGAAGCGCTGGAAGATCCTTCGCGCCTGCTGTTCGACATCTGATTCGAACGCAATGCGCCGCCTGGCCGTTGTCATGCTCTGCGCGATCGGCGCCTCGGCTTCGGCCGGGGCGGTGGAGCGCGATGCGTGGAGCGGCCTCTACCGGCACGAATGGGTGGCCGACACGAAGGCCGCGCGCGAGCGCCCCGGGGCCGAGCCGTCGCAGCTGACGATCGCCCGTGCCCCCGATGCCGACCCCGCCGGGCTGGCCGAGCGCTACCAGGCGGACCTGGCCCGCTGGACCCTGGCCCAGGGCAGCGGCGGCGGCGAGAAGAGCGAGCCGCTGCGCCGCTTCCTGCCGCGTGAGTACGCCGAGTGGGGCTGGACGGCCCTGCACGAGGCCGGCCGCATGGAATGCCTGGACGGCGGCCATCTCTTCCTTTGCAAGACCGCACCCGACAGCACGGTTGCCTTCGGCCCCGAAGGCCCGAAGCAGGAAACCCTGCGCGTCAAGACGGGTGTCTTTGGAATCGCCCTGCATGCGGGCGCATTCGAACTCAAGAAACTGGACTGAAACATGAGCAAGCAATTCGACGTCATCGTCATCGGTGGTGGCCCCGGCGGCTACATCGCCGCCATCCGCGCGGCCCAACTGGGCTTCAACGTGGCCTGCGTCGACGAATGGAAGAACGCCAAGGGCGGCCCCGCGCTGGGCGGCACCTGCACCAACGTCGGCTGCATCCCCTCGAAGGCGCTGCTGCAGTCGTCGGAGCACTACGAGCACGCCGGCAAGCACTTCGCCGACCACGGCATCAACGTCAAGGGCCTGGAGCTCGACGTCGCCAAGATGCTGGCCCGCAAGGACCAGGTCGTGAAGCAGAACAACGACGGCATCACCTACCTGTTCAAGAAGAACAAGATCACCTCCTTCCATGGCCGCGCCTCCTTCGTGAAGGCGGCCGAGGGCGGCTACGAGATCAAGGTCGCGGGCGCGGCCGAGGAATCCATCGTCGGCAAGCACATCGTCGTGGCCACGGGCTCCAACGCCCGCGCGCTGCCCGGCACGCCCTTCGATGAGGAGAACATCCTGTCGAACGACGGCGCGCTGCGCGTCGGCGACGTGCCGAAGAAGCTCGCGCTGATCGGCTCGGGCGTGATCGGCCTGGAAATGGGCTCGGTCTGGCGCCGCCTCGGCTCGGACGTCACGGTGCTCGAAGGCCTGCCGACCTTCCTGGGCGCGGTCGACGAGCAGATCGCCAAGGAAGCCAAGAAGGCCTTCGACAAGCAGGGCCTGAAGATCGAACTCGGCGTCAAGGTCGGCGAGATCAAGTCGGGCAAGAAGGGTGTGAACGTCGCCTACACCAATGCCAAGGGCGAAGCGGTGTCGCTCGACGTCGACAAGCTGATCGTCTCGATCGGCCGCGTGCCCAACACCATCGGCCTGAACGCCGAAGCCGTGGGCCTGGCGCTGGACGAGCGCGGCGCGATCAACGTCGACGACGAGTGCAAGACCAACCTGCCCAACATCTGGGCGATCGGCGACGTGGTGCGCGGCCCGATGCTGGCGCACAAGGCGGAGGAAGAGGGCGTGGCGGTGGCCGAGCGCATCGCGGGCCAGCACGGGCACGTCAACTTCAACACCATCCCCTGGGTCATCTACACCTCGCCCGAGATCGCCTGGGTGGGCCAGACCGAGCAGCAGCTCAAGGCCTCGGGCCGCGCCTACAAGGCCGGCACCTTCCCCTTCCTGGCCAACGGCCGCGCGCGCGCGCTGGGCGACACCACCGGCATGGTCAAGTTCCTCGCCGATGCCGCCACCGACGAGATCCTGGGCGTGCACATGGTCGGCCCGCAGGTCAGCGAGCTGATCTCCGAAGCCGTGGTGGCGATGGAGTTCAAGGCCAGCGCCGAGGACATCGCCCGCATCTGCCACGCCCATCCCTCGCTGTCCGAAGCGACCAAGGAAGCGGCATTGGCGGTCGACAAGCGCACGCTGAACTTTTGAGCGTCAAGAAAGCCTACGAGGCCGAGCTCGCCGCTCGCGGCTTCCAGAGCGACCCCGCGCAGCTGCGCGCGGTGGACGCGCTGGAGCGCTGCGCCAGCGAGTGGGCCGATTACAAGGCGCAGCGCTCCAACGCGCTGAAGAAGCTGATCAACCGGCCGGAGGTGCCGCGCGGCGTCTACATGTACGGTGGCGTGGGCCGCGGCAAGAGCTTCCTCATGGATTGCTTCTTCAACGCGGTGCCGATCAAGCGCAAGACGCGGCTGCACTTCCACGAGTTCATGCGCGAGGTGCACCGCGAGCTGGCCGACCTGCAGGGCACGGTCAATCCGCTCGACGAACTCGGCCGGCGCATGTCCAAGCGCTTCAAGCTGATCTGCTTCGACGAGTTCCATGTGGCGGACATCACCGACGCCATGATCCTGCACCGGCTGCTGGCCGCGCTGTTCGACAACGGTGTGGGCTTCGTGACCACCTCCAACTTCAAGCCGGACGACCTGTATCCGGACGGGCTGCATCGCGACCGCATCCTGCCCGCGATCGCGCTGCTCAACGAGAAGCTGGAAGTCATCAGCGTGGACAACGGCACCGACTACCGGCACCGCACGCTGGAGCAGCTGCGGCTCTACCTCACGCCCAACGGGCCCGAGGCCGACGCCGAGATGACGCAGGCCTTCGACCGGCTGGCCGAGACCGCCGACGAAGACCCGGTGCTTCACATCGAGGCGCGCGAGATCCGTGCGCGGCGCAAGGCCGGCGGCGTGGTCTGGTTCGATTTCAGGACGCTGTGCGGCGGTCCGCGTTCGCAGAACGACTACCTCGAGATCGCGACCCAGTTCCATACCGTGCTGCTGTCCGACGTGCCGCAGATGACGGTGGCGCGGGCCTCTGAAGCACGCCGTTTCACCTGGCTGGTCGACGTGTTCTACGATCGGCGGGTCAAGTTCATCCTGTCGGCGGCGGTGGAGCCGGAGGCGTTGTACACCGAGGGCCCGCTGGCCCACGAGTTTCCGCGCACCGTTTCCCGGCTCACCGAGATGCACTCCGCCGAATTCCTCGCGCTCGAAAGGCGCGTGGTGGACACCCGACTCACATGAAGCTCCGTACCCTGTTCCTGTCGCTGCTGTTGGCCCTGGGCGCGCTGCCCGGCATGGCCCAGACCACCGCGGCCGACGGCAACGTGGACCTGGCGGCCGAGCGGGCCCGCCTGACGGCGGAGCGTGCGGCGATCGAGGCACGCGCGCAGAAGGAGCAGGCCGCCTGCTATCAGAGGTTCGCGGTCGAGGACTGCCTGATCGACAGCCGCCGCAAGCGCCGCACGCAGGAAGACGACATCAAGCGCCAGGAGGCGGCGCTCAGCGACATCGATCGCAAGCGCCGCGCCGCGGCCCAGCTCAGGCGCCTCGAAGAGGCCGGCCCGCGTCCACAGGACGATCCGGCCCAGCGCGAGCGCGCGCAGGCGGCACAGCAGGGGCGCGAACAGCGTGCCGCCGATCACGCCAAGACCCGCGACGAGGCGGCCGCGCAGGCCGAAGCCAATCGCCAGCGATTCGAGGCCAAGCAGCGCGCCCAGGCCGAGGAGCAGGCCAAGGCCGCCCGTGTGCAGGCCGCGGCACCGGAAGCCCGCGCGCGTTACGAGCGCAAGCTCGAGAAGGCCAAGGAACACCGCGAGGCCCGCGAGCGCAGCAATGCCGAGCGCGTCAAGCCGCGTTCCCCCTCGCTGCCCACGCCGCCGCCCTGATCAGGGCGACCCGCGGCGGGGGCCGGCAGCCAGGCTGCCGGCCAGAGCGGATCAGTACTTGTCCAGCACCGCGCCCGAGCTCGCGCTCGAGGCGTTGAAGGCGAACTTGGCCTGCACGCCGCGCGTGTAGCGCGGGGCCGGTGCCTTCCAGCCTTCGCGGCGCTTGGCGATCTCGGCTTCGGGCACGTTGAGCTCGAGCTTGAGTTCGTGCGCGTCGATGGTGATCGAGTCGCCCTCGTTGACGAAGGCGATGGTGCCGCCCGCATAGGCTTCGGGCGCCACGTGGCCCACCACCATGCCCCAGGTGCCGCCCGAGAAGCGGCCGTCGGTGATCAGGCCCACGCTCTCGCCCAGGCCGGCGCCGATCAGCGCACCCGTGGGCGCCAGCATCTCGGGCATGCCCGGACCGCCCTTGGGGCCCAGGTAGCGCAGCACCATCACGTCGCCGGCCACGATCTTGCCGGCCAGGATGGCTTCCAGCGCCGACTGCTCGTCGTCGAACACGCGCGCCGGGCCGGTGATGACCGGGTTCTTGAGGCCGGTGATCTTGGCGACCGCGCCTTCGGGCGAGAGGTTGCCCTTCAGGATGGCCAGGTGGCCTTCGCTGTACATCGGCTTGTCGATCGGCCGGATCACGTCCTGGTCGGCGCGCGGCACGTCGGGCACGTCCTTGAGGACCTCCTCGATGGTCTGGCCGCTGATGGTGATGCAGTCGCCGTGCAGCAGGCCGGCCTTGAGCAGCACCTTCATGACCTGCGGGATGCCGCCGGCCTGGTGCAGGTCGACCGCCAGGTACTTGCCCGAGGGCTTGAGGTCGCAGATCACCGGCACCTTCTTGCGCATGCGCTCGAAGTCGTCGATGGTCCAGTCGACGCCGGCCGTGTGGGCGATCGCGAGGAAGTGCAGCACCGCGTTGGTCGAGCCGCCGGTGGCCATGATCACGGCCACCGCGTTCTCGATCGCCTTCTTGGTCACGATGTCGCGCGGCTTCAGGTCCTTCTTGATGGCTTCGATCAGCACCTTGGCCGATTCCTTGGCCGAGTTCTGCTTCTCGTCGTGCGGGTTCGCCATGGTCGAGGAGTAGGGCAGCGACATGCCCAGGGCCTCGAAGGCGCTGGACATGGTGTTGGCCGTGTACATGCCGCCGCAGGAGCCGGTGCCGGGGATGGCGCGCTTCTCGATCTGCAGCAGGTCCTCGTCGCTCATGTTGCCGGCGGCGTTCTGGCCCACGGCCTCGAACACGCTCACGATGTTCAGGTCCTGGCCCTTGTACTTGCCGGGCAGGATGGTGCCGCCGTAGACATAGATGGCCGGCACGTTCGCGCGCAGCATGCCCATCATGCCGCCGGGCATGTTCTTGTCGCAGCCGCCGACCACCAGCACGCCGTCCATCCACTGGCCGCCGACGCAGGTCTCGATGCAGTCGGAGATGACCTCGCGGCTCACCAGCGAGAACTTCATGCCTTCGGTGCCCATGGCCATGCCGTCGGAGATCGTGGGCGTGCCGAAGACCTGGGCGTTGCCGCCGGCTTCCTCGATGCCTTCGATGGCCGCGTCGGCCAGCTTCTGCAGGCCCGAGTTGCAGGGCGTGATGGTGCTGTGGCCGTTGGCCACGCCGACCATCGGCTTCTTGAAGTCGGCTTCCTCGTAGCCCATCGCGTAGAACATCGAGCGGTTGGGCGCGCGCGACTTGCCTTCGACGATGTTGGCGCTGCGGCGGTTGATCTGGAGCGGTTTGTCGGCCATGGGTCTCTTCTCGTGGGTTGTCTTGTGGGGGGGGGGGCTCGAGGCCAAGTATCCGCGCTTTGACTGATTGGTTCCAATCCATTTTTGGAGCTTGATTGATATGCTCGGCATATGAATGAAGCCTTGATCGACCTGCGTGCCTGGCGCCAGTTCGTCGCCGTGGCCGAAGAACTGCATTTCGGCCGCGCGGCCCAGCGCCTGCACATGACCCAGCCGCCCGTGACCCAGGCCATCGCCCAGCTCGAGAAGACGCTGGGCATCGTGCTGTTCGACCGCACCCGGCGGCGCGTGGCGCTCACGCCCGCGGGCGAGGCGCTGCTGCCCGACGTGCGCGACATGCTCGAGCGCGCGCAGGCGCTTCCGGCCCGTGCGCGCGCCGCGGCCGCGGGCGAGGTGGGTCGGGTGCGGCTGGCCTTCGTCTCGACCATCGGCTTCGAGCGGCTGCCGGTATGGGTGCGCGAGTTCCGCGCGCTGTGCCCCGAAGTGGCGCTGGAGCTGGTCGAGGCCACCGGCGACGTGCAGCTCGAGGCCTTCGCGCGCGGCGAGCTCGATGCCGGCCTGATGCTGCATTCGCCCGGCTTCGCGCCGCCCGGCCTCGAGCGGCTGGTGGTCGCGCGCGAGCCGTTGGTGCTGGCGCTGCCGGCCCGGCATGCGCTGGCGCAGGTTTCGGCCCCCACGCTGGCCGAGGTGCTGGCCGAGCCGCTGGTGATCTTCCCGCGCCGCATCGTGCCCTCGCTGCACGACGCGATCTACGGGCTCTACCACGCGGTCGGCCGCACGCCCGTGGTGGCGCAGGAGGCGATCCAGATGCAGACCATCGTCAACCTGGTCTGGGGCGAACTGGGCGTGGCGTGGGTGCCGCAGAGCGTGCGGCAGTTCCGGCGCGAGGGCGTGGTGTACCGCGCGGCCGCCGAGTTCGCGCCGGCCGGACGCCAGCGTCGGTCCACGCCTTTCCCGGCCTGCGAGACCAGCCTGGTCTGGCCCGCGGCGCTCGACAACCCGGCCCTGGCGCGCTTCGTCGCCTTCGTGCGGGAGCGCGCGGGCGACGCCTGAGCCCGCGGCTCAGGCCGCGGCCTTAGGCTGCCCGCGGCCGGTCCACAGCAGGCCCGCCGCCACAGCCAGCAGCGGCAGCATCGCGAGGTTGATCGCCGGCCAGCCCAGGCCGTTGAGCAGCGCGCCCGACGCGAAGGACATCAGCGTGGCGGTGCTGCTGTTGGTGAGCTCCATCAGGGCCTGGGCCTGGCCCCGTTCCTGGGGCGCATGCGACTCGCCCAGCAGCGTGGTGCCGGCGATGATCATCAGGTTCCAGCCCACGCCCAGCAGGAAGGAGCTGGCGAAGAAGGGCGCGAAGGTGCTGCCGCCGAGGGCCACGCAGGCGCTCAGCGCGATGCAGGCCGCCCCCAGCGCAGCCACGCGCCGGCTGCCCCAGCGGTCGACCAGCCCGCCGGCAAAGAAGGCCGGCAGGAACATGCCGATCACATGCCACTGGATCACCTGCGCGGCCGACGCGAGCGAGAGGCCGCAGATCTCCATGGCCAGCGGCGTCGCGTTCATCGCCAGCACCATCAGCCCGTGGCCGATGGCCGTCATGCAGACGGCGGCCCGCAGCGCCGGGCGCCGCAGCAGGGCCGGCAGCGTCGACCAGCCGCCGCCGGCCGGCTGCGGCACGGCGCCTTCGCGCAGCCGCGACATGACGAGCAGCCCGATCGCGGCCAGCGCGGCGATCGCGAGGTAGGCGCCCGCGAAGGGCGTGGCCAGCGCGTCGCGCGACCAGAGCGCGATGGACGGCGCCAGCAGCGCGGCGCCGATGCCGCCGCCCACCACGCAGGCGGCCGCGCGGCCCTTCTGCGAAGCGTCGACGGCCTCGAGCGCCGCATAGCGGTAGTAGCCGGCCGAGGCCTGGTAGACGCCGATGCAGGCGATGCCCGCGCAGAACACGGCGAAACTGCCCAGCACCACGCCGGCCGCCGCCACGCCGCCGCCGGCGATGCCGAAGGCCGCGCCGCGCATGAGCCCGCGCCGGCGCCCGTGGCGCTGCATGAACATCGACAGCGGGCGCACGGCCGCGAGGTTGCCCAGCACCAGCAGCGCCAGCGGCAGGGTGGCCAGCACGGGCCAGGGCGCGAGCCGGGCGCCGACCAGCGAGGTCAGCGTGATGCCGATGATCGAGCACGACCAGTAGAGTGCCTGGCCGAAGAACAGCAGGCGCAGCGAGGCATTGCGGAGCAGCAGCATCGGGCGCGGGCTCAGTCGGCGCGAGGGGCGGTGCCGAAACGCTCCGCATAGGCCTGCGGGCTCACGGCGCGGTGCTTGTGGAAGCTGCGCCGCAGGTTCTCCGGGTGCGCGAAGCCGCACAGCCGCGCCACGGTCGCGATCGAGGCCTGCGCCTGGGCCAGCAGCGCGGAAGCCGCTTCGACCCGCACGCGTTCGACATAGCGGCCTGGTGCCATGCCCAGCTCGCGCTGGAACACGCGCGAGAGGGTGCGCGGCGGCATGCAGGCGCGATCGGCCATCGCCTGCAGCGAGAGGTCGCTGCCGATCTGGCCCGGGATCCATTCGAGCAGCGCGGCCAGGCGCGGCGCATGCAATGCCTCGGGCGCGAGCAGGTGGCTGAACTGCGCCTGGCCGCCGGGCCGGCGCATGAACATCACGAGCCGGCGCGCGACCGCCAGCGCGAGCGG
Organism: Variovorax sp. J2P1-31; assembly: GCF_030317215.1. NCBI lineage: Bacteria > Pseudomonadati > Pseudomonadota > Betaproteobacteria > Burkholderiales > Comamonadaceae > Variovorax > Variovorax sp. J2P1-31. The sequence goes on from NZ_JASZYA010000001.1 coordinate 1,251,650, forward strand.
CCGGCCCAGGTCCGCCTCGACCAGCGCCAGTGCGAGGTCGATGCCGGCCGTGACGCCGGCCGAGGTGAACAGGTGGCTGTCCTGCGGGCTGGTGCTGTCGTAGGTGTGCAGGCAGTCGGGCTCGATCCGTACCGCCGGATGGCGCCGCCGCAGCGTCTCGGTGCGCGACCAGTGGGTGGTGGCGCGGTGGCCGTCGAGCAGCCCGGCCGCGGCCAGCAGCAGCGCGCCCGAGCAGACCGAGCCCAGCCGCCGGACCTGCGGTTCGACGGCGCGCAGCCAGGCCAGCAGCGAACCGTCGCCCAACTGGGCATCGACGCCGTCGCCGCCGGGCACCAGCAGCGTGTCGAGGCCCGCGAGCGCCAGTTCGTCGCGCGCCGTGTCGGCGGTCAGCGCAAATCCCGCGGAGGTCAGCACCGGCCCGGCCGTCGCGCCCACCAGCTGCAAGACGTAGGCGGGCGGCAGGCCATGGCCCTTGCGCTCGGCGTTGGCCGAGGCGAAGACCTGCATCGGCCCGACGAGGTCCAGGCTCATGAGCTCGGGATAGAGCAGGCAGGCGATGCGGCGCGGCGTGTGCATGCGCCGAGTCTGGGCCGAAAGCGCCGTGGCCGCAATGACATCGAGCCCACGGATCTGGCCAATCTGCCGCGGTGGCCGGCGCGCCGGCAGGGTGTAGGCGAACCGTCACGGCGGCCACGGCACAATGCCCGCATGCTCATGTATCCGCAGATCAATCCGATCGCCCTCCAAATCGGGCCCGTCGCCATCCACTGGTACGGCCTGACCTACCTCGCCGCCTTCGCGCTCTTCTATTTCCTCGGCACCCGCCGGCTTCGGCACGAGCCCTTCCGCTCGCTGACCGGGCCCGGCCTCTGGAGCCGCAAGGACGTGGAGGACATCCTGTTCCTCGGCGTGATGGGCGTGATCGTCGGCGGCCGCCTGGGCTACTGCCTGTTCTACAAGCCCGGCTACTACCTCACGCATCCGCTGGAGATCCTCATGGTCTGGCAGGGCGGCATGAGCTTCCATGGCGGGCTGCTGGGCGTGATCGGCGCCATGGTGTGGTTCGCGCATTCGCGCGCCCGGCCGTTCTGGCAGGTGATGGACTTCGTCGCGCCCTGCGTGCCGACCGGCCTGGCCGCGGGCCGGGTGGGCAACTTCATCAATGGCGAACTCTGGGGCCGCTTCTCGAGCCCGGACCTGCCCTGGGGCATGGTGTTCCCGCAGAGCGGCTCGATGCTGCCGCGCCACCCGTCGCAGGTCTACCAGTTCCTGCTCGAAGGCCTGCTGCTGTTCGTGATCCTCTGGCTCTACGCCCGCAAGGAACGCGTGCAGAGCCGGGTCGCCGCGGTGTTCCTGATCGGCTACGGCGCGATGCGCTTCATCGCCGAGTACTTCCGCGAGCCCGACGACTTCCTCGGCCTGCTGGCGCTCAACATGAGCATGGGCCAGTGGCTGTGCGTGCCCATGATCGCCTTCGGCGTCTGGCTGTACCTGAGCGCACCGGCGCGCGCCGCGCGCCGCTGAACCTTCAACTGCCGAGCGACAGCGTGCTGCGGAACAGGCGCGCGTCGCCCGTCACCGGATCGGTGAAGCGCAGCGTCTGCGCCAGCAATTGCAGCGGATGGGCGTGGTCCTCGTCGCCTTCCGCGCGCAGCACCGGGTAGACCGGGTCGTTGACGATCGGCATGCCCAGCGCCGCGCAGTGCACGCGCAACTGGTGCTTGCGGCCCGTGACCGGCGACAGCCGCAGGCGCAGCCGGCCGCCGTCGAGCGCCGCGAGTTGCTCGATGCGGGTCTCGGAGTTCGCCTCGCCCGGCACCTCGCGCATGCGCATGAAGGCCAGGTCCTCGGCCAGCCGGCTGCGGTGCACCGCGGGCAGGGGCCGCGGCCCGGGGCCGTGCACGATGGCCTCGTAGGTCTTGTGCACCTCGCGTTCCGCGAAGATGCGCTGGTAGTGGCCGCGCGTGGCGGGCTCGACGCTGAACAGCACCAGGCCCGCGGTGCTGCGGTCGATGCGGTGCACCGGCGCCAGCGTGTCGATGCCGAGCCGGCGCTTGAGCCGCACCAGCAGGCTCTCCTGCAGGTACTTGCCGCCGGGCGTGACCGGCAGGAAGTGCGGCTTGTCGGCCACCACCAGCTGCGCGTCCTGGAACAGCAGCACCTCGTCGAAGGGCACGCGCGGCTCGTCCGGGATCTCGCGGTAGTAGTAGACGCGGCGGTGGGCCCGGTAGGGCAAGGTCCGCGTGACCGTCTCGCCGTGCTCGTCGATCACCTCGCCGGCGTCGATGCGCGCCAGCCAGGTGGCGGAGCCGACCGCGGGAAAGCGTTCCAGCAAAAAGTCCAGCACCGTCGGCCAGGCGCCCGGCGGCAGGCCGACGCAGCTGGGGCCGACGCCGTCGCGGGTCGGCAGGGGGAGGGGAGGAGCAGGGGCGCGCACGGCCTCGACTGTAGCCGTCCCGTGGGCGCGGGCCAGGGTTTCCACCGGCGCGCGGCCATTGCCAGCACGCGCTGTTGTTCCCATAATTACGCGTAATTATCGGAAATTACGGCGTGCAGGCAAGGTCACACTGAGCCGCCGTCCGCCCCCGCCGATCCACCCGCCAGGGCTATACACACCATGCGCATCGTTGCCAATTCGCTGCACGACGAAGTCGCCACATCGCTGCGGGAGGAGATCTTCGCGGGCACGCTGGCGCCGGGCAGCTTCCTCGACGAGGCCGCGCTGTGCGAGCGGCTGGCCATCTCGCGCACGCCGCTGCGCGAGGCCTTGAAGGTGCTCACGGCCGAGGGCCTGCTGCGCCACGAGCCGCGCCGCGGCTGCTTCGTGGCCGAGGTGACCGAGCGCGACCTCGACGAGATCTTTCCGGTGATCGCGCTGCTCGAGGGCCGCTGCGCCTGGGAGGCCGCGCGCAACGCGAGCGATGCCGACATCGCCACGCTCGAGTCGCTGCACGACAAGCTGGTCAAGCATGCCGCGGCCAAGCGGATCACCGCCTACTACGCGACCAACCTGGTGATCCACGAGGCCATCATCACGCTGGCCGACAACCGCTGGCTGGCCCAGACCATCGGCGACCTGCGCAAGATCCTCAAGCTCGCGCGGCTGCAGCAGCTCAACGCCCCGGGCCGGCTGGCGCAGAGCCTGTCGGAACACCTGGCCGTGTTCGCGGCGCTCAAGGCGCGCGACAGCGACGGCGCCGAGGCCGCGATGCGCACCCATCTCCACCGCCAGCGCGAAGCCCTGCGCGCCGTGGCGCTTCAACAGAAATCGAGGCTGGCTTCATGAATGCTTCCACCTGGCTCACGCGCAGCGTGTCGCGATTGCGCCCCGACGCCACGCCGGCCGCCGGCCCCGAAAAGGAGGCCGCACCGTCTTCCACCACGGCCCCGGCGAAGAAGAAGGCCGCGCTGCCGCCGCGCACCCTGAGCGAGCGCCTCGACGCCACCCTGCGCCGCCACGGCGAGGCGATGGCGCCGCGGGCGCTGCGGCGCGCGCTGACCGAGCTGCAATCGGTGGTCGACGCGCGCGTCAGCGAGGTCGAAGCCGGCCGGCGCGCCTGCGAGGTCATGCGCTGGTACGCCGAACTCGATGCCGCCGAGCGGCGCGACGTCTGGCTGCTGATCAGCGAACGCTTCGCGCCCGATGCCAAGAAGCTCAGCAGCGCCCGCGCGCGCCACGAGGCGGCGGCCGGCACCGCCGACGAAGGGCAGGCCGAGGTGCACCTGCGCCGCGCGCTGGCCTCGCCGCGCGCGCGCCTGCTGCAGCGCTTCACCATCGACCCCGACGGCATGCGCTTCCTGATCGACCTGCGGGCCGAGCTGCTGCCGCAGGTCAAGGGCGAGCGCCGCTTCGTGCCGCTCGATGCCGAACTCGAGCACCTGTTCTCGACTTGGTTCGACGTGGCCTTCCTCGACCTGCGCCGCATCAGCTGGGACTCGCCGGCCTCGCTGATCGAGAAGCTGATCCAGTACGAGGCGGTGCACGACATCAAGAGCTGGGCCGACGTGAAGAACCGGCTCGACAGCGACCGCCGCTGCTATGGCTTCTTCCATCCGCGGCTCCCCGACGTGCCGCTGATCTTCGTCGAGGTGGCGCTGGTCGACCACCTGAGCGACGGCATCGTGCCGCTGCTCGACGAGGCCGCGGCGCTGGCCACCGCGGACAAGGCCAGCACCGCGATCTTCTATTCGATCAGCAACACCCAGACCGGCCTGCGTGGCGTGAGCTTCGGCGATTCGCTGATCAAGCGCGTGGTCGAGACGCTGCAGGCCGAGTTCCCGCGGCTCAAGGTCTTCGCCACGCTGTCGCCGATCCCGGGCTTTCGCCCCTGGCTCGGCAAGCACGCGGCCGAGATGCTGCTGCGGCTCGACGACAAGCGCGCGCGCGCCCTGGGGCAGGCGCTGGGCTCGCTGCCGCCCACGCCGGAGCGCCTGCTGGCCGCGGCCGACGATGCGCTGGCGCTGGAGGCGAAATCGCCGGTGCGCCAGATGCTGATGCAATGCGCGGCCGAGTACCTGGGGCGCGCCACGGTCGAGGGCAAGCCGGTCGATCCGGTGGCGCGCTTCCACCTCGGCAACGGGGCGCGGGTCGAGCGGCTCAACTGGGCCGGCGACCCGTCGACCAAGGGCGTCAAGCAGGCCTACGGGCTCATGGTCAACTACCTCTACGATCTCAAGCGGCTCGACAAGCACCGGGCGCTGCTGGCGCAGGGCAAGGTGGCGGTCTCTGGCGATGTCGACAGCCTGTTCTTCAAGGCTTGAGCGCGCAGTTTTTCGACGGGCCGATTTCCACGGCGTGCCGACGGCCCCGGCACATGAGCGTTGCATAAAAACAGGAGACAAGACAATGAACCACAGCTTTCAGCGCCGCGACATGCTGCGCCTGGCCGCGGCGGCCGCGGCCGTCCTTGGCGGCGGCGCGCAGGCGCAATCCGGCTGGCCCTCCAAGCCGGTCACGCTGGTCGTGCCGTTCCCGGCCGGCGGCGGCACCGACGCCTTCGCGCGGCCCTTGTCGGCACAGTTCTCCAAGGGCACCGGCCAGACGCTGGTGATCGACAACCGCGGCGGCGCGGGCGGCACCTTGGGCGCGAGCGTCGCGGCCAAGCTGCCGCCGGACGGCTACGGCCTGTTCATGGGCGCGGTGCACCATGCGATCGCGCCCTCGATCTATCCCAAGCTCGACTACGACATCGAGAAGGACTTCGTGCCGCTGATGCTGCTGGCCAACGCGCCGCAGGTGGTGGTGGTCAACCCCAAGCGCGTGTCGCAGACCACCGTCCAGGAGTTCATCGCCTATGCCAAGCGCAACCCGGCCAAGATGAACTACGGCTCGGCCGGCGCCGGCACCTCGCACCACCTGGCGGGCGAGCTGTTCAAGCAGCAGACCGGCACCTTCATCACGCACATCCCCTACCGCGGCGCGGGCCCGATGCTGCAAGACCTGATCGCGGGCAACGTCGACGTCTGCTTCGACGGCCTGGGCTCGTCCTCGCAGCACATCAAGGGCGGGCGCATCAAGGCGCTGATGATGGCCGGCGCCAAGCGCAACCCGGCCTTCCCCGACGTGCCCTGCGCGGCCGAGGTGGGCCTGCCCGACTACACCGTGACCACCTGGTACGGCCTGTGGGCGCCCAAGGGCACGCCGGCCGAGGTGCAATCGCGCATCATCGAGGACATGAAGAAGGCCCTGGCCACCGACGAGCTCAGGACCATCTGGGCCGCCAACGGCTCGGAGATTCCCAACCTCACGAACGCGGCCTACGGCGGCTTCGTCAATGCCGAAATCAGGCGCTGGGCCGCGGTGGTCAAGGCCTCGGGCGCCAAACTGGAATAAGGAACCGAACCATGGCGGGTGAGATTCGCGTCGAGCGCGAGGGCGCGGTCGCCTTCGTGACGCTGGTGCATGCGGGGCGCCTGAACGCCATGTCGCGCGCGATGTGGCGCGAACTGCGCGCGGCCTTCGAGGGCCCTGCGTCCCTGTCGGCCGACGCCGCCCTGCGCTGCATCGTGCTGCGCGGGGAGGGTGGGGCCTTCTGCGCCGGCGGCGACATCTCGGAATACCCGTCCTTCCGCTTCGACACGGCCGCGCTGCGCGTCTTCCATGAAGACGAGGTCGGCGCCGCGCTCAAGGCGCTGCGCGGCTGCGAAGTGCCGATGCTCGCGCAGATCGAAGGCGCCTGCATGGGCGCCGGCCTCGAGATCGCGAGCTGCTGCGACATCCGGCTGGCCGGCGCCTCGGCGAAGTTCGGCGCGCCCATCGCCAAGCTCGGCTTCCCGATGGCGCCCTACGAGGCCGCGCTGGTGCACCGTGCGGTCGGCGACGCGCTGGCGCGCGACATGCTGCTGGCCGCGGGCGTGCACGGCGCGCCCCGGCTGAAGGAGGCCGGCTTCCTGCTCGAGGTGCTGCCCGACGCGGCCGTCGCCGACGCGGTGCGGGTGCATGCGCATCGCATCGCCGCACTCGCGCCCGAGGCCGCGCGCGCCCACAAACGCATGCTGGCCGCATTGGCCGGCGTCGACAGCGGCGGGGTCCAAGCCCTGCTGCCCACGGCCTACGATTACGCCGATTCCCCCGAACACCGCGAAGGCATCGCCGCCTTCCTTGCCAAACGTCCTCCTGTTTTCCGAGACCCCGCATGACGACCCACGCCAACCTCTTCGCCGCGCTGCGCGCCGCCTTCCCCGCCGACCTCGATGCGGTCGCGGTCGAGACCGACGACGGCCTGCTCTATTCCTGGCGCGACCTCGACCGCGCGAGCGCGATGATCGCCAACCTGTTCGCCGCGCTGGACCTGGAAGAGGGCGCGCGCATCGCGGTGCAGGTCGAGAAATCGGTCGAGGCGCTGATGCTCTACCTGGCTACGCTGCGCGCGGGCTATGTGTTCCTGCCGCTCAACACCGCCTACCGCGGGGCCGAGATCGAGTACTTCATCGGCAACGCCGAGCCGGCCGTGGTGGTGTGCAGCAGCGTCAACGCCGGCTGGGTCGGCCCGATCGCGCAGGCCGCGGGCACGCGCCATGTGTTCACGCTCGACGACGACCGCACCGGCACCTTGCTCGAGCTCGCTGCGCAGTGCAGCGACCGGCACACCGTGGCGCGCAAGCAAGACGACGACCTGGCCGCCATCCTCTACACCAGCGGCACCACCGGCCGCAGCAAGGGCGCGATGCTCACGCACCGCAACCTGCTGTCGAATGCCGAGGTGCTCAAGGACTACTGGGGCTGGACCGAAGGCGACGTGCTGATCCATGCGCTGCCCATCTTCCATGTCCACGGCCTGTTCGTCGCGATCCACGGCGCGCTGCTCAACGGCAGCAAGATGATCTGGCTCAACAAGTTCGACCCGAAGCGCGTGGTGGCGCGGCTGCCCGAGGCCACGGTCTTCATGGGCGTGCCCACGCTCTACGTACGCATGCTGGCCGAGCCCGGGCTCACGAAGAAGGCCTGCAAGCGCATGCGCCTGTTCATCGCGGGTTCGGCGCCGCTCTTGATCGAGACCTTCCACGCCTGGCAGCAGCGCACCGGCCACACCATCCTCGAGCGCTACGGCATGAGCGAGACCGCGATGCTCACCTCCAACCCCTACAGCGCGGTGCAGGGCGAGCGTCGCGGCGGCACGGTGGGCTTCGCGCTGCCGGGCGTGCAGCTGCGCGTGCGCATCGCCGACGAGAACGGCGACAGCCGCGAGGCCGGCACGGGCGAGATCGGCAACATCGAGGTCGACGGCCCCAACGTGTTCGCGGGCTACTGGCGCATGCCCGAGAAGACCAAGGAGGAGTTCACCGCCGACGGCTTCTTCAAGACCGGCGACGTGGGCCAGATCGACGGCCTGGGCTACATCACCATCGTCGGCCGCAGCAAGGACCTGATCATCAGCGGCGGCTACAACGTCTACCCGGCCGAGATCGAAGGCTTCATCAACGAACTGCCGGGCGTGGCCGAGAGCGCGGTGGTGGGCGTGCCCCATGCGGACTTCGGCGAGGTGGGCGTGGCCGTGGTCACAACCAGGCCCGGCGCGGTGATCGACGCGGACGCGATCGTGGCCGAGCTCAAGGCCAGGCTGGCCAACTTCAAGGTGCCCAAGCGCTGCTTCGTGGTGGGCGAACTGCCGCGCAACGCCATGGGCAAGGTGCAGAAGGCGCTGCTGCGCGAACAGCACAAGGGGCTGTTCGCGCGCGCCTGATCCTCAGTCGGGCAGCGCGCTCAGCGCGCGCGGCTCTTCGACCTGGGTCGCGTTGTGCTCGGAACGGTAGCGCGAGGCCATCGCATAGACGGCCTTGCGCACCCGCATCACCGAGCCGATGGGCCGGTGCGCGGCCAGGCCGTGCCAGGGGCTGAAGGACATGCCGTCGTCCACCGCCGCCGAGCGCGCGGCGCTCCAGGCCACCTGCGGACGGGCCACGATGCGCGCCACCGTGAGGTAGGGGCTCAGGTCCTCCGGCCATTGGACCGAGGCATCCTCGATCGGCATCTTCTCCAGATCGGTGCACAGCTGCACCCGCAGCTCCCAGGTGCCGCCATGGACGCCGAAATGCGCAACCACGGCGTCGCGCAGGGCGTTGGGCCGCTCGCCCAGGTCGACCGGCGCATCGGTCAGCGCCGTGAGTTCGGGCGACACCGGCACCAGCTGCAGCTTGCCCATGTAGGGGCCGAAGCGCATGGGCACCTGCGTGAAGAAGGTCTCGCCCAGGATGTTCGTCGCGGGATGGCCGCCCAGCGCCTTGAGCGTGCCGCTCTCGCCGCCGGCCTTCTCGATCAGGCTCTCGAGTCCGCGCAAGGTGGCCGACAGCGCCTTCTTGAGGCCCGGCGCCTTGTCGGTGCTGGCCGCCAGCAGCTTGAGCGTGCCCAGGAACTTCTTGGCCGTGGGCGCGCTGAACACGGGCCCGTTGACCATGAGGAAATCCTGCGTGACGTCGGCTTCGGAGCCGGGCAGGCGCTCGCCCGGCACGCCCACGATCTTCAGGCCCAGGCCGCGCGGCGTCGACACGCTGTCTTCCAGCAGGTCGCCGGGCACGGTCGACAGGCGCATCACGACCGGGTAGGTGGCGGGCGTCGCGAACACACCCTGCGCGAGCATCTCGGGCAGGCCGGCCGCGACCTGCAGCTCGCCGAACAGCAGGCCGTGGCTCTTCGCGTGCACGCTGCGGTAGGCATGGCCCTCGTCCTTGCGCACGGTCTCGTTGATCTCGTAGAGCGTCTCGTTGAGCGCCCGCTCGGTCTCGGCCTCGTCGTCCTCGAGCGCTTCGTATTCCGGCTGGTAGGGCAGCGGTGTGATGGGATGCGTGGTGGGGTCGCTCATGGCATTTCCTTTGAATCGTGGGTGAAAACTGGCGGGTGGCTGCCGGTGCGGCGCAGCCGGATCGGGATCGCCTTGAAGGCCGGCACCTGGCTGCCCTCGGCGTGGTGCGCGAGCGGCACCAGCGGATTGCATTCGGGGAAGTAGCCGGCCGCGCAGCCCGCGGGGATGTCGAAGGGCGTCACACGCAGGCCGGCCACTTCGCGCCTCACGCCGTCGTCCGTGGCCGTGCAGGCGGTGACGGTATCGCCCTCTGCCAGGCCCAGGCGCGCGATGTCGGCCGCATGCAGCAGCAGCACCTGGCGCGTGCCGTAGATGCCGCGGAAGCGGTCGTCGAGGCTGTAGATGGTGGTGTTGAACTGGTCGTCGCTGCGCATCGTCATGAGGCGCAGCACGTCCGGCGCGGTCTCGGGCGTGTCGGGGTCGGCCACCAGCGTGTCGGGCACGATGAACTGCGCCTTGCCGCTGGGCGTCTTCCAGATGCGCTCGCGCGCCGGGATCGGCCGGTGGAAGCCGCCGGGCGCGCGGAAGCGGCCGTTGAAGTCGCGGAAGATCTCGGGCCAGGTGGCCTCGATGGCGTCGCGCACGCGGCCGTAGTCGCCCGCCCAGGCGGCCCAGGGCACGTGGTCGCTGGGCCCGAGCGTGGCCTGCGCGATGCCCGCGATGATCGCGGCCTCGGAGCGCAGCGTGGCTTCGGCCGGTTCGGCCATGCCGTCGGAGGCGTGCATGAAGCCGGTGGAATCCTCCACCGACATCGTCTGCGCGCCGCCCGCCTGCCGGTCGATCTCGATGCGGCCCAGGCAGGGCAGCAGGTAGGCCACCTCGCCGTGCACCAGGTGACTGCGGTTGAGCTTGGTCGCGACCTGCACCGTGAGCCGCAGGCGGCGCCAGGCCGCCTCGACGCGCGCGGTGTCGGGCACCGCGCGCAGGAAGTTGCCGCCCAGGCCGACGAAGGCGCGCACCGAGCCGTCGAGCACGCCTTCGCAGGTGGCGACGGTGTTGCGCCCCTTGTCGCGCGGCGGCTCGAAGCGGTAGAGCGCGGCCAGCCGGTCCAGCGGCGCGAGCTCGGGCTTCTCGGTGATGCCCACGGTGCGCTGGCCCTGCACGTTGGAGTGGCCACGCACCGGGCAGATGCCCGCGCCGCGCCGGCCGATGTGCCCGCCCAGGAGCAGCAGGTTCGACACCATCTGCACGTTCATCACGCCCTTGCGGTGCTGGGTCAGGCCCATGCCGTAGATGCCGATCACGGCACGCGCGCGGGCATAGACCGCGGCCGCCTGTTCGAGCGCCGCGCGGGTGAGGCCCGATTCGGATTCGATCGCCTCCCATGGCGTCTCGCGCATGCGCGCGGCGAAGCCATCGAAGCCCTGCGTGTGCTCGGCGATGAAGTCCGCGTCGACCACGCGTGCGGCACCGCTGCGCCGCGCTTCGTCGTCGGCCGCGATCAGCGCCTTGCACAGCCCGCTGATGGCCGCGATGTCGCCGCCGATCTTCAGCTGCAGGTACTGCGTGCTGATGGCGGTCTGGGCCGGCGTGAGCATCTCGATCGGCGACTGGGGGTTGGCGAAGCTCAGCAGCCCGCGTTCCTTGAGAGGGTTGAAGCTCACGATCGGCACGCCGCGCTGCCGTGCCTCCTGCAGCTGGTGCAGCATGCGCGGGCTGTTCACGCCCACGTTCTGGCCGAAGAAGAAGATCGCGTCGGTCTGTTCGAAGTCGTCGAGCGTCACCGTCCCCACCGGCACGCCGATGGTCTGGGGCAGCGCCACCGAGGTGCTCTCGTGGCACATGTTGGAGCTGTCGGGCAGGTTGTTGTTGCCGTAGAGGCGGGCCAGCAACTGGTACATGTAGCTGGCTTCCAGCGAGGCACGGCCCGAGGCATAGAACACGGTCGACTTCGGGTCGACGGCCCGCAGCGCGCGCAGTTCGGCGCCGATGCCCGCATAGGCCTCGTCCCAGCTGACTTCGAGGTAGCGGTCGCTGGCCGCGTCCCAGCGCAGCGGCACCGTGAGCCGGCCGCCTTCCTCGAGCGCATGGTCGCTCCAGCTTTCGAGCGAGGTGAGAGTGTGGTCCTCGAAGAAGCCGGGCGGCATGCGCCTGGCGGTGAGCTCCCAGGCCGTGGCCTTGGCGCCGTTCTCGCAGAACTCGGCGCGGTGCGGCTTGGCGGGCTTGGCCCAGGCGCAGCTCACGCAGGCGAAGCCGCCGTGCTGGTTCTGCTTGAGCAGCGCCTTGGCGCCCTGGATCGGAATGCGTTCGCGCGCCAGCACGCCGGCCACGGCCTTGAGGGAGCCCCAGCCGCCGGCCGGATGTTCGTTGGGTTCGAAGGTGGGGGTGTCGCTCACGTCGCCGGCCATTTCGTGGAGCCGCGCGTTCGGCGGCCGATGGCCTGCAGTATTCGGACCGCCGCAAAGGCCCGCGTAGGGCAGTGCTGCCGCGCGGTGTCGGACGGGCCGCCACCGACAATGCGCGCATGAAAACCCTCGCGCTCTTCGTCGCCACCGCGCTGGCCGAAATCGTCGGCTGCTACCTGCCCTGGCTCTGGCTCAAGCAGGGCAGGTCGGTCTGGCTGCTGCTGCCCGCGGCGTTGAGCCTGGCGCTGTTCGCCTGGCTGCTCACGCTGCACGCCACGGCCGCGGGCCGCGTCTATGCGGCCTACGGCGGCGTCTACATCGGCGTGGCGATCGCCTGGCTCTGGGCCGTGGACGGGATCCGGCCCACGCCCTGGGACGTGGCCGGCGTGGTGGTGGCGCTGATGGGCATGGGCCTGATCATGTTCCAGCCCAAATGAGGGCCGGCCTCACTTGACCAGCAGCACCGACACCGGACTCTCGGCGATCACCTTGCTGGCCACCGAGCCCATGAGCGCGCGGCCGAACAGGCCGTGGCCATGCGTGCCCATGACGATCAGGCCGGCGCCGGCTTCCTTGGCCGCGGCGACGATTTCTTCTGGTGCATGGCCATGGCGTTCCTGCGTGGTGAACGCGCTCACGCCGTGCTCGGTCAAGGCTTTCTTCACCGGCTCGAAGACCTTGGCGGCTTCTTCGGCGTAGTAGCCATCGACGATCTCCTTGGCCACATGGCGCTTCACATTGCCCGGCAGGGCGGTGCAGACGTGCAGCACGACGAGTTCATGGCCTTCGACGAACATGGCGCGGTGCTCGGCGAGGTAGGCCAGGGCTTTCTGGGTGTAGGGGCTGCCATCGACGGCGACGAGGATTTTCATGGAGGTCCTTTCAAGGTCATGGAAGAGGTGCGACCGTGGGCACGGCCCCTCTGCGACATGTGACCACAGCCCGGTGCCTCCGGGTGCGCTTGCCCCCGGAGACGCTGCGGTCTTGACCTGGAGCGTAGGGCCCCGGCCGGCCCGCCGGCTTGACGCAGGTCAAGCCGCGGGGCCGGGCGTCCTCAGCGCTTGGGCTTGAGCTCGACGATCAGCGCGGGCGGCACCCGGCCGTCGACGTCGCGCGGCAGCTTTTCGGTCTTCTGCAGCGCGCGCAGTGCGGCCTGGTCCCAGGCGGGCAGGCCGCTGGACTTGACCAGCCGCGGCGTGCCGACGATGGTGCCGTCGGGCGCCAGCCGCACGTCGAACTCGGCGGCCGGGTTGCCGTTGACCAGTTCGGCATCCGGGAAGACCACGTTGGGCCGCACGGCCGCCGCCACCCGGCCGCCGTAGCTGCCCGAGGGGCCCGAGGACTTCAGCGCGTTGCCGGTCGCGTTGTCGTCGCCGCTGGCACCGGCCAGGCCCTGCATGCGCTTGAGCGTGGCGGCGCGGTCGGCCGCGGCCTGCTTGGCGGCATCGGCCTCCTTCTTCTTCGCCGCCTCGGCCTGCTGCTGCTGTTGCTGCTGCTTGGCCTCGGCTTCCTTCTTCTTGCGCGCGTCGGCCTGGGCCTTTTCCTGCGCTTCGCGGCGATCCTGCGCCTCTTCCTCGGCGCGGCGCTTGGCCTCGAGTTCCTTCTTTTCCTGGGCCGCCTTCTTCGCGGCTTCCATCTTCTTTTCCTGCTTGGCCCGTTCGATCTCCTGCTCGCGCTCCTTCTGCTCGCGCGCCTTCTTCTCGCGTTCGAGCGCGATGTCGGGCGGACGCGGAGCCGGGGCAGGCTCGGGCGCCTTCACCGCGGGCGGCGGTGGCGGCGGCGGGGGCGGCGGTGCCGGTGTCGGCACGGGGGCCGGCGCGGGCGGCGGCACCGGGGCCGGCGGCTGCGTGAGGCGCGGCGCGGCCTGCTGCACCGTGGTCGACCAGATCTCGGCCTCGACGGCATCGCTCTCGGCATCGCGCTTCCAGTGCACGCCCCAGGTCAGCGCGGCGATCAGCACGGCGTGCGCGGCCAGCGCGAAGGCAATGGCGCGCGGCGTGCCGCGTTGCGGCGGAGGGGCGAACTCGGGGCGGTCGGCGGCGAGCGACATGCCTTACTTCGCGCCCGTGGTCGTGACCGACAGGCCGACCCGCTCGACGCCCGCGCGCTTGAGCAGGTTCATGGCCTTGACCACGGTCTCGTACTTGACCGACTTGTCGGCGCTGATGACCACCGGGCGCTCGGCATCGCCGCCCTGCGCGGTCTTCACGGCGCTGCCGATCTGCGTGAACGGGATGGCGCTGCCGCCCGAGCCGCTGGACGGGTCCTTCTTGATCTGGATCTCGTCGTCGGTCTTGATGACGATCTCGATCGGCTTGTCGGGCTGCTTGTTGGCGCGGTCGACGCTGGGCAGGTTGATCACGCTGGGCGTGATCAGCGGCGCGGTCACCATGAAGATGATCAGCAGCACCAGCATGACGTCGATGAACGGGACCATGTTGATCTCGTTGATCGTGCGGCGGCCGCGGCCGCGGGAGGAGGTGGCGGGCATGGGCTCGGCTTCCGTTGACGGCGGCTCAGCGGCCGGCGCTCGAGGGCGCCGGCTGGGTCGACAGGTTGCGCTGCAGGATGTTCGAGAACTCCTCGATGAAGGTCTCGAGCGCGATCGCGGTCTTGTCGATCTCGCGGGCGAAGCGGTTGTAGCCGACCACCGCGGGGATGGCGGCGAACAGGCCGATGGCGGTGGCGACCAGCGCCTCGGCGATACCGGGCGCGACGGTGGCCAGCGTGACCTGCGTCAGCGCGGCCAGGCCGGTGAAGGCATGCATGATGCCCCAGACCGTGCCGAACAGGCCCACATAGGGCGAGACCGAGCCGACCGTGGCCAGGAAGGAGAGGTTGGATTCGGCCACGTCCAGCTCGCGCTGGAAGCTCGCCCGCATCGCGCGGCGCGCGCCGTCGAGCAGCGTGCCGGCGTCGGCCACATGGCGCTCGCGCAGTTTCTGGTACTCGCGCATGCCGGAGGCGAAGATGCGCTCCATCGGGCCGGCGAGCTTGGCGTTCTGGGCCGCCGAAGCGAAGAGTTCGTTGAGGCTGGTGCCCGACCAGAAGTCGCGCTCGAACTCGTCGTTGAGGGCGCGCATGCGCTTGAGCGCGAAGAACTTGCGGAAGATCGCCGCCCAGCTGGCGATCGAGATGCCGGCCAGCAGCAGCACCACGAGTTGCACCGGCAGGCTGGCATGGATCAGGAGGGTGAGGATCGAGAGGTCTTGGTTCATGGCGTGAGAGGTTGAGACATGGAGCCGCGATGGCGCTCGAGGGTTCCCGCAACATGGGCCGGAATGCGTGAGGGGCGCAATGTGAGGCCATCGACCCAGCCGATGCGGATCGTGCCTTCGCACAGCAAAGAGGGTTGCTCTTCTTTTGATAGCACGCGCTGGGCGATTATGGCCGACGCCGAGCCGGTCTGCCGGAGTTCGACCGTAACAAGCAGTTCGTCGTCGAGGCGCGCCGGCCGGTGGTACTTGAGCTGGGTCTCGCTCACCACGAACATCCCGCCGCTCTGTTCGCGCAGCGCGCGCTGCTCGATGCCCAGGTCGCGCAGCCACTCGGTGCGCGCGCGTTCCATGAACTTCAGGTAGTTGGCATAGAACACGATGCCGCCGGCATCGGTGTCCTCCCAGTAGATGCGGATCGGGAACTGGAAGCTCATCCGGCCAGCGTCTTGAGCCGCGCGATCGCTTCTTCGAGGTGCGCCATCGAGCTGGCGGTCGAGAAGCGCACGAAGCGCGCGGTCTCGGCGGTGCCGAAGTCGCGGCCTGGCGTGATCGCCACATGGGCGCGCTTCATCACCTCGAAGGCGAAGTCCCAGCTGCCCTCGATGCCCAGCTTGCGCGCGAACTCGGTGCAGTCGGCCCAGGCGTAGAAGGCGCCGTCGGGTTCGACCGGCACCGTGAGCCCCAGCGCGTTGAGCTGCGGAATGAACCAGTCGCGCCGGGCCTTGAACTCGGCGCGGCGGCGTTCGTACTCGGCGATGCTCTCGGGCTCGAAGCAGGCCAGGGCCGCGTACTGCGCCACGGTGCTCGCGCAGATGAACAGGTTCTGCGCCAGCCGTTCGACCGCGGGCACGATCGCATCGGGCACCACCAGCCAGCCGAGCCGCCAGCCGGTCATGTTGAAGTACTTGCTGAAGCTGTTGATGCTGATGACCTGGTCGTCGATGGCCAGTGCGGTCTGGCCGAAAGCGTCGTCGTGCGACAGGCCCAGGTAGATCTCGTCGATCAGCGTGATGCCGCCGCGGCGCGACACCACCTCGTGGATGCGGCGCAGTTCGTCGGGCGCGATCGAGGTGCCGGTCGGGTTCGAGGGCGAGGCCAGCAGCACGCCGCGCGTCCTGTCGGTCCAGGCGGCCTCGACCTTGGCCGCGCTGAGCTGAAAGCGCTCGGCCGCGGTGGTCGGCACCAGCACGGCGCGGCCGTCGGCAGCAGTCACGAAGTGGCGGTTGCAGGGGTAGCTGGGGTCGGGCAGCAGGATCTCGTCGCCGGCCTCGATCAGCGCCAGGCAGGCCAGCTGCAGCGCGGCCGAGGCGCCGGCGGTGATCACGATGCGGCGGGCCGGCACGTCGACGCCGAAGCGCTCGCGGTACCAGCCGCTGATGCGCTCGCGCAGCAGCTCGAGGCCGGTGGCCTGCGTGTACTGCGTGGCGCCCGCGCGCACGGCGCGCACCGCGGCTTCCTGCACCAGCGGCGGCGCGGTGAAGTCGGGCTCGCCGATGTTCAGGAAGATCATCGGCCGGTCGGTGTGGGCCACCTCGCGCGCCAGCGCGCTGGCGGCCTTGGCCACCTCCATCACATAGAAGGGCTCGATCTTTTCCGCGCGGCTCGAGATCCTCATGCGCGCGCTTTCCCCGATGCGCGGTCGGCTTCGACCTCGGCACTGCGCAGCGTGGGCGCCAGCCCGTTGAGCACCGCGTTCACGTACTTGTGGCCGTCGGTGCCGCCGAATTCCTTGGCCAGCTCGATGCACTCGTTGAGCACCACGCGCCAGGGCACGTCGAGGCAATGGCGGAATTCGTAGACGCCGATCCACATCACCGCGTGTTCGATCGGCGAGATCTCGCCGAACTTGCGGTCCAGCAGCGGCTGGATCATGGCGTCGAGTTCGGCTTCCTCGCGGATCGTGCCGTGCAGCAGCGCGTCGTAGTGCGCGGCGTCGGCCTTGTGGAAGCCCGCCAGGTCGCGCGTGAAGTGGTCGATCTCGGTCGCGTCGTTGCGGCCCACCAGGTGCTGGTAGAGCGCCTGCAGCGCGAATTCGCGCGAGCGGCTGCGGTTGGACTTGGCCGAGGCCTTGCGTGCGCCCGTGCTGGTGAGGCCGGTGCGCACCTGGCGCGGCTTGGCGTCTTGTTCGGGAGGAAGGTCTGCGGTCATGAGAGGGTGCTGGCCAGCAGCTGCGCCATTTCGACGGCGACGCGTGCCGCATCGCGGCCCTTGTCGGTCTGGCGGGCCACGGCTTGTTCCAGGTTTTCGGTGGTGAGGATCGCGTTGGCGATGGGCAGGTGGTGGTCGAGTGCGATGCGGCTCACGCTCGCGCCGGATTCGTTCGCCACGAGTTCGAAGTGGTAGGTCTCGCCGCGGATGATGCAGCCCAGCGCGACCAGCGCGTGGTAGCCGCCGCGCCGGGCCATGGCCTGCAGCGCCACCGGCACCTCGAGCGCGCCGGGCACGCGCACGTGGTCGATGTCGGCATCGGCCACGCCGAGCGCGGCGAGTTCGGCCAGGCAGGCTTCGGCCAGTGCGTCGGTGATGTCTTCGTTGAAGCGCGCCTGCACGATGCCGATGCGCAGCCCTTGTCCGTCGAGCGTCGGAAGCTCGCCCTTGTTTGCGTGAAGCACGTGTCAGTCCTTGTGGATGTAGCCGGTGATTTCGATGCCGTAGCCGGCCGCCATGCTGGGCATGCGGCGCGGCGTGCCCAGCAGTTGCATCTTGTGCACGCCGCATTCGCGCAGGATCTGCGCGCCCACGCCGTAGCTGCGCAGGTCCATGCGGCCGCGTTCGGGCGCCTGGGCCGGACGCGCGGTGCCGTCGAACTGGGCCAGCAGCTCGGCCGCGGATTCACCGCAGTTCAGCAGGATCGCGACGCCCTTGTCCTGCTTCGCGATGTAGGCCAGGCTGGCGTCGAGGCTCCAGGAATGCAGCGAGCGGTTGATCTCGAGCGCGTCGAGCACCGACAGCGGCTCGTGCACGCGCACGGCCACGGTCTCGTCGGCGCCCCAGCTGCCGCGCACCAGTGCCAGGTGCACGCCGTTGCTGGGCTTGTCCTGGAAGGCATGGGCGGTGAAGCGGCCCCAGGTGGTCTCGATCTCGCGGCAGCCGACCTTGTGGACCAGCGTCTCGGTGCGGCTGCGGTGCTCGATCAGCGCGGCGATGGTGCCGATCTTCAGGCCGTGCTCGGCCGCGAACAGCTGCAGGTCGGGCAGGCGCGCCATCGTGCCGTCTTCGTTCATCACTTCGCAGATCACCGAGGCGGGCGAGCAGCCGGCCATGGTGGCGAAGTCGCAGCCGGCTTCGGTGTGGCCGGCGCGCATCAGCACGCCGCCGTCGACCGCCTGCAGCGGGAAGATGTGGCCGGGCTGGACCAGGTCGGCCGCCACCGCATTGCGCGCCACCGCAGCCTGCACGGTGCGCGAGCGGTCGGCCGCGGAGATGCCGGTGGTCACGCCCTCGGCGGCTTCGATCGAGACCGTGAAGGCGGTCGAGTGCTGGGCACCGTTGCGCGCCACCATGGGCGGCAGGTTGAGGCGTTCGCACATCTCGCGCGACAGCGTGAGGCAGATCAGGCCGCGGGCGTAGCGCGCCATGAAGTTGATGGCTTCGGGCGTCACGTGGTCGGCCGCGAGCACGATGTCGCCCTCGTTCTCACGGTCTTCCTCGTCGACCAGGATGACCATGCGGCCGGCGGCCATGTCGGCGACGATTTCCTCGACCGAGGAGATGGGGGCGGGTGCCCGGCCGGTGCGGTTGCCCGCGATGGGGGTGACGGATGCGTTCATGGCGTGTGCGGTTCAGGAGGTTGCGGCCGGAAGCATCCCGGCCTGGAGCATGCGCTCGACATAGCGAGCGACGGTATCGATTTCGAGGTTCACGCGGCTGCCTTCGCGCAGGGTTCCGAGCGAGGTGTTTTCCACCGTGTGCGGGATCAGGTTGATGCTGATCTCGCTGCCGTCGACCGCATCGCTCACGCTGTTGACCGTGAGGCTCACGCCGTTCACGGTGATCGAGCCCTTGTAGGCCAGGAAGCGGGCCAGCGCCGGCGGCGCGAGCACGCGCAGCTCCCAGCTCTCGCCGACCGGCGCGAAGCGGCGCACCGTGCCGATGCCGTCGACATGGCCCGACACGATGTGGCCGCCCAGGCGGTCGCTGGCGCGCAGCGCCTTCTCAAGGTTGACCTGGGTGCTTTCTTCGGCCAGGCCGGCGGTCTTGTCCAGCGATTCGACGGAAATGTCGATGGTGAACTGCTGCTGCGCGGGATCGAGCGTGGTCACGGTCATGCAGGCGCCGTTGAGCGCGATGCTGTCGCCGAGGCCGACGTCATCGAGGTAGCCGGGCGGCGTGGCAATGCTGAGGCGCTTGCCGTGCGAGGAGGAGCTTCCGAGGTTGCGTACGGCGGCGATGCGCCCCACGCCGGTGATGATGCCGGTGAACATCCCCGCATTTTCGCAGAGAACGCGGGCCTTCGGCGGCGCGCGCCCGCGGCCGGGCGATTCGGCCTCAGAAAGCGTCCCGGCCGGCGACGCGGGCCACGATGCGCAGGTCGGGCCCGAAGCGTTCCACAGAGCGGAATTCGAGTGGCAGCGCGCCGCTCAGCGCGCTCAGCGGGCCGCCGGCGAAGGGCTGGCTGGCCATCTCGAGGCCGTCGCCGATTAGCTTGGGCGCCAGGTAGACCAGCAACTCGTCGACCCGGCCTTCGCGCAGCAGCGAGCCGTTGAGCTTGTGTCCGGCCTCGACGTGCAGTTCGTTGACCTCGCGCCGCGCCAGGTCGTGCAGCATCGCGCCCAGGTCGACCTTGCCGTCGGCGTTGGGCAGCTGGACGATGGTCGCGCCGCGCGCCGTCAAGGCCGCGGCCCGGTCGGCGTCGGGCTGCGCGGCGTAGATCCAGACCTGGCGGCCGGGCACGTCGAACAGCCTGGCGCCGGGCGGGGTCTGCAGCCGGCTGTCGACGATCACCAGGTGCGGCTGGCGCGGCGTCTCGACCAGCCGCACGTCCAGGCGCGGATCGTCGTCGATCACCGTACCGACGCCGGTCAGCACGGCGCTGGCGCGGGCGCGCCAGGCGTGGCCGTCGGCGCGGGCCTCGGCCGAGGTGATCCACTGGCTCACGCCGTTCGACAACGCGGTCTTGCCGTCGAGCGAGGCCGCGGTCTTGAGCCGCACCCAGGGCGTCTTGCGGACCATGCGGCTGAAGAAGCCGATGTTGAGCTCGCGCGTCGCCTCGGCCTCGGGGCCGACCTCGACCGCCACGCCGGCCGCGCGCAGCCGCTCGAAGCCCTGGCCCGCGACCAGCGGGTTCGGGTCGGCGATCGAGGCCACGACGCGGCCGATGCCGGCCGCGACCAGCGCATCGCAGCAGGGGCCCGTGCGGCCATGGTGGGCGCAGGGTTCGAGCGTCACATAGGCCGTGGCGCCGGCCACCGACAGCCCACGCGCCGCGGCGTCGCGCAGCGCCATCACCTCGGCATGCGGGCCGCCGGCGCGCTGGGTGTGGCCGCTGCCGATCACTTCGCCGGAAGGCGCGACCAGCACGCAGCCGACGCGCGGATTCGGATCGGTCAGCAGGCGGGCTTCGGAGGCCAGCCGCTGGGCATGCGCGATGTGTTGCGCGTCGAGGGAGGAGGAGGGCATGGGCAGAGTGTGGCGAGGGCGCGCGGCGCGCCGGCGAATCATACGAGTGGTCGCGCATGAGGGATGGACGGCGGCCCATGCGCGGGACGCCAAACCTAGACTGCTCGCACTTCGACGGACGCACGGGACACATCCGGCGCCGATCGCAGGCCTTCAGGGAGGCATCAAGACATGGCGTGTTCCAGGCGTCCGGCCGCGGGCTTTTCCCTGCTCGAGGTGCTGGTCTCGGTGATCGTGCTCGGCGTGGGGCTGCTGGGCACGGCGGGCCTGCTGCTGGGTTCGCTGCGCAGCGCCAACGAATCGGCCACCTTCGGCGCGGCGGTCGATCTGGCGCGCGACCTGTCGGAAAAGCTGCGCAACCAGCCGCAGCTCGCGGCGCGCAACCATGCGGCGAACCCCTACCTCCTCGCGCTCGGCGCCGACGATGCCGTCCCCGACGCCGATCCGGCCTGCGTGGGCGACCGTGCCTGCAACGCCGCGCAGCTGGCCGCCTGGGACCTCCACGAATGGGCCGGCCGCGTGCGCGCCGCGCTGCCCGAGGCGCGGCTCGTGGTCTGCTTCGACGACGCCTTCGCATCGGGCGACGAGGACGCCTGGGCCTGCAGCGGCAGCGGCCGCACCCTCGCGCTGAAGCTGGGCTGGGCGCCGCGCACCGGCCGCGGCGTAGAGGCCGAGGGCCGCGCGCGGGCGCCGCAACTGGTGCTGCAGGTGGTTCCAGGTCGCGGGGAGGATGGCCATGTGCCGGCCGGCTTCTGAGTCGCGCCAGCGTGGCGTCACGCTGGTGGAGCTGATGGTCGCGCTGGCCATCGCTGGGGTGCTGGTGCTCGCCGCGAGCACGGCCTTTCTCGCGGCCCGCAAGCTGTTCGACACCCAGGCCGAGGTCCAGCAGGTGCACGACACGATGCGTTACGCGCGCTACGTGTTGCAGAACGTGGTCCGGCAGGCCGGCTATGTCGACTACACGACCGATGCCGGCGACGGGACGCCGGCCGCGGCGCCGGCGGAGCTCGCGGACCTGCCGGTGTTCGGCGCGACCCGCGCGAGCGTCCCCGGCACGGGCGACAGCGCGGGTGTGCATGGCAGCGACCCCGTGGCGGCCAACGATTCGCTGCGCTTGCGCTTTTTCGGCCGCAACCTGCCTGGCGGCGAGGCGGTCGACACCACCACCATCGACTGTCTCGGCCAGCCGGTGAGCGGGAACGCGCGCGCCTGGAGCTTCTTCTACGTGGCACGCGCCGCCGACGGCGAGCCCGAGCTCTACTGCAAGCGGCGCGCGGTCGACGCGGACGCCGGTGAGCGCTTCCACGCCCAGCCCATCGCGCGCGGCGTGGAGCGTTTCAAGGTGGTGTTCGGCCACGATGCCGACGGCGACAGCGTGCCCGAGCGCTGGATCGATGCCCAGGCCATCGACGAACTCGCGCGGGCGACCGGCGTGGCGTCGACGGTCGAGTGGCGCAAGGTCGTCGCGGTGCGCGTGGGCCTGGTGGTGCGCGGTGCACGGACCCATGCCGACATCGCGAACACGGTCGGCGCGCGCGACGCGCTGATGCCGCTGGGCGCCGCGTTCGCGCGCGAGGCGTCCTTCGTGCCGCCCGCCGATGGCCGCTTGCGCGCCACCACAAGCTTCACGCTGATGCTGCGCAACGTGGTCCGGGCGCCGGCATGAACCGGCGCCGGCGTCACCTGCCGCACGGCTTTTCGCTGATCGTGGTGCTGCTCCTGCTGGGGACGGTCAGCCTGCTGGGCGTGGCGGCCGCGCGGCTGACGCTGGTCCAGGAGGCGATGGTCCGCAGCGACCGCGACACCGAGATTGCCCTGCAGGCCGCCGAGGCCGCGCTGGCCGATGCCGAGCGCGACGTGCTCGGGCCCAACACCGACGCCGCCGAGCGCCTGTGCCTGTTCCAGCACCAGGACGTCGCCGCCTTCGCCGCGGGCTGCGGCAGCGGCCGGGCGCTGGGCCTGTGCGCCGCGGCCGCGCCGGGCGAGACGCCCGCCTGGATCGCGGCCGACCTGTCGCCGGCCAGCGCCGTCGCCGTGCCCTACGGGCATTTCACCGGCCAGGCCTATGGGTCAGGCGACGACCGGGGCGCGGTGCCGGCCCACCTGCCGCGCTACATCGTCGAGGCGGTGCGCCACAACGGCGGCTGGGAGCCCCGGCGGCTGCAGGGCGCGGGCGCCGGCAGCCTCGGCCATGTGTTCCGCGTGACCGCGGTGGGCCACGGCGTCGACCCGCGCACGCAAGTGATGCTGCAGACCACCCTCTACAAACCCACGGTCAGCCCCGGCTGTCCATGAGCAGGGAGTTCCGATGTGCCTTCTTCGACGCCTCCTCGTCGCCTGTGGCGTGGGCCTGGCCTGCGCCGCGCAAGCCGAGGCGCCGCCACGCCCGCCCGAGGTGGCGCTGGCGGCCGAGCCGCTGTTCGCCCGCGCCGCGCGCGTGAAGCCGAACATGGTGCTCGACCTGTCGGTCGAATTCCCGACCACCGGCGCGGCCTACCGCGGCGCCTTCGACATCCGCACCACCTACGTCGGCTACTGGGACCCGCTGGGCTGCTACGACTACGCCGTGGCCGACGGCTATTTCCGGCGCAGCGCCGACGCACGCCAGGACGGCGAAGGCATCGCCTGTGCCGACCAGTGGAGCGGCAACATGCTCAATTGGGCCGCCTCCTCGGCCATCGACATGCTGCGCTATGCGATGACCGGCGGCGACCGGGTGGTCGACACCGCCAGCGCGACCGTGCTGCAGCGGGCCGTGCTGCGCGACGATTTCTACAACTCGGCCCGCTACTTCCCGGCCCGCACGCTCAGCGGGCAGCTCGACCGGCTCACGCCGCTGGTGGCGCGCGGCCAGGTGAAGGCCGGCGGCAGCCTGCGCATCGCCAGTTGCCGCAACCTGCTGTTCGTCGGCAGCGCGAGCACCGGCCAGTGCGGCGCGCCCGGCGCCAACCAGGCCCACGGGCCGGGCGGCGCGGCGCCGTACCTGGCGCGGGTGCAGGTCTGCGGCGGCACCGAGGGCATACGGCGCAGCGATCTCTGCTTCGGCTATCCCAGCGGCCATGCCAAACCCGTCGGCGCCATCCAGACCTATGCCGACCGGATGCGCTTCGCCGCCTTCGGCTACCTGATGGACAACCGCAATGCGCGCTACGGCGGCGTGCTGCGCGTGCCGATGAAGTTCGCCGGCCCGAGCGGGCAGGACGCCCGCTTCGAGAAGATTGCCAACGAGGCGGCCGAATGGGACGCCCGGACCGGCGTGTTCGTGCGCAACCCGCTGGCCGCGGAGGAGGGCCTGAGCGGCGTGGTGAACTACCTCAACCAGTTCGGACGCACCGGGCCGGTGGCCGGCAGCTACAAGGGGCTGGACCCGGTCGGCGAGCTGTACTACGAGTCGCTGCGCTACCTGCAGGGACAGCCGCCGTCGCCCCAGGCCACGGCGGGCATGACGCCGGCCATGAAGGACGGCTTCCCGGTCTACAACCAGACCCGCCACTGGGGCCTGGGCGAACGCGCGCGCTGGGATCCGGTGGTCGAGGGCTGCCAGCGCAACCACGTGCTGGCCATCGGCGACCTCTACACGCACCACGACCAGTCGCTGCCGGGCCTGCGCAACGACGGGCTCGACGGTTGGCCGGGCGGCTTCCGCAGCCCCGACCCCGCCCACCTGGAGCCCGACGCCGCCCAGTGGAGCCGCATCGTCGGCGCCTTCGAGAACGACGAGTCGCTGGCCTACACCCACCCCTCGGGCAAGGCCGGCCTGCGCACGCGCGGCAACGCGGATGGCCCGCGCGCCTTCGCCTTCCGCAGCGGGACCCCCATCGGCTCGCGCAGCATGGCCACGCTCGCCACGGGCGCCGACGCCGGCTCGCTGGCCTGGGCCGGGCTGGCCTACTGGGCGCGCACCCAGCGGATCCGCGACGACCATCCGGCGCTGCGCGTGAAGACCTACGCCATCGACGTCGACGAGCGGGGCGACGGCACGCTGCGCCAGGCCCAGCGGGGCAGCGCCTACTACCTGGCGGCCAAGTACGGCGGTTTCGACGACCGCAACGACGACGGCAACCCCTTCGTCACGGTCCGCGGCGCGGGCGACGACGAGGTGGTGTCGAACGCGGAGTGGGCCGCGGGCGTCGACGACGACGGTCTCCCGAAGCCCGCGAGCTACTTCCTCGCGAGCCAGCCGCGGGCCATGATCGCGGCGATCCGAGGCATCTTCCGCCATGCCGCTGCCGCCAGCGGCAGCACCGCGGGCGGCGCGGTGGCGAGCGACCGCGTCACCCGCGGCGGCACGCAGCTCTACGTGCCGCAGCTCGACAGCAGCAACGGGTCCGGCTCGCTGCTGGCCTACCCGCTGCGCTACGACCCCGACCAGGGCGGGCTGAGCCCGGGCGCGACGCCCACCTGGGACGCGGGCGAGCGGCTCAGCGGCAATCCGGCCGCGGTGCCGCCGCTGGCACCCCGCGATCCCGCGAGCCGGCGCATCTTCACCCAGCGCGGCAGCGGGCAGGGCGTCGAGTTCCTGTGGCGCGAGCTGCGCAGCGACGCCGTGCTGGCCGCGGCCCTGGACCGGGCGCCGTTCGCGCCCGACGGCGAGGCCGACGGCCTGGGCGAGGCCCGGGTCGCCTACCTGCGCGGCGAGCGCAGTCGCGAGGCCGAAGGCGCTGGCGGGGGCGGCGTCTTCCGCGCGCGCGGCTCGGTGATGGGCGACGTCGTCAACGCCACGCCGTTGTGGGTCGGCCCGCCCAGTGCCGCGCTGCAGGGGCCGGGCTATGCGGACTTCCTGGCCGCGCACCGGGGGCGGCGGGCCGCGGTGTACGTCGGCGCCAACGACGGCATGCTGCATGCCTTTGCAGCCGACGACGGCAGCGAGCTCTTCGCCTATGTGCCGCGCGCGGTGTCGGCCAGGCTCGCGGCCTACACCGCGCCCGCCTATGTGCACCAGCCTTTCGTCGACGGCAGTCCGGCCGCGGGCGAGGTCCAGGATGCCGATGGCACCTGGCGGACGATGCTGGTGTCGGGCCTGGGCGGCGGCGCGCGCGGCGTGTTCGCGCTCGACGTGAGCCGGCCCGAGCAGTTCTCCGCATCGCAGGTGCGCTGGGAATTCACCGACGCGGACGATCCCGACATCGGCCACGTGACGCAGGCGCCGCGCTTGCTGCGCCTGCGCACGGCGGCGGCGCAGCGGGGCCGGCCGGCCGCCTACCGCTGGTTCGCGGTGCTGCCCTCGGGCTTCAACAACGGCCATCCACGCGGCGCCGGCGCGCTGTTCCTGCTGGCGCTCGACAAGGCGCCCGGCGAGGCCTGGGCCCTGGGGCGCAACTACCACAAGATCGTGCTGCCGCCGCCGGCCGAGCACACGCTGCCCAACGCCCTCGGCCCGGTCGGCGACCAGGCGGGCGCGGACGGTGCCACCCGCGCGCTCTACGCCGGCGACACCCAGGGCAATGTGTGGAAGTTCGACTTCGCGCAGGACGCACCCTGGACGGCCGCCAACGCGCTGGCCTTCGCCGGCGCGCCGCTGATGGTCGCGTGGGACGCGGCGGGCCGGCGCCAGCCCATCACCGTCGCGCCGGAGGTCGGCCGAGGGCCCGGCGGCGGGGCGATCCTGCTGTTCGGCACCGGGAAGTTCGTCGAGCCCGACGATCTGGGCAGCCGTGCCGCGCAGTCGATCTATGCGGTCCAGGACAGCGGGTCGCCCCTGCCGGACGAGGGCGCCCGCACGCAGCTGCAGGGCCGCCGCGTGGCGGCCGAAGGCACGCGCTTCACGGTCACGGGCGATGCCTTCGCTTTCGGTCCCTACGCCGCGGGCGGCGCCTCGCGACGCGGCTGGTACTTCGACCTGCCGGACGCCGAGGCGCGGGGCGAGCGCCAGGTGTCACGCATGGTGCTGAGCGACGGCTACCTGTTCTTCAACACGCTGATCCCCCACCCCGACGCCTGCGGCGCGGGCGGTGGCGGCCACAGCTGCGCGGTGAATGCGATGACCGGCCTGTCGGAGGGCCCGACCTGCATCCCCTCGACGGTCGGCATGCCCGGCGCGCCGCTGGTGCTGCAGGCGGGCGATGGCGCCTTCAGCCGGACCGACGCCTTCGGGCGCCGCACCGACACGCGCAAGCTCGAGGTCGTCAGCATCGGCACCGGGACGGGCAGCGGCCCGGCCGTGTCCATCGACCGGCCGCTCGCCGGCGGCAAGGTCAGCCGCGTGGCGGGGCGCCTGAACTGGCGCCGGGTGCTCGACTTCAAGGAGCTGAAGCCATGAGGCGCGGCACCGCCGCCACGGTCCGGGGCTTCACGATGATCGAGCTGATGATCGCCCTGGTCGTCATTGCCATCCTCGCGGCAATCGCCTATCCCTCCTACCTCGACGCGGTGCGCAAGGGCTGGCGTGCCGAGGCGCGCGCCGCGCTGCTGCAGGAGATGCAGCAGCAGGAACGTTTCTACACCCAGCGCGCACGCTACCGCGACACGGTCTTCGCCAGCGACTCGGGCCTGGGCGCGGGTGCCGGCCGCTACACGCTGACCCTCGACCCCTGCGAAGGGCAGCCCGATGCGCGGCGCTGCATCCGGCTGCAGGCTTCGCTGCGGAGCGGCTTCTCCGACCCGCAGGTCCGCTCGCTCTGGCTGGACAGCCGGGGCGAGAAGGGCTGCAGCGGCACGGCATCGCCGCGTGCGTGCTGGCCATGACCAGGCCCACGCGCGGCGACGGGGGTTTCACGATGGTCGAAATGCTGGTGGTGCTGGTGCTGCTCGCCGTGCTGGCGATGCTGGCCGTCCCGGGCTTTCGCGGCCTGCTGCTGAACCAGCGGCTGGCGGCCGGCACCGGCGACTTCCTCGCCGCGCTGAGCCTGGCGCGCACCGAGGCGCTACGGCGCTCGCAGAGCGTCAGCGTGGTGCCGCTGGAGCGCGACTGGGGCAGCGGCTGGCAGGTGCAGGTCCGGCAGGGCGGCGAGACCACGAGCCTGCGGCGCTTCGAGCCCTTGCGCGAAGGGGTGGCGGTCGACACGCTGGGGAACGGCTTCGACCGCGCGGTCCGCTACGACGCCAACGGCTTCGCCGGCGGCAGCAAGGGCATCAACGCGCTGGGCTGCCTGACCCTCAGGGCCGAGACCGGGCGGCGCCGTTCGATCGTGATCCCGGCGTCGGGCCGGCCCAAGCTGTGCGACCCCGACAAGGCCGGCGATTGCGGCCTGGGGCGCTGCGGCAGCCAGCGCTGACAACGAGGACTCAGATGTCCCGCAGCAGCTGCCGGAACTCGTCCACGTCCTCGAAGCTGCGGTAGACCGAGGCGAAGCGCACGTAGGCCACCTTGTCGAGCTTCTTGAGTTCGCGCATCACGAGTTCGCCGACCTTGGTCGAGTCGATCTCGCGCAGGCCGCTGGACAGCAGGCGCTGGTCGATGCGCAGCAGCGCGCCGTCGATCTGCTCGATGCTCACCGGCCGCTTGCGCAGCGCCAGCATCATCGAGGCGCGCACCTTCTTGGAGTCGAAGTCGGCGCGGCTGCCGTCCTTCTTGACCACGACCGGGAAGTTGACGTCCGGCCGTTCGTAGGTGGTGAAGCGCTTGTCGCAGTCGCCGCACTGGCGACGGCGGCGCACGAAGTCGCCGTCTTCCGAAACCCGGGTCTCGACGACCTGGGTCTCGGCATGGCCGCAGAACGGACACTTCATGCTGCGGGCGGCCTAGGCGGAACAGCTCAACGGTAGACCGGGAACCGGCTCGTCAGCGCGTGCACCTTGGCGCGCACGGCATCGATGTTCGCCGCATCGCGCGGGTTCTCGAGCACGTCCGCCACCAGGTTGGCCGTCAGGCGCGCTTCCTCGTCCTTGAAGCCGCGCGTGGTCATGGCCGGCGTGCCGATGCGCACGCCGCTGGTCACCATCGGCTTCTCGGGATCGTTGGGGATCGCGTTCTTGTTGATCGTCATGTGGGCCGCGCCCAGCACCGCTTCGGCTTCCTTGCCGGTGATGCCCTTGGCGCGCAGGTCGACCAGCATCACGTGGCTTTCGGTGCGTCCGCTCACGATGCGCAGGCCGCGTGCGGTCAGCGTCTCGGCCACGATCTGGGCGTTCTTGACCACCTGTTGCTGGTAGGCCTTGAACTCGGGCGTCATGGCTTCCTTGAACGCGACCGCCTTGGCGGCGATCACGTGCATCAGCGGGCCACCCTGCAGGCCGGGGAAGATCGCGCTGTTGATCGCCTTCTCGTGCTGCGACTTCATCAGGATGATGCCGCCGCGCGGGCCGCGCAGGCTCTTGTGGGTGGTCGAGGTCACGATGTCGGCATGCGGCACCGGGTTGGGGTACACGCCCGCGGCCACCAGGCCGGCGTAGTGGGCGATGTCGACCATGAAGATCGCGCCGACGTCCTTGGCCACCTTGGCGAAGCGCTCGAAGTCGATGTGCAGCGAGTAGGCCGAGGCGCCCGCGATGATCAGCTTGGGCTTGTGCTCGTGCGCCTTGCGCTCCATCGCGTCGTAGTCGATGGCTTCGTTGGCGTCCAGGCCGTAGCTCACCACGTTGAACCACTTGCCGCTCATGTTCAGCGGCATGCCGTGGGTCAGGTGGCCGCCTTCGGCCAGGCTCATGCCCATGATGGTGTCGCCGGGCTTGAGGAAGGCCAGCATCACGGCTTCGTTGGCCGAGGCGCCGCAATGGGGCTGTACGTTGGCGGCGTCGGCGCCGAAGATCTGCTTGACGCGGTCGATGGCCAGCTGCTCGGCCACGTCCACATGCTCGCAACCGCCGTAGTAGCGCTTGCCCGGGTAGCCTTCGGCGTACTTGTTGGTGAGCTGCGAGCCCTGGGCCTGCATCACGGCCGGCGAGGCGTAGTTCTCGCTGGCGATCAGTTCGATGTGGTGTTCCTGGCGTGCGTTCTCGGCTTGGATCGCAGCCCAGATTTCGGGGTCGGTCTGTTCGACCAGGATGTCGCGGTGGTACATGGCAGTCCTTTGAAGACGGTGGTCCTTGTCTGTTCTTCTGAGATGAAACAACAAGGGCTGCCCAGGCGAACGGCTGATCGCCCGGAGGCCGGGCGGCACGCTTCCCAGTGGTATTCCACGTCAGCGCCATCCGCAGCAAGAAGAGGGATGGCACCTATCGCCAGTCGCGTACCTCGCGAGTGTAGCCCAGCGTCGCCGGCCGGGCCGGCGCAGGGCCGATCAGGAGGCCGCGAGCAGCGCCACCTTCTGCGGCGGCGCGACCTCGGGCTTGGCGGCCGGGGCCGGCGCCACGATCGGGATCGGCTGGGTACGGGTGGCCGCGGGCGGCGTCACCGGCAGCGAGCGGCCGTCGGCCACCAGGCGCAGCCGCTCGTGTTCGGCCATCACCTTGCCGGTGTAGCCACCGTCGTCGTCGAGGTTGGCCGCGCCCACGTAGTAGCGCAGGCCGGCTTCCAGCGAGCCGGCGCGGGCGATGCATTCCTGCAGCACCTTCACGCCGACGCGCATGTTGGTGATCGGGTCGAAGGCGGTGAGCGTGCCGCCCGCGCTCTCGTACTTGTCGACGTGCACCCGGGTCATGACCTGCATCAGGCCCTGCGCACCGACCTGGCTCTGCGCGAAGGGGTTGAAGCTGGACTCGACCGCCATGATCGCGAGGATCAGCGTGGGATCGAGCTTGGTGCGCTGGCCCAGCTGGTAGGCCTCGGCCACCAGCACGCTCAGCGGCTCGGCCGCGACGCGGTACTTCTTGCTCAGCCAGAAGGCCACCGCGGCCTGCTGCTTGGGCAGGTCCTTGGGGCTGGCCGCGGTCGTGCGGTCGATCGCGTTCGGCTCGAGTGCCGTGGCTTCCGGTGCGGGCTTGCGCGACTCCAGCCAGCTCATGAGGTGGACTTCGCCGCTTTCGCGCAAGTCCGGCCGGGCCATCAATGCGAGCACCACGAACACCGTGGCCAGGCCCAGCAGGGCGAAGCCGTTGTGCGTGATCTCGAAAAAGCCGTCGACCACGTCGGACCCGAATGTCCGTAGCCCGCGGGCTGTGGCCTCCAACGCCTTGTTCATCGTTTTCCTTTCTGTGCGGCGCCTGAAAGCTCTGGGCCCTGGGGGGCGGCGGAGAATTCAAACGACAGCGCTTGGATTGGTACGTACCAGGTCAGCGCGAGGAGGGAAGTGCGCTGCAGCCTGATGAGCCGAAGCAGGTTCGGCGGCGGAAAGAGAGAAGACCCGGCGCGGCGGTATGGGGCGCGGGGCGACGGCGGATTCTAGGAGTGGCCAAATACCTGGTCAAGCATAAGGATATCAGTTGTTATGCTTTCATGATTGAAAGAAACGCTGACTTTCGGCTTATTTGTCGTGCTAAGCGATGGACAAACGGTGTTGCCTGACGTGCCGCGAAGGCCTAATCTGACGCTGCCCGAGCTGATCGGGCATCGCCGACATCCCGGACATCCGGTGCAAGCCCAACGGTCCGGCGACGAGGCAACAACGGCGGCAATCTCTTGCTGCCAGCGACGGCGGAACCATTCAACTTCCGCCCGAGCGCCCAGATGGCATGGGTCTTGTGCCCGCCATCGAGCCCGGTGCGAGACAGCAAGTCCTGCACCGGGCTTTCTCGTTGCGCCGAGGCGTTCGCGGCCGAAAGTGCGACATGCTGCGCACTGCCGTTTCGTACCCGCTGTTTCAGGATGTGCGTGCGTCGCGGGCGACAGCCAATTGCGGCACACTCGCGCGATGAATGCCGCTTCGTTGAAACAGAACAAATGGGTGCGACGGTTCGGCGTCGCGGTGCTGGCGGTGTTGGTGCTCTGGGCCGTGGCCTGGCTGGCGGTGCCGCCCATCGCCAAGAGCCAGTTGCAGCGCATCGCGTCCGAGAAACTGGGACGCCAGGTAACGGTCGGCAAGATCGATTTCAAGCCGTGGACGCTCGAGCTGGCGCTGAACGATCTCCGCATCGCCTCGGCCGACGGCAGCCAGCCGCAGCTGGCGATCCGCCGCATCTATGTCGATGCCGAACTGCAGTCGCTGCTGCGCCTGGCGCCGGTGATCGATGCGGTCAGCGTCGAGGCGCCCGAGGTGCACCTGACGCACCTGGCAGACGGCAAGTACGACATCGACGACATCCTCGCCAAGCTGGCGAGCGAACCGGCCAAGCCCGCGAGCGATCCGGCGCGCTTCGCGGTCTACAACATCAGCGTGTCCGGCGGCAGCGTGGACTTCGACGACCGCACCGTCGGCCGCAAGCACGAACTGCGCGACCTGGTGCTCAAGGTGCCCTTCCTGAGCAACCTGGATTCGAAGCGTGACATCAAGACCGAGCCCAAGCTGGCCTTCACGCTCAACGGCAGCGCCTTCGACTCGGCCGCCTTCACGACGCCCTTCGCCGAGAGCCGCAAGACCGATGCGCAGCTGCGCTTCAAGGACCTGGACCTCGCGCCCTACCTGGGCTACATCCCGGCCGGCCTGCCGGTCCAGTTGAAGGCCGGCACGCTCGACGCCGACCTGAAGATCGATTTCGAGCGCGCGGCCACCGCCGGCCTGCAGATCACCGGCACGGTGGAGGCGCACAAGGCCCGCGTGGCCGATGCCCGCGGGCGCGAGCTGCTGGGCTTCGACGCGCTCAAGCTGGGGCTGACCGACGTGCGGCCGCTCGAAGGCGTGATCCATCTGGGCGAGGTCGCGCTGAGCGGCCCGCAGCTGGTGGTGGCACGCGATGCGGCCGGCCAGCTGAACCTGCTGGCCACCGATCCGGCGACCGGCGCGACCCAGAAGGTGGCGCCGCCCAAGGCCGCGGCCAGCGGCGCCGCGGCCGCGCCGGCGGCCGAGAAGAACCCCCTGCGGGTGCAGGTCGACAAGGTGCTGCTGACCGGCGGCCAGATCGGCTGGCGCGACGAGACGACGAAACCGGCCGCCGCGGTCGATGTGAGCCAGCTCGCGATCGAGGCCACCGGCATCGCCTGGCCGATGGACAAGCCCACGCGTTTCAGCGGCTCGACGCTGGTGGCGGGCGCTGCGCTCAAGTTCTCGGGCGAGGCCACCGACAAGGCTGCGACCGTCCAGACCGAGGTCACGGCGTTGCCGCTGTCGCTGGCCGCGCCCTACCTGGCACAGAGCCTGGAACCGACCCTCGACGGCAAGCTCAGCGGCCAGATCGACGTGGCCTGGGCCGCGCCCGCGGCGCTCAAGTTCAAGGCCCGGCGCCTCGCGGCCGACGGCCTGGCCCTGACCCAGGCCAAGACGGCGCTGGTGAGCGTGGGCCGCTTCGAGCTGGTCGATGCCGAGGCCGACATGACCCAGCACACGCTGGCCATCGCCTCCTTCACCGCCACCAACCCGAAGCTGCGCATCGAGCGCGACAACGAGAAGCGCTGGATGTTCGAGCGCTGGCTCAAGACGCCGCCGGCTGCAGGTTCGAAGGAGAGCAGCGCCCGCGTGGCCGCGCCCAAGCCGGAAGCGGCATCGACGCCGCAGCCGGGCGCCAACACCCAGCCCTGGCGCCTGAGCATCGGCACGCTGGCCGTCGACGGCGGTGCGGTCTCGTACGCCGACAAGGCCGGCTCGGCGCCGGTCGCGGTCGAGATCACGGCCTTGAAGCTCAATGTGCAGAAGGTCCAGCCCAACACCGCGACCGTCTCGCCGGTGCAGCTGTCGGGCCGCATCGGCGCCGGCCGGGCCGACCCGGGCCGCTTCGACTACAAGGGCAACGTGGTGCTGCAGCCGCTGTCGGCCGAGGGCCGGCTCGAGGTCAGCGCCTTCCCGGCCCATGCCTTCAAGGCCTACTACGCCGAAGCGCTCAACATCGACATCCGCCGCGCCTTCGCCAGCTACCGCGGCACGGTGCGCTACGCCACCCAGCCGGCGGGCATGAACCTGCAGCTGGCGGGCGACACCTCGGTCGAGGACTTCCGCGCCAACAGCGCCTCGCTGACCCAGTCCGATTCGCCCGGCCTCGAACGCAGCAACAACCAGTTGCTGAGCTGGAAGGCGCTGAGCCTGCGCGGTTTGCAGGTGGCGATGGTGCCCAAGGCGCCGCTGTCGGTCGACGTGCGCGAAACCACGCTGACCGATTTCTTCGCCCGCGTGATCGTCGATCCCACGGGCCGGCTCAACCTGCAGAACCTCACGAAGAAGTCGCAGCAGGACGCCGATGCCGCGGCGGCCAAGGTGGCGGCCGCACCCGAAGCCGCCACGCAGCGCCGGAGCGGTGGCGTCACGGTCACGACGGCGACCGTTCCGACGGCCGATGGCGCCGCGCCCGCGTCCGACGCAGGCGGGCCGGCGCCGCTGATCCGCTTCGGCCCGATGAGTCTGGTCAACGGCAAGATCGACTTCACCGACCTGTTCGTCAAGCCCAACTACTCGGCCGACCTCAGCGAGCTGACCGGCAAGCTCAGCGCCTTCGCCTCCGACAAGGCCGGGCTCGCCGATCTCGAATTGCGCGGCAAGGCGCAGCAGACCGCGGCGCTCGAGATCGCCGGCAAGATCAACCCGCTGGTCAAGCCGCTGGAGCTCGACATCACGGCCAAGATGCGCGACCTCGACCTGGCGCCGCTGACCCCGTACTCGGTGCGCTACGCGGGCCACGGCATCGAGCGCGGCAAGCTGAGCATGGACGTCAACTACAAGATCACGCCCGAGGGGCGCCTCACGGCCGCGAACAAGCTGGTGCTCAACCAGCTGCAGTTCGGCGAGGAAGTGAAGGGCGCGCCCAACAGCCTGCCGGTGCGGCTGGCCGTGGCGCTGCTGTCCGACCGCAACGGCGTGATCGACGTCGACCTGCCGATCAGCGGCTCGCTCAACGATCCGCAGTTCAGCATCGGCTCGCTGATCTTCAAGGCCATCGGCAACCTGATCGTCAAGGCCGTGACCGCGCCCTTCAGCCTGCTGACCGGCGGCTTCGGCGGCGGCGGGGCGGGAGAAGCCAGCGCCATCGCCTTCGACGCCGGCAGCGCCGCGCTGTCGCCCGCAGCCAAGGAGAACCTCGACAAGGTCGCCAAGGCGCTGACCGACCGGCCGGCGCTGCAGCTGACCGTGGTCGGCACCGCCGGCCTCGAGCAGGAGCGCGACGCGGCCAAGCGC
Organism: Variovorax sp. J2P1-31; assembly: GCF_030317215.1. Taxonomy (NCBI): domain Bacteria; kingdom Pseudomonadati; phylum Pseudomonadota; class Betaproteobacteria; order Burkholderiales; family Comamonadaceae; genus Variovorax; species Variovorax sp. J2P1-31. The sequence continues at coordinate 1,286,143 of NZ_JASZYA010000001.1, forward strand.
CAGCGCCTGCGCCAGATGCTGCAGGCCGAGAAGCGGCGGGCCGCCGCGCGCTCGGGCGAGGATGCAGCCGAAGTGGCGCCGCTGACCGACGCCGAGTACCCGGCCTTGCTCACCGCGGTCTACAAGCGCGCCGACATCACCAAGCCTCGGAATATGATCGGGCTTGCCAAAGACCTGCCGGTGCCGCAAATGGAAGATCTGTTGCTCGCCGGCATCACCGTGAACGAAGAGACCATTCGTCAGCTCGCCGTCGAACGCGGCGCCGTGGTCCGCGATTACCTGCTGGCCAAGCAGTTGCCGAGTGAACGCCTGTTCCTCGGCGCGGTGCGCACGAACCCCTCCGATGCCGGCTGGAAACCCGGCGCCGAACTGAATCTGGCGAGCCGTTGACCGGATCGAGCGCCGGTCTGTGAAAATGGCGGGGTGCGCCGGCTTTTGCCGGCGCCTTGGCTTTCCTCCTATCCGATAAAACGATCAGCGCGCAGTGACCTCTACCTCCTCCAAGCACCAAGACCTCCAGTCCCTCGATACGCTCACCGGCGGCGCCTTCACCGCGCCCACCTCCGGAGAGCGCGCGCAGCGCATCCGCGAGTGGCTGGCGACGAGCCCCTCGCCCGAGCAGATGCAGGAGGTGTTCAAGGAATTGAGCGGCCGCGACAAGGGCGCCGCGCGCCTGCTGCGTGAAAAGCTCGACGAGATCAAGCGCGCCAAGGGCCAGGAAGCGATCGCCGCCGAATGGGCCCAGAAGGCCGAGGCGCTGCTGGCCCAGTCCAAGCTCAACATCGCCGACGCGCTGGCCTGGCAGCGCGATGCCGCCAAGGCGGGCGCGCCGCTGTCGCGCGAGCCGCTGGCCGGCTTCAAGGTGCAACTGGCCGAACGGGTCAAGGGCATCGAGGACCTGCAGCACCGTGCGCAGGTCCAGCGCGAGGCCGCCGTGCTGCTCGCGCAACGCTTCGAAGTGCTCTCGACCAAGGGCTGGCGCGATGCGCAGGCCGCCGAGGAAGCGCTCAAGGCCGACGTCACGCATTGGCAGCAGCAGGCCAGCGAACTGACCGCCGACGCCAACTGGAGCAGCCTGGACGCCAAGTTCGCGCCCCAGCTCGAGGCCTCCAAGGCCCAGCTGATGGTCGTCTCCGACTCCTTCCATGGCGCGCTGGCGCAGGCCGCCGCGGCCGCCGCGGATGCGGCCGCGCCGCTGCCGCCGGTGCCGGTCTGGGCCGACGAACTGCGCGCCGCGCGCGGCCTGCCGACCGAAGCCTCGGTGGTGGCCGCGGCCGCCGCGCCGGCCAAGCCCGCCGGCCCCAAGGTCGACCCCGAGAAGCGCGCCGCGGCCCAGGCCACGGTCGAAGCCGCCCTGGCCAAGCTCGAGCAGGAAACCGCCGAAGGCCACGGCAAGGCCAGCGCCGGTGCCGCCGCCGCGTTGCGCGCGGTGCTCAAGGAGCACGGCAAGCTGGTCGAGGCGCCGCTCGAAGCCCGCGTGCATGCCGCGCTGGTGGCCGCCGGCGAACTCGAAGGCTGGCAGCGCTGGAGCGCCGACAAGGTGCGCGAAGAGCTGGTGGCCAAGGCCGAAGGCCTGCTCAAGCGGCCCGAAGGCCAGGCGCTGGGCGGCCGCAAGATGCAGGAATCGCTGCGCACGCTGCGCGAGCAGTGGAAGCAGGCCGACCAGGGCGGCGTGCCGAACCACGCGCTCTGGAAGCGTTTCGACGAAGCCTGCAACGAAGCCCACAAGGTGGTCGAGGCCTGGCTCGAGAAGGTGCGTGCCGACGCGGCCGAGCACCGCGCGCACCGCGTGGCGCTGATCGAGGAGGTCAAGGCCTGGGCGGTCGAACATGCCGCGGGCAGCGACCTCAAGGCGCACAACCGCGCGCTGCACCAGTTCGCCGACCGCTGGCGCGATGCCGGCCATGTGGGCGAGAAGGTGTTCGCCGAACTGCAGCCGCTGTGGAACGAAGCCTTCGGCGCCGCCCGCGTGCCGCTGGAAAGCGCCCAGGCTGCGAGCGTCGAACGCCGCCAGGCCATGATCGCCGAAGCCACCGAGCTGGGCGCCCAGCCCATGCTGCGCATCGATGCCGTCAAGGCGCTGCAGCAACGCTGGCAGGCCGAGGCGCAAGGCGTGCCGCTCGACCGCCGCCATGAACAGAAGCTGTGGGACGCCTTCCGCGCGCCCATCGACGAAGCCTTCAACCGCAAGACCACCGAGCGCGAAAAGGCGTCGGCGGCCATGAGCGAACACGACCGCTACGTGCTCGACGCCTCGAAGGCGCTGGACGCCGCCAACGCCACCGGCGACGTGCAGAAGATCCGCGCCGCCGTGGCGCAGCTCGAAGCCGCGATCCGCGGCGAGGCACGGCCGCCCGCGCCGGCGCCGGCCCGGAACAGCGCCGACGGCCCGGCCGTGGGTGCGACCGAAGTCGTGGCCCCTGGCCAGGCTGCGGCCGAGTTCAGCGAAGGTGCGCAGATCCAGCCGGTGCCGGGCGAGAACGACGCGCCTGCCGCATCGACCGAGGCCGACGAGTCCGCCGAGGTGGCGGCCAGCCCCGCCGCGGCCGGCGACCTGATCGCCCCCGTGGGCAGCGCCGATGCCAGCGCGCTGGCCGACGAGGGCGACAACGCCGCCGCCGCCGTGCCCGCGGCAGCGCCGAAGCCCGCCCCCAAACCGGTGGTGGCCGCGCGCCGCGGCGATGACCGTCCGGGCAGCCGCAAGGCCGAGCCCGCGGCACCGGCCGGCCGCTTCGGCGACCGCCGCGACAGCCGCAGCGGCCCGGGTGGCCGTCCCAACGACCGCGGACCGCGTCCCGGTGCGCCGGGTGGCGATCGCGGTGACCGCGGTGCCCCGGGCGGCCGTTTCGGCGACCGTCCCCCGCGCTTCGAGGACCGCGGCCCGCGCCTGGGCGATGCGGCCTTCCGTGCCCAGCGCGAAGCGCTGGAGCGCGCCGACCTCGCGCTGCGCAAGCTGGCGGCGCAGGCCCATGGCGAGGCGCTGACGCACCTGCTGGGTGCCTGGGAAAAGCGCGACGCGGCCCAGCTGCCCAGCGTGCAGGAACTCGGTCGCGCGGTGACGCCGACGGTGCGCACGGCCTGGACGCAAGCCGTCGCCAAGCCCGCCGCGGGCGACGCCGGCGAAGCGCTGCTGCGCCTCGAAATGGCGGCCGAAGTGCCGACGCCCGCCGATCAGCTCGACGCGCGCCGTGCGCTGCAGTTGAAGCTGCTGACCAAGCGTGGCGACCCCACGCCCGCGCAGACCTGGGGCGAGGACGCCGGCAAGGTGCTGGCTTCGGCCCACGATGCCGCCACGGCACGCCGGCTGCAGAACGCGCTCAAGGCGCTGCTGCGCAAGTAAGGCCTGCCGCTGTGAAAAAGGCGCCCCGCGGGGCGCCTTTTGTTTGGGGGATGCGGTCAGGGCCGTGCAGGCAGAAAGAACGCATCGAAGAGCTGCAGCACTTCGGGGAAATCGCGGCCGAAATGGGCGCGGTTGACGAAATAGGCCTCGCAAGCCACGGCGAAGAATTCGCTGAGCGATGTGGCGCCGTAGGGGTCGAGCCAGGTCGGCTCGCCACCGAAGCGTTCGGCCACGATGACCTGCTCCCGGAAATTGTCGTAGGCGGGTTGGACCGCGTTCATCCAAACCGCATGGGCCTCACGGGCGCTCGAGGTGCCCGCAAAACCCGCGGGCAGGGTGGGGCAGCCGTCGGCCCCGCCGTCGCGCATGTCGATCTTGTGGGCGAATTCGTGGATCACCACGTTGTAGCCCTGGTCGGCCGTGAGGCTGCCGGCCAGCACGTCCTGCCAGCTGAGCATCACCGGCCCGCGCTCCATGGCCTCGCCGGCCACGACTTCCTCGTACTCGTGCACCACGCCGGCCTCGTCCATGGTCTTGCGCTGCGCGACCACTTCCGAGGGGTGGATCACGATGCCGACGAAGTCCTCGTACCAGTCGAGGCCGCCGCGCAGGTGCAGCACCGGCAGCACGGCCTGCGCGGCGACGGCCAGCGCCACCTCGTCGGTGATCACGAAGCCGTGGGCGCCGTGAAATTCCTTGTCGCGCAGGAACTCGGCGGCCATCGCGCGCAGCCGCGCGGCGTCCGCGGTGGCGGGCTGGACCAGGAAGGGGTAGCGCGCCAGCGTGGCCTGCCAGGCGGCATTGGGGATGGCGGGGGCGGCACGCAGGCCGCGGAGCCACTTGAACATCGCGCGGCCGTCAGCGCACGTCGACGCGCCGGGCGCCGGCGGCCGACAGGCACAGCACCTGCGCGCGCGGCGGGTGCGCGGCGGCATCCCAATCGCTCAGCACGATGCGCCGCAAGCCGTCGCCCAGCGCGTGCTCGGCCGGCTTGTGCGTGTGGCCGTGGACCAGCGTGTGCGCATCGGCACGCTGCAGCCATTCGCGGGCCGCGTCGGTGTCGACATCGGCCCAGACCATGCCGGGCGTGGCCTTGCGCGCCTCGCTCTGCGTGCGCATCGAACGCGCCAGCGCGCGCCGCTCCTCGAGCGGGCGGGCGAGGAAGGACCGCTGCCAGGCCGTGTCGCGCACCTGGGCGCGGAACTTCAGGTAGTCGGTGTCTTCCAGGCACAGCAGGTCGCCGTGGCTCAGCAGCCAGCGCTGGCCGTGCAGCACCAGCACCGTCGGGTCGTCGAGCAGCGTCAGGCCGCACTGCGCGGCAAAGGCCGGGCCGACCAGGAAGTCGCGGTTGCCGTGCATGAAGAAGACCGGGCGGCGCGCGGCCGCCTCGCGCAGCAGCTCGGCGCATCGCGCCTCGAAGCCGGGGAGGGCGGTGGCGTCGTCGCCGATCCAGACCTCGAACAGGTCGCCGAGGATGAACAGCGCGTCGGCCGGCGTGGTCTGGAGGTAGCCGCGCCACGCATCGAAGGTGGCGGGTTCGTCCGCCTGCAGGTGCAGGTCGGACAGGAGGTCGACGGTGCGCCACGCGGCGGGCGCGACGAGTTCGGCGAAAGCCGCCTGGTCACTCATGCCGCGCGGCGCCGGGCCGTCATTCGACCGTGACGGTGGCCTTCTCGATGACCACGTCTTCGAGCGGCACGTCGTCGTGGAAGCCCTTGCGGCCGGTCTTCACGGCCTTGATCTTGTCGACCACGTCGGTGCCCGCGATCACCTTGCCGAACACGGCATAGCCCCAGCCCTGGGCCGAGGGGGCGGTGTGGTTCAGGAAGGCGTTGTCGGCGATGTTGATGAAGAACTGCGCGGTGGCCGAGTGGGGCGCGCTGGTGCGGGCCATGGCGACCGTGTACTTGTCGTTCTTCAGGCCGTTGTTGGCCTCGTTCTCGATCTCGGCCGCGGTGGGCTTCTGCGTCATGCCGGGCTCGAAGCCGCCGCCCTGGACCATGAAGCCCGGGATCACGCGGTGGAACACCGTGTTGTCGTAGTGGCCCTTCTTCACGTAGGCGAGGAAGTTCTCGACCGACTTCGGCGCCTTGGCGCGATCGAGTTCGAGGGTGATGGTGCCTTGGCCCTTGATGCTGAGTTCGACCTGGGGATTGCTCATTGGAAAGCTCCTTTTTCGCTTTACTTCGCCACGACGGTGGCGGACTGGATGGTGATGGGTTCGACCGGCACGTTCTGCATGCCGCCCTTGTTGCCCGTCTGCGCCACGCGGATCTTGTCGACCGTTTCGGTGCCCGAGACGACCTTGCCGAACACGGTGTAGCCGTGGCCGTCGGGGTTGGGGGCGTCGAGCATGGCGTTGTCCTTCACGTTGATGAAGAACTGCGCGGTGGCGGAGTTCGGGTCGCCGGTGCGGGCCATGGCGATGGTGTACTTGGCGTTCTTCAGGCCGTTGGAGGCTTCGAGCGGCACGGGCGCGCGCGTGGGCTTCTGCCGCATGTCGGCGGTGAAGCCGCCGCCCTGGATCATGAAGCCGTCGATGACGCGGTGGAACACCGTGCCGTCGTAGTGCTTGTCCTTCACGTACTGCAGGAAATTGGCCACCGTCTTGGGGGCCTTCTCGGGGGCGAGTTCGACCACGATGTCACCGGCCGAGGTGGCCAGCTTGACGCGCGGCGCGGCGGCCGTCTGGGCCCAGGCGGCACCGGTCACGAGCAGCGTGGCCGCGAGGGTCAGCGCCATGCGGCGCGAGGAAGATGGGAATTTCAAGAAAAGATCTCGCTTTCTGAAAAGGAAAGGGGCGGGGTGGCCATGCCGCCCGCCGGCGGCTTACTTGCTGCGCGCCGGCTTGTGCGCGGGCAGCGGGGCCGGTGCGGGCGGCAGGGCCGCGGCGGCAGGTGCGTTGAGGAAGATCTGGCGGATCAGCGCGAGCTTGGGCGCCGCGCTGGCGTTGGTCGATGCCAGCTGCTGCGCGCGTCCGTACGACTGGGCCGCGAGACGCGCATAGACGTCGCCCAGGTTCTCGTGCGCGGTGGCGTAGTTCGGGTTGAGCCGCAGCGCGGTTTCGAGCGCGTCGCGCGCCTTGTCGAACTGGCTCTGCTGCGCGTAGAGCGCCGCGAGGTTGTTGTAGGGCTCGGGCAGTTCCGGGAAGTCCTGCGTGAGCTGCGTGAACGCAGTGACGGCCTCGGCGGTCTTGCCCTGCTCGGTGAGGATCACGCCGCGCAGGAAGCGCATCTGCGGATCGCGCGGCTTGCCGGCGATGTAGGTGTCGGCCTTGGCCAGGGCTTCGGGGGCCTTGCCCTGGCGCAGCAGCTGGTTCACGTCCGAGTAGTCGTCGGCCAGCGCGGCGGTCGACGCGGCGGCGATCAGCAGCGCGCCCAGCAGGCGCAACGCGGGGCGGAAGGACAGGGCGGGAGAAAGGAGGGGTACGGCGTGCTTCATGAGGCTCGGGAAGAAGGTCTGGCGCGGGCTTCGAGAATCGACCCGGAAGATGCCCGGCAGGGGCCGTTTATACTGGGCACGATTGTAGCCGAGGGGCCGCGTCCAACCCCTCGTGCCACAGTCCCCCCATCCCTGATTAAAAACGTTGTTCGCCCGCACCCGTCGTCAGCCTGCGCGGGTGGGTCGCACATCGACGCTTTCCGAATTCCATGAGTCTGCGCATCTACAACACGCTCTCGCGTGAACTGGAGGAGTTTTCCCCGTTGCAACCCGGCCACGTGCGCATGTACGTGTGCGGCATGACGGTCTACGACCTGTGCCACATCGGCCATGCGCGGATGATGATGGCCTTCGACGTGGTGCAACGCTGGCTGCGCGCGAGCGACCTGCAGGTCACCTATGTGCGCAACATCACCGACATCGACGACAAGATCATCGACCGGGCGGTCAAGCGCGGCATCACGATCCGCGCGCTGACCGACGAGATGATCGCGCTGATGCACGAGGACATCGCGGCGCTGGGCATCGAGCCGCCAGCCGTCGAGCCGCGCGCCACCGACTACGTGCCGCAGATGCTGGGCCTGATCGAGGCGCTGGAGCGCAAGGGCCTGGCCTACCGCTCGCCGACTGGCGACGTGAACTACGCGGTGCGCAAGTTCCCGGGCTACGGCAAGCTGTCGGGCAAGTCGCTCGACGAGCTGCATGCGGGCGAGCGCGTGGCGGTGCTCGACGGCAAGCAGGACCCACTCGACTTCGTGCTCTGGAAGGCCTCGAAGCCCACCGAGCCGACCGAGGTGCAATGGGACAGCGCCTTCGGCAAGGGCCGGCCCGGCTGGCACATCGAGTGCTCGGCCATGAGCTGCGCGACGCTGGGCGAGACCTTCGACATCCACGGCGGCGGCGCCGACCTGCAGTTCCCGCACCACGAGAACGAGATCGCGCAGAGCGAAGGCGCGAGCGGCCAGCCGCTGGCGAAGCTCTGGATGCACAACGGCTTCGTGCGCGTGGACAACGAGAAGATGTCCAAGAGCCTGGGCAACTTTTTCACCATTCGCGAGGTGCTGCAGAAGTACGACCGCGAGACGCTGCGCTTCTTCCTCGTGCGCACCCATTACCGCAGCCCGCTCAACTACAGCGACGCCCATCTGGACGATGCGCGCAACGCGCTCAAGCGCCTGTACACCGCGCTCGACCTGGTCGCGCCCGCGCCGGTGGCGATCGACTGGACGCATCCGCAGGCCGCCGCCTTCCAGGCCGCGATGGACGAGGACTTCGGCACGCCCGGCGCCATCGCGGTGCTGTTCGAGCTGGCCACGGCCGTCAACAGCACGCGCTCGGCGGAAACGGCCGGGCTGCTCAAGGCGCTGGCCGGCACGCTGGGGCTGCTGCAGGGCGATCCGCAAGCCTTCCTGCAGGCCGGCAGCACGCTCGACGACGCGGCGATCCAGGCGCTGATCGCGCAGCGCGCCGCGGCCAAGGCCGCCAGGGATTTCGCCGAGGCCGACCGCATCCGCGACGCGCTGCTCGGCCAGGGCATCGTGCTCAAGGATTCGCCCACCGGCACCACCTGGGCCGCGGCCCAGTGAAGGACTCGACTGCGATGTCTCCCGTCATTTCCGCGCCGGTCAAGATCATCACGCCCGACTACTGGGAGGAAGCCTGCAGGCACCTGGCCAAGAAGGACCGCGTGATGAAGCGGCTGATCCCGCAGTTCGGCGACGCCTGCCTCGAGTCGCGCGGCGATGCCTTCGTCACGCTGGCGCGCAGCATCGTCGGCCAGCAGATCTCGGTGAAGGCCGCGCAGCAGGTCTGGGACCGCTTCGAGACCCTGCCGCGCAAGATGACGCCGGCCAACGTGCTCAAGCTCAAGGTCGACGACATGCGCGCCGCGGGCCTGTCGGCGCGCAAGATCGAGTACCTGGTCGACCTCGCGATCCATTTCGATTCGGGTGCGGTCCACATCGACGCCTGGAAGGACATGACCGACGAGATGATCATCTCGGAGCTGGTCGCGATCCGCGGCATCGGCCGCTGGACGGCCGAGATGTTCCTGATCTTCCACCTGATGCGCCCCAACGTGATGCCGCTGGACGACGCCGGCCTGATCAGCGGCGTGAGCCAGAACTACTTTTCGGGCGAACCGGTGAGCCGCAGCGACCTGCGCGAGGTGGGCGTGGCCTGGGCCCCTTACTGCAGCGTGGCGACTTGGTATATTTGGCGATCGCTCGACCCCGTACCGGTCGCGTACTGAACATGACACACCCCCTGGCCTCGCGCACGACGCGTCGACACGCCCGGCCCCTCGGAGGCCCGGCCATGCGGGCTGCGCGGTCTTCCGCCAGCACCGTGGTCCGGCCCCGACCCCATTGACCCCCACAGGAGAAGACGTTGGCAAAACGAACCTTCCTCGACTTCGAGCAGCCCATCGCTGAACTCGAAGGCAAGATCGAAGAACTGCGCTATGTGCAGACCGAATCCGCGGTCGATATCTCCGAAGAGATCGACCAGCTGAGCAAGAAGAGCCAGCAGCTCACCAAGGACATCTACAGCGAGCTCTCGCCCTGGAAGATCACCAAGATCGCCCGGCACCCCGAGCGCCCCTACACGCTGGACTACGTCAACGAGATCTTCACCGACTTCGTCGAACTGCACGGCGACCGCCATTTCTCGGACGACCTGTCGATCGTGGGCGGCCTGGCGCGCTTCAACGGCACGCCCTGCATGGTGATCGGCCACCAGAAGGGCCGCGACACCAAGGAGCGCACCGCGCGCAACTTCGGCATGAGCAAGCCCGAGGGCTACCGCAAGGCCCTGCGCCTGATGAAGACCGCCGAGAAGTTCAAGCTGCCGGTGTTCACCTTCGTCGACACCCCCGGCGCCTACCCCGGCATCGACGCCGAGGAGCGCGGCCAGTCCGAGGCCATCGGCCGCAACATTTTCGAGATGGCGCAGCTCGAGGTGCCGATCATCGTCACCATCATCGGCGAGGGCGGCTCCGGCGGCGCGCTGGCGATCTCGGTGGGCGACCAGCTGGTGATGCTGCAGTACTCGATCTATTCGGTGATCAGCCCCGAGGGCTGCGCATCGATCCTCTGGAAGACCAGCGAGAAGGCACAGGAAGCGGCCGACGCGCTGGGCATCACGGCGCACCGGCTCAAGGCGCTGGGCCTGGTCGACAAGATCGTGAACGAGCCCGTGGGCGGCGCGCACCGCGACCACAAGCAGATGGCCGCCTTCCTCAAGCGCGCGCTCAACGACGCCTTCCGCCAGGTCGGCGACCTCAAGGTCAAGGAACTGCTCGAGCGCCGCTACGAGCGCCTGCAGAGCTACGGCCGCTTCTCGGACACCAAGGCCGAGAGCACGCGCTGACGCGCCGCGGGCCGCTGCCGGCCTGCCTCCTTCCGATGGACAACCCCGCCGCACACGCGCTCGCCTCGTGGGCGGCGCCCTTGCCGCTGGGCGTGGCCTACAGCGGCGGCGCCGACTCGACCGCGCTGCTGCATGCCGCCGCTGCGCGTTGGCCCGGTCAGGTGCATGCCTTGCACGTGCACCACGGGCTGCAGGCGGCTGCCGATGGCTTCGAGCGCCATTGCGAGGCGGCCTGCCATGCCCTGGGCGTGCCCTTGCACGTCGCGCGCATCGATGCGCGCCATGCGTCGGGCGACAGCCCCGAGGACGCCGCGCGCCGCGCGCGTTACGCGACGCTGGCGCAACTGGCGCAGGCCCAGGGCCTGCAGCACGTGGCGCTGGCCCAGCATGCCGACGACCAGGTCGAGACCCTGCTGATCGCGCTCGGCCGCGGCGCAGGCCTCGACGGCCTGGCCGCGATGCCGCGCGAGATGACACGCCATGGCGTGCAGTTTCATCGGCCGCTGCTCGAGGTGCGCGCGGACGCGTTGCGCGCATGGCTGGCGACCGCGCAGGTGGGCTTCGTCGACGACCCCAGCAACGCCGATGCGCGCTACACGCGCAACCGCATCCGCCATCAACTGATGCCCGCGCTGGCCCAGGCGCTGCCGCAGTTCCGCGAGACCTTCGCGCGCTCGGCGCGCAACGCGGCCCGGGCCTCGGCACTGCTGGTCGAACTGGCCGAGCTCGACCTGGCCGCGGCCGGCGCGCCGCCGCGCATCGCCGCGCTGCAGGCCCTGCCGCGCGAGCGTCGCGCCAATGCGCTGCGGCGCTGGCTGCGGCGCGATCACCAGGCCGTGCCCAGCGAGGCGCAGCTGCAGCAGCTGCTCGACCAGGTCGAGGCCTGCCGCACGCGGGGCCATCGCATCCACCTCAAGGTGGCCGGCGGCTTCGTCGCGCGCGAGGGCGAGGGGCTGCGTTGGTACAATGCCCCGCCTTCGCCGGCGCTTGATGCCTCCTCGCTCTGAGTGGGCCTGGCGGCGAGTGCAGTCTCCGGCCACCGACGACTTCGCGGTGCCCGTTTTACTTCTCCTTGATTTCACCCATGGCATTGATCGTTCACAAATACGGCGGTACGTCGATGGGCTCGACCGAGCGCATCAAGAACGTCGCCAAGCGCGTCGCCAAGTGGGCGCGCGCCGGCCACCAGATGGTGGTGGTCCCCAGCGCCATGAGCGGCGAGACCAACCGCCTGCTCGGCCTGGCCAAAGAGCTGGCCTCCGGCAAGGCCGATTCGCAGTACGAGCGCGAGCTCGACATGCTGGCCTCGACCGGCGAGCAGGCCTCGTCGGCATTGCTGGCCATCGCGCTGCAGGCCGAGGGCGTGCAGTCGGTCAGCTACGCCGGCTGGCAGGTCGCGGTGCGCACCGACAACTCCTACACCAAGGCCCGCATCGAGAGCATCGACGACGCCCGCGTGCGCGCCGACCTCGAGGCCGGCAAGGTGGTGGTCATCACCGGCTTCCAGGGCGTGGACGACAACGGCAACATCACGACGCTGGGCCGCGGCGGCAGCGACACCTCGGCCGTGGCCATCGCCGCGGCGATGAAGGCGGCCGAATGCCTGATCTACACCGACGTCGACGGTGTCTACACCACCGACCCGCGCGTCGAACCCGATGCGCGCCGCCTGCTGACCGTGAGCTTCGAAGAGATGCTCGAGATGGCCAGCCTGGGCTCCAAGGTGCTGCAGATCCGCTCGGTGGAATTCGCCGGCAAATACAAGGTCCCGCTGCGCGTGCTGTCGAGCTTCACGCCCTGGGACATCGACATCAATGAAGAAGCCAAATCCGGCACGCTGATCACTTTCGAGGAAGACCTGAACATGGAACAAGCCGTCGTATCCGGCATCGCGTTCAACCGCGACGAGGCGAAGATCTCGGTGCTGGGCGTGCCCGACAAGCCGGGCATCGCGTACCACATCCTCGGCGCAGTGGCCGATGCGAACATCGAAGTCGACGTGATCATCCAGAACCTGAGCAAGGACGGCAAGACCGATTTCAGCTTCACGGTGAACCGCAACGACTACGCCAAGGCCACCGACCTGCTCAAGGCCAAGGTGCTGCCGACGCTGGGCGCCGCCGAGATCGTCGGCGACACCAAGATCTGCAAGGTCAGCATCGTGGGCATCGGCATGCGCAGCCACGTGGGCGTCGCGAGCAAGATGTTCCGCGTGCTGAGCGAAGAGGGCATCAACATCCAGATGATCTCGACCAGCGAAATCAAGACCTCCGTCGTGATCGACGAGAAGTACATGGAACTCGCCGTGCGCGCCTTGCACAAAGCTTTCGATCTTGATCAGCCCGCGGCCTGAAAACGCCTCAAACGCTGGCATAATCTAGGCTTCCAAAGGAACTGTGACCGAGTGGCCGAAGGTGCTCCCCTGCTAAGGGAGTATGGGGTGTAGAGCCTCATCGAGGGTTCGAATCCCTCCGGTTCCGCCAATTAGCGCCAAGAAGCCCGCACCTAAGCGGGCTTTTTCGCATCTAAACCCATGCAGAATGCGGACTTAGACGCGCTGAACCCTCCCGAATCGCACACGCTCACACCCAAGTCCACGGGTAGCGCGTAGGTAAGCGAGTAGGTACGGCGAAAACAGATCCGCCGATGCCTACAAATACTCTCACTGACGCCCAATGCAAACGCGCTGCCGCACCAGACGGTCCGCGCAAGTTTTTCGATGGCCACGGACTGCACCTTTTGGTCACTCCGGCGGGTACTAAAACATGGCGAATGTCGTACCGCCTCGAGAAGAAACCTCAGACCGCAACCTTCGGTGCCTACCCCCTGGTGAGCCTGGCCGACGCGCGCGAAAAGCGCGACGAGATCCGCCGCAAGCTGAAGAACGGCGAGAGTCCGAAGAAGGTCAAGAAGGTGGCCGGCGTGACGTTCCAGAAGGCCTGGGAGGCCTATTGGGAGGGCCGTCAAGACGTCTCCACTGGATACCGCACCAACGCCCTGCGCGCACTCGAGATGCACCTTGGTCCGAAGCTGGGAGAGCTACCGGTCGGTAGCATCACGCGTGAGCTGCTGTTGACCGAGCTGATGAAGATGAATGCGGCCGGAGCGTTCGTGTACGTGCGCAAGGTCCGCATGTGGGCTGGCCAGGTGTTCGATTGGGCGGTGGAGCATGGGCACAGCTCGGTGAACCCGGCTGCGGCCATCCGGCCCGAAAAAGCATTCGGACGTGAAGAGGTCGAGTCGCACGCGGCGCTCGAGCTCAACCAGGTGCCGGAGCTGATCACGCGCCTGTCTCTCGAGCGCGAGCTCATCTCGGTGCTGGCCTGCAAGTTCCTTGCGCTCACGTGGGTGCGGACCAAAGAGATGCGGTTCGCAAAGTGGGACCAGTTCGATGGTGACCTGTGGCGCGTGCCGAGCGGCACGATGAAAAAGCGCCGCGACCACCTGGTGCCGCTGTCGACGCAGGCGCTCGAGGTCCTGGCCAAGATGAGGGCGCGCCAGAACGGCGACTATGTGTTCCCGGCTGACCATCGCAACGACCGGCCGCTCAGTGAGAACTCGGTGCTGTATCTGCTGCACCGGATGGGCTACGAGGGAAAGATGACCGGGCACGGTTGGCGCACCGTGGGGTCGACCTGGGCGAACGAGCAGGGCTTCAACGGCGATGCCATCGAGCGGCAGCTCGCCCACGCACCTGACGACGAGGTGCGGGCGGTCTACAACAGAGCTATCTACCTGCCTGAGAGGCGGAAGATGCTGCAGGACTGGGCAGACTGGTTGCTACCAGGCTCAGCCCCGCCTTCCGAAGCGTAGAGAGCTTCCAGCCGCGCGTGCGTGCGCTGAGGTCGACGTCGGGCTTCGGTAGCTTGTCGTCCTTCATCCAGCGCCGCAGCGTCTCGCTGGTGACGCCGCCGAGGGCCGCGCAGAGATCCTTGCGCCAGATGATGCGATCGGGCTCGGTCATGCGGCCACTCCTTCTTTCAAAAATCGAACGTCGATGATCTGGCCGCCAGCCTGGCGCACGCGCATCTTGGCCAGGTCGACGGCGCGCGTCACTTCACGGGTGCTTAGCTGCTCGAGCTGGTATTCGTGCAACCTGACCGCTTCGACAATGTCGTCGAGCTCTTGGTAGTAGAGGGCCGTCGCATGCCAGGCGCCCGTGGCCATGGCACGCTTGCGGATCTCGGCGAGGGCGAGCTCGGCGCTCTGCAGGTGCTCGGCGAGACCGCGTACAACGCCCTGTGCCTCGATCGACAACGCGATCTCGACCGAGCTGGCCAGCGTTGACCATTGCAGCTCGCTGGCCACGCCCTCGCGTAGCGCCTTCAGCGATCGATGAACCGGCGCCATCATTCGCTCCAACTCACCTGGCGTGAGCGTGGTGGCTCGGTTGATGACGACGCTGATCATGTTGGTGGCCGGCTGGAAGCGCACGCGGCGGGGAGGGCGGCCGCGGCTCAAGATGGTCTCCCTTCCTGCACACCCGCAGGCGCTCGCAGCACCTCTGCCGACTTCCAGCGGTTGGCGCGTTGTAGGCTGGTCAGGGCTATGGAGAACTCGTTCCAGAACTTGATCGCTTCGCGTTCTGTGGCCCGATAGTGGCAATCCGGAGGCATATACAGCGGGCAACCTTCGTTCGCCAGGCCGTCCTGCGGCCCGATGGGCTCGCTCGTTTGGCACATGATGACCTTGGTGGCTGGGCCGTCGTCTGTTTCGCTATACCGCCAGAGCTCGGGCTGTCCGCCGCAGCAAGGGCAGAGCTCCAGGCCGTCCGGAGCTATGAGCTTCTTGTAGTCGTCTCTCACGATGCCACCTTCTTCGCTGCTCTGGATGCCTCAGTGGCGGCGACCTGGTGCTGGCACGGGCGTGAGTGTCCACAGGACTTGTCGCCCACGATGACTGCACTACACATGGCCCGGCCGCCATGCAGCACACCATTCACAGCGCAGGCCGGACGGTCCTGTGGGATTGCGGGCGCGAGGTTGAAGGTCTTCTTCATGCCAGCTCTCCGCGCGCACCCGGTGCGTGTGCTCGCTGCTCGGCCTGGCTGTGTTGCGCGCCCTGCATGTACTCGTAGCGGTCCAGGCTGGCGAAGAACCTGAGCGCCATGGCGGCGGTTTGCGTGGCTTCCTTCCGCACGTTCTCGCGGCTGGTCTTGTGCGGTTCGTACACCAGCTGGAGCACGTCCTTGCCCAGCTCGCCAAACTCTTCGGCGAGCACGCCCATTGCATGCAGCGGGTCCGTGGGCCACGTGGGGAACTTCGCGGTGGCCCGCTCCAGCTCGGCGAACACCTCGGCGAACCTAGCTGCCGGCTCTGCCGCATCTGCCTGGGGCATCTTTTCCGGCCATGGGGCGAGGAACTCAACGACCTCGGCCACGAGCTTGGCGATCACGCTGTTGTCCACGTAGCCAATCTTCGGACGGCAGGACATGAGCGTGCCCACGGTCATGCTCAGCAGGTCGCATGCCTTCTCCAGTGCCGCATCCGGGGCATAGCCGTTCAATAGATCCCAGCATTGCCTCCGGGCGAGTTCAGCTTCTCGCCGCTGATCTGGCGTGAGCTGGCGCTCCGACCGGGTGCGGTCATGAAAGCGCTGTGCGGCCTCAATGACGAGCTTCGAGGAGACGCCTTTGCCGAAGGTCCCGCCGTCGACGCGGGCCGCCTTGTCGAGCAATGGCCACTGCACGCAGCAGGTGCCGTTCGGGCGAGGGTCGAGGCCGAGGCGGGTACGCAGCCGTGAGACGTCTTCGTGGTCGCGGGCATACCAGTCTTCTGCGACCGCAGCTTCGTACCGCTCGGTTATGGCCGCGGCGATCGGGTTGTTGGCCAGCCACCGAGCGTCGCCGTGCACCATGGTGCGCAGCCATTCGATGTGCTGGGCTTCCCATTGACGCGCCTCGCGCCAGGCGTGAAAGCGAGCGATTAACTTCTGGATCATGGTGAGGTCCTGTCGCGGTGGATGTGAGCGGCACGGATCGCGATCGCGTCGGCCAGGGCGTTATGGGGGCACTTCGACTCGCCGTCCAGGTCGCGGCGGATCTCGAGCGTGAGTGGAGGCGTCTCGAGGCGCACGCCTGGCCCGGTGATCAGCAGCTGGCAGAAGTGCGAGATGTCGTCCGGCCAGTCCGCGACGATGTGAATGGCGGGGTAGCGCGCAAGCCAGGCAGACAGCTTCTCCTGCACCGTTGCTCGCGGCCGCGCTGGTTTGCCGATGATCGGCATGACGTTCACCGCGACCCATGGCACAGGGTTATCGCAGCCGAGCGACTCGTAGAAGGTGAGGCCCTGCTCGTCGACCAATGCGATCGAGATCAGTTCACCGCCCATGCCATTGAACTCGGTGTCGATCCAGAGGCGGGTGGGTTGGTCGACGGGCCAGAACCGTCGATCCGAATGCTCTGACTTGAGGGCGTCAACATGCCCTGAGGTGTGGATGAGGTTCATGGCCGTGCCTCCTTCGGGAACGGCCATGCCGCGCGCGGATCCAGTCCGGCTGGCTCTGGCCACAATGCGGCCGCGAGGCACTCCACGGCAGCGGGGGGCAGGGTCGCCGTGGAGCGGTCATCAAACACGATCCGCAGCTGGCCATTGGAGAAAATTCGCGTGACCGCTCCTTCCAGCCCGTGCGTCGGCTCCTTTTCGTCAACTACGCGAATTCGGTCCGCGACTTGCATGATCCTCGCGGCGACCTCTCCAGCCGGCTCAGACGCCCCTGCTGGCTCAGCATCGAGTGCTTGCAGCGCGGCAGCGATGCTCGCGCTTGCCTCCTCGGGCGTCGTCTTCGCCTTCGCCGCTCGCGCCGCAGGCTTCGATTTTTTTGCACCTCCTTTCGCACTTTCCTCCGGCTGCGCAGCCAGTTGGTCGCGGGCGGGAGCTTCTGCGCCTCGCTCGGCGCGGATCTCGGCCTGCACCTTCGCCTTGATCTCGTCGATGCTGATGCCCAATTGGGCCGCCAGGTCCTCAATCATCGATGCGGAAGGGTCGGGTGTGCGTTTTCCGTCCTCCAGCGTCCAGCGAGGGATAGCGTCGCTCTGCAATAGCGCCAGAATGACCTTGAAGCCGACTTCGTTGTCGTCGGTCGAGCGGATCATGCTAGCGAGAAGGTCGTCGTCGGCCTCTTCCAGGCCGAGTGCGAGTGCAGCGTCGGCGTCGGAGCATCGCTGATCGGCGCCGGAGATCTCAAGAAAGATGCGGCGCATCATGGTGGCGGTGAGCGCGCGGACTTCGCCGGCTTCTATGCGCGGTCGAATGGCCGCAATCGCGGCGAGGCGCCAGCGCTTTTGATATTCGCCTTCAACGCGTTTTCGCTCTTCCTCTGCCGCATATGCAGCCTCGGCCTTGCGATCTTTCGGAGCCTGCGAAGGATCCCGTTCACGGGCCTTCGCATTGCCCGCGAATTCGTCGGGCAGCACTTCGACCAGCTGGCCAGTTTCGGGCGTGACCAGCAAGGCGACCTTCTTCAGTTCTTTGGCAGTGAGCATCTCGCGGAGGGGCCGGCCGCCGGGAAGTCGTTCTTCGAGTGAGGTATAGCCCTTCATCATCGAGTGCGGCCCGTACGGCATAGCTGCCTTTGCCTCACGTCCATCGATGATCTCCATACCCTTGGCGCGCGCGATTGCGATCAGGCTTTCAGTGTGCGCGCCTTCTTTGGTTCGGAAGCACGTCGGATCGATGCACAAGTCGGGCCCATCGACGTCTGCGAACAGATCTGGGTGCGCGCCGGTGCGCTTCGTGCAGCTGTTGCAATCGCCGGCGGCCGGCACCAGGCTCGCGTCGATGATCGAGAACTTCGCGGCCGACAGCTTCAGCATGACGTTCTGTTGCACCCAACTCTGCAGCGCACGGTAGCTAAGCCGCGGCGAGCCCTGATGGTCTTTCTCGGTCGCGGCCTCGAGGGCCTTGACCTGCAGCTTTTCGTCGGGGATGCGTGCGATCAGCAGCGCCTTGCTGCCGTCGATATCGCCATTGCGCAGCGCCTCGCGCGGGCCGGGCGTGAGCTCTAGCAGTTTGAGGCGGCCGTAGACATAGGCGCGGCTCTTGCCGATGCGCTCGCCGACCTTCTCCTTCAGCAGCCCGGTCTCGTCGCAGAGCCGCTGATAACCCTCGGCCTCCTCGAGCTCGGTGAGGTCGTCGCGCTGCAGGTTCTCGACGATCTGGATCTCGAGCACCGCCGAGTCGCTCAGCTGCCGGATCATCGCGGGGATCGTCTTCTGCTGCGCGAGCTTGCTGGCCCGGTACCGGCGCTCGCCCGACACGATCTCGTGCGTGGGCAGCGGGTTGCCATCGCCACGGTTGCGGAACGTGTCATCCAGGCGCGAAGGCGGCAGCGGTCGCACGAGGATGGGTTGGTGCACGCCGCTGGCCTTGATGCTCTCGACCAGGTCGTGCATCTTCGCTTCGTTGAAGGTCTTGCGCGGGTTGGTGAGGCTGGGCGCGACCAGAGCGAGATCGAGCATCGCGAACAGCTCGACGGCCGCATCGGCGTCGGGCTGTTCTGCAATCGCGGCGCCGTCGCCGGCGGAGAATTCTTTGAGGGACATGGGGTACTCCGAAGGTCAGGGCCGCGCACGGCCGAGTGGGTTGAAGGGGGCAGGGATGGAATAGAGGGCGCGGCTTAGCGCCTGGGCGGCCTTCTCGATCTCCTGGCCGAGGTCCAGCGCCTGGCACTTGAGTTCGTCTAGAGCCGCTGCGAGCGCTCGGGCGTGGGCGGAGATGCGCTGCAGCTCGGCAGCTGTTTTGCTGGCGGACGGTTCCGGCGCTGCGGACACCTTGGCGTGTGCTGGCGCCGCCGCCGGCGGCACGAACCCGGGCAGGGAGATCGCATGCTGGCCATTCACGTGCACGCGCTGCAGCACCTCCTTTTCGATCGGTGTGCTAAAGCTCGCTAGGACCTGTTTGACCGGGAGGCCGAACTGATCGGAGATCTCGCGGTGCGTGAAGTACTTCGGCGCGCCTGGTGCGCGGAGAGCTGTCAGGACGCGAGAGGGAACGCTGTTCGCCCGCGGCTGCCATTCCGCCGCGACACGGCCGGTCGGCGTAAGCTGGGCAGCAGGCGGGCGTTTGGCGGCGGCTTGGGGGGGTGCTGGTGGCGGAACCGGGGCAACCCGGTGCATCAGGGCTACGGGCTGCCTTTCGAGCATGCTGGGAAGGGATACCCGCGCTCCGCCAGGGGCGACCTGCGTGTCGCCCATCCGGCTCGGCAGCGCGAGCGCGTCGTAGGCGCCAGGCCGGGGCGAGCGCGTCGCCAGCTCGGCGCCGGTGTAGATCTCGCGCGATGGAGACATGCGCGGGCCTGCGACCGTCGGCTTCGTCATGCCTTGCTCCTTGGAATTGCGTCAGCCCATGGGCAATCCGGCTGGTGCGGCGCCCACGCACCCACCGCGCACAATCGGCACCCCGCGCAGTAGGCGAGCTCGTCGGCGTTGGGCCCACGCCTGGCAGGCGACTTGCGGCGCTGCATCCGGCGATAGAACGCCATGCTGGCGACGATCCCGAAGGGTCCGCCTGCGAGGTAGGCTGCGACCTCGAGGCCGCTCGCGTCGGGGGCAAGCTTGAAGAGGACCAAGTTGCACGCGCCGATCGCGAGGCTGTTAAAGAAAGCTCCGACGTGATGGCCGTTGTTGACCAGCTGGCTTTGCAGGCCCAGCGCAAACACGAGGCCGAACGTGCTGGCCAGGAGATAGATGGCGCTCAAGATTGCCTCTCCTGGCCGGCCGAGACGTAGGGCGGGCGGTACGCATCGTCGCGTGAGGCCAGGTGCTTCTTGATGGCGGAAGCGTCGACTGGATCGATTGCCGTGACTACGTTGATGGTCGGCGCACCGCGGCCGATGTGCACGCGGTCGATGTTCACGCCGTCCATGGCGGAGCGAATCAGAACCTCTCGGCCAAGCGCGCGCTTCGCACGGTCCCGGATCTCCTGGGTCACGGCGAGGCCGAACTGCTCTACGTGCAGAAGATCGAGTGCCAAGGCGACCAGCGGCACCTCGGCCGGGTCGTAGATAACCTCGGCACCGCGCTTGAATGCGGTGCCGAGGAGCTCCATGGCCAGCCCTTGGGCCAAGGTGATGCCAACGCCGACGATGGGGCGATCGGCGTCCGTGCGCACGCTGACGTGGCCATGCGGCAGGTCGACGATGGTGATGGTGATGGATGCCATCGGGTCTTTCAGTGGGAAGGGGTGATCGCCACCGACAGCACATGCGGAAACACCGTCAGCATGTCGATCAAGGTGGTGCGGAAGGAGACGTGCGTGCCGCGCTTCAGGGCAGCGGCTGAGGCCTCCGCTTCCTTGCGCTTGTTCTCGGGAAAAGCCTGCTCGACGTGAATACGCCGGTGCAGAAGGTTCGAGCCGATCGGCGTCAGGTCGAGGCAGAGCACGGGGCGGGTGTGCGTGCCGTCGGCATCGAGCTGGTTGCGGATCACCGCGTGACTTGCCAGGCGGCCGTGGATCTCGATGACCAGGTCATCGCTGGCCTGCAGCGAGTTCGACGCATCGTCGGGAGCGTCGAACATGTCAGCCGGCACCGTCAGTGCAGACGTCTGTACTGCCGCGCTCATGAGCCGACCCCCGGGATCTTCATGCCGGAGAGGCCGAGGGCGATGCCGGTCAGGGCGAACACACTGACGACGAACATCGCGAGGAGGGCGTTCCAGACCCCCGCCATGCATGAGAGAGCGTCCGAACTGTCCTCAGGCTGGTCCACATCGTCCTGCTGCCCGCGCAGCACCTGCTCGGCGCGTACCGCTTCCTCATAGGTGCGTGCCAGGCTCTCGGCAACCCATGGATCAAGGTCGGGCTTCATCGGCGAGCCCTCCGCGCTTCCATGCGTTCGTCCCACAGCGCCTGCTCGAGGCGATCTTCGGCCTTGAAGGCAAGGGCTTCATCACGGGCGAGGGCCTGCGCGCGCGCTTCCGCGACCGTAGGGGCTTCTGGGTCGGTAGCGGCGGCGAGGGCCGCGATCACAAGCGCAGCGATGGCGCCGATCAGCCAGCGTGCGATAAGCGCGTTGATCATGATGTGCTCCCGCCGTTGAGCACGTAGCGCGGTTCTTGCAGCAGGACGCGGATGCCGGTGCCCCAGGTGCGCAGCACCTCGCGGCGCCCATGCTCCACCTGCGTACGCTCGATCACACGCACGATCTCCCCGCGTTGCATCGGCGTGACCCTTGCGGGGCTGATGCCAAAGCGGCGGGCGGCAGCTTCGGCATGGCGTCGCTCAATGTCGCGATAGCGGCATTCGACGGAGATGATCGGTGCTTCGCTTAGGGTGCAGAGCTGGCACGTCCGGCCGCTGGTGTACTTGCGCAGCTTGACCGCGCCCAACAGGAGCGAGAGGTCCTTTGCGCGGATGGTGGCGACTTTGGTCATTGAGCAACCCCTCCGGCGCAACGGCTGGAAACGAACTCCCGGGTGTCCCAGATCGCTCGTGCGCGGAGCGCGTCAATGCCAGCCGGCAGCGTGAAATGGACCACGCGGTCGTCTTTCATTCGGTGTGGCACCGTCAACCTGATGCCGGGTGCGCCAGGAAGCGCGTGGCTGATCATCACGACCCGAGCCAGACCGAAGTCCTCGAGCAGCAGATCGATGCGCCCGTGGTACTGGTCCTCGAGGTCCCACGCATCGACCTCGAGCGCCCGCAGATCGGTCTTCTTGAGCAGCGTCTTGGCGAACTGCTGGGCATAGATGGACTTGCCCGTGCCCTGTTCGCCGACCAAGTGCCACACGTCGACATTGACGGGGCGGTGCGAAGCGACGGTGCTCATACCGACAACGCAGCGTCAAGGGCCAGGGCGTCAATCGCGCGGTTGATCTCCCGCGCGGTCGCTGCGAATTCGCGTGCTGCCGGGTGGTCCGGAAGCGACGAGGTTTCGCGTGGAACAACTACGACAGGCGCGTCTTTCGCGCTGCCGATGCTGATCGTCCCAGCCCGCAGGGCACGGTCGGCGTGCGTGACCTGCATTGCCTGCCATGGGCACGTGGTGCCTTGGCGATAGAACGCCTGGCGCCGCGTGCCCTTGGTGCGGATCCAGATTTCGACCGTGCTGGCCGAGAGGGGGTGCGCTTCAGGGGCTGCCTGCGCGCGCTCGAGAGCCGGTTGAGCGGCGGGAGAAAGTGATGGCATGTCGGCCTCCGTCGTGTTGACGAGGTCGATTATTTCCCCTTTGGGGAATTCATGCAATCCCCTTTGGGGAAATTATGAGGCGACTCTAAGTTCCACTTTCCCCTTCTGGTTCAGGGTCATGGAAGCGAGACTCGTTGCTAGCCGTGCGTTCCGTTGGGCGCTTGGGGATCGACGGACGGTTTAGTAAGCGCATCAAGGAGCCGCATTGCGGTCGCGCGGTCGGCTTCGGGGATCTTGTCGAAAAGGCTCAAAATCCGGCGGCCATTGTCTGAGGCAGCCAACTCGTAGTCCTCAGGCGTATCCATCCAGCCTCTCTCCAATTTCAGGGTCTCTTCAATGGCCCGTGCCATTTCATCGCCCATTTGGTAGGGCTTACCGCCTCTCTCGTGGCGGATGTTTCCGTTGGCAATGCGGGTGAGTTTCGCCGCGTCATTGCGCGCGTATCCCAGGGCTTGGCACAGGTCGGCCATCGAACCGTGGGTGGAGACCAGCTGATTGAGCCTGGCTCGCCGGATCTCGGATGCTGTTTTCATCCGAAGTATTACATTCCCCATAGGGAAAACGCGAAATTCCCCGAAGGGTCTTGCTTTCGTTTCCCCATTGGGGAATACAATGGCTTCCATGAGCTTACAAACTTGGTTGGAAGAGAAGCGCGGACGCGGCGCGGCGCTGGCGAAGCACCTTCGCATTCCGTCGTCGATGGTCACCAAGATGGCGAAGGGAATCAAGGCGGTCCCCCTCGATCAATGCCCCTACATCGAGGACTTCACTCGCCGCGCGGTGACGTGCGAAGAGCTTCGTCCCGATCGAGTGGAGTTCTTCCTGAAGCTCAGCCAGCGGATCGCAAGCGAAGCCGTTCCGCAGTGCAACACCACCGAAGCGAAGACGCCTTCCCTCGACGAGAGGCTCGCTTAGATGAAGCCTCAGCTTGGTCTTGCGCGCTGCGGTGACATGCGCCTCTTTATGTTGTTCTGCCATGCATCGAGTGTCGGCAGCACGTTCGCGCTTGGATATAGCGCTTTTCATCCGGAACGGGTATGAACATCCTTGACACGGTGCGGCGCATGGCGCGCAGCTATCCGGGCGGCGTTGACGCTGTGGCTCTACGACTCGGTAAGTCGCCTTCGACTCTTGAGAAAGAGCTTCGAGGAGCGCCGGGGTACAAGCTGGGTGCGGAGGACGCTCTCGAGATATCGCGTTTCTGCGTCGAGCTGAAGACCGACGACTGCCTTTCGTATGCGCAGCTCGTGGCGATGGGCACAGAAGCGACCCTCGTTCCGCTGCCAACGGGTGCCCCAGGCAGCGTGAAGGTGTGCATGCGGGCCGTGTCCCAGGCCTCGAAAGAGGCTTGCGACATGCTCGGCGAGGCCTCAGCGTCGTTGGACGACGACTACGTCAACGACAACGAACTGCGGCGCATCGATGGCGCCTGCATGGAACTGGTGACCTCGGTGCTCACCATGCGCAGGGTGATGGCCGAGAACAATTTGGCTGGCCCACCAGCGCGGACGGCATGAGCGTCGTTGGCCTTTCGCACCAGGCGCTGCAACCAGCGACCCTGGCGTTTATCTCTGCGCCGCGCGTCGAATGAACGAGGCGCCCGAGTTCCCCTTGGTAGCTGCGCCCTTGTGGGCGGAGATCCCTCAATCGCTCGCGACCCGGCAGCAATGGGTGCTGTGGAAGTTCGAGCACAAGGAGGGGGCGAAGAAGCCGCAGAAGATGCCGTACTACGTTGGCGGTGGCAAGCGCGCTGGAGAGCAGGGCAGCGACCGCGATCGCCAGCGGCTCGCAACCCTGCCCGTCGTACGAAAGCGCTTTGAGGCTGGCGGCTGGACCGGCGTCGGTCTCGCCTTCCTCCCCGACGATGGCTTGATAGGCATTGACCTGGATGGCCAGCAAGAGCCCGACGGTAGTTGGTCAGACCGATGCAAGAACATCGTCGGCGCCTGCGACAGCTTCACAGAGATCTCGCCGAGCGGGAAGGGCGTGCACATCATCGTCGAGGGATCGACGAAGACGAACAAGGACAACGGCATCGGCGTCGAGGTCTTCTGCGGCAGCCAGTACTTCACGATCACTGCCAATCGATTCCCCAATACCCCCGCTGAGGTGCAGCCGATCGACGAGATCGCGTTGAGACGTCTGCACAAGACGATCGACGACGCCAAGGCCGCGGCGAAGGCTGCCAAGCAGGCACCTCCAAAGCCTGCGCGAACTTCACCTGCCGCGCAGCCAGCTGGTGAGGGCGTGGACGACTTCCAGCGGGTCAAGGAAGCCGCAATGGCGAACTTCGGCGCGTGGGTGCCTGTGCTTTTCCCGAGCGCAGTCGCCGTCGGGTCGAAGTACCGCATCACCTCCAAGTCCCTCGGTCGAGATCTGCAGGAAGATCTGTCGATCGCGCCCGAGGGCATATGCGACTTCGGCGTGGCCGACATGGGCGACCCTAAGCAGGGCGCGCGCACGCCGATCGACTTGGTGATGGAGTGGCTCCCGGCAGAGAAGCCAGCCGATGCGCTGAAGTGGCTCGCCCCGCTTGTCGGCGTCGAGCTCACCAAGCCCAAGCGGGCCGGCAAAAATCAAAATCGCGACCCTGAGGCTCGCGCTGGCGGGCAGGGGGGCGGGGGTGAGGGACCTCCGCCTGGCGCTGTGCCGCCGTTGGACGACGACGATGGCGAGGCCTACGACATTGTCATGTCGAAGCTGGTGAAGGGCCGCGGCGGCCGGCCAGACGACTGTCGCGAGAACGTGCTGTATTGCATGCTCAACGACCCGGCCCTGCGCGGCCTGATCAAGAAGAACGATTTCAGCCAGCTCCTCGAGCGCAGCAAGGACGCGCCATGGGGGCGCCCAGCAGGCGAGTGGGACGACGAAGACGATCTGATGCTGGGCGAATACCTGCTTCGGCGATTCGGCCTCGGCATCAAGGGCAAGGGCACTTTGCGCGATGGCGTACTGATGGCCGCGCGCCTCAGCAAGTACAACCCGATCGTCGACTGGATCCATGCCGAGAAATGGGACGAAGTGCCGCGCATCGACCACTGGCTTGCGGACGTCTTCGAGGTCGAGGACCGGCCGTACACGCGGCTGATCGGCCGCTGCTTCATGATGGGCCTGGTCAAACGCGCGATCCAGCCTGGTTGCAAGTTCGACTACATGCTGATCCTGAAGGGTGAGCAGGGTTTGTCAAAATCCGGCGCCTTCCGCGCGCTGGCCTACCCGTACTTCACCGACAACGCGATCCGCATCGGCGACAAGGACAGCCAGATGGCCATGCAGCTCGCCTGGATCGTCGAGTCGGCCGAGCTGGAGTCGCTGAACAAGTCGGAGACGACGTTGATCAAGCAGTTCCTCTCAGCTCAGGAGGACTGGTACCGGCCGCCGTATGGCTCACAGATGGTCAAGCAGCCGCGGCACAGCGTCAACGTCGGCACGACCAACGCCGACACCTTCCTGAAGGACGCCACGGGTGACCGCCGCTTTTGGCCGCTCGAGGTCAAGGTGGTGCATCTCGACATCCTGACGCAGCAGCGCTCGCAGCTGCTGGCCGAGGCGCTGCATCGGCTCAATGAGGGCGAGCAGTATTGGCCCACCAGGCAGGAAGAGAAGGACCTGGTGTTCCCGGAGCAGGAGCCCTTCAAGCGCTCGGATCCATGGGAGGACAACCTCGACGAGTACGTCAATGCCGACCACGGCACGCTGGCGACCGACGTGCCTCGCCGCGACCGTGAGTTCTTCCCCAGCACCGAGCTCTACGACAAGGCACTCAACATCAAGGCGGACCGTATCGACGGCAACGGCCAGATGGATACCCGCATCGTCAACTGCATGCGGCAGCTGGGCTTCAAGCGGCACCGCGAGACCACTGGCAAGCGCCGGCGGGGCTACCTGCGCCTGCCGCCTGCAACACCGGTCCAGACGCCCGCGCAAGCCGGTATGCCGCCCGACGACCACGAGGAGGGCGATGACCTCCCGTTCTGACATCAACGTGCGCCTGGCTGGATGCCACGCGGATCGGTCTCGCCCCGTGCATGCGTCTGCGCGCACGGTCCTGACGCCACCGCCGTCCACCCTCGTCCACCCTCCGTCCATCGGGGGGTGGACGGCGCAAGCCGTTGATTCCATTGCGTTTTTCGCAATCGGTCCAGCCGTCCACCCTCCGCCTCGATTTCCTTCACACGTAGGCGCGTGCGCAGACAGGCGGGCGCGTGTCCGCGCGCGCTCGCGGGCGCAGCTCACCCACACCTGTTGGTCGGGTTGGACGGCTGGACCAACTCAACAGCCATGCGGGTTTCAGCCGTCCAACCTCCGTCCAGCAGGCCCAATCGAAAGGACCGATCCGATGAATCAGCCAGCGAAGCAGCCCGGCATGCGTGAGCGCATGCCCGATACGGCGCAGTGGATCGATGCGCGTCGCCTCGAGTGGGGCAAGGCTCACGTGGACGACTGCCTGCGCCGGGCCACCGTCGACAAAGAGCCTGGGCATTTCTATGCCATCGAGCGTGGCCACGTCGCCGGCACGCCGTTTGCCGCCGATCACGAGGTCGCAGAGATGCAGCGCTATGCCGTGCTGCATGCGTGCACCTTCGCCGCATTCATGCGGGAGCCCGCGCCAGTGCAGACGTCTGCACAAGGGGGCAGCCATGCGAATTGACGTGCGCGACAACTTTCCCGCGGCGCAGGCCGCGATGCGCGCAAACGGCAAACAGGCACGCTTCGCCACGGCGGTAGCCCTCACGCGCACCGGCTCTGACGTGCGTGCAGACGAGAAGGTCGGTATGCAGACCCGCTTCGATCGGCCGACGGCGTTCACGCTGAACTCCCTGTTCCTGAAGCCGGCGACGAGGGAGGACCTGACGGCACGCGTCTGGGTGAAGGACAGTGAGCGGCCGAGTCACTACCTGCTGCCGCAGATCATGGGCGGTGCCCGACAGCAAAAGCGCTTCGAGCAGCTGCTCGTGCAGCGTGGCGTGATGCGCGCGGGTGAGCGCGCTGTGCCTGGTGCGGGCGCCATCATCGACAGCCACGGCAACATGGCACGCAGCCAGATCACCAAGATCCTCAGCCAGCTGCAGGCGTTCAACATGGCTGGCTTCGACGCCAACGCGACGAACAGCAAGCGCAGCGTTTCCAAGCGGCAGCGCGAGGCCTACTTCTTCAGCACCGGGCCTGGCACCCATCCCTACGGCCGCCGCTCCTGGAAGCGCGGTCGCATGAAGCAGCACCTGGCGCGCGGCATCTGGTCGCGTATCTCGTTCGGTGCGATGTCGTCTGCTGTGCTGCCGGTGCTGCTGTTCGTCGACCGGGCGGCGTACAGCAAGCGTCTGCCCTTCGAGGAGATCTCCCAACGCACCATCGCGCGTGTGTTCCCGGGGCACTTCGATCGAGAGATGGCGAAGGCTCTGGCCACGGCCAAGCCGGTCAGGGGGGCAGCTTGATGGCTCGCATGTGGCTACAGATCAAGCGCTGGGCCTGCGCCCATCACTGCTACGTCGAGGACATCAGAAGGGTCTCGCCGAGCAGCGTGCGGTGCGTCTGCGCCAAGTGCGGGCAGACCCTCGACGCGCCCTATGGCATCGCGCTCAAAGCCCGCCTGATGCAGCGGTCGGGGACCACCCGATGACGCGCCCGTGTCCGCGATGTCCTTTCGGATTGCCCCGGGGGGTGGCTTTGGCTGCAAATCGCCTGATTTGTTGCGTCAAAGCGACGTTTCTGCCTTCCAGCACCGTTTTGGTGCGTTTTCGACCCCCCTGTCAAGGGTCCTCCCGGCAAGGCCTCGATACGGGTAATTCGGGGCGCGTTCATTTTCTAGTTCACCCACTTTGCATAGGGTAAGTAAGCATGTCGATCAAGGGTCAGGAACAGATCGCGGCGCTCTTCGGCGTGTCGCCCAAGACCATCACGGAGTGGCAGGTGATCGGCTTTCCCGTGGCGGTGCAGGGCGGGCCCGGCGTCGCGAGCGAGTACGACGCGCCGTCATGCATCGCCTGGCTCGTGGATCGCGAAGTGCGCAAGGTGCGCGCTGAGTCCCCGAAGGATCGGCTGTCGCGGCTACAGGGCGACAAAATCGAACAAGAGATGCTGCGCGAGCGTGGCCTGCTCATCCCCGCGGATCAGATCGAACCGCTGTGGGCGAGCGCGGTGCTGGCTGCTCGCGAGTTTCTCCGCGGTGAGCCGCCGCGTCTGGCTTCGCTGTCGATCGGTCTCGACAAGCCTGCGGTCGAGCAGCTGCTGCGCGCATCCTTCGATGATTGCTTGAAGCAGCTGTCCGATTGGCGCGCACCTGGCGAAGACGACGATGACGACCCCGAAGCAGAAGATCGTGGTGACGAAGAGGACGACGGCTCGTGAGATACGGCCCATCGATCCCCGACAACCCCGACGTGTGGGCAGGACGCGCGCTGCGCGCGATGTTCGCGCGCGTGTGGCGCAGGCTCAAGCCGCCGCCCCGCATCGACGGCGCGCAGTGGTCGACGAAGTACCGCGTGCTGAGCAACGAAGAGTCGGCGCTCAAAGGCCGCTTCAGTTGGGCCGTTTCGCCCGCGCTTCGCGAGATCGCTGCGATGGCCACTCAGCCATCGGTGCGAAAGATCGTTGTTCAGAAGAGCGCGCAGGTCGGCTACACCGCTGGCATCGTCTGCAACATCATCGGCTACCACATCCACTATCGGCCCAGCGTCATCGTTGCCGCGTTTCCGCGCACCCAAGCCGCCAAGGACTTCGCCGCCGAGAAGCTCGACCCCATGATCCTGAGCACCAAGGTGCTGAGCCGGCGGATCATCATCAAGAGCAGGGCCCACGGCAACAGCACGCTGCGCAAGCGCTTCGCGGGCGGGCTGATCAAGCTGGTCGGCACCAACAGCCCAAGCGACGTGAAGTCGACCAGCGCGCGCCTGGTCATCGTCGAGGAGCCTGACGACGCAGCGTCTGATGTGCGGGGGCAGGGCAGCTCGGTCAAGCTGCTCGAGGAGCGGGCCAAGACCTATCCCGATCACCTGATCCTGATTGGCGGAACGCCCACGGCGAAAGACGCGAGCGTGGTCGAGGACGAGATGCGGAAGACCGACAAGCGGTACTTCCACGTCCCCTGCCACGGGTGCGGCGATAGCCATGTGCCGGCCTGGGAGAACGTCACAATTCCCGAGGACCTCGACGCACCATTGCACGAGGTCTATGGTCGCCATCAGCACGCGCGAGCCTTTTACGCCTGTCCGCATTGCGGGGAGCTCTGGTCAGAGGAGCAGCGGATCGCCAACATCCGGCGAGCCGAGCGCGATGGTGGCGGGTGGGTCGCAACGCAGGCGAGCGAGACGCCGGGCTACTACCTGAACGAGCTGCTCAGCACTTTCGACGGCTCGCGAGTGCCGGTCCTGGCCCGTAAGTACCTCGAGGCGAAAGCGAACCTCGACAAGGGCGATGCGGGCGACATGATCGCCTTCACCAACAGCACGCTGGGATTGACTTGGGAGTATCGGGGCGAGCTGCCCGAGGAAGAGACCCTGCGCGCGCGCGCCATGAAATACGCCGAATGGTCATGCCCCGTCGGCGGCCTGGTGCCATTGATGACGGTCGACGTGCAGCATGACCGCCTGGCCGTCACCGTCTGGGTCGTCGGCCGCGGCGAAGAGATGTGGCTTGCCTACTGGGGCGAGCTCTTCGGCAAAACGGTGGTGCCCTACGATGGCGCTTGGCTTGAGCTCGAGCAGCTCATGGCCAGGCGCGTGCGCCACTCGACGGGTGCTGGTTTGCCGCTGACCGCAGTGGCGATCGACAGTTCCGACGGCCAGACGAGCGACGCGGTGTATGCGTTCGTGCGCAAGCATGACCGCAGCAACCGCCACGTCTTCGCGATCAAGGGCGCCCCTGACGCGGTCGGCCGTGTTGAGATCTGGTCGCCACCGAAGAAGATTGATCCGAACGTCCGCTCGACGAAAGCGGCGCGCGCCGGTATCAGCATCAGCATCATCGGTACCGCCAAGGCGAAGGACCTGATCCTGGGCTGGTCTGAACAGGCAGGTCGGGTCCGCCTCGAGGGCGAGGGCCCGGCGCGCATGCATTGGTATGAAGGCGTGCGGGACGACTTCTATGAGCAGCTCCTCAGCGAAATCAAGATCCCTGGCCGGGTGAACAAGAACGTGCGCGAATGGAAGCCGCGCACCGATCGCCGCAATGAGGCGCTCGACTGCACCGTCTATGCCGTGTGGCTCTCTCGGGCTCTTCGGCTTCATCTACGCAAGCCTGCCCAGTGGGACATGGCAGAGAGCCAGGTCCGTCAGGCACCGCTGTTAGAAGAGGGCGATGACGGGGTCTACAGCCCTCCGAGTACGACGGCCGGCACGCCCGCAGGCCAGACGGCCGCAGCCACTACCGAGCAACCTTCACCGTTCCAGCCTCCGGCGCCGCAAGTGCCCGTGCGGCCAACCCCTCCCGCGCGCCCGCACGCTGTGCCGCGCGCTCCTAGTTCTTTTGCCTCCGACGATTGGAGTGACCGCCTGTGAACAAGCCCCAAAACAACATGACCCTCGGGCAGACCGAGGACGCTGCAGTGCAGCTTGAGAACGAGTTCACGAGCATCGTCCGGGAGGAGATCGGGATGCACGAGGGCATGGCCGCGATGTTCGCGCAAGCCCTGGTGCGCGGTCTGCGCCGAAAGCTCGGTGGCCAGGACATCTACGTTCCAGCGCCTGACCGCTCCGAGCGCGACGCCGCGATCCGCCGGCTGTTCGATGGCAGCAACCTCGCCGATGTGATGCGAACGCATAACGTCAGCCGCAGCACGGTCTATCGCGTCACCGGTCGGCGCGACCCGCAGTCGGTGCGCATCGGCATGGGATCTGCAAAAAGTCCCATTTCACCCCTTTGAATGGGACGAGACCGTGCGTAGCTTCCAGCCATGACCAACGCCCAAATCATGCTCACCAAATACCTCGAAGCCGAGGTAGCTGTTCTCAGTGGCAAGTCGATCGCCTTTAACGGGCGAACGCTTACGAATGAGAACCTCACCGAGATCCGGAGGGGGCGAAAAGAGTGGGAGGCTCGCGTGGCCTCAGAGAGCGGTCGGGGTTGCGGCTTGGGCGGGCTGTCGTTTTCGGTGGCGCGATTCGATGGCGAGCGAGGTTGAGCATGAACATCATTGATCGACTCGTCGCTCAGCTCGACCCAGTACGTGGTCTGAGGCGGGCCCAGCACCGCCAAGCCCTCGCGTTCTACGAAGGTGCGAGGCCCACGAAGCAGCGGATGCGGCGCTCCGACAACAGCAGCCCCAACGCGCTGGTCGGTGGGAGCGCCGCACAGCTGCGCGCCCATGCGCGCTTCCTCGAGCGTAACCACGACATCTCGCGCGGCGCACTTCGCGTCATGGTCAACAACATCGTGGGTGCAGCAGGCATCGGTGTGGAGCCCATTCCGAGGAGACTCGACGGCACTATTCACACCGAATACGCGACCGCATTGCGGGCGGCCTACAAGGCACGGCAGAAGGCCCCCGAGGTCACGGGCCGATATCGCGGCCCGCTCGCACAGCGGCTCGTGGCCTATACCTGGTTGCGCGATGGAGAATGCTTCGCCCAACAGCTGATCGGTCCTGTGCCGTTCCTGGAGCACGGCTCGCCGGTGCCTTACTCGCTCGAGATCTTCGAGCCTGACTTCGTGCCGATGGAGTTCGACGACTTGTCGAAGGGCATTCGACAGGGGATCCAGGCCAACGCCTGGGGGAAGGCGACCGGCTACTGGGTCCACAAGACCGATCCGCGCGAGATGCTCAATTTCTCGGATACCTCGAGCCTGAAGATGATTCCTGCAAACCGCATGCTTCATGCGGCCACACTGGATCGTTTGCACCAGCGACGCGGCGTTTCGGAGTTCGCGAGCGTCCTGACCCGCCTCGAGGACCTGAAGGACTACGAGGAGAGCGAGCGCATCGCTGCAAAGGTTGCGGCATCGCTTACTGCCTTTGTGAAACGCGTCGACAAGGATGCGGGCTACTCGCCAAACGTAGATGCGACGGGCCAACCAATCCCGCGCGATCTTCGTATGCAGCCGGGCATGATCATCGACTCGCTCGAAGTGAACGAGGAAATCGGAATGATCGACAGCAATCGACCCAATCCGAACTTGGTCACGTGGCGCTCCGGCCAGCTCAAGGCGTTTGCTGCCGGTGTCGGCGCAAGCTACTCGAGCGTCAGCCGCGACTACGGCGGGACGTACAGCGCGCAGCGGCAGGAACTGGTCGAGCAATGGGTGCACTATGCAGTGCTGGCCGACGAGTTCGTTGGGATGTGGGTGCAGCCGGATTACGAGACATTCGTACAGGTCGCGCATCTGAGCTCGGTGGTGCCGATGCCGTCCGACGTCATGCCGGGCACGGCTGACGACGCGCTGTACATCGGTCAGAGCATGCCCTGGATCGATCCGGTGAAAGAGGCCGACGCGTGGGAGAAGCTTGTAAAGGCGGGCTTTGCCAGCGAGACCGAGGTGATCCGCAAACGCGGCGGCAATCCGCTCGACGTGCTCGACCAGGTCGAGACCTTCCGCGCCGATGCGGCGAAGCGCGGCCTGGTGTTTTCTAGCAACGCAGCGAACGTGCCTGGCGCACCTATCGCAGAGGCATCCATCCCCGCTGACCTTGACGAAGACGCTTCGAAATAGTCCCATTTCTTCCCTAGAAACGGGACAACCCTTTCCAGACACTGAGGCCTCTCAATCGAGGACCTCAGTTCATGAAGCAATCAACCTGGTACGCCATCCGCCGCAAGACAGCAATGGCGGCCGCCGTGGTGGGCGCGCTCGCTGCAGCGGAGATCTACATCTACGGCGACATCGGCGAGAGCTGGTACGAAGAGACGACCTCGGCCGCCACGTTCGTTCGCGAGTTGCAGGATCTCGACGTCGAGGCGATCACGATCCGGGTGAACAGCATGGGTGGCTCAGTGCCCGACGGCTTCGCCATCTACAACGCGATCCGTCGCCATAAGGCCACCGTCACCATCGAGGTCGACGGCGTCGCCTTCTCAATCGCCAGCCTGATCGCCATGGCCGGCGACAAGGTGCACATGGCCAGCAACGCAATGCTGATGGTGCACGCCCCGTGGCAGTACGCGGCTGGCAACAGCGTCGAGCTCCGCGACCTTGCTGACCAGCTCGACACCTGGGCTGCGGCGATGTCCACCAGCTACGCCGCACGCACCGGCGACCAGGCCGGAATGCTCGCATTGCTGACCGACGGCAAAGACCATTTCTACACGGCCGAGGAAGCCCTCGCCATGAAGTTCATCGACGGCATCACCGATGCGATGCCTGTCTCGGCAAGCGCCTCGGCGATGCCGCTCAACCGTTACCGCTCGCTGCCGGCAAACGTGCCGGCAGCGGGTCCATCCGCGGCAGCTGCCGCACTTTCCGCTGAAGAGGAATCTATGAAGAAACTCCGTACCCCCCTGCTGCTCTCCGCCGTCGGCGCTGCAGCAGCCGGCGCGGGCGGCGGCGGAACCGCCGCTCCTGCCGTTCCGGCCGCTCCCGTTGCTGCTGCCGTCGACCAGGCGTCGATCCTGGCTGCCGACAAGGTCCGTCGAGATGGCATCCGCGCCAGCTTCGCACCGTTCGCGTCGCGTCCCGGTGTCGACACGCTGCGCATCGCATGCGAAGACGATCACGGCATGACGGTGCAAGCCGCTGGCCAGAAGCTGCTCGCCGAGCTCGCCAAGGGTTCGACGCCGGTGGCAGGCGCCCACGTCATCACGATGGACGACGAGGCCGACAAGCAGAAGCGCGGCGCCACGCAGGCTCTGCTGGCCCGAGCCGGTTACGAAAAGATCGAGGGCGCGAACCCGTACCGCGGCTACACCTTGGCCGAGATGGCTCGCGCCAGCCTGACCCGTGCCGGCTTCCGCAGCGAGGGCATGGACAAGATGCAGTTCGTCGGTGCCGCCTTCACGCACAGCACGAGCGACTTCCCGCTGCTGCTGGCCAACGTCGCGAGCAAGGCGCTGATGAAGGGCTACCTCGAAGCCGAAGAGACCTTCCAGCTCTGGACTCGCGCCGGCAGCCTGCCCGACTTCAAGCCGGGCAACCGCGTCGACCTGAACGCGTTCCCCAGCCTGCGCAAGGTGGCCGAGGGTGCCGAGTACAAGTACGCGACGATGGGCGAGCGCGGCAACACCGTGGTGCTCGCCACCTACGGCGAGCTCTTCAGCATCACGCGCCAGGCCATCATCAACGACGACCTCGACGCCTTCACTCGCGTTCCACGCCTGATGGGCCGTGCTGCCATCCGTACCGTGGGCGACCTGGTGTACGCGATCCTGACGGCCAACCCGCCCATGCCCGATGGCAAGCCGTTGTTCCACGCGGATCACGGCAACCTGCTGGCCGCTTCCGGCATCAACACTGCCAGCGTCGACGCAATGCAGTCGGCCATGGCGCTGCAAAAGCAGGGCGCCACGGCGCTCAACATCGGCACGAAGTACCTGATCGTGCCGCGAGCGCTCAAGGGCATTGCCAACGTGGTCCGCGCCAGCGAGTTCGAAGTGGGCGCAGCGGCCAAGAACAACTCCGTACCGAACAGCGTGCGCGAGACGTTCGAGGTGGTCTCCGACGCCCGTCTGGACGCTGCGTCGACGACGGCCTGGTACGGCGCTGCCGACCAAAACAGCGCCGACACGGTCGAAGTGAACTACCTCGACGGCAACGACCAGCCGTACCTCGAGCAGAAAAACGGCTGGAACGTCGACGGCACCGAGTTCAAGGTGCGCATCGATGCCGGCGTGTCGCCGCTCGACTGGCGCACCCTGGCCAAGAACCCCGGCCAGGCCTAACTCGTACGGGCGGACTGCGAGTCCGCCTTGTTCCCCCATCTGTCACACATCCTGAGGAATTCACCATGAAGAACTTCATCCAAGAGGGCGCCGTCCTCGACTACTCGCCGGCCGGCGCGGTGGCAGGCGGCGCCGTCGTCGTCATGGGCGTGCGCGTCGGTGTCGTCGTCGCCGACATTCCCGCCGGCGGCCTCGGCGCCGTGCGCGTCAAGGGCGTTGTCGAACTCGCCAAGCTGGCCGCCGACACGCCTGCACAGGGCGCGCTGCTGTACTGGGATGCCGCCAACAGCCGGCTGACCACCACGGCCGCCGGCAGCGTCCTGGCCGGCTACGCGGCGAAGGCCGCCGGCAACGGCGCCACGACCGTCTGGCTTCACCTCAACGCCTGAGCCTCCTGTGCTCGCCGCTTTCGCGCTCCTCGAGTCCCGCGCCAACGCCGCGGTGGTCGCATCCCTGTCCAACAGGCTTGTGACCGTCGGAGCATTTGCCTTCACTGCGATCTTCGAAGATGCCGGAACGGTGGCGCTCAGCGGCCTGGTCGAGACGGTCGAGCCTCGGCTGATGGGCGTGACCGATGTAGCCCGCGCCGCGCTCCCGCACGATGCGTTGCTGACGATCGTGCATCCCGTGTCCCTTGCGGCCGTGCAATTGAAGTTCGTCAGGTCTGAGCCCGATGGCTCGGGCTTCCACACCCTTTATCTGCGAAAGCCCTGAGGATGTCTCACGTGCAGCAGCAGATCCTGGACGAGCTGGAAGCCGTGCTGAAGGCGGCGGCAACGGACGCGGGGCTGCATGTCTATCTTGACCGGGCAGATCCCCTGCGCCCCGACCTGTTGCCCGCGCTGCTCATCGCTGAAGCACCTCAGGGTGAGGAAATCGACGCGCAGACGGTGCGCGGTCTCGAGCAGCGCATCTACAGCGTGCTGATCACGTGCGTCGTCGCGGACGAAGGCGACTCCGCCCGGCTGGCTCGCGAGCTCGGGCGGCAGGTCGAGACGGCGCTTACATCGCGCACTGCCCAGCTTCCGAAAGCGGGCAGGGCGCAGATCGCAGCAGCTCGTATGACTTCGGACAGCGAAGGCGACTGCAACATGGCCCAGCGCGAGCAGCTCTGGCGCTTCACCTATTCCACCCGGCGCGGTGCGCCGGGCGACCCCTTGTAACCGGAGCTCCTCATGTCCATCCAAATCTGGTCTGACGTCGACGTCGACGTTCAAAGCGTCGCAGCTGCAGCGAAGCCAATCACTGTCATCACCAAGGCCAATCCGGCGGTGGCCACCGTTGAAGATCACGATCTGATCGCCGGCGAGGTCGTACTGCTCCGCGTGAAGGGGCTGGGCGAGCTCGACTATGCGGTGGCGCGAGTCGGCGCGGTCACCGCAGATACGCTCGTTCTGCTCGGCATCGACACCACCGACTTCAGTGGCGCCTTCGTATCCGGCTCGGTGTCGAAGATCACCTTCGGCGTCAGCGCTGAGACGATCACGGACGTGACGCCCAGCGGCGGAGAGGCCGCCAAGGTCGCCATCACGACCATCCACAGGAAGCCCGACTTCAACGCGATCGGGAAGGAGACTCCTTTGTCGTACGCGCTCGGTTCGCTGTGGGACATCGAGGATCCGGCCCTGATCGCGTTCAAGGCCGCCTCTCGCGCGAAGAAGGTGATCGCCGTGCGCTTCGGCTTTCCCGATGGCACGCAGATCCTCTTCGCGGGCTTGCCCAGCACCAAGCTCGCACCTGGTGGGGCTGCAGGCGCCGCGGTGACCACGCCGGTCAGCCTGGAAGTGCGTGGCTTGCTGACTGCCTACCCGGGAGTTTGACCATGGCTGTTTCTCGCGAAGACGTGAGCGTCCCAGGGTTGCCCGAAGAGGAGGTGCCTTTCCCGCCCTTCAACGGCGATGTCCTGGTGCGCGGCCTCCTCATGTCCCGGCGCCTTGCCAATGATCGGCTGCACGTCGCGGCGCTGAGGCCTCTAGAGGGCGAGAGCGAAGAGCAGGCACACGCGCGTGCCGGCAGCCAGATCGTCACCCGGATGCTGCACCACTCCGTAGTGGACGCCGGCGGCACGCCGCTGTGCAGCGAAGAAGAGTGGGACCGCCTCGGCGCGCTGCATCGAATCGACGTCTTCCGCGTCTTCAACGTCGCAATGCGTCTCTCGGGTCATGACCTGGAACTCGCGACAAAAAACTGATTGCCCAGCCCACGCTGCGATTCGCTCACGAATTGGCGCTGGAGCTGGGCTGGAGTGTTCATGAGTTGGGCGAGCGGATGTCCGCTGAGGAGTTTGGTCAATGGCAGGTCATGTTTGCGAGGGAGGAGCTGACAGCGCGTGCGCGGCACTTTCGCCATGCGCAGCAGCTGGCCGCTGTGATGCAGGGCGCCAGCACGCGACGCGACCATGCGCCGTGGGTAGCAGCCCACTTCCTTGGCCCGGATCCGTGGGCGCCGCCTCCGCCGCCCGTACCGCCCGCCAGCTCGAGCGCCAGCATCCTGAGGCAGGTGAAGGTGCTCAATCGCCGTTTGCGAAGGTGAACGCGTGAGCACTAAAGCAGAAATAGTCCTCGCCGCGACCGACCGATCGGCTGCGGCGTTTGCAGCGGTCAGCCGGCACTTCGATAACCTGCAGGCAAAGGCGAAAGCGATAAAGGGCGGCCTGGCCGGAGTCGGATCCGCCCTCGGCGCAGGCTTGGTCGTGGCGCAAGGTCGCGGCCTGATCGACATGCTCGACGGCCTCGACGACATGAGCGAGAAGACCGGCATCTCGGTCGAGAAGCTCAGCGAGCTCCGCTATGCGGGCGAGGTCGCAGGCACCCCGATCGAGGCGCTCAGCGGTGGCTTCTCCCGCCTGGCCAAAATGATGGGTGAGGCCGCCGGCGGAAACAAGGAAGCCGTCTCAACCTTCAAAGCACTCGGCGTCGAGTTCAAGAATGCCGACGGCACACTGCGCAGCACGGACGACGTCCTGGGCGATCTCGCCGATCGATTTGCGACCTACGAGGATGGAGCTGCAAAGGCAACGCTCGCTCAGAAGATCTTCGGGAAGAGCGGGGCTGAAATGCTGCCGCTGCTCAACCTGGGTCGAAAGGGAATTGCGGATCTTCGCACCGAAGCCGAGCAGCTGGGCGCGATCTACGGCGGCGCTCTTGCGAAAGAGGCCGCAGATTTCAACGACAACCTGAAGCGCCTCGAGCTGGCCTCGCAGGCTGCCGCCATCTCCATCGGCGGCCCGCTGCTGAAATCCCTGAGCAGCCTGCTCAACCAGTACATTGAGATCAAGAAGCTGGGCGCAGTTGGCCTGGTGATCAAGGACATCGGCCTCGGCGCTCTTGATCCGAATTTCTCAAAGATGTCCATGAACGCCGGCGCGGACATCAAGAAGCTTACGGCCGAGCGCGCGCAGCTCCAACGCGACATCGATGAGTCCTTCGGAAAGAACGTCGGCGGCCCGAACGCGGTCGCGATGGCGAACAAGGCCCGCCAGTTCGACCTCGACAACCTCAATCGCTACATCGAGATCGCGAAGGCCCGCCAGCGCGTCGAAGCTCTTTCCAATGCCGATCCGAACGATTCAAACGACGCGGTCTCTCGGCGGTTTCAGCGGGAAAGCCCCAAGGTTGCTGCGCCGATCCTCGCGTCGGGTGGTGCAGGCGCAAAGGCCAAGGATCCTGAGGCCGATGCGAAGCGCTACCTCGAGACCCTCGAGAAGCAGGTCGAGAAGGCCAAGGATCTCAGCCAGGTCGAGATCACGCTGGCCGAGATCCGGCGCACCCGTGCCGAGGGGAAGACCTTCAGCGACGAAGACAAGCAGCGCGCGCTGATTGCCGCGGCGACCATCGACATCGAGAAAGAGCGCGACGAGAACAAGAAGGCGGCGCTCTCCGCGCAGCAGGAAGGCCAACGCCGCTTGCTCGCGATGCAAGACGATGAACGCCGGATCATCGAGGCGACGCGGACACCGCTCGAGAGCTACAACGCCGCGCTCGAGCATCTCAACAAGTTGCGCACCGAAGGGTTTCTGCAAGGCGACGCCTACGGCCGCGCCATCGCAGCAGAAGCCACCAAGTATGGCGAGGCGAAGGCCCAACTCGACGAGCTCACCAAGCACACCGACGAGTTCTCTAAGCAGGCCGCGGAGAACGTCCAGGGCGCGCTGGGCTCCGGCCTGGCCGACGTGCTCGACGGGGAGTTCGACAACATCGGCAAGAACTTCCAGAAGATGCTCAATCGGATGGTCGCCGAAGCGGCGGCAGCCCAGATTGCCCGCTCGATGTTCGGCGACATGGTTTCCGGCGGCTCGGGCTCGGGCTGGTTCGGGTCGGCCCTAAGCGGCTTCGGTGCGCTGTTCGGCGGCGGTTCCGGGTACAGCGCCGCAAATCAAGCCGGCCTTGACGGTTTGATCACCGGCCTCAGCGGCGTACCGAAGTTCGATGTCGGCACGAACTACGTGCCCCGCGACATGCTCGCCATGATCCACGAAGGCGAGGCCATCGTGCCCAAGGCCTACAACCACGGCGACGTGGGGTCGCCAGCGGGCGGCATGACCTATGCCCCCAGCTACGCCATCCAGATCGATGCGCGCTCCGACAAGGGCGAGATCTACGCCGGTGTGCAGCGCATGCTGAATCAGAACAACAAGGCGCAGTACGAGATTTTCCAGCGCATGAAGATTGCCCCCCAGTCATGAGCATCATCCAGATCCCGGAAGACCTGTCGATCATGCGGCAGGACTTCGGCGTAAAGAACTTCGACCTGACCTCGGAGGGCGGCGACACAGGCTCAGTGCAGACGTCTGTACTGGGACCGCCGCGATTCACCTGTTCCATCGTGAGCAACGATCGCGAGGAAGAGGACGCCGCCGCCGCCTGGCGTGTGCTGATGCTGGCACTCAGGGGCCGCATCAACCACCTGGCGGTCTACGACATCGCCCGCCCACACCCGCGTGGCTCGGCCCGTGGCGTGTGGATCACGGCAGGCGGGGGCGCCGGCGTCAACTCGCTGGCCATCAGCATCGGAGCCGACCAAGCGGGAGCGACGTTGCTCGCCGGCGACTACATCGGCGTCAATCAGGCGTCCGTCGGCCGCCAGTTGCTGCACGTTCAAGCCGACGCGATCGCCAATGCCGGGGGCGTGATGATCGTTACTTTCGAGCCTGTGCTGCGGCTCGCTGTCGCAGCGGGTTCTGCGGTCGTGTGGGATCGCCCCACGTGCCTCATGAAGCGGACCACGAGCGAGACCTCATGGTCGCAGCACGGCGGCGAGCTGCAGGGGGGCTTCAGCCTGGACCTCATGGAGGCTTGGCAGTGAGCATCGCTACCAATTCCGGCTTCAACGCCGTTGCGTCCTCTCCGGTCCTCGCTGAGATGGCGCTCGTCGAGCTGTTCTGCCGCTTCGGCACGCCCCGATACACCACCTGGCCTATGAATGTCGAGGCGCGCGGCCACATCTGGCAGGGCGTAGGCAACCTCGGTTCGATCGGGGAGGTTCACGAGAGCGAGGACGGGGCGGAAGAGAAGCTCAACCTGACGCTGTCGGCCGTTGATCTGGGCACTCGCGCGCTGGCACTCGGGGACCCCAACGACTACCAGGACCGCCCCATGCGGTTGTATGTCGCGATGGTGAACGTCAACACCTACCAACTGAGCGGTGAGCCGGTCATGCGCTTCGCCGGCGTGATGGACACGCTCGACGCTCAGCGCGATGGCACGTCCGGGACCATCACTCTCAAGTGCCGCACGGCCTCTTACGACCGACGCAACAACCCTTCAGCGCTCCGAATGAACAATGCACAGCACCAGGCACGCCATCCGGGTGAGCGTGGTTTCGAGTACCTGACCTCGCTCATTGGCAATCAGGCTGTCTGGGTGTCCAAGCGCCTCCAGGCTGAGCTCAATGCACGTCTGAGGGCGAAGGGATGACGGGGGCCAATCTCGACGCCTTCATTGCTGAGCGTCGCTCGCGCCCCTTCGAGTACTTCCATCACGACTGCGTGCTGATCGCTGCTGAATGGGTGATCGCGAAGACTGGCACCGATCCGCTGAGCGACCTGCGTGCAGCGGGTGGCATCTACGACCGACGCAACCTGCTCACGGCGCTGCGGCTCGTACGTTCTTCCGGCGGCTTCGAAGCCGTGGCCAGCGCGCGACTCGGTGCTGCGCATGCTGGCCTGATGGCGCAGCGCGGCGACGTCGTGCTCGCACGAAGCGGTCGCAGGGTGGGGCGGGTCAGCGGGTACAGCTTCGGGATCTGCACCGGCTCGCACCTGGTGGTGCCCGGTGACGATCGCCTCGAGTTCCTGCCTCTGACCGCGGGGGTCGCATCGTGGCGCCTTTGATTCTTCGCGCCCTTGTACTTACCGGCCTGCTGGGCTTCTGCGGGGCGGTGTCGGCTGAGCCGGTGACGGCTGCGATCGCCGCGTGGTGGGCTGCTGCGACTGTCGCGCAGATTGCCATGGTGGCGCTCTACGTGGTGTCGGTGGCCAACACCATCTATGGGTCGATTCAGACGAAGAAGAGGGCGAAGGCCGCTGCGCAACGGGCGGCCGAGCAGGAAGCTGCGAACCTGCGAGATCGCACCGCGCTGATCATCCAGGCGGAGTCGCCCTTCGTCACGATCTACGGCTCGCCGGCGCCGGTGGGCGGCACCGTGCCGGCGGTGTTCACGAGCGGCCAGCACGAGCAGTTCTCTCATTTCATCTTCCTGATTGCGTCCCACGAGTGCGCAGGCGTGGATGCGATCTATATCGGTGGTGAGCACGTCGGGAACTTGGACCCGCAGGGCTATGCGGACGGCGCGAATTTCCAGCTCGATGAGGGCGTGAGACGCCTCGAGATCAAGGAGTTCGAGCTCGCCGAGTTCTCACGGGAGACCGAGGGCGGCACTGAGATTTATCCGGATGGCTACTGGATCCTGCCGCTGCGGCTGGACGTAGATGGCTTTGATCTGCAGGGGATCACAGACCTCAATGGCAACCCGCTTACCGGCGTGGTGCTCGGGCAATTGCCGAACTCGTTCGGTGGGCGTGCACTTGTCGGCCAGAAGGGTGTCAAGGGCCGCGTCTCCTACTGGGTCAACGGCCCCGGCGCTGCCCTCAACGTCCAGATCCACACCTCGCCAGGTGGTGTGGACACAGCCGATGCCTTCTTCCGTGCCGCGAGGCCGGACCTCTGGACCGAGGCGCACAAATTCAGCGGTTATACCTACCTCGCGGTCACCGTCAATAAGCTCCTCGAGCGCTTCCAGGGCGGCATACCCGAGATCACGGTGAAGGTCCGTGGGA
The DNA here is from genome assembly GCF_030317215.1 of Variovorax sp. J2P1-31. Lineage (NCBI taxonomy): Bacteria > Pseudomonadati > Pseudomonadota > Betaproteobacteria > Burkholderiales > Comamonadaceae > Variovorax > Variovorax sp. J2P1-31. The sequence continues at coordinate 1,328,500 of NZ_JASZYA010000001.1, forward strand.
AGCCCGTCTACGACTTCCGAACCGGCACCATCGCCTACAGCCGGAACAACGCGCTTTGCCTCGCAGACTTCATCCAGTCCGAGGTCGGCTATGGCGCCGCGCTGGAGCACATCAACGTCGAGGACGTGATCAGCTCCGCCAACATCTGCGATACGTTCGTCTATGCCGCGGCCGATGTGGATGCAGACCCCGCAAGCTACGGCGGCTCGCGGGCCCGCTACCTGTGCGACGGCATGTTCCGCAGCGATCAGGATCGGGATGCGACGCGCCAGCAGATCGAAGACTCGATGGCCGGCTTCAGCCTGGAGTCGGGTGGGGTCTGGCGCATCTTGGCGGGCGCGTGGACCACGCCCGTCATGGCACTCACCGACGACGACATGATCGCGCCGAGCTCGGTGGTCCAGACTGCGAACCCTGGCACCGCTCGCTATAACGGCGTCCGCGGCACCTACGTCAATGCAACGCGGAACGGCGTCACCGAAGACTTCACGCCGTACTTCAACACGACGTTCTTGGATCTCGACGAGAAGGAGAAGGTGCGCGATCTGGTCCTGTCCTTCACAGGCGACCATGTTCGCACGCAGCAGCTGGCCCGCGTCGTCGTCGAGCAGAGCCGGGGCGGCTTCGTGCTGCAGATCCATCCGTCGCGTAAGGCATGGCACCTGCAGCCAGGCGATCGCATCGTTCTGAGTGACCGGCTCAATGGTTTCGAGAATAAGCCGTTCCGGGTGCAGGACTGGACGTACAGCCCTGCATCGCCGCTCTCCCTGCAGGTGGTCGAGGACGAAGAGTCTTTCTACGACCTGGCCGACGAGACACGGGCGGACCCTTCGCCAAACACGAGCCTGCCCAGCCCTTTCATCAAGCCGGGCCCGCCGCTCGATCTGGTCGCAATCAGCGGCGAAAGCCAGATGGTCCAGCAGGACGGCGTCATGGTGGTGCGCGTGCATGTGTCGTGGGCACAGTCGCCCGATGCGATGGTGCTGCAGGCTGGGACGACGCGTCTGCAGTGGCGACTCGCTGACGGCGGCCTGGCGTGGCAGACGGTCGACCTGCCGGGCGATGCGACAGAGTTTTATCTGCTCGGCCTCGAGGTGCACAACGCCTACGTTATCCGCGTGCAGTTCCTGACCGCCTATGCCAGCAGCAACTGGTCGGTGATTCAGCATGAGGTGCACGGCCTCGAAGGGCCGCCTGACAGCGTGCTGGGCCTGCGCGTCGAGCCCGAGCTCACGGGCATCTTCGCGTACTGGCAGGAGCCGGAGGGCATCGACCTGCTGGGCTGGTCGGCGACGCAGCTGCGCCGCGGGCCGAGCTGGGAGCTGGCCGAGGGCAACATCCTGTTCGACGGCCGCGCCGCGAGCGCGAACCTCGGCTGGTTTCCCGCAGGTAGCCAGGCCGTCTGGGCCGCCCACCACAACACCATCGACCAATGGTCGGAACCGGTGTTCAAGACGATCGAGATCGAACCGCCGGCCCAGTCTGACCCGCACGGCACAGTGAACAACCGCAACACGGTCGCGCTGCTTTGGCAGGACTGCAAGACCACGCAGCCGATCGCGCACTACGAGATCCGGATCGGGGAGACCTGGGAGACGTCCACGGTTGTCACCCAGATCCTCGCGCTCAGCTGGAGCGGCGTGCAGCCTAAGTTCGGCGAGCACCGCTACTGGGTGACGGCCGTCGACGTCGCTGGCAACCGCGGTGCGCCGGGCTACACCTACGCCGTCACGTTGGGATCGCTCGACAGCGTGATCGGCAACCTGCGCGGTGTCGTGCAGGCCTCGCTCGACGAGATTGCAGCGCTGCAGGCGCAGGGCCTGCTCTTCGCCGACAAGCAGTTCGTGGCCGTGCACTCGAAGGTCAACCAGAACCAGGCGGTGGTGAGCAGCCAGCTGTCGACCTTCGCCGATGAGCAGGGCGCCCTTGCATCGCGCGTCGACATCGTGGCGGCGATCACCGACCTGAACACTGCTGCGATCGTCGATGAGCGCGAGGCCCGCACCACTCAGTACAGCGCCATGGCCTCGCTGATCACCACGGTGCAGTCGAGCGTGGGCAGCCTGTCGGCGACGGTCGAGGTGCAGAGCAACACGCTGGCCAGCCTCAATGGCAACGTCGCCGCCCAGCACATGATCCGCACCGAGGTGATCACCGCCCTGGGCAAGCGCGCCATGGCTGGCCTGTCGCTCGGCGTCTCGAGCAGTGGCGGTGGCGCGGCCACCCAGTCGGAGGCCATCGTTTTCGCCGATCGGTTCTATGTGGTGGCCGACGTCAATGCGACCGCCCTGGATGCGCCGTTCCGCGTCGAGGGCGGCATAGTCTTTATCAACGTCGCCAAGATCAAGGACGCGGACATTGGCACGCTGAAGGTGGCCGGCTTCGCCCTGGGCATCTCCCTGTCGGCCGACGGTCTCTCTGCTGCGGGCGTGTCGTTCACTGTGCCGGCCGGCCAGGTCTGGCGCGCATCCGCGCTGGCGGTCGGCGGTAACTCCGACGAGCTTCCTGAAGCGCGCTTCGAGGCCCAGCTCTCGGTCACCGGCGCTTCGGCGATCGCGCGCGCGCGGTCGACTATCACACGGGAAGGCGCTGGCACTGAAGGAGGGGCCAGCTACTTGTTCCAGTCGCCCACCCTCTGCAACGGCAGCCTGGTCGACTACGGACCCGGAACCCATTCCATCCTTGCCACCTGGGGAACCTCGCCGGTCATCTCGACCAGCGCACCGGTGATCCTCATGGTGGAGATCCAGAAGCGAGGCGCCTGATGAGCGAGACCGCAACCCCTCCGGGCTCGTGGCCCTTCTGTGCGCTCGACGCCAACGGCCGTGTCGTGATGCGTGGGCAGACCATGGCCATGCCCCAATTCCCGGGCTTGACGGTGCTCGCGCAAGAGGCACCGCCGGACGTCTATCGCGGTGCCGACGGCTGGGTGCAGATGCCCCTGCAGCCCAGCGAGCATCACACCTTCGATTGGACCGCCAAGGTGTGGGTCGACCGCTCCCTTGAGCAGCTCCGCACCGCCAAGCTGGCCGAGATCAATCGCAGCTTCAGCACCGAGTCGGCTGCACTGATCGCAGGGTATCCGGTCGAGGAGCGCCAGACCTGGGCCGCGCAGGAAGCCGAGGCGCTGGCCTGGGCCGCCGACCACGAGACACCCACGCCGTACCTCGATGGCATCGCCTCTGCGCGCGGCATCGACCCCGCTGACATGCGCGCGAGAACCTTCGACGCGGTCAAGACCTTCCGAACCGAATCGCAGTGGCTTGTCGGCACCCGCCAGGCCCTGCGCGATGCCATCCAGAACCCCGACGCCACGCGCGAGCAGATCGCGGCCGTGGCGTGGCCCACCTTTCAGGAGTAGCCCATGCCCGAAATCATTGCCCTCGAGAAGCCAATCACCGATGCCGAGACCGGCGCCGTGGCCACGTATCACGTCGTCACCCACTACGGCTGCATGCTGTCCAACGACACCAGCAGCGTGGTGCTCGCCGGCTACGTCTCGCGAGAAGCGCACCAGGCGAAAAAGCGACCGATCATGCATTCGGCTGCCCAGCTGCAGCTGCGCCCGACCGGCGATTGCGCGGCCTGGCCTGCATGGTTCTGCCAGCGCCTGCTCGAGAGCGTGAAGCCGGGCGATGCGCTGGCCGGCGCCACGCCGGTGTTCGCGGGCGAAGACGGCGAGGTGCAGGCATGAGCGAAGGCACCTGGTATCGCACTGGCCTGGTCTCCCTGGCCAACGGATCCGACTTGGTCGCCGGCGTCGGCACCGAATTCATTGCCAACGTGCTGCCCGGCGCGATCTTCTTCGCGCCCGAAGGGCTGTACGAGGTTGAGCGCGCCGTGAGCGACACGCAGCTGAAGCTGGTCAAGGCCTATGCCGGGCCCACGGTCGCCGGCGCTGAGTTCGCCATCGCGCCGACGCAGGGCGCCGTCGTGCAGGCCACGAAGCAGCTGCAAGCCTTTCTATCGGAACTCGGCGAGCTGAAGCAGGCATGGGAGAGCGGCGAGCTCGACCCCAAGGGCCTGGCCACCAAGGGCGTCAAGAATTCGGTTGAAGATCTGCCCGCGATCGGAAACACGCCCGGCGATGCGTGGTTGGTCGACGGCGTGCTCTACATGTGGACCGGCTCGGCGTGGAGCAATCAGGGCTCGACGGTTACCACGCCCGAACTTGAGGCAGTGCGCGACCAAGCCATTGCGGCAAAGGACACGTCGCAGGCCATCGCCGTGGCGTTCGGTGATGTCGCCGGCGCGGTAGGTGCCGCGACGACGCAGGCTGACATTTCCACCGGCCAAGCCGTCGCGGCCAAGGCGGCGGCGCTTGCAGCCGCTGCCGCCCAGACGGGTGCGGCGACATCGCGCGACGCGGCTCAGCTCTACGCCGGCATCTACCCGACCACGGCCGCAGGCCTGGCCGCAACCGGCAGCACGGCCAACAAGTTCTTCAGCACCCCCGTGCCTGGCAGCGTCGATGCGCTGATCCTCTGGGAGAACGTGGGGGGCGTGGCGACCGAGCGCACCCGCTTTGCGTCTTCGGACGCAGTGCGAAAGCCGGTGTGGACGGGCAAGAGGAGCGCATGGGTCGATCCGTTCTTCCGCCGCAGCACGCCTGGTGTGAACGTCGGCAGCCGCAAGCAGTGGATGTCGCTCGATGGTGCGAACTACCCGTGGACGCTGGTCGCCAACCCTGTCTTCAACGGCAAGGCCATCCGCCGCAGCTTGGTGAGCAACGTGCAGCTGAGCGGCCCGGTGCTTTGGTACTCGGACATCGGCGCGGCGCCAGGCGACACGGTGACGGTTTGCGCGCTGTTCGTCGGAACCGGCGGTGTGGTGCAGATGCCGACGCGCAGCTACACCGCGGGCAACGTCGCCGCCGAAGGGCAGGCCAACGCGACGACCGAAGCGGGCGCGGGCACCATCACGACGACGGCACAGCCGCAGCTGCTGCGCCGCACCTTCGTGATTCCTGCCACTGGCGACTTCCTGTTCCTCTACCCGTACTCAAACACGCCGTCGACGTCGTTCGACATCGTGAGCCTCTGGATGTTCAAGGGAGATGCTGCCGGCCCGGTCTGGCCGCCCATGGCTGACGATGCCGGCCTCGAGGCCAGCGTCACGGCGTTGGCTGAGAAGAGCGCCGCGACGGATGCCTCGCTCCTGAACGTCATCCCCTCGGTCGCATATGCGATCGGCTCAAAGACGGCGGTCACCGCCTCGGCGACCTCCATCGTCGGTGCGCTCACGGGGCCGTCCACGGCCGCCCGTGATCTGCCTTTCCGCGGTTGGGGCAACCTGTTCACGCCCTCGGGCGTGTCGTTTAACGCCATTCGCGTCAAGACGCTGAGCCGGGTGGCGGGTGTCGCCGAGAGCAGCCGTGCGAGCAAGCTCTGCGTTGTGGTCCGAACAGGCGCGACGCCGGCTGGTGGTGACTCCACAGTCGTGGCCGTGGGCAGCGCACTTGTCAATCCAGCCGACGAGACCCTCAAGGACGTCATCATCGTCCTGAAGCACCCGACAACAGGGGCGGTGCGCATGCTGAGCGACGCTGACTTCGGCGCGCAGTACTTCATCGCCGTCTATGCCGAGAACGCGGTGGGTGGGGCTGCGGCGATGGGCGAGCCCCGAGGCACGAACGCCAACGTGGTTTCGACCTCGCAGACCTACTACACGATCCTTCCCTACGACCCGAAAACTGCGGCTTATTTGGCCGGGTCGCCAGGGGCGGGATCGGCGGCAGGTTTTGAGCACCTGGCGCTGACCAATCCGGTCGAGGTGATCAACTATTTTCCGTCGGCGCCATTCGTTGAAGCGGCGGTTGATCCCACGTTGCCGCCCCGCATCAAGTCGCTGGAGGACTCCGTCAAGGCACCCGTGGCCTACGCCTTCGACACCACCACGGCAGTGACAGCAACCGCCACCGACGTAGTGATCGCGGGCTCGACCTTCTCGTCTCAACCCCGCGATCTGCCTTTCTCGGGTTGGGGCGAGGTCTTCACCCCGGGCGGCGTTTCCTTCAATGCCGTGCGCATCAAGGCGCTGACGCGGGCCGCGGCCGCAGCGGCGAAGTGGCGCACCCTGAATGTGATGGTGCGCACCGCCGTGGGGGGCAACCCACAGACCAATGGCACGGTGGTGGCCGTCGGCAGCATCGTGGTGAAGGAAGATGCCAACGACCTGGCCGACATCACCATCCTTCTGCGTGACCCGTCGACTGGCGCGGTAAAGACGCTCAGCGATGCCAGCTTCACCGACGGCAAGTACTTCATCGGCGTCTATGCGCGCACCGCGGCCGGCGCTCAGGCCGCAATGGGTGAGCCGCGCGGCACCCTGAGCAACTCGGCCCTGTCGAGCTGGTACACGACCTCGAACGCGCCGCTGACGGCCGGCTGGGCGATCTTCGGCTCGGGCAGCGTGCGCATCGGCTTCCAGCACCTGATGCTCACAAACCCCGCCGAGGTGTCGGTCGTCTCCCCGACGACGGCCCTCGTGGCAGCGGTGGCCGCATCGATCGTGCCCCCCACGACCGCCCTCGACATCGTGGTGCCGCCCCACGTCTACGGCGTGGTCGGCAGCGAGTGCAACGTGTATCTGGACAACCTGTTCTTCGACAGCGCGCGCGACTACTTCCTCGATGTCACCTCGGCCGTGGGCAATGGCCAGCAGCAGGAGGAGCGTTGGACCTGGACGCCCGCCGCGGCCCAGGCCACCGGATCGCTGACGTTCGCCGTGCATGAGAAGCGCACCGGCGCGCTGCTGGTCAGCAAGAGCACCATCGCGCGTGCCGCCGCGCTCAATGCCGGCGCCGGCGTGACCCAGAAGGTGCTGCGGCTCGGCGACAGCCTGGTCAACGCTGGCGTCGTGGGCCAGACGCTTCTCGATCGCGCCGCGGCCGACGTGATGAAGATCGAGTTGCTCGGCACCCGCGGCACCGGCCTCAACCGGCACGAGGGCCGCGGCGGCTGGTCGATAGCCGACTATTCGACCGCCGGGCGCACCAACTACAGCTTCACCGTCTCCGGCGTCACGACGGCCCCGGCGATCAACTCCACTACCTACACCAACAACGGCAACACCTACACCGTGCAGGAGGTCGCGCTGACCGGTGGCGCCGGCACCATCATCTGCAGCGTCGACCCTCTCAACGGGGCACCCACCGCCAGTGGGGTGCTCACCAAGGGTGCAGGCGCGGGAGACGTCACGATCGCCTTCAGTGCCTTCTCCACGGTGCCCGGCAATCCCTTCTGGCGCGGCGGCGCGCTGAATTTCGGGCAGTACCTGACCGACTTTGGCGTCGCCGTGCCGGATTGGGTGTTTCCGAGCCTGGGCATCAACGACGTCTTCAGCGTCACGTCCGATGCCCTGGCCATTGCAACGGCCACCAGCGCCTTCACGAACTTGGATGCGCTGCTGGCCAGCATCAAGGCTGCCGGGCCCGGCATCCGCATCGGCCTCGTGATTCCGACGCCCCCGGCGGCCAGCCAGGACGCATTCGGTTATGCCTATGGCACCGGCCAGCCCCGCTTCCGGGACAAGCGCAACATCATGTTCTGGGTGCAGCAGCTGATCGCTAAGTACGCGGGCCAGGAGGCGAATCGGATCCACCTGGTGCCGTCGAACGTGGCGCTGGACACGGTCAGCAACTATCCACTCGCCGCCGCGGCTCCGGTCAACAGCAGGAACGCCGCCGTGCAGGTCCAGCGCCAGAACAATGGTGTGCACCCGGCCACGAGCGGATACCAGCAGCTAGGTGATGCGGAGTTTGCGTTCCTGAAGTACCACGCCTAGGCGCTGCTCTCGAAAGTCCCATTTCTTCCCTAGAAACGGGACGCCGTCACTCCGAGACTTGGCCTTCAAACCGAAGGCCTCACCACGTGATCTCACCCCCACTCAAACCCGCTTCGGCGGGTTTTTTATTGCCTGGAGCACCATGAAGACGCACTTCTCCTGGATGGTCCGCTTCTACGTGAGCAGCTCATGCCTTGTCACCGCGGTGATCGCAATGCTTGATCCGTGGAGCCAGCACCGGGAAATCATGGCGCAGGACGGGCTAAATGGTCTCGTCGCCTTCACGCTCCTTGGAGCTGTTGCGATCCTCGGGCTCCTTGACGTGCTGGTGAACGACTGGCTTCCTGAGCGCTTCTCCGTCCGTTGGACGCATCGGCATCGGCACATCGTCTTCATGGGCCTCGCGCTATCGCAGTGCGCCATGGCCTTCGTCGAGGTGAGGGCGGACGAGGTACGGCCCGTGGTGGCGCGCTACCTCCTCGATGCGTTCGTGGCCCTGCTGGTCGCCTGCATCGGCGTTTATTGCCATTACTGGGAAAACCAGGACGCCCGGGAGGTTCGGAAGTGAGCCCCCTGCGCATCCTTGCCATTCTGAAATTTTTGCTCCTGTGCTGCTGGCCGCCGGCGGCGTGGGCCGCGAAGCTGACCTTCGACCAGGCGCTCGCCCAGATCACGCTGCGCGAGTCGCTGTTGCTGTGCGTGTTGATGACGCTCGCCGGCGTGACGGCACTCTTGTTTCGCATCAGCAACCAGGTCAACGCCGGCATCGACGGCGATGTACCGATGAAGCCTATCCGCAACCTTCCGCTGCTGGTCAGCGCACACATGTGCGGCTCGTGGCTCGCTGGCATTTGCGCGTTCTTCCTCGCATCGCACTTCGACATGCCCGGGCTGATGGTCGGCTTCTTCGTTCCCATGGTGAGCTTTGGCGGCGCGAAGTCGCTCGAGCTTATGTACAACAAGTTCGTGGCGGACCGGATGGCCACACGGGCAGCAGCTGGAGGCAGCACATGAAACTGACCGCACATTTTTCCCTTGAGGAATTCACGGCGAGCGAGACCGCGGCGCGCCGCGGCATCGACAACTCGCTGCCCGCCGCCTTGCAGTCGGCGGCAGTGCAGACGTGTGAACTGATGGAGCGGATCCGAGCCGAGCTCGCCCGCCTGGCTGGCCGCGAGATTCCGATCATTGTCACCAGTGCCTATCGGTCGCCCGCATTGAACGAGGCGATCGGCAGCGGCAGCGGCAGCGATCACTTGCGCGCGATGGCTGTCGACTTCAAGGCGCCGGCATTCGGCACGCCCTACGACGTCGCGAAGGCGCTGGCGCCGAAGGTGAGCGAGCTGGGCATTGGCCAGCTGATCCACGAGTTCGGATCCTGGATCCACGTCAGCACGCGGCGGCCGGCGAAGGACGTGAACCGCATCATCACGATCAGCAACGCAGGCACGGTCGCAGGGGTGCAACGGGTATGAACCCCGTGTTGATCGCGTTCCTCATCAGCCTGGCCAGCAACGCGGCACTCGGTTGGGCCTGGCTGGGAGCCCGCGACGACGTGACAGCCCTCACTGGCCAGCGGGACGAGGCCCGCGCCGACGCGTCAGCCTGCAGCGATGCCACGGAAGCTTTGCGCGAGCAAGCCGACAAGCGCGCGGCAGAGGCAAAGAAGGCCACGGCCGCGGCGCGGGCGGCGGCCGCAGACAAGCAGAGCAAGGCGCAGGCAATCCTATCCACCCCTCCAAGCGTGCCGGGTAACGACTGCGCCAGTGCTCGAGATCGGGCCGATGACTGGCTGCACGGGAGGGCGCGATGAAGCGCGTGGCGTTGCTTTGTGCGCTGCTGCTGGCCGGCTGCGCGTCGACGTCACACCAGGTGAAGGTGCCGGTGCCCATCGAATGCCGTGTCGACGAGCCTGCGCGGCCCGCCATGCCCTCTGATGCGCTCACACCAGGGGTAGACCTCGATCGCTTCGTCGCAGCCCTCACAGCTGAGATTGAGATCCGCGAGGGCTACGAGGGCGAATTGCTGGCCGCGTTGCGGTCATGCACATCGCTGCTTACATCCGCAAGCAGCACGGGTTTCCGCGTTAGCTATCGGAGAATGCGGCAGTTCCCGTACTCGCACCGGATGGCCATCGCATCGCCGTTTGAACAGGGGACGCTATAGGTCTCGAATCCGGGACCTTGAGCAGTCAATGCGGCCCTTGGCAAATTCGAGCAAGCTTGCGTCTTTGCAAGCAGCTCAGCTTGATAGGCTGACTTCCCGTTAGAGCCGCCCTCCGGGGCGACGACACTAGAGGACACCGCACCGCTGCCCATCGCAGGCGCTAGGTTTACAGACCCTGCGCCGACAAACTCACTACGCAGGTTTTCCAACATCGTCTGGATCGTCTGGTTGTGACTTTGCGTCATGTCATGAACACGCTCGAAGCCAGAGCCCGGATTCGTGACGATCTCTGCTCTGCCAAACACTTTCACCCCGTTTGGCTGCTCAATGAGAGTGAAGTGCAATCGATTTTCAGGGACCGAGTCGTATCGAGACCCGAAGAGCACATTTGCCGTTGTGTCCGTGGAGCGTTGCGTTGCCACAATTTGGTACTCCGTCACAGACTTTAGTGTCAACCCGCGCGACGCCACGCGCTCAACGATCCGGTCGGCCAACTGCTTCCGAGTCACTGATTCGATGACGACTTCAGGATTCCCTGATGGGGTTGTCAGGGGCGGTCGAGGCGCAGCACAAGCCGTGAGGAAGGCCAAGGCAGCGAGCAACAGATAGCGCATTCGATCTCCTCAATTGTTAGAGCGCCGAATATAGGGCACTCCCTCGAAATCTCACCTGCGTCGGCGCGCGTATGTGCCATCCATGGTCGAGCCGATCTTCTGGGTCCTCCTACGCTCCTCGGCTGCCTCCTGTTCCCGACGGGTGAATGCTCTCGCATGCGCCGCAGTGACGTCACTGGGTTTATGTTTGTCGAGGTGAATGGGTACACACCACCAGGTCTGAGGGTAGTCGTTGCTCTTGATGTTCTTGATGCCTCGACTGGTCGGAATGATCTCGGTGCCGGTGATCAGGATGCCGTCCTTCTCGATCTTGAGGAGCCGCGCTTGGTCTAGTACCGGGATCACGTAGGTCGCGCCGTCCGCGGCCAGCAATTGCGCCTTCATGATCTTGTATTGGCCGCGCAGCAACCGAATGCCGTAGCGCAGCTCGCCTGTCACTCGCAACAGACGGATGTCATCGGGGTGGAGCGGCTCGCCCCCGCGGCGGATTCGATAAACGGCGCAGAACACTGTACAAGCATACAGTATTGGGCGAGTTTGCACGTTATGCTCAGGTCCTCAACAACGGTGGAGATGGCTCATGGGTGTGCCTGATGTAACGCAACTCCTCGACCACAAGTGGGTGATCTCGGCTGTATCGCTCGTGATCGGCGGGTTGATATCCAACCTGATTGGAGTTTTGCGCTCGCGTGTCCGCGTGCTCGAGTACTCCGTCGCCCATGATCGAGTTGCGATCGCTGCCAACGACCTGATTTTCGGGACGGTCCAAGTGAGTTGGAACGGGCAGGATGTGACCAACCTCTCGTTCAGCAGAGTGCTTCTCACCAATGGCACCGGAAAGGATCTTGCGGATTTGTCGCTCAAAGCATACGCCGGCCAGGGGACCACGCTGCTGACACAACAGCCAGGAATCATGGGTTTATCCGACGTGTTGCCCTTCACTGCATCGTACGAGGCCGCGTTGAAGGTTTCTCCTGGCGAAGGACCGACCGACGCACAGCGCGCCCTCTATCACCGCGAGCGTCGATACACGGTGCCGGTCTTTAACCGAGGTCAGACCATCGAGTTGAGGTATCTCACGATGACCGGGCCGAACGTGGGCCCCAGTGTGTGGCTCGATATGCAGCACGTCGGCCTAAAGTTGGTCCACCGTGAACTCGTACCACTGGTACATGGTGTGCCGCTCAAACTGGCACTCGCGATTGGCTTGGTGTCTGTCGGCATCATCTACGCGCTATCCAGTCTGTTCATCCAGGAGTCTTGGGCGGCCGCGGGAATTTGTCTGCTGGCCGGCCTCTCTGCCCAACTGCTGGGCGCGGCGATCTTCAAGGCGTTCCGCGGCGTGACGAGGGTCGTGCTTCGGTAGGTCGGTGGGCCAATGGATGCATCGAGCGTTCGAATCCCAAGCGGAAGTCACAACTCTTTTGTAGGTAGTTCTGTAGGCAGATGAAGAAAAAAGGGGCTGCAGGCCGCATAGATGCTTGATTCATGCCTCCCTCCGGTTCCGCCAGGATGCTGAAGCCCCGTTGATCGATCGATCCACGGGGCTTTTTTTCGTCGGTCCCTTTCGTTGAGCGCTGCAGATTCGTTCGGCGAGCGCCGTCATCGTCCCCGATCGGTGACATTCGACAGCCGTGCGCTCACGGCGCTTCCCGCCACCGTTCGAGGTCGGTGGCCGCGAGCGCAACGGTCGGCGTCATGGGTTCTGCCTGCGCGAGCATGACGCGCGCCGAGCGCATGGCTTGCGCTTGCGTGAGGGCACCGGACCCCTCAGGGACCGCATATCGACATGCGTTTTTCTCCCTTGCCCCGGCCGCGGCAAATCTCGACGATCGACGCTTCGCCGTTCATTTCTCGCGTCCCCATGTCTCTTCAACAACAGCTCCGTCCAGGAAGCGTCCTGCGGATCCTGATCCTGGCGGTGGCCTCGCTCGCAGGTGCTGCCCACGCCCAGCAAGGCGGCACCCTCAACCTCATCGTCCAGCCGGAGCCGATCTCCATCAATCCCGGTGTCAATCGCCTGGGGCCCGCGACCTTCGTCGGCAGCAAGATCTACGACTCGCTGCTGGGCTACACGCAAAAGGACGTCGCACCGGTCCCGCGCCTGGCGCAGAGCTGGAGCATCTCCCCGGACGGACTGACCTACACCTTCAAGCTGCGGCCCAACGTGGTCTGGCACGACGGCAAGCCCTTCACCTCCAAGGACGTGGCCTTCAGCATCGGCGAATTCCTGCCGGCGATGTACGCCAACTCTCGCCACCTGCGCGAGGAGATCGCGCGCATCGAGACGCCCGACAGCCTGACGATCACGGTCGTGCTCAAGGCGCCGTCGCCGGCCTACATCCGCACCTTCAACCTGCCGATCCTGCCCGCCCACAAGTACGTGGGCGTCACCGATTTCCGCAATGCGCCCGCCAACGCCGAGTTCGTCGGCACGGGGCCCTTCAAGTTCGCCGAGTGGAAGAAGGGCAGCTTCATCCGCCTGGTGCGCAACGAGAACTACTGGGACAAGGGCAAGCCGCACCTGGATGCGGTGCTGTTCCAGATCATCCCCGATGCGAACTCGCGCGCCATCGCCTTCGAGACGGGCAAGGTGGATGTGCTGCGCGCGGGCGACGTGGAGAACTTCGACATCAAGCGCCTGGCCGCGCTGCCCGGCGTCAGCCTGCGCGAGGACGGCTGGGAGTACCTGCAGCCCGTCGGCTATGTGCACCTGAACAACCGCATTCCGCAGCTCGCCAATCTCAAGGTGCGGCAGGCGATCGTGCATGCGATCGACCGCGACTTCATCATCAACACGATCTTCTCGGGCTTCGGCAAGCCGATCAACGGGCCGCTGTCGCGCCTGTCGCCGTACAAGGATGCGAGCGTGGAGACCCCATACCCCTTCGATCCCAAGCGGGCCGCCAGGCTGCTGGACGAGGCGGGGTATCCGGCCGGTGCCAACGGCGTGCGCTTCGAACTGCGCCTGGTGCCCTTGCCCTATGGCGAGCTGTGGTCGCGCCAGGCGGAGTACCTGCGCGAAGCCCTGGGGGCCGTGGGCATCAAGGTCAACATCGTCTCCACCGACGTGGCGGGCTGGTACAAGCGCCTGGTCAGCTTCGACTACGACATCGCGCAGAACTTCGTCTACACCACGCCGGATCCGGCCATCACGCCGACCTTCACCTACAAGACCCTCAAGGGCAACGACACCGGCTCGACGGGCGGCAACGTCAACGGCTACTCCAACGCCGAAGTGGACGCCTTGCTCGAGAAGGGCGCGCACGAGCGGGACGAGGCCAAGCGCCGGCAGATCTATTCCAAGGTGCAGCAGATCGTCTCCCGTGAAGTGCCCATGGTCTGGACGCACGACATCGTGTTCCCCACGCTCTACCGCAGCAAGGTCAAGAACCTGATCACGTCGGCCCTGGGCACCGACGACAACTTCGCGACCGTCGAGCTCGGCAAATGAACGCCGCGGCGGCCGTGGCGGCGCGGCTGGGCAAGGCGGCCCTGACCCTCCTGGCGGTGGTCGTCGTCAGCTTCCTGCTGATCCGGCTGGCGCCTGGCGATCCGGCGCAGATGCTGGCCGGCGACTCGGGCTCGGCGGATGCCGCCTTCGTGGCGGAGATACGCCGGGACTTGGGTCTGGACCAGGGGCTGGACGTGCAATTGAGCCGCTACCTGAAGGCGGTGCTGCGCCTGGACTTCGGCGTGTCCTACCGCGAGAAGCGGCCGGTCGCCGACATGGTGCTGGAGCGCCTGCCCTCGACGCTGCTGCTCACGACGTCGGCGCTCGTCTTCTCGATCGTGGCGGGCATCGCCCTGGGGGCCCTGGCGGCGCGCAGGCCCGGTTCGCTGCTGGACGGCGCCATCACGGCCGTGTCGGTCACCTTCTTCGCCATGCCCATGTTCTGGGTCGGGCTCATGTTCATCATCGTCTTCGCGGTGCGCCTGGGGTGGCTCCCCTCCTATGGGATGCTGGATGCCAGCGCCGAGGCGCAGGGCGGATGGACTGCGCTGGCCGACCTGCTCAAGCACATGGTGCTGCCCGTGCTGACCTTGGGGCTCTACTACATGTCCATCCTTGCGCGGGTCAGCCGGGCCGCCTTGCTGCAGGTGGCCGGGGCCGATTTCATCCGCACCGCCCGGGCCAAGGGGCTGTCGCCGGGCCTGATCTGGCGCGACCACCTGTTTCGCAACGCCTTGCTGCCCATCCTCACCGTGGTCGCATTGCAGGCGGCGCAGCTGGTCGGCGGCTCGGTGCTGGTGGAAACCGTGTTCGCGTGGCCGGGCATCGGGCGCTTCGCCTTCGAGGCCCTGATGACACGCGACTACAACGTGCTGCTGGCCGTGTTCATCCTCACGTCCTTCGGCGTCATCGTCGTCAACCTGCTGGCGGACATGCTCTACCAGGCCATCGACCCGCGCATCGACCGGGCCAGCGCGACATGAGCCGGCGTCCTGCACATCCCCTGCTGCGGCCGCTGGTGCTGTTCGGCTTCGCGGTGCTCGCGCTGCTCCTGTGCTGCGTGGTGCTTGCGGACTGGCTGTACCCCGGCAACCCCTGGCGCATGGTCGCGCAGCCCAACCTTCCACCGCTGTCGCCGGGCTTCCCCGCGGGCACCGACATGCTGGGCCGCGACCTGGCCGCCGGGCTGGTGCATGGCTCGCGCGCCACGCTGGCGGTGGCCTTCAGCGTGGTCGCCATCGCGATCGGCGTGGGCGTGCTGCTGGGCCTGGCCGCGGGCTACCTGGGCGGGAGCGTGGACGCTTCGATCATGCTCGCCACCGAATTCTTTCAGTCCATCCCCGGCCTGCTGCTGACCATCATCATCGTCGCCATCCTGTCCGCGACGCCCGCGCACATCGTCTTCTCCATCGCGTTGATCGCGTGGCCGCCGATCGTGCGCGTGGTGCGGGCCGAGGTGCTGACGCTGCGTGCGCTGGACTGGGTGCGTGCCGCGCGCGTCAGCGGCCTGTCGACAGCGCGCATCGCGCTCCTGCATGTGCTGCCCAACGTGCTGCCGCAGGTCATGGTGCAGGCCTCGCTGATGCTGGCGGGCGCCATCATGATCGAGTCGGCGATCAGTTTCCTCGGCCTGGGCAGCCGCGATTTCATTTCCTGGGGCTTCCTGCTGGGGTCCGGGCGCACGTCCTTCCAGGTGAACTGGTGGCTGTCCACCTTGCCCGGCCTGGCCATCTTCTTCACCGTGCTGGCCTTCAACCTGATCGGCGATGGCCTGGAACGCTGGCTGCATCCGAAGTCGGCCCGGGGGCACGCATGACCCGGCAGCCGCCCCCGATCGAGCGCGTGAACGCGCCCCTGGTGCAGATCCATGACCTGGACATCGCGCTGCCGGCCGATGCCGACCGGGCCTTGGCGGTGGAAGCCGCATCGCTGACGATCGCGCGCGGCGAAGTGCTGTGCATCGTCGGCGAGAGCGGCTCCGGGAAATCGGTGCTCGCATCGGCCATCGCCGGACTGCTGCCCGGCGACACGCTGCGCGTCGCGCGCGGCAGCCTGCACTTCGACGGGCAGGACGTGCTCGCCATGCGCGAGCCCGCGCTGCGCCGCCTGCGCGGCGCGCGCATCGGCTACGTCTTCCAGGAGCCCATGACGGCGCTCAATCCGCTGCTGACGGTGGGCCGCCAGATCGCGGAGGCCCTGACGGCGCACGGGATGCCGGCCGCGCCGGACCAGATCGCCGAACTGCTGGCGGCCATGCAGCTGCCCGAGCCGCGGACCCTGGCCAGGCGCTATCCGCACGAGCTGTCCGGTGGCCAGCGGCAGCGCGTGGCGATCGCCATCGCGGTCGCCTGCGGGCCGGAACTGCTGATCGCCGACGAGCCCACCACCGCGCTGGACGTGACGACGCAGGCCGAGATCCTGAAGCTGATCCTGGACCTGCGTGCGCAACGCGGGCTCAGCGTGCTGTTCATCACGCACGACTTCGGCGTGGTGCGGGACATCGCCGACCGCGTCGCGGTCATGCAGCACGGCCGCATCGTCGAACAGGGGCCGGCCGCCGCGCTGCTGGGCCAGCCGCGGCACGACTACACACGGCGCCTGCTGGCCGCGGTTCCCAGGCTGCAGGCCGACCGGCCCGCGCCCGCGCCGGGCCGTCCGTTGGTCCTGGCCCTGGACGGCATCGAGAAGCACTATGCGGGCCGGCGCCATGTCCTGAGCCGGCAACGCAAGATCACGCAGGCATTGCACGGTGTCGACCTGAACCTGCGCGCGGGCGAGACCGTCGCGCTGGTCGGCGAGAGCGGTTCCGGCAAGTCCACGCTGGGGCAGATCATCGTCGGCCTGCTGGACCGGAACGCCGGCGGCTTCGCGCTGGAAGGGGAGGCCATCCACCAGGCCCGCGACCTGTTCAGCCCCCGATGGCGTCCCGCGGTGCAGATGGTGTTCCAGGACCCGCAGTCCTCGCTCAACCCGCGCCACACCATCCGCCGCATCCTGACCGAGCCGGTGCTGCTGCAGGGCGTCCCGCGCGCGGAGGCCGAGGCCCGCATGGCCGACCTGCTGGTGCGCGTGGGCCTGGAGCCTTCCGTGGCCGACCGGCGTCCGCATGCCTTCTCCGGCGGGCAGCGCCAACGCATCGGGCTGGCGCGCGCGCTCATGATGCGGCCGCGCCTGCTGGTCGCCGACGAGCCCGTCTCGGCGCTGGACGTCTCGGTGCAGGCCCAGGTGCTGCAGCTGCTCGACGAACTGCAGCGCGAACTCGGGCTGGCCATGCTGTTCATCACCCACGACCTGCGGGTGGCCGCGCAGGTGGCCGACCGCATCGCCGTCATGCAGCACGGCCGCATCGTGGAAGAGGCCGCCACGGCCGCGCTGTTGCGCGCCCCGCGGTCGGACTACACCCGGGCCCTGCTGGCGGCCATCCCCGGCGAGCGCGCGCACGCGCCTGCGCACGGCCTTGCGCGCCCGCCGGCCAGCACTTCCGCGTCGTCCCTCCGGATCCCCGACGCATCCACCGTCTGAAGGAAAGAACCATGAACACTGCAGTGAAGGCCCCCGCTTCGCTGACCTACCTGCGCGCCGCGACCGCGCAGGAAGAGGCCCTCGTCGCGCGCTTCCAGCCGCTCTTCGACCGCATCGCCGAGGGCAACGTCGAGCGCGAACGCCACCGCACCTTTCCCTACGAGCAGGTGCAGTGGCTCAAGGACGCCGACTTCGCGCTGCTGCGCATCCCCGAGGTGTTCGGCGGCTGGGGGGCGTCGCTGGAGCAGACCTTCTACCTGCTGGCCTTGCTGGCCGAGGCGGATGCCAACGTGGCCCATGTGTGGCGCAACCACCTGGCCTTCATCGAGGACCGCCTCAACGCCGCGCCGTCGCCGACCAACGAACGCTGGCTTCAGCGTTTCAAGGACCGCGAGTTCGTCGGTGGCGGATGGACGGAAGCCAACAACGGCACCTACGCCAACATCCAGACGAGGGTGACGCGCGAGGAGGGCCTCTACAAGGTCACGGGTGCCAAGTTCTATGCCACCGGCAGCCTCTACGCCGACTGGCTCGACGTGATCGGCAAGGGCGAGGACGGTTCGCTCATCACCACGCTGGTCAGCCGCCACCAGCCCGGCGTGGTGCTCAGCGACGACTGGCCGGGCTTCGGCCAGCGCACCACGGCCAGCGGCAGCGTCACCTACCAGGAGGCCGTGGCGCACGAGGGCGATGTGTTCCCGGCCAGCGAGCGGGTGGTCTACCAGGGCCATTTCTATCAGACGGCACTGCTGGCCGTGCTCACCGGCATCACCCGCGCGATCCAGCGCGACGGCATCGCCTCGCTCCGCTCGCGGGGGCGCAACTATCCGCAGGGCCTGGACCCGGTGCCCGCGCTGGACGCGCAGCTGCTGCAGGTGGTCGGCGAAGTGTCGGCGCGCGCGTTCTCGACCGAGGCCGCCTTGCGCCAGGCCGCGCGCTCGCTCGACCGCATCGCCGCCGCCCATGCCGCGGGCGACATCGCGCTGCGCGACCAGCGTGCGATTGCCGGTGAAGTGTCCGTCGCGCAGGCGCAGCTCGCGATCGTGGACGGCGTGTTGTACGCGGCCACGCATGTCTTCGGTGCGCTGGGCGCGTCCGCGACCTCCGAGCTCAGCGCGCTCGACCGCCACTGGCGCAATGCGCGCACGCTCGCATCGCACAACCCGGTCGCCTACAAGGCGCGCATCCTCGGCGACTACCTGGTCAACGACAAGTCGCCGGTGTCGAGCATCGCCCGGCTCGGCCGCGGCGGCCAGGGCAACTGAGGTGGCCGCGAGATGACCCGTCCCTACCTTGCGCTCGGGCTCGCCGGGCCGCACCTGATCGAACTGACCGCCAGCCGCAGCTTGCTCGCGCGCTGGGATGCCTTGCCGCTGGCCTTCAGCGTGCTGGGCATCGACCGCGTGGACGGCAGCGCGCCGGCCGCCACCACGCTGGCCAGCAGTGCCGTGGGCGCCACCCTCGCGGGCGCGACGCGGCACGGTCGCTTCTTCGTCACCGCCACGCCGCAGCGCGACCATCCCTACAACATCGCGCGCCGTGTCGCCTCGCTGGCCCATCTGTCGCGGGGCCGCAGCGGCCTGCTGATCGGCGTGCGCGATGCCTATGCGCCCGCAGGGCCCGAGGAGGCGCCGGCCTGGGGCGGCGCGGGGCTGGGCGGCGGCACCGCGCTCGACGCGCAGACGGCCTTCGACGCGGCCCGTGCGGTGCGCGCCCTGGAACAGAGCTGGCCCTACGACACCATCGTCGGCAACCGCGAGACGGGGGTGCTGGTGGAGGCCCACCGCATCGTGCACGTCGATCTGGCGAACCGCTTCTCGATCGCGGGGCCGCTGAACGCGCCCGAGCCCGCGACGGGCGCCTCTGTGATCGCGTGGTACGCGGCCACCCCGGCGGACCGGGCCCCGGCGGCCGAGGACGACCCCATCGAGCTGGTGCTGGGGGCGGCCGGCACCGTGCCGGTGCTGCCGCTGGGCCAGGAGCCGCCGCCCGGGCCCTGGGCCGGCCTGGTGCTGCGGGCCGGCCTCGAGCAGTCGGTGGATGCGCTGCTCGACACGGCCGAACGCTGGCTGGCCGAAGGCCGCGTGGCGCCCGTGGCGGCCGGCGGGTCGCTGCGCGCCGCGCTCCGGCTGGCCGCGCCGGCGCCGCTCGCCGCCACCGCGCGCGCGGCCTTCCCGGTGCCTCAGCCCCATGTTCCTCCTTCGCACCCATCGGGACGGCACCCATGACCAACAAACGATCCGGCCATGTGCTCCTGGGCATCAACGTGCTGGTGCTGGGCTACCTGCCCGCCGCATGGAAGACGCCGCTGCTCGAGAAGGACGCCTTCATCAATCCGGACTACTGGGCGAACCTGGGGCGGGCCGCCGAACGCGGCACCCTCGATGCCCTGTTCCTGGCGGACGGTCCGCTGCTGGGCAATCCCGCCCACGACGCCAACCCGATCCGCCTGGAACCGACGGTGAACTGGGGCCAGGTGGCGGCGGCCACATCGCATGTCGGCCTGGTGGCCACCGCCTCGTCGACCTTCAACGACCCGTTCGAGCTGGCGGAGCGCGTGCTGTCGTGGGACCACCAGACGGGCGGGCGCGCGGCGGTCAATGTCGTCACCACCCGCGGCGTGCCCGCCGCGCGCAACTTCGGCCTGCCGGACATCCCGCAGCGCGACGACCGCTACGAGCGCGCCAGCGAATTCGTGGACGTGGTGCGGGCGTTGTGGGCGTCGGCCGCCACGGGGCAGGAGGTGCATCACCACGGCGCCTTCTTCGACATCGAGGGCCGCCTGCGCGTCCCGCCGTCGCGGCAGGGCCAGCCCGTCATCTTCCAGGCCGGCGGCTCGCCGCAGGGGCGTGCACTGGCCGGGCGGGTGGCCGAGGGCGTCTTCGCGGCCGAACTGACGAAGGGCCAGGCCATCGCGCACTACCGGATGGTCAAGGGCCTGGCGCGCGACCATGGCCGCTCGCCCGACGACATCAAGATCCTCCCCGGCCTGCTGCTGAGCCTGGGCAGTACCGAGGAGGAGGCACGCCGCCGCTGCGACGAGATCCACGACGCCGGGCCGGCGTCGTACTCGATCGGCTGGCTGTCGCAGGCGATCGGCTACGACGCCTCGACCCTGGAACTCGACGCGCCGTTCCCCGAGGAGGTGCTGGGCCCGCTGAAGAACAGCCAGACCTTCCTGGGCAGCATCGGCTTTCGCGAGTCGATCGTCACGCAGATCCGCAAGACCCGGCCCACGGTGCGGGAGTACCTGCAGCAGACGCGCTACACCGGCTCCGGCCATGCCGGCTTCGTCGGCACGCCCGAGCAGCTGGCCGACCACATCGAGGACTGGTTCCACGCCGGCGCCATCGACGGCTTCAACCTGCAGCCGGATCGGCTGATCGACGGGCTCGACGTGATCGTCGACGAGCTGGTGCCGATCCTGCGCAAGCGCGGCCTGTACCGTCACGCCTACGAGACGCAGACCTTGCGCGAGCATTTCAGGGCCAGCGCGCCGACGGCTGCCCTTTGATGGGTGCATGCGTCAGCTTCGGCTGCGCCCGCAGGGGCCTGGCCGGACCTGCGCTGAAGTGCGTCAAGGCGAGCAGCCAGCGCTGGCTGGCCGCCTTCTCACTTCAGAAAATCGTCCAGTGCCTTGCCCTCGGACAGGGCCGCCTTGAGCCATCCCGGCCTCGGGCCGCGGCCGGTCCAGCTGTGGCCGGCGTCATCGGCATAGCGGACCGCCGACGGGGCACGCCGGGGCTTCTTCGCAGCCGAGGCGCCTGCAGCGCCGCCGGCGGGCGTCGCGCGGAAGCTCTCGAGGCTTGCGCCGTTGCCGATGGCCTCGCGCAACCAGCGCGGACGAGGTCCGCGACCGCCCCAAACGTTTCCTGCGCCATCCGCATACTTCGCGCCGTCGTCGGTCTTCGGCGCCTTGCCGTTCAGCTTCTTCCTTGGCCGCGTGCCCGTTTTCTCGAAGAGATGCGCCGGGGTCAAGTCGTAATGCGCAATGGCCGCCTTGATGCGATCGATGACCCCCTGGACCTCGCGCAGGCGAATGGCCTCTGCCTGGCGCTTTAGAACTTCGATCTGCTTTTGGAGCTTTGCGTAAGTCGGGGCCATGGGTCTTTCTCCTTCAATGAGAGAGTGAAAGAGCTTACTCGCTTCGCCATGGCGCCTTCTCGAGCGACGGCGCTTTCCTACATTGGCATTTGTTTAAAGATTGGACTGCATTGCAAAGACGGATGCGCGTCGATGCTTCCCGGCGCCATTGGACTACGCGATCGATCATTGGCAAAAAAGGGATGGTTGCAATGCGATGTTCAGGCATCGATGCGGAATCCGATCGGAAAGGCCGATACCCATCGGGCGCATCGCGGCCTGGTCCGGCATAGACTTCCTGCCGTCTCGACTCCGGCACAGTCTGCGCGATGCATCCGACCTGGTTTCTCGTCTTCGACCGATTTCAACTGCTGGATGTCAGCGGCCCCCTGCAGGTGTTCGCGAGCGCGAACGAAGAGCTCGTGCTCTCGGGCCGGAAGGCTTTCTACGAGACCGCCATCTACGCATTGCAGGCGGGGCCGGTGCGAAGCTCCAGCGGTGTCGAACTCGTCGCGAGCGCCTTGCCGCGTCGGTTCTGGCGCGCCGTGGGCTCGGTGTTCGTTCCCGGTGGCCCGGGCATCTGGCGGGCCGGGTTGCCCGTGGCCGACCTGGCGCAGGCACAACGGCTGGAGGCCTTGATCGACTGGGTCCGGCGTGCCGCGCCCCGGTTCTCGCGCATCGCGTCGGTGTGCACCGGCGCCTTCGTGCTCGCACGCGCGGGCCTTCTCGAGGGTGGCAGCGCCGTCACGCACTGGGCGTTGTGCGAGCAGCTCGCGAACGAGCACCCGAATGTCGATGTCCAGCGCGACGCGATCTACGCGCGGCAAGGGCGCATCTGGACCTCGGCCGGCGTCACCGCCGGCATCGACATGGCGCTGGGCATGGTCGAAGCCGATGTCGGCCGCGAGATTGCAATGAGCGTCGCCAAGAAGCTGGTGGTGTTCTACAAGCGGCCCGGCGGGCAATCGCAGTTCAGCAGCGCACTGCTGACGCAGACCGCCGACGATGCACGACTCGACAAGCTGCACGCATGGATGGGCAGCCGGCTGCACAAGACGATCTCGGTGCCCGAGATGGCCGAGCAATTGGCCATGACGCCGCGCACCTTCGCCCGCTTCTATCTGCAGCACACCGGCGTCACGCCGGCACGCGCCGTGGCGCGCCTGCGCCTCGAGAAGGCCTGCCAGCTGGTGGAGGCCGGGCGCCAGAGCCTGAAGGCCATTGCGCAGCAATGCGGCTTCAACTCCGAAGAGGTGCTGCGACGCGCATTCATGCGCCACCTGCGCGTGTCGCCCACCGAGTATCGCGAGCGCTTCGCCGCGCGTTGACGCGCCGATGCGACGCGTCGCCGCTGGCGCCCGCAGAGGCGCCGACGACCTCCCGCCTATTGCGGCACGAAGCCGCTTTCGTGCATCAAGGTGGACAGCACGGCCGAGGCCTGGGCCAGGCGCTGCTGCTGTTCGGCCGGGGTCATGGGCGCCGGCGTCATCACGTAGCTCTTGAGCCTGGCGACCACGTCGGGCTGGGACAGCACGCGATTCAACGCCGCGTTGTAGCGCGCGACCAGCGCGTCCGGGGTGGCCGCGGGGGCGTAGAGGCCCAGCAGGTCGGTGGTGCTGTCCAGGCCGTCGAGCCCGGCCGCGGCGAACGAGGGCACGCCGGGCAGCAGCGCCGTCGCGTGTGTCACCGCGAGGATGCGCAGCGTGCCCGCCTGGTGGTATTGCTGGAAGTCCGAGATGCTGGAGACGCCGGCGGCGAGCTGCCCCGCCAGCAGGTCCTGCACCATCGGCGGGGCCCCGCGGTACGAGGCCGCCACCGTGTCGGCCTTGAAGGTGCGGGAGACCTTGGCCGCCACGAACTCGGGCGAACTGGCGGGCGCGGGCACGCCGATGGACGCCTCGTTCGGGTGGGCCGCGAACCAGGCGCCCAGTTCCTTCAAGGTGTGGGCGTTCGTCTTCGGGTTCACCGCCAGCGCGAGCTCGAAGGTGGCCACGCCGCCCACGGGGCGGAAATCCTTGGCCGTGACGAAGCCCGGATTCCTGACCGTCAGCGGCACCGTCACCACGGTGTGGGTGTTGCTCAGGAAGAGCACCGATCCATCGGCCGGCGCCGCCTTCAGCGCCTGTGCCGCCATCTGTCCTCCCGCACCGGGCTTGTTGTCGACCACCACCGGCTGGCCCAGCTCGACACCGAGCTTTTCCGCGACGATGCGCGCGGCGGTGTCCGCCGGGCCGCCGGCCGTGTAGCCGACCAGCAGCCGGATGGGGGCGTTGCCCTGTGCTTGCGCAGCCAGGCCCGAGAGCGACAGCGACAGGCCCAGCAGCAAGCTGCGCCAGGGACGATGCGAAGGAATGCGATGGAACATGGAAGCCTCGGATGAAAGGGACGACAGGCGAGAACTCAACGCGCGCGGCGGGTGGCGAGCAGGGCGCGGCGATGCGCGACGATGGGACGCAAGCGAAGGCGCATGGCCTCGACCAGGGCGGGCGGCGCCTTGTGCGGCGTGCCGCTGTCGAAGGGCGGTTGCGGGTCGTATTCGGCGAACAGCTGCACCCCGCGCGCCACCTCGTCGCTGCTGGCCAGCGCAATGGCCCGCAGCGCGCAGTCGATGCCCGAGGTCATGCCGGCGCCGGTGATGCGGTTGCGGTCGACCACCACGCGTTCATCCACGGGAATGGCGCCCACCAGCGCGAGCAGTTCGTGCGAGCCCCAGTGGCAGGTGGCCCGGTAGCCTTCGAGCAGGCCCGCCGCGCCCAGCACCAGTGGGCCGGTGCAGATGCCCACGATCCAGGTGGCGCCACGCGCCTGCTGGGCGAGGAAGGAGAGGGTCTGTTCGTCCTGCAGCAGTGCTGCGATGCCGGGGCCGCCGGGCACGACGAGCATGTCGAGCTGGCCGCAGTTTTCATAGGAGGCAGTGGCACGGAACTCCCAGCCCAGTTCCGTGGCCAGCGGCTCCGTGTGCTTCCACACCAGGTTCAGCGTGGCGCCGGGAATGCGCACCAGCAGATCGGCGGGTGCCACATAGTCGATGGCGGTGATGTCGGGAAAAACAAGCATGCCGATGTTCATGAGCGCGGCCCTTTCGCGGTGGTTGGTGGGCCTGACTCTAGGAGCGAGCGGCTTGTCCGAACGGACAGAATCTCCACGATTCCTGCCAAGCGGACGGATGCCGATCCGGACGATTCGGCAGCGAGGAATGGCCTGGCCGCGCCGCGGCCCGAGGGACCGTATGATGGCCGTGCACGGCGGCTGGGCGCTGTCGCGCAAGATCTCGACTGCATCACCGCGGGACAACAACGAAGGTCGATAAAGATGCATCACCTCAGAGGGCTCAGGTTCCTTCTTCTGGCCGGGTTGGCGCTGCTGCTTGGCGCCTGCTCGTCCTTGCCGTCTCGGGGTGACAGTCCTCCCGTTCTGTCCATTCCGGCCGATCCCGCCGGCCTTCTGGGCGGCATCGCAGCCCAAAGTGTGGGCGCGGGCCATGGCTCGGCGTTCAGGCCCCTGCCACTCAGCGCCTGGTCGATGGACGCAAGGCTCACGCTGGTGAGGAACGCACAGCGCAGCCTGGACCTGCAGTACTACCTGCTGCAGAACGACGTCACAGGCCACACGCTGCTGCGCGCCGTGCGGGACGCGGCCTTGCGTGGCGTGCGGGTGCGGCTGCTGATCGACGACCTCTACACCGCCGACAGCGACCACATGCTGATGGCCATCGCGGCCTATCCGAACGTGGAAGTCCGGCTGTTCAACCCCTTTCCTTCGGGACGCTCCTTCTTCCTGACGCGCTGGGCGTTCGCGCTCGGCGATTTCTCCCGCATCAACCACCGCATGCACAACAAGATGCTGATCGCCGACGGCGCCTTCGCGGTCGCGGGCGGGCGCAACATCGCGGACGAGTATTTCTTCAGCAGCAAGGGCGGCAACTTCATCGACTTCGATCTGCTGGTCGCGGGCGATGCGGTCCCGCGGATGGCCGCCATCTTCGACAACTACTGGAACAGTCCCCGGATCTATCCGTTGAACGCGGTGGTGACGACGCGGCGCGAGCCTTCGTCGCTGCGCGACGAATTCGAGCGCATGACCCTGGACGCGGTCACCGCCTACCCGGCGCCGCCCGGCGACAAGCAGGACATCCTGGGCTATGCGCCCTTGAGCGCCGACCTGCTGCATCCGCCGTTGAAGCTCCTGCAGGGGCGGGTCGATGTGTTCGCCGACGACCCGGAGAAGGTGGGGGGCCGCAGTGAAATGGGCGACGACAAGTCCACCGTGACGGCGCGGGTGGGCCGGGCCATCGCCGAGGCGAAAGCGGAGGTGGTGCTGGGCTCGCCGTATTTCATTCCGGGAAAGCCCGGCCTGGATGGCATGCAGGCCGCGCTCGACAACGACGTCCGCGTCGAGGTCATCACCAATTCGCTGGCGTCCAACGACGAGCCCTTCGCCAGTGCGGCCTATGGCCGCTACCGCGTGGCGATGCTGAAGATGGGCGTCGACCTGTACGAGATCGACTCCAGGCAGCTCCGCAACGATTCGCTGATCAGCGCCGCCCTGCACACGTCGATCGGGCGGTCGCATTCCAAGCTCATCGTGATCGATCGACAGACCACCTTCGTGGGGTCGATGAACATGGACCTGCGCTCGTCGCGCGTCAACACGGAACTCGGAATGCTGGTTCACTCGCCCGAACTGGCCGAGAACGTGCTGAGCCTGGCCGACCGGCTGCGTGAGAACGGGAGCTACCGGCTGCGCCTGGCGCAACCGGGCGATCGCCTGCAATGGGTGGGCAACGAGAACGGCGTGCAGAAGGTCTACGACAGCGAGCCGGACGTCGACATCCAGACGAGGCTGCAGCTGTTCCTGCTGTTCCCCTTTGTCAGCGAGAGCCTGCTCTAGCGGTGCAGCAGGGTCTCGCCGGGCCGGAGTGATGAAGATGAATACGGATATCGAAGCGCGCCATGAGACGAGTTGCCGGGAGGTCGGCGGTGAACTCGTGTCCGGCTTCAACATCGACTCCTCGATGACCCATGTCGAGATTCTTCGGCGCAGGTCGGCCGGTCCGATCGCCTGGCGGTTTCGCCAGCAGCGCGCGGCGCTGTTCTGGTTCCGGCGCGGCGTCAGCAGCCTGAACCTGCGGCTGGATGGCGCGCCGGTCCGCGCGCGTGTCGACGAGGGTTCCAATTTCGCGCTCTTTCCGGCATCGATGCTGGTCGAAGGCGAATTCGAGGTGGCGCGCCATTGCGACTACACGGTCGTTTTCCTGGACGTGCAGGCCGTGGCCGAGTCGACCCGGCTTCGCCTGGACCGACCGCTGATCGCGTTCCGGAGTGCCCATCTCCAGAACAGCCTGCCGCTGCTTTTCAGGGAGGCGAATGTGGCGGACGGCCTCTACGGGCTGTTCGCGGATGGGTGGGCCATGCAGGCGCTGGCCGTCCTGGCGCGCATCGGTGGTGGCGACGCTCCTGTCGAACCGGTCCGTCGAGGCGGGCTGGCCGCTGCCAGCCTGGATCGGGTCGTGGACTTCGTGAACGCGGACATTGCGCGGCCCTTCACCGTCCAGGCGCTGGCCGAGGTGGCCGGCGTCAGCCCCAGGCATTTCCTGCGGGCCTTCCAGCAGAGCACCGGCTCGACCCCGCTGCGCTTCATCCAGAAGCTGCGCATCGAGAAAGCCAAGGAACTGCTGTCGCGCGCGCAGGCCAGTGCCACCGAGATCGCACTGGATTGCGGCTTCAGCCACGCGCAGCATTTCAGCACGGCGTTCAAGAAGGCGACGGGCGAGACGCCCTCCAGCTACCGCCGGCGGTCGCCGGGTTAGCGCGCCTCGCCGGTGGTGGAAGGTTCACGTCGCCGGACGCGCCTGCTGCCCCTTCGGTCGATCGGTAGACGCGCGGGGTGCGGCCCCCAGCTTCAGGATCAGCAGGGCCGCCACGAAGGATGCGCCCGAGGCCGCCCAGAGCGCGGGCACATAGCCGAACTGCCGGGCCAGGAAGGCGATGAGCACCGGACCCATGCCGGTGCCCACGCAGATGGCCAAAAAGAGCATGCCGAAGATCTTGCCGAAGTGCCGCAAGCCGAATGCGCGGACGCCCAGGAACGAGACCGCGTCGACTTCGACGCCCAGCCCGATGCCGATCAGGATGGCGCCCGCCATGGCGAGCAGGGGCGGGCCGTCGAGCGTCAACAGGGACAGGCCGATCGCCGGCCCGAGAAAGACCAGCGCGGTCACGCGCGCGGCGTTGAAGCGATCGAGCAGGAAGCCGAAGCCGACCCGTGCCACGATGGTCGAGATGCCGACCAGGCTCAGGATGGTCGCCGCCATCTTGCCGCTGATCCCCCGGTCCCCGAGCACGACCGGGAGGTGCACCGTCGCGGCGCCGACCGAGGCCGCGATCAAGGTGAAGGAAGCCAGCAGCAGCCAGAACTGCCGGTCCTGCATCGCCTGGCGCAGCGAATGGCCGACGCCCTCGGTGGCCGCGACGGCATCGCGTGCCGGTGGGTCCCGCACCAGCCAGAGGGCGTTCGGCAGGCCGATGGCCACCACGGTCAGGCCCATCAACATGTAGGCCGTGCGCCAGTCGAAGGTGCGGATCAGGTAGGCCGAGTAGGGCGCCGCCAGCGCGATGCCGATGCCTGCGAAGGACAGCGCGATCCCCAGCGCGAGCCCGCGGCCCTTGGTGAAGGTGCCCACGATGACGTAGTTGTAGGCATGGGGCAGTTGCAGGGTGCTGAGGAAGGCCGCGAGGACCATGGTCGCGACGAAGGCCGGGGCGCTCTGCGGGAGCCATCCCACCAGCGCGAGTCCGATGCCGAAGCACGGAATGCCGATGAGCGCCATCCGCCGTGGCTTGAGGCGGTCGAGCAGGGCGCCGATCGCCGGCGACATCAGGCCGAAGACGATGGCCGCCATGCCGCCCGCGGAGGCGATGGAGGTTCGGTCCCAGCCGGTGGCCTCCGCGATGGGCCGCACCATCACCCCGAAGGAATAGAACAGGATGGGGCCGCATCCCAGCATCACACCGATCCCCGCGCCGAGGACGATGAGCGCTCTTCGAAGCGCGGAGAGTTCGGAGGCCTGTGGCGTATGGGTGTTCATGTTTGTCTCTGAATGGGGGGACGGCCCTCGGTCGGGGCCGTTGTCTTGGGAAGCGAACGCGGGTCGCTCAGAAATCGACGCGGTGCTCGCCCTTCAGGCCGAGCATGTCCCTGGCCTCGTCGGGCGTGGCGATCTCGAGGCCGAGGTTCTCGATCAGCCGCCTCGCGGCCGCGACCTGTTGCGCGTTGCTGGTGGCCAATTGCCCGCGCCGCAGCCAGAGCGAATCCTCCAGGCCGACGCGGACGTTGCCGCCCGTCGCCGCGGCGATGGCCGCGATGGGCAGCTGGTGGCGGCCCGCGCCGAGCACGGACCAGTGGTAGGCCGCGCCGAACAGACGATCGGCCGTGCGCTTCATGGTCAGCACGTCGTCGGGATGCGCGCCGATGCCGCCGAGGATGCCGAACACCGTCTGCACGAAGAGCGGGCCCTGGACCACGCCGCGCTCCAGGAAGTGGGCCAGCGTGTAGAGATGACCGACGTCGTAGCACTCGAACTCGAAGCGTGTGCCGCGCTCGCCACCGGTGCGCAGCACGTACTCGATGTCCGCGAAGGTGTTCCTGAAGACGCGGTCCCTCGACCCTTCGAGGTAGGGGCGCTCCCAGTCGTGCTTGAAGGCCTTGATCCGGTCGAGCATCGGGTAGAGGCCGAAGTTGATCGAGCCCATGTTCAACGAGGCCAGCTCCGGACGAAACGCGACCACGGGGGCCAGCCGTTCCTCGAGCGTCATCGTCGGTGCGCCGCCCGTCGTCAGGTTGACGACGCAGTTCGACCGCGCGCGGATCGCCGACAGGATGGGGCCGAAGCGTTCGGGCGTCTGGTCCGGCTGGCCGGTGTCCGGGTTCCTCGCGTGCAGGTGCACGATCGCCGCGCCGGCTTCGGCCGCGCCCACCGCCGCGGCGGCGATCTCGGCGGCGGTGATCGGCAGATGCGGCGACATCGTGGGGGTGTGCACCGCGCCCGTCACCGCGCAGGTGATGATCACCTTGCGCTGCTGCTTCATCGACGCCATCTCAGACGCGGGGCGCTTCAGGCAGGCGCTCGCCCCCCCGGACCACATGCCGCGCGGGGTAGAGCGCCGCGGCGACTTCGATGTTGTCTTCGGCATCGCCGGTGCAGGCACTCCAGATCGCGCTCACTTCCTTGAGCAGTGAAAGGATCGCCCCGTCGCTTCGGCCGTCGCGCAGATGGCAGAAGATCAGCGTGTCGGCGGTCGGCTTGCCGGAGCGGTAGGTGCTCTCGGGTGCCAGGTCGTGGAAGACGACGCTGATCAGGTCCAGCGGGGACTGGATGATCTCCTCGATCGCGCGGGTCACCTTGCTGGCGATCTCTGCTTTCAATCCGGCCTCGAGGCCGGCGCGGTTCTCACAAACGATGATCGGCATGCTGTCTCCTGAACTGTGGAAAAGTAGGAGTTGCAGTGTCGTGTCGCGTTGTCATTCGCGATTCCACGAGACGGCCACAACGTGCACGAAAACGCCATGCGAGGCGAAGGCGGCCGGCGCCGCCAGCGTCACCCCGATGCCGGCGGCGCGGGGTCGTGCGCGAGGGTCGCGGCGATGCGGGCTTCCCAGGCGCTGGCGCCCTGGCGGCGGGCCAATGCCATCGCGGTGGCCAACGAGGGCGGCGTGCCATCGTGGCTTTCCGGATCGGGCGCAGACTGGGCCCGTGCCAGGTGCTGCAGCCGCAGCAGTTCCGGCGCGCTCCACAGCTGCAATGCCGGGCCCAGCCGGTCGAGGCGTTCCGTCAGCAGCGCATCGGCCTCCCGCGCCGCGCCGCGCGCGAGCAGCGCCTGGGCCAGCAGCGCGAAGAGCACCGAGTAGGCCGGATCGAAGCCGTTGCGCTCGAACTGCGCGAGGGCCGCGCCCAACTGCTGCGGCGAGACCGTCTGCGGCGCCTGCACCATGCGCGCCCACAGGCCGAAGGCCGCGGCATAGCGCCGCCAGAATTCCAGCCCATGTTCGGCGGCGACCTGTTCGATCTGCGGCACCAGCTGCAGCACATGCGCGACATCGCCGGCCAGGGCGGCCACGGCGCAGCTGCCTTCGATCAGCGCGCAGCACAGCGAGCAGGCATGGTCCAGTTCCGTCGCTTCGTCGACCGCCAGTTGCGCCGCGCGCCGGGCCTGGGCGGGCTGGCCGGCCAGCCACAGCGTGCGCGACAGGAAGGCCCAGCCGACGACCCGCTGGTCCAGCCCGAAGCGAAAGGGCGAGCCGCGGTGATCGTCGCGCACGTAGCGCTCGAGCATGGCTTCGAGCGCCGGAAGCGCCTGCTGCTGGTCGCCCAGGAAATGCTCACAGGTGCCGACCAGGCGTCGCGCGGTCAGCAGGGCGGCCGGGTCCTCGGTGTCCTCGGCCAGCGCCACCATGTGCCGTGCGTGGTGCAGCGACTGCACGTAGCGGCCTCCGCGCATGTGGTGCAGCCACAGGCCGTAGGCCGATTGCAGCTGCATCTCGCGGTCGCCCAGCGTGGCGGCGAGTTCGCTGGCGCGCGTCCAGGCCAGGCCGTTCTCGGGCCCCGGGCCGCGCGACCAGGTCGAGGAGGTGCCCAATGCCGCATGCAGCACCATCGCCTGCGCGGGCGCGAAGGCGGGGGCCTGGGGCGCGGCCAGCGCCGCGGACATGCGCTGGCGGCATTCGTCGTGCAGCGACAGCTGGATCCAGAAGGGCGTGGCGTCCGCGAGGATGCGAAGGCCGGTCGCGCGCTGGTCCTGCCGGCGCTGGCAGTGGTCGAGTGCCGCGCGGATGTCGTCGATGTGGTGGCCGTATTGCCGGCGCCACTGGCGGGTGGACAGCGACATCCAGTCCTGCCGGGCCTGCGCCGCCCGCTGCGCGACGAAGTCGGCATGGCGCCCGGCCAGGGTCTCGATGCGCGCGCCGAGTTGCTGCAGCGCATAGGCGCGCAGCATGCCCAGGTAGCGGTAGCGCAGCGGCTGGGTGCCGGCCTGCGGCGCCAGCAGCGACTTGTCGACCAGGCTGGCGAGGGTGTCCAGCGTGCGGGCGGCCTGGCGGGCCTGCGGACTCAGGACGGCCTCCGCCGCGGCCCCGTCGAAGTCGCCGGGGAACACGGCCAGTTCCTGGAACACCTGCTGCTCGCCGGGCCGCAGCAACTGGTAGCTCCACTGCAGCGCATGGCCCAGCGAGGGGTGGCGCTCGCTGCTGCCGCGCGGGCGGGCCTCGAGCAGGCCGCAGGCGCGCGCCAGGTCCTGCGTGACCGTGTCCAGCCCCAGCGAGGGCACGCGCGCGGCGGCGATCTCCAGCGCCAGCGGGACGCCGTCCAGGGCCCGGCACAGCGCCACCACCTCGCGGACGTTGTCGGGCGTCAGCGCGAAACCGTAGTCGGCCGACTTCACGCGCCGCACGAACAGCTCGACGGCACCGCTGCGGGCCGCCTCGTCGGCCGCGACGCCCGGGGGCGGAAGGGCGAGCGGACCCAGCCGGTAGACCTGCTCGTCGTCCATGCCCAGCGGGGCCTGGCTGGTCAGCAGCACGCTCAGCAGCGGGTCGTGCTGCAGCAGCCGTTCCAGTTCGGTGGCGCAAGCGGCCGCCAGCTGCTCGCAGTTGTCCACCACCAGCAGCGCGCGCGCCGCATCGGGCGCGGCCGGCATGCCGTTGGCGTAGCGCCCGGCCAGTGCGGCCGCGAGACCGGGCGCGACGGCGGCCGCGCCCTGGGTCTGCGACAGGTCCAGGAAATGAATGCCGTCCGGGAAATAGGCGCTGGCGGCCGACGCCAGCTCGATGGCCAGGCGCGTCTTGCCGATGCCGGCGGGCCCGGTCAGCGTGCACAGCGAACGCGTGGCCAGGATGCGCTGCAGGGCGCGCAGCTCCTCGGTGCGCCCGACCAGCAACGAGCGCGGGCGCGGCAGGCCCGATGGCGCCGGCTGCGGCCCGCGGGCCGCGGCGGCGGCTGCCGGGGTGTGCACCGTGCCGGTGAAGCGGTAGCCGCGGCCGAACTCCGTGGCGATCAGCCCGCGGTCCGTGCCCAGCGCCTTGCGCAGCGCCGAGACCTGGACCTGCAGGTTGTTTTCCTCGACCACCTCCTGTGGCCAGAGGCCCGACAGCAGCGCGTCCTTGCCGACCGCCTCGCCCGGGCTGGCCACCAGGGCGCTCAGCACGGCCACGGCGCGCTCGCCCACGTCCAGCCGAACGCCGTCGCGCAGCAGCAGGCGCAGGCCGGGCAGCAGCTGGTAGCGCCCGAAGGCGACGATGTCGTCGTCGCGGATGTCGGGCGAGGGGGGCGAGGAGGGGGGCGGCATGGCGGCGCGGCGAGCGGCCGGTGGCGTGATTTCAGACGTCTGAAATTCTAGGCCAAGGACTTGCGCGGCCGGGCCGGGCAGCATCGTGGGCCCTGAGTATTCCCCTGAAGACCGCCATGCAAAACAAGCTGCCCGGCAGCCCGTCGACGGTGCCTGCCGTCGGCGAAGGCTGCGACGACACCTCGCGCCCGCTCGACACCTCCCTGCTGCTCGCCATGGCGATCGCCTGCGGCGTGTTCGTGGCCAACATCTACTACAACCAGCCCATCCTGGAACTGTTGCAACGGGCCTTCCCCGAGGCGCTCGACCTGGTGAACCTGTCGCCGACGGCCACGCAACTGGGCTTCGCCTGCGGCCTGTTCCTGCTGGTGCCGCTGGGCGACAGGATCGACCGGCGCAAGCTGATCCTGTGCCAGGGCGCGGCGCTGTGCCTGGCGCTGTTCGGCCTGGCGCTGGCGCCCGATGCGCTGGCCCTGGTCATCGCGTCGGCGGTGGTGGGCGTGGCCGGGTCGGTGGTGCAGCAGATCGTGCCCTTCGCCGCGGAGCTGGCGCTGCCCAGCCGCCGCGGGCAGGTGGTGGGCCAGGTGATGAGCGGCGTGCTCTGCGGCATCCTGCTGGGCCGCGCGGTCGGCGGTTTCGTCGGCGAGCACTGGGGCTGGCGTGCCACCTTCTGGATGGGCGCGGTGTCGTCGGTGCTGGTCTGGCTGCTGCTGCTCTGGCGCCTGCCGCACAGCCGGCCCAGCACCCGCCAGGGGTACCGGCAGCTGATGCACTCGCTGCTGGCGCTGTGGCGCGAAGAGCCCCGGCTGCGCCGCGCCACCTGCATCCAGGCGGCGCTGTTCGCGGCCTTCATCGGCCTGTGGACCATCCTGGCGCTGCGCCTGCACGCGGCCTTCGGGCTGGGCGCCGAGGCAGCCGGGATGATGGGCATCGTGGGAGCGGTCGGCATCCTGATGGCGCCGCTGGCCGGGCGCATCGCCGACCGGCGCGGGCCGTACACGGTGATCGGCCTGGGCTGCCTGGTGGTCGTCCTGTCCTTCGCGGTGCTGGGCCTCTGGGGCGGCCTGGCGGGGCTGGTGGCCGGCATCGTGCTGGTGGACCTCGGCGTGCAGTCGGTGCTGATCTCGAACCAGCACGTGGTCTATGCGCTGCGGCCCGAGGCGCGCAGCCGCCTCAACACGCTGTTCATGAGCGGCATGTTCGTGGGCGGCGCATCCGGCGCCTGGCTCATCGGGCTGGCCTGGCGCCACGGCGGATGGAACGGCGCCTGCATGCTGGGCGGCGGGCTGGCGCTGCTGGCCTTCGTGCTGCATGCGACGGGGCAGCGGGAGCACTGAGCGCTCGCAGCGCCGCCGTCATCCGCCGGGCGCTTGCGCCTGCCGTACCGCGCTCACCGCGGACACCGGGAAGGCGCTGTGGCCCCGCAGCAGGTTGATCGTGCGGACGGTGCGTCCGCCCGCCAGGCAGGGCACGTTGAGTGCGTGGAAGAGGCCCAGCGCCTCCAGCGTCTCGAAGTCCGCGAAGGCCGAACGGAACTCGGCGCGGGTCTGCGAGCAGAAGGGCTGGCCGCCGAGGATCACGTGCTCGGCCCACGGGCTTCCCATCAGCCGCTTCACGCCGCCGCTCGGGTAGTTCGCCTCGTCGCTCGAGTAGCTGCGCCGCACCAGTTGCTGCTCCCAGTCGACCTCGAGCACCGTCAGC
The DNA here is from genome assembly GCF_030317215.1 of Variovorax sp. J2P1-31. Lineage (NCBI taxonomy): Bacteria > Pseudomonadati > Pseudomonadota > Betaproteobacteria > Burkholderiales > Comamonadaceae > Variovorax > Variovorax sp. J2P1-31. The sequence continues at coordinate 1,363,164 of NZ_JASZYA010000001.1, forward strand.
AGGCCGAAGTCGACGCAGGGCGCGAGCCGCTGCGCGAAATCGGACCAGGCGTGCCGGGCCGTCATGTGCGAGTCGCCAGTGCCTCGGCCATCACCTTGGCGGCATCGCGTGCCGGCCCGGGCGCCGATTCGGAAGGACGGTGCGACGGCATGCGACCGGCGGAGGCCTTCTGGTTGACGCTGCGGAACACGCCTTCGGGCCTGAGCTGCATGATGGCGATCAGCGCGACCGCGATCACGAACTCCCGCAGGGACGCCACCTGCACCGCGCTGAGCCCGGGCACCACCGCCGCGGCGAAGCGCGTGCCTTCCAGCAGCGCGACCACGGCCAGCGAGCCCGCGATCGCGCCGACCACCCGCGTGTAGCCGCCGGCCGTGGCGGCCAGGAAGATGTAGATGGTCAGCAGCGGCACGAAGCCGTCGGGCGCGATGTAGCTGGTCAGGTGCGCGTAGAGGCCGCCCGCGATGCCCGACAGCGCGGCACCCACGAAGAAGGTCTTGAGCTTGAGCTGCAGCACCGGTTTCCCGGCCACGGCCGCCACCTGCTCGTCGTCGCGCACCGCGCGCAGCGCCCGTCCGTAGGGCGACCTGAACAGCCGCGTGAGGCCGAAGGCGGTGAGCCCCACGATCGCCCACACCAGCAGCAGGTAGAACCAGGGATGCGCCGCGCCCAGTTCGAGCTTGAGCGGCGAGCGGATGCCCGACAGCCCGTCGCTGCCGCCGGTGAGCCATTTCTCGTTGGTCGCGATCAGCCGGATGACTTCGGCAAAACCCAGCGAGACGATCGCCAGGTAGTCGCCGCGCAGGGGCCGCGTGAGGTAGGACAGCACCACGCCGACCGCGCCCGCCGCCAGCGCCGCGCAGGCCAGCGAGACGCCGATCGGCACCCCCGCGCCCGACAGCAGCGCCGAGGTGTACGCGCCCACCGCATAGAAGCCGACCAGGCCGAGGTTGACCATGCCGCCCTGACCCCAGATCGTCACCAGGCCGAGGGAGAGCAGTGCGTAGATGCCGGCCAGCGTGGCCATGAACAGGAGATAGGACGTCACTTGCGTACTCCGGAAGCGCCGGCGAACAGGCCGCTCGGGCGGACCAGCAGGACCAGCAGGATGGCGACGAAGGCGGTCGCCGATTGGTAGACGGGCGAAATGACCAGCAGCGCCATCTCGCTCACCACGCCGATCAGCAGCGCGCCCAGCACGGCGCCGCTCAGGCTGGTCAGGCCGCCCAGCACGCTGGCCGAGAAGATGATCAGCAGCAGGCGCGAACCGGTCGAGGGATCGACGCTCGTGTCGATGGCCAGCAGGGCGCCGCCGATGCCCGCCAGCCCCATGCCGATGAAGGTGGCCAGGTTCGACAGCCGGGCCGGATCGATGCCCTTGAGCCGCGCCAGGTCGGGGTTGTCGGCGACGGCGCGCATGGCCTTGCCCACGCGGGTGACGGTGAAGAAGGCCGCCAGCAGGATCGCGATGGCCAGGGCGATGCCCAGGTTGTGCACCTGCTGCGGGCCGACCCGGATGCCGGCGAGCTGCACGTCGCGCGCGATCGGCAGGTCGAAGCTGTTGAGGTCGCTGCCGAAGCCGAAGCGCAGCGCGTTCTCCAGCGCCAGGTTGAGCGCGATCGAAACGATGGCGACCATCAGCGGCGTGTGCGCCGAGACCCTGCGCCGCATCGGCACCAGGGCCAGCCGGTCGCCGAGCATGCCGATCCCGCCCGCGATGGCGAAGGCCACCGCCAGCACCGGGACCAGCGGCCAGTGCAGCTGGCTGTTGACCAGCCAGCCCGCATAGGCGCCCACGGTCATCTGCGCCGCGATGCTGAAGTTGATGAAGCCGAGCACGCTGAAGATGAGGGTCAGGCCCAGCGCGGGCAGGGCCACGACCGCTCCCATGACGAGGCCGTTGACCAGGTGTTGGACGATGTCGGAGAACATGTGGGTCCTTCGCTCGGGCTCAGGCGACCTTGGTCACGGCGAGCTTGCCTTTCTGGATCTGCTCGTAGCGGAAGAACACGCCCTTCACGTCGCCGTTGTCGGCGAACTCGAGCGGGCCGCTGGCGCCGTCGAAGTTGATCGGGCTGCCCGCGCCCAGCAGCTTCAGCGCGTCCGCGACGCCGTCGACCACCTTGCCCTGCGCCGCCTGCGAGATGCCGCGCAGGTGGTCGCGCACGGTGGTGCCGTTGACCGCCGCCGCCGGCGCGTCGGCCAGCGCGAGCGCCACGAGGTTGACGTGGTCGTAGACCTGGCAGGAGTAGCTGTCGAGCGCGTCGACCTTCATCTTCGCGATGAGCCGCTTGTACGCCGCGGCGTTGACCGAGGCCGAGGGCACCAGCGAGTAGGCGCCTTCGCCCACCTCGGCGGGCACGGCCTCGACCAGCTTCTGGTTGATGCCGAAGGAGAAGCCGATGCGCTTGCCGTCGTAGCCGGCCCGGTAGAGGTCCTTGAGCACCACCGAGGTGTCGGGCACATAGCCGCCGAGCACGATCACGTCGGGCCTGGTGCGCAGCGCCTGGTCGACCTCCGACCGGTAGCTCGACTTCTTGTCCTCGTAGATCAGACCCGCGCCGGTGCCGCCCGCGCGGGTGAAGATGCCGGAGAGGATGTCGATGTACGACTGCGCGAAGGGCGTCTGCGGCCCCATGAAGAACATCTTTTTGCAGCCGAGTTCGACGCCGAAGTCGCCCACCCGCGTGCCCTGCAGCGTCACCGTGGGCGAGGTGCGGAAGATGTAGCCCTGGTGCGGCAGCTTCGTGATGCTGTCCGCGCCCGAGGAGGTGGCCAGCACGGTCCTGCTTTCCCAGCACAGCGGCGCGATCGCCGAAGTGACCGAGGACGCGTAGGAGCCGCCGATGGCGACCACGCGGTCCACGTCGATCAGCTTGCGGGCCGCGCGCACCGCGGCCTCGGGGTTGCTCTGGTCGTCCTCGATGACGACCTCCACCCGCCGCCCGTGGATGCCGCCGGCCGCGTTGATCTCCTCGGCCGCGATCTGCGCCGCGCGGCTCATGGTCGAGCCGAACTGGCTGGTGGCGCCCGTGAGGGGAATCAGGATGCCGATGCGGATCGGCTCCTTGCCCTGCGCCCGCAGCAGCGGGTGCTGGGCCGCGAGGGCGAGGGCGGCGCCCGTCGTGAGGAAGGTTCTTCTGCTGGTCATGGCCATGCTCCAAGGAGGTTGAAATCAGTGAATCTGTGCGCCGCCGAGGAACAGGTGGCGGACCTCGTCGTCCGCCAGCAGCTCCGGGGCGCTCGCGTCGCGCAGCTTTCGCCCGGCCACGAGCACCAGGCCGCGCGTGCCGTACTCGAGCGCGAGCAGGGCGTTCTGCTCGACCATCAGGATGGCGAGGCCCTGGCCCGCGAGGTCGCGGATCAGGTCGAAGACCTCGTCGGCGGCGGCCGGCGAGAGCCCCGCGGTGGGCTCGTCCAGCAGCAGCACCTGGGGCTGGGTCATCAGGGCGATCGCCATCGCGAGCACCTGCCGCTGGCCGCCCGACAGGTTGCCGGCCTTCTGCTTGAGCCGCGGCTTGAGCAGCGGGAAGCGCTCCAGCTGCGCCTCGACCCGGGCCTTGCATTCCGCGCGCACCAGGTAGCCGCCCATCTCGAGGTTCTCGCGCACCGTCAGGCTCTGGAACACGTTGCGTTCCTGCGGCACGAAGCTCAGGCCGCGTTCGCAGGCGTCCTGGGCGTTGCCCGGCAGCAGCAGGCGGCCGTCGATGTCCACCTGTCCCGCCTTGGGCTTCAGCAGCCCCGCCACGAGCTTGAGGAAGGTCGACTTGCCCGCGCCGTTGGGGCCGATGATCACGGCCAGGTCCCTGGCCCGGAGATCGAGGTCGATGCCCTTGACGATCTCGTCCGCGCTGCCGTAGCCGCCGCGCAGTTCGCGTATGTTCAAGGCCGTCATGCGCGGCTCCTTCCGAGGTAAGAGGACTGGACGCGGCGGTCGGAGGTGACCTGTTCGAAGCTGCCATGGGTCAGGTACCTGCCCTCGGCCATCACGACCACCTCCTCGCACAGGCGCCGGATGAGCGCCATCTCGTGCTCGATCAGCAGGACCGTGATGCCCTCGGCCTTGACCGCCTCGAGCTGGTCGGCGATCTCGCCCACGAGCGTGGGGTTCACGCCCGCCATCGGTTCGTCCAGCAGGATCATCTCGGGCTCGGCCAGCAGCGCGCGCCCGATCTCGAGCAGCTTCTTCTGGCCGCCCGACAGCGCGGGCACCAGGTTGTCCAGCACGTGGTCGAGGCGCAGCCTGCGCGCCATCGCCCAGGCCTTCTCGCGCAGGGCTTCCTCGCGCGCACGCACGGCGGGCCCGCCCAGCAGGCCGGCGACGAAGCCTTCGCCCGGCTGGTGCGGCCCGTACAGCATCAGGTGCTCGAACACCGTCATGCGCGGGCAGCCGCGGGCCAGCTGGAAGGTCCGCACCAGGCCGGCGCGCGAGATGCCCTCGGGCCGCAAGCCCGAGATGTCGTGGCCCTTGAACGCGATGCGTCCCGAGGCCTGGGGCAGCAGCCCGGTGATGGCGTTGAAGAGCGTGGTCTTGCCCGCCCCGTTGGGGCCGATCAGGCCGGTGGTCTTGCCGCGGGCGACGTCGAAGGTCGCCCCGTCGAGTGCGTGCAGGCCGCCGAAGGTGGCGCGCACGTCGGAGATCTGGAGCAGCGCGTCCATCTCAGTTCGCCAGTGCGGCGCTGGTGCGCGCATGCAGTTCGTTCTTCACGAACCTGCCGTCCTTCAGGATCGCGGCCAGGCCTTCGCCCTGGCCGGTCAGCACGCCGATGTCGCGCAGCGGATCGCCCCGCACCACCAGCAGGTCCGCGATCGCGCCGGGCCGGACGGTGCCGAGCCGGCCCGCGTGCTGGACGATCTCGGCCGCCACGGTCGTCGCGCTGCGCAGCGCCTCCAGGTTGCCGATGATCTCGGCGCGCACGCGCAGTTCCTCGCTCTGGTGCCGGTGCGACTCGCCCAGCAGGTCGCTGCCATAGCCCATCTTCACGCCGGTGCGGTGGAGCAGGGCGACCGCCTCGCGGCCCGCCAGCCGCACGTCGTCGACCTTGGCGATCGACTCCGGCGGCAGCCCGAGCGAGGCGCCCTCGAGCGAGAGCATGTCGAAGGTGATCAGGGTGGGCACCACGAACACCCCGGCGTCCTTGATCAGCCGCGCGGTGGCCTCGTCCACGAGGTTGCCGTGCTCGATGGTCCTGACGCCCGCTTCCACCGCGCGCCGGATGGCGCGCGGCGTGTAGGCGTGCGCCATGACGTAGGTCTGCCAGGCGGCCGCCTCGTCGACGATGGCGCGCAGCTCGTCCATCGAGTAGCCGGTGTTGCCGATGGGGTCGTTGGGCGAGGTGACGCCGCCGCTGGCCATCACCTTGATCTGGGTGGCGCCCTGGGTCAGCTCCTCGCGCGCCGCGCGCCGCACCTCGTCGACGCCGTCCACCACGCGGCCGATGTTGCCGATCCGGAATGCGCAGGCGCACGATTCGAGCTGATCGCTGCGCGCCCGGAAGTCGCCGTGACCGCCGGTCTGGGAGAGCGCCTTGCCGGACGTGAAGAGGCGTGGCGATTCGATCAGGCCGTCCCGCGCGGCCTGGCCCAGCGCCCAGTCGCCGCCGCCCGCGTCGCGCACGCTGGTGAAGCCGCGCATCAGCATGCCCTTGAGGATCGGCAGGGAGCGGATCACCCCCAGCGCATTGGGCAGCCGGGCCGCCAGGCCGAGATTGACCGACGACGCCGTGACGTGCACATGGCAATCGATCAGGCCCGGCATCAGCGTGAGGCCCTGGAGGTCGTACACCGCATCGGTGCCGCGCGGCTCGGCCAGGCCGGGGCCGACCTCCGCCACATGGCCGTCGACGACGACGACGTCCGTGCCACCCACCGACTCGCCCTGCCCGAGGTCCAGCAGGTTCGCATTTCGCAGAACAAATATCGACATGAAAATTCCCGTCTTGAACACCTAATGACGTAGGAGTCTAGGAGTCGTATACTCCTACGACAATAGGTGTCGAGCACCTAAGTGTTTCTCCTTGGAGGACTTTTCATTCATGCGCAACAAAGCCACCGGCCCCGTCATCGATTACGAACGAGCCTTCCAGGACGCGCCCGTGGGCCAGGCGCTGGGCCGCGACCGCCTGATCCTGGCGTGCAACCGCGCCTTCGCCGCCATCTTTCGGGCCGAGGTCGAGGACCTGATCGGCAAGTCCTTCGAGCGGCTCTATCCCACGCAGACGCATTTCGAGCAGACCGGCGCGCGCATCGCGCCGGTGCTGGCCAAGCACCGCACCTTCTCCGACGACCGGATCATGCGCAGGCTCGACGGCGAGCTGTTCTGGGTGCACGTCAGCGGCTTCACCTACACGCCCGAGGACCCGCACCACGACACGCTGTGGGCCTTCACCGACCTGTCGACCGGGCGCAAGGTCAACTCGGCGCTGCGCGGCTCGATGACGCCGCGCGAGCGCGACATCGCGGCCCTGCTGATCGAAGGCAAGACCGGCAAGGAGGTCGCGCGGGCACTCGACATCAGCCCCCGCACCGTGGACATCTACAAGACGCGCCTGCTGCGCAAGTACAGCGTGAGCAGCACGCCCGACCTGGTCAAGCGGCTGCTCGCGGGCTGAGGCTCAGGGCTGTTCGGCCAGGTACAGGCGCACCACCAGCTGCAGCCGGAAGCGCCCCTCCACCGCGTCCAGGTCAAGCCGGGTCAATTCGGCCAGGCGGCCCAGCCGGTAGCGCAGCGTGCTGATGTGCACATGGAGGCGGTCGGCGGTGCGCTGCAGGTTGAAGCCCTCGTCGGTCAGCGCGATGGCGGTGTCGATCAGCGCGCGGCCGCGCTTGTCGGCCTCCAGCACGCCGAACACGCGCGCGATGAACAGCCGGCGCGCGGCCGGGTCGCCGGCCAGCACGCGCGGGAACATCGCCTCGTCGGAGAAATGGACGCGGCCGGGCTTGGTGTGCGGCATCAGGTCGGCCACCTCGCGCCCGGCGCTGTGCATGCCCGCGATGCCCTGGTGCAGCTCGCTCACGCCCATCGCGCAGCGACCGTGCGCGATGGACGACCAGAGCCATTCGACATCGACGGTGTCGGGCACCAGCGCGTTGATCTGGTTGGCCGACAGGCTGATGAGCGGCGCGACCTTCTTCTGCCGCAGGGCCTGCGTCAGCTGCCCCGCGAGCTGCTCGCGCCGCATGAGCCCTTCGCTCGAGAGCGGGTTGGGTTCGTCGAGCAGGATGGTGGCCAGGCGGTAGGGCTGTGCCGGGTCCCAGCCCAGCAGGCGGGCGCGTTCGATGGCGCTGGGCGTCTCGTCGAAGCGTCCCTCGAGCAGCGCCGCCACCAGGGCGTAGCCCAGGCGCGCCTCGTGGGCCGACAGCTCGCGCTGGTGCGCGATCTGCAGCGCGGCCACCGTGCCCGCGTGCTCGACCGCGCGCAGGTCGATCTCGTTGAGCGGCGGCACGCCCTCGGCCACCAGCACATAGCCGAGTCCGCCATTGCGGTTGCGCACCGCGCAGCCGACCACGCTCTGGGCCGCGGTGGCGAGCCGGGAAGGGCGCGGATGCCAGCGCAGGGCGCGGGTCTGTTTGTCCATCGCCTGGATGCCGCCGCCCGCGGACAGGGCACGGAACACGCCCTGTTCGAAGGGCGGCGAGGCCTGCCCGCCCTGCGCCACGGTGTGCGCGGCCAGCAGCGCGCCCTCGGCGGAATGGATCTGCACCGAGCGTTCCAGCACCTGGCCCAGCACGCGCGCCACGTCCTGCAGGCTGTCGCCCGTGGCCGCGGCCTCGGTCAGCTGGCGGTGGATCTGCTCCGACTTGGCCAGGGCGCGGCTCTGGCGGTCCACGAGTTCGCGGTGCACGTACTGGGTGATCGAGCTGAAGGGCACTTCCCAGGGCAGTTCGATCAGCGGCAGGTGCAGCCGCTGCGCGGCGGCGACCGTTTCCGCGGCGAAGTGCGCGACGAAATTGGGCACCGCCAGCACCACGCCGCAGGCGCCCTTGGCCGCCAGCTTCTCGACCAGCGCGGCGGCCTGGGCGCCGCCCTTGGGCCAGTTGTAGCCGGTGCTCAGCAGCAGGTGCCCGGGTTCGACCCAGCTTTCGATGTCGGGGTGGTCGACCACCTGGACCCAGGAAATCGCCTTGGCGAGGTGGTCGGCGCCGGCCACCACGGTGCCGACCCGCAGCGGGGATGTGCGCAAGGCCTCGTCGAGTTGCATGGCGAAATTCTACGAATCAACGGAAGAAAGAGCTACCGTTTCCTACGCTTCGTCTATGTGCCAAAGCGGCCACCGCTTCTAAATTCGCTCCATGCCATCGCCCCACATTGCCCCCCTGTCTGCCATCGTCGGCGCCGCGAACTGCCTGGTCGCGGACGACGAGACGCGCGCCTTCGCCACCGACTATCGCGCCGTGTTCCACGGCAAGGCGCTGGCCGTGCTGCGGCCGGCCGACACGGCCGAGGTGGCCCGGGTGCTGGCCTACTGCCATGCGCACGCGGTGCCGGTGGTGCCCCAGGGCGGCAACACCTCGCTGCTCGGCGGCGCGGTGCCCGATACCAGCGGCCGCAGCATCGTGCTCAGCCTGTCGCGGCTGCAGCGCATCCGCTCGGTCGATGCGCTGAACGACACCCTGGTGGTCGAGGCGGGCGTGACCCTGCACCAGGCGCGCATGGCGGCCGACGAGGCCGGCAAGCTGTTCCCGCTGCGCATCGGTTCCGAGGGCAGCTGCCAGATCGGCGGCAACATCTCCACCAACGCCGGGGGCACGGCGGTCCTGCGCTACGGCAACATGCGCGACCTGGTGCTCGGCCTCGAGGTCGTGCTGCCCGACGGGCAGGTCTGGAACGGGCTGCGCGCCCTGCGCAAGGACAACACCGGCTACGACCTCAAGCAGCTCTTCATCGGCGCCGAGGGCACGCTGGGCATCGTCACGGCGGCGGTGCTCAAGCTGATGCCGCGGCCGCGCGCGACCTGCACCGCCTTCCTCGCCTTCGACACGCCGGAGGCCGCGCTCGGCTTCTTCTCGGACCTGCGCGCGCGCGTCGGCCAGGACGTGTCCGCCTTCGAGCTGATCTCGCAGGCCGCGCTGGTGCTGGTGCTGGCGCACCTGCGCGATGCGCGTGCGCCCCTGCCCATGGCATCGGCCTGGTACGTGCTGGTGGAGCTCGCCTCGGGCCGGTCGCAGGAGGAGCTCGACGCCGCGCTCTTCGACGCGGTGCAGGCCGGCCTGGAGGACGGCCGCGTGCGCGATGCCGCGGTCGCCGCGAGCCAGGCCCATGCGCAGGACTTCTGGCGCATCCGCGAGGAGATCTCCGATGCCCAGACGCGCGCGGGCGGCAGCGTGCGCTGCGACATCTCGGTGCCGCTGTCGAAGATTCCCGCCTTCATCGCGCAGGCCTCGGCCGCGGTGCTGGCGCGCGAGCCGCGCACGCGCATGGTGGTCTACGGGCATGTCGGCGACGGCAACGTCCACTTCAATCCGCTGCGCCCGGCCGACGAGACGGCGGCCGACTACCTGGGCCGCGCGGGGCAGGCCATCACCCGCGCCGTCGACGCGCTGGCCATGGACATGGACGGCTCGATCTCGGCCGAGCACGGCGTCGGCGTGGCCAAGCGCGACGAGCTGCTGGCCGTGAAGTCGCCGGTGGAGCTGGCGCTGGCCTGGCACCTCAAGCGCGCCCTCGATCCCCGGAACCTGCTGAATCCCGGCAAGTTCCTGCCCCTGCTCGACGTCACGAAGGAAGAACACCCATGACCGAGATCGCCGGCGCCCTGTTTTCCTGATCCACCCTCATCCACAAGGACACCCATGACACCGTCAGACCCTTTCGCCGAGCTCACCGAGATCGATCGCCGCCACTGGGTGCATCCGGTCGCCGCGCTGCGGCAGCACGAGCAGCGCGGCGCCACCATCTGGCAGGCGGCCGATCGCATCCACCTGATCGATGCCGACGGCCACCGCGTGCAGGATGCCTTCTCCGGGCTGTGGTGCGTGAACGTGGGCTACGGCCAGGAATCGATCGTGCAGGCGGCCACCGAGCAGATGCGCAAGCTTCCTTATGCCACCGGCTATTTCCACTTCGCGAGCGAACCCGCGATCCGCCTCGCCGGGCGCCTCACGGCGCTGGCGCCGGCCGGCTTGAGCCGCGTGCTCTTCGGCCAGGGCGGCTCCGATGCGGTCGACACCGCGATCCGCACGGTGCGCTACTACTTCAACGCCATCGGCCAGCCCGAGAAGAAGCACTTCATCGGCCTGCAGCGCGGCTACCACGGCAGTTCGGCCGTCGGCAGCGGCCTGACCGCGCTGCCGCTGTTCCATCGTTTCTTCGACGTGCCCGAGCCGCAGCAGCACCACATTCCTTCGCCCTATCCCTACCGCCATGCCGACGGCCCGGCGCCGGAGGCGGTGCTGGCCAGCACGGTGCAGGCGCTGCGCGACAAGGTCGCGGCGCTGGGCGCCGACAAGGTCGCGGCCTTCATCTGCGAGCCGATCCAGGGTTCGGGCGGCGTCGTCATCCCGCCGCCCGGCTTCCTGGCCGCGATGCGCCGCACCTGCGACGAGCTCGGCATCCTGCTGATCGTCGACGAGGTGATCACCGGCTTCGGCCGGACCGGGCCGATGTTCGCCTGCGCCTCCGAAGGCGTGACGCCCGACATCCTGACGCTGGCCAAGGGCCTGACCGCGGGCTATGCGCCGATGAGCGCCACGCTGATCTCCGAGCAGCTCTACCAGGCCATCGCGGAGGGCGGCCGCGACGGCACCGCCTTCGGCCATGGCCAGACCTACGCCGGCCATCCGGTCAGCGCCGCGGTGGCCAACGCCGTGCTCGACCTCTACACCGACGGCGGACTGCTCGCCAACGGCCAGCGCGTGGGCCGCTACTTCGAGGCCCGCCTGAAGGAACTCGAGGCCTTGCCCTGCGTGGGCGAAGTGCGGGTACGTGGCCTGCTGGGCGCGGTCGAACTGGTGGCCGACAAGGCCACCAAGGCCAAGCCGGACCCGGCCCTCAAGGCGGGCCAGCGGGTGCTCGACCACGCGTTCCGCAACGGCCTGGTGTTCCGCGCCTTCGGCGACGACATCCTGGGCTTCGCGCCGTCGCTGAACTACACCGAAGCCGACGTCGACGTCCTGGTCGACCGGCTGCGCGCTTCCATCACCCACGTTTTTTCCTGAAACCAACCCTGACGAGACACACCATGAAACTCTCCGACTTCAAAGCGCTGACCTTCGATTGCTACGGCACCCTGATCGACTGGGAATCCGGCATCTACAACGCGCTGGCGCCGCTGCGCGCCAAGGCGGGCGACGGCAAGTCGCGCGACCAGGTCCTCGAGAACTACGCGCAGCACGAATCCGCGCAGGAGGAAGAGACGCCGGCGATGCTCTACCCGCAGCTGCTGGCGCTGGTGTACAAGCGCCTGGCCAAGGAGTGGGGCGTGGCGGTCGGCGACGAGGAGGCCAACATCTTCGGCGCCTCGGTGCCGGACTGGCCCGAGTTCGCCGATTCGGTCGAGGCGCTGGCCTACCTCAAGCAGCACTACAAGCTGGTGATCCTCTCGAACGTCGACCGGCTGTCCTTCCGCGCCAGCAACGCGCGCCTTCAGGTGGTGTTCGACGCGATCTACACCGCGCAGGACATCGGCTCCTACAAGCCGAGCCCGCGCAACTTCGAGTACATGCTCAAGCGGCTGGAGAGCGACTTCGGCCTCCAGCGCAAGGACATCCTCCACACCGCCCAGAGCCTCTTCCACGACCATGCGCCGGCCAACGACTTCGGCCTGGCCTCGGCATGGATCGACCGCCGGCACGCGAACAAGGGCTGGGGTGCGACGATGCCACCGCCCGGCACGCCGAAGCTGGACTTCACCTTCGACAGCATGATCGCGCTGGCCCGTGCGCACCAGGCCGAGACCGGCGCCTGAGGACCGACGCGAGATGGCGCTTCAACTCAAGGACATGGCGCTGTGGCGCCAGCAGGTGCACATCGACGGCCAGTGGCGGCCTGCGCGCTCCGGGGAGACGTTGCAGGTGGTCAACCCGGCCGACCGTCAGGCCCTGGGCACGGTGCCCGCGTGCGACGACGGCGACACGCGCGACGCCATCGACGCGGCACAGGCCGCGCTGCCGGCCTGGCGCGCGCTGAGCGCGCAGCAGCGCGCCGTGCTGCTGCTCCAGTGGCACGCGCTCATGCTCGCGCATGCGGACGACCTGGCGCTGCTGATGACGCTGGAGCAGGGCAAGCCCCTGGCCGAGGCGAAGGGCGAGATCCTGTACGGCGCCTCCTTCGTGCAGTGGTTCGCGGGGGAGGGCGTGCGCGCCTACGGCGAGACCATTCCCGCGCCCCAGGCGAACCGCCGCATCTTCGTGCGCAAGATGCCGGTCGGCGTCTGCGCCGCGATCACGCCGTGGAACTTCCCCAACGCGATGATCACGCGCAAGCTGGCCCCCGCGCTGGCGGCGGGCTGCACGGTGGTGGTCAAGCCCTCGGAGCTCACGCCCTACTCGGCGCTGGCGCTGGCCGAACTGGGCGAGCGCGCCGGCTTTCCTCCGGGCGTGCTGAACATCGTGACCGGTGCGCCGGTCGCCATCGGCGCCGAGCTCACGCGCAACCCCGCGGTGCGCAAGCTGACCTTCACCGGCTCGACGGCCGTGGGCAAGACGCTGCTGCGCCAATGCGCGGACACGGTCAAGCGCGTGAGCCTCGAGCTGGGCGGCAACGCGCCGGTGATCGTGTTCGACGACGCGGACCTGGAGACCGCGGTGGCCGGCGTGATGGCGAGCAAGTTCCGCAACAGCGGCCAGACCTGCGTATGCGCCAACCGGATCTACGTGCAGGCCGGCATCCACGGCCGCTTCACCGAACGCCTGGTGGAGGAGGTCGGCAAGCTGCAGGTGGGCCCGGGCACGGCGCAGGGCACCACCATCGGCCCGCTGATCAACCCCGCCGCGCTGCGCAAGGTGCAGGCCCATGTCGAGGACGCCCAGGCCAAGGGCGCGCGGCTCGCGGCGGGCGGGAAGTCGGCCGCGCGCGGCGCCCAGTTCTTCGAGCCCACCGTGCTGACCGGCGCGCACCACGGCATGGTGCTGGCCCACGAGGAGACCTTCGGGCCAGTGGCGGCGCTGTTCCCCTTCGAGACCGAAGCCGAGGTGATCGGGCTGGCCAACGACTCGCCCTACGGGCTGGCGGCCTATGTGTTCTCCAACGACGTGAGCCGGCTGTTCCGCGTGAGCGAGGCGCTGGAGTGCGGCATGGTGGGCATGAACACCGGCGCGATCTCCACCGCGGTGGCGCCGTTCGGCGGCGTCAAGGAGTCGGGCCTGGGCCGCGAGGGATCGCTCTACGGCATCGAGGAATTCCTCGAGGTCCAGACCCTGCACCTGGACCTGGACCTGGCCGCGGCCGGGTAGACCGATGCCGCTGCTCGCGGCCGGCGCCGCCATCCTGATGTGGTCGTCGCTGGCCACGCTCACCGTGGCGCTGGCCGCGGTGCCGCCCCTGTACCTGACGGGCATGAGCCTGTTCATCGGCGGCGCGCTGTCGCTGCCCTGGATGCGGCACTGGTCGCTGGACTGGCGCGCGCTGGCGGTCGGCGTCTACGGCCAGTTCGGCTACCACGTGGTCTACATCGTCGCCCTGCGCTCGGCGCCGGCGGTCAACGCCAACCTCGTGCACTACGCGTGGCCGATGCTGATCCTGCTGATGTCGCCGCTCGCGGGCCAGGGGCGGCGCGTGGGCTGGACCCACATCGCCGCGGGCGTGGCGGCCTTCGCCGGCGTGGTGCTCGCCACCCGCGACGGCGTCGATGCTTCGCTGCGCTGGCACACGGGCTACGGCTACGCGCTGGCCGCGGCCTTCATCTGGGCGAGCTACTCCATCGCGGAAGCCCGCAGCCGGGCCACCTCCGCGGTGGACGTCGGCCCGGCCTGCATGGTGTCCGGCCTGCTGGCGCTGGCGGGGCATGCGGTGCTCGAGCCCGGCGTCTCGCTGAGCGCGTCGCAGTGGGGGCTGATGCTCGCGCTGGGCATCGGCCCGACCGGCGGCGCCTTCTACCTCTGGAGCCTGGCGCTGCGCCGCGGCGACACCCGGGTCGTCGGCGTGCTCTCGAACGCCACACCGATCCTGTCGACGCTGATGCTCGCGCTGTGGGGCGGCGGGCCGCTGTCGCTGTCGCTGGTCGGCGCCATGCTGCTGGTCACGGCCTCGAGCGTGGCGGTGTTCGTCGTCAGCCGGCGGAGCGATGGCGCGGCGAAAGCAGAGGGCGTCGACGCCGCGGTCGTCGGCTGAGCGTCAGGCCGCGTCGTCCGGCGCCCCGGCCTGGCCGAGCGCGCCCCGCATGAAGTCGCGCACCCAGGTCGTGAGCCGCGAGGGGGCGCGTCCGGCGACATGCACCAGCGCGACCGGCACCCGGAAGCCGGAGGGCGGATGGACGGTCAGCGAAGCCAGTTCGCCCTCGGCGATGCGCTGCTGCGCCGCCTCCATCACGCCCAGGAACAGCGCGTCGCTGCGGGCGCAGACGTCGAGCAGCAGATCGAGCTGCTCCGACTCCACGGTCGTGTGTTCCCTCAGGTCCACATCGACCCCGTAGCGCTCCTGCGTCCACCGCACCGCCTCGTCGGAGATGCCCGTGTTCAGGATGGGATAGGCCAGGATGTCGCGCAGGCCGACCTGCGCCAGCCGCTGCAGCGGATGCCCCGTGCGGCACACCACGCCGCCGTGGAGATGGCCCAGCGCTTCGACCTGCAGGCTCTGGCTGCTGGGGAAGGAGCGCGCATCCACCACGGCCAGGTCCAGCTGCCGTTCGTTCAACGCGGTGACGAGCGACTCGCCCGTGCCATGGCGCACCAGCAGGCGCAGCTGCGGAAAGTGCTCGACCACGTGCTGGACGAACTGGCGCGCCACGGCCGCGCCCGGCCCGGCGCCGAAGCCGATGCGCAGCAGCCCTTCGGGGCCGACGTCGTCGGTGGCGATGCGCTGCAGCGCGTCCATGTCCTTGAGCAGCCGGCGCGCCCGCTGGACCACCAGTTCGCCCTTCGCGGTGAGCGCGAGCGGCTTGCCCTGGCGGTCGATGAGCACGACGCCCAGTTCGTCTTCGAGCGACTGGATGCTCTTGCTCAGTGCCGGTTGGGTGAGATGCAGGTTCTCGGCCGCGCGGCTGAAGGAGCCGGTCGCAGCCAATTCGACGAGGTGTTCGAGTTTTCTCGATTCCATGAGGGATTGGAATGGCGGTCAGGAAAAGGATTCATTGGACGCAGGAAATGGGGGTCCATAGAGTCCGTGCCGCACCCGGTGCAAGGGTTCAACTTCGAGTCCAACCAATCATACGAGACCACACAAGAGGAGATGGCGTGCACAGTGATATCTTGATTTCCAGGCGCAGTCTGATCGCGTCGGCGGCCGCGGCCGTGGCGCTGGCCGCCTGCGGCGGCGGCAGTGACGGCAACGGCAACGGCGGCCTCGGCGCCAAGCTCAACGGCGGCGCGGTCGCGTCGAGCGACAGGTACAGCGCCGAAGCCGCCAGGCAGATCCTGCTCGCGGGCGGCAACGCGGTGGACGCCGCCGTGGCCATGGCCTTCGTGCTGGCCGTGACCTATCCGGAGGCGGGCAACATCGGCGGCGGCGGCTTCATGAACGTCTTCTTCAACGGCAAGCCCTACTTCATCGATTACCGCGAGATGGCGCCCTCGGCCGCCACCAGCGACATGTACACGCGCTTCAAGGACGCCAAGGGCCAGCAGGACCCGCTGAGCAGCCTCTGGGGCGCGCAGGCGGCCGGCGTGCCCGGCACCGTGCGCGGCATGTGGGAGGCGCACCAGCGCTTCGGCCTGCTGCCCTGGAAGGACGTCGTCGCGCCGGCCGTGGAGCTGGCCGACAAGGGGCACATCGCATCGAAGGCCGAGGTCTTCTGGCGCGACTACATGCTGCAGAACTTCTCGGCCTCGCCCTATCCGGCGAACCTGCGCGAGTACTTCGGATCGATGCGGGAAGGCCAGCTGTTCCGCCAGCCCGAGCTGGCCGAGACCCTGCGTCGCATCGGCGCCAACGGGCCCGACGAGTTCTACCAGGGCCGCACGGCGGACATGATCGTCGCGTCCATGAAGCAGGACGGCGGCAAGGGCATCATCACCAAGGCCGACCTGGCCAACTACAAGGCCGTGTGGCGCGACCCGCTGCCGGTGGCATGGAACGGCATGACGGTCTACACCGCGCCGCCGCCCAGTTCCGGCGGCATCGCGCTGGGCCAGCTGCTGGGCATGAAGGCCGCGCTGCGCGACACGCTGTTCACCGGCGAGAAGCCCAACACCGTGCAGTACATGCACCTCAACGCCGAGATGCTCAAGCGGGTGTTCGCCGATCGCGCGGAGTACCTGGGTGACCCGGGCTTCGTCGACGTGCCGGTCGCGCGCCTGCTGGACCCGGCCTACATCAAGGCCAGGGCGGCCGAGGTCAATCCGCGCGACATCACGCCCACGGCCTCGGTGAAGCCGGGGCTGGCGAAGATGCACACCACCCACTACTCGGTGGTCGACAAGTGGGGCAATGCGGTGTCCAACACCTACACGCTGAACCTGGCCTACGGCTGCGGCGTGATCGTGCGCGGCGCGGGCTTCGCGCTCAACAGCGAGATGGACGACTTCGCCACCATCCCGGGGCAGCCCAACATCTTCGGTGTGATCGGCTCCGACGCCAACGCCGTGGCGCCGGGCAAGCGGCCCCTGTCGTCCATGTCGCCCACCATCCTGGTGAAGGACGGCCTGCCCACGATGGTCATCGGCACGCCGGGCGGCTCGCGCATCTTCAACGCGGTCTACCAGGTGCTGGCCAACACCTACGACCACCAGATGCCCCTGGCCGCGGCGGTGTCGAACCGGCGCTTCCACCACCAGCTGCCCCAGGGCAACATCATGGAAGGCGAACCGTTCTCGCCCATCCCGGCCGACCTGGCGCTGCAGCTGCAGGCGCGCGGCTACACGGTCACGACCAACTCCTTCGACACGGACATCCAGGCCATCCACATCACGGGGCGCGACCTGGTGTCGGTCTCGGACCCGCGCGGGCGGGGCCTGGCGATGGTGGTGAACTGAGCGTTCCTCGCGCGTCGGTCGCGACGCTCAGCGCGCGCGCACGACGGCGATCTGCGCCCGCCTGCCGGCCCTGAAGGTGTAGAGCGTCAGCAGGGCCTGCTTCAAGTCGCCCTTCTCGTCGAAGGAGATGTCGCCGCTCAGGCCCGGGTAGCCCTGCGTCGCGGCCAGCACCGGCAGGTAGATCCGGGGTTCCGACGACCCCGGGCCGGCGGGGGACGGTCTTCGAGAATAGCTCTTCGCTCGCGCGAACGGCATGCGCCGGCGCCTCGGGCCCGGCAAAAAACTCAGCCCAGCGCCCGCTCGACCAGCCCCGCGATGGCCAGCAGGTAGTCGTCGTCGTACCAGCGGCCCGCGAGCTGCAGTCCGATGGGCAGGCCGTTCGCGCTGTGGCCGCAGGGCATCGACAGCGCGGGATGGCCCGTGAGGTTCATCGGATAGGTGTAGGGATACCAGGCGCCACGGATGGTGCCGGCGGGCTTGCCGCCGATCTCGACCTCGCCGCTCACGTCCATGTCGACGGGCAGCGGTGGCGCGGAGACGGTGGGCGACACCAGCACGTCGAAGCGCCCGAACAGCGCCTGCAGCTCCGTGAAGCAGCGGGTCTTGGCGAAGGTGGCCTCGTGCAGGTCGACGGCGCTGTGGCGGCGGCCCTTCAACACCGCGTCGACCAGCGTGGCGTCGAGCCGGTCGCCGAAGCGTTCGAGGTTGGCGCCCACGCGCGCGGCGAGCATCGATTGCAGCACCACGAGGAAGTGGCGCTCCAGGGAAACGAAGTCGAGCTGCACGGTTTCGACGTTGGCGCCTTCGCGTTCCATCGCCTTCACGGCAGCGGTGGTCACGGCCTCGACTTCGGGGTCGACAGGGTTGCCGGCGGTGGGCAGCCAGGCCACGCACAGGCCGCGCAGCGAGGCGGGCCTGGCGCGCCGGGGCATCGGCCCGCCCAGCCCGTAGGGGTCGCGCGCATCGAAGCCCTGGATGGTGTCGAACAGCAACTGGGTGTCGGCGACGTCGCGTGCCATCGGGCCGGTGAAGGAGTTGGCGGAGTAGAGGTCGGGCGCCTGCAGGTTGGGCACCACGCCCAGCGTGGCCTTGAGCCCGACGATGCCGCAGCAGGAGGCCGGAATGCGGATCGAGCCGCCGCCGTCGGTGCCCAGCGCCAGCGAACCCAGGCCCGCCGCCACCGCCACCGCCGCGCCGCTGCTCGACGCGCCGGGCGTGTAGCGCGCGTCGATCGGGTTCAGCGTGCGGCCGAAGAGGGGCGCGGTCGCCATCTGCTTGTGGCCGAACTCGGGCGTGGTGGTCTTGCCGATGAGGATGGCGCCGGCGGCCTTGGCGCGCGCCACCGCCACCGCGTCGTCCTTGGGCACGAAGTCTTCGTAGATGGCCGAGCCCATGGTGGTGCGCACGCCGGCCGTCAAGGTCAGGTCCTTCACCGAGTAGGGCACGCCGTGCAAGGGGCCCAGCGCCTCGCCGGCCATCACCGCGGCTTCGGCGCGGCGCGCGGCCTCGAGGGCCTGTTCGCCGGTCACGGTGATGAAGGCGTTGAGTTCGCGGCGCGCCTCGATGCGCGCGAGCGCCGCCTGCACCGCTTCCACGGGCGAGGCCTTCTTGTCGCGGATCAGTGCGGCGAGTTCTGTCGCGCTGTGGTCCATCAGGTCCATGGTCTTTTCCTTCGGTCGGTGTGGCTCAGAGCATCCAGCGGCCGCCGTCGATCAGCAGCGTCTGGCCGGTGATGAAGCGGGCTTCGTCGCTCGCCAAAAAGCGCACCGTGGCCGCGACGTCCTCGGGAGCGCCGACGAAGCCGGCGGGCGTGTCGGCGACGATCTTCGCGAGCACCTCGGGCCGCAGCTTGTCGTGCGCGCGTGTGCGGATCGCGCCGGGGCACACCGCATTCACCGTGACGCCGTGCGGCGCCAGCTCGCGCGCCAGCGAGCGCGTGAAGCCGACCACGCCCATCTTGGCGGCGGCGTAGTCGGCCAGGCCCACGTCGCCGGCGAAGGCGGCGTCGGTGCTCATGTTGACGATGCGGCCGAAGCCGCGTGCCTTCATGCCGGGCGCGACGCGGCGCGAAGCGCGCATCGTGGTGAGCAGCGACACCTCGAGGACGAAGCGCCACACGGCCTCGTCGGATTCGGCGAACAGGCCGCCGCGTTCGCGCGCGCTCTGGCCCACGTTGTTGAACAGGATGTCGACCGGGCCCAGCGCGGCTTCGGCGCGGTCGAAGAAGGCCGAGACCACACCGGCGTCGGTGCAGTCGCCCGCCACGCAGAGGCAGCGCGTGGCGGTGTCGGGCGGCAGCGCGGCGAGCTGCGCTTGCAGCGGTGCGCAGTCGAGGTCGAGCACGGCGACGCGCGCGCCCTGGGCCAGGAAGTCGCGCACCGTCGCGGCACCGATGCCCTGGCCGCCGCCGGTGACGACGGCGGTGCGTCGGTCGAAGGTCATGGCTTCGGGTCCCTCAGTGGAAGGTGCGCCCGCCGTCGACGGCGAGCGCGGTGCCGGTGATGTAGCTCGCGCCCGGGCCGCTCAGGTAGAGCACGGCCTCGGCCACTTCCTCGGGCGCGGCGACGCGACCCAGGGCGTAGCGCTGGCGGATCTCGTCGAGCGTGCGCTCGGGGTCGTCGCTGTTCTCGTAGCTGGTGCGGAACAGGGGCGTGTCGATGGCGCCGGGGCAGACCGCGTTGACGCGGATGCCGTCGGCCGCGGCCTCGATGGACAGCGCCTTGCCGAACATGATGACCGCCGCCTTGGTGGCGCAGTAGGCGGTGCGGTTGGGCAACGGGCGCAGGCCCGCGCCCGAAGAGATGTTGACGATGCTGCCGCCGCCGGCCGCGCGCAGGTGCGGCATGGCCGCGCGGCACAGCAGCATCGGCCCGGTGAGGTTGACGGCCAGCATGCGCGCCCATTCGTTGTCGCCGGTCTGCTCCAGCGGCTGGAGCGAATCGATGCCGGCCGAGTTCACCAGCGCATCGATGCCGCCCAGCCATTGCGCGGCGGTGTCGACCGCGGCCCGCACGGCCTGCGCGTCCGCCACGTCGCAGAGCAGCGGCAGGGTGGCACCGCCCAGCGCGGCGCAGGCGGCGGCGAGGCCGGCGTCGTCGCGGTCGAGCAGCGCCACGCGCGCGCCGCGCGCCACCGCGAGCCGCGCCACGGCCAGGCCGATGCCGCTCGCGCCACCGCTCACGACGAAGCGCAGGCCCGGAGAAGCCGCGCCGGTCATGCCGCGACAGCCGCCTTCAGGCGCGGGCGCATGTCGTCGGAGATGCGGTCGCAGCGGTCGATCCACACGCCCGAATGCGCGAGCGCATGCTCGATCAGCCCTTCGAGCACCTTGAGCCGCGAAGGCTGGCCGATGATCTGCGGGTGCATGCCGACCATCATCATCCGGTCTTCGGCGTAGAGCATGTCGAACTCGCTGGTCCAGGCCTCGAGCACCGCCGAGGGCGCCTGCAGCGTGCGGCCGGGCAGGGTGATCGAGTACTGGAAGAAGGGCGCGTCGTCCAGCACCCAGCGGAAGGGCAGCTCGACGATGTCGGTGCGCTGGCCGCCGATCTCCAGCAGGTAGGGCGAGTCGTCGTCGAAGAAGTTCGACGAGTAGTCGAAGCCGTACTCCTTGATCAGGTCCAGCGTGATGGCGCTGAACTCCGCCGCCGGCGAGCGCCAGCCGCGCGGCCGGGTGCCGGCCAGGCGTGTCAGCGCTTCCATGCCGCGCTCCATTTCCTCGCGCTCTTCGGCGGGGCTCAGGTTGACGATCCAGCGGTGGCTGTAGCTGTGGTGCGCCACTTCATGGCCCTTGTCGACCACTTCGCGCACCAGGTCCGGGTGCTTGTCGGCCACTTCGCCGGGGATGAAGAAGGTGGCGCTGATGCCGTAGCGCGCCAGCAGCGCCAGGATGCGCGGCATGCCGACCTTCCAGCCGTAGGCGCCCTGCGACATCAGGATCGGGCGCTGGGCATTGGCCGGGTCGCGGCCGGTCCACATGGTCTCCGCGTCGAGGTCGAAGGTCAGCATGAGCGGAAAGCCTTTGCGCGTGGTCGGCATCGGGAAACTCCTTGGCGAAATCGGGGGGTGTTGTTCGGTCAGACGTGCTTGTGGAAACCCGTCCAGCGCTCGGCCAGCAGCAGCACGATGCCGGTGGTCACGATGAGCAGGGTGGAGACCGCGGCCACGCTGGGGTCCACGCCCTGCTCGACCGAGGTGAAGATCTTCACGGGCAGCGTCGTCTGGCTTGCGGAGAGAAGGAACACCGACACCGGCACGTTGTCCAGCGAGGTGATGAAGGCGAAGAGGCCGCCGGCCACCAGGCCCGGCTTCACCAGCGGCAGCGTGACGAGGCGGAAGCTGGTGAAACCGTCCGCGCCGAGCACCCGCGCCGCGTCTTCCAGCGATTCGTCGACCGACGAGAGGCTGCCCAGGCTGGCCCGCACCACGTAGGGCACGGTGATGACCACGTGCGCGAGCCACAGGCCCAGCGAGTTGCCGCGCAGGCCGGTCATCGTGTAGTACTGCAGCAGCGCGACGCCCAGCACCACCGAAGGCAGGATCAGCGGCGCCATGAAGAGCGAGGTGAGCGCCGCGGCACCCGGCACCATGCGGCGGTGGATGGCGTAGGCCGCGATCAGGCCCAGCACCAGCGCGGCGGCGGTGGATGCGGCGGCCAGCCACAGGCTGGTCCATGCGGCGCCCAGGTACTCGGGGTCGCGCAGCACCACCTCGAACCAGTGAAAGGTCAGGCCCTTGGGCGGGATGGTGAGGTAGGCCGTCTTGCTGAAGGCCGCGAGCACCACCACCAGCACCGGAATCTGCAGGAACACCACCACCGCGATGGCCGTGGCCGCGAGCACGGGCGTCTTCTTTCCGTCGGCGTTCATGCGTTGCCTCCCCAGCGCCTGAGCACGCGGCTCGACAGGCCGATGACCGCCAGCGTGAGCGCGGTGAGCGCGAAGGACATGGCCGCGCCGGCGGGCCAGTCGAGCGTCTGCAGGAAGTCGTCGTAGATCAGCGTGGCCATCACCTTGTAGGTGGGGCCGCCCAGCATGCGCGGCGTGACCAGCGCGCTGATGGTCAGCACGAAGACGAGGATCGAGCCCGACAGGATGCCCGGCGCGCTCATGGGCAGCGTGATCGACCAGAACACCCGCAGCCGGCTCGCGGCCAGCGTGTACGCGGCGGCCTGCACGTCCTTCGAGATCGCCTGGATGGCCGGCACGAGCATCAGCACCATGAAGGGCAGGAAGATGTGCGACATGCCCACCAGCAGGCCGAACAGGTTGAACATCATCTTGATCGGCCGCTCGATCAGGCCGATGTCCATCAGCAGGTTGTTCACCAGGCCGCGGTTGGCCAGCAGCGCGATCCAGCCGAAGGAGCGCACCACCAGGTTCAGCAGCATCGGGAAGATGACCAGCATGGTGAGCGTGAGCCGCATCTTCGGCCCCGCGTTGGCGATGTAGTACGCCAGCGGGTAGCCCAGCAGCAGGCAGATGGCGGTCACGCCGAAGCCCAGCACCAGCGTGCGCACCACCACCTCGCGGTAGTACTCGTCGGTGAGGATGTTCGTGTAGTTGGCGAGCGTCCAGCCGGCGGAGATGCCGGTGCCGGGCTCGTAGGGGTGCAGGCTCAGCGGCACCATCAGCAGCACCGGCGCGACGAAGGCCAGCAGCAGCAGCAACAGCAGGGGCGACGCCAGCAGCGTGCCGGTGAGCTGGCGCGGGCTCATGCGGCCGCCGCCTGCGCCGCGCGCGCGGTGACGTACACATGCTGCGATTCGATGGCCACGCGCACCGGCGCATCGACCTCCAGGCCGGCATGCGGGCCGTTGGTGACGGCCTCGGCGATCAGCTCGGTGCCGCCGAAGGCGAGCAGGTACTGCACGCGCGCGCCGACGAAGGAGCGCATGGCGACGCGGCCGGCGAGCGTGGCCGCGCCGCCCACGGGTGCCTCCGTGAAGCGGATGTCCTCCTGCCGGATCACCACGTCGACCGCCGCGCCGTGCGCCATGCCTTCGGCGCCGGCGGCCGGCAGCAGCGGACCGTCGTCCAACTGCACCGCGACGGCGGTGCCGGTGGCGCGCACCACGCGGCCGGTGAGCCGGTTGGGCCGGCCGATGAAGCTCGCGACGAAGCCGGTGGCGGGGCGGTGGTAGATGGCCTCGGGCGTGTCGAACTGCTGTACCACGCCGTGCGCGAGCACGCACACGCGGTCGGACATGGACATGGCCTCGCCCTGGTCGTGCGTGACGAACAGCGTGGTGATGCCGACCTCGCGCTGCAGGCGCTTGAGCTCGATCTGCATCTCGTCGCGCAGCGAGGCGTCGAGGTTGGACAGCGGCTCGTCGAAGAGAAGAATGCTGGGGCGCGGCGCGATCGAGCGCGCCACCGCCACGCGCTGCTGCTGGCCGCCGGAGAGCTGCTTGGGCATGCGGTCGCCGAGGGCCGACAGGCGCACGCTGGCCAGCGCCTGGTCGACGCGCTGCTTCAGCGCGCTGCCCTGCAGGCCCTGGCGGCGCAGGCCGAAGGCGACGTTCTCGAACACGCTCATGTGCGGGAACAGCGCGTACGACTGGAACACCAGGCCGATGTTGCGCTTGTTGGTGGGCAGCGCGGTGATGTCGCGGCCGTCGACGAGGATGCGCCCGCCGGTCGGCTCGATCAGCCCCGCCACCATGCGCAGCACGGTGGTCTTGCCGCAGCCGGAGGGACCGAGCAGCGAGATGAATTCGCCGTCGTGGACGGACAGCGATACCGACGACGCGGCCACATGGCCCGGGTAGCGTTTCTCGAGGCGGTCGAGCGTGAGTGCCGGCATGTCTGTCGGATGGTGAGGGTTGAAGAAGGGCGCTCAGCGTGCGACTTCGCGCTGCCAGCGCTTGGTCCACTCGGGCAGCGACTTGGCCACGGCCTCGGGGTCGGGCAGCCAGAGGTTGTCGAAGGTCTGCTGGTAGGGAACGATCTTCGCGGCCTTGTCGCTGAGCTTGACCTGCGTGTTGACGGGGCCCGCGTACTTGCGCTCGGCGAAGCAGGTCTGGCCTTCTTTCGACAGCACTTCGTCGATGTACTTGAGCGCGAGCGCCGGCGACTTGGCGCCCTTCGGAATCACCAGTGCGGGCAGGATGCCCACCGCGCCTTCCTTCGGATAGACGATGGCCAGCGGCAGGCCCTTGTCGATGGCGGAGCCGGCGCGGTCGGGGTACCACACGGCGGCCGCGATCTCCTGCCGCTCGAACAGCGAGACGATCTGGTCGGCCTGCGTGTAGAGCGTGACGGAAGACTTCGCGATCGGCTTGATGGCGGCGAAGCCCGCGTCCATGTTGGCGAGCGTGCCGCCCTTCATGCGGTTGAGCGCCATCAGGAACTGCGAGCCCGCGGTGCCGCTGATGTCGCCGATGGCGAGCTTGCCGTCGAACTCGGGCTTGGCGAGGTCGGCCCACGAGGTGGGCGGCGTCTTGACCTGCTTGGTGTCGTAGACGATCACGGTGGCGCCGGTCATGAACACCACGTACTGGCCGTCCTTGTCGAGCGCGCGCGGCGACACCGCAGCCGCGTTCGCGAGCTTGCCCTTGTCGATGGTCTCGAGCAGCTTCTCGTTCTTGAGCTGCGAGGCGAGCGAGTTGTCGATGTAGACCACGTCGAAGTCCGACTTGCCGCCGGTGGCGCGGATCGAGGCCGCGAACTGCGAGGAGCTGCCGAGCTTGAGCGCCACCTTGGCGCCGGTCTTCTTCTCGAAGGACGCGATGTGGCAGGTCTTGGAGTCATCGGCGAAGGAGCCGCCGAAGATGCCGACCACCAGTTCCTCGGCCTGTGCGGCACCGGCCAGCAAGGCGGCCGCGAGGGCAGGGACGAGGCAGCGCGAGAAGGTGGTTTTCATCGTGAACTCCTGTGGACAAGCGCCCGAAGGCCGCGTTGGAATTCACTTTATCTTTCGTGAAAGATAAATGCAAGGCATTTAAGATAGGGGCGAACCCGAGCCCGGCGGTGCACCGAGATGGCCGCGCGGAGGCACCACCGTTGATGGAGAGCCCCTCATGTCGCACAAGAAAGAAGCATCGAATCGGCGTCCGCCCCAAGGCGATGCACAGGACCGGGACGACGCCGATGCGCTGCCCCCCGCGCTCGACGACGACATGCCTGCCGGCGGCGGCGACCTGGTCGAGCGCGGCATCCGCCAGTGGCGGCGCGAGCGGCCCGACCTCGACAGCAGCGGCAAGGCCGTGGTCGGCCGCCTGCTGAGGCTGGAAGGCGTGGTGCTGCGCACGCTCAACCTGGTGCTGGAGCCGCTCGGGCTCAAGTACCAGGAGTACGCGGTGCTGGCCACCCTGCGCGTGGCCGGCGCGCCCTACCGGCTGTCGCCGTCACGGCTGCAGAGCACGCTGCTGTTCACCTCGGGGGGCTTGTCGAACCTGCTCAAGCGGCTGGAGAAGGAGGGCTGGATCAAGCGCTCCATCGACCCCAACGACGGGCGCGGCGTGCTGGTCAAGCTCACCGCCAAGGGGGTGCGCCTGGCCGACGAGGCCATGCCGCGCCATGCGGCGGCCGAACTCCATCTGTTGCGCATGTTCGATGCCTCGCAGCGCACCGAGCTGTCGAAGCTGCTGAGCCAGATGATGACGGGCAATGCGCCGGAGCTGGGGCCCGAGGAGGTATGAGAGTAGATGACGGCCCGCGGGTCGTCACTCCAGGAAGCGGGCAAACGAGCGCATGGCGGACGAGGTGTGGCTGAGCAGGCTGGCGGCGTCCAGCAGGTCGCGCTTCATCGCCTGCAGTGCCTCGTCGGCGAAGTACTGGCTCGGCCCCGACATCACCAACGCGCCGAGAGCCGAGCCCTTCGGCGACAGAAGTACCGCGCCGCAGGCGCAGATGCCGGCGACGTTCTCCTGCAGGTTGGTGGTACAGCCTTCCCTGCGTGCGCGGTCGAGTTCACGCTCGAGCGCCGACCGCTCGACGATGGAGTGAGGCGTGCGCGCCGCCAGCGGCTGCGCATCGAGCACCGCCGCGCGTTGCGCTGAGGCCAAGTGGGCGAGCAACAGCTTGCCCGACACCGTCGTGTGATGGGGCGCGCTCACATGCGTGTCGTAGTAGGGAACGACGCTGTAACGCCCCAGCGCGGTCTCCAGGATGCAGCGATCGAGGCCGAAGAACAGGATCAGGCTGGTCGAGGGTCCATGGCGATCCCGCAGGCCGCGCAGCAGGTCGGTCGAGTCGCGCCGCAACAGGTTCATCGGATGGTCCAGGCCCAGCGGGAGCAGGCTGCGCGCCGCGGGCCGGTAGCGCCCGCCGGGCGTGCGATCGACCTGTCGCGCATCCACCAGCATCTGCAGCACGCGGTGCGCCGTGCTCGGCGCCAGACCCGTGGCCTCGGCGACCTCCGAATGGGCCAGCGGCTGCAGCGCCTGGCGCAGCGTGTCCAGCACCTGCAGGCCCTTGGCGAGCGATCCTGACTCCGCCCCTCGCGTGGCGGCGATGTTCTCCCCCTCGGTCATTCGTTTCATCTGGCATTTCCTTTGTTCTGGCTTGGCTGTGTCTCCGCCGGGCTCGCCACCATGCCGCCCTTCGGCGCACGGGCATCTTCGTTTTTCAGATTTCGATATGTGAAAAGCATGCTTCCCGAATTCTTCGGCAGAAATAGACTTGGATCGGAATGAATTATCCGATATGCGGAATGTACGTTCCGATATCTGTTTCCCTTCTCAACCCTGTTTCACGGAAATTCTTCCCATGTCGTCTTCCCCGGCTCCGCTTCCATCCGTCTCCGTCGCCCGACTTCTGGAATGGATCCGGGAGGGCGGCGAGCTGGCGCTGGTCGATGTGCGGGAGGAGGGTGTGATCGCCCGCGACGCGCACCTCCTGCTGTCGGTGCCGCTGCCCTTGAGCCAGCTGGAACTGCGGGTGGCACGGCTGCTGCCGCGCCGCGCGGCCCGCGTGGTGGTAATCGACGCCGGCGACGGCGAGCTCGCGGCCCGCGCCGCGCGCAGACTGGCCGAACTGGGCTATGCCGACGTGCAGGTGCTCGCGGGCGGCGTGGAGGCCTGGCAGGACGCCGGCCTCGAGGTCTACACCGGCTCGAGCGCCTACAGCAAGGCCTTCGGCGAGTTCGTCGAGCATCGCTACGGGACGCCCCATCTGAGCGTCGAGGACTTGCACCGGCGCCTGGCGCGCGGCGACGATCTGGTGGTGCTGGACGGCCGCACGGCCCAGGAGTTCGAGGACTTCAGCATCGCCGGTGCGCATGCGGTGCCCAATGCGGAGCTGCCGCTGCGGGTGCACAGCCTGCTCCCGTCGCCCGACACGCTGGTGGTGGTCAATTGCGCGGGCCGCACGCGCTCCATCATCGGCGCACAGGCGCTGATCAACGCGGGCTTGCCCAACCCTGTGCTGTCGCTGCGCAATGGCACGATGGATTGGCTGATGGCCGGTTTCGAGTTGCAGCACGGGCAGGCGGCGCAACTGCCTGCGCCTCCATCGCAGGACAGTCCGGCGCTGCAGCACAGCGTGGCCCACCTGAGCCGGCGCTTCGCGATCGACTGGATCGACGGCGCGACCATCGGCCGCTTCGAGACCGAACGCGAGGCGCGCAGCCTCTATGTCTTCGACGTGCGCACCCGGGCCGAGTACGAGGCCGGCCACCTGCCGGGCAGCGCATGGATCGAAGGCGGCCAACTGGTCCAGGAGCTCGACAAGCATGTGGGCACCCGGCATGCGCGCATCGTGCTGGTGGACGACGGCTCCGGCGTGCGCGCGGCGATCACCGCCTCATGGCTGCTCCAGCTGGCCTGGGGCGAGGTGCACGCCCACGTGCTCGCGTCGGAGGCTGCGACCGAGTCCGGCCCGGAGCCTTTGCGGCTGCCGGCACCGCTGCCCGTGGTCGACAGCTGGTCGGTGGAGCGCCTCGTCGAGGCGCTGGCACGCGGGGAAGCCGAGGTGATCGATCTCGCGCCGAGCCCGCGCTACGAAGAGGGCCACATCCCCGGCGCCGCGTTCGCGGTGCGCGCGCGGCTGCCCCACGGGCTCGACAGCTTGCGCGACACGACCTGGGTGCTGAGCTCGCCCGACGGCCGTCTGGCGCGCCTGGCCGCGGCCGAACTCGGCGCGCGGCACGCGAAGCTGGTGGTGCTCGAGGGCGGGACGGCCGCATGGCTGGCGCAGCAGCGCCCGCTCGAGCGGGGCGCCACGCGGCTGTTGCACGACGCGGACGATGCGGTGCGTTCACCTTATGCCGCCGCCGACCCGCACGCGGCTTTCCGCGACTACCTGCGCTGGGAGATCGACCTGCTCGACCAGCTCCAGCGCGACACGGTGGTGCGCTTCGCGACCTTCGACGAGGCCGCGTCCCCGGCCTGAGGGCATGCGACCCCGCCGCTCTCTTCACCCGATACACCCCATGACGAACACCATCGACGCGAACCCGACGCGCGAGGCCGGGCAGGCCGCCCGGCGCGCGCAGCAGGCCCTGGCACGTGCACGCGAACTCGCCCGCACCCTGCGCAGCGACGCGGCCGTCCGCGATGCGCAGCGCATCCTGCCTTACGACGCGCTGCGTCTGCTGCGCGAACACCAGCTGCTGAACCTGCGCACACCGCTGGCCCTGGGCGGCGACGAGATCGAGTACGGCGACGTGGTGCGCGTGATCGCCGAGCTCGCCCGCGGCGATTCCAATGTCGCCCAGCTGCTGATCCCGCACTACGTCTACCTGGAACGGCTGCGCCTGATGGGGGAGGCACCCCTCCAGGCGCGCATCTGGCGGCGCGTGCGTGAAGGTGCGCTGGTGGGCAATGCCTCGACCGAACGCAACACGTCCCGCTCCGGCGAGATCACGATCCGCCTCGAACCCGAGGGCGCCGGCTTCAGGTTCAGCGGGCGCAAGTTTTACAGCACGCCCACGCTGTTCGCCGATGTGGTCTTCGCCACGGTGCTGGACCCGCAAGGCCGGATCGTCTACGCCGTCCTGCCGACCGACCGCGAGGGCATCACGCGCCTCGATGACTGGGACGGCCTGGGTCAGCGGCTGACGGGCAGCGGCACCACGGTGTTCGAGAACGTGCGCGTCGAAGCCGACGAGATCGTGCTG
Source organism: Variovorax sp. J2P1-31 (assembly GCF_030317215.1). NCBI lineage: Bacteria > Pseudomonadati > Pseudomonadota > Betaproteobacteria > Burkholderiales > Comamonadaceae > Variovorax > Variovorax sp. J2P1-31. Next base: position 1,392,291 of record NZ_JASZYA010000001.1, read on the forward strand.
GTGGGCGACTGGATGAACCGCCGCCACTACACCAGCTCGGGCGCGCAGATCCTGTTCGCGGCCGTCAAGTCCGGCATCGCGCATGCCGCGCTGGACGAGGCGATCGACTGGGCCCGCGAAGGCGCGCGGCCCACACGCGTCTCGCAGGTCGAGCACGTCACGCTCGATCCGCATGTGCAGGTGCTGGTGGGCGAGCTCTCGACCGCCGCGCTCGGCGCCGAATTGGTGCTGCACCGCGCGGCGGACGCGCTCACCCATGCCTCGCACGTCCAGTACGACGAGACCTCGCGCGAGCGGCTCGAGCAGATCCTGTCCGACACCGCGATCAGCACCGCCCAGGCCCAGCTGGCCACCGAGCAGGCGGCGCTGCACATCGCGCAGAAGCTGTTCGACGTGGGCGGCACCTCGACCGCCTTGCGTCGGCACAACTTCGACCGCCATTGGCGCAATGCCCGCACCATCAGCCTGCACGACCCGATCGTCTACCGCAGCAAGGCCATCGGTGCCCATGCGCTGCGCGGCGAAGCACCGCCGCTGGGCTTCACCTACTGAAGCCGGGGCGCCGTCCACCATGTCCCTCGCAAGCCCCGCCGCATCGCCTTCGGTCGCGAACGATGCACCCGAACCCAGTCCGCTCGAACGCGTGCGGCTGCAGCCCTTCAACCTGGGGCTGTTCCTGCCGATCCAGAACGGGGGCTGGTCGATCTCGACGCTGCCGCGTTCGACCGACTGGCGCTTCGACTACAACGCGCGCCTGACCTTGCAGGCCGAGGCGCTCGGTTTCGACCTGGTGTTCGGCCTGGCGCAGTGGATGCCCAAGGGCGGTTACGGCGGCGCGTCGAACTACCGCGAGACCTCCCTCGACAGCTTCATGGCCACGGCGGCGCTCAGCGCCATCACGCGGCGCATCCTGCTGATCTCCACCATCCACGTGCTGTACGGCCCCTGGCATCCGCTGCACCTGGCCAAGTTCGGTGCGACGCTGGACCACATCTCCGGCGGACGCTGGGGCGTGAACCTCGTGACCGGCCACATCGCCGCCGAGGCCCGCATGTTCGGCCAGGAGCGCGAGGAGCACGACGCGCGCTACACCCGCGCCGCCGAATTCGTCGACATGCTCGAGCGACTCTGGCGCACCGACGGCAACGTGAGCATCGAGGGCCGGCACTGGCAACTGCACGACGCCTACGTCTCGCCCCGGCCACTGCACGGCCGGCCTATCCTCATCAATGCGACCGGCTCGAAGGCCGGCTTCGAGTTCGGCGCGCGCTATTCGGACTTCGTCTTCATCCCGAGCCCGACGGGCGTCGACATCGAGGCGACGCTGGCGGCCTTGCCGGCTTTCACGGCCGGGCTGAAGGCGGCCGCGCAGGCGCAGGGACGCGACGTGCGTGCCATCATCAACCCCACCATCGTGAGCGCGGCCACCGATGCGCTCGCGCAGGCGCGCTACGCGCGCATCCTGGCCTCCGAGGACGCCGAAGCGGTGGCGAACTTCAACGCCCGCTTCAACACCCAGACCGGTGCGAGCGACGCGCGCGCCTGGAGCCACCATGCACGCCGACCGGGCGAGCGGGCGGTCGGCGGCAACATCCATCTGGTGGGCAGCCCGCAGCGCGTCGTGGACGACCTGGTCCGCCTGCGCGACGCCGGCTGCGGCGGGGTGCAACTGACCTTCTTCGATTTCGAGCCGGACCTCGCGCATTTCGGCCAGCACATCCTGCCGCTGATGCGCGAAGCGGGGCTGCGTCTGTGAGCGCGCGGGCTTCCGTGGTGGCACGGGCCGTGGGCCGGCTCGCAGGCCGCCTTCTGACCAAGGCGCCCACGCTGCTGCTGGTGATCGGCGTGAGCTTCCTGCTGCTCAAGCTCGCGCCCGGCGACCTGGCAACGGCCATGGCCGGCGACGCCGGCGCGGCTTCGCCCGAATACATGGCGATGCTGCGGCGCCAGTACGGGCTCGACCAGTCGGTATGGCTCCAGTTCTGGCACTACATCGCGAACCTCGCACGGCTGGATTTCGGCTACTCGTTCCGCAACAGCATGCCGGTGCTCGACCTGATCGCCGATCGCGTGCCGGCGACGCTGCTGCTGGTCGCGACCAGCATCCTCGTCGCGCTCGCTGCGGGCGTGAGCCTGGGGGTGTGGGCCGCCTACCGGCAGGGGCGCTGGATCGACACCGCCATCTCCACGCTGTCGACCGTGGGCTTCGCACTGCCGCTGTTCTGGGTCGGTCTGCTGCTGATCATCCTGTTCGCGGTCGAGTTGCGCTGGCTGCCGTCGGGCGGCCTGGCCACCACCGGCTTCGACGGCGGACTTTGGGCCGGCCTGCTCGACCGGCTGCGCCACCTGGCATTGCCGGCCTTCACGCTCTCGCTGTTCTACATCGCGATCTACGCGCGCATCGTGCGCACCACCGCTGCCGAAGTGCTGCATTCCGAATACCTGCGCACCGCCCGCGCCAAGGGGCTGCGTCCCGCGCGCATCCTGTGGCGCCACGTGCTGCGCAACTGCCTGCTGCCGGTGGCGACCCTCACCGGTCTCGAACTCGGGACGCTGCTGGGCGGCGTCGTGACCATCGAGACGGTGTTCTCCTGGCCTGGCATGGGACGCCTGGCCTTCGATGCCGTGACCTACAGGGACATGAACCTGCTGATGGGCATCCTGGTGTGGAGCGCGGTGCTGATCAGCGCGACGAACCTGGTGCTCGACAGCCTCTACACGCTGATCGATCCGAGGGTGGTGGCCAGATGACGAGCGAACGATCGCCCCTGTGGCGGCGGCTGCTGCGTTCGCCGGCCTTCGTCACCGGCACCGCGCTGCTGGCGCTGAGCCTCGTGATGATCCTGATGTCCGCCACGTTCTACCGCGGCAATCCGCTGTCGGTGGATTCGCCTCCTTTCATCGAACCCGTCACCGAGGCGGCCCATCCACTGGGCACCGACATGCTGGGGCGGGACATGCTGGCCCAGATGGTCCATGGCGCGCGCGTGTCGCTGCTCACCGGGGTGGTGGCCGCCGCGGTCGCGGTGCTGCTCGGTGCGCTGCTGGGCGTGCTGGGCGGCTACTTCGGCGGCTGGGTGGACCGGGCCTGCACGCGCATCACGGAGGTGTTCCAGACGCTCCCGCAACTGCTGCTGGCCATCGTGCTGGTGGCGGTGCTCACGCCTTCGCTCTGGAGCACGATGCTCGCGATCGGGCTGACGAGCTGGCCGCAGGTGGCCCGCGTGGTGCGGCCCGAGGTCATGCGGCTGCGGCAGACCGACTTCGTCCATGCCGCGGCGCTCAGCGGCATGCCGCCGCTGCGGATCATCTGGCACGAGGTGCTGCCCAACGTGGTGCCGACGGTCGTGGCGCTGGCCTCCGTGCTGGTGGCGACCGCCATCCTCACCGAATCGGCGCTGGCCTTCCTCGGGCTCGGCGATCCCAACCTGGCCTCGTGGGGCGCCATGATCGGCGCGGGCCGCTCGGTGCTGCGCGATGCATGGTACGTGGCGGCCTTCCCCGGCTTCGCCATCCTCGCGACCGTGCTGGCTTTCGCGCTGATCGGCAACGGCATCAACGATGCCCTGCACCTGCGACGCCGATGAATCCCGCCAGACGCGCCGCAGGGCCTTGCGTCGTCCTCGGCGGCGCGCCTCTCTTTCTCTCCCTCTTTCCGTTCCATCCTTTTCAGGAATCCTGCTATGAGTTCCACGCGACGTGACTTCATTCTCCGCACCGTGCTGGTCGGCGGCACCTCCGCGCTGCCCTTCGCCTCCGACGTGTTCGCACAGGCCGGCGGCGGACGCAACCTGGTGGTCAACGTGGCGCCGGAACCGTCGGCACTGGCGATCGTCAACGGGCTGCCCAACCAGATCGTCAATGCCAACATCTTCGACGGCCTGGTGACCTACGACAGCAACTACAAGCTGGTGCCGCAGCTCGCGCAGCGCTGGGAAACCTCGGCCGACGGCCTGTCGATCACCTTCCATCTGCGCCCGGATGTGCGTTGGCACGACGGCACGCCGTTCACTTCGGCCGACGTCGCCTATTCCGCGCTCGAGGTGGTCAAAAAGACCAGTGCGCTCGGCGCCAACGCCTTCGCCGCCGTCAAGGGCGTCGACACGCCGGACGCGCACACGGCGGTCCTGCGCCTGGCTTTTCCCGCGCCCGTGGTCTGGTCGTACCTGCACGGCCAGCAGTTCAACATCGTGCCGCGGCATCTCTATGCGGGCAGCGATCCATTGACGCACCCGCGCAACGCCAGTCCGCTGGGCAACGGGCCCTACAGGTTCAAGGAATGGGTGCGGGGCAGCCACGTCGCGCTGGTGCGCAATCCGGACTACTGGGACAAGCAGAAGCCCTATTTCGAGACGCTGACCTTCAAGATCATTCCCGACGCCGGCGCGCGCGAGGCCGCGCTGGAATCCGGCGAGATCCTCTATTCGCCGCACAGCCCGGTGCCGCTGTCGTCGGCGCGCCGGCTGGCCAGGAGCAAGGACGTGGTGGTCGACACCAAGGGCTGGGAAGGGTTGACGAAGGTCTTCTTCTTCGATTTCAACCTGAAGAAGAGGGTGTTCCAGGATGTGCGCGTACGCCGGGCCTTCGCGCATGCGATCGACCGCCAGGCGATCTCGAACGTGGCCTGGTTCGGCTTCGCCAAGCCGTCGCGCGGCCCGATCCCGCCGGAGCAGAAGCAGCACTTCAACGCCGAGGCGCCCGACTACGCTTTCGACCCCAAGAAGGCGGAAGCCCTGCTCGACGAGGCCGGCCTGCGCCGCGGCGCCGACGGCGTGCGGTTGCGCATCAACCATGTGAACCACACCTTCGGCGAGGAATACCGCCGCGCCGGCGACCTGATCAAGCAGCAGCTCAAGCAGGTGGGGGTGGAGGTGGAACTGATCAACTACGACACCGCGACGCAGCTGCGCAAGCTGTTCACCGACCGCGATTTCGACACCAGCGCGATCGACTACGCACCGGGCCTGGACCCGCAGATCGGCGTGATCCGGCGTTTCTGGAGCCAGTCGATCAAGGATGGCGTGCCATGGAGCAATGGCTCGAACTACGCCTCGGCCGCGACCGATGCGGTGATCCAGGGCATCGTCGACGCCACCGACCCGCAGGAACGCAAGAAACTCATCGACCGCCTGCAGGTGCTGGTGCAGCAGGACCTGCCTTCGATCAGCCTGGTCAACATCAACCTGGTGCGCATCTTCTCCAGCAAGCTCAAGGGCGTGGACCAGCGCCCGCTGGGCGCGCTGTCCGGACTGGGCGACGTCTCGCTCGCGAGCTGAAACGAGGGCCGCGTCCATGACCCCGCTTCTGGCGATCGAGTCGCTGAACGTGAGCTTCGGAGGCGTGCCGGCGGTACGGGCGGTGGACCTGTCCATCGGCATCGGCGAGACGCTGGCGCTGGTGGGCGAATCGGGCTCGGGCAAGTCGGCCACGGCGCTCTCCATCCTGCGCCTGCTGCCGCCTGACGCCACGATCTCCGGCCGGGTGCTGTTCCAGGGGCAGGACCTGCTGGCGATGCCGCAGCGCCGGTTGCGCGACCTGAGCGGGCGCGAGATCGGTATGGTCTTCCAGGAACCCATGGTCTCGCTCAACCCCGTGTTGCGCGTCGGAGAGCAGATCGCGGAGACGCTCGTGCGGCATGCGGGCCTGTCGCGCGCACAGGCGCGCGCCAGGACGCTCGACCTGATCGCGCTGGTACGCCTGCCCGACCCCGCCCGGCTCTGCGAACGCTTTCCTCACCATCTGTCGGGCGGGCAGCGCCAGCGCATCATGATCGCGATCGCCGTGGCTTGCAGTCCCCGTCTGTTGATCGCGGACGAACCGACCACTGCGCTGGACGTGACGGTGCAGGCCGAGATCCTGGGCCTGCTGGATTCGCTCAAGCGCGAGCTCTCGATGAGCCTGTTGCTGATCACGCACGACCTCGGGCTGGTGTCGCAATGGGCGGATCGGGTGCACGTGATGCACGACGGGGCCATCGTCGAGCGCGGGACCACGGCCGAGGTGCTGGCCGACCCGGCCCATCCGTACACCCGCGGCCTGCTGGGCGCGGCGCTGCATGGCGACGGCGTGCGGCACTATCGACGCGAGCGCCTGACCGAGATCCGCAAGCACCGGGAGCCCGATGATGGCGCCTGGCGCTTCGAGCTTCACACACCGGGGATCGCCGCCGCGCCGCCGGATGCCGCCAACGATGCGGGCGAGGGCGCGCCCCTGCTCGAGGTGCGCGACCTGCATGTGCGCTACCGCGAACGCGACGGCCGCGAGCTGCACGCGGTGCGGGCCGTCTCCTTCGACATCCAGCCTGGCGAAACACTGGGCCTGGTGGGCGAGTCCGGCTGCGGCAAGTCCTCGCTGAGCCGGGCGATCACGCGTCTGGTGCCAGTGGCGTCGGGCCGGGTCCTGTTCGATGGCGCCGATCTCACCGCGCTGTCCGGCAACGCCTTGGCGCGCGCGCGTCGGCCGTTGCAGTTCGTGTTCCAGGACCCGCATGGCGCCCTGAACCCGCGGCACACGGCGCTGGAGATGCTGAATCTCGCCCAGTGGAGCTTCCCGGATCTCGACGCGGCGGCGCGCACCAGGGCCGCGCGGGAGATGCTCGACCAGGTCGGCCTTCCGCTGTCGGCGCTGCATCGCTACCCGCACGAATTCTCGGGCGGCCAGAAGCAAAGGCTGGGCATCGCGCGCGCGCTGGTCCAGCGGCCGAAGCTGATCGTCTGCGACGAGCCGGTGTCGGCGCTGGACGTGTCGGTGCAGGCGCAGATCCTCAATCTGCTGAGCGAACTCAAGGAGCGCTTCGGCCTGACCTATCTCTTCATCTCGCACGACCTGGCGGTGGTGCGCTACTTCACCGATCGCCTGCTGGTCATGAAGGACGCCGAGATCGTCGAGCGCGGCGATTCGTCACAGGTTTGGACATCGCCGGCCAGCGCGTACGCACGCACGCTGATCGCCGCCGCGCCGACCCTGTCCGGCATGGGTGGCCAGCGAGCCGCGGCGATGGCGGGCAACGAGAAGATGGGCCGCAGGGCCTAGGCAAGGACGCGCCGAGGGCGCTTGATGCGAACTCCGGCGGATGCCCCTTGCTGCGCTGTCACCGCGCGCGCCTTCGCGCACCATGGGTCACGCCAGCCCGGCGCCGAGTGGGTGTTCAGCATGACGTTTTCGTGCGGGCGCGACGCCACGCAATCACCGAAACAGTGAGCGCACTTACATTTTTTCACTGGAACAGTCGCGCGCGGATTCATTGTCGTTACCATTGCCGCGGCTTCCAGGCGGGCATGCGAGCCGAGCCTCGATGGCTTGTGTGCTGAAGCGGTAAGCCATTCTTCTACGTCTCGGTGCCCGCGCCATCCCCGTCCTATGAAAAACCTGACCCTTCGCCAGCGCATGCTGGCCAGCTTTGCCGTGATCCTGGGCATCATGGCCTCGATGGCAGCGCTCAATCTTGCGCGCCTGGTGACGATCGAACGCGAGGCCGACGTGCTGCGCACCGACTCGGTACCGGGCCTGTTCTACAGCGCCTCGCTGCGCTCGACCTGGGGGGCGGGCTTCATCCAGCTGCGCGACGTGCTCGAGCAGCCCACACCCGAAAGCCGGCGCAACCTGCTGGCCGCGCGCGCGCGCTTCGATGCGCATTTCGACGAGCTGATGGCCGGCTACGACGGCACCCTGCATCTGCCCGAAGAGGCGGCGCTCGCCAAGGAGTTCCGCCAGGCGGCCACGGAGTACCGGCGCTTGCGCGACGTGCTGCTGGCCGATGAGAGCCTGGCCGTCCCGGGCCGCGCGCGCGCGGCGGTGCAGGAGCAACTGCTGCCGCAGTTCACGCGCGGCAGCGAGGCGCTGGTGGCGATCCTCGCCGTCAACAAGAAGCAGGCCGACATCGCGACCGCGAGCATCAGCGCGGCGATCGCGAATGCCGAGAAGGGCATCCTCGTTTCGCTGGGCGTGGCGCTGGTCGCGGCCTTCGCCTGCGGCGTCCTGCTGATGCGCGCGATCACCCAGCCGATGGGCAGCATCGTCAGCGGGCTCACGCAGCTGGGCGCGGGCGACCTGACCCGGCGCCTCGACCTGGCGCGCAAGGACGAGTTCAATGCGATCCAGCTCGGCTTCAACACCACGGCCGACGAACTCTCGACGCTGGTGAGCCGGGCACAGCGCTCCGCGATCCAGGTGGCGACCTCGGTGACCGAGATCGCGGCCACCTCGCGCCAGCAGCAGGCCACCGCGACCGAGATCGCCGCCACCACCACCGAGATCGGCGCGACCTCGCGTGAGATCTCCGCCACCTCGCGCGACCTGGTGCGCACCATGACCGAGGTGTCGGGCGCGGCCGAACGCACGGCCGAGTTGGCAGGCAGCGGGCAGACCGGCCTGGCGCGCATGGAAGACACGATGCGCAACGTGGTCGACGCCGCGGGCTCTGTCAACGGCAAGCTGGCGGTGCTCAACGAGAAGGCCGGCAACATCAACCAGGTGGTGACGACCATCACCAACGTGGCGAACCAGACCAACCTGCTGTCGCTCAACGCGGCCATCGAGGCCGAGAAGGCCGGCGAGTACGGGCGTGGCTTCGTGGTGGTGGCGACCGAGATCCGCCGCCTGGCCGACCAGACCGCCGTGGCCACCTACGACATCGAGCAGATCGTGCGCGAGATCCAGTCCTCGGTGTCGGCCGGCGTGATGGGCATGGACAAGTTCTCCGAAGAGGTGCGCCGCGGCATGGCCGACATGCAGCAGGTGGGCGACCAGCTGTCGCAGATCATCCAGCAGGTGCAGACGCTGGCGCCGCGCGTGCAGATGGTCAACGAGGGTATGGGTGCGCAGGCGACCGGCGCCGAACAGATCAACCAGGCGCTGGCCCAGCTGAGCGAGGCCACGCAGCAGACCGTCGAGTCGCTGCGCCATTCCAGCTCGGCCATCGACGAGCTGAACCTGGTCGCCAACGACCTGCGAAGCGGCGTCTCGCGCTTCAAGGTGTGAGTTCCGTGCGCAGGCTGTTCCTGCTGTTCCGGCTGGGCGAGGACCGCTATGCGGTGGCCGCCGATGCGGTGCTGCGCGTGCTGCCCCTGCAGGCGCTCAAGCAGCTGCCGGGCGCGCCGGACTGGGTGGCCGGCCTGCTGGTCCACCGGGGTGCGCCGGTGCCCGTGATCGACCTGAGCCGCATGGCGATCGGCCGGCCTTCGCGGCAGCTGACCAGCACGCGCATCGTGCTGGTGAACCACCGCCACGGCGGCCAGGGCGCGGCCCACACGCTGGCGCTGATGCTCGAAGGCGTGACCGAGACCGGTCACCGCAACCCGGCCGACTTCGTGCCCTGCGGCCTCGACAGCCCGCGCGCGCGCTACCTCGGGCCGGTGCTCGACGAGGCGGAAGGCATGCTGCAGTGGGTCGACGTCGACGCGCTGCTGAGCGACGAAGCGCGCGCCTTGCTGTTCCCCGATGCCGTCGCAGGGGCGCTCGCATGCAGCTGACGACCCACCCGCGCTTCGGCGACCTGCTCAAGCAGCGCATCGGGCTGGATGCCGGGTCCATCGGCGATGCGGCGATCGCGCGCGCCGTGCGCCTGCGCTCGACCGCCTGCGGCGCCGCCGACGACGACCACTACTGGGCGCTGCTGCAGTCCAGCCCGGCCGAGGTGCAGCAGCTGGTCGAGGCGGTGGTCGTGCCCGAGACCTGGTTCAACCGCTACCCGGAGTCGCTGGTCACGCTGGTGGAGGTGGTGCGAGAGCGCCTGTTGCGCAGCGCGCAGGTGCGGATCCTCAGCCTGCCCTGTTCGACCGGCGAGGAGCCGTACTCGATCGTCATGGCCCTGCTCGACGCGGGCATTGCCGCCGAAGGCTTCACGGTGGACGCGGTCGACGTCAGCGAGAAGGTGATCGCGTTCGCGCAGCGCGCGGTGTATGGCGCCAACTCCTTCCGTGGCGACGTGGCGGGCCTGCGCGAGCGCTACTTCACGGCTTCGCCGCAGGGCGAGGTGCTGGCCCGGCGCGTGGTCGAGCGCGTCAGCCTGCGCGCGGGCAACCTGTTCGATCCGGCATCGCTGGCCGGCGGGCAGCCCTACGACATCGTCTTCTGCCGCAACCTGCTGATCTATTTCGATGCGGCGACGCAGGAGCGCGCGCTGGACGTGCTGACGCGCGCGACGCAGGCGACGGGCGCGCTCTTCGTCGGCCCGGCCGAGGCCAGCCTGCTGACCCGGCACGGCCTGCGCGCGATGGCGCCGCACGCCTTCGGTTTCCATGTGGGCCGCACGGCCGCGGTGCCCCGCGCCTTGCCGGTCCATCCGGCGCCGTCGGTGCCGAGGCCGTGGCCCGCGCCCGTTGCCGCGCGGCGGGTGCCGGTGCGGGCGCAACCCGTGGCCGCGTCCTCGCCCCCGGTCGCCGCGCCGCCGCCCGACAGCGAAGGCGTTGACGCGCTGCGCCGGCTGGCCGACCGTGGGCCGGCGGCCGAGGCGCTCGCGGCCTGCGAACGCTGGCTTGCGGCGCATGCGCCGACCGCGCAGGTCTATGGCCTGCAGGGCGTGCTGCACGATGCGCTGGGCCAGCCGCGGCAGGCGGAAGCCGCGTACCGCAAGGCCCTCTATCTCGAACCCGCGCATGCGGAGTCGCTGGTCCACCTGGCCGCGCTGCTGGAGGCGCAGGGCGACCTCGAGGGCGCGCGCCGCCTGCAGGCACGCAGCGCAAGAAGGGAGCGCCGCCATGCTTGAAGACCTGTCGCAGGCGGCGGTCGACGACTGCTGGAACCGCATCGGCATCCACGGCGACAAGCGCTGCGAGCTGCTGGCGGCGCACGTGCACTGCCGCAACTGCCCGGTCTACGCGCGCACCGCGCGGGAACTGCTCGACCGCTTTCCGCCGAGCCTGGCCGCGGCCTCGACGCCGGCCGACGAGGATGCGGCGATCGCCTCGCACATGGCGCATCACGCGCTCGCGCTGCTGGTGTTCCGCGTGCAGGGCGAATGGCTCGGCCTGCCGACCCGCGTGCTGGAAGAGGTGGCGCCGGTGCGGCCGGTGCACACGCTGCCGCACCACTGGAGTCCGGCATTGCTGGGCATGACCAACGTGCGCGGCACGCTGACCGTCTGCGTCTCGCTGGCCCAGCTGCTGGGCATCGACCCGCAGCGCACGCCCGAGGCGCGCGCGCGCCAGGGCGCGCCGCGGATGCTGGTGATGGCCGGCGCCAATGGCATCGGCCGGCCCGTCGTGCTGCCGGTGGACGAGGTCGACGCGATCTACCGCGTCGACGAGAACGCGATGCAGGCGCTGCCCGACACCCTGTCGCATGCCAGCGTGAAGTGCGCGCGCGGCATGGTGCGCTGCGGGCCGCGCACGGTCGGCCTGCTCGACGCGGCGCTGCTGGCCCAGGCCATCGACAGGAGCCTGGCATGAATCCCGACCAGATCCGCGACGCCTCGATGCTGGAGCTGTTCCAGATGGAGGCCGAGACCCAGGTCCAGGTGTTGAATGCCGGCCTGCTCGCGCTGGAGCGCGATCCGCGCGCGGCCGCGCACCTCGAGGCCTGCATGCGCGCGGCCCATTCGCTCAAGGGCGCGGGCCGCATCGTCGACCTCGAACCCGCAGTGCGCATCGCCCACGTGATGGAGGATTGCCTGGTGAAGGCGCAGGAGGGCCGGCTGCTGCTGGAGCCCGCCGACATCGATGCGCTGCTGATGGGCGCCGACCTGCTGCTGCGCGTCGCCACGCCCGGCATCGACTTGGCGCGGGACATCGGCGAGCTGGAGGCGCGGCTCAGTGGCCAGGCCCCCGCCGGCGTGGCCGCCGCGCCGGCCGCCGCCACGCCCGTGCCCGTCGCGCTGCCGCTGCCCCTGCCGGCCGTGGCCGAGGCACCGGCCGCATTGCCCGACGAGGAGCGCGTGCTGCGCGTGACGGCCGACACGCTCAACCGGCTGCTGGGCCTGTCGAGCGAGACGCTGGTCGAGTCGCACCGGCTCGACCCCTTCAACGCGTCCATGCTGCGGCTCAAGCGCCAGCAGCGCGGCGCCAGCCAGGCGCTCGAGACGGTGCGTGGGCTGCTGGCCGAGCAGCCGGCCGACGCGCGGCTGCAGGCTGCGCTCGACCAGGCGCTGCAGATCATGGGCGAGTGCGAGCGCGGGCTGGGCGAGCGCATGGGCGAGCTCGACCAGTTCGGCTGGCGCATGAGCCACCTGGCCCAGCGCCTCTACGACACCACGCTGGCCTGCCGCATGCGGCCCTTCGGCGACGGCCTGGGCGTGATGGCACGCTCGGTGCGCGACCTCGGCCGCGCGCTCGGCAAGCAGGTGCGGCTCGAGGTCGAGGGCGCCGCGACGCAGGTCGACCGCGACATTCTCGAGAAGCTCGAGGCGCCGCTGACCCACCTGATGCGCAACGCGCTGGACCACGGCATCGAGACGCCCGAACGGCGACTGGCCGCCGGCAAGCCCGCCGAAGGCGTGGTGCGGCTGCAGGCACGGCACAGCGCCGGCATGCTGCTGATCGAGATCGGCGATGACGGCAAGGGCATCGATCTCGAGCGCTTGCGCGCCGAGATCGTGCGCCGCCGCCTGTCGACGGCCGAGACCGTCGAGCGGCTCAGCGAGGCCGAGCTGCTCGAGTTCCTGTTCCTGCCCGGGTTCAGCACCCGCACCGAAGTCACCGAGATCTCGGGCCGCGGCGTGGGGCTCGACGTGGTGCAGAACATGGTGCGGCAGCTGCGCGGCGCGGTGCGGGTGCACCAGCAGACCGGGCAGGGCATGCGCTTCGTGCTCGAGATGCCGCTGTCGCTGTCGGTCATGCGCAGCCTGCTGGTGGAGATCGGCGGCGAGAACTACGCCTTTCCGCTGGCCTACGTCACGCATGCGCTCGAGGCGCCGCGCGCCGGCATCGAGCAGATCGAAGGGCACCAGCACCTGCGCTTCCTCGACCGGCACATCGGCCTGGTGTCGGCGCGCCAGCTGCTGCAGTACGACGAGCCCGCCGCCGCCGGCGACACGGTGAGCGTGGTGGTGGTCGGCGAGCATGGCGCGATGTACGGCGTGGCGGTGGACCGCTTCGTCGGCGAGCGCACCCTGGTCGTGCAGCCGCTCGACCCGCGCCTGGGCAAGCTGCAGGACATTCAGGCCGGCGCGCTGATGGAAGACGGCGCGCCGCTCCTGATCCTCGACGTGGAGGACCTGCTGCAGTCGATCCGCAAGCTGATCGCGGGCGGCCGGCTCACGCGCGTGGACGCGGGCGGCGCGGTCGCCGACACCTCGCCGCGCAAGCGCGTGCTGGTGGTGGACGACTCGTTGACGGTGCGTGAGCTCGAGCGCAAGCTGCTGGTCAACCGCGGCTACGACGTCGCGGTCGCGGTCGACGGCATCGACGGGTGGAACGTGTTCCGCTCGGAGCCCTTCGACCTGGTGGTCACCGACGTCGACATGCCGCGCATGGACGGCATCGAGCTCGTGACGCGCATGAAGCGCGACCCGCGGCTGCAGCACATCCCGGTGATCGTGGTCTCCTACAAGGACCGCGAGGAAGACCGCCAGCGCGGCCTCGACGCCGGCGCCGACTACTACCTCGCGAAGAGCAGCTTCCACGACGAGGCGCTGCTCGACGCGGTGGAGGACCTGATCGGAAAGGCAAGCGCATGAAGATCGGCATCGTGAACGACATGCCCCTGGCGGTCGAGGCCCTGAAGCGGGTCATCGCGCTGGAGCCCAGCTTCCAGGTGATCTGGGTCGCCGGCACCGGCGCCGAAGCCGTCGAGCGCTGCGCCGCGCAGCGGCCCGAAGTGGTGCTGATGGACCTGCTCATGCCGGTGATGGATGGCGTCGAGGCGACCCGGCGCATCATGGCCGAGACGCCCTGCGCGATCGTCGTCGTCAGCGGCGATGTCGCGGGTCAGACCGGCCGCGTGTTCGATGCGATGGGCCACGGCGCGCTCGACGTCGTCAGCACGCCGGTGCTCGGGCCGGGCGACATCCGGGAGGCGGCGGCGCCGCTGCTGCGCAAGATCCGCAACGTGGGCTGGCTCATCGGCCGCTACGACCCGGCGCGCGGGGCCCCGCCGCCCGCGGCCGGCCAGGGCCCGTCCGCGCCGGCGACGCGGCTGGTCGCGATCGGCGCTTCGGCCGGGGGCCCGGCCGCGCTGGCCGAACTGCTCAAGGCCCTGCCGATCGATTTCCCGGCGGCGATCGTGCTGGTGCAGCATGTGGACGCGCATTTCGCGGCCGGCATGGCGACCTGGATCGATGCCCAGACCGTGCTGCCCGTGCGCCTGGCGGTGGATGGCGAAGTGCCGCGCGTGGGCACCGTGCTGCTCGCCGGCACCGACGACCACCTGCACCTGCGGCCCGACGGCCGCCTCTGCTACACCCACGAGCCGGCCGCCGCGCTGTACCGTCCCTCGATCGACGTGTTCTTCCAGGACCTGGCCAGCCACTGGCGCGGCGAGGCCGTGGGCGTGCTGCTGACCGGCATGGGGCGCGACGGCGCGCAGGGCCTCAAGGCCATGCGCGAGCGCGGCTTCCTGACCATCGCCCAGGACCGCGCCAGCAGCGCGGTCTACGGCATGCCGAAGGCGGCGGCCGAGATCGACGCCGCCACCGAGATCCGCCCGCTGAGCGAGATCGCGACCCGGCTGATGAACTGTTTGCCGACGCTGCGCGCGCCGGCCCCCCGAGGATATTGACATGCTCCCGATCCCAGACCCGTCCCCGGTCCTGCCCGAGCAGGGCGCGCATTCCACGATGGTGCTGCTGGTCGACGACCAGTTCATGGTGGCCGAGGCGGTGCGGCGCGCGCTGGCCGCGGCGCCGGAGATCGCCTTCCATTTCTGTTCCGACCCGGCGCAGGCGCTGACCATCGCGGTCCAGACCCGGCCCACCGTGATCCTGCAGGACCTGGTGCTGCCCGGCGTGAACGGCCTGTCGCTGGTCGAGGCCTACCGCGCGCACCCGGTGACGCGCGACATCCCGATCATCGTGCTGTCGACCAAGGAGGATGCGGCCGTCAAGAGCGCGGCCTTCAGCGCGGGCGCCAACGACTACCTGGTGAAGCTGCCCGACAGCGTCGAGCTGATCGCGCGCATCCGCTACCACTCGCGCTCGTACCTGGCGCTGATCCAGCGCGACGAGGCCTACCAGGCGCTGCGGCAGAGCCAGCAGCAGCTGCTCGAATCGAACCTCGAACTGCGGCGCCTGACCAACTCCGACGGCCTGACCGGGCTGGGCAACCGCCGCTACTTCGACGAATACCTCGAGGCCGAATGGGACGGCTGCGTGCGCGACGGGCGCCAGATCAGCGTGCTGATGATCGACGTCGACCATTTCAAGGCCTTCAACGACCAGTACGGCCACGTGCCCGGCGACGAGGCGCTCAAGCGGGTGGCGCGCACCATCCTGGCCTGCTGCGACGGGTCCTCCGGCCTGGCCGCGCGCTTCGGCGGCGAGGAGTTCTCGCTGGTGCTGCCCGGCCTGCCGCTCGGCGGCAGCCGGCTCATCGCCGAGAAGCTGCGCCGCGCGATCGAGGCGCTGCGCATCCCGCATTCGGCCTCGTCTTCCGGCCCCTGGCTCACCGTGAGCGTGGGGGTCAGCGCGACGGTGCCGCAGGTCCGCGGCACCTCGTCGACGCTGGTGGAACTGGCCGACCGCGGCCTCTACGAAGCCAAGCGCCTGGGGCGCAACCGCGTGGCGGTCGGCGACAGCGGTCTGGCCGCGGGGGCGTCCGCGGCCTGAGCGAAGCGCGCCGGCCACGCGGTGGCGCCGGCGCGGGGCTGCCTTCGGCTCAGCCGTAGACGCTGAGCGAAGCCAGGATCTGCGTGAAGTAGTCGGTCGCCAGTTGCGTGGCCGCCTTGGCATCGCGGGCCTCGATCGCATCGACGATGGCCGTCAGTTCGCGCAGGGTCTTTTCCCGCACGATGGTGCCCACGGGGCTGTGCAGGCTGGAGCGCCCGTCGTACTGCACGGCGCGGCGGTCGGTCACCACGGCCTCGAACACCTGCATCAGGAAACGGTTGCGCGTGGCGCGGTAGATCGCCTGGTGCACGCCGTAGATGCCTTCCTTGAAGTCGATCCACTGGTCGGCGTCGCGCACGGCCGCGAGGTGGTGACGCATCAGCGCCAGGTCCTCGGCGTCGGCGCGCTGCGCGGACAGGGCCATCATGGCCGGCTCGAACAGCAGCCGGCCTTCGAGGATCTCGCCATAGGTCGGCACGTCTTCATGGTGGGCGGCCACCGGCAGGTCGGTTTCGCTCAGCAATTGCAGCAACGAGTCAGCCAGGAAGGTGCCGCTGCCGACCTTGCGCAGCAACAGGCCCTGGCTGCTCATCATCGCCAGCGCGTGGCGCACGGTGCCGCGCGTCGTGTGGAACTGCGTCGATAGGTCACGTTCGTTCGGCAGCTTGTCGCCGGGCTTGAGCACGCCGTCCTGTATCGACTGAAGGATCGCCCGATAGACCTTCGATGCGGTGGCCTTGTCCTGGGCGCCGATGCGCTCCGACAGGTCGGCCATCGGCCCGGTGGCGGTGTTTGACGGAAGCCCGGGGGCTATGGTTTTATATTTCGCCAAAATGGTTGACCAATGATGAACTGCAATCCTAGAATAAAAACAGCTTCCTGCGGGATCTCGCAAGGAGCATGCACCAGAATTGGTTAACCAATTGCAGTGAACGCTGCGATTTTCCCAGATAACACGGCGGCTGCACCACCTTGGGTGGCGCGAGCTCCCCAACTCCACCATTCATGGCACTGGATTCGAACACCGCGACCGACCCGACACCCGAGATGCGGCTCGCCGGCCTGGGCCTGGCCTTGCCGTCGGCCCCCGAGCCGGTGGCCAATTTCGTGGCCTGGCGGCGCGTCGGCCCGCTGCTCTATCTGTCGGGGCAGGGGCCGCTGGAGGCGGATGGGCACCTGCATGTCGGCCGCGTCGGCGAAGAGGTCGAGATCGAAGCCGCCTACCTGCACGCCCGGCTCACCGGCCTCAACCTGCTGGCCGTCGCGAAGGAGGCGCTCGGCGAACTCCGCCGGGTGCGCAGCGTGGTCAAGCTGCTGGCCTTCGTCAACGCGGCACCGGGTTTTGCGCAGCATCCGAAGGTCATCAACGGTTGCTCCGACCTGTTCGTCGCGGTGTTCGGCGAGACCATCGGCCGCGGCGCGCGGTCGGCGATCGGCGCGGGCTCCTTGCCCGGCAACCAGACCGTCGAGGTCGAAGCCATCCTGGAAGTGGACTGACGCATGGCCTACCAGTTCCAGTTCGAGGCGCTTGCGCCGTACACCGGACAGCTGATCGAGGGCATGGCCCATACGCTCGCGTATGCCGCATCGAGCATCGTGCTCGGCATGGCGATCGGGGTGGTGGGCGCACTGGTGCTGATCTACGGCAGCAAGCCGCTGCGCGGCGCCACGCGCGTCTACGTGGAGTTCTTCCGCAACACGCCGGCGCTGGTCCAGCTGTTCCTCATCTACTTCGGCCTGCCGAACCTCGGGCTGCGGCTCGATGCGCCGGTGGCGGGCGTGATCTCGCTCGCGCTCTATTGCGGCGCCTACATGGTCGAGGTGTTCCGCTCGGGCCTGCTGTCGGTGCCGAACGGCCTGTCCGAGGCGGGGGCGGCGCTCGGCCTGCGCCGTCGGCAGGTGCTGGTGCACGTGCTGTTCGTACCGGCGCTGCGCAACGTCTTCCCGTCGCTGGCGAGCCAGATGGTGCTGACCCTGATCGGCACCAGCCTGATCTCGCAGATAGGGGTCGAGGACATCTTCCATGCGGGCAGCTTCATCGATTCGCGCACCTTCCGCAGCTTCGAGGTCTACCTGGTGATCTGCGCGATGTATTTCGTGGCGGTGCAGGCCCTGCGCATCGTGCTGGGCTTCGTGCAGCGTCGCCTCTTTCCGAAGGAGTTCTGAGATGCGGAGTCTCTCCATCGCCGACCTGTGGCTGATTCTCGGCGCGATCCGCTGGACCGTGGCCCTGGCACTGACCGCGCTGGTGATCGGCAGCGTGATCGCGCTCGGCATCGCCGTCGCGCGCACCTCGCGCCATGCCTGGCTGCGGGTGGTCGCGCGCATCTACGTGGAGCTGGTGCAGGGGACGCCGCTGCTGGGCGTGCTGTTCCTGCTGTACTTCGGCGTGCCGATGCTCATGGGCATCCAGATCGATGCCTTCACCGCGGCCACCATTGCCTTCTCACTATCGGCGGGGGCCTTTCTGGGCGAGATCTGGCGCGGCAGCGTCGAGTCGGTGTCCAAGGGGCAGTGGGAGGCCGCGGCCTGCGTCGGCCTGCGGCGCTGGCATGTGATGCGCCATGTGGTGTGGCCCCAGGCCGCCCGTGTCGCGCTCGCACCGACTGTGAGCTACCTGGTGCAGCTCATCAAGAACACCTCGCTGGCGGCGCTGGTCGGGCTGGTCGAGCTGACCCGTTCGGGACAGATCGTCGCCGGCTCGACGCTCGCGCATCTGCCGGTCTTCTGCGGCGTGGCCCTGTGCTACTTCGCCATCTGCTATCCGCTGGCTCGCCTGGCACTCTCCCTGGAAGGACGCATGCATGTCACTCGTGCGCATTGAATCGGTCGAAAAGCACTTCGGTGACAACCATGTGCTGCGTGGCGTCTCGACGGAGGTCGCGAAGGGCGACATCGTGGCGCTCGTGGGCCGCAGCGGGTCCGGCAAGAGCACGCTGCTGCGCTGCGTGAACGGGCTGGAGACCATCGGTTCCGGCCGCATCGTGGTCGATGGTGTCGATGTGCATGCGCCATCGACCGACCTGGCGCTGCTGCGCCAACGCGTTGGCATGGTGTTCCAGAGCTTCAACCTGTTCCCGCACCTGTCGGCGTCGGCGAACGTCACGCTGGCGCCGGTGCTCACGAAGAAGATCACGCGCGACGAAGCCCCCACGCTCGCCCGGCAGATGCTGGAGCGCGTCGGGCTGGGCCAGAAGCTCGATGCCATGCCGTCGCAGCTGTCGGGCGGCCAGCAGCAGCGGGTGGCGATCGCGCGTGCCCTGGCGATGTCGCCGCAGCTCATGCTGTTCGACGAGGCCACCTCGGCGCTCGACCCCGAGCTCGTGGGCGAGGTGCTGCGCGTCATGGAAGACCTCGCGCGCGAGGGCATGACCATGATGGTGGTGACGCACGAGATGGCGTTCGCGCGCCGCGTCGCTTCCGAGGTGCTCTTCATGAACCAGGGCCGCATCTGGGAGCGCGGCACGCCCGAGCGCATGTTCGGCGCGCCGCAGACCCCCGAGTTCCAGCAGTTCGTCCAGTCGGTCGTCTGACCGCCTTCCGTCCCTTCCCATTCCGTTCACTTCCAGGAGCCTTCCCATGTCCAAACCTGCATCCCTGATCGCTGCCGCGCTGCTGTGCGCCGCGCCGTTGTTCGCGCACGCGGACAAGCTCGCCGACATCAAGTCCAAGGGCGTGATCCGCATCGCGACCACCATCGATGCGGCGCCGTGGGGCTTCACCGATGCCGCCGGGAAGCCCACCGGGCTCGACGTCGAGCTGGCGGAGAACGTGGCCAAGGCGATGGGCGTCAAGCTCGACCTGCAGCAGGTGACCGGCGCCAACCGCATTCCCTACCTGCTCTCGAACAAGGTCGACGTGGTGATCGCCGCGCTCGGCAGTTCGCCGGAACGCGCCAAGCAGGTCGCGTTCTCCAAGCCCTATGCGGCGGTGTACCTCGGCGTCTACGGCGGGAAGGGCATCGCGAAGGTCGCCAAGCCCGCCGACCTGGCCGGCCAGAGCATCGCGGTGCCCAAGGGCTCGACACCCGACCTGTCGCTCAGCGAGATGGCCCCCGGCGCCAAGCTGATCCGGCTGGAGGACACGGCCTCGACCATCTCGGCCTTCCTGTCCGGCCAGGCACCGCTGTTCGCCGAGAACAACTTCATCGCGCAGAAGGTCGCCGACGAGAACCCGGCCAAGGGCATCGAGATGAAGACGCTGCTGCGCATCAGCCCGGCGTACATGGCGGTGCAGCCGAGCGAGACCGCGCTGCTAGCCGAGATGAACAAGATCGTCGATGCCAAGACGGCCGACGGCAGCCTTGCCGCCTTGCGCCTGAAGTGGTTCAAGGACGAGCAAAAAGAAGTCAAGTAAGGAGCGACCAGTGAGCGAGCGCGGAACCACCGTTTTCACGGACATCGACTGGGCACGGCCCGGCAAGCAGGTCGGCCATGCATGGCTGCCGCATTCGGGGCATGCCGATGCCTGGGGCGCGGTGGCGCTTCCGCTGGCGGTCATCGGGAACGGCGAGGGCCCGACCGTGCTCGTGACCGGCGCCATCCACGGCGACGAATACGAAGGCCCGATCGTCATCAACGAACTGATCCGTGCCCTCGAGCCTTCGCAGGTCAAGGGCCGGCTGATCCTGATGCCCGCGGCCAACGCGCCGGCGCTGCGCGCGGCCTCGCGCGTGAGCCCGCTGGACGGGAAGAACCTGGCACGCGTGTTCCCAGGCGATCCGTACGGCACACCGACCGAGCAGATCGCCGCCTTCATCCACGACACCCTCTTTCCGCTGTGCGACGCCTATGTCGACCTGCATGCGGGCGGCAGTTCGCTGTTCATCGACGAAAGCGCCCAGGTCGTGGTCACGCCGACGCTCGACCCGGCCGTGCGTGCGCGCGCCGAAGACATGGCGCGCTGGTTCGGCGCCAAGCTCACGGTCATCACCGACAACATGGGCGATCCGCGTACCAGTTGCGGCGCGGCGGCCCATCTGGGCCTGGCGGCCATCGCCGCCGAGATGGGGGAGAACGGCAGCGTCTCGCCGCAGGGCGTGAAGCGCACGCGCGAATGCCTGGCGCGCGTGCTGGCGCGGCTGGGCGTCGTGCCGGCCGCCCTGCAGGCCGAGCCCCCTTCGAGCCGGCGCGTGCGCATCGTTGCGCGCGGCGGCAACCTGCTGTCGCCCGGCGACGGGTACTTCGAGCCGCTGCACGGCCTGGGCGACACGGTGGCCGCGGGCGATGTCGCGGGCTACCTGCATTCGCTGACCGAGCCCTCGCTGACGCCACGCGCGTTGCGCTTCGCCGCCAGCGGCAGCGTCTACTCGCAGCGCACCTTCGGCATCACGCGACAGGGCAACAGCCTCTGCGTGCTGGTCGAGGACGATGCCGAGGCGGCCGCATGAGCGCCGAAGCCTTGCCCATCGTCCTCGAGGACTACCTCGCCGCCCATGTCCGCGTGGCGCCCTTCATCCGCAAGACGCCGCTGGTGCCGGCACACCCCTGGCTGCCGGGCGATGCGAGCCAGGTCCGGTTCAAGGCCGAATGCCAGCAGGTCACCGGTTCCTTCAAGGCACGGGGCGCCTTCAACCGGGTCCTCAACCTGCCCGACGACGTGCGCCGCCAGGGCCTGGCGACCGCCTCGGGCGGCAACTTCGGCGCCGCCGTGGCCTACGTGGGCAAGACCCTGGGCCTGCCGGCCAATGTGTTCGTGATGAACACCAGCACGCCGATCACGCGCGCCCGCATCCAGAGCCACGGCGCCAGGCTCACGGTGCACGGCGATTTCTGGGACCAGAGCTGGGACGCCGCCGGCGCCAACGTCGCCGAACACGGCGGTGCGCTGCTGCACCCCTATGCCGACCGCGACGTTGTGATCGGGCAGGGCACGACCGCGCTCGAGATCATCGACGAATGGCCCGAGGTGGAGACCCTGGTGGTGGCGATCGGCGGGGGTGGCCTGCTGGCCGGCATCGCGCAGGCCGCGAAACTGCGCAAGCCGTCGATCCGTGTGATCGGCGTGGAGGCGGCGGGCTGCCCGACGCTGTTCACCTGCCGCGCCGAAGGCCGCATCGTCAAGCTCGAGAACGTGAAGACGATCGTGCCGATCCTGGCCGCGCGCTCGACCGAGCCGCTCAACTTCGACCTGATCGAACGCTATGTCGACGAGATCGTGCTGGTCGACGAATCGGTGATCGAGAACGCCGCGCGCGATGCATGGCGGCATGCCGGGCTCGCGATCGAGCTCGGGGCCGCCACGGCCGTGGCCGCCGTGACCGAGCGCTGCTTTGCCCGGCGGGACGACGAAAGGATCGCGGTCGTGTTGTGCGGCAGCGGCAGCGACGGGATGCCGCGCGACTGAAGTCCGTACGCGGCCGCGGCGACGGGGCGGGGCGCGCTCAGCGGGCCTGCAGCTCGCGCTCGCGCCGCAGCCGGTAGCGCGGCTCCTCGATGCGCGAGACCATGACCACGGCGAGCGTCTTGAAGCACAGCGCCATCCAGAAGATCGGCGCGTAGCCCAGCTGGGTGGCGATCAGGCCGCCGAGCAGCGGTCCGAAGGCCATCATCAGGTGCGAGGCGGTGTCGGACACCGCGATCAGCATGGGCAGCTCGTGCGCCTTGCCGAACTCCAGCACGAAGTTCTGCGACGCCACCTGGTAGCCGCCGAAGCCCGCGCCCAGGCCGCAGAAGGCCAGGATGAAGGCCGGCATGGTGGCGCCCAGGATCAGCAGCAGCGTCGCGCCCGACCACACGCCCACGCTCAGCATGAAGACCAGCCGGTAGCCGCGGCGGTCGGCGATCTTGCCCCACAGCAGGTTGCTGATCGTCTGCGAGAGCAGGAAGGCCAGCGAAAAGTAGCCCAGCGCCGCACCCGACAGGCTCACGAAGTTGCCCACGTGCAGGATGTAGAAGGGCACGGCCGAGGTGCCGAGCGCGGCCAGCGCGCGGGCGAAGAAGAAGCGCCGGTAGTGCGGGTCGGCCCGCAGCAGCGCGGGCACCTCGGTCAGCCGCTGCCGCAGGCTCGACGGCGCGGCCCGCACCGACAGCGACTTGGGCTCGCGCACGAAGGTCAGGGCGCTGATGCCCACGCTGGTGAGCACGAAGGCCAGCATGAAGGTCGAGCCGTAGCCGCTGCCGAAGGCATTGGAGCCCACGAGGTACTCGCCGCCCAGGTAGGCCACGCCCGAGGCCGTGAGCCCGCCGAGGAAGTTGCGCATGCCCGTGAGTCGCCCGCGCTGGTTGACCGGGATCACCTTGGACATCAGCACGCTGAAGGTCACGCCCTGCATGCCGCCGAAGAAGCCGAACAGCGCCAGGAAGATGCAGGCGGTGCCCAGAGCCCAGGAGCCCGACAGCAGGAAGGCGCTGAGCGCGAGGCCCAGGATCTGCAGCCGCATGAGCCAGCCGACCGAGTACACCACCCGCATCACGTGGTTGCGGTGCTCGATCAGCGTGGCGCCCCAGATCGAGGACAGCGCCATGCCGATGAACTGCGCCCCCAGCGCCAGGCCGACCGCGACCTTGGAGCCCGAGAGCATGTAGATGTAGGCGGGCACGAAAGTGGGGGCGCTCATGAGCCGGAAGCCCGTCATGCCGAGCATGCCGTGCGCCAGGTTGGCCGCGAAGTTGCGCGGCAGGTCGCGCATCACCTGTTCGTTGTAGAGCGCCTCGTCGCTGGCGGAGCCGTCGATCGTCGCCGCGGCGCTGGGGGTGTCGGGCTTGTTCATGGGGCGGTGGCGGCGAAGGTGTGCATGGCATCGGCGGGTGTCATGGGGGGGCAGGCCAGCAGGTCGACGACCGCCCGCAACCATGGCGGCCGCTCGCGGGTGCAGACGGCGATGGGGTGGGGAAGGGCGGAATGCTGCGCGGCGAGCCGCGCGAAGTGCGCGGCGTACTCGGGCGGCCGCGCATCGGTGGCGAGCTCGGCGATGGCGAAGGGGTCGGGCGGAGCGGGCTGGGCGGTGTCGACCAGCGGGATGTAGGGGGTGGAGGCGCTGCATGTGCCGGCCATGCCGGGGCCGTCGAGCAGGATGGCGCCGCGCACGAGCGCGGGTCGGGCGCCGGCGATGAGCAGTGCGATGTAGGCGCCGAGGCCGCGGCCGCAGACGGTGGCGGGGCCGAGGTGTGCGAGGGCGATGTCGACGTCGCCCATGAGGACCTCGCAGCTGTAGCCGCCGCCGGAGGGGATGGAGGAGTGGCCGTGGCCGGTGAAGTCGAGGGCGTGGACGGCGCCGGGCCAGCCCTCGTGGGCGGCGGCGGGGTGGACGGCATGGGACTCGCCCAGGCCGTGCAGCAGCAGCAGGGGATGGGCGCCGGGCTGCGTGGCGGGGCGCAGCGGGTGCAGGGCCAGGCGGATGCGTCCGTGCGGGAGGAACGCGGTCGGCTGCACCGGGCCGGGATCCCGGGCGGGGCGCGCGTCACGCCTGGGCGCTGCGCCGTCCATGTCGATCGCCATCGAAAGTGATGCGGAAATCATGATGTCGGTATGTTCCTGGTGGCTGAGGGGCGGCCCGATCGACAAAAACCATTCGCAAACAAGCACTTACCGCGCATCGCTTCTCTTTGTGCCTGTTTCCGGAACGGAGAAGTTTGATGGGTACGTAAATTTGTTTGTTCGGTATGGTGGCGGAGATGCTAGCACGGCGTCCGGAACAGTGCTTGGCCCGACGTGAATGACGAAAGTTTCCAATGTAGAAGGCCATTTCGTGTGATGTAGAGATCGAACATTCAGGGCGCCTCATGACTTCGAATTCATGATTTTGGGAATAGTGGTGTGTATTTTTTTCTTCGAATCGACATCAACAACGCCTTTCTGGCGCATTGCTGCGCTGCAAGAAGTGCCTGATTTCTAGGGGGATACCCTGGAAATCCGGCAATGAGGCGTGATTGATTTGACCGATTTAGTGGTCTCGGTATGATTCTTTCATCGAGCTTGCCCATGCAGCCGGATCGGCCCCCGCCCTTCGGCTCCGCAGATTGGCTTTCTCGGTACGTTCCCTCCCAAGGGGCCCGCGATGGGGCAGCAGCCGGCGATGGGTGACGCGTTTCGCCGGTGGTTCGAAAGAAGTACAGGAGACAAATGGTGAGCACTGAATCGACGTGGGCCGGTGAACGGCCCCTTGCAGCGAGACGACGGCGCCCGGACGACGGCGTGCCGGCCACGCCTTCTTCCTCCCGTCCCCGAACCGGCGGCAGGTGAGGCGATGCAGACCTACATCCTGCGCCGCCTCCTGGCCCTGCTGCCCACGCTGTTCATCGCCAGCGTGATCGTGTTCGTGATCGTCCGCATGGTGCCGGGCGACGTGGTCGACCTGATGCTGAGCCAGAACGATGCCGGCTCGAACAACCTGACCCGCGAGCAGCTGCTCGAGACCCTGGGCCTGGACAAGCCCATGTGGAAGCAGTACGGCATCTGGATCGGCGACCTGGCCCTGCGCGGCGACCTCGGCCACTCGCTGTGGCAGGGCGATTCGGTGCTGAGCATGATCGCGACGCGCCTACCCGTGACCTTCGAGCTGGGCCTGCTGGCCATGGTCATCGCGCTGAGCGTGGCGATCCCGGTGGGCGTGTACTCGGCGGTGAAGCAGGACGCCGCGGGCGACTACATCGCGCGCTCCTTCTCGCTGCTGATGCTGGCGGTGCCCAGCTTCTGGGTCGGCACCATGGTCACGGTCTTCCCCTCGATCTGGTGGGGCTGGTCGCCCGAGATCCACTTCATGCCCTTTCGCGAGGACCCGCTGCAGAACCTCAAGCAGATGCTCATCCCGGCCGTGATCCTGGGCTTGTCGCTGTCGGCCATCACCATGCGCATGACGCGCACCATGATGCTCGAGGTGCTGCGCCAGGACTACATCCGCACGGCGCGCGCCAAGGGCCTCAAGGAAACGCTGATCCTCACGCGCCATGCGGTGCGCAACGGCCTGATCCCGGTCATCACCCTGATCGGCAGCCAGGCGCCGATCCTGATCGGCGGCGCCGTGATCCTCGAGCAGATCTTCGTGCTGCCCGGCATGGGGATGCTGCTGCTCGACGCCGTCAACCAGCGCGACTACCCGGTCGTCACCGGCGTGTTCTTCGTGGTCGGCCTGACCGTGATGTTGATCAACCTGCTGGTCGACCTGAGCTACGGCCTGATCGACCCCAAAGTGAGGCAGCGCTAATGGAAGCCAAGATGCAAGCCCATCCCGCCGCGACGGTCGCTCCGGTCACCCCCGCCGTGAAGCCGGCGCCCGCCGGCCGCCCGGCGAACGCGAGGAAGAGCCAACTGGGCTGGTTCGTGCGCAAGCTGTTCCGCGAGAAGCGCCTGGGCGCGGCCGGTGCGGTGATCGCGCTGGTGTTCCTGTTCTTCGGCCTGTTCGCCGACCTGCTCGCGCCCTACGGCATGAACGAGGTGGACATGGGCGCGCGGCTGCAGGCGCCGTCGTGGGGCCATCCCTTCGGCACCGACAACCTGGGGCGCGACCTGCTGTCGCGCTGCATCTACGGCGCGCAGATCTCGGTGGTCATCGGGCTGACGGTGGCGGCCATCTCCACCTTCATCTCGGCGGCCATCGGCATCGTCTCGGGCTACTTCGGCGGCAAGGTCGACATGGTGATGCAGCGCTTCGTCGACGCCTGGATGAGCTTCCCCGGCCTGATCGTGCTGATCGTGGTGGCCTCGGTGTTCGGTTCGGGCATCACGCAGATCATCGTCACGCTGGGGCTGCTGATCGGCATCGGCGGCTCGCGCATCGTGCGCAGCGCGGTGGTCTCGGTGCGGGAGGACATGTACATCCACGCCGCCAAGTCCATCGGCGCCTCGGCCCCGCGCATTCTCTGGCGCCATGTGCTGCCCAACGTGATCGCGCCGCTGATCGTGCTGTTCACCTCCAGCGTGGGCACGGCCATCCTGGCCGAGTCGGGCCTGTCCTTCCTGGGCCTGGGCGTGCCGCCGCCGTACCCGACCTGGGGCGGGATGCTCTCGGGCAACGGCCGCACCTACATGCTGCAGGGGCCCTGGCTCGCGCTGGCACCCGGCCTGTGCCTGACCCTGGTCGTCTACGCGATCAACGTGTTCGGCGATGCGCTGCGCGACATGCTCGATCCGCGGATGCGCGGCTCGCGCTGAGCCCCCGCACCCCACCCCCAAAAACAGAAGGAGACACAGGCAATGAAGATGATCAGGACTTTGCTCGCAGGCCTCACGGGCATGGCGTTGGCCACGGTGGCGGGCCAGGCGATGGCGCAGGCCGACACGCCCAAGTACGGCGGCACGCTCGACGTGGCCACCACCAGCACCGGCGTCACCACCCTGTCGTGGGACCTGGCCGACTGGCAGGCCACGCTGCAGACCCGCGACACCGGCCAGTTCTACGAGCAACTGTTCTCGGTCGACCTGGGCAAGGCCAAGAGCCGCGGCGGCAAGTACCCCTTCACCATCAGCGGCTGGCAGCCCAGCGACGCGATCCGCGGCGAACTCGCCGAGAGCTGGGAATGGGTCACGCCGCTGGTGCTGGAGATCAAGCTGCGCAAGGGCGTGAAGTTCCCGGCCAAGGCCGGCGTGATGCCCGAGCGCGAGCTCACCGCCGAAGACGTGGTGTTCAGCTTCAACCGCATGAACACCAGCGCGAAGAAAACCCAGGGCTACTACGACCACATCGACAAGGTCAGCGCCAAGGACAAGGGCACGGTGGTCTTCACCTTCAACAAGTTCCTGGCCGACTGGGACTACCGCTTCGGCAACGGTTTCTTCTCCGGCATCGTGCCCAAGGAAGTGGTCGATGCCGGCCCGGGCAACTGGAAGAACGTCAACGGCACCGGCCCCTTCATGCTCGGCAACGTGGCGCAGGGCAACTCGCTGACCTTCGTCAAGAACCCGGTGTACTGGGACCAGGAAACCATCAACGGCACCGCGTACAAGCTGCCCTTCGTCGACAAGCTGGTCCACCGCGTGATCAAGGACGAGGCCACGCAGCAGGCCGCGCTGCGCACCGGCAAGCTCGACATCCTGTCCTCGATCTCCTCCGAGGCCGCCAAGGAACTCAAGAAGACCGCGCCGCAGGTCAAGTGGAACCGCTGGCTCAGCACCTCGGCCGCGCGCGTCGCGCTGCGCGTCGACACCAAGCCCTTCACCGACGTGCGGGTGCGCCGCGCGCTCAACATGGCGGTCAACAAGCAGGAGGTGATCGACAAGTTCTACGGCGGCGAGGCCGAGATGTTCGTGTTCCCCATGCATCCCGAATACGTGGGCTACCACACGCCGCTCAAGGACATGCCGCCCGCGGTGCAGGAGCTGTTCAAGTACGACCCGGCCAAGGCCAAGAAGCTGCTGGCCGAGGCCGGCTACCCCAAGGGCTTCGCCTTCAAGATGCAGATCTGCACCTGCAACACCGAGCAGATGGAGCTGATGCCGCTGGTCGCGGCCTACCTCGAGATGGTGGGCGTGAAGATGGAGATCGTGCCGATGGAATACGGCGCGCACCTGTCGGCCATGACCAGCCACACCAACGGCGCGGGCTACCTGACCACCATCCCCGACGTCAACCCGACCACCTCGCTGCGCATCAACTACGGCAAGGGCCAGGTCTACAACGCGCCGATGTGGGACGACCCCAAGTTCGACGCCCGCGTGGTCGAGGCGCTGGGCGAGCGCGACGAGGCCAAGCGCCAGCAGATCCTGCGCGAGAGCACGGCCTTCATCCTCGAGCAGGCGCCGGCCATCTGGATGCCCGCGCCCTACCGCTACACCGCCTGGTGGCCCTGGGTGCGCAACTACGGCGGCGAGCTCTTCGTCGGCGCCGGCCGCAACGCGCCGATCCATGCCCGGGTCTGGATCGACCAGGACATGAAGAAGAAGATGGGTTTCTGATCCGCACGAGCCCCGACCGCAGCGCCGCCGGCGCCGCGCCAGCCCCCCGATCGATAAAGGAAGCCACCATGGCCACTCCCGTTCTGCAGGTCAGAAACCTCACCACCCGCTTCAGGACCGAACGCGGCATGGTCACCGCGGTCGACGGCGTCTCGTTCGACGTGAACGCCGGCGAGACGCTGGCCATCGTCGGCGAGTCGGGCTCGGGCAAGAGCGTGACCGCGATGTCCATCCTGCGCCTGATCGCCTCGCCGCCGGGGCGCATCGAGCGCGGCGAGATCCTGTTCGACGGCCAGGACCTGCTCAAGCTCAGCGACGAGGAGATGCGCGCGGTGCGCGGCAACCGCATCGCGATGATCTTCCAGGACTCGATGTCCTCGCTGAACCCGTCGATCACCATCGGCAAGCAGATCGCCGAGCCGATCAACCTGCACCGCAACGCCTCCTGGGCCGAGGCCTATCGCAACGCCCGCGACCTGCTGGGCATGGTGCAGATCCCCGATGCGCAGAACCGGCTGTCGGCCTACCCGCACCAATTCTCGGGCGGCATGCGCCAGCGCGCCATGATCGCGATGGCGCTGGCCTGCGACCCGCGGCTGATCATCGCGGACGAGCCGACCACAGCGCTCGACGTGACGGTGCAGGCCCAGATCCTCGACCTGCTCAAGCAGCTCACGCGCAAGGCCCAGACCTCGATGATCCTGATCACCCACGACATGGGCGTGGTCGCGCGCTACGCCGACCGGGTGGCCGTGATGTACGGCGGGCGCATCGTGGAGCAGGGCCCGGCGCGCGAGATCTTCAACCGGCCGACCCATCCCTACACCCGCGGCCTCCTGGCCTCGATCCCGCGCATCGACAGCGACACCGACCAGCCGCTGCAGGCCATCGAGGGCATGCCGCCCGACCTGTCGGCACTGCCCGCGGGCTGCGCCTTCGGCCCGCGCTGCCGGCAGGCCACGGCCGAATGCGCCGCGTCGCGCCCGCCGCTGACGGCCGTCGGCGAATCCCATCTCAAGGCCTGCTTCAACACCTGAGGCAGCTGGTCCCGGTTCCAACCCATCCGAAGAAGGCGTTATGGAAGACATCCTGAAAGTCGAAAACCTGCAGATCCACTTTCCCGTGATGAAGGGCGTGGTGTTCAAGAAGCAGGTCGCCACGGTCAAGGCCGTGGACGGCGTGTCGTTCTCGGTCAAGCGCGGCGAGACCCTGGGTGTGGTGGGCGAGAGCGGCTGCGGCAAGTCCACCACCGGGCTGGCGCTGATGCACATGCTCGCCACCACCAGCGGCCGCATCCTGTTCGAGGGGCAGGACGTGACCAGCTTCACGCGCGACCAGGTCAAGCAGTTCCGCCGCCGCGTGCAGATGGTCTACCAGGACCCCTACGGTTCGCTCAACCCGCGCATGAAGGTGCGCGACATCATCGGCGAACCGCTCGAGGTGCACGGCCTGGACAAGGACCGCGAGAAGTACGACCAGCGCATCGCCGAGCTGCTGCGCATGGTCGGGCTGCTGCCGGACATGGCCGACCGCTACGCGCACGAGTTCTCGGGCGGGCAGCGCCAGCGCATCGGCATCGCGCGCGCGCTGGCGCTCGAGCCCAGCCTGATCGTCTGCGACGAGCCGGTGTCGGCGCTCGACGTGTCGATCCAGGCCCAGGTGAGCAACATCTTCAAGAGCCTGCAGAAGCGCCTGGGCCTGACCTACGTCTTCATTGCCCACGACCTGGCGGTGGTGCGCCACATCAGCGACCGCATCGCCGTGATGTACCTGGGCCGCGTGGTCGAGATCGCCTCGCGCGACGACCTCTACAAGGCGCCCAAGCATCCCTACACCCAGGCCCTGCTGTCGGCGGTGCCGGTGGCCGACGTGGACGCCGAGCGCGACAAGGAGCGCATCGTGCTCAAGGGCGAGATCCCGAGTCCGCTGCGCATCCCCTCGGGCTGCCGCTTCCACACCCGCTGCCCGGCCGCGATGGACAAGTGCAAGACGCAGGACCCGGCCATGAGCGAGCACGGCGGCGGCCATGCCGTGGCCTGCCACCTGTACGCGTGAACACCCCCAACGGAGACCCCATGCCTGCCCAGACCTTCCCCGAGTTCAGCACCAATTACCCGCTGCTGCTGACCACCTTCATGAAGCGCCCGGTGCGCTACTACCCCGACCAGATCGGCGTGGTGTACCGCAACCACGTGACGGGCGACTACCAGCGCTTCACCTGGCGCGCCTGGTACGAGCGCGTGTGCCAGCTGGCGCATGCGCTGCAGGGCCGGCTCCAGATCCAGCCGGGCACGCCCGGCGCGCTGGGCGACCGCGTGGGCACCATGGCCTACAACACCCACCGCCACCTCGAGCTCTACTACGCCGTGCCCTGCATCGGTGCCACGCTGCACCCGATCAACATCCGGCTGTCCGAGGACCACATCGTCTACACGATCAACCACGCGCAGGACACGGTGATCTTCGTCGACGACGTGGTGCTGCCGTTGCTGGAGAACATCTACGAGCGCATCAAGGACACGGTGAAGGTCTTCGTCTACATGTCGGACAAGCCCGGCCTGCCCGAGACAAAGCTGCCCAACCTGATCGAGTACGAGACGCTGATCGCGGGCGAGGCCAAGACTTTCGACTGGCCCTACCTGGCCGAGGACACCGTCGCCACGCTGTGCTACACGACCGGCACCACCGGCCAGCCCAAGGGCGCGAACTTCACCCACCGCCAGCTCTACCTGATGACGCTGCACGGCATGGCGCGCCAGAGCATCGTCAACACGCCGGGCTTCGTCGCGGTCGAGCGCCTGGGCGAGAACGCGGTGCCCATGCTCAACACGCCGCTGTTCCACATCCACGGCTGGGGCGCGCCCTTCACCACGGTGTTCAGCGCGCAGAAGGTGGTGCTGCCCGGCACCTTCACCGTGCGCGGCTTCTGCGAGCTGGTCGACCGCGAGAAGGTCACCTCGGTGGGCATCGTGCCGACCATCGCGGCCATGCTGCTGGAGTTCAAGGACTTCGACAAGTACGACCTGAGCAGCCTGGTCAACGTGGGCGTGGGCGGCGGCGCGCTGCCGCTGGGCCTGAAGACCAAGCTCGAGAAGGCGATCCCGCATTTCCGCGCCGGCTCGGGCTACGGCATGACCGAGACCGCGCCGGTGTCGATCGGCGCCTTCGTCAAGAAGCACATGGTGCAGTGGCCCAAGGAGGCGATCGACGAGGTGATGGTCAAGACCGGCCTGCCGTCGCTGGGTCTCGAGGTCGAGGTGGTCGACGGCCAGGGCGTGCCCGTGCCGTGGGACAACAAGACCGTGGGCGAGATCGTGATCCGCGGCCCCTGGGTGATGAAGGAATACTACAAGGCGCCCGAGCGCACCGCCGAGGTCTGGTACGACGGCTGGTTCCACACCGGCGACCTGGCCAAGGTCGACGAGGAGGGCTTCGTGATCATCGCCGACCGGCTCAAGGACGTGATCCGCAGCGGCGCCGAGATGGTGCCCACGGTGCTGCTCGAGAACCTGATCGCCATGGCCGATTTCGTGGTCGAGGCGGCGGTGGTCGGCGTGCCCGACCCGGTTTGGGGTGAGGTACCGATGGCGCTGGTGAGCCTGCGCCCGGGCTCGGACGCGACCGAGAACGACGTGGTGGACTTCCTGGTCACGCACGGCGTCGACACCGGGAAGATCACCAAGTGGATGCTGCCGCGCCTGGTGGCGATCACGCCGGCGATCCCCAAGACCAGTGTCGGCAAGTACAACAAGAAGGCCATCCGGGACAACCTGCAGCAGTTCCTCGCGACCGCCAAGGACACCACCCGCCAGCCAGCCTAAGCGTTTCATGGCGGGCTGAAGAGCCCGTCCTTTTTCCACTCAGCGATGGTTTTTCAGGGCGCCCCGCGCGGGCGCCGGGGAGGCCTTGCGCCGAATTTCTCTGATCGACGTTTTTTCTCATTCATTGATTGACAGGAGCCAGACATGCGTGAAGCCGTGATCGTTTCGACCGCCCGTACCCCCATCGGCAAGGCCTTTCGGGGTGCGTTCAACAACACCCAGGCGCAGGAGCTCGGCGCCCATGCGATCTCGCATGCGGTCCAGCGCGCCGACATCGACCCCGCCTTGATCGAGGACGTGGTGATGGGCTGCGCGGCCCAGCAGGGCACGAGCGGCGGCAACACCGCGCGCCAGAGCCTGCTGCGCGCGGGCCTGCCGCAGACCGTCGCGGGCATGACCATCGACCGCATGTGCTCCTCGGGCCTGATGGGCATCGCCACCGCCGCCAAGCAGATCGTGGTCGACGGCATGCAGGTGACCGTGGGCGGCGGCCTGGAGTCGATCTCGCTGGTGCAGTCGGGCAAGCCGAACACGCACCGGGCGCGCGACCCCTACCTGCAGGCCAACATTCCGCAGCTCTACATGGCGATGATCGAGACGGCCGAGATCGTGGCCGAGCGCTACGGCATCTCGCGCGAGGAGCAGGACGCCTATGCGGTCGAGTCGCAGGCCCGCACCGCCCAGGCGCAGCGCGAGAAGCGCTTCGACGCCGAGATCGCGCCCATGTCGACGGTGATGACGGTCACCGACAAGGTCTCCGGCGCGGTGTCGGAAAAGCCCATGACCATTTCGGCCGACGAAGGCAACCGCCCCGGCACCACGCTGGAAGACCTGCAGAAGCTCAACCCGGTGTTCAAGGACGGCCAGGTGGTCAAGCAGGGCCGCTTCATCACCGCGGGCAATGCCTCGCAGCTGTCCGACGGCGCCTCGGCCATGGTGCTGATGGAGGCCCAGGAAGCCGAGCGCCGTGGCATGGCGCCGCTGGGCGCCTACCGCGGCATGGCGGTGGCCGGCTGCAACCCCGACGAGATGGGCATCGGGCCGGTGTTCGCGATCCCGAAGCTGCTCAAGCTGCATGGCCTGTCGATCGACGACATCGGCATCTGGGAGCTCAACGAGGCCTTCGCCTGCCAGGTGCTCTATTGCCGCGACAAGCTGGGCATCCCCAACGACCGGCTCAACGTCTCGGGCGGCTCGATCTCCATCGGCCATCCCTTCGGCATGTCGGGCGCGCGCATGGCCGGCCATGTGCTGATCGAGGGCAAGCGCCGCGGCGCCAAGTACGGCGTGGTGACGATGTGCGTCGGCGGCGGCATGGGCGCGGCCGGGCTGTTCGAGATCTATTGAGCCACCGCATTCCACAGGAGACATCCATGGCGAAGATCAACAACGTGACGAGCTACTCCACCATCGACGGCGTCGGTGTGATCGTGCTCGATTCCCCGCCCGTCAACGCGCTGTCGGCGGCGGTGCGCGACGGCATCCACACCGCGGCGCAGTCGGCGATCGCCGACCCCGCGGTGAGCGCGATCGTGCTGCGCTGCGACGGCAGCACCTTCATCGCCGGCGCCGACATCACCGAGTTCGGCAAGCCGCCGGCCGGCGTGGGCCTGGCCGAGGTGCTGCGCGTGCTGGAGGATTCGCCCAAGCCGGTGGTGGCCGCGATCCACGGCACGGCGCTGGGCGGCGGGCTCGAGACCGCGCTGGTGTGCCACTACCGCATCGCGGTGCCCAGTGCACGCATGGGCCTGCCCGAAGTGAACATCGGCCTGCTGCCCGGCGCGGGCGGCACGCAGCGGCTGCCGCGCATCGTCGGGCCCGAGGTGGCGCTGGAGCTGATCACCTCGGGTGCGATGGTCAAGGCCGCCGACGCGCTGCAGAGCGGGCTGATCGACGAGCTCGCGCCGGAAGACGACCTGCAGGGCGCGGCCATCGCGCTGGCCCGGCGCGTGGTGGCCGAGAAGCGGCCGCTGCGCAAGGTGCGCGACCTGAACGAGAAGGTCGAGGCCGCGCGTGCGCGCCCCGAGATCTTCGACGCCTTCCGCCAGGCCAACGCGAAGAAGTTCCGCGGCTTCGAGGCGCCCGAAAAGATCGTGCAGTGCATCGAGGCCGCGGTGCGCCTGCCTTTCGAAGAGGGCCTGCAGCTCGAGCGCCGGCTGTTCGCCGAGCTGCTCAAGGGCGAGCAGTCGGCGGCGCAGCGCCACTACTTCTTCGCCTCGCGCCAGGCCTGGCAGGTGCCCGGACTGGCGAAGGACGCGGCGATCCTGCCGGTCAGGACGGTGGGCGTGATCGGTGCCGGCACCATGGGCGCGGGCATCGCGATGAACTTCCTCAACGTGGGCATACCGGTCCACATCGTCGAGACCCGGCAGGAGGCGCTGGACCGCGGCCTGAAGACCATCCGCACCAACTACGAGAACACCGCCAAGAAGGGGCGGCTCAAGGTGGAGGCGATCGAGCAGCGCATGGCGCTGGTCAGCGGCTCGCTGGCGCTGGAAGACCTGGCGCAGAGCGACCTGGTGATCGAGGCGGTGTTCGAGAACATGGAGGTGAAGAAGGACATCTTCGGCCGGCTCGACCGCAT
The DNA here is from genome assembly GCF_030317215.1 of Variovorax sp. J2P1-31. NCBI lineage: Bacteria > Pseudomonadati > Pseudomonadota > Betaproteobacteria > Burkholderiales > Comamonadaceae > Variovorax > Variovorax sp. J2P1-31. The sequence continues at coordinate 1,427,224 of NZ_JASZYA010000001.1, forward strand.
CGCCAAGCCCGGCGCGATCCTGGCGTCGAACACCTCGGCACTGGACCTGAACCAGATCGCCTCGGCCACCGCGCGGCCCGAATCGGTGATCGGCCTGCACTTCTTCTCGCCGGCCAACGTGATGAAGCTGCTGGAAGTGGTGCGCGGCGACAAGACCTCCGACAGCGTGATCGCCACCTCGATGCAGCTGGCGAAGAAGATCGGCAAGGTCGCGGTGCTGGTGGGCGTGTGCCAGGGCTTCGTCGGCAACCGCATCCTGGCGCAGCGCCAGCGCGAGGCCAACCAGCTGATCCTCGAAGGCGCGATGCCCTGGGCGGTCGACCGCGTGCTCTACGGCTTCGGCTTCCCGATGGGCCCGTTCGCGATGAGCGACCTGGCCGGCCTGGACCTGGGCTGGAACAAGGAGAAGTCCTCGGGCTCGACTCTGCGCGAGGTGCTGTGCGAGATGGACCGGCGCGGCCAGAAGACCGGCGCCGGCTTCTACGACTACGACGAGAAGCGCACGGCCGTGCCGTCGACGCTGGTCGAGGGCGCGATCCGTGCCTTCGCGCAGAAGAAGGGCATCGCCACGCGCGAGATCTCCGACGAGGAGATCCTCGAGCGCTGCATCTACCCGATGGTCAACGAGGGCGCCAAGATCCTGGAAGAGGGCATCGCGATCCGCGCCTCGGACATCGACGTGGTCTGGGTCAACGGCTACGGCTGGCCGGTCTACCGCGGCGGCCCGATGGCCTACGGCGACGCCGTGGGCCTGCCCAAGGTGCTGGCCAAGATGCAGGAGTTCGAGTCCCGCTACGGGCCGCAGTTCAAGCCCTCGAAGCTGCTCGAGGAACTGGTGGCCAGCGGCCGCAGGTTCAGTGACCTGAACACCACGAAATAAGTCCACGCAACGTCCGCTTCAGAGACGGCCTTCGGGCCGCCTCCGGGGAAGGCTTTGCCCAATTTTTCAACCAAGGAGTCGATCATGGATCTGGAGTACAAAGAGGAAGACCTTCGTTTTCGCGAAGAAGTGCAGACCTTCTTTCGCGAGAACGTGCCCAAGGAGCTCAGCGACAAGGTGCGCGCGCGCCGCCACCTGCAGCGCGAGGACGCGGTGCGCTGGCACAAGATCCTGGCCAAGAAGGGCTGGATCGCGCCGGGCTGGCCGGTGCAGTACGGCGGCACCGGCTGGAGCGCGATGCAGCGCCACATCTGGGCCGAGGAGTACGCGCTGGCCTATGCGCCGCCCACCCTGTCCTTCGGCCTGAACCTGCTGGCGCCGGTGCTGCTGGGCTTCGCCAGCGAGGAGCAGAAGCAGCACTACCTGCCGCGCATCTACAACGCCGAGGACTGGTGGTGCCAGGGCTACTCGGAGCCGGGCGCGGGCTCGGACCTGGCCTCGCTCAAGACCCGCGCGGTACGCCAGGGCGACCACTACATCGTCGACGGCCAGAAGACCTGGACCACCCTGGGCCAGCACGCCGACATGATCTTCTGCCTGGTGCGCACCAGCACCGAAGGCACCAAGCAGTCGGGCATCTCCTTCCTGCTGATCGACATGAAGACGCCGGGCATCACGGTGCGCCCGATCATCACGCTGGACGAGGCGCACGAGGTCAACGAGGTCTTCTTCGACAACGTGAAGGTGCCGGTGGCCAACCTGATCGGCGAGGAGAACAAGGGCTGGACCTACGCCAAGTACCTGCTGGGCCACGAACGCACCGGCATCGCCGCCATCGGCAATTCCAAGCGCGAGCTCAAGGTGCTCAAGCGCCGCGCCACCCAGGCGCAGCGCAACGGAAAGCCGCTGCTGCAGGACCCGCATTTCGCCGCCCGCATCGCCGACGTCGAGATCGAACTGATGGCGCTGGAGATGACCGCGCTGGGCCTGGTGGCCGACGGCGCGAGCAGCAAGATCGGCCCCGAGGCCTCGCTGCTCAAGGTCAAGGGCACCGAGATCTCGCAGGCGATCAGCGAGATGCAGCTCGAGGCCGCCGGCCCGGGCGGGCTGGCCTTCGACCCCGAGTACCTCGACGGCAAGCGCGCGCATGCCGTCACCGGCCAGGACGACATCGCGCCGCTGGCCGCGCACTACTTCAACCTGCGAAAGATCACGATCTTCGGTGGCTCCAACGAGGTCCAGCGCAACGTGATTTCCAAAATGATTCTGGGCCTTTAAGGAGACGACCATGGACTTCCGCCTTTCCGAAGAACAGCAGCAGTTTTCCGACTCGCTGCGCCGCTGGATCGAAAAAGACTACGCCTTCGAGGCCCGCCAGAAGATCATCCATTCCGAGACCGGCACCTCCGCCTCGGCCTACGCCGCGCTGGCCGAACTCGGTGCGCTCGCGCTCGCGGTGCCCGAGGACGCGGGCGGCATGGGAGGGAGCTCCGAGGACCTGATGATCGTGATGAAGGAGATCGGCCGCGGCCTGGTGGTCGAGCCCTATTTCGCGACCGTGCTCGCGGCCGAGTTCCTCAAGCTCGGCGGCGCCCACCCGGCGCTGCTGGAGCGCGTGGCCACGGGCGACGTCAAGCTGGCCTGCGCGCTCAGCGAGAACGGCGCCGACCACGAGCTGTCCAACATCGGCACCCTCGCGCGCCAGGACGGCGAGGGCTTCGTGCTCGACGGCGCCAAGTGCGCGGTGGTGCACGGCGGCCAGGCCGAGGGCTTCGTGGTCTCGGTGCGCACCGGCGGCGAGCAGCGCGACCAAGCGGGCATCACGCTGCTGTACGTGCCGCGCAATGCGCCGGGCCTGACGGTCACCGACTACCGGACCTTCGACGGCCAGCGTGGCGCCGACCTGCGCTTCGAGAAGGTGCGCGTCGCCGCGTCGGATGCCATCGGCCCGGTCGGGCAGGGCTGGGAGATCCTCGAGGCCGTGACCGACTTCGGCGTGGCGCTGCTGTGTGCCGAGGCGGTCGGCGCGATCGAGGCGGCCAACGCGCTCACGCTCGACTACCTCAAGACGCGCAAGCAGTTCGGCGTGCCGATCGGCACCTTCCAGGTGCTGCAGCACCGCATGGCCGACATGTACATCCATCAGGAGCAGGCCCGGTCGATCACGATCCTGGCCGCGGTCAAGGTCCAGACCGCCTCGGCGGCCGAGCGGCGCAAGCTGGTCTCGGCGGCCAAGGTGCGTGTGGGCAAGGCCCTGAAATTCGTCGGCCAACAGGCCGTTCAGATGCACGGCGGAATGGGCATGACCAACGAGATGTCCATCTCACATTACTTCAAGCGGCTGACCGCCATTGAGATGACGCTGGGCAACACCGACTTCCACCGGAGTCGCTTCATCAGTCAGCCCGAGTTCGCGGCGCACTGATTTTTTTCTCGTTGTCACGCGGCTGGGCCAGCGCCCGGGAAGACCGCGAGTGCGGAAGCGCTTGCTGGGCTTTCCGGGGCTGGCCTTTGTCCATTTGTTCGCATCGATTTCAGTCAAGGAATTTCGTGATGAAGAAAATGGTGGTGACTTGGATGGTGTTGGCGGCCTCGGCCGGCTCTGCGCATGCGCAGTCGTCGATCAGGTTCTCTGGCTCCGTCTACGGTGGGTTGGGTCTCAACAGCGGAGGGGATGGCGTGGTGCGCACCGCGCTGACCGGCCCCTCGTCCTTCATGTTCAGCGGCCGGGAGGACCTGGGCGGCGGGCTGGCGGCGATCTTCAAGCTCGAGAACGGCTTCAATGCCGACACGGGCACGATGGCCAGTGCGACGGGCCTGTTCGACAAGCAGGCCTTCGTCGGGCTGCAGGGTGACTGGGGCACGGTGCGCGCGGGCCGGGTCTACACGCCGGCCTTCGCCACGCTGGCGCTGGTGGCCGACCCCAGCGGCACCTACTCGGTGCTGACCAGCACGAACCTGATGGAAAGCCATGGCGTGCGCTTGAACAACGGCGTGATCTACAACACGCCGGGCTTCGATCCCTGGACCTATGCGCGCAGCGGCTTCTACGGCGCGGTGGCGCATTACTTCGGGGAGTCGACCGAGGGCAGTTCGCGCAACAACGCGACCGGCTGGAACGTGGGCTACGGCGAGGGGCCGCTGGTGGTCGAGCTGTCGCACCAGGCGACCAACGCCTACACCTCGGTGACGCAGGACGTGGACTCGCGCAGCACCATCGTGGCGGCCAACTACGACTTCGACGTCGCGCGGGCCTACATCGCGTACTCGGAGAACTCGGCGCGCAACGCCGTGGGCGGCATCAGGACCAAGGACAACAACGACCTGCTGCTCGGGGTCTACATCCCGATCGGGGTGTCGGCGGTGACCGTCTCCTACGTGCGCAAGAACGACAAGATGCCGGTCAACAACGATGCGTCGGTGATCGGTGCGACCTACGACTACTTCCTGTCGAAGCGCACCAAGTTCACCGTCGGCTACGCGAAGCTGCACAAGAAGAACCCGGCGAGTCCGCAACGGCTGGCCAACGGCTACACCGGCACGACCGCGGCCAATGGCGGCACCTCGGCGGTGACGCTGGGCATCACGCACCGGTTCTAGGACCGCTCCTCCGCCGGCATTCCGATCCAGGTCTGCCGGCGGTCTTCCGAGCCGGCGTCAGGCCCGCCCGGGCGCGCGGCTCATTCGTTGCAGATGCCGTAGAAGAGCGGCTTCAGGTAGAGCGTGAGCGCTTCGCTCTTCTGGGAGCCGGGCACCCATCGGTCCAGCGTCATGGCGCCGTTGATCATCCCGACCACCATCCAGGCCGCGATGGCCTGGTGCGTGGGACGCAGCGAGCCGTCCATCATGCCGGTGGCCAGGAAGTCCATGACCGTCTGCGTGAGCTGGCGCAGCGGCTGCACCTGGTCGTAGAACTGGCTGAGGTTCGACAGCTCGGTCCAGGCGGTGATGCGCAGCAAGGGCCCGCGCGGCGAGAAATGGTGGCTGACCAGCGAGCGCGCCAGCGCGGCCAGCTTGTCACCGCCCGTGCCTTCGCCGCTCAGCGCGGCGGCCTGCATGCCCTCGACCACCGCCAGCGTGCGGCTCACGCATTCGGCGAACAGGTCGTCCTTGCTCGGGATGTGGTGATAGAAGGAGCCCTTGGTCACGCTCATGCGCGCGGAGATCCGGTCGATCGACGCGCCGTTGTAGCCCACCTCGTTGACCAGGCCGATCGCCGCCGCGAGGAAGCCCGGGTTCGAGGGCTCGGGCAGGCTGATCGAGGACACGCGCTGGTCCAGCTCGGTCGGCGCCCACACCGTGCCCGGCGCGACCAGGCCGTTGATCAGCACGTCGCACATGTAGGCAGCCACGCGTTCGTAGGAAGAGACGCTGAAGTTGGGCAGCCAGGTGCGGGTCCACAGCGTGGAGGTCAGCAGCAGGTGCGTGCGCGCGTTCAGCGACATCCGGTTCTCGGAGGTGACCGGGCCGGTGGCCAGCAGGCTGCGCACGCGCCGGAACATGTCGCTGTAGCCCGAGAAGATGATCTTGGTGTACGAGGCGTCGAGCTCACCCACGTCGCGGAAGGACATCATGGCCGGATAGCGGCCCTCGGTGGCGGCGGCGACCCTTTTCCAGCGCTCCATCACGAACCGGGTCACGCGCTCTTCGGGCGTGGCGGCCGTGGCGCACTGGCTGGCGATCGTCGAGATGGTGCTGGTCGTGTGCATCAGGCACTCGAAGACCAGGTCTTCCTTCTTCTTGAAGTAGTAGGTGATGCTGTTGGTGCTCAGCCCCACCTGTGTCGCCACTTCCGCGAGCGTCGTGCCCTTGAGGCCGTTCTCGTCGAACAGCTTGGCCGCGGCATCGAGGATGGCCTCGCGCTTTTGTTTGTAGCGTCCCGTCATGCGGTCGCCGGCTTCAGCGGATGGTGAATGCATGGTCGCGAGTGAAGGGGGTGGCGATCGGGTACCGGCGGGGATGGCGACGGTGAGGCGGCATTCTAGGGGTGACGCTGAGGGGCGCGTGGAGACGGGGATGCGCAGCGATGGCAGGCCTCAGGCATGCGAGGGATGGCGCGGCGCGGCCGCGTACGCGCGCCAGGCGCCCTGGGGGGCGATGGGCTGGCAGCCCAGCAGGTCGATCACGGCCCGCAGCCAGGGCGGCTGCTCGCGCGTGCAGACGGTGATCGGGTGCGGCAGGTGCGAACCCTGCGAGGCCAGGTGCGCGAAGTGCGCGGCGTACTCGGGCGGCCGCGCATCGGTGGCGAGCTCGGCGATGGCGAAGGGGTCGGGCGGAGCGGGCTGGGCGGTGTCGACCAGCGGGATGTAGGGGGTGGAGGCGCTGCAGGTGCCGGCCATGCCGGGGCCGTCGAGCAGGATGGCCCCGCGCACGAGCGCGGGTCGGGCGCCGGCGATGAGCAGGGCGATGTAGGCGCCGAGGCCGCGGCCGCAGACGGTGGCGGGGCCGAGGTGGGCGAGGGCGATGTCGACGTCGCCCATGAGGACCTCGCAGCTGTAGCCGCCGCCGGCGGGGATGGACGACAGGCCGTGGCCGGTGAAGTCGAGGGCGTGGACGGCGCCGGGCCATCCCTCGTGGGCGGCGGCGGGGTGGGCGGCGTGGGACTCGCCCAGGCCGTGCAGCAGCAGCAGGGGATGGGCGCCGGGCTGCGTGGCGGGGCGCAGCGGGTGCAGGGCCAGGCGGATGCGTCCGTGCGCGAGGAACTCGGTCATGGGCGAAGCAGGAAGTCGGTGACGAGCTCGGCGGTTTCGCGCGGGCGCTCGATGTGGATGAAGTGCCCGGTGTCGGGCATCGCGATGCCGCGCGCCGAGGCGGGCAGGTAGGGCGCGAGGTCCTCGAGGTGGCAGTCCCAGCCCATGGGTTCGTCGACCGTGCTGAAGAGCGCCAGCAGCGGCACCGGGAAGCCCGGCAGCCGGTCGGTCATCCAGCGCGAGCGCATGGCGCCGAAGCCGCCGGGGCGGATGGCGGGGTCGAGCTTCCAGCGCCAGCCGTCGGCGTCGTGCTGCGCGCCCTGCGTGACCAGGTAGCACAGCCACTCGTGGCTCAGCCGCGGGTTCATGCGCGCGCGCCGGCGCGCGATCTCCTGCAGCGGCGAGGGCTTGCGCGCGGCCGAGCCGGCCGTGTGACGATGGGCCAGCCAGCTGCTGATGATCTCGGGCGACATGTAGCGCCGTTCGTGCATCGCGGTGTCGGGGTGCGGGCTGCGAAAGGGCATGCCGTCGATGCAGGCGAAGCGCGTGAAGCGGTGCGGCAAGGCCTCGATGGCATGGATCAGCAGCGAGCCGCCCTTGCTGTGGCCGATCACCGGCATCGGCTGGCGGGTGATCGAATCGGCCACCGTCAGCAGGTCGCGCTCGTCGGCGACCCAGCCGTAGAGCGCCGCATGCGAGGAGTCGCCATGGCCGCGCTGGTCGTAGGCCACCACGCGAAAGCCCGCGTCGGCGATCAGCGGCGCGAACACGTCGAAGGTGCGCGCGAAGTCGAGCGCGCCATGCACCAGCAGCACCGGTGGCGCATCGGGCGCCCCCCATTCATAGCAGGCCAGGCTCACGCCATGGGCGTCGACACGGCGTTGCCGGTCGGGCGCGCGGGCGCCGGGAAAGTCGAAGAAGCGTGCGTCCTCCGAGGCCATGGTCGGCAACGCGGACGGCGGTTCGATCACTGCCGCGGACTGGGTGAAAGAAGGCATGTGTGGGGTTGGTGGTATGGATGACTCTGGGCGAGAGTCTCGCATAAAGGCCGAATGAAATTGCTGATTGTGACGGTGACAATTTCAGTAATTTACTCGATGAGTACGATTATTGGTGTTGATGGTATGGAACTATTTGGCATTCTGCAAATGCGATGGCGTGCGCCGCCGCGCATCGGGCGATGCGGCGGGGGTGTGGGGAATCAGGGGAGGGGGCGCCGACCGGGCGTCGGGGAACGGCGGGGCTGCGCCCTGACCGTTGGCCAGGGGCTGCCGCAAGAGCGGGGATGGGGCGCTGCCTGGAGGAGAGGCAGGCCGATGGCGGGGGGCTTCCCTGGGCGGCTCCCGCGGGCCGCCCGGAAATCAGGAGGCTGGGGCTCAGCCCGGACGGACCTCGAAGTAGGCCTCGTCGGCGCCGCCCAGGTCCCGGAAGCCGGCCATCCTGGCCTTCTCGTAGGCCTTGGGCCAGGCGCTGGCCAGGGCCAGCTCGTCCGCCGACAGCTCGTCGGCGCCCGATTCCGAGGCGTTCATGTAGGCCTTCAGCACCAGGCCCAGGTCCTCGCCCAGGGCCTTCTCCAGCGCGACCCGGAAGCGTTTCTCGGCGGTGGCGATGCCCTCGGGCGGGAGGCCCGGAAATTCCCGGAGCCGGATGGTGGTTTCGATCATGAGGAGTCCTTGGGTTGGAATCGGCGCGCGGCGTCGGCCGCCACGATCTCCACCGGCCCGATGCCGGCGTAGACGAGCTGGCCGCTGTCGCGCTCCACGATGCGCACCCGCTCGCCCTGGGTGCTCACCAGGTAGCATTCCGGCGCCAGGTCGAGCCGGATCTCTTCGGTCACGGTCGGTCCGAGCCAGGACGGCATCCGCAGCAGGGTGAGGTGGGGACGATCGGTCATGCAGTGGCAATGAATTGTGAAATTAACTGTATGAATATACAGCTTTTCGCTAGACTCACGCCATGCATTCCATACCTGAAACCGAATGGGTCGCGACCTGCGCGCACCGGCTGCAGCGGCACTGGCGAAGCGTCGACCCCCTGGAGCTGGAGGCCCTGGCCGCCGAGCTCGCGCACGACGAGCGCCTGCGCGCGATGCTGCCCACGCTGGCGGCGAGCGAGTGGCTCAAGCCGATCGAGCCGATCGAGCCGGCCTGAGGACTGCGTGCCGATGGCGCGCCGGCCGGGAGGCTTCCGGCGCGACGCCCAGTCCACTCAGGCCACGGCGAACTTCTCGTCGCGCCACTTGAACGCGGCCTTGAGCCCGCGCTCCTGCGCGATGCCGAAGAACTCGCGCTTCTCTTCCGAGTCGAGCAGGTGGATCAGCGCGAACATCTCCGCGCCGTAGTCGATGGTCGACTGGAAGCCGCGCATCTCGTAGCTGCGGTTGAGCGTCTGCTTGTTCATCTGCATTGCATCGGGCGCGATCATCGAGAACCGCAGCGCCAGCTTCTGCGCCTCTTCCAGCAGCGTGGCCGCGGGCACCACGCGCGTCGCCAGGCCGGCCTCGCGCGCCTCGTGCGCGCCGATGCGGTCGCCCGTGAGCATCAGCTCCTTGGTCTTCTTCATGCCCACGATCCACGGCATGATCATCAGCGGCGGGGCCGACTGGAACTGGATCTCGGGTTCGCCGAACTGCGCATCGTCGGCCGCGAGCGTGATGTCGCAGGCCATCGACAGTTCGCAGCCGCCGCCCAGGCAGAAGCCGTTGACCGCCGCGATCACCGGCAGCCGCGAGCGCCAGATGCGCAGGAAGGTGTCGTTGCCCATGCGCGCATGCTCGCGCCAGTCCTGGACCGTGGTGAACGGCTTCTCGCGCGGGCTCAGGTCGAAGCCTGAACTGAAGGCGCGACCCTCGCCGGTGATGACCAGCGCGCGGATCTCCGGGTTCTGTTCGAGCGCGTCCAGTGCATGCTGCATCTCGAGCAGCAGATCGTCGCCCAGCGCGTTCATCTTGTCGGGGAGCGCCATCGTGAGGGTCGCGACCCAGCGGTCGATGTCGAGCCGGATGCAGCGGTAGGCGTGGGTGGTTTCGGAGGTCGGGAGGCTCATGGTTCTGGCTTTCAAGGTTGGCAGGGAACGATCAGCGCGTCGAGCGCGCAAGCGCCTTGCCCCTCGCGGAGCACGGCAACGGGGTTGAGTTCGATGGCTTCGATGACGTCGGCATAGGCCCGCGCGATCTCGCTCACGCGCACGACCATGGCCTCCAGCGAGGCACGGTCCGCGGGCGGGGCACCGCGGTAGCCGGCCAGCAGCTTGGCGGCGCGCGTGCGGTCGACCTGTTGGCTGGCCTGCACGGCGCTCACGGGGGCGAGCGCGAAGGCGCTGTCGTTCATCAGCTCGACCAGCACGCCACCGGCACCGACGACGATGCCCGGCCCGAAGGGGCGGTGCTGCGCCGAGCCGACGATGATCTCGATGCCGCCGCGCACCATCTCCTGCACCACGACGCCGTCGATCTGCGCGTCGGGGCGGTGCCGGCGCACGCTGTCGAGCATGCGGTCGAAGGCCTGTGCCACGGCCGCCGCGCTGTCCAGCGACAGCGCCACGCCGCCCACGTCGCTCTTGTGCGCGATGTCGGGTGAGTCCACCTTGAGCACCACCGGAAAACCGATCGCCTCTGCCGCGCGCACGGCGGCCTCGGCGGTGGCCGCGCTTGTTTCTCCGGTGGTGCGGACGCCGTGCTCTCGAAGGAAGCGCTTGGCTTCGCTTTCCGACAAGGGTGTTCCCTTGGCCAGGCGCGCATGCCAGGCGGGTTGCGCGTCGACGCCGGGGGCCAGCGCCGCGGGCGCGGGTGTCCAGCGGTGCCATTCGAGGTAGGCGCGGATCGCGACCAGCGCCGGGCGCGCGCCCTGCAGCACCGGCACCGGCGTGCCCTGCAGCGGCGCGATGGTCGCGGGGTGCAGCGGGCCGGCCACGTTGCTGTAGAAGACCACGGGCTTGGCGGTGCTGCCGTCGATCTCCGCGGTCGATTGCGCGAGCTTGCCGTAGCCGTGCGCCGCGCCGTCGCTCAGGCCGGCCGGGCAGTCCTGCGACACGGCCACCAGCCCGATCGCCGGGTCGTCGAGCAGCGCGCGCATGGCGTGCCGGTAGACCTGCGGGTCGGACAGCGCGGCGCTCGTGGCGTCCAGCGGGTTGGCCGGCGTGGCGAAGGCGGGCAGGATCTGCGTCAGGGCCGTCTTGGTGGCCGCGCCCAACGGCGGCAGCTGCAGCCCCAGCTCCTGCCCGAGGTCGCAGGTCAGCGCCACCTCGCCGCCGCTGATGTTGATCACGGCCAGGCCGTCGTTGGCGGGCGGCTTGCGCAGCGTGTCGAACAGCACGCAGGCTTCGACCAGTTCGTCGAGGTCGTCGACCACCACGATGCCGGCCTGCCGGAAGAATGCGCTGGCTGCCGTGTGCGAACTCGCGAGCGAACCCGTGTGCGCGGCCGAGGCTGCCGCCCCCATGGCGGTGCGGCCGACCTTGAGTGCCACGACGGGCTTGCCGGCCGCGCGCATGCGCGCGACGGCCGCAGCCAGCCGGTCGGGCCGGCGCACGGTCTCGAGGAACAGGCAGGCCAGGCGCGTGTTCGGGTCGTCGGCGAAGTGGCCGAGGTAGTCCTCGACATCGAGGCCCACGCTGTTGCCCATCGAAACCACCTGGTTCAGCCCGAAGCGGCCGGTGCCGCTGAGCGCGATGCAGGCCGAACCGGAGTGCGCGGCGATCGATACGCCGCCGCGCGGCGCATCGACGGCCAGCGGCGCGCTGTAGAGCGCGAAGCGGCGGTGCAGGTTGCGCACGCCCAGCACGTTGGGGCCGCAGACCTTCATGCCGCTGCGGTGGCAGAAATCGGCCAGCGCGCGCTGCAGCCGTTCGCCCTGTGCACCGGTCTCGGCGAAGCCGCTGGCGAACACCACCGCGGCCTTGGTGCCGCGCGCGGCCGCCTGTTCGAGCACGGGCAGCACCTTGTCCGCGCCGAGCGCGATGGCCACGCATTCGGGGGCCTCGGGCAAGGCATCGAGCGTGGCGTGGCAGGTCAGCCCCGCGAGTTGCGATTCGCTCGGGTGGATGGGGTAGATGCGGCCTTCGTAGCCACCGCGCAGCAGGTTGTCGAGCACGCGTTGTCCCAGCGCGCCGGCGCGCGGCGAGGCGCCGACGATGGCGACGGAGGACGGGTCCAGCAATGCGTTGAGCGTCATGGGGCGCTCCCCCCCGTCGTTCGCGTCGACGCTTTCGCGCACACGGCGGTGCGTCGGTGTCGGGGGTGTCTGCTCGGCAGGATGGCCTTTGGCACGGTGATCTCCTTCGTTCGTTCGCGGGACATCCGCGGCAGAGGGAAATCTAGAAGCCGTGACCGGCATCGGCAAGCATCGATTTATCGCCTGTGCGTTCTCGTTTCGAGAACGCGAGGCGCGGCCACGTCAGCCCGGTGCGGTGCCCGACTCGAGCACGTCGGCGATGCGCGCGAGCATGGTGGTGCTCGCCGCCGACAGCGTGCGGCCGCGCCGCGTGCAGCACGCGAGCAGCTGCGGCGCGATGTTGCCGTCGCGCAGCGGCAGGTACACCACGGGTGACGACCGGGTGTTCGACGCGAACACCTGCTGCGTCAGGATGGCGATGCCGATGCCCGACTCCGCCGCCGAACGCATCACCTCGTAGGAGTTGGTGGTGAGCGCGACCTGGGGGGCGAGCCCGGCCTGCGCGAACATCTTGTCCAGCGTCGCGCGCAGCGCCAGCGACGTGTCGGGCATGACCAGCTCATACGGCGCGCAATCGCGCAGCCGCAGCGCACGGCGCGTGGCCAACGGGTGGTTGCGCCGCACCATCACGCAGACGCCGACGTTGAGCCGGGCCGCGAGCGTCAGGCTCTCGTGCGGCGGCGGATTGAAGGCCAGGGCGAAGTCGATCTCGTCGGCCAGCACCATCTCGACCAGCCGCGGCGAATGCGCGGTGGCGACGTGGTACTGGATGCCCGGGTGGTCGCGCCGGAACTGCGTGAGCACCCCCGGCAGCAACTCGCGCCAGATGCCTTCGTTGGCGCCGAAGTTCACGGTGCCGCGCCGCAGGCCCTGCAAGGCATCGATCTCGCTGCCGGCGGCGCCGAGTTCGGTCATGGCCCGCTTGAGGCGGTAGAGCAGGATCTCTCCCGCGGCCGTGAGCCGAAGGCCCTCGCGCCCGCGGCCTCGCTCGAACAGCGGCGAGCCCATCTCTTCCTCGAGGTGCTTGACGTGCCGGTTGATGGCCGAGGCGGCCACGTGCACCTGCGCCGAGGCCTTGCGGAAGGACCCGGCCTTGGCCACCTCGAAGAAGTAGCGCAGCGAGAGCGGATGCTTGAGCGGGACGAAGGATTCGCGTGTCATGGGCGCCTTGGGTGGGGTGGAGGACGGTGACGAAACGCCGGCATCGTAGTGCTGTTCGCGTTCTCGGTGCGAGAACGCAAATGTGCGGAATCGGTGATTGCCGAGATACGGGCCGGGGTCTAGATTTCGTGACGCCCCAGAAGCGCCTCGAAAGGAGCAATCGTGAACATGGAGACTTTTTCCCCTCGCCGCCGGCACGTGGTGGGCGCCATTGCGCTGGCCCCCCTTGCCGCCATGGCGCAGAAATCCGGCTGGCCCGACCGGCCGGTGCGGCTCATCGTCGGCTGGCCTCCCGGCGGCAGCGCCGACGTGGTGGCGAGGCTGCTGGCCGAGCCGCTGGGGCGCCGCCTCGGCCAGCCCGTCGTCGTCGAGAACCGCGCCGGCGCCAGCGGCCGGATCGGCGCGCAGCAGGTCGCGCGCTCGGAGCCGGACGGCTACACGGTCCTGTTCGGCGCGCCGTCGGAACTGACCATCGCGGCGGCCACGGTGCTGTCGTTGCCCTACGACCCCTTCAAAGACCTGCAGCCGGTCACGCAGGTCGTATCGGGCGCGTTCATGCTGGTGGCCCAGGCGAACTTCCCGGCGGCCTCGGTCGGCGAGCTCGTCAGTTATGCGAAGTCGAATCCCGGCAAGCTCAACTACGCCTCCTACGGCAACAACACCACCAACCACATCTACGGCGCGCAGTTCTGCGCCGCCGCGGGCATCCAGGCCACGCACGTGCCCTACAAGGGCGGCGCGCCGGCCTGGAACGACATGATGGCCGGGCAGGTGCAGTTCATGTTCGACAACGCTGCGGTGCTGATGCCGCTGGTGCGCGCTGGCCGGATGAAGGCGCTGGCGGTGCTGTCGCCCGAGCGCATCCGCCTGTCGCCCGGCACGCCGACCATGGCCGAAGCAGGCTATGCGGAGATCGGCATGCGGTCGTGGCTGGGCCTGCTGGTGCCCGCGAAGACCTCGCCGGCCATCGTCAAGCTGTTGCACGACGAGGTGGCGGCCGTGCTCGCGGCGCCCGAGTTCGCGGCCCAACTCGAGGAGCGCGGCATGCCGGCCCACGGCAGCACGCCGGCCGAATTCGCGCAGGTGCTCCGTTCGGAGACCGCCACGCTGAAGGCGCTGGTGCACAAGCTCGGGCTCAAGCTCGAATGAGCCGTCTTCTGCACGGCCCGAAGGGGGCGCGGTGAACGGCGCCGAGGCCTTGCTGCGCACGCTGTGCGCGGCGGGGGTCGACAGCTGCTTCTCGAACCCGGGCACCAGCGAGATGCACTTCGTGGCGGCCATGGACCGGGTGGCCGGCATGCGCGGCATCCCGGTGCTGGCCGAGGGCGTGGCGACGGGCGCCGCGGACGGCTACGGGCGCATGGCGCGCAAGCCGGCCGCGACCCTGCTGCACTGCGGGCCGGGGCTGGCCAACGGCATCGCGAACCTGCACAACGCCCGCCGTGCACGCTCGCCGGTGCTCAACCTGATCGGCGACCTGTCGCACGCGCATCGGCCGGCCGATCCGCCGCTGGCCTCCGACATCGAAAGCCTGGCGCGCGTCGTCTCTTCGTGGACCCGCGTGGCGCGCGACGTGCATGCGGTGGCCGGCGACGGCGCAGCGGCGGTGGCCGCGGCCATGGGCGCGGGCCAAGGCATCGCGAGCCTGATCCTGCCCTCGGATGTCTGCTGGACCGAAGGCGCGCAGCCGGCCGTCCCGCAGGTCGCGGCGCCTGCATCCGCGGTGGCGCCATCGGCCATCGCACAGGCCGTGGAATGGACCGCGCTCGGCGCGCAGACCGTGCTGCTGCTCGGCGGCGAGGCCCTGCACGGCGAGGCGCTCGCGTTCGCAGGCGCCATCGCGCGGCGCACCGGCGCGCGGCTGATGGCGGAAAGCGCCATCGCCCGCATCGAACGCGGACGCGGCAGGCCCGCGGTGGCGCGCGTGCCCTATGCGCCCGCGGCGGCCATCGAGGCGATGGCGAGCGTGGGCAAGCTGCTGCTGGTCGGCGCGCGCCGGCCGGTGTTCTCGTTCGCGGGCCCCGACGGCCGGTCTCGGCCCGAGCGGCCGGAACTCGAGGTCGCCGTGCTGGCCCATGCCGAGGAGGACATTCCCGATGCGCTGGCACGCCTGGCCGCCGCGCTGGGCTGCGCGCCATCGCCGCCGCACGCTGCGTCGGCCGAGCAGGCGCTGCCCGCCACGGGCGCGGTGACGCCGGCATCCTTCGTCCGGTCGCTGGCCGCACTGCTCCCCGAAGCCGCCATCGTGGTCGATGAGAGCGTGAGCTTCGGGCGCGATCTCTTCCCGCACATGGGCGGAGCGGCCCCGCACGACTGGCTGCAGCTGACCGGCGGCGCCATCGGCTCGGGCATGCCCATGGCCACCGGCGCGGCCGTGGCCTGCCCGGGGCGCCGGGTGGTGAACCTGCAGGCCGACGGCTCGGCGCTCTACACCGTGCAGTCCTTGTGGACGCAGGCGCGCGAAGGGCTGGACGTGACGACGGTGATCCTCTCGAACCGGCGCTACGCGATCCTGTTCGACGAGATGCGCCGCGTGGGTGCCGCCGCATCGCGCACCGCCAGCGAGCTGCTGAGCCTCGAGCGGCCGGAGATCGACTGGCTTCGCATGGCCCGGGCCTTCGGCGTGGAGGCCGAGCGCGCGGACACCATGGCGGCCTTCAACGCCGCCTTCGGTCGTTCGCTGCGTGCCCGCGGGCCGAGGCTGATCGAACTCGTGCTGTAGGCGCGCGTTCTACGCGGCGCGGCGCTTCGCCGCCGGTTCGATGCGGTAGGCGCAGCGCCGCGCGCCCGCCAAGATGTGTTCGACGCGGCTGACGCTCACATCGGTGCCCAGCACGTCCTTGAAGAGTTGCAGTTCACTGCGGCAGAAGCCGGTGCAGGCCTGTGCCGCGGTGCAGATCGGGCAATGGTTCTCGATGAAAAGAAAGCCCTCGTCCTCGGGCCTGAACTCGGCCATGTAGCCTTCGCGGCTGCGGATCTCGGCAAGGCGTTCGAGCCGCGCCGAGAGGCTGCGCGCGCCGCGCATGGCTGCCGTGTAGTCGGCGCGCATGACCTGCTCGCGTTCGCCGATCAGTTGGTTCATGCCCTGCGGGCCGAAGACCTTGATCACGGCGCTGATCATCTGCACCGTCATCTCGGCGTGGGTGTCGGGAAAGCGCTGGTGGCCTGCACCGGTGAGCCGCCAGATCTGCGTGGGCCGGCCGCGGCCGCTGGGCCGGCTCTCGGCGTCGACCAGGCCCTCGGCCTCGAGCTTGGCCATCTGCTGGCGCACCGCTTCCACCGTGACGCCCAGGACCTTGGCG
Organism: Variovorax sp. J2P1-31; assembly: GCF_030317215.1. Taxonomy (NCBI): domain Bacteria; kingdom Pseudomonadati; phylum Pseudomonadota; class Betaproteobacteria; order Burkholderiales; family Comamonadaceae; genus Variovorax; species Variovorax sp. J2P1-31. Next base: position 1,443,428 of record NZ_JASZYA010000001.1, read on the forward strand.
ATGTCGGGAATGCCGAGCGCGCCGCGGGTCTTGAGCGTGGTGAGGATGCGGTCGGCCGGCTGGTGCGGCGTCCAGGCGGGCTTGGCATCTGGGGCGGACATGGCGAGTTCCATCGTGGAGGACAACAGCACCCATTGTCAGGTGCCGGGACCACCCTTTCGATCCGGAGGTGCTTGCCAGCCGCCGCCCAGCGCCTTGTAGAGCGCGACCAGGCTGGTGTACGAAGCGGTCTCGGCCTCGGCCACGGCGTCCTGCGCGCGCAGCAGTGTGCGCTGTGCATCGAGCATGCTCAGGTAGGGCGCCGCACCTTCGCGGTAGCGCACCTCGGCCAGTTCGGCGGCGCGGCCGCTGCGCTCCGAGGCCTCGGCCAGCCGCCGCAGGCGCAGCTGGTTCTGGCCGTAGCCGGCGAGTGCGCCTTCCACGTCCTCGATGGCGCGCAGCACGGTCTGTTCGTAGCGCGCGCGTTCGCCCTCGGCACGGGCCTCGGCGCCGCGCACGCGGGCCTTCACCGAGCCCAGCCGCAAGGCGGGCCAGCTTACGCCGGGCTTGACGCTGAAGGCGCGGCTCGACGAACTGCCCACGTCGGCGCCGCGCAGCGCCACAAAACCCAGGAAGCCGCCGATGTCGAAACGCGGGTACAGCTCGGCCGTGGCGGCGCCCACGTCGGCCGTGCTGGCCGCCAGGCCACGCTCGGCACGCAGCACGTCGGGCCGGCGACGCAGCAGATCGCCGAGATCGCCGATGGGCAGGCGCTTGTCGAGCACGCGCAGCTGCTGCGGCTGCAGCATGGGCTCCAGCTCGGCCGGGCGCAGGCCGGCCAGCACGGCCACGCGGTACGCCGCCTGGCGGCGCGTGGTCTCGAGCGCCGGCAACTGGCTTTCGGTGCTTGCGAGGTTGGCCTGCGCGCTGGCCAGATCGCCTTCGAGGCCGCGGCCGGTCTGCACCTGCGCCTCGGTCACGCGCAGGCTGTTGCGCAGGCTGTCGAGCGTGCGGCGGGTCACGGCGATGCGCTGCTCCGCACCGCGCATCTCGTAGTAGCTGCGGGCCAGTTCGGCCACGGCCACGATGCGCACCTGTTCGAGGTCGGCCGCCGAGGCCTGCGCGCGCGCCGTGGCCGCTTCGTCGAGTCGCTGCAGGCGGCCGAACAGGTCGATCTCCCAGGCGGCATCGAAGCCCGCGCGGCTGCTCTGCGCCAGCGTGCGCGCATCGGCCGGCATGCCGTTGCCCTGCGCGATGCCGCGGGTCTTGCTGGCGCCCATCGTGACGGCAGGCAGGCGGTCGCGCTCGGCCTCGGCCTGCGTGGCGCGCGCTTCCTGCAGACGGGCCTGCGCGATGCGGATGTCGTGGTTGTTGCCGAGGGCCCGCTCGATCAGCGCATCGAGCTCCGCATCGTCGAGCTGGCGCCACCAGTCGCGCTGCACCGCGTCGCTGGCGAACAGCGAGCGCTCGGGCGCCGAGATCGTGACCGGTGCGTCCGCGGGCGCGGTGTACCGGGGCCCCACGGCGCAACCGGCCAACAAGAGCGCGCCGAGTCCCCAGGCCGCGGCAGGAAGTAGACGTCCGTTCATCGTCATGCTCCCTGGACCAGTGCGTCGAGTTCGGCGGCGCGCGGCGAGCGGCCCACCGTGCGGTGGTCGCGTGCCAGCAGCGTGTACATGGTGGGCAGCACGAACAGCGTGAACAGCGTGCCCACCAGCATGCCGACCACGATCACCAGGCCGATGCTGAAGCGGCTGGCGGCACCCGCGCCGCTGGCGAACAGCAGCGGCACCAGGCCCATCACCATCGCGGCGGTGGTCATCAGGATCGGGCGCAGCCGGATGCGCGCGGCCTGCTCGATGGCGGGCCGGCGGTCCAGGTTGTCGCGCGCCTGGATCTCGTTGGCGAACTCCACCATCAGGATGCCGTGCTTGCTGATCAGCCCGATCAGCGTCACCAGCCCGATCTGGGTGTAGATGTTGACGGTGGCGAAACCCATGGCCAGCGGCACCAGCGCGCCGCAGATCGACATCGGCACGCTGATCAGGATGATCAGCGGGTCGCGCAGGCTTTCGTACTGCGCCGCCAGCACCAGGTAGATCACCACGATCGCGAACACGAAGGCCATCACCAGCGCCGAGCCCTCCTGCGAGAACTGCCGTGCGTCCGACTGCCAGTCGTAGCTGAAACCGGCCGGCAGCTTCTTCGCTTCCTCGCTCAGGAAAGCGACCGCGTCGCCCATGGTCACGCCCGGCATCGGAATGGCCTGGAAGGTCGCGGCGTTGAGCTGGTTGAACTGCGTGAGCTGATTGGGCCCGACGCTGGTCGACAGCTGCACCAGATTGGCCAGCGGCACCGGCTGGCCGCTGGCGCTCTTCACGAAGTAGCGCGACAGCGCTTCGGCCGACAGGCGCTGGTCGCGCGGCGACTGCGGAATCACGTCGTACGAACGGCCGTCCATGCCGAAGCGGTTGACGTAGTTCTCGCCCACCAGCACCGCCAGCGTGTCGCCGATGGCCTTCATGGTCACGCCCATGCTGTTGGCCTTGGCGCGGTCCACGCGCACCTCGGTCACCGGGTTGTTGAACTCCAGGTCGCTGTCGACCACGGCGAACCTGCCGCTCTCGCGCGCCGCCTTCTTCAGCGCCTCCATCGCTTCGAACACCGTGCGATGGTCGCCCGCGCTGCGGATCACCATCTGCACCGGCAGCCCGCCGGTCGAGCCCGGCAGCGACGGCAGCTGGAAGGCGAAGACGCTGCTGCCCTCGACCTCGTTCATGCCGGCCTGCACCTCGGCCTGGATCTGCTCGGCGCTGCGCTGGCGGTCCTTCCAGTCGGACAGCTGCACGCCGCCGATGCTGTTCGACACGCCGTCCGAACCGTTGACGAGCCAGCGCCCGGTGTTCTCGGGCAGCGCGCCCAGCACCTCGTCCCACTTCTTGCCGAACTTCTCGACGTAGTCGATGTTGGCGTGCTGCGGCGACTTGATGACGGTCATCACCATCGCCTGGTCTTCGCCGGGCGCCAGCTCGCGCTGCGCCGCGTTGTAGAGAAAGGGCAGGCTGACCAGCACCACGGCCGCCAGCAGGCCTGTCACCCAGCGATGGTGCAGCGACACGTCGAGCAGCCGGCCGTAGGCCGTGGACAGCCAGTCGAAGAAGGCTTCGGCATGGCGCGCCATGCGGCCAGCGCCCGTGTCCTGCGGCAGCAGGAAGGAGGCCATCACCGGCGACAGCGTGAGCGCGATCACGCCCGACACCACCACCGCGCCGGCCAGCGTGAAGGCGAACTCCTTGAACAGCGAACCCGTGAGCCCGCCCATCAGGCCGATGGGCGCGTACACCGCGGCCAGCGTGAGCGTCATCGCGATCACCGGGCCGGCCACCTCGCGCGCGCCGATCAGCGCCGCCTGCACGCGCGAGCTGCCTTCCTCCATGTGACGGTGCACGTTCTCCACCACCACGATGGCATCGTCGACCACCAGCCCGATGGCCAACACCATCGCCAGCAGGGTCAGCAGGTTGAGGCTGAAGCCGAACAGCAGCATCAGCGCGGCCGCGCCCAGCATCGACAGGGGAATCGTCACCACCGGGATCAGCACCGCGCGCATCGAGCCCAGGCACAGGAAGATCACCAGCACCACGATGGCCACCGCCTCGAGCAGCGTCTTCTGCACCTCGTCGATCGAGGCCTCGATGAAGCGCGCCAGCTCGAAGGGCAGCTGCACCTCGACCCCGGGCGGCAGGTTCTGCTTGACCGCGGGCAGCAGCTCGCGGATGCGCTTGACGATCACCAGCGGGTTGCCGTCGGGCGCCGCGTGCAGGCCCACGTAGATGGCCTTGTCGCCATCCATCGTCGCGCTGCTGTCGACGCTGGCCGCACCCAGCTCCACCGTGGCCACGTCGCCCAGGCGCACGATCGCCTCGCCGTCGCGCTTGACCACCATGTCGCGGAACTCGGCCACGTTCACCAGGTCGGTGTTGACGCGGATGTTCGACACCACGTACAGGCCCTTGACCTGCCCGGGCGTGGCCTGCACGTTGTTTTGCCGCAGCGCGTCGGCCAGCTCGCCGGCCGAGATGCCGCGCGCGGCCAGGCGGTTGGGGTCGAGCCACACGCGCATCGCCAGCGTCTGGCCGCCCGACACGGCCACGCTCGACACCCCGGGAATGGACGCGAACTGCGGCTGCACCACGCGCGAGAGGTAGTCGGTGAGCGCCGGGATCGGCATCGTCCTGCTGGAGAAGCCGACGTAGGCCACGGCGGTGGCCTCGCCCGAGGACTTGAGGATCACCGGGTCGAAGGCCTCGGCCGGCAGCCGGTACTTGACCTGGCTGACCTGCGCCATGGCCTGCGTCAGCGCCTGGTTGGCATCGGCGTTGAGCTTCATGCGCACGCTGACCACGCTGCGGCCCAGAGTGGACGTCGAGGACAGGTAGTCGACGTTCTCGATGGTCGCCACCGCCTGCGCGATGGGTTGCGTGACGAAGCCCTGCATCAGTTCCGGCGAGGCGCCCGGGTACTGGGTGGTGATGGTGAGGGTGGTGCTTTCGGTCAGCGGGTACTGGCGCACCGGCAGCTCGCCCAGCGCTCGGGCGCCCAGCAGCAGGATGAGCGTGCTCACCACCAGCGCCAGGACGGGCCGGCGCACGAACAGGTCGGTGAATCTCATGGCGTCGGCTCCGCGAAGGCCAGCGTGTCCTTCGCGACCGGCACCACCGCGGCGCCGCTGTACAGGCGCAGCTGGCCCGAGGTGACGACCTTCTCGCCGGCCTCCAGGCCCTGCTCGATGACGACCCGGCCGTCCTGCCGGTCGCCGGCCTTCACGAACACCTGCTGCGCGGTGAAGCCGCCCTTGTCGTCGGGGCGCACCACGAAGACCGCGTCGCCGTGCGTGCTGTAGGTGAGGGCGGTTTCGGGCACGGTGATGGCATCCGCACGCGCCGGCAAGGCCACCTTGCCATTGACGAACATGCCCGGCCTGAGCGCGCCGTCGGCGTTGTCGACGGTGGCTTGCAGGCGCACGGTGCGGGTGTCGGTGCCGATCTGCGGCTCGATGGTGCTGAGCCGGCCCTGGAACACGCGGCCCGGGTAGGCATCGACCGAGAGCGCCACCGGCTGGTGGCGGTGCAGCGCGGGCAGCGCGGTCTCGGGCAGCGTGAGGTTGGCGAACAGCGTGCGCGCATCGGTGAGCGACACCAGCGCGTCGCCGGCGCGCACGAACTGCCCAAGGTGGACACGGCGAATGCCGAGCACGCCGTCGAAAGGCGCCTTGACCTGCTTCTGATCGCGCATCGCCTGCGCGCGCTTGAGCTCGCCGCCGGCCTGGTCGAAGGCGGCCTGCGCCTGTTCGAGCTGTTCCTGCGTGGCCGCCTGCTGCGGCAACAGGCGGCGCGTGCGCTCGAGCAGCGCGAGGGCATTGGCACGCTGCGCGCTCAGGCGCTCCAGGTCGCCCTGCTCGGGCGCATCGTTGAGCTGGACCAGCAACTGACCCGCACGCACCTCGCCGCCGGGCACGAACAGGATTCTGGCAACCCGCCCGTCCACCTCGGCCGGCACCTCGACCTGGGACCGGGCCTCGAGCGTGCCGATGCCGCCGAGCATGCGCGCCAGCTCGGTCCTCTGTGCGATGGCCACCGCCACCTTGGCGGGCGGCATGCCAGCCCCCTGCGCGTGCGCCGGCTTGAGCCTGGCGACGAGCCCATAGCCGCCGCCCAGCAGCAGCACCGCGAGGCCAGCCCCCAGCCAGGCCCTTGAACGTGTCTTCATGATCTGTCCATATTAATCAAAGAAAGTTCTTTGATTATTGGCGATGGCAGCCGGACATGTCGAGCCATGGGGGGCAATGGCCCGCATGGATTCAGGCTATGGACGCCGGTCCCTCGCAACGACATGCGCCGTCAGCGGCACCAGGCAGACCAGCGCCGCGACCAGCCAGAAGGCCGCCGGCAGGCCGAGCGCATGGGCGACGAAGCCGATGCCGGCCGGGCCCGCCAGGATGCCGGCGTAGCCCGCGGTGGTGATGGCGCCGATGGCCAGGGCCGCGGGCATGGCGTTCTGCGCGCCGGCCTTGCGGAACAGCACCGGCACGATGTTGGATGCGCCCAGCCCGACGAGCAGGAAGCCCGCCATCCGGACCCACGCGATCGGTGCGGCCAGCAGCACGACGAAGCCGATGACGGCCAGCAGGCCGCCCCAGAACAGGGTGTTCCGGTCGCCCACCCTGGCCGTGAGCCTGTCGCCCGCGAGCCTGCCGGCGGTCATGGCGATGGCGAACAGCATGTAGCCCACGCCCGCCTGGCTGGGGTTCGCGAGGCCGGCGTCCGTGAGTAGGAGGGCGCTCCAGTCCAGCATTGCGCCTTCGGCCAGGAAGGTCGCGGCCGCCAGGAGCGCGAGCAGCAGCACGATGCCGCGTGGCCTGACCAAGAGCGAGCCTTCCACCCTGTCCGGCGCGCCCGCCAGCAGGCGCGGCCAGGCCAAGGCCATGGCCAGCGCCATGGCGGCGGCCGAGGCCAGCGTGCCCCAGAGCGGATCGACGCCCCAGGAGAGCAGCGCGGTCATCGATGTCGCGCCGGCGAAACCGCCGATGCTGAACAGCGCATGGAAGCCCGACATCAGCGGCGTGCCGGCCGCGCGCTCCACCGCCACGGCATGCACGTTCATCGCGACGTCGATCGAACCCAGTGCCGCGCCGAAGGCGAGCAGCGCGAGCGCCAGCGCCAGCGGCGTGGCGGCCACCGTCAGCGTGGGCAGCACCACGGCCAGCCCGAAGCCGCCGGCCAGGATGACGGGCTTGCTGCCGAAGCGCGCGCTCAACGGCCCGGTCAGCAGCATGGCCACGACGGAGCCGATGCCGATGCACAGCAGCAGCAGGCCGAGCGTGCCGTCGTCCACCCCCAGCCGCTGCTTGGCGAAGGGCACCAGGGGTGCCCAGCAGGCGATGCCGAAGCCCGCGACCAGGAAGGAGAGGCGGGTGGCGAGTCGGGTCGCGGCGCGATCGGGGGAGGGTGTTGCAGGGGGCGGCGGCATCGGAAGAGAAAGGGAGGGGGCGGAAGGTGCATCGGCCTCGGGGCGCGGACCCCGCGTCGTCGACGTGCGCAGCGGCAGGCCCGGCTGGCCCGTGAGGCTTCGCAGACGCATGAGATTTTCCAGAAGGTCGAAGTGCCGCATGCGGGGCATCCTAGAGAGGGACTGGCTCGGCTACCATCGACTTTTATGACGTCATCCATGAGCTCACCTCATGCCAGTCCGCGGCGGCTGCCTTCGCTCAACATGCTGCGCGCCTTCGAGGCGGCGGCGCGGCTGCGCAGCGTGACGCGCGCGGCGCAAGAGCTGAGCGTCACCCAGAGTGCGGTCAGCCACCAGATCAAGGCGCTCGAGGAATGGCTGGGCGCGCTGCTCGTCACGCGCGAAGGGCGGCAGCTCGCGCTGACGCCCGAGGGCGCGGCCTACCTGCCCAGCCTGAGCGCCGCCTTCGACCTGCTGGCCGACGCGACCCAGCGCATCGGCCGGGCCACGCAGCGCCGCACGCTGACGGTCAACGCGCTGCCGACGCTGGCGGCGCAATGGCTGATCCCGCGGCTGTCCGGCTTCTGCGCCCAGGTGCCCGACACCGACGTGCAACTCGCCACCACGGTGAGCGTGCTCGACTTCGCGCCCGCGGCCTTCGACGTGTCGATCCGCTGCCTGTCCGCGGAAGAGCTGGGCATGCTGCAGGCGCGCGCGGGGTGGCGCGGCGTGCGCTTCGGCGCCTTCCTGCCCGATGCGCTGACGCCGGTCTGCAGCCCGGCCCTGCTGGCCCGGCTGCCGGCGTCGCCGAAGCCGGCCGACCTGGCGCGCTGCACCCTGCTGCACAGCCGGTCGACGCCGCTGGCCTGGCGCGACTGGCTGGCCGCGGCCCGCGTGCGCAAGCTCAAGCCGGCGGGCGAACTGGGTTTCGACCACGCCCACCTCGCGGTGCAGGCGGCCGTGCAGGGCATGGGCTTCGCGCTGGGCAACCCCGACCTGGTGGCGGACAGCGTCGCCAGCGGGCTGCTGGCGATGCCCTTCAGCGCCTGGACCACGCGCGAGAAGACCTTCCACTGGATCCTGCCCGAGCGCTCGGCGCAGGACGCCGACGCGCTCGCCTTCTGCGACTGGCTGCAGGCCGGCGGCCGCGCGGCGACGGACCCGCGCGCTACTTCCGCCGGGGCCGCAGCGACTTCAGCAGCGCCAGCGTTTCCAGGGGCTGCAGCACCGCCACCTTGACCAGCGAATCGAACTCGCGCGTGAGTTCGGAGATGGTCTCCTCGTCCTGGCTCAGCAGGAACTTCTGGCCCAGGTTGATCGACGCATAGCGCTGGCCGAAGATCGTGACTGGAAAGCCGGCGAAGAAGTTGTCGCGCGCGTCGAAGCAGAACCAGCGGAAGGTGGGGTACACGCTCTCGTAGACCTCGATCATGTGGTCCAGCTCGCGCTGCCTGAACGCATCGGGCAGTTCGCCCCAGAGGTACTCGCCCTTGGCGAAGGCATGGATGATCTCCACGCTGGTGCAGACCTCCATGTCCGCGCCCGGACGCGACAGGTAGCGGCGCCGGTGCGCGATGCCCTCCTGCGCCTCCGCCACCGTGATCTCCGGATGGTCCTTGTACTGCCAGGCCAGGTTCTCGTCGCTCTTGAGCGGGTCGGGGAAGGTGGTCGGCAGGTAGCGGACTTTCATGCCGCCGTAGTTCTCCCGCCAGCGCGAGAACTGCTCCTGCTTGATGCTGGAGACCTGGAATTTCGCGCGCCCGGTCGCCGGTTCCTCGGCCGCATCGGCCGGCCGCTGGGCGTCGTCGTCCAGCCCGAGCAGCCAGTCGACGCTGACACCCAGTGCGCGCGAGATCTGCACGATGGTCTCGATGCGCGGCAGCCGCGTGGTGGTGTCGGACAGCAACTGGGAGATCGAACTCCGGTTGAGACCCGCCAGCGCGGCGAAGTCGTTCCTGGACATCTTTCTCTTGAAGAGCAGCGCATTGAGGCGCTCGCGGAACTGGGTGGCGTGCTCGGTCTTCGACGGCTCGCTCTCGGAAACATCAAGCATCTGCTCGCCTTCGCATGAAACGGTTGGGGAAGGGGCGGTCGCGACCGGCGCGACCGCGTTCGTTGAAGCGTCCCACAGCATGCCATCGCCGCAGGCCGGAACGGACGCCTTGACTCGGTCGATGCGCATGTGTTGCGCTTGCAACTCATTGTTCTTCAAGCATAACACGCCCTCCCAGGGAGGCTTTTCAGAGGGGAACCGGTCCCTAGGTGCGCACATGGCGCGGCCGATCGCCGCGCTGAAGCCCGCGACTCCCCCGTGTAAACCCTAGGAGTTTGATCTATTCGAAGAACATATGATGCACTTGCGCACCTAAAGCGCACATACGCAACATACATTTGATAGGTGGAACAAATGACAGTCATTCTGGATGCCGCTCAGGTCGAGCTGGCGAAGACGAAGCTCTACTCGGCCGTGGTCTGCGACGTGCTCGACACCCTGGGCTATCGCAACCAGGGCATGAAGACCTTCGTCCGCCCCCTGAACGACCAGCACGTCGTGTTCGGCCCGGCGCGCACGGGGGCCTACATGAAGGTCGGTGGGCACCTCGAGGGCGAGAACCCCTACGACATCGAGATGGACCTGCTCGACGACCTGAAGGAGGGCGAGGTGGTGGTGTTCGGCGTCGACGGCCCCACCGACAACATCGTGCCCTGGGGCGAGCTGCTCACCACCGGCGCGCGCGCCCGCAAGGCGGCCGGCTGCGTCACCGACGGCCTGATCCGCGATGCGCGCCAGATCCGCGAGGTGGGCTTCCCGGTGTTCCACGGCGGCATCGGTCCGTGGGATTCCAAGGGCCGCGGAAAGATGGTCGCGAAGGACGTCGCGATCCAGTGCGGCGGCGTCACCGTGCACAAGGGCGACTACGTGATCGCGGACATCGACGGCGTGGTCGTGATCCCGAACAAGGTGGTCAAGGAAGCCATCGCCATGGCCCTGGCCAAGGTGGACAGCGAGGACACCGTGCGCGCCGAGATCCTGGCCGGCAGCACCCTGCGCGCCGTCTACGACAAGCACGGCGTCCTCTGAGGGACACGCCGCCCATGAAGCGTTCCATTCGCCTCGCGGCGGAGGACAACGTGGCGATCGCATTCGAAGAAATCGTTCCCAACGATTGGGTCGAATGCGCTTCGATCGCGTTGCGTGCCTCCAGCCTCGTGCCCTTCGGCCACAAGATCGCCCTGGTCGACATCCCGAAGGGGCAGCCCGTGTACCGCTACGGCGTTCCGATCGGCTTCACCCTGTCGGACGTCCCCAGTGGTGCCCATGTGCATTCGCACAACCTCAGCACCTACTTCCTCGACCACCAGTGAGGGGCCTCCGGGATGAACTACACACTTGATTTCTCCTGGCTGCAGGGCAGCCTGCCGATGCTGTGGAGCGGGCTGCAGGCCACGGTGTTCCTCACGGTGGTGGCATGCGCGCTCGGTTCGCTGGTCGGCATCGTCGGCGCGCTGGGCCGCAACAGCGCCTGGCTGCCGTTCCGGGCCGCCGCCACCGCCTACGTGGAGGCGATCCGCAACACGCCGCTGCTGGCGCAGGCCTTCCTGATCTACTTCGGCCTGCCGGCGCTGGGCATCAGCCTCACGCCGATGGTCGCGGCCGGGCTGGCGCTGACCATCAACTGCGGGGCCTACACCGCCGAGATCTTCCGCGCCGGCTTCGAAGCGATCCAGAAGAGCCAGCACGAGGCGGCGACCGCGCTGAACCTGAGCCGCCGCCAGACCTTCCTGCACATCGTGCTGCCGCAGGCTTTCCGCAGCGTCTATCCGGCGCTGAGTGCGCAGTTCGTCCTGATCCTGATGGCCAGCAGCATCACCTCGCAGATCTCGGCCGAGGAGATCAGCGCGGCCGCCAACCAGATCCAGTCCACCAGCTTCCGCGGCTTCGAGGTCTACCTGCTCATCTCGCTGGTCTACCTCGCGATGGTGCTGGCGATGAAGTCCTTGTTCTCGCTCATCGGCGGCTTCCTGCTGCGCAACAGCGCGGGCGGGCGCCTGGTTGCAGAAAGGGCCGCGCCATGACCCGCTCCTTCGGCTGGCCCGACCTGCTGTTCCTCATCGAGGCCGCGCGCTGGACCGTGCTGGTGTCGCTGGTGGCCTTCGCGGGCGGTGCGCTCGGCGGCGCGCTGATCTGCATCCTGAAGCTCAGCGGCGGCCGGCTCGGCGGCGCCGTGGTCCGGGTCTGGGTGCAGCTGGGGCAGGGCATTCCGGTGCTGATGCAACTCTTCCTCTTCTACTTCGGGCTGAGCATCCTGGGCTTCAGCGTGCCGCCGCTGCTGGCCGCGGCCGTCGCCTTCGGGCTCTATGCCTCGGCCAACATCGGCGTGATCTGGCTGGGCGCGGTGGACGCCATACCGAAGCAGCAATGGGAGGCCGGCGAGACGCTGGGCCTGTCGTGGGCCCAGCAGATGCGGCAGGTCATCGCGCCGCAGGCCCTGCGGCTCGCGCTGGCGCCGACGGTGGGCTTCATGGTGCAGATCGTGAAGAACACCTCGCTGACCTCCGTCATCGGCATCGTCGAACTCGCGCGCGCCGGCCAGGTGGTGAACAACGCCACCTACCAGCCCTTCTCGGTGTTCTTCGCCATCTGCGTGATCTATTTCATCCTCTGTTTCCCGCTGTCGCTGCTGAGCCGCGGGTTGGAAAGGCGTCTCCATGTCGCTCATTGAAATCAAGGGCTTGAAGAAGTCCTTCGGTGCCCTGGACATCCTTCGCGGTGTCGACCTGAACCTCGATGCGGGCATGACCGCCATCATCGGGCGCAGCGGCTCGGGCAAGAGCACCTTGCTGCGCTGCCTCAACGGCCTGGAGAGGATCGACGCCGGAAGCATCCGCATCGACCGCCACCAGATCACGCCGACGCAGAGCGACCTCAAGTCGCTGCGGGCCGACGTGGGCATCGTGTTCCAGGGCTACAACCTGTTCCCCCACATGACCGTGGAGAAGAACATCACGCTGGCGCCGATGCTGGTGCAGGGCACGCCCCGGGCGCAGGCGCAGGACAAGGCGCTGCACGTGCTGTCGCAGGTCGGGCTGCTGGAGAAGGCCAAGGCCTATCCGGGCCAGCTCTCGGGCGGCCAGCAGCAGCGGGTGGCGATCGCGCGCGCGCTGGCGCTCAACCCCAAGGTGATCCTGTTCGACGAGGTCACCTCCGCGCTGGACCCCGAACTGACGGGCGAAGTCCTGAAGGTGATGGAGAGCCTGTCCAGCGAAGGCATGACGCAGATCCTCGTCACGCACGAGATGAACTTCGCCAGGCGCGCGGCCCGAACGCTGGTCTTCATGCACCAGGGCAAGGTCTGGGAACACGGCCCGACGGCCGAGCTGTTCGCGCGCCCGCAGACCAAAGAGCTCGACAGTTTTCTTTCTTCCATCGTCTAGGAGACAGCCATGTCCATCTTGAAATTCATCCGGGCCATCGTCGCCAGCGCGCTGGCGCTGTTGATGGTGTGCCATGTCCAGGCCCAGACGCTGGACCAGATCCAGAAACGCGGCAAGGTGCTGATCGGCGTGGACCTGACCACCGCGCCCTTCGGCTTCACCGACGCGCAGCTAAAACCCACGGGGGTCGACGTGGAAGTCGCGGGCCTGATCGCCGCGGGCCTGGGCGTGCCGCTGGAGATCGTTCCGGTGACGGGGCCCAACCGTATCTCCTACCTGCTGACCAACAAGGTCGACCTGGTGGTGTCGACCTTCAGCATCACGCCCGAGCGTGCGCGCACCATCTCGTTCTCCAACCCCTACGCCGCCACGCAGATCGTGCTGCTGGCGGAGAAGGCGAAGAAGTTCGAGAAGCCGGCCGACCTCGCGGGCAAGTCGGTGGCGGTGGTGCGCGGCACGGTGCAGGACACGCAGCTCACGCTCGTCGCGCCCAAGGACGCGGTGATCCGCCGCTTCGACGACGACGCCACCGCGGCCACCGCGCTGCTGAGCGGGCAGGTCGAGGCCATCGCCACCGGCTCCGTCATCGGCAACGAACTGGTCAAGCGCGGTGCGCAGAAACAGCTCGAGCTGAAGTTCGTGCTGACGCAGTCGACCTACTCGGTCGGCCTGCGCAAGGGCGACCATGAGCTGCTCCACTGGCTCAACACCACGCTGTATTACTACCGCCTGAACGGTGCGCTCGCCAAGGTGCACGAGAAGTTCATCGGCGGCCCCTACCCGGTCATGGGTTCGTTCTGAGGTGCGATGTGAAAACGGTTGAAACACAGTCCTTCCCCCTGGCCGGCTACCTGCGATCGGACGGCCGCAAGGGCATTCGAAACCATGTGGCGGTGGTCTACCTGGTGGAATGCGCGCACCATGTGGCGCGCGAGATCTCGCTGCCCTTCCGCGAGCAGGGCGCCCATGTGCTCGGCTTCGCCGGCTGCTTCTCCAACGACTACGCGACCCGCATGATGGAGCGGCTCTGCCTGCACCCCAACGTGGGCGCGGTGCTGCTGGTGTCGCTGGGCTGCGAATGCTTCAAGCGCGGCCCGCTCGAGCAGGCCATCGCCGCCTCGGGCCGGCCGGTGAAGACGCTGGTGATCCAGGACAGCGGGGGCACCGTCTCCACCATCCAGCAGGGCCGCGAATGGGTGGCGCAGACGCTGGCGACGCTGTCGACGGTCGAGAAGGTGCCGATGGCGCTGAGCGAGCTGATCGTGGGTACGACCTGCGGCGGCTCCGACAGCTTCAGCGGCGTGACCGCGAACCCGGTGGTCGGCCTGGCCTTCGACAAGCTCGTGGACCAGGGCAGCGCCGTGATGTTCGAGGAGCTGGGCGAACTCATCGGCTGCGACGAGCACATGGCGAAGCGCGCCGTGTCGGACGGCCTGGCGGACGCGATCCGCGCCGCCATGGCCAAGACCCGCTCCTACTACCAGCACTTCGGCCACGGCAACATCGGCGACGGCAACGTGGAAGGCGGCCTGACGACCATCGAGGAGAAGTCGATCGGCGCGTACACCAAGAGCGGCTCGCGTCCCATCGTGGGCATGATCAAGCCAGGCGAGATCCCGCCGGCGGGCGGCCTCTACCTGATGGACATGATCCCCGACGGCGCGCTGCAGTTCGGCCTGCCCGACGTCAACGACACCGCCGAGATCGTCGAGATGATCGCCTGCGGCTGCCAGATCATCCTGTTCACCACCGGCCGCGGCTCGGTGGTCGGCTCGGCCCTCTCGCCGGTGCTCAAGATCTGCTCGAACCCCAGCACCTACCGGCGCATGGCGGGCGACATGGACATCAATGCCGGCGCGATCGTCGACGAGCGTGTGAGCTTCCAGACCGTGGCCGACCAGCTCTACGACGCGGTGATCGACACGGCCAACGGCGCGAAGACCAAGTCCGAGCAGCTGGGCCACCAGGAATTCCTGCTCTGGTACAAGAACATGGAACCCTCGGGCCCGGCCTGCCTGCCGTTGCGGAGGGCCGCGTGATGGCCGGCCCCGAGCGCAAGGTCTTCGTCGGTGGGATCTGGCACGAGACCAACACCTTCTCCCCGGTGCTGGCGGACGTGGCGCAGTTCGAGGCGTATCAGTGCATCCCGGCCCACAAGCTTCGCCTCGAACTGGCCGGCAGCGAGACCGAGATCGGCGGCTTCCTGCGCGAGGCCTGGAAGACCGGGCTCGACGCGGTGCCGAGCGGCTTCTACGCCGCCGTGCCCTCGGGGCCGGTGACGCTGGCCGCCTATGCGAAGTTCAGCACGGTCCTGCTGGACGACATCGCGGCATCGGCCGGCGTGCTGGAGGGCATCTACCTGGCGCTGCACGGCGCCATGGTGCTGGAGGATGGGCAGAGCGGCGATGCACTGCTGCTGGAAGAAGTGAAAGCGCGCTGGCCCGGCCTGCCGCTGGTGGCGACCTTCGACATCCATGCCAACCTCAGCGACGCAGCCATCGAGGCCGCGGACCTGCTGATCGGCTACGACACCTTTCCACACGTCGACATGGCCGAGCGCGGCGCCGAGGCGGCCCGCTGGATGGCGCACATGCTCGCGACCGGCCGGCGCCCGAAGAAGGCCTGGGCCCGGCTGCCGCTGATCACCGTGCCACAGGCGCAAAGCACGCACGACGAGCCCATGGCCGGACTGCTGCGCCTGGCGCATGCCGCGGAGGAACAGCAGGCGGTCTGGACCGCTTCGGTAGTGCCCGGCTTCGCCTATGCCGATGTGCCTTACCTCGGCTTCACCGCGCTCGGCTATGGCGAGGATGGCGTCGCCGCGGCGCGGGTGGTGCAGCGGATCGCCGAGTCCGCCTGGGCGCAGCGCGAGGCCTTCGTCCCGCGGCTGGAGAACGAAGATGCGGCGCGCGCGCGCATCCGCGGCCTGGCGCACAAACCGGGCCTCGTCGTGCTCGCGGAGCCCGCGGACAACGTGGGCGGCGGTGGCCCGGGCGACAGCACGCATGTGCTCGCGCTGCTGCTCAAGGAGGACCTGGGGCCGGCCACGGTCGTGCTGTGGGACCCGCAGGCGGCGGCCCACGCGGCGGCGCAGGGCGTCGGCGCGCGCTTCGCGCGCCTGGTGGGCGCCCATTCGACGCCGCTGAGCGGCGACCCGGTGCACCTCGAAGGCACGGTGTCCGATGTGCGGGACATCAGCTACCAGCGCACGGGCCCCTACATGACGGGCCAGACCGTGCGCATGGGCCTGACAGCCCTCGTGCAGACCGGGCGTGTCACCGTCGTGCTGACCACGGAGCGGGTCATGCCCTTCGACAGCGACCACCTCACGGTGCTGGGCATCGACCCGAAGGCGCAGCGCTTCATCGTCGCCAAGTCGGGTTCGGCGTGGCGCGTGGCCTTCGAGCCCTGGTGCATCGACAGCATCTATGTCGACACCCCGGGCGTGGCCGCGTCCAACGTGACGCGCCTGCCCTACAAGTCGCTGCGCGGGCCGATGTTCCCGCTCGACAGAGACATCGCATTCGAACCGACAGTCCAGACAAGACCTTGAACATGAACGCAAACTCCCCATCCTCCGCCGCCATCCTCGAACGCTTCCTGCCGGCCGACGGCTGCGCGGGCACGCTGGTGGCACGCATCTGGCAGCCCGGTGTCCATGCCGGCCCCAGCGTCGTCGCGATCCGCGAAGACGGCGTGCACGACATCTCCGAAACCTTCCCGACCATGAGCAGCCTGCTCGAGACCGAATCTCCGGCGGACAGCGCGCGCGCTGCCGCGGGCGTGAGGGTCGCGGGCCTGGCCGAGATCGTCGCGAACAGCATCGTGGCGCAACGCGACGCCTCGAAGCCCTTCTTCCTGGCCCCCTGCGACCTGCAGGTGGTCAAGGCCTCGGGCGTGACCTTCGCCGAGAGCCTGATCGAACGGCTGATCGAGGAGCATGGCGCGGGCGACCCGGTGCTGTCGGCCCGCTTTCGCGACCAGGTGCTGAGTGTGGTGGGCGCCAGGCTCGAGGGCCTGAAACCGGGCAGCGACGAGGCCATGAAGCTCAAGGCGTTGCTGGTGGAGAAGGGGATGTGGTCGCAGTATCTGGAGGTCGGCATCGGGCCCGATGCCGAGGTCTTCACCAAGGCGCCGGTGCTCGCGGCGGTGGGCTATGGCGACCACGTCGGCATCCGCGCGGATTCGGTCTGGAACAACCCAGAGCCCGAAGTCGTGCTGGCGGTGAACAGCCGCGCACGCATCGTGGGCGCCACGCTGGGCAACGACGTGAACCACCGCGACATCGAAGGCCGCAGCGCGCTGCTGCTGGGCAAGGCGAAGGACAACAACGCCACCTGTTCGATCGGTCCCTTCATCCGTCTCTTCGACGCGCACTACGGTCTGGACCAGGTCCGGCAGGAGCAGGTCCGGATGACCGTCACGGGCCTGGACGGCTTCGTGCTCGAAGGCAGCAGCTCGCTCGAGAAGATCAGCCGCGACCCGCTGGAGCTCGTCGCGCAGACCATGGGCAGCCACCAGTACCCCGACGGCATGCTGCTGTTCCTGGGCACGATGTTCGCGCCCACGCAAGACCGCGGAGCTAAGGGCAAGGGCTTCACGCACCAGGTGGGCGACCACGTCAGCGTGCGCGCGCAGTGGCTGGGCGAACTGGTGAACGAGGTCCGGCATTGCAACGATGCGGCGCCCTGGACCTTCGGCGTGCGGGCGCTGGTCAACAACCTCGCCGCGCGCGGCCTGCTGCGCCATGGCCTCTGAAGCCATGAGGTCCGCATGACTTCGCCGCCACGCTATCCCGCGCCAGCCCTGGCCGCCTTCGCACGGGACCTGCTCCAGTCCGCGTCGATGCCGCCGGAGAAGGCCGCCGCCGTCGCGGACACGCTGCTCGACGGCGACCTGCTGGGCCACGACACCCACGGCCTCGCGCTGCTGGCGCCCTACATGGACCAGATCGCCAAGGGCTTCATGCAGGTGGCCGGCGAGCCCGAGGTGCTGCAGGACCGGGCCGCGGTCGCCGTCTGGGACGGCCACCGGCTGCCCGGGCCCTGGCTGATGCTGGAGGCGCTCGAAGCGCTCAAGCCCAAGGCCAGGCGCTACGGCACGGCCTCGCTGGTGCTGCGCAACAGCCACCACATCGCGTGCCTGGCGTCCTACCTGCGCAAGGCCACGGAAGAGGGCTTCATGGCCTTCATCGCCAGCTCCGACCCCACCGTGCGCACCGTGGCACCGCATGGCGGCACCCGGGCCGTCTTCACGCCCAACCCGATGGCGATGGGGCTGCCCACCTCGGGCCCTCCGGTGCTGGTCGACATCTCGTCCTCCATCACCACCAACAGCATGGTGCGCCGCCTCGACGCGGCCGGCCAGATGTTCCCGGAAGACTGCATGCTCGATGCGGCCGGCGCGCCGTCGCGCGACCCCGCGGTGCTGTCGACGCAGCCCCCGGGCACCTTGCTGCCGCTGGGCGGCATCTCGGCGGGCCACAAGGGCTACGGCATGGCGCTCTACGTCGAGGCGCTGACCAGCGCACTGGGCGGCTACGGCCGCGCCGACCCCGACCTGCTCGAAGGGGGCTGGTGCGCCAACGTCCACCTTCAATTGCACGACCTCGAGGCCTATGCGGGTCGGGGCGAGTACGTCCGCCAGATGGACTGGATCGTCGAGGCCTGCCGGACGAATCCGCCGCAGCCAGGCGTTGAGGCGGTGCGGTTGCCGGGGCAGCGTGCGGCCGAGAACGCCTCCAGCCGTCTGCGTTCCGGTGTCCCGCTGCGTGACGAGGTCGTGGCGGCGTTGCAGCACTGCGCTGCCGTCCAGGGGCTCCCGTTCCCGGCCGCGATCGAGCGCTGACAGGGCCTCCGCTGCCCCTGTCTTGTGCGCACGCGGTGTCTCCACACCGCGGTGCTCGCGCAGGTGTTCCTTGCGGCCGCGCCGCTGAACTTCGCCCGCAGGATCCGGCAGACTCTGGCAAGATCGACCGGCGCCAGACACGGCGCCCGATCCTTGGCCCGTACGACAGGGCCATGCCTGCCCGCCCCGGCCGTTGACCGAACGGCCCTTGGCTTCGTCGACGCGATGAAGTCGGCAGGCTTCAGTGCTCCCACCCAGCCCGCACAGGCGCGCGGCGGTGGTGGGCTTGATGGCAACCCCTAAGAGATCTTCCAGATGAATGTCAATCCAACAAGGGATGGCGCGCTTCGTGTCGCATTGGTCACCGGATCCACTTCCGGCATCGGGGCCGCGATCGCGCGCAGGCTCAGTCACGCCGGCCATGCGGTGGTTCTTCATTCGCGCAGTTCCGCGAAGACGGGACATGCGATGGCCGCCGAATTGCCGCAGGCGGTCTATGTGCAGGCCGACCTGGCCCTGGAAGCCGATCGGGTTCGCCTGGTCCGCGAGGCCATCGCGGCATGGGGTCAGCTCGATGTGCTGGTGAACAATGCGGGCATCAGCAAGGTGATTCCGCACGACGACCTTGCCGCCGCCACGTCGGCGGTGTGGCACGAGCTGCATGAAGTCAACGTCGTGGCGCCTTTCCATCTCGTCGCGCTGGCCGAGTCGGCCTTGCGCGAGGCGGCTCGCTGCCGCCGCGCGGGCTGCGTCGTGAACATCAGCTCGCACGCGGGCGTCCGCCCCAAGGGGGCATCCATTCCCTATGCGGTGAGCAAGGCCGCGCTCAATCACCTGACACGCCTGCTCGCGCTGTCGCTCGGTCCGGACATTCGCGTCAACGCCGTGGCGCCGGGCCTGGTCGACACGCCGCTGACCGCCGACTGGACCGCGGCACAGGCCTTGTGGCGCGAGCGCGCTCCGATGCGCCGTGCGGCGAGTCCGGACGACATCGCGCATGCGGTGCTCATGCTGGTGGCGTCCGACTATCTCACCGGCGAAGTGCTGCTGTCGGACGGCGGCTTGAATCTGACCTGAGGGCAGGGCACCGCCTTCGGCGCGAGGGCCTACGGCTTGCCCTTCAGCCCGGCCTTCTCGATCAGCTCGGCATAGAAGGCATGGTCCTTGGCCAACGCCTCCTGAAAGGCCGGGCCGTCGGCGTAGGCGTAGCCCATGTTCTGCTTCTTGAGCGCATCCTGGAACTGCGGGTCGGCCGCGACCTTGGCCGCCACCTGTCGCAGCGTCGCCATGATCGCCGGCGGCGTGTCCTTGTGCGCGGCAAGGCCGCGGAACGCGCCCAGTTGGATGTCGTAGCCCTGTTCCTTGAGCGTGGGAATGTGCTCGTAGCCTTCGGTTCGCGTCTGCGACATCATGCCGAGGATCTTGACCTTGCCGCCGGTCACATAGGGCCAGACCTCCGCGCCGGCGATCGTGGTGGCCTGGATGTGGCCGCCCAGCAGGGCGAGTGCCGAGGGCCCGGCCCCCTGGTAGGGGATGTGCGTGAACGCCACCCCGGCCTGCTTTTCCAGCGCCGCGGCCGCCAGGTGGTAGGCGCCGCCGGTGCCGCCGTTGCCCACGCTCAAGCCACCCTTCTTCGCCGCGGCCAGCACCTCGGCGACCGAATTCCAGGGGGAGTCGGCCTTGACCGAGAAACCCGCTGGGTCGAAGTTGAGCCGGGCGATGGGCGCGAAGTCGCGGTAGGTGATCTTGGTGTAGCCCATGTTGGCCTGCACCACGAGGTCGGTCGCGAGGATGACGATGCGGTAGCCGTCGGGCGGACTGTGCGTCACATAAGACCATCCGATGGCGCCGGCGGCGCCGGACTTGTTGATGACGATCAGCGGTTGGGAGAGGTAGGAGGTCGCGACCTGCGCGAAGGCGCGCGCCAGCACGTCGGTCCCGCCGCCCGCGGGGTAGGGCACGACCAGTTCGATGGGCCGTGCCGGGTACTCGCCGCCTTGGGCGCTGGCCAGGCCTGGCAGTGAAAGACAGGTGGAAGTCGCCACGGCCAGAGCCCAGGCGCGTCGAGTGAATCGAGTGGTCACGAGTAAAGCCTTTCTGAAGCAGTAGGGGGAGCAGCACCGTCTGTGCGTCGAGTGATTTGCAGATGAACTATGTGTTCTGTATGTACAGATGATGTCCTGCAAGTGAATCATAAGATTCGGTAAAGGAACGTCTTATTGGTGTTTGTTCGCATGTGCGAGAAACGACGATCGGGTAGCCGCTCGGCGGCAAAGGGCCGGCCAAGCTGGAAAACCGTCTGTGCACATGCGGAAATCTGCGTTCCTCGCAGTCCTGTGGGCGGGGGAGACTTGCCGGTTTCTCTCCACCAGCGACCCTTCTTCGGATGCCGAGCCTTTCCTCTTCCCCGCGTCAACTTCACTTCGGCATCTTCCTGTTCTCCATCGGCTACCACCCCGGCGCCTGGCGACTGACCGGTGTGGACCCGAAGGCCTCGCACGATCCCGCCTTCATCGCGTCGATCGCGCGCAAGGCGGAAGACGCCAAGTTCGATTTCTTCTTCCTCGGCGACGCGCTCGCCACCAGCGCCGAGCAGCAGTACGTGTTTCCGTCGCAGACCGTGCGCCTGGAGCCCTTCACGATGCTCGGCTACGTGGCCGCGCACACCCAGCGCATCGGGCTGATCGCCACCGCCAACACCACCTACGCCGACCCGTACCACATCGCGCGCCAGACCGCCTCGCTCGACCACCTGAGTGGCGGCCGGCTCGCATGGAACGTGGTCACCGGCGCCGACGAGCGCGCCGCGAAGAATTTCAGTCGCGACCATCACTGGGACAACAGCCGCCGCTACGACTGTGCGGAGGAACTGGTGGACGTGGTCTCGCAGCTGTGGGACTCGTGGGAAGACGACGCGCTGGTCGGCGACCAGGAAGCCGGCCTGCTGGTCGACCCCGCGAAGCTGCATACCATCGAACACGAGGGCAGCTTCTTCCAGGTCAAGGGACCGCTCAACGTCGCGCGTCCGCCGCAAGGGCAGATCCCGCTGGTGAACGCCGGCACCTCGCCGCGCTCGCGGACCTTCGGTGCCGCACGCTCGACGGTGGTGTTCGCGGGCGTGCCCACCTTCGAGGCGGCGCAGGGCTTCTACCAGGAAATCAAGGCCGGCGCGGTGGCCAGCGGCCGCGCGGCGGACGACGTGTCGGTGCTCCCCGGGCTGGTGCCCTACATCGGCCGCACCAGCGAGGAGGCCTATGCGCTCTACCAGCGGCTCAGCGCGCTGATCGCCGCCAAGCTCGACACGGCCGCGCTCGAGCGCGACCTGCGCGTGCCGCTGGCCGGCCTGTCGGGTGAGGACCAGTTCCCGGCCTTCGACGAAGCCGATCCGGCCTTCGCGCTGGCGCGGCTCTTCATCACGCAGGCGCGCCAGCTCAACCGCACCGAGGCGCCCACGGTGCGCCATGTGTTCGAGTACGCGATCGCGCGCGGTCGCGGCCACTTCCTGGCCATCGGCAGCGCCGAGGAGGTCGCCGACACCATCCAGCACTGGTTCGAGAACGGCGCGGCCGACGGCTTCAACATCTGCCCGCCGCACCTGCCCGCGGGGCTGGACGATTTCGTCGAACTGGTGCTGCCGATCCTGCGTGCGCGCGGCCTGTTCCGCGAGGACTACAGCGGCAGCACCTTCGGCGCGCACTTCGGCCGCACCGACAAGCCGGCCAACCGCTTCGAGGGCGTGCGCACCGCCGATGCCGAGTTCGGCCGCATCACCGAAACGCACCACCGTGTGGTCTGAGTCGAAAAGGAAGCCGGGCACGCGTCCGGGCTTCGGGGGCTGGGGCATCGTGCTCGCGCAGGTGGCCACCGCGCTGGCGCTGCTGGGTGTCTGGGAGGCCGCGGTCCGCGCTGGCGCCGTGAGCGCGCTCTACCTGCCGGCGCCCACGGCCATCTTCGAGCGCTTCGTGCCGATGCTCACGCGCGGCCAGTTGTTGCATCACACGGGCGTCACGCTGGCGGAGTTCGCCGTGGGCTATGCGGCGGCGGTCGTCGCTGGCATCGGCTTCGGCGTGCTGCTGGTGCTCACGCCCTCGGCGGAACGTTTTGCGCAACCCTTCATGGCGGCGCTGATGTCGGTGCCCAAGGTCGCCATCGTGCCGCTGCTCGCGCTGTGGCTGGGCATCGGCTTCAGCCACAAGGTGGCGATCGTCTTCCTGTTCTCGGTGTTCCAGATCCTCTACAGCACCATCGCCGGCATCAAGCAGACGCGCCGCGAGCACCTGAAGGTGGCGCGCGCCTTCCGGGCCTCGACGCTGCAGACCGTCTGGAAGGTGATCCTGCCCTCGGCCGTGCCGACCCTCTTCGCGGCGCTGCGCGTCTCGGCCTCGGTGGGGCTGGTGGGGGCGCTGTTCGCGGAAATGCTCTCGTCCAAGGAGGGGCTGGGCAACCTCATCACGCGCTCGACCGCCTCGCTCGACACGGCCGAGACCTTCGCGCTGATCGGGCTGGTGACGGTGCTGGCCGTGGCCATGATCGCCGCGCTCGACCTGCTCGAGCGACTGCTGTTCCTGCGCTGGCGGCCTGCCTGAGGCCCTGCGCATTCTTTTCTTTTCCCTGTTCGACAGATCCATGACCTCCATCCCTTTCATCGCCCGCGCTCGCCGAATCCGCTGGGCCCGCCTGGTCGCCGTCGGCGTGGGCATCGCCATCCTGGCCGCGTGCTCGCGCAGCGAGCCCGAGGCGAAGGCGCCCGTGGCCGTACCGGCCGCCGAGGCTGCGCCGCTGAAGTTGCGCTACGCCGGCTACCCCGGTGTCACCGGCCTGGGCGTGCAGCTCGGCATCGAGAAGGGCTTCTTCAAGGACGAAGGCCTGGCGCTCGAGTTCATCAACACGCAGGATGCGATCTCGGGCCTGGCCAGCGGCGACATCGACATCGCCGACTGGAACACCACGGGCGCGATCGTCGCGGCCGGCAAGGGCGTGCCGCTGAGCATCGTCGCGTCGATGTTCCGCCATGTCGGTCCGTTCTACCTCGTGGGCGCGCCCGACGTGGCCTCGGTGGCCGCGCTCAAGGGCAAGACGGTGGGCGCGGCCGCCTTCGGCACCGGCCTGGACGTGTATGCGCGCACCATCCTGTCGAAGGAGGGCGTGCCGCTGGACAGCGTGTCCTTCGTGGCCAACGGCGTCAACGCCGCCGCGCTCGCCACGGTGGAGAACGGCTCGGTCAGCGCCACCATCCTGCACGAGCCCTTCGCCTCGCTGGCCGAGGCGACCGGCAAGGGCAAGGTGCTGGCGGCCGGCTACGACTACCTGCCGCGCTTCCACACCGGCGTGATCGTGGCCAACAACCGGTTCATCGCGAATTCTCCGCAAGGCGTCGAGAAGTTCCTGCGCGCGTACTTCAAGTCCAACGAATACGCCAAGGCCCACCTCGACGAGTACAAGGCCTTCTACGCGAAGCGCCTGGGCGTGGACCCGAAGGTGGCCGATGCCGCGGTGCAGCGCGAGCTGCCGATCTGGGCCAACGACCCCAAGGTGTCGCTGGAGGAAGTGCAGGAAACGCAGAAGATCCAGCTGGCGCTGGGCTTCCAGAAGGAGCTCTACGACGCCGCGAAGTTCGTGAACCTTGCGTTCATCCCCAAGACCCCGGCGCCCTGAGCGCGCGGCATCCATGGCGGAATTCGTACTCGAATCGCTGGGCAAGGTCTTCGCGGGCGCCGTGCCCGTCACCGCGCTGGAAGACGTGAACCTGCGCGTGCGCGCCGGCGAGTTCCTCTGCCTGCTGGGCGCGAGCGGCTGCGGCAAGAGCACGCTGCTCGACATCCTTGCGGGACTGGAGCGCCCGAGCACCGGCACCGCGCTGTTCGACGGCCAGCCCATCGCGGGCCCCGACCCGCGCCGCGGCCTGGTGTTCCAGGACCCGGCGCTGTTCCCCTGGCGCAGCATCGCGCAGAACGTCGGCTTCGGCCCCGAGCTGCGCGGGCTGGGCCGGCGCGAGCGTCGAGAGCGCGCGATCGCCAGCCTGGCGCGCGTGGGCCTGGCCGGCTTCGAGGACGCGTATCCGCACCAACTCTCGGGCGGCATGCGCCAGCGCGCGGGCATCGCGCGCGCGCTGGCCAACAACCCCGAGGTGCTGCTGATGGACGAGCCCTTCGGCGCGGTCGACCACCTCACGCGCATCGCGCTGCAGGAGGACCTGCTGCGCCTGTGGGCGCGCGAACGGCGCACCATCGTCTTCGTGACGCACGACGTGGGCGAGGCTGTGTTCCTGGCCGACCGCGTGGTGCTGATGTCGCCGCGGCCGGGGCGCATCCATCGCATCTTCGACGTGACGGTGCCGAGGGCGCGGGTGCGCGGGCAGAAGGCGCTGATCGAGATCGAGGCCGAGGTGTATGAGGCCATTCATGGGATGGATGAAAGCCAGGGGGCCGTGCATTCGACCGCTGCCGCTTTTCAGTGAGGAGGCGTGCCTGCCTTTGGCGTCGAGTGCATGCGGCCGGAGGATTCACCGAGCTTGGATGCCGTGTCGCGCTCGAGCTGGAATTCCCGGGCATGTCTCATTTACTTTGGCATTGGGCGGCTAGATTTCAGGGGGGCGTGGCACTTGGGTCGTGCTCTCGGTGGTGTGATGACTACAGTCGGCCAGAAGCGGTCGTTGCCGACGGTCAAATGTTCGCTTCAGCCGAACGGTGGTCGGCGGTCGGCGGTCGGCGGTCGGCGATTTTGTCGAAATCTGTTATATCTGCACGTTCACGCAGTACATCGCTTTAAGGCATTGACCATGAAAGACATTCAGGCGTTCTGCCGCCAATGTGATCCCACAGGCGATCTGCAAAGTTCGCAGAAGTGCGGGATACAACAAAGTTAGACCGCAGTTAGCTTATGCTCGATTTTCCAGCGCTGGAGACATCCCGACTCATGCTGCGTGAGATCGTGGAATCGAATGCGGAAAATATTCTTCGAATTCATGGCGACGCCGAGTACATGAGATGGTTTGGATCGGATCCGATTCGCGATCTTGACGGCGCCGCGAAGTTGGTCGCTACGTTTGCCAGTTGGCGGAAAGAGCCGGTTTCTGGTGCACGCTGGGCCGTGGAGTTGAGAGGTCAGCCAGGACTGATCGGTACATGCGGCTTGTTTCGCTGGAATCGAAACTGGAGATCCTGCATCATCGGCTACGAAATCGCTCCGGCGTATCAGGGCCGCGGATACGTGAAGGAAGCTCTAGAAGCGATCATCAGTTGGGGTTTCCGAGAGGTGCAATTGAATCGAATCGAGGCGCAGGTACACCCTGACAACACGGCCTCTCTGGCCTTACTCGAGGCGCTCGGATTCCTGCAGGAAGGGCGACAACGGGAGGCTGGCTACTGGGCGGGCCGGCACCACGACCTCCTTCAGTACGCTCTGCTCAATGCGCAGTGGAGTACAGCGAATGCGGTCTAACCTTTTACTGCAGCGGGAGGCTTCGCCCACCGCTGAGCTTCCACGTTGAGCGTCCGCTTTCGGCCCCGCCCGGTGACTGCTATGGGCCCGAAGCGGAAGTTCGCTTCGCCGAAAAGCGGTCGTTCAACCGCGTCCGCAATCAAACCTAGACGTTCAGCCAGCTCACTTCAAAAGTAGCTGAGTGAAGGCCTGGTGCAGGCCATCGCTTGCCTTGAAACTGACTCGCATCGGCTAGATACGCTTGGGTCGGCATGAATGTCGCACCGCGCCGGAACGTGTCTACGCAAAGCCGCGAGGCGGCTGCTGAGATTTCGCGCATCAGATTCGAGAAATGAAGGTTGACACCGGAGCGCATTGGATAGCTATCCAGTTCCACTCTCCCCGCGTGATAGTCCAAGTCCCATGCGTGCCAGATTGCTTCTGCCTCTACGACCTTGGCCAATAGGATGGCATCGATGGGCGCAAGGTCATAAATTCCATGTCTAGGTGTTGAACTGCCTTCACGGAGCCAAAAGTAGTGTGGCGCGCCTCCGCAATCTGCCACTCCTTCTTCCGGCAATTCGACCTCTCCGTCATAGTCAAAGTAGCTGTAGACGCGCTCAGTTCCCATAGTTTTCCCTACTTCATGAATGTCCGCAGTTGGCCGAATCTTGCCTCAGGCCGCGAGCCGCTACTTCTGGCCGCGTGCCGACGCTGTCCTGTAGTCGCATCAAGGAATCGCTGACTCATAACTTGCTACGGGCCGACTATTCTTTGCCATCATGGAATAGTCAAGTCCAGGCCAAGCATTCTGCCAAGGCCAAAGGTGAAGAGCGAGATCACCAGGAGCGATAGCAAGAAGACTGCGGCCACCTTGCCGCTCGTGCGTAGCACCGCGCTCTGCTTCTTCTTGTCCTTTTTTCCTTTCTGATAGTGCCATTTGATGGCGAAGAACATGCCCGTGCCGAACACGAGAAGCTTGAACGTAACGAAGACGATGGGGACCCAATCCATAATTTTGAATATTCCAGGCTATGAGGTGACTCTATCTATCGAGAGGAGGGCCGGTCCGCGACCGGTCAATCAGACAGGCAGCGCGCCCGGGTGACAGGGCAGAAGGCGCCGATCGAGGTCGAGGTCGAGGTGTATGGTGCCATTCATGGAATCGATGGCGGCGATGAGGTCGTCGGCACGGCGCATTCAGACGCTGCTGCCTTTCGTGAGGATCGGGGCGATCAGCAGATGGCCCGAGGCCTCGATGCGGCGGTCGAGCCGATGGAGAGCGGGCCCCTTGCATCGGGTGCGATGCAAGGGGCCCGCGCCACCTCAGCGCCAACCCAGCGCCGGCGCCACCTGGGTCAGGATGGTCTCGATCACGTGCGCGTTGTACGCGACGCCCAACTGGTTGGGCACGGTCAGCAGCAGGGTGTCGGCCTCCGCGATGGCCTCGTCCTGCGCCAGCTGCGCGATCAGCTGCTCGGGCGCCGCGGCATAGCTGCGACCGAAGATCGCCTGCGTCTGCTCGTCGATCAGGCCGACCGTGTCGCCTTCCTGGCCGCCGCGCCCGAAGTACATGCGGTCCTGGTCGTTGACCAGGGCGAAGATGCTGCGGCTGACCGACACCCGCGGCGTGCGTGCATGGCCGGCTTCCTTCCAGGCCGCGCGGTAGGCGCGGATCTGGCGCGCCTGCTGCACATGGAAGGGCTCGCCGGTCTCGTCGGTCTTGAGTGTCGAGCTCTGCAGGTTCATGCCGAGCTTCGCGGCCCAGACCGCCGTCGCGTCGGAGCTCGATCCCCACCAGATGCGTTCGCGCAGGCCCTCGGCATGCGGCTCGACGCGCAGCAGTCCCGGCGGGTTCGGGAACATCGGCCGCGGGTTGGGCTGGGCGAATCCCTCGCCCCGCAGCACGTCCAGGAAGACCTGGGCGTGCTCGCGCGCCATGTCGGCGTGCGTGCGGCCTTCGGCGGGCTCGTAGCCGAAATGGCGCCAGCCCTCGATCACCTGCTCGGGCGAGCCCCGGCTCAGGCCCAGTTGCAGGCGTCCGCCGGCAATCAGGTCGGCCGCGCCCGCGTCCTCGGCCATGTACAGCGGGTTCTCGTAGCGCATGTCGATCACGCCGGTGCCGATCTCGATGCGGCGCGTGCGGGCGCCGATGGCGGCCAGCAAGGGGAAGGGCGCGCTGAGCTGGCGGGCGAAGTGGTGCACCCGGAAATAGGCGCCGTCGGCCCCCAGTTCCTCGGCCGCCACGGCCAGCTCGATGGACTGCAGCAACGCGTCGGCGGCGGAACGTGCCTGTGACTGGGTCGACGGCGTCCAGTGGCCGAACGACAGGAATCCGATCTTCTTCATGGCTTGTGCTTTGCAGGGGTGGTCTGGGGCCGTGCCCGGCTGCGGATGGAGATCCGGCCGAGGCATGCGGGCCCGCCACTGTGCCAGTTGCCGCAAGACCGGGTGCGCGGGCGGTTTCTGGCTCGGCCCCAGCCTGGGCCGGCCCTGAATATGCAAGTGCGGATTGATTCGTTCACGGTACGCGCGGCGCCCCCTATCGTTCCGGTTTTCGTTTCCTGCGGCCGTTCCCGTGCATCCTTCGTCTCTCTCCATCCAGGCCGCGCGCCGGATGCCATCGCTCTCCCGCCCCTCCGTCTCGCGTGCGTACCGTGTTCAGCATTGAACTGGTCGAGGCGCTGCGCGAGGTGTCGCGCCATGGCAACCTGACGCGCGCCGCCTCGGCGATGGACCTGTCCAAGTCCACCATCAGCAAGTACATCACCGAGCTCGAGTCGCAGGTCGGCGTGCGCCTGCTGCACCGGAGCACGCGCGTGGTGGAGGTGACCGACGCGGGCCGCCACCTGCTCGAGCGCAGCGTGGCGCTGGTCGACCTGGCCCGCTGCATCCAGTCGGAACTCGATGCGCGGGGCGCATCGCTGCGCTGAGCCCCGCGCCTGGTACGGCCTTCATGGGCGCGCCGAACGGACCGACTATCCTCGGGGCGGTGACGACGCCCCTGCATCCCCTGGTCCCCGGCAACCTTTCGCATTTCCTCCTCTGGATGGGCGACAGCGGCCTTGCCACGCTGGTCGTCGGCGCGGTGGCGCTGTGCCTGGCCCTGCGCAGGCAGACGCGCGGGCTGGCCTGGCTGTGGGCGGGCACCTTCGTGCTCGTGACCTCGCTGGTGTTCGCGACCAAGCTGGGCCTGTTCGGCTGGGGCGAGGGCTTCGCATCGCTCGACTTCCGGGGGCCGAGCGGGCACGCCACCCTGTCGGCCTTCGTCTGGCCCATGGTCGCGTGGCTGCTGACGCTGCATGCCGACCGGCGCGTGCGCCTCGCGGCCCACCTGCTCGGCGCGGCCTTCGCGCTGGCGATCGCATGGATCCTCGTCGCCTACGACTTCCACTCCCTGCCCGAAGTGGTCGCCGGCAGCCTGCTCGGTGGCGGCGCGTCGGTGGCGTGCATCGCGGCCGCGCGTTCGGCCGCGCCGGCGCCCAGGCACATCACTTTGCTGGCGGCCCTGATGATCGCGTTGCTGTTCGGCCTGCAGCACGGCACGCAATTCGGGCCGCTGGTGCGCTTCAAGGCGAAGGCGCACCAGCTCGTGGCGGCCGACGGCCATCCGGCGCTGCGCGGTGGCAGCGAGGCCGCCCGAAGCGGCCGGCGCGACGGGACCTGAGGCGCCTTCGGCCGAAGATTTCGACGATGGCCGTCACCAATCCCTGGCGCTATGCGCTCGATGCCGACGCGGTCGAGGTGGGCCATTGGCAGGGCGACAGCGCACCCGCGCTGACCGCCCACTTCCACGCGCAGGCCCAATGCACGCTGGTGCTGCGCGGCAGCCGGCTGTTCGGGATCGGCGACCGCGCGATCCTGGTCTCGGCGGGCGAATGCCTGCTGATTCCCGCCGGCCTGCCGCATCGCAGCCTCGCGCACGTCGACCCCGGCACGGCCTGCCTCAATGTCTACCTGGAGGTCGAGGGACCGGCGCAGGCGTCTGCGCTGGCGGGCACGCCGGAGACCGTGGCGCGCCTGGCCGAGCGGGCCGGCGTGAGCCGCGAGGCCTTCACGCGCAGCTTCGCGCGGCGCACGGGCCTGCCACCGGCCGCCTACCGGATCGTTCATCGGCTCAACCAGGGGCGGATGCTGTTGCGGCATGGCGCATCGGTGGCCGATGTGGCGTTTGCGCTCGGCTTTGCCGACCAGAGCCATTTCGGGCGCCTGTTCAAGCAGCGCTTCGGCACCACACCCGGTGCCTACAGCCGCGGCCTGCGCGCATCACAAACGTTCTAGACCCTCGCCCTGTCGCTCCCTAGTCTCCTGCGCTTTGGAGGCCGTGGATGCAGACGTCGATGGGTGCATTGCTTTTTGTCTCGGGGCTGGCGGCGGTGTGATCAACGCGGTGGCGGGCGGGGCCACGCTGATCACCTTTCCCGCCATGCTCGCGGCCGGTCTGCCGCCGGTGGTCGCCAACGCCTCGAACGCGGTCGCCATCGCGCCTGGGCACCTGCTCGCCGCCATCGCCGACCGGGAGAAGCTGCCGGTGGTCGACCGCTGGCTCGTCTGGACCCTCGCGGCGGCGGTGCTCGGGGGTGTCGCGGGGGCGCTGCTGCTGCTGGCCGTGCCGGAGCGCCTGTTCGTGCTGCCGGTGCCGGCCTTGATCGGCTTCGCCACGCTGCTCTTCGCCTTTGCGCCGCGGGTCCAGGCATGGTCGGCGCGGCGGCGCGAGGGCAGGGCGGCGTCGCCATGGGCCGGCCTGGGCAGCGTGGCCGGGGCCTCGGTCTATGGCGGCTTCTTCGGTGCGGGGCTGGGCGTGATCCTGACGGCGATCCTGGCGATCCACGACGCGGGCGACCTGCGGCGCGTCAAGGTGCTGAAGAACCTGCTCGCCACGGCGGTGAGCCTGGCGGCGGTCGCGATCTTCGTCGTCCAGGGCGCCGTGCGCTGGCCGGAGACCATCGTGATGCTGGCGGGCGCATTGCTGGGCGGCTACGCCGGCGGACACCTGGTGCGCGTGCTGCCGGCCCAGGCGACCCGCTGGGTCGTCATCGTCGCGGGCGCGGTGATGACGGTCTTCTACGCATGGAAGTACTGGCGTTGACGGGCCGCGGCGCGGGCGTCACCCTTGCGCCAGCGGCAGCCTTACCGTCACCTGCAGACCGCTGCCACCGCCCTCAGCGACGCCCAGCGCGATCTGCCCGCCGTGCTTCTCGACCACCGACTTGACGATGGCCAGGCCCAGGCCGCTGCCGGTCTGCAGCTGGTCGGGCGTGCGGAAGAAGCGGTCGAACACGCGCTCGCGCAACGCGGCATCGATGCCGGGTCCCTGGTCGGACACGGTCAGCACGGCCTGGTCGGCCTCGCGCGCCAGCCGCACCGTGACCACGCCGGCCGGCGGGCTGTACTTGGTGGCGTTCTCGACCAGGTTGTCGACCATCGAGGTCAGCCCCTCGCGCGCGCCCAGCACGCGCAGGTCACGTTCCGTCGTGACCAGCTCCAGCTCGACGCCGCGGGCCTGGGCCAGGCCGGACAGTGTCGCGAGCCGGTCCTGCAGCAGTTCGTCGAGCGCCAGCTTCTCGTTCGGACCGACGTCCATGTCGGCGCTGCTGCGCATCAGCCGCAGCAGCTGGCCCACCAGCCGGGTCGCGCGGTCGATGCTGCGCAGCACACCGCTCAGCAGTTCGCCCTGGTGCTCGGTGAGCCGGTGCTGGGCCTGCAGGGCTTCGACGTTGATGCGGATGGCCGCGATCGGCGTGCGCAGTTCGTGCGCGGCATCGGCGATGAAGTTGCGTTCGCGCGCGGCGCTTTCCGACAGGCGCTGCATCAGCGCGTTGACGCTCTCGACCAGCGGCCGCAGTTCGGCGTGCCGCGCTTCGAAGCCCAGCGGCGTCAGGTCCTTCGGCCCGCGCGCGGCGATCTCCGTGCTGACCTCGCGCCAGGGCCGCAGCGCGAGCCGTATCGACAGCCAGGCCGGCAGCAGCAGGAAGGGGATGCTGATGATCAGCGGCATCAGGTAGTAGCCGCGCGAGTTGAAGGTCACGATCAGCTGCTTGCGGTCGCTGGGCGTGACGAGTGCGACGCGGGTGTCCGAATGCGGCGACTGCCGCGTGCTGGCGCGCCAGTAGCGGCCTTCGACGAACAGGCGCTCGAGCGTGTCGAGCCGGCTGTTCCGGAGGGTGTCGGGCACGCCGTCGGATTTGTAGACCAGCCGGCCGGCCTGCCAGACCAGCACGCTGGGCGCCATGGCGGGCTCGTTCTTGTCGCCGTAGGCCTCGCGCAGCGCCACGTCGAGGGCCTGCAGGCTGGCATGCTGCAGTGCCGGCCGGTCGGCCAGGTTCTCCGCGACGGACAGCACGGCGTCGTAGGCGTCGGTGGCGCCGTACAGGTCCTGGTTGAAGGCCTCGACCAGGAACAGCCCCACCAGCACGCTCCACAGCAGCGCCAGCGTGGCCACCTGCCCCAGGAGCAGGCGGCGCACCAGCGTGGGCCGGGTCCAGCGCTTCCAGCGCGGCTCGCGCGCGGCAACTGCGGCGCTCATGGGCGCGCCGTCAGCGGCTGTTCCGCCTGGTCGATCACGTAGCCCACGCCGCGCACGGTGCGGATGTAGCCATCGCCGATCTTGCGCCGCAG
The DNA here is from genome assembly GCF_030317215.1 of Variovorax sp. J2P1-31. Lineage (NCBI taxonomy): Bacteria > Pseudomonadati > Pseudomonadota > Betaproteobacteria > Burkholderiales > Comamonadaceae > Variovorax > Variovorax sp. J2P1-31. The sequence goes on from NZ_JASZYA010000001.1 coordinate 1,475,735, forward strand.
GTTGGAGATGTGCACTTCCAGCACGTTGCTCTCGTTGACCATGCCGCCGGGCACCAGCTGTTCTTCCAGCACGCGGCGCGTGATCACGCGGTCGACGCGCCGCATCAGCAGGCTCAGCAGCTCGAACTCGCTGCGCGACAGCGCCACCGGCGCGCTGCGCACCCGCACGCGCCGGGTCGGCTCGTGCAGCGTCAGGCCGCGCACCTCGACGGTCCCGTCGTCGAAGCCGTAGCTGCGCCGCACCAGCGCGCGCACGCGCGACAGCAGCTCGGCCAGCACGAAGGGCTTGACCAAATAGTCGTCGGCACCGCTGTCGAGCCCGTTGAGCCGATCGTCCAGCGCGTCGCGCGCGCTCAGGATCAGCACCGGCGTCTTGTGGCGCTCGCGGCGCATCTGCATCAGCAGGCCCAGGCCGTCGCCGTCGGGCAGGCCCAGGTCGAGCAGCACCAGGTCGCAGGTGCCCGACTGCAGCGCGCGCGTCGCCTCCTCGATCCGGCGCACCCAGACGACCTCCATGTCCTCGTCCCGCAGGGCCACGCGGATGCCGTTGCCCAGGTCGAGGTCGTCTTCCACCAGAAGTATTTTCATCGGGGGAATCTAACCGCTCACGTTAAAGAAAAGCTGAAGGGCACGCGGCGCGCGGGCCCGGCCATTCAGCCAATCTTCAGGGAATGCCGAGGCTGTCTTCAGGTGGCGGCGGAAGACTGCAGGGGTGCAGCGCCGGCGGGGCGTGCGTCCGCAGGCGCTGCACTTCTTGCAAGGACTGGACGCTCATGTGGATGACGAAAAAACAAGCCTGCTCGGCCCTCATCGCGCTCGTGCTGGGCGCCTTCGCGACGGCGGTGTGCGCGGCCGAGCGGCCCGCCCAACACCGGGGCCACGAGCACGCCGCGGCGCCGGCGGGGTGCTGCGGCCCGATGGCGGCAGGGCCGGTCGCCTGGCCTCTGGCCGAACGCGGCGCCGCGGCTTTCGAGGCGGAGCGCGATGCCCGCCCGGCAAGGTCCATCGGCGCCGCGGCCGGCTATGCGCGCCTGGGCCGCTTCCGTTGCTGGGTGGCGGTGCGGACCTACCTGCGGCGCCAGTTCCTGCAGGCCGGCGGCTGAGGCGCCTCAGATCAGCGGAATCTCCCGCGCCCGCGCCAGCGCGCTGGTCCGGTTCTTCACGCCCAGCTTGGCGAAGATGCGGTGCAGGTGCCATTTCACCGTGGCCTCGGCCAGGAACAGGCTGGCCGCGAGCTCGCGGTTGCCCAGCCCGGCGTCGAGCAGGCGCAGGATCTTGAGCTCGCGTTCGGTCAGTGGCTCGACCAGGGGCTTGGGCGCGTCGGTGGCCCGCACCGTGGTCGTGGTGGCGGGCGCGATCGTCCGGCCCGCGGCGCGCAGCAGGGTTTCGAGGTACTCCTGCGGCACCGGGTTGTGGCTGGCGGGCACCAGCGGGCCGCGGCGGCCGTGGATCTGTTCGACCAGTTCGGGGATCAGCGGATCGGCGTCGACGAAGCTGCGCACCAGGCCGCAGCGCGCGCCCGCGCGCAGCGCCTCGTCGAGCGTGCGCAGCGCGGGGCCGGGCTCGAGCGCGCGCTGCTGCTGGGCAGCGCGCAGCAGCAGCAGCCGCACCCGCTGCGCCTCGTGGCCGTCGCGCTGCGCACGCCGCAGCGCATCGGACAGCGCACCGGCGGCCCGCGCCGCGTCGACCGCATGGAGCAGCCGCAGCGTGACCAGCACCACGGGGTCCGGCTCGGCCTCGAGCGCGACGCTGCGCCAGCCCGTGTCGTGCCGCAGCAGCCCATAGGACTGGGCCAGCTTGAGCGCGTCGTCGAGCGCGCCGGCCTGCAGCCGCAGTGCGCAGCGTTCGGCCGCCAGCACGCGGGCCAGCCGTGGCAGGCCCAGCCGGTGGCCCAGCGATTCGCCCTCGAGCAGGCAGGTGTCGGCACCCGCCGTTTCGCCGCGCAGGCGCAGCAGGCGCGCGCGCGTGAGGTAGCCGGCGGCGGTCATTTCCACCAGGCCGTGCTCGTCGACGAAGGGCAGGCCCAGGTCGAGCAGGCGCTGGGCCTGTTCGAGTTCGTGGTGTTCGTAGCAGACCTCGGCCGCGAGCAGCAGCGGCATCGAGGCCGCGTACGAGGACACGCCCAGGCTGCGCTCGACCTCGGCGATGCCGCGCCGCGCCTCGGCCAGCGCCGCGTGGTAGTCGCCGCGGCGGATCGCGATCATCATCAGCAGCGCGCCCGCCCAGGCGATGCCGTAGTGCGCGGCGCTCGGCTCGAAGGAGGCGCGCGCCAGTGCGAGCGCCTGCACGCCGCGCTCGAAGTCGTCGGTGGCGCAGCAGCCGAAGGCCAGCACGTTGGCCACCACGCCGACGGAGAAATCGTCGCCGCGCGGCGTCTGCTGCAGCCAGGCCTCGCTGCGCGCCTTGGCCAGCATCGGCTGGTCTGTCAGCGCGAAATACACGCAGCGGATCATCTCGACCACCCGGCGCACCGGATCGTCGGTGGCGCCGGCGGCGTGGGCCTCGAGCAGCAGCAGCTCGCGGTCGGCCTCGGGGTAGCGGCGGGTCAGCACCAGCGACCAGGCATGGCCGATGCGGATCTGCGGCCGCGCCTGCACCAGCGCCGGCGGCAGCCGCGCGATCCAGTGCAGCAGGGTCGCATGCTCGCCGCGGTGCTGCACCAGCTCGCCCGAGAACTGCGCGACCAGATCGGCCGCGCGCTCGAGGTCCCGGCCCTCGAAGGCGTAGCGCACCGCCTCGTGCGGCAGGCCGTTGCGGTCGAACCAGGCGCTGGCGCGCAGGCAAATGGCGCGCGTGCGTTCGGCCGACTGCTCGCGCATGCGCGTGCGCAGGTAGTCGGCGAACAGATGGTGGTAGCGGAACCAGGTGCGCGATCGGTCGAGCCCGGCCAGGAACAGGTTGCGCGCCTGCACCTCGGCCAGCAGCGCGCGGCTGTCGTGGCGGTCCAGCACCTCGTCGCAGAGTTCGGCGCAGAAGCGGTCGAGCATCGCGGTGCCCAGCAGGAACTCGCGCAGGTCGGGCCGCAGGCGGTCGAGCACCTGCTCGCCCAGGTAGTCGGTGATGTCGCGGTCGGTGCCGGAGAAGGCGGTGAGGAAGGCGGCCTTGTCCTCGCTGTCGCGCAGCGCGAGTGAGGCCAGTTGCAGGCCCGCGATCCAGCCCTCAGTGCGGTCGTGCAGGGTCTCGATCTGGCTGCGCTCGAGCGCGGTGCCGCTCACCCGGCCGATGAACTCGGCGGCTTCGTCCAGCCGCAGCCCGAAGTGCGCCGCGTCGAGTTCGAGCAGTTCGTCGCGCACGCGCAGCTGGCTCACCGACAGCGGCAGCCGCGTGCGGCTGGCCACGATGAAGCTGACGCCGGGCGTGGCATGGGCCAGCAGCCATTCGAGCTTGCGGTGGACGAGGTCGCTGCCGACCAGATGGAAGTCGTCGAACACCACGAGCAGCGGGCGCGTGCCGGCCGCGAGGTCCTGCAGCAGCGAGGTCACGACCGCGTCGAGCGAGGCCAAGGTGCCGGCGCCGAACTGCGCCAGCGCGTTGCGCCCGAGCGCGTCGTCCGCATGGTGGAGCGCCTCGGCCAGGTAGCGCATGAAGCGCAGCGGATCGTTGTCCTCCGCATCGAGGCTGAGCCAGGCGGTGGCCACGCCCAGCCCCTCGGCGCGCGCGACGAACTGCGTGAGCGCGGTGGTCTTGCCGTAGCCGGCCGGCGCGGTGATGCTGACCAGCCGCTTGGCCAGGCCGATCTGCAGCAGCGCCGACAGCTGTTCGCGCGCCAGCAGGCTCAGCGGCACATGCGGCGGCGCGAGCTTGGACCGGACCAGCATGGTGGGTGCGTTCGGCTCCACGGAAGTCGTGCTCGGGACGGGAGTCTTGGGCGAAGGGTTGCGGCGCGCCATGCACCCAGTCTAGGACGCGCCGTCACCCGACTGGTAGAGGGTGACTACGCAGGCGCCGCCCAGCCCCAGGTTGTGCTGCAGCGCCAGCCGCGCGCCGGCCACCTGCCGCTGCTCGGCCGTGCCGCGCAGCTGCCAGACCAGCTCGGCGCATTGGGCCAGGCCGGTGGCGCCCAGCGGGTGGCCCTTGGACAGCAGCCCGCCCGAGGGGTTGACCACCCAGCGGCCGCCGTAGGTGTTGTCGCCGTCGAGCACCATCTTCTCGCCGCCGCCCTCGGGCACCAGGCCCAGCGCCTCGTAGCTCAGCAGCTCGTTGGCGGTGAAGCAGTCGTGCAGCTCGATCACGTCGAGGTCCTCGGGGCCCACGCCCGCCTGCTCGTAGACGCGCTGCGCGGCGGCGCGGGTCATGTCGAAGCCGATCAGCCGGCGCATGTCGCCGGAATCGAAGCTGTCGGCGCGGTCGGTGGTCATGGCCTGCGCGGCGATGGTGATGCGCGCATCGAGGCCGTGCTTCCGGGCGAAAGCCTCGCTGCACAGGATCGCGGCCGCGGCGCCGCAGGTGGGCGGGCAGCATTGCAATCGGGTCATGGGGTCGAAGACCGTGGGCGAGGCCATCACTTCCTCCAGCGTGATCGGCTCGCGGAACACCGCCAGCGGGTTGCGCGCCGCATGGCTGCGCGCCTTGACCGCGATGCGGCCGAAGGTGTCGGCGCGCGTGCCGTATTCCTGCATGTGCCGGCGCGCGGCGCCGCCGAAATACTGCGCGGCGACGGGCGTGCCGGGGGCCGCGCCCTGCAGGCCTTCCATCGTGGCCTGGAAGCGTTCGAGCGGGTTCGGCCGGTCGGTGAACTGGGCGCCCAGCGCGCCGCGCTGCATCTGCTCGAAGCCCAGCGCGAGCACGCACTCGGCCGCGCCGCTGGCGATCGCCTGGCGCGCGAGGAAGAGCGCGGTCGAGCCGGTGGCGCAGTTGTTGTTGACGTTGACGATCGGGACGCCGCTCAGGCCCACGGCGTACAGCGCGGCCTGGCCGCTGGTGGAGTCGCCGTAGACGTGGCCGACATAGGCCTGCTCGACCCACGCGTAGTCGAGGCCGGCATCGGCCAGCGCGGCGCGCGTGGCCATCGCGCCCAGCTGGTCGTAGGGCAGGCTGGCGCTGGGTTTGGCGAAGGGCACCATGCCCACGCCGACGACCGGGACCTTGGCAGTCATGCGGATTCCTTCCATTCGAGGGTCCAGCGCACCGGCAGGCGGCCGAGCGCGGATTCGGCCTGTTGCATCAGCGCGGTGCTTTCAGGGCCGGTGGGGCGGGGCGCGCGCACATGGGCCTCGAGCCCGTGCAGCGCATGCGGCACCACCTCGACCGCCACCCGCACCGGGCCGAGCGTCTTCTCCACGGTCTCGGTCAGCGCGCGGGCGATCGCGAGTTCGCGCAGCCGCGGCTTGAAGATCTTGTTGACGGCCGTGAGCGGCATCGCCTCGAGCACCACCACGTCGACCGGCACGGCCGCGCGCTCGGCGATCACGGCGCGCGCATGCGCGAGCAGCTCGGCCGCGCTGCAGCGCGTGTGCTGGCGCAGCGTGACGTAGGCCATGGGCAGCTCGCCCGCATGGCCGTCGGGCTTGCCGACGGCCGCGGCCAGCTCGACCGCCGGGTGGCGCATCAGGCCTTCCTCGATCATCGCGGGGTCGATGTTGTGGCCGCCGCGGATGATCAGGTCCTTGGCGCGGCCGGTGAGCCAGAAATAGCCTTGCGCATCCTGCCGCCCGAGGTCGCCGGTGTTGAGCCAGCCGTCGGCCAGGCAGATGCCCTGGTTGTCCTTCTCCTGCACATAGCCCGAGAACACATAGGGCCCGCGCAGCAGCAGCGTGCCGATCTCGTCGACCGCGGCCTCGCGCAGCACCGCGCCGTCGGCGCCCAGTTGCGCGACCTTCATCTCCTGGTAGGGCAGCCGCAGGCCGATGGAGCCGATCGCGCGCTGTCCGTCGCGCGGGTTGAGCGCGCTCACGCAGGTGGCCTCGGTCATGCCGTAGCCCTCGAGCAGCCGCAGCCCGGTGGCGGCCTCGAAGCGCTGGAACAGCTCGGGCGACAGCGGCGCCGCGCCGCAGATCGCGAAGCGCAGCGAGGCCAGGTCGGCGCCGTCCTGCGGCACGTTGAGCAGCGCCGACAGCACGGTCGGCACGGCGCTGAACAAGGTGGCGCGGTAGCGCTCGACCGAGCGCCAGAAGGCGGCGAAGGTGCGCGGCTCGCGGTAGCCCGAAGGCGAGAGCATCACCACGTGCGCGCCCACGCTGAAGGGCGCCAGGCCCGTGACCATCATCGCGTTGGAATGGAACAGCGGCAGGCCGCACAGCAGCGTGTCGTGCGGGCCCATCGCGACCGCGGTCGACACCGCCCAGGCATTGGCCGCCTCGTTGAAATGCGTGCGGCGCGCCAGCTTGGGCGTGCCGGTGGTGCCGCCGGTGTGGAAGTAGGAGGCGATGTCCTCGCCCTGCGGCGCGGTGCCGACCAGGGCGTCGCCGGGCTGGGTGTCGAGCAGGGTGTCGAAATCCAGCGCCCACGACGGGCAGGCATCGATGCCACCCACGCGCAGCACGTTCTGCAGCGTCGGCACGCGCTCGCGCAGCGCCTCGACCTTCTCCCAGATGCCGGGCTGCGCCTGCCGCCCCTGCGCCACCAGCACGCGCGTGCCGGCGGCGTTGAGGATGCCGGCCATGTGCTCGACTTCCAGGAAGGGATTGACCGGGTTCACGATGCCCGCCGCTTCGGCGCCCCAGAGCGTGAAGTGGGTCTGCGGCAGGTTGGGCAGCAGGTACGAGACCACCTCGCGCCGGCCCACGCCCAGCCGGGTGAAGGCGTGGGCGGCCTGCGTGACGCGCGCGGCCAGCGCGGCGTAGTCGAAGCGGGTCTCGCCGTCGGCCGGGTCGCCGGTGGGCACGAAGCTCAGTGCCGGCGCGCCGGGCGTCAGGTCGGCCTGGCGCACCAGGGCCGCGTAGCTCGAGACGGGCGAGGCCAGACGCTGGCGGATCGGCACGCGCTCGATGGCTTCGATGTCGCGCAGGTCGCGCAGGGGCGGGTGGAGGGCGGTCATCGGCATTCGTCTCAGTCGCTGATGCTCAGCTCGGGTTTGGCCACCAGGCCGAAGGCGCGCAACTGGCCCAGCAGCTCGTGGTGGCCGAAGGCCTGGCAGCCCGAGGCGAAGCCCACGCGCTTCGGCGGCTGCTGCAGCAGCGCGTGCGCGGCGTAGGCCTGCAGCAGGCCGGTCTGCTTGTAGTTGCTGTTGCCGAAGATCACGCAGTGGGCGCGGCCCAGCGGGCCCGAGGCATGGACCGAGTCGACCGACTTGTTGAGCCGCGGGTTCTCGCGCGGCGGCATGGTGTTCATCACGCTCGCGGCGGTCTGCGACAGCGCCGCATATCGGTCCTGCTCGTTCATGCCCTCGGTGGCCTTGAGGGCCGCCTCGACGATCTTCGGCACGCCCATCATCAGCGGCTTGTTGAACACGCCGCCCAGCACCTTGACGTTGGCCACCCGCGGGTCCTTGCGGAACCACACCGGGTGCGAGGTGCCGCCCCAGGGCAGGGCCAGCGCCAGCTCGTGCTGGCCCGGGATCGCGAGGCTGTAGAGCCCGGCGTCGGGCTGCCACTCGACGAAGCGGTTCTGCTGCAGGTGGAAGGCCTTGGAGGTCGCGGCGTTGACCAGGATGGTCTGGGTCGAGGCGATGGTCGGGCTGCCGCCCCAGAACACCGCGATGTCCAGCGTGTCCAGGCCGGGCGTCTCCAGGCACAGCTGGGCCGCGATTTCGCCGGTGGTGTACATGTGGGCCAGCCCGGGCGACAGCAGCAGGCCGGCGGCCGCGAACTGCGCGCCGTACTCGGCCTCGAGCGTGATCAGCCAGTCCTGCTCGCCCGTGGTGTCGGTGTAGTGGCACTTGGCCGCCAGGCAGGCCTGCACCACCTCGGGCCCGAACTTCGCGAACGGGCCCACGGTGTTCAGCACCACCGAGGCGCCGGCGAACAGCTTCGTCAGTGCCGCCGTCGTGTGCTCCACCGCCACCACTTCGTAGTCGGCGGTCTCGATGCCCGGCACGTTCGACTGCATCGCCGCCTGCAGCTTGTCGGCGCTGCGCCCCGCCGCGATGAAGGGGATGCCGTACTCGCGCAGGTACTCGCAGACCAGCCGGCCGGTGTAGCCGCTGGCGCCGTAGACGATGACGGGTTTCTTGGCGCTCTTGTTCATGTTCAGTCTCCGTAAATTTCAACCAGGATGCAGACGTGTGCCAGGGCACCCGTGGATCCGGCTCCGCCGGTCCACCGGGTGCGCCCCCCTTGGGGGGAAGGGCCGGGCGACACGCAGTGCGCGCGGCCCATCGGGGGGTTACAACAATGACGCGCGGGTGCCGCCGTCGAGCACGTGCACGGCGCCATTGGAGAAGGCGGCGCGCGGCGAGGCCAGGAACACCGCCAGCTTCGCGACCTCCTCGGCCGTGCCGTAGCGGCCCTGCTTCTGTGCCACCAGCGCATCGAAGTCGGGCAGGCCCAGCATCTTTTCGAACTCGGCCTTGCGCGGCTTGACCATGTCGGTGTCGATGAAGCCCGGCAGGATCGCGTTGACCCGGATGTGGTGGGCGCGCAGCTCGACCGAGGCGGTCTGCGTGAGCGACACCACGCCGGCCTTGGCGGCCGCGTAGTGGCCGATCAGCGGCACGGCGGCCTGGGCGGTGATCGAGGCCATCGTGACGATCGCGCCGCCCCCCGCGGCGATCATGGCCGGCGCCGCATAGCGGATGCAGAGGAACACGCCGTCGAGGTTGACCGACAGCACCTCGCGCCATTGCGCATAGCTCATCTGCGCGAGCGGCACGACCGAGGCCACGCCGGCGTTGGGCACCATGATGTCGAGCCGGCCGTGCGCCTCGACCGCGGCCTCGACCAGCGCCTCGACCTCCAGCGGCTCGCGCACGTCGCAGGGCACGGCGATCGCGCCGGGCAGCGCATCGGCCACGCGCCGCGCCGCGGCCGGGTCGAGGTCCGACACCACGAGCTTCGCGCCCTGCGCCGCATAGGCGCGTGCCACGGCCTCGCCGAGGCCCCTGCCCGCGCCGGTGACGATCGCCACCTTGTCTTGGAGAAGATTTTTCATAGCAGGCTCGCGGACAGGCCGCCGTCCAGAACATAGTGGGAGCCGGTGGTCCAGCTGGCGTCGTCGGAGGCCAGGAAGGCCACCATCTCGGCGACTTCCAGCACGGTCCCCAGCCGCTGCTGCTTGAGCGCGACCAGCGTGTCCCAGGGCACGCCCACGGCCGCCTCGACGGTGGGCACCAGCCGGTCGACCATCGCGGTGCCGATGAAGCCGGGGCAGACCGCATTGATGCGCAGGCCGGTGGGCCGGAGCTCGACCGCCGCCACGCGGGTGAGCTGGATCACCGCCGCCTTCGACGCGCAGTAGGAGCCGAACAGCGGCGCGCCGCCGACGCCGGCCAGCGAGGACATGTTGACGATCGCGCCGCGGCCCGAGGCCACCAGCGCGCCGAGCGCGTGCTTCATGCCCAGGAACACGCCCTTGACGTTGATCGCCATCAGCCGGTCGAACTCTTCCTCGCTCTGTTCGAACAGCGGCTTGACGATCTCGATGCCGGCGTTGTTGACCAGCGTGTCGAGGCTGCCGAAGGCCGCCACGGTGGCGTCGACCGCGGCCTGCATGTCGGCCGCCGAGGTGACGTCGCAGCGCACCGCCCGGGCCTGGGGCCCGAGCGTGTCCGCCGCGCGCTGCGCGCCGGGCCCGTCGATGTCGGCGAGCATGACCTGTGCGCCGCGCTCGACGAACAGTTCGGCGATGGCCAGGCCGATGCCCTGCGCCGCGCCGGTGATGAGGGCCTTGCGGCCCTGCAGTTCTGGCATGGGTGTCTCCTTTGTTGTGCACCCATTGGAGCAAGGGGTGGTGCGCGCGGGCGCCCACAAAAAGGATGGAAATTCGCGCTGCAGTGCAGCAGAAACGCCGCGGCGTGGACTGGGCTCAGGCCTTCAGCGCATGCACGATGTCGCGGGTAGAGGTGTAGAGCTGCAGGTACAGCGCGAACAGCCGGTCGTAGGTGGCGCGCCGCGCCGGGTCGGGTGCGATCACACGCCCGGGCCGGACCCAGTCGCCGATCGCGTCGGCCGGCAGCAGCCCGGCCGCGCGGCCCGCCAGGAAGGCATCGCCATAGGCGGCGCCCAGCGTCACCTGCGGCACGATCTGCTCGACGCCCGCGATGTCCGAGATGATCTGCAGCCAGGTGTCGGAACTCGCGCCGCCGCCCACCGCCACCACGCGATCGACGCGCGCGCCGATCTGGGCGAAGGCCTCGAGGTTGTGCCGCACGCCGAAGCCCACGCCCTCGAGCAGCGCACGGAACATCTGGTCGCGGGTGTGCGAGAGCGTCAGGCCGACGATCATGCCGCTGGCGTCGGGGTCGTTGATCGGCGTGCGTTCGCCGCTGAAGTAGGGCAGGGCCAGCAGGCCGCCCGCGCCCGCGGGCACCTGCGCGGCGGCCGCGAACAGCGTGGCGTAGTCGCTCTGCGGCGAGAGTTCGTCCTTGAACCAGCGTGTGAGGCTGCCGGTGGTGCTCATGCCCGCGGCCAGCGCGTAGCTGCCGGGCGTGGCGCCGGCCACGGTCCAGACGCGCGGGTCGGGCGTGGGGCGGTCCTGCGTGAGCACGAAGAAGGTGGTGCTGCCGTGCATCAGCATCAGGTCGCCGGGCTGCACCGCGCCCACGCTGATGGCTTCGCTCAGCGCATCGATGGTGCCGAACGCGACCGGCGTGCCCGCGGCCAGGCCGGTGGCCTGCGCGGCTTCGGCGCCGACGGTGCCGGCCAGGTCCTCGGCCCAGCCCAGCTCGGGCAGCATGCCGATGGGGCAGACGCCTGCCGCGTGGCGCGCGTCCCAGTCGCCCGTCGCGGGGTTGTAGAGCGGCATGAAATGGCTGGCCGAATGCCGGTCCATGCACAGGCGCCCGGTCAGGCGGTAGACCAGGTAGGCGGTGGCGGATGTCAGCTTCGCGGTGCGTTGCCAGACCTCGGGTTCCTGCTGGCGCAGCCAGCGGATCTTCGGGCCGATGGCCTGGCTGCTGAGCTGCATCAGCGAGAAGGCGGCAATCGCCTCGGTGCCGATCTCTGCCTCGAGCTCGGCGATCTGTTGCGTGGCGCGCGTGTCGACGCCGTAGAGGATGCCGGGACGCAGCGGCTGCATCCGCGCATCGAGCGGCAGCAGGCAGGGGCCGATCGCGCTCACCGCCATCGCGGCGATGCGCCCCGCCGCCACGCCCGGGCGCGCGAGGAGCTCGCGGGCGAGCGCGCAGACGTCGTGCCACCAGACGCCGTCGGCGTCCTGCTCGACGTGGCCGGGCGCGGGCAGCGAGATGCCGTGCGCGATCACCGCGGTCTGCAGCACCCGGCCCGCGAGGTCGGTGAGGGCCGCCTTGCTGCTGTAGGTGCCGACGTCGATGCCGAGCAGGAGGTCCTTCATGCCGTGCCGCGCCTCGGGTCTCAGCGGGCCGACTGGGCCGGCGCGTTGCCGGCCATGAGCTCGAACAGCTTGAAGATGGCGGTGGCGTTGAGTTCGCCCCAGCCCAGGTTCTGCGCCACCTTGTTGAGCTCGTGCACCGTGTTCGAGAGCAGCACCGGCACGCCGATGGCTTCGGAGTGGTTGCGGATCAGCTCGGTGTCCTTGACCATGGTGCGCAGGTGGAAGGACACGCCGAAGTCGCCGTCGATCATCGAGCGGCCCGCGCCTTCGATGATGGGCGAGCGGAAGTCCGATTCGCCCCACAGCGTGATCAGCTGGTGGCAATCGAGCCCCGACTTGCGCGCCATCGCCAGCGATTCGGCCAGCGCGGCCAGCACCGAGGACACCAGGTGGTTGCCGCTGAGCTTGGCCGCGCAGCCCGCGCCCACCGGGCCCATGTGGTGCACCGTGGCGCCGATGGCCTGCAGCAGCGGCAGCGCGGCGGCCCAGCCGGCTTCGTCCGCGCCGGCCATGATCCAGAGGCCGCCCGAATGTGCCTCGGCCTTGCTGCCGTGCACCGGTGCGTCGACGAACAGCGCGTCCTGGGCCGCGAAGGCCTGTGCCACCTCGCGCGCGGTGGTCGGCAGCTGGGTGCTCATGTCGATGAAGACCTGGCCTGCGCGCGCATGGGCCAGCAGGCCGTCGGGGCCGTCGAGCATCTGGCGCAGGCCGGCCTCGTTCCACACCAGGATGATCACGTGCGTCGCGCCTTCGGCCGCTTCGCCGGGGGTCGCGCACCAGGTGGCGCCGGCCTGCACGAGTTCCTGTGCGTTGGTTTCGCTGCGGTTGTGGCAGCGCACCTCGTGGCCCTTGGCGAGCAGGGTCAGGCCGACGCCCGTGCCCATGACGCCGGTGCCGATGATGGCGATCTTCATGAGGAGCTTCCGGTGGGTGCGGCCGCGAAGGCGCGCAGGGTGTCGATGATCAGGACGCCGACCGTGGCGCCCGCGTCCTGCAGGCCCAGCGACTTCTCGGGGAAGCAGGCGGCCTTGCCGTGCTGGGCCACCATGGTCCGGGTGGCTTCCAGGCCGGCGGAGGCGGCCTGGGCGGCGGCATCGAGCGCCGGCGCGAGGGCCAAGCCCGCGGCGGCCGAGGCACGCAGCGAGGTCGCGATCGGGTCGAGCACGTCGAGCAGCGTCTTGTCGCCGCGCTTGGCCTTGCCGCGCTCGGCCACGCCGTCGTGGTAGGCGGTCCAGAAGGCCGCGATCTCGGCGGTGCCGATGCTCGGCGCATCGCCCACGGCCTTGCCGCCGCGCATGAAGCCGGTGGCGGTCAGCGTGCCCATGGTCGAGGGGGCGGCCTTGGCGATGGCCATGCCCGCGAGCTGCAGGGTCTTGCCGATCGGGTCGGTGGTGTTGGCCTTGACCGATTCCCAGGCGGCGTTGAAGCCCTTGTTCATCGTGATGCCCAGGTCGCTGTCGCCGACCTTGCCGTCGAGTTCGATCAGGAAGCTGCGTTGCGCGGTGAAGGTCTCGCTCAGGCGCTCGAAGAGGCCCGCGAGTTCGTTCTTTGCGATGGAGTCCATGGTGGGTTTCAGAGCTGTTGCTGGACGAAGAAGGGCGAGGACGCGGGCGCGGCGACCAGGCGCTTGAGCTCCTCGTCCATGCGCAACAGCGAGATCGAGGCGCCGGCCATTTCCATCGCGGTCGCGAATTCGCCGACATAGGCGTGGAACACCGAGACGCCGCGTTCCTTCAGGATCTGCGAGACCTTGCGGAACAGGATGTAGAGCTCTTCCTGCGGCGTCGCGCCCAGGCCGTTCACCAGCACCGTGACCTCGTCGCCGCTGGCCAGCGAGAGTTCGGCCAGCAGCGGGCGCATCATCTCCTCGACCACCTGGTCGGCCGATTGCAGCGGGCCGCGGCGGATGCCGGGTTCGCCGTGGATGCCCATGCCGATCTCCATTTCGTCCTCGCCCAGCGAGAAGGTCGCATGGCCGACCTCGGGCACGATGCAGGGGCTCAGGGCCACGCCCATGGTGCGGGTCTGGGCCTTGGCCTTCTCGGCCACGCGCTTGACCTCGTCCAGCGACATGCCCTCGGCGGCCGCCGCGCCCGCGGCCTTGTAGACGAAGAAGATGCCCGCGACGCCGCGGCGCTTGTGTTCCTCGCCCACCACGGACGAAGCGGCATCGTCGTTGCCCACCACCGACAGCACGCGGATGTCCTCGATCTCGGCCATCTCGGTCGCCATGTCGAAGTTCAGGATGTCGCCGGTGTAGTTGCCGTAGATGTAGAGCACGCCCGCGCCCTGGTCGATGGCCTTGGTGACCTCGAACATCTGGTCGGCGCTGGGCGACTGGAACACGCCGCCCACGGCCGCGCCGTCGAGCAGGCCGGCGCCCACGTAGCCCAGGAACAGCGGCAGGTGGCCCGAGCCGCCGCCGGTGGCCAGGCCGACCTTGCCCTGTGCGCGGGGCGTGGTCGCGACCAGGCAACGGCGGTCGTTGGCCACGAAGCCGACCTGCTTCGGGTGCGCGGCGTAGATGCCGTCGAGCATCTCGTCGACGAAGTCCTCGGCCTGGTTGAGGAATTTCTTCATGTGTGTTTCTCCTTGAGGGGGTGCGGGTGCGAAGGGAGGGTCAGCGGCGGCGGATCGCGAAGAAGGCGCCCGCGACCAGGATGAAGGCGCCGACCACGACGCGCTGCCAGGTGCTGGGGATGCCGGTCATGATCAGCACGTTGTTGATGGCCACGACCAGGAACACGCCCAGCAGCGTGCCGGTGACCGTGCCGGTGCCGCCGGTGATGCGCGCGCCGCCCAGCACCACGGCCGCGATCACGTCGATCTCCATGCCGACCAGGTCGAAGGGGTTGGCCAGCCGGTTGCTGCAGACGTGGATGATCCCGGCCAGGCCGGCCAGCGCGCCGGTGTAGGCGAAGATGAACAGGTGCACGGCGCGCAGGTTGTAGCCCAGGCGCTCGGCCACGGCGCGGCTGCCGCCGGTGGCGAAGATCGCGCGGCCCATCAGCGTCTTGTTGAGGATCCACCAGGTCAGGCCGGCCACGATCGGCAGCGCGAGGAAGAACACCGGCAGCACGGCGCGCGCGCCGTCGGTGCTGCGCTCGATCAGCGCGAGCTTGCCGAAGCTGTCCATCTGCTCGGGCAGCGAGGTGACCCAGACCGTGCCGATGAAGGTCAGCAGGAAGCCGCGGAACAGGTACTGCGTGCCGATGGTCACGATCAGCGAGGGCGCGCGCAGCGCGTGCACCAGGAAGCCGTTGATCAGCCCCAGCAGCCCGCCGCCCAGCGCGGCCGCGAGGAACACCAGCACCAGCGGCGCGCCGGGGAAGCAGGTGACGATGAGCTGCGTCACCGAGTACATCGACAGCGCGGCGATGGCGGTGAAGGACACGTCGATGCCGCCAGCGGCCAGGATCACGAACACGCCCAGCGCGAACAAGCCGATCACCACGCTGGAGCGCGCGATGTCGAACAGCGACGAGGCCTGGAAGAAGCTGGGGTTGATGGCGCCGACCACGGCGCAGAGGCAGACCAGCAGGAACAGCGTGAACAGCTCGGGCCGGCGCTCGAGGCGGCGCTTGAGCCGGTCGCCCCGGGACAGGTCGGGCGCGACGGCGGTGGGGGCGGGCACGACGGTGCTGGGGGCGTTCAAGACAAAGTCTCCTCGGGGGTCTTGTGCGATGCCGCGGGCGCGCCGCTGGCGGTCATGGCGTCGTAGAGCGCTTCCTCGCGCGCGCTCGCGGCGTCGAAGCTGGCGGCGACCTCGCCGTGGCGCATGACCAGGATGCGGTCGCAGTTCTGCAGCAGTTCGGGCAGGTCGTCGCTGATCACGATCAGCGCCATGCCCTTCTCGGCCAGCGCCTGGATCGCGCGGTAGATGGTGTCCTTCGAGCCGATGTCGACGCCGACGGTCGGGCCGTGCAGCACCAAGAGGCGCGGCGCGATCGTGAGCCAGCGGCCGATCAGCACGCGCTGCTGGTTGCCGCCCGACAGCGACTGCACCGGCAGGTCGACATTCGGCGTGGCGATGCGCAGCTCGTCGACCAGGCCCTGCGCGATGCCGCGCGCCTTGCGCTGGTCGAGCAGGCCCAGGCGGCTGCGCAGCCGGTCGAGCACCAGCGCCACCATGTTCGAGAGGATGGGCTTGTCGAGGAACAGGCCTTCGGCCAGCCGGTCCTCGGGCACGTAGCCGATGCCATGGTCGATGGCGTCGGAGGGCTGCGCGAGGTGCACCGTCTGGCCGTCGAGCCGCATCGTGCCGGCGGTGGCCGCGAGCACGCCCGCGATCGCCAGGCCCAGCTCGTTGCGGCCCGAGTCCATCAGGCCGGTGATGCCCAGCACCTCGCCGCGCGCCAGCGACAGCTCGACGCCGCGGAACTGCTCGCCACGGCCGAAGCCCTCGAGGCGCAGCAGTTCGGTGTCGGTCGGCCGGCCGGTGCGGTAGCGGCTGCCGTCGATGGTCTTGCCGGTCATGAGCTGGCTCAGGTCGGTCTTGCTGTAGTCGCGGATCGGCCCCTGCGCCACGCACTGGCCGTCGCGGAACACGATGGCCTGGCCGCCGATGCGGTAGCACTCGTCGAGCTTGTGGGTGACGAACAGCACGGCCACGTGGTCGCGCTGCAGGCCCGCGACCACGCGCACCAGGTTGTCGACCTCGCGCCGCGTCAGCGAGGTGGTGGGCTCGTCCATGATGACCAGCTTGGCCTGGGTGGCGATGGCGCGCGCGATGGCCACCAGCTGGCGCACCGCCAGCGGCAGGTCGGCCACCACGGTGTCGAGGAAGGCGTCGGTGCTCGGCAGGTCGACCGCCTGCAGCGCGCGGCGCGCGGTCGCGTGCAGCGCGGCAGGGTCGAGCCGGCGCGCGAGGCGGCCGTTGGCGCGCACCAGTTGTTCGGACAGGGCGACGTTCTCGGCCACCGTCAGGTTGGGAATCAGGGAGAGGTCCTGGTAGACCGTCTCGATGCCGGCGGCCAGCGAGGTGATCGGCGTGAGCGCGGCGTGGTCGACGCCCTCGAGCCGGATCGTGCCCTCGTCGGGCGGCTGGGCGCCGGAGATGATCTTGATGATCGTGCTCTTGCCGCAGCCGTTCTCGCCCAGCAGGTGGTAGATCTCGCCGCGCTCGATCGAGAAGGCGACGCCGCGCAGCGCGTGCACGCCGCCGAAGCGTTTGTGGATGCCGCGGACTTCCAGGAAGGCGGGGGCGGGCGTCGACCCGCGCGCGCTGGGGGCGTCGGGCCGGTTCTGGACGGCAGGCATGCGGGAACCTCGGGGCGGGTGCGTGAAGAGAAGCGGAAAGCGCGGCACAGGGGCCCGGCCGGGCCCCTGTTCAGGCTTCAGGTCAGAACATGTAGGGCTTGTAGGTGGCCTTGTCGACGATCACCATGGCGTTGCCGGTCAGCAGCAGGCCCTTGCCCGGACCCTTGGTCACGCGCACCTTCTCGTAGCCCTTGACGCCCAGGTCGATGCCGTCGGTTAGCGGCTTCTTCTCGAGCAGCAGCATCGCGGCCTTGTTCATCGCGATGCCGGCGTCCTTCGGGTCCCAGAAGCCGATCGCGCTGATGGCGCCCGACTCGAGCAGCTTGGCCGAGGGGTTGGGCAGGCCGGTGCCGACCAGGCAGACCTTGCCCTGCAGGCCGGCTTCCTCGATCGCGCGCCCGATGCCCAGCACGTCGTTGCCGGCCGAGCTCTGGAAGCCCTTGAGGTCGGGGTGCTTGCGCAGGATTTCCTTGGCCTTCTCGTAGGTCTTGTTGGCGTCGTCGAAGGATTCGTTCTTCGCGTCGACCAGCGTCATGCCCGCGTACTTCTTGGCGTTCTGCGCGCCGGCATCGACCCATTGCAGGTGGGTGCGGCTGCCCAGCGAGCCGACGAAGGAGGTCCACTTGCCCTTCTGGCCCATGCAGGCAGCGAGCTTCTCGTTCAAGGCGGTGCCGTAGGCGGCGTTGTCGAAGGCCTCGATGTTGGCGTTGGTGTTCTTCTGGTTGTCGGCCTCGTGCGTCACGACGACGATGCCGCGGTCCATCGCGCGCTTGAGCACGCCTTCGATCACCGCCGGGTCCATCGGGACCACGGCCAGCGCGTTCACCTTGCGCGCCACCAGGTCGTCGATGATCTTCAGCTGCTGCGCCGCATCGGAGGTCGCGGGGCCGCTCTGGCTGGCCACCACGCTGGGCGTGTTGGCGGCGAATTCCTTCACGCCGACGTCCATGCGGTTGAACCATGGGATGCCGGCGATCTTCACGACGGTCGCGATGACCGGCTTGTCCTGTGCATTGAGCACGCCGACGCTGGCGAGGAGGGCGGCACCGATCAACGATGTCTTGACGTAGGTGATCTTCATGTTGTCTGTCTCCAATGGATGGGAAAAAGGAAAGCCCTCAGGACGGATGCTTCGGCGCAGGAGGGAGCTGCGACGACGAGGTGCCGGCGCGACCCGGCAGCCGGAACAGGCTGCCGATGTCGTAGCGACCGATGGCCAGGAAGACGAGCAGCAGCAGGCCCCAGGCGCAGTCGCGGAAGAAGTTGGAGAGGTCGGCGAAATTCAGCATGCTGGAGAGCAGCTGCAGCGCGGTGGCCGACAGGAACAGGCAGGTCATGCGGCCGTAGCCGCCTTCGGGCTTCACGCCGGCCATCACCGTGATCAGGATCGCGATCAGCAGGTAGGACTGGCCGTAGTCCCACTTGACGTTCACGTTGCGCGAGGCGATCAGCACGCCCGCCACGCCGGCCAGCGTGCCGGCCAGGCCGTAGGTGGTGAGCAGCAGCCGGGTCTGCGCGAAGCCCGCGTAGCGCGCGGCCTTGGGGTTGGTGCCCATGAGGAACAGCCGGATGCCGAAGGGGCTGAACTTGAGCGTGGCGCCGATCAGCAGCGTGATCGCGCAGAAGATCAGGAAGGAGATCGGCACGCCCAGCAGCAGGCCGCTGCCGATTTCCATCAGCGGATCGGCGCTGCCCACGCGCACCGAGGGGCCGCCCGACAGCGCCACCGCCAGGCCTGTGAACAGCAGCTGCGTGCCCAGCGTGCACAGGATGGGCGTGAGGCCGAGCTTGGCGATCAGCAGGCCGTTGAACAGGCCGCCGAGGAGCCCAACGATAATCGCCGCCGCGGCGAAAGCCACGGTGAAGAGCATGGGCGAGTCGTCGGCCGAGACGTAGGCCGACACCAGCATGGCGGAGCAGACGCCCGCGAGGTTGGCGAGTGCGATGCCCGAGAGGTCGATGCCGCCGTTGCCCGCGCTCATGGCCAGCATCACGCCGATGGCGAGCAGGCCGAGTTCGGGCAGTTGGCCGGCCATCGACTGCAGGTTGTACGGATCGACGAAGGCGCCGCGCGACATGGCGGCGCCACCGATCAGCACCGCCACGTTGATGGCCAGCAGGAACAGCAGCTGAGGATCGCGCTTCATCTTCTAGTTCAGTAAAAATCTTGTCGAATTTTAGTGAACTGAATCTCGCGTCGGAAGCTGAAATTCCTAGGGCAAACCCGTATTCATGGCTTGCGGAATGGCGGCGCTACGCCGCGAATTGCGGTCTTTCCAGAGTGCATACCCTGATGCTTGTACGCAGTTGTTTCCGAGAATCTGCTCTAAAATTTACTAAACGTTCACTTCCGATGGCGCCCCACGCATCGGACCCAGCCAAGGCCACGATCCCATGTCGTCCACAGTCAAGGACATCGCCCGCATCGCGGAGGTCTCCGCCGCCACCGTCTCCCTCGTCATGAACGGCAAGGGCGGCATTTCCGAGGAGACGCGCGCGCGCGTGCTGGCCGCCGCCTCGACCCTCAACTACACGCCGCGCCCGCCCAAGGGCGCGAAGGGCGCCAAGCCGGCCCGCGTGGGCACCTTGCGCTTCCTCAAGATCGCGAAGCACGGCCACACGGTGAACCGCGACCACAACACCTTCATCTCCGACTACATCGACGGCATGTCGCTGCAGGCCAGCGAGTACGGCTACAAGCTGGAAGTGGTGAGCCACGAGGGCCAGCCGGTCGAGGACATCGTGGCCTCGCTGGCCGACACCGCGCTGGCCGGCGTGGTGGTGCTGGGCACCGAGCTCACCGAAGCGGACATCCTGCTGTTCCAGGGCTGCGGCATTCCGCTGGTGGTGATCGACACCTTCCACGACGTGCTGGAGTGCAACTTCGTCAACATGAACAACGGCGACGCGGTCTACAAGGTGCTGTCGCACCTGGCCGAGCGCGGCTTTCGGCACATCGGCTTCATCGCGAGCAATGTGCAGACGGCGAATTTCCGGATGCGGCGCGATGCCTTCGTCGACGGCATGAAGCGCCTGGGCCTGGGCTTCAGCCCGCGCGACATCGTGACGGTGGACTCGACCTACGACGGCGCCTACCAGGACATGCTGGCCAAGCTCAAGAGCGGCTTCGCGGTGCCCGAGTGCTATGTCTGCACCAACGACATCATCACCTACGGCTGCATCAAGGCGCTGCGCGAATTCAACATCCGGATCCCGCAGGACCTGTCGCTGGTCGGCTTCGACAACCTGCCGATGAGCGCCACGATGGACCCGCCGCTCACCACCATCGACGTGTCCAAGCGCAAGATCGGCAACCTCGCGATCACCGTGCTCGACGAGCAGATCCGCGCGCCCGAGGGCCAGCCCGCGGTGAAGATCCTGGTCGGCGCCAACCTCGTGGTGCGCGACAGCGTGGCCTCGCGCGCGGGCAACTGAGAAGCCGGGCGCTCAGCGCCTATCCTGCTGCTGCTGCTGCTGCTGCTGCTGCTGCTGCTGCTGCTGCTGCTGTCGGCGCAGATGGCGGTAGAGGGTGCTGCGGTGCAGGCCCAGCCGCGCCGCCGCCTGCGCGACATTGCCGCCGGCCGCGTGCAGCGCCGCGCGGATCTGCTGCTGCGTCAGGTCGGCCAGGGGCGGGGGCTGCGATTGCACTTCGTCATGCTCCGGCAGGAGCGCCGTTGCCCCGGTCGCGGCCTCGCCGATGCGCGCCGGCAGCATATCGATGCCGATCTCGGTGTCGGGGTCGGCGAGCGCGGTCAGCGTGCGCAGCACCGCCAGCAGTTCGCGCACGTTGCCGGGCCAGGGGAAGGCGCACAGCGCCGCCAGCGCCTCGTCGGCCAGCGTGAGCCGCTTCGCATCGCCGCCGGTTTCGGCGAACAGCCGGCGGATCAGCGTGCGCCGGTCGCCGCGCTCGCGCAGGCTTGGCAGCCGCGCTTCGTAACCGTTCACGCGGAACATCAGGTCGGCGCGGAAGCGGCCCGAGGCCGCGAGCGCGGCCAGGTCGCAATGGGTGGCGCAGACCAGCTGGAAGTCGACCGGCGTGGCGCGACCGCCGCCCAGCGGCATCACGGTCTTGTCTTCCAGCACGCGCAGCAGCCGGGTCTGCAGCAGCAGCGGCATGTCGCCGATCTCGTCGAGCATCAGCGTGCCGCCGTGGGCCTCGCGAATGCGCCCGACCGTGCCCTGGCGGCGCGCGCCGGTGAAGGCGCCCTCGTCGTAGCCGAAGAGCTCGGCCTCGATCAGGCTGTCGGGCAGGGCGGCGCAGTTCACCACCACCAGCGGGCCCGCGCGGCGCCGGCTCGCCGCATGCAGGCGGCGGGCGAACACCTCCTTGCCCGCGCCGGTCTCGCCCGTGACCAGCACCGCCACGCCCGCATCGATGACCTTGACCGCCTGCTGCAAGGCGCGCGCCACGGCGGCGTCTTCGGGGGCCTCGGCCGCCGCGGGCGGCGGTGAGGACGCCGGCCTCGCGGGGCGGTTGGGCCGGGCCTGGCGGCTCAGCACGATGCGTTGCCCGCCGGGCAGCGTCAGGGCCGCGGTGCCGCCGCCCGCGCCATGCCAGCGCCGGCCCAGCAGCTGTTCGACCGGCTGGTCGAGCACCGCGCGCCACGACAGGCCCAGCAGGCCCAGGGCGATCCGGTTGGCGGCCACCACGCGGCCGTCCTCGACCGTGAGCAGGCCCTCGCGCGAACTGCCCAGCACCGCGGCGTTGGCGTGGAAGCGCACCGTGTCGCCGGCCGCGCGCGCCAGCATCATCCGGTGCTCGATCTGCTGCGAGGCCATGCGCACCAGGCCCAGCGTGTGGCCGTCGATGCGGATCGCGTCGCCCGAGATGTCGAGCACGCCCGCGATCTCGCCGCGGCCGGTGAAGATCGGCGCGGCGGCGCAGCCGAGCCCGCCGTGGCCCGAGAGGAAATGTTCGCCGCCCAGCACCGCCAGCGGCTGGCGCTCGACCAGCACGGTGCCGATGGCGTTGGTGCCGCAGCGCTGCTCGGACCAGTCCACGCCCGGCAGCAGCGCCACGCGCTGGGCCTTGGGCAGGAAGTCGGGGCTGCCGATCTCGTCGAGGATCACGCCGGCCGCGTCGGTGACGATCACCACGCAGCCGTGGCCGATCGCATGCTCGGCCAGCGCATCGAGCTCGGGCTGCGCGCTCTCCAGCAGCAGGCGCGACGCCTCCTTGCGCTCGGCCAGCTCGGCGGCGCCCAGCGGCGTGGCCTCCATGGCCCAGACGCCGGCGCCACGCGATCGGGTCCAGGAGCGCGAGATGTGGGGCGCCAGCCCGTCGCCCGGCACATGGCCCTGGTTGAAGAACAGCTCGCGGGCCCGCTCGGTCCGCTGGACCAGCCCCGTTGCATCCGACATGGTGTCTCCTTTGTCGCCGCCTGTCGCGCGATGCGACATGTTCGTTCGACTATGTCGCAGTTCGCGACGCGAGGCAATGCGCTTGCCCCCGCGGATCATGCGTCATCGTGCGCTGCGCGAGAGGAGAGGGGCGCGTGTGCGTGGCGCGGCGGCACGCTAGGGATAGTCCCTAGATCACGCGGTACGGGCTTTGCAAGCGATGGGTCACCGCGACGGCGCGGCAACACGCAACCACTGATCTGGAGACACACACATGGACATGCTGGAACCCGGCAAATTCGGCACCGCGGTGCCGTTCCGCAAGCGCTACGACAACTTCATCGGCGGGCAATGGGTCGCACCGGCCAAGGGCCAGTACTTCGAGAACATCACGCCGGTGACCGGCAAGGTGTTCTGCGAGGTCGCGCGCTCCACCGCGGAGGACGTCGAGCGCGCCCTCGACGCCGCGCACGCGGCCAAGGCCGCCTGGGGGAAGACCTCGCCCACCGAGCGCTCGAACATCCTCCACAGGATCGCGCAGCGCATGGAGGAGAACCTGCCCATGCTCGCGATGGCCGAGACCTGGGACAACGGCAAGCCGATCCGCGAGACCACGCTGGCCGACATGCCGCTGGCGGTCGACCACTTCCGCTACTTCGCCTCGTGCATCCGGGCGCAGGAAGGCGGCATCAGCGAGATCGACAGCAAGACCTACGCCTACCATTTCCACGAGCCGCTGGGCGTGGTGGGCCAGATCATTCCCTGGAACTTCCCGATCCTGATGGCGGTGTGGAAGCTGGCGCCGGCGCTGGCCGCGGGCAACTGCGTGGTGCTCAAGCCGGCCGAGCAGACGCCGGCGTCGATCCTGGTGCTGGTCGAGCTCATCGCCGACCTGCTGCCGCCGGGCGTGCTCAACGTGGTCAACGGCTTCGGGCTCGAAGCGGGCAAGCCGCTGGCGTCGAGCAACCGCATCGCCAAGATCGCGTTCACCGGTGAGACCACCACCGGCCGGCTGATCATGCAGTACGCGAGCCAGAACATCATTCCCGTGACGCTGGAGCTGGGCGGCAAGTCGCCCAACATCTTCTTCGAAGACGTGGCGGCCAAGGACGACAGCTTCCTCGACAAGGCGCTGGAAGGCTTCGCGATGTTCGCGCTCAACCAGGGCGAGGTCTGCACCTGCCCGAGCCGGGCGCTGGTGCAGGAGTCGATCTACGAGCGCTTCATGGAGAAGGCCGTCAAGCGGGTGGAAGCCATCAAGCAGGGCAGCCCGCTCGAGATGAGCACCATGATCGGCGCGCAGGCCTCCAACGAGCAGCTGGAGAAGATCCTGTCGTACCTCGACATCGGCAAGCAGGAGGGCGCCAAGGTGCTCACCGGTGGCGATCGCCACCGGCTCGCCGGTGAACTGGAAGGCGGCTACTACGTCAAGCCGACCATCTTCGCGGGCCACAACAAGATGCGCATCTTCCAGGAGGAGATCTTCGGCCCGGTGGTGTCGGTGACCACCTTCAAGACCGAGGAAGAGGCGCTGGAGATCGCCAACGACACGCTCTACGGGCTGGGTGCCGGCGTCTGGAGCCGCGACGCGAACCGGGCCTTCCGCATGGGCCGCGGCATCCAGGCCGGCCGCGTGTGGACCAACTGCTACCACCACTACCCCGCGCATGCGGCCTTCGGCGGCTACAAGGCCTCGGGCATCGGCCGCGAGAACCACAAGATGATGCTCGACCACTACCAGCAGACCAAGAACCTGCTGGTGAGCTACGACGAATCGCCGATGGGGTTCTTCTGACCATGGACCTGCGCCGCGTCATCTGCACGCCGGCCGCCGAGGCGCTGATCGACGTGGTGCGGGCCAGGCACGGGCCCGTGATGTTCCACCAGTCGGGCGGCTGCTGCGACGGCAGCGCACCCATGTGCTACCCGCAGGGGGAGTTCCTGATCGGCGACCACGACAAGCTGCTGGGTGAGATCCACGGCGCGCCCTTCTACATCAGCGGGCCGCAGTTCGAATACTGGCAGCACACGCAGCTGATCATCGACGTGGTGCCGGGGCGCGGCGGCATGTTCTCGCTGGAAGGCCCCGAGGGGCTGCGCTTCCTCACCCGCTCGCGGCTTTTCAGCGATGAAGAGGACACGCTGCTGCAGGCCGAGGTGCAGGCGGCGCGCTGAAGCGAGACACGACGAGGGCCGGCAGGTCGGGGATCTGCCGGCCCTCCGTCGTGCGAGACGCTCAGTCCACCCCGATCATCACGCTCGAGGCCTTGATCAGCCCATACGCCGGGCCGCCTTCGAGCAGGCCCAGCGAATCGGCCGAGGTCGAGGTGATCGTCGAGACGATCTGCACGCCCGACGCGATCTCGAGCGTGACCTCGGTCGTGACCGGGCCGCGCACGATCTTGACGACCTTGCCGGGCAGAACGTTGCGGGCGCTGATTTTCATGGGTGACTCCAGAAGAATGGACGAAGACGCATTCTGCCGGCCATGGCGTCAGCCGGACACGCGCTTGCCCACCAGCACCGGGTCGGCGCGGTAGCGCTCGGGGAACACCTTCTGGAGATTGGCGACCTTGGGCAGGTCGTTGATCACGATGTAGGGCTGGTTCGGGTTCAGCGTCAGGTAGTCCTGGTGGTAGCCCTCGGCCGGGAAGAAGCGCTTCTGCAGTTCGATGGTGGTGGCGATCGGCGCGCCGAAGCTGCCAGCCTTGCCGAGCTGCTCGATGTAGGCCTTGGCGACGCGGGCCTGTTCGTCGTTCTGCGCGAACACGGTCGAGCGGTACTGGGTGCCGCGGTCGGGGCCCTGGCGGTTGAGCTCGGTGGGGTTGTGGGCGACCGAGAAGTAGATCTGCAGGATGCGGCCGTAGCTGATCTGTTTCGGGTCGTAGGTGATCGCCACCGCCTCGGCATGGCCGGTGCGGCCCGAGCCCACGGTCTCGTAGCGGGCCGTCTTCTCGTCGCCGCCCGCATAGCCCGAGACTGCATTGGTCACGCCCTTGACGTGCTGGAACACGCCCTGCACGCCCCAGAAGCAGCCGCCCGCGAGCACCGCGGTCTCGGTGGCCGCGGCCGTGGCGAGGTCGTCGGCGGGCGCCGGGATGACGACGGCCTTCTCCGCCGCCATCGAGGGCACGATCTTGAAGGCGGCCGCGGCGGCCAGCAGCGCCACGGCACCGAGCGCCATGCGGCGCGAGAAGCGCTGGCGGGGGGCGAGCGCGGCGGCAGGAGGGGTCGAGGGCTTGTTCATCTCAGGTCTTCCTTCGGTGCAGGGTGGATCGGACGGCGTCCGTGTCCCTGAGTTCGGGCGAAGGGCGCCTTCGGTTACGCGAGGCGGGTCGAAATTTCCGCTGCATCGACCGCGCCGGGCTGTAACCCCGGGGCGGTGCGGGTCGAACTAAGCGGTGGATGCGATGCCGCGCGCCCTCGATCATGCGTCGTTATGCCCGTTGGGATATAACGTTTTCTTGAGCTTGACCGAGTCCAAGGTGCCGCGCGCTGCGTACAGCGTCCCAGGAGCCCCCGGTCGTCCCGTGCCGATGGCAGCCTGTCACCCGGACCCCACAGGACCCTTTTGAAGGATTTGCCATGACCCCCCAAGGAAGACGTTCGGCATTGGTCGCAGGCGGCTCGACGCTCGGCCTGGCCATTGCCTATGCACTGGGCTGGAGCCCGCGTCCGGCGCTGGCCGCCACCGCCGCCGCCTTCGAGCTGACCCGCACCGAGGCCGAATGGCGCAAGCTGCTCACGCCCAACCAGTACGCGGTGATGCGCGAGGAGGGCACCGAGCGGCCCTACACCAGCCCACTGAACGACGAGCACCGCGAAGGCATCTTCGCCTGCGCGGGCTGCAGCCTCGATGCCTTCTCCTCCAAGACCAAGTTCGACAGCCGGACCGGCTGGCCCAGCTTCTGGCAGCCCCTGCCCAACGCGGTCGGCGAGAACGTGGACAAGACCTTCGGCATGGTGCGCACGGAGGTGCACTGCCGGCGCTGCGGCAGCCACTTCGGCCATGTGTTCCCCGACGGTCCCAAGCCCACCGGCCTGCGCTACTGCATGAACGGCCTGTCGCTCAAGTTCACGCCGCGCGCGGCCTGATCCCGCCAAGGCCGCACCGCCATGCTGCTCTTCCTCGTCGCCTACCTGGGCGGTGTGCTGACCATCCTCAGCCCCTGCATCCTGCCGGTGCTGCCCTTCGTCTTCGCACGCGGTGAGCAGCCCTTCCTGCGCAGCGGGCTGCCGCTGCTGGCCGGCATGGCGCTGACTTTCGCGGCGGTGGCTTCGCTGGCCGCGGTCGGTGGCGGCTGGGCCGTGCAGGCCAACCAGTACGGCCGCTGGGCGGCGCTGGTGCTGATGGCGGTGTTCGGCCTGATGCTGCTGTTTCCCCGGCTGTCGGAGCACGCCACGCGGCCGCTGGTCGCCTGGGGGGCGCGCCTGTCGGCCTCGGCCACGGGGGTCGCCTCCGGACGCGGCGCCTCGTCGCTCGTGCCTTCGCTGCTGCTGGGCGTGGCGACCGGGCTGCTGTGGGCGCCCTGCGCGGGCCCGATCCTGGGCCTGGTGCTGACCGGCGCGGCGCTCAACGGCGCGAGCGCGCAGACCTCGCTGCTGCTGCTGGCCTATTCGGCCGGCGCGGCGACCTCGCTGGCCGCGGCGCTGCTGATCGGCGGGCGGGTGTTCCAGGCGATGAAGCGCTCGCTCGGCGCGGGCGAGTGGATCCGCCGCGGCATCGGCGCGGCCCTGCTGTGCGGCGTGGCCGCGATCGCGTTGGGGCTGGACACCGGCGTGCTGGCGCAGCTGTCGCTGTCGAGCACGGCCAGGGTCGAGCAGGCATTGGTCGACCGGGCGGGCGCGGGGCCGAAGGGCGCGCCCGCCATGGTGGCGGCGAACGATGCGCCGACGAGGGCCGGCGCTGTCGACCTGCCCATCGAAGGCGCCATGCCCCCACTGGCCGGCGCGGTGCAGTGGCTCAATTCCGAGCCGCTGGCCACGGAGCAACTCCGCGGGAAAGTGGTGCTGGTCGATTTCTGGACCTACTCCTGCATCAACTGCCTGCGCGCGCTGCCCTATGTGCGTGCCTGGGCGCAGAAGTACCAGGACCAGGGCTTGGTCGTGATCGGCGTGCACGCGCCGGAATTCGCCTTCGAGAAGGACGTCGGCAACGTCCGCAAGGCGGTGCAGGACCTGCAGATCGACTACCCCGTGGCCATCGACAACGACTTCACGGTCTGGCGTGCGTTCAAGAACCAGTACTGGCCCGCCCATTACTTCATCGACGCCAAGGGCAACATCCGCTACCACCACTACGGCGAAGGCGAGTACGACAAGTCGGAGCAGGTCATCCAGCAGCTGCTGGCCGAAGCCGGCCGGGGCCGGGTGCCGGGCGACCTGGTGAAGGTCGAGGCCAGCGGGGCCCAGGCCGCGGCCGACGGCGCCAACGTCCAGTCGCCCGAGACCTATGTGGGCTACCAGCGCGCCGAGCATTTCGTCTCCACCGGCGGCTTCGCGAAGAACCAGCCGCACCGCTACGCCGGCCCGGCCACGCTGCTGCTCAACCAGTGGGCGCTGGCTGGCGACTGGCGCGTGGGCGCCCAGAGCGCCGTGCTGGCCCGCAGCGGCGGGCGCATCAGCTACCAGTTCCATGCGCGCGACCTGCACCTGGTGCTGGGGCCGGGCGCGGACGGCAAGCCGGTGCGCTTCCGGGTGCTCATCGACGGCAAGCCGCCGGGCGCCGACCAGGGCATGGACGTCGACGCCCAGGGCCAGGGCGTGGTGACCGGCCAGCGCCTCTACCAGCTGGTGCGGCAGAAGGGCGGCGTGGCCGAGCACCGCTTCGACATCGAATTCCTGGACCCGGGGGCCGAGGCCTTCGCCTTCACCTTCGGCTAGGTCAGGATGTACACGTCGGGATCGAGCCTCGGCGCCTGCTGGGGCTCGCCCATCATCTCGCGCAGCGTCGACTCGATGCCGGCCGACATCGCATCGAGCGCGAGGTCGTTGGCGGCCGTGCCGAAGGGCTCCTCGATCTCCGCGCCCAGGGCCTCGAGCGCGAAGAAGGTGTAGGCGATGAAGGCCACGATCACCGGCGTGGTCGGCCCGATCGAGTCGACCAAGCCGAAGGGCAGCAGCACGCAGTAGAGGTAGATCGTGCGGTGGATGATCACCGAGTAGGTGAAGGGGATCGGCGTGCTCGCGATGCGCTCGCAGCCGCCCAGCGCCTCGTTGAGGTGGCTCAGCGGCGCGTCCATGGCCGGCACGATGGCGGGGGCGATGTCGCCCGCCTGCCGCCGGTCGCGCAGCCATTCGCCGGCCATCAGCAGCAGCATCGAGGGCTTGTACAGCACCGGCTTCAGCCGCGCGCGGTCTTCCGGCGTCAGCAGGCGCTCGAAATCGGCCGCGGGATCGGTGCGGCGCAGCTGGTGGCGCAGCGCATGCACGAAGGCGATCAGCCGCGCGGCCAGGGGCAGCACTTCAGCCGGCGCGTCGGCCAGCGTGAGCGCCTGGCGCAGCAGGGTGCGGGTGTTGTTGAGCACGCTGCCCCAGAGCGTGCGCGCCTCCCAGTAGCGCGCGTAGCTGGTGCCGTTGCGAAAACCCAGGAAGATGGCCAGGGTCAGGCCGATCAGCGAGAAGGGCACGAAGGTCAGCGGGATCTTCCACTGGAACAGGCGCCCGTGGAGCACGGTGACGAGGATGGCGAAGGCCGTGGTGGCGAGCAGCTGCGGTGCGATGTCGCGCAGCACGGAGCCGCGCCAGACAAACAACATGCGCAGCCAATGGAGGCGGGGTCGAATGATCATGGGGCCCCGATCATCTCAGCTGTGCAGGCTTCGGTAGCGCAGCGGGGTGGCCGAGAAGCGCTGGGCGAAGTGCTTGGCGAGGTGGCTGGCGCTGGAAAAGCCGCAGTGCTCGGCCACCTGCCGCACCGTGAGCGGGCTGTCGCGCAGCAGGTCGGCGGCCCGGCCGCAGCGTGCCTGCAGCACGTGTTCGTAGACGCTGCGCCCGAACAGCGCGCGAAAACCCTTCTTGAGCGCGGTCTCGCTCAGGCCGCAGGCGGTGGCAATGGCCGAGACCGTGAGCGGCTCGGCCAGATGGGCCTCGATGTGGCGCCGCGCCTCGAGCAAACGCCGGCGGTCGCGGCCGCTGAACGAGGGCGTGGGGGCCGCGGTCGCGGTCGCGGGTTCGGGCTGCGGGTCGGCGAAGAACAGCTCGCGCGTCGACGGGCTCAGGCGTGACGCCACCCCGTGCAGGGCACGCAAGGCATGGCACTGCAGCTCGAGCAGGGCCAGCGGCTCGGTGGGCAGGCCCGCCGCGATCAGCCGTTGCGCGAATGCCGCCATCCAGGGCGCCATCGGCAGCCGCGCGAGCCAGGCCCTGGCGCGCGGATGGGCGTGGACTTCGCAATCGTGCTGCGACACCGGCGTGGCCCGGCCCAGCACCTCGCGCAGCGCCAGCGGGTAGTGCAGCAGCACCGCACGGAAGCGCGAGGAGGCCGGGATGAAGTCCTCGCCGTCGAAGGGCGCCCAGCCGCAGCTGAGGAAGCAGTGGCCCGCGAGGAATTCGCAGGGGCGCGTGCTGTCGCCCATCAGGAAGTGGCCCTGGCCCTCGGCCAGCAGCACCAGCGACAGGTGCGGCGCCACCGCGGCCGAGGGCATGCGGATGTCGCGCTCGGCATGGCGGTCGACGATGCCGATGCGCACCGCATCGTCGGAGGTGCCCCAGGTGGCGCCGGTCACGGCCTGGCTTTGCCGGGCGTGGTGAGGAATGACCAGGCGCGGTTTCGGCGGCAGGGGCATGGCGCGGGCACCGTGTTCAGTTGGGAATACTTCTCATTCTAATGACGGATGCTGTCTTTCCCGGCCCGATGCTGTTCTTGCGCCGGGGCGCCTGCTTCTACCTTCGACGCTTCGAGAAACCGCAAGAAGAGGGAACAGGAATGAAGTTGACACCGTACTGGGCCGGCATGGCTTTGGTCGCCGGCCAGGCCGTGGCCCAGGAGCAGACCGTGCCGCCGGGGCAGGAGGCCGCCGCGCTGCCCACCGTCACCGTGACGGCCACCAAGCGCGAGCAGAAGGCGTCGGAGATCGCGGGCGCGGTGGCCACCGCCACGGCCGAGGACTTCGGGCCGCGCGGCCTGCAGAGCGTGGACCAGATCGACCGCGTGTTCACCGACGTGAACATCCGCAAGCGCTCCAGCCGCGCCTATTCGAACGTCACGATCCGAGGGCAGTCCTCGGTCGATTTCTACAACCCCACGGCGCAGCTCTACGTCGACGGCCTGCCGCAGGACCAGGCGCTGTTCGCGCAGCTGCTGCCGCAGGCGCTGGAGCAGGTCGAGGTGCTCTACGGACCGCAGGGCACGCTCTACGGCCGCGGCGCGGTGGGCGGCATCGTGAGCATCGTCACGCGCAAGCCGGACAACCAGCTGCGCTTCGAGGCCGCGGGCGACCTGAATGCGCACGGCCGCGGCGCGCAGCTGCTGCTCAACACGCCGCTGGTGGCCGACACGCTGTATGCCGACGTGGCGGTGGGCACGCGGAAGGAACGCGGCGAGATGCACGACATGGTGAGCGGCGCGCGGTTGGGCGACGGCGAGGACGTGAACGGGCGCCTGCGCCTGCGCTACGCCCCGACCGGCGGCCCGCTCGACGTGATGCTCACGGCCGCGCGCGACAGCCTGCGCTCCGACGAGGAGTACTACGTGCTCGGCCCCGACCTGAAGCGGCGCATGGCGCTGCCCGCGCCCTCGCACTACCGGCTCAGGACCGACAGCCTTGGGCTGTACGTGGCCTACGACTTCGGCGCCGCGACCCTGAGCTCGCTGACCGGCCACCAGGACCGCCGCTTCGACCGGACCATCTTCGGTTCGTACACGCCCGAGACGCAGAAGACCCTGAGCCAGGAGTTCCGGCTGGCCTCGAAGGCCGGCGCGCACAAGGCCTTCGACTATGTCGCGGGCCTGTACTTCCAGGACCTGGACTTCAGCCGCGAGGTGCCGGCCGCCACGCTGCGCTCGCAGCAGAACATCCGTTCCTACGCGGCCTTCGGCGAACTGAGCTGGCACGCCAGCGAGCGGCTCGATGCGGTCTTCGGCCTGCGCTTCGAGCAGGAGCGCGCCAAGGCCGACACCGCCTTCGGCGCGCTGGCGCTCGGCGGCGAGAAGAAGTTCGATGCCACCTCGCCCAAGCTGGGCCTGAACTACCGGGTGGCCGATGCGCTCGCGGTCTATGGGCTGTACAGCACCGGCTTCAAGGCCGGCGGCTTCACGCGCGCTGTCACGCCGCAGAACATCGGCTTCACCTACGCGCCGCAGAACGCGCGCAACCTCGAGTTCGGCTTCAAGTCGAAGCTGCTCGACGACCGGCTCGAGCTTTCGGGCGCGGCCTACTTCACGCGCACCAGCGACTACCAGCTGTCGGTCGGGCCGGTGCAGGGCCAGTACCTGCAGAACGTGGGGCAGGTCGAAACCAAGGGCGCGAGCCTCGACGCCCAGTGGCAGGCCACGCGCAGCCTGTACCTCAGGGCCGGCGTGGCCGTCAACGACAGCGCCTTCAGCCGCTACCGCAACCCGGCCAATCCCGGCGTGGACCTGACGGGCCACAAGGTGCCCTACGCGCCGACGGCCACGGCCAACCTGGTGGCCGAGTACGTGGTGCCGCTGTCGGGCGGCGCGCGCCTGGTGCCGCGCATCGGCCTGAGCTATGTGGGCAAGAGCTATTTCAACGAGGCCGACACGATCAGCCAGAAGGGCTACGCCTTGCTCGACCTCGGCGTGTCGTTGCAGCTGAACAAGAACCTGTCGGCCGATTTCTACCTCGATAACGCGGCCGACAGGACCTACGCGCTCTATGCCTTCGAGGCCGGCGCGCCCTATGGCACGCTCTACCAGGTCGGCCGAGGGCGCACGGCCGGCGTCCGCGTCCATGCGCGCTTCTGAGGCGGCCCCGGTGCGCCACCGGGGCTACCGCTGGCGTGCGCTGCACCGCTGGCTGGCCTGCGTGTTCGGCGCCTTCTTCATCGTGCAGGGCCTGAGCGGCAGCCTGCTGGTGCTGTCCGATCCGCTCGACGACTGGCTCAACCCCCAGCTCACGGTGCCCGCGGCGCAGCGCGTGCCGCTGGTCGAGATGGCGGATGCGCTGGAGCGCCAGCACCCGGGCGCGGTCGGCATCGGCGTGACGCAGATCGACGAAGCCGGCCGGCTCACCACCGGCTTCTGGCCCACGCCCGATCCGCTGATCCCCAGCGAGCGGCGCTACTGGCTGGCGCGCCTTCACCCGGGCACGGGCGAGGCGCTGGCCGTCATGCCTTACGGCGCTTGGTCGCTGGACCGGCGCGACCTGATCGGCCTGCTCTATGCGCTGCACACCAGCCTCACGCTGGGCGCGGTGGGCAAGCTGCTGCAGATCGTCTCGGCCTGTTTCCTGCTGCTCCTGCTGTGGGCCGGACTGCGCACGCTGCTGCACCGCAGGCGCGCGTTGCGCGGCAAGGCGCCGGCGGCCATCGTCGATTCGGCGCCCGCGCGCTGGCACCGCCGCATCGGGGCGGTGGGCGCGCTGGTGCTGGGCATCCTGCTGGCCAGCGGCCTGGCGCTGCAGTTCGAGACCGTGCTGGACCCGAGCTTCGGCTACCGCTCCGAGGGCGACGCCACCGGCCCGCGCCTGACGCTGCGCCAGGCCTGGACGGCCGCGCAGGCCGGCCATGGTGACGCCCAGACGCGGCTGATCATGGCGCCGTTCAAGGAAGGCGGCGTGTTTCGCATCGACCTGGTGCCACGCACCGGGCCGCGCGCCGGCCAGACCGTCGAGGTCTTCGTCGACGCCTACTCGGGCCGTGTGCTGAAGGAACGCGACGACAGCCAGCGCGAGGGCATCCAGCGCGTGCTGGGCTGGCTCGAGGCGCTGCACGGCGGAAAGATCCTGGGCGTGTCGGGGCAGGCCCTGGCGCTGGTCGCGGGCCTGCTGCCGGCAGGGCTGGGGATCACGGGCTGGGTCATGCGAAGGCGCCGGAGGAGGGCGAGTCCATCGGACTGAAGCGCCGAGGGGTGCCGTGTGCGCACGTGGAAAAAATGCATGGCTGGCCGGAGAACCGATGGCTAGCAAAAAACGACCTTGGAGACTTTTGAGGGTCCCGGGTCGCCCCACGATGAAACTGAAGCGGTGGAAAGGGCGGCGGCTGCTTGCAGCGGCTTTTCTTTCGATGCCGCGATCATATCTCAAATGCAAACGCTTCTCATTTAATATGACCGCATGACACAAATTCTTTCCATTGAGCCCCGGCCTGCGGCGCCGGCCTCTGCTTTCGACCTCAAGCCGCTGCTGGTCGCGAACATGCTCTGCACCATGGCGATGATGGCTTTCGTCCCGCTTGTGGGGCCGATCGCGCGGCTGCTGCGGATGCCGGCCTGGCAGGCCGGTGCGGCCGTGACGGTGGGCGGCGTGCTGTGGATGCTGCTGGCGCGGCGCTGGGGTGCGGCCAGCGACCGGCATGGCCGCCGCACGGTGCTGCTCTGCGGCGTGGGCGGCTTCGCACTCTGCTACGCCGCCATGTGCGCGCTGCTGGTGGCCTCGATCGCGCTGCTGCCGGCGGCGCTGCTGGTGTTTGCGGGCCTGGTGCTCACGCGCGGCGCGATCGGCGCCTTCTATGCGGCGATTCCATCGACCGGGCAGGCGCTGGTCGCCGACCATGTGCCGCCCGCGGGCCGGGCGCGCGCGATGGCTTCGCTGGGCGCGGCCAATGCGGTGGGCATGGTGCTGGGTCCGGCCCTGGCCGCGCTGCTGGCGCAGCGCAGCCTGAGCCTGCCGCTCTATGTCACGGCCGTGCTGCCGCTGCTCGCCTTGGCGGTGCTCTGGAAAGCGCTGCCGCGCCACGGGCGCCAGGGCACGCGGGGCGCGTCGACGCTGCGCCTGGACGACGCACGGCTGCGGCGGCCGATGGTGGTGGCCTTCATCGCGATGTTCTGCGTCGCGATCTCGCAGATCACGGTGGGCTTCTTCGCCATCGACCGGCTGGCGCTGGCCGCGGGTCCGGCGGCCCGCGCCGCCGGCATCGCGCTGACTGCGGTGGGCATCGGCCTGATCGCCTCGCAGATGGTGGTGCGCCGGCTCGACTGGCCGCCACAGCGGCTGATCCGCGTGGGCGCGCTGATCGCGGCCTGCGGCTTCGGCGCCACCGCGCTGATCGCGACGCCGGTGATGCTGGCGCTGTGCTTCTTCATCGCCGCCGCGGGCATGGGCTGCATCTTCCCGGCCTTCGCGGCGCTGGCGGCCAACGCGGTCGATGCGCAGTCGCAGGGCGCGGCGGCCGGTTCGGTGGGTGCGGCCCAGGGCCTGGGCATCGTGCTCGGGCCGCTGGCCGGCGCGCTGCTCTACGACCTCGGCCCGGGCGTGCCCTATGCGGCGGTGGCGCTGCTGCTGGTCGGCGTGGCGCTGTGGCGATCGCG
The DNA here is from genome assembly GCF_030317215.1 of Variovorax sp. J2P1-31. Taxonomy (NCBI): domain Bacteria; kingdom Pseudomonadati; phylum Pseudomonadota; class Betaproteobacteria; order Burkholderiales; family Comamonadaceae; genus Variovorax; species Variovorax sp. J2P1-31. The sequence continues at coordinate 1,510,152 of NZ_JASZYA010000001.1, forward strand.
CGCAGGCTGAACCCGGCAGCCTTCCATTCGTCGCTTCCGACGATGGTCCGCGCGGCCGTGCCGCAGAACACTCCATCGCTTCGATCCAGTGGGAAAAGAGGCGAGCGATGGCTTGGAAACTCGACGCGGCCGAGGCCGGGTTCAGGCAGGAGGTCCGCGACTTCCTGGACGAGGCCCTGACGCCCGAACTGCGCACCGCGGGCCGGCGCTGTTCCGGCATCTTCAGCGACTACGACGACGGCATCCGCTGGCACCGCATCCTCGCGCAGCGCGGCTGGAGCGTGCCCAGCTGGCCGGTCGAACATGGCGGCACCGGCTGGACGCCGATGCAGCACTACATCTTCGCGAGCGAGCTCGCGCAGGCCGACGCACCGCCGCTCGCGCCCAACAGCACGCGCATGGTGGCGCCGGTGATCATCGCCTTCGGCACCGAGGCACAGAAGCAGCGCTGGCTGCCGGGCATCCGCAATGGCGACGACTACTGGGCCCAGGGCTACTCCGAGCCGCAGGCGGGTTCCGACCTCGCGTCGCTGCAGTGCCGCGCGGTGCGCGACGGCGAGCACTACGTGATCAACGGCACCAAGATCTGGACCACCCATGCCCACTGGTCCAACCGCATGTTCTGCCTGGTGCGCACCGCCAGCGGCGGCAAGGCGCAGCAGGGCATCAGCTTCCTGTGCTTCGACCTCGACCTGCCGGGCATCACGGTGCGCCCCATCGTCAGCATCTCGGGCGACCACGAGCTCAACCAGGTGTTCTTCGACGACGTGCGCGTGCCGGTGTCCTCTTTGCTGGGCGAGGAGAACCAGGGTTGGGCCATCGCGAAATACCTGCTCGCGCACGAGCGCGGCCATGCCTGGGCGCCGCTGCTGCGCGCGCGGCTGCGGCGCCTGCGCGAGGCGGCGCGCGCGGCGTGGCCGCACAGTGACGCCGACGAAGCACGCGACATGGCGCTGCGCCTGGCCGAGGCCGATTGCGCGATCGATGCGGTCGAGGCGCTGGAGCTGCAGGCCCTGCGCGCGCAGGTGCAGGGCGAGCCGCCGGGCATCCGGCCCTCGATGGGCAAGGTGCTGGGTTCCGAACTGCGCCAGCGGCTGACCGAACTGGGCATCGAGATCGCCGGCCGCTACGCCGCGGTGAACCTGCCGCTGGCCGACAGCCTGCAGGGCGAGCTGCCCGTGCCCGAGGAGGCCGTGTTCTCGATGTCGGCCTACCTCAACGACCGCGCCGCGTCGATCTACGCGGGTTCCAACGAAGTCCAGCGCAACCTCATCGCCGCGCACCTGCTGCGCGGCTGACCTGCATGACCACCGACACCCTTCAAGCCGAGCGCGAGCACACGCTCGCGATGCTGGTCGATAGCCTCTCGCGCTACCTCGGCGAGCGCTTCGACCTCGACCAACGCCTGCGTTCGCTGGCCGAGGCCACCGACGCGCCGCCGGCCTTCTGGTCCGGCCTGGCGCGCGAGCTCGGCCTGCTGGGCGCGGCGCTGCCCGAGGCGCAGGGCGGCCTCGGCGGCGGCATGGCCGTGCACCTGGCCGTGATGCGGGCCTTGGGCGGCGCGCTCGCGGGCGAGCCCTACCTGTCGAGCATCGTGATCGGCGCGGGCCTGCTGCAGCGCCAGCCGGGTGCGTTCAGCGATGCGCTGCTGGCCGACGCGGTCGAGGGCCGCGCGGTGCTGGCCTTCGCCCATGCCGAGCCCGAGGGCCGCGACGAACGCGCCGCGGTGCGCACGCGGCTGGTGCGCGATGCCGAAGGCTACGAGATCGACGGCCACAAGGCGGTGGTGCACGCGGCGCCCTGGGCCACGCACCTGATCGTGTCGGCCCGCAGCAGCGGAGAGCCGGGCGACGCCGAGGGCCTGTCGCTGATCGTGGTCGAGCGCGATGCGCCCGGCGTGCAGCTGCGGCCCTACGCGCTGCGCGACGGCACCCGCGCGGCCGAGTTGCGGCTCGAGCGCGTGCGCGTGCCGGCCGAGGCCCTGCTGGGCCGCGAGGGCGAGGCGCTGCCGCAGATCGAACAGGCGCTCGACGAGGCCACGCTTGCGGTCTGCGCCGAGGCCGTGGGCGTGATGCGCCGGCTGCTGGCCGACACGCTCGACTACGTGCGCCAGCGCAAGCAGTTCGGCGTGGCCATCGCGAGCTTCCAGGTGCTGCAGCACCGGCTGGCCGACATGCACATGGCGCTGGCCCAGGCCGAGGCGCTGACCCAGGCGGTGCTCGAGGCGATGGACGGCACGGCCGACGAACGCGCGCGGGCCGTGTCCTCGGCCAAGGTCGCGGTCGCGCGCGCCTGCAGGGCCGTGGGGCAGGGCGCGGTGCAGCTGCACGGCGGCATGGGCATGACCGAGGAACTGGCCATCGGCCATTACTTCCGGCGCGCGACGCTGATCGAATTGCAGTTCGGCCCGGCCGCATGGCACCTGCGGCGGGTCGCGCGGCTCGAGGCGCAGCGCGATCCGACGCAGGCCTGAGGCCTCGAGTCTGGCCCGCCGGCCACGCCATGTTCCTGATGGACATGACGTGACTGGAAAAAGCCTCAGTCCGGCCGCAATACGACGCGCCCCACCGCGTCGCCACCCTGCATCGCCGCCAGTGCCGCGCGGTGGTCCGACAGCGCCCACACACCCGCGATGGCCGGGCGCAGGTCGCCGCGGGCATGCAGTGCCATCACGCCGCGCAGGTTGGCCGCCGCTCGGTCCGGCGCACGCTGCGAGAACTGTCGGATGTCCACGCCCACCAGCGCAGCGCCCTTGAGCAGCGGCAGGTTCGCCGGCAGCGCCGCGATGCCGCCGGCCGCGAAGCCCAGCACCAGGTGGCGCCCGCCCCAGCCCAGCGAGCGGAAGGCGGGCTCGGTGAAGGCGCCGCCGACCGGGTCGACCACGACGTCGACGCCGCCGGATGGCGTGAGCGCCTTGAGTGCGTTGCGCCAGTCGATGGCCGAGGTGTCGATGGTGGCGTCGGCACCGGCCGCGCGTGCCAGCGCGCGTTTCTCGGGCGTCGAGCCGCCCGCGATCACACGGGCCCCGAAGGCGCGCGCGAGCTGCACCGCGGCCAGGCCGACGCTGCCCGCGGCGCCGAGCACGAACACCGTCTCGCCGGGCCGCAACGCGCCGCGGTCGACCAGCGCGTGCCACATGGTGCTGTAGGGCACGGCCAGCGCGGCCGCTTCGGTGAAGGGCGCGGCCGCGCCGATGCGCTGCACCGCACCGGCCGGCACGCACACGGCCTCGGCCCAGGCGCCGCCGGCCGTGGCCGAGCCACAGACGCGTTCGCCCAGTTGCCAGTCGCCCGCGGTGCCGTCGCCGATCGCCTCGACCGTGCCCGCGAACTCGCTGCCCGGGATGTAGGGCACGGGCGGCTGCAGCTGGTAGCGGCCCTGGGCCAGCAGCAGGTCGGCGTGCGAGATCGCACTCGCCTCGACACGGATGCGCAGTTCGCCGGGGGCGGGCTCGGGGCGCGGCAGCTCGCGCAGCGTCAGGCCTTCGAGCGGCCCCAGCCGGTCCGTCTGCAAGGCCTTCATGCGGTCCGCCCCTGCCTGCGCACCGCGCCCGGCACGTCACGGCGATGCGTGAAGGCGAACAGCGGAACGTCGATGCCGGGCATGCGGAACAAGGGGGGCTGTATCACGGGGGTTGTCTCCTCTGGGGTCCTCGGTGGAACAGGCACCTTAGGAAGGGCAGGGCGCCGCGGCAATCGTCCCTTTCGACGATGCCCCGGCGCACGGGCCCTTCCTATGATCGACCGCAGAGACCGGCATTGGGCCCGGTCGCGCAGGAGACACGACGCATGACCGCCATCGACGACCGCACCCCGATCATCGTGGGTGTGGGTGAGATCACCCACCGCAACAAGGAGCCCGAGGCCGGGCTCGAGCCGATCGAGCTCATGCTCCGCGCGCTGCGCGCAGCCGAAGAGGACGCCGGCGCCGCGCTGCTGGCCGACATCGATTCGCTCGACATCGTCTGCGAATACTCCTGGCCCTACACCGACGCGACCGCGCTGCTGGGCGAGCGGCTGGGCCACCTGCCGGCGCGCCGCGTGTACGGCGAGGCCGGCGGCGAGTCGCCTGTGCGCTTCATCCACGAGGCCGCGCTGCGCATCGCGCGCGGCGAAAGCCGGGTCGCGGCCATCACCGGCGCCGAATCGCGCTACACCGTCGACGCCGCGGCCAAGCGCGGCATCGACCTGGGCTGGACGCCCAGGGACGACACGGTGAAGCTGGTGCGCGGCACCGACCTGTGCCACCCGGTGGCGGTCAAGCACGGCGCCGCGATGCCGATCACGATCTACCCGCTCTACGAGAACGCCGCGCTGGCGCACTGGGGCCAGACCCCGCGCGAGGCGCAGCAGGAATCGGCCGCGTTGTGGTCGCGCTATTCGGAAGTGGCGGCGGCGAATCCGCATGCCTGGCTGCGCCAGGGCTTCAGCGCCGAGGCGGTGGCCGAGCCGAGCGCCGCCAACCGGCTGATCGCCTGGCCCTACACCAAGCACATGGTGGCCAACCCGGTGGTCAACATGGGCGCGGGCGTGCTGCTGACCAGCGTGGGCCATGCGCGCGCGCTGGGCATCGCGCCCGAGAAGTGGGTCTACGTGTGGGACGGTGCCGCGGCACGCGAGCCGCGCGACTACCTGCAGCGCGACCAGTTCCACCGCTCGCATGCGCAGGACCTGGTGATGGAGACCGTGCTCGCGCAGGTGGGCGGCGATGCGTCGGCCTTCGAGATGCTCGAGCTCTACAGCTGCTTCCCCATCGTGCCCAAGATGGCGCGCCGCACCTTGGGCCTGGCGCCCGAGGCGCAGATGACCTCGACCGGCGGCCTGAGCTTCTTCGGCGCGCCGCTCAACGACTACATGACGCACGCGGCCGCGGGCCTGGTGCGCGCGCTGCGCAGCGCGCCGGGCAAGACCGCGCTGCTCTACGGCCAGGGCGAGTACGTGACCAAGCACCATGCGCTGGTGCTGGGCTCGAGCCCGCCGCCGAACGGCCTGCCCCCGGCCGACTACAGCGTGCAGGCCGCGGCCGATGCGCGGCGCGGCCCGGTGCCGCCTTTCGTCGAAAGCTACAGCGGCAGCGCCACGCTCGAGACCTTCACCATCCTCTACGGCCGCGACGGCCTGCCCACGCACGGCATCGTGATCGCGCGCACGCCGGCCGGCGAACGGCTGATGGCACGCGTCGAGCCCGACGATGCAGCGGCGCTGGCGGTGCTCGCCGACCTGGACCGATCCCCGGTGGGCAGCACCGGCCACGTCACGGCAGGCACCGACAGCCTGCGCTGGAGCCTCGCATGAACGCAGGACAAAACAACGACGCGGTGCGCGTCGAGAAACTCCCCGGACACATCGCGGTCGTCACCATCGACCGGCCCGAGGCCCGCAACGCCGTCAACGGCGCGGTCGCGGCCGGCCTTGAGGCCGCGGTCGACGCGACGGAGGCCGACGACGACACCTGGGTCGTGGTGCTGACCGGCGCGGGCCCGGACGCCTTCTGCGCCGGCGCCGACCTCAAGGAGGTCTCGGCCGGCCGCGGCAGCGCGCTGAGCACCGAGCGCGGCGGTTTCGCGGGCTTCGTCTACCGCGAGCGCAGCAAGCCCTGGATCGCGGCCGTCAACGGCAAGGCGTTGGCCGGCGGCACCGAACTCACGCTGGCCTGCGACCTGGTGGTGGCGGCCGAGCATGCGGCCTTCGGCCTGCCCGAAGTGCTGCGCGGCCTGATCGCCGCGGCCGGCGGACTGTACCGGCTGCCGCGCGCGATCCCGCCCAACATCGCGCTGGAACTGATCCTGACCGCGGGCCAGCTCGACGCGCAGCGCGCGCAGCAGCTGGGCTGGGTCAACCGGGTGGTGCCGGCCGCGGCGCTGCGCGACGCGGCGCTGGCGCTGGCGGCCCAGATCACGCGCAATGCGCCCACGGCCGTGCGCGAGAGCCTGCGCGTGGCGCGCATGGCGAACGAGCTCGACGAGGCCGCGCTGCGCACGCTGACCCGTGCGGCCTTCCAGCGTGTGGCGGCCAGCGAGGATTTCCGCGAAGGCCCGCGGGCCTTCATCGAGAAGCGGGCGCCGCAGTGGACCGGCCGCTGAGCCCGGACCCGCGATGAGCGCCACCGACGACATCCAGCTCGACCGCAGCCACGAAGGCATCGCGGTCGTCACGCTGAACCGCCCCGAGCGCCTCAACGCGCTGAGCCAGATGACGGTGCGCCGCCTCTGCGCGATGCTCGACGGATTGGCCGCGGACGACGCCGTGCGCGTGCTCGTGCTCACCGGCGCGGGCCGCGGCTTCTGCGCCGGCTGGGACCTGGCCAGCCCGCTGACCGATGCCACGGGCGCCGAACTCACGGGGCCGCCCTCGGTGGCCGACTACTGCACCGGCCAGGAACTGTTCGCGGGCATGGTGCGTCGGCTGCGCTCGCTGGGCAAGGTGGTGATCGCGGCCGTCAACGGCGTGGCCGTGGGCGCGGGCTTCGCGCTCACGCTCGGCGCGGACCTCCGCATCGCGAGCCGCGCCGCGGCCTTCCATGTGGGCGCGGTGCGCATCGGCCTCACGGCCGGCGAGTGCGGCATCAGCTACCACCTGCCGCGGCTGATCGGTGCCTCGCGCGCCTTCGAAGTCATGCTGACCGGCCGGCCGATCCCGGCCGAGGAGGCCGAACGCATCGGGCTGGTCTCGCGGCTGGTGGACGATGCCACCGATCTGCTGCCGCAGGCGTTGGCGCTGGCCGAGCAGGTGCTGCGCAACAGCCCCTACGCCACGCGCCACACCAAGCAGATCATGTGGGCCAACCTCGACGCGGGCGGGCTCGACGCCGCGATCGAGCTCGAGAACCGCGCCCAGGTGCTGGCGCTCATGACCGAGGATTTCAAGGAGGCCTCGGCGGCCTTCGTGCAGAAGCGGGCGCCGGTGTTCGGCGGGCGGTGAGGGCGCTCGCTACCGGCGCCCGATCAGCGCCTCGATCTCCCGGATCACCGCCTCCTTCTCCCGGTTGTAGACCTGCGGGTCGGCGGGGTCGATGGCGTGCGCCCGGTCCTTGGCGGCTTCGTACTTCAGCCGCAGGTCGGGCCGGCGGTCCAGGATGGCCATGAAGGCCAGCGAATCCGCGTGCACCGGATCGCCGCGGTGGCAGATGTGCACGTTGACATTGAAGCGCCGGCCGGCGAGCACCACCGAGGCGCAGACATAGGGCTTCTCGTCGGTGTCGACCCAGACCGGGCGGCGGTGGAAGCCCAGGCGCTCGAAGGCCTGCTGCTCGGCGCGCAGGTCCGGCCGTGTGGTGATCGCCACCGCATCGACCATGGGCTTGCCGCGCAGGCCGACGATCGCCGTGCTGCCGATGTGCAAAAGTTCCACGCCCGCGAGGGCCGCGTGCACCTCGTCGCGCACCCGGGCAAAGACCTCGGAATAAATGGGGTCGTAGGCCACGATGTGGCGGTGCTGCAGTCCTTCGTCGAAGCGTTCGAGTTCCATCGGGCGTCCTTTCGATCCGGGCGGATTCGCACCGCCGCACGGCGTGCGCGCTCGGCGCTGGCCGGACAGGACTGTACGAAATTCAAACGCAAGCATGGCCCCATGCGATCGGCTTGCTCGAATTCCGCATGAGCAGGCGCGCAAAGCTTCTTTCACGCGCGACATGCCCGCTTCAATACTGCGGCCCGGCATGCCTTCACGTTCCAGCCATGGGCGCAGAAGCGGCTTCCTCTCCACTTCTCCTGTTCACCGAGGCTTCACTTGATTCGTCACACCCTGCTCGCAATGATGTTGGCTGCCGGCCTGATGCCGGCCGTCGTGGCCCAGGCCGAGACCGTGCGCTGGGCGCGCAGCGCCGACCCGGCCACGCTCGATCCCCATGCGGTGAACACCGGCACCAACTTCAACCTGCTGCACCAGGTCTACGAACCGCTGATCATCCGGCTGCCCGACGGCAAGCTGCAGGGCGCCATCGCCACCGCGTGGACGCTCACCACCGAACCCAGCGTCTGGGAATTCAAGCTGCGCCCCGGCGTCAAGTTCCACGACGGCTCGCTGCTCACGGCCGACGACGTGGTGTTCTCGCTCAAGCGGGCCCAGGCGCCGACCTCGCAGCTGAAGTCGCTGCTGTCCTCGGTCGACACCATCACCAAGGTCGATGCGCTCACGGTGCGGGTCAAGACCAAGGGCCCGAACCTGATCTTCCCCAACAACCTGAGCAACATCTTCATCCTCAGCGAAGCCTGGGCCAAGGCCAACAAGTCGGAGACCGCGCAGGACGTGGCCAGCAAGACCGAGAACTTCGCCACCCGCAACGAGAACGGCACCGGGCCCTACACGCTGGTCTCGCGCGAGGTCGACAGCCGCACCGTGCTCAAGCAGTTCCCGCAGTACTGGGGCCGGGGCCAGTTCCCGCTCGAGGTGACCGAGCTGGTCTACCTGCCGATCAAGTCGCCCGCGACCCGGGTCGCGGCCCTGCTCTCGGGCGAGGTCGACTTCCTGCAGGACCTGCCGGCGCAGGACGTGGCCCGGCTCAAGGCCGACAAGAGCCTGCGCGTGACCGAAGGGCCGGAGAACCGTTCGATCTTCCTCGGCCTCAACGTGGGCGCCAACGAGCTCAAGTACGCGGACGTGAAGGGCAGGAACCCGCTGGCCGATCCCAGGGTGCGCGAGGCCATCGGCCTGGCCATCGATCGCGATGCGATCAAGACCGCGGTGATGCGCGGCCTGTCGATTCCCTCGAACATCATCGCGCCGCGCTTCGTCAACGGCTACGAGAAGGCCTTCGCTGCCTACCCGAAGGCCAACGTGGCCCAGGCCAAGAAGCTGCTGGCGGAAGCGGGCTATCCCAACGGCTTCGGCATCACCCTGCACACGCCGAACGACCGCTATGTCAACGACGAGGCGATCAGCACCGCGGTCTCGGGCTTCCTGGGCCGCATCGGCATCAAGACCACGGTGGCGGCGCGCCCCATCGCACTGCACAGCACGGCCATCAACCAGGCCGATACCGACTTCTACCTGTTCGGCTGGGGCGTGCCCACCTACGATTCGGCCTACATCTTCGACTACCTGGTCCACACCCGCGGCAAGGACGGCCGCGGCCCGACCAATGCCACCGGCTACAGCAATGCCGAGATCGACGCGAAGATCGTCTCGCTCGCCTCCGAGAGCGACCAGGCCAAGCGCGACGCCACGATCAAGAGCATCTGGCAGACGGTGCAGGCCGAGCGCTTCTACATCGCGCTGCACGACCAGGTGCTGAACTACGCGTCGAACCCCAGGCTCGACATCCCGGTGAGCCCTGAGAACACACCCTTCTTCAAGTTCGTGAAGGTGGCGAAGAAGTAGGCGTCGCATGCTGGTCCATCTGCTGCGCCGGCTCGGCCAGTCCGTGCTGGTGCTGCTGGCCGTCTCGCTGATCTCCTTTCTTGTCTTCCGGCACATCGGCGATCCGACGATCAGCCTGCTGGGCGAGGACGCGACGCTCGAGGAGCGCGCCGAACTCACCGCCCGGCTGGGCTTCGACCGGCCGGTGCCGGTGCAGTACCTGCGCTACCTCGGCGAGGTGCTGCAGGGCGACCTGGGCGTCTCGTACCGCTTCAAGCGCCCGGTGGCCGAGCTGATCGCGGAGCGCCTGCCGGCCACGCTCGAACTGGCGCTGGTGGCCGCAGTCTTCGCGATCGCGGGCGGCATCGCCCTGGGCGTGTACACCGCGATCCACCGCGACGGCGCGCTGAGCCGCGCGATCATGACGGTGTCGCTGGTGGGCGTTTCGCTGCCCACCTTCCTGATCGGCATCGGGCTGATCTACCTGTTCGCGGTCGAGCTGCGCTGGCTGCCGTCCTTCGGCCGCGGCGAGACGGTGAAGATCGGCGCCTGGAGCACCGGTCTGCTCACCGCCTCGGGCTGGAGCGCGCTGCTGCTGCCGGCCTTCACGCTGGGTTTCTACAAGCTCACGCTGATCATGCGGCTGGTGCGCGCGGAGATGCTGGAAGTGCTGCGCTCGGACTACATCCGCTTCGGCCGGGCGCGTGGCCTGCGCACGCGCGACCTGCACTACGGCCATGCGCTGCGCAACACGCTGATCCCCGTGATCACCATCACCGGGCTGCAGATCGGCTCGCTCATCGCCTTCGCCATCGTCACCGAGACGGTGTTCCAGTGGCCGGGCGTGGGCCTGCTGTTCATCTCTTCGATCCAGGGCGTGGACGTGCCGGTGGTCGCGGCCTACCTGCTGCTGATCGCGCTGCTCTATGTGCTGATCAACGGGGTGGTGGACCTGCTGTATGTCGCTGTGGACCCGCGCCTGCGCATCGCCTGATTGCTTCCGTTCACCATGTCCTCTTCCCGACCTTCCGCCGCCGCCGCGGCCCCGCGCCGGCGCTGGCGCCAATCCGATTCGCCGGTGCTGCGCGCCTTCGCGCGCTCGCGCACCGTGCAGGTGGCGGCCGTGCTGCTGCTGCTGATCGCCATCGCCTCGCTGTTCGCGCCGCTGATCGCGCGGCAGGATCCCTTCGACCCGGCCCACCTCGACCTCATCGATGCCTTCACGCCCCCGTGGCAGCAGGGCATCACGGGTGCCTTCTATCCGCTGGGCGCCGACGACCAGGGCCGCGACGTCTTCTCGGCCATCCTCTACGGCCTGCGCATGTCGCTGCTGGTGGGCGTGTCCGCGGTGGCGCTGTCGCTGGCCATCGGCGTGCCGCTGGGCCTGGCCGCGGGCTATGCGGGCGGATGGTTCGACACGCTGGTGATGCGGGTGGCCGACGTGCAGCTGACCTTCCCGGTGTTGCTGGTGGCGCTCTTGATCTTCGGCATCGCGCGCGGCCTGCTGCCCGAGGGCTACCGCGACGACATGGCGGTGTACGTGATCGTCGCGGCCATCGGACTCTCGGACTGGGTGCAGTACGCGCGCACGGTGCGCGGCGCGGTGCTGGTCGAGAAGCACAAGGACTATGTGGCGGCCGCGCGGATCATCGGCCGCTCGCCCGGCGGCATCCTGCTGCACCACATCCTGCCGAACCTGCTGGCGCCGGTGCTGGTCATCGCGGCCATCAGCTTCGCGCTGGCCATCGTGGCCGAGTCCACGCTCTCCTACCTGGGCGTCGGGCTGCCGCCCACGCAGCCCTCGCTGGGCACGCTGATCCGCATCGGCCAGGGCTTCCTGTTCTCCGGCGAGTGGTGGATCCTGCTGTTCCCGGGGCTGGTGCTGCTGGCCCTGGCGCTGTCCGTCAACCTGGTCGCCGACTGGCTGCGCGACGCGCTCAACCCCAGACTCCAATGACCGCGCAAAGAGAGCAGGGCGCCGTGCTGCGCGTGCGCGACCTGAGCGTCGAATTCGACACCCACCGCGGCGTGATGCGGGTGCTCGACGGCGTCTCCTTCGACATCGCGCCGGGCGAGATCCTGGGCGTGGTGGGCGAGTCGGGCGCGGGCAAGTCCATGACCGGCGCAGCCGTCATCGGCCTGATCGAGCCGCCGGGGCGCATCGCGGGCGGCACGGTCGAGCTGCACGGCGAGCGCATCGACACGCTGCGCGGCGAAGACCTGCGGCGGCTGCGCGGGCGCCGCATCGGCAGCGTGTTCCAGGACCCGCTGACCAGCCTCAACCCGGTTTATCCGATCGGCCGGCACCTGGTGGAGACCATCCGCACCCACCTGCCGGTGAGCGAGAAGGAGGCCTTCCGCCGCGCGTTGGCACTGCTCGCCGATGTCGAGATCCCCGACCCGGAACTGCGCATCCGCCAGTACCCGCACCAGTTCTCCGGCGGCATGCGCCAGCGCGTGGCGATCGCGCTGGCCCTGTGCGCCGAGCCCCAGCTGCTGATCGCCGACGAGCCCACGACCGCGCTCGACGTGTCGGTGCAGGCGCAGGTGATCCGCGTGTTCCGCCGGGTCTGCCGCGAGCGCGGCACGGCCGCCCTGCTGATCACGCACGACATGGGCGTGATCGCCGAAGCCGCCGACCGCGTGATGGTGATGTACCGCGGCCGCGTGCGCGAGACCGGCCCGGTGCGCGCGGTGCTGGACGCGCCGCGCGAGCCCTACACGCGCGCGCTGATGGCCGCGATCCCCTCGGTGCACGAGCGCATCGACCGGCTGCCGGTGCCGGAGATCGGTTCGGACAGCGCGCTGCCGGTCCCCGCGCTCGCTCGCACGGCCAGGGCCGCCGACGCATCGGCCGCGCCGCTGATCCAGGTGCAGGGCCTCACGCGCGAGTTCGACCTCTCGGCCGGCTGGCTGGTGCGCACGTTGGTGCGCCAGCCGCGCAAGCTGCTGCGCGCGGCCGAGGACGTGCACTTCGACATCGCGCGCGGCAGCACCTTCGGCCTGGTCGGCGAGTCGGGCTCGGGCAAGTCGACCGTGGCCCGGATGATCGCCGGCCTCACGAAGCCGACGGCCGGGCGCGTGCTCTTCGACGGCATCGACCGCTGGGGCGGCCCCAACGAGACGGCCGCCTTGCGTCGCCGCTTCCAGATGATCTTCCAGGACCCCTATGCGAGCCTGAACCCGCGCTGGCGGGTGGACCAACTGATCGCCGAACCGGTCGAGGTGCTCGGCCTGGCGGGCAGCGCGGACGAGACCGAGGCGCGCGTGGCCGATGCGCTGCGCCGCGTGCGCATGTCGCCCGACGACGGCCGCAAGTACCCGCACCAGTTCTCGGGCGGGCAGCGCCAGCGCATCGCGATCGCGCGTGCGCTCGCCAGCCAGCCCGAGTTCATCGTCTGCGACGAACCTACCTCGTCGCTCGACGTCTCGGTGCAGGCGCAGGTGCTCAACCTGATGCGCGACCTGCAGCAGGAATTCGGCCTGACCTATCTGCTGATCAGCCACAACCTGGCGGTGATCCGCCACATGTGCGACCGCATCGGCGTGATGCAGCGCGGCCGGCTGGTGGAGCAGGGCGCGGCCGAGGCCGTGCTGGACGCGCCGGCCCATGCCTACACCCGCGAACTGATGGCCGCGGTGCCCGACCATCGGGCGCGTCGTACTTAGAAGACCGGCTTCACTCCAGCGTGAAGCCGATCTTCAGCGTGACCTGCCAGTGCGCCACCTTGCCCTCGACCACATGGCCGCGGGTCTCGGTCACCGTGAACCACTGGATGTTGCGCACGGTCTCGTGGGCCTTGGCGATGGCGGTCTGCACCGCGTCCTCGATGCCCGCGGGCGAGGAGCCGGTGAGTTCGAGCGTCTTGTAGACATGGCTGGACATGGGATGTCTCCTGGTGGGGGTCGATGAAAAAGAGCACGCGACTGCATGCTCCACCCGCGCGCGGGTTCAGGCAAGAACATCCGGCGGCAAGGCTACGATCGCTGCCAACCGGTTTTGCTCTTCACCGCCACAGGACATGCGCCCCTTCCTCTACTACACCGCGTTGCTGCTGCTCGGATTCGCCTGGTACCACGTCGGCCAGCGGCTGCTGCGCAAGGGTTACCGTGACGAGAAGGGCGAATTGACCCCGGGACTGGCGGGGCCCGCGGGGCTGCTGGTGGCGGCCGCCGTCGCCTGCTTTCTCTTCTTTTCCATGCTGCGCGCCCTGGTGCGGGGCGAGGTCCCGTGCGTCGGCAAGGGCTGCGCCGGGCAGCTCTACACCCTGGCGGCGTCGCCCGGCGACTACTGGGCCAACGTGCTCTTCCTGCTGTGGTGCGTGCTCGCGCTGGGCTACGCGGTGTATGTCACGCTCAGGATCTGGTTGCGGGCCTAAGGCCAGACCCTAGCGGATGTCGTCCACGCGCACACCGAGGCGCTCTGCGTAGCGCACGCGCGCACGCTCGAAGGCCGGGCGCGCGCGGCAGCGATCGTAGAAGGCCTGGACCCGCGGGTGCGGTGCCAGCAGATCGGAGTGGCGGATGCCGCGCAGCACGCTGGCCATCATCAGGTCGGCCACCGTGAACCCGGTGCCGGCGAGCCATTCGCGGCCTTTCAGGTGTCGATCGAGTTCGCCGAGCCAGCGGTCGGCGAGCTGCGGCAGTTCGGCGTGCAGCCGGGGCGCGGCCTTGCCGCTGTCGAACATCCCGATCAGGTCCATGCAGACCAGCGTGGTGCCCACGGTGGCGACGGCGGCGAAGCACCATTGGACGACGTGGGTGCGCCCCTGGAGGTCGCCGGGGATCAGCTGGCCGGACTTCTCGGCCAGGTAGAGCGCGATGGCCGCCGATTCGGCCACCACGAAGCCGTCGTCGTCGATCACCGGTGCCTGGCGGAAGGGGCTGAGCCGGCGGTAGGCCTCGCCGTCGAGCTCGCCGCCGGTGTGGTCGAGCGCGTGGACGCGGTAGGGCAGGCCGGTCTCCTCGAGCGCCCACTGCGCCCAGAGGTCCTTGGTCTCGCCATGGCCCTCGGGAAAGATGCGGCCGAATCCGTAGAGCGTGATCATGCTGTGGACCTCCTGCGGCGACCGGTTCGCCGGCACCAGGGCAGCGTACACGTCGGCGCCCACCGCCACAACCACCGTTGCGGCGCAGGCGAGGCCGTCGCCAGGCGTGACGCCTCGGCATCACGGGACCACATGAACCGTATATAATTCGCATACGTTTCATATAGAGGTGGGCCATGGGTATCGTCAAGATTTCAGACCTGATGCACGAGAACCTGCGGGTCGCGGGCAATGCACTCAGCAGGTCCATCAACGCACAGGCGGAGCACTGGATGCGCGTCGGCATGCTGACCGAGATGCATCCGGAGCTGGACCACCGGGAGATCTGCCAGCTGCTGATCCGGGCCGAGCTCGCGGGCGGGCTGGACATCACGATGGCCGCGACGCCCTCCGCCGCCAAGCCGGTCGCGGCGCGCGCCGGCAAGCACTGATGGCGCGCACCGTTCCCATCCACGGCGCCGAGGGCCTCGCGATGTCGCGCCGGGCCGCGGGCCTGGCCGCCGAGGTGCTGGCCATGATCGAGCCCCATGTGGTGCCGGGCGTAAGCACCGAGGCGCTGGACCGGATCTGCCACGAGCACATCGTGAAGGTCCAGGGCGCGATTCCGGCCAACGTGGGCTACCAGGGCTATCCCAAGACCATCCTCACCTCCGTCAACCAGGTGGTGTGCCACGGCATTCCCTCGCCCGACAAGGTCCTCAAGAAGGGCGACATCGTCAACATCGACGTGGCGGTGATCAAGGACGGCTGGTTCGGCGACACCAGCCGGATGTTCTTCGTCGGCGAACCCGGCGTGCTGGCGCGGCGCCTGGTGGAGACCACCTACGAAGCGCTGCGGGCCGGCATCCGGCAGGTCCGGCCGGGCGCGACGCTGGGCGACATCGGCCATGCGATCCAGTCGGTGGCGCAGCGCGAGCATTTCAGCGTGGTGCGCGAATACTGCGGGCACGGCATCGGCCAGATCTACCACGACGAGCCCAACGTGCTGCACTACGGCCGGCGCGGCGAGGGCCTGAAGCTCGAAGCGGGGATGGTCTTCACCATCGAGCCGATGCTCAACGCCGGCCAGGCCGGCACGCGGCAACTGCCCGACGGGTGGACCGTGGTGACGAAGGACCGGTCGCTGTCCGCCCAGTGGGAGCACATGGTGGCCGTCACGCCCGAAGGCTACGAGGTGCTCACGGCCTGGCCGGGCGGCACCGGCGCCTACCCGCCGATCTGAGGCTCAGCGCATGGCCTGCAGCCGGAGAATCTCCTGCTGCAGCAGCGCGATGAACGGGCCCTTGAGCGCGGTGTCGGCGTGCGCGGGCAGCGTCAGGGTCGCCTCCACGTTGTTCAACAGCTGGTCGCCCTTCTCCGACAGGCGCAGCGAACGCGCGTCGAGCCGCGCCAGCTCGATGCGGACCGGCGCCTCCATCAGGTCCTTGCTGTGCAGCGCCTGCGCGGTCAGCGCGAGGCCGTAGGGGCCGCCGAACAGCGGGAAATCCACCAGCGCGAACTGCAGCGCTTCCGCATTCGGGATCTGGAACTTGTCGACGACCTTGCCCAGCTTCTTGGCCAGCTTGGGGTTGGCGGGGTCCAGCAGCGTGTCGGCCGCGCCGTGGTCGGCGATCAGGCCGCCCAGGGTCCAGCTGCGCTCCGGGGCCTGGCGCTGGCTCTGGTGCTGCGCGTGGTAGTCCAGCACCGTCCGGAGCACCGAGGTCAGCAGCACGTCGAGCCGGCTGGTCAGGGCGGCTTCCGGGCGCTCGGCCAGCGCGCTCCAGTCCTTCCAGGCCTTGTAGCGCGCGAGCAGCACCGCGACGAAGGCGCCGGCGTCGTCGGCGCGCGCGGGCAGGGCGTGGCCCTCGGCTGGCGGCGGCGCGGACGAGAGCACCGTGAAATCGTCCTGCACGTAGATCGCCTGGTCGCTCAGCAGCAGGCCCTGCGCGGTGCGGCGGCCGCTCAGCCGGTTCATCGCGTGGTAGCCGACGAAGAGCAGCGGGATCTCGTCGCTGATCCAGGGCTTGGGGCCGTACATCTGCTCGACCGCCTGGGCGAAGACCTGCGCCGCATCCTCATGGTCCGGGTGATCGGCCTGGTCGGGCAGGAACAGGAAGGCCGACAGATCGGCATTGGAGGGCCTGCGCACCGCCTGTTCGACAGCGGCCCGCAGGGCGGCGCCGTGGCGCGCATGCGGGTCCGGCAGGGTGGCCAGATGGTCGTTGAAGGACGAGTAGACGAATGCCATGGGGGGATGTCTCCGGTGGGCCGCTGGAAAGCGTGATCGCGGGGCCATCTTAGGGGAGGGCGCGGCCGGGCCCTGGGCCCCCCAACTTCGTCGCTTTCGACGATGCGAGCCGCGCCGCCGTGGCGCCAAGATGCCTTCCATACCAACAGGCCGCCCGCGGGGGCCACAGGAGACATCAAACATGGCAGGTCCGCTCCAGGGGCTTCGGGTGATCGAGATGGCCGGCATCGGCCCGGGTCCGTTCTGCGCGATGCTGTTCGCCGACATGGGCGCCGAGGTGATCCGCATCACGCGGCCCGGCACGGCCGCCGACCCGAACGACATCCTCACGCGCAGCCGCGGCACGGTGGCCATCGACCTGCGCGCCGAGGGCGCGGCGCAGCAGGTGCTGGACATCGTGGCCGGCGCCGACGTGCTGATCGAGGGCTTCCGCCCCGGCGTGATGGAGCGCCTGGGCCTCGGGCCCGAGGCCTGCCATGCGCGCAACCCCCGGCTGGTCTACGGCCGCATGACGGGCTGGGGCCAGCACGGCCCGCTGGCCCAGGCCGCGGGGCACGACATCAACTACATCGCGATCAGCGGCGCGCTGCACGCCATCGGCCGCTCGGGCGAGGCGCCGGTGGCGCCGCTCAACTACGTGGGCGACTTCGGCGGCGGCGCGATGCTGCTGGCCGTCGGCGTGCTGAGCGCGCTCTACGAAGCGCAGCGCTCGGGCCGCGGCCAGGTGATCGATGCCGCCATGACCGACGGCGCGGCGCTGCTCTCGGCCATGTTCTACGGCTTCAAGGCGGCCGGCCAGTGGAGCAACCAGCGTGGCGAGAACCTGCTCGACGGCGGCGCGCACTTCTACGACACCTATGCCTGCGCCGACGGCAAGTACGTGGCGGTCGGCGCCATCGAGCCGCAGTTCTACGCCTTGCTGCGCGAGCGCTGCGGCATCGCCGACGACCCGGCCTTCGACGCCCAGATGGACGCCGCCCGCTGGCCGCTGCTCAAGCTGCGCATGGCCGACGTGTTCCGCACCCGCACGCGCGACGAATGGTGCGTGCTGCTCGAGGGCAGCGACGCCTGCTTCGCGCCGGTGCTCGACTGGGACGAGGCGCCGGCGCATGCGCACAACGTGGCGCGCGGCACCTTCGTCGACGTGGGCGGCGTGGCGCACCCGGCCCCCGCGCCGCGCTTCAGCCGCACGCCGCCGGCCACGCCCCGCGCCGCGGGCGACGCCGGCCTCGAGGACGGTGCCGCGCTGCTGCGCCGCTGGGCCGAAGACCGCCGCGCGTCGGCCGGCTGAGGGCGACAAGACATGAAGCTCTACCTGACGCAGGCCCTGCACCGCGCGGTGCAACTCCGTCCCGAGGCCACGGCCACGCTGTTCCAGGGCCGCAGCCGCACGTACGGCGAACTGGGCCACCGCGTGGCCCGCCTGGCCGGCGCGCTGCAGCGCCTGGGCCTGCAGGCCGGCGACCGCGTGGGCATGCTCGCGCTCAACTCGGACCGCACGCTCGAGTACTACCTGGCCGTGTGGTGGGCCGGCGGCGTGGTCAACCCGGTCAACACGCGCTGGAGCGCGACCGAGATGGTGCATTCGCTCGACGACTGCGGCACCGCGATCCTGTGCGTCGACGACGCCTTCGTGCCGGTGCTGGGCACGCTGCGCGCGCAGTCGAAGGCGCTGACGACCTGCATCTACATGGGCGAGGGCACCGCGCCCGAAGGCCTGCACGACTGGGAAACCCTGCTGCGCGAGAGCGAAGCGGTGCCCGATGCGCTGCGCAACGGCGAGGACCTGGCGGGCGTGTTCTACACCGGCGGCACCACCGGCCGGCCCAAGGGCGTGATGCTGAGCCATTCGGCACTGGCGCTGAACTCGCAGATCTCGCTGCTGGGCGCCTACTTCGACGAGCGCGCGCGCCTGCTGCAGGTGGCGCCGCTGTTCCACCTGGCCGGGCTGTCCTTCCTGCTGCGCGGCGTGGTCGCGGGCTGCACCCAGGTCATCGTGCCGGGCTTCTCGGTCGACGCCATGCTGGCCGCCATCGCGCGCGACCGCAGCTCGCACCTGATGGCGGTGCCCGCGATGCTGCAGGTGCTGGTGGACGATCCGCGCACCGCCCAGGCCGACCTGTCGAGCGTGCAGTTCGTGGGCTACGGCGCCTCGCCGATCACCGAGGCGCTGCTCGAACGCGCCTTCGCGATGTTCCCGCAGGCCGAGTTCGCGCAGGGCTACGGCATGACCGAGCTCTCGGCCGGCGTGAGCTACCTCACGAGCCGCTACCACACGCCCGAGGGCCGCAAGCTGGGCAAGCTGTCGTCGGCGGGCCAGGCGCTCGCGGGCGTCGACCTGCGCATCGGCGACGCCGACGGCCGCGAGCTGCCGCGCGGCGAGGTCGGCGAACTGATGGTGCGCAGCCCCTGCGTGATGCAGGGCTACTGGAACCTGCCCGCGCAGACCGCCGCCGCGCTGCGCGAGGGCTGGATGCACACCGGCGACGCCGGCCGCATGGATGCGCAGGGTTTCGTCTTCATCGTCGACCGCTTCAAGGACATGATCGTGAGCGGCGGCGAGAACGTCTACTGCGCCGAGGTCGAGGGCGCGCTCGCGGGCCACCCCGGCGTGGCCGCGGTGGCGGTGATCGGCGTGCCCAGCGCGACCTGGGGCGAGGGCGTGCACGCGGTGGTGGTGCGCAAGCCCGGCGCCAGCGACGATGCCGACGCGCTGATCGCCCACTGCCGCACGCTGATCGCGGGCTACAAATGCCCGCGCAGCATCGAGTTCGTCGATGCGCTGCCGATCTCGGGCGCGGGCAAGGTCATGAAGTACAAGCTGCGCGAGCCGCATTGGGCCGGGCACGACCGAAGAGTCGGCTGACGCACCTGTAGAAACACCAAGAACGAGGAGACACAAGACATGATCCTGACCCAACCCCTGCACAAGGGCCGGCGCGAGAAGCCCGAAGCCATGGCCGTGGTCTTCGGCGAGCACCGGTTGAGCTTCGGCCGTTTCACCGACCGCGTGGCCCGCCTCGGCGCGGCGCTGCGCGCGCTCGGCATGGGGCCGGGCGAGCGCGTCGGCATGATGAGCTTCAACTCGCATCGCTTCGTCGAGTTCTTCTTCGGCACCTGGTGGGGCGGCGGCGTGATCAACCCGGTCAACATCCGCTGGAACCCCAAGGAGGTCGCGTACTCGCTCGACGACTGCGACACCCGCATCCTGCTGGTCGACGACGCCTTCGCGCCGCTGGCGGCCGAGCTGCGCGCGCTGTCGAGCTCGCTGCGCACCGTGGTCTATTGCGGCGACGGCCCGGTGCCCGAGGGCATGCTGGGCTACGAGGCGCTGCTCGAGAAGAGCGCGCCCTGCGAGGACGCGCCGCACAGCGCCGACGAGCTGGCGGCCATCATGTACACCGGCGGCACCACCGGCCGGCCCAAGGGCGTGATGCTCACGCACGGCAACCTCTACATCGACGCGCTGGGCTCGATCGCGGCGCTGCCGCGCACCGCGCAGAAGCCCGCGATCGTGATCACCACGCCCATGTTCCACGTGGCCGGCTGCGGCCTGTCGATCCAGGCGATGCTGCGGCTCGCGCCCCAGCACGTGCTGCCGATGTTCGACGAAGTGGGCATCCTGCAGGCCATCGAGTCCGCGCGCGCGACCGAGACCTTCCTGGTGCCGACCATGATCAAGCGGCTGATCGAGCATCCGCGTTTCGCCGAGTTCGACCTGTCGAGCCTGGACCTGATGCTCTACGGCGCCGCGCCCATCGACGTGCCGCTGCTCGAGAAGGCCATGCTCGCATTGCCGCGCGCGGGCTTCTCGCAGGCCTACGGCATGACCGAGCTCTCGCCCACGGTGGCGGTGCTGCAGCCGCACTGCCACCTGCCTGGCCCCGACCGCGAACGCCTGCTGCGCTCGACCGGCACGCCGCTGCCCATGGCCGAGATCCGCATCGTCGACGGCGAGGACAACGAGGTGCCCACCGGCCAGGTCGGCGAGATCGTGGCGCGCGGGCCGATGGTCATGCGCGGCTACTGGAACAAGCCCAGGGAGACCGAAGAGGCGCTGCGCGGCGGCTGGATGCACACCGGCGACGGCGGCTATGTGGATGCGCACGGCTTCCTGTTCGTGGTCGATCGCATCAAGGACATGATCGTGAGCGGCGGCGAGAACGTCTACTCGGCCGAGGTCGAGAACGCCATCGCGCAATTGCCCCAGGTGCTGATGTCGGCCGTGATCGGCGTGCCCGACGACAAGTGGGGCGAGCGGGTGCACGCGGTGGTGGTGCTGCGCCCGGGCGCGACGCTCGAAGCGGATGCGCTGATCGCCCATTGCCGCAGCCAGATCGCGGGCTACAAATCGCCGCGCAGCGTGGAGTTCCGCGATGCGCTGCCGCTGTCGGCCGCGGGCAAGCTGCAGAAATTCCAGTTGCGCGAGCCCTTCTGGGCCGGCCGCGAGCGCCGCGTCGCGTGAACTGAACCATCAGAAAACAAGGAAAAGACATGCCCATCGACTTCCGCCGCTCCTGGAGCGACGAGGACCTGGAGCTCTACCGCGACAACGTGGTGCGCTTCATCGACACCGAGATGCTCCCGCACGACGAAGCGGCGCGCAAGCGCGGCCACGTCGGCCACGAGATCTGGCGCAAGGCCGGCGCGCTGGGCCTGCTGTGCGCGGACATCCCCGAGCAGTACGGCGGCGGCGGCGGCGACTTCCGCCACGAGGCGGTGTTCTACGAGGAGATGTCGCGCCGCGGCCTGACCGGCATGAGCACCTCGGTGCACGCCATCGTCGCGCACTACTTCCTCAACCACGGCACCGAGGCGCAGAAGCAGAAGTACCTGCCGCGCATGGCGCGCGGCGAGCTGGTCGGCGCCATCGCCATGACCGAGCCCGGTGCGGGTTCCGACCTGCAGGGCATCCGCACGCGCGCGCAGAAGGACGGCGAGGGCTACCTCATCAACGGCTCGAAGACCTTCATCACCAACGGCTTCCTGGCCGGCGTGGTGCTGGTGGTGGTCAAGACCGACCCGAGCCAGGGCGCCAAGGGCACCTCGATCCTGATCGTCGAGACCGAGGGCTGCAAGGGCTACCGCGTGGGCCGTGTGCTCGACAAGATCGGCATGAAGGCGCAGGACACCTCCGAGCTCTTCTTCGACGACGTGCGCGTGCCGGCCGAGGCGCTGCTGGGCGGCACCGAAGGGCAGGGCTTCTTCCAGCTCATGGGCGACCTGCCCTACGAGCGCACCATCATCGGCGTGACCGCGCTGGCGACGATGGAAGGCGCCTTCCAGGCCACGCTCGACTACGTGCGTGAGCGCAAGGCCTTCGGCAAGCCGATCGCCGAATTCCAGAACACCAAGTTCAAGCTGGCCGAGATCGCTACGCAGATCAAGGTCGGCCGGGCCTTCATCGACCGCTGCGTGGAAGACCTGGTGGCCGGAAAACTCGACACCGCCACCGCCTCGATGGCCAAGCTCTGGGGGTCCGAGACCCAGGGCCGGGTGGTCGACGAATGCCTGCAGCTGTTCGGCGGCTACGGCTTCATGAACGAGTACATGGTCGCGCGCATGTACGCCGACGGACGCATCCAGCGCATCTACGGCGGCACCAACGAGATCATGAAAGAGGTGATCTCCCGTGCGCTGTGACACCGTGACGCGGGAGCTGCTGCGATGAGCGTGCTCGAACTGCGCGAGGAGGGCGGCATCGCCTGGCTCACGATGAACCGGCCCGAGCGGCTCAACGCGATGAACCCGGAACTGGTGCAGGCGCTGCGCGACTACTTCGAGGGCCTGAACGCCCGCAGCAGCGCGCGTGTGGTCGTGCTGCAGGGCGCGGGCCGCGCCTTCTGCGCCGGGCTCGACCTCAAGGACCAGGTGGGCGGCCCCGAGAAGCCCTCGGTGCCCGAGGTGCTCGACCAACAAAAGAGCATCCGCGACATCATGCTGGCGATGCGCCGCTGCCCGCAGCCCATCGTCAGCGTGGTGCAGGGCTCGGCCAGCGGCGGCGGCTTCGCGCTGGCGCTGGCCTCCGACGTGCGGCTGGCCACGCCCGAGGCGCGCATGAATGCCGCGTTCATCCGCATCGGCCTGTCGGCCTGCGACGTGGGCGTGAGCTATTTCCTGCCACGCATGGTGGGCAGCTCGGTCGCGGCCGAGTACCTGCTCACCGGCCGCTTCATGGACGCGCAGCGCGCCTACGCGCTGGGCCTGGTGAGCCGTGTCGCGCCGCTGGCCGAACTGCAGGCCGAGGCGCAGGCGCTGGCCGAGGACATGCTGCATGCCACGCCGCTGGCGCTGCGCCTGACCAAGGACGCGCTCAACTTCGCCATCGACGCACCCAGCATGGAGGCGGTGATCGCGATGGAAGACCGCAACCAGGTGCTGTGCACCCAGACCGCCGATTTCCGCGAAGGCATGCAGGCCTTTCTCGAAAAACGCGCACCCAACTACGCCGGCCGTTGAACAGCCCCAAGGATTCCACGACATGACCCTCGACGACCTGATGTACAAGCCCGGCCTGCTGGCCGGCAAGCGCTACCTCGTGACCGGTGGCGGCAGCGGCCTGGGCCGCGTGATGAGCGAGGCGCTGCTGCTGCTGGGCGCCGAGGTCTACATCTGCGGCCGGCGCGAGCCCCTGCTCGAACAGACCGCGGCCGAACTCATGGCCGCGCACGGCGGGCGCGTGATCCCCAAGGCCTGCGACATCCGCCACGAGGCGCAGATCGGCACGATGCTCGACGAGATCTGGGCCGACGGCGGCGCGCTCGACGGCCTGATCAACAACGCCGCCGGCAACTTCGTGAGCCGCACCGAGGACCTGTCGCCACGCGCCTTCGACGCCATCTCCAGCATCGTGTTCCGCGGCAGCTTCTGCATGACGCTGGACTGCGGCAAGCGCTGGCTGGCCGAGGGCAAGTCGGCCTCGGTGCTGTCGATCCTCACGACCTGGGTCTGGAACGGCTCGCCCTTCACCGTGCCCTCGGCGATGTCGAAGGCCGGCCTGCATGCGATGACGCAATCGCTGGCGGTCGAATGGGCCGGCCGCGGCATCCGCTTCAACGCGATCGCGCCGGGCCTGTTCCCGACCGAGGGCATGAGCGCGCGCCTGAATCCCGGCGGCGGCGAGCACAAGGCCGACCGCAACCCCATGGACCGCAACGGCCGCATGCCCGAGCTGGCCAACCTCGCGGCCTTCCTGATGGGCCCGGGCTCGGAGTACGTCAACGGCCAGACCATCGCCATCGACGGCGGCCAGTACCAGGCCACGGGCGGCAATTTCTCGCGCATGGCCGAATGGACCGACGGCGATTGGCGGCGTGCGCGCGAGAATATCGCCGAACGTGACGCCAAGGACCGGAGACAACGCCATGCCAACGACTGAGACCCAGAGATTCCACGACCGCGTGCAACTGCAGCTGGACGGCGACGGCGTCGCCCAGCTGCGGCTGTCGCGCCCCGACAAGATGAACGCCATCGACGCCGGCATGTTCGCCGGCCTGGTGGCGGCCGCCGAGCATCTGGCCGGCGTCCGCGGCCTGCGTGCGGTGGTGCTGCACGGGGAGGGCCGGGCCTTCTGCGCCGGCCTGGACATGGCGAGCTTCGGCCGCATGAGCGAAGGCGGCGTGGTGGCCGACGGCCTGACCGACCTGCTGGCGCGCACCCACGGCCTGGCCAACGCGCCGCAGCAGGTGGCCTGGGCCTGGCGCGAGCTGGCGGTGCCGGTGATCGCCGCGGTGCATGGCGTGGCCTTCGGCGGCGGCCTGCAGATCGCGCTGGGCGCCGATGTGCGTTACCTCGCGGCTGACACGCGCATGTCGGTGATGGAGATGCAGTGGGGCCTGGTGCCCGACATGGCCGGCATCCCGCTGATGCGCGAACTGCTGCGCGCCGACGTGGCACGCGAGTTGGTGTTCAGCGCGCGCATCGTCGAGGCCGAGGAGGCCTGCCGCATCGGCCTGGGCACGCGCGTCTGCGCCGACCCGCTGGCCGAGGCGCTGGCCTTCGCGCGCGGCATCGCGGGCCGCAACCCCGACGCGGTGCGCGGCGCCAAGCGCTTGCTCAACCAGTCGGCCGATGGCGATGCGGCCTCGCTGCTGATGGCCGAGTCGGTGGAGCAGGCCAAGCTCATCGGCAGCGCGAACCAGCGGGAGGCTGTCAAGGCGGCGATGGAGAAGCGGGTGCCGCGCTTCCAGGACTAGGCACGTTCCAGGAACGACGACGGCGCGCGCCCCAGCCGCTTGCGGAACATGGTCGAGAAGGCGCCCGGGCTGTCGTAGCCCAGCTCCAGCGCCACCGTGGTCACGGGCGTGCCCGAGGCCAGCCGCGACAGCGCGGCCAGCAGGCAGGCCTGCTGGCGCCATTCGCCGAAGGCCATGCCGGTCTGCTGCCGGAACAGGCGGCTGAAGCTGCGCTCGCTCTTGTGCAGCTGGCGCGCCCAGTCGCCGGGCGCGGCGTGGATCAGCGGCCGGTGCAGGAAACCAATGCACAGCGCGGCCAGGCCCGGGTCGCGCGGCAGCGGCGCGAAGAAGGGCAGCGTCTCGGCGCGCGCCAGCTCGTGCAGCAGCAGCTGCATCAGCACGCCGTCGCGCGTGTGTTCCTGGTAGTCGGCCCGTGCGTCGGTGGCTTCCAGCAGCAGCTGGTGCAACAGCGCCGAGACCTTGAGCACCGCGCACTGCGTGCCGGCGCGCGGCGCCGCGGCCGGTTCGATGTAGAGGCTGCGCGTGCTCACGCCCACCATGCGCACCCGGTGCGGCTGGCCGGCCGGAATCCAGACGCCGCTGTAGGGCGGCACGACCCAGGCGCCGTCGTCGGTGCCCACCTCCATCAGGCCGGTCGCGCCGTAGAGGAACTGCGCGCGGCGGTGGCTGTGGGTCTCGAGCAGCACGCCTTTCGCATAGTCGGTGCCGATGGCCAGCACGGCCTGGGGCAGGGCATCGACATCGGCGAGGGGCACGTTGCGCATGGTTGGACGAGTTTGGCTGAACGGCGAACATTATTGGCGAATCGGCGCAGGCGGGCCGGGCGTCGGGTCCGGACACTCGGTCTCTTTAGCGAAGAGGTTGCCCGTGTCC
The DNA here is from genome assembly GCF_030317215.1 of Variovorax sp. J2P1-31. Classification (NCBI taxonomy): domain Bacteria; kingdom Pseudomonadati; phylum Pseudomonadota; class Betaproteobacteria; order Burkholderiales; family Comamonadaceae; genus Variovorax; species Variovorax sp. J2P1-31. The sequence continues at coordinate 1,535,791 of NZ_JASZYA010000001.1, forward strand.
TTCTATGTCCTGCTCGGCGCGTTCGGTCTTCTGGCCGGCGTCACCACCGTGTTGTTCGGCTTCGGCGGCGGTTTCGTCGTCGTGCCCTTGCTCTACCGGATGCTGCTGATGGCCAACGGCGAGCAGAGCGCGGTCGGGCGCTCGGCCATGCAGATCGCGGTTGCGACCTCGACCTGCGTGATGGTCTTCGGCGCCGCGCTGGCCACGCGCCGCCACCAGCGCGCGGGCACGCTCGATTGGGCGCAGGTGCGGCCGCTGCTCGCGCCCATCGCCGTGGGCGCGGCGCTCGGTGCGCTGGCCGCGAGCGCCGCGCAGGGCGAGTGGCTGCGCTGGGCCTTCGTGGGCTACCTGGTGCTGACCATTCTCGACAGCGTGTTCCGCCCGGGCTTCCTCTCTCGCCGGCCCGCGCTGGCGCCCGCGCCCTCGGGACTGGCGACCGCCGCATCGGGCCTGGGCATCGGCACCGTCGCCGCCTTGCTGGGCGTGGGCGGCAGCGTGATGACCGTGCCGCTGATGCGCCGGCGCGGCGTGGCCATGACCCAGGCCACGGCGATGGCCAACCCGCTGTCGCTGCCGGTCGCGCTGGCGGGCGCCGCGACCTACGTCGCGCTGGGCTGGCATGCGAGCGCCTCGCTGGGCACGGGTTACATCGGCCTGGTGGACCTGCGCGCGCTGGCCGTGCTGGTCGCGGGCTCGTGGGGCGGCATCCGGCTGGCGGCGCCGCTGATCGGGCGCATTCCCGACGCGGTGCATGCCCGGGTCTACCTGGGCCTGCTCACGGCCGTGCTGCTGGCGATGGTGCTGCGCTGACGAAGCTTCAGCGGATCACGCCCAGCTTGCGCGCGATGGCCACCGCCTGCGTGCGGCTCTTGGCGTCGAGCTTCATGTTGATGTTGCGCAGGTGGGTGCGCACCGTGCTGTCGGACACGAAGAGCTTCTCGGCCATCGCGTTGTTCGAATAGCCCTCGGCCAGCAGCTGCAGCACCCGGATCTCCTTGCGCGTGAGCGGCTCCTTGTTGCCGTCGGCGCTGGGCGCCTCGACATTCGGCGCGACCATCGGGCCAAGTACCTGCAGCAGGCGCTGCAGGTACTCGGCCAGGATCGGGTCGCTGCGCCCGTCGGCCGCGCTGCGTTCCTGCGCCGCGTTGGCGTAGCGCTGCACCAGCAGGCCCACGGCCGGACCCTCGTCGAGGATCAGGCGCATGAAGCCTTCCTGGCTCGCGGTCTGCAGCACCGCGCCGATCTCCTCCAGGGCCGCGGCCACGTCGCCCGCGCGCTGCAGGGCCAGCGCGCGCAGTACGCGCAGCTTGAGCGCGCGGCGGCTGCGCGCGGCGGCGAGGGCGGCGTGCAGTTCGGCGTCGAGCGCGGTGAGCGCGACGCGCGGGTCGCCGAAGCTGATCTCCCAGCGCGCCCGCGCCAGCGCGAGGTAGTCCAGGTCGTGCGCGGGCAGGCGCTGGCGGCGCTCGCGGTCCCACAGGGCCGGGTCGTCGGCGCGCGCGAGCTCGTCGCGCGAGGCCGGGCCGTTGCCCTGCAGCAGCAGCATGCGCGAGCGTTCGAGCTTGGCGCCCGCCACCACGCGCGGCAGCTGGCGGTGGTGGCCCAGGTACTCGAGCTCGGTCAGCGCCTGGAAGGCGGCGTCGATGTCGCCGGTGTAGAAGGCGATGCGCGAGCGCATCACGTGGCTCAGGATCATGTGGTCGGGCAGCCCCACGTCGCGCGCCAGCGGCAGGTAGACGTTGAGCAGGTGGTCGGCCTGCGGCAGCTGGTTGGCCTCGTAGACCACGCCCGCGTACAGCACGCCGGCCCAGGCGTTGCCGTGGCTGTGGTTGTACGAGACCGCATGGGTGGAGTCGACCGCCATGCGGAAGCGCGCCGTGGCCTGGCGCAGCCGGCCGCCGTGCAGGTCGAGCATGCCCTCGAGCGACTCGGTGTACATGCGGTTGAAGGTGCTGTTGCCCTGGCGGCTGCGCGCCGCGTCGAGCAGGCGCTGCGATTCGTGCTGGTCGCCCACCACCGAGATGATGTTGGCCATCGCGTTGAGCAGCGCGCTGTCGGCGAAGGGCAGCCCGGTGGGCAGCCGGGCCAGGCTCTCGCGGCCGGCCTCGTAGGCCTCGTCGTAGCGGTCCTGCATGGCCAGCAGCAGCGGGGTCAGCGTGTGGGCGCTGGCGCGCACCTCGGGGATGCCGCTCTCGGCGCAGCCCGACTGCTCGAGCTTCTTCATCGCGTCCCAGGGGCCGTAGGTGAAGCAGGCGGCCCACAGCGCGATCAGCTGCAGGAAGGGGTGGGCGCGCAGCTGGTGCTCGGGAATGGCCGAGAACCACCGCGAGAGCATGCGCATGCGGCCCTGCTCGAGGAATTCCTCGGCGTAGCTGTCGAGCAGCGTGAGCGCATGCGGATGGTCGCCGCCCTCGATCGCGTGGTCGATCGCGGGCACCGGCCGGCCCTGCGATTCGTACCAGCCCGAGGCCGCGAGGTGCAGCCGCGCGAGTTCGTCGGGCCGCTCGCGCGCCAGCTGCGCGCGCAGGAAATCGGCGAACAGGCTGTGGTAGCGCCAGGCCGGCGTGTCGCTGGCCACGGGCGTGAGGAACAGGTTGGACGCGGCCAGCTGGTCGAGGATGGCGGCGCAGTCGACGCGCGGGTTCAAGGTCTGGCAGACCGAGGCGTCGAGCTGGCGCAGGATGCTGGTGCGCAGCAGGAAGTCGCGGATCTCGCGCGGCTGGTGCGCGAGCACGTCCTCGGCCAGGTAGTCGGCCACCGCGCGGTCCGAGCCCGAGAAGCGCTCGACGAAGCCGGTCTCGAGGCCGTGCCGCTCCAGCGCCATCGAGGCCAGCCAGATCGCCGCCACCCAGCCCTCGGTCTTGCGGTGCAGCTGCGACAGCATGTCGGCCGGCAGCGCCTGGCCCGCGCGCTGGCCGAAGAAGGCGCTGGTCTCGTCGATGTTGAAGCGCAGCCGGTCGGTGTCGATCTCCATCAGCTGGCCGCGCGCGCGCAGCCGGCCCACGCCGAGGTCGGGCAGGCTGCGCGAGCCGATCACGATGCGGCCGCGGCGCGGCAGGTGGTCGATGACCTCGCGCACCAGGCCCAGCACCGCGGGCTCCTGCACCACCTCGAAGTCGTCGAGGAACAGCGTGAAGGGCGAGTCGTGCGCGGCCAGCGCGGCCACCGCGTCGAAGGGCGCGTTGGCCGGCGGCTCGTCCACGCCCAGGCGCTGCACCGCCTCGCCCAGGCAGATCAGGAAGCGCGAGACGTCGTTGTCGGCCCGGTCGAGCGTGAGCCAGGCGGTGGCCACGCCGTCGGCCTCCATGCGCTGGCGGCTCTGCGCCATGGCCGTGGTCTTGCCGAAGCCCGCGGGCGCGCGCACCAGGACCAGCTTCACCGCCGCCGCCGCGATCTGTTCGCTGATCGCGGTGCGCAGCACCTGCGTGACGACCACGGCCGGCGGGTTGAGCTTGGTTTCCAGGATGCGGGGCGAGGTGGGGGGCATTGCGGGTGGTTGGAAGAAGAAGGAAAAGGCGGATCGGGGCCGCGCGCCAGGGCGCGGCGGGCAGGGCAGCGGTGTTGTAGCGGGCTATCGCCTCGGGTCTTGTCTCCTTGGGCGCAGCGCTTCGGGCGGGCACCGCGAGGGACCCATTGTGGGGGCCACCCCGGCGAGGAATTTCCGTCGCTTCCGACGATTTCGCGCTTCGATTCTGCTTTCTAGACTGGCCGCCGACCCACTGAGAAACCCTTGCAGACCGAGGCGATCCTGGCTGCAGCGCACCGACATGACCGACGTATTCCTCTATGACCACGTGCGCACGCCGCGCGGCAAGGGCCGCCCCGACGGCGCCCTGCATCCCATCACGCCCGTCCAGCTGGCTGCCCAGGTGCTGCAGGCCCTGCGCGAGCGCAACGGGCTGGACCCGACGCAGATCGAGGACGTGGGCCTGGGCGTCGTGATGCCGGTGGGCGAGCAGGGCGCCGACATCGCGCGCTTCGCGCTGCTGGCCGCGGGCTACGGCGACAGCGTGGGCGGCTACCAGCTCAACCGCTTCTGCACTTCGGCGCTGGACACGCTCAAGATGGGCTTCGGCCTCGTGGCCTCGGGCCAGGCCGACGCGGTGATCGGCGGCGGCGTGGAGTCGATGTCGCGCGTGCCCATCGGCAGCGACGGCGGCGCGGTCTACACCGACCCGGCCATCGGGCGGCGCTTTCCCTACATCCCCAACGGCGTCGCGGCCGACCTGATGGCCGCGCTCGACGGCGTGGGCCGCGAAGACGTCGACGCCTACGCGGTCGAGAGCCAGCGCCGCGCGGCCCAGGCCCAGGCCGAAGGCCGCTTCGACCGCTCGCTGGTCCCGGTGCGCGACGGGCTCGGGCGCACCGTGCTGGCGCGCGACGAGGCCAACCGGCCCGGCACCACGATGGCCGACCTCGCCAAGCTCAAGCCGGCCTTCACCGCCGCGGGCGAACAGGGCTTCGACGCGATCGTGCTGCAGCGCTACCCGCAGCTCGAGCGCGTGCCCCACATCCACACCGGCGGCAATTCCAGCGGCATCGTCGACGGCGCCTGCGCGGTGCTGCTGGGCAACCGCGCCTACGGCGAGCGCAACGGCCTGAAGCCGCGCGCCCGGCTGGTGGCCGCGGCCTCCTGCGCCGACGAACCGCTGCTGAGCCTGGGCGGCCCGCTGCCCGTGACCGAGCGCGTGCTCGCGCGCTGCGGCATGGCCATCGGCGACATCGACCTGTTCGAGGTCAACGAGGCCTTCTCGGTGGTGCCGATGCGCTACGCGCGCCACTTCGGCATCGACCCGGCGCGCATCAATCCCAACGGCGGCGCGATCGCGCTGGGCCATCCGCTGGGCGCGACCGGCGCCATCCTGGTCGGCACGCTGCTCGACGAACTCGAACGCAGCGGCCAGGCGACCGGCCTGGTCACGCTGTGCGCCGCCGCGGGCCAGTCGACCGCGCTGGTGATCGAACGGGTCTGACCCTCTCCTGAAGCCTTCCTCCCCATGACCCAGACCCCCAACCTCCGCTTCGAGGTCGACGCCGACGGCATCGCCCTCATCACCCTCGACGTGGCCGACCGGCCGATGAACGTCTTCACGCCCGGCTTCTCGGCCGACCTGCGCGCGGCCGTGGCCGAGCTCACGCGGCGGGAGGACGTGCGCGGCGCCGTGATCACCTCGGGCAAGCGCAACGGCTTCCTGGCCGGCGCCGACCTCAAGGATTTCGTCGGCTTCCATGCGCGCGGCACCACCGCCATCGAAGCCTCCGAGCTGATCGCGGAGAGCGCCCAGCCGCTGCGTGCGCTCGAGCGCTGCGGCAAGCCCGTGGCCGCGGCCATCAACGGCCTGGCGCTGGGCGGCGGTTTCGAGCTGTGCCTGGCTTGCCACCACCGGGTGCTGGCCGACGACCCGCGCGCCGTGGTCGGCCTGCCCGAGGTCACGGTCGGCCTGCTGCCCGGGGGCGGCGGCACGCAGCGGCTGCCGCGGCTGATCGGCATCGAGCGCGCCTTGCCGCTGCTGCTGACCGGGCGCCATGTGGCACCGGCCGAGGCGCTGGCGCTGGGCCTGGTCGATGCCGTGGTGCCGGCCGACGAACTGGTCGCCACCGCGCGCCGCTGGGTGCTCGCGCATCCCGATGCGCAGCAGCCCTGGGACCTGAAGGGCTTCCGCGTGCCCGGCGGCACCGGCGCGCTGGCGCCGCATGCCAACGGCAGCTTCGGCGCCACGGTGGCGCGCATCCGGCGCGAGACGCAGGACAACTACCCCGCGCCGCTGGCCATCCTCTCCGCGGTCTACGAGGGCACGCAGCTGCCGATCGAACTGGGCCTGCGCATCGAGGCCCAGTACTTCGGCCCGCTGCTCGCCGGCCCGGTGGCGCGCAACCTGATGCGCACGCTGTTCGTGAACCGCGGCGCCGCGCAGAAGCTCGCGCGCCGGCCGGCCGGGGTGCCGCGCCAGCCGGTGCAGCGCCTGGGCGTGCTGGGGGCCGGCATGATGGGCGCGGGCATCGCGCAGGTCGCGGCGGCGGCCGGCATCGAGGTGGTGCTGGTCGATGCGACGCAGGCCGCGGCCGAGGCCGCCAAGGCGCGCATCGCGACCGCCTATGCCAAGGAGAAGGGCGCCGATGTCGAACAACGGCTGGCGCGCATCACCGCCACGGCCGACCTCGGCCTGCTGCGCGGCAGCGACTTCGTGGTCGAGGCGGTGTTCGAGGACCGCCAGGTCAAGGCCGATGTCATGGCCCGCGCGGCCCTGGCGCTGGGCGACGTGCCCGCGCATTTCGTCTGGGCCAGCAACACCTCGACCCTGCCCATCGACAGCCTGGCCGCGCACTGGCAGAAGCCCGCGCAGCTGATCGGCGTGCACTTCTTCTCGCCGGTGCCGCGCATGCCGCTGGTCGAGGTCATCCTGGGCCCGCAAACCGCACCGGCCGCGCTCGCGCGCGCGCTGGACTTCGTGCAGCAGCTGCGCAAGACGCCGATCGTGGTGCACGACAGCCCGGGCTTCTTCACCAGCCGCATCTTCTGCGCCTACATCGACGAAGGCATGGCGATGCTGGCCGAAGGCGTGGCGCCCGCGCTGATCGAGAATGCCGCGCGCCAGGCCGGCTTCGCGACCGGCCCGCTGGCCGTGACCGACGAGGTCTCGCTCGACCTGCAGCAGCAGGTGATCGACCAGGCGACCGCCGACGGCCTCGATGCGCGCTTCCTGCGCGGCCATGCGCAGGCCGTGGTCGCGCGCATGAACGCGCTGGGCCGGCTGGGCCGCAAGAGCGGTGGCGGCTTCCATGACTTTCTGGCCGAGGGCGGCAAGCAGCTCTGGCCGGGATTGGCGGATGAATTCCCGTTGGCCGCCGATCAGCCCGCGGTCGAGGCACTCAAGCAGCGCCTGCTGGGCATCCAGGCGCTGGCCTCGGCACAGTGCGTGGAGGAGGGCGTGGTCACCGAGGCGGCCGACGCCGACCTGGGGTCGATCCTCGGGCTGGGCTACCCCTCGTGGACCGGCGGCACGCTGTCGTACATCGAGACCGTCGGCCTGCGCGCCTTCGTGGAACAGTGTGACGCACTGGCCGAACGCCACGGCGAACGCTTCCGACCCTCGGCCTGGCTGCGCGCCCGCGCCGAGGCAGGCCACCTGTTCCATCCCCCGGCGCCCCAGGCCGCCGACCCTCGTCCCCTGGAGAACGCATCGTGAGCAGCATCCGCACCCGTGTCACCGAACAACTGGGCATCGCCTACCCGATCATCCAGGGCGGCATGCAGTGGGTGGGCGTGGCCGAGCTCGCCGCGGCCGTGTCGAACGCCGGCGGCCTGGGCATCCTGACCGCGCTCACCCAGCCCACGCCCGAGGACCTGGGCCGCGAGATCGCGCGCACCCGCCGGATGACCGACAAGCCCTTCGGCGTGAACCTCACGATCCTGCCCTCGATCCAGCCGCCGCCCTACGCCGACTACGTCGAGGCGATCGTCGAGGGCGGGGTGCGCATCGTCGAGACCGCGGGCAACAGCCCCAAGGAATTCATCGCCCGCTTCAAGGAACGCGGCATCACCATCGTCCACAAGTGCACCACGGTGCGCCACGCGCTGTCGGCCGAACGCAATGGCGTGGACATGGTGTCCATCGACGGCCTCGAGTGCGCGGGCCATCCGGGCGAGGACGACGTGGGCGGCCTGGTGCTGATCCCGGCCGCGGCGCGCGCACTGAAGATCCCGATCATCGCTTCGGGCGGCATCGCCGACGGCCGCGGCCTGGCCGCCGCGCTGGTGCTCGGCGCCGAGGGCGTGAACATGGGCACGCGCTTCTGCGTGACGCAGGAGGCGCCGATCCACGACAACATCAAGCAGGCGCTGGTGCGCGGCTCGGAGCGCGACACCGCGCTGCTGTTCCGCACGCTCAGGAACACGGCGCGCGTGTTCCGCAACGCCATCGCCGACGAGGTGCGCGCCATCGAGCAGCGCCCGGGCGGCTGCGAATTCGAGGACATCCGCCCGCTGGTGGCCGGCGCGCGCGGCCGTGCCGCCTTGGCCTCGGGCGCCGTCGACGACGGCGTGATCTCGGCCGGCCAGTGCATCGGCCTGATCGACGACGTGCCCACTTGCGCCGAGCTGATCGCGCGCATGGTGGCCGACTGTCGCGAGAGGCTGGCCCTGGCCGGGCGTTTCTTCTCGTGAGCCCCTGGAGCGAAGGCGAGCGCGGCGCGGCACTGCAGGCGCTGGTCGCGCAGCTGCGGCTGGAGCAGCTCGAGCACAACCTCTTTCGCGGCAGCAGCAGCGACATCGGCGCGCCGGCCGTGTTCGGCGGCCAGGTGCTGGGCCAGGCGCTGATGGCCGCGGCCCGCACCGTGCCGCAGCATGCGGCGCACTCGCTGCACGGCTATTTCCTGCGGCCCGGCGACAAGGCCGCGCCCATCGTCTACGACGTCGACCGCATCCGCGACGGCGCGAGCTTCACCACCCGCCGTGTGGTCGCGATCCAGCATGGCGAGCCGATCTTCCACATGTCGGCGTCCTTCCATCGGCGCGAGGAGGGCGTGTCGCACGCCCCCGCGATGCCCGAGGTGCCGGCCCCCGAGCAGACCCGGCCGCGCGAGGCGGCGCTGCGCGCGGTCGACGAGGTCTTCGACCTGCGCTTCGTCGACCCGCGCGACCCGGCCACCGCGGGCCCGCGCCCGGCAGTCAACCGCGCCTGGCTGCGCACCGCCGAGGCCTTGCCCGACGACCCGGTGCTGCACCAGGCCTTGCTGGCCTACGTGTCCGATTACAGCCTGCTGGGCGTGGCGATGCAGCCGCACGGCCTGCACTTCAAGCAGCCCGGCGTGCAGGGCGTGAGCCTGGACCACGCGATGTGGTTCCACCGCGATTTCCGCTGCGACGACTGGCTGCTCTACGACACCGAGTCGCCCTCGGCCGCGCATGCGCGCGGCTTCTGCCGCGGCAGCCTGTTCAGCCGCGACGGGCGGCTGGTGGCTTCGGTGGCGCAGGAAGGCCTGATCCGCGTGCGGGGCTGAAGCCGCACTCAGGCCGTCGCGGGCTGGCGCGCGAGGAAGGGCGCGATGTTGCGCATCGCGCGCTCGACATAGGCTTCCTTCTCGCCCACCGGCGCCACATAGTGCAGGGCGTTGCGTGCCGCGTCCTCGCCTTCGAGCCGCGCGATCAGCCAGGCGGCCAGGTACTGCGCCGCCAGGCAGCCGCCTGCGGTCGCCACGTTGCCCTTGGCCACGAAGGGCCGGTCCAGCACCTCGATGCCCGCGTCCTGGACCCAGGGCCTGGTCGTCAGGTCGGTGCAGGCCGGCAGGCCGTCGAGCAGGCCCAGCCTGGCCAGCACCAGCGTGCCCGAGCACTGCGCGCCCAGCAGCTGCCGGGCCGGGTCGAGCTGCAGCTGCGCCATCAGGGCCGGGTCGGCCACCACGTCGCGCGTGAGCCGGCCGCTGCCGACGATCACCGCGTCGGCCGCGCAGGCCTCGCGCAGCGTGGCCTGGGCCTCGACCACGACGCCGTTCATCGAGCGGACATGGGTGGCGGGGCTGGCGATCGACACGCGCCAGCCGGGCTTCTGGACGCGGCGCAGGATGTTCAGCGCGATGAAGGAGTCGAGTTCGTTGAAGCCTTCGAAGGTGAGGATGGCGATGTGCATGGGGGTGTTCCGGCGCGCGGTCGTGGGTGGAGGGTTCCGGCATCGTAGGAAGCCCGTTCAATACAATCAAATAATTGTCATGAATACATTGGTCCATGGCCCACGCCCGCTACAAGACGCTGGTCGACACCTTCGCCGCCGAGATCCGTGAGGGCCGCCTCGCGCCCGGCACCCGGCTGCCCACGCACCGCAAGCTGGCCGCGCGTGAGGGCGTGGCGCTGGTCACGGCCACCCGCGTGTACGCCGAGCTCGAGGCCATGGGCCTGGTCAGCGGCGAGACCGGCCGCGGCACCTTCGTGCGCGAAACCCTGCTGCCGCGCCACCTGGGCATCGACGCCTACGACACCGCGGCCGACCTCACCGACCTGAACTTCAACTACCCCGCGCTGCCCGGTCAGGCCGGCATGCTGCGCGCCGCGCTGCGCCAACTGGCGGCCACGGGCGACCTGGAATCCCTGCTGCGCTACCAGCCGCACGGCGGGCGCCTGCCCGAACGGGCCACGGTCGCGCGGCATCTCGAAGACCGGGGGCTGGCGGTGGACCCTGCGCAGGTCGCCATCGTGGCCGGTGCGCAGCATGGCCTGGCGACCACCGCCATGGCGCTGCTGCAGCCCGGCGACGTGGTGGCGGTCGATGCCTTGACCTACCCGGGCTTCAAGCTGCTGGCGCAGGCGCAGCACCTCGAACTGGCGCCGCTGCCCGCGGCCGGCGCGGGACCGGACCTCGATGCGCTGGAGGCGCTGTGCCGGCGCCGGCGCGTGCGCGCCGTGTACGTCATGCCCACGCTGCACAACCCGCTGGGCTGGGTGATGAGCGCCAGCCGCCGCCGGCAGCTGGTGGCGCTGGCGCGCCGCCATGGCCTGCTGCTCATCGAGGACGCGGCCTACGCCTTCCTCGCGGCCGATCCCCCGCCGCCGCTGGCCGCGCTGGCGCCGGAGATGACCGTCTACGTCTCGGGCCTGTCGAAGAACGTGGCCACCGGTCTGCGCGTGGGTTTCGTCGCGGCACCCTCGGCATGGATGCCGAAGATCGAGCGCGCCATCCGCACCACGACCTGGAACACGCCCGCCGTGATGACGGCCATCGCCTGCGGCTGGCTGGAGGACGGCACGGTGGCGCGGCTCGAGGCCGAGAAGCGCGCGGACGCGATGCGCCGGCAGGCGATCGCCACCGACGCGCTGGCCGGGCTGCGCTGCGTGCGCCATCCCGCGTCGTACTTCCTGTGGCTCACGCTGGCCGAAGAGGTGCGGGCCGACCGCGTGGCCAAGGCGCTGCTGGCCGAACGCATCGCGGTCTCGACGGCCGAGCCCTTCTCGACCACCGCGCACGTGCCGCATGCCTTGCGCCTGGCGCTGGGTTCCGTCCCGCTGGAAGGCCTGGGCGCGGTGCTGGGAACGGTCAGGCGGGTGATCGAGGGGCAGACGTTCTGAGAGTGTTCGGAGTCGTGAGCGCCCGCGAGTTCAAGCCCCGTTTTTCCGTGGTGACGGCGGGCGCGTGTGCGAGCCGCCCACAGGCATGACAACAGGTGTCAGCGCCGAGATAACAGAAAATTCACACGATAACAGTTGTTATGTTATTGTGCGGAATTCGAGTTACCAAGGAGGGGATGTGAGCACCCTCGCAACTGGCGTTCTGCGTTACCTTGAAGAGGTCCTGGGTGTCGAAGCCTCAGGCCTCAGGCCGTGGGCGCATTCGAACGAACTGCCGTACTTCCTGCGCGACGCATTCGCGTTTCATGAGCTGGCGTTGCTGGGCCAGCCCATCCTCCTCGCGACCGGGCGCGTCGAAGCGAAGCAGTCGCTCAAGGACGTTCGGATCTGGCTGGACAAGGTCAAGTCCCTGACAGGATTGCCGGTGGTCTATGTGACCGATGCGCTGGCCTCGTATGACCGTCGGCGCCTGATCGCGCAAAAAGTCCCCTTCGTCGTTCCGGGCAACCAGCTCTATCTGCCGGACCTGGGTCTGGACTTGCGCGAGTACTTTCGGAAACGCGCGCCAGCCGCGGACACGGCGCTGAGCCCGTCCGCCCAGGCGATGCTGATCACGGCCTTGCTCCGCCAGCCGTGGCAAGCCGATTGGCAGCCCTCCGCGGTCGCGGTCGCCTTGGGCTACACGCCCATGACGCTGTCGCGCGCCGTCAAGGAGCTGACGGCGGCCGGAGTGGCCACTGCCTACACGGTCGGCCGCGTGCGCTGGCTGCGCATGGAACTTCCGCCCGCGCAGATCTGGGAGCGTGCGAAGCCCGCGCTGCGCACGCCGGTCAAACGCACGGTCTGGGTGGCAGGCCATGGGCATGACGCGGATCGGCCTCGACGGGTGGCCGGGCTCAGTGCGCTGGCGCTGGGCTCCATGCTGGCCGAGCCGAGATCGCCGGTGTATGCCGTGACGGCTGCCGAATGGAAGGCCGCGACGAATGCCGGTGTTCGCGCATTGCCTGAGCCCGAAGCGGGCGCACAGGAATGGCAGCTGTGGCGCTACAGCCCGGCGCTGATCCCGGACGTCACCACGGTGGACCCGCTCTCGCTGATGCTCAGCTTGGAAGACAACGCCGATGACCGCGTCCAGCTCGCACTGGACGAATTGAAGGCGCAGCTCCCATGGTGAGAGGGCTGCGTGTTTTCCAGGAGAGGTTTGCGCCTTACGTCGACCAGTACGTGCTGATCGGGGGCACGGCAGCGAGCCTCACGATGGAGGAGGCCGGGCTGGAGTTCCGGGCCACCAAAGACCTGGACTTCGTGTTGCACGTGGAGGTGCTGACGCCGGCATTTGGCGAGGCCTTCTGGCAATTCGTCGAGGACGGCAGCTACGCGATCCGCCAGGCCAGCGACACGGGACGCCCGATCTTCTATCGCTTTCAGAAGCCTGCGGACGATCGCTACCCGGCGATGGTCGAACTGTTCGCCAGAGCGCCCGACGGACTGCGGCCCGCTGAAGGCAGTCGGCTGACACCGATCCCCCTGGACGAAGCCGTCTCCAGCTTGTCCGCCATCCTGCTGGACGAGGGCTACTACGCCTTCGTCATGGCTGGGCGCCGCGAAGTCCTGGGCTTGCCCTGCATCGCAGAGGATCGACTCATCCCGCTCAAGGCCATCGCTTGGCTGGAACTGAAGGCGCGAAAAGAGCAAGGCGCCCAGGTGGATGCCAAGGACGTCCGCAAGCACCTGAACGACGTGCTGCGACTGTCGCAGCTGTTGACGCCCGCCACACGCATTCCGCTCGATCCGAAGATCAACGGCGACATGAAGCGCTTCCTGGTCGCGGTGGCAGCCGACGCATCCATCGACCTCAAGACGCTCCAGCTCGGGAAGCTCGCAATGGCCGATGTGCTGACCCGTCTCGCACAGGCCTATGGCATCGAACTGCCATCGCAAGGGGGCGAATGACAAGCGATCGGCCGCAGGGACTCTCGACGCGTCGCTGACCTCGCGCGCATCCATGCAAAATGACCCGCATCAATGCATGGAACGAGCGAATGAACGGCCCCGACAACGAAGCGCGAGAAGAAGAAGCAGACCCCCACGCCGCATCTGAAACGGGCCAGCCGATGTCCTCGGTCGGGCCGGTGGCCATCGAGATCGAGGCCGACCCCACGCTCGGCTACGCCTCGATCCAGAACGCCGTGCCGGTGGTGCGGGCCTTGCGGATCACCAACGGCGGTGCCGAGGCGCTCGAGCAGCTCGAGGTCGCCGTGGCCTGCAACCCGGGCTTCGCCGCCGGCGTCACGCTGCGCTTCGACCGCCTGGCGCCCGGCGAATCACGCCGCATCTCGCCGCTCGACCTGCAGCCGGACCATGGCTACCTGGCGCAATTGCAGGAGGCCGTGACGGCCACCATCGGCGTGACCGTGCGCTCCGGCACGGTGGAACGAGGCCGGGCCAGCCAGACGGTCCAGGTGCTGGCTTACGACCAATGGGCCGGCACCCGCGCCTTGCCCGAACTGCTGGCGGCCTTCTGCATGCCCAACAACCCGGCCGTCGACGTGTGGGTCGGCCAGGCCTCGGCGCTGCTGCGCGAGGCCGAGCACGCGCTGTCGATGAACGGCTACCAGTCGAAAAGCCGCGAGCTGGTGTGGAAGCAGGTCTCGGCCCTCTACAGCACGCTGGCCGCGGCCGGCTTCCACTACGCCGAGCCGCCGGCCTCCTTCGGCAGCGACGGCCAGAAGATCCGCACGCCCGACCGCATCCGGGACGCCGGCGTGGCGACCTGCCTTGACCTGGCCATGCTCTTCGCCTCCTGCTTCGAGCAGGCCGGGCTGCGGCCGGTGGTGCTGATCGGCGAGGGCCATGCCTGGGTCGGCGTCTGGCTGCACCCGACCCGCTTCCCCGACCCGCTGACCGACGACGTGCAGGCCGTGCGCAAGCGGGTCGACAGCGGCGAGCTGCTGGTCTTCGAGACCACGGGCATCGCGCGCCACCACAGTCAGCGGGCCAGCCTGCGGATCGCGATGGAGTCTGGCGCCGAGCACCTGCGCGACGAGCAGGCCTTCCGCTACGCCATCGACATCCACCGCGCGCGCGAAGTGCAGATCAAGCCGCTACCGTCGCGCGCGGCGCCGATCCAGCCTGGCGAGATCGACACCGACGCGCAGCCGGCGGCGGCGATCGAGCCCATGCCGCCGCTGCCGGCGCTCGATGCCGCCAGCACCGTCATCGACCTGCCGTCCGACGACACGCCCGAAGGGCGGCTGGCGCAATGGAAGTCGCGCCTGCTCGACTTGACGCTGCGCAACAAGCTGCTGAACTTCAAGCTCACGAAGACCACGCTCAAGTTCGTGGCACCCGAGCTGGCGCGGCTGGAAGACGTGCTGGCCGAAGGCAAGGACTTCAAGCTGCGCGCCGTGCCCGCGCTCATGGAGGGCGCCGACCCGCGCATGGCGCAGGTGCATGCCAACCGCGGCGGGCGTTCGCCGCTGGACGACATGGCGCTGCAGGCGCTGGACGACCGCGAGCTGCTGGCGGAGGTCAAGGCCGAGGAGCTCGACGCGCGGCTGCTGGCCATCCACACGGCCGCACGCACCGGCCTCGAGGAAGGCGGCGCCAACACGCTCTACCTGGCGATCGGCCTGCTGCGCTGGACCGAGGACGAGAAGTCCGAGCGACGGAACATGGCGCCCATCCTGCTGGTGCCGGTCACGCTGCAGCGCCAGTCGGTGCGCTCGGGCTTCCGCCTCACGCGGCACGACGACGAGACCATCGTCAACCCGACGCTTCTGCAGTTCCTCAAGAGCAGCTTCGAGCTGCGCATTCCCGGGCTCGATGCGCTGCCCAGCGACGAGAAGGGCGTGGACGTCGAGCGCGTGCTGCAGGCTTTCCGCCTGGCGGTGGCCGAGATCAAGCATTGGGAGGTGCGAGAGGAGGCCTGGCTGGGCCTGTTCTCCTTCACCAAGTACCTGATGTGGAAGGACCTGCAGGACCGTACCGCGCAGCTCAAGGCCAACCGCGTGGTCCGGCACCTGATCGAGAACCCGGGCCAGCCCTTCGAACGCGAGGGCGAGGCCGGTGAGTTCGACCGGCTCGACCAGCGGTTCCAGCCGCAGGACATCCTGGCGCCGCTGCTGTCGGATTCGTCGCAGCTCAAGGCCCTGTGCGCGGTCGACACCGGCCGCGACCTGGTGCTCGAAGGCCCGCCGGGCACGGGCAAGAGCCAGACCATCACCAACATCATTGCGCACAGCCTCGGCAAGGGAAAGACGGTGCTGTTCGTGTCCGAGAAGATGGCGGCGCTGTCGGTGGTGCACCGGCGGCTGGAGGCCATCGGCCTCGGGCCTTTCTGCCTGGAGCTGCATTCGTCGAAGTCGAAAAAGTCGGAGGTGCTGCAGCAGCTGGGCATCGCGCTCGACGTGGCGGGCCAGCGCACGACCGAGGACTGGTCGCGCGAGGCCGAGCGGCTGGCGCAGCTGCGGCAGGAACTCAACGGCCTGGTCGATGCGCTGCACCGGGCCTATCCCAACGGCCTGACGGTCTTCGACGCGATCGGCACCTGCATCGGCGCGCCCGGGAAGGACGCTTCGGCCATGCCCTGGCAGGATGCTTTGACGCACCGGCGCGAGGACCTGGACGCGTTGCGCGAGGTCGCGCGCAGCATGGCGACGCTGGCCGGTGCGATCGGCGAGCTGGACACGCATCCGCTGCGCCTGGTCGGCATGACCGAATGGAGCCCGACCTGGAGCGACACGCTGCTGGCGGCGGGCCGGCAGCTGGCCAAGCAGGCCGAGGTGCTGCAGGCCCGGGCCGCGGCGCTGGCGCCGGTGCTGGGCTTCGACCCGGCCGGCCTGGGCATGGAAGGCCTGGCGCAGCTCGACGCGCTGGCCGACGAACTGCTGGGCGCACCGAAGGTGCCGGCCAGCCTGGCGCGTCAGGCGCACGACAGCGGCGCGCGTGCGCGGGTCCACGCCCTCGTGCGGCATGGCACGGCGCGCGCCGGCCATTGGGAACGCATCGGCGCCGGGTGGACGCCCACCCTCGCCAAACTCGACGGCACCGCGCTGCTGGCCGAATGGTCGGCGGCCCGCGCGGCCTGGTGGCTCGGTGCGCTGTTCAAGAAGCGCGCCGTGACCGGCAAGCTCGCGGCCTTCCGCGCCGACGGCCGGCGACCCACGGCGGCGCAGGTCGAGGCCATGCTGCAGCCCCTGGTCGCGCTCAACGAAGAGGACCAGGTGCTGCGCGCGATGCAGGCCGAGGCCCAGGGCCTGCTGGAAGAAACCTACCAGGGCCTCGGCACCGACTGGACCGCGCTGGCCTCGCACGAGACCTGGGCCCAGCGCTTCGCCGATGCGGTCGTGCGCCTGGCGGCCGGTGACGAGGTCAGGACGGCCTCGCTGCGGTCGGTGCTGCAGCCGCTGGTGTCGGAGAACCGTGCCTTGCTCGCCCCGGGTGGCCGCGTCGGCCAGGACCTGCTGGCCTTCCGCGCGTCCTGGCGCGAGCTGCGCGAAGGGCTGGCCCAGGTCGAGGCCCTGGCCAGGCCGGTCGCCCCGCTGGCCGGCGAGGCCCATGCCGATGGCGCGCTGGCACGGATGCTGGGCGTGCTGGCCGGATGGCAATCGGCCAGGCCGCGCCTGCAGGCCTGGTGCCTCTGGCGCAATGCGCGCGACCGGGCCATCGCCGGGGGCCTGCAAGGGCTGGTCGCGGACCTCGAGGCCGGCGCGGTCGCCCTGCAGGACATCGAAGCGCATTTCGAGTTCAGCTACCGGAACTGGTGGGCCAAGAAAGCCATCGACGTCGACCCGATCCTGCGCAACTTCGCGAGCGCGGAGCACGAACGCAAGATCCGCGACTTTCGCGCCGCGGATGCCAACTTCCAGAAGCTCACCGAGCAATACCTGGCGGCCACGCTCGCGGCCAAGGTGCCCTCGTCGGCGGGGGTCGCGGCCAAACCCACCAGCGAGATGGGCCGGCTGCTGCGCGAGCGGCAGAAGCAGCGCGCCCACATGCCGGTACGCCAACTGGTGCAGGCCATGCCGACCCTGCTGCCGCAGCTCAAGCCCTGCCTGCTGATGTCGCCGCTGTCGGTGTCGCAGTACCTCGATGCGGGCTTCTCGCAGTTCGACCTGGTGATCTTCGACGAGGCCTCGCAGATCCCGGTCTGGGACGCTGTGGGCGTGATCGCGCGCGGCAAGCAGGTCGTCGTGGTGGGCGACCCCAAGCAGCTGCCGCCGACCAGCTTCTTCAACAAGTCCTCGGACGGCGAGGAGTCCGGCACGGCCGACGACGAGCGCGTGGACGACCTGGAGAGCATCCTCGACGAGTGCCTGGGCGCGGGCATGAACAAGCTGAGCCTGAAGTGGCACTACCGCAGCCGGCACGAGAGCCTGATCACCTTCAGCAACCACCGCTACTACGAGGACTCGCTGGTCACCTTCCCCTCGCCGGTCACGGACGACCTGGCGGTCCGGTTCCAGCGCGTGGCGGGCGTCTACGACCGGGGCGGCAGCCGCACCAACCGGGCCGAGGCCGACGCCATCGTCGAGGGCATCGAGGCGCACTACCTCGACCCGAAAAAGCGCGAGCTGAGCCTGGGCGTCGTGACCTTCAACCAGACCCAGCAGGCCCTGATCGACACCTTGCTGGACGCGCGCCGGCGCGCCAACCCCGAACTCGACCGCGCCATCGCGGCGCAGGCGCGGGAAAAGCTCTTCGTCAAGAACCTGGAGAACGTGCAGGGCGACGAGCGCGACATCATCTTCTTCTCGATCACCTACGGCCCCGATGCCGCGGGCAAGACGACCATGAACTTCGGGCCGCTCAACGGGGAGGGCGGGCATCGCCGGCTCAACGTGGCGATCTCGCGGGCGCGCGAAGGCGTGGTGATCTACAGCACGCTGATGCCCGAGCAGATCGACCTCGCGCGGGTGCGGGCCGCGGGCGTGCGCGACCTCAAGCACTACCTGGAATTCGCGATCCGCGGTGCCCGCGCGCTGGTGGCGCAGAACGCGCCCACCGGCCGCGAGCCGGACAGTCCCTTCGAGGTGGCGGTGATCCGGGTGCTGCGCGAAGCGGGCTGGACGGTGCATCCGCAGGTGGGTTGCTCGGGCTACCGCATCGACCTCGCGGTGGTCGACCCGCGCGCACCGGGCCGCTACCTGGTCGGCATCGAATGCGACGGCCGCGCCTACCATTCCGGCGCCACCGCCCGCGACCGCGACCGGCTGCGCCAGCATGTGCTCGAAGGCCTGGGCTGGCACATCCATCGCATCTGGTCGACCGATTGGTGGATGGACCCCCAGGGCGAGGTGCACAAGCTCACGCGCCTGCTGCAGGGGTTGGCGGCCGATGTGCAGGAGGAGGGCGAAGCGGCCGAGGTGGTGGCCACGCCCTGAGCGCAGGGCGGCGCGGCGGCCCGGGGCGCGTCAGCGCGGCTTCGGGTCCCCGTGCGGATTCGGCCACCGGTCCTGCGGGCCTTCGGGGCGCAGCAGCGCGTCGACCGGCTGCCGGTAGTCCTCGTGCTTCCATTCGGGCGGCGTGCGCCATATCGCGCGCCAGAGGGCGACATGCAGCGGCAGGCTGTCGGCCTTCACGCGCTCCCAATCGTGCTTGAGCAGCAGCGCGATGCGCTCGATGAACACGTCCATGTCCTGCGCCTCCTGGCAGAACAGGCGGTCGAAGTGTTCGAGGATCTCGACGTCGAGCGGGTCCTTGGGGTTGAGCAGCGTCGCCAGCCGGGCGCGCAGCTGCCAGATCCGCCCGGGCATCGAGGCCTGGGCCGGGAACAGCTGGAACTCGGCGATCTCCGCGGCGAGCGCACGCAGCGCGTGGCGCCACGTCGTGCGCTCGGCGCTCACCGCGGCGATCTGGACCGTGCGCTCTTCCTTGCGGAAAGCGAGGAAGCCGACGGCCACGCCCGCCAGCGCGGGCCAGAGGGTCGCAGCCCTGAGAAGTTCGATCATGTTCGTCGCCCGAGCCAGGCAGATGCCTTCCGCATTCTGGCGCTTTCGCGCCTGCGCCGGGGCGACGGCCCGGAGCCCGCCGCGCGGGCCAGAGTCCGGGCGCGCTGGGACAAGAGGCGCCGCGTCGATCCGCTTAGCCTTTCCCCGCAGGCCACACCCACGGCCCCCATCCCCGTCCCCGGAGAAAAAGCAACGCCATGACCTACATCGCCGCCGCCGAGCGCTACCAACGCATGCACTACCGACACACCGGCCGCAGCGGCCTCAAGCTGCCCGTGCTGTCGCTGGGCCTGTGGCACAACTTCGGCGACAGCACGCCCTTCGAGCGCCAGCGCGACATGCTGCGCACCGCCTTCGACCTGGGCATCACGCACTTCGACCTGGCCAACAACTACGGCCCGCCCTTCGGCAGCGCCGAGAGCAATTTCGGGCGCCACCTCCAGGAAGACTTCCGCACCCACCGCGACGAGCTGGTGATCTCCACCAAGGCCGGCTGGGGCATGTGGCCCGGCCCCTACGGGCGGGGCGGCGGCTCGCGCAAGCACATCCTGGCCAGCCTCGACCAGTCGCTGGGCCGCATGGGCCTGGACTACGTCGACATCTTCTATTCGCACCGTTTCGATGCCGACACGCCGCTCGAGGAAACGGCTGCCGCCTATGCGAGCGCGGTGCGGCAGGGCAAGGCACTGTATGTGGGCATCTCCTCCTATTCGGCCGGCAAGACGCGCGAGTTCGCGGCGCTGTTGGCCGCGCACCGGGTGCCGCTGCTGATCCACCAGCCGGCCTACAACATGCTCAACCGCTGGATCGAGCCGGAGCTCACCGGCACGCTCGAGACGCTGGGCGCGGGCTGCATCGCCTTCACGCCGCTGGCGCAGGGCCTGCTCACGGACAAGTACCTGAACGGCATCCCGGCCGATGCGCGCATCAACCAGCCGGGTGGCGATTCGCTGCCGGCCTCGCACCTGAGCGAGCGCAACCTGGCGGCCGTCCGCATGCTCGACGAACTGGCCCGGGCCCGCGGCCAGACGCTGGCGCAGATGGCGGTGGCCTGGATCCTGCGGGACCCGCGCATGACCTCGGTGCTCATCGGCGCGAGCAGCGCCCGCCAGATCCGCGAGAACGCGAAGGCGCTCGAGCGCCTGGACTTCACGCCGGCCGAATTGGCCGAGATCGACCGCCACCTGATCGACGGCGGCGTGAACCTGTGGGAAAAGCCGTCGACCGATCAGCGGATCTGAACGACGCCCGGACTTGATCGCAAATGAACGGAAAACGGCCAAAAGAAGCCGGTGCGGCCATTTGCAAGTTCTTGAACGTATTGGAACAAGAAGGAGCGCGGTGCCCTGAAATAACCTGAAAGCACCGGCAAGGCGAATGAACGGAATGAATTCCGAAAGCCTGCCGGGGCTGCGTTTTTCCCACGTTGAAAACGCATGGTTCTTTCATCTCGGAACACTGAAGGTATTGAAATGATCAAGCGTTGTATTTTGGGTGCTGCCGCTGCCATCTGCTTTTCCGCGCAGGCCCAGAGTTCGGTCACCATCTACGGGATCATCGATGCCGGGCTGACCTACATCGACAATGAACGCGGCTTCAGCGAATACCGCTTTGCGGATGGCGCCAATTACGGCAACCGGCTCGGATTCCGCGGCGCGGAGGACCTGGGCGGCGGGCTGCGCGCGCTGTTCAACCTGGAGATGGGTTTCAACCTCAAGAACGGCACGCTGGCGCAGGGCGGCCGTGGCTTCGGCCGGCAGGCGTGGGTCGGCCTCGAGAGCGCCGCGCTGGGCACGCTGACCGCGGGCCGCCAGTACGACTTCGTGCGCGACTACCTGACCCAGTTCAACTACGGCGGCTTCGCCAGCGTCTACGCGGGCCACCAGGGCGACTACGACCGCATCTCCGGCAAGCAGATGGACAACTCGGTGAAGTACCAGAGTCCGAGCTTCGGCGGCTTCACCTTCGGCGCCATGTACGCCTTCGGCGAGCAGATCGACGCCTTCAAGAAGAAGAGCCAGTTCAGCCTGGGCAGCGGCTACAAGAATGGCGCGCTGAACATCGGCGCGGCCTATGTGCGCATCAACGACACCACGGTCTTC
Source organism: Variovorax sp. J2P1-31 (assembly GCF_030317215.1). Lineage (NCBI taxonomy): Bacteria > Pseudomonadati > Pseudomonadota > Betaproteobacteria > Burkholderiales > Comamonadaceae > Variovorax > Variovorax sp. J2P1-31. Next base: position 1,556,898 of record NZ_JASZYA010000001.1, read on the forward strand.
CCCTTCGCCCAGACCGGCGTGTACTCCTTCATGGGGCTGCCTTCGGCGGCGCGGGGCCCCGGACCCAACACGGTGGTCGACTTCTACCCGGTCACCGGCGCCGGCTTCACCGTCGACAAGCAGGAGGTGGCGGGCATCGGCGCGAGCTACAGGTTCGAGAAGTTCCTGCTGGCGGCCAACACCACGGCGACCAAGTTCACCAAGGGCGCCAGCAGCACCACGCAGAACGTCTACGAGCTCGGCGGCATGTACTTCCTCGACGGCCCGTGGGCGCTGGTCGGCGGCTACCAGCACGTGACCATGGAAGACGACAAGTGGAACCAGTACACCGGGGCGGTGCGCTACAGCTTCTCCAAGCGCACCACCTTCTACGCCTCGGTGTCGTACCTGCGCAGCTCGCCGACGGTCAATGCCTCGCAGGGGGCCGCCTTCTACATGCAGCCCTCGAGCGACAACACGCAGACGACCTACCGCGTCGCGCTGGTCCATTCCTTCTGAAGGAGGGCCGAGGCCATGAATCCGTCCATGCCCCTGCGCTACTGGTGGCTGTGCATCTTTCGAACGCCGCCCGCTGCCATGACCGCTGTCGGCATGTGACTTGCAGCAGGCCCTGTGCAAGCCATGTCGATGGCATCCCCTTTGACCGCTCCGTCCGAAAGAACCCCATGACCACCGTCGACACCCTTTCCATCCGCAAACTCAAGGACAACTACGGCGCCGAAGTGCTCGGCATCGATGTGTCCGCCGGCGACGCCGAGACCCTGCAGGAGGTGGTGAACACCTTCAACCTGCACGGCGCGGTGCTGCTGCGCGGCCAGTCGCTCACGCCCGCGCAGCTGGTGAACTTCGCGCGCGCCTTCGGCGAGCCCGAGGGCCACACCATCCAGGAGCACACGATGCCGGGCTTCCCCGAGATCTACATGCTCTCCAACCGCGAGGTCGACGGCAAGCCGATCGGCAGCCACCGCGACGGCGTGGGCTGGCACACCGACTACTCCTACAAGGAACAGCCGGTGATGTGCACCATGCTCTATGCGGTCGAGGTGCCGGCCGAGGGCGGCGATACGCTGCTGGCCGACATGTGCGCCGCCTACGATGCGCTGCCCCAGGAAAGGCGCGCCGCGCTCGACGGCCTGCAGGTGCACCACAGCTACGAGCACCTGATGACCACGCGGCTCTACGCCAAACGCGAGCTCTCGGCCCAGCTCAAGGCCGAGAACCCCGACGTGATCCATCCGCTGATCCGCACCCATCCGGCCAACGGCCGCAAGGCGCTGTGGCCCAGCAGCGGCACGGTGAAGGGCGTGGTCGGCATGGACAACCCCGAGGGCGTGGACCTGGTCGAGTCGCTGGTCGAGTACGCGACGCAGCCCGAGTTCGTCTACCGCCACCGATGGCAGGTGGGCGACCTGCTGGTCTGGGACAACCGCTGCTCGCTGCACACCGGCTCGCTGTTCGACGACAAGAAATACATCCGCGAGGCCCACCGGCTCTGGGTCAAGGGCGACAAGCCCTGCTGATCCGCCGCCCGCCACCTCCGCCGCGCTGTCGCGCCTGCTGCGCCGGAGGTTCTTCTTTTTCCGCCGAGGAACCGCCATGATCCATCGCCGCCAATTCACGCAGTCCGTTTCCACCGGCCTCGCCGGCCTACTGCTCGCGCAGTGGGGCCTCGACGCCAGCGCCGCGGCCGAGCAGGTGCGCATCGCCTATCCGATCGACGTGCCGAGCTGGGACCCGAGCCGCAGCGCCGCGCCCAACCCCACCGCGCTGTTCAAGTGCGTGTTCGACCAGCCGCTGGAATACACGGCCGATTCGAAGCTGCAGCCCGGTGTGGTCACGGCCTGGGAATGGCTCGACAAGGACGGCCTGGTGCTGCAGCTGGACCTGCGCGACGACGTGTACTTCCACAACGGCGACAAGCTGACGTCGGCGGATTTCAAGTTCACCTTCTTCGATCGGCTGCGCGCCGAGAAGGGGCTGCAGCTGAGCTTCATCTGGAGCGGCATCACTGCCATCGACACGCCGACGCCCACGCGCGCCATCGTGCGCTTCGCCAAGCCGATGGTCACGGCACCGCAGTTCCTCGGCTACAGCGCGGCCTTCATCCTGCCCAAGGCCTATTTCGAGAAGGTCGGGCTCGACGGCTTTCTCGCCAAGCCCGTCGGCTCGGGCCCGTACCGGCTGGTGGACCACCAGCGCGACGCCAGCATCACGCTCGAGGCCTTCGACAAATACTGGCGCGGGCCGGCGAAGATCAAGCGGCTGGTGTTCCAGGTCGTGAAGGACCCGACCACCCGCGTCTCGGCCGTGCAGTCGGGCCAGGTGCAGGTGGCGGTCGCGCTGCCGATGCGCGAGGCGCTGCGCCTGGGCCAGAGCAAGGGCCTGGCCCACAGCCTCACGCCCACCGTCGACACCTACCTGGTCCAGATGGTCAACAGCGGCCCGCTGGTCGACCGGAACGTGCGGCTCGCGATGCACCACGCGATCGACAAGCAGGCGATCTCCAAGGCCTTTTTCAACGGCATCGCCGCGCCGCTGTCGACCGCGGCTGCGCCGGGCACGCCGGCCTATGCGCCCGACTACCGCTTCGCCTTCGACCCGGCCCGGGCGCAGGCGCTGCTCCAGGCGGCGGGCTACGGCCCGCAGAAACCGGTGCAGTTCCGTTTCTTCGCCACCAACGGCATCTACCCGAACGACTTCGAGATCGCGCGGGCCATCGTGCAGATGTGGAGGAAGGTCGGCATCGAGGCGGCGCTGGAGGTGATCGAGCCCGCGCAGTACTACCCCAAGGTGCAGGCCGGCAAGCTCGAGGGCCCGACGCTCTGGTTCTGGACCAACGCCACCGGCGACCCGGAGCTCTCGGCCGGCTACTACCTCGATCCCAAGAAGAGCTTCTCGGTCTGGCGCAGCGCCGATGTCTCGGCCCAGCTCGATCCGCTGCTGGTCGAGCTCGACGACCCCAGACGCATCGAGGGCTACCGGAAATTCCATGTCTGGGCGGTGGAGCAGGGCTATTCGCTGCCGCTGGTGCAGGGCGTGTCGACGGTCGCCTATGCCAAGGCCGAGGCGGCCTACAAGCCCTTCAAGAACGGCTGGATCCTGCCGTATTACTGGCAGGCCTGAGGAACCGGCCCGACGCACCGAAAAGCCGCGGCGCCGAATTGGCGTTCCGCGGCTTTTTCGTGCCGGCCTGCGGGCGATGGCGCGGTTCTCGCTAAGGCCCGGATGTCATGTTTTGCCGCCAGCTTCCCTCGATCGTCCATGGCCCAAGATGGTGCGCATCCAGGCCATTGGCCGTGCGCCTGACGCCAAGACCCGTTGGGGGGCGGCTCCTAAGATCATTGCATCCAAAAGCCTTTCTTTTCGGAAATCAGATTTCCGCAAAAGGAATTCATTCTGAAAGCGCCGCAATGACTTTTCATCCCACGGACCAATTCTTCGAGGAACTCGACAGCTCGGTCCTGTCCGTTCAAAAAGCGCAGGCATTACCGCCGGTTTGCTACACCGACCGAAACTTCTACGAATTCGAAAAGGAAGCGGTCTTCAATCACGAATGGCTGTGCGTGGGCCGCGAATCGTGGGTGGCGAAGGCCGGCGACTACTTCACCACGAAGATCATCGGCGAGCCGCTGGTGATCGCGCGCAACCGGCTGGGCGAGATCAAGGCCATGTCCTCGGTCTGCCAGCATCGCGCGATGCTGGTGGCGGAGGGCCACGGCAATGCCAAGGCCTTCCTGTGCCCGTACCACCACTGGGCCTACTCGCTCGACGGCGAACTGATCGGCGCGCCGGCCATGGAGCAGACCGCGGGTTTCGACAAGAAGGCCTTCTGCCTGCCGACGCTCCAGGTCGAGGTCTGGCAGGGCTTCGTGTTCGTGAACTTCGACCCGGCGGCCGAAGCACTGGCGCCGCGCCTCGCGGAAGTGACCGAGGCGCTGGCGAACTTCGACCTGGCCAGCCTCGACGGCCCGCGGCCCGACAAGCCGGCGCACTTCTCGTGGAACTGGAAGGTCATGTTCGAGAACAACAACGACGGCTACCACGCCAACCGGCTGCACCACGGCCCGCTGCACGACTTCGTGCCCAGCGCGATGGCGAGCTTTCCCGAGCTGCCCGAGACCACCGCCGGCTACTACCGCTTCAACGGCACGCTGCACCAGGATGCGAGCTTCAACGCCACCCAGAAAGCCGTCCTGCCGGTGTTCCCGAAGCTCACGCTCGAGGAGCGCAACCGCATGATGTTCGCCAACATCCCGCCGACGCTGTCGCTGGTGATGATGAGCGACATGGTGATCTACATGATCCTGCGCGCCGACGGCCCCGAGACGCACGAGATGGACACCGGCCTGCTGTTCGCGCCCGGCGCCATGCAGGACCCGCTGTTCCAGCAGCGCATGGCGATGAACATGCACGCGGCCAACGAGATCATCGCGCAGGACCTGCACGTCGACGCGCTGGTGCAGGTCGGCCTGCGCTCGCGCTTCGCGACCCGCGGCCGCTACTCGTGGCAGGAGCAGGCGCAGCGCGAGTTCAACAACTGGCTGGTGCCGCGCTACCAGTCGGCCTGGAAGGCCGGCGGGAAGAAGGGCGTGCGCATTCCCATCCAGCCCGTTGCCGAAACGGCGTCGGCGCACAGTTGCTGAGCGCCACCACGGACCGCGTCGCCATGTCCACTTCCTCCGCGCTTTCCCGCCCGGCGACGGCCGGCCGTCTGGGGGCCATTGCCGGGCGCGCCGTCGGCGCCTTGCCGACCCTGTGGCGCATCCTCTGGCGCATCCCGATGCTGCTGTTCCTCGCGGCGCTGGTGTTCTTCGTGCTGCGCGTGCTGCCGGCCGACCCGATGGGCATGCTGCTGCCGCCCAGCGCGACGCCGGCCGACGTGCAGGCGCTGACCGCGGCGCTCGGGCTCGACAAGCCGATCCCGGTGCAGTTCGGCATCTGGCTGGGCCACGCGCTGCACGGCGACCTGGGCCGCACGATGCAGTCGGGGCTGGCGGTCACGCCGCTGATCCTCAAGGCGCTGCCCACCACGCTGCAGCTCATCGCCTGCGGCCTGCTGCTGGGCATGGTCTTCGGCATCGGCGGCGGGCTGCTGGCCTTCCGCTACCGCGGCACGCGCATCGAGCGCGCGGTGGAGGTGGTCAACAGCATCTCGATCTCGGTGCCCGAATTCCTCTGGGCCATCCTGCTGATCCTGGGCGTGGGCATCGGCCTGCAGTGGCTGCCTTTCCTCGGGCAGCTCGATGCCGGCCTGAGGGTGCAGCCCGTGACCGGCTTCCTGCTGGTCGACGCGTTGGTGGCGGGCGACTTCGCGGCGCTGTGGAGCGCGATGAAGCACCTGGCCTTGCCCTCGATCGCGCTGTCGCTGGGCATCGCGCCGCCGCTGATGCGCATCCTGCATTCGAGCCTGCTCGACGCCTATACCGAGGACTACGTGGCCGCGGCGCGACTGCGCGGCCTGAGCGAGAACCGCATCCTGGTGCGGCATGCCCTGAAGAACGCGGCGCTGCCGACGGTCAGCATGCTGGGCATCCAGGCCAGCACGGTGATCGGCGGCACGCTGCTGATCGAGACCATCTTCGGCTTTCCCGGCATCGGCAGCCTGATGGTCAACGCCATCGGCGGCCACGACCTGCCGATGATCCAGGGGCTGGCGCTGACCTATGCCGTTGCCGTGCAGGCGGTGAACATGGTCACCGATGCGGTCCTGCTGCTGCTCAACCCCCGACTGCGCACGCCATGAGCACCTTGTCCCTCTCCGCGCCGGCGCCGCTGCGGCGCGTCTTCGGCGAACCCCGCGTCGTGATCGGCGCCGGCCTGTTGCTGCTGCTGATCGCGCTGGCGGTCTTCGCGCCCTGGCTCGCGCCGCACGGCCCCAACGAGCAGGACCTGCTCAGCACCTTGCTGCCACCGGCCTGGGCGCCGGGCGGCGACCGGGCCTTCCCGCTGGGCACCGACGCGCTGGGCCAGTGCGTGCTGTCGCGGCTGATCTACAGCACCCGCGTCACGGTGATCATCGCGCTCACCGCGCCGCTGGGCGCCGCGCTGCTGGGCTGCACGCTGGCGCTGGTCGCGGGCTACCGCGGCGGGCGCGTCGAGTGGGCGATCCTGCGCATGGTCGACCTGTGGATGTCCTTCCCCGCGATCGTGCTGGCGCTGGTGCTGATGGTGGCGCTCTCGCCGGGGCTGCTGAACGTGATCGTCGCGATCATCCTGGTCGACTGGACGCGCTTCTGCCGGGTGATCCGTGCCGACGTGGTGGTGCTGCGCCGCAAGGACTACGTGGCCGCAGCGCGCATCACCGGGGCCTCGCATTGGCAGGTGGTGATGAAGGACATCGTGCCCGGCATCCTGCCCACGCTGATCTCGCTGATCAGCCTGGAGATGGGTATCTCGGTGGTGGCCGAGAGCATCCTGTCCTTCGTCGGCATGTCGGTCGAACCCCATGTGCCGACCTGGGGCGTGATGATCGCCGACGGGCTCAAGAGCGTGTTCAGCTCCCCCTGGGGGCTGATCGCGCCGGTGCTGTGCACGGTGCTGACCGTGCTCGCCACCACCTGCCTCGGCGACGGCCTGCGCCGCACCACCGATCCGCGCCTGTTCAACCGTTCGGGGAGCTGAGCGATGAGCCTTCCTGCCCATGCCATGCCCCTCGAGACCGCGGTGCCGCCCGCGATGACCCGACCCACAGGCGCCGTACTGCTCGAGGCCCGTGGCCTGACGGTGTCCGCGCCGGGCCGGCCCGAGCGCCTGCAGGTGCTGCGCGACCTGAGCTTCACCCTGCGCGCCGGCGCCACGCTGGGCCTGGTCGGTGAGTCGGGCGCCGGCAAGAGCATGATCGGCCGCGTGCTCGCGCGCCACCTGCCCGACGGTTTCTCGGTCGACGCGGGCACGCTGCGCTTCGGCGACGACGACCTGCTGGGCATGCCGGCCGAAGCGCACCGCCGCCTGCTCGGCGCGCGCATCGCCTTCATCCCGCAGGAGCCGATGACGGCGCTGAACCCGGTGCTCACCATCGGCCAGCAGGTGCAGGAGCACCTGCTGCGCCTGGGCGTCGCCAAGGACGAATGGCGCGAGCGCGCGGCCGCGATGCTGGCCGAGGTGCGCATCCACCAGCCCGCGCAGGTGCTCGACAAGTACGCCTTCCAGCTCTCGGGCGGCATGTGCCAGCGCGTGATGATCGCGATGGCCTTCGCCGGCGACCCGCAACTGGTGGTGTCCGACGAGGCCACCACCGCGCTCGACGCGAGCACGCAGGCGCACATCGTGACGCTGATCCGCGGCCTGCAGGAGCGGCGCGGCACCGGCGTGGTCTTCGTGACGCACGACCTGGGCCTGGCCGCGCATGTGTGCGACGAACTGGTGGTGCTCTACGCGGGCGAGATGGCCGAGCGCGGACCGGCCAAGCGGATCTTCACGCGCTCGCTGCATCCCTACACGCAGGCGTTGCAGCGCGCCAACCCGCATCTCACCGGCCCGCGTCGGCTGTTGTTCTCGCTGCCGGGACAGATGCCGGGCATCAGCGACTTCCCGTCGCTGAACGGCTGCCGCTTCCAGCCGCGCTGCGCGGTCGCGACCGAGGCCTGCGCCACCGGCGTGCCGCCGATGCGCGAGGTGCTGCCCGGCCACCATGTGCGCTGCGTGCACGGTGCGGCCGCGCCCGAGCCGCTGCTGGCCGCGGACGCCAGCGACGCGACCATCTTCCAGGCGCCGCGCATGAGCGAGTCGCCGTTCCTGCAGGTGCAGGGCCTGTCGAAGACCTACCGGCCGCGCGGCGGCTGGCTGCGGCGCGACACCGCGGTGCACGCGGTGAAGGACGTGCACCTGAGCATCGCGCCCGGCGAATTCGTCGGCATCGTGGGCGAGAGCGGCAGCGGCAAGTCCAGCCTGGCCCGCCTCGTGATGGGGCTGGAGAGCGCGAGCGAAGGCACCATCCTGCTCAACGGCCGCGCGCTGGTCGCCAAGGCCGAGGATTGGGAGCGCCGCATCGCCTCGATCCAGATGATCTTCCAGGACGCGCGTTCGGCCCTCAACCCGCGACGCCGCGTGCAGAGCCTGGTCACGCAGTCGATGGAGAGCCGGCCCAACCTGCACAGCGACCGCGAGGCGCGCGCCCGCGAGCTGGTGGGCGACGTCGGCCTCGCGCCCGACATGCTCACGCGCTTTCCCTCGCAGATGTCGGGCGGCCAGCGGCAGCGCGTGAACATCGGCCGCGCGCTGTGCGACCTGCCGCAGCTGCTGGTGGCCGACGAGATCGTCTCGGGGCTCGACGTGTCGGTGCAGGCGCAGATCCTCAACCTGCTGCTGCGCATCCGGCGCGAGCACAAGATCTCGCTGCTCCTGATCTCGCACGACCTGGCGGTGGTGCGCTACCTCTGCAGCCGCGTGCTGGTGATGCACCAGGGCGTGGTGGTCGAGAGCGGCGAGACCGAGCGCGTGCTCGCCGACCCGCAGCACGACTACACCCGCAGCCTGCTGGCGGCCGTGCCGCCGCGCGACCTCGGCCAGCGCTGGCCGGCGTGAGGCCCGGGCCGGCGCCGCTTTCCCTCAAGTCGCCATGCGCGGCGATGCAAGAGGAATCGGGTGGCGCCGCCCAAGAATGAAGTCCTTCAGGAGTGATTTGTTCATGCAATACGAGACGATCCAGGTGGCGCCCATGACGCTCACCATCGGCGCCGAGATCGGCGGCGTCGACCTCACGCAGCCGCTGCATCCGCAGCAGGTGCACGAGATCCACGAGGCGCTGATGGCGCACCAGGTGGTGTTCTTCCGCGACCAGAAGCTGGACTTCGAATCGCACCAGCGCTTCGCGCGCCACTACGGCGACCTGGTGCTGCACACCGGCGGCTTCGGCGTCGAAGGCTATCCCTACGTGGTGCCGATCCATGGCGACGCGAACTCCAAGTCGGTGGCCGGCGAGAGCTGGCACTCCGACCTGAGCTGCAACGAGGCGCCGCCGATGGGCAGCATCCTGCATCTGCACATCGTGCCGCCCGTCGGCGGCGACACGTTGTTCTCGAGCCAGTACGCGGCCTACGAGGCGTTGTCCGATCGCATGAAGGCCTACCTCGAAGGCCTGACGGCCGTGCACGACGCCGAGCACATCTACCGCAAGTACACCAACGACCCGAGCAAGCGCTTCCCGGCCACCGCCCAGCCCATCGTGCGCACGCACCCGGTCACGAAGCGCAAGTGCCTGTTCGCCGACGCGCAATACACGACCCACATCGTGGGCGTCGACAAGCCCGAGAGCGACGCGATCCTGCGTTTTCTTTTCGCGCACTGCCAGAACTCGAGCTTCCAGGTGCGCTTCCGCTGGCAGCCGCATTCGGTCGCGTTCTGGGACAACCGGTGCGTCGAGCACCACGCCGTGTGGGACTACTACCCGCAGACCCGCTCGGGCCACCGCGTGACCATCCAGGGCGACAAGCCCTTCTGAACCGACTTTCCCTTTCCCGGAGCGCTTCTTCCCATGACCCACCGCAGAGATTTCGTCACCAAGCTGCCGCTCGCGCTGTTCGGCGCGACGATGGCCACCAGCTTCGGCACCGGTGCCTTCGCGCAGGACGCACGCACCGTGACCGTCGCGTTCCCGATGGACATCCTGAGTTGGGACCCGGTGTCGCTCAACCCCACGCAGTCGGCCGTCATCAAGTGCGTCTACGACCAGCCGCTCGAGCTCGCGCCGGACCTCCAATTCGCGCCCAGCGTGGTGTCGGACTTCAAGTGGCTCAACAAGGACTGCACGCTGCTGGAACTGAACTTCCGCGACGGCGTGACCTTCCACAACGGCGACCGGCTCAGCTCGGCCGATTTCAAGTTCTCCTTCCTCGACCGGCCGCGTGCGCAGAAGGCCTCGCTGCTGGAGGGCGTGTGGTCGGCCATCGAGGCGATCGACACGCCGACGCCGCTCAAGGCGGTGGTGAAGTTCAGCACGCCGATGGCGATCGCGCCGGTGATGTTCGCCGACATTCCGGCCTACATCCTGCCCAAGGCTTACTACGAGAAGGTGGGCAAGGACGGCTTCGAGGCCAAACCCGTCGGTTCGGGCCCGTACCGGCTGGTCGAGTACCAGCGCGACCAGCGCATCGTGCTCGAAGCCTACGAGGGCTATTGGCGTGGGCCGGCCAAGGTGAAGCGGCTGGTGTTCCAGGTGACCAAGGACCCGACCGCGCGCGCCGCCGCGATGCAGGCCGGCCAGGCCGACCTGACGATGAACATCCCGGTGCGCGAGGCCGAGCGCCTGGGCGCGCTGCCGGGCCTGTCGCCGCACCTGGACGCGACCACCGGCGTGGTCTTCCTTCAGATGGCCAACAAGGGCATTCTCACCGACAGGAACGTGCGTCTGGCCTGCCACCATGCGATCGACAAGGCGGCGATCTCGAAGGCGCTGTTCGGCGGCCATGCGACCGCGGTCTCGATGCCGGCCGGCCCGGGCTTCCCGGCCTATGTGCCGGACTTCAGGATCGCCTTCGATCCCGGGAAGGCCAAGGCACTGCTCGCGGCCTCGGGCTACAACGCGGCCAACCCGGTCAAGCTGAACTTCTACACCAGCAAGGGCGTGTTCGCGAGCGACTTCGACACCGCGCGCGTGATCGCCCAGATGTGGCAGAAGGTCGGCATCGAGGTCAACCTGCAGGTGCTCGACAGCCCGGCGCTCTACGAGTATCAGCGCACCGGCAAGTTCGACGGCCCGGTGCTCAAGCCCTTCAATCCGGCCGCGGGCGACCCGGGCACGTATTCGGGCTACATGCTCGACCCGAAGATGAGCTTCTCGATCTGGAAGGGCGAGGACATCCCGCCCAGGCTGTATCCGCTGATGGGCGAGCCCGACTACGCCAAGCGCATCGAGGGCTTCAAGGCCTTCGACATGTGGCAGGTGGAGCAAGGCTATTCGATCCCGCTGTTCCTCGGCCTGAGCACCATCGTCGCGAAGAAGTCGCTGGGCTTCAAGCCCTACAAGAGCGGCATCCTGATCCCGTACAGCTGGGCCTGAGCTTCCTTTTTCCTCGCCGCATCCGCGCGGCACTTTCAACCCGCATCCTCTTTCCTCAAGGAGATCACCATGACACTCACCATCGTCGGTTACGGCAACGTCGGCTCCGGCCTCGCCAAGCAATTCGTCAAGGCCGGCCACCAGGTGACGCTGACCGGCCGCTCGCTCGACAAGGCCCAGGCCGTGGCCGAGGCGCTGGGCGCCCAGGCGCTACCGCTCGACCAGGCGGCGAAGAACGTCGAGGTCCTGGTGCTGGCCGTGCCCTACGACCAGGCCCCGGCCGCGCTCGCCGCGCTGGGCGACCTCAAGGGCAAGGTCATCGTCGACGTCTCGAATCCGCTGACGGCCGACTACATGGGCCTGACCGTGGGCTTCAGCAGCTCGGCGGCCGAGGAGATCGCCAAGCGCGTGCCGACCGCGCACGTGGTCAAGGCCTTCAACACCCTGTTCGCCCAGGTCATGCATCAAGGCGCGGGCTTCGGCGATGCCAAGGGCAGCGTGTTCTTCGCCGGCGACGAGGCGAAGGCCAAGGACACGGTCCAGGCGCTGATCGAGAGCATCGGCTTCGACGCGGTCGATGCCGGCGGCCTGAAGAATGCGCGCTACCTCGAGCCGGTGGCGGGCCTGAACATCTACTTCGGCTACGGCGCCGGTCTGGGCACGCAGATCGCGCCGGCCTGGCTCAAGCGCTGACCAAGAGCTGAGCGGGTTCACTTTCCGGCACGTGATCCTTTGCACAGTTGGCTCTGGAAAGTCGCTGTTCAGGGCGGTTTCCATTGGCTGATCCTTCGCGCTGATGGATGGCTCCCTATAGTTGCAGCGCTTGCAACGACAAGCGTCGATACACACAACAGGGAGCCTCGCCATGCGCACAAGAAGTCACCGAACCACTGAACAGCTGATCGTCTCAATTGCCGCGGGCCTGCTGATGGCCACTGCCACTGCCGCGACGCCTACGGATAGCGCCTCAAAGGCATCGGGCCCTGATTCGGCAAAGGTCGCCTTGGTGGCATTTATGCAATGCGATCAGTCTTTCTTCGCCAGGCTTTCGGCGAATCCACAGTCCTTCGGACCTGATGTTGCCGTCAGTGCGACTGGCGGGGTGGCAAGCCCCACAGTTTCAGACCCGCTGTCAGAACAAGGTCAGGTGCAGACTTTCCGGCAGCCTGTGGAGGTCGATGGGCTGAAGTTGATGGCTTACCGAAATGAGGTGAGTTACGACGATACGATGGGCGCCTTCGTATGGTGGGGATTCGATGTGGAGGGCTCAGAAACCTCCGTAGCCAAAGCGGTCAACCAGCTTTTGAATCCTGAGCAACGGCTGGTGAAGACCAACGGATACTGGGCGCGCGGCGAGTATCGCCAAGTGAGTGACCCGCTCGACGCATGGCAGCGTGGCGGTCAGGGTAGCGGGACCGTGACCGCAAAGGGTTCCGTGGAGCGTGTCCTGTTGATAGAGGAGCATGAAACCAAGGGCCGTGTGAAACTGTATTGCACGCTGCAGGGCTCAGTCACGTCGCCACTTCTGAAACTGCTTCGTCCGGATCTCCCTGCATCGGCGCACCGTTTAAAGTGAATGAAGTGTGCTCTGGCGCATTCAAGTCACGACGAACACAGACCGTCGCACCGTCGAGGTGCTTGACCGAGCGAATGGATCAGGCTCGGCAGTTCACGTGTGCACTGTCTCCGCAACCTCTAGAGCTTCCGCATCGCCGAGGCCCAGCTGCGCCTGGCGGTAGGCCCGCGGGGTGGTGCCGAATTCGGCGCGGAAGCTGCGACTGAAGTGGGCCGGGTCGCTGAAGCCCCAGCGGAAGCAGATGTCGGAGATCGACAGGTGGCGGTGCAGCGTGCTTTGCAGGTCGGAGCGGCAGCGCTCGAGCCGGCGCTGGCGCAGGTAGTGGCCGAAGCTGTGGCCGGCGGCTTCGAACAGCTTCTGCACGTAGCGCAGCGAGGCATGCTGCTCGGCGGCGATCTTGCCGACCGTGAGCTCGGGGTCGCCCAGCTGGTTCTCGATCGACTGGCAGATGCGCTGGTAGTGCACCAGCCGCGCCGCGCTGCCGAAGGTCTGCAGCGCGGTGCTGCCGGCCAGGCTCACCACCACGAATTCGGTCAGCGCCAGCTCGATCGGTCGCAGCTCGGCGGCGTCGAGCGCCTCCATGTTGTCGGCCACCGAGGTCAGCATGCCCGCGAAGATGCGGTTGATGGCCTTGTGCCCCGACAAGGTGCCGGTGCGCAGCGAGCCCAGGTTGACCAGCCGCGGGTGCAGCATCAGCTGCGGGATCTTCACGTAGAGCATGCGGAAGTCGCTCTTGAGCGTGAGCGTGGAATCGACCCCGGTCGGGCCGTAGATGATGTCGCCAGGCATCAGGTCGATGACCGGCTCGCCCCGGCTGCCGCCGAAGGCGAAGCGGCCTTCCATCAGGATCGACAGCCAGACCGAGAAGGGCTGGTCGGCCGAGCGGCCCGAGATGGTCTGGGGCGAGGCGCTCATGCGCGCGAACTCGATGCCCTGCGGCGACACCAGGCTGGCCACGTCGCCATGGAAGGCCGAGTGGGTGCCGAGCGGGTCGACGGCGGGCAGGTGCAGGCGGGTCAGCGCCTGTTGCCAGATGCGCGAGCGTTCGCCCTGCGTGTAGGTATGGGTGGAAACATTCCATGCATTCACGGTGGACCTCCGGTGGCTGGTTCTGAACGGTGCGGATGCCGCCGTTCTTCGACTTGCGTCGAGGTCCTGAGCAAGTTTCCGGCCAGCCGGCGCGGCGCGGCGCGGCGCGGCGCGGATCGTCAAGTCGCCGTGCGTTTTCCGGCGGGTGGGCCGCGGCCTCAGAAGCCCTTGGGCGGAAAGATGTTGCGCGGGATGCGCACGTGCGCGCCCTGGGTCGCGTCGACCACCTGGGTCACGCCGAAGTCGGCCGCCACGCTCATCAGCGAATAGCTGTCGTTGCGCGACAGGCCGTGGTGCTCGTTGAGCAGCCTGAGCATGTCGAGCGCGGCATTGCGCGTCGCCACGTTGAGGTCCGGGTCGAAGCCGTGGACGATGAAGCAGTCCTCGGTCTCGAGCAGCGGCGAGGGGAAGAAGAAGTCCTTGCGCAGGATGATCTGCATCGTCACGTTGAGCGAGCTCTCGATGGCCGTGCCGCTGATCTCGCCGTCGCCCTGCGACACGTGCGGGTCGCCGATGGAGAACAGCGCGCCGTCGACCTGCACCGGGTAGTACATCGTGGCGCCCGCGCCGATGCGCCAGTTGTCGATGTTGCCGCCGTGCAGCCCGGGCGGGATGGTGCTCACGCGGCCATGCACGTCGGGCGCCACACCGGCCGTGCCCAGATGGGGGCGCACCGGCACCCGCACGCCCTTGAGCGCCTCCTGCCGGTCGCACACCGGGCATTCGGTGACCGTGCCGGGCACCAGGTACTTGCCGGGGAAGTCGTAGGCGTACATCGCGCGCGCGTTGTTCGAGTTCGGGTCGAGCTCGTAGATGGTCACGCGCTCCTTCTCGTCGAATTCCTTGTAGAGGTAGCCCCAGTTGGCCGCCAGGTTGGACCCATAGTTGTTGCGCGGCGTCATGCGGTGGTAGCGCACCTCCAGCATGTCGCCTGGTTTCGCGCCTTCGACGTGAATCGGGCCGGTCATGATGTGCACGCCGGGGTTGCGGTCCTCCTCGGGGATCTCCTTGAAGATCTTCCAGATGGCGTCGTCCATCATCAGTTCGGGCGCATCGCCGGCATGGTGCGTGATGGCCTCGGCATGCACCAGGTCGCCGCTCCGGACCTTCAGCGAGGGCGCCTTCGCAGGATCGAAGTAGCCCCAGTGCACGTTCTGGGGCGTGGCACGCAGGATGTGCAGCGCGCCGGGTTCGACGGGGGTGCGGCGTTGGTTGTGTTCGCAGATCAGGGCCATCGGGGTGCTCTTGGCGGTGGTGGAGGAAAACGGGGTGGGGGAGGGCGGGCGCTCAGAGGTCCAGGACCAGCAAGGGCGTCTTCGAGCGCGAGCAGCAGGGCGTGAACTCGGTGTTGGCGGCCTGCTCCTCGGCGCTCAGCAGCAGGTCGCGGTGCTCGGGCACGCCCGCCAGCACGCGCGTGCGGCAGCTGCCGCAGACACCGACCTCGCAGGACATGGAAATCTGCACGCCGGCCGCGGCCAGGGCCTGCGCCACGCTCTGGTCGGCCGCGACGGGGATGCGGCGGCCGGTGGAGGCGATCTCGACCTCGAAGGCCTCGCATCCGCCCTCGGCCGGCGCCGGCGCAGGCGCACCGAAGCGCTCGAAGTGGATGTGGTCGCCGGCCCAGCCCTGTTCGCGCGCGATGCGCTCGGCCGCATCGATCATGCCGCCGGGCCCGCACACGTAGAGATGGCGGCCGGGCCGCCCGCGGCCCAGCAGGGTCGGCAGGTCCACGGGGGCCACGCCCTTGCCATCGTCGGCATACAGGTGCACGCGGTGGCCGAACAGGCCCGAGCGCAGCAGGGGCAGGAAGGCCATGTGTTCGAGCGAACGCCCGCTGAAGTGCAGCTCGAAATCGGTACCAGCCGCCGTCAGTGCCAGCGCCATGCTCAGCACCGGCGTCACGCCGATGCCGCCGGCCAGCAGCAGCGGCGGCTGTTCGATGGGCTCGTGCAGGGCGAAGTGATTGAAGGGGCCGCGCACCGCCAGCATGTCGCCCGCCGCGGCGGTGTCGCACAGCTGCACCGAGCCGCCGCGACCGCCGGGTTCGCGCTGCACCGCGATCCGGTAGTGCGCGCGATCGTCCGGCGCGCCGCACAGCGAGTAGTGCCGGATCAGCCCCGCGATCTTCACTTCGAGGTGGGCGCCGGCGGTGAAGGGTGGCAGCGGGGCGCCGTCGGCGCGCGCCAGGTCGAACACCATGATGTCACGTGTCTCGTGGCGCCGGGCCACGACCTGCAGCGCGAGCCAGGGGTTCGGATCGAGAGGGGACGCGGGGGGCGCGAAGGACATGCGGTGGAGGGGCTGGAAGGTCGCTGGGATCACGGTGAACCGATGCTAGGGACGCCGCTTCGGGGTGTCTTGCGCGTGGGTGCACGGGGGCTTGTTGCGATGCTTCGGTGGTCGATACCGTGCCGCGGCTGACCGGCCTCGAGAGCCTTGGCGCGGACCGGTGCGCCAGCAGGGGCGGACGGCGTCAGGACCTGTGGCGGCAGCGGACATGTGGCCCCGCGCTATGGCACGATCGCCCGATGCCAGAACCCTCTAGACGCGTCCCCTACCGCACCTGGCCGGGCGCGCTTCTCGTCCTGCTCGCCATCGGCCTCTATGTCGGCGGCCTCGGCTACTGGGACCGTCACACACCCGGTGCTCAGCCCCTGCCCGACGGCGAGACCGTCGAGGTCGGCCAAGCCCGCTTCGTGCCGGCCGAAGGATGGGAGATGGACGTCGCCCGTTCCCGGGCCGGCCGTTCGCTGATGCTGTTCAAGGGGGGCCACCGCTTCCAGGTGACGACACTGCCCTGGGCCGGCGGGCCCGAGGGGCCGATGGCGCGCCAGCAGCGGCTCATGGAACTGGGGCAGGGCCTGCGGCTGGAAGGCGACGTGGCCGACTTCGTCACCTCCTGGGGCCTGCAGGGCGTGACCTTCGCCTATGACGGGCCCAACCTGTCGGGCCGCTTCTGGCAGGTGGTCGACCTCGACCGGCGCTCGCTGGTGCAGGTCAATTTCTACGGCAGCAACGACGGCCTCCACGAGGCCCTGGCCGAGGCGCGCCGCATGCTCGACTCGATGGACCTGGAGGCCTCGATTTGAGCGCGCCGCTGTTCGACCCGGACGCCAACCCCTGGCCCGTGGGCACCGATTCCTTCTTCCAGCCGCGCCGCGCGGCCTTCTGGCTGCTGGCCGCGCTGATCGTCAACGGGCTGTTCTACACCTGCCAGATGTTCGCGATGGGCTTTCGCGTGGTGCCGGTCACGGCCCTGCTCGGCGCCTTCGTCTGGGGCCTCTACACGCTCGCCTTCCTCCTCGTGTTCCGCACGCTGGACCTGCTCGAGCAGCACCCGCCCGAGGCCTACCTGCTGGCCTTCGCCTGGGGCGGACTGGGCGCGGTGTACTTCGCGGCGCCGGCCAACATCGCGATCCAGAGCCTGTGCGCGAAGCTGGTCTCGCCGGAGTTCGCGGCCGTCTGGGGCGCGGCGGTCGCGGGGCCGATCACCGAGGAGTTCCTCAAGCTTGCGGGCGTGGTCCTGCTGATCCTCGTGGCGCGCAACCAGTTCCAGACCTACCTGTCGGTGCTGATCGTCGGGGCGATGGCGGGCCTGGGTTTCCAGGTGGTGGAGAACCTGAGCTACACCGTCAACGCCTCCATCTCCTTCCCGCTCGAGAACCAGGTGTCGCCGGTGCTGCTCAACCTGCTCACGCGCGGCCTGCTGAGCGGGCTCTGGAGCCATGCGGCCTACACCACCATCGCGTCCTTCGGCGTCGCCTGGTACCTGCTGCATCCCGCGCGGCCGATGGCGGCGCGGCTCGGCGTCGTGCTGCTGTGCTTCGCGCTCGCCTGGGGCATGCACTTCGCCTGGAACTCGCCGCTGCTGGAGAACGTGCTGAATGACGGCTACGGCGAGCTGGCGCTGCTGCTCGCGATCAAGGGCATTCCGGCCATGGTGGCGGCGGCCCTGTTCTGGCGCGTCGCGGCGCAGGAGAACGGCGCCTACCTGCATGCGCTCGCGAGCTGGTTCGTGCCCGAGCGCGAACTGATCCGCGACGACGAATGGGTGCGGCTGGGCGCGCCGCTGCAGCGCTACCGGATCCGCCGCGAGACGGGCCGCGACTTCGGCCTGCGCGCCCGGCTCGTGCGGGCCCGCCTGCAGCGCGAGCAGCTGCGCTTGATCCGCAAGGCGGCGGTTTACGGGCGCGGCGCGCAGACGCGGCGGCACGAGGTGGCGATCCGGCGGCTGCGCATGCGGCTGGCCTTGCTGACGCAGCCGCAGGCAGCGGCCATCGGTTGAGTTCCTGCGTCGCCTCTGCCGGCCGCCGCACGGCGCTCAGACCTTGATGCCGTTCTTCCGGATCAACTGCCCGAAGTATTCGTGGTCCCGTTGCATGGCGCGCTCGAAATCGGGCGCGTCGAGGTAGGCCAGGCCCAGGTTGAGCTTGGCCAGGCTGTCCTTGAAACCCTGGTCCTCGACCGCCTGGCGCGCGGTGGCGCGCAGCATGTCGATCACGGGCCTGGGTGTGCCCCTGGGCGCGGCCAGCCCGCGCCAGGTGCCCAGCGCCAGGTCGATCTTGCGTTCCTTGAAGGTCGGCACGCTGCCGAAGGCCGGGATGCGCTCGTCGGCCATGATGCCCAGCATCTTGAGCTTGCCGCCCTGCACATGGGTGCCGACCTCGGCCGGGCTCACGTCGAGGGCGTCGATGTGGCCGCCCAGCAGCGCGATCACGGCCGGCGCGGCGCCGGAGTAGGGCACGTGGTTGAACTTCACGCCGGCCTGGTCCTCGAGCCCGATGGCCGACAGGTGGTAGACCGAGCCGGTGCCCGCATTGCCCAGCTTGACGTCGCCGGGCTGCTTGCGCGCCGCGGCCAGGAATTCCTCCAGCGTGTTCCACGGCGCGTCGGCGCGTACGGTGATCGCCGCCGGGTCGGCGTTGAGGCGCGCGATGGGCTCGAACTTCGTGTAGTCGAACTTGGCCAGGCCCAGGTTGGGCAGCGTCGTGACCTCGGCGATCACCATGCACAGCTTGTAGCCGTCGGCGCGGCCGGCCAGCACGTCGTTCATGCCGATCGCGCCGCTGGCGCCGGGGCGGTTGTTGACCACGATGGGCTGCGGGAAGAGCTTGCGGGTCGCTTCGGCGAAGGCGCGCGCCAGTGCATCGGTGCCGCCGCCGGCCGAAGCCGGCACCACGAGTTCGACCGGCTTGCCCGGGTAGGTCTCGGCCAGCGCCGGCCAGGAAAGGGGCAGGGCGGCGGCCGCGCCCAGGCATTGCATCAACCGACGGCGGCGCCGGTCGTGCGTTGGCGGTTCGGCGATCGATGCCGTGGCATGCGGGGTCTGGTTCCTGGCGCTCATCTTGTCTCGTCCTGTTTGTTTTGAATGGAAGGGGCGGGGGGAAAGGATGGCCGTGCGCGCGCGGCCTTCAGGCGAAGTTGCGCTGGTAGGTGTCCTCGAGCAGCTTCGTGGCGGCCCGGGCCGCGGCCTCGGGCTTGCGTTGCTCGATCGCGCGCAGGATCGCGGCATGCATCGCCATCGAGTGGCCCATGCCGCCGAATTCCTCGAAGGTCTTGGGCACGCTGACCTCCAGCGCCGCGCGGATCACCGAGGCCACCGGCATCAGGAAGCGGTTGTGGGCCGCGGCGATCACCTGCAGGTGGAAGTCGATGTCGGCTTCCATGGCGCGCTCCGCGCCCTGGCGCTCGTCGCCCATGGCCTGCAGCGCCGTGCGGATGCGCGCCAGGTCATCGGGCGTCGCGCGCTCTGCCGCGAGCCGCGCGGCCATGGGCTCGATCGCGAGCCGGATCTCGAACAGCTCCTGCGCCAGCGCGCCCGGTGCACCGGTCTCGGCGTGCCAGCCCATGACCGTCGGGTCGAGCGTGTTCCAGTGCGCCCGCGCGCGCACCCGCGTGCCGATGCGCTGCTTCGCTTCGATGAAGCCGTTGCTGGCCAGCACCGCCAGGGCCTCGCGCAGCGTGGTGCGGCTGACCTGCAGTTCGGCCAGCAGTTCGAGTTCCTTGGGCAGGGTGTCGCCGGGCTGGAGGTCGCCCTGCAGGATGCGGCGGCCGATCCGGCCCGCGATCTGTGCCGGCAGGCCGCGCTCCAGCTCGCGTGTGCCGTCCTCGCCCGGGAGCTTCATGCCGCCTCCGATCGGCGATCGCGCAGCGGGCCGAGCGCCGCGGCGAAGCGCGCGACCATGGCCTCGCCCGCCGGCACGGGCCGTTGCGCGGGGGCGCGGTCATGCACCGCGAGGCCCGCACGCGCGCCGAACAGTCGCTTGCCGTAGCAGAGGAAATTCTCGATGCCCTGCATCACGAACACCGCGGCCGGCAGCATGGCCTGGTAGGCGCGTTCGGCGGCAGGCTCGTCGCCGCGGCGAAAGGCTTCATAGGCCGCCACCGCGTGGTCGATGCCATCGGGCGCGAGGATCATGCCGCGGCAGCCCGCGCGCAGGTTGTCGACCAGTTCCAGCCCGCCGCGGCCGTTGAAGACGGGGACTCGCCCCTCGGTTCGTTCCAGCAGTCCGGCGATCTCGACCACCGAGCCTTCGCCCTTGATCAGCCGGATGTTCGGATGCTGCGTGACCAGCTCCCGGATCTCGTCGGCGCTGAGCCCGCGCCCGAAGAAGGCCGGCGCGTTCTGGATGGCCACGGGGAGGCTCGTGCCCTCGGCGACGCGGCCGAAGAAGCGGATGTATTCGGAGGCGGCGAAGGCACCGGCCGCGGGCGGCTGCAGGATCACCCAATCCGCGCCCACCGACTCGGCATGGCGCACCTGCGCGAGCTGCTCCGCCACCGACGAACCGAAGATGGTGAGCGCCAGCGGCACGGCGCCGGCGGTGTCTTCCGCGACCCAGTCCATCACCGTGCGGCGCTCGCCCTCGGTCAACTTCGCCACCTCGGTCGCGAGCCCCAGCGCCGCCATGCCATGCACGCCGCAGGCCAGGCAGGCCTGGACCTGGCGGCGCATCGCCGCCCGGTCGAGCTGCTCGTCGGCGTCGTAGAGCGCATAGAGGATGGCGTGGATGCCGTGGAAGCTTTCGGGGGTGAATGTCGGCATGAGGGGCCCGGTTCGGATCGTCGTTCTGTGTTCGGATAAATAATATTATCGGAGTTATTGGTCAAAAGGAAGAGGACGGGGTGTGCAGCTCACCGTGCGCCGGCCACATGCAGGCCCCGGTGGGTCCTGCTTTCTCGCGCGTGCCCGACATGCCGCCGGGCGTGGCCGCTACCTCGCCACCGGCCCCCAGCCGATCTCCTGGTCGATCAGCCGCGCGACCTGGCGGGCCGACATCTCGAGCCGCTTGAGCGCCGTCGGGTGCAGCGAGGGCTTCGGCTCGAAACTCAGGCAGCACAGCGTTCCGTACAGCTGGCCGGTCTTGAGCAGCACCGGCACCGCCATGTAGGCGCCGATCGGAACCGGCGACACGGGCAGGTCGTGCGTCTGCGCGAGCGCCGGCATCGACGGGATCAGCGCGGGCAGGCGGCCGTCGAGCACCCGCTGGCAGAAGCTCTCGAGCGGGGTCTGGATGCGCCCCTGAATCTGGTCGAAGGGTGCGTCGGCATCGACCCATTGGAAGTGAATCTGGTCGTCCAGGTATTGCGTGACGAAGGCGATGTCCATCGCCAGCTCGGCCCGCATGAGGCGCAGGATCTCCGCGATGCTGGCATGGAGGAAGTCGCTTCCACCGGCCGCCAGCCCGGCCAGGCGCTTGCGATGGGCGTGGGTCATGTGCGTTGGCGGCGACGCTTCAGCGCGGCAGGGTCCATTGCACGAGCAGGCGCGGGATCTGGTCGAGCATGGCCACGCAGTCGGGATGGTCGGCCTCCACCGCGTGCGAAGGCGCGCGCGATTCCACCGCATCGACCGGGCTTTGCACGATGCCCATGCCGCCATGGCGTTCGATGGCTTTCAGGCCTTCGGTGCCGTCGGTGTTGTCGCCGCTGAGCACCACACCGATCACCCGCGGCCCGAAGGCCGTGGCAGCGGAGGAGAGCAGCGCATCCACGCGGCCGGCCAGTCCCTTGGCGTCGATCGTGCTCAGCGTGATCGAGCCGTCCGGGGCGATCCAGCCATGGGCATCGGGCGGCAACAGCAGGACCGTCCCGACGGTCAGCTTCGTGCCGTCGCTTGCAAAGTGCCAGGGCAGACGCGTCTGCAGCCCGGCCAGCTTCTGCGGCCGCGACGCCTCATTGACCGCCAAGGGCGCATCGACGCACGCGACGACGGCCGCGGGAAAGTTTTCGGGCAAGGCCGAAAGAATGCGTGCCAACGCCTGCGCACTTCCCGCGGACCCACCCAACACGACGATGTCCCTCACCGAGGCGCTCTTCTTGTTCATTCCCCATCAGGCGCGTGCGCGACGCGCCGGTTCAAGGCCGAGGCGCCGACTGCACGTCATCCAATGCGCCGGTGGCTGTCGTCGCCGGTCGGCACGCTTTCCAGCGTCATGGACTACAGCCGCCCGTCAACGGCGATGACGCCTCGGGTCCCGGCGCAGCGCGATGGTTCGGTCATGCGCTTTCGAAAAAGCGCTTCCCTTCAACAACCCCGCCTCCGGGCGCAAAGGAAAATCTATGGCTGAAAACAATGCAGTGGTGAGCGTTCTCAACGACCTGCTGGAAAATGCCCGCGACGGCGAGTATGGCTTCAAGACCTGTGCCGAACAGGTCGAGACCTCCAACATCAAGACCCTGTTCGCCAGCCGCTCGGCCGGCTGCGCCGAGGCGGCGCGCGAGCTCGAAGGCCTGATCATCCAGTACGGCGGCGAGCCCGCATCGGGTGGCACGGCGGCCGGTGCGCTGCACCGCGGCTGGGTGCAGGTCAAGGGCGCGGTCGGCGCCGACAGCGAGCTGTCGATCCTCGAATCCTGCGAGAAGGGCGAAGACGCCGCGATCGCACGCTACCGCAAGGCGCTCAAGGAAGAGCTGCCGGCCGACGTGCGCGCGGTGGTGGAACGCCAGGCCGCCGGTGCCCAGAAGAACCACGACCAGATCCGCGACCTGCGCAACGTGGCACGCGCGCAGAACTGATCTGTCGCGGCTTCGAGAGAAAGGCCCTTCGGGGCCTTTTTTTCGGACCGGCCGGCGCTGGCGCATGGATTCGTCGCTTCGGACGATGCCCGCCCACAGCCCGCGTCCCTAAACTTTTTCCCAGGGCCGGCGTGTCGCCGGCCATGAGGAGATTCTCTTGTTCCAAGGCGAAAGCATCAGCGTCCTGCCGCTGACCGAAGGGGGGCTGGTCGAGCTGCGTTTCGACCGCCGCGGCGAGGCGATCAACAAGCTGGACGCACGCACCGTCGACGAGTTCCGCCAGGCCACCGCGGTGATCGCGGCGGCGCCCGAGGTGCGCGGCGTGCTGGTCACGAGCGCCAAGGACGTGTTCATCGTGGGCGCCGACATCACCGAGTTCGGCGCCACCTTCCAGCAGGCCGAGGCCGACATCGCCGCCGGCGTGCGCGCCAGCAACGAACTGTTCAACGCCTTCGAGGACCTGTCGGTGCCCAGCGTGGTCGCGATCAACGGCTTTGCCCTGGGCGGCGGACTCGAGCTCGCGCTGCTGGCGCCGCTGCGCGTGATGTCCGACACGGCCCAGGTCGGCGTGCCCGAGGTCAAGCTGGGCCTGTTCCCCGGCTTCGGCGGCACGGTGCGGCTGTCGCGCGTGGCCGGCCTGGCCACGGCCATCGACTGGGTCGCGAGCGGCAAGCCCGCCAAGGCCGCCGCCGCGCTGGCCGCGGGCGTGGTCGACGCGCTGGCCAGCCCCGACGCGCTGCGCGCCGAGGCCCTGGCGCTGCTGCAGCGCGCGGTGCGCGGCGAGATCGACTGGCAGGCCGCGCAGCAGCGCAAGCGCGTGAAGCTCGCGATGCGCTCGCAGGAGGCCGAGGGGCTGGTCGAGACCGCGCGCACCGCGCTGCTGGCGCGCGGCCCCAAGCATCAGCCCGCGGCCGTGATCGCGCTGGAGATGATGGCCCAGGCCGCGGGCCAGGACCGCTCGGGCGCGCTCGACCTGGAAGCCGCAGCCTTCGGCCGCGTCGCCAAGACCCAGGCCGCGTCCTCGCTGGTGCAGGCCTTCCTCAACGACCAGGCTTTGAAGAAGCGCTACAAGGCCCATGCGCGCGAAGGCCGCCAGGTCGCGCAGGCGGCGGTGCTGGGCGCGGGCATCATGGGCGGCGGCATCGCCTACACCAGCGCACTGCGCGGCACGCCGGTGCGCATGAAGGACATCGCGCAGCCGCAACTCGACCTGGGCATCGCCGAGGCGAGCAAGCAGCTGGCCAAACAGGTCAAGAGCGGCCGGCTCGCGCAGGCGCGCGCCGACGCGGTGCTGGCATCGATCCGGCCGCAGCTCGACGAGGCCGGTTTCGACGCGGTCGATTGCGTGATCGAGGCCGTGGTCGAGAACCTCGCCGTCAAGCGCCAGGTGCTGGCCGCGCTCGAAGCGGCGGTCCGGCCCGGCACGGTGATCGCGTCGAACACCTCGAGCCTGCGCATCGACGACATCGCGCAGCCGCTCGCGCGGCCCGAGGACTTCGTCGGCATGCATTTCTTCAACCCGGTGCCGGTGATGCAGTTGGTCGAGGTGATCCAGGGTTCGCGCACGCGGGCGTCGGCGGTGTCCACGGCCGTGGGCTATGCGGTGGCCATGGGCAAGACGCCGATCGTGGTCAAGGACTGCCCGGGCTTCCTGGTCAACCGCATCCTCACGCCCTACATCACGGCCTTCACCCAGCTGGTGGCCGACGGCGCCGACTTCGAGCACATCGACCGCGTGATGGAAGCCTTCGGCTGGCCCATGGGCCCGGCCTACCTGCAGGACGTGGTGGGCATGGACGTGGGCGCGCACGTGGGCGACGTGATCTCGGCCGGCTATCCGCAGCGCATGCGCCCCACGCGGCGCGACGCGGTCAAGCTCATGGTGGCGAACCAGCGCTTCGGCCAGAAGAACGGCGCCGGTTTCTACCGCTACGAGAACGATCCCACCGGCCGGCCGCGCAAGTTCTCCGCGCCCGAGGCGCATGCGCTGGTGGCCACGCTGCAGCCCGAGGGGCGGCGCGACTTCTCCGATGCCGACATCGTCGAACGCATGATGCTGCCGCTGATCGTCGAGGCCGCCCATGCGCTCGAGGAGGGCGTGGTCGCGACGCCGGCCGAACTCGACATGGCCCTGCTGCTGGGCATCGGCTTCCCGGCCTATGCGGGCGGCGCGCTCAAGTACGCCGACTGGCTGGGCCTGGACCGCGTGGTCGCGCTGAGCGAACGCCATGCGGCGCTGGGCCCGCAGTACGCCGCCACGCCGCGCATGCGCGAGATGGCCGCCAGCGGCGCGCGCTACTACCCGGTCTGAGCTCTTCTTCCTTCTTCCTTCTTTCTTCCCCAGATCCATCCCTCAAGGACTCTCGATGCAACTCGATTCCAGCATTGCCGCCGTCGTCACCGGCGGCGCCTCGGGCCTCGGCGCGGCCACCGCGCGGCGCCTGGCCAGCCACGGCGTGAAGGTCGCGCTGTTCGACCTCAACGAAGCGCAGGGCGAAGCCCTGGCGGCCGAGCTCGGCGGCGTGTTCTGCAAGGTCGACGTGACCTCCGACGAACAGGTCGACGCGGCCTTCGCCAAGGCGCGCGCGGCCCACGGCCAGGAACGCGTGCTGGTCAACTGCGCCGGCACCGGCAACGCGGTCAAGACCGC
Source organism: Variovorax sp. J2P1-31 (assembly GCF_030317215.1). Lineage (NCBI taxonomy): Bacteria > Pseudomonadati > Pseudomonadota > Betaproteobacteria > Burkholderiales > Comamonadaceae > Variovorax > Variovorax sp. J2P1-31. The sequence goes on from NZ_JASZYA010000001.1 coordinate 1,582,227, forward strand.
GAGCCGCGACAAGGCCTCGGGCGAGGTCAAGCACTTCCCGCTGGCCAACTTCGACCGCATCATCCAGATCAACCTGGTGGGCACCTTCCGCTGCATCGCCAAGTCGGCCGCCGGCATGCTCTCGCTGGCGCCGGGCGTGGACGGCGAGCGCGGCGCCATCGTCAACACCGCTTCGGTGGCGGCGCAGGACGGCCAGATGGGCCAGGCCGCCTACACCGCGTCGAAGGCCGGCATCGTCGGCATGACCCTGCCCATCGCGCGCGACCTGATGGGCGAGGGCATCCGCGTCAACACCATCCTGCCGGGCATCTTCAACACGCCCCTGCTGCAGGGCGCGCCCGACAACGTGAAGGAAGCGCTGGCCGCCTCGGTGCCTTTCCCCAAGCGCCTGGGCGACCCGGCCGAGTACGCGACGCTGGCCGAGCTGATGATCACCAACGGCTACTTCAACGGCGAGAGCGTGCGCCTGGACGGCGCGATCCGCATGGCGCCGCGCTGAGTCCTCAGCCGGCCTGCTGCCGCCCGCGCGCGCTCACGGACGCGCGGCGGGCCTCCAGCGCCTCGGGCTTCAGCTGCTCGGCCCAGCGCGCGCTGGCCTGCTGCTCCAGCCGCATGGCATCGTCGAAGGGCAGGCCGTAGCCCTCGTCGATCAGCCGCTTGTAGGGCGCGACGATCTCGGGCAGCGCGCCCGCGATGTCGGCCGCCAGGGCCAGCGCCTGCGCCATCAGGTCTTCCGGTGCCACGACCCGGTTGACCAGGCCCCAGCGCTCGGCCTGCTCGGCGCCGATGAAGTTGCCGCTGAAGGACAGCTCCTTGGCGCGGCCGATGCCGATCAGCCGGCTGAGCTTCTGCGACAGGCCCCAGCCCGGGATCACGCCCACGCGGCCGTGCGTGTCGGCGAAGCGGGCCGCGCTCGAGGCGATCAGCATGTCGCAGGCCAGGGCCAGCTCGAAACCGCCGGTGATGGCCGCGCCGTTGATCGCACCGATCACCGGGCGCGGAAAACGCGCCAGCGCCGTGACCGGGTCGTTGGCCGGCGAGGCGATGTCCAGCGCCTGCTGGCCCAGTTCGCGCAGGTCGAGCCCCGCGCAGAAGGCCTTGCCGGCGCCGGTGAGCACCAGCACGCGCACGCTCTCGTCCCGTGCCAGTTCGTCGAGCGTTCGCACCAGCGCCAGGCGCAGCGGGGTCGACAGCGCGTTCATCGCCTCGGGCCGGTTCAGCACGAGGCAGGCGCAGCCGGGTTGCGGCCGCGTGAGTTGCAGCAGCGCGCTCATGTGCCGTCGCCGATCGGTTCGCCCACCGGCACCCACTTGGCGCCGTCGAACTTCTGCAGCTGCATGCGACGGAAGCCGGTGTAGTCGTCGGGCTTGAAGCTCAGCGTCACGCCGGGCACCAGCATCGGCGCGGCGTAGTCGCGAAGGTTGGTCAGGCGCTTGAGCACTTCCTCGCGCGTGGGGTTCGGGCCGGCGGCGCGCAGCACGTGGACCATGGTGCTGTTGGCCACGTAGGCGTAGACGTTGCTCATGTTGCTGAGGTCGCCCTTGGGGTAGTACTTCTTCATCCAGGCCAGCCACTCGAGGTAGTCGGCGTCCTGGTGCCAGCGCGTGTCGGTCGGGTCCTTGATCACGGTGGCGGTCAGGATGCCCACCGACTTCTCGAGCCCGGCGTTGACCAGCGTGGGCGAGACGGCCGCCGAGATGTAGCTCAGGTAGATGGTGGGCTTCCAGCCCAGGTCGTGGATCTTGCGGATCGCCTGGCTGGTCTGCTTCGACAGCGAGCCCATCACCAGCGTGTCGACGCCCGCGGCGCGCAGCGCGACGATCTGCGAGTCGACCGTCGGGTCGGTGAGCTCGTAGCTCTGCTCCGCCACCATCAGTTTGGTGGCCTGCGCGCCCAGGCCGGCCTTGATGCCGCGCAGGTAGTCCTTGCCGAAGTCGTCGTTCTGGAACAGCACGCCGACCTTGGCGTTGGGCGTGTTGCGCAGGATGTGCGTGGCGTAGGCGCGCGACTCGGCGTAGTACGAGAGCAGGCCGGGCACGGTCCAGGGCGTCTTGTCGGGCGTCTGGAAAACGTGCGAGCCCGACATCACGAACAGCTGCGGCACCTTCTTGGCGTTGAGGTACTTCTGCACCGAGGCATTGGCCGCCGTGCCCTGCGAGGCGAACATCAGGAAGACCTGGTCCTGCTCGACCAGCTTGCGCGTCTGCTCGACGGTCTTCGAGGGCGTGAAGGCGTCGTCGAGCGCCATCAGCTTGAGCTTGCGGCCATGGATGCCGCCCTCGTCGTTGACCTTGGCGAAGTAGCCTTCGGTCGCGAAGCCCACGCTGCCGTAGGCCGAGGCCGGGCCGCTGAAGGGTTGGGTCGAGCCGATCAGGATCTCGGTCGCGGTGATGCCGGGCTCGGCCGCGTGCAGCGACGAACAGGCGAAGGCCGTGCCCGCCAGGGCAGCGATGAAATGGCGTCTGAAGTGCATGGGATCTGTCTCCGTCGTCCCGTCGAATGCGGGGCGTCGGCCAGTGTTCGCGCCGCGCGCCCGGGCGCGCATCGTCCAAAGCGACGAAATCAGCGCGGCTTGCGCGGGCGTGCCGGCGCCTTCGCGGCCGGGGTTCCCAGGGCCGCGCGCGTGGCGGCCGAGGCCGGTTCGCGCAGCAGGCCCTCGATGCTGTCGATGAAGTTCTCCTCGCTCGCCGGATGCGCCCAGAGCCGGTACCAGGTGCTGCCTTCGCCGGTCTGCTCGCGCGCCGACACGGCCGTGAACAGGTACAGCATCATCAGCCGCAGCCGCTGGTTGAACAGCTCGGTGGGCATGTCGGGCAGCAGCGCGCGCAGGTGGGCGATGCAGCGCCTGAAGCCCACATCGTGGCCGTCCACGCCTTCGAGGAAGACCGCGTGGTGCCGCACCAGCAGCGAGTTCATGAAGGGGATGTAGCCGGCGTCGTCGTCGGCGTCGGCCGGCGCATCGCCGCGCGGCCCCATGGGTTCGGCCAGCAGCTTCACGATGTCGCGCAGCGTGGGCGGCGTCGCCAGCGCCTCCAGCGCGTCGAGGCGCTGCAGCCGCCAGGCGTCGATGCGTTGCGCGCCGTCGGCCACCAGCTCCTGCACCAGCGCTTCCTTGCTGCCGAAGTGGTAGTGCAGCGAACCGCCGTTCTTCTGTCCGGCCGCGACCAGGATGTCGCGGACCGAGACGTTGTCGATGCCCTGGGCTGCGAACAGCTGCAGGGCGATCTGCTTGATGTGGGTGCGTGTGTCGATGCCGCGCATGGTGTGGATGGGATGAGTGTCGCCTGTCGCCCAGGTGGCAGCCGGCGCGCACACCCCGCATTGTCCGCGTTGACCGGGCCGGGCCGCGACGCTACATTGAAGCAATTAGGCCAGTGTTTTAATTTCACCGGAGACACCGACATGACGGAACAAGCAGCGCCCGCACCGGCGCCCCTGCGCTATGCGAGCGCGCTCGACTTCGGCGGCAAGACCGTGCTGGTGGTCGGCGGCTCGAGCGGCATCGGCAACGGCATCGCGCAGGCCTTCCGCGCGCTCGGTGCGCAGGTCCATGCCTGGGGCACGCGCGCGTCGGCCGCCGACTACGCGGACGAGGAGGGCAGCGATCTGGAAGGCCTGCACTACACGCCGCTCGACCTGGCCGACCAGGCCGCGATCGACGCCCACGTGCCGGCCTTCGAGCGGCTCGACGTGCTGGTGCTCGCGCAGGGCATCGTGGCCTACCGGCGCGCCGAGTTCGAGATGCCGGGCTTCGACCGCGTGCTGCGTGTGAACCTCGGCAGCCTCATGGGCTGCGCGCTCAAGTTCCACCCGATGCTGCGCGCGGCCGGCGGCGCGCTGATCACCGTGAGCTCGACCGCGGGCTTCCGATCGACGCGCGGCAACCCCGCGTACGCGGCCTCCAAGGCCGGCGCGGTGGGGCTCACGCGCACGCTGGGCGAGGCCTGGGCGGGCGAGGGCATCCGGGTCAACGGCATCGCGCCGGGACTGGTCGACACCAAGCTCACCAAGGTCACGACGGCCGTGCCCGCGCGGCGCGACGCGATGCTCTCGCGCATCCCGGCCGGCCGCTTCGGCCTGCCGCAGGACATGGCCGGCGCGGCGCTGTTCCTCGCCTCGCCGCTCGCGGCCTACATGACCGGCCAGACCCTCATCGTCGACGGCGGCCTCACGCTCGCCTGATACCGCACACACCCCACAGGAGACAAGAACATGGCATGGGATTTCGAGACCGACCCCGACTTCCAGCAGCAGCTGGACTGGATGAACGAATTCGTGCGCGCGCGCGTCGAGCCGCTGGCCGAGGTGCTGGGCAGCCCCTACGACGTGACCAACCCGCGCAATGTGCGGCTGGTGCGGCCGCTGCAGGCGGAGGTCAGGGCGCGCGGCCTCTGGGCCTGCCACCTCGGGCCCGAGCTGGGCGGCCAGGGCTTCGGCCAGGTCAAGCTGGGGCTGATGAACGAGATCCTGGGCCGCTCGATCTTCGCGCCCACGGTGTTCGGCACCCAGGCGCCCGACACCGGCAACGGCGAGATCCTCGCGCACTTCGGCACGCCCGAACAGAAGAAGCGCTGGCTCGAGCCGCTGCTGGCCAACGAGATCGTCTCCTGCTTCGCCATGACCGAGCCGCAGGGCGGCGCCGACCCGATGGTCTTCACCACGCGCGGCGTGCGCGACGCCGAAGGCTGGGTGCTCAACGGCGAGAAGTGGTTCGCCTCCAACGCGCGCTACGCGAGCTTCTTCATCGTGATGGCCGTCACCGATCCGGACGCGCCGCTGATCTCGCGCCAGTCGATGTTCATCGTGCCGGCCGGCACGCCCGGCGTGGAGATCGTGCGCGACGCGGGCATCGCCTCGGAAAAGATCCCCACCCACGCCTACCTGCGCTTCACCGATGTGCGGGTGCCGGCCGACCATGTGCTGGGCGGCGTCGGCCAGGCCTTCGTGGTGGCGCAGACCCGGCTGGGCGGCGGCCGCATCCACCATGCGATGCGTACCCTGGGCGAGGCCCGCATGCTGTTCGAGATGGCCTGCGAGCGCGTGGTGTCGCGCCAGACCAAGGGCGAGCCGCTGGCGAACAAGCAGATGGTGCAGGAGAAGATCGCCGACTGCTGGATCGAGCTCGAGCAGTTCCGCCTGCTGGTGCTGCGCACGGCCTGGCTGATCGACAAGCACAAGGACTACAAGCGCGTGCAGAAGGACATCGCGGCGGTCAAGGCCGCCATGCCCCGGCTGCTGCACGACATCGCCTCGCGGGCGCTGCACCTGCACGGCTCCATCGGCGTCTCCAGCGAGATGCCCTTCGTCAACAGCGTGGTCAATTCCTACTTCCTCGGCCTGGCCGACGGGCCGACCGAGGTGCACAAGGTGACGGTGGCGCGCCAGGTGCTGCGCGAGTTCACGCCCACGGACCAGCTGTTTCCGCACTACCACCTGCCGCGCGCCCACGAACGCGCATTGGCGCTGTACGGCGACGCGCTCGAAGACCTGCAGGGTGTGGTGTGAGCGAGACCTGGGAAGCGCTGGTGGACCTGCCGCGGCTCGCGCGGTGGATGGACGCGCAGGGCCTGGGCGAGGGCGCCATCGAGGCGCCGACGGTGCTGGCCGGCGGCACGCAGAACCTGCTGCTGCGCTTCGGCCGTGGCGGCCGCGACTACGTGCTGCGTCGGCCGCCGCTGCATCCGCGCGTCGACGGCAACGCCACCATGCGGCGCGAGATCCGCGTGCTGGGCGCGCTGGCCGGCAGCGAGGTGCCGCATCCGCCGCTGATCGCGGGCTGCACCGACACCGGGGTACTGGGCGCGGCCTTCTACCTGATGGAACCGGTCGCGGGCTTCAACGCCTGCGCCGGCCTGCCCGCGCCGCATGCGGGCGATCCCGCGCTGCGCCATGCGATGGGCCTGGCGATCGCCGACGGCGCGGCCGCGCTGGGCCGCGTCGTGCCCGCGGCCATCGGCCTGTCGGACCTGGGCCGGCTCGACGGCTTCCTCGAGCGCCAGGTGCCGCGCTGGCGGGCGCAGCTCACGGGCTATGCCGAGTTCGAGGGCTGGTCCGGCGCCGCGTCGCTGGGCGATGTCGATGCCGTGGGCCGCTGGCTCGAGGCGCACCGGCCCGCGTCCTTCGTGCCCGGCCTGATGCACGGCGACTACCACCTCGCGAACGTGATGTACCGCCACGACGGCCCGCAGCTGGCCGCCATCGTCGACTGGGAGCTGGCGGTGCAGGGCGATCCGCTGCTGGACCTGGGCTGGCTGCTCGCCACCTGGCCCGGTGCCGATGGCGGAGCCGTCGGGCCCGACGTGCCCCGGCCCTGGGCGGGTTTCCCGAAGGCCGACGAGCTGATCGAACGCTACGCGCAAGGCTCGCAACGCGACCTGTCGCAGCTGCACTGGTATGCGGTGCTGGCCTGCTACAAGCTCGCGATCCTGCTCGAAGGCAGCCATGCGCGCGCCTGCGCGGGCAAGGCCGACCGCGCGACCGGCGACCGGCTGCATGCGATGGCCCGCAAGCTCTTCGAGCGCGCGGCCGGATGGATCGATGCGCGCGCGCCGCGCTGAAGGAACAGAAGATGACAGACACACACAACGACCCGCGCAGCGTGCGCGATCGCGCCGTGCTCGTGACCGGCGCGGCCGGCGGCATGGGCGAGGCGGCGGCGCGCCTGTTCGCGCAGCAGGGCGCGCGCGTGGCGCTGGCCGACATCCGCGGCGAGGCGGTGGAGGCCGTGGCCGCATCGATCCGCGACCAGGGCGGACAGGCCCGGGCCTTCGTGCTCGATGTGGCCGACGGCGCGGCGGTCGCGCGCGTGGTCGAAGCTGCGGCACAACACTGGGGCGCGCTCGACATCCTGGTGAGCAACGCCGGCATCTCGGTGCAGTGCGCGCTCGACGACCCCGGCTACGACCTGCGCTGGCTGCGCGGATTGGACGTGCTGCTGACCTCGCAGCAGCGCATCGTGCGCGCCGCGCTGCCCTGGCTGCGCCGTTCCGACGCGCCGCGCATCGTGACCGTGGCCTCGACCGAGGCGCTGGGCGCGAGCGCGGGCCACAGCGCCTACGCGGCCGCCAAGTCCGGCGTGGCCGGCTTCACGCGCGCGCTGGCGGTGGAGTTGGGCCGCGAGGGCATCACGGTCAACTGCATCTGCCCGGGCCCGATCGAGACCGGCATGACGGCCGGCATCGCCGACGCGCACAAGCGCACCTTCGCGCGCCGCCGCACCGCGCTGGGTCGCTATGGCCGGCCCGAAGAGGTGGCGCACATGATGCTGAGCCTGTGCCTGCCCGCGGCGTCGTACCTCACGGGGGCGGTGATTCCGGTCGACGGCGGCCTGATGGCGCGCAACGCATGACGAAAGTGCAGTTCCGGTCGCGTTGGTGACCGGAATTGCGAGGCGCATGCCGACAATCGGATGCACTCTGGTGGCCCTTCGGGCCGCCCCCTCTGATCGAACACACGACAACGAAAACGAAGACCGAATGGATTTCAGCCTGTCTCCCGCGCAGTTGGATCTGCAGCAGCGCACCCGCCGCTTCATCGCCGATGAAGTGATCCCCCTGGAGTCGGACCCGCGCCAGGGTTCGCACGGCCCCAGCGAAGAATTGCGCAACGAACTCGTCGCGCGCGCCCGCCGCCACGGCCTGCTCACGCCGCACGCCTCGAAGGCGCACGGCGGGCTCGGCCTGTCGCACGTCGACAAGGCCATCGTGTTCGAGGAAGCCGGCTACTCGCCGCTGGGCCCGGTCGCGCTCAACATCCACGCGCCCGACGAGGGCAACGTGCACCTGATGGAGGAGGTCGCGACCGCCGCGCAGAAGGCGCGCTGGCTGCAGCCGCTGATCGACGGCCATGTGCGCTCCTGCTTCTGCATGACCGAGCCGCCGCCGGGCGCGGGTTCCGACCCGTCGATGATGCAGACGCTGGCCGTGCGCGATGGCGAGCACTACGTCATCACCGGCCGCAAGTGGTTCATCACCGGCGCCACCGGCGCGGGCTTCGCGATCATCATGGCGCGCATGGAGGATGGCTCGTCGACCATGTTCCTGGCCGACATGGACCAGCCCGAGATCGTGATCGAGCGCCAGATCGACGCGCTCGACAGCTGCTTCACCGGCGGCCATGGCGTGGTGCGCTTCGACGGCCTGCGCGTGCCGGCCGAGGACGTGCTGGGCACGATCGGCGAGGGCTTCCGCTACGCGCAGGTGCGGCTCGCGCCCGCGCGCCTCACCCACTGCATGCGCTGGCTGGGCCAGGCGCGCCGCGCGCACGAGGTGGCCAGCGACTACGCGCGCAAGCGCCAGGCCTTCGGCCAGCCGCTGATCGAGCACGAGGGCGTGGGCTTCATGCTGGCCGACAACGAGATGGACCTGCACAGTGCGCGCCTGGCCATCTGGCATTGCGCCTGGGTGCTCGACCAGGGCCAGAAGGGCCGCCACGAATCCAGCCTCACCAAGGTGCTGTGCTCCGAGGCCGAATGGCGCGTGGTCGACCGCTCGGTGCAGATCCTGGGCGCCAGCGGCGTGTCCGACGAGACCATCGTGGCGCGCATCTTCAAGGACATCCGCGCCTTCCGGATCTACGACGGCCCGTCGGAAGTGCACCGCTGGAGCATGGCGAAGCGGATCTCGCGGCTCTGAGCGGCCGGGGGGCTTGGGCCTGTGCGGAGGCGGCACACCACGCGGGAGGCCGCCTGACCAGGCAGGGCTCGGCGAACCCACAAGCCTCTTCACGCTCCCGCTTCGCCAGCCACATGCAGGTTCCTGCCCGCCAGCATGCCGATGAAGGCGGCGGCCAGGGCCAAGCCGGCGCAGAGCAGCAGCGGCACGCGCCAGCCGCCCAGCACGTCGTGCAGAAAGCCCATCGCCATCGGCCCCGTCGCGGCCAGCACATAGCCCACGCTCTGCGCCATGCCCGAGAGGGACGCCGTCTCCTGGGGGTGCCGGGTGCGCAAGCCGATGAACGCGAGGCCCAGGATGAAATGGGCGCCGGCGCCGAGCCCGAAGAGCATGGCCCAGACGAAGGCGTAGTCGGGCGCGGCCTGGATGCCGATCAGCGCGATGCCGGAAAGCGCGGCCACCGAGGCCGCGGCGAGTCGCTGATCGCGCATGCGACGCAGCACCGGCGCGAGCAGCACTCCGGGCACGGCGCTGGCCAGTTGCATCACGCCATGCAGCGAGCCGGCCTGCGCGGGCGACAACCCAGCATCGGCGAGGATGGTCGGAAGCCAGCCGATGACCACGTAGTAGATGGTCGAGTTCAGGCCCAGGTAGAGGGTCACCTGCCAGGCCAATGCGGAGTGCCACACCGCACCGCCATGGGGAGGTGTCGCGGTGCCGGCCGCAGGCCGGGTGCGCGCCGCGAGCTGCGGCAGCCAGACCGCCAGCGCGGCCAGGGGCAGCACCAGGAAGGCCAGCAGCGCGGATTTCCAGCCCCAGGCCGCTGCGAGCGGCGCGACCACGGCGGATGCCAGCGCCGCCACGATGCCCATCGCCAGGGCGAAGGCCCCGGTGACCGTGGCGATGCCGTGCGGGAAGTCGCGCTTCACCAGGCTGGGCAGCAGCACATTGCCCACGGCAATGCCCATGCCGATGACCCACGTACCGACATAGAGCGCCCACGCGGTGCCGCTCGACCGGAGGGCGATGCCGATGGCAACGATGGCCATGGCGCCGAAAAGGGCGCGCTCCAGCCCGTACTCCCGGGCGAAGCCGGCGCTGAACGGGGAGAGCAACGCGAAGGCCAGCAGCGGCAGGGTGGTCAGCGCGCCAGCGGCCGTGGTGCCCAGGCCCAGGTCGGCGCGAATGAAGCCCAGGATGGGGGGCAGGCCGGTCACCGGCGCGCGCAGGTTGGCAGCGATCAAAAGGATGCCGATGAAGAGCGCTGTGCGCGTCATCGTCCGGCGGTCGGTCAGTGTCGTCATGTCTTTCCTCAGGTTGAGCGACAAATTTAGGAGGGAGTCGTTCGGACCTGATAGAGAAGGAAAGACAATGTGTCGCTAAAACATGCCACACCTTGGTCCGCTCTCCCTTGCCCTGCGCGGCCGCGATCCCGATACGGACGCGCGGCCGGTGGCGGCGCTGCACCTGGCGCTCGACGAGCGCGACGTGGAGCAGCCGGTGCATTTCCACCGCAAGGGGCAACTGGTGCTGGCCCTGCACGGCGGCGTGACGTGCGAGGTGCCGAAGGCCATGTGGATGGTGCCGCCGCACCACGCGGTGTGGATTCCGGGCGGTGTGCCGCACAGCAACCGGGCCACCAGCAACGCCGAGATCTATTTCCTCTTCGTCGAGCCCGGCGCGGCGGACATGCCGACGGCGTGCTGCACGCTGGCGATCAGCCCGCTGGTACGGGAGCTCATCAAGCACCTGGCCATGCTGGGGCCGGACTACCCTGACGACGGACCCACCGCGCGCCTGGTGGCGGTCCTGCTGGAGCACCTGGTGCTCGCTCCCGTCGAGCAGCTCCATCTGCCCGTCTCGGGGCATCCGAAACTGCGTCGTATCGCAGATGCCTTGGCGCAGGACCCTGCCGACAGAAGGACCTTGGCCGACTGGGCAGGCCGGCTGGCGGTGAGCGAAAGGACACTGGCCCGCCTGGTGCTTCGCGAGACGGGACTGAGCTTCGGGCGATGGCGCCAGCAGTTCCACCTGATCGTGGCCCTGCGGCAGCTCTCCGAGGGCGCCAGCGTGCAACAGGTCGCGGGCAGCCTCGGCTACGAGTCGGTGACCGCCTTCATCACGATGTTCAGGAAAGCGCTGGGCGAGCCGCCGGCTCGGTACTTCTCGAAGCTTCGCTGAGACGCCACCCGGCGGCGCATCACGCCGCCGCTTCTTCCGCGCCGCCCTGCGCGTTGTCCACCCGCTGCATGTTCTCCAGGATCTTCAGCAGGTAGTGCAGGGTATGGGTGACGTCGTTCACCGAAAACCCCTCGAGCACCTCGTCGTAGTAGGCGTAGATCTTCGGCTGCGCCTCGACCACCCACACATGCTGTCCCGACGCGGTCATCGTGACCAGGCGTGAGCGCCGGTCGCGGCTGTCGGGGGCGGTCTTCACATGGCCGTCGCGCTCCATGCGGCTGACCAGGCCCGACAGGTTCTGGCGGCTGACCTTCAGGTAGCGCGCCAGGTCCCCCACGCTCATTCCCCCCTCGGCCTCGTCCCTCGACAGGGCGCCGAGCACCGCCCATTGCTGTGTCGTCAGGCCCTCGGCTTCGACCGCGCGGCTGCCGGTTTTGTGCAACATGTTTGCGCATTGATACAGACGGAAGAACACCCGGTTGGCCAGCGCCATGCGCGCTGCATCGGTGTTTTCACTAGGTTTGACCATTATTTCTCTTTCGGAAAGGCTTGCGCGGTGCTTCGTTGGATCAGCATAATGCGTCAATGTATTGACATAAATATCCAGGGCGAGACGCCGAGTCGCCCAACGATATCGCAAGCCCCGTATCCAAGGAGAACCTGATGCAACGATTCCAAGACAAGACAGTCCTCGTCACCGGCGGTGGCGGCGGCATCGGCGGTGCCACCTGCCGCCGCTTCGCCCGCGAAGGCGCCCGCGTGGCGGTGTTCGACATGAACCTCGAGGCCGCCGAGACCGTGGCCGCGCAGGTCCGCGCCGACGGCGGCCAGGCGCAGGCCTTCCGCTGCGACATCACCGACCGCGTCGCCGTGGATGCGGCCGTGGCGGATGTGCAGTCGCGCTTCGGCCCCATCGACGTGCTGGTCAACAACGCCGGCTGGGACGTGTTCAAGCCCTTCACCAAGACCGAGCCCGCGCAATGGGACAAGCTCATCGCGATCAACCTGACAGGCGCGCTGCACATGCACCACGCGGTGCTGCCCGGCATGGCCGCGCGCAAGGCCGGGCGCATCGTGAACATCGCATCGGACGCGGCGCGCGTCGGCTCTTCCGGCGAAGCGGTGTATGCGGCCTGCAAGGGCGGGCTGGTGGCGTTCTCCAAGACCATCGCGCGCGAGCATGCGCGCCACGGCATCACCGTGAACGTGGTGTGCCCGGGGCCGACCGACACCGCGCTGTTCGCGGACTACAAGCAGGGCGCGGGCAACCCCGAGAAGCTGATGGAAGCCTTCACGCGTTCCATCCCGCTGGGCCGCATCGGCCAGCCCGACGACCTGCCGGGCGCCATTCTTTTCTTCGCCAGCGACGACGCGGCCTTCGTGACCGGGCAGGTGCTCAGCGTCTCGGGCGGCCTGACGATGAACGGCTGACATCCCTTCGACACACCCCAGGAGACACCCATGGCATCCACCGAATTCGAAGACATCCTCTACGACGTGCGCAACGGCGTGGCCTGGATCACCATCAACCGCCCCGAGAAGATGAACGCCTTCCGAGGCCAGACTTGCGACGAGCTCATCCGCGCGCTGAACCGCGCGGGCTACGACCGCGCGGTGGGCGCCATCGTTCTGGCCGGCGCGGGCGAGAAGGCTTTCTGCACCGGCGGCGACCAGTCCGCGCACGACGGCAACTACGACGGCCGCGGCACCATCGGCCTGCCGATGGAGGAACTGCACGACGCCATCCGCAACGTGCCCAAGCCGGTCATCGCACGGGTGCAGGGCTTCGCCATCGGCGGCGGCAACGTGCTGTGCACCATCTGCGACCTGACCATCGCGTCCGAGAAGGCCATCTTCGGCCAGGTCGGCCCGAAGATGGGCTCGGTCGATCCGGGCTACGGCACGGCCTTCCTGGCGCGCGTGGTGGGCGAGAAGAAGGCGCGCGAGATCTGGTACCTCAACCGCCGCTACAGCGGCGCCGAGGCCGTGGCCATGGGCCTGGCCAACGCGGTGGTGCCGCACGAGCAGCTCGACGCCGAGGTGCAGAAGTGGGCCGAGGAGATCTGCGAGCGCAGCCCGACGGCCATCGCCATCGCCAAGCGCAGCTTCAACGCCGACACCGCGCACCAGGCCGGCATCGCGGGCCTGGGCATGTACGCGCTCAAGCTGTACTACGACACCGAGGAATCGCGCGAAGGCGTGAAGGCCTTGCAGGAACGGCGCAAGCCCGAGTTCCGCAAGTACGCCAAGTAGCCGCGCGCGAAGGAGCAACGCGATGAACCCCTACATCGACGACGACCTCGCCACGTTGGCCGAGCATGCGCGCCGCTTCGCCACCGGCCGTGTGGCGCCCGGTTTCCTGGAGCGCGACGACACCCGCGTGCTCGACCGCACGCTGATGCGCGAGATGGGCGAGATGGGTTTCATCGCGCCGGAGCTGGCGGAAGCACACGGCGGGCAGGGCATGGGCTGCCTCGCGGCGGGCGTGATCCACGAGGAAATCGCGCGGGCCGACCTGAGCCTGAGCTACATCAATTTGCTGGCCTCGCTCAACGGGCAGATCCTGGCAGCGCACGGAAGACCCGAGGTCGTCGCGCCATGGCTGAAGAAGCTCACGCGCGGCGAGGCGCTGCTCGCCATCGCGCTGACCGAACCGCGCGGCGGCTCGGACGCGGCCAACCTGCGGCTGCGCGTCGAGCGCATCGGCGACGCGTACGTCATCAACGGCGAGAAGACCTCCATCTCCGCGGCCGACCAGGCCGATGCGGTGGTGGTCTTCGGCCGCACCGGCTCGGTGGAGTCGCAGGCGCACGGCGTGACCGCGCTGCTGGTGCCCACCGATGTGCCCGGCCTCACGCGCAACCGCTTCGACTGCCATGGCCAGCGCGCCATCGGCCGGGGCTCGCTGTTCTTCGAGAACGTGCGCGTGCCCGTCGACCACCGCCTGGGTGACGAAAACAAGGGCTTCGTGCAGGTGATGCAGGGCTTCGACTTCTCGCGCGCGCTCATCGGCCTGCAGGTGCTGGCGGTGGCAGGCGTGGCACTGGAGGAAGCCTGGGACTACGTGGCGCAGCGCGAGGCCTTCGGCAAGCCGCTGTCGGCCTTCCAGGGCGTGTCGCATCCGCTCGCGGAGTTCGCCACCCAGATCGAGGCCGCGCGACTGCTGTGCCTGCAGACCCTGTGGCTCAAGGACCGCGGCGCACCGCACACGGCCGAGGCCGCCATGTGCAAGTGGTGGGCGCCCAAGCTGGCCTACGACGCCATCCACCAGTGCCTGCTGATGTTCGGCCATGGCGGCTACGACCGCGGGCCGATGGAGCAGCGCCTGCGCGACGTGCTGGGCTTCCAGATCGGCGACGGCACGGCCCAGATCATGAAGACCATCGTCGCGCGCACACGGGCCGGGCGCGAGGCGGTGCCTGCCTGAGTTTTGCTGTCGGCCGGTTCACACAACAAGAGGAGACAAGACATCATGGAATTCGACGCTGTACTGCTGCCCCCGCGCCGCGCGCGCATGGTGGCCCAGGGGCTGTGGCACGACCGCACCATCAACGATGCGCTGGACGCGTGCATCGCGTGCAGCCCCGACAAGCTGGCGCTCACGGCCTTGCGGCTGGAGGAGGGCAGCACCACGCGCTTCACCTACCGCGAACTGGGCCGCATGGCGGATCGCATCGCCGTCGGCCTCGCACGCCTGGGTGTCGGCCGCAACGACGTGGTGGCCTGCCAGCTGCCCAACTGGTGGCAGTTCACGTTGACCTACCTGGCGTGCTCGCGCATCGGCGCGGTGATGAACCCGCTGATGCACATCTTCCGCGAGCGCGAGCTGTCCTTCATGCTCAGGCATGGTGCGGCCAAGGTGCTGATCGTGCCGTCACGCTTTCGCGGCTTCGACTTCGAGCAGATGGCCAATGGCCTGAAGGCCGACCTGCCCGAGCTGGCGCAGGTGGTGGTGGTCGGTGGCGGCGGCGCCAACAGTTTCGATGCGCTGCTGAGCGGTCCCGAATGGGAACGCGAAGCCGACGCGGCGTCGATCCTGCATCGCAGCCGCCCCGGCCCGGACGATGTCACCCAGCTGATCTACACCTCCGGCACCACCGGCGAGCCCAAGGGCGTGATGCACTCGGCCAACACCACCCTGGCCAACATCGTGCCGTATGCTCAGCGGCTCGGCCTGGGCGCCGACGCCGTGGTGCTCATGGCCTCGCCCATGGCGCACCAGACCGGCTTCATGTACGGCCTGATGATGCCCATCATCCTCGGCGCGTCGACCGTGCTGCAGGACATCTGGGAGCCGCGGCAGGCCATTGCCGCCATCAACGCCGAGGGCGTGAGCTTCACCATGGCGTCCACGCCCTTCCTCTCCGACCTGGCGAAGACCGTGGCCGAGTCGGGCGCTGCCGTGCCCACGCTGCGCGTGTTCCTCTGCGCGGGCGCGCCCATTCCCGGCCCGCTGGTCGAGCAGGCCCGCCAGGCGCTGGGCGCCAAGATCGTCTCGGCCTGGGGCATGAGCGAGAACGGCGCGGTCACGCTCACGCAACTCGGCGACGACGACGAGCGCTCCATCCAGACCGACGGCTGCCCGCTGCCCGGCGTGGAGATCCGGGTGGTCGATGTCGACGGCCACACGCTGCCCGCGGGCGAGGTCGGCAAGCTGATGCTGCGCGCCTGCTCCAATTTCGGCGGCTACCTGAAGCGCCCGCATCTGAACGCCACCGACGCGGACGACTGGTTCGACACCGGCGACCTCGCGCGCATCGACGCGCGCGGCTACGTGCGCATCGCGGGCCGCACCAAGGACGTGATCATCCGCGGCGGCGAGAACATTCCGGTGGTCGAGATCGAGTCGCTGCTGTACCGCCACCCCGACATCGCCATGGCGGCCATCGTGGCCTACCCCGACGAGCGGCTGGGCGAGCGCGCCTGCGCGGTGGTCGTGCCCAAGCCGGGGCGCAGTGTCGACCTGCCGTCGATCTTCGACTTCCTCAAGGCGCAGAAGGTGGCCGTGCAGTACATCCCGGAGCGCCTGATCGTGCGCGAGTCGATGCCCTCGACGCCCTCCGGAAAGATCCAGAAATTCAAGCTGCGCGACCTGCTGCGCGCGGATGAATCGGGCGGCGCGGGCTCGGCCTGAAGTCGCCTGGGTGTTTCGACGAACAACGACAACGGAGACAGAGACATGCCTTTGAAGACTTCATTCGTGCGCCTGCGCACGCTGGCCCTCGCAGGTGGCGCAGCCTTGGCTGTGGCGGCCGGCGCGCAGACCGCCGCACCGGCACCATCGGTTTCGGCCGGCGCGTGGCCCGCCAAGCCCATCCGCGTGGTGGTCGGCTTCGCGCCCGGTGGCAGCACCGACGTGATGGCGCGCATCCTCGCGCAGTCGCTCTCGGAGTCGCTGGGCCAGACGGTGCTGATCGACAACAAGCCCGGCGCCAGCGGGAACATCTCGGCCGCCGAGGTGGCGCGGGCAGTGCCCGACGGCCACACCTTCCTGATCGCGCCGACCTCGGTGGAAACCGCCAATCCCTCGCTCTTCAAGTCGACGCTGCTGCCCTCGCGCGACCTCACGCCGGTGGCCACCGTCGGTCGCACCCAGATGTACCTGGTCGCCAAGCCGCAGTTGCCCGCCAGGGACGTGCGCGAACTGGTCGCGTTGACCCAGGGCAAGCCCGGTTCCTTCTCCTATGCCTCGGCCGGCACGGGCACGCCGCCGCACCTGGCCTGCGAACTGTTCAAGCAGGCCACGGGCGCCGATGTGCAACACGTGCCGTACCGCGGTGCCGCGCCCGCGCTGCAGGACGTGCTCTCGGGCCAGGCCGACTTCGTGTGCGACCCCGGCATCGCCTTTCCGCACATCCGCACCGGCAAGGCCAGGCTGCTGGGCATCGTGAGCGCCAAGCGCTCGCCCTTCTTCCCGGACGTGCCCACCGTGGCGGAGCAGGGCTTTCCCGGCGCCAACCTCGACATCTGGTTCGGCCTGTGGGCGCCCAACGGAACGCCGCCCGAAGTGCTGGCGCGCATGAACGGCGAGCTGGCCAAGGCGCTGGCGCTGCCGTCGGTGAAGTCGCGCTACGCCGACCTGGGCGCGGAGCCGGTGGCGATGAGCACGCCCGAATTCCGCAAGCTGCTGGCCGAAGAAGGGGCGGTGCTGTCGGCGCTGATCGCGAAGCAGAAGATCGTGGTCGATTGAGCGTGCGCGGGGAGGGCGCCCCCCGGGCCCGGTGGCCGAAAATCGTCCGTTCCGACGACGCTCCGTATCGGCGTGGCGCCAACAATTCTCCGAACCCCTGACACCACCGGAGAACCCCTCATGCCCGAAGCCTATATCGTCGCCG
Organism: Variovorax sp. J2P1-31; assembly: GCF_030317215.1. NCBI lineage: Bacteria > Pseudomonadati > Pseudomonadota > Betaproteobacteria > Burkholderiales > Comamonadaceae > Variovorax > Variovorax sp. J2P1-31. Next base: position 1,599,355 of record NZ_JASZYA010000001.1, read on the forward strand.
CCGCCCGCACCGCCGGTGGCCGCCGCAACGGCCGCCTTGCCGGCTGGCATCCCGCCGACCTGGCCGCCCAGGTGCTCGATGCGCTGATCGCGCGCGCCGACGCCGATCCGGCGCTGATCGAGGACGTGATCATGGGCTGCGTCGGCCAGGCCGGCGAGCAGTCCAACAACATCGCGCGCAACGCGGTCATGGCGTCGCGCCTGCCCGAGTCGGTGCCGGCCACCTCGGTCGACCGCCAGTGCGGCTCCTCCCAGCAGGCGCTGCACTTCGCGGCCCAGGCCGTGATGTCGGGCGCGATGGACATCGTGATCGCGGCCGGCGTGGAAAGCATGACCCGCGTGCCCATGGGCACGCCCAGCATCCTGCCCTACAAGAACGGCCTCGGCAGCTATGTGAGCCCTGGCATGGCGGCGCGCTACCCCGGCGTGGAATTCAGCCAGTTCACCGGCGCCGAGCAGATCGCCGTCAAGTACGGCCTGTCGAAGGAGCAGCTCGACGCCTACGCGCTGCACAGCCACCGGAACGCCATCGCCGCCACCCGCGGCGGGCATTTCACCGACGAGATCGTGCCGGTCGCGGTGCGCCTGGCCGACGGCAGCGAGACCGGCGAGATGCACACCACCGACGAAGGCATCCGCTACGAAGCGACGCTGGAGAGCATCGCGGGCGTCAAGCTGATCGCCGAGGGCGGCCGCTGCACCGCGGCCACCGCCAGCCAGATCTGCGACGGCGCGGCCGGCCTGCTGGTGGTCAACGAGCGCGGCCTGAAGACGCTGGGCGTCAAGCCGCTGGCGCGCGTGCACCACATGACCGTGATCGGCCACGACCCGGTGATCATGCTCGAGGCGCCGATCCCCGCCACGCAGCGCGCGCTGCAGAAGGCCGGCATGAAGATCGACGACATCGACCTCTACGAGGTCAACGAGGCCTTCGCCCCGGTGCCGCTGGCCTGGCTGCAGACGCTGGGCGCCGACCCGGCCCGCCTCAACGTGCACGGCGGCGCGATCGCGCTGGGCCACCCGCTGGGCGGCTCGGGCGCCAAGCTCATGACCACGCTGGTCCATGCGCTGGGCCAGCGCGGCAAGCGCTACGGGCTGCAGACGATGTGCGAGGGCGGCGGGCTGGCGAACGTCACGATTCTCGAGCGGCTCTAATCCGCGGCGCCCGCCAGGCGGGCGGCTTCTGGCGACCGCGTGGGCGGCGCCTTTCATCCCATAAAAAAGAGATCGAAGCATGACCCATGACAACGATCGCGGAGACAAGGCCCTGCTGCACATCGACGGCGTCTCGGTGCGCTTCGGCGGCATCGTGGCGCTCGACGGCGTGTCCTTCGACGTGCAGCGCGGGCAGATCTGCGGACTGATCGGCCCCAACGGCGCCGGCAAGAGCACGCTGTTCAACTGCCTGTCGCGTCTCTACGAATGCAACACCGGCCGCATCACCTTCGACGGCCATCCGCTGTCGACGATGCCGCGCCACCGCATGGCGGGCATCGGCATCGGCCGCACCTTCCAGAACCTGGCGCTGTTCCGCACCATGACCGTGCGCGAGAACGCGCTGGTGGGCTGCCACAGCCAGCACCACGCGGGTTTCCTGCGCAACGCCTTCCGGCTGCCGGGCGCGGCGCGCATCGAGGCCGAGGCGCGTGCGCGCGCCCAGGCGCTGATCGATTTCCTCGACCTGGGCAGCGTGGCCGAGCGCACCGTGGCCGACCTGCCTTTCGGCACGCAGAAGCGCGTCGAACTGGCCCGCGCGCTCGCGGCCCAGCCGAAGCTGCTGCTGCTGGACGAGCCCGCGGCCGGCCTCAACCACGAGGAGCTCGAGAGCCTGGGCGCGCTGATCCGCGACATCCGCGACCGCCTGCAGGTCACGGTGCTGCTGGTCGAGCACCACATGGGGCTGGTGATGGGCGTCTCCGACAAGGTGGTGGCGCTCAACTTCGGCAAGAAGATCGCCGAGGGCACGCCGGCCGAAGTGCGTGCGCATCCGGAAGTGATCCGCGCCTACCTGGGCGCGGACGAGGAGGTCGCGGCATGAGTTCCATCCTTGAAGTGCGCGGCCTGCGCGCGGCCTACGGTGCCACGCGCGTGCTGCAGGGCATCGACCTCGACATCGCCGACGGCGAGATCGTCGCGCTGCTGGGCGCCAACGGCGCGGGCAAGACCACCACGCTGCGCGCGCTGTGCCAGGCCATGGTCTCGACCGAAGGCAGCATCACCCTGGTGGGCCAGCGCATCGACGGCCGCTCGACCGAGCAGATCGCGAAGCTGGGCGTGGGCCATGTGCCCGACGGCCGCGGCACCTTCCTGGGCCTGACGGCCGAGGAGAACCTGCGGCTGGGTGCCTACGCGCGGCCCAGCCGGGCCGGCGCCGAGGCCGACATGCAGCGCATCTACGGCTACTTCCCGCGCCTGAAGGAGCGCCGCGCCCAGCAGGCCGGCACCCTGTCGGGCGGCGAGCAGCAGATGCTGGCCATCGGCCGCGCGCTCATGGGCAAGCCCAAGCTGCTGCTGCTCGACGAGCCCTCGTTCGGCCTCGCGCCGCTGATCGTCAAGGACATCTTCGCGATCATGCGGCGCATCAACCAGGAGGAGCGCGTGTCGATCCTGCTGGTGGAGCAGAACGCCAAGCTCGCGCTCGACCTGGCCGACCGCGCCTACCTGCTGGAGACCGGGCGCATCGTGCTGTCCGGCCCCTCGAACGACATCCGTCGCGACGACGCAGTCCGTCGCGCCTATCTGGGCGAATAACGCATGAACGCTTTCCTGCACCAACTGCTCGCCGGGCTCGCGTCCGGCGGCATCTACGCCAGCGTCGCGCTGGCCCTGGTGATGATCTACCAGGCCACGCACCACATCAACTTCGCCCAGGGCGAGATGGCGATGTTCTCGACCTTCATCGCCTGGATGCTGATCCAGGCCGGGCTGCCGTACTGGCTGGCCTTCGTCGCGACCGTGGTGCTGTCCTTCGTGCTGGCGGCGGTGGTGGAGTTCACCGTGATCCGGCCGATGCACGACAAGCCCGCGCTCTCGGTGGTGGTGGTGTTCATCGGCCTGCTGGTGATCTTCCACAGCCTTGCGGGCTGGCTGTTCGGCTACACGATCAAGCAGTTCCCGAGCCCGTTCCCGTCCGATGCCTGGTACGGCAGCGCCATGATGTCGGCCCACGAGGTGGGCGCGATCGTGGTCACGCTGGTGGTGGTGGTCGCGCTGTTCTCCTTCTTCCGCTTCACGCCGCTGGGCCTGGCGATGCGCGCCGCGGCGCAGAACGCGGCCTCGTCGCGGCTGGTCGGCATCAACGTCGGCCGCATGCTGATGCTGGGCTGGGGCCTGGCCGGCGCGATCGGCGCGGTGGCCGGGATGATGGTCGCGCCGGTGGTCTTCCTCGACCCCCACATGATGACCGGCGTGCTGCTCTACGCCTTCGCCGGCGCGCTGATCGGCGGCATCGACAGCCCCATCGGCGCGGTGCTCGGCGGCTTCCTCGTGGGCGTGCTGGAGAACCTGATCGGCACCTACGTCGTGGGCACCGAACTCAAGCTGTCCGTCGCGCTGGTGCTCATCGTCGGCGTGCTCATCGTGCGCCCGGCGGGCCTGCTCGGCCGCACCGTCGTCACCCGCGTCTGACCAAGGATTCCTCGACATGAACTCTCTCGACGCCACGTCCCGCGCGCCCATCGTTGCCGCTGCGCCATCGACGCCCAAGCCCGTACGCCGAGGCGGCTTCGCCCCCGGCTGGATCGGCACGCTGGCGGTGCTGGCCCTGCTCGCCATCGGCCTGGCCTTCGTGGCCAAGGGCTTCCAGCTGTTCCAGGCCACGATGGTGCTGTCGTACGCGATCGCGCTGCTGGGGCTGAACATCCTGACCGGCTACAACGGCCAGATCTCGCTGGGCCACGGCGCCTTCTACGCCATCGGCGCGTACACCACGGCCATCCTCATGGAGCATGCCGGTACGCCGTACTGGGCCACGGTGCCGGCCGCTGCCGTGGTCTGCCTGGTGGTGGGCTATGCCTTCGGCCGGCCTGCGCTCAAGCTCGAGGGGCTGTACCTCGCGCTCGCCACCTTCGCGCTGGGCGTGGCCATGCCGCAGCTGCTGAAATACAAGCACCTCGAGGCCTGGACCGGCGGCGTGCAGGGCATCGTGCTGATGAAGCCCGACGCGCCCTTCGGCCTGCCGCTCACGCCCGACCAGTGGCTCTATCTGTTCGCGCTCTTCGTCACGGTCGTCATGTTCGTGATCGCGCACAACCTGCTGCAGAGCGGCACCGGCCGCGCGATGCGCGCCATCCGCGACCATGCGATGGCGGCCGAGGCCATGGGCGTGGACAACAGCCACTACAAGTCGATGACCTTCGGCGTGTCGGCCGCCTACACCGGCGTGGGCGGGGCGCTGTCGGCCATCGCGGTGCAGTTCGTGGCGCCCGATTCGTTCACGCTCTTCCTGTCGATCTCGCTGCTGGTGGGCATCGTGATCGGCGGCGTGGGCACGCTGTGGGGCGCGATCTTCGGCGCCATCTTCATCATGTTCGTGCCCTCGTTGGCGGAGAAGGTGTCGAAGGCCGCACCCTGGGCCATCTACGGCGTGGTGCTGATCGCGATCATGTTCGCGATGCCCGGCGGCGTGGTGGGCCTGCTGCGCAAGATCCAGGCGCGCTTCAAAGCCCATGGATGAACCCGAGGCGATCGCCGCCGCGTTGCAGGCGATCGCCGCGCGCCTGGCCCCCGGCGGGCGCACGGTCGACGGGCTGCGCCGGCTCTCGGGCGGTGCCAGCCAGCAGACCTGGGCCTTCGAGCTGGGCACCGCGGAGGAGGGCGCGCTGCCGCTGATCCTGCGGCGTGCCCCCGGTGTGCAGGGCCCGCGCGACCACGGCTCGGCCGGCCTCGCGACCGAAGCCGCGCTGATCGATGCGGCCCGCGCACTGGGCGTGCCGGCGCCCGCCGTGTGCCATGTGCTGCAACCCTCCGACGGTCTGGGCGAAGGCTTCGTGATGGCGCGCATCGAGGGCGAGACGCTGGGCCGCCGCATCGTGCGCGATGCGCGCTTCGCGCCGGCCCGTCGCGTGCTCGCGCGGCAATGCGGCCAGGCGCTCGCGAAGATCCACCGCGTGCCGCTCGCCGGCCTGCCGCCGCTGCGCCGTTCGGGCGCGCGCGCCGAGCTCGACTTCCAGCTCGCGCTGCACCGCGGCCACGGCACGGCAAGGCCGGTGTTCGAGGCCGCCTTCCAGTGGCTGCGCCGGTATTCGCCAGCCACCGAGGCCGCGCCGGTGCTGGTGCACGGCGACTTCCGCAACGGCAACCTGATCGTCGGAGAGGAGGGGTTGCGCGCCGTGCTCGACTGGGAGCTGGCCCACATCGGCGACCCGATGGAAGACCTGGGCTGGCTCTGCGTCAACGCGTGGCGCTTCGGCCATGACGATTTGCCCGTGGGCGGCTTCGGCACGCTGGCCGAGCTGATCGAGGGCTACACCGCCGAGGGCGGCACGGTGGATACCGAGCGCCTGCGTTACTGGCAGGTGCTGGGCACGCTCAAGTGGGGCATCGTCTGCGAGGCCATGGCGCATGCCTGGCTCAGCGGCAGCGAACGCGAGCTCGAGAAGGCCGTGATCGGCCGCCGCGCCTCCGAGGCGGAGATCGACCTGTTGGCGCTGATCGCGCCCCAAGGAGGCGCCTGATGCAGGACCGTCCCACGCCCACCGAACTGCTCGAAGCCGTGGCCGCCTTCCTGCGCGAGCAGGTGGTGCCGGCCGTGGACGGCACCCTGGCCTTCCATGCGCGCGTGGCCGCCAATGCACTCGACATCGCGCGCCGCGAGCTGCTGGCCGATGCCGATGCGCAGCAGGCGGACGGCGAACGTGCCGCGCTGCAGGCCCTGCTCGACAGCACCGAGCCCGACCTCGACGCGCTGCAGCGCACGCTGTGCCGGCGCATCGCCGACGGCGCCCTCGACCTGGCCACGCCCGGTCTGGCCGATCACCTGTGGCGCAGCACGCGCGCCAAGCTGGCCGTGGACCAGCCCGGCTATGGCAGCTACCGGCGCAGCCTCGACCCCACATCCGCCGGAACACCGACGCCATGAACTTCGATCTCCCGCCCGAACTGGTCGCCTACCTGGGCGAACTCGACGCCTTCATCGAACGCGAGATCGTGCCGCTGCAGGCGCAGGACGACAACGAGCGTTTCTTCGACCACCGGCGCGAATGGGCGCGCACCGATTTCGACAACGGCGGCCTGCCGCGCCCCGAGTGGGAGGCGCTGCTGGGCGAGGCGCGCCGGCGAGCCGACAAAGCCGGCCACCTGCGCTTCGCGCTGCCGAGCGAATTCGGCGGCCGCGACGGCGGCAACCTCTGGATGGCCGTGATCCGCGAACATTTCGCGGCGCGCGGGCTGGGCCTGCACAACGATCTGCAGAACGAGCACTCGATCGTTGCCAACAACCCCTTCGTGCTCGCGATCCGCGACTTCGGCACGCCCGCGCAGCGCCAGGAATTCATCGCCGGCATGCTCGACGAAAGCCTGCACCTGGCCTTCGGCCTGACCGAGCCCCAGCACGGCTCGGACGCCACCCACATGGAGACCCGCGCCGTGCCCGAGGCCCGCGGCGGCCGCGCCGGCTGGCGCATCGACGGCGAGAAGATGTGGACCACCGGCATGCATGTGGCGACGCACTGCGTGGTGTTCGCGCGCACCAGCGGCGAGGACGGCGCCGCGCGCGGCATCAGCGCGCTGCTGGTGCCGGCGCAGGCCGAGGGCGTGAAGATCGAGGAGTACCTCTGGACCTTCAACATGCCCACCGACCATCCGCGCGTGAGCTTCACCAACGTGTGGGTGCCCGAGGACGCGCTGCTGGGCCCGCTCGATGGCGGCCTCGCGGTGGCGCAGCATTTCGTGCACGAGAACCGGATCCGCCAGGCCGCCTCGAGCCTGGGCGCGGCCGACTACTGCGTGCGCGAGAGCGTCCGGTACGCCCGCGAGCGCAAGCCCTTCGGCGAGGAACTGGCGCGCAACCAGGGCATCCAGTTCCCGCTGGTCGAGCTGGCCACGCAGGTCGAGATGCTGCGCCTGCTGATCCGCAAGACCGCCTGGGAGATGGACCGCATGCCCAAGCCCGAGGTCGAGCGGCGCCTCTCGGACAAGGTCTCGATGTGCAACTTCTGGGCCAACCGGCTGTGCTGTGAGGCGGCCGACCGCGCGATGCAGGTGCACGGCGGCATCGGCTATTCGCGCCACAAGCCCTTCGAGCACATCTACCGCCACCACCGGCGCTACCGCATCACCGAGGGCTCCGAAGAGATCCAGATGCGCAAGGTCGCGGGCTACCTGTTCGGCTACATGGGCCCGAAGAAAAACCAAGGAGACAAGGCATGAACTCAGGCTTTCCACCGGCGCGCCGGCGCACGCTCGCGGCCCTGGCCGCAGTCACCCTGGCGGTGGCACTGCCCGCCGCGGCCCAGAAGAAGTACGACCCCGGCGTGTCCGACACCGAGATCAAGCTGGGCATGCCGATGCCGCTGTCGGGCCCGGTCTCGGGATACTCGGTGGTGGGCAAGGTCGCGCAGGCCTATTTCAGGAAGCTCAACGAGGCCGGCGGCATCGGCGGGCGCAAGGTCAGCCTGCTGATCTACGACGACCAGTACTCGCCGCCCAAGACGGTCGAGGTGGTGCGGCGCATGGTCGAGGAAGACCAGGTGCTGGCCGTCTTCGGCAACCTGGGCACCGCGCCCAACACCGCGATCCAGCGCTACATGAACGCGAAGAAGGTGCCGCAGCTGTTCATCCAGAGCGGCGCGGCCCAGTTCGACGATGCCGCGAAGTCACCCTGGACCGTGCCCTTCCTCGGCAGCTATCAGGGCGAGGGCAGGGCCTTCGCGCGCCACATCCTGGCCAACCGGCCCGAGGCCAAGGTGGCGGTGCTGATGCAGAACGACGACCTGGGCCGCGAAGTGCTCAAGGGCCTGCAGCAGGGCCTGGCCGGGCAGGCCAAGGCGAAGGTCGTGGGGCAGGCCACCTTCGAGGTCACCGACCCGACGGTCGATTCGCAGGTCGTGCAGCTCAAGAACTCCGGCGCCGACGTGCTGGTGATGGCGGCCACCGCCCGCACCGCCGCCCAGGCCATCCGCAAGACCGCCGACCTGGGCTGGCAGCCCGACCGCTACCTCAACTTCGCCGCGGCCTCGGTCAAGATGGCCTTCGAGCCCGCGGGCGCCGAGAAGTCGAAGGGCGTGGTCTCGCTGGCCGTCTACAAGGAGCCGATGAGCCAGCGCTGGGGCCGCGACCCGGAGGTGCTGGCCTACCTCGACCTGCTCAAGACCCATGCGCCCGATGTCGACGCGAGCAACGGCAGCGGCGTCTCGGGCTACCTGGTGGCCGCGCTGATGGCGCACGTGCTGCAGGCCGCGGGCGACGACCTCTCGCGCGACAACCTGCGCCGCGTGGCCAGCAACCTCAAGGACGTGCGCCTGCCGATGCTGCTGCCCGGCGTGCTGATGGCCAACTCGGCCAGCGACCTGCATGCCTATGCCACCATGCAGCCGGTGCGCTTCAACGGCGTCGAACTCGATCCGCTCGGGCCGGTGCTGCAGATGAAGTGAGGGCGACCGGTGTCGGCTGTCTCGCATCGGTCTGTGTTTCGGTACGTTCCACAGCAGAATCCGCATGGATCGACTCGTCCAGGCCGATGCGCTGCGCACCTGACGTGATCGAGTCCGATGAAGGCCGCCGGGCCGTCCCCGTGTTCCCAACCATCAGAGAGGCAGACATGAGCGAAAACACAACCGATTCATCCCTTTTGTATGAGCGCGAGGGCGACGTCGCGATCCTGAGCCTGCATGTGCCGACCCGGCTCAACCCGCTGACGCTCGATATCCAGCGCGGCCTGCGCGACCGCCTGGCGCGGCTGTGCGACGAGGGCACGACGCGCGCGCTGGTGATCACCGGCGCGGGCAAGGCCTTCTGCGTGGGCGCCGACCTGTCGAGCATGGGGCCGAACGAAGGCGGCGGCAGCCTGGGCCAGCGCACGGCCGACACCATGGCCGAGCTGTCGAACCGGCTGATCGCCGACATCCGCGCCTTGCCCTTTCCGGTGGTGAGCGCGGTCAACGGCCCGGCCGCGGGTGCGGGCGTGGGCCTGGCGCTGGCGGCCGACGTGGTGCTGGCGGCGCGCTCGGCCTATTTCTACCTGCCCTTCATGCCCCGGCTGGGCATCGTGCCCGACCTGGGCACCACCTGGTTCCTCGAGCGCTCGATCGGCCGCGCGCGCGCGGTCGCGCTGACCTTGCTGGGCGACCGGCTGAGCGCCGAGCAGGCCGCGCAGTGGGGCCTGATCTGGTCCTGCGTCGACGACGCGGCGCTGCGCCAGGAGGCGCTGGCCACCGCGCAGCGGCTGGCGCGCCTGCCCGCGCATGCGGCGCGCGAGATCCGCAACGCCTACGAATCGGCGGGCAGCGTGCCGCTGGAGGCGCAGATGCACTACGAGGCCGAGCGCCAGCGCGAACTCATCGACCGGCCCGAGTTCGCCGAGGGCGTGAAGGCCTTCGGCGAGAAGCGCGATCCGGTCTTCGGGCGCAACTGAGCCATGGCGAGCGAGAACCACACCGCGGCCACCGTGCCTGAATTCGACGCCGAACGCCTGGCCAGCCACCTGCGCGCCCAGATCCCGGGCCTGAGCGGCCCCATGCGCCTGGCACGCATCGGCGGCGGCCAGTCGAACCCGACCTTCTTCGTCGATTTCGACAACCGCGCGCTGGTGCTGCGCAAGCAGCCGCCGGGCGAACTGCTGCCCTCGGCCCACGCGGTCGACCGCGAGTACCGCGTGCTGCGCGCGCTGGCTGGCACCGACGTGCCGGTGCCGAACGCGGTGCTGTACTGCGAGGACCGCAGCGTGGTCGGCACGCCCTTCTACGTGATGGACAAGCTCGAAGGCCGCGTGTTCCCGCACTACACGCTGCCCGAGCTTCGGCCGGCCGAGCGCCGCGCGTATTACTTCGCCATGGCCGAGACGCTGGCGCGCCTGCATGCGGTCGACTGGGCCGCCGCGGGCCTGGGCGACTACGGCCGGCCCGGCAACTTCTTCCAGCGCCAGGTCACGCGCTGGACGCGGCAATGGGAAGCCTCGCGCACCCGCGAAGACGCGAACATCGACCGGCTCATCGCCTGGCTGCCGGCGAACATCCCGGCCGGCGACCACACCACCATCGCGCACGGCGACTTCCGCTTCGGCAACCTGATGTTCCACCCGACCGAGCCGCGCGTGATCGCGGTGCTCGACTGGGAGCTGTCGACCCTGGGCCATCCGCTGGCCGACGTGGCCTACAGCTGCATGGCCTGGCACACGGGCGCCGACGAGTTCGAAGGCATCCGCGACGTCGACCTGGCGGCCGAGGGCATCCCGACCCAGGCCGAGTACGCCGCGCACTACCGCCAGGCCGGGGGCCATGCGGAGCCGGTGACGAACTTCCACCTGGCCTTCTCGCTGTTCCGCTTCGCGGTCATTCTCGAAGGCATCGCTGCGCGCGCGCGCAGCGGCATCGCGGCCGCCAGCGATGCGCAGCAGGTGGGCGCCCAGGCCGCGGGCTTCGCGCGACGGGCCGCGGCGCTGATCGACTGAAGGGGCGCGCGGGGAGAGGTGGGAAAATCCCGCTTCTCCATGACCGACGCTCTGCTCCTCGATTCCCCCACGCCGCTGCTCGACCGCCTGCAGACCCTGGCCGACTGCCCGCGCGCCGAGGGCTATGCCTGCATCACGGCGCGGCGCGAGCATGGCGCGAGCTCGGTCACCATCGACGGGCCGACGCTGGCCATCGTGCTGTCGGGTCAGAAGTGGCTGCGCGGCGCGGGCATCGACCTCACGATCGAACCCGGCCAGCTGTTTCTGGTCACGCGCAGCTGCCGCATCGACGTGATGAACCGGCCCGATGCGCGCAACGGCCTCTACCTCACGCTGACCATCCCGCTGTGCGCCGAGGTGCTCGACGCGGCGCGGCTGCTGTGGTCGGTGCCGGTGGTGCAGGGCGGCGACAGCATCGTCGTCATGCCCGCGGCCCGGCTCGAGGCCGACCTCATGGCCTGGAGCGGCGCGCTGCAGGCCGCGCGCTACGGCGAGGCGCGGCTGGCGCTCGCGGCCATGCTGGTACGCCTGTGCGGCTGGGGCCATACCGCCATGCTGGCACCGCCACCGCCCAGCCTGGCGGCGCAGGTGCAGGCCCTGGTGGCCGCGCAGCCCGAGCGCGACTGGCGCTCGGTGGATTTCGAGGCCGCGCTGGGCATGAGCGGCGCCACCTTGCGCCGGCGCCTGGCGGCCGAGCACACCTCGCTGAGCGACGCGATCACCGAGGCCCGCTTGTCGCGGGCGATGACGCTGCTGTACACCACGCGCTGGCCGGTGAAGACGGTGGCCGGCCGGGTGGGCTACCGCTCGAGCGCGAGCTTCGTGCGGCGCTTCGTCGAGCGCTACGGCCTGCAGCCCGGCGACATCGGCAACGCCGAGGGCTGAGCACGGCGCGAGCGTTTCACGCACGAAGTTGAGCGCCTCGCAAGGCGCGTCGCACCGAGGATGAGGCTCCCTTGTCCCTGGACCTTTTTCATGCCGCTTCATGCTTCTTCCCGCCTGCGCCTGCTCATCGCCGCCGCGGCCACGACCTTGGCGCTCGCCGCGCCGGCCCAGCCGAGCGCGCAGGTGCCCGGCTACTACCGCCAGGCCATCGGCGACCTGCGCGTGACCGCGCTGTTCGATGGCGTGGTGCCGCTGCCACGCGCCCAGCTCACCGGCATCGCGCCCGCGCAGGTCGATGCGCTGCTGGCCGACCGCCATGTGCCCGAGGGCGAGAAGGGCCTGCAGACGGCGGTCAACGCCTACCTGGTGGAGCGCGGCGGCCTGCGGGTGCTGGTCGATGCGGGCACGGCGCAATGTTTCGGCGAAGGCCTGGGCCAGGTGCTGGCCAACCTGCGCGCGGCCGGCTTCCGGCCCGAGAACGTCGATGCGGTGCTGATGACCCATGCCCACCCCGACCACCTCTGCGGCGTGCTCGATGCGCAGGGCGCGGTGGCCTACCCCAACGCCACGCTGTGGCTCGCGCGCGAAGAGGCGGCCTATTGGGAAGACCCGGCTTCGGAGGCCGCGACGCCCGACGCACTGCGCTTCCTGTTCGGCATGGCCCGGCGCGCGATCGCGCCCTATGCGGCGGCTGGCAGGCTGCGCCGCTTCGGCCCCGGCGATGCGCTGCCGGCCGGCTTCACGGCGCTGGCCTCGCATGGCCACACGCCGGGCCACACCTCCTTCCTGGCCGACGGCGGCAAGGACGGTGCGCAGAAGCTGCTGGTCTGGGGCGACGTGCTGCACTACCACGCGGTGCAGTTCGCGCGGCCCGAAGCCTCCTTCGAGGCCGACACCGACCGCCCGCAGGCCATCGCCTCGCGCCGCGGCCTGCTCGAACGCGCGACCCGCGAAGGCTGGTGGGTGGCGGGCGCGCACCTGCCGTTCCCGGGGCTGGGCCATGTGCGGCGCGAAGGGCCGGCCTTCGCCTGGGTGCCGGCCGAGTTCTCGCCGCTGCCGGCGGGGCGCTGACCGCGCCGTTCAGCCCACCTTGCGCTCGCGGCCGGCCCAGTGCGGCTCGCGCAGCTTGTACTTGAGGATCTTGCCCGCCGGCGACAGCGGCAGTTCGCTCGCGAAAGCCACGCTGCGCGGGCACTTGTAGCCCGCGATCAGCGTGCGGCAGTGCGCGATCAGCGCCTCGGCCGTGAGCGCCTGGCCTTCGCGCAGCACCACCACCGCGTGCACGCGCTCGCCCCAATGTGCGTCGGGCACACCGACCACCGCGCACATCGACACCTGCGGCAGCTGGGTGATCGCGTTCTCGACCTCGGCCGAGTAGACGTTCTCGCCGCCGGTCACGACCATGTCCTTGAGGCGGTCGACGATGTAGAGGAAGCCGTCGTCGTCCATGCGGCCGCCGTCGCCGGTGTGCATCCAGCCGTCGCGCAGCGCCTCGGCGGTCTGCGCGGCCTTGTTCCAGTAGCCGGCCATCACCATCGGGCCGCGCGCCGCGATCTCGCCCACCGTGCCGTGGGGGACCGGCAGGCCTTCGGCATCGACGATGCGCACTTCGGCGATCGGCACCGGCCGGCCGGCCGAGCGGCGGCGGTGCGCCGGCTGCTCGGGGTGGTGGCACCAGGCGGGCAGCACGGTCACCACGGGCGAGAGTTCGGTCATGCCGTAGAGCTGGCAGAAGCCGGCTTGGGGCAGCTTCTCGATGGCCTGCATCAGCAGCGCGTCGTCGATGGGCGCCGCGCCGTACAGCACCAGCTGCAGGCTCGAGGTGTCGTAGTCGGCGAAGCGCGGATGCTCGATCAGCCGCTTGACCATGGTGGGCACCATGAAGGTCTCGCTGGCGCGCTCGTTCTGGATCGCCTCCAGCACCTGGACCTCGTCGAAGGCCGGCATCACGATCTGGGTGCAGAGCCGCAGCATGAGCTGCAGCGTCAGGCCCACGCCGCCCACATGGAACAGCGGCGCCATGTTCAGGCCCACCGCGTCGACCGGGCGCGTGGCCGCCATGTTGGCCGAGAGCTGGCCCGCATAGAGATTGGCGTGCGTCAGCATCACGCCCTTGGGCTGGCCGGTGGTGCCGCCGGTGTACATCACGGCCGCGAGGTCGGCGCCGCCACGGCGCGCATCGGCCGCGGGCACGGCCTGCGCCATCAGCGCCTCGGCATCGTGCAGGCCCTCGGGTGCGGGGCCGTCGTCGAACCAGACCAGCGTCTGCAGCGAGCGTGACAGGCCGTGCTGCTGGGCGCCCAGCGCCGCATGCTTCGCATCCACCAGCAGCAGCCGCGTGTCGCAGTCGTCGAGCGAGTAGGCCACCTCTCGCGCGCTCCAGCGGATGTTGACCGGGTTGACCACCGCGCCAGCCCACCAGGCCGCGTAGAAGAACTCCACATAGCGGTCGGAGTTGAGCGCCATCATGCCGACCCGGTCGCCGGGCTGCACGCCCTGCGCCTGCAGCACCGCGGCCAGCCGCGCCACGCGGTCGACGAAGACGGCGAAGCTGCTGCGGCGCGCGCCGCAGACCAGGGCCGTGGCCTGGGGTTTTTCCTGCAGGGCCTTGTGCAGGGGCTGGGTGAGTTCCATGAAAAGCGGTCTCCGGGAGGGCGTGAAAGGGCGGGGCGCGTGAGGGTCCCGCCCGGCCTCGATTCTTGTGCGCGGGCCGCGCCTTGGCTGTCGTCCGAATCGACGATTCGGCGCGCGGCGTTCGATGGCCTGCCGCGGTAGGTCGCGCCAAATTCGTCCCTTTGGACGAGCGTTCGCCGCGATGCAGCGGCCGAGAATTCTCCGGGGCCGCAGCACGCGGCCTGCGACACACCGGAGACAAGACAATGCCCCAACCACCCGCCACCCGCGCCGCCGATCTCTGCAGGCGCGGCTTTTGCCGCGGCGCCATGGCCGCTGCCGCGGCCGTGCTCTCGCTCTCGTTCCACGCGCAGGGGCAGGCACAGTCGGCCGCGCCGTTTCCGTCGAAGCCGATCACGCTGCTGCTGCCCTTCACCGCGGGCGGCGCTACCGACGTGCAGATCCGCGCGCTCGCGCAGGCCGCCTCGCAGACGCTGCGCCAGCCGGTGGTGGTGGTCAACCAGCCGGGCGTGGCCGGCACCATGGCGCCGGCCGCGATGGCACGCAGCGCCGCGCCCGACGGCTACACGATCTAGATGATCCCCTCGACGCTGTTCCGCCTGCCGCATGTGCAGAAGGTCAACTACGACCCGGTCGCCGACTTCACCTACATCATCGGCGTGACCAGCTACAGCTTCGGCATTGTGGTGGCCGCCGACGCGCCCTGGAAGACGCTGCCCGAACTCATCGCCGCGGCCAAGGCCACGCCCGACAAGATCTCCTTCGGCGCGATCGGGCAGGGCAGCTCGGGCCACATCGGCATCTCGCGGCTGTCGCGGGCCGCGGGCTTCCCGCTCAACTACATCCCGTTCAAGGGCGCCTCCGAAGTGGTGCAGGCCACCATGGGCGGCCACATCCAGGTCATGACCGAGGCCGGCTGGGGCAGCATGGTGGAAGCCGGCAAGCTGCGCCTGCTGGCCGTGATGGACGAGCAGCGCTCGCCGCGCTGGCCGCAGGTGCCGACGTTGAAGGAACTGGGCTACGACATCGCGGTGCGCTCGCCGGTCGGCCTGGCCGGCCCCAAGGGCATGAGCCCGCAGGTCGTGAAGACGCTGCACGACGCCTTCCTGGCCGCCAGTTCCGACCCGCAATTCCTCAAGGCGCTCGAAGTGCAGGGCCAGCCCGCGGTCCACATGGACAGCGACCAGTACCGCCGCTTCGCCATCGCGCAGACGGCCAGCGACAAGCGCTTCGTCGAGGAACTCGGCTTCAAGCTCAACGAATGACAACGCAATGAATCAAGCATCCTCCTCACTGCACCGTTTCCTGCACCCGCGCTCGATCGCCTTTGTCGGTGCGACCGAGCGATCGGTCTGGTCGAACGCCGCGCACGCCACGCTGCAGAAGCTCGGCTACGACGGCCGCCTGTACCCGGTGAACCGCCGCGGCGGCGAGGTCTACGGCCGCCACGCCGCCACCTCGGCCAAGGCCATCGGCGAGCCGGTGGACATGGCGCTGCTGATGATCCCCGCCGAGGCGCTGGACGAAGCGCTGGACGACCTGCACGCGGCCGGCATCGGCAACGCGGTGCTGCTGAGCTCGGGCTTCGCCGAGGCCGGTGCCGAGGGGCGCGCACGCCAGCAGCGCCTGAGCGCCATGGCGCGCGAGCGCGGCCTGCGCATCCTCGGGCCCAACTGCCTGGGCTTCATCAACTACGTCGACCGCTCGGCGGTCTGGACCGCCTCCATCCGCGACCCGCTGCCGGCCGGCACGCTGGGCATCGTGTCGCAGAGCGGCGCGCTCGCGGGCCAGCTGTCGTTCATGGCGCAGGTGCACGGCATCGGCCTGAGCCGGCTGGTGTCCACCGGCAACGAGTCGGACATCCACATCGCCGAGGTCATCGACTACCTGGTCGACGACCCGCACACGCAGTCGATCGCGGTCTTCGCCGAGACCGTGCGCGACCCCGCGCGCTTCGCCGCCGCGGCCGAGCGCGCACTGGCCGCGGCCAAGCCGATCGTGGTGCTCAAGATGGGCAGCAGCGAGATCACCGCCCAGGCCGCGCAGGCCCACACCGGTTCGCTGGTGGGCGACGACCGCGTGTTCGACGCGGTCTGCCAGCGCCTGGGCCTGATGCGCGTGCGCGGCATCGAGGACCTGGTCTTCACCGCCGCCTTCGCCAGCCACACCGGCGTGCTGCCGGCCGGCGGCGTGGCCGCTGTCTCGATGTCGGGCGGCATGTGCGAGATCATGGCCGAGCGCGCCGACGAGGAAGGGCTGGCGCTGCCCGCGCTGGCGCCCGCCACCGTGGCCGCGCTGGGCGAGGTGCTGCCGGGCTACGGCACGGCCCACAACCCGCTGGACGTGACCGGCGCCGCCATGCTGAATCCCGAGCTCTTCGGCGACGCGCTCGCCGCGCTGGTGCGCGACCCGGGCATCGGCCTGGCGGTGGTGGTGGCCGACGTGCCCAACGCGCCGGTCAACGACACGCCGCTGACCGGCGCCGTGTTGAAGGAAGTGGCGCGCGGCCTGGCGCAGAGCCCCGTGCCCGCCATCGTCTGCAGCCACTACGTGATGCAGGTCACCGAGCGCTCGCGCGCACTGATCGAAGAAAGCGGCGTGCGCCACATCGCCTGCGGCATCCACCACGCGATGAGCGCGGCCGGTGCGGTGCGGCGCTGGTCCGACGCGGTGCACCGTCATCGCCAGGCACAGGCATCCATCGCTGCCACAGCACCTTCGGCCGACCGCCCGGCCTCCGAGCGCGAGACCCTGGCCTGGCTGGCCGCGCGCGGCGTGCCGGTGGTGCCCATGCAGCTGTCGCGCGACGTCGACGAGGCCGTGCGTTTCGCGCGCGGGCTCGAGGCGCCGGTGGTGCTGAAGATCGCCTCGGCCCAGATCCCGCACAAGACCGAGGTCGGCGGCGTGGCGCTGAACCTGCAGGGCGACGCCGCCGTGGCCGAAGCCTGGAGCGCGATGCACGCCCGCGTGCGCGCGGCCCGGCCCGATGCGCAGATCGACGGCATCCTGGTTGCACCGATGCGCCGCGACGGCCTGGAGCTTTTCGTCGGCACGCTGCGCGACCCGCAATGGGGGGCGGTGCTGGCCGTGGGCCTGGGCGGCATCTGGGTCGAGGTACTGCAGGACACCAGCCTGCGCGTGCTGCCCGTGACCCCGGCCGACGTGAAGGACATGCTGGCCGAGCTGCGCGGCAGCCGCCTGCTCGACGGCTGGCGCGGCGCCCCCGCGGCCGACCGCGACGCGATCGCCGAGGCCGTGGCCGCGATCGGCAATGCCGCGCTGGCCCTGGGCCCCGACTTGGTATCGCTCGAGGTCAACCCGTTGCGTGTGCAGGGAAGCACGGTCGAGGCGCTCGATGCGCTGGCCGTGTGGGGCCCCGTCGGCTGACGCGCCGCATCCATCGAAAAACCACAGGAGACAGACCCCATGCTGCAACGACGACGATTCGCCCAATGGGGCGCCAGCGGGCTGCTCGCACCCGCACTCGGCGCGCTGCCCGCACGCGCGGCCACGGCCTACCCGACCCAGCCCATCAAGGTGATCGTGTCCTCGGCGGCCGGCGGGCTGGTCGACGGCATCGCGCGCACGATCGCCGAACGCATCGCCAAGCCACTGGGCCAGCCGGTGCTGGTCGACCCGAAGCCGGGCGCCAACGGTGCCATCGCCGCGTCCTTCGTTGCCAAGGCCCCGGCCGACGGCTACACGCTGCTGTTCGCGGTCAATTCCTTCGTGCTCGCGCCGCTGCTCATGGCCAAGCCGGGCTACGACGTGTTCAAGGATTTCGCCCCGGTCTCGCTGTCGAACTACGGCCTGCTGGTGTTCACCGTGGGCGCATCGGTGCCCGCCAACAACATGCGCGAGTTCATCGCCATGGCCAAGGCCCAGCCGGGCAAGCTGAGCTTCGGCTCGGCCGGGCAGGGCTCGTCGGGCCATCTCTACGGCGAGAAACTGATGCGCGACGAAGGCCTGGAGATGACGCACGTGCCCTACAAGGGCGGCGCGCCGCTGATGGTCGACATCCTGGGTGGCCAGGTGCAGGGCGGCTTCGTCACCATGGGCGAGGCGCTGCCCCACGCCAAGTCGGGCCGCGCCAAGCTGCTGGGCGTGTTCGGCACCCGCCGCATGCCGCTCGCGCCGCAGATCCCGACCTTCACCGAGCAGGGCTTCAAGGGCTACGAACATGGCGGATTCTGGGGCTTCTTCGCACCCACGGGCACGCCGCAGCCGGCCATCGACAAGGTTGCCGCGGCGGTGCGGCAGGCCGTGGCGCAGCCGGACCTTCAGGAACGGATGATCGGGCTGGGACTGGAGCCCTCGGGCGAAGGGCCGGGCGAGTTGATGGCGGCGGTGCGGCGGGAGAACCTGCTGTGGTCGCGGCTGATCAAGGATTTGAATCTGCGGGTGGAGTGAGGCGCTTGCGCCGGTGGACCGCGATGGTTGCGCGGCCTCAGGGCCGGGCCTCCGGCTGCGGCCGCTTCACACACACCACCTGCCGCGCCACCCCGGTCTTCTGGTTGCCCCCGGTGATCTTCTTGATCTCGCCCGCCGGGCAGCGGCCATCGTCGACGTAGACCACATCACCCTGGCGCACGCTGCCATTCGGCGGCATTTCCTTGAGCACTTCGATCGGCGCCGATGCGGCCCAAGAGGCGCCGATGGCGAAGAGGAGGAGAGCGGCCGCAACCTTGAGGGCACCACGATGATCGACGTGCCGGACCTTGCACTGCTGTTCGTTCACGGTGTGCTCCTTCGAGGCTTTGCTCGTGGTCGGATTCTGCAATGAAGCCGGCGCCACGTGTGCGCCGTCCTTTCAACGCATTACTCCGCAAAGTTCTCGGTGTAGCCCAGCAGCAAGGTCTTGCACCCTGTCAGCAGCGACGCGAGCGAGTTCCAGGCCTCGGCCGCTGCCGCCGCGTCGTCGGAGGGATAGACCCGCGCGAGATCGTCCACCAGGCGGCGCGCTTGTGCTTCGTCCGGCGCCTGCGGGCGCACGAAGCCCAGCCAGGAGGCGCCGATGCCGAAGAAGCGGTAGCCGTGCGTGGTGGCGAGGTGGCGGATGAGCGTGTGGTTCTGGAACACGTCCCAGTCGGCACTGAAGTAGCCGTTGGGCAGGCCGGCGATGAGCAGGTCGTCGCGCGCCACCGGCACGCGTTGCACATAGACCACGTCGTCGTGGGCCAGCAGCTGGTCAGGGTCGCGGTTCATCGTGAGCAATGCGTCCACGTCGTCCTGCGAGCTCAGCCTTGCCTGGGCCAACGTGCCCCAGTCCTGTTGCAGCGCGGGGGCGTCGAGCTGGGCCGCCACATGCGCGAGCTGCCGCGCTTCGTGGCCGTGCAGCGCGACCGGGTCGTCGTAATCCAGGTCCTCGTCCGCGCCATCATCGTCGGGCGTGAGTCGCGCATCTTCGCGGGCGTGCATGCTGGTGTAGCAGCACTGGTCGATGTCATCGAGCGTGCAGAGGAATCGCTGCGCCGGTTGGCGCTTGCGCAGCGCGTCCAGGCAGGCCAGCACCTCGGCGAGCGAGCGCACCTCGCTCAAGCGCAGGTGGCTGAAGGTGTTGACCGGCCTGAACGGCGAGGTGTTGCGGAAGTCGATGGCGTCTTCTTGCATGGCGGTTCTCCTGAGGGGCCGGTGGGCCCCGACAGACCGAGCGTAGCGGAGCAGGAAGACGCTCCGCGCGACGACCACGGTTGCCATGCTTTCAGTTGGCTTTCGAATGGCCGCCGCTTCAGCCATGCGGCGCATCCGCAAGCCTCTTTCCTACATCGGCCGGCCGCAGGCGACTTCATCATCGCGTTTCGCAATCACAACAAGCGGTCTCAGGGGCCGCACACAACGCGATGAAAGACGAGTCCTTTGCCGACCGGCGCAGCTTCTTGCGCCGGTCCATCGCCATCGTGCCGGCCGCCACGGCCTTCGGTGCCGGTGGCCTCACCGGTGCCACGCTGGCCCAGACATCCACGGCCAACGCGCCGCCCCCGGCTGTCACGGCAGGCCCCCCTTACACACCGGTCTACTTCAACGCCACGGAATGGACCTTCGTCCAGGCCGCCGTCGCGCGCCTGATTCCATCGGACGATGCCGGCCCCGGCGCCATCGAAGCCGGCGTGCCCGAGTTCATCGACCGCCAGATGGAAGGGTCCTTCGGCCATGCCGCCACCTGGTACATGCAGGGCCCCTTCGTCGAGGTGTCGCCGCTCTTCGGCTACCAGAAGAAGATGCCGCCGCGCGAGGTGTACCGCGCGGGCATCGCCGCCACCGATGCCTACTGCCGCAAGCAGTACGCCGACAAGGGCTTCGCGCAGCTCACGGCCGCGCAGCAGGACGAAGTGCTCACGGGCCTCGAGGCCGGCACCGTCACGCTCGAGGGCGTGGGTGCCAAGGACTTCTTCGGCTTCCTGCTGCAGAACACGAAAGAGGGCTACTTCAGCGACCCCATCCACGGCGGCAACAAGAACGCCGCGGGCTGGAAGATGATCGGTTTTCCGGGGGCGCGCGCCGACTATGCCGACTGGGTCGACCGCCCCGGCGTGAAGTACAACCTGCCGCCGGTCAGCATCAGCGGCCCGCAAGGCTGAAGGACGACACATGGCCAACATCAAGAAGCCCCGTGTCGATGCGGTGCTGGTCGGCTTCGGCTGGACCGGCGCGATCATGGGCATGGAACTCACGTCCGCCGGCCTCCAGGTGCTGGCGCTGGAGCGCGGCGAGAACCGCGACACCCAACCCGACTTCGCCTACCCGCGCATCACCGACGAGCTCAGCTACGGCATCCGCGGCAAGCTGTTCCAGAACCTCTCGCGCGAGACCGTGACCATCCGCCACACGCCGGCCGAGATCGCCGTGCCGTACCGGCAGCTCGCGTCCTTCCTGCCCGGCGACGGCGTGGGCGGCGCGGGCGTGCACTGGAACGGCCACCACTGGCGCCCGCTGCCCAGCGACCTGCGCATCCGCAGCACCTACGAAGAGCGCTACGGCAAGAAGTTCATCCCCGAGGGCATGACCATCCAGGACTTCGGCGTGAGTTATGAAGAGCTGGAACCGCACTTCGACCAGTTCGAGAAGATCTGCGGCACCTCGGGCAAGGCCGGCAACATCGGCGGCAAGATCCAGGCCGGCGGCAACCCCTTCGAGGGCGCCCGTGCCAACGAGTTTCCGCTGCCGCCGCTGGCCTCGGTCAACAGCGCCAAGCTGTTCGAGAAGGCCGCGCGCGAACTCGGCTACCACCCGTTCCCGCAGGCCGCGGCCAACGCCTCGCGCGCCTACACCAACCCGCATGGCGCACAGCTCGGGCCGTGCAACTTCTGCGGCTTCTGCGAGCGCTACGGGTGCTACATGTACTCCAAGGCCTCGCCGCAGACCACGCTGCTGCCGGTGCTGATGAAGCGGCCCAACTTCGAGCTGCGCACCAGGTCGCATGTGCTGCGCGTGAACATGTCGCCCGATGGCAAGCGCGCCACCGGCGTGACCTACGTCGACGCCGAAGGCAACGAGGTCGAGCAGCCCGCCGACCTGGTGGTGCTGTGCGCCTACCAGTTCCACAACGTGCGGCTGCTGATGCTGTCGAACATCGGCAAGCGCTACGACCCCGCCACCGGCGAAGGCGTGATCGGCCGCAACTACGCCTACCAGCTCAACGGCGGCGCCAGCCTGTTCTTCGACAAGGAGCAGCCGATGAACCCCTTCGTCGGCGCGGGCGCCAGCGGCTCTGTCATCGACGACTTCGACGGCGACAACTTCGACCACGGCCCGCTGGGCTTCATCGGCGGCGCGACCATCAACAGCATCAACACCGGCGGGCGGCCGATCCAGCAGATGAGCCTGCCGCCCGGCGCGCCCAACTGGGGCGCGGGCTGGAAGAAGGCCGTGAAGGAGAACTACCTCTACATGGCCAGCGTGGGCAGCCAGGGCTCGGTGATGGCCTACCGCGACAACTACCTCGACCTGGACCCGACCTACAAGGACGTGCACGGCCAGCCGCTGCTGCGCATGACCTTCGACTGGAAGGCCAACGACCTCGCGATGACCCAGTTCATCGGCACCAAGGTCGAGCAGATCGCCAAGGCCATGGGCCCGAAGCAGATGAAGATGAACTTCCAGAAGCCCGACGCCCACTACGACGTGCGCTTCTACCAGTCGACCCACAACACCGGCGGCGCGCCCATGGGCACGGACCCCAAGACCAGCGCCGTCAACCGCTTCCTGCAGGTGTGGGACGTGCCCAACGTGTTCGTGATGGGCGCGAGCGCCTTCCCGCAGAACTTCGGCTACAACCCGACGGGCATGGTGGGCGCGCTGGCCTACTGGTCGGCCAAGGCCATCCGCGAGCAGTACCTGAAGAACCCGGGAGCGCTGGCATGAACGCGCGTCGTGTGTACGGCGGCATCGCCGCGGCCGTGGTGCTGATGGGGGCGGGGGCCTGGGCGATGGCGCAGAAGAGCGATGGGCCTGTCGCCGCAACACCGGCGGCGCCTGCCGCTGTGTCCACCGCTGCAGGCGACCCCGTGTTCGAGCGCGGCCGCTACCTCGCCCGCGTGGGCGACTGCGTCAGCTGCCACACCGCGCCGGGCAAGCCGGCCTTCGGTGGCGGCCTGCCGATGAAAACGCCCTTCGGCACCATCGTCTCGACCAACATCTCGCCCGACCCGCAGGCGGGCATCGGCGCCTACAGCGAGGCCGAGTTCGCCCGCGCGTTGCGCGAAGGCGTCGCCAAGGACGGCCACCGGCTGTACCCCGCCATGCCGTACCCCTCGTTCGCCCGCGTGAACGACGAGGACATGCACGCGCTCTTCACTTTTTTCCGCAACGGCGTGCAGCCGGTGGCGCAGAAGCCGCCGCCCACCGACCTGCCATGGCCCTTCAGCATGCGCAGCCTGATGATCGGCTGGAACTGGCTCTACCTCGACAAAGGCGCCTACCAGCCCGACAACGCACGCAGCGCCGAATGGAACCGCGGCGCCTATCTGGTGCAGGGCCTGGGCCATTGCGGCGACTGCCACACGCCGCGCAGCGTGCTCGGCGGCGTCAAGGCCGCCAGCGACCGCAAGGGCGAGCTGTACCTGTCCGGGGCGATCATCGACGGCTGGTACGCCCAACCCTTGCGCCACACCGACCGGCCGACGATGGCGCAATGGTCGTCCGAAGACATCGTGCAGTACCTGCAGACCGGCCGCACAGGCCAGACCGCCGCTTTCGGTGCCATGGTCGCAGTGGTGCAGAACAGCACGCAGCACATGTCGACGGCGGACCTGCAGGCGATCGCGGTGTACCTGCAATCGCTGGGCGCCAAGTCCGGAGGGCCGGCCGTGCCGACGCAGGCCGTATTGGTCGCCGCGGCGCCGCAGCACCCGACGGCGCAGGCATTGCGCAACGGCACGGTCGAGGCCAACAGCGGGGCGATGGTCTACCTCAACAACTGCAACGCCTGCCACCGCTCGGACGGCACGGGCGCCAACAAGACCTTTCCCGCGCTCGCGGGC
The DNA here is from genome assembly GCF_030317215.1 of Variovorax sp. J2P1-31. NCBI lineage: Bacteria > Pseudomonadati > Pseudomonadota > Betaproteobacteria > Burkholderiales > Comamonadaceae > Variovorax > Variovorax sp. J2P1-31. The sequence goes on from NZ_JASZYA010000001.1 coordinate 1,622,958, forward strand.
AACAGCGTGGTGAATGCCAAGGACCCGACCTCGCTGATCCGCTTGGTGCTCGCGGGTTCGGCCATGCCGAGTACCGCGCAGGCACCGTCGCCTATCGCGATGCCCGACTTCGGTTGGCGTTTGAACGATGCGGACGTGGCCAGTGTGTTGAGCTTTGCGCGCTCGAGTTGGGGGAATCAGGGGAATGCCGTCACAGCAGGGCAGGTGGCGAAGGTGCGGGAGTCGCTTAAGACGGTGACTGCGGCGAAGGGGCCGTGAGAGGCTTTGCGTGATTGGTGTGGGGCTCTCTCCGGGGCGCGTGCACAGGGCATCGGGTACTCCCCTCCGCGAATGTCCCCTGTCTTCTGTTCCTCCTTTATTTCGCTGCGGGGGAGCATCCGGTGCCCTGTGCGCGGGGGCACGCCACTGGTGCGCGGGCGATCAAAGACCCCGGTCAATCCTGGACACGGCAATGGGATGCGTCGTAAGGGGGCGCCGTTAATTTTCGAGACCCTGGCGGCCAACTGCAGGCCGTCGCCACCACGGATTCCCACAAGTTGCGGGACTTATCCCAGAAAAGGTGAAGGCAGCAGGCCAACTGAGTGTGTGGATACCTTCGATCGCTGAAACGATCTAGATACCACTCAAGTGTGCAGTCGTTTATAGCCCTATTTCTAGTAGCCAACGCCGACCGAACACTGAAAAAACTTCTTTTTAAGGAAGCTCGTTGCAGCCGCCAGTTACCCTTGAGCTGAGGAGAGGTCTGCCGCCTTCAGGTCGAATCCTACCACTAGTAAGCTTGTTTGAGCTCTTTTTTCTCTAGTGAGTTAAGGAGGTCTACGTCTGACCAATCTACCTGCGTATGAAGTGCGAGAGTTGAAGAAAGATAAGTGCTGATGTCACTAGCACTGGGTTGCGCCCTGCCTAAGGCTTGGTGTAGCGAGATGATCCAACCCGCTTTCTTTTTGTTAGGGACAAATGGGCAGGTCAGCAGATCTAAAAATAAGTATGCATTCTCACTGTTGGTTAGAATGTCGGAGAGATTTCCCATTTTGCTGGAGGCGGCTTTAATCAGCGATCGTCTAATTGCTTTGTATTGTGGGTCGTTGCGAACATAAAATAAGCAGGCTACGATGGTGAAGTAGCCCAAACGCTTTTCCTTGATAAATAGTTCGTATAAAACTCGTTCTGGCAAGAGATGAAATTCACCAAGTTCGCGCATTGATAGAACGATATTTAAGTATTCGAGATTCACAAACCCATCGATACTCTCTGCAGATGGTCTATTGCACTGATCAAATAGAAGGGTTTCGGCTAGACCGTACAGATACTGAGAAATAGTGTGCACGGCTCCGGGTAGATTTGACTTGGCGAAGCGATGAACCAAAATCAAAGATGTGCTCAATTTGTAAGAGGCGCCTACGGAAGGGGCAACACTGTAAAGGAAGAACATAACCTCCATCAAGACTTCTATTGCTGCTTCAAAAGCTTTCGGGTCTTGACTGGCATCTTCTTTAAGATCGTTATTGACTAGTTTTTTTATCCGCTCGGTTATTACGGAAATGAGGAAAGAGGCTACGGCATCGTAGTCTGCATTATTGTGAGAGCAAAGGGCCTTGACTGAGTCGATATAGCTTTTTGAGATTCTCCAGCGTGAAAATATTCGCTTAGGCTTCAGGCTCTCTGAGTCGACGGCCTCCAGGAATTTCTCAAAAAATGTATTTGCCTGCAATCCAGCCTCATATATAAGCCTTGATTTCTCTGTAATAAATGGACGATGAATTGTTGAGGATTTTGCAGAGTTTGCATGCAAATTGAAGGAAACCAAGATGTCGGCATAGGCGTCGTATACCTCTTTTGCCTTGTCTTCATTGAGGGTAAAAATAAAAACATCGTCAACGTAGCGGCGAAAGGTATAGTCACGCCCAAACTTGAGGTGCGCTAGGCGCTGAATAACTCTTCTGTCAATCTCTTGGAATATTATCTCGGAAAATATTCGGCTAGCCTCTGGGCCGATTGGAATTCCGTTTGTCTCGTTATAGTTTCCATGTCGAATTGCCTCGTCAAACTCCTGAGCAAATGTTGAGGAAACTGAGACTGAAGCTTTGGTAAATGCCTTGTCTTTGACTGCCCAAGAAAGACTATGGGTATAAATGCTATCAAAGCACTTGGCAACGTCTAAAGTTCTCAGCACTGAGAACTGCTTCTCAAGGGAGAAATAATCGCGCGAGTTGAAAAACTTGTAAAGCCGGTCGTGTCCCGCGTAAGAGAAGTACGAGGGTGTGTGCTTTGCGTACCTATCTGATTCCGTGCTTGATACCGAATTATTTTTGTATTTATTTATGTTTTCCCAAGAGCTCTTGCTGTAAAAGCTACCCGCAATTTTTCTCGGTGCACGAATGGATGTTGGGCTTATGTTGCAATAGTGAAGAATCAAGTGCTCGTACTTTTCGTAGAACCCCTTCAGTTGCCATTGGGAAATGGGGTGCAGCAAACCAAGGCGCCGAAATTCAGTAGAGTTTTTTCTGATTTTGTAGGTGTACGGGTTGGTTGCGTTAGGCCCTTTTGACCGGCCTTCGCCGAATACAAGCGATTTAATGATTAGCTGCTGGGTAGCGCTGGCGGAGTCAAGGTCGGCAATCTGGTCATAGAGCCCGGTGTTTGAGAAGATAATTGGCGTTTCAAATGGAAGAGTCTCTGTGATTAGGACGCGATTGTAGTCGTTGCGTTTGATTTTGTTTATTTTCTTCACGACAAGCCCTAGTGTGCCCAGCACTTTTGAATTTCTTTGAGTCTTATGCCTGAAAAGTAGACGAATCGCTTTTCGCTATGCCCTTTGACGAAACTGCAGGCCATCAATTCTTGGCGCCTCTGTGCGGACAGCATTGGCGCACTAGAACTGTTGAGTCGACCGGTTTTGGAGAGGATGGCATTTCGAAGAAAGTCGTCGAGATGTTTCAGTCCTGGCGCGTCATTCGATACTAATGGGTAGCTGTGGTAGATTCCAGCTAACTTCTTCCCGCCGGCTTTTGCGTTATAAATGCCAAAATTCATTGTCAAAAATTTAATTCGATCCCTTAAGAGAATGAAGTTATTCGTCCGCGAAAATTCATGGAATGATCGCGAAATCCTCGTTTTAATTCTCTGAATTTTCTTGGATGCGATATCAGTCGTTACGTCGCGAAAAAGAGACCCATCCTTCTTGCTTCTTGATTTTACGGGCTCGTATGCAATAAATTCGTAACCTAAATAACTGAATTTAAATAGGCATACTTTCGCGTCTGCGCTGCCTCTTGGCGACACTGGTGATCGAACTTCAATAATCTCTTTTTTGCTGGGATTAAGACGCAATCCTCGCGGCAAGTTCTTTTCGGTTTGCCGAATATGGGCCACAGGATCCTCTCGGCATGAAGTCAGCATGATGATGTCGTCAACATACCGAGCATAAAAGAAAACCTCAGCACTATTTTTCATGCTATGGTCAAAATCACGCATCATGAGGTTCGATAGTGCAGCGCTTACCGAAAGTCCTCGTGGGACACCACTGCCACCAAGCGAAGTGTGCGCCTCAAGAAGTTCGCGCATTAATATCTTGCTATGCGGACTTAAGCGGTGTAAAGAGTCCACCATTCCCATGATGTCCGCCTTCATAAAAGACTCATAAAAGCTCGATATGTCGAGCCTGTAAACACGAAAAGGAACGCCCTCTTTCAATAGCAGGCGTAGGCTGGAGACAATTTCGGAGCGCCCCTTCGTAGGTATTCGATTTGTTTTTTTTATGTTCTCGCAGAGCTTTCGTGCAACAATCTCATGCTCAAGCGCCAAAAAATGAAATATTGTTTTTCCCTTTAGGGGAAATTGTCCTAGTAGAGGAGTTGCTGTTTCAAATTTTGTCTGCGCGGAAATTTCGGCCGCTGCTAATATTGTGCTTTTGAATGAGGCATGATTTGCCGAACTAATGCCAGAGAGATCTCTTTTTTCAAATGATGTCTCAAGAGACCTTTTGGAAAATGACAAGTCGTACATTGAGTGTCTTCCATGTGACTGGGTTGTTGCGACATGTTACATCTTTCGTGTGCGCAGTTTGTTGAATATTTCCGATCCAACGTCTACGGGCTGAGATCGGGTCGTGTGCCTGTGTCGCACTGCGCAAATGTTCTTGGGGGGAAGTTGAGGCTCCCGGTCTAGAGATGGCTCGTTTTTCGGGCGGGAGTGTCTAGGCAAATCGAAGTCTTAATGACGGGTGGATCGGCAGCAGTAACCGGCCGGTCTCGCTAGCTGAAATCGATTCGGATATGTGCCTAAGGCCGCTGGCGCTGCCGGCGAGATATTTATGAAGCTGTGCGAAGCGTTGCGCTTAGCCATCTACAGGGCACTACGGGCGTCCCTCGATTCGCCGGACGCCTTGCTAAACCCTAGGCGCTACGGTCCGTCTTGGCTCGAAGCGGGCCTGTGTGCCGACTGGAGGCCTGCAACGGTCTCAAGCAGTCCTTCAACTCGACCGTGTCTTTGGGTCGATAGCCGTCATGGGCAATCGGCCATCTGCCACGAACTCTTGTTCTGCCCGCAGTCGCGCATGAGCCCCTTACATAGGTGACGAGCAGAGAATTGCACCTTTATAAAGTACGGCTTCGGTGAGGAAGAATTGGCAAGCGAAGTAGCGGCCCTGCTACTGTGGCTGCTACCGCGCCGAACTGGTACTGCCGGCTGAACATAAACGCCAATCGATGTTGAGGTTCGGGGCGCCTTGAGACCCACCATTCCCATCACTCTTCAACCCGAATCCCCGTCCCCTCAATCACCCGCCTCCAAGTCCCCGCATCCTCCCGCAACACGACCGAAAACTCCGCCGCCGTGCTCCCCACCGGCTCGATGTTCATCTCCCGCATCTTCTTCTGCATCTCCGGCGTGGCGATGATCGCGGCGACCGTGGTCGACATCTTGTCGATGCGGGCTTGCGGTGTGCCGGCGGGCAGGAAGAGACCGATCCAGGCATAGGGCTCGAAGCCCGCGTAGCCGGCCTGCTGGAAGGTGGGCACCTGGGGCAGGGCTTCGGAGCGCCGCGTGCCCAAAGCCGCGAGGGCGCGCAGCTTGCCGCTTTGCAGGTAGGGCAGCGCGGTGCCGGTGTCGAGTACCGCGACGCGGATGTGGCCGCCGAGCAGGTCGGTGACCATGGGCGCCGCGCCCTTGTAGGGCACGTGCGGCATGTCGACGCCGGCTTCCTTCTTGAACAGCTCGCCGTAGATGTGCGAGGTGGTCGCGACGCCGGTCGAGCCGTAGGCGTACTTGCCGGGATCGGCCTTGAGGACGGTGACCAGTTCCTTCAACGTGGTCGCGGGGAAGTCGGGCGTCACGACCAGGGCCGAGGTCGACATGCCGATCTGCGAGACGGCCGCGAAATCCTTCACCGCGTCGTAGGGCAGGGCGCGCCGCAGCGCCGGCATCTGCACGTGCGTGGTGATGGTGAAGAGGGCCGTGTGGCCGTCCTTGGGGGCGCGGGCCACGGCTGCGGCGCCGATGGTGCCGCTGGCGCCCACGCGGTTGTCGACCACCACGGGCTTGCCCCAGGCCGTGGCCATTTCCTGGGCGACCAGGCGGGCGATGTTGTCGGTGATACCGCCGGCGGGGAAGGGCACGAGCAGCGTGACGGTCTGCGTGGGGTAGTCGGTGGCTGTGGCTTGCGCCGCGGCGGGGAGTGTGGTCAGTGCGCCAAGGGCCAGTCCCAGGGCCAGGGTGAGCGAGCGGTGTGCCATCGGGTGCCTCTCGCGTTTCTTCATTCGAGCCGGATGTTCTTCGCCTGGATCACCCCGCGCCACCGCTCGTGGTCCGCGCGCATGGTCGCGGTCAGCTGCGCGGGCGTGCTGCCGACCGGGATGATGCCCATCGCATCGATGCGGGCGGCGGCGTCCGCGCCCTGCACGACGGTCGCGACCTCGGTCGACAGGCGCTTCGTGATCTCCGGTGCGGCACCCGCGGGCAGGTAGAGGCCGAACCAGCCGACCGAGTCCATGCCGGCGAAGCCCAGTTCCTTGAAGGTCGGCACCGTGGTGGCCAGCGGCGCGCGCGCGGTGCCGACGACCGCCAGCGAGCGGGCCTTGCCGGCCGCCACGTGCTGGCCCACGCCCTTGGCCGAGACGAAGACCGCATCGACGTTGCCACCCAGCAGGTCGGTGATGGCCGGTGTCTCGCCCTTGTACGGCACATGCAGCAGCCGGATGCCGGCCGCGTCCTGCAGCACCTCGGCATAGAGGTGCGCGCTCGAGCCGTTGCCGTACGAGCCGTAGGAATACTTGCCCGGCGATGCCTTGGCGAGCTTGATGAAGCCCTCGAGGGTGTCGACGCCGAGCTTGTTGCTCACGGTGAAGACGATGGGCTGGCGGCCGACTTCGGACACCGGCACGAAGTCCTTGAAGGGGTCGAAGCCCACGTTGGGGTAGAGCAGCGGGTTCTGGATGATCGAGGTCAGCGAGAACAGCAGCGTGTAGCCGTCGGCGGGCGCGCGCTGCACCGCCGTGATGCCGATCATGCCGTTGCCGCCCGGCCGGTTGTCGACGATCACGCTCTGGCCCAGTCGCTGGCCCAGGCCGTCGGCCACGATCCGTGCGAAGACGTCGGTGCCGCCGCCCGCGGCATAGGGCACGATCATGCGGATCGGCTTGTTGGGCCAGGCCGCGGGCTGGGCCATCGAGGGCAGGGCGGTGCCGGCCGTGAGGGCGCCGCCCAGCAGGGCGAGCGCGTGGCGGCGCGAAAGGCGGGTGTCTTCGTTCATGGGTTGTCTCCGGGTTGTTCTTCTGGCTTGGGGCGCGGCGATTCAGGCCGGCAGGCTCACGACCACGCCCCCCGGCCCGACCGAGACACCGTGCCGGTTCTCGCTCCAGACCTGGAGTTCGAGCCGGTGCCGCTGCGCCGCGTCGGCGCCCTCGTCGATCCACTTGCGCTCGACACGGCCCTGCACCACCACCGTGTCGCCCGCGGTGTTGAAGGACTTCATGCGAAAGCCGCGGATGGCATGCAGCGTGCCGGCCAGGCCGATGTACTCGCGCACCGTGCGCTCCCACATGCCCTGCAGGAACATCACGTTGGCGTACATCTCGGGCGCGCCGGTGGACTGCGCATGTTCGGTGTTGTGGTGGATCGCGTTGAAGTCGCGGTTCGCGCCCGCGGCCATCACCATGCGGTAGACCGTGAGCGGAAAGCGCAGCGGGGGCAGCGTGTCGCCGACTGCGACCTCGCTCCAGGTGCGTTGCTGGCCCCAGTCGATGACGGGGTTCTGTTCATGGCTCATGCACTTCATGCGGCGGCGTGGGGGTTGTAGTGGTACATGCTGAAGCGGCAGCGCGCGACGACCTCGGCGTGCTGGTCGACGATCTCGTATTCCCAGGTGGTGAAGGCGCCGCGGCCGACCTGGGTGGCCTTGGGCTGGCAGCGCACCAGGCGGTTGCCGCGCCGCGCGAGCCGGTCGCCCACCTGCACCGGCCGCAGGTAGTCGACCTCGTAGTCGGTCGCCATGTAGGCGCTGGTCGGTGGCATGCCGGGCGGGCGCACGCCCTTGAGCGGGCTGCGCTCGGGCTCGGCGTCGCGGGCGTCGCTGGTGAAAATCGGCGGCTGGCCGGGCGACCACATGGGCGGCAGGGTCCAGGTCATGAGGCTGGTCGAGGGCACGGTGGGTGCCGCATGGCCGTGCTTCTGTGCCACGGCCGCGTCGGTGTGCAGCGGGCAGTCGAACTCCAGCACCTCGAGGTAGCGGCGCACCGCGCTCGGGTCGATGACGTCGGCGCCGTGGAAGGTTTCGGCGCTGCCGAAGTCCTCGCCCACGCGGGCGACCAGGGGCTGCCAGGCGGCTTGCCAGTCGGTGTCGGGTGCGGCCATGGCTAGATTCCGATGAACTCGGCGACTTCGGCCAGCGGCGCGCGCTCGGTCATGAAGCCTTCGAGCGCATGGTCCGGGTCCGCGTAGCCGATCGACATGCCGGTGAACAGCATGCGCTCGGCCGGCAGCGCGAGAAAGCTGCCGATCGTCTTCGGGTAGATCGCCCAGCATTCCTGCGCGCAGCTGTCCAGGCCCTCGCCGCGCAGCAGCAGCATCACGTTCTGCAGCAGCATGCCCAGGTCCGACCATTGGGGCGGGCCCATGCGGCGGTCGACGCTGCAGAACAGCGCGAGCGGCGCGCCGAAGAACTGGTAGTTGCGCGCGAACCATTGCAGCCGCGCGGCCTTGTTCTCGCGCGGGATGTCCAGCCGCGCGTACATCTGCTCGCCCACCGCATAGCGCCGGTCGCGGTAGGGCGACACCAGCTCGCGCGGGTAGATGTCGTACTCGCTGCCTTCGCCGGTGGGTGCCTGCTGCACGCGCTCGCGCATCACCGCTTTGAGTTCGGCCAGCCGCTCGCCGCCCACGAGGTGCAGGTGCCAGGGCTGCAGGTTGCCGCCCGAAGGGGCGCGCAGCGCCTGTTCGAGCACGCGCCGGAGGGTGTCGGCCGGCACGGGCCGGTCGAGGAAGTGGCGCACCGAGCGGCGGCTGGCGATCGCGTCCTGGATGTTCATGGGATGTCCGATGGTGGAAGAGGGGAGCTCAGTGTGCGTCGCGCTTCGGCATCACGACGCCCAGTTCGGCCGCGACCTCGGCGCTGTGCTGGCCCGAGGCGGCCGCATGGCCCAGCTCGGCGTAGTCGAAGGCCGAGAACTGCACCGGCGGGCGCACCTCGAGGTACTCGCCCTCGGTGGGATGGGTGCGCTGGCGGAACAGGCCGGTGGCCTGCAGGTGCGGGTCGGTGGGCAGGTCGTCGATGTCGTTGACGCGCATGGCCGGGATGTTGGCCAGGCGCAGGATCTCCAGCCACTCGTCGGTGCCGCGCTCGGGCAGGATCGCGGCCGCGGCCTCGTACATGCGGCTGGTGTTCTTGCGGCGCAGCGCCTTGTCGGCGAACTGCGGCTGCTGCAGCACCTCGGGATGGCCGGTGGCCTCGAAGAAGCGCACCCAGCGCTCGTCGAGGTAGGGCGCGAGCGCGAGGTAGCCGTCGCGGGTCTTCATCGGCTGGCGCGTGGGGTCGACCTGGCGCGGGTAGCACGAGGGGCCGGTGGGCGGCACGAAGGTCATGTCGCACAGATGCTCGACCAGGTTGAAGCTGGTGACCGACTCGAACATCGGCACCTCCACCTTCTGGCCCTCGCCGGTGCGCAGCCGGTGGATCACCGCGGCCAGCACCGCATAGGCCGCGTGCAGGCCCGAGACCTTGTCGGCCATGGTCATCGGCACGTAGCGCGGCTGCGGGTTGCCGTCGACACGCGGCGGCAGCGAGGCCACGCCCGAGGCGGCCTGGATGATGTCGTCGTAGGCCTGCAGCTTGGCGTAGGGGCCGCGCTGGTCGAAGCCGGTGCAGTGCACGTAGATCACGTCGGGCCGGATCGCGCGCACCTCCTCGTACGACAGGCCGGCGCGCGCGATCGCGTCGCTGCGCACGTTGTGGATGAAGATGTCGCTGGTCTCGATCAGCCGGTGCATGGCGGCGCGGCCGGCCTCGCTCTTCAAGTCCCAGTCGACCGAGCGCTTGCCGCGGTTGAGCCGCAGGTGCACCGGGCTCATGAGCGGCGTGTGCGGCGGCGTGCCGATGATGCGGATGCTGTCGCCCTCGGGCGGCTCGACCTTGATCACCTCGGCGCCGAGGTCGGCCAGGATCTGCGTGCAGTAGGGGCCGAAGATCACCGTCGTGAGGTCGGTGACGCGCAGGCCTTCGAGCATGCGGGGCGATGTCATGTTGTTTCCTTCCTTGCTTCGAAATCTTGGAGTTGCGCGGCGTGCTGCCGCAGGCGCTCGGGGCCGCCCAGGACCTGCCGGTTGAAGCCGATGCGCTTGAACCAGAAGTGCAGGCCCAGCAGGTCGGTGATGCCCATGCCGCCATGCACCTCGGTGGCGGTGCGCGCGACGAAGGTGCCGGTCTCCGACAGGTGGGCCTTGGCATGTGCCGACAGCAGCTCGGCCTCGTCGGGCAGCGCGTCGAAGGCATGGGCCGCGTACCAGACCAGCGCGCGGCCGGGCTCCAGGCCCGCGGCCATCTCGGCGCACAGGTGCTTCACCGCCTGGAAGGAGCCGATCACGCGGCCGAACTGGCGGCGCTCCTTCGCATAGGCGACGGCCTGGTCGATCATGGCCCAGCCCGCCCCCAGCGTGTCGGCCGCGAGCAGGGCCCAGGCGGCGCTGCGCAGCCGCGCCAGCGTGGCGGGTGTGGCGCCGGGCAGGGCCTGCGCGGGCACGTTGTCGAACACCAGCGCGCCCAGCGGGCGGGTCGCGTCGATGCTGCGCAGGGCTGCGCGTTGCAAACCCGGTGCATCGGCGGCGACCAGGTGCAGGGCGCCGCTGCGGTCGGCCACCATGAAGACATCGGCCTGCGCCGCGTCGAGCACGAACAGCGCGCTGCCGTTCAGCCGGCCAGCGTCGGCCCGCACGCCCGCGCCGTCGCGCGCACCGGCCACGCGCTCGGCCATGGCCACGCCGGCGATGCAGTCGCCGCGGGCCAGGCGCGGCAGCCATTGGGCCTGCTGCGCCGCGCTGCCGGCCTCGCGCAGGGCCAGCGGCGCGAGCACCGCGCTGCCGAGGAAGGGCACGGGCGCCACATGGCGACCCAGTTCTTCGGCCACCAATGCGGCGTCGAGCAGCGACAGGCCCAGGCCGCCGTGCGCCTCGGGCACCAGCAGTGCGGGCACGCCGATCTCGCAGAGGGTCTGCCAGACCGCGCGGTCCAAGGGTTCGTCGGTGGCGGCCACGGCGCGCACGCGCTCGAGCGGGCAGGCGCGTTCGAGGCTGCGGCGCACGCTGTCCTGCAGGGCGCGCTGGTCGGGGGAGAGGGCGAATTCCATGAGGGGGGGCTCCGTGCGCGTCAGGCGGCCAGGCGCGGCTCGCGCGGCATGTCGAGGCCGCGCTCCGCGATGATGTTTTTCTGGATCTGCGCGGTGCCGCCGCCGATGATCAGTCCGAGGTCGAACATGTAGCGCTCCTGCCAGATCGCCTGCGCGCGCAGGTGCGGGCTGCCGTGCATCAGCAGGCCGAGCTCGCCCAGCGCGTCGATGGCCAGCCCGGCCAGCTGGTGGCGCAGCTCGCAGCCCTGCAGCTTCACGACCAACGCCGCCAGGCCCAGGTCCTCGCCCGCGGCGGCCGCGGTGAGCAGGCGCAGGCCGTGGCACTTCTGCGCCAGCACATGGCCCTGCAGCCGCATCAGACGGTCGCGCAGCACCGGCAGGTCGATCAGCCGCGTGCCGTCGACGGTCTCGGCCTGCATCAGCTCGACCAGCTCCTGGTAGCGCTGGGTCGTGACCGCGGCATTGCCCAGCGAGCCGCGCTCGTGCTTGAGCGTGGCGTTGGCCACCTTCCAGCCTTCGCCGCGCCCGCCCACGATCTGGTGTTGCGGCACGCGCACGTCGGTGAAGAAGACCTCGTTGAACTCGGCATGGCCGGTCATGGTCTGCAGCGGGCGCACCGCGATGCCGGGCGTCTGCATCGAGAACAGCAGGTAGCTGATGCCTGCGTGCTTGGCCGCGCCGGGCTCGGTGCGCACCAGGCAGAAGATCATGTCGGCCACGTGCGCGGTCGAGGTCCAGATCTTCTGGCCGTTGACCAGGAAATCCTCGCCGTCCTCGGTGGCGCGGGTCTGCAGCGCCGCCAGGTCGGAGCCGGCGCCGGGCTCGGAGTAGCCCTGGCACCAGAGCACCTCGCCGCGCAAGGTGGGCGCGATCCATTCGCGCCGCTGCGCCTCGGTGCCCAGTTCGAGCAGCGTGGGCACCAGCATCGAGATGCCCTGGTTGCCCAGGGGCGGCGCGGCGCCGGCGCGGGTGAATTCCTCGGTGATCAGGTAGGCCTCCATCACGTCGGGCGCGGCGCCGTGGCCGCCGTACTCGCGCGGCACCGTGCGGCCCGCGTAGCCGTGCTCGAGCAGCAGGCGCTGCCAGGCCAGCGCGGCCGCGGGCGGGCGTTGCGCGGTCGGGGCGGTGGCCGAGCGGTGGCCGTGGGTCCGGAGGAAGGCGCGGATCTCCTGGCGGAAGGCTTCGTAGCGCGGGGTCGAACTGAGGTTCATCGGCTGTGGCTGCCGGCAGGCGCGGGCCTGCGGCTTGTCTCCGGTCTGGCTGTTGTGCGGCCCATGCTAGGACCAAGGCCCGGGCCTCTCAATCGTCTCTTCCGACGATGCCGCCGGCCGGAGCGGCTGCCTACGATCCGTCCCGACGCCGACCGTGGCGCAACAGAAAAAACCAGGAGACCGTCATGCCCGTATTCCCCTCCCGCCCGTCGAAGGGCTTCCTGCGCACCGGTGCCGCGCTGCTGCTCGGCGCAGCCGCGGTGTTCACCGCGCACGCACAGAAGCGCTACGACACCGGCGCCACCGACACCACGATCAAGATCGGCCACATCGTCCCGTACTCGGGCCCGGTCTCGGCCTACGGCACGATCGGCAAGACCGCGAGCGCCTGGTTCGCCAAGATCAATGCCGAAGGCGGCATCAACGGCCGCAAGGTCGAGTTCATCTCGCTCGACGACGCCTACACGCCCTCGAAGACCGTCGAGCAGGCGCGCAAGCTGGTCGAGCAGGACGAGGTGCTGGTGCTCTTCGGCCCGCTGGGCACGGCGCACAACATGGCGATCCGCCGCTACATGAACGCCAAGAAGGTGCCGCAGCTCTTCGTGGCCACCGGCGCCACGCGCTTCGGCGACCCCAAGGACTTCCCCTGGACCATGGGCTGGCAGCCGACCTACCAGACCGAAGGCCTGATCTACGCCGAGCACATCCTGAAAACCAAGCCCGACGCGAAGATCGCGATCCTGATGCAGAACGACGATTTCGGGAAGGACTTCCTCAAGGGCTTCATGGACGGGCTGGGCGACAAGGCCAAGCGCATGGTGGTGGCGCAGTCGACCTACGAGGTGACCGACCCGACCATCGACAGCCAGATGGTCAACCTCAAGGCCTCGGGCGCCGACACCTTCTTCAGCATCACCACGCCCAAGTTCGCCGCGCAGGCGATACGCAAGGCGGCCGACATCGGCTGGAAGCCCACGCAGTACCTGTCGAGCGTGTCGGTGTCGGTCTCGGCGGTGATCAAGCCGGCCGGCTACGAGAACGCCCAGGGCGTGATCTCGGCCACCTACCTGCGTGACCCGGCCGACGATCGCTGGAAGAACACCAAGGAATTCGACGACTACAAGGCCTTCATGGCCAAGTACTACCCGGGCGGCGACATGACGGATTCGCTCAACGTGCTGGGCTACTCCTCGGCCCAGACGCTGGAATACGTGCTGCGCAAGGCGGGTGACAACCTCACGCGCGAGAACATCATGAAGATCTCGGCCAACCTGCAACTCACGCTGCCCATGCTCTACCCGGGCATCGACGTGAAGACCGCCGCCGACGACTTCTACCCGATCGAGCGCATGCAGCTGCTGCGCTTCACCGGCACGCACTACGAGCCCTTCGGCCCGGTGATGGGCCGTTGAGCCCGGAGCACGACATGACGCAACAGAACCACACCCTCCCTCGGCGCACCGCGCTGCTGCTGGCCGGCGCGGCCCTTCTGCTGGGCAGCAGCATGGCGCTCGCCCAGAAGAAGTACGACACCGGCGCCTCCGACACCGAGATCAAGCTCGGCATGGCCATGCCCTACAGCGGCCCGGTCTCGTCGTACGGCATCGTCGGCAAGGTCAACGAGGCCTACTTCAAGATGATCAACGACAAGGGCGGCATCAACGGCCGCAAGGTCACGCTGATCAGCTACGACGACCAGTACACCCCACCGCGCACCACCGAGGTGGTGCGCAAGCTGGTCGAGCAGGACGAGGTGCTCGCCGTCTACGGCAACCTCGGCTCGGCCTCCAACGCGGCCATCATGCGGTACATGAACGCCAAGAAGGTGCCGCACCTGCTGCTGGGCGTGGGCGCCGACCGCTTCAACGACCCGAAGAACAACCCCTGGACCACGCCCTACATGCCCAGCTACGAGGGCGAGGGCAGTCTCTACGCGAAGAACATCCTGAAGACGATGCCCGGCGCGAAGATCGCCGTGCTCTACCAGAACGACGATTTCGGCAAGGACCTGCTCAAGGGCCTGAAGAAGGGGCTGGGCGACAAGGCGGCTTCGATGATCGTGGGCGAGGCCTCGTTCGAGATCGCCGACCCGACCGTCGACTCGCAGATCATCAAGCTGCAGGCCTCGGGCGCCGACGTGTTCGTCAACTTCGCCACCGCGCGCTTCGCGGCGCAGGCCATCCGCAAGGTCTACGACATCGGCTGGCGCCCCAAGCAGCAGTACCTGACCTATGTGTCGGCCTACGTGAAGATGACACTGGAGCCGGCCGGCCTGGACAAGTCCAACGGCATCATGGCCATGGCCTTCTTCAAGGACGCGACCCAGCCGCGCTGGGCCGACGATCCGGCGACCAAGGAGTTCCTGGCCTTCATGAAGAAGTACGCCCCCGACCAGGACGTGACCAACGCCGCCGGCGTGTACGGCTACGGCGTGGCGCAGGCGATGGAGCAGGTGCTGCGGGCCTCGGGCGACAACCTGACGCGCGAGAACCTGCTGAAGCAGGCCACCAGCCTCAAGGCGGTGAGCACGGGCATGCTGCTGCCCGGCGTGGCGCTCAACACCTCAAGCACCGACTACTGGCCCTTCAGCACGCTGCAGCTGGTGCGCTTCAACGGCAAGGAATTCGAGCCCATGGGCCAGTCCATTGCCGTCAAATGAGCGCCATTTCCAAAGAACCACCGGAGACACAAGAATGCTCGGACTGATGCAGGACCGCCCGCTGATGATCTCGTCGCTGATCGATCACGCGGCCACCTTCCACCCGGAGACCGAGATCGTCGCGCGCACCGTCGAGGGCCCGGTGCACCGCACCAACTACCGCGAGGTGCAGCGCCGCGCCAAGCGCGTGGCCAACGCGATGCAGGCGCTGGGCATCGCGCCCGGCCAGCGCGTGGGCACGCTGGCCTGGAACACGCACCGCCACCTCGAGCTCTACTACGGCGTCTCGGGCACGGGCGCGGTGCTGCACACGGTGAACCCGCGGCTGTTCCCGGAGCAGATCGACTACATCGTCAACCATGCCGAAGACCAGGTGCTGTTCTTCGACATCTCCTTCGCCGCGCTGGTGGCGCAGCTCGCGCCTTCGCTCAAGACCGTGCACACCTTCGTGGCCATGACCGACCGCGCGCACATGCCCGCGATCGATGTGCCGAAGCTGCTGTGCTACGAGGAGCTGATCGCCGCGCAGAGCGAGGACTACACCTGGCCCGAGTTCGACGAGCGCACCGCCTCGTCGCTCTGCTACACCTCGGGCACCACCGGCAACCCCAAGGGCGTGCTGTATTCGCACCGCTCGACCGTGCTGCATTCGCTGATGGAATGCGCGCCCGACACCTTCAACGTCAACTCGGGCATGACGCTGCTGCTGGCCGTGCCCATGTTCCACGCCAACGCCTGGGGCATGCCGTACTCGGCCGCGATGGCGGGCGCCAAGCTGGTGATGCCCGGGCCCAAGCTCGACGGCCAGAGCCTCTACGAACTCATGCGCGACGAGAAGGTCACCTTCTCGCAGGCCGTGCCCACGGTCTGGTTGATGCAGTTCCAGTACTTCGATGCGCATCCCGAGATCGACACGCTGGCCCTGGGCCTGAAGCGCATCGGCGTGGGCGGCGCGGCCACCCCGCGCAGCATGATCGAGCGCTTCGAGCGCGACTTCGGTGCCGATTTCGTGCAGGGCTGGGGCATGACCGAGACCAGCCCCATCGGCGTGATCGGCAACCTGCTGCCCAAGCACCGCGGCCTGTCGAAGGACGAGCAGACGACGGTCAAGATGAAGCAGGGCCGCGGCGTCTGGGGCGTGGAGCTCAAGATCGTCGACGAGGCGGGCCAGCGCCTGCCGCACGACGGCCAGGCCTTCGGCCACCTGCATGTGCGCGGCCCGTGGATCGCGAGCGGCTATTTCAAGAGCGAGGGCGGCCCGGTGCTCGACGCCGAAGGCTACTTCCCGACCGGCGACGTCGCGACCGTCGACACCGACGGCTACGTGCAGCTGGTGGACCGCGCCAAGGACGTGATCAAGTCGGGCGGCGAGTGGATCTCGTCGATCGACCTCGAGAACGCGGCCAACGCGCATCCGGCGGTGGCCGAGGCGGCGGTGATCGGCATCCCGCATCCCAAATGGCAGGAGCGGCCGCTGCTGGTGATCGTCAGGCGCGCGGGCGCCGAGGTCACGGGCGCCGAGCTGCAGGCCTTCCTCGCGCAGAAGGTCGCGAAGTGGTGGCTGCCCGACCACGTGACCTTCGTCGATGCGCTGCCGCACACCGCGACCGGCAAGCTGCTCAAGACCAAGCTGCGCGAGCAGTTCAAGGACCGGGTGTTCGACGCCGCGTGAGCGGGCCGCCCGCCGGTCCGGCAGGGCCGGCGCGCGGTGCGCCCGCGTCTCTATAGAATCGTTCATCGTCCAGTCCGCAAGGGCTTCCCACTGGATGCCCGAATGCAAACGATGTCTCCGCTGGCGGGGTTGCCGATGTATCGTGGCACCACCGGACGTTTTTCGGAGAACACACGATGATGAGCACTGTCAGTCGGCGCGCCTTTCTTGCGGGATCTTCCGCCCTGGCGCTCGGCATCGCGGGCCCATCGTTTGCCGGGGCGCCGATCCTGCTGGTCCGCGGCGCCATCGAGGGCGCCGATGCCGCCGGCAACCGGCGCTTCGACCTCGAGGCGCTGCAGGCCATGCCGCAGACCGCCTTCAAGACCGCCACCCCCTGGAACAAGACGCCGGTCACCTACAGCGGCGTGGCGGTGGGCACCTTCCTCTCGTCGCTCAAGGCCAAGGGCAGCCGGGTGCGGCTGATCGCGCTCAACGACTACGCGGTGGTCGCCGACATCGAGGACCTGGCCAGCAACGGCGCGATCCTGGCCATCGCCAAGGACGGCGTCGCCTTGCCGATCTCGGACAAGGGGCCGATCTTCGTGGTCTTCCCCTTCGACCGCGACTCCAAGCTGCGCTCCGACAGCTTCTACCTCTACGCGGTCTGGCAGCTGTGCCAGATCGACGTGCTCTAGGCGCGTGCCCATGATGCGGCTGCGTGCTCCGGCCCTGCCTGCGCGATCTCCAGGACGGCGGCGCCGGGCGCCGGTGGCCACGCCACGTTCGCGACGCGATGCCCGCGCGTGCCAGTCGGGGTGCCGATCTTGAAACCCCTGCGCCGCTTTCGAACCGTGCTGATGGCGGTGGTGGCGCTGGTGGTGGCAGGCATCGCGGTGACGGTCACGCTGGCCAACTACCTGATGTGGAGCTCGCAATCGACGCGCTTCAACATCACGATCGAGAGCGGCCAGCTGTCGGCCGAGCTGTTCCGCTTCGAGCTGGCGGTGGCCGAACGCTTCCTGCCGGGCTCGCAGACCACCCAGGCCGAGGTGGAGCTGCGCTACCAGATCCTGCTCAATCGCCTCGAGATCATCCACAACAGCGAGACCTTCGCCGCGCTGACCCAGCTGCCGGAAGGCGCCGCCGAGTACGCCCATGCGACGGAGGCGATCCGCCGCGTGGAGCAACGGCTGCCCGAGCTGGGCGAGCCGGCGGCGGCGCGCGAGGTGCTGGGCGAACTGCTGCCGCTGAACGGCCGCATCCTGCGGCTGGCCTCGAGCGCGCAGACCGTGCTGACCGACAACATCGCGCGCAAGCAGGAGAGCCTGGGCCGGGTCATCGCCGGCGTGTCGGTCATCGTGGTGGTGTTGGTGCTCGTCGGCCTGGCGCTGATGGGCTTCGTGCTGCGGCTCAAGCGCCGGTCGGACCGCGACGCGCGGCACGACGCCCTGACGGGCGTGCTGAACCGGCACGGCTTCAACCTCGCGCTGGCCGGCCAGCCGCCCGGCGGGGCCTGCGCGATCGTGCTGCTCGACATCGACCATTTCAAGGACATCAACGACCGCTTCGGCCATGACGCCGGCGACGTCTTCCTGATCCAGTTCGCGGCCCGGCTGGCCGAGGTGGTCGACGGTGCGCATCTGGTGGCGCGGCTGGGCGGCGACGAGTTCGCGATCGTCTTCCTGGGCCCCCAGGCGGGCGAGGAGGCCGAGGCCTGCTGCGAGCGCATCGCGCGCGCGCTGGCGGCGCCCTTCGACGTGGGCGAGGCGCACCTGACGGCCACGGCCAGCATGGGCATCGCCTTCAAGGCCTCGGGACAGCTCGACAACGCGGTGGCCCTGATGAAGAGCGCCGACATCGCGCTCTACGCGGCCAAGGGCGCGGGCCGCGCGCGCCACCTGGTCTTCGACCCCGCGATGCGCGATCGGGCGCTGCGCGAGCAGCGGCTGCGCCAGGGGCTGGCCGAGGCCGAGAAGCGGGCGGAATTCCACCTGCGCTTCCAGCCCATCGTCGACATCGACGGCGGCCGCACCGTCGGCTTCGAGGCGCTGCTGCGCTGGACCCACCCCGAACTGGGCCATGTGTCGCCGGCCGACTTCATCCCGGTGGCCGAGCGCAGCGGCCAGATCGTCTCCATCGGCCGCTGGGTGGTGGAGGAGGCCTTCCGCGACGCCGCCACCTGGCCCGACGACGTCTTCATCTCGATCAACCTCTCGGCCCGGCAGTTCACCGACGCCACCTTCTGCGTGTTCGTGGAGCGCGCGCTGCTGCGCTTCGCCATCCGGCCCGAACGGGTGATCTTCGAGATCACCGAGAGCGTGCTGCTGCACAACAACGCGGCCGGCATCATCAGCCGCTTCCGGCGCCTGGGGGTGCAGGTGGCGCTCGACGATTTCGGCACCGGCTTCGCCTCGCTGAGCTACCTGCGGCGTTTCGAGCTCGACAAGATCAAGATCGACCAGTCCTTCATGCAGGCCGGCCACACCGATCCGCGCAACGCGGTGATCGTGCGCGCCATCTGCAGGTTGGCCGAGGAGCTCGACCTGGAGATCATCGCGGAGGGCGTCGAGACGGCCGAGCACCTGGCCTTCGTCCGCTCCATCGGCTGCCGCCTTGTGCAGGGCTACTACTTCAGCCGCCCGCTGCTGGCCGAGGATTGCGCGGCCCGGTGGCAGGCCGCGCCGGCGGCCTGAGCAAAAAAGGCGCCGGCGATCTGGCAAAAGCTTGATCCAGCGCAAGACATGGCCCGAAAGGCGAGCGGGCCGGGTGCGCACGGCCGGCTTTGCCCGGACACTCGGCGACCTGTTCACGAGGAGATGTCATGCAATTCGTCGTTCACAACGGCTCGGGGAATCAATGGTTCTGGGAGCTTCGGTCGAAGCGCGACAACGCGCTCTACGCGCGCAGTTCGCAAGGCTTCGCCGACCACGACGCCGCCATCGCCTCGGTGCTGGCCGTGCGGGCGGCCGCGGGCATGGCGCCGACCCTCGACGACCTGGGCCTCCCGCTGGCGCTGCCGGCCGGCGACCCGGGGCAGGCAGCCAACTGAGGGGGCGCCGCGACCTTCCATCCCTGGTTTCCTCGCCCCCCGCCCTTGCGGGTGCATTCCTGATGGAAAAGAGAACTAAAGTTTCTTGAAAAACGCGGGATTTGTCACTGATTGCGGGGTCGGACCGCCCTGGGGCCCGTGCATTCCAGGCGAAAGAACGGCTTAATCGGGGTGCCGGCGAGGTTTGTCACAGATTGTTAAGTGAGAACAAAATGCCTCACGCAATCGGGCCCTCGCCGACGCTCGCCATTCCTCGTGTTCAAGCTGGAAAAAGACATGACGACCGATCTCCGCCGCATTGCACTGACCGTCGACGAGCCGTGGCCCGGCATGTACTTCTGGGTGCTCCAGGAGGAGAACGACGACGCCGGCATCTACGAGCCCATCGATTCGGCGGAGTCGCCCGCCAGCAGCTACCACTCGGCGCTGGCCGCCGGCTACATCGCCCTGCAGGCGGTGTGCGGCCTGACCGGTCCGCGCCGGGGCGGCGCGGTGGCGCCCCTGTTCATCAGCCCTTCGATCGACCTGCAGCACACCACCTTGCAGTGACCCGGCGGCGCGCCAGGCGCCGCACCGCCAACGAAAAAGGCCGATCCGCCCGCGAGGGGGATCGGCCTTTGCACGTCCGCCGGGGCGGGAACGGCCGTCAGGCGTTGCGGGACGTGGGCGTGCGCGCGTCGGTGGGCTGGCGAACCGACACGGAGAGTTCGCCCGCCGCCGACACCTCGCCCGTCGAGGTCTGGGCGAAGGCCCGCTGCTGGTACATGGTCTGGCGCCGCGCGCGCGTGTTGCGCACCGCGATGCTCTGGCGCCGGACCATCTCGCGCACCGCGTCCTCGGCCGCGATCAAGGCGTTGCGCGCCTTGAGCATCTGGCCCACGCGGTCCGGTTCGGGCCACATCCAGGTCGGCAACAGCGCCCAGGACGCCTTCAGCGGGTCGCGCAGATCGTCATAGGCGCGCTGGTCGGCCTTGTAGGCCGCTTCCAGCGCTGCGACGGCTTCTGCAAATTCCAATTCCCACTGACTCATAAGATCTCCGGTTGACGCACCAGTATGATTGCGTCGAACTGTTACCCAATGTTAACTTCTTCACGGCGACCGGCTTTGTTCGCCGGGCGCGGACCGGTTTTTTCGGCGCATTGCAGCCCGGCCGGGACGGGGCGGGAGAGGGTGGGGAGGGCGGCCGGAGAACGATGAGTTCTTTGGTATTCATCGCTCGCAGAGACGCGCCGAAGAAGGCCGCCAAGGGCTGCACTTTGCCTCGGCGGCGCGGGATTCGTGGGGGGCCGCGGCCTGGCGCGCCACGCGGCGGCACGATACTCGACGGGTGTCATTCCAACTGCTGCACCAACTCGCCCAATCCCGCCTGCCGGTCACCGTCTTTGCTGGAAAGGACGTCGATGGCCTGCGCGTGCTCCAGCTCGCGGGCCACATCAAGGCGGACATTCCATTGCCGGTGCGGACCCTGACCGGCCACGACCAACCGCCGGCGACGGTGACCGCCGTGACGCCGCTCGGGCGGCAGATGGTCAAGCGATTTCCGCCGTTGCGCCCGCGCTGAGCGCCGGCGCCAGGCGGCTAGGTCGACGAGCCTTCGCGCAGGCTCGATGTGTTTTCCTGGAGGGTGGCGATCGACCGCCGCACGCGCCGGGCCAGCGCATCGGTCAGCAGCCCGTTCGGACGGGCGAAGGCGATCACCGCGCCGAGCCCCGCCACGGCCAGCGCGAACCAGAGGGCCAGAAACTCCGCATTCGACAGTGTTTGCATGATTGTGTCCTCGAATGGCGCCCGGCGGGGGCTTGGGAGCGCAGTCTGCGCCGCGCGGCCCCGGGCTTCAATACGCCGTTTGGCTAGGGCCTGTCGGCCTATCCCGGACAGGGCGGCTCAGCGCCGCACCAGCGCGATCAGGTACTTGCAGACCTGCTGGCCGGGATTGAAGAAGCTGCATTCGGCCGGCGGACCCAGTTGCAGGCAGTCGCCCACGTTGAGCCGGTGCACCGTGGTGCCTTCCTGGAACTCCAGCAGCCCCTGGGTCACGAGGATCTGCTGGTGCTGGAAGGCGAAGGCGGTGGCCGGGTAGGGCACGCGCACGTTGGCCGGCAACTCGATCTCCAGCAATTCGAGCATGCCGTGGTCGGGCGGGGACAGCGCGCGCCGCAGGTAGCCGGTCTCGGGATCGCGCCAGACCGGCTGCGTCGCCCGCACGCTGATCCGCTCCCCCTGTTTCTCGGCCAGTGCCAGCAGCGCCGACAGCGCCATCCCGAACGCCCCCGAGAGCTTGCCGAGCACCGTGGCCGTGGGGCTGGCCTCGCCGCGCTCGATCTTGCTGATCATGGCCTTGGAGACGCCGGAGCGCTCCGACAGGTCGGCCAGTGACAGGCCGCGCGCCACCCGTTCTTTCTTGATGGAAGCCGAGATGGCGTCGGTGGGGTCGTCGTTCATGTCCGGGCTATTGGATCAAAAAAAAATCTTTCAAAGTAGTTGATCGTCTACTATGATGGACGCACCGAACACCATCGCTCCTTGATCCAGCGCAAGGAACCGTCGCGATGCACTGCAACAAGGAGAGAGACATGCGCCGTGAAATCCATCTGAACGCCTTCGACATGAACTGCGTGGGCCACATCCAGCAAGGCCTGTGGACGCACCCGCGCGACCAGTCGGCGCGCTACCTCGACATCCACTACTGGACCGACTATGCCCGCCGCCTCGAGGCCGGCCTGTTCGACGGCATCTTCTTCGCCGACGTGGTGGGGGTCTACGACGTGCTCGGCGGCAACGCCGACGCGGCCCTGCGCGGCGCGGTCCAGGTGCCGGTCAACGACCCGACCCTGCTGATCCCGGCCATGGCCGCCGCCACCCGGCACCTGGGCTTCGGCGTCACGGCCAACCTGACCTACGAGACGCCGTACCTCTTCGCGCGCCGCATGTCCACGCTCGACCACCTGACGGGCGGGCGCATCGGCTGGAACATCGTCACCGGCTACCTGGACAGCGCCGCGCGCGCCGTCGGCCTCACCGGCCAGACCGCGCACGACGACCGCTACGACCTGGCCGACGAGTACATGGCGCTGGTCTACAAGCTCTGGGAAGGCAGCTGGGAAGACGGCGCCGTGCTCGCCGACAAGGCCCGCGGCCTCTACGCCGATCCGGCCCGGGTGCACGCGGTGCATCACCAGGGCCCGCAGTACAAGGTCGATGCCATGCACCTGAGCGAACCCTCGCCGCAGCGCACGCCGGTGCTCTACCAGGCCGGCTCCTCGGCCCGCGGCTCGCGCTTTGCCGCCACCCATGCCGAATGCGTGTTCGTCAACGGCCAGAGCAAGCCCGGGGTGAAGAAGATCGTCGACGACATCCGCCAGCAGGCGGTGCAGCGCGGGCGTGCCGGCGCCGACATCAAGGTCTTCCTCGGCGCCACCGTGGTGACCGGGCGGACCGAGGCCGAAGCGCAGGAGAAGTACGCCGAGTACCGGCGCTACGTGAGCTCCGAGGCGGCGCTGGCCCATGCCGCGGCGTCGATGGGGATCGACTTCGCCAAGTACGACATCGACGAGCCGATCGAGACGGGCAAGAGCCAGGCCATCGTGTCCAACGTCGAGGCCATGACGCGCAGCGCCGGCCCGCAATGGACCCGCCGCAAGCTGCTCGAGCAGATGGTGCTGGGCAGCCGCCAGCAGCCGATGGTCGGCTCGGCCGAACAGATCGCCGATGCCCTGGTGGCCTGGACCACCGAGGCCGACGTCGACGGTTTCAACCTCTCGCGCACCGTGGTGCCAGAGTGCTTCGACGACTTCATCGCGCTGGTGGTGCCGCTGCTGCAGGAACGCGGCGTCTACAAGACGCGCTATGCCGAAGGCTCGCTGCGCGGCAAGTTGTTCGGCCGCGACCGGCTGCCGGCCAGCCACCCGGTGGCCCAGCACCGCCGGCCGGCCGCGGCCTGAGCGCCGGCCCCTTTTCATTGGCAGGAGACGACATGCTCGACAAGCAAAGCTACAAGGAAGCGATGGCCAACCTCGGCGCCGCCGTGAACGTCATCACCGGCCACGCCGCCGAGGGGCGCGTGGGCTGCACGGTCTCGGCCGTCTGCAGCGTGACCGACGAGCCGCCGACGCTGCTGGTCTGCATCAACCGCAGCAGCCAGAACAACGCGGCCTTCAAGGCGGCCGGCGCGCTGTGCGTCAACGTGCTCTCGGCCGACCAGCGCGGCATCGCGGAGCGCTTCGCCACCAAGAACATCAGCGCCGACGAGCGCTTCGGCCTGGCGCAATGGGATGTGCTGGCCACCGGCGCGCCGGCGCTGCGCGATGCGCTGGCCTCGCTCGATTGCGAGATCGTCTCGGCGATGGAGGTCGGCACGCACACGGTGTTCTCCTGCACCGTGAAGGCGGTGCGCACCGCCGAGCGCGGCGACGGCCTGGTCTATTTCGGGCGCGGCTACCACCGGCTCAACCAGGCCACCTCGGCCCTGCGCTGAACCCCGCCACCGAGCCGATGCCCATGGTCGACCCCTACCGCCACAAGGCCCGCTCGCTGGCCATCCTGCTGCTGTGCGAGGTCGGCGCCATGACGGTCTGGTTCTCCTCGGCCTCGGTGGTGGCGACGGTCAAGCAGAGCCAGGCCGTGAGCGCGCAGGCCGCGGCGCTGCTGACCAGTTCGCTGCAGGCCGGCTTCGTCATCGGCACCATCCTGAGCGCGCTGTTCTCGCTGGCCGACCGCTTCGATCCGCGCCGGCTGTTCATGGGCTCGGCCCTGGTGGCCGCGGCCGCGACCGCCTGGCTGGTGTTCCTGCCGCCCACCGGCGCGCTGGTCTATGCGCTGCGCTTTCTCACCGGGATGTGCATGGCCGGCGTCTACCCGGTCGGCATGCGCCTGGCCGCCACCTGGGCGCGCGGCGACCTGGGCCTGCTGATCGGCCTGCTGGTCGGCGCGCTGACCCTGGGCTCGGCCAGCCCGCACCTGCTGGCGGCCAGCGGCGGCCTCGACTGGCGCTGGGTCTACGCCGTCGCCGCGGCCTGCGCCGCGCTGTCGGGGCTGGCGGTGCTGGCCTGCAAACTCGGGCCGCACATGAAGCGGGCCGCGCGGCTGGACCTGTCGGCCTTCACCCAGGCCTGGCGCGATCCGGCCGTGCGGCTGTCCAACCTGGGCTACCTCGGCCACATGTGGGAGCTCTATGCGATGTGGGCCTGGCTCGCGGTGTTCCTGCAGGCCAGCTTCAGCCTCAACGGCATGGCCGACGCCGGCCACAGCGCCAGCCTCTGGACCTTCGCCACCGTGGCGGCGGGCGTGCTCGGCGCCTGGGGCGGCGGGGTGCTGGCCGACCGCATCGGCCGCACCGCCGTCACCATCGCCGCGATGGCCACCAGCGCCGCCTGCGCGCTGCTGATGGGCTGGTTGCTGGGCGCCTCGCCCTGGGTGGTGATCCCGGTGGCGCTCGTCTGGGGCGTGAGCGTGATCGCCGATTCCGCGCAGTTCTCGGCCAGCATCGCCGAGCTGGCCGAGCCGTCCTCGGTCGGCACCCTGCTGACGGTGCAGACCTGCGCCGGCTTCCTGCTGACCCTGGTCAGCATCCACCTGGTGCCGCATGTCGTCGCCCTCGCGGGCTGGCCGGGCGCCTTCGGCATGCTGGCCCTCGGGCCCTTGCTCGGCTGCGTGGCGATGTTCCGCCTGCGGCAGCGGCCCCAGGCCCTGCGGCTGGCCCACGGCCGGCGCTAGCCGCGCCGCCTCGATTTCCTTCCTTTCTCCGACCTCCACGCGACGCGAATCATGAGTGCCTATCCCGAAATCCGCCTGCTGATCGACAACCAATGGCGGCGCTGCGCCGACAGCCGCCCCGTGCTCAACCCTTCGGACGAGGCCGAGATCGGCCGGGTGCCGGTGGCCGGCCCCGACGACATCGATGCCGCGCTCGCCTCGGCCGCGCGCGGCCTGGCCGTGTGGCGCCGCACCGCACCGCAGCAGCGCGCCCGCGTCATGCTGCAGGCGGCGGCCCTGATGCGCGAGCGGGCCGAGACCATCGCCCTGGCGATTACGCTGGAGCAGGGCAAGCCGCTGGCGCAGGCCCGGGCGGAGGTGCTGCGCGGTTGCGACCTGATCGCCTGGGACGCGGAGGAGGGCCGCCGGCTCTACGGCCGCGTGATCCCGGCCGAGCCCGGCATGCGCCACACCGTGGTGCGCGAGCCCGCGGGCGTGGTGGCGGCCTTCACGCCCTGGAACTTCCCGATGAGTTCGCCCGCGCGGAAGGTCGGCGGCGCGCTGGCCGCGGGCTGTTCGATCATCCTCAAGGCGGCCGAGGAAACGCCCGCGGGCGCGGTGCTGCTGGCCCAGGCCTTCGTCGATGCGGGACTGCCGCCCGGCGTGCTCAACCTGGTGTTCGGCGATCCGGCCGCGATCTCGTCGCGGCTCATCGCCGACCCAGTGGTGCGCCTGGTCACCTTCACCGGCTCGACCGCCGTCGGCAAGCACCTGGCCGAGCTGGCGGGCCGCCACATGAAGCCGGTGATCATGGAGCTCGGCGGCCATGCGCCGGTGATCGTCTGCGAGGACGCCGACCCGGTCGCGGCCGCGATCGCCTGCGTCAAGGGCAAGCTCAACAACGCGGGTCAGGTCTGCGTTGCGCCGACCCGCTTCTATGTGCACGCCGCGGTCTACGAGCCCTTCGTCGCGGCCTTCAAGGCCGAGGCCGACGCGGTCCGTGTGGGCCCCGGCACTGCCGCCGGCAGCGACATCGGCCCGGTCACCAACGCCCGTCGGCTCGAGGCGCTGCAGGCCATGGTCGACGATGCGGTGGCGCGCGGCGCGCGCCTGGTCTCGGGTGGCCATCGCATCGGCCGCACGGGCTACCACTTCCCGCTGACGGTGCTGGCCGAGGTGCCGGACGATGCGCTGGCGATGCGCGAGGAACCCTTCGGCCCGCTGTGCCTGATCGCGCGCGTGGCGAACCTCGGCGAGGCGATCGCCAAGGCCAACAGCCTGCCCTTCGGGCTCGCGGGCTATGCCTTCACCGAATCGGCGCGGAACGCGCACGCGCTGGGCGAAGGCCTCGAACTCGGCAACCTGGCCATCAACCACCTGGTGTCGGCCGTCAGCGAGACCCCTTTCGGCGGCGTCAAGGACAGCGGCTACGGCCGCGAAGGCGGCACCGAGGGCCTCGAGTGCTACACGCACGCGAAGTCGATCTCGCACAAGGTGCACTGAGCACCCGCCGCTAAGTTCCTCGAAGGACACATCGGGAGCCGCGAGGCATCCCGCGGCCTTCGCACGCCACCCCTTTTCAACCAAGGAGACAAAAATGAGTTGGTTTCGTTCTCTGGCCCTGCTGCCCGTCGCATCGGTGCTGCTGGGTCCCTTCGTCGGCAACCGCGTCGCACCGCTGGTGCTGGGCATGCCCTTCCTGCTGGCCTGGATGTCGCTGACCCTGGTGCTCACCTCGGTCGTGATGGCCATCGTCTACCGCCTCGATCCGGCCAACGCCGGCCCCGAACACGCCGTGGGAGAAGGCGAATGAACATCTCCATCGTCCTGATCTTCTTCACCATCGCGCTGGTGCTCTGGCTGGGCCTGCGGGCGCAGCGCGGCAAGGACATGAACCTCGAGCAGTGGACCGTGGGCGGCCGCGGTTTCGGCACCGCCATCGTGTTCCTGCTGATGGCCGGCGAGATCTACACCACCTTCGTCTTCCTCGGCGGCAGCGGCTACGCCTACGGGCACGGCGGGCCGGCCTACTACATGCTGGGCTACGGCAGCCTGTGCTTCATCCTCTCGTACTGGCTGCTGCCGCCGATCTGGCGCTACGCGCAGCAGCGCAAGCTGGTCTCGCAGCCGGACTTCTTCGCCGCCAAGTACGACAGCCCGGCACTCGGCATCCTGGTCGCGGTGGTGGGCGCGGTGGCGCTGATTCCCTACCTGGTGCTGCAGCTGCGCGGCCTGGGCATCATCGTGAGCGTCGCCTCCTACTCGGTGATCAGCTCCACGCAGGGCACGGTGATCGGCGCGCTGGTCATCACGGCCTATGTCATGGTCTCGGGCATCCACGGCTCGGCCTGGACCTCGGTGCTCAAGGACATCCTCGTGATGGGCGTCGCGATCTTCCTCGGCCTCTACCTGCCGTTCCACTACTACGGCGGCATCGGCCACATGTTCGAGGCCATCGAGCAGGCCAAGCCCGGCTTCCTGGCCCTGCCGGCCAAGGGCGAGAGCGCGGTCTGGATGGTCTCGACCATCCTGCTGAGCACCCTGGGCTTCTACATGTGGCCGCACATGTTCATGGCTTCGTTCTCGGCCAAGGGCGAGCGCGGCCTGCGCAAGAACGCCTTCGTGCTGCCGATCTACCAGCTGATGCTGCTGTTCATCTTCTTCGTCGGCTTCGCGGCGGTGCTGCAGGTGCCCGGGCTCAAGGGCGCCGACATCGACCTGGCGCTGTTCAAGATCTCGATGGCCACCTTCGACCCCTGGGTGGTGGGCCTGATCGGCGCGGCCGGCGTGCTGACCGCGATCGTGCCGGGCTCGATGATCCTGATGGCGGCCGCCACGCTGGTGGCGAACAACATCTACGGCCCGCTGCGCGCCCGCTCCAGCCAGGTCCGGATCATCAGTGTGGCGCGGCTGATGGCCCCGGCCGTGATGGGCGTCGCGCTGTGGTTCACGCTGCAGGGCGGGCAGACCATCGTGGCGCTGCTGCTGATGGCCTACAGCCTGGTGACGCAGCTGTTCCCGGTGCTGCTCGCCAGCCTGCTGCGCGTCAACCCCGTGACCAAGGTCGCGGCCTTCGCCAGCATCCTGGTCGGCGAAGCCACCGTGGCCGTGCTGTCGCTGAACAAGCTGTCGGTCGCCACGCTGTTCCCCTTCCTGCCCGACGCGCTGAAGGACCTGAACGTGGGCATGGTCGCCTTGACGCTCAACGTGCTCACGCTGATCGTGGTGTCCGCGCTGACCCGGGCGCCGCGCCACGCCGGCCCGCGCCTGCAGCAGCAACAAGGATGAACGCCATGCAACCCGCAGTGCCCTTCCTGCTCGACGCGCCGGATCTGGACGGCTGGCGCGCCGGCAACACCGGTGTCGAAGGCGTCTGGCAGTTCGATTCGGGCCTCGCCGGGCGCCATGTGCTGATCACGGCGCTGGTGCACGGCAACGAACTCTGCGGCGCCTGGGCGCTCAAGGGCCTGCTCGACGCAGGGCTGCGCCTGCGGCGCGGCCGCCTGACGCTGGCCTTCTGCAACCTCGCGGCCTTCGACCGCTTCGACCCTGCCGATCCGGATGCCGCGCGCTTCGTCGAGGAAGACCTCAACCGGCAGTGGTCGCCCGAGCGCCTGCGCCAGCCGACCAGCCTCGAACGGCGCCGCGCCGCCGAGCTCGCGCCCTTCGTCGAGGCCGCCGACTGGCTGCTCGACCTGCATTCGATGCACGAGCCCGGGCTGCCGCTGACGCTCACCGGCCTGGCGCCAGCGAACATCGCGTTGGCCGCCGCGATGGCCTCGCCGGAGCACATCGTGGTCGATGCGGGCCACAAGGACGGCGTGAGGATGCGCGACTTCGGCCGCTTCGGCACGCCCGAGGGCATTGCCGCCGGCGCGCGCTCGCTGCTGGTGGAGTGCGGCTTCCACGGCGATCCGCACAGCCGGCGCGTCGCGCAGGACCAGTGCGCGCGCTTCCTGCTGGCTGCGGGCAGCATCGATGCGCCGGATGGCGCGGCCTGGCTGCCCGGCTGGCGGCTGCCCGATGCCGACGGCCAGTGGGTCCTCGAGGTGGCGGGCGGCGTGGTGGCGCGCGACGAGACGGTGCGCTTCTCGCAAGCTTTCCAGGGCCTGGAGGTGATTCCTGCCGCGGGCACGGTCATCGGTTTCAATGGCGAGCCGATCGTGACACCCTTCGACGACTGCGTGCTGGTCATGCCCTCGCTGCGCCAGGCACGCGCGGGCGTCACGGTGGTGCGCTTCGCACGCCGCCGGCGCGCACGGCCTGTTTCAACCGAGGAGCTTGCATGAACACCGCCACCCCCGACGCCGGCATTCGCCTGATCGACTGCACCGAGGCCGAACACGCGGGCGCCATCCTGGCGATCCTGAACGACGCCATCGTGCATTCGACCGCGCTGTACGACTACGTGCCGCGGCCGCCGGAGGCCATGGCCGCCTGGTTCGCGACCAAGCGGGCCCACGGCTTTCCGGTGATCGGTGCGGTCGACGCGGACGGTCGGCTGGCCGGCTTCGCCAGCTGGGGCACCTTCCGGGCCTTTCCGGCCTACAAGTACACCGTGGAACACAGCGTCTACCTGCATCCCGCGCAGCGGGGGCGGGGCCTGGGCCGGGTGCTGATGGAGGCGCTGATCGAGCGGGCGCGGGCGGCCGAGGTGCATGTGCTGGTGGGATGCATCGACGCCAGCAACGGCGCGAGCATCGGCTTGCACCAGCGGCTGGGCTTCAGCCACTGCGGGACCTTCCGCCAGGTCGGCTTCAAGTTTGGGCGCTGGCTGGACGCGGCCTTCTACCAGCTCGAACTGGAGACGCCGGCGCAGCCGGTGGACGGCTGACCGGTTGCGCGGGCCGCCAGGCTTCAGCTGTCCTTGTCGTCGTCGACGCTGGCGCTCCAGCGCGAGCCCCAGCTGCGCGAGGCGTCGTCGAGGTGGCGCCGGTCCTTCTTGGTCGGGCGGCCCTGCTCGATGCTCAGCGCCGGCTCGCTGCCCATGCGGCGCTGCTCGCGCGCCGCGGCCTGCGCCGCCAGGCTCTCGGGCGTTTCCTCGTAGAGCTGCTGCGCCACCGGCGCCGGCCCGCGCTGGCCGCTGATGCCGAGCACCCGCACCGTGCGCTGGGCCGGGCCCTGGCGGAAGGCCACGGTGTCGCCGGCCTTGACCTCGCGCGAGGCCTTGGCCACGTCGCCGTTGACCTGCACCCGGTTCTTGCCGATCTCCTCGGCCGCCAGCGAGCGGGTCTTGTAGAAGCGCGCGGCCCAGAGCCATTTGTCGATGCGCAGACGGTCCATTCCTGTCCTTATCCTTTGTCCAGCGGCAGATGCACGATGGCATCGAGCCCGACGACGCGGCCGTCGCTGACCCGATTGTCCAGTGTGATCCTGCCGCCCAGCGCATGCACGATTTCCCGACAGATCGTCAGGCCCAATCCCGAGCCGCTGGCCATGTCGCCGGCCGCGAAGGGCGCGAACAGGCGCTGGCGCAGTTCCGAGGAGATGCCGGGGCCGGCATCGCGCACCCGCAGCACGGCGTGCTCGCCGTCGGCGCGCACCTGCACCGAGAGCTCGCCGCCGGCCGGGCTGTGCTTGATGGCGTTGTGCAGCAGGTTGCGCGCGAGCTCCTGCAGCATCCATCGGTGCGCGTGCACCGGCACGGCCATGGCGTCGAGGTCGAAGTCGAGCGAGCGGTCGGCGATCAGCGGCGAGATGTCGAGCGCCACCTGGCGCACCATCTCGCCGAAATCCAGGGTGCTCGATTCGGGCTGTTGGCGCAGCTGCTCCACCTTGGCCAGCGACAGCATCTGGTTGGCCAGCAGGGTGGCGCGCGTCACCGTGTCGGCGATCTCGCCCAGGGCCTGGTCGGCCGGCACGTCGCCGCGGCGGGCCGACTGCACCTGGGCCGTGAGCACCGCCAGCGGCGTGCGCAGCTGGTGGGCGCTGTCGCGCACGAAGCGCTTCTGGTGGTCGAGCAGCGCCTGCAGCCGCCCCATCACGCGGGTGGTGGCCTCGACCAGCGGGCGAAGCTCGCGCGGCGCGCCGGCCGCATCGATGGGCGACAGGTCGTCGGCCGGGCGCGCCTCGATGGCCTCGCCCAGCGTGCGCACCGCGCGCGTGGCGCGTTGCACCACCAGCGCGGTCACGGCGGCGATCACGCCCATCAGCACGGCCTGGCGCCACAGGGTGTCGAGCAGCAGCTTGCGCGCCAGCGTCTCGCGCAGCTCCAGGGTCTCGGCCACCTGCACCACGGCCATGCCGCGGCCGGTCGAGCTCGCCACCGGCTGCAGCAGCACCGCCACGCGCACCGGGTGCGCGCGGAACTCGGCGTCGTAGAAATCGACCAGCGAGGCATAGGGCGGCCGGATCGGCAACTGGCCGCGCCAGAAGGGCAGTTCGTCGAAACCCGAGATCATCTCGCCGCGCATGCTCGAGACGCGGTAGTACATGCGGCTCTGGTTGTCGGCCTCGAAGGCCTCGAGCGCGGAGTAGGGCACCACCGCGCGCAGCACCGCGGCATCGTCGTAGCCCACCACGTCGAGCTGCTCGCCGATGGTCTTGGCCGAGGCCAGCAGCGTGCGGTCGTAGGCCAGCGTGGCGGCCGCCAGGCTCTGGCGATAGAGGCTCACGCTGTTGATCGCGATCACGACCGCCACCGGCACCAGGATGCCGAGCAGCAGGCGCGCGCGCAGCGAGGACGCGCGTTCGGCCATCAGGACTTCTCTTCGCGCAGCAGGTAGCCCAGGCCGCGCAGCGTCATGAGCGCGGCGCCGGTGCCGGCGAGCTTCTTGCGCAGGCGGTAGACCACCACTTCCACGGCCTCGTACTGCACGTCGGCCTCGCCCGGGAACACCAGTTCGAACAGCCGTTCCTTCGCCACGGCGTGGCCCGGGTTCGTCATCAGCGCCTTGAGCAGCGCGAGCTCGCGCGGCGTGAGTTCCAGCACTTCGGCGCGGTGGTAGATGGCGCCGCTGTCGGCCTCGTAGCGCAGCCCGCCCACCGGCCGCGGGCCGTCGGGCGGCGCGCCCGCCTCGGCGCCCTGGTGGCGCCGGCGCAGGGCGCGCAGCCGCGCCTCCAGCTCGTCGAGGTCGAAGGGCTTGGGCAGGTAGTCGTCGGCACCCGCGTTGAGGCCGACGATGCGGTCGCCCACGGTGCCGCGCGCGGTCAGCAGCAGCACCGGCGTGCGCAGGCCGGCGGCGCGCGCCCGCGCCAGCACCTGCAGGCCGTCGAGGTTGGGCAGGTTGAGGTCGAGCGCCACCACGTCGGGCTCCAGCGCCTGCCACTGCGCGAGCGCGAGCGCACCGTCGCCGCAGACGCGCACGTCGATGCGGCGGCGGCCCAGCGTGCGTTGCAGCGTGGTTTGCATCGTGGGGTCGTCTTCGACCAGCAGCAGCTTCATGGGGGAGGGGGGTTCGGTGTTTACCCCAGTGTGCCGGACAGCCAACTGACAGCAGGGCGGCGCATCATAGCGGCGTTCAGGTTCTACTCAGCTTTCACCGCACAAGGAGACACTCGATGCGTCGCGATACCTTTCTGAAGTCATTGGCCGCCCTGGCCGCCGTGGGCGGCTTGCCCCTGTCGGCGCACGCCGCCGCCAACGTCAAGATGATGATCCCGGCCAACCCGGGTGGCGGCTGGGACACCACCGGCCGGGCGCTGGGCAAGGCCCTGACCGATTCCAAGGCCGCCGACACCGTGACCTACGACAACAAGGGCGGCGCCGCCGGCGCGCTGGGCCTGGCGCAGTTCGTCAACGGTTCCAAGGGCGATCCGAATGCGCTGATGGTCATGGGCTCGGTCATGCTGGGCGGCATCATCACCGGCAAGCCGCCGGTCAAGCTCGAGCAGGCCACGCCGCTCGCGCGCATCACCACCGAGTACAACGTGTTCGTGCTGCCGGCCAACTCGCCGCTGAAGACCATGAAGGACGTGGTCGAGCAGCTCAAGAAGGACCCGGGCAGCGTCAAGTGGGGCGGCGGTTCGCGCGGCTCCACCGAGCACATCGCCGCGGCCATGATCGCGCAGAAGGTCGGCGCCGACCCGTCGAAGATCAACTACGTGGCCTTCCGTGGCGGCGGCGAGGCCACCGCGGCCATCCTGGGCGGCAACGTCACGGTGGGCGGCAGCGGCTACAGCGAATTCGCCGAGTACATCGCGACCGGGAAGATGCGCGCCATCGCCGTCACCTCGGCGCAGCGCCTGCCGGGCATCAACGTGCCCACGCTCAAGGAACTGGGCATCGACGTCGAGATCGGCAACTGGCGCGGCGTCTACGGCGCGCCGGGCCTGACGGCCGAACAGCGCAAGGCGGCCATCGACATGCTGCAGACGGCGCTCAAGAGCACGGCCTGGGCCGAGGCGCTGAAGAAGAACGACTGGACCTCGTCGGTGCTGACCGGCGACGCGTTCGCCAAGTTCGTCGACGACGACTTCGCGAGCCTGCGGGCGATCATGGCCAAGTCCGGGATGATCTGACTCGCCCCCGAGGGGGCGCGCACTTCGTGTCGCTTCCCTTCCCCCATCCGGGGGCGACACCGGCGGCCCGGCAGAGCCGGTTCCGCGGTGTCCCTGGTGTTCTTCGGGCTCGCGCACTTCGTGCGCATTGCCTTGGCTCTTGAGCGGGGCCTTTCTATTTTTTCCACGACTGTGGGAGCAAAAAATGACAACTCCAGAATCCTCGGTCGCGTCGCCCCCTGCGGCGCTGTGGCCGCAGACGCTGGTCGGCGCGGGTGTGCTGCTGACCGGCATGGCGCTGGCCTTCGGGGCCATCGACATTTCTTCCGAGGCCGGCTACGGCGGCGTCGGGCCCAACTTCCTGCCCTGGCTGGTGTCGATCGTGCTGATGCTGTGCGGCGCCTGGATCCTCTGGGAAGCGCGCACCGGCGGCTTCCGCGAGCTCGATGCGCCCACGGGGGCCGAGGGCGCCTACTGGCCCGGCTTCGTCTGGGTGTCGGCGGGGCTCCTGCTCAACGCGGCGCTGATCACCTCGCTGGGCTTCATCCTGAGCTGCACGCTGTGCTACGTGATGGCGGTGCAGGGACTGCGCCGCGCGAGCGGGCAGCCGGGCGTGAACGCGCCGCGCACCTGGGTCATCGACGCCGTCACCGGCGTGCTGATCGCGGCGCCCGTGTTCTGGACCTTCACGAAATTCCTGGCCATCAACCTGCCGGGCCTGACTTCCACCGGGTGGCTCTGACATGGACATCTTCAACGCCCTGATGGCGGGCTTCGCCACCGCCATCACCCCCATCAACCTGCTCTGGTGCCTGGTCGGCTGCGCGCTGGGCACGGCCGTCGGCGTGCTGCCCGGCATCGGCCCGGCCGTGGCCGTGGCGATGCTGCTGCCGATCACCGGCAAGGTCGACATCACGGCCTCGATGATCTTCTTCTCGGGCATCTACTACGGCGCCATGTACGGCGGCTCGACCACCTCGATCCTGCTCAACACGCCCGGCGAAACCGCCAGCATGGTGACGGCGATGGAGGGCAACAAGATGGCCAAGAGCGGCCGCGCGGGCGCCGCGCTCGCCACCGCGGCCATCGGTTCCTTCGTGGCCGGCACCATCGCCACCGTGATCGTCACGCTGTTCGCGCCCTTCGTGGCCGAGTTCGCCGTCAAGCTGGGTCCGCCCGAATATTTCCTGCTGATGCTGCTGGCCTTCACCACGGTGAGCGCGGTGCTGGGCAAGAGCACGCTGCGCGGCATGACGGCGCTGTTCATCGGGCTGGCCGCGGGCTGCGTCGGCCTCGACCAGATCTCGGGCCAGGGCCGCTACACCGGCGGCGTGCCCGAACTGCTCGACGGCATAGAGATCGTGCTGGTCGCGGTCGGCCTGTTCGCGGTGGCCGAGGTGCTCTACGCCGTGCTGTACGAAGGCAAGGTGGTCGAGGGCCAGAACAAGCTGAGCCGCGTGCACATGAGCAAGCGCGACTGGAAGCGTTCGGTCCCGGCCTGGCTGCGCGGCACCGCCATCGGCACGCCCTTCGGCTGCATCCCGGCCGGCGGCACCGAGATCCCGACCTTCCTGAGCTATGCGATGGAGAAGAAGCTGGTCAAGAACCCCGAGGACAAGGCGGAGTTCGGCACCAAGGGCGCGATCGAAGGCGTGGCCGGCCCCGAGGCCGCCAACAACGCGACCGTGACCGCGGCCCTGATCCCGCTGCTCACGCTGGGCATCCCGACCAGCAACACCACCGCCATCCTGCTGGGCGCGTTCCAGAACTACGGCATCCAGCCCGGCCCGCAGCTGTTCACCACCTCGGCCGCCTTGGTCTGGGCGCTGATCGCTTCGCTCTACATCGGCAACGTGATGCTGCTGGTGCTGAACCTGCCGATGGTGGGCCTGTGGGTCAAGCTGCTGAAGATCCCCAAGCCCCAGCTCTACGCCGGCATCCTGATCTTCGCCACGGTCGGCGCCTACGGCATGCGCCAGAGCGCCTTCGACCTGTTCCTGCTGTATGCCATCGGCGTGCTGGGCGTGATCATGCGGCGCTTCGATTTCCCGACCGCGCCGGTGGTGGTCGGCATGATCCTGGGCCCGCTGGCCGAGGCGCAGCTGCGCAACGCGATGTCGATCGGCGAGGGCAGTGCGATGGTCTTCTTCCAGCGCCCGATGTCGATCACGCTGGTGGTGGTGATCCTGGCCGTGCTGACGCTGCCGCGCATCGCGAAGGCGATGGCGATGCGCAAGGAGCGCGCGCAGCTCGCCTGAGCTGCAGCGCCGCCCGATCTCAGCGCCCCGCGCCGGGTTGCGCCGCAGCAGCGGCCACCGGCTCGGCCGGGAGCGTCGGCCGTCCCCTGGGGCCGGGCGTGAACTGCATGAACACCTGCGCGGTCGCGTACGACAGCCAGAGCTTGCGCCAACGCAGGAAGTCCAGGCCCAGCAGCATCTCGGCCTGCTTGTCCGAGGGGTCCTGCACCAGGACCGGCGCGCGCGCGAACGTGGCTCGCCCCACACGCATGCTCGCAAAGCGGTGGCGATGCGCCGCGACCGACAGGCCGTTCATGCCCGTCAATGCACCCATCGGTTCTTGCGCGAGCACCACCGGGTCGACGCCGGCGGCAATTGCCGCGTCGTGGCTCACCAGGCTGCGCTGTGCCCCGGTATCCACCAAGGCCAGTACCGGATGGCGGTTCAGGACCACGGGAATCAGCAACGCATTCTCCGCGCTGTGCACCGCGTCGATGCGGTCGTGGGCTTCCCGCCACGGCACGAAGTCCCCGGCGCAATCGGAGAGCGCATTGACCGGGTAGAGCGTCATCGTCTGCTTCGGAAAGTCGAGCTCGACGTCATAGGACGCAAGGAGGTCGGCGCCCAGCAAACCCGCGGGAGCCTGCGGATCGCCGTCGTCCCCCGCGCGCGCGATCTCGGCCACCGTCAGGTCGTAGCCCAGCCGTTGCGAGCTGCCGAACGTCAGGTGCGAGGCAGTGACCGCCGGCGTGGATTGCGAGAGACCTCCCACACCACGGACCCGGACCCGGTGGCGCTCATTGGGCTCCAGTCCGAGGGCTTGCGCCATGGCCGGTGTGATGGTGCTGTGCTGCGCGCCGCTGTCGACCATCATGGGCAGCGAACGGCCATCGATGCCGATCTCGACCAGAAAACGTCCTTGGTAGAGCCGCATCGGCAACACCGCACTGGCGACAGGATGGCAGGTGGCGACGGCGGACAACGACGCCAACGGTGGCGCGTCGACCGCCGGGGGCGCTGGCATCGGCGAGGCTGCTTGCGCAGCGATGCCGTGCACGCACATCGCCAATGCCATCGACAGCGGTGCAGAGTGCCGAACATTTCTCTTCGTGCCTCGTGGATTTCTCAGGGTCATCGAGAGCCTCTCAACCGTCGTTGGCGTTTCTCAAGTACGTCGTTCCGAGCCGCCCCGCCGCGGCAACCACACGCAAGCTGGCCGAACGCCACTCCGACAGGCAGCGGATGCGCTCCTGCTGCGCTTCGGCCAGCGCCTTCTGCGTGCCCAGGATCTCCAGCACGTCGGCCGCGCCCTTGTCGTATCTCCGTTGCGAACTCTCCAGCGAGGACTTCGGTCAAGGATTGAGCCGATGCGCTGGCATCAGCCCCACTGGCCGAAACTGGTCAAGAAGCGCTTGAAGCTCTTGGCTGATCTGCGCTGATTCACTCATGATTTGCTCCTGGAATGATATTGAATGGATTCCCCAAGGGAAATCTCCGGTCGTTATAGATGCCGAATTCCTCTATGCAAGTGACTGGCCCTTGGGTCGCGAAAGTCAAGATGGCCTTTCCAAATTTTTCTTTCGAATAGCGCTTGAAAGATCCCAGTAGTCCTTGTTGAATAGGCGGGGCTTCCTCGAGAATCCACCCCGATTTCGCCAACGCGGTCGACATCATCTTTTCCGAAAGGCAGGCGCTGGAATCTTCGATTCCTGATCTTCCCATCTGCAATGAAAATATGGAAAGGGATTTTTCGCCGATCCCTTCTATGACGCCAACAGAGAAATACCAGTCTGCGCCTGCCTTTGCAAGATAATGAACTCCCGGCTGCCTCGGCTCGTTGAATACTCCTCTTTCTTTTGGGATTTTTATTCCAAAGGCTGTTTCGGCTTGTTCTCTCGTGACATGCCCTTCTGGTAGTATCAACACCCGAAGAAGTTTGCTCAATAGCTCGTCTGAAGTGAATGGATAGGGGGGGTGGAATTTATTTTCCTGACCAGCAATGCCGTTCGCGCTCTGTGGATTGCCATGTCTGGGCTGCGCCAACGTGTTTTGATACAGAAAGACGAAAAAAAGAATGAGAATTCTTAGAAGAGGGTTGGCAAAAGGCTGACAAGCTCCGTGCCTGCATCTTTTGCGTGAGAATATTTTCGGATAACATTTTGATACACTTATCATCATCGATCTCCGGAAATGCTCAATATTTGGGAAAATTTTTACTGTTTGATCATGTATTCAGTTTGAGATGGCGCTCGATCCATGAGGGCTCTCTTTTTTTCTGCTGAAGATCGCAATACTCTCCAGGCACGTTGCAGTGGTGGTTGCAAAAAATAGAATGGCGTCGCCTGAGTGCCCCTTGATATATCTCTTGAACGACCCCGCCATTCCTTGCGGGATAAAAAGGATCTTCCTTCAGGATCCACCCTGATTGCGCCAAAATCGCCAAACTCTTCTTCGGAAAGCAAGAGTTGGAGAATTGAAGGCCGGACTCTTCGAATCCGAGAGTGAATATCGATGCATCTTGCTCGTCCGTCCTGCCACCAACTTCAACCGAAAAACACCAATCCACTTCATTTCTGGCAGGATACTGAATACCTGGTGTCCCTGGTCCAGCGAATGATCTCTTGTTCATGGGAGTTTTTATCCCAAACGCCGCTTCGGCTTGCTCCCTCGTGATGCGCCCTTCAGGCTGTATAACGGGAATGATCTATTTGGATGGGCGTTGGTTGTCGGTCATAATTGAAATACTATTCAAGCAGGTCGCCGGGCCGTTTGTGGCAAAAAGCAGAATGGCTTTGCCTAGCGCCCCTTTGGTGTAAATTTTGAAAGGCCCGATTCCCCATTGTGGTGTGGGTGGTGCTTCCTTGAAAACCCATCCTCCTTGCGACAACGCCTCAGATGTCATTTTTTCGGAAATACAAACGTTCGGATAGCGAAGCCCCATCCCTACAATTTCAAGTGAAAATGTGGAGCTGCTTTTCGTCAACGATCCGTCGATGACGCTGACGGGAAAATACCAGTCGACGCCCTCCATGGCGAGGTAATGGATGCCTGGCTGCCGCGGCCCACTAATTGCTCTTTCATCTTCTGGGATTTTTATTCCAAAGGCTGCTTCGGCTTTATCTCTCGTGATATGTCCTTCAGGCAGCATCAAAACGCGACGAAGCTTGCTTAAGAGCTCGTCTTGCAAAAATGGGTAGGGAGGCTGAAACCGGATGCTTTGAGGTTTATTTTCATTTTCCTGGTGCGAATTCTCTTGCCCGGATTGAGCCCAAATGGTTGGAGAAGAAAGGCTCGCAAGGAGCACAAACAATCCAACGATGCAAAGAAGAACTGCTTTGGGCAAAGTGATTATTTGATCGCCGATTTGGCGAGAGCAATAGCTGCAAGGCTTCAAGAAGTGCCTCGCTTTGGATTCGAGTTTCCGTTGCATTCGGTATTGAATCTCGCATGGAGGCGCAGCGCTTTTCTGTTGGGGGCAAATGTCGGGCTGCGTTTTCTTCCTCGCAGGCGTGCCCGCCATGCAACCGACGCATGGTCGACGAAATGTGAAACCAAAACGGTACGGCGCCCGAGGCCATTGCGCGCGGCCGCTGCAGGGAAGTGCCTGCGTTTGCAATTCGCCATATCACATCCCTGTCACTTGTTCTCGTTGTCTGCGAATGCTCGACGCAATGCACTGACCCAGGACTGACTTAAATGTGAAGATTGTTGTCAGCGACGTTTTGCATGGGACGTCGTCTCTGCTGACAATGAATGGCGTTTGATTTGATGCCTCGACCGATGGATGGGCGCGAGCGGCGCGGCGATGGGAGTAGGCTGCCCCGATCGGCAAGGCGTGGCTTCGGGCGCCTCGCCGCCGGCAGCGCAAGAACTCGCCCTTAACCGATCGCCGCAGACGCAGGGATAGGCATGCGCGGGCGCTCCGGCGCGCTCCGAAGCTTGCAGCGCGCCGATGCTCATCGGTCGTTGCACAAAGCGTGTGTTGCTTGTCGGAGCAACGGCGATCGTCTCCCTGGCCGCCTTCGAACAAGGTCACCTAAGGCTACGCGCCAACGGGTCCCAGCGACGTCGCTCGCTGCGACCCCTCAAGAAAAGGTCGCGCCGAGATCGACGCGACCTCCGAACTCAGAACACGTAGCTCCCGCTCAACAACACCGCCCGCGGCGCGCCCGGCATCGAAGTGGCGCGCCAGTAGCGCTTGTCGCTCAGGTTGGTGACGGCCAGGGTCACGGTCCAGGGCATGGCGCGCCAGCCGACCGAGGCGTCCCAGCGGGTGTAGCCGGAGCGTTCGCTGAGGTTGTCGATGGCGTTGTAGATCGGGCCGCGGTAGGTCACGCCGAGTTCGCCGTACCAGGGGCTCTCGGGTGCGTAGCGCACGAAGACGCTGCCGTTCTTGCGCGCGACGTTGGGCTTGAACTTGCCGACGTTGGCCGGCGTCGTGAGGTCCTGCGTGACCTTGGCCTGCTGCAGCCCCACGCCGCCGCGCACGTACCAGCTCTTCGCGAGTCGGCCGGTCATGCTGGCTTCGAGGCCGCGCGAGCGCTCGGCGCCGCGCACCGCCCAGCGGAAGGGATCCTTGTCGGGGTCGGGCCGGTAGCGGATGTTGAGCAACTCCAGGCTGTAGAGCGACACCTGGGTCGAGAGCCGGCCGCCGAGCCAGTCGCTCTTGGTGCCGATCTCGAACTGGCGCGAGACCTGCGGTTCCTCGTCGTAGACCGCGTTGTCCTCCACCGCCACGCTGATCATGCCGCGCCCGCCGTAGGGCGAGAAGTTCTTGGAATACGAGGCGTAGAAGCTGTGCGCGGGCAGGGGTTGCCACACCACGCCGACGCGCGGGCTCAGGTGGCTGCCGTCGTAGCTGCGCTCCTTGTCGATGAGCACGTTGCGGCTCGCGAAGTCGAAGCTTTCCTGGCGGGCGCCGACCAGCAGCTTCCATTGCTCGCTCAGGCCGATCAGGTCCTGCACGTACAGCGCGCGCGATTCGGCGCGGTGTTGGTTCACGGTGCGGGCCGGACCGTGCGGCAGCTTGGGCACCCCCCAGACGGGGTTGTATGGATCGACCGACGCGGTGTACGTCATGGCCGGGTCGGTGATCGAGGTCGACAGGCTGGGGTTGCGCTTCTCGGTGGCCAGCTCGAAGCCCAGCAGCAGGTCGTGCGTGATGGCGCCGGTCTTGAACTTGCCCGTCAGGTCCAGCGCGTTGGTGAAGGTGCGGTTGTCCGTCTGCTGCCAGGCGCGGGTGAAGGTCATGCGGCCGGGCGTGGTGCAGCGGCGGCCGTTGCTCAGCAGGGTGCCGTTTGGGCGGCAGTAGCTGCCGCCGTAGAGATGGTCGAAGTCCTGGCTGGCCTCGTGCAGCACGCTGGTCCACTTGAGCGACCAGTCGCTCGTGAAGTCGTAGCTCAGCACCGAGCGCCACATCTTCATCCTGTCCTCGATGAAGTCGTCCGGATGCGCATAGGCGGTGCGGATCGACACGTCGGCCGGCAGGCTGTCGTAGGCGGGCGCGCGGTCGGGGCGGCGCCACACCGTGTCCTGCGTGTACTGGCCGAGCCAGCGCAGGCCGCGATGGTTGTCGTACAGGATGCTGGGCGACACCATCGTGTTCTCGTTCTGGATGCCGCTGCGGAAGCTGTCGGCCTGTTCGCGGTCCAGCGTCAGGCGCACCACGGTGTTGGGGTTGATCTCGCGGTTGAGGTCGATGGTGGCGCCCCGGTTGTTCCACGAGCCGGCCCGCAGCCCGATGCTGCTGACCGCGTCGAAGCTGGCCTGCTTGCTCACCAGGTTGACGATGCCGCCGCCGCTGCCGCGGCCGTACAGCACCGAGGCCGGGCCTTTCAGGATCTCGATGCGCTCGACGTTGGCCGTGCTGCGCCGGATCTGCCCGCCGGCGCGCACGCCGTCGCGGTAGATGTCGCCCGAGCTGGCGTCGAAGCCGCGGATGGTGATGCCGTCGCCGCGCGTGTCGTAGGTGGTGTCGATGCCCGGCGTGCCGTCGAGCATCACGCTCAGGTCGTTGATGCCGTAGGTCTTGAACTTGCTCACCTCGATCACGTCGACCGTCTGCGGAATGTCCTTCAGGGGCAGGGCGGTCTTGGTGGCGGTCGAGACGCCGCCGCGCGGGCGGGCGTCGTCCGGGTCCAGCGCGTCGGCCGTGACCGTGACCGTGTCGAGGGCGCGCGCACCCGCGGGGTGCAGGGCGTCAGGGCCCTGTTGGGCATGGGCCGCCCAGACGGACGCCATGGCGGCGAAGCCGGCCGCGACCTGGCCGAAGGGGGGAGTGATGAAAGATCTGTAGCGCAACGAAAAGCCCTCCTCGTGTTTTTAGGAGGGGCGAGTCT
This sequence comes from Variovorax sp. J2P1-31, assembly GCF_030317215.1. Classification (NCBI taxonomy): domain Bacteria; kingdom Pseudomonadati; phylum Pseudomonadota; class Betaproteobacteria; order Burkholderiales; family Comamonadaceae; genus Variovorax; species Variovorax sp. J2P1-31. Next base: position 1,665,069 of record NZ_JASZYA010000001.1, read on the forward strand.
ACAGATAAAAACGATTCCCATTTAGATTCGATGGAAACCTTGGGGCGCGCCGTCGTTGCATCGTCATTGCGACATGCAGGCCGCTGCCCCATCCGAAGCGGGCGGCGAAGAGGGCGGTCTCGACCCCCTCGCCGCCGCGTCTCACTTGCCCAGGGGAATCGCGTCCACCGGCACGACGGCGGGGACCGCCTGCTTCTTGTTCATGGCGCGCCGGAGGAAGGCGACCACCTGCCACACGATCACGATGCCGATCACGCTGAGCAGCGTGGCGCTGATCGGGCGGGTCACGAAGGCGCTGAAGCTGCCGCGGCTCAGCAGCATCGCGCGGCGGAAGTTCTCTTCCAGCATCGGGCCCAGGATGAAGCCCAGCATCAGCGGGGCCGCCTCCATGTCCAGCCGCAGGAAGAGGTAGCCGATCAGGCCGAACACGGCCGTCGTGTAGATGTCGTCGAGGCTGTTGTTGATGCTGTAGGTACCGATGCAGCAGAAGAACAGGATCGCGGGGAACAGCACGGTGTACGGGATCTTGAACACCGACAGCCAGTAGCGCACCAGTGGCACGTTGAGCACCACCAGGAAGCAGTTGCCGACCCACATGCTGGCCACCAGGCCCCAGAACAGGTCCGGGTGCGTGGCGATCATGTTGGGACCCGGCTGGATGCCCTTGACGATGAAGGCCGCCATCATCAGGGCCATCACGGCGTTCTCGGGGATGCCGATGGCCATCAGCGGAATGAAGCTGGTGCGGGCGGCAGCCTCGTCGGCGGCGGCCTGGCCGGCCACGCCTTCGATGCAGCCGGTGCCGATCTCGTGCTTGTACTTGCTGAACTTCTTGTCGGCCGCATAGGCCGCGAACTGGGCGATGGTCGGGCCGCCGCCGGGCAGGATGCCCAGCACCGAGCCGATCACGCTGCCGCGCAGCGCGCTCGGGATGATGCGCTTGAACTCGGGCCAGGTCGGCATGAGCTTGATCTTGCCGTTGAAGGGCGTGAGCACGTTCTTGTTGTCGAGGTTCTTCACCACCTCGGCGATGCCGAAGCAGCCCAGCGCGATGCTGATGAGCCCGATGCCGTCCTGCAGGAAGGCCAGGTTCATGGTGTAGCGCGCCACGCCGCTGTTGACGTCGGTGCCGACCATGCCCAACAGCACGCCGATCATGGCCATCGCCAGGCCGTTGAGCAGGCTGCCGCTGCTGACGAAGCTCACGCAGAAGAAGCCCAGCAGCATCAGCGCGCAGTAGTCGGCCGGGCCGAACAGGAAGCCGACCTCGCCGAGCGCCGGCGCCATCGTCGACAGCACTACGATCGCCACGGTGCCGCCGATGAAGCTGGAGATGCCCGCGGTGAACAGCGCCAACCCGGTCTTTCCCTTGAGCGTCATCTGGTAGCCGTCGATGCAGGCCACGATGCTGCTGGCGTGCGGGATCTTCATGGTGATCGCACTCACGCTGTCGCCGTACTGCGCACCGTAGTAGATGCCGGCCAGCATGATGAGGGCGCCGCCGGTGGGGATGGAGTAGGTCAGCGGCAGCAGCAGGCTGATGGTCGAGAGCGGACCGAGGCCGGGCAGCAGGCCGACCAGCGTGCCGACGGTACAGCCGAGCGCGCAGTAGAGCAGGTTCTGGATGGTCAGCGCATGGCTGAATCCGAACGCGAGGTTGTTGAGGACTTCCATCAGTAGAGCGGCAGGTTCAGGCCGAGAAAATTCTTGAAGGCGAACGCGACGAGGACCAGGCCGATCGAGATCTTGATGTTGCGCACCACCGAGTACGAGGTGCCCGCGAAGGTCGAGCAGAACACCAGGAAGATGATCCCGAGGATCATGTTGATGTACTCGGAGATCACCGCGAAGCCGATCAGGCTCAGCAGGATCAGCACGATGTTCTTCACGCCGTAGTCCACCGGCAGGCGCTCGACGAAGAAGGAGCGGGCCGCGGTGATCAGACCGATCACGAACAGGAAGCCGCTCACCATGAGCGGGAACAGGCCGGGGCCGGAGCGGGCCAGGTTGCCCAGGCTGTACGAGAACGCGACGCCGCCGAAGAGCAGCGCGATGGCCATGATGACCACCCCTCTCACGAAGTTGCGGTTGTTCATGGCGTCCCTCCCGCGGGCGAAGGGATGAGGGGTCGGTGGCGTGGCATGCAAAGGTCTCCTTGTGGTTCACGCCTGGCCATCGGGGCTCTCTGTGAGCAATGGTGGACAGGCGGCGAATCGTAGAAAACGATGCTTCCAATCGGCTTTCGTTTTGCCTGCCGCGCCCCAAAATACGTGTTATCACTGACCTGCCGCTAAGGGCATTCACTGCGGTGACACGCTGATGCCGTAGCCCCGTCGGTCGGCCTGTCGCGTGGCCGGTGGCAGCTGCAGGATGGCGCGCAGGCCGGTGCCGCCATCGGCCTCGGCCAGCACGATGTCGCCGCCGTTGCGCTGCGCATAGGCGCGCGCGATGGCCAGGCCCAGGCCGGCGCCGCCGGCGCGGTCGCCGGCCTGGCGGAAGCGCTCGAAGACCTCCGCGCGCCGCGCGGCTGCGATGCCCGGGCCGTCGTCGCTGACCTCGGCGCAGGCCATGCCGTCGACCCTGCCGGCCTTGACCGTGATGCGGCCGCCCACGGGCGTGTAGACGATCGCGTTGTGCACGAGGTTGGCCAGCGCCTCGTGCAGCTCGGCCGCGTCGGCCTGCACGGGCACGGCGGGGCTCGGCGCGGCGCCGGCCGGGGCGTCCTCGCGCGCGTCGACCCAGCCCAGGTCCTGCTCCTTCTCGTGCGCCAGCGTCAGGTACTGCAGCACCACGTCCTTGGTGATGGCGTTGAGGTCCGCGACTTCGGCCGCCTGCGGCGACGCGGCGTCGCTCGCATGGGCCAGCGAGAGCAGCTGTTCGCACAGGCGCCGGCTGCGCGCGATCTGCGTGACCATGGCGCGCAGCGTGGCGTGCAGCTGCGTGCTGTCTTTCTCGCGCAGCGCCACGCCGGCCTGGGTCAGCATGATGGCCAGCGGCGTGCGCAGCTGGTGCGAGGCGTCGGCCAGGAACTGCGACTGCTGGTCGAGCAGGCCGCGGTAGCTGGCGACGTTGTGGTTCACCGCCTCGACCAGCGGCGCCACCTCGTGCGGCACCCCGCTCGCATCGAGCGGCTCCGGCACCAGGCCCTTGCGCCGGACCACCGAGCGCCGCAGCCGCTCGAGCGGGCGCAGCGACCAGGTCACGCCCAGCCAGACCAGCAGCACCACGATCAGCACCATGCGCGCATCGCGGAACAGCTGCTGGCGCAGCGAGGCCGCTTCGGCCCGATCGCGCGGCTCGGTGCCCTCGGCCGTCTGCACCCGCAGCTCGTAGGCCTGGCCGCGGCCGTCGAGCACCGTGCTGCGCAGCGCCACCATGCGCACGGCACGGCCTTGGTAATGGCCGTCGAACCAGACCGGCGAGGCGCTGTCGCCGCTGCGGGGCGGCGGCGGCAGATCGGCATCGCCCAGCAGCAGCCGGCCCGCGGCCGCGTCCGCGCCCTGCGGCCGGATCTCGACGCGCAGGTGCCCGGTCTTGCGGCTGGCCGCATCGAACATGCGCTGCACCTGGGCGGCGCTGGCGTCGAGCTGCAGCGCGCCGTCGGGCCCGGGCGAGACGCTGCGGCGCAAGGCATCGGCCGCGTCGAGCATCACGCTGTCGTAGGCGCCCTGGACCAGGTCGCGCAGCGCGCGGTAGTCGTTCCAGCTGTCGAGCGCGAGCAGGCCCAGGATGCAGGGCAGCAGCAGCGCGAGCAGGCGCGCGCGGATGCCGAAGCGGCTGCGGGCTTCAGTCGCCGGCGGCGTCATGCCCGGTGCTCTCCAGCATGTAGCCCAGGCCGCGCACGGTGACGATGCGCACGTCGCCGCCGGCCAGCTTGCGCCGCAGCCGGTGCAGCACCAGTTCGATGGCGTCGGGGCCGGCATCGCTGTCGGCCGGGAAGACCTTGGCCGAGAGCTGCGACTTCTCGACCGGCGAGCCGGCGCGCGTGAGCAGCACCGCCAGCGCGGCGCTCTCGCGCGGCGTGAGCTGCAGCAGCGTGTCGCCCAGCATGAAGGCGCGGCTGCCGTGGGCGCGCGAGAGCGAGCCGCAGCGCAGCGCGGCATGCGGGCTGCCGCGCGCGCGGCGCGCCAGGGCTTCGAGACGGGCCTCGAGTTCCTCGATCGCGAAGGGCTTGCTCAGGAAATCGTCCGCGCCGGTGTTCAGGCCCTTGACCCGGTCCTTGACCGAGCCCTGGGCCGTGAGGATCAGCACCGGCGTGCGGTTGCCCGCGGCGCGCAGGTCGGCCAGCACCGACAGGCCGTGCCGGTCCGGCAGCTGCAGGTCGAGCACGATCACGTCGTGGTCGCCCGAAGCGAGCAGCGAGGCGGCCATGGCCGCATCGGGCGCATGGTCGGTCACGTACCCGCTTTGCTTGAAGGCACGCAGGAGCCAGGAAGCCATTTCGGCTTCGTCTTCGACCAGGAGCAGACGCATGCGCCGATCCTAGCGCGGCAGGGCGGGCTTCAGGTCCTCGTCGATGTGCGGATCGGCGGGCTGGCCGCGCAGCCGGCGTACGGTGCGCCGGATCCAGTGCTCGATGTCGTCGATGTAGGTGAACACGGCCGGCACCACCAGCAGGCTCAGCACGGTGGAGGTGATCAGCCCGCCGATCACGGCCATCGCCATCGGCGAGCGGAAGCTCGCGTCGGCCGCGCCCCAGCCGAAGGCGATCGGCATCATGCCCGCGCCCATCGCGATGGTGGTCATGATGATCGGGCGCGCGCGCTTGTGGCAGGCGTCGCGCAGCGCGTCCCAGCGGCTCATGCCCTGGTCGCGGCGCGCCACGATCGCGTACTCGACCAGCAGGATCGAGTTCTTGGTCGCCACGCCCATCAGCATGATCAGCCCGATCAGCGAAGGCATCGACAAGGCCTTCTGGCCGATCAGCAGCCCGACGAAGGCGCCGCCCAGTGCCAGCGGCAGCGCGCACAGGATGGTCACCGGATGCAGGAAGTCCTTGAACAGCAGGACCAGCACGATGTAGATGCACAGCACGCCGGTCAGCATCGCCAGGCCGAAGCTGCCGAACAGCTCGGTCATGACCTCGGCGTCGCCGATCTCGGCCACGCGCACGCCCGGCGGCAGGCTGCGCATCGAGGGCAGGGCGGCGACCATGGTCTTGGCATCGCCCAGGCCCACCTTCGACAGCTCGATCTCGAAGTTGACGTTGCGCGAGCGGTCGTAGCGGTCGATCACGGCCGGGCCGCCCTCGACCGTGATCTTCGCGACCTGGCCCAGCATCACCGGGCCGCGCGTGCCGGGCACGGTCAGCCGTTCGAGCAGCGCCTGGTCCTGGCGCGCGCTGTCCTCGAGCTTGACCACGATCGGCACCTGGCGCTGCGCGAGGTTGAGCTTGGGCAGCGACTGGTCGTAGTCGCCCAGCGTGGCCACGCGCAGGGTCTCGGCGATGGCGGTGCTGGTCACGCCCAGGTCGGCGGCGCGCGCGAAGTCCGGGCGCACCGCGATCTCGGGCCGCACCAGGCTGGCGGTGGAGGTGATGTTGCCCAGGCCGGGCACGGTGCGCAGGTCGCGTTCGACCGCGCGGGCCGCGGCCGTGAGCGCGACCGGGTCTTCGCCCGACAGCGCCAGGATGTACTTCTCGCCCGAGCCGCCCAGGCCCACGGTGCTGCGCACGCCGGGCAGTGACTCGAGCGCGGCGCGCATCTGGTCCTCGATCAGCTGCTTGCGCGGGCGTTCGCCGCGCGGGTCGAGCTGGATGGTCAGCGTGGCCTTGCGCGTCTCGGGCGTGCCCAGGCCGGCGAAGGGATCGCCGCCCGCGCTGCCGCCCGCCACCGTGGTGTAGACGCTCTTCACATGCGCGATCTTCATCACGCGCAGCCGCGCCTCCTCGGCCGTGGCCGTGGTCTGCGACAGCGTGGCGCCGGGCGCGAGCGAGAGGTAGACCTGGGTCTGCGAGCCGTCGTCCGGCGGGATGAAGCCGGTCTTGAGCAGCGGGATCATCGCGATCGAGCCGAAGAAGAACAGCGTGGCCATCACCATGGTGGCGAAGCGGTGCGTCATGCACCACTCGGCCGCGCGCATGTAGAGCTTGAGCCAGCCGGCTTCCTTCTCCTGCGTGACGATGGGCTTCAGGATGTAGGCCGCCATCATGGGCGTGAGCACCCGTGCCACCACCAGCGAGGCGAAGACCGCGAGCGAGGCGGTCCAGCCGAACTGCTTGAAGAACTTGCCGGCCACGCCGCTCATGAAGGCCGTCGGCAGGAACACCGCGATCAGCGTGAAGGTGGTGGCGATCACCGCCAGCCCGATCTCGTCGGCCGCCTCCATCGCCGCCTCGTAGGGCGTCTTGCCCATGCGCAGGTGGCGCACGATGTTCTCGACCTCCACGATCGCATCGTCGACCAGGATGCCGACCACCAGCGACAGCGCGAGCAGCGAGATGATGTTGATCGAGAAGCCCAGCAGGTGCATGCCGATGAAGGCCGGGATCACCGACATCGGCAGCGCGATGGCCGAGACGAAGGTGGCGCGCCAGTCGCGCAGGAACAGCCAGACCACGATCACGGCCAGGATCGCGCCTTCGTAGAGCAGGTGCAGCGAGCCGTCGTATTCCTCCTGCACCGGCTTGACGAAGTTGAAGGCCTCGTTGAGCTGGATGTCGGGGTGCTGGGTGCGCATCTCGGCGAGTGCGCCCTGGATCAGCTTGCCCACGGCCACTTCGCTCTCGCCGCGGCTGCGCGCGACCTCGAAGCCGACCACGGTCTTGCCGTCGAGCAGCGCGGTGGCGCGCGGTTCGGCGATGGTGTCGCTGATGCGCGCCACCTGGTCGAGCCGGATGCGGCGGCCGTCGGACAGCGGGATCTGGATGTCGCGCAGTTCGTCGGCCGACTGCACCGTGGCCAGCGTGCGCACCGGCTGCTCGCTGCCCGAGAGGTCGAAGCGGCCGCCCGCGCTCTCGGTCTGCACCAGCCGCAGCTGGCGCGAGATGTCGGCCGCGCTGGCGCCCAGCGCCTGCAATTTGGCCGGGTCGAGGTCGACGTGCACCTGGCGCGTCACGCCGCCCACGCGGTTGACCGCGCCCACGCCGGGCAGGCTCAGTAGCTTCTTGGTCACGTCGTTGTCGACGAACCAGCTCAGGCCTTCGGCGTCCATCTTGGTCGAGGAGATGGTGTAGGCCAGCACCGGCTGCGCCGCGAAGTCGAGCTTGGTGACGACCGGGTCGCGCACGTCGGCCGGCAGGTCGGCGCGCACGCGCTGCACCGCGGAGCGCACGTCGTCGACCGCCTCCTGCACCGGCTTCTCGAGCCGGAACTCGACGATCAGCGTGGCCGCGCCGTCCTGCACCTTGGTCGTGATGTGCTTGAGGCCCTGGATGGTGGCGATCGCGTTCTCGAGCTTGCGCGCGACGTCGGTCTCGAGCTGAGAAGGCGCGGCGCCGGGCAGCGCCGCCGTGACGGTGACGGTCGGCAGGTCGATGTCCGGGAAGTTCTGCACCTTCATCGCGTTGAAGGACAGCAGCCCGCCGAAGGTGAGCAGCACGAACAGCATCACCGCGGGAATCGGGTTGCGTATGGACCAGGCGGAAACGTTCATGGTGAGCGAAGCTCCTTACTTGGCCGCGGCCGAGGCGGCCGATGCAGGGGCGCCGGCCGCGGGCGTGTCGACCACGCGCACCAGGTCGCCGTCGTTGAGGAAGCCCGCGCCTTGCACCACCACGCGCGCATCGGCTGGCAGTTTGGTCAGCACCTCCACGCGGTCGCCGACGCGGCGGCCGGTCTGGATCTTCAGCTGCGACACACGCTGGTCGGGCTGCAGCACCAGCAGGTGGTTGAAGCCGTCGCGCGGCACGATGGCGGCCTGCGGCACGGTGAGTGCATTGCTGCGACCGAGCTGGAACTCGCCATTCGCGAACATCCCCGCCTTGATTCCAGTGTTCTGCAGCACGTTGGGGATGTCGACATAGACCAGCGCATTGCGCGTCTGCGGGTCGACGGTCGGGGCGATGCTGCGCACCGTGCCCTTGACCTCGGCGCCGCTCGCGCTGACCACGGTGGCCGGCGTGCCGACCGCCACGCGGCCCAGTTCGGCCGAGGTGACTTCGGCACGCCATTCGAGCCGGCCCTTGCGGATCAGCTTGAACAGCTCGGTGCCGGCGGCGACCACGCTGCCCACGGTGGCGGTGCGGGCCGAGATCACGCCGTCGTCGGGCGCCAGCACCTGCGTGTTGCGGCCGCGCACCTGCTGCGCGGCCAGCACCGCCTCGGCCGCCTCGACGCGCGCCTTGGCGGTCTGCTCGGTGGTCTGGTACTGGTTGATCTGCTGCTGGCTCAGCGCGCCGGTCTGGGCCAGCGTGCGGGCGCGGGCCGCGTTGCCGGCGGCATCGGCTGCGGTCGCCTTGGCCTCGGCCAGCGAGGCGCGGGCCTGGGCCACGTCGGCGTTGATGGTCTCGGGCGAGAACACGGCCAGCACCTGACCCTTCTTCACCACGTCGCCGACGTTCACCCGCACCTCGGCCAGCCGCAGGCCGTTGGATTCGGAGCCGATGCTGGCCTCCTGCCAGGCCGCCACGTTGCCGTTGGCCGTGAGCGTGACGTTCAGTTCGCTGGGCTCGGCGCGTGCGACCGAGACGGTCAGCGCCGGGCGCGCGGCGCCCTCCTTGGCGGCGGCGGGCTGCGTTGCCGGGGTCTTGTCGGCCGGCTTGCGCAACAGCCAGAAGCCGAGCACGGCGACGACCACGACGGCCAGCAGCACGGCGATGAGGGTGGAGCGGTTGAGTCTTTTCATGGCGTCGTCGAGGAAAGGGAGGAGGTGTTCTGCGCGAGCGCGGCATCGGGCCGCGTCCAGCCGCCGCCGGTCGAGCGGTAGAGCGCGACCCAGGCTTCGGCCCGTTCGCGCTGCAGCGCCACGCGGGCGGTCTGCGCCGCGAACAGCGTGCGGCGCGCGTCTTCGAGTTCGAACAGGCTGGCGAGCCCGCTCTCGTAACGGGCCTGCGTCGCGTTGAACGAGGCCTGGTAGTTCTGCACCGCGATGTCGGCGTTGCCGGTGCGCTCGTCGGTGGCCTGCAGGTTGACCAGCGCCTCCTCGACCTCGCGCACCGCGGTGCGCACGTTCCCGCGGTACAGCGACACGGCTTCGTCGTAGCGGGCCTTGGCCGAGGCGGCGTTGGCCGCGCGCGTGCCGCCATCGAAGATCGGCAGCGTGAGCGCCAGCGGGCCGATGGTCCAGGTCTGCAGGTCCTGGCTGGCGCCGCCGCTGCGCAGCTGCAGCGCCGCGACCGAACCCTGCAGCGTGAGCCGCGGATAGCGGTCGGCTTCGGCCGCGCCCACGTCGGCACTGGCCGCGGCCACCGCGAGCTCGGCCGCGAACACGTCGGGCCGCTGCGCCAGCATCTGCGCCGGCACGCTGGCGACCGCGTGCACCAGGGGCAGCGCGCGGTCGGCCGGCACGGTGGCCAGTTGCTGGTCGAGCGCGCGCGCGTCGAGCCCGCTCAGCGCGACCAGGCCCTTGCGCAGCACCGCGCACTGGGCGCCCTGCTGGGTGAGCCGGCCCGCGGCGTCGGCGGCGCTGGCGCGCGCCAAGGCCGCATCGGCCGGTGCGGTGAAGCCGGCCTTGGCCGACAGGTCGGTGAGCCTCGCGGTCTCGCCGCGCGAGCGCGCGTCGGACTCGGCCACCGCCAGCTGCCGCTGGCAGGCGCGCTCGGCGAAGTACTGGTTGGCCGTCTCGGCCGCCACCGACACGCGGGCGTCGTGCCACTTGGCGCTGGCGCCCTGCAGTCGCGATTGGGCGGCGTCGCGGCTGGCGCGGCGGCCGCCGAACAGGTCGATCTCCCAGCTCGACTGCAGGCCGGCCTGCAGCGTGGTCACGCCCGGCAGCGAGGTGCTGGACTCGCTCGCGCCGCCGCCCGTGCCGCTCATTGGCGAGTTGCTGCGCTGGGCCGACAGCGTGCCGTCGAGGGTGGGCAGCAGCGCCGCGCCCGACTGCACGCGCGTGGCGCGCGCCTCGACGATGCGGGCCGAGGCACTGGCCACGGTCGGGCTCACGGCCTGCGCCGATTCGATCAGCGCGAGCAGCACCGGGTCGTCGAGCTGGCGCCACCAGTCGCTCAGGCCGGGCAGCGAGCCGGCGTGGGGCAGGGCGGCCGCGGCCGTCGCCTTCGGCAGCGGCGCGTTCCATTGCGGGGGGACCGGCGCATCGGCGACCGCGGGCGGGCGCGTGAGGCCGCAGGCGGCCAGGGCCAGCGGCAGGCACAGCAGGGCCAGGCGGCGGGAGGCCGGGCCGAAGGTCGGGGAGGTCATCGGCAGGCGCAGGTTCATGGGCTTTTCTTCCTGGAAGTCTTGGGCGTGGCTGGCTTCGAGGCTGGCGTGGTGGGGGTGGTGGAAACGGGTGCCGCGGTCGCGGCCCGGCGGGCCGCCTCGGCCTCGAGCATGGCCATCGCGTAGAGGTGCAGGCGCTCGGCCCAGGTGTCGATGCTCTGGGCCGACTTGAGCAGCGAGGGGCGCAGCGTGTCGACCAGGTCCTGCATCACGAACAGCTGCATCGCCAGGCCGCTCACGGCCAGCGCCAGCCGGTGCACATCGTCGTCGGCCTTCTTGACGCCGAGGTGACGGCACAGGATGCCCACCAGCGCCTCGTGCGGGCCGCGCACGTCGCGCTCGATCTCCTCGGCCCACTGGCTGGTCGGCTCGACCATCTCGCGCATGTGCAGGCGCATGCACTGGCGCACGATCTCGCCGCGCTTGAGGGGCTCGACATAGGCGTTCATGCACAGGCGCAGGGCCTCGCGGGTCGGCAGCGCCGGGTCCTCGAACAGCTTCACCAGGTCGTTGGCGCTGCCGCCCATGGGCTCGTTGAAGGTGGCCGCATAGAGGCCGGCCTTGTCGCCGAAGTAGTAGCTGATGGCGGCGATGTTCACGCCCGCGGCCTTGGCGATCTCGCGGGTCGAGGTCTTGGCGAAGCCGCCCTCGGCGAACAGGCGCAGCGCGGTGTAGAGGATGCGCGAGCGCGCCTCGACGCCGTCGCTGCGGGGGCCGCGGGAGGGCGGCGGTGGGGCTGTGGGCGTGGTCATGCGGCGCCCATTACAGCATGGAGATCAATCGATTGATTGACTTATTTTGTTTCGACGGCTGAAACATTCGTCGACGGCTGGCCGGCCATTCGGGCTCAGGCGCCATGCCGCCCGGCCAGCGGCAGGCATGGCGCCGGCACTCAGGGCGAGGGCTGGATGAAGTCGACAAAGGCGCGCAGCGGCGCCGGCAGCAGGCGCCGGCCCGGGTAGTACAGGAACGGGCCCGAGAAGCGCGGCCACCACGGTTCGAGGATCGGCTCGAGCGCGCCGCTGTCCAGGTAAGGGCGCAACCAGTCTTCGAACAGGTAGATCACGCCGGCACCGGCCACCGCCGCGTCCACCGCCAGGTCGGTCGTGGCGCCGAGCCGCACGATCAGCTGTCCCGCCACGTCCACGCGCAGCGACTCGCCGTCGCGTTCGAACTCCCATGGCGGCATCGATCCGCTGGCGAAGCGCCCGCGCAGGCATTCGTGGCCGAGCAGGTCGCGCGGGTGTTCGGGGCGACCCCGGCGCGCCAGGTAGGCGGGCGAGGCCGCGGCCGCAAAGCGCTGGGTGCGCGGGCCGATGGGCACGGCGATCATGTCCTGCTCCAACCGCTCGTCGTAGCGGATGCCGGCGTCGCAGCCCGCGGCCAGGACGTCGACGAAGCCGTCCTCGGCAATCACTTCGAGCGCGATGTCGGGGTAGGCGGCCAGGAAGCGCGGCACGATGGAGGGCAGCACCAGCCGCGCCGCGCTGATCGGCACGTTCAGCCTGAGCGTGCCGGCCGGCCGGTCGCGAAAGCCGTTCACCACATCGAGCGCGGCCTCGACCTCAGTGAGCGCAGGCCGCAGCCGCTCCAGCAGCCGCTGTCCGGCCTCCGTGGGCACCACGCTGCGCGTCGTGCGGTGCAGCAGCCGTACGCCGAGACGCGTTTCCAACCGGCGCACCGCCTCGCTGAGGCTCGAAGCGCTCACGCCGCTCAGGCGCGCGCCATCGCGGAAGCCCTTGGCTCCCGCCACCGCCACGAAGGCGTTCAGATCACCAAGGTCGACGTTCATTGTCTGGAATTCCGCACAGCCTGTGCCGATTGTGCAGGCTTATCAAGCAGCGATGCGCTGCCTAGACTGGCCTTGTCCCTTCAAACCCGCAGCAAAGAACACCATGTCCAGCCCACAAACTCCTGCCTCGTTCGCCCTCGGCGATCACACCGTCAAGCGCCTCGGCTATGGCGCCATGCAACTCGCCGGCCCGGGCGTCTTCGGCCCGCCCAGGGACCGGGCCGCGGCGCTGGCCGTGCTGCGCGCAGCGGTGGAAAGCGGCGTCGACCACATCGACACCAGCGACTTCTACGGCCCGCACGTCACCAACCAGCTGATCCGCGAGGCGCTGGCGCCGTATCGCCAAGACCTGGCCATCGTGACCAAGATCGGCGCGCGACGCGACGACAAGGGCGGCTGGTTGCCCGCGTTCTCCGCGCAGGCGCTGGCACAGGCCGTTGACGACAACCGGCGCAACCTGGGCCTGGACGTGCTGGAAGTCGTGAACCTGCGCATCATGTTCGACACCCACGGCCCGGCCGAAGGATCGATCGAGGCGCCGCTCACGGCGCTGGCCGAACTGCAACGCCAGGGCCTCGTGCGCCACATCGGCCTGAGCAACGTGACCCCCGCGCAGGTCGCGCAAGGGCGCGCCATCTGCCGCATCGCCTGTGTGCAGAACCACTACAACCTGGTGCATCGCCAGGACGACGCGCTCATCGACCAGTTGGCGCGCGATGGCATCCCCTATGTGCCCTTCTTCCCGCTGGGTGGCTTCAGCCCGCTGCAGTCTTCCGCGCTCTCCGGCATCGCAGAGCGTCTCGGTGCGACGCCCATGCAGGTGGCGCTGGCCTGGCTGCTGCGCCGCTCGCCGAACATCCTGTTGATTCCCGGCACCTCGTCGGTGGGACATTTGCGCGAGAACCTGGCGGCCGGCGCACTCGACCTGCCGCCCGATGCGATGGTTGCGCTGGATGGCGTGGCCGCGTCGAAGGCGGTCGACCGCTGAGTCGCGGTGGGCGGCCCGCCCTCGTGGATTCGACTTCGGTTCTCGGCCGGGAGCAGCCCTCCCGCACTGCTCATTCAGCCGTTCACTGGCCCGTCCCGATGATGGAATTTACCCGGGTGTTATTGACCAGGTAATTTAACCCGGGTAAAATTCAGGGCATGGATCAGGCGGTGCATGGCCGCTACCACCGTGACAAGGAAAAAAATGGACTCTTCCGCCAACCAGGCCCTGCGCTCGGCGCGGCGGGCCGCCGCGCGCCAGGCGCGTGACGCCTTCCCGCCCATGGGCATCTACGCCATCCGCGACAGCGCGAGCGGTCACCTGCTGCTCGGCGCGAGCCGCAACGTGCACGCGTCTCTCAATCGCGCTCGCTTTGAACTGCGCATGGGCAAGCACGCAGACCGGGTGTTGCAAGCCGAGTGGAACCGCAGCGGCGCGGACGGACTCCGCTTCGAAGTGCTGGAGCTCGTGAAGGAACGCAAGGATGCAGACTTCGACTACGCGGGCGAGCTGAAAGCGCTCGCGCAGGTCTACCGCGAACTGGAGGGGCTGAGGCCATGAGCGAGGAGGCCCTGCAAGCCTGCGTGGAGCGGCACCTGGCGCACGCGGCCCTGGTGGCTGTGCTCGACAATGAACTCGGCACCCATCACGGCCTGTCGTGGGCCGATTTCGTGCTGCTGACGGTGCTGGATGCCGCCGACGGCGCTGCGCCTGCAATGGCGCTCGCGCGCACCTTGCGCACGCCGGCCTCGCACCTGCTGCTGCGGCTGCTGCCGCTGGAAAAGACCGGGCTGGTGGCGCGCGTGTCAGACGGCGACGGCAAGCGCCGGGTCACGCTTCGCCCGCAAGGCAGGCGGCGGCTGCACGAGGCGCGGTACACGGCTGCAAACGCCTGTGCGCCCTGACGCCTTGTCGAAGCGCCGCTGCGGTGAAGAGAGCCGACCTGGGTCATGCGGCATAGGGGCCCCGCGACACAGGCAAGGGATGTCAGCTTGGGGCCGTCGGCTGCCTGCTCATTCGTCGTTCGACGCGCTTTGCTGAGGCCACCAGTTCACGCGGAGAGGTGCGACCGAAGGAAACGCGGCACCGGCCGGCCCTGCGAAGCCAGGAACCGCATCATCGGCCCGACCACCTGGCGCACCGCCATGCGCTGGCCGACGCGTTCGCGCCAGGCGACGAGGCGCGGCGTGGCATCGGTCATGCCGGCGCCTTTGCGGTCCGCGAACACGTGGGCCATGTACAGGGCGATGTCGGCGTAGGAGTAGCCGCCCGCGAGGTGCTCCTGCTCGGCGAGCAGCCCCTCCATCGCCTCGTAGTGCCGCGCGCAAGCCGCACAGGCTGCGATGGCGGGGGCGCTCTGCATCGCTTCCTGCAGGCCGAACAGCTGGACCACATTTGGAAAGAAGACCTCGTCGGCCAGGTGCTCGAGCTTGCGTGCCTGTGCACGCGCCGCCGCGTCGCTGGGCCAGAGGGCAGGGTGCGGCTGGAGGTCCTCGAAGTACTCGAAGATCTGCGTCGAGTCGAAGATCTCGACGGCCCCGTGGATCAGCACCGGCACCTGCTGCTTGGGATTGATGCGCAGCACCTCGGGGTGGCGTGGCGCGTAGCGGTCGTCACGGTCGAAGGGCACCATCACGCGCTCGAAGGCCAGCCCTTTCTCGAGCGCCGCGATCTCGGCCTTGGCGCCGAACATGCTGAGCGGGCCGGTGAACAATCGCATGGGGTCGGAGGTCATCGCGTCGTCGCGCCGTGAGGCAAGGAAAGCGTGTCGGCAGGATCGTATCCGAGCACCGGCCATCGGCCGAGTGCCGTCGAAGGGAGACGGGCGCCGCGGGGGCTTGCGCCGTGATGCGCCTCAGCGCTGCGAACACCCGTTGTGCCGTGGTGTCGCCGGGGGGCCTCGCGCGGAATGGCATCACGCGGTCGTCGAGCCCTCGGAATGCCTCCGAGACGCCGGGCGTCGGGGAAGGCAGCGTCTGCTTGCTGCGCGTCCCGATTCATGGCACAAGCTGACGTGTGACCTGACCTGACCTGACCTGAACTTGATGAGGAAAACCAACCATGTGTGATCTGGACGACCGGGAAGAGCTCAAGAAGTACACCCGCCGCGACTTCGGTACCTTGGCCGCGTCCGCCGGCCTGCTGACCGCGTTGCCCGGCGTGGCCAACGCGGTGGCGGTGGCCGAGCGCGAGGTGAGCATCACCACGGCCGATGGCGTCTGCGACGCGTACTTCGTCGCCCCCACCTCGGGCCCGGCACCCGGCGTGCTGGTGTGGCCCGACGTGTTCGGGCTTCGCCCGGCCTTCAGGCAGATGGGCCGGCGGCTGGCCGAATCGGGCTACAGCGTGCTGGTGGTGAACCCGTTCTACCGGCAGAAGAAGGCGCCCACCGCGGCGCAGGGCGGCCAGACGCCGATCGCCGAAGTGATGCCGCTGATGCAGGCCCTGACGCCGGCCATGCACCTGAGCGACGGCAAGGCCTTCGTGGCCTGGCTCGATGCCCAGAAGGAAGTGGACAAGGCGCGCAAGCTGGGCACCACCGGCTATTGCATGGGCGGCCCGATCGCGGTGCGCACGGCCACCGTGGCGCCCGAGCGCGTGGGCGCGGTGGGCACCTTCCACGGCGCCGCCATGGTGACCGCGGCGCCCGACAGCCCCCATCGCCTGGTGGGCCAGACGAAGGCGCGCTACCTGATCGCGGTGGCCGAGAACGACGACAAGAAGGACCCCGAAGCGAAGCTCACGCTGCGCGCCGCCTTCGAGAGCGCGAAGCTGCCCGCCGAGGTGGAGGTGTACCCCGCGGCGCACGGCTGGTGCCCGCCCGACACCCAGGTCTACGACGCGGCCCAGTCCGAACGCGCCTGGGCGCGGCTGCTGGCGACCTTCGGCACGGCGCTGGCCTGACCGCGGCGCCGGGGGCGCGGGCTCAGGGCAAGGGCGCGTCGCTCGCCACCAGCTGCGCCTTGCGCATCTCGTCCCAGAAGGCCGCGGGAATCACCGCCTTCAGCGCCGCCTGGTCCTCCGCGATGCGTTCCGGGCGGCTGGCGCCCGGGATGACGGCCGCGACGGCCGGGTTCGCCAGCGAGAACTGCAGCGCCGCGGCCTTGATCGGCACGCCATGGCGCTGGGCGATCGCCTGGATGCGCGCCACCTTGGCCAGGATCTCCGGCGGCGCCTTCTGGTACTCGAAGTGCGTGCCGCCGGCCAGGATGCCGGAGCTGTAGGGGCCACCCACGACGATGTCGACGTTCTGCCGCGCGGCGGCCGGCATCAGGCGCTGCAGCGCGCGTTCGTGGTCGAGCAGGGTGTAGCGGCCGGCCAGCAGGAAGCCGTCGGGCTTCGACTCCGCGAGGTCCAGCGTGAGTTCGCAGGGCTCGACCCGGTTGACGCCCAGGCCCCAGGCCCGGATCACGCCTTCCTCGCGCAGCCGGGTCAGCACGCGGAAGGCGCCGGTGCGCGCGATCTCGAACTGCCGCAGCCAGTCGTCGCCATGGAAGTCCTGGGCGATGTCGTGGACCCAGACGATGTCGATGCGGTCGGTCTTCAGGCGCTTCAGGCTGTCCTCGATCGAGCGCAGCGTGGCGTCGGCCGAGTAGTCGTCGACCATCCTGTTCGGCCGGCCGAACTCGAACAGCCCGCCTTTCTCGCCCAGCTCGCGGGCGGACGGGTCGACCACCTCGTCGAGGATCAGGCGGCCGACCTTGGTGCTGAGCACGTAGTCGTCGCGCCGGTGTTTGGCCAGCGCCTCGCCCAGGCGGATCTCCGCCAGGCCGGCGCCGTAGAGCGGTGCCGCGTCGAAGTAGCGGATGCCGCTGTCCCAGGCGGCGTCGACGGTGGCGAGCGCCTCGGCCTCGGGAATGTTGCGGAACATGTTGCCCAGCGGGGCGGTGCCGAAGCCGAGTCGGCCGGTGAGTTGGTCGCGGATGCGCATGGTGTCTGGCGGGAAAAGTGAATCAGGAATGGGAGTGTGGGCTGAGTGCTTGATGCTGTCCAAGACATAATTCGACCAACTTGAGTCACTGAAGGTCTTAGATGCTGGACATTCGCCAACTGGCCTACTTCGTGGCCGTCGCCGAGGAAGAACACGTCGGGCGCGCGGCCGAAAAGCTGCACATCTCGCAGTCGCCGCTGAGCCGCCAGATCGCCCAGCTGGAGGAGAAGCTCGAACTCACCCTGTTCGAGCGCAGCCAGCAGCGCATCCGCCTGACGCGCGACGGGCGCACCTTCCTGGCCGAGGCGCGCGCCTTCCTCACCCATGGCCACCGCCTGCAGGCGATGGCGAAGCGGCTGGGCAAGGGCGACGAGGGCGGCCTGTGCATCGGCTACATCGAGAACGCCATGCACTCCGGCCTGCTGCCTGCGGCCTTGCGCACGCTGCGCGCCGGCCGCCCGAAGGTGCATGTGGCGCTGTACAGCCTGCGCTCGCCCGGGCAACTGGAAGGCCTGCGCCAGCGCAGCCTGGACATCGCGCTGCTGTGCGACCCGCCGGCGCGCGACGACCCCGACCTGGACTGCGCCCAGGTGCTGAGCGACCCGATGCTGCTCGCGTTGCCCGAAGCGCATCCGCTGGCCGCGCGTGCCGTGCTGGCGCCGGCCGACCTGGCCGGCCAGGAATGGATCGCGGTGATGCAAGAGGAGGATGCGCTGCGGCACGACAACTTCGTGGCCGCCTGCACGCGCGCCGGCTTCATGCCGGACGTGCGGATGGAAGCCAGCGAACCGCTGACCGCCCTGGGCCTGGTGGCGTCCGGACTGGGCCTGGCGATGGTCCAGAGCAGCCTGCGGCACCACGCGCCGGCCGGTGTCGTGCTGCGCGAAGTGCCATGGTTCGACCACCGCACGCCGCTGTGGGCCGCCTGGCACAAGGTCAACCTGCGGCCGCTGGTCGGCATTTTTCGCGAGACCTTGCTGGCGAGCGTGGACCTCGGCCGGGGCAAGGCCCCCGCGGCGGATGCGGCGCCGCCGGCCAAGGTCCGGGGAAACCGGCGCTGAGGCGAGGGCGTCGGGCAAGGGCCGGCAGCGCTCGCGCTACGATCCCGCGCATGCCTACCGTCCCGGCGCCACCGCCCGCGCTCCCCCTCGACCCCCAGGGCATCCTCGCGCTCGCCGCGCGCTCGATGTTCCACCTGTTCTCCAGCATCAGCCAGGGCATGTTCCTGGTCGACCGCAGCGGCCGCATCGTCTGGGTCAACGAGGGCTACAAGCGCTTCCTGCCGGCGCTGGGGTTCAGTTCGGTCGACCAGTTCGTGGGCCGGCCGGTGGAGGAGGTGATCCACAACACGCAGATGCGCGAGGTGCTGGAAAGCGGCAAGCCGATCCTGATCGACCTCTTGACCAACAAGGCCGGCACCTTCGTCGTGAGCCGCATCCCGCTGCATGCCGAGGTGGCGGGCGCTGAGGGCGACGCTGCGCTGGGCGAGGTGATCGGCGCGATCGGCATCGTGCTGTTCGACCATCCGCAGACCACGCTGCAGCCGCTGATCAGCAAGTTCGCGATGCTGCAGCGCGACCTCGACGACGCGCGCCGCGAGCTCGCGACCCAGCGCAACCATCCGCTGTGGAAGCAGGCCGGCGCCGACGGCCAGCGCCGCGCCAAGCACACCTTCGCCAGCTTCATCGGCAGCAGCCCGGCGGCGGTCGACGTCAAGCGCCATGCGCGGCGCGCGGCGCAGTCCTCGAGCCCGGTGCTGCTGCTGGGCGAGACCGGCACCGGCAAGGAACTGCTGGCGCATGCGATCCATGCGGCGTCGGCGCGCGCCAACGGTCCCTTCGTGAGCCTCAACATCGCGGCCGTGCCCGACACGCTGCTCGAGGCCGAGTTCTTCGGCTTCGCGCCGGGCGCCTTCACCGGTGCCGACCGCAAGGGGCGCGAGGGCAAGTTCAAGCTGGCCGACGGCGGCACCTTGTTCCTCGACGAGATCGGCGACATGCCGCTGGCGCTGCAGGCCAAGCTGCTGCGCGCGCTGCAGGAAGGCGAGATCGAGCCGCTGGGCTCGAACAAGCTGGTGCCCTTCGATGCGCGCGTGATCGCCGCCACCTCGCGCGACCTGCCGGCGCTGGTGCGCGACGGGCGCTTTCGCGAAGACCTGTACTACCGGCTCAACGTGCTGCCGCTGCGCGTGCCGCCCCTGCGCGAGCGCCGCAGCGACATCCCCGCGCTGGTCGAAGCCCTGGGTGAAGACATGGCGCAGCGCAGCGGCGAGGCCCCGCCCGAGCTGCTGCCGGACGCGCTGGCGCTGCTGGCCGCGCAGCACTGGCGCGGCAACACGCGCGAACTGCGCAACGTGCTGGAGCAGCTGGCGATGCGCAGCGACGCGACCCGGATCGACGCGGCCGAGGTCAAGCGCGTGCTGGCCGAGACCGGCCTGGAGAAGATCGCCGCGCCCGAACCGCTGGTCGCGATCGGCGACGACGCCGACCAGGCCCGGCTGCTGCGACCGATGGCCGAGCAGATCGCGGAACTCGAGCGCCGCGCCATCGCGGCCGCGATGGCCACCACCGGCGGCAACAAGCTCGCGGCTTCGCGGCTGCTGGGCATCTCGCGCGCCACGCTGTACGACCGGATGGCGGAGGACTGAACCGCCATCGTCCGTCCGGCGCCATGACGCAGCGCAGCCATCGCTTTCGTCATGGCGCCGGAGGCGTCGGCCTCAGAAGGCGTGACGGATGCCCAGGTCGTAGCCGGTCGACGTGCGCGGCGTGAAGCTCGCGTTGTTGACCAGCGCCGGGCCGCCTGTGACCAGGGCCGCGCCGTTCCTGTTGCGGACCTGCGCCACGGTGGCGTAGAGCGCGGTGCGCTTCGACAGGTTGTAGACGTAGCCCAGTGCGAGCTTGCGGGCCTTGGGGTCCGGCAGCGTGGCCATCCCCGGGGGCGTCACCCGGTTCAGGTCGTAGTCGACCTGCGACCAGGAGGCCCGGAGCAGGCCGGCACCGACGGGCGCCGTCAGGCCCAGCAGGAAGCCGGTCGTGTCGACGTCGGGCGTTCGCACCGGCGGCGCGGCGTCGTAGGCGCGGCGCGTCCGCAACCTGGAGACCTCGCCCAGCAGCTTGACGACGCCGAAGTCGTAGGACGCGCCCAGGTTCACGGTCTTGACCGAATCCGTGGTGCCGGCATCGTGGTTGTCGCCGATGGCGCTGTTGCCGTAGGCGATCGCGATGTCGAGCGGCCCGCTCGCGTACCCGATGCGGCCGCCGACATAGCGGCCCGTGCGCGTGCTGTTCGCGGCCACGGGCGTCGACGAGGGCTGGGACGATCCGACGTTCTCGGGCAGGGAATACTGGAGTTCGCCATAGACGCCGCCCAGGTTCGGCGGCAGGAAGTACCCGACGCTGTTGCTGGTGCGCACATAGTTGGGATTGCCGCCGAAGGTGCGCGTGCCGGTCGGCAGCGGATAGAGCTGCGCCGCCATGAGCAGCGTGGCGCCGGCCCCCACCGTGCCGAAGGGGTCGTACACCGTGTCGTTCCAGAAGGTGGCAGCGTAGTCGCGCCCCAGGCGCACCTCGCCCCAGGGGCCCGAGAGGCTGACGGTCGAGCGGCGCGTGAAGCTCAGGCCGCCGACGTTGCCGTCGTCGTTCGTGAGCTGCCCTTCGAGCCAGAACCCTGCCGCCATGCCGCCTCCCAGGTCTTCGGTGCCACGGAAGCCCAGGCGGCTCGAGTTGTAGCCCGAGTTGGTCAAGGCCGTCTGGCTGGTCCTGACGCTGCCCTGGTTGACGGCCCCGGGGCGCTCGTCCTGCGAGCGGTTGCTGTAGCCGCTGAGCGCGGCATCGACGACGCCGAACAGCGTGACGCTCGACTGCGCCGATGCCAGCCCCGTGGCCGCCAGTGCGGCGCACGCCACCCAGGCGCGCCGCGCCGGGCGCTTCGGGAGCGTGCGGATGACGATGCCTCCGAGGTGTCGAAGCCATGGGGACGGCCGCTGGGCCTCTTGCCGGCGCGCGTGAATTCTTTCCATCTGAGCTTTCTCCCTGTGCAGCCCCGGGACATCCGAGGCCTTCTTTTTCTGGAGGCCGATGGTAGGAAAGGAGCGCCGTCCCGGCGATGGTCGAGTGCAGCGAGGTGATAGCGAAAGAACTCAGTTTCTTTTCAGTTCACTTTTCTTATTCATGTTGCGTGTGCCGGTGACGCTTTCGATCGCATTTCGTTCAGTGCGAGGCCACATAGGCCGAGCCCGGCCCCGGGTGCGGCAGCGCGAAGGCCTTCTTCATGCGCTCGGCTTCCTCGACCGGGCTGAGCCCGAACATGCGCTTGAACTCGCGGCTGAACTGCGAGGCGCTCTCGTAGCCGACCTGGCCGCTCGCGGCGGATGCCGTCATGCCGCTGCGCACCATCAGCAGCCGCGCCTGGTGCAGGCGCGTGGACTTCAGGTACTGCATGGGCGAGGTGTGGGTCACGGCCCTGAAGTGGCTGTGGAAGGAGGGCACGCTCATGCCGGCCTCGCTCGCCAGCTGGTCGACGTCGAGGGCTTCCGGGTAGTCGCCGTGGATCCGGCGGATCGCCTTGGCGACCTTGCCGAACTGCCCCTTGGCCGCGAGCGCCGCGCGCATCGACGGCCCCTGCGCGCCGGTGAGCACGCGGAAGTAGATCTCGCGCACCAGCGCGGGCCCGAGGATCGCGGCTTCGAGCGGGGAACCCATGGCGCGCAGGAAGCGCAGCACCACCTCCTGCAGGGCCGCGTCCATGGGCGTCGACATCAGTCCCTGGGGCGGCGCATCGGCCGCGCTGCCGGCCGCGTCGAGCTGCAACGCCAGGGCGCTGGCGACGGTGAAGTCCAGCCGCAGGTAGATCGCGAGCAGCGGTTCTTCCGCGCTGGCGTCGGTCTCCATCGAGAAGGGCACGGGCACCGACACCGCGAGGTAGTGCTGCGCGTCGTAGAGGTAGGTGGTCTCGCCCAGGAAGCCGCGCTTGCGCCCCTGGCACACGATCACCACGCCCGGGTCGTAGAGCACCGGCGCGCGGCGCAGCGGCCGGTTCGAGCGCAGGAAGCGCACGTCGGGCAGGGCCGTGAGGTTGTAGCCCTCGTCCGGCGCGAGGGCCGCGAGCAGCGCGACCATCTGGCGCGCGACCGGGGCGGAGGTGCCGGGGAGGGCGTTCATGGAGCTGAGTCTTTCAGGCAGTGGTTGCCGTTGTTTTACACCTTCAGTTGCACGCCTGCCTCTTCAGCTCTCATAGTTTCAGGCAAGGATGCGAGACGCGCAGGCCTTCGCACGCAGGGCATCGACTCCTAGCATCGGTGCACTTCATCCAGGCCTGCAGGCCGCCGCCCCTCCGTCGGCGGGCCGGCGCAGGCGCCTTGCAAGGAACGCCATGAGCACCCCCATTTCCCGTGTTTTCCTGATCACCGGCGTGAGTTCCAGTTTCGGCCAGGCCCTGGCCTCGGCCGCGCTGGCCGCCGGCCACACCGTCGTCGGCACGGTGCGCAGCGACGCAGCGCGTGCGGCCTTCGCGTCGCATGCCAGCGGCCGGGCGCATGCGCTGCGGCTCGACGTGACCGACTTCGAGGCCATCGCGCCGGCCGTGGCGGCCGTCGCGCAGCGCGTCGGCCCCATCGACGTGCTGGTCAACAACGCGGGCTACGGCCACGAGGGTGTGCTGGAGGAGTCGAGTCTCGACGCGATGAAGCACCAGTTCGACGTCAACGTCTTCGGTGCGGTGGCGATGATCAAAGCGGTGCTGCCCGCCATGCGCGAGCGCCGCGCGGGCCACATCCTCAACATCACCTCGATGGGGGGCTTCATCACCCTGCCGGGCATCGCCTACTACTGCGGCAGCAAGTTCGCCCTCGAAGGCATTTCCGAGGTGCTGGCGCAGGAGGTCAAGGGCTTCGGCGTCAAGGTCACGGCGGTGGCGCCGGGCTCCTTCCGCACCGACTGGGCCGGGCGCTCGATGGTGCGTGCCGAGCGCAGCATCGCCGACTACGACGCGCTGATGAACCCGGTCCGCGCGGCACGTCAGGCCAAGAGCGGCCAGCAGGCCGGCGACCCGGCCAGGGCCGCGCAGGTGCTGCTGGACCTGGTCGAGCAGCGCGATCCGCCCGTGCACCTGCTGCTGGGCACCGACGCGCTCGCGCTGGTGCGCGCCAAGCTCGGCACGATGGGCGCGGAGATCGCGCGCTGGGAAGGGGTGTCGGCCTCGACCGACTTCGCCTGAGCCGGAGCCTCAAGCCGTCGGCACCGTCCCGCCGTCGATCACGTATTCGGCACCGGTGATGGCGGCGGCGCGCGAGGACACGAGGAAGCCGACCAGTTCGGCCACTTCCTCCGGCCGCGCCGGGCG
The DNA here is from genome assembly GCF_030317215.1 of Variovorax sp. J2P1-31. NCBI lineage: Bacteria > Pseudomonadati > Pseudomonadota > Betaproteobacteria > Burkholderiales > Comamonadaceae > Variovorax > Variovorax sp. J2P1-31. The sequence goes on from NZ_JASZYA010000001.1 coordinate 1,688,435, forward strand.
GCCCAGCGGGATGCCGCCGAGCGAGGCCATCAGCGCCTGCTTCGCGCCGTCGTAGTCGGTGCCGCCCTTGCGCGCGATCTCGTTGACCAGTCCGACCGCCGCCTCGGTCTCGACCCATCCCGGCGACACGCGCACCACGCGCACGCCCTGGGGGCCGACTTCCTTCGACAGGCTCTTGCTGTAGGTCGACAGCGCCGCCTTGGCCGCGGCGTAGGCGGTGGTGGCTTCGTGCAGCGGCAACTGCCGCTGGATCGAGGTGACGTGCACGATCACGCCGCTGCGTTGCGCCAGCAGGCCGGGCAGCAAGGCGCGGTCGAGGCGCACCGCGGGCATCAGGTTCTGGTCGAGCGCCTGCTGCCATTCATGGTCGTCGAGCACGGCGAAGCCGCCGGCCGGCGCGGACGAGCCGCCCACCCCATGCACCACGATGTCGACGCCGCCCCACTGCGCCTGCACGGCCGCGGCCACGGTGGCGCAGCCGTCGGCGCTGGACACATCGGCTTCGACGAAGCGCACGCCCTCGGGCAGCGCGCCGGCTGGCGGTCGCTGGCGTGCCGTCGTCAGCACGGAGGCACCGGCATGCGCCAGATGGGCCACGACGGCCTGGCCGATGCCCTTGCTGCCGCCGGTGACCAGGGCGCGGAGGCCCTGGAGATCGTTGCCGAACGAGGAAGAAGAAAAGGGAGAAGAGGGCGTCATGCGGGGTCGCTTTCAAGGCTGGATGGCAAGGCCTCGATGCTCGCGATACCCTCGTGCCATGACAAGAACGCACCTCGAAGTAAGCGCTCCGGAAAAGGGCAAGCAACGGCCCCGCTACACGCCGCTGTCGGCCGCCATCGACGTCGAAGCGGCGCTCGGGTTGCTCGAAGGGCGGTGGAAGCTGGTCATCCTGTTCCAGCTGTTCGACGGCAAGGTGCAGCGCTTCTCCGACCTCGAGAAACGCATCGACGGCATCTCGCAGAAGATGCTGGCCCAGCAACTGCGCCAGCTCGAGGCCGATGGCCTGGTGGAACGCAGGGCCTACGACGAGCTGCCGCCGCGCGTCGACTACCGGCTCACGCCCTGGGGCCAGGCGCTGTGCCCGGCGCTCGATGCGATCCTGGTGTGGACCGAAGCGCGCGAGGCGTCAGCCGGCTGAAGCCAGGGCCAGCACCATCGACACCTCGACCACCCCGCCGCCCGGCAGCGAAGCCACGCCGATGGTGGTGCGTGCGGGCAGCGGCGCGTCGGGGAAGGCGCGCTGCAGCACGGCCGAGGCGGCGTTCATCACCGCGGCGTGCTGCGTGAAGTCGGCGGTGGCCTGCAGGTAGCCGGTCAGCGTGACGACCTTGCTCACCGCGGCCAGGCTGCCGAACTCGTCTTCCACGGCGCGCAGGATCGCAGTCACCGCGGCCACGGCGGCGGCTTCGCCGCGTGCGACGTCGTCGGGCCCGGCCAGCACGCCGGTGATCGGCTTGCCCTCGTGGCGCCCGACCACGCCGCTGGAATGCAGCAGGCCGCCGGCCTGGGAAAAACTGGCGTAGAGGCCCGCGGGCCGGGCACGTTCAATGGCTGTCATGGCTTTCTTTCGAAGAAGGGGATGGCATCGCCCGGGCTTCGCCGCGCAGCCAGCAGCCTTCCGTGGTCGCGGTGGCCGCCGGCAGCCGCACGAAGATGGCCGAGGGCGAACCCATGGCCTCGCCCTGGCGCACGGTCACGAGTGTCGCAGCCTCGCCGACCAGCCCCGCCTCGCGCAGGCCCCAGGCCAGTGCCGCGGCCGCGATGCCGGTGGCGGCGTCCTCGGGGTAGCCCGAGGACTTGGGGAACTGGCGCGCGCTGACCGTGGCCTCGGCACCGTCCGCCACCGCATAGGGATAGAGGCCGGTCGAACCCAGGCACTCGCACAGCGCCTCGACGGCGGTGAAATCGGGCCGCAGCGCATGCAGTGCCTCGACGTTCTGCAGCCGCACCAGGGTCTTGACCCGGCTGGTCGAGGCGTTGAGCACAGTCCCGAGGATCTGTGTGGGCGTGATGCGCAGGCAGCGCGCGATCTCGTCGCGCAGCACCTCGCCCACGGCCTGCACCGTGGCACGCGGCTGGCTGATCTCGACCAGGCCGTCGACATGGCGGCCGTGCACCGTGCCGCTCAGGGTCTCGACGGTGGTGGGCCGGCCGCTCCAGTGGCCGTCGCGGTGCAGCAGCCACAGTGCGCCGAGGGTGGCGTGGCCGCACATCTCCATCTCGTGGCGCGGCACGAAGTAGCGCATGCGCCAGTCGTGCGCCGCGGGGTCGGACGCGCGCAGCACGAAGACCGACTCGTGGCCGCTGGCGCGCGTGCGCTCCTGCATCTGGGCGGTCGAGAGTCCGTCGGCCGCGAGCCACACCGGGGCCGGGTTGCCGCCGCGCTCGCTGCCGGGGCTGGGGAAGACGCGAATCAGTTCCATGGGCTCAGTCCGCCTTGGCGTTGACGGAACGCGCGATGCCGCCCCACAGCGCGATGTCGGTCTTGATCTGCGCGGCGAACTGCGCCGGGCTCAGCGTGAGCGGCGCCACCCCCTTGGCCAGCATGTCGGCGCGCAGCGCGCGGTCCTGCAGCGCGCGGTCGAGCGCGGTGCGCACACGCAGCACCAGCTCCGCGGGCGTGGCGGCCGGCGCCATCAGGCCGTACCAGAGCGCGGGCTGGAAGTCCTTCACGCCGCCGGCCTCGAAGGTCGGCAGGTCCTGGAACACGGCCGAGGGCTCGCTGATGGCCAGCGCGCGCATGCGGCCGGCGCGCACCTGCGGCACCAGCGCGGTCGGGTTGTCGAACAGCACCTGGATCTGGCCGCCCATCAGGTCCGACTGCGCGGGCGCGGCGCCGCGGTAGGGGATGTGCGTCATCTCGATGCCGGTGCGCTGTTTGAACAGCTCGGCCGCCAGGTGGCTGGAGGTGCCGTTGCCGATGCTCCCGTAGTTGAGCGCGCCCGGATGCTTCTTCGCATGCGCGATGAATTCGGCCAGGGTGCGCACCGGCAGCGCGGGCGTCACCACCAGCACGAAGGGCGTGCTGCCGATGGTGCCCACGGGCGTCAGGTCCGCCAGCGGGTCGTAGGGCAGCTTGGGGTAGACGGCCTGGGCCGAGGCGATGGTGGTGGTGGTCGCCGCCACCAGCGTGTAGCCGTCGGCCGGCGCCTTGGCACCGTAACCCGTGCCCACCGTGCCGCCCGCGCCCGCGCGGTTGTCGATGATCACCGGCACGCCGAGTTCGGCCTGCAGCCGCACCTGGACCGAGCGGAAGATCACGTCGGTGCCGCCGCCCGCGGGAAAGGGCACGACTATGGTGACCGGCCTGGCCGGGTAGGGCGGGGCCGACCAGGCGATGGCCGGGCCGAGCAGCGTGGCGGCCGCGGCGGCGAGCCAGGTCCGGCGGAGGATTCTCGAGGTCATTGCATGTTCCTTGCATGTGCGATGCGACGGCTTCCGATTCTGTCGAGCGCAGCACGGCGCATGCACCCGATCGCGACGCCGGCACCGCCAATTGCGACAATCCCATGACCATGCAACGCCCGCCACCGCCCGCGCCGCCGCCGCCGATGTCGCTCTTCGCCGAAGGGGCGGCCCGGCGCGCGACCATGGTCGCGAACACGCGCGAGGGCTACGCGACCGCGCTGCACGCGCACGACTGCGACATGCTCTTTGTGCCGGTGGCGGGCCGCTTCGACCTGCTCGACGCACGCGGCGAAGCGATGCAGTCGGCCCCCGGGGACTTCGTCTGGTTCGCGGCCGGCGCGGCCCATGCGACCGCCGCGCAGACGCTGCGCCAGACCCATCTCGCGGTCTACATCGATCCGGATTTCTGGAGCACCGCCCTGCGCGCGAACGGCGTGCAGCGGCCGCCGCAGGGCATGCGCGCGGGCAGCGCGGCGCTCGCCATGCTGTCGCAGAAGATGCTGGAGGTGGCCCGCGCCGGCTCGGGCGCCGACAGCGACAACGGCGCGGTGTACTGCGGCGCGCTGATCATGGAAGCCGCGCGCCTGAGCGCTAACCCGCTGCTGCAGGAACGGCGCACGCCCGCGCGCATGGTGGCGCAGGCGCTGGCCGACGCGATCGTCGGGGACCTGTCGCAGGCGCTGCCGCTCGAGGCCTTCGCGCTGCGGCATCGGCTGTCGCGGCGCCAGGTCGAACGCAGCTTCCGCGCCGAGTTCGGCATGTCGCCGCTGGCCTTTCAGCAGATCCAGCGCGCCGACCGTGCACGCTACCTGCTCGCCACCACATCGGACTCGGTGCTGTCGGTCGCGCAGCAGGTGGGATGGGAGTCCGGCTCCCACCTGGCGCGCGTGCTGCAGAAGACCTGGGCCCTCACGGCCGCTGAAATCAGAGCAAGCAGTCGCACCATCCCCTGAACGAAAAAAGGCCCCGCAAAGCGGGGCCGATGTCCGTGAGACACCGCGGAACCGGCTTTGCCGGGCCGCAGGTGTCGCCCCCGGAGGGGGAGGGCGAAGCGACACGAAGTGCGCGAGACTTCGGGGGAGAGTCAAGTGCTACCGCGGAACCGGCTTTGCCGGGTCACGGGTGTCGCCCCCGGAGGGGAGGGCTGAGCGACACGAAGTGCGCGAAGCCTTCGGGGGCGGACCTGATCAGAGGCTGATTTCGGTGATCTTCGCGCCGTTGATCGACACGCCCGCTTCCAGGCCCACGTTGGTCAGCACGAAGCCGACCACCGGTTGACGGATGGTGTTGGTGTCGACCGAGCCATTGGCACCGATGTTGGCGACCGCCACGGTGGCGTCGGCGCCGGCGGTCCAGCCCTTGCTCGCGCGGAACTTGGCCAGGGCGTCCTGGGTGTTGAACAGGAAGATCACGGCCTTGGATTGCGCGCCGGCCTGGAAGCCGATCGAACCCGCGGTGGTGCTGTAGTAGGCCTGGGTGCGGCCGCCGGTGCGCAGTGCGCCGCGTCCGTACTCGGCGCCGACGCCGAAGCTGGCGCCGACCACGGCCGGGAAGACCAGCACGCCGGCCGACTTGGCGACCATTTCACGCGAGCCCGGCACGGTGTCGTAGAGCTTCGACAGGGATGCAGTGACCTGCGCATCGATCGAGGCACGCGACGACGTGTTGGTGCCGGTGTCACCCGGACGGGTCGTGGTGCAGCCGACGAAGGCGACGCTGCAGGCCGCGATCGCGGCGGTGGTGACGAGGGTGCGGATCTTGAAGGTTTGCATGGTTCGAATTCCTTGTATGAATCGGGCCTGCCGGTCCCGCATCTGCGGCGGGAAATCAAGCGGCCCGGACGGATGCTAAGTCGGCTGGCAGGGCGAAAAACGCACTGAGGGAGACGGCCTACGCGAAGTCGGGCGGTTTGGGAGCCCGGCGCAGGGCTTCTTTCCGACCTCTGGAAAACCCTGATCGAATTTCAGGCAATTGACTGAAAAATGAACATGGCAAATGGATGAAACAAGGTCGGCCGGCCTGGCGCCGAATGAAAAGTCGTTTGCAATCAAGTGTTTCCGGGTTGGCACAATATGTGCAATATTCAGTCATTCCAACCAGGAGACATCCACATGAACCGTCGCCACCTCGTCGCTCTGGCCGCCTTGGCCACCTGCACCGCCGCCCTCACGGCGCATGCGCAGTCCAACGAAATCCGCATCGCCCACGTCTACAGCAAGACTGGCGCCCTCGAGGCCTACGGCAAGCAGACGCAGACCGGCCTGATGATGGGCCTGGACTACGCCACCGGCGGCACCATGATGGTCAACGGCAAGAAGCTGGTCGTGATCGAGAAGGACGACCAGGGCAAGCCCGACCTCGGCAAGTCGCTGCTGGCCGCGGCCTATTCCGACGACAAGGCTGCGCTGGCCGTGGGCCCGACGGCGTCGGGCGTGGCGCTGGCCATGCTGCCGGTGGCCGAGGAGTACAAGAAGATCCTGATCGTCGAGCCCGCGGTGGCCGACTCGATCACCGGCGACAAGTGGAACAAGTACATCTTCCGCACCGGCCGCAACAGCTCGCAGGACGCGATCTCGAACGCGGTCGCGGTCGACAAGGCCGGCGTCACGGTCGCCACGCTGGCCCAGGACAACGCCTTCGGCCGCGACGGCGTGAAGGCCTTTGCCGGCGCGCTCAAGAAGGCCAAGCTGGCGCACGAGGAGTACCTGCCGCCCGCCACCACCGACTTCACCGCCGGTGCGCAACGCCTGATCGACAAGCTCAAGGACGTGCCGGGCCGCAAGATCATCTGGATCGTCTGGGCCGGCGCGGGCAACCCGTTCAAGATCGTCGACCTCGACCTCAAGCGCTACGGCATCGAGATCGCCACCGGCGGCAACATCCTGCCCGCCATGGCGGCCTACAAGAGCCTGCCGGGCATGGAAGGCGCGGCCTACTACTACTTCGGCATCCCGAAGAACCCGGTCAACGAGGCACTGGTCTCGGCCCACTACAAGCAGTTCAAGACGCCGCCGGACTTCTTCACGGCCGGCGGCTTCTCGGCCGCGATGGCGGTGGTGACGGCGCTCAAGAAGACCAACGGCGACACCAGCACCAACAAGCTCATCAGCACCATGGAAGGCATGAGCTTCGACACGCCCAAGGGCAAGATGACCTTCCGCAAGGAAGACCACCAGGCGATGCAGTCGATGTACCACTTCAAGATCAAGGTCGACCCGGCCTTCGCCTGGGGCGTGCCGGAGCTGGTGCACGAGATCAAGCCCGAAGAGATGGACATTCCTATCAAGAACAAGCGCTGAAAAAGCGGGCTTGGCCGGACGCAGAAAGCGCAGAGAACGCGCAGAAGACGCAGAAGGAATCGGATCTTCCTTTCCGCTGTGTCTTCTTCTGCGACCTCTGCGCAAACTTTGCGTCCTCTGCGTCCGGTATCCGTTCCCTCTCCCCATCTCCCATGCTCGTCACCCAAGACCTGACCATTCGCTTCGGCGGCCATGTGGCCGTCAACGCGGTGTCCTGCGCCTTCGCTCCCGGCACCCTGACGGCCATCGTCGGGCCCAACGGCGCGGGCAAGACCACCTACTTCAACCTGATCTCCGGCCAGCTCAAGGCCAGCGCCGGCACGGTGTCGCTAGACGGACGCGACTTGTCGGGCCTGTCGCCCTCGGCGCGCACGCACGCGGGCCTGGGACGCGCCTTCCAGCTGACCAACCTGTTTCCCAACCTCACGGTGCTGGAGAACGTGCGGCTCGCGGTGCAGGCCACGCGCGCGGGCGCGCACCGGCGCGGGCTCAACCTCTGGAGCATCTGGAGCGACCACCGCGCGCTGACCGAGCGGGCCGACGAGCTGCTGCGGGAGATCAACCTCAAGGCCAAGGAACACGCCACCGTGGCCAGCCTGCCGCACGGCGACCAGCGCAAGCTCGAGGTCGCGCTGCTGATGGCGCTCGAGCCGCAGGTCTTCATGTTCGACGAACCCACGGCCGGCATGAACGCGGCCGAGGCGCCGGTGATCCTCGACCTGATCCGCCGGCTCAAGCAGGACAAGACCAAGACCATCCTGCTGGTCGAGCACAAGATGGACGTGGTGCGCGAGCTGGCCGACCGGATCATCGTGCTGCACAACGGCACGCTGGTGGCGGACGGCGAACCGGCCGAGGTCATCGCTTCGCCGATCGTGCAAGAGGCCTATCTGGGCGTGGCGAAGGAAAGCGCATGACGATCCCCATGAATTTTTCCCTCCCCCCACGGGGGAGGGCAGGGGTGGGGGCCGACGGCCTTCGCGTCTTCACGGCTGCACGACCGCCGCTGGCCCCCATCCCAACCTTCCCCCAGAGGGGGAAGGAGCAGTACCGATGACCACTTCCAACAATCTCCTGACGCTCGAAGGCGTGCAGACGCACATCGGGGCGTACCACATCCTGCACGGCGTCGACCTCGTGGTGCCCAAGGGCCAGCTCACCATGCTGCTCGGGCGCAACGGCGCGGGCAAGACCACCACGCTGCGGACCATCATGGGCCTGTGGCACGCGTCCAAGGGCAGGGTGCATTTCAACGGCAAGGACATCACCGCGCTGCGCACGCCCGAGATCGCCGCGCTGGGCATCGCCTACGTGCCGGAAACGATGGGCATCTTCGCGGACCTCACGGTCAAGGAGAACATGCTCTTGGCCGCGCGCGCCGCGAAGAACGCCGACGCGATCGACGACACGCGGCTGAAGTGGATCTTCCAGCTGTTCCCGGCGGTCCAGAAATTCTGGAACCACCCGGCCGGCAAGCTGTCGGGCGGGCAGAAGCAGATGCTGGCCGTGTCGCGCGCCATCGTCGAGCCGCGCGAGCTGCTGATCATCGACGAGCCCAGCAAGGGCCTGGCGCCCGTGATGATCAACAACATGATCGACGCCTTCGCCGAGCTCAAGCGCAGCGGCGTGACGCTGCTGCTGGTCGAACAGAACATCCACTTCGCCCAGCGCCTGGGCGACAGCGTGGCGGTGATGGACAACGGCCGCGTGGTGCACAGCGGCGCGATGGCCGCGTTCTCCGCGGACACGCAACTGCAGCAATCGCTGCTGGGACTCGCGCTATGAAGTACTCGACGTATGGCTCCCTCCCCCGCCGGGGGAGGGTTGGGGTGGCGGCGCGCGGCCTTCGACACAGCGCGGCCTTGCAAGTGCCGTCGGCGCCCATCCCATCCTTCCCCCACAAGGGGATGGCGCAAGAAAAGGGCGTGCAGCCATGAAAGCATCCGATCTCGACTGGAAACCGCTGCTGCTGGTCCCCGTGCTCGCGCTGGTCGCGCTGCCGCTGACCGGCTCGCTCTCGACCTGGCTCACGCTCACGGTCGCGGGCCTGGCGATGGGCATGATCATCTTCATCATCGCCTCGGGCCTGACGCTGATCTTCGGGCTGATGGACGTGCTGAACTTCGGCCACGGCGTGTTCATCGCGCTGGGTGCCTTCGTCGCCAGCAGCGTGCTGGGCCTGATGGGCGACTGGACCGGCTCGGGCGAGCTCTGGCGCAACCTGGTCGCGGTGTTCCCGGCCATGCTGGTCGCGATGCTGGTGGCCGGCGCGGTCGGCCTGGCCTTCGAGCGCTTCATCGTGCGGCCGGTCTACGGCCAGCACCTGAAGCAGATCCTGATCACCATGGGCGGCATGATCATCGGCGAGGAGCTGATCAAGGTCATCTGGGGCCCGGCGCAGATCCCGCTGCCGCTGCCCGAGGCGCTGCGCGGCTCGGTCTTCGTGGCCGAGGCGGCGATCAGCAAGTACCGGCTGCTGGCGGTGGCGGTGGGCCTGGTGGTGTTCGGCCTGCTGGCCTGGACGCTGGGCCGCACGAAGATCGGCCTGCTGATCCGCGCCGGCGTGCAGGACCGCGAGATGGTCGAGTCGCTGGGCTACCGCATCGGCCGGCTGTTCGTCGGCGTGTTCGTGGTCGGCAGCGCATTGGCCGGCCTGGGCGGCGTGATGTGGGGCCTGTTCCAGCAGAACCTGATCCCGCAGATGGGCGCGCAGGTCAACGTGCTGATCTTCATCGTGATCATCATCGGCGGCCTGGGCTCGACCGGCGGGGCGCTGATCGGCGCGCTGCTGGTCGGCCTGATGACCAACTACATCGGCTTCCTGGTGCCCACGCTCACGCAGTTCGCGAGCATCTTCCTGATGGTCGCCGTGCTCCTGTGGCGGCCGCAGGGTGTGTACCCCGTGGCGAGCAGCCGATGAACGGGCCACTCGGACTTCCGGACGCAGAAGGAAGCCAAAAGATGCGCAGAGGGCGCAGAAATGCGCTTTCCATTTCGAAGCCGTTCCTTTTGCGTTCTCCGCGAAACCTTCGCGTCCTCTGCGTCCTGACCCCGCTTCCGCTTTTTTCTGGCGCAAACCCATGCTGAAAAGACTTCTCTCCAACGACATGCCGCGCAGCCGCGTGCTCGCCGTGCTGCTGCTCGCGGTGCTGCTGGGCCTGGCCTTCGCCCCCTTCGCGTTCCCGGGCGTCAAGGCGCTCAGCGTCGCGGCCAAGATCCTGGTCTTCGTGGTGCTGGTCGCCAGCTTCGACCTGCTGCTGGGCTACACCGGCATCGTGAGCTTCGCCCACACGATGTTCTTCGGCATCGGCGCCTACGGGATCGCGATCGCGGCCAGCCGCATGGGCCCGAGCTGGGGCGCGGTGGCCACCGGCCTGGGCGGCGCGCTGGCGCTCTCGCTGGTGCTGGCACTGGCCATCGGCCTGTTCTCGCTGCGGGTGCGCGCGATCTTCTTCGCGATGATCACGCTGGCGGTGGCCGCGGCCTTTCAGACGCTGGCCTCGCAGCTGTCGGAATTCACCGGCGGCGAGGACGGCCTGACCTTCAAGCTGCCCGAGCTGATCTCGCCCAGCTTCGAGTTCGCCGAAGAACCCTTCTTCGGCGTCTCGCTCGACGGCCGGCTGCTGTGCTACTACCTGCTGTTCGTGGTGGCGGTGGTGCTGGTGCTCGCGCTGCTGCGCATCGTGAACTCGCCCTTCGGTCGCGTGCTGCAGGCGATCCGCGAGAACGAGTTCCGCGCCGAGGCCATCGGCTACCGCGTGGTGGTCTACCGCACCACCGCCGCGGTGCTGTCGGCGCTGTTCGCCACGCTGGCCGGCGCGATGCTCGCGATCTGGCTGCGCTACAACGGGCCCGACACCTCGCTGAGCTTCGAGATCATGGTCGACGTGCTGCTGATCGTGGTGATCGGCGGCATGGGCACCATCTACGGCGCGGCCATCGGCGCGGTGCTGTTCGTGATCGCGCAGAGCTACCTGCAGGACCTGCTGCGCCTGGGCAACGAGGCCGCGAGCGGCCTGCCATGGCTGGCGGCGCTGCTGTCGCCCGACCGCTGGCTGCTCTGGCTGGGCGTGCTGTTCGTGCTGTCGGTCTATTACTTCCCGACGGGCATCGTCGGCAAACTGCGTACGCGTGCTGCACGATGAACCCGACTTCCCACTACGCGCAATTGCTCGGCCGCGAGATCCACTGGATGGACTGGGGCCCGAAGGAGGGCTCCGCCGTGATCGCCTGGCATGGCCTGGCGCGCACCGGCCGCGACATGGACGAACTGGCGGCGCACTTGGCAGGCCAGGGCTTTCGCGTGATCTGCCCCGACACCCTTGGCCGTGGCCTGAGCCAGTGGAGCCCGGTGCCCGACGAGGAGTACCAGCTCTCGTTCTACGCCCGGCTGGCCGAGGCGCTGTGCGACCACCTGCAGCTCGCGCGCGTGCACTGGATCGGCACCTCGATGGGTGGCGCGATCGGCACGGTCTGCGCATCGGGCCTCTTCGTGCCGCGCATGAAGCAGCGCATCGCGAGCCTGGTGCTCAACGACAACGCGCCCGAGCTGGCCTCGGCCGCGATCGAACGCATCAAGGCCTATGCGGGCAACCCGCCGGCCTTCGACACCGTGGCCGAGCTCGAGGCCTTCTTCCGCACCGTCTACAAGCCCTACGGCTGGCTCAGCGATGCGCAGTGGCGCCGGCTCACCGAGACCTCGACCCGCCGCCTGTCCGACGGCCGCGTCACGCCGCACTACGACCCGAAGATGGTGCGCCAGTTCACCGCGCACGACGACGACTACGGCATCTGGCCGCACTGGGACGCGATCGAGGCGCCGGTGCTGTGCCTGCGCGGCGTCGACTCCGACCTGGTGCTGCCCGAGACGGTGGTCCAGATGCGCGGACGCGGTCCAGGCGCGGCCGGCCGGCTGCAGGTGATCGAGGTGCCGGATTGCGGCCATGCGCCTGCGCTCAATGTGCCGTCGCACCTCGATCCGATCGCGGCCTTCATCCGCGCCGCACAGACCTGATCCCGGGAATGTGCGCACGGTCGCGCGGACCGTGCACGCGGCGGGTCTTTGCGCGACAAGGCACAGTGCTGCCTTTTCGCAGAAAGGATTCGCACGCATGACCTGGCTCTACCTTGCCTTCGCGATCGTGGCCGAAGTGGCCGCGACCTCGGCGCTCAAGGCCTCCGAAGGGTTCACCCGCCTCGGCCCCTCGGTGCTCGTCGTCGTGGGCTACGGCATCGCCTTCTTCCTGCTCTCGCTGACGCTGCGCACCATCAGCGTGGGCGTGGCCTATGCGATCTGGTCGGGCGCCGGCATCGTGCTGGTGTCGGTGGTCGGCCTGGTGCTGTTCAAGCAGCGGCTCGACGGCCCGGCGATGCTCGGCATGGGCCTGATCGTCGCGGGCGTGGCGGTGATCCAGCTGTTCTCCAAGACGGCCTCGCACTGAGGTCGAGACAGTCGATTCAGCGCTTCTTCGCGCCGAAGATGCTGCCCAGCACGCCGCGCAGGATCTCCTTGCCCAGGCCGGTGCCCGCGGTGCGCACGGCCGACTTGGCCATGGTCTGCACCAGCCCGTCGCGCTTGCCGCCGCGCGGGCCGGTGGAGCCGAACAGCAGGTCGTTCAGGCCGCCCATCATGCCGCCGGCCTCGGCCGCCGCGGTGCCGGGCTTGCCGCCCGCGGCGACCGGTGCATCGGGCGCGGTGGCGGTGCGTTCCTTGAGCTTCTCGTAGGCCGATTCGCGGTCGACCACCTTCTCGTAGACGCCCGCGACCAGCGAATTCGCGATCAGCTGCTGGCGCTGCGCCGCGGTGATCGGCCCGAGTTGGCTGGCCGGCGGCAGCACGAACACGCGCTCGGTCACGCTGGGCCGGCCCTTCTCGTCGAGCAGGCTCACCAGCGCCTCGCCCACCGCGAGCTCGGTGATCGCGGCCTCGATGTCCAGGCCCGGCTTCGGGCGCATGGTGGTGGCCGTGGCCTTCACCGCCTTCTGGTCGCGCGGCGTGAAGGCGCGCAACGCATGCTGCACCCGGTTCCCCAGTTGGGCGAGCACGGTATCGGGGATGTCCAGCGGGTTCTGCGTGACGAAGAACACGCCCACGCCCTTGGAGCGCACCAGCCGCACCACCAGTTCGATGCGTTCGACCAGCGCCTTGGGCGCGTCCTTGAACAGCAGGTGGGCCTCGTCGAAGAAGAACACCAGCTTGGGCTGCTCGGGGTCGCCGATCTCGGGCAGCTGCTCGAACAGTTCGGACAGCAGCCACAGCAGGAAGGTGGCGTAGAGCCGTGGCGCGTTCATGAGCTTGTCGGCCGCGAGCACGTTGACCACGCCCTTGCCGCCCACGGTCTGCATGAAGTCCTGGATGTTGAGCATCGGCTCGCCGAAGAACTTGTCGCCGCCCTGGCTCTCGATCTGCACCAGGCCGCGCTGGATCGCGCCCACGCTGGCCGCGCTGATGTTGCCGTAGGCGGTGGTGAACTGGCTTGCGTTGTCGCCCACGTGCTGCAGCATCGCGCGCAGGTCCTTCAGGTCGAGCAGCAGCAGGCCGTTGTCGTCGGCGATCTTGAACACCAGGTTGAGCACGCCGGCCTGGGTCTCGTTGAGGTCCAGCATGCGGCCCAGCAGCAGCGGCCCCATGTCGGAGATGGTGGCGCGCACCGGGTGGCCCTGCTCGCCGAACACGTCCCACAGCGTGACCGGGCAGGCCAGCGGGGCAGGGGGCTCGATGCCGCGTTCCTTGAGCGTGGCGGCGAGCTTCGCGCCGATGCTGCCGGCCTGGCTGATGCCGCTGAGGTCGCCCTTCACGTCGGCCATGAACACCGGCACGCCGATGCCCGACAGCTGCTCGGCCAGGGTCTGCAGCGTGACCGTCTTGCCGGTGCCGGTGGCGCCGGTGACGAGGCCGTGGCGGTTGGTCAGGCCGGGCAGCAGGAAGCACTCGGTGCTGTCGTGGCGGGCAATCAGAAGCGGGTCGGCCATGGGGGCTCCGGTCGGGTCGAAAGTGGCCAGTCTATCCAAGGCGCCCTCCTATAATTCGCCGATTAACGCCTTTGTTTCGTGAAATCGTTCAGGAGTCTCCGTGTCATCGACCCCCATCACCTCCGTTTCCGCCGAAGGCGCCAGCCCTGAACAGACGCCGCTCGAACTCGAGCTGGCCACGCTGCTGGTCGAATCCCTGAACCTCGAGGTCGCGCCCGCCGAGGTCGACCCCAATGCGCCCCTGTACGGCGAAGGCCTGGGCCTGGACTCCATCGACATCCTGGAAGTGGCACTCGAAGTGTCGCGCCGCTACGGCTTCCAGCTGCGCTCCGACGACGAGCGCAACCAGCAGATCTTCACGTCGCTGCGCACGCTGGCCACGCACGTGGAACAGAACAAGACCACCGCCTGATGACAGGGCAGGGCGCCGCGAATCTCGAGAGCGGTCCGCCGACGGACCGCCGCACGGCGCGGGCCTGAGCGATGTCGCGTTGGCGCCTGGCGCTCCTGCTGACGGCAGGGGCGGCGTATGCCGGTCTGTCGCACTGGCTGATGCTGTTCCATCCGCATGCGCCCTGGGCCATGGCGGTGCTGCTCGGCCCCTTGTGGCTCACCGCGCTGGGCCTGGGCGGTTCGCGCTTCGGCGGTTGGGGGCTGGTGGGCGCGACCGTCGTCGGCGCCCTGGTCTTCGTGCTGCTGTGGCAGGGCGGCGCGGGCGATCCCAACCGCCTCTATGTGCTCCAACACGTCGGCATCAATGCCGTGCTGGGCTGCTGGTTCGGCGGCACGCTGCGCGGCGGCGGGCTGTCGCTGATCGGCCAGTTCGCGCAGCGCGTCCACACGCTGGGCCCGGGCATGCCCGAGTACACGCGCCAGGTCACCTGGGTCTGGACCCTCTACTTCGCGCTCACGGCCGCCATCTCGATCCCGGTCTACCTGTGGCTGCCGTTCTCCGTCTGGTCGCTGCTGGCCAACGTGCTGAGCCCGGTGATGGTGGTGGTGCTGTTCGTCGGTGAACACCTGCTGCGCTACCGCCTGCATCCCGAATTCGAGCGCACCCGCATGATCGATGCGGTGCGCGCCTTCTATGGCACCCACGCGCCCGCGGCCGATCCGGCCGCCAAGCACGGAGGCCTGTAGTCCACCGGACCGCGCATGTCGACCCACGATCCCCTCTCCCTGGCGCTGCTGGCGCCGCGTGACCTGGCCGCGCCGCTGGCCTGGCGGGCCGGCGTGCCGGTCTCGGGCCATGCCTTCCTGGCCGACGTCGCGCGGCAGGCCGAGCGCATGCCCGCCACCGGCCCGGTGGTCAACCTGTGCAACGACCGCTACGCCTTCTCGGTCGCGCTGGGCGCGGCGCTGCTGCGCGGCCAGGCCAGCCTGCTGCCGCCCGATGCGCGGCCGGAGACCATGGCGCGCCTGGTCGAGACGCACGGCGCGCTCACGGCTGTGACCGACGAGCCCTCGCTGTCCACGCCGGGCATGCCCAAGGTGCTGGTCGAGATCGGCGGCGAGGCGCCGCGCGAGGGCGACGGCGTCACCGTGCCCGCCATCGACGGCGGCCTGCACGCGGTGAGCCTGCTGACCTCGGGCTCCACCGGCACGCCGCAGCCGCATGCCAAGCGCTGGGACACGCTGGTCGGCGATGTGGCGGCCGCGGTGGGCCGATTGGCCGATTTCCTGCAGCGCCCCTCGCTGAGCGGCGTGACGCTGGTGGCCACGGTGCCGGTGCAGCACAGCTACGGCCTCGAGTCCTCGGCGCTGCTCGCGCTGCTGGGCGGCGCGGCCTTCGACGCGGGCCGGCCCTTCTTCCCGGCCGACATCGTGGCCGCGCTGGCGGCGGTGCCGCGTCCGCGCGCGCTGGTCACCACGCCCTTCCATTTGAAGACGCTGCTGCTGTCGGGCCTGGAGATTCCGCCGGTGGACCTGATCCTGTCGGCCACCGCGCCGCTGTCGCCGCAGCTGGCCGCGCAGGCCGAACAGGCGACCGGCGGGGTGCTGGTCGAGATCTACGGCAGCACCGAGTCGGGCCAGGTCGCGACGCGCCGGCCCACGCAGAGCGAGGTCTGGGAGACCTTCGGCGAGATCCGCGTGACGGCGCAGGCCGGGGCCGACGGCGCCGAGCAGTTCGTCTTCGGCGGCGATTTCATCCCCGAGCCCACGCCCATGGCCGACGTGCTCGAGCTGCTGGACGACCGGCGCTTCCGCCTGTTCGGCCGCGCCAACGACCTGATCCACGTGGCCGGCAAGCGCAGCTCGCTGGGCCACCTCAACTACCACCTCAACAGCATCCCCGGCATCGAGGACGGCGCCTTCTGGCTGCCCGACGAGGTCAGCGACGGCGTGGTGCGGCCAGTGGCCTTCGTGGTCGCGCCTTCGCTGTCGGCGGCCGAGATCGTCGCGGACCTGCGCCATCGGCTGGAATCGGTCTTCGTGCCGCGCCGCGTGGTGCATGTGAGCGCATTGCCGCGCGAGGGCACGGGCAAGCTCACGGTGCGTTCGCTGCGCGAGTTCGCGCTGTCGCAGCTGGCGTCCGACGACACGCCGGTGCAGTTCAGCCATGAGGTGCCGGTCGACCATCCGGTGTTCGCCGGCCACTTCCCCGGCCAGCCGCTGGTGCCCGGCGCCCTGCTGGTGTCGGAGGTGCTGGAAGCCCTGCGGCGCGTGCCCGCGATGGCCGCGCGCCTGGGTCCGCACCCGACCCTGGCGGCGGTCAAGTTCCTCTCGCCGGTGCGGCCCGGCGCGCGCATCGAGATCGCGCTGCAGCCCGAAACCGGCGCGGCCCGCGGCGTGAAGTTCGAGCTGCGCTGCGGCGACGTGGTGGCCGCCAGCGGACGCTGGACCGCGTCGGAACCGGCCTGATGGGGGCCGAAGACATCGGCGCGAAGAAGCCCGAGGCCGCCGGCTGGGCCCACCGGCCCGAGCGCAGCAACATGCTCGCGCTGCGCTTCATCTGCTGGCTGGCACTGACCTGCGGGCGCCGGCTCACGCGGCTGATCCTGCCGCCGATCTGCCTCTACTTCCTGCTCCTCGACCCGACACCGCGGCGCCACATCAAGCGCTACCTGTTCCGCGCGATCGGCCCGAAGGCCGGCTGGGCCGACGGCTACCGGCTGCTCCACACCTTCGCTTCCACCGTGCTCGACCGGGTCTACTTCCTGCGCGGGCGCATGGACCTGTTCGACGTCCGGATCAGCGGGCAGCAGGCGGTGCACGCCGAGATCGACGCGGGCCGGGGCGCCTTCATGCTCGGCGCCCACATGGGCAGCTTCGAGGCCATGGGCGCCTGCCGCCAGCACAGCGACGACCAGTCGCAGCTGCGGCTGGCGATGCTGATGTTCACCGACAACGCGCAGCGCATCTCGGCCATCCTCGAAGCCATCAGCCTGCCGGAACTGCGCCCGCACATCATCGCGCTGGGGCGCCCGCATTCCATGCTCGACCTGCGCGACTGGCTCGACGGCGGCGGGCTGGGCGGCCTGCTGGCCGACCGCACGCTGCCGGCCGGCGAGGAAGCGGCACAGCGCGGCAACGACATCGTGCTGCCTTTCCTGGGCCAGCCCGCGACCTTCAGCGACGGCCCGTTCCGGCTCGCCGCGCTGCTGCGCCGCAAGGTCTTCTTCATGGCCGGGCTGTACCTGGGGGGCGCAAGCTACGATGTCCGCTTCGAGCCTCTGGCCGATTTCAGCGAACGCCTGGCCGACCCGGCCGAACGGGAACGCCGCATCCGCGCCGCGGTCGAAGCCTATGTGCTGCGACTCGAGGCCCTGTGCCGCGAGCACCCCTACAACTGGTTCAACTTCCATGATTTCTGGCTTGAAGATGCGCATTGACGGCGGCCTGCGCCGCGCCCGCTGGGCCGTGGCGCTGCTGCTGTGCGCGGCCGCGCCGGCCTGGGCCTTCGACTTCAACGAGCTGATGGGCCTGCTGGCCCGGCAGAAGCAGGGCGAGGCCAGCTTCACCGAGCAGCGCTATGTGCGCGGTGTCGACGGCCCGCTGGCGGCCAGCGGCACCCTGAGTTTCACCGCGCCCGACCAGCTGGTGCGGCGCACGCTCACGCCGCGGCCCGAGACCATGGCGGTCGACGGCAACAACCTGGTGCTGTCGCGCAGCGGCCGCACCCGCAACATGACGCTCGACAGCGTGCCCGAGATCCAGGGCCTGGTCGAGGCCATGCGCGCCACGCTGGCCGGCAACCCGCAGGTGCTGCAGCGCTACTTCAAGCCCACCGTGAGCGGCAACGCCGACGCCTGGGCGCTCGACCTGGCGCCGCTCGATGCGCGGCTGTCGTCGCAGATCGCGGCGCTGCGCCTGAGCGGCAAGGCCGGCGAGGTGCTGGGCGTGGAGATGGAATTCCGCGGTGGCGACCGTTCGATCATGACCATCTCGCCCAAGCGATGAACGCCGGCCCGAGCCGCACGCGTCGCATCGGGGTGCTGCTGCTGTGGCTGGCCGCGGTGCTGGCCGGCGTGGCCGTGATCTCGCGCACGCATTTCAGCGCCGACCTCTCGGCCTTCCTGCCCGCCAGCCCCGATGCGCGCCAGCGCGTGCTGATCGAGCAACTGCAGAGCGGCGTGGCCTCGCGCACGCTGATGGTCGGGCTCGAAGGCGGCAAGGACGCGGCGCAACGTGCCGACGTGTCGCGTGCCGTGGGCAAGGGCATGCGCGCCAGCGGCCTGTTCGAGCAGGTGCAGAACGGCGACCACAGCGAGTGGAAGGAGGCCGGCACCTTCGTGTTCGACCGGCGCTACCAGCTCTCGCCCGAAGTCTCGCCCGAGCGCTTCAGCGTCGACGGCCTGCGCGACGCGATCAACGACTCGCTGTCGCTTCTGGGCACGCCGGCCGGCAACATGGTCCGGCCGCTGTTCGAGCGCGACCCGACCGGCGAGACCCAGCGCATCGCCGAAGAGATGATTCCCGCCACCTCGCCGCGCACGGAGGAGGGCGTGTGGGTGTCGCGCAGCGCGCCGCGCGCCATGCTGCTGGCCACCACCACCGCCTCGGGCAGCGACCTCGACGCGCAGGCCGCGGGCATCGCGGCGATCGAGGCCGAGTACGCGAAGGCCACCCAGGGCATGGGCGCCGAGGCGCCGAAGCTGCAGTTGAGCGGCGCGCCGGTGTTCTCGGTCCAGAGCCGCGACAAGATCAAGGGCGAGGCGATCCACCTCGCGATCGTGGGCGCCATCGTCATGGGCTGCCTGCTGCTCGCGGCCTTCGCGTCGCCCAAGGCGCTGGTGATCGCGGTGCTGCCGGTGCTGACCGGCGTGGTGGCCGGCACGGCCGCCGTGGCGCTGGTCTTCGGCTCGGTGCACGGGCTCACCATGGGCTTCGGCAGCACGCTGATCGGCGAGACCGTCGACTACGCGATCTACTACCTGATCCAGGCGCGTGGCGCGGCCGTGCGCGGCACCGGCTGGCAGCGCTGGCGCGACCTCAACTGGCCGACCGTGCGGCTGGGCCTGCTGACCTCGGTCTGCGGCTTCGCGGCCTTGCTGTTCTCGGGCTTCCCGGGCCTGGCGCAACTGGGCGTGTTCTCGATCGCCGGCCTGGTGGCCGCGGCCCTGGTCACGCGCCACGGCCTGCCCATGCTCGCGCCCGATGGCGCCACCGGCATGGGCATGCGCCGCCAGATGGCGCGGCTGGCCGGCGGCATCGTCGATGCCCTGCCGCGGCTGCGCATGACTTTCATCGTGCTGGGCATCGCAGCCGTGGCCCTGATGGCCTGGCAGGGCGGCGAGCTGTGGCGCGCCAGCCTGTCGTCGATGAGCCCGATCTCCAAGGCCTCGCAGGAACTCGATGCCTCCTTGCGCGCCGACATCGGCGCGAGCGACGGCGGCACGCTGGTGGTGATCCAGGCGGCCGACGAACAGGCCGCGCTGCGCGCCACCGAGGCGGCCGGCGCGAAGCTCGACACCCTGGTGAGCGAAGGCCAGTTGAGCGGCTTCGAGACCGTGACCCGCATGCTGCCCAGCATCGCGACGCAACAGGCACGCCTGGCGAGCCTGCCCGACGCGGCCACCTTGCGCACGCGCCTGAACGAGGCCGTCACCGGCCTGCCGCTGAAGCCGGAGCGCTTCGAACCCTTCATCGCCGCGGTCGATGCGGCGCGCGCGCTGGCGCCGATCACGCGCGCCGACCTGGCCCAGGGGCCGATGGCGCCGGTGGTGCGCGCGCTGCTGTTCGAGCGTCCGGGCGGCGGCTGGTCGGCGCTGATCGCGCTGCACCCGACCGATCGCTTCGACAAGAGCAAGCTCGCCGCCGCGCTGGCGCCGCTGCCCGAGGTGCAGGTGGTCGACATCGGCGACGAGCTGGGCAGCCTCTATGCACGCTACCTGCACGAGGCCTTCGTGCAGGTGCTGCTGGGCGCGCTTGCGGTGGTGGTGCTGCTGGGCCTCTACCTGCGCTCGCTGCGCCGGCTGGTCGCGGTGTGCCAGCCGCTGCTGCTGGCGGTGGTGCTCACCCTGGGCGGCATGGCCGTGCTGCAGGTGCCGCTGGGCATCCTGCACCTGGTCGGTCTGCTGCTGATCGTCGCGGTGGGCTCCAACTACGCGCTGTTCTTCGACCAGCTGCAGGAGACCGGCCGGGCCGACGAGGACACGCTGGCCTCGCTGATGCTGGCCAACCTCACGACGGTGGTGTCCTTCGGGCTGATCGCGATCTCCGACATTCCCGCGCTCTCGGCCATCGGCCGGGTGGTGGCGCCGGGCGCGCTCTTGGCCTTGCTCCTGTCGGCGGCATTCGGCAAACGGCGCGCGCGCTGAGGTACAAAGGCGCGTCATGTCCTTCGCCACCGACCCGCCCCCCGCACCGCTGCCGCCCGTGTTCACGGCCAGCGCGGTGGTCCACCTGGCCGCGCTGGGCGCGGGCCTGTGGGTGCCGGGTGCGTGGCCGTGGGCGATCGGCGCGGTGGTGCTCAACCATGCGCTGGTCACGGGCGCCGGCCTCACGCCGCGCAGCCGGCTGCTGGGCCCCAACGTGACGCGGCTGCCGGCCGCGGCCGTGGCGCGCCGCGAAGTCGCGCTGACCATCGACGACGGCCCCGACCCCGAGGTCACGCCACAGGTGCTGGACCTGCTCAATGCCCACGGGCAGCGCGCCACCTTCTTCTGCATCGCCGAGCGCGTCGCGGCCCATCCCGCACTGGCGCGCGAGATCGTCGCGCGCGGCCACGGCATCGAGAACCACACGGCGCGGCACCGCCACAACTTCTCGCTGCTCGGGCCGCGCGGCTATGCGGCCGAGATCTCGCGCGCGCAGGATCTGCTGACCGAGGTCACGGGCCGGCGGCCCCAGTGCTTTCGCGCGCCGGCCGGCCTGCGCAACCCTTTTCTCGCGCCGGTGCTGCGCCGCCTCGGCCTGTCGCTGGTGAGCTGGACCCGGCGCGGCTTCGACACCCGCGAGCACGATCCGGCCAAGGTGCTGGCCCGTCTCACGCGCGGTCTGGCGGCCGGCGACATCCTGCTGCTGCACGACGGCAACGCCGCGCGCACCGCAGCCGGTCGGCCGGTGCTGCTGGAGGTGCTGCCGCCGCTGCTGGCGCGCTTCGAGGCCCAGGGCCTGCGCGCCGTCACGCTGGCCGAAGGACTGGCCGAATGAGCGGAGTCTCGACCGACGCGGCCTGGCGCCGCCTGCACGAAACCGCCTCGGCACCGTACCGCCAGTCCGGCCGCTTCGCCTGGCATTTCGCGCGCGGCAAGCTGGGCCGCGACCCGATCTTCCGCGGCGTGATCGAACGCGGCCTGCTCGACGCCACGCGTGCGCGCGTGGTCGACATCGGCAGCGGCCAGAGCCTGCTCGCGAGCCTGCTGTCGGCCATGGCAGGCATGCAGGCCCAGGGGCACTGGCCCGCGAGCTGGGCCTCGACGCCCGAGCGTGCCGAGTACACCGGCATCGAACTCATGCCCAACGACGTGGCGCGTGCGCGCGCGTCGATCGCGCACCTGGAGCCCGCGCCGACCTTGCTGTGCGCCGACATGCGCACCGCCGCGTTGCCGGCCTGCGACCTGGTCGCGATCTTCGACGTGCTGCACTACGTCGATCTGCATGCGCAGGAGGCTTTGCTGCACCGTGTGCGCGATGCGCTGGCGCCCGGCGGACGGCTGCTGCTGCGGGTGTGCGATGCCGCGAGCGGGCGCGCCTTCGCGTTCACGCAGTGGGTGGACCGCGCGGTGCTGTTCGTGCGCGGCCACGGCACCGCGCGCACCTGGGGCCGGCCGCTGGCCGAGTGGACCGCGCTGCTGTCCCGGCTGGGCTTCAGCGTGCAGATTGTTCCCATGAGCCAGGGCACGCCGTTCGCGAACGTGCTGCTGGTGGCCGACCTTCCGACCGTCACCCCATGACCCCTCAGACCCTCGACCGCGCCGGCATCGCCCTGCGCATTCCCCACAGCGGCAGCATGTGCCTGCTCGACCGCCTTGATGCCTGGGACGCGGAAGCGATCCACTGCAGCACCGAGAGCCATCGCTTGCCCGACAACCCGCTGCGCACCGCCAGCGGCCTGATGGCGCCCAACCTGATCGAGTACGCCGCGCAGGCCATGGCGCTGCACGGTGGGCTGCTGGCGCCGGAGGGTGCCGAGCCCTCGGCCGGCTTCCTGGCCAGCGCGCGCGGCGTGCGCTTCGCGGTCGATCGCTTCGACGACGTCGACGGCGCGCTGCGGGTGCAGGCGCGCCGGCTGTCGGGCGACGCGCGCCAGGTGCTCTACGAATTCACGGTGAAGAACGCGGCGGACCAACTGCTGGCCGAAGGCCGCGCCGTCGTCGTGCTCAACACGCCGCTCGCTCCCGCCCCCAACGAATGACCCCCATGAGCCTTTCCGGAAAACGTGCATTGATCACCGGCGCCAGCGGCGCCCTGGGCGCGGCCATCGCGCAACGCCTGGCGCGCGACGGCGCCACCGTGCTGCTGCATGCGAGCTCGCGCCCGCAGGCCATCGAGGAACTGGCCGCCACCATCACCGCGGCCGGCGGCAGCGCCGAATGCCATGTGTTCGACCTGCGCAGCGACGAGGGCACGGCCGCGGGCTGCGCCGCGATGCTCGCCGGCGGGCCGGTGCAGATCGTCGTGAACAACGCCGGCGTGCACGACGATGCGGTGCTGCCGGGCATGCGCCCCGAGCAATGGCACAAGGTGATCGACGTCTCGCTCAACGGCTTCTTCCGCGTCACCCAGCCGCTGCTGCTGCCCATGCTGCGCACACGCTGGGGCCGGATCCTCAACATCTCCTCGGTCGCCTCGCTGACCGGCAACCGCGGCCAGGTCAACTACGCGGCCGCCAAGGGCGCGCTCAACAGCGCCACCAAGGCCCTGTCGCTGGAGGTCGCGGCACGCGGCGTGACGGTCAACGCCATCGCGCCGGGCATCATCGCCTCGCCGATGGCCGATGCGGTGTTCGACCCGGCGCTGATCCAGCAGATGGTGCCGGCCAAGCGCGCGGGCACGCCCGAGGAGGTGGCATCGCTCGCGGGCTTCCTGGCGAGCGCGGAGGCGGCCTACATCACCGGCCAGGTGATTTCCATCAACGGCGGAATGATCTAGCGTGTAAAGAGCAGCGCCGAGTTCGTGCCGCCGAAGGCGAAAGAACTGCTGATCGCCGCTTCGAGCGCCGGCGCCTGGGTGTCGGCCTCGCGCACCAGGTTCAGCGCACAGGCCGGGTCGGGCGATGCGCCATGCGCATTCGGCGGCAGCTGCCGCTCGCGCAGCGCCATCACCGTGATCACGGCTTCGAGCGCGCCGGCGGCACCCAGCAGGTGGCCATGCACGGCCTTGGTCGAACTCACGCGCAACCCGTCCAGCTGCTCGCCCCAGACGATTGCCAGCGCCTCGCGCTCCACCACGTCGCCGATGCGCGTGGCGGTGCCGTGGGCGTTGCAGTAGCCCACATCGCCCGGCTTCAGGTCCGCCTGTTTCAGCGCCTGGCGCAGCGCGCGGGCCTGGCCTTCGGCGTCGGGCTTGGTGAGGTGGGTCGCGTCGCAGCTGCTGCCCCAGCCGGCCAGGGTGGCATGGACCCGGGCGCCGCGCCGGCGCGCGTGCGCGGCCGACTCCAGCACCAGGAAGGCCGCGCCTTCGCCCAGCGCGAAGCCGCTGCGATCGGCTGCGAAGGGACGCACCGCCGTGGCGGCTTCGCCGGGCTCGAAGCCCGCGAGCGTCTGCATGGCCTGCCAGGCCAGCACCACGCCGGGCACGATCAGCGCTTCGCTGCCGCCCGCGATCGCGATGTCGACCTCGCCGCGCTGCACCGCCTTGGCGGCCTCGGCGATGGCCAGCGACGACGAGGCACAGGCCACCGAATAGGTCAGCACCGGCCCTTGCGCGCGCTGGCGCATCGCGACGTGCGAGGCCGGCGCGTTCGGCATGAAGGCGGGAATGGTCAGCGGCGGCACGCGCCCGTTGCCGCGGTAGGCGGCTTCCAGCGCGGCCGCGCCGCCCATGCCGCAGCCGGCGAAGACGCCGATGCGCTCGGGATCGACGGCGCCGGCTTCGAGGCCGGCATCGCGCATCGCCAGGTCGGCGGCGGCCACGGCCAGCTGGCTCACGCGGTCGACGCCGGCGAGCTGCAGCTTGGTGAACCAGCGCGCGGCGTCGAAGTCGACGGTCGCGGCGGCCGCGGGCTTGGGCAGTTCGGGGAAGACCGGATGGATCGCGGATTCGGCGCGCAGCAGCGCGGCGAACAGGGCCTCGGGCGTGTCGCCGTGCGGCGCCACCACGCCGAGGCCGGTGACGGCCACGGAATGCATGCTCACGCGACCTTCGCGGCCCGCACCTTGTCCACGAGGGCCGCGAGTTCGGCCAGCGTGTCGATGTTCGGGTTGTCGTCGGGCACTTCGATGCCGAACTTGTCTTCGATCTCGAAGATGAACTCGGCCAGCGCCAGGGAGTCGAGCCCCTTCTCGCGCATGGAGGCCTGCGGATCGAGTTCGGACGACGGGATGCCGTACTTCTCCTGGATCAGATCCTGCAATTCCTTCAACGAACTCATGGTGATATTGGCCCCCCAGTGCGATGCTCGTTCGATGATAGCGGCTGCGGCGCGGGTCGCCAGCGCAGCGAGGGCAGGGCAAACGCGATGCCCAGCAGCGCGCCGGCCAGCGCGTCGAGCGCCACATGCTGCTTCACGGCCAGCGTCGACCAGGCGATGGCGACGAACCACAGCAGGTTGAGGCCGCGCAGCCAGCGCGGGGCGGCCGCGTCGCGCAGCACCTGTTCGACACGGATCACGGTGAACATCGCGGTCGCCACGTGCAGCGAGGGGCAGGCATTGCCCGCCGCGTCCACGCCCTGCAGCATCGCGAAACCGGCGAAGCCCGAGACGTCCATGTCCAGCGGCGGCACGGCGGTCGGCCAGAAGCGGAAGAAGGCCAGGCCGGTCAGGCACATCGCGCCGAGCCAGAGGCCGTAGACGTTGAGTTCGGCGAAGCTGCGCTGCAGGCCCGGCCCGACGCCGATGTAGAGCCACAGCGTGAGATAGATGAACAGCGCCTCGGGCTGGAAGCCGATCCAGCGGTCGAGCGCGGTCAACGGCATCTCGAACACCGGGTACACCGGGTTGCGCAGCACGTAGAAGTAGCCGACGAAGAACAGCGAGGTGATCGCGGTGGTGCCGACCAGCTTGAGCCAGAACAGCTTGCGCATGCGCAGGCCGATCTCGGCGGTCCAGGGGGAAAGGGCGTAGGGCGGCATCGGCGATGGGTGAGGGCGGTCAGGGACCCGCCGGCGCGCGATCGCGGGCCCGGCGGACGGAGGGGGGCGGGCGGGCCAGGTCGGCCCCGCTCACGGCTGGAAGGGCGGCAGGCGGCGCAGCCGCTTCCAGGCCAGCCAGGGCAGCCGCAGCACGAATTCGGCCATCAGCCGCGTGTGCATCCACGACAGCAGGATGTTGTCGCGCACGTAGTTGAAGTGCGAGACGCCGCCTTCGGCCGCGCTCAGGTACTTCACCGGCGCATCGATGTTGATCGGCTTGACGCCGCCCCAGGCCAGGCGCACCACGGCCTCGGTGTCGAAGTCGAAGCGGCGCATCCAGGGCTGGCGCTCCATCACCGCGATCAGCGGCGCGACCGGGTAGATCCGGAAGCCGTAGAGCGAATCGCCCACGCCCGCGCACAGCGTCTCGATGTGGGTCCAGCCGTTGGACAGCTTGCGCCCGCGCACCCGCAGCAGCGGCGCGCTGGCGTCGAAGATCGGGCGGCCCAGCACCATGGTGTCGGGCCGGGCCTGCGAGGCCTGCATGAAGGACGGGATCAGGTCGGCCGGATGCTGTCCGTCGGAATCCATGGTCAGCGCGTGCGTGAAGCCGGCCTGCTGCGCCACCTTCAGGCCATGCAGCACGGCCGCGCCCTTGCCCTGGTTCTGCGGCAGCACCCAGACCCGCAGGCCCGGGTCCTCGGCCGCCATGCGTTGCATGCGCTCGCCGGTGCCGTCGGTGCTGCCGTCGATCACGACCCAGACGGGGTTCCATTGGGCGCGGGCCGCGCTGACGGTGGAGAAGAGCCGTTCTCCGGTGTTGTAGCTCGGGATCAGGACGAGATGGGTGCGCGAAGGGTCTGACATGCGGGCGGCGCATCGGAGGCGCTCTGTTCCAGGGAATGGCGAAAGTACTGTTCTAACTGCAGCAGCAGCGCGGCGCTGTCGGGCGAAGGCGCAAAGCGCTCGCCCAGGCGCAGCGTGAAGACCAGCGGCAGTGGCGGCACGCGCCACAGGGGCCATCCTTTTCCGAGATAGGGGGAGTCGGTGTCGATGAAGACGGTCTGGATCGGCGCCGGCGCGAGCTTGGCGATCAGCGTGACGCCGGGCCGGAAGCTGTTGAGCGGCGGCTCGACGGTGCGCGTGCCCTCGGGGAAGATCACCAACTGCCCGCCGCGGCGCAGGTCCTGCACCGCCAGCCGCACCATGGTGTGGGCCGAGTCGTTGCGGATGTAGTGCGCGAGCCGGGCGCCGGCGCCCAGGAACACGTTCTTCATCAGCCCGGCCTTCATGATGCAGGCGCTGCGCGGCAGCCGGGCCACCAGCAGCAGCGCGTCGAGCATGCTGGGGTGGTTGGCGGCGAAGATCAGCCCGGGCTCGTCGCGCAGCGCGTCGAGGCATCGCGCGTCGATGCGCATCATCCCGCTCAGCGAGGCGATGGTCCAGAAGGCCCGGTAGGCCCCCGCGATCACGCGGCGGCCCAGCGGACGCCCGACGTGGGGCGGCAGCAGGGGCTGCAGCAGCATCGCGGCCAGGTTCCAGCCCAGCGAGATCAGGCCCAGGCCCAGCAGCAGGCTGTAGAGCGGCAGCGCGAGGGCGGCCGAGCGGCCCTGGCGCAGCACCTTCCTCATCGGCCCGTCCTGGCGCTCATCGGCGAATCGAACCCGTGGCCACGGCATGGGCCTCGATCTCCACCAGCAGGTCCTGCCGACAGATGTCGGCCTCGAGGTACACCGCGTGGCGCACGGTCGGGGCCTGCGCGCCCAGCACCGCCTCGA
Source organism: Variovorax sp. J2P1-31 (assembly GCF_030317215.1). NCBI lineage: Bacteria > Pseudomonadati > Pseudomonadota > Betaproteobacteria > Burkholderiales > Comamonadaceae > Variovorax > Variovorax sp. J2P1-31. The sequence goes on from NZ_JASZYA010000001.1 coordinate 1,715,571, forward strand.
GCACCTCGCGCACCACCGGCGCGTCGGCCACGTGGCGCACGTAGACCACGGCCTCCAGCGCGGGCAGGGCGAAGCCGGCGTCGGTGCGCTGGTTGGCAGCGCCGATCACGGCCGCCAGGTTGCGCAGCGTCTCCTCGGTCTGCGCGCGCACGTCGCCCAGGTGCACGGTCTCGTGCCCGACGATGCTGGCCGTGCCCGAGATGAACAGCGCGACCTGGCCGTCGCCGAGCTCGGCCAGGGCCGCGCGCGAGAAGGTGGGCGAGCGCGGACCGTAGGTCTCGGGGTAGCGGTAGGCCGAGACCTGGCGCGGGTTCTCGACCGGCAGCGGCGCGATCTGGCCGGCCAGGAAGCGGATGCACAGCGCGCCCTGGCGGATGCCCAGCGCGCAGGCGGCCGGCGCCCCTTCGAAGGCCGCCTGGCCCGCGTCGAGGAAAGCCTGCTGGCGGCCCATGTTGAACTGGCGGTAGCGCTCCAGGCCGCCGCCGTCGCCGTTGATCTGCGGCAGGTAGTTCCAGATGCGCTGCAGGTGCGGGCAGCCGCTCTGCCGCAGGGCGACGAACAGGTCGGTGTAGGCGCGCTCGGCCAGCCGGGCCACGCCCTGCTTCTCGGCCGCCTCGTCGAGGTCGATCGCGCCCAGCAGCCAGTGGCCGTCGGTGCGCCAGCGCACCACGCCGGTGGTGCCGGAGCGCACCTCGCCGCGCGCATGCCAGACATCGGCCATCGGGCCGCCGTCGGACAGCACGCGCGCATCGACGTTGGGCATCCAGGGCAGGTTCTCGTGCAGGCCGTAGCCCAGGCCGCCGAAGGGCGGATGGCCGCTGTCGGCCATGGCCAGGCCCTGCGCGAGCGTCAGTCGCTCGAGCCGCAGCGGCGGCACCTTGACGGGTTCACGTGCGCTCATCGTGTGGAATCCTTTGCGGGGGAGTTTTCTTGCAGGGTCATCCGGGCTTGACCGCGGTGTATTCGGAGAAGACGCCGAGCTCGACATGGCGCTGCACGTCGCGGAAGCCGGCGGCGCGCAGCGCCTCCATCACCTGCGCGGGCGGGATGCAGGCCTCGATCGTGTCCCAGTAGTAGCGCCAGAGCTCGGCCGTGTCGCTGCGCTTGCCGATGAAGCGCGCGATCAGCGGCACCACGGCGCGCATGTAGCCCTTGAGCAGTTGCGTGCCGAGCCGGCTCTCGGGCTTGCTGATCTCGAGCACGAGCACCCGGCCGCCCGGGCGCAGCACGCGGTGGAACTCGCCGAAGGCGGCCGCCACGTCGCTGATGTGGCGCAGCGCATAGCCCATGCTGAGGAAATCGCTGCTGGCGTCGGGCCGCGGCAGCGCCTCGGCCTTGCCCTCGACCAGTTCGACACCGGGCAGGTCGATCTGCTTCATCATGCCGGCGCTGGGGTCGACCCCGACCAGCCGGCCCGTCGGGCCGATCAGCGTCAGCGCCTCACGGGCGACCAGGCCGGTGCCGATGCCCACGTCGAGCACCTGCGCGCCGGCGGCCAGCCCGGCGCGTTTGAGGGCGCTGCGGCGGTACCAGGGGCCCGAGCCGAAGGCCAGCACGCGCTCGATGCGGTCGTAGTCGGGCGCGGTGTCGTCGAAGATGCGACGCAGGAAAGCCTGGTGCTCGTCCTCGTCTCCGTAGTAGAGCGGCAGCGGCGCATGCGGGGGCAGCAGGGCCGCGTCGGCGGGCACGGGGGAGGGTGAGGGCGTCATCGGCGGATTATGACCAAAAGCGTTTCGCGCGCCATCGCATGTGCGGCAGGAGCGCGGACAGTAAACTCGCAGCTGCTTTGACAACACACGACAGCGAGAGAGAAAGCCATGGCCGGACACAGCAAATGGGCGAATATTCAGCATCGGAAAGGCCGGCAGGACGAAAAACGGGGCAAGCTCTGGACCCGTGCCATCCGTGAAATCACCGTGGCCGCGCGCGCCGGCGGCGGCGACCTGAGCGCCAACCCGCGGCTGCGGCTGGCGGTCGAAAAGGCCAAGGCGGTCAACCTGCCGATCGACACCATCAAGCGCAACATCGACAAGGCCACCGGCAACCTCGAAGGCGTGAACTACGAGGAAATCCGCTACGAGGGCTACGGCATCGGCGGCGCGGCGATCATCGTCGACACCATGACCGACAACCGCGTGCGCACCGTGGCCGAAGTCCGCCACGCCTTTTCCAAGTACGGCGGCAACATGGGCACCGAGAACTCGGTGTCCTTCCAGTTCAAGCATTGCGGCCAGTTCGTGTTCGGGCCCGGCACCGACGAGGACAAGGTCATGGAAGTGGCGCTCGAAGCCGGCGCCGAGGACGTGCTGACCGACGAAGACGGCGCCATCGAGGTGCTGACCGCGGTCGCCGATTTCGAAGCCGTGAAGAACGCGCTCGAGGCCGCCGGCCTGAAGCCCGAGATCGCCGAAGTGACGATGCGGGCCGAAAACACCATCGAACTGGCGGGCGAGGAGGGCGCGAAGATGCAGAAACTGCTGGACGTGCTCGAGGACCTGGACGATGTCCAGGACGTGTTCCACAACGCGGCCATTTCAGAATGAAAGTTCTAGTCATCGGCGGCGGCGGCCGCGAACATGCACTCGCCTGGCGCCTCGCGCACTCTGAGCGCGTGTCCAAGCTCTACGTGGCACCGGGCAATGGCGGCACCGCCACCGACCGGCGTTTCGAAACCATCGACATCACCGACCCGGTGGCGCTGCGCCAATGGGCCCAGCAGGAAAAGATCGCGCTGACCGTGGTCGGCCCCGAGGGCCCGCTGGCGGCCGGCGTGGTCGACGAGTTCCGCGCGCACGGCCTGCGCATCTTCGGCCCGACCCAGGCCGCGGCGCAGCTGGAAAGCTCCAAGGCCTTCTCCAAGGCCTTCATGCAGCGCCACAAGATCCCGACGGCCGAGTACCAGGCCTTCACCGACGCCGCGCTGGCCCATGCCTACATCGACGCCAAGGGCGCGCCGATCGTGGTCAAGGCCGACGGCCTGGCCGCCGGCAAGGGCGTGGTGGTGGCCATGACGGCCGCCGAGGCGCACGAGGCGGTCGACTTCATGCTGGTCGACAACAAGTTCGGCGTGGCCCACAACGACGGCGGCGCGCGCGTCGTGATCGAGGAATTCCTGCAGGGCGAGGAAGCCAGCTTCATCGTGCTGTGCGACGGCAAGAACGTCACGGCCCTGGCCACCAGCCAGGACCACAAGCGCCTGCTCGACGGCGACGAGGGCCCGAACACCGGCGGCATGGGCGCCTATTCGCCCGCGCCCGTGGTCACGGCCGAGGTGCATGCGCGCGCGATGCGCGAGATCATCCTGCCGACCATCCGCGGCATGGAAAAGGACGGCATCCCCTTCACCGGCTTCCTCTATGCGGGCCTGATGATCGACGGCGCGGGCCGGCCCAAGACGCTGGAATTCAACTGCCGCATGGGCGACCCGGAGACGCAGCCGATCATGATGCGGCTCAAGTCCGACCTGTTCGAGGTCTTCTGGCACGCGACCGACGGCACGCTCGACCAGGTCGAGCTGCAATGGGACCGCCGCGTGGCGCTGGGCGTGGTGCTCGCGGCCCACGGCTACCCGCTGTCGCCGCGCAAGGGAGACCGCATCGACGGCATCCCCGCCGAGACGCCCGATGCCATGGTGTTCCATGCGGGCACCACGCTGGACAACGGCGAACTCAAGACCAGCGGCGGCCGTGTGCTCTGCGTGACGGTGCTGGCCGACAACGTGAAGCTGGCGCAGCAGCGGGTCTACGAAGTGGCGGCGCAGGTGCGCTTCAGCGGCGTGCAGTACCGCCGGGACATCGGCTACCGCGCGCTGCAGGCGCGCAACAGCTGATGCAGGCCGATCCGGCGGCGGTCGGCGACTACCTGCGCGGGCTGCAGCAGCGCATCGTGGGCGCGGTCGAGGCCGCCGATGGCGGCGTGGCCGTGCGCGATGCCTGGGAAAAGGCGCCCGGCGAGCCCTTGCAGGGCCGGGGCCTGACCTGCATCCTCGAAGGCGGCGAACTGTTCGAGCGCGCGGGCTGCGGTTTTTCCGAAGTGCGCGGCCCGAAGCTGCCGCCCTCGGCCACGCAGCACCGGCCCGAGCTGGCCGGCGCGCCTTTCGAAGCCATGGGCGTGTCGCTGGTGTTCCACCCGCGCAACCCCTATGTGCCCACCGTGCACATGAACGTCCGCATGCTGGCCGCCTTGCCCGAAGGCGGCGCGCCGGTCTGCTGGTTCGGCGGCGGCATCGACCTGACGCCGTACTACGGCTTCGAGGACGACGCGGTGCATTTCCACCGCAGCTGCCGCGATGCGCTCGCGCCCTTCGGCGAGGACAAGTACCCGCGCTTCAAGACCTGGTGCGACGACTATTTCTTCCTGAAGCATCGCAACGAGCAGCGCGGCGTGGGCGGCATCTTCTTCGACGATTTCTCCGAACTGGGCTTCGAGGACAGCTTCGCGATGCTGCGCGCGGTGGGCGATGCCTTCCTGCCGGCCTACATGCCGATCGTCGAGCGCCGGCGCGGCACCGCCTACGGCGAGCGCGAGCGGGCCTTCCAGCTCTACCGCCGGGGCCGCTACGCCGAGTTCAACCTGGTCTGGGACCGCGGCACGCACTTCGGCCTGCAGTCGGGCGGCCGCACCGAGTCGATCCTGCTGTCGATGCCGCCGCTGGCGAGCTGGGCCTACCGCCAGGTGCCCGATCCGGGCACGCCCGAGGCCGCGCTCTACAGCGATTTCATCGTGCGGCGCGAATGGCTGTGACGGCCGTCCCGCGCATCGGCGTCTTCGGCGGGGCCTTCGATCCACCGCACAACACCCACGTGGCGCTGGCCTCGGCGGCGCTGACGCAGCTGGGCCTGGCCGAACTGCGCGTCTTCCCCACGGGCGACGCCTGGCACAAGGCGCGCACCCTCAGCCCGGCGGCCGACCGGCTGGCGATGGCGCGCCTGGCCTTCGGCAGCCTGCCGCGCGTGGTGGTCGATGCGCGCGAAACGCTGCGCACCGGCCCCACCTACACGCTCGACACGCTGCGCGAACTGCGGCGCGAATTCCCGGGCGCCCAGCCCGTGCTGATCATGGGCAGCGACCAGGCCGCGGCCCTGCCGCAATGGCACGGCTGGCGGGAGATCCTGGGCATTGCTATTGTTTCCATAGCTGAGCGGTTAGAATCCGCCGGCTCCGATGGATCTGCAACCCGCTTCGATCCGCGGACGCTGCCCGGCCTTCCGGCCGATGCGCGCTTCGAAACCCTCGAATTGCCCCCGGCCGACACCAGTGCCACCGACATCCGCGCCCGTGCCGCACGCGGCGAGGACGTCGGCGCGCTGGTTCCCGCCGCCGTTGCGCGCTATATTGACCAACACCACCTCTACGCCCCTGCCTGATGACCACTGAAGCCGCCGCCAAGAAAGACACCCAGAAACTCCAGCGAGCCATCGTCGACGGGCTCGAAGACGTCAAGGCGCAGGACATCCAGGTTTTCGACACCGAGCATCTGTCACCGCTGTTCGAGCGCGTGATCGTCGCCTCGGGCACCTCGAACCGCCAGACCAAGGCGCTGGCCGCCAGCGTGCGCGATGCGGTGCGCGAAGCGGGCTTTCCCAAGCCGCGCGTCGAGGGTGAAGGCAACGGCGAGTGGATCATCGTGGACTGCGGCGCCGCGGTCGCGCACATCATGCAGCCGGCGATCCGCCAGTACTACCACCTCGAGGAAATCTGGGGCGACAAGCCGGTGCGCACCAAGCTGGGCGCCGCCAAGCCGGCCGCCGCGGTGAGCGAGGAAGCCGAGGAGAAGAAGAAGCCCGCGCCCGCCAAGACGCTGCGCCGCGCCAGCGCCGCCAAGACCGCGATCCGCGCGGCCGAGCAGGCGGCCAAGGCCGAGAAGGAAAAGGCCAAGCCCGCACGCAAGACCGCGAGCCGCAAGACGACCGGCGACGCCGCGGCCCCGGCCAAGAAGATCCCGGTGAAGAAGATCGGCAAGCCGCCGGCGAAGAAGGCCGCCGCCAAGAAGGCACCGGCCAAGGCGCCCGCGCGCAAGACCGCTCCGCGCAGCAAATGAAGCTGCTGGTGGTCGCGGTCGGGCAACGCATGCCCGACTGGGCGCAGACCGCCTGGGACGACTACGCCAAGCGCTTCCCGCCCGAGATCAAGCTCGAGCTGCGCGCCGTCAAGACCGAGCCGCGCGGCTCCAAGACCCTCGAGACGCTCTACGCCGCCGAGCGCGAGCGCATCGAGGCCGCCATCGCGCGCGGCATGCGCATCGTGGTGCTCGACGAACGCGGCACCGCGCTCACCACCAAGGCCCTGGCCACGCGGCTGCGCACCTGGCAGGAGGAGAGCGACGACGTCGCACTCGTGATCGGCGGCCCCGACGGGCTCGACCCGGCCTTCAAGGCCGCGGCCCACGAACGCATCCGGCTGTCCGACCTGACGCTGCCGCACGCCATGGCGCGCGTGCTGCTGGTCGAGCAGCTCTACCGTGCCTGGTCGGTCAACGCCGGCCATCCCTACCATCGCGAATGAGCGTGGCGCCCGACGTGCTTCCGGCACGCCCGCAGCGCCGTGCGGAAGTGATCGAATGAGCGACGCCTTTCTCTACCTCGCCTCCCAAAGCCCGCGCCGCGCCCAGTTGCTGGGCCAGCTCGGCGTGCGCCATGAACTGCTGCTGGCCGCGCCCGACGAGGACGCCGAAGCGCTCGAAGCCGTGCGGCCGGGCGAATCGCCCACCGCCTATGTGCAGCGCGTGACCGCCCTCAAGCTCGATGCGGCCGTGGCGCGGCACCGCCGCCTGGGCCTGCCGGGCGCGCCCATCCTCTGCGCCGACACCACGGTCGCGCTGGGCCGCGACATCCTGGGCAAGCCCGCGGACGCCAGGGATGCCGAGCGCATGCTGGCCCGCCTGGCCGGCACCACCCATCGCGTGCTCACGGCGGTCGCGGTGCAGAAGGGCCGCGGGCGGCATGCGGCGCTCAACGTGTCGCGGGTGCGCTTCGCGCCCATGACGCGCGCGCAGATCGCGCGCTACGTCGCCAGCGGCGAGCCGCTGGACAAGGCCGGGGCCTATGGCATCCAGGGCGCGGCCGCGGCCTTCGTCGAGCACATCGGCGGCTCCTATTCGGGCATCATGGGGCTGCCCATGTTCGAGACCGCCGCGCTGCTGCGCAGCGTCGGCCTGCTCAAAAGCTAACCATGACGCTGCCTTTCCCGATCTCCATCTTCATGCCAGGGCCGCCGCAGATCCGGCTCTGCCGGTCTGCCAGCGGCGCCCCCGGAAGGGGGAGGGCGAAGCGACACGCAGTGCGCGAAGCCTGGGGGAGAGCCTGACATGCAGGATATTTTGATCAATTGGTCGCCGCAGGAGACCCGCGTCGCGCTGGTCGAGCACGGCGCGGTGCAGGAGCTGCACATCGAGCGCACGCTGGAGCGTGGCCTGGTCGGCAACGTCTACCTGGGCAAGGTCTCGCGCGTGCTGCCCGGCATGCAGTCGGCCTTCATCGACATCGGCCTGGAGCGCACCGCCTTCCTGCACGTGGCCGACATCGTGGCGCCATTCACGCCCGGCTCGCGCCCCAGCGCGCAGCTGCCCGAACGCGACCACCGCGGCGGCACGATGGTGCCGATCGAGAAACAGGTGTTCGAAGGCCAGTCGCTGCTGGTCCAGGTGATCAAGGACCCGATCGGCACCAAGGGTGCGCGGCTGTCGACGCAGATCAGCATCGCCGGGCGCCTGCTGGTCTTCCTGCCGCAGGACAACCATGTGGGCGTGTCGCAGAAGATCCCGGTCGACCAGCGCGAGAAGCTGCGCGCCCGCATGCAGGCCCTGATCGACGCCGCGGCCGCGGCCGACAGCGGGGGCGTGGTGCCGGCCAACACCGGCGGCTTCATCCTGCGCACCAACGGCGAGGACTCGAGCGACGCCGAACTGGCCGAGGACATCGCCTACCTGCGCAAGACCTGGTCGCGCATCCGCGAGCTCTCGGGCAAGCTGCCCGCGATGTCGTTGCTGCACCAGGACCTGAGCCTGCTGCAGCGCGTGCTGCGCGACATGACGGGCGAGGACACCCAGACCATCCGCATCGACTCGCGCGAGCAGTTCGAGTCGATGCGCAAGTTCGGCCTCGAGTTCATGCCCCAGGCCGCGGACAAGCTGCAGCACTACAAGGGCGAGCGGCCGATCTTCGACCTGTATTCGGTCGACGAGGAGATCGCCAAGGCCCTGGGCCGGCGCGTGGACCTCAAGTCGGGCGGCTACCTGGTGGTCGACCAGACCGAGGCGCTGACCACGGTCGACGTCAACACCGGCGGCTTCGTCGGCGCGCGCAATTTCGACGACACCATCTTCAAGACCAACCTCGAGGCGGCCCAGGCCATCGCGCGGCAGTTGCGGCTGCGCAACCTGGGCGGCATCGTGATCGTCGACTTCATCGACATGGGGCGCGACGAGCACCGCGAGCAGGTGCTGGCCGAGTTCCGCAAGCAGCTGGCGCGCGACCGCGTGAAGACCAGCGCGGGCGGCTTCTCGCCGCTGGGCCTGGTCGAGATGACGCGCAAGCGCACGCGCGAATCGCTGGCCCACATGCTGTGCGAACCCTGCGCGGCCTGCGGCGGCCAGGGCATCGTCAAGACGGCCCGCAGCGCGGCCTATGACGTGATGCGCGAGATCCTGCGCGAGGCGCGCCAGTTCACGCCGCGCGAATTCCGCGTCGTGGCCGCGCCGCAGGTGATCGAGCTGCTGCTCGACGAGGAGAGCCAGCACCTGGCCAGCCTCAGCGACTTCATCGGCAAGACGATCTCGCTGCAGTCGGAGCCGGCGATGGGGCAGGGCCAGTTCGACATCGTCTTGCTGTGACCACCCCGGTGGCGGCTCGCTTCGTGTAGCCGCCATCCGCTCAAGGGGCCACACCGGCGGCTCGGCGAAGCCGGTTCCGCGGTGTTTCACGAACGGGCGTGGCTTCGCCCGCCGCGGGGTCAGATCGTCGGCGTTTGACCGGGCGGGGTGGTGCTGACCGCGCGCGTCTGCAGTCGCGCATACAGGCCATCGAGCGCCATGAGCTGCGCGTGGCTGCCCTGTTCCGCGATGCGCCCCTGCTCCATCACGACGATGCGGTCGGCGTGCTGGATGGTCGAGAGGCGGTGCGCGACGATCAGCGTGGTGCGGCCCTGCATCAGGCGCTGCAGGGCTTCCTGCACCAGGCGCTCGGAACCGGTGTCGAGCGCGGAGGTGGCTTCGTCGAGCAGCAGGATGGGCGCGTCCTTGTAGAGCGCGCGGGCGATGGCCAGGCGCTGACGCTGGCCGCCCGAGAGCTGGGTCGCGTTGTGGCCCAGCACGGTGTCGATGCCGTTCGGCAGTCCCGCGACATGCTCGCTCAGGTTGGCGGCGGCCACGCAATGGGCGACGCGCTCGCGGTCGATCTCGGCGCCCAGTGCGACGTTGGCCGCCAGGGTGTCGTTGAACATCACCACGTCCTGGCTCACCATCGCGAACTGCGTGCGCAGGCTGCTCAGTTGCCATGCGTCGAGGTCCTGCCCGTCGAGCAGCACCTGCCCGCCGGTGGGCAGCACGAAACGCGGCAGCAGGTTGACCAGCGTGGTCTTGCCCGAGCCCGAGGGGCCGACGAAGGCCACGATCTCGCCGGGCGCGATCGACAGGTCGATGCCGTCGAGCGCGGCCGCTTCCTCCTCGCCGCGGTAGCGCACCTGCACCTTGCGCAGCTCGATCCGGCCTTCGGCGCGCGGCACGGCATGGCTGCCGCCGGTCTCGGAGGCCACCTCGTCGATCAGGGTCACGCCGCGCTCCAGCGCCGCCAGGCCGCGCGTGATCGGGTTGGCCATGTCGGCCAGCCGGCGGATCGGCGCGATCAGCATCAGCATGGCGGTGATGTAGGCCACGAAGCCGCCCACGGTCAGCGCCTGTTCGTTGCTCTGCCACAGCGCGATCATCACCACCACCGACAGCGCCACCGACGCCAGCAGCTGGGTCAGCGGCGTCATCGCCGCCGAGGCGATGGTCGACTTCACGGCCAGCCGGTTCAGCGTGCGGCTCAGGTGTTCGAAGCGCGTGGTCTGGTCGGCCTGGGCGCCGTGCAGCCGCACCATGCGATGCGCGAGCACGTTCTCTTCCACCACGTAGGCCAGGTCGTCGGTCGCGGTCTGGCCCAGGCGCGTGAGGTGGTACAGGCGCTTGGAGAGCACCTTCATGATCCAGGCCACGCCGGGCACCAGCACGCCCACGATCAGCGTGAGCTTCCAGTTGAGGTAGACCAGGTAGAAGAGCAGGGCGATCAAGGTGAAGCCGTCGCGCGTGAGGCCCAGCAGCGCCTGCACCAGCAGCATCGAGCCGGTCTGCACCTCGTAAACCACGGTGTTCGACAGCGCACTGGCCGACTGGCGCGAGAACAGCGCCAGTTCGGCCGTGAGCAGGCGCTCGAACAGCACGCGGCGCAGCCGCTGCATGCCGTCGTTGGCGATGCGCGCCAGCGCATACTGCGAAACGAACTGGGCCAGTCCGCGCACCGCGAACAGCAGGATGATCGCGGCCGGCACGGTCCACAGCGCCAGCTGGCCGCGGCTGAAGCCTCGGTCGAGCAAGGGCTTGAGAAGGGCCGGCATCAGGGGTTCGGTGAGGGCGGCCAGGATGGCGGCCCCGATGGCCAGGGACCACCAGCGGCGCGAGCCCCCGAACCAGCTCATCAGTCGGGCGAGGCGTCGCGTCAAGGGGGGACGCACGGTGTCACCGGTAGGGGAAGGCTGCATGGCGGCGGATTCTACGGGCGCGCTCCATGGCAACTTTTTTGTAGGAGCAAGCAGATGGCTTGCCACGATTCCCGAGGAATGGCCGCGCAATGTGTACCATCGCGGTTTGCCGATGCCCGGTAGAAACCCTCGGTGAAACTTTGTCGCCGAAAACCTCTCCGAACTGCATGAAAAAGCTGCTGCCCGTTCCCGCCTTGCCTCCTTCTTCATCATTCAACGCCCGTCGCACCCTGGTCGCGGCCCTGGCTGCCTCCCCCCTGATCCCCGCCTTGGCCCAGTTCCGGGTCGAGGTGTCGGGCGTGGGCCTGACGCAGCTGCCGATCGCGCTGGTGCCCTTCAAGGGCCAGGACGCCTCGCCGCAGAAGATCTCCACCATCGTGCAGGCCGACCTCGAACGCAGCGGCCAGTTCCGCGGCGTCGATGCCTCGGGCCAGGCGCTCGACGAGGCCTCGCGGCCCGACCTGACGCTGTGGCGCCAGCGCACGGCCGACTCGCTGGTGGTGGGCAGCGTGAGCAAGCTCGCCGACGGCCGCTTCGACGTGCGCTTCCGCCTATGGGACGTGGTGCGCGGCCAGGACCTGGGCGGCCAGAGCTACACCGTGCCCCAGGGCGACCTGCGGCTCGCCTCGCACCGCATCGCCGACTACGTCTATGAGAAGCTGACCGGCGAGAAGGGCATCTTCTCGACCCGCATCGCCTACGTGACCAAGGGCGGCAACCGCTACAACCTCTGGGTGGCCGATGCCGACGGCGAGAACGCCCAGGCGGCGCTGGCCAGCCCCGAGCCCATCATCTCGCCCGTCTGGTCGTCCAACGGCACGCAACTGGCCTACGTGTCCTTCGAGTCGCGCAAGCCGGTGGTCTACGTGCACAACGTCTCGAGCGGCCAACGCCGCCTGCTGGCCAACTTCCGCGGCTCCAACAGCGCGCCGGCCTGGGCGCCCGACGGCAACTCGCTGGCCGTCACGCTGAGCCGCGACGGCGGTTCGCAGCTCTACACGATCCCGGCGGGCGGCGGCGAGCCGCGCCGGCTCACGCAGAGCAACAGCATCGACACCGAGCCGGTGTTCTCGGCCGATGGCAGCACGATCTATTTCGTGAGCGACCGCGGCGGCGCACCGCAGATCTACAAGATGGGCGCCAGCGGGGGCACGCCGACGCGCGTCACCTTCAGCGGCACTTACAACATTTCACCTTCTGTCAGCGGAGATGGCCGGTGGTTGGCCTACATTTCCCGCGTAGGCGGCGCCTTCAAACTCCACGTGATGGAGTTGGCGACCGGCAACGTGACAGCCATCACCGACACCTCGGCCGACGAGAGCCCGAGCTTTGCCCCCAACAGCAAACTCATCGTCTATGCAACGCAGCTGCAAGGCCGCGAAGCACTGATGACGACCACCCTGGACGGGAAGATCAAGGCGCGGCTCGCCGGTCAGGCAGGCGACATCCGGGAACCGGACTGGGGTCCGTTCCAAAAGCAATGATTCACTTGAGGAGTTCGAAATGTTGAAACGTACGCTCTATTCGCTGGCCATCGTGGCCCTGATCGCTGGTTGCTCTTCGGGCACGAAGCTCAACGACACCCCCGTGGTGGACAGCACCGGTGGCACCGGCCAAGGCTCCGGCAGTGGCGGCGCCGCCAGCGGTGTGGCGCCTGTGACCATCGATCCGAACGCGCAGAACGCGGCCGGCCCGGTCGGTGTCGCACGCATCATCTACTTCGATTACGACAGCTACACGGTCAAGCCCGACTACCAGGCGCTGATCGACGGCCATGCCCGCTTCCTGAAGGCCAACGCGCAGCGCCGCATCTCGATCGAAGGTCATACCGACGAACGTGGCGGCCGCGAGTACAACCTGGCACTGGGCCAGAAGCGCTCGGAAGCCGTGCGTCGCGCGCTGAACCTGCTGGGTGTCAACGACAACCAGATCGAGGCCGTGAGCTTCGGCAAGGAAAAGCCCGCTGCACAAGGTTCCGGTGAGTCGGTCTGGGCGCAGAACCGCCGCGCCGAGATCACCTACCGTTGATGATGCGCAGTCGTCTTGGCTTGCGCAGCGCGGCACTGGCTGCCGCGCTGGTCTTCATGTCCGTCGGCGCCAACGCGGCCCTGTTCGAGGATGACGAGGCGCGCCGCGCCATCCTCGACCTGCGCCAGCGGGTGGAAGCCATGCGCACGCAGACCGACCAGCGGCTCACCGAGGACAACGCGCAACTGCGCCGCAGCCTGCTCGACCTGCAGAACCAGATCGAGGCCATGCGCGGCGACATGCAGCGCATGACCGGGCAGAACGAGCAGCTGGCACGCACCGTGTCCGAACTCCAGCAACGCCAGACCGACATCGACGATCGCATCAAGAAGAGCGAACCGTCGAAGGTCGCGGTCGACGGCCGCGAGTTCACGGCCGATCCGCGCGAGAAGGCCGACTTCGATGCGGCGCTGGGCGTGTTCCGCGGCGGGCAGTTCGCCCAGGCGCAGACCGCCTTCGCCGAGTTCGTGAAGCGCTATCCGCAGAGCGGCTACAACCCCTCGGCGCTGTTCTGGCTGGGCAACGCCCAGTACGCCACCCGCAACTACAACGAAGCGATCGCCAATTTCCGTTCGATGCTGTCGCTGGCACCCGACCATGCGAAGGCCCCCGAGGCCGTGCTGTCGATCGCCAATTGCCAGATCGAGCTCAAGGACACGCGCGCCGCACGGCGCACGCTGGAAGACCTGACCAAGGCCTACCCGCAGTCCGAAGCCGCGCAAGCGGGCCGCGAGCGGCTGTCGCGCCTGAAGTAGGGCGGACGGCTGCGCATGGACCACGCCGAGCCCGTGCTCGCCCCGGTGGACGAGGTCGATGCGGCGCGCCGTTTCGGCGGGCTCGAGCGCCTCTATGGCGTGCCGGGCGCGCGCCGCATCCGTGAGGCGCATGTGCTGGTGGCCGGCATCGGCGGCGTGGGGTCCTGGACCGTCGAGGCCCTGGCCCGCAGCGGCGTCGGGCGGCTCACGCTGGTCGACCTCGACCACATCGCCGAGTCCAACATCAATCGCCAGATCCATGCACTGGCCTCGACCGTCGGCCAGGCCAAGGTGACGGCGATGCGCGAGCGCATCGCGCAGATCAACCCGGCCTGCGAGGTGCTGGCGATCGACGACTTCGTCGAGCCCGACAACTGGCTCCGGCTGGTGGCGGCCGCCGAGCAGGCCGGCGGCCCCTTGAGTGCCGTCATCGACGCCTGCGACCAGGTGCGCGCCAAGGTGGCGATGGCCGCCTGGGCACGCGCCACGCGCACGCCCTTCGTCACGGTCGGTGCGGCCGGCGGCAAACGCCATGCGCACCGGGTCGAGATCGAGGACCTGTCGCTGACCACGCACGACCCCTTGCTGGCCCAGTTGCGCAACCGCCTGCGCAAGGAGCACGGCGCGCCGCGGGACGGCAAGAAGATCGGCGTGGCCTGCGTCTTCAGCCGCGAGAGCGTGGCGCCCCCCGATGCCTCCTGCGCGATCGTCGATGGCGACGGCTCGCTCAACTGCCATGGCTACGGTTCGGTGGTCAGCGTGACCGCGACTTTCGGTCAATGTGCAGCCGGTTGGGTGATGGACAAAATCGCCTCGAAGCTCGCGCTATAATCGCAGGCTTTGCTGGACACGAAGCCTGCAAAAACACCAAGATCGATGCGAATCGATCCGGGACGTTAGCTCAGTTGGTAGAGCAGCGGACTTTTAATCCGTTTGTCGTGGGTTCGACCCCCGCACGTCCCACCAATTTCCTCTCGAGGTGCACGAAAGCCCACTGTCTTTGGACAGTGGGCTTTTTTGTTGTTTCCGCCTCTCCCTCCAGCAGCCATGGGCGTCACGCGGAGCGCCGCGACGGCTTGCATTTGAGTTCGACGACAGTGCTGCGACTTTTGGCAGGCCGGTGACTTCAGCGTCGGTCGGAAGAGGGTGCGTGCGGCTGCATCATGGGCACGGGACGGGGCGGTGGCATCAATTCGAAGGCTCGCCGGAGGTCCAGCAGGGCGGCCTCCACCTCGTCGAAGAGCGGGGGGATCTCATGGGGCTCCAGCGCCGGATGGCCCGGCGACCCGCGCAGAAAGTGCGAGAGTTTCTCGGCGCGGGCCTCCCACTCGACGGCGGATACACGTTGCTCGAAGCTCAGCTTCTTGTTGCGCGATGGCATGGCAACTCCTTCCTGGAAAACTCGGCAAGCTTCGTGAAGTTTTCAACCTTAGGCCCAGACTATCTGGATAAATCTACTATCACGGCCCTTTTTGACGTGTTAGGAAAATCCCGATGAGATGGCTGGCTTCGGCGCGCCCACTCGCGCCCTGCCGGTGGCGCGCCTCGGCTCAGCGGATCCCGGGCTGGGGCGCTTGCGGGTAGCTCACGGTGTTCAGCAGCACGATCAGCTCGGAAATCCGGCCTTCGCACAGCCTGAAATAGTTCGTCAGCACGATCGGGTCCGGCAAGCCCGTCTTGTCGAAGTCGCCATCGTTCCGGAGGCGCACGATGTATGTGTCACCGTGGCGGTAGGCGCCGACCAGTTCGACACGGACGTTGTCGCCGAAGATCTCCCTCTCGGCCCAGCGGGAGATGGCTTCGCGCCCGACCCACTCGCGGCGCGCGTCGTTGAGAAGTGCATCCGGCGTGAAGGTCGCGACGAAGGCTGCGAGGTCCGGTGTGTTGTGGGCCTCGATGTGATCGAGGATCACCGAAGGAAGGGATCGGGCGATGTCTTGCATGACGAGGAAGGCTCCATGGCGATTGATGTGGGCCTTCAGAATAGGCAGCCAGACCACCCGTTTCTGTCAGGAGTCCCGCATGGCCGCATGCAGGCGCTCGAGCAGGGCCCCGCGCCGCTCGAGATAGCGGCCGCGCTCGACGGCGGACACGATGCGGTCCAGGCGGAAGGTCCGGAAGTCCTCCCGGAGTTCGCACCACGCGCCGACCACGCGGGCCTGTTCCATGAAGCCGACCGAGACGGGCCAGATCACCCGCTCCGTGTGCTCGCCCAGTCCGTCGGCGTAGACGATGGCGAGCTTGCATTGGGCGCGGATCGCGGTCCGCATGAAGTGCACGGTGACCGGCCCCTGGGCCTGGCGGGCCACCGGTCCGGGCATGGCCACAGGCTCATCGAAAGCGGCGATGCGCCGCGTTTCCGGCAGGATCGCTGCGATCTTGGCGCGCGTCGAGCGCACGGCGTCGCAGAGCACCTCGTCGCCGCGCTGGCTCACATACTGCAGGCCGAGCAGGATGGCCTCCGCCTCCTGGGCTTCGAGCATCAGCGGCGGCAGAAAGTAGCCTGCGCCCAGCATGTAACCGACGCCGGCCTCGCCCTTGATCGGCGCCCCTTGCGCCACCAGGGTGGCAATGTCCCGATAGACCGTGCGCTCCGAGATCCCCAGCGCGTGCGCGATCGCCGCCGAGGTGATCGGGATTCTTCGACCTTGGAGCAGTTGAAGAAGGCTGAGCAGGCGGCTGGAGCGTGACATGCTCGAAGTCTCTCACCGATGTCGGCGACCCCGGGGGCGCGGTTGCCGCGGCCCGCATGCCGCGACTGCCGGTGGGCTCAGGCGCTCTTGTCGCTGGAAGGTTCGGCGGCCGGCGTCGTCTCGATCTCGGTCTCCGCCGCCAGCCAGTCCTCGACATCGTGGCCAGGCTCGGCGCCGCGCTTCTCGTAGCGCGCATAGGCGGCCTGCCGGATGCGCGCTTCCCGGTCGGCCGGCCCGGGCTCCCCGGACCGGACGTCTTCGTCAAGCGGGGTGATGGCTTCGGCCGCGCCCGGCACCTTGCGTTCTTCGCTCATGGGCTTCTCCTGGAGTGGAAGCAAAACCCTATGCGTGTGCCCGAAAGATGCAAGAGGAGGGCGCGCCGCCTTGGGCGCGGCACGCACGGGCGCGCCTCGACGCGGCAGGCGCGCGCAATTCCTACAGCCTCCACGGCTTCGATGGATGTAGCGTGAGCCTTCCACAAGGAGACAGACGCCATGCGATGGACGATCGACCCTCACGCGCAGCGAAGGTGCATTGATGCCGACCCCCGACAAGCTCGGTGAAGCCTACGAGGCCTGGAAGCGGGCGAACGACGAGCATGCCGACATGTGCGCAGCGTCACTTCAGGGGCCGCGCTCGACGCCGAGGCGATGACGCTGAAGCTCGGCGAACTCGATGTGCTGCACGCCACCTGGATGGACATGGTGATGCGGCGCGACGGGACACCCTAGTGGCCGCGCCCGACACCCCAGGCCATCCCTTCGACGCGATGGACGAGTTCCGGCACGAAGGCTGGGTGTTCCTGTGCGGCGCCGAACAGTTGCCGGACGGCAGCTTTCACGCGACGGTGCGCTACCGCGCGCCGCCCAACCACGCGATCCGCACGCTCCAGTTCGATGCGCAGCGCTTTGCCGCGGCCTCGGAGGCGGTGCTGCGGGCCCGGGAGTTGGCGGTGCAGTGGGTCGCGCAGCGCTCCGGTGACGGGCGTGGCGAAGGCTAGCTGAGGGCCTGCCGGAATGGGCGCCGCGCAGCCCGCCTCGTCCAAGGCATTGGCTTTCTCCCACAACAAAGCCGCCGTGGGCTGACACGCTCCTTGCGCCGGCCGGCGCAGAGTCGCGCTTTTCACACCGCCTCGGAGCCCCCACATGCAGCGTTTCACGGACAAGGTCGTCATCGTCACGGGGGCCGGCAGCGGCATCGGGGAGGCCACCGCCAGGCGTTTCTCGCAGGAAGGCGCCAGCGTGGTCCTGGCCGGCGACGAGCGGGCCAAGCTCGATCGCGTGGCGCAGGACCTCCCGCCCGAGCGAACGCTGGTCAAGCTGACCGACGTGTCCAAGTTCCGGCAGGTGCAGGCGCTGGTGGAGGCCACCGTCAAGCGCTTCGGCGGGCTGCATGTGCTGTTCAACAACGCCGGCATCGCGGTCGACGGCAGCGTCACCGAGGCGCCGCTGGACGGCTGGGACCGGATCATGGCGGTCAACGCGGGCGGCGTGTTCCACGGCTGCCGCGCGGCCATGCCGCACCTGATCGAGAGCAAGGGCTGCATCGTGAACACCGGCTCGGTCTCGGGCCTGGGCGGCGACTGGGGCATGGCGCTCTACAACGCCTCCAAGGGCGCGATCGTGAACCTCACCAAGGCGCTGGCGCTCGACCATGGGAAGGACGGCGTGCGCGTCAACGCCGTCTGCCCCAGCCTCACCTTCACGCCCATGACCGCGGACATGAAGAAGGACCGCAAGCTGATGGCGAAATTCCGCGAGCGCATTCCGCTGGGCCGCGGCGCCGACCCGTCGGAGATCGCGGCCGTGGTGGCCTTCCTGGCCAGCGACGACGCCAGCTTCGTCTCCGGCGTGGCCTTGCCGGTCGATGGCGGCCTGAGCGCTTCCAACGGCCAGCCCAACATGGCCTGAGCCCGCGTCGACAACCCCCAGATCCCAAGGAAAGCCCCATGGCCCATCGCAAAGTCGCCGACCTCGTCATCGAAACCCTGCAGCACGCCGGCGTCAAGCGCTGCTACGGCATCGTCGGCGACACCCTCAACCACGTCACCGACGCGATCCGGCGCAGCGACATCGAATGGGTGCATGTGCGCCACGAGGAGGCCGCGGCCTTCGCCGCCGGCGCGGAGTCCTACCTGTCGGGCGAGCTCACGGCCTGTGCGGGCTCCTGCGGGCCCGGCGGGCTGCACTTCATCAACGGCGTGTTCGAGGCCAACCGCAACCGCGCGCCGATGGTGCTGATCGCGAGCCAGATCGTGACCACCGAACTGGGCATGGACTTCCCGCAGGAGGTGGACTTCAAGTCGCTGTACGCGGGCTGCAGCGTGTTCTGCGCGCAGGTGCATTCGGCCGACCAGGCGCAGCGCGTCACGGCCCTGGCGGCGCAGGCCGCGCTGTCGCGCCGCGGCGTGGCGGTGGTGATCCTGCCCAGCGACATCGCGCAGACGGAGGTCAAGGAAGGGCTGAGCTTCGCCGTGCACCGCACCGCGCCCGTGGTGCGGCCCAACGACGCCGAACTCGCGCAGCTGGCCGAGCTGCTCGGCAAGGGCCGGAAGATCGCCATCTATGCGGGCCATGGCTGCGAGGGCGCGCACCGGATGCTGCTGGCGCTGGGCCAGTGCCTGAAGGCGCCGATCGCCCACACCTCGCGCGCCAAGGATTTCGTGGAGTACGACAACCCCTTCAACATGGGCATGACCGGCATCTTCGGCGTGGAGTCGGGCTACCGCGCGCTGCAGGAGTGCGACACCTTGCTGCTGCTCGGTGCCGATTTCGCGTGGAGCCAGTTCTATCCCTCGAAGGCCACGATCCTGCAGATCGACACCGACGGCAGCCACCTGGGGCGGCGCCACCCGGTGACGCTGGGGCTGGTGGGCGACGTGGCCCACACCATCGAGGCGCTGATCCCGCTGCTCGAGGAACGCAGCGACCGCAGCTTCCTCGACGAGTGCCTGCGCCATCGCCAGGACGCGGTCGATACGCTGCGGCGCGACGAGCGGCCGGGCAAGGAAGGCTTGATCCATCCGCAGCACCTCACGCACATCCTCGACGAGCTGGCCGCCGACGACGCGGTCTTCACCGCCGACGGCGGCAGCCCCATGGTGTGGTCGCTGCGCCACCTGCACATGAACGGCCGGCGCCGCACGCTGGTGAGCCTGCTGCACGGCACCATGGCCAACGCGATGCCGCAGGCGCTGGGCGCGCAGAAGGCCTATCCCGGACGGCAGGTGATCTCGCTCTCGGGCGACGGCGGCATCGCGATGCTGCTGGGCGACCTGATGACCGCGGTGCAGGAGAAGCTGCCGATCAAGGTGGTGGTCTACAACAACGCCAGCCTGAACTTCGTCGAGCTCGAGCAGAAGGTCGAGGGCCTGCTCGACAACTACACCGACCTGCTGAACCCGGACTTCGCACGCCTGGCCGAGGTGATCGGCTTCTACGGCCAGAAGGTGGAGCGCGCGGAGCTGCTGCCCGACGCGGTGCGCGCCTTCCTCGCGCATCCCGGCCCGGCGCTGCTGGACGTGAAGGTCAACCGCACCGAACTGGTGATGCCGCCCAAGGTGGAGTTCAGCCAGGTCGCGGGCACGATGCTGTACTCGGCCAAGGCGGTGCTCAGCGGCCGTGCGGGCGACGTGGTCGACCTGCTGAAGGACAACTTCGCGGAATGAGCCGGCGCGAAAGCACGACGGAGACCGGTGCATGCCCTTCGATCTGGAACGCTTCGTGACGGCCCAGGCGCCGGTGTACGGCACGGTCCTCGAGGAACTCGCGGCCGGCCGCAAGACCCGCCACTGGATGTGGTTCGTCTTTCCGCAGCTACGCGCGCTGGGACGCAGTGCGACGGCGAAGTTCTACGGCATCGAAGGCCTGGCGGAGGCCCGGGCCTATGCGGCGCATCCGGTCCTGGGCCCACGGCTGCGCGAGTGTGGCCGTCTGGTGCTGGTGGCGCTGGAGCGCCCGGGGCTGGACGTGCACCGGATCTTCGGCGCGCCCGACGACCTCAAGCTGTGTTCCTGCATGACGCTGTTCAGGGCCGCGGCGCCGGAAGAGGCAATCTTCGCGCAGGTGTTGCAGCAAGGCTGCGAAGGGGGAGGGGACCCGGCCACCCTGGCCTTGCTGGCCGCGGAAACCTAGGCTCCTGCCGGCCGGGTGCTCAGCCCGCGCGCTTCTCGACCTCTTTGGCCAGCGCCTCGTTGACCTTGGTCAATTCCTGCGCCGACTGCGCCAGCTGCTTCTCGAGCTGGTTGGCGTGTTCGATGGCCTGCGCCACGTCGCCGACCTGGACGTTGTCGGGCAATTCCTGCTCGAGCACCGTCGCGACCACGGCAAGATCCTCCGACGCGCTCTGGACCTCGGCGGCGATCGCCTGGTTCTTCTTGAGCGTGCGGTCGAGGGGCGCTGTGCCTGTGGACTGGGCCTGGGATGGGGAGGACATGGGTACTATGGTAGCAACTCGGCCGTCGGCGGGGGAAAGCCAGTGTCCGTTCAGGGCAAAAAAAAGGCCCCGTGAGGGGCCTTCATGAACTGGCTGTGTCCGGATGGAAGGTCTGGACATCGAATTTTTGGCGGAGCAGGCGGGATTCGAACCCGCGGAGGGTTTTACCCCTCACACGCTTTCCAGGCGTGCGACTTAAACCGCTCATCCACCGCTCCGCGAAGCCTCAGATTGTAGCAGTTTGAAAGGGCGTTTCAGCTCGAAGCCGCCGGTTTGCCTGCTTGAACCATGCGCATCGCCGATGCGATCAGTGCCGCGGTCTCGCTCATGTTGCTCGGCACGATCAGCGTGGTGGTCGCGTCGGCGGCCACCTTGCCGTAGGCGTCGACCGCGCGCTCGGCCACCTTGAGCTGCACCGCCTGCTCGCCGCCGGGCTGGCGGATGGCGGCGGCCACGCGTTCGATGGCACCGGCGGTGGCTTCGGCCACCGCGGTGATGGCCGCGGCCTCGCCCTGGGCGTTGTTGATCTGGGCCTGTTTCTCGCCTTCGGAGCGGGCGATGAAGGCCTCGCGTTCACCGGTGGCGATGTTGATCTGTTCCTGGCGGCGGCCTTCCGAGGCGGCGATCAGCGCGCGCTTGCCGCGTTCGGCGGTGATCTGCGCCTGCATGGCCAGCAGGATTTCCTTGGGCGGCGTCAGGTCCTTGATTTCGTAGCGCAGCACCTTGACGCCCCAGTTCAGCGCGGCTTCGTCGATGGCCGCCACGACCTGGGCGTTGATGATGTCGCGTTCCTCGAAGGTCTTGTCGAGTTCCAGCTTGCCCACCACGCTGCGCAGCGAGGTCTGGGCCAGCTGCGTCACGGCCACGATGTAGTTCGACGAGCCGTAGCTCGCGCGCATCGGGTCGGTCACCTGGAAGTACAGGATGCCGTCGACCTGCAGCTGCGTGTTGTCGCGCGTGATGCAGATCTGGCTGGGCACGTCGAGCGGGATTTCCTTCAGGCTGTGCTTGTAGGCCACCTTGTCGATGAAGGGGATCAGGAAATTGGCGCCGGGCGTCATGGTGCTGTGGTACTTGCCGAGGCGCTCGCGCACCCAGGCGTTCTGCTGCGGCACGAACTTGACCGACTGGCTGATGAACAGAATGGCGATGACCAGAATGACCAGGGGAACTGCGAAATCCATAGGGATGCTCCTTTTTGAGGGTTTCTTGCTAAATCTTGGTGACGACGAGGCGGCTGCCCACCACTTCGACCACCCGGTGTTCACCGGTCTGCAGCTCGGCGCCGGCCTTGGCCACGGCCGTCCACTGCGCACCGCGGTAGCGCACGGAGGCGGTGCCGTCGGGGTTCCAGGCCTCGACGTGGACGCTCTGCCCGATGTCGAGGTTGCCGCCGCGATTGGCCTGCGCGGGCAGGCGCGCCGCGCGCCGGCGCTTGATCAGGTACCAGCCGAGGACCGCGCCCACGCCGACCGCCGAAGCCACGATGAGTTGCGTGATCACGCCGGCGCCCAGATGGCCCGAAAGGGCCGCGGCGGCGAAGCCGGTGGCCAACAGCAGCAGGTAGACGGTGCCCGACAGCAGCTCGACCACGATGGTCGCCCCCGCGATCAACCACCAGATGGTGGAACTCTCCATACAGCCTCCTTTGTGTCGTATCCACCCCATTCTGCGACACCTGTATCAACACTTGTCTTTTGAATTCCTTACACTTCGCGCCTCTTCTCCCTGTCCGAGCCCCTGCACATGAAATTTCGCTTCCCGATCGTCATCATCGACGAGGACTTCCGCGCCGAGAACACCTCGGGTCTGGGCATTCGCGCGCTGGCGCAGGCCATCGAGAGCGAGGGTCTCGAGGTGCTGGGCGTGACCAGCTACGGCGACCTGTCGCAGTTCGCGCAGCAGCAGAGCCGCGCCAGCGCCTTCATCCTGTCGATCGACGACGAGGAATTCACGCCCGGCCCGGACCTCGATCCGGCCGTGCTGAGCCTGCGCAGCTTCATCGAACAGGTGCGCCGCAAGAACGCCGAGGTGCCGATCTACATCTACGGCGAGACGCGCACCTCGCGCCACATCCCGAACGACATCCTGCGCGAGCTGCACGGCTTCATCCACATGTTCGAGGACACCCCCGAATTCGTGGCGCGCCACATCATCCGCGAGGCCAAGAGCTACCTCGAGGGCGTGCAGCCGCCGTTCTTCAAGGCGCTGATCGACTACGCCGAAGACGGCTCCTACTCGTGGCACTGCCCGGGCCATTCGGGTGGCGTGGCCTTCCTCAAGAGCCCGGTCGGTCAGATGTTCCACCAGTTCTTCGGCGAGAACATGCTGCGCGCCGACGTCTGCAACGCCGTGGAAGAACTGGGCCAGCTGCTCGACCACACCGGCCCGGTGGCGGCCAGCGAACGCAATGCGGCGCGCATCTTCAATGCCGACCATTGCTTCTTCGTGACCAACGGCACCAGCACCAGCAACAAGATGGTCTGGCACCACACGGTGGCGCCCGACGACGTGGTGGTGGTGGACCGCAACTGCCACAAGTCGATCCTGCACGCGATCATCATGACCGGCGCGATTCCGGTCTTCATGAAGCCCACGCGCAACCATTTCGGCATCATCGGCCCGATCCCCAAGAGCGAGTTCGAGCAGAGCGCGATCAAGGCCAAGATCAAGGCCAACCCGCTGCTGGCCGGCGTCGATGCCGACAAGGTCAAGCCGCGCGTGATGACGCTCACGCAGTCGACCTACGACGGCGTGATCTACAACACCGAGACCATCAAGAACATGCTCGACGGCTACGTCGACACCCTGCACTTCGACGAAGCCTGGCTGCCGCACGCCGCCTTCCACCCGTTCTACGGCGCCTACCACGCGATGGGCAAGAACCGGGTCCGGCCCAAGGAGTCGCTGGTGTTCTCGACCCAGTCGACGCACAAGCTGCTGGCCGGCATCAGCCAGGCCAGCCACGTGCTGGTGCAGGACTCGCAGAACCGCGCGCTCGACCGCGACCTGTTCAACGAGGCCTACCTGATGCACTCGTCGACCAGCCCGCAGTACGCGATCATCGCCAGCTGCGACGTGGCCGCGGCCATGATGGAGCCGCCCGGCGGCACCGCGCTGGTGGAGGAAAGCATCCTGGAGGCGCTCGACTTCCGCCGCGCGATGCGCAAGGTCGAGGCCGAGTTCGGCAAGGACGAGTGGTGGTTCAAGGTCTGGGGCCCGGAGAAGCTGGTCGAGGAAGGCATCGGCCGCGCCGAGGACTGGATCATGAAGGGCGAGGGCAGCACCGACAGCAAGGCCAAGAGCGCGAAGCGCAACTGGCACGGCTTCGGCAAGCTGGCCGACGGCTTCAACATGCTCGACCCGATCAAGTCGACCATCGTGACCCCCGGCCTGGACCTGCAGGGCAAGTTCGCCGAGACCGGCATCCCGGCCAGCGTGGTGACCAAGTTCCTGGCCGAGCACGGCGTGATCGTGGAGAAGACCGGCCTGTACAGCTTCTTCATCATGTTCACCATCGGCATCACCAAGGGCCGCTGGAACACGCTGCTCACGGCGCTGCAGCAGTTCAAGGACGACTACGCGCGCAACCAGCCGATGTGGCGCATCCTGCCGGAGTTCTGCCAGCAGCACCCGGGCTACGAGAAGCTGGGCCTGCGCGACCTCTGCCAGCACATCCACAAGCTCTATGCGCGCTACGACGTGGCGCGCCTCACGACCGAGATGTACCTGAGCGACCTGACGCCGGCCATGAAGCCCAGCGACGCCTTCGCCCACATCGCGCACCGCAAGACCGAGCGCGTGGAGATCGACCAGCTCGAAGGCCGCATCACCACCAGCCTGATCACGCCGTACCCGCCGGGCATCCCGCTGCTGATCCCGGGCGAAGTCTTCAACAAGAAGATCGTCGACTACCTCAAGTTCGCGCGCGAGTTCAACAAGGAGTGCCCGGGCTTCGAGACCGACATCCACGGCCTGGTGGCGCGCATCGACGAAACGGGCAAGAAGCGCTACTACGCGGACTGCGTGCGCCAGCAGGCCTGAGGCCGGGGCCTCAGGGCCCCAGGTCGCCGCGCACGCGCAGGAAGCGCGCGAAGCGCGGCAGGCCCTTGGCGGTGGTGCCGTTGAAGCGGTAGCTGACCCAGCGGCCGACAGCCGGCGGATCGTCGCGCTGCGCATCGGAAAAGCCGCCGCCGAGCTTGAAGCGGCGGCCGTCGGGCATCTCGACCATCAGCGCACCCATGCGGCCCTCGTGGCGGCCCTTGCCGGGCAGGTGCGCGACGACCCGCGCATCGGCGTCCTCGTAGGGCTTGAGCTTGAGCAGGTCCTGGTTGCGCTCGGCGCGGTAGAGCGAGGCGCCGCGATGCAGCACCAGGCCTTCGCCGCCCATCTTCACGACCTCCTTCATCTGCGCCATCAGCGCGGCATGGGTGGTGGCGCGCTGCTGGGCCACCGGCAGCACCCAGGGTGCTGCAGGCAGCGGCAGCAGGCGGCGCAGCGCGGCCAGGCGGGTCGTGAAGTCGCCCGGCTCGGCGGGCAGGTCGAAGACCATGAAGCGCATCTCGCGCCAGGCGGCGTCGAGCGGCACCTGGCTGCGCACCGTGGAGGTGGCGAATTCGAAGCGGCCGCGGCCGGCCCAGAGCTCGCCGTCCATCGGCACGGCCGGCAGCGGGGCGGTGAACCAGGCCGGCGCCATCACGCGCTCGCCGCCGCGCGTCCAGAGCTGGCGGCCGTCCCAGTAGCCGCGCAGGCCGTCGTATTTCTCGCTGACCCAGTAGTCGTCGAGCGCGATGCCTTGCCGGTAGACCTCGGCCAGCATCAGCGCGGGCGCCGCCGCGAACACCGGCGAAGCGCAGCCCGCCCAGGCCAGCAGGCCCATCAGCAGGAGGCTTCGGCGATTCGGCATCGCGCCGCGCGGCGTCGTCGGACGCTATTCCTGGATGCCGCCGACGACCTGGCTGAAGCCGCCGTCGACGTAGGTGATCTCGGCCGAGACACCGCTCGCCAGATCGCTCAGCAGGAAGGCGGCGACGTTGCCGACCTCTTCGATGGTCACGTTGCGACCGATGGGCGACACCTCGGCGACCGCCGAGAGGATCTTGCTGAAGCCCTTGATGCCGCTGGCCGCCAGGGTCTTGATCGGGCCGGCGCTGATGCCGTTCACGCGCATGCCCTTGGTGCCCAGCGACTGCGCCAGGTAGCGCACCGAGGCCTCGAGGCTGGCCTTGGCCAGGCCCATGGTGTTGTAGTTGGGCATGGCGCGCTCGGAGCCCAGGTAGGTCAGGGTCAGCAGCGCCGACTTCTCGCGCAGGAAGGGCAGGGCGGCCTTGGCCATCGCGGGGAAGCTGTAGGCGCTGATGTCGTGCGCGATGCGGAAGCCTTCGCGCGACAGGCCTTCGAGGAAGTCGCCGGCGATGGCTTCGCGCGGGGCGAAGCCGATGCTGTGCACGAAGCCGTCGAATTGCGGCCAGGTCTGCGACAGGTCGGCGAACAGCTTCTCGATCTGCGCGTCGTCGCTCACGTCGCAATCGAAAATCAGCTTCGAATCGAAATCCGCGGCGAATTCGGTGATACGGTCCTTGAATCGTTCGCCGACATAGCTGAAGGCGAGTTCGGCGCCTTGTTCGTGACAGGCCTTGGCGATGCCATACGCGATCGAGCGATTGCTCAATACGCCGGTGATCAACAGTTTTTTGCCGGAAAGAAAGCCCATGAAGTTGCCTCGTGAAAATCTTGGGCAGAATTCTCGCATGCGAGGTTGGCTGCTCCTTCTATTGGCTTTCTTGGCGCTGCCCTCGTGGGCGGCGCACGGTCTGGGCATGGGCTATGAACCCAAGTACCCAGCGTCCTTCACGCACTTCGACTACGTGAACCCCGACGCGCCCAAGGGCGGCGAGCTCACGCTCTCGGCCAGCGGCAGCTTCGACAAGCTCAACCCCTTCACCCTGCGCGGCCGCCCGCCGGTCGGCATGGGCTACAGCGCGAACGGCTTCGTGTTCTCGGAGTACGGCCTCGTC
This sequence comes from Variovorax sp. J2P1-31, assembly GCF_030317215.1. Taxonomy (NCBI): domain Bacteria; kingdom Pseudomonadati; phylum Pseudomonadota; class Betaproteobacteria; order Burkholderiales; family Comamonadaceae; genus Variovorax; species Variovorax sp. J2P1-31. The sequence continues at coordinate 1,742,232 of NZ_JASZYA010000001.1, forward strand.
TTCGACTCGCTGATGACGCCCAGCGAGGACGAGCCCTTCTCCAACTACGGCCTGCTCGCGCAGGACGCGGCGCTGGCGCCCGACCGCCTGAGCATCACCTTCAAGCTCAACCCCAAGGCCCGCTTCTCCGACGGCAGCCCGGTGCTGGCGCAGGACGTGAAGCACTCCTTCGACACGCTGATGAGCAAGCAGGCCGGGCCGACCTTCCGCTCGTACTGGGTCGACATCAAGGAGGCGGTGGTGGTCGACGATCGCACGGTGCGCTTCGACTTCAAGCGCCGCAACTCCGAGCTGCACATGATCATCGGCCAGCTGCCGGTGTTCTCGCGCGCCTGGGGCAAGGGCAAGCCCTTCGACCAGATCGTGACCGAGCCGCCGATCGCCAGCGGCCCCTACGCGATCGAGAAGGTCGACTTCGGCAAGTCCATCACCTACCGCCGGCGGGCCGACTACTGGGCGGCCGAGCTGCCGGTGCGCAAGGGCATGTTCAACTACGGCAGCGTCAACTACCAGTACTTCAAGGACCGCTTGGGCGAAGAGGAGTCGCTCAAGGCCGGCTCGCTCGACGCGCTGGAAGAGGTCTCCATCATCGCCTGGGTGCGCCGCTACAAGGGCCGGCGCTTCGATTCGGGCGAGCTCATGAAGGAAGAGATCTCGCACCGGCGCTTCACCGGCATGCAGGGCCTGGCGGTCAACCTGCGGCAACCCCGCTTCGCCGATGCACGCGTGCGCCAGGCGCTGGCGCTGGCCTTCGACTTCGACTGGCTCAACGCGCACCTGTTCTACGGGCGCCGCGCGCGCACCCAGAGCTACTTCCAGAACAGCGACGACCTGATGGCGCAGGCCGAGATCAGCCCGCAGGAGCAGGCGCTGCTCGACGGGCTCAAGACCAAACAACGCTATCTCGACAACACCCAGGGCGAACTGCCGCGACCGGCCACCACCGGCGACACCGCCGAAGGCCTGCGGCGCAACCTGGTGCGCGCCCAGGCGCTGCTGCGCGAGGCCGGCTGGAGCTACCGCGACGGCGCGCTGCGCGACGCGGCCGGCACGCCGCTGGTGATCGACATCGACATCGCCGACCGCAGCTCCGAGACCGTGCTCGCGCCCTACGCGCGCAACCTGGGCAAGCTGGGCATCAAGCTGCAGTACCGGCTGCGCGACGCCAGCCTGATCAAGAAGAAGCTCGACGATTTCGATTTCGACATGGCGATCAGCCTGCAGGGCGGCTCCTCGAGCCCCGGCAACGAGCTCTACGACGACTTCGGCTCCAAGGCCGCCGTCGAGAAGGGCAGCCAGAACCTCAGCGGCATCAGCGACCCGGTGATCGACGAGATCCTCGAACTGATCGTCGACAGCCCCGACCGCGCCTCGCTGGCCGCGGCCGCGCGGCTGCTGGACCGCTACCTGCTGCACCAGCACTACGTGACGCCGATGTACTACGGCAAGCAGTACTTCATGGCCCACAAGCAGTACCTGCGCCATCCCGAGGCCGCGCTGCCGCAGCGCCTGCTGGCCGGCTCGGCGCTGCTGACGATGTGGTGGATCGACCCCTCGCACAAGAAGTAGACCGAGACTCCGACCCCACCGCATGGCCGCCTACATCCTCCGACGCCTTCTCCTCATCATTCCCACCTTGCTGGGCGTGCTGATCCTCAATTTCGTGGTGGTGCAGTTCGTGCCCGGCGGGCCGGCCGAGCAGCTGCTCTCCCAGCTCAACGACAAGGAAAGCCGGATCTCTGGTGGGCCCGCCGGCCGTTCGCTGGACCCGAAGCAGGTGGCCGAGATCAAGGCGCTCTACGGCTTCGACAAGCCCGCGCCCGAGCGTTTCTGGCAGATGCTGACCCAGTTCGCGCGCTTCGACCTGGGCAAGAGCTTCTTCCAGAGCAAGGACGTCTGGGAGCTGATCAAGGAGAAGCTGCCGGTCTCGATCAGCCTGGGCCTGTGGACCTTCTTCATCAGCTACCTGATCGCGGTGCCGCTGGGCGTGGCGAAGGCGGTGCGGGCCGGCTCGAGCTTCGACTTCTTCACCACGCTGATCGTGCTGATCGGCTATGCGATCCCGGGCTTCGTGCTGGGCGTGGCGCTGCTGGTGATCTTCGGCGGGCAGCTGCAGTGGTTCCCGCTGCGCGGCCTGACCTCGCCCAACTGGGAGTCCCTGAGCTGGGGCGCGCGCATCACCGACTACCTCTGGCACATCACGCTGCCGGTGACGGCGATGGTGCTGGGCAGCTTCGCGGTCACGGCCATGCTGACCAAGAATTCCTTCCTCGAGGAGATCCGCAAGCAGTACGTGCTGACCGCGCGCGCCAAGGGGCTGTCGGAGCGGGCCGTGCTCTGGAAGCATGTGTTCCGCAACGCGCTGATCCCGATCGTCACCGGTTTCCCGGCCGCCTTCATCGGCGCCTTCTTCACCGGCGCGCTGCTGATCGAGACCCTGTTCTCGCTCGACGGCCTGGGCCTCCTGAGCTACGAGAGCGTGATCCGGCGCGACTACCCGGTGTTTCTGGGCACGCTCTACATCTTCACGCTCATCGGCCTGCTGACCAAGCTGATTTCCGATCTCTGCTACGTATGGGTGGACCCGCGTGTCAAGTTTGATTGAGACTCCCATGACGCCTGCGGCGCCCGTCGTGGCGAGCGCGCCGAGCACCTCGCTGAGTCCGGGCCGGCGCGCCTGGCTGCGCTTCAAGCGCAACCGGCTGGGCTTCTGGAGCCTCACGGTGTTCAGCGTGCTGGTGGTGCTGAGCCTGTTCGCCGAGGTGCTGTCGACCGACCGCCCGCTGCTGCTGCGCTACGAGGGGCAGACCTATGTCCCGGTGCTGCGCGACTACCCCGAGACCACCTTCGGCGGCAACTTCGAGACACCGACCGACTTCCTCGACCCCTTCATCCAGGAGCGCATCACGCGCGGCGACAACTGGGCGATCTACGCGCCCAACCGCTACGGCCCGCGCACGCTCAACTACTTCGCCAAGCAGCCCAATCCGGCGCCACCGTCGAGCGAGAACCTGTTCGGCACCGACGACCGCGGCCGCGACCTGCTGGCCCAGCTGATCTACGGCTTCCGCGTGAGCGTGCTGTTCGCGCTGGCCCTGACCTTCATCGGCGTGCTGCTGGGCGTGGTCACGGGCGCGCTGCAAGGCTTCTTCGGCGGCAAGACCGACCTGGCCTTCCAGCGCTTCATCGAGATCTGGGGCGCGATGCCCGAGCTCTACCTGCTGATCATCTTCAGCGCGATCTTCAACCCCAGCGTGGCGCTGCTGCTGATCCTGCTGAGCCTGTTCGGCTGGATGGGGCTGTCGGACTACGTGCGTGCCGAGTTCCTGCGCAACCGTCAGATGGATTACGTGCGTGCCGCCCGGGCGCTGGGCGTGTCGAACCTGCAGATCATGCGGCGCCACATCCTGCCCAACAGCATGACGCCGGTCGTGACCTTCCTGCCCTTCCGCATGAGCGCGGCCATCCTGGCGCTGACCTCGCTCGACTTCCTGGGCCTGGGCGTGCCGCCGGGCACGCCGTCGCTGGGCGAACTGCTGAGCCAGGGCAAGGGCAACATCGATGCCTGGTGGATCTCGCTGTCGACCTTCATGGTGCTGGTCGTGACCCTGATGCTGCTGACCTTCATGGGCGACGCGCTGCGCGACGCCCTCGACCCCCGAAAGCTGGACCGATGAACGCATTGCTGGATGTCCAGGGTCTTCACGTGGCCTTCGGCGGCAAGCCGGTGGTGCACGGCATCGATTTCTCGATCGCGCCCGGCGAGAAGCTCGCGCTGGTGGGCGAGTCCGGCTCGGGCAAGACCGTGACCGCGCTGAGCCTGCTGCGACTGGCGCAGAACGCCGAGATCTCCGGCATTGCGCGGTTTGCGGGCACGGGGGAGGGCGCCACGCGCGACCTGCTCTCGATGCCCGAGCAGGCCTTGCGCGGCGTGCGCGGCAAGGAGATCGCGATGATCTTCCAGGAGCCCATGACCGCGCTGAATGCGCTCTACACGGTGGGCGACCAGGTGGCCGAGGTGCTGGAGCTTCACGAGGGCCTGTCGAAGCGCGCGGCGCAGGAAGCGGCCGTGCAGCTGCTGGCCGACACCGGCATCGCCGACCCGGCCCGGCGCGCGCGCGCCTACCCGCACCAGCTGTCGGGCGGCCAACGCCAGCGCGCCATGATCGCCATGGCGCTGGCCTGCAAGCCGCGGCTGCTGCTGGCCGACGAGCCGACCACGGCGCTCGACGTCACGGTGCGCGCGCAGATCCTCGAACTGCTGAGCGAACTGCAGCGCAAGCACGGCATGGCGGTGCTGCTGATCACCCACGACCTGAACCTGGTGCGGCGCTTCGCCGACCGGGTGGCGGTGATGGAGCGCGGCCGCATCGTGGAGCAGGGCGCCGTGGCCGAAGTGTTCGGTGCGCCGCAGCATGCCTACACGCGCCGGCTGATCGACAGCCGCCCGGTGCGCGACGTGGCACCCAGCCAGGCGGGCGCGGCGCCCGTGCTGGCGGCGCAGGCGCTGCGCGTGAGCTATCCGGTCTCGGTCCCGGGCCTGCGCGGCTGGTTCCGCAAGGGCGAGTTCGTGGCGGTGCAGGGCGCCGACTTCGCCATCGCACCGGGCCAGACGCTGGGCGTGGTGGGCGAGTCGGGCTCGGGCAAATCGACGCTCGCATTGGCCGCGCTGGGCCTGCTGCCGCACGGCGGCAGCGTGGCGGTGGGCGGGCAGCGCTGGGGACGGGGCAGCACCGAAGACCGGGCACTGCGGCGCACCATGCAGGTGGTGTTCCAGGACCCGTTCTCCTCGCTGTCGCCGCGCATGACGGTCGAGCAGATCGTGGGCGAGGGGCTCACGGTCCATGCGCCCGCGCTCGATGCGGCGCAACGCCGCGTCCGGGTGCTGGCGGCGCTGGAGGACGTGGGCCTGACCGAGGTGCAGTTTCCCGCGCTGCTCGACCGCTATCCGCACGAGTTCTCCGGCGGGCAACGCCAGCGGCTGGCGGTGGCGCGCGCGCTGGTGGTCGATCCGCAGCTGCTGGTGCTCGACGAGCCCACCAGCGCGCTCGACGTCACGATCCAGAAGCAGGTGCTGGGCCTGCTGCAGCGGCTGCAGCGCGAGCGCGGCCTGGGCTACCTGCTGATCACCCACGACGTCGAGGTGATCCGGGCCATGGCGCACCAGGTGATCGTGATGAAGGACGGCGCCATCCTCGAGCACGGTCCGGTCGACCGGGTGCTCGACCGGCCCGAACACCCCTACACGCGCAAGCTGGTCGCGGCCGCCCTGGCCGACTGAAGACATTTTTTCACCGACCCATGTCGAACTTCGGATACGACCGCCGCGGCGCCTGGCGCGCCGCCCTCGCGTGCATGGTCACGCTGGCGGTGGCCATGGGCCTGGGGCGCTTCGCCTTCACGCCCATGCTTCCGATCATGCTGCACGAGGGCAAGCTGGACCTGCAGAGCGGCGGCGTGCTGGCCTCGCTCAACTACCTGGGCTATTTCCTGGGGGCGGTGTCCTGCGCCGCGATCCGGCTGCGGCCCGCCTTCATGGTGCGCAGCGGCCTGGTCGCGACCGCGGTGCTGCTGCTGGGCATGGGCCTGCTCAACGGCTTCACGCTGTGGGGTGCGCTGCGCGGCGCGGCGGGCGTGGTGAGCGCCTGGACCTTCGTCTTCGCTTCCGGCTGGGGCCTGCGCCGGCTGGCCGAAACCGGTGCGCCGACGCTCGGCGGCGTGATCTACAGCGGCCCGGGCCTGGGCATCGCCGCCACCGGCCTGCTGGGTGGGCTGACCGGCCGCTGGGGTTCCGACTGGGCCTGGATCGGCTATGGGCTGGTGGCCGTCGTGCTGATTGCGCTGATCTGGCGGATTTTCGACGACGGCATGCCGGTCGCGACCGCCGCGGGCGCGCCGCAGACGCCAGCACCGGTGGTGGCGCCGGCCGATCACCGGAGCGATGCGCGCTGGCTGGTCGCGCTCTACGGGCTGGCCGGCTTCGGCTACATCATCACCGCCACCTTCCTGCCGGTGATCGCGCGCCAAGCGCTGCCGGGATCGCCCTGGCCGGATTTCTTCTGGCCGCTGTTCGGCCTGGCGATCGTGCCGGGGGCGCTGATCGGCGCGCGGGCACCGCCCGAATGGGACAACCGCCTGCTGCTGGCCATCGCCTATGCGCTCCAGGCCGTCGGCGTGGTGCTGTCGGTGGCCTGGCCGACCATCGCCGGCTTTGCATTGGGCAGCCTGCTGCTGGGCATGCCGTTCACCGCCATCACGCTGTTCGCGGTGCGCGACGCGCGCCGTTTGCGCGGCAATGCGGCGGCCGGATTGATCGGTTACGCCACCGCATCCTATGGGGTCGGCCAGATTCTCGGGCCGCTGTTCGCCGCGCCTTTGGCACAGCGGACCGGTTCTTTCGAAGTCCCCCTGCTGGTGGCGGCCGCGGTGCTGGCCGTCGGCTCGGTGCTTTTTGCCTTCGTCTGGTGGCAGGCCCGGGCAAGGGCGCAGGCTTTGGCGGGTTAAAGCCCCACACTTTTGAGCACTTTTGGGCATATAATCCAAGGCTCACGACCAAACGGGCGGGTACCAACCGCCCGTTTTTTATTGGGCGAAGCATTTCTCTCGACGATGGGCGGTTGCACGGCGGTAATGAAAACCGGCCAGCATCGCAATTCAGAGAGCAACACCAAAGGCGCATTCAGACACGTGGCATTGCAGCAAACAGTGGAACAAACCGTAGCCGGACTCGGCTACGACCTGGTCGAGATCGAGCGGTCGGCCGGTGGCCTGCTGCGCGTGACGATTGATTTGCCCTGGACCGCCCCCACCTCGGAAGAGGTCGCAGCCGGCGTTCCCGAGCCCTATGTGACGGTGGAAGACTGCGAGAAGGTCACGCGCCAATTGCAGTTTGCGCTCGAGGTCGATGGTGCGGAATACAAGCGGCTCGAGGTGTCCTCGCCGGGTATTGACCGCCCTTTGCGAAATGAGCAGGATTTCGAGCGTTTCGTCGGCGATGTGATCGACCTGACGCTCAAGGCGCCCATGGGCGCTGCGGCTGGTGGCCAGGTGTCGGCCAGCCGCAAGAAGTTTCGCGGCACGCTGGAGCGTGCCGACGGTGGTGGCTGGCAGATCGTCTGGAGCGACGCCCCCGAACCCAAACCTGGACAAAGAGTGAGCAAGAAGCGCGCGCCTGCACCGTTGCATGTGCTGGGCTTCACGCTGGACGAATTGCGCGAAGCGCGGCTTGCGCCGATCGTGGATTTCAAGGGGCGCAGGCCCAGAACCCTAGAGGGTTCGCTGGACAAGGCCCCCGAGGGCCTTTCGGACATTGGCGGCACGGAAGTGTCGGACTGACAAGAGGAGCGTAGTGGCATGAATCGCGAAATGTTGATGTTGGTGGATGCGATATCGCGGGAGAAGAACGTCGAGCGCGACGTCGTCTTCGGCGCGGTCGAGTCCGCACTGGCGCAGGCTACCAAGAAGCTCCATCAGGGCGACGTGGACATCCGCGTCGCGGTCGACCGCGACAGCGGCGACTACGAAACCTTCCGCCGCTGGCACGTCGTCCCGGATGAAGCCGGCCTGCAACTGCCGGACCAGGAAATCCTGCTGTTCGAAGCCAAGGAAGAGATGCCCGACATCGAGGTCGACGAGTACATCGAGGAAGCGGTGGACTCGGTGCCGATCGGCCGCATCGGCGCCATGGCCGCCAAGCAGGTGATCCTGCAGAAGATCCGCGACGCCGAGCGCGAGATGCTGCTCAACGATTTCATGTCGCGCGGCGACAAGATCTTCGTGGGCACCGTCAAGCGCCTGGACAAGGGCGACATCATCGTGGAAGCCGGGCGCGTCGAAGGCCGCCTGCGCCGCAGCGAGATGATCGCCAAGGAAAACCTGCGCAACGGCGACCGCGTGCGGGCCATGATCATGGAGGTCGACCTGACGCTGCGCGGCGCGCCGATCATCCTGTCGCGCTCGGCCCCCGAGTTCATGATCGAGCTGTTCCGCCAGGAAGTGCCCGAGATCGAGCAGGGCCTGCTCGAGATCAAGAGCTGCGCCCGTGACCCGGGTTCGCGCGCCAAGATCGCGGTGCTCTCGCACGACAAGCGTGTCGACCCGATCGGCACCTGCGTCGGCGTGCGGGGCACCCGCGTCAACGCCGTGACCAACGAACTCGCCGGCGAGCGCGTGGACATCGTGCTGTGGAGCGAGGACCCGGCCCAGTTCGTGATCGGCGCCCTGGCGCCGGCCAACGTGTCCTCGATCGTGGTCGATGAAGAAAAGCACGCCATGGACGTGGTGGTCGACGAGGAAAACCTCGCGATCGCCATCGGCCGCGGCGGGCAGAACGTGCGGCTGGCTTCCGACCTCACCGGTTGGAAGATCAACATCATGGATGCCAGCGAGTCGGCCCAGAAGCAGGCGCTCGAGACCGACTCGAGCCGCAAGCTCTTCATGGAAAAGCTCGATGTGGACGAGGAAATCGCCGACATCCTGATCAACGAAGGTTTCACCAGCCTGGAAGAAGTGGCCTATGTGCCGATCTCCGAGCTGCTGGAGATCGAGAGCTTCGACGAAGACACGATCAACGAGCTGCGCACGCGTGCCAAGGATGCGTTGCTCACGATGGAAATCGCCAAGGAAGAAAGCGCCGAAGGCATCTCGCAGAACCTGCGCGATCTCGAAGGCCTCGACGCCGAACTCATTCCGAAATTGGCCGAGGCGGGTGTCCACACCCGTGACGACCTGGCCGACCTCGCGGTCGACGAACTCACCGAGATCACCGGCCACAGCGCCGATGACGCCAAAGCCCTCATCTTGAAAGCCCGTGAACATTGGTTCTCGGGCCAAGAGTGACGGTCATGGGAGCACGAAGCACATATGTCCAGCACCACAGTCGCCGAGTTCGCGAACGAACTCAAGAAGACCCCCGAAACCTTGCTTGATCAGCTCAAGAGCGCAGGCGTGGCGAAAGCCTCGCCGACCGATGCACTCACCGAGACCGACAAGCAGCGTCTGCTCGGCTTTCTGAAGGCCAGCCACGGCACGGCCGAAACCGAGCGCAAGAAGATCACCCTGGTCAAGAAATCGACCAGCGAGATCAAGCAGGCGGATGCCACCGGGCGCGCCCGCACGATCCAGGTGGAAGTGCGCAAGAAGCGCACCTTCATCCAGCGCGACGAAGGTCCTGCCGCCGAGCCGGTGCAGGCCCCAGCCCCCGTTGCCGAACCCGCGGCCCCCAAGGTCGACGAAGCCGAACTGGCCCGTCGCGAGGAGGATGCACGCCGCCAAGCCGAACTGATCCGCCGCCAGGAAGAAGAATTGGTCGAAAAACGTCGCCAACGCGAAGCGGCCGAAGCCGTCGAACGCGAGAAGGCCGAGCGCGCCGAACAGGCTGAACAGCAAGCCAAGGCTGCTGCGCTCCAGAAGGAAAAAGAAGCCGCCGCCGCCCGTCCGCCGGCCCCCGCAGCGCCCAAGGCGCCGGTGGTCGAGACGCAGGCCGCGAACGATGCCGCCACCGGCAAGGCCGCGGCAGAAGCCGCCGCCAACCAGGCCAAGGAAGACGCCAAGGCCAAGGTGGCCGCCGAATCGAAGGCCCGTGCCGACGAGGAAGCCGCGCGCGCCAAGGACCTGGACGAACGCCGCCGCAAGGCGCTGGCCGAGGCCGAAGCCATCCGCGCCATGATGAACGCACCGGCCCGCGTGCTGGTGCCGCACAAGGCGCCCGAGAAGGAAGTGCCGAAGCCGGCCGTCAAGGGCACGCTGCACAAGCCGGTCGCTCCCGCGGCCCGCCCGGGTGCGCCCGCGGCCGCCGGCGCTGCCACGGCGCCTGGCGCCAGCAAGGACGTCAAGTCGGCCAAGCTCTCGTCGAGCTGGGCTGGCGATCCGGCCAAGAAGAAGGAAATCAAGACCCGCGGCGATGCCAGCGGTGGTGTCAGCCGCGGCAGCTGGCGCGGAGGCCCGCGTGGGCGCCGTGGCAGCAACGACCGTGGCGGCCATGAAGAACACGTGCAGGCCGCACCGGTGGAAGCGCGCGTGCTCGAAGTGCACGTGCCCGAAACCATCACCGTGGCCGAGCTGGCGCACAAGATGGCCGTCAAGGCGCAAGAAGTCATCAAGCAGTTGATGAAGCTCGGCATGATGGCGACCATCAACCAGTCGCTCGACCAGGACACCGCGATGATCATCGTGGAGGACATGGGCCACACGGCCGTGGTCGCCGCGCTGGACGATCCGGAAGCCTTCACCGACGAGGACGTCGGCGCACAGGCCGGCGAATCGCTGCCGCGCGCTCCGGTGGTCACCGTCATGGGTCACGTCGACCACGGCAAGACCTCGCTGCTGGACTACATCCGCCGCGCCAAGGTCGCCGCGGGCGAAGCCGGCGGCATCACGCAGCACATCGGCGCCTACCACGTCGAAACGCCGCGCGGCATGGTGTCCTTCCTCGACACCCCGGGTCACGAGGCGTTCACCGCCATGCGTGCCCGCGGTGCGCAGGCCACCGACATCGTCATCCTGGTGGTGGCGGCCGACGACGGCGTCATGCCGCAGACCAAGGAAGCCATCAAGCACGCGAAGGCGGCCGGTGTGCCGATCGTGGTCGCGATCAACAAGATCGACAAGCCCGACGCCAACCTGGACCGCGTGAAGCAGGAACTGGTGGCCGAAGAAGTCGTGCCCGAAGAGTACGGCGGCGAAGTGCCCTTCGTGCCCGTGTCCGCGAAGACCGGCCAGGGCGTGGACGACCTGCTCGAACAGGTGCTGCTGCAGGCCGAAGTGCTGGAACTCAAGGCGCCGGTGCAGGCCGCCGCCAAGGGCCTGGTCATCGAAGCCCAGCTCGACAAGGGCCGCGGCCCGGTCGCGACCGTGCTGGTCCAGTCCGGCACGCTCAAGACCGGCGACGTGGTGCTGGCCGGCTCGACCTATGGCCGCGTGCGCGCCATGCTGGACGAAGACGGCAAGTCGACCAAGTCGGCAGGTCCGTCGATCCCGGTGGAAATCCAGGGCCTGACCGAAGTGCCGCAGGCGGGCGACGAGTTCATGGTGATGGCCGACGAGCGCCGTGCGCGCGAAATCGCGACCTACCGCGCGGGCAAGTTCCGCAACACCAAGCTGGCCAAGCAACAGGCTTCGAACCTGCAAAGCATGTTCACCGACCTGTCGGCCGGCGAAGTGCAGACGCTGCGACTCATCATCAAGGCCGACGTGCAAGGTTCGCAGGAAGCCTTGGCGCAATCGCTGCTCAAGCTGGCGACCGAAGAGGTCAAGGTCCAGATCGTGTACGCCGGTGTCGGCGGCATCAGCGAGAACGACATCAACCTCGCGATCGCTTCGAAGGCAGTGGTCATCGGCTTCAACGTGCGTGCCGATTCGGGCGCACGCAAGCTGGCCGAAGGCAACGGCGTGCAGCTGAACTACTACAGCATCATCTACGACGCCGTCGATGAGGTGAAGGTGGCGATGTCCGGCATGCTGGCTCCCGAGCGCCGCGAAGAGATCATCGGCCAGGCCGAGATCCGCACGGTGTTCGTGGCTTCGAAGATCGGTACCGTCGCCGGTTCGTACATCACCGCAGGTTCGGTCAACCGCAGCGCGCATTTCCGCCTGCTGCGCGACAACGTGGTGGTCTACACGGGCGAGGTCGACTCGATCAAGCGCATGAAGGACGACGTGCGCGAAGTCCGCGAAGGCTTCGAGTGCGGTATCAAGCTCAAGAACTACAACGACATCAAAGAAGGCGATCAGCTCGAATTCTTCGAAATCAAGGAGATTGCGCGGACGCTGTAATTCGGACATCCGGGCCCGGAGGGCGCAACGATCACGCAAAGGACGCGAAGGAAGACCTTGAGGGTTTTCTTTCTGCCTCTTTTGCGCCTTTTGCGAAACCTTCGCGTCCTCTGCGTCCAGTATCTGATCCCGCATTCCATCCATGCCCAAAAGAAAAGCAGCCGCCCCCAACCGCGCCTTCAAGGTCGCCGACCAGATCCAGCGGGATCTGACGGAGCTGATCGCGCGCGAGTTGAAGGACCCGCGCGTCGGCATGGTCACGATCCAGGCGGTCGAGGTCACACCCGACTACGCGCACGCCAAGATCTATTTCAGCCTGCTGGTCGGCGACCCCGTGGTCACGACCGAGGCGCTGAACCAGGCCGCGGGCTTCCTGCGCAACGGCCTGTTCAAGCGCCTGCAGATCCACACCGTGCCGACGCTGCACTTCCTGTTCGACCGCACCACCGAGCGCGCGGCCGACATGAATGCACTGATCGCCCAGGCCGTCGCCTCGCGCTCGAAAGACGAGTAGGCATGAACGCGCCACGCACCAGGGTGCAACGGCGCCCTGTGCATGGGGTGTTGTTGCTCGACAAGCCGCTGGGTCTCTCCAGCAACCAGGCCTTGCAGAAGGCTAAGTGGTTGCTGCGCGCCGAAAAAGCCGGCCATACCGGCACGCTCGATCCGCTCGCGACCGGCGTGCTGCCGCTGTGCTTCGGCGCGGCCACCAAGTTCAGCCAGCTGCACCTGGACGCCGACAAGACCTATGTCGCGACGGCGCGCCTGGGCGTGAAGACCTCGACCGGCGATGCCGAGGGCGAGGTGATCGCCGAGCGCGCGGTGCAGGTCACGGCCGAGGACCTGGCGCGCGTGGCGTTGCAGTTCACCGGGCCGATCCGCCAGGTGCCGCCGATGCACAGCGCGCTCAAGAAGGACGGCAAGGCGCTCTACGAATACGCCCGCGAGGGCATCGAGGTCGAGCGCGCGCCGCGCGACGTCGTGGTCCACGAACTCGCGCTGGCCTTTGTCGAGGCGGACCTGGTCCGCATCGTCGCCCGGGTCAGCAAGGGCACCTACATCCGCACGCTGGGCGAGGACATCGGTGAGGCCTTGGGCTGCGGCGCGCACCTGCGCTCGCTGCGGCGCACCGCGACCGGCGACTTCGCCGAGGCGCAGTGCGTCACGCTCGAGGCGCTCGAAGCCCTGGGCGAAGACGAACGCCTGGCCCGGCTGCTGCCCGCGGAGTCGCTGGTGGCCGGCCACGAACGCGTCACGCTCGGCACCGAAGATGCGGCACGCTTCCTCTCGGGCCTGCGCCGGCGCGGCGACTGGGCCGATGCCGAGGAGGTGGCCGTGTTCGGCCGCGACCCTCCGGCCTTCCTGGGCTCGGCCCATGTGAAGGCCAACGAACTGATCCCGGGGCGCTTGCTGAACCCCATCGAAATCCAGCAAATCCTTTTGAACGCATCCATCTGCGAAACGACACCATGAGTACCCAAAAGCAAATCCGCAATATCGCCATCATTGCCCACGTGGACCATGGCAAGACCACCATGGTGGACCAGCTGCTGCGCCAGTCCGGCACCTTCGCCGAGCACGAGAAGGTCGTCGACACGGTGATGGACAACAACGCCATCGAAAAGGAACGTGGCATCACGATCCTGGCCAAGAACTGCGCCGTGACCTGGGAAGGCACGCACATCAACATCGTCGACACCCCCGGTCACGCGGACTTCGGCGGTGAAGTCGAACGCGCACTGTCGATGGTCGACGGCGTGGTGCTGCTGATCGACGCGCAGGAAGGCCCGATGCCGCAGACGCGCTTCGTGACCAAGAAGGCGCTGGCCCTGGGCCTGAAGCCGATCCTGGTGGTGAACAAGGTCGACAAGCCGGGCGCGAACCCCGACAAGGTGGTCAACGCCGCCTTCGACCTGTTCGACAAGCTCGGCGCGACCGACGAACAACTCGACTTCCCGGTGGTGTATGCCTCCGGCATCAACGGCTGGTCGTCGCTCGAAGAAGGTGCGGCGGGCGAGCAGTGGGGTCCCGACATGTCGGCCCTGTTCAACACCATCCTGAAGCATGTGCCGTCGCAGAAGGGCGATCCCGCCGCGCCGCTGCAGCTGCAGATCTCCGCGCTGGACTTCTCGACCTTCGTCGGCCGCATCGGCGTGGGCCGGATCAGCCAGGGCACGCTCAAGCCCATGACGGACGTGGTCGTGATGGAAGGCCCGGACGGCAAGGCCATCAAGGGCCGCGTCAACCAGGTGCTGACCTTCCAGGGCCTGGACCGCGTGCAGTCGACCGAAGCCGGCCCGGGCGAGATCGTGCTGATCAACGGCATCGCCGACATCGGCATCGGCGTCACCGTGACCGACAAGGACACGCCCGCACCGCTGCCCATGCTCAAGGTCGACGAACCGACCCTGACCATGAACTTCTGCGTCAACACCAGCCCGCTGGCCGGCCGCGAAGGCAAGTTCGTGACCAGCCGCCAGATCTGGGACCGCCTGCAGAAGGAACTGCAGCACAACGTGGCGCTGCGCGTGAACGAGACCGACGAAGAAGGCATCTTCGAAGTCATGGGCCGCGGCGAACTGCACCTGACCATCCTGCTGGAAAACATGCGTCGCGAAGGCTATGAAATGGCCGTGTCGAAGCCGCGCGTGGTGTTCCGCGACATCGACGGCGAGAAGCACGAGCCGATCGAGCTGGTCACGGCCGACATCGAGGAAGGCCATCAGGGCGGCGTGATGCAGGCACTGGGCGAGCGCAAGGGCGAACTGGTCAACATGGAACCGGACGGCCGTGGCCGCGTGCGCCTCGAGTACCGCATCCCGGCGCGGGGCCTGATCGGCTTCACCAACGAATTCCTGAACCTGACGCGCGGCTCGGGCCTGATCAGCAACATCTTCGACAGCTACGAGCCGCACAAGGGCGACATCGGCGGCCGCAAGCAGGGCGTGCTGATCTCGATGGACGACGGTGAAATCTTCACCTACGCCCTGGGCAAGCTGGACGACCGCGGCCGCATGTTCGTCAAGGCGAACGATCCGGTGTACGAAGGCATGATCGTCGGCATCCACAGCCGCGACAACGACCTGGTGGTCAACGCCACCCGCACCAAGCAGCTGACCAACTTCCGCGTGTCCGGCAAGGAAGACGCGATCAAGATCACGCCGCCGATCGAACTCACGCTGGAATACGGCGTGGAATTCATCGAGGACGACGAGCTGGTCGAAATCACCCCCAAGAGCGTGCGTCTGCGCAAGCGCCACCTCAAGGAAAGCGACCGCAAGCGCGCCAGCCGCTGATCGGCAAGCCCGTCACCAGAGTCCACCGTGCTGCGGCTCACCCACGGGTTGGCGGTCTGGCTCATGGTCGGCGTGACCCTGATGTGGGCCACGGCCGGTGTGGTGACGCGCCACCTCGAGCATGCGCGCAGCTTCGAGGTGACCTTCTGGCGCAGCGCCTTCACGGCGCTCGCCCTGCTGGTGATCCTGCCGCTGTGGCGCGGGCGCGCCGTGCTCGCCACGGTCCGCCACGGCGGGCGCGCGCTGTGGGCCTCGGGCCTGTGCTGGAGCATCATGTTCACCGCCTTCATGATGGCGCTGACGCTCACCAGCACGGCCGACGTGCTGGTCACCATGGCGGTCGGACCGCTGCTCACCGCCCTGGCCGCGAGGCTCTTCATCGGGCACCGCCTGCCGGCGCGCACCTGGTGGGCGATCGGCGTGGCCGGGCTGGGCATTGCCTGGATGTACGGCAGCCAGATGGGCGCGGGCCAATGGCTCGGCACGCTGGTCGCGCTCTGCGTGCCGGTGGCCGCCGCGGCCAACTGGACCGTGGTGCAGCATGCCCACGCCCAGGGTCACGACGTCGACCTGGTGCCCGCGGTGCTGATCGGTGCCCTGATCTCGGCGCTGGTCACGCTGCCGCTGGCCTGGCCGCTGCAGGCCACGCCGCATGACCTCGGCCTGCTGGCCTTCCTGGGCCTGTTCCAGCTCGCGATTCCCTGCGTGCTGTCGCTGGCCTGCGCACGCGCCCTGAAGGCGCCGGAGATGGCGCTGCTGGGCCTGCTCGAGGTGATCTTCGGCATCGCACTGGCTTGGGTCGGCGCGGGCGAGGTGCCGGCGGCCAGCGTGCTGTTCGGCGGACTGCTCGTGATCGGCGCGCTGGTGGCCAACGAGCTGCTCGGGCTGCGCGAGCGACAGGCGAGATGGCGCCCCCTGCGTCCATGAAAAAAGCCGGCGGATGCCGGCTTTCTCATTGGCGATCGCGTGCCGCTCAGGGACGCGCGAGCTTCCAGACGCCGCCGACGCCGTCGCCCGTGCGGTCGCCGGCCTTGCCGTCCTTGGACCAGTAGTAGAGCGGGGCGCCCTTGTAGGCCCACTGCTTCTTGCCGTCGTCGCGCATCACCACGCTGTAGTCGCCCATGGGCTTGGCGGCCTCGGGCGCCGTCAGCGCGGGCCAGTTGGCGATGCAGGGGCCGTTGCAGGCCGACTTGCCGCTGCCGACCGCGTCACGCGCGAAGGTGTAGAGGCTCATGCCGTTCGGTCCGACCAGCACGCCATCCGCGGTGCGCGTGGGCGTGTCGGCGGCCATCTTGGGGGCCATGCCGCCGCAGCCGGCGAGCAGGGCCGCAGCCAGAAGGGATGCGCTGAACAGTTTCATGGAGGGTTCTCCTTCGGTTAAAAAAACATGTGTGACGGGGGCAGGGCGTCGGCTCACAGCTGACGGTACACCACCGTCGCCAGCCGCAGCAAGGATTCGCGCGGCAGCGGACCGGTCAGGGCGTAGCCGAAGCCGCCCTCGATCCAGTAGAAACTGGGCACCGGGCCGTCGGCGGAAAAGCGGAAGGCCGATTCGCCGGCCTGGGCCACGGCGGCACCGTCGGTCCGCGCGCCGAGGTACAGCGTGACACGCTGGCCCGCCCCGTCCTCGAACATGAACTGTGCCCGTGGCCCGGTGTCCCCGGGCAGCAGCCGACCGCCCACCAGCGTGTAGCCCTCGGCCGACAGGTCGGGCACCTTGAGCGGGCGGTCGAGCCGGCGCGACAGCCACTGCACCAGGTGCTGCTGCTCGGCCGCGGCCACCTCGACCGGATGGCGTTTCTCCGGTGCATAGACCGCATGCGCGACGGCGGCGGCGTGGACGAATTCGGGGCCCTGCGGGCTGCGCGCCATGACCCGGCCGTGCGCGCCCGGCGCCCATTGCCCGCTGGCCAGCCAGCCGGCCGCGAAGGCCAGCAGCAGGCCGGCCGCCATGCCGCCCCAGCGCAGCCAGCGCGCCTGGTCGCTGCGCCGCCGGTCGGCCCGCTCGGCCGCGGCCAGCAGCGCGGGCGGGATGGGCTCGTCGAGCACCTCGCGGTGCAGCGCGCGCAGCGCGTCGCGCTGCAGGGTCCAGTGCTTGTCGTCGGAAGGCTTGGCGTGGTTCATGGGATCGCAGGAGCCCTCATTTGAGTCGGCGCAGCCCGGGGCGGGCCGCGGCCGGCGCGGCGCCTTCCATCAGCTCGTGCAGCCGCGCCCGGGCCCGAGACAGCCGCGACATGACGGTGCCGACCGGGATGTCCAGCACCAGCGCCACCTGGGCGTACGACAGGTCTTCGAGCGCGATCAGCAGCAGCACGGCCCGCTGGTCCTCGGGCAGCCGCAGCAGGCAGCGCTGCAGGTCGAGCGTCTTGTCCTGGCTGGTGTCGGCGCCGGCCAGGTCCTGTGCAAGCGCGTCGATGTCCAGCGCACGCGGTGGTGCGCGCCGCAGCTGGTTGGCGAACACGTTGTGCATCAGCGTGAACAGCCAGGCCCGCAGGTCGGTGCCCACGGTCCAGAGTCGCCACTTGAGGCAGGCGCGCTCCAGCGTGTCCTGCACCAGGTCGTCCGCGGCCCAGGCATCGCCCGTCAGCGCACGCGCGTAGCGACGCAGGCTCGGGATGTGGGCGACGAGGGGGCGGGTGTCCATGACTACGGGATGAACACCGGCGGCCCCCGGTTTATTCCATCGCGGCGATCAACGGTTGTGCGTTTTCATCGCGCGCTCGACTTCGCGCTTGCCTTCGCGGTCCTTGATGGTGTCGCGCTTGTCGTGTTCGGCCTTGCCCTTGGCCAATGCGACCTCGCACTTCACCTTGCCGGCCTTCCAATGCAGGTTGATCGGCACCAGGGTGTAGCCCTTCTGCTCGATCTTCCCGGTCAGGCGGCGGATCTGCTCCTTGTGCAGCAGCAGCTTCTTGGTGCGCACCGAATCCGGCGTGGTGTGGGTCGAGGCGCTGCGCAGCGGGTTGATCTGCAGGCCGACGATGAACATCTCGCCGTCGCGGATCACCACGTAGCCGTCGGTCAGCTGGACCTTGCCTTCGCGCAGGGACTTGACTTCCCAGCCCTCGAGCACGAGGCCGGCTTCGAAGCGCTCTTCGAAGAAATAGTTGTAGGCGGCCTTCTTGTTGTCGGCGATGCGGGAGGAGGTGTCTTGTTTCTTGGTGGCCATGGCGGTCTCATTTGGGGTCGCATGGCCTCAATACAATCGAAACGCACACACCCTCGATTCTATGAAAACCGTTCACAAGTCCGTCCTCATCTGGTACAGCGCCGAGGAGATGTATGCCCTGGTCACCGATGTGGCGAAATATCCCGAGTTCCTGCCCTGGTGCGACCGCTCGCGGATTGTCGAGCAGGACGAGGCCGGCATGACCGCCGAAGTGGGCCTGGCCTTCGGCGGCATGCACCAGCACTTCACCACACGCAACACCCATGTCCCGGGCCGCGAGGTGCGGCTCAAGCTGGTCGACGGCCCCTTCTCCAACCTCGACGGCACCTGGAAATTCAACCCCGTGGGCGCGCAGGGCGAGCGCGCCTGCCGCGTCGAGCTCGACCTGAGCTACGGCTTCAGCAACTTCGCGCTGCAGGCGCTGGTCGGCCCGGTGTTCGACAAGATCGCCTCCACGCTGGTCGAGGCCTTCGTGAAGCGCGCCGAGCAGGTCTACGGGAAGGCCTGACGATGCAGATCACGCTGGTGTGCGCCGCCGCGCCGCGCGAGGTGACCGAGCAGGTGCTGACGCTGCCCGAGGGCGCGACGGTCGACGACGCGATGGCCGCCAGCACGCTGCCGGCTTTCGATCGCAGCCGCTTCACGGCCGGCGTGTGGGGCCGCGCGGTGGAAGGAACGCAGGTGCTGAAGGACGGCGACCGGCTCGAGTGGTGCCGCGCCCTGACGGTCGACCCCAAGGTGGCGCGGCGCGAACGCTTCCAGCAGCAGGGCGCCCGCGGCACCGGCCTGTTCGCGCGCCGACGCGAGGGCGGCAAGCAGGGCTACTGAGCCTGGCGCGCGCGCAGCGGCGCCCCCAGGCTACTTGCAGTCGCTGTCGATGACCGACTGCAGGCGCTGCTGCTCCGCGGCGCGGGCCTTGTCGTCCATGATCTCGCGCTCGCCCTGGGCATTGACGCGCGCGACGCGGATGCCGCTGTCCATGGTGGCCTTGCCCTGGCGGGCGCGGCCGCAGTTGTCGGCCCGGGCCTTGGCGAGCTTCTGCGCCTCGGCGGCCTGCTTGGCCTTTTCGGCGTCCTCGGCCTTGCGGGCCTTCTCCGCGAGGTCCTTGTCCACGCCCGAGGGCTTGGGGCTGCTGGCCGTCAACGCAGGGATGGGGGAGGGCGCGGCGTCGGGCGCCTCGGCTGCCGGCGACGCCGCGTGGCGCGCCACCGGTGCGCCGGGGCGGCGCACGATGTTCTTGTCGGGGATCTCCGGCGGCGGGGCCTGGTCGCTGAAAACCTTGCGGCCGTCCTTGTCGATCCACTGCCATTGCGCCGAAGCCGCCAGCGGCATGGCACAAAGACACCCCAGAACCAGCCATTGCACGATTTTCATGTGCGGCAGTTTAGCGCCGCCTTACGTTTTGCAATACCTTGGCGCCGGGCGGGGGTCAGCGTCCCTTGGCGCGGCCGGAGAGGAAGTCCAGAAAGGCCAGCCCGAGCGCGGCCACGAGCAGCAGCAGGCTGGCGTGGAAGGTGCCGAAGGGGTGCGCGTGGAGGCGTCCGTCGGCATTCGGGCCGCTCAGGTCGAGCAGCCCGAAGACCGCCAGGAAGCCCAGGCCCAGCGCCAGGGCGAGGGCCCATCCCCAATGGAAGTGCCACCCGCTCGCGGCGCGGCCCGTCGGTTGACGCGAACGCGCTTCCTGTTTTTTCATCATGATGATTCCATCCCTTTGCGGAGCGATGCCGCGGCTGCCGCCGCGGGCGGCCGGAGCCTGCGCTTCTTCCACCCGCCGAAGCGGCATGTCTGGCGCACCGGGCACCAGCGTCGGTTTCACTTGTTGGCGACGGGCGTCGGCACCAGGTCGAAGTGGTCGTTCTGGTACTGGAACAGCACGCAGTTGGCGCCCGGCTCGCAGCCGCTGAAGTGCGGCAGCTTGCCCGGGATGTAGTAGTACGACCCGGCCGGGTACTGCACCTTCTTGCCGTCCTCGAAGATCGCGTAGAACACGCCGCTCAGCACCACCGTGGGCAAGGCCTGGGTGTGGAAATGGTGCGGGTTGTTCGCGCCGGCCGGGAACTCGACGAAGGCTTCGTAGGGCCCCTTGCCGATGATGTCGCCGCGCACGTTGGCCGCACGGACGCCGCCCGTGCCGGGGACTTCGCGCCACTTCAGGTCCTTGGCGGGCAGCGACACCAGCGCCTCGGACGCGGCCGCCTTGCCGGCCTCCTTCTTCGCGGGCGTGGTGGCCCAGGCCGATGCGGCGAGGCCCGCGACAGCGGCGAGTGCCAGGGCGCCGATCAGGCGATGGACGTTGTTTTTCATGGTTTCTCCTTGGTGTGACAGCAAAAAAAGGGGGGGGTGGCCGGACGGACCGGCCGGTACGCGAAGGCTCAGGCCTCGATGGGCAGGCCCAGGATGTCGGCGGTGGAGCGGATCTCGGCCACCACGTCCGACACGCCGCGCAGCGCCGCGCGGTGCAGGTCCTGGTGCCGGAGCACGCCGCCGTCCTCGAGGTCCAGGTCGCGGGTCGCGCAGGCGTCGCTGACGATGATGCTGTGGTAGCCGCGCGGCGCCGCGTCGAAGGCGGTGGCGGACACGCACATGTGCGTCATGAGGCCGGTGATGAGCAGGGTCTTGATGCCGCGGGCGTCCAGGTGCGCCTGCAGATCGGTGCCCGCGAACGCGCTGGGCGTGGGCTTCTGCAGCACCACGTGGTGCGGCGCCGGGCGGATCAGCGGATGGATCTCGAAGCCGGGGCTGCCCTCGGCGAAGATCGGGCTGTCCGCCGGCGCGATGTGCTGCGCATGCAGCACGGGGATGCCTTGCGCGTCGGCCAGGTCCACCAGGCGCCTGGCCTGGCGCAGGGCCGCCATGCCGTCGGGAATAGGCATCCGGCCCTCGAAATATTCGTTCTGGAAGTCGATGACGACCAGGGCCGTCGTGGTGGGATCGAGCCGCGTGGTGGCGGCGGCGCCAGTGATCTGGCGGATGCTGGGGTGCTTCATGAGCGGGTGCCTTGTGTGCTGAATGTGTGACGGGTTGAAGCGTAAAAGAGCCCGGCGCCGCGCGATAGCCGTCCAGCGGCACAAGATTTGTGCAGATCGCGCACCGCAGTGACCTTTGGCGCGCTTCGCGGGGTTCGTTGCCGCAGGGACACTGCAACGGCGCGTGCGGTGTAGGCCGAGGCCTCGCTACAATTCGTCTTTTGGAGCCTTCCCCATGCGCCTTCTCGGCAAAGCGCTCACCTTCGACGACGTGTTGTTGGTGCCAGCGTTCTCCCAGGTCCTGCCCAAGGACACCTCCCTCGCCACCCGACTTTCCCGCAACATCACGCTGAACCTGCCCCTGGTTTCCGCGGCGATGGACACCGTGACCGAGGCCCGCCTGGCCATCGCGATCGCGCAGGAAGGCGGCATGGGCATCGTGCACAAGAACCTCACGGCGCAGCAGCAGGCGGCCGAAGTGGCGCGCGTGAAGCGCTATGAATCCGGCGTGCTGCGCGACCCGGTGGTGATCACGCCCACGCACTCGGTGCGCCAGGTGATGGCGCTGTCCGACCAGCTCGGCATCTCCGGCTTCCCGGTGGTCGACGGCGGCAAGGTCGTGGGCATCGTGACCGGCCGCGACCTGCGCTTCGAGACCCGATACGACGTGCCCGTCAGCGAGATCATGACGCAGCGCGACAAGCTCATCACGGTGCCCGACGGCACCACCCTGGCCGACGCCAAGGCGCTGCTCAACAAGTACAAGCTCGAGCGCCTGCTGGTCATCAACAGCGACTGGGAGCTCAAGGGCCTGATCACGGTCAAGGACATCACCAAGCAGACCACCTTCCCCAACGCCGCACGCGACGCCAACGGCCGCCTGCGCGTGGGCGCGGCGGTGGGCGTGGGCGACGGCACCGAGGAGCGCGTCGAGGCGCTGGTCGCGGCCGGCGTCGACGCCATCGTGGTCGACACCGCGCACGGCCACAGCGCCGGCGTGATCGAGCGCGTGCGCTGGGTCAAGAAGAACTATCCGCAGGTCGACGTGATCGGCGGCAACATCGCCACCGGCGACGCCGCGCGCGCGCTGGCCGACGTCGGCGCCGATGCGGTCAAGGTCGGCATCGGCCCGGGCTCGATCTGCACCACCCGCATCGTGGCCGGCGTGGGCGTGCCGCAGATCATGGCGGTCGACAGCGTGGCCACCGCGCTGCAGGGCACCGGCATCCCGTTGATCTCCGACGGCGGCGTGCGCTACTCGGGCGACATCGCCAAGGCCATCGCGGCCGGCGCCAGCACCGTGATGATGGGCAGCATGTTCGCCGGCACCGAAGAGGCGCCCGGCGAGATCGTGCTCTACCAGGGTCGCAGCTACAAGAGCTACCGCGGCATGGGCTCGATCGGCGCGATGCAGCAGGGCAGTGCCGACCGGTACTTCCAGGAATCGACCACCGGCAACCCCAACACCGACAAGCTGGTGCCCGAAGGCATCGAAGGCCGCGTGCCCTACAAGGGCTCGATCGTCTCGATCGTCTACCAGATGGCCGGCGGCGTCCGCGCCAGCATGGGCTACTGCGGTTGCGCGACCATCGCCGACATGCAGAACAAGGCCGAGTTCGTCGAGATCACCACCGCCGGCATCCGCGAGAGCCACGTCCACGACGTGCAGATCACGAAGGAAGCGCCGAACTACCGGGCAGAGTAGTCTGGCCCCCACGCGCCTCCACTGCGTGTGAGTCGCTGCCCCCCCGAGGGGCCGCAGGCCGCCTTGCGCCGGCCCAGAGCCCGATCTGGCCAGACTTATAAAGTCTGGCCAGATTTGCTAGAATCCGGGCCAGATTCCATTTTCTGGTCCCATGCAATCCATCGGCATCGCTGAAGCCAAGAACAACTTCTCGGCCCTGATCGACTCGGTCGAGAAGGGCGAGGAAGTTCGCATCACCCGCCACGGCAAGGAAGTCGTGCGCATGCTGCCGGTGCGCCGCAAACCGGTGATCACCGACGAGCAGATCCAGCGCGAGCTGGGCCAGATCGACGCGCTGCATGCCACCCTGCGGCCCGGCCCTTCGCCACGCGCGCTGCGCGAAGAGGGCCGCCAGTCGTGACCGCCTTCGTCATGGACGCCTCGGTCACGGCCGCCTGGCTGCTGCCCGAGCACGCCACCGAACACACCCGCAAGCTCTACGCCGCGATCCGCCGCGACGAGGTCGAGCCGCAGGCGCCCAATGCCTGGCAATGGGAATGCGCCAACATCATTGCCAACGGCGTGCGCAGCGGCCGCGTTCCCACCGCCGCCGTCGAAGGTCTGTGGAGCGTGCTCGACGCGATCCGCCACCGGGTCGAACTGCACGAACTCGCGCCCGCGCAACACAAGGCCGTGCTGGCCGTCGCCATCGATGCCGGCGTGTCGCAGTACGACGCGGGCTACCTGTGGCTCGCCAGATCGCTCGATCTTCCGCTCGCCACCTTCGACGAGCACCTCCTCCAGGCCGCGCCCAAGGCGGGCGTGAAGCTGTTCGACATTTCAACGCTCTGAGTCCATCGCCATGCAACACGACAAGATCCTCATCCTCGACTTCGGCTCGCAGGTCACGCAACTGATCGCGCGCCGCGTGCGCGACGCCCATGTGCTGAGCGAAGTGCATCCTTGCGACGTCACCGACGACTGGGTGCGCGCCTATGCCGCCGACGGCCACCTGAAGGGCGTGATCCTCTCCGGCAGCCACGCCAGCGTGTACGAGGACACCACTGACAAGTGCCCCCAGGCCGTGTTCGACCTGGGCGTGCCGGTGCTGGGCATCTGCTACGGCATGCAGACCATGGCGCACCAGCTGGGCGGCAAGGTCGAAGGCGGCCACAAGCGCGAGTTCGGCTTCGCGGCCGTGCGCGCCCATGGCCACACCGCGCTGCTCAAGGACATCGCCGACCGCACCACGGCCGAAGGCCACGGCATGCTCGACGTCTGGATGAGCCACGGCGACAAGGTCACCGAACTGCCGCCGGGCTTCAAGCTCATGGCCAGCACCGACAGCTGCCCGATCGCCGGCATGGCCGACGAGGCGCGCCGCTACTACGGCGTGCAGTTCCACCCCGAAGTCACGCACACCGTGCAGGGCCAGGCGCTGCTCAACCGCTTCGTGCTCGACATCTGCGAAGCCAAGCCCGACTGGGTCATGCGCGACCACATCGCCGAAGCCGTCGCGAAGATCCGCGAGCAGGTGGGTGACGAAGAGGTCATCCTGGGCCTGTCGGGCGGCGTCGATTCGAGCGTTGCCGCCGCGCTGATCCACCGCGCCATCGGCGACCAGCTGACCTGCGTGTTCGTCGACCACGGCCTGCTGCGCCTGAACGAGGGCGACATGGTGATGGAGATGTTCGAAGGCAAGCTCAACGCGAAGGTGATCCGCGTCGATGCGAGTGACCTGTTCCTCGGCAAGCTGGCCGGCGTGAGCGACCCCGAAGCCAAGCGCAAGATCATCGGCGGCGAGTTCGTCACCGTGTTCAAGCAGGAAGCGGCCAAGCTCAAGGCCGGTGATGGCGGCCACAAGGGCGCGACCTTCCTGGCGCAGGGCACGATCTACCCCGACGTGATCGAGTCGGGCGGCGCCAAGAGCAAGAAGGCTGTCACCATCAAGAGCCACCACAACGTCGGCGGCCTGCCCGAGCAACTGGGCCTGAAGCTGCTCGAGCCGCTGCGCGACCTGTTCAAGGACGAGGTGCGCGAACTGGGCGTGGCGCTGGGCCTGCCGCCCGAGATGGTCTACCGCCACCCGTTCCCCGGCCCGGGCCTGGGCGTGCGCATCCTCGGTGAAGTGAAGAAGGAATACGCCGACCTGCTGCGCCGCGCCGACGCCATCTTCATCGAGGAGCTGCGCAACTTCACCGACGCCGAGACCGGCAAGACCTGGTACGACCTTACGAGCCAGGCCTTCACCGTGTTCCTGCCGGTCAAGAGCGTGGGCGTGATGGGCGACGGCCGCACCTACGACTACGTGGTGGCGCTGCGCGCGGTGCAGACCAGCGACTTCATGACGGCCGACTGGGCCGAGCTGCCCTATGCGCTGCTCAAGAAGGTGTCGGGGCGGATCATCAACGAGGTGCGTGGGATCAACCGAGTGACTTACGACGTGTCTAGCAAGCCGCCGGCGACGATTGAGTGGGAGTGAGTGAACCGAGGCCCTGCGCAACCTATCGCTTGTTGCGAACCGGCGCACCGTAGAAGAGTTGTGATGAACGCAGTCGAGCAGGAACGCAGGCATCCCAGCTCGACTTCAGTGTCGTGGGCCATCGTGCATCGCACTGGCCGCGGTCTACCGTCGGACGAGCGCCGTGGCGCGCAGGTCGCCATCAACCGTGCTGATACCGCCACTCCTGCGTCACGCCGCCATACCCATAGGACGTCGCCTGGCAATCCAGCACATGAATGCTCGAATGCGGATGCACCGTGCCCAGCAGTCCACCGAGCAGTTCGTAGGCGGCCTTGTGGTAGTCCGCCTTCTCGCTGCGTGTATTGGTTTGCTCGGTGATCGTGACCTGGAGCTCGAACGATCGCCGGCCGTCATCCGCCAAGGCGGCGCCGGCGACGAACCATTGGTCGGCCGGTACGTACTGCACGATCACCCGGGTACGCGAGCGCTCCTTCTTCAATACCCGGCAGGTGAGTTGCGTGAGTTGCTCCGCGAGTTGCGGGGTCAGTTCCGCGTCCGGCTGGCCGGACAGGGTGAGATGGATACCAGGCATGCTTTTTTTCCTTGCTGTGTCGTTGAAGCGGCCAGTATCTGGCGCGTCTCGATCACGGAAAAGCGGGAAGTTATGATGACATCCATCGGGAAATCGGGTGGATAGATGACGCGCATCCTGGATCTGGACCTGCTCAACACGTTGGTGGTCGTTGCCGACGCCGGCAGCCTGTCGGCGGCCGCGCCTCGGCTGTACCGCTCGCAGTCGGCGATCAGCGAGCAGGTGCGCAAGCTCGAACAGATGTGCGGGGTGGCGCTGCTGGTGCGGGCCAAGACGGGCACGCGTCTCACCACGGCCGGCGAGCGTCTGGTGGGCCATGCGCAAAGGCTGCTTTCGCTCAGCGACGCCGCCTGGCGGGAAGTGCAGGGCGCGCAATTGAGCGGCGATTTGCGACTCGCCATCACGGACTACTTTCGTCCGCATGCACTGCCGGTCATCCTCCGGCGCCTGCGCGAGCAGTTTCCGCAGTTGCGCCTTCACGTCAGCATTCGCAAGAGCGCATGGATCGAGGAGGAGGCGAATGCGGCGAGCTTCGACATCGGCGTGTCGATGACGATCCTGCATCAGAACCGTTCGCCGGACGACGGAGTTTCCGGCCGGATCCAGCTGCGCCGCGAGCCGCTGCATTGGATCGCCGACCGGTCATTTGCGCTGGCGCCCGACGTGGAGGCGCTGCCGCTGCTGGTGCTGCCGGAGAGCTGTTCGCTGCAGCGGTTTGCGGTGCATGCGCTCGATCTGCACGGCACGGCCTACACCATCGAACACACGGCATCGGACATCGGAGGCCTGCACCTGGCACTGGCCGCGGGGCTGGGCGTGGCCTGCCTCAATGCTTCGGCCATTCCGCCGACCGCCGCGCCTGTCGACGGCGGCGTGAAGCTGCCCGCGCTGCCGGACGTGGCGTTCAGCCTGGCGCCGCCCCGTGCCGGCGAGGCCATTTTCGTGTCGGACGTCAGGGACATGCTCGCCGCGCAGCTCAACTGAAATCGAGCTAGTTTCCAGCGCGCACCCACCACGCCGCCCCCGCATGCGGGTCGCTCAGCGACAGCCGCTCCCCCAT
The DNA here is from genome assembly GCF_030317215.1 of Variovorax sp. J2P1-31. Lineage (NCBI taxonomy): Bacteria > Pseudomonadati > Pseudomonadota > Betaproteobacteria > Burkholderiales > Comamonadaceae > Variovorax > Variovorax sp. J2P1-31. The sequence continues at coordinate 1,769,235 of NZ_JASZYA010000001.1, forward strand.
CACCGGCGTCGCGAGCTTCACGTCGCGCGCCTGCGCCAGCGCTTGGATGCGCTCGAAGGGCTCGTCCCAGGGATGCAGCGCCAGGTCGAAGGTGCCGTTGTGCACCGGCAGCAGCCAGCGGCCTTTGAGGTCCAGGTGGGCCTGCAGCGTCTCTTCGGGCTGCATGTGGATGTCGGCCCACTGCCGGTCGTAGGCGCCGGTCTCGATCATCGTCAGGTCGAAGGGGCCGTAGCGCTCGCCGATGGTCTTGAAGTCGGCGTGATAGCCGGTGTCGCCGCTGAAGAAGAGGCGCAGGCTGTCGGTCGCGATCACCCACGAGGCCCACAGCGTGCGGTCGCCGTCGCGCAGGCCGCGGCCGGAGAAGTGCTGGGCGGGCACGGCCGCCAGCCGGACGCTTCCGACTTTCGTCTCACCCCACCAGTCGAGCTGCCGCACCCGCGCCGGGTCGACGCCCCAGGCGATCAGGCGATCGCCCACGCCCAGCGGCGCGACGAACACCTCGACCTTGGGCGCCAGCCGCAGGATGGCCGCATGGTCCAGGTGATCGAAATGGTCGTGCGACAGGATCACCCCCTTGATCGGCGGCAGCGCGTCGATGTCGATCGGCGGCGCGTGGAAGCGCTTCGGGCCGGCCCACTGCACCGGCGAGGCGCGCTCGGAGAAGACCGGATCGGTGAGCCAGAACGCGCCCTCAAGCTTGAGCAGCAGGGTCGAGTGGCCCAGGCGGTAGAGGCTGCCGTCCGGCGCGGCGAGGAGGGCTTCGGTCGTCAGCGGCCGAACCGGAATCGGCGCGCTGGGCACGCTCGCATCGGTCTTGTGGGTCAGGAATTCCCAGCCGAGCGCGACCGTCTTCAAAAAGCCCGGTTGCACGCGCGGCACGACGTTGTGGAAGCGGCCGTCGCGCTGCTGCGGCGACTCGGGATGGGCTGCGGGGCCGGCGCTGCAGGCGCACAGTGCGAAGGTGGACATGGCGAGGACTCCGGTCAAGAGAAGGTGGAGGGAAGAGCGCTTCATGGTTTGGCGCTCACGGGCCGGTGGCACGCCGCGATGTGGCGCCCTGGTTGCCGCAGGTCAGGCGCACCGCGAGGCGGATGCCGGCCTGGTACTCGGCCGGCGTGCGGGCCTGGTGCTTGAGGCCGTGCGAGGCCGCGAGCAGGTGCTGCGCGAGCGACTTGGCCGTCAGGCCGGCGCCGTACCACGGGACCTCGGCCCCGCTCGACTGGATGGCCCGCGTCAGTTCCTTGAGCACCGTCTGGTCGAAGGCCTCCAGCACCGGCCCGATGAGCTGGCGCGCGGTTTCGACGATCTCGCTCATGTGTTCCAGCGACATCTGCGAGCCGTCGTTCTGGGCGTGCAGCGCCGCGAAGGCGCCGGTCAGGCGCTCTTCGATCGGCAGCTCTTCGCGTGCCAGCGCCGCCCGCATCGCATCGAGGCTGCGTTGCGACAGCCAGGTGGCGGCCTCCCTGAAGAGCTCGTCCTTCGAGGCGAAGTGCAGGTAGAGGCCCTGGCGGGAAATGCCCGCGGCGCGCGCGAGGTCGTCCATCGATGTCTTCCGGTAACCGTAGCGCAGGAAGACGCCGATCGCCGCCTCCAGGATGAACTCGCGCCGGTCGGCGCCGGTGCGGGGAAGGGAGGCGATGGTCATGGGTGATGCGCTGGCGGTAGGCAGAAGCGTCTAACTTTACATCATTGACCTATTCTGTCAAGTTGAGTCCCGAAGCTGTGTGACAGCGGAACGATCCGCAGGGCGGCGGCCCCGCTGCCGCAGGACCAGTCGAAGTCCCGCAGCGCGGCGTACTCGCGCAGCCGTGCCGGGCCGTGCGGGACCTGCTCGGTATCGCCGGTGGAGGGATGGCACATCAGCACGTCGCCACTCTCGCACTGGGCCTGCCACAAGGCCAGCCGATCGCGGTAGTCGGGCGGGCCCGAGAAGTCGTAGACCCCGAGCAGGGCGCGGCTCATGGGCAGCCCGCGGCTGGAGGCCAGGCGCGCCAGGGCGCCACCGCCCAGGGCATGGATCAGGTCCGCCTTGCCGTGGCCGCGCGCCGCGCGCGGCGGCGCCGTGTTGCGCAGCCACGGCTTCTCCAGGCTGTAACGGCGCGCGATTTCATCGACCAGAAGATCGCGCACGCCGGGCAGTTGATGGACGTGCCGATGCCCGTCCACGAAGGCCGGCGCGCGCCCGATGGCGTCTTCGAAGCGGCCAAACTGCGCGCGGATCTCCCTGCGCAAGGGGCCGGCGCGCAGCAGGCCCAGGTAGCTGCGCGCGATCAACCCGGCGAGCCCGCGCTCGGGATGCCCGTGCCGGTCGGGAAAGCTGAGGTCCAGGTGCAGCCCGAGATCGAGGTCCACGGGATTCAACCCGCGCGCATCGCGTGCGCCCGCGGCCCAGGCACCGCGCCGCACCATGCAGCCAATGGCCGAGATCTTCCCGAGATCCGCCAGCAGCAGCGCGGCCATGTTGATGCCTTCGCTGAGCCCGAAATCATCGGCGCAGATGCAGAGGTCGCGTGGCGGCTGCTTCATGGCGCGGCCTCGCCTGGCGGTGCCGCGCCGGCCGGCAGGTCGCAGGGCGCGCCGTTCGCCGGCGCGCCCGCGAAGCGCCACGCCACCAGGTCCTTCTCGCGCGCCACCTCGACGAAGCGCCGACGGTCGGCCAGCCACGGCCATGCGCTCGCGGCCGCTGGCGAGCCCAGCAGCCAGCTCACGCGCGGCACGCACAGCGCCGCGGCCACCTGGCGGGCCGGAACCAGGATCCGGCCCGCCGCAGCGGGGTCGAAACGCGCGGCGTCGCTCAGTTCCTTGCGCCAGTTGTCGCGCAGCGGCAGCCCGGGGTCCGACCAGTCGCTGGCCACAAGCATCGGTTGCTTCAGCTGCCAGTAGAACGGGATCTCGTAGCGGTAGTCGTCGAGCATCAGGACCTGGTCCCGCGCGCCGACCGACAGGCCCGCGGGCAGGCGAAGGCGCGCGCCCGCGGGGGTGCCGAAGCGGTCCGCGGCCAGCACGGCCAGGACACAGCTCAGCGCGGCCAGCCCGGCCGTCCAGGCCGTCCAGGCCGCTGGCTTGCCAAGGCCGCGTGCCGCAGGCCAGGTCCGCGCCATGGCCCGCGCCACGAAGTACGCCAGCGGCGGCAGTGCCGGCAGCACATAACCGATCAGCTTGGAACGGGGGATGGAGAAGAAGACGACGATCGTGACGAACCAGACGAGCATGAGCCCGTCGATGTCGGCGCTTGCGGCGCGCGCCGGCCGGCGTCGCGCCGCCCACGGCAGCCAGGCGACCCACGGCAGGGTCAGTCCGGCGATGACGGGCAGGTAGAACCACAGCGGCTGCGCGTTGTTGAAGCCGGTTGCGGCGAAGCGCCGAAAGTGCTGCGTCACGACGAAGTAGTCGCAGAAGCCCGGGTAGCGCCATTGCATCGCGGCGAACCATGGCAGCGAAAGCCCCAGGAAAAGCAGCCAGCCCGGCCACCACAGCAAGAGCCGAAGGGCGTTCAGCCGCCGCGTCGCGATCGCCCAGACGACGAAGACAATGCCGGGCAGCAGCAGCCCGATCAGGCCCTTGGCCAGCACGCCGGCCGCGGCTGCCACGAAGGCCCAGGCCAGCGGCGTGCGCCAGGGGGCGCCGCCCTCCCGCGCCAGTCTCGCGTGGGCCGCCAGCAGCACGGTGGCGCTGATGCAGCCGGCCACCAGCATGTCCAGATTGGCGAACTGGGCGCCGACGTAGAGAAAGGGCATCGTCACCAGCACGAGCGTCGCCGGTCCGGCGATGCCGGGCTCCGACCAGCGCCGAAGGAACAGCAGCAGCGACGTCGCCGCGGCCGTGGCGCCCATCACCGATGGCAGGCGGGCCGCCCATTCCGAGAGGCCGAACACCGACATGGACGCCGCGCTGAGCCAGTAGAAAAGAGGGGGCTTGTGGAAGAAGGGCAGGCCGTCCAGGCGCGGCACCAGCCAGTCGCCGGATTGCAGCATGGCCAGCGCCACACCCGTGTAGCGGCCTTCGTCGGGCGCGCTGAAGCGGCGCAGCCAGGCGGTGGCGCAGAGCCAGCCGAAGATCGCCAGCACCGTGAGCGCCGGCCGAAACGAGGAGGAAGAGGGCTGCAGCAGACGCTTCACGGTGCGCGGTCCTCCAGGCCGCTGCCCAATTCGGTGCTGACCACGTACAGCGGCCGGCCCTTGACCTCGTCGAAGATCCGCGCGACGTATTCGCCGACGATGCCGGTCGAGATCATCTGGACCCCGATGAAGAACATCAGGCTCACCACGATGGTGGTCCAGCCGGACACCGCATCGCCGACCACGAAATGGTCCACGATCAGGTAGAGGCCGTAGGCGAAGGCGGGTGCTGCGATCAGCAGGCCGAACACGCTCACGAGCCGCAACGGCCAGGTGGTGAACGAGGTCAGGCCGTCGAGCGCCAGATGAAGCAGGCGAAAGACATTGAAGCGGCTCACGCCCTGCGCGCGCGGTGCCGGCGTGTAGGGCAGGGCGACGGCCCGGAAACCGACCCAGGCATAGAGCCCCTTCATGAAGCGATTGCGCTCGGGCAGGCTCAAGAGCGCGTCCACGACCCGACGGTCCATCAGGCGGAAGTCGCCCGCGTCCTTCGGCAGTTCGAAGCGGCTGGAGGTGTTCACCAGGCGGTAGAACAGGCGGCTGCCGAAGCGCTTGAAGGCGCGCTCGTCCTCGCGCGCCTCGCGCACCGCATAGACGACTTCGGCGCCATCGAGCCATTGCGCCAGCATGGCCCGGATCAGCTCCGGCGAATGCTGCATGTCGCCATCGAGCAGCACCACGGCATCGCCCCGGCTCGCCTTCAGGCCCGCGCTCAGCGCCGCCTCCTTGCCGAAATTGCGGGACAGGCGCAGGCACCTGAAACCCGGGCGCGCACACCACCGCCCCATGACCGAGAAGGTGTCGTCGGTGCTGCCGTCGTCGACCACCAGGATTTCCCACGGCAGACCCGTGGCCCGAAGAACCTCCTCGAGCCGCGGCAGCAAGGTCTGAAGATTGGCCGCCTCGTTGAAGCAGGGAATCACGCACGAGACACCGCGGCGCCGCGGCGCCTTGTGGGCGGCGGGCATCGCCTGGCCGATCTCGCCAGCTTCGGCGGCCGGTGCCATCGACTGCCAGCGCCGGTCCTGGACGATGCGGTTCATGGCTGCCTCGCGGGGGCCGGGGCCAGGGGAGCGCGGTGTCCGACGCCGCCGCCGAGGCGCGCCCACCCGGACGGCCGCACCGCCCAGAGCCCGGCGAGCAGAACAGCGGCGGCAGCGCCGAGCAGCAGTCCCCCCCCGATGTCCAGGGGAAAGTGCACCCCGACATAGATGCGGGCCCAGCCCACGATGCACGCGAGGGCGAATGCCACGACGCCCTGCCAGCGCAGGCCCCGGTGCAGAACGAGCGCGAAGGCGACGAAGAACATCACCGTCGCATGCGTGCTCGGCGTCGCGGCGCTGGCCGCGTGCGGGATGTACGCCGGCACCCAGCCGGCGACGAAGGGGCGCTGGACGTTGAAGTGGGCCGCCACGGCGTGCGACAGCAGCGACATCAGCACGGCGCCGACCACGACCACGCCCATGTAAGGGCGATGGTGGCGATGCCGCCATGCCGTCCATGCCAGGCCGATACCGCAGGCCCAGGCGCCCCAGAGCGCGAAGGCGCGGGCTGCGAACAGCGGCCACGTCGCGGGATCGCCGCCCGCGGCGATCCATTGCAGCCATTGGATGTTGAGCGCGTTCATTCGAACGCCGCCTTCGCGCGCCGGAGAAGTGCGCGCGCGTGCACCGCGCCGCACGGGCGCGTGAAAAAGAAAATCATGGAAAAGCCTTTGGACCGAGAACAGGGGCACCTGCCGCGCGAAGCACGCGGCAAGCGATCGACGCCGTACAGGCGCAGGTTCTTCAGGTCGGCAAGGGTGGCGCGGCGGATGGCGGGAGGGTGCACCAGGGCGTCGCCCGCGGTGGCGCCCCGCCCGTGTGCCGCACGGGCCGCGGCACCGGGGATTCAGGCGGGCGCAGCAACGCGCCGGCGACCGCCATCAAGGGCAGCAGCGACAGCCACTGCGCCAGGCCCTGCAGCAGCGCGTGGTAGGCCCCCAGATGCGACTCGAGGTGCGCACCGGCGGGCGCATACAAGGTCGTCTCCAGCTCCTTGGCATGCGAGGCCCGGTCGTCGGGCGAGAAGAGGGCGGTGCTCTGGGCGTTGCGCACCCGGAAGCCCGGCTCGTCCTCCCAGCCGTCCTGGCGGAAATGCGAGAAAAGGAAGGGTTGAATCGCCGCGAGGAAGAGGCCCGCAAGGCACCATTCCAGCAGATGCGTTGCGATAAGACGACGAAGACGTGGAAGTTTCACGGGCAGATTCTAGAATCCGCCTGTTTTTCTTGCATGAACGTCTTGTTCAGGTTAGGAAAAATCCGAAGACCGTCGCATCGGGCCACGCCGCTGCGCCAGGGCCCGTCAGCGTTCGACGCTGCTTCCCAAAGGATCGAAGACGGCGGACCGGGAGGCCTTGGCGCGCACCGCGTCGATGCTTTGCAGCGCCGCGTTCCGGTCCGCAAAGCCGGTCGGGCATTTCGCGATCACCTCGCCGGAGGTGGCGCGCAGCTCCCAGTACCAGAGCCGGTTGATATCCATGAAAACCACAAACCGCATAGGATCCTTCGAACGCCGTGATGCGCTACGGTGCCGCGCACGGGGGCGGCATCATCGTCTCGTGGGGCGCTGCTGCCAGCGCAAGGTGTGCCTGCAACGTCCGACCCGCAAAACACGAATTCAAGCGTGGATCCGCGCGGCGCGCCATCCCATGTCTATGCAGAGGGGCCGGGGCGAGCGGGTCCATGGAGCGGTCCTGTCAGGTGGCGGCGGACACGGGCGTGGCGAGAGGGTGGGTGGCGCGCCGTCAGGCGATCAGGTCGTCGCGACCGGAGAGCACGCGGCTGTTGGCGGTGATCGAGCTCACGACGCCGATGGCGCTCGCACGGAGCAGTTCGTGCCGCAGCGCGGCCTCCAGCTGCACGCGGGCGGACTGCGGCTGGTCATGCTCGTACTCGTCGTCCAACTCGCAGTGCAAGTAGTAGTCGACTTTCGCCATCAGCCGCTCAATCGAGGCGGCCAAGTCTGAATTGTTCATTCGCTTCCTCCACCATGGACGCGTTTCCCCTGGGTCTACAGCCTGAAATCGGCGGGTGCCGATTTGAAGCAATGACTTAGATTAGCACGCCTGCATTGAGGGTTCAGGCGAGATCAGGCAATGAACTCAAATTTGACGAGAAAAAGAACGCATTGGCTTCTCATTTTTCTTTGAAAAGACCGAGTCTTTTTAGAAATTGAGGTCTTTGGTTCTCATTTAATGCAGCGGATTTGGCTGGAGCCGGTAGCACCATTTGCACCGAGCGCGCAACTTTTACGCAATCCTTGATGTGTTGCTCGCCCAGCGCGCGCAGCGCCGCGTAGCCCAGGGCCGCCGAGACCATCTGGCCGGCCATCGGCACGTACTTGGTGGCCTGCTTGGTCGTCAGGCGCACCCCCGCATGCTTGGCCAGGCTCATCAGCAGGTCGCGCGTGATCAGGCGGCCCACCAGCAGCGCGCCGACCGTGGTCGCGGCCTTCTGGATGCGCTCCCGCCGCTCGGGTGCCAGTTTCTCGATCTGGGTCACGGACAGACCGAATTCGGCGCTGATCTGCGGCACCAGCCGCGACAGCAGGGCCGCGTCGGCCGCCCAATCGACGCCCGGCAGCGGCACGGCGCTGGCCGCGGCCGACAGCAGCGCCTTGCGCGCGATCAATTTCCGGCTGCGCTGGACTGCGGCGATCAGCGCCGGATCACCCTGGGCCAATTCGATCGCATTGGGCATGCCGGCATTCCTTTCAGGCGGCGAGGGCTTCCAGCTGGCCGGACAGCGCCAGCCAGCGCTCCTCGAGTTGCTCGATTTCGTCGTTCAGCGCCTTCAGGCGCTTGCCCGCGTCGGCGATCTCCGCGGCCGGCAGCGACTCCGTCAGCCGGGCTTCGATCGCTTCCTTGTCCTTGCCGGCCGCGGCCAGCCGCTCGTCGATCTGGCCCAGCTCGCGCTTGAGCGGCTTGGCCTGGTCGTTGCGCTGCTGGCGACCCTGGGCGTCCTGCTTGCGCTGGTCGCGCGACTCCGCCGGTGCCGACACCGCCGCCGCGGCGGGCTGGGGCGCGGGCGCGGCCGCCTTGTTGCGCACCGCCTCCTTGGCTTCCTCGCGCTGGCGCTTGGCTTCGTCGAGCAGGTAGCGCTGGTAGTCGTCCAGGTCGCCGTCGAAATCGGTGACCGCGCCGCGGCCGACCATCCAGAACTCGTCGCACACCGAACGCAGCAGCGCACGGTCGTGGCTCACCAGCATCAGCGTGCCTTCGAATTCGTTGAGCGCCACCGCCAAGGCCTCGCGCGTGGCCAGGTCCAGGTGGTTGGTGGGCTCGTCCAGCAGCAGCAGGTTGGGACGCTGCCAGACCATCATCGCGAGCACCAGCCGGGCCTTTTCGCCGCCGCTCATGGTGCCCACCGGCTGCTTGACCATGTCGCCGGTGAAGTTGAAGCTGCCCAGGAAACCGCGCAGCGCCTGTTCGCCGGTGGGTTCCTTGACCGCCGCGCCCAGTTCGCGCGCCATGCGCACCATGTGCTCGAGCGGGTTGTCCTGCGGGCGCAGCACGTCGAGTTCCTGCTGGGCGAAGTAGCCGATGTTCAGGCCCTTGCCTTCGGTGACTTCGCCGGCCAGCGCGCCCATTTCGCGCGCGATGGTCTTGACCAGCGTCGACTTGCCCTGGCCGTTGGCGCCCAGGATGCCGATGCGCTGGCCGGCCTGCACCGACTTGCTGACGTGGGTCAGGATGGTCTTGGGCTGGCCGTCCACCATGTAGCCGAAATCGGCATGGCTGATCGAGAGCATCGGGTTGGGGATGTTGCCCGGCTCCTTGAACTCGAAGGTGAAGTCGGCTTCGGCCAGCAGCGGCGCGACCTTCTCCATGCGCTCCAGCGCCTTGACCCGGCTCTGCGCCTGCTTGGCCTTGCTGGCCTTGGCCTTGAAGCGGTCGATGAACTTCTGCAGGTGGGCGATCTTTTCCTGCTGCTTGCCGAAGGCCGCCTGCTGCTGCTCCATGTGCAGCGCGCGCATTTCCTCGAACTTGCTGTAGTTGCCGCCGTAGCGCGTGAGCTGCGCATTGGCGATGTGCAGGGTGACGGTGGTCACGGCATCCAGGAATTCGCGGTCATGGCTGATCACGATCATGGTGCCGGCGTACTTCTGCAGCCAGGCTTCGAGCCAGACCAGCGCGTCCAGGTCCAAGTGGTTGGTGGGCTCGTCGAGCAGCAGCAGGTCGCTCGGGCACATCAGCGCGCGCGCCAGCTGCAGGCGCATGCGCCAGCCGCCCGAGAAGCTGTTGACCGGCTGGTCGAGCTCGTGCGTCTTGAAGCCCAGGCCCAGGATCAGCGCCTGCGCGCGCGGCGCGGCATCGTGCTCGCCGGCATCGGCCAGGTCGGTGTAGGCATGGGCCAGCGCCATGCCGATCTCGGCATCGTCGGGGTTGGCGGCGTAGGCTTCTTCGACCTTGGCCAGGGCCTCGCGCAACTCGACCAGGCGGGTGTCGCCGCCGACCACGAAGTCGCTGGCCGATTCCTCGGTCTCGGGCATGTCCTGCGCCACCTGCGCCATGCGCCACTGCTTGGGCAGGTAGAAATCGCCGCCGTCCTCGTGCAGCGTGCCGTTGAACAGCGCGAACAGCGTGGATTTGCCGGCGCCGTTGCGCCCGACCAGGCCGACCCGCTCGCCCGGGTTCAGGGTGACGGTGGCGCCGTTCAGGAGCACTTTGGCGCTGCGGCGCAGGATGACGTTCTTCAGCGAGATCATGGAATCGGCGAAATGAGGCCCAGGGCTTCGACGGCGGCCAGAACCATCGCGGTCTGGGTGTCGTGGGCAAGGATGAAGGGAGCGCCGTGGATCGTCTCGTCGGGAAATTCCGAGATCAACGTCAGGGCGGGGCCCGGTCGATGCACTTCGCTGATCATGCAGGCTGTGCCGTGGATGAGCTCGAACGGTAGATCGCCGGCATGGGCATTGTAACTGGCGAGCTGTTTCGCGTTGAAATCCCGGAGCGCCGGCCGCTCGGCCAGGCGCAGGCAGACATGCTCGGCCAGCCGCCGGGCCCGATCGCCCCAGCCCGGGTGGTGGCGCAGGATCAGGAAGAAGCCCTTGGGCAGCATCCAGGCCTCGAAGCCGCGCGGGATGTAGCCGCTGAAGGGGCGCGTCCATTCGTGGGCCGGATACCCGTGCAGGTTCAGGTGCAACTGCGCGCCCGACATCGCCAGGCCCTGCTCGCGCGCCGCGCGTTCGAACCAGGGTGGGGCGTCGCGGTATTCCAGGTCGTCGCCCAGCGCCGTGTAGCGCGCCGCATGGTGCATGTGGCGCGGCGCCTGGGCGCAGAGCGCGCGGTGCAGCGCATAACCGTCGGGGTTCTCCAGCGGGATCAGCGCGAAATGGGCCTGCTGCCGGACCAGCGCCTGCGCGGCGCGCAGGGCGCCGACCACGCCCGAGGTCTCGTTGGCATGCTGCGCGCCGGAGATCAGCACCGCCGGTCCCTTGCTGGGGTGGTAGACACCGCGCACCGCGCGCCCCTCGCGGCTGGCGACTTCGAAGCGCTGGCCGGGGACGCGCGCCAGTTCGGCCGCGATGCGCGCCGGTGCCAGCGGCGACGGTGCGAGCGCCAGCGGCAGCGCGTCCGCCGCGACGCCGTCCGGCGCCCCGGCCGTATAGGGCAAGGCCGTGATACGCAGGCGCGCGCCGCCGCGCCCGGCGCGCACATCCGGCACGATCTGGCCCGGCCGCAGCCGACGGTCGCCCGCGGGCCGGCCGCTGCGGTGCTGGAAGAACTCGAGCAGCGAGAAGTACAGGTCCTCGCGCATCGCCTCGCGGGTGTTCATCCAGCCGCTCTCCGCCGCCGGCGCGTGCGCGATGCCGGGCATGTCGACACGGAGTTCGAGGCGCTCGAAATACGGTTCGGTCGCGGGCCAGGGATGCGCGTGCACCAGGGCCAACGCCTGGCGGAAGACGGCCTCGTGCTCGGACTCGCGGCGGCTTTCGGCCATCGCCTCGCCGGGGCGCCGGACGCGCAGCCAAGCGGTCGGCGAGAGCATCGGCCGGTCGAGGACATCGGCGTGGACGCGGTTGGGCGCGGGCACGGTGTCGCTGCGCTCCCGGCCATCGCGCCAGCACAGGTCGATGCGGTAGCAGGGCATCGCGTCGGATTCCGGCAGCGACAGCAGCTGCAGTTCGGCGCCACCGAGCATCTCGGCCAACGGATAGGCCTCGAGCAGGAAACGGCGCGGCGAGGCGGCCGGATGCACCGGGCAATGCACCGTGACCCGCGCCAGCGCCTTCCGGTCGACCGCTTCGAGAAAATGGTGCACCAGCGGCTTGTAGGCGCTGTGCAGGCGGGCCTGGATGCCCAGTGCCGCCAGCTGCGCCTCGGCGCGGCGGCGGGCGCGAGGGCCCTCGAAGAGCCAGCCTTCGACCACGGTGCCGGCCGGACTGCCGCTCAGCTCGCGCACCCAGGCCTCCAGCGTGCGCGGCACCCGGACGTCGAGCAGAACGTCCATGGCCGCAGCGCCTAGCGCAGGCCGCGCACGATGGCGTCGCGCGTGAGCAGCAGCACCTGGTCCTCGCCGGCCGAGGTGTCGAGCCAGACCGCCTCCAGCCGCGGGAAGGCCGCCTCGAAGTAGGCGCGCTCGTTGCCGATCTCGAGCACCAGCACGGCCTGCGCGCTCATGCGCGGTGGCGCGTCGGCCAGCAGGCCACGGATGAAGTCCATGCCGTCGGTGCCGCCGGCCGCATTGCCCGACAGGGCCAGCGCGGGCTCGGCCTGGTATTCGGGCGGCAGCGCGGCCATGCTCTGCGCATTGACGTAGGGCGGGTTGCACAGGATCAGATCCCAGGGGCCGGGCAGGGCGGCCAGGCCGTCCGAGGCGACCAGCGTGATCCGGCCGTCGAGTGCGTGCCGCGTGACGTTGATCGCGGCCACCTCGAGCGCCGGCGCCGAGATGTCCGAGGCGGTCACCGTCACGTCCGGATAGGTCATGGCCGCGAGCACGGCCAGGCTGCCGTTGCCGGTGCACAGGTCGAGCACCTGCTGCGTGTGCGGGCCCAGCCAGTAGTCGATGCCGCCGTCGATCAGCAGCTCGGCGATGAAGCTGCGCGGCACGATGGCGCGCTCGTCGACGTAGAAGGGCACGCCCTGCAGCCAGGCCTCCTTGGTCAGGTAGGCGGCAGGCTGGCGGGTGCGGATGCGGGTCTCGATCAGCGCCTCGACCTGGGCCTGCTCGGCCGGCGACACCGGCCGGTCGGCCACGGCGTCGAGGTCGTCGATGGGCTGCCGCAGCTGCCACAGCACCAGCCACGCGGCTTCGTCGAAGGCGTTGGCCGTGCCATGGCCGAAGGCCACGCCGGCCGCGTCGAGGCGCTCGGCCGCGGCCTCGATCAGCGCGATCACGGTGCTCATGCGGCGCTCCCGGCTTCGATCTGTTCCAGCCGCTCGATGGTGCGGCGGTAGACGTTCTTCATGGTCTCGATGGCATCGACCGCCACGTACTCGTCGATCTTGTGGATGCTGGCGTTGACCGGGCCGAACTCGATCACCTGCTTGCAGATGCGCGCGATGAAGCGCGCGTCGCTGGTGCCGCCGCTGGTCGAGAGCTCGGTCACGATGCCGGTCTCGTCGTGGATGGCCTGCTGCACCGCCTCGACCAGCTCGGCCGGCGGCGTGAGGAAGGGCAGGCCGCCGACCGTCCAGGCCAGCGTGCAGTCGACGCCGTGCGAGTCGAGCACCGCCTGCACGCGCTGCTGCAGCGATTCGGGCGTGGATTCGGTCGAGAAGCGGAAGTTGAAGTCGATCACCACCGCGCCCGGGATCACGTTGTTGGCGCCGGTGCCCGCATGGATGTTGCTGATCTGCCAGCTGGTGGGCTGGAAGAAGGCATTGCCCGCGTCCCAGCCGCCGGCCTCGTTGATCGCCACCAGCTGGGCCAGCGCCGGCGCGAAGGCATGCACCGGGTTGCGCGCCAGGTGCGGGTAGGCGATGTGGCCCTGAATGCCGTTCACCGTCAGCCGCCCGCTCATCGAGCCGCGGCGGCCGTTCTTGATCATGTCGCCGCAACGCTCGACCGAGGTCGGCTCGCCGACGATGCAGTAGTCGATCGTCTCGCCGCGCGCGGCCAGCGTGTGGCAGACCACCACGGTGCCGTCGACCGACGGGCCTTCCTCGTCGCTGGTGAGCAGCAGCGCCAGCGTGAGCCGCGGGTCGGGCCGCGCGGCGAGGAATTCCTCGATGGCGACCACGAAGGCCGCCAGCGAGCTCTTCATGTCGCAGGCGCCACGGCCATAGAGCTGGCCGCGGCGGTGGGTCGGCGTGAAGGGCGGGCTGGTCCATTCGTCGAGCGGGCCGGTCGGCACCACGTCGGTGTGGCCCGCGAACACCAGCGTCCGGCCGCCTTCGGCACCGGCGCGCACCGCCCACAGGTTGGTGACGCGGAAGTCGGCCGGGCCGCTCTCGATGGTCTCGAGCCGGAAGCCCAGGCGCGCGAGGCGCTCGCCCAGGATCTGCTGGCAGCCCGCATCGTCGGGCGTCAGCGAAGGCCGGGAAATGAGTTGTTCGGCGAGTTGCAGGGTACGGGACATGGTCAGGTCAGTTCTTCTTCATGCTGCGGCATGCGCGCACGGCTCGCAGCGCCGCAGCCCAATCGGGAGATACCGTGGAACCGGCTTTGCCGGGCCACCGGTATCGCCCCCTTGAGGGGGAAGCGCCGCAGGCGCTTCGGGGGTGGGTCAGCTGCTTCAGTGGCGCACGTCCAGCGTGATGTCCGTGAAGCTCGGCGCCTCGGATTGCTCCATCAGCGCCTTCTCTTCCTCGCGCTTGCTCGCGGGCACCTGGCGGTTCTGCAGGCGCCACATCAGGTTGGTGGGGGAGTCGGCCTGGGCCAGGCCTTCCTCGCGCGTGACCCGGCCTTCGCCGATCAGCCGCGCGATGTCTTCCTCGAAGGTCTGGGACCCCTCGGCCATCGACTGGACCATGGCCTCCTTGACGGCGGAGAAGTCGCCTTTCTCGATCATCTCGGCGATCAGCGCCGTGTTGAGCATGACCTCGATCGCCGGCCAGCGCTCGCCCTTGGGCGTGCGCAGCAGCCGCTGGGCCACGATCGCGCGCAGCGCGCCCGACAGGTCGCCCAGCAGCGTGGGCCGCACCTCGACCGGGTAGAAGCTCAGGATCCGGTTGAGCGCGCGGTAGCTGTTGTTGGCATGCAGCGTGGCCACGCACAGGTGGCCCGACTGGGCATAGGCGATGGCGGCCGTCATGGTCTCGCGGTCACGGATCTCGCCGATCTGGATCACGTCGGGCGCCTGGCGCAGCGCGTTCTTCAGCGCCACCTGCAGCGACTGCGTGTCGCTGCCGACGTCGCGCTGGTTCACCATCGACTTCTTGTTGGTGAAGGTGAATTCGATCGGCTCCTCGACCGTGAGGATGTGGCCCGAGGCGTTCTCGTTGCGGTGGTCCAGCATCGAGGCCAGCGTGGTGGACTTGCCCACGCCGGTCGCGCCGACCATCAGGATCAGGCCGCGGCGCTCCATCACCAGCGTCTTGAGCACGTCGGGCAGGTGCAGGTCGTCGAAAGAGGGGATGGTCAGCGCGATGTGCCGCACCACCACCGCGTAGCTGCCGCGCTGGCGCATGCCGCTGATGCGGAAGTTGCCCGCGCCTTCGAGCTGGATCGCCATGTTGAGCTCGCCGGTGCGCTCGAGCTCGGCGATGCGGCTCTGGTGCACCACCTCCGACAGCAGGTTCAGCGGCGCCTCGGGCGGCAGCACCTGGCTGTTGATCGGCAGGCAGTTGCCGTTGATTCGGATCAGCGCCGGCGAGTTGGCCGAGAGATAGATGTCGGAGGCCTTGCGTTCCGCCATCAGGCGAAGGATGCGTTCCATCGTGTTCATCGGTCTCTCGCTCCTCGGGGCGTTCTCTGGGAGAAAAAAGACCGCCTCGCGGCGGCCGGGGCGGGATCAGTCGCGCAGCAGGTCGTTCAGGCTGGTGGTCGAACGCGTCTTGGCGTCGACCTTCTTCATGATGATCGCGGCGTAGGTGTTGTACTTGCCGCCCGGCTTGGGCAGCGTGCCGGCCACCACCACCGAACCGGCCGGCACGCGGCCATAGCTCACGGTGTCGGTCGCGCGGTCGTAGATCGGGGTGCTCTGGCCGATGAACACGCCCATCGACAGCACCGAGTTCTCTTCGACGATCACGCCTTCGACGACTTCGGAGCGCGCGCCGATGAAGCAGTTGTCTTCGATGATGGTCGGGCCGGCCTGCAGCGGCTCGAGCACGCCGCCGATGCCGACGCCGCCCGACAGGTGCACGTTGGCGCCGATCTGCGCGCACGAACCCACGGTGGCCCAGGTGTCGACCATGGTGCCTTCACCGACGTAGGCGCCGATGTTGACGTACGAAGGCATCAGGATCGCGCCCTTGGCGATGAAGCTGCCGCGGCGTGCCACGGCCGGCGGCACGATGCGCACGCCGGCTTCCTTGAGTTCGGCGGCCGACAGGTGCGAGAACTTGGTCGGCACCTTGTCGTAGAAGCCCAGCGAACCGGCCTGCACCTGTTCGTTGTCCTTCAGGCGGAAGGACAGCAGCACCGCCTTCTTGATCCACTGGTGCACCGTCCACTGGCCCACGGCCTCGCGGGTGGCCACGCGCAGCGTGCCGTTGTTGAGTTCGGAGATCACATGGTCGACGGCGTCGCGCACTTCGGCCGAAGCTTGCGAAGGCGAGAGGTTGGCGCGGTCTTCCCACGCGGCGTCGATGGTCTGCTGGAGTTGTTGGGTCATGAAGGAGCTCGGTTCTGGATGAAATCAACGATGCGGCGGGCGGCCTCGGTGCACTCGTCGGTGCCGGCCACCAGGGCCATGCGGACGCGGCCCCGGCCCGGGTTCACGGGGCTGGCGCCGCCGACGTCGCGTGCGAGGAAGCTGCCCGGCAGCACCGTCACATTGTATTGAGCGTAGAGCGCGCGGGCGAAGGCCTGGTCGTCGCCGTTCCAGGCCGAGGGCACGCCGGCCCAGAGGTAGAAGCCGGCATCGGGCAGCCGCACGTCCATCACCTCGGCCAGCAGCGGCGTCACGGCCGCGAACTTGGCGCGGTAGAGCGCGCGGTTCTCCACCACGTGCGCCTCGTCGCCCCAGGCCGCGACGCTGGCCGCGGCCACCGCGCCGCCCATCGCGCTGCCGTGGTAGGTGCGGTAGAGCAGGAAGGACTTGATCAGCGACGCGTCGCCGGCCACGAAGCCGCTGCGCAGGCCGGGCACGTTGCTGCGCTTGGACAGCGAGGTCAGCATGACCAGGTTCTTGAAGTCGCTGCGGCCGAGGCGCGTGGCGGCTTCGAGCCCGCCCAGCGGCGCTTCCTCGCGGAAGTAGATCTCGCTGTAGCACTCGTCCGAGGCGATCACGAAGCCGTGGCGGTCCGACAGCGCGAACAGCTTGCGCCATTCGTCCAGCGGCATCACCGCGCCCGTGGGGTTGCCCGGCGAGCAGACGAAGACCAGCTGGGTGCGAGCCCAGACGGCCTCGGGCACGCCGTCCCAGTCGACCGCGAAGTTGCGCTCGGCGATGCTGGGCACGTAGTGCGTGTCGGCGCCCGACAGCAGGGCCGCGCCCTCGTAGATCTGATAGAAGGGATTGGGCGACATCACGATGGGCGGCACCGGGCCCGACGGATCGACCACCGTCTGCGCCAGCGCGAACAGCGCCTCGCGCGAGCCGTTGACCGGCAGCACCTGGGTCGCGGGATCGACCGCCACGCCGTAGCGGCGCTGCAGCCAGCCGGTGAAAGCGGCGCGCAGCCTGGCGTCGCCGGCGGTGGCCGGGTAGGCGGCGAGCCCGTCGAGGCCTTCGCTCAATGCGGTGCGGATGAAGGCCGGTGTCGGGTGCTTCGGTTCGCCGATGCCCAGGCTGATGGGCGCGAAATCGGCGTTCGGCACCACGCCGGCGAAGAGTTGGCGCAGCCGCTCGAAGGGGTAGGGCTGCAGCTTGGCGAGCAGGGGATTCATGGCTTCGTCGTCTACTTGAGTTTCTTGACCAGGACCTGGCTCTTGCGGTCCCAGTTGTACTTGCGTTTGCGCGCCTCGGGCAGCCAGTCGGGGTCGACCGGCACGAAGCCGCGCTTGATGAACCAGTGCATGGTGCGGGTGGTCAGCACGAAGATGCTGTCTAGGCCCAGCGCCTTGGCGCGCTGCTCGACGCGCTTGAGGATGCGTTCGCCGTCGCCCTGCGACTGCGAGTGCGGCGACACGGTGAGCGCGGCCATCTCGGCGGTGCGCGACTCCGGGTACGGATAGAGCGCCGCGCAGCCGAAGATCACGCCGTCGTGCTCGATCACCGAGTACTGGCTGATGTCGCGCTCGATCTCGGTGCGGCTGCGCTTGACCAGCGTGCCGTCGCGCTCGAAGGGCTCGATCAGCTGCAGGATGCCGCCGATGTCGTCGGCCGTGGCCTCGCGCAGCGACTCCAGCTTCTCGTCGACCACCATGGTGCCGATGCCGTCGTGCACATAGACCTCGAGCAGCAGCGAGCCATCGACCGAGAAGGGCAGGATGTGGCTGCGCTCGACGCCCGCTTCGCAGGCCTTCACGCAGTGCTGCAGGTAGAAGGCGGTGTCGGTGGGCCGCTGCGCGGGCGGCAGCGTGGTCAGCAGCTTGCGGGCGGCATCCAGCGGCAGTTCGGTGTCGATGGGGTTGTCCTCGCTTTCGGGCAGCTCGCTGTCGACGCGGATGCCCGGCACCTCGGTCAGGAAGATCAGCTTGTCGGCCTGGATCGAGATCGCCACGCTGGTCGCGACCTCTTCCATCGTGAGGTTGAAGGCCTCGCCGGTCGGCGAGAAGCCGAAGGGCGACATCAGCACCATCGCGCCGAAGTCCAGCGTGTGCAGGATGCCCGCGCTGTCGACCTTGCGCACCAGGCCCGAATGCTTGAAGTCCACGCCGTCGATCACGCCCACCGGCCGCGCGGTGATGAAGTTGCCCGAGATCATGCGCACCGTGGAGCCGGCCATCGGCGTGTTGGGCAGGCCCTGGCTGAAGGCGGCCTCGATCTCGTAGCGCAGCTGGCCCGCGGCCTCCTGGGCCGAATCGAGCGCCACCTCGTCGGTGATGCGCAGGCCGTGCGAATAGCGGGCCTCGTGGCCCTTGGCGCGCAGCTGCTCGTTGACCTGGGGCCGGAAGCCGTGCACCAGCACCACCTTGACGCCCATCGACTGGATCAGCGCCAGGTCCTGGGCGATGTTCTGCAGCTTGCCCGCGGCGATCGCCTCGCCCGTGAGACCCACCACGAAGGTCTTGCCTCGGTGCATGTGGATGTACGGGGCGACGGAGCGGAACCAGGGAACGAAGGTGAAGTTGAAGACGGTGGACATTCGGCGGTGGCTGGCAGGGTGGCGAAGGGGTGGACGGCGCGAACCGGGGCGGGCTGGGATAATCGTCAATTCTCTCCGATGTGCCTCGTGCCTGACTGACTCTCTTGTCCACCGATTCCTTGTCCGCCCCGCCCGCGCCCCTTCCGCCCCGAAGCACGCTGAAGATCGAATTCCCGGAGTCGCTGCCCGTCTCGGCCCGACGCGAGGAAATCGCCGAGGCCATCGCCGCCCACCAGGTGGTGATCGTCTGCGGCGAGACCGGCTCGGGCAAGACCACGCAGCTGCCCAAGATCGCGCTGCTGCTCGGCCGCGGCAAGCTCAACAAGCCGCCCGGCCAGGGCAAGCTGATCGGCCACACCCAGCCGCGGCGCATCGCCGCCAGCTCGGTGGCCAAGCGCATCGCCGAGGAGCTCAAGACGCCGCTGGGCGACGTGGTCGGCTTCAAGGTGCGCTTCCAGGACCGGCTGAGCCGCGACGCCTCGGTCAAGCTCATGACCGACGGCATCCTGCTCGCCGAGACGCAGACCGACCCGCTGCTCAAGGCCTACGACACCATCATCATCGACGAGGCCCACGAACGCAGCCTCAACATCGACTTCCTGCTGGGCTACCTGCGCGAGATCCTGCCGCGCCGGCCGGACCTCAAGGTGATCGTGACCTCGGCCACCATCGATGCCGACCGCTTCGCCACGCATTTCGCGTCGCGCAACGGACCGGCGCCGATCATCTATGTGTCGGGGCGCACCTTCCCGGTCGAGCAGCGCTACCGCCCCTTCGAGGAATCGCGCGAGTACGACCTCAACCACGCGATCGCCGACGGCGTCGACGAGCTCTGGCGCGATCCGCACAACGGCGGCGACATCCTGGTCTTCCTGCCGGGCGAGCGCGAGATCCGCGAGGCGGCCGACCACCTGCGCCGCCACCTGGCCAACCAGCCGGTGATGCGCAATGCCGAGGTGCTGCCGCTGTTCGCGCGGCTCTCGCCGGCCGAGCAGGACCGCATCTTCGAGGGCCACCCCGGCCGCCGCGTGGTGCTGGCCACCAACGTGGCCGAGACCTCGCTCACGGTGCCCGGCACGCGCTACGTGATCGACACCGGCACCGCGCGCGTCAAGCGCTATTCCTTCCGCAGCAAGGTCGAGCAGCTGCTGGTCGAGCCGATCAGCCAGGCCGCGGCCAACCAGCGCGCCGGCCGTTGCGGGCGGGTGGCCAACGGCATCTGCATCCGGCTCTACGACGAGAAGGACTTCCTGGGCCGGCCGCGCTTCACCGACCCGGAAATCCTGCGCTCCTCGCTGGCCGGCGTGATCCTGCGCATGAAGTCGCTGCACCTGGGCGACGTGGCGCGCTTCCCCTTCCTCGAGGCGCCCGCGCCGCGCGCCATCGCGGACGGCTACCAGCTGCTCAACGAGCTGGGCGCGGTCGACGACGCCAACGAGCTCACCGCCATCGGCCAGGAACTGGCCCGGCTGCCGCTGGACCCGCGCGTGGGCCGGATGATCCTGGAGGCACGCTCGCGCGGCGCGCTGGAAGAGGTTCTGGTGATCGCCTCCGCACTGTCGGTGCAGGACGTACGCGACCGCCCGATGGAGGCGCAGCAGCAGGCCGACCAGGCCCACGCCAAGTTCGACGACGACCGCAGTGAATTCAGCGGCTACCTCACGCTCTGGAAATGGATCGCCGACGCGCGCGGCGGCAACGCACCGCAAACCAGGCGCGAGCTGCACGGCGACCCGGCGAAACGCGCGAGCGCGGCCGTGCTGCCGATCGCCCAGCGCATGGCCGCCGCGGCACCGGCGCCAGTGGCCGAGGCGCTGCCCACGCACAAGATCAGCAACCGCCAGTACGAGCAGCTGCTGCGGCAGAACTTCGTCAACATCCGCCGGCTGCGCGAGTGGCGCGACATCCATTCGCAGCTGCTCACCGTGGTCAGCGAGCACAAGTGGCAGCTCAACCGCCAGCCCGCGAGCTACGAGGCGCTGCACCTGTCGATGCTGGCCGGCCTGCTGGGCAACGTCGGCTGGAAGATGGAGGACGACGAGGCCTACCTGGGCGCGCGCGGCATCAAGTTCCACAAGCACCCGGGCGCGCACCTGCGCAAGAAGCCCGGCCGCTGGATCGTGGCGGCCGAACTGGTCGAAACCACGCGGCTGTTCGGCCGCGGCATCGCCAACATCGAGCCCCAGTGGCTGGAGGAGATCGCCGGCCACCTGCTCAAGAAGCAGCTGCTCGACCCGCACTGGGAGAAGAAGGGCGCGCAGGTCACGGCGCTGGAGCGCGCCACGCTCTACGGGCTGGTGGTCTACAGTGGCCGGCGCGTCGACTTCACCAAGGTCGACCCGGTGGCGGCGCGCGAGATCTTCATCCGCGAAGCGCTGGTCGGCGGGCAGTGGGAAAGCAAGTTCCCCTTCCTCGCGGCCAACCGCAAGCTGGTCAAGGAGGTCGAGGGCCTGGAGCACAAGGCGCGCCGGCAGGACGTGCTGGTCGACGACGAGCTGATCTACGCCTTCTACGACGCGCAGCTGCCGAGCGATGTGGCGAGCGGCGCGTCCTTCGAGCATTGGTACAAGGAGCAATCGCGCGCCCAGCCACGCCTGCTGTACCTCACGCGCGACGAGCTGATGCGCCACCAGGCGGCCGGCATCACCACCCAGTCCTTCCCGCCGACCGTGCGACTGGGCGGGGTGGACTGCGCCGCCACCTACCTGCATGCGCCCGGCGACGCCAAGGACGGCCTGACCGTGAGCGTGCCGCTGTTCGTGCTCAACCAGGTGAGCGAGGAGCGCTGCGAGTGGCTGGTGACCGGCATGCTCAAGGACAAGATCCAGGCGCTGCTCAAGAGCCTGCCGCAGCGCCCGCGCTCGCGGCTGGTGCCGCTGCCCGAGTCGGCGAGCAAGCTGGCCGAGGCGCTGTCGGCGCCCGAGCTGTTCGGCACCGGTTCGCTGACCGATGTGCTGCTGCGCCGCGTGCGCGAGCTGACCAGCATCGACGTGCTGCGGGCCGACTTCAAGCTCGACATGCTGCCGCCGCACCTGTTCATGAACCTGCGCATCGTCGACGAGCACGGCCGCCAGCTGGGCATGGGCCGCAACCTGGGCGCGCTCAAGGGCGAACTCGGGGCGCAGGCGCGCGGTGCGTTCCAGGCGCTGGCCGGGCTCAACGTGCGGGCCGCACCCGCGGCATCGGCTGAAAAGAACACACCGGCGACGGCAACGCGTGCCGCGGCACCGGCGGCCGCCCCAGCGCTGCCCGCGGGCGCGCGCTACACCGCCTGGACCTTCGGCGAGCTGCCCGAGCTGATGGAGGTGCGCCGCGGCGCGCAATCGCTGATCGGCTTCCCGGCGCTGCTCGACGGCGGCGACGGCGTCACGATCGAGGTGTTCGACGAGCCGGCCGTGGCCGCCGCCAGGCACCGCGCCGGCCTGCGCCGGCTGTTCGCGCTGCAGCTCAAGGACGCGCTCAAGTACCTCGAGAAGAACATCCCGGAGCTGCAGAAGATGGCCGTGGCCTACATGCCGCTGGGCACCTCCGACGAGCTGCGCGCGCAGCTCATCGACGTGGCGCTGGACCGCGCCTTCCTGCAGGAGCCGCTGCCCACCGACGAGTTCGCCTTCAAGCGCCGCATCGAGGAAGGCCGCGGCCGGCTGACGCTGATCGCCAACGAGGTGGCGCGGCTGGCCGGCGTGATCCTGGTCGACTACGCGACGGCGGTGCGCAAGATCAAGGACACCAAGGTCCAGCCCGAGGCCACGGCCGACGCGGCCCAGCAGTTGCAGAAGCTGATGGGCAAGCGCTTCGTGATCGACACCCCCTGGCCGCAGCTGCAGCACTTCTCGCGCTACCTCAAGGCGATCACCGCGCGGCTCGACAAGCTGCGCGCCGACCCGGCGCGCGATGCCGCCAAGCTGGCCGAGCTGCGGCCGCAGGAGCAGCGCTACTGGCGGCTGGTGGCCGAGCGCAAGGGCGCGGTCGACGATCGCATGCTGGAATTCCGCTGGCTGCTCGAAGAGCTGCGCGTGAGCTTCTTCGCGCAGGAGCTGCGCACGCCGCAGCCGGTGAGCGTCAAGCGGCTGGACAAGGCCTGGGCCCAGCTGCAGGCATGAAAAAGCCCGCGCGAGCGGGCTTTTTCATGGCGCGGGCGAGGCGGCTCATGGCGTCATATGCGGCCCATGACCAGCAGCACGATCACGACGATCAGCACCAGGCCCAGGCCGCCGCTCGGCCCGTAGCCCCAGTTGCGGCTGTGACCCCAGGTCGGCAGCACCCCGATGAGCAACAGAATCAGGATGACCAGCAGTATTGTCGACATGAACTTCTCCTAAGGGCTTCGTATGGAAGCCCCATGGTCGCCCCGATCGGGGCGCCGGCAAAGGGAAAGCAGCCCCTGTGCCGGTCAGGCCAAACCGACGCGCCGTGTCAGAGCTTCGCCAGTCGCTCCAGCGCATGCACCAGGGTTTCGTCCTTCTTGGCGAAGCAGAAGCGCACCACGCGCTGGTCGAAGCCGCCGCCGTAGAAGGCCGACAGCGGAATCGCGGCCACGCCGATCTCGCGCGTGAGCCACTGGCAGAAGTCGGCTTCGCCCAGGTCGCTCACGGCCGTGATGTCCACGCACTGGAAGTAGGTGCCGGCGCTGGGCAGCAGCTTGAAGCGGGTCTTGGCCAGGCCGGCGGCGAACAGGTCGCGCTTGCGCTGGTAGAAGGCCGGCAGTTCCAGGTAGGGCGCCGGATCGGCCATGTAGCTGGCCAGCGCATGCTGCATCGGCGTGTTGACGGTGAACACGTTGAACTGGTGCACCTTGCGGAACTCGGCCGTGAGCGCGGCCGGCGCGGCCACGGTGCCGACCTTCCAGCCGGTCACGTGGTAGGTCTTGCCGAAGCTGCCCACGATGAAGCTGCGCGCGGCCAGGCCGGGGTAGCGCGCCACGCTCTCGTGCGGCGCGCCGTCGAACACCATGTGCTCGTAGACCTCGTCGCTGATCACCAGCACCTCGGTCGGCGCCAGCAGATCCTCCAGCGCGC
This sequence comes from Variovorax sp. J2P1-31, assembly GCF_030317215.1. Taxonomy (NCBI): domain Bacteria; kingdom Pseudomonadati; phylum Pseudomonadota; class Betaproteobacteria; order Burkholderiales; family Comamonadaceae; genus Variovorax; species Variovorax sp. J2P1-31. The sequence goes on from NZ_JASZYA010000001.1 coordinate 1,792,714, forward strand.
GCATCTCGGCGGCGGTCCAGACCGTGGCGCTGGGGTTGTGCGGCGTGTTGATCACGATCGCGCGCGTCCTGGGCGTGATCGCGGCGCCGATCTGGCCGAAGTCGGGCCGGAAGGTGCCCGGCGTGAGCGGCACCCGCACCACCACGCCGCCGGCCAGTTCGATGTTGGGCACGTAGCTGTCGTAGCAGGGCTCGAGCACGATCACCTCGTCGCCCGGATGCACCACGGCCAGGATCGCGGTGATGATGGCTTGCGTGGCGCCGGCCGTGACCGTGATCTCGCTCGCGGCGTCGTAGCGGCGGCCGTAGAGCGCCTCGATCTTGGCCGCCATCGCCTCGCGCAGCGCCGGGATGCCCGGCATCGGCGGGTACTGGTTGTGGCCGGCCGCCATCGCGTGGTTCACCGCCTCGAGCAGCTTGGGATCGCAATGGAAATCCGGAAAACCCTGGCCCAGGTTGACCGCGTTCTTCTCGGCCGCCAGCGCCGACATCACGGTGAAGATGGTGGTGCCGACGGCGGGCAGCTTGCTGGCGATCGCGGGCGTGCGGGCGGAAGAAGGATCGATGCTCATGATGCTCGTGGGTTCGATGATGCGATGTCCAAGGGACACCGCGGAACCGGCTTCGCCGGGCCGCCGGTGTCGCCCCCGGAAGGGGGAAGGCGCGCGCGACACGAAGTGCGCGAAGCCCTCGGGGGAGAGCTTAAAGCTCGTAGTCCTGCTGCTGCCCGCTCAGGGCCTTGGCGATCAGGTTGCGGTCGAGCCGGTCGCTCAGCAGCTCGGCGAACTTGAACACGAAGTTGCGCAGGTAGGCGCTGCGCTTGAAGGCGATGCGCGCGATGTTCTGGCCGAAGATGTGGCCCATGGGCTTGACCACCAGATCGTCGTTGGTGCTGTCGCGCACCGCCATCTCGGCCACGATGCCCACGCCCAGCCCGAGCCGCACGTAGGTCTTGATCACGTCGGAGTCGATGGCTTCCAGCGCGATGCGCGGCGTGAGCTTCTTCTGCGCGAACGCATGGTCGATGCGGGTGCGGCCGGTGAAGGACGGGTGGTAGGTGATGATCGGCTCGGTCGCCAGGTCCTCGAGCGACACGCGCTCCTTGTCGGCCAGCGGGTGGTCCTTGGGCAGCACCAGCACGTGCTGCCATTCGTAGCAGGGCAGGGTCACGAGCTCGGCGTAGTCCCACAGCGACTCGGTCGCGATGCCGATCTCGGCGATCTCGTCGATCACCATGCGCGCCACCTGGTCGGGCGAGCCCTGGTGCAGGCTCACGTTGACCTTGGGATAGGCCTCGCGCAGCCGGGCCACCGGCACCGGCAGCACATAGCGGGCCTGGGTGTGGGTGGTGGCGATCGACAGCGTGCCGCTGTCCTGGGCGCTGAACTGCTCGCCGATGCGCTTCAGATTGCCGACCTCGCGCATGATCAATTCGATGCTCGCGATCACATGCTGGCCCGGCTCGGTCACGCGCTTGAGCCGCTTGCCGTGGCGCGCGAAGATTTCCACGCCCAGCTCTTCCTCGAGTTCGATGATGGCCTTGGACACGCCCGGCTGCGAGGTGTGCAGCGCCTTGGCGGCCTCGGTCAGGTTCAGGTTGCGGCGCACGGCCTCCTGCACGAACTTGAATTGGTGGAGATTCATAACAAATTCCGTCTTATTGTTCTATTCATTATGCCGTATCGGTCTATCGATTTGCGCAAAAAATCAGTTGCGCAAGGCCACCCGTGCCAGCAGATCGATCACCTCGGCCGTCTCTCCCACGGCCGGCACCAAGGAAAACGCCACCTCCGGATGCGCGGACCGCAGCGCGTCGAGCAGCTGCGGAAGGTCTTCGCGCACATGCTTGCCCATGCCCAGGAACAGCGGCACCACGCGCAAGCTGCGCGCGCCGTCCGCGATCAGCCGCGCGGCGGCCGTGGGCAGGTCGGGCTCGACCAGTTCGAGGTAGGCGCAGGCGACGGCCACCCCGGGCTGCAGTTCGCCCATGCGGCGCGCCACGGCTTCGACCGGTTCGCGCCAGCGCGCATCGCGCGAGCCGTGCGCGAACAGCACCACGGCCGATGGTTGCGGGCCGGCCACGCTAGCGCCTGAGCACCAGCCACCCGAAGGCGGCCAGCGAGAGCAGGGTGTAGATCAGCCCCGGCGCGGCCGCCGTGAGCCATGGCATCCAGTTGCTCAGGTTGCCGATGTAGCCGAAGACGTTGTTGAGCAGGAAGAAGCTGATGCCGATCAGCACGCCGCCGAACACATAGCTGGTGATGCCGCTCTGGCGGAAATGCAGGTAGGCGAAGGGCAGGGCCAGCACCACCATCACCAGGCAGGACAGCGGATAGAACACCTTGCGCCAGAACTGGATCTCGTAGCGCTGCGCGGTCTGGCCGTTGGCCTCGAGGTGGTTGATGTACTCGAACAGGTCGAGCGTGCGCATGCGCTCTGGCTTGAGCAGCGCCACCGACACCATCTCGCTGGTCAGCGAGGTCGGCCAGCGGTATTCGGCCACCTGGTCGGTCACGACACGGGCGGTGTTGCCCGAGCGCGTGTCGTACTGCTGGTGCTCGGCGTTGGCCAGGATCCAGGCGCCGTCGACGATGCGGGCGGTCGGCGCCAGCGTCTGCGTGGTCACGAAGCCCTTGTCGTCGAATTCGAAGATGCGCGGCGAGGTCAGCGACCCGTCGCGGTTCATGGCCGACACGTTGACCGCATAGGACATGGTGCCCTGCCGTTCCTTGAGCCATGCACCGGTGGCACCGCCGGCCGCCAGGATGTCGCCCCGGAAGCTGGCCTTGAGCGTCTGGGCGGTCCGGTCGGCCAGGGGCGCCATGTAGTCGCCGACGGCGAAGGTGAGGGCCACGAAGCCCGCGCCGAGCACCAGCAGCGAGCGCAGCGCGCGCCAGGGGCCCAGGCCGCTGGTGCGCAGGATGGTGTACTCGGAACTCTGGGCCAGCCGCGACATCACGAAGATGGTGCCGATCAGCACCGTGATCGGCAGCAGTTCGTAGAGGTGGCTGGGGATCAGCAGCGTCACATAGGCCAGGGCCTGCGGCGTGCCGTAGCCCACGCTGTCGGGCCGGCCGATGTCGCCGAGTTCGTCGACGAAGTCGAAGAAGAAGAAGAGGGCGAGGAAGCCGAGGGTCACGAAACCCACGGACTTGAGCACCTCGCTGTAGATCAGTCGACGGATGGTCTTCACGCGCGCGGCACCGAAGGTGAGGGCACCGCGGCACGGCGCCGCAGTCCCCAGTTGTTGTTGCGTTTGGCGAGCCAGAGGCTGGTGGCCACCAGGATGCCGCCGTGCACCAGCAGCATGAAGGTGCCGATGCCGATGCGCCCGGACCCGATCCAGCTCTGCCCGAGGTTCAGCAGGTTGAAATAGACGACGAAGGCGAACAGCGCGAGCAGCAGATTGCCGCTCCGGCCGGCGCGCGGGTTCACGTTCGACAGCGTGAGCGCCAGCAGCACGAAATTGAAGCCGGCGAACAGCAGGCCGATGCGCCAGGCCAATTCACCGAGGGCGACCGGCGTGCGTTCCATCAGCAGCGTCCGGGTGCTGCGCGCCCGCACCGGCGCCGCGTCGGCCGACGAAGACACGTTGTCGCCGACCTTGGCGCCGTAGGTCTCGAACTCGCTGATCTTCAGGCGCTTCTCGTCGAGCGAGCGCTCCAGGCGCTGGCCGTTGGACAGCAGCAGGTAGCGCGCCTCGCCCACGTCGTCGATGCGGCCGCTGCGCGCCGAGGTGATGATCTGCAGGTTGCGTTCGATCGAGGAGATGAACACGTTGTTGGCGGTGGTGCCGTCGGGCGTGTCCTTGTCGATGAAGAACACGCGGTTGCGGCCCGCCGACTCGCGGAACTCGCCCGGGGCGATGCGTTCCAGGTCGCCGCGGCGTTCGTACTGCGCCCGCATGCCCTGGGTCTGCGAGTTGGCCCAGGGCCATCCCACCAGCGCCAGCACCGCGATCAGCAGCAGCACCGGCCAGGAGAAGCGGAACAGCGGGCTCACGAAGTCGAACAGGCCGCGGCCGCTGGAGAACCAGATCACCATCTCGCTGTCGCGGTACATGCGCGAGAGCGTGCCCACGATGGCGACGAACAGGCTCAGGCTCAGGATGGTCGGCATGTAGCCGAGCACCGTGTAGGCCATCACGAGCAGCACGTCGGACGGGTTCACGCTGCCCTTCGAAGCCAGGCCGAGCGTGCGGATCAGCATCATGGTCATCACGATGGTGACCAGGACGACGAGCGTGGCGCCGAAGCTGCGGGACAGCTCTTTGCGCAGGGAGGAATGGAATAACATCGTCAAGGGAAAGAAAAGGATTATGGACTTTCAACTCAAGACCCTCAGCACCGCCCAGGCGGCCAACGAAAAGACCGATGCCCTGGTCGTGCTTTTCGCCGAGTCAGAACCCTCCGGGGCGCTGTCGAAATCCAGCCGGTCCGATGCGCTGACCGCCCTCATGGAGGACGTGCGCAAGGCCGGTGATCTTCCATCCAAGGCCGGCAAGCTGCTCGCGCTGTACCGGCCGGCGGGCATTGCGGCCCCGCGCGTGCTGCTGGCCTGCGCCGGCGATGGATCGGCCGCGGCCGTGCGCACCGCCGTGCTGGCGGCCGTGCAGGCCGCCAAGGCCCATGCGCCCAAGCGCCTGACCATCGCCTTCGCCCAGGAGGCCACGGCGCCGGCGGTCCGCGCGGCCGTGCTCGCGGCCGCCGACGCCAGCTACGTCTACACCACCACCAAGCCCAAGGCCGACGCGCGCAGCATCCGCCAGCTGGTGCTCGGCGTGGCCGATGCGAAGGCCCTGTCGTCCGCCTTTGCCGAGGCCAGCGCCACCGTGGCGGGCATCGAGCTGGCCAAGGAATGGGGCAATCGCCCGGGCAACCACAGCACCCCGACGCTGCTGGCGGGCGCCGCCCAGGAGCTGGGCCGGCTGCCGCGCATCCAGTGCGAGGTGCTGGGTCCCAAGGAAGTGGCGAAGCTGGGCATGGGTTCCTTCGCCGCCGTGGCGCAGGGCTCGTCCGAGCCGCTGCGCTTCATCGTGCTGCGCTACCAGGGCGCGGCCAAGAGCGCGGCGCCGGTCGTGCTGGTAGGCAAGGGCATCACCTTCGACACCGGCGGCGTGTCGCTCAAGCCGGCGGCCGAGATGGACGAGATGAAGTTCGACATGTGCGGCGCGGCCAGCGTGCTGGGCGTGTTCCGCGCGCTGGCCGAGATCAAGCCCGAGATCAACGTGGTCGGCCTGATCCCTTCCTGCGAGAACATGAACGACGGCAAGGCGCTCAAGCCCGGCGACGTCGTGACCAGCCTGAGCGGCCAGACCATCGAGGTGCTCAACACCGATGCCGAAGGCCGGCTGATCCTGTGCGACGCGCTGAGCTATGCCGAGCGCTTCTCGCCCGCGGCGGTGATCGACATCGCCACGCTGACTGGCGCCTGCGTGGTCGCGCTGGGCGGCGTGCGCAGCGGCCTGTTCTCGTCCGACGACACCCTGGCCGCGGCGCTCTCGGCGGCCGGCGAGCAATCGCAGGACCTCTGCTGGCGCCTGCCGCTGGACGACGAATACGGCGAGGGTCTGAAGAGCAACTTCGCCGACGTCGCCAACATCGCCGGCCGCGCGGGCGGCGCGATCACGGCGGCCAAGTTCCTGCAGCGCTTCACCAGCGCCTTCCCCTGGGCCCACCTCGACATCGCCGGCACGGCCTGGAAGAGCGGCGCGGCCAAGGGCTCGACCGGTCGCCCGGTCGGCCTGCTGGTCAGCTACCTGCTCGCGCGCGCGGCCGACGCCGGTGCACCCGCCGACACAGCGCCGCGCAAGGCCGCCCGCAAGGCACGCGCCACGACGTGACCGAGATCGACTTCCACTTCAACACGCCCGACAAGGTCCACTACGCCTGCCGCTTGCTGCGCAAGGCCGTCGGGGCTCGCGGCGCGCGCGTGGTGGTGGTGGCGCCGCCGGCCGTGATCGAGGCCATCGACCTGGCGCTGTGGCAGGTGTCGCCGGTGGACTTCGTGGCGCATTGCCGCGCCAGCGCGGAGCCGGCCGTGCTGTCGCGCTCCCCGGTGGTGCTGATGGACGGCGATGCTGGTGCATTGCCGCACCAGCAGGTGCTGCTGAACCTGGCCTCGGAGATCCCGGCGGGCTTCGAACGCTTCGAGCGCCTGATCGACATCGTGACCGACGACGAGGACGATCGACTCTCCGCGCGCCTGCGCTGGCGCCACTATGCGGACCGCGGCTACGCGATCACGCGCCATCAGTTCCAGGGGAGCGCCGCGCGATGAACACCCCGCGCATTCCACCGCGCTTCGTGCCCACGCTCACCACGGTGCTCGAAGTGCCCGCGCCGGCGCCGCCAGCGGTGGCCGACGACCCGCGCGAAGCGGTCGCGCTCGGCCCGGCCGCGCGCCTGTCCGAGTTGGAAAGTTTCGCGCTGGAGGAGCAGTTGATGCACCGCGTTCTGCAGCGCATCGACGGGGCGCTCGAGGAGCGGCTCAGCGACGTGGTGTCGGCCGCGGTGCAGGTGCAACTCGACGCCATGGTGCCGCGCCTGCGCAGCGAAATCGAGGCCGTTCTGCGCACGCTGGTGGTCGAATCCCTGGCCCAGGAACTGGGTGAAACACTCGGGTCGAACCCACCCAAAGACGCGTCATCCTTGGGCTAAACTGCGCCCGGTTCGACGGCGCGAGGGCGCTGGAAGACACGGTCCGGCGCGGAATTTGCTCTGCAGGGGTATCCGGTCAGAAGGCCGTTTTTTTACTCTATTCATCCTGTTCTGGAGGTTCCCATGCAATTGAAATGGACTGCGGTCGCACTGGCTGCTCTCACGTTGGTGGCTTGCGGTAAGAAGGAGGAGGCCGCGGCACCCGCTGCGGCGCCAGCCCCCACGGCCGCCGCGCCCGCAGCAGCACCTCCGGCCGAAACGCTGGTCGTGAAGATCGGCCATGTCGCCCCGACCAGCGGCGCCATCGCTCACCTCGGCAAGGACAATGAATTGGGCGCCAAGATGGCCATCGAGGACCTGAACGCCAAGGGCGTGAAGATCGGCGAGAAGGTCGCGAAGTTCGAACTGCTGGCCGAAGACGACGCCGCCGATCCGAAGCAGGGCACCGCGGTCGCCCAGAAGCTGGTCGACAGCAAGGTCAACGGCGTGGTGGGCCACCTGAACTCGGGCACCACCATCCCCGCATCCAAGCTGTACAGCGACGCCGGCATTCCGCAGATCTCGCCGTCGGCGACCAACCCGAAGTACACGCGCCAGGGCTTCAAGACCACCTTCCGCGTAGTGGCCGACGACACGCAACTGGGCGGCACGCTCGGCAAGTACGCGGTCGAGACGCTCAAGGGCAAGAACATCGCCGTGATCGACGACCGCACGGCCTACGGCCAGGGCGTGGCCGACGAATTCGAGAAGGCCGCCAAGGCAGCCGGCGCGACTATCGTGGGCCGCGAGTTCACCACCGACAAGTCGACCGACTTCAACGCCATCCTGACCAAGCTCAAGGGCGCCAAGCCCGACGTGCTGTTCTTCGGCGGCATGGACGCCGTCGGCGGCCCGATGCTCAAGCAGGTCAAGCAGCTGGGCATGAACGTCAAGTTCATGGGCGGCGACGGCCTGTGCACCGCCGAACTGGCCAAGCTGGCCGGCGACGCGATCGGCGAGGAAGTGGTCGTGTGCGCCGAAGCCGGCGGTGTCGACGGCGACTTCAAGGGCCCGCTGGATGCCTGGAAGACCAAGTTCAAGGAAAAGAACGGCGTCGAAGTCCAGATCTACGCACCCTACGTCTATGACGCCGTGCAGGTGCTGGCCGCCGCGATGGTCAAGGCCGGCTCCGCCGAGCCGGAGAAGTACCTGCCCGAAGTCGGCAAGGTCGACTACAAGGGCCTGACCGGCCCGATCACCTTCGACGAGAAGGGCGACATCAAGAACGGCGCCCTGACGCTCTTCACCTACAAGGGTGGCGTGCGCACGCAGATCGCCGTGGTCCGCTGAGCGGCGCTTCGCCGAAAAGAGAAAAGGGCCTTCGGGCCCTTTTTTCATGGGCGCGCCGATGGCCCGCGCGCTCGCGGTGCCCAGGGTGCGGGGCGCGCGGACCGGGCACCTCGCGTTCTGACATCATCGCCATCACCGATCCCTGCCCCACGATGAACTCCTCCGCCCCCGCCCGCGCGCAGAGACTGCGCGATTTCCTTCTCGGCTTCTGGCCCGCGCCGGTGCAGGTCTCGGCACCCGAGCGCTGGCGCGCGCTGGCCGGCGCCGGCGTGGGCATCCTGTTCACGGCCCTGCTCAGCCGATGGTGGAACGGCGCCGGCACGGCCGTGCCCTGGCTGGCCGCGCCGCTGGGTGCCAGCGCGGTGCTGGTGTTCGCGCTGCCCGCGAGCCCGCTGGCCCAGCCCTGGGCCGTGGTCGGCGGCAACACGCTGTCGGCGCTGGTGGGCGCGGCCTGCGCCATGCTGATCCCGGACCCGGCCTGGGCGGGCGCGGTGGCGGTGGCGGCGGCCATCGGGCTGATGTTCGTGCTGCGCTGCCTGCATCCGCCGGGCGGCGCGACCGCGCTGCTCACCGCCATGGCCGCGAGCAGCTTTCATTTCGCGGTCTTTCCGATGCTGGTCGATTCGCTGTTGCTGGCCTTCGCCGGCGTGCTCTACAACAGCCTGACCGGCAGGCGCTATCCGCACACGCAACGGCAGCCGGCCGCCTCGGTCACACCCGTGGCCTCGCGCTTCACCACCGCCGACCTCGATGCGGCGCTGCGCCACTACAACCAGGTGCTCGACGTGAGCCGCGACGACCTCGAGGCCTTGCTGCAGCACGCCGAAGCCGCGGCCTACCAACGCAACTTCGGCCAGCTCCAGTGCCGCGACATCATGTCGCGCGCGCCCTGGACCGTGCAGTTCGGCACGCCGCTCGGCGAGGCCTGGGCCCTGATGCGCGAACGGCGCATCAAGGCGCTGCCGGTGATCGACCGCGCGCAGCGCATCGTGGGCATCGTGACCGTGGCCGACTTCATGCGCCATGCCGACTTCGATCGGCACGACGGCATCGCCGATCGCCTGCGCGCGCTGATCCGGCCCAGCACGCGCACGCATGACGACAAACCCGACGCCGTGGGCCAGATCATGACGCGCGAGGTGCGGGTCGCGAGCGAGCACCGGCCGGTGGCGGAGCTGGTGCCGCTGTTCTCGGACGCCGGACACCACCACATCCCGATCATCGATGCCGACCAGCGCCTGGTCGGCGTGATCACGCAGTCGGACCTGGTGCGCGCGCTGTACCGGGCCGCGCAGCCGGGCGGGTAGCGCTCAGGCCACCGGCTGCAGCGCCTCGGCCAGCGCCCGCACGCTCAGCGGCGCCGAGCCCTCGGCCTTGTTGCTGATCGTGACGTAGACCTTCTGTCCCGCGCGCGCCGTGCCGGTGATGACGCGGGCCAGCGCGGTGCGGGTCTCGACGTCGGGGTCGACCATGCGGTCGAAGGGCTGGTAGAGCTTCTCGGCCTCTTCGTAGCCGTAGGCGCCGTGCAGCGGGTTGACGTTCCAGCGGCACACCAGCGGCCCCGGCCACAGCGCGCGCAGCAGCGGCAGCTGCTCGGCGATGGGCGGCAGCTTGGGGTGCAGGCCGAGGCAGTAGGTGGCGCCGGCGCCGCGCAGCACCTCGACCAGCGCGGGTGTCAGCAGCTCGGGGTTGCGCACCTCGACGGCGATCACGCCGTCGGGTGCCGTGGGCTGCAGCGAGGGCAGGGCGTGCAGCATCGCCGCGAGTCGCTCGAACACCCGCGGCCATTGCGCCAGCAGCGAGACGGGCAGGGGACTCAGCTGGAACACCAGCGCGCCGACGCGCTCGCCGAGGCCTTCGAGCGCGGGCAGCACGAACTCCTGCAGCGCGAGCTCCGGGCTCAGGAAAGCCGGATTCGGCTGCCGGCCCCGTCCCGCTTCACCGCGCACCAGCGCGTCGGTCACGAGCGCCGGCGCCTTGACCACGAAGCGGAAGTCGGGCGGCACCATGGCGGCGAGCTGCGCATACTGGCTCGCGCTCAGGGGCCGGTAGAAGGCGCGGTCCACGCACACGGTGCGCAGCAGCGGATGCCGGGCATAGGCCGTGAGTCCGCGCTTGGCCAGCAGGGCTTCGGAATAGTCGCGGTCCCAGACCATGCCGGCCCAGCCCGGATACGACCAGGTCGAGGTGCCCAACCGCACCAGGGGCGGCAGGCCCGCGGCCAGCGCCTGCAAGGCCGGATCGACGGGTGCGGCCTCGATGGTCGTCGCACGGGAGGCGCGGCGCACCGGCGCGACGTCCGTCGCCGCATCGGGGCGGGAGGGCGGCTCGGCCTTGGCGGCCGGCGGCGCATCGGCGTCGGGAAAGAGCGAATCCTGCATGATCGAAAAGATGCGGCATTCTCGCCGGACCGCGTCCCCGCCATCGGCCACTCGGGGACAATCGTCGCTCTTTCCACGAGCTTCCCACGAGCGCCCACGCCATGTACCTGCCACCCTTCTTCAACGCCAAGGATCGCGCCAGCGCATTGACGCTGATGCGGGAGCACCCCTTCGCCAGCCTGATCTCCAACGACGACACCGGCCTGCCTTTCATCACGCACCTGCCGCTGGTGGTGGACGAGCGCGCCGACGGCGAGCTCGTGCTGCTGGGCCATTGCGCCAAGCCGAACCCGCATTGGCGCTACCTGCAAGCCCGACCGCAGGCGGTGGTGTGCTTCCAGGGGCCGCATGCCTACCTGTCGCCCACGGTCTACCCCGACCTCACGCGCGTGCCGACCTGGAACTACCTGGCGGTGCATTGCACGGTGGACGCCGCGCTGGTCGAAACGCCCGAGGCCAAGGACGCGTTGCTCAAGCGGCTGATCCATGACCACGAACCCGCCTATGCCCAGCAATGGCGCGACCTGGGAGAGGAATTCCAGCACAAGATGCTGGCCGGCATCGTGGGCTTCGAACTGCGCGTGACGGCGCTGCAATGCAAGCTCAAGCTCAACCAGCACCGGCCCGAGTCGCATGCCGCGATGCAGGCGCAGTACAGCGCGGGCTCGGCGGACGAACGCGCGCTGGCCGTCTGGATGCAGCGCCTGGGCATGGTGGCCGGCCCGGAGGCGGGCTGAGATGCGGGTCTTCGGCCTGGTCGGCCTGGTGCTCGCGCTGCTGATCGTGGGCGTGCTGGCCAAGAAGCAGCTGGCCACGCCGCTGGCCGTGGTGCCGGGCCAGGCCGCGCCCGCGGTGCGCGCGCAGACGCAGCAGTTGCAGCAGGACATCCAGAAATCCCTGGATGCCGCCGCCCAGCAGCAGCGCCGGGCCATGCCCGAGGAAGCGAACTGAACGCCGATGAGCCGCGACCTCGAATGGATGCAGCGGGCCCTGGCCGAGGCGCGCCTCGCGGGCGCCGCGGGCGAGGTGCCGGTCGGTGCGGTGCTGGTGAAGGACGGCGTGTGCATCGCGAGCGGCCGCAACGCGCCCGTCGCCACGCACGACCCCAGCGCGCATGCCGAGATCGCGGCCCTGCGCGCGGGTGCCCTGGCGCTCGGCAACTATCGGCTCGACGGCTGCGAACTGTTCGTCACGCTCGAGCCCTGTGCGATGTGTGCCGGTGCGATGCTGCACGCCCGGCTCGCGCGCGTGGTCTACGGCGCGACCGACCCCAAGACCGGCGCGGCCGGCTCGGTGCTCGACCTGTTCGCGCAGCCGCAGCTCAACCACCGCACGCAGGTCGAGGGGGGCGTGCTGGCGGCCGAGTGCGCGGCCGTGCTGCAGGACTTCTTCCAGCAGCGGCGCACGCTGGCGCGCGTCACCGCGCAGCCGCTGCGCGACGACGCGCTGCGCACGCCGGACGTGCGCTTCGCCGGCCTCGATACCGAGCGTTTCGCGCCGCACTACATCGCCGACCTGCCGGGCCAGCGCGGCTGGCGCCTGCACTACCTCGATGAAGGCCCGCACGATGCGCCTGCCACCGTGCTCTGCCTGCATGGACCGAACCGCTGGAGCCACCAGTTCCGCCACCTGATCGGCCTGCCCGGACCGCGCTGGCTGGTGCCCGACCTGATCGGCTTCGGCCGCAGCGACAAGCCCAAGCGCGAGGCCGCGCATGCGCTGGACTGGCACCGCGACCTGCTGCTCGCCTGGCTGGACCGGCTGCAGCCCGGCCCGGTGCTGCTGGCGCACGCGGAAGGCGCGCAGGCGCTGGCGGCACTGCTGCACGCGGCCGCTCCGCAGCGCTTCGTCGGCGTGTCGCCCGTGCCCGAGGCGCCGGATCGCGCGCTGCGTGCCGCCTGGCAGGCACCGTTTCCCGACCGCGGCTACGAGGCCGCGCTGCGCGCCTGGGGACGCGGCGCCGGCGATGCCGCGGGCCCGTCGCCGGCGCAGGCCGCGGCATGGGTCGCAACCGCAATGGGATACTTCGCGCCGTGAGCAAACATATCTACATCTATTCGCCCTCCAGCGCGGTCCGTGACAAGGCCGCTTTCCGTCGTGGCGTGAAGCGCCTGCAGGCGCTCGGCCACGCGGTCGAGATCGACGAGGCCGCGCTGAGCAGCCACCAGCGCTTCGCCGGCGACGACGCCACCCGGCTGGCCGCCATCACGCGCGCGGCCGCCAGCGGCGCCGATGTGGCGTTGATCGCGCGCGGCGGCTACGGCCTCACGCGCATCCTCGATGCCATCCCCTACAAGGCCGTCGCCAAGGCTATTCACCACGGCACCGAGTTCGTCGGACTCAGCGACTTCACCGCCTTCCAGAGCGCACTGCTCGCCAAGACCGGCGCGGTGACCTGGGCCGGTCCGTCGCTGGGCGAGGACTTCGGCGCCGAGGACGGCCCCGACGACATCATGGAAGCCTGCTTCGACGACCTGGTCTGCGGCCAGGGCGAAGGCACGGGATGGCGCATTCCCGCGCGCGACATCGACGCGAGCACGGCGCTGAAGCCTCTGAAGGATGCGGTGCTCTGGGGCGGCAACCTCTCGGTGCTGGTCGGCCTGCTCGGCACGCCGTACTTCCCGGCCATCAACAAGGGCGTGCTGTTCCTCGAAGACGTGCATGAGCATCCCTACCGGCTCGAGCGCATGCTCGACCAGCTGCGCCATGCGGGCGTGCTGGCGAAGCAGCGCGCGGTGGTGCTGGGCCAGTTCACCTCCTTCAAGAAGGTGCCGCACGACCGCGGCTTCGGACTCCAGACGGTGGTCGACCGGCTGCGCACGCTGCTCAAGGTGCCGGTGCTGACCGGGCTGCCTTTCGGCCATGTGCCGACCAAGGTGCTGCTGCCGGTGGGCGCGAAGATCGAGATGGCGGCCGAGGGACGCGAGCTCTTCATGGTCTGGGGCCATCGGCACGGCCATCACCACTGAGGCCGGGGCCCGGCCGCGGGCCGTCGAGCGCCGGCGTCAGACCGTGAAGCGATGGTGGACGCGCGGCCCCATGGTCTGCGGCAGGCCGTGCCTGAAGAGGCGGTTGATCTGCTGCATGCGCCGCTGCGCCGCCGCTTCCCCTTCGGTCGCGGACACGGCCACCAGCACGTCCTGGCGCAGATACCAGAGCGTCTCCAGGTCGCTCGCGAAGCGCACGCGCTGGGCGATGCGCTGGGCGCTCGGCCCGCCGCTGGCTTCAAGCAGGCCCAGCATGGCCGAACGGATCCGCCGCATCTGGCGGTCCGGCGATCCGCGAAAAGTCCGGCCGGCGAGCGTGAAAAAGCGAGAGAAAAGTCCAGCAGACATGGCGCAAAGAGGCGTTTCGACAGCGCTACCTTAAATGTCGCCTCAGCGCCTCACAAGCCAAGAAACCATTGGATATGGTTTAAAACAACATTCGTCACAGTCGCCCGGAGGAGGGCGAAAGAAATGAATTCCAATGGCTTACAGAATTAGGGCGACTTGAGCGCAAAGCCAGGTCTTGACCTGACGGCGCGCCAGGTCACAACTGTTAATCAATCATTCAAAGCGCTGTGCAAGCGAAAGTTTGTACGTCCCACTCACGTCCCGCGATGGCTTTGCCATAATCGGACGGCAATTGCTACCAAAAACTGCACAACATGGGCGCCAATTCGACAGTCATCTTTGCGGACTTGACAGGGAGCACCCGAGTCTTCGAGGCGATGGGGAATGAGCGCGCCACCGACACGGTGACGCGCCTGACCCAGTGGATCGCGGGCGTCTGCGAGGCCCACAGCGGGCGGGTGGTGAAGATGCTGGGCGATGGCGTGCTGGCCATCTTTTCCGCCGCCGACGCGGCCACGGCCGCGGTGCTCGAGCTCCAGCGCAACCACCAGAAACGCCTGCAGGCCTGGCCCATCCAGCTGCGCATGGACCTGCAGATCGGCGTGGCCAACGGCGAAGTGCTGGAGGTCGACGGCGACTGCTATGGCGACGCGGTCAACCTCGCCTCGCGGCTCAGCGATCTGGCGGGGCCGGGCCAGATCTGGGCCACCGCGTCGGTGATCACCCAATTGCGCGAAGGCGAAGTCCGGCACCGCAGCCTGGGCCCGATCAACATCCGCGGCAAGAATGAAATGCCGATCGTGCACCGCATCGATTGGCAGGAAGAGCATTCGGAATTCCTCACCATGCCGGCCGCGCTGGCCCTCAGCGGCCGGGTGCAGGATTCCACCTTCGGACAGATCGAACTGTCGTGGCTGGATGTGCGCTCGATGTTCAGCGCGTCGCAATTGCCGATCCACCTGGGGCGGGTCGACGACGCGCAGTTCGTGGTCAACGACCCCCGCGTCTCCCGGCTGCATGCGCGGATCGAGGCGCGGCAGGGCGGCTGCGTGCTGGTCGACGTCAGCACCTACGGCACCTGGGTCCGCTTCCACGGCAGCGCGGGCGTGAGCGGCGAGATCTCTCTGCGCCGCGACGAATGCGTGCTGCACGGCAGCGGCGAGATCGGCCTCGGCGCGCCGCTGAGCGACTTCACCGCCCCCACCATCTCCTTCAACACCACCGGCGGGAACCTGCTGCTGTCGCGCCGCGACGCGCGCTGAGCCGCGGCCGGGCTACTGCCGGCAGATGCCGAGCACCACCTCCTGCTCGGTGCAGGTGCGCGCCGCCGGCACGACCCTCGCCGCGGGGCGCACGGCCACGCTGGCGCGGCTGGCGATGCAGGCCCGCAGCCGCCTCTCCATCGGCGCGAAGTAACGCCAGCCCTGGCCGAGGGTGGGCAGCGCGAGGCGCACCTGCTTCCACTTCGGATGACCCTTGGCCTGCAGCACGTCGAAGTTGGCGCACAGCGAGTCCGCGAAGTTGACCAGGTTCACCACCGTCGACTTCATGCCGTAGTCGTAGGTGACCAGGTAGGCCTTCACGGTCAGCGTCGGCACATCGGCGGTCAGCCAGCTCGCATAGTTCTCGGCCCGGATGGCGGACGGGAAGTAGGTCTTGCGGGCACGCGCCGATTCCGGCGCCGCCTCGTCGAACTTGAGCAGCTTGATGTACTTGCGCGCCTCGGGCTTCATCTCCGAGAACAGCTTGGCCGGCTGCCCGGCGACGATGATCGCGACGTCGATGGATTTGTCCACGGTGAGCTTGGCCAGGGCCTCCTCGTTGCTCAGGTACTGCCGGTTGGCCGTCGGCATGGGCGCCTCGAACATCAGCTGGTAGAGGGTCCGCGCCGTCAACGCCGTGCCGCTGCCCAGCGGGCCGACGCCGATCCGCTGGTCCTTGATCTGGTGGATGGCGTTGAGCGGCGAATCGGCGCGCACCACGAAGTAGATCTCCTCGTCGTAGAGCGGCATGACCAGGCGCAACGGCTGGATCAGGTTGCCGGCCTCGGCATTGCCGGCCCGGGCTTCGTCCAGGAAGGCCTGGTACACGTCGGACTGCACCAGCGCCAGCTTGACGCCGGGTTCGAAGCGCATGCGCTGCACGTTCTCCGCCGAGCCCTTGGACTCGAGCACCTCCAGCTCCAACCCGGCCGGCTCGGCCACCCAGGTGGCCAGGTCGCGGCCGATCTCGATGTAGGTGCCGGTCTTCGATGCGGTGACGATCTTGTACTTGGCCGGCGGCGCGGCCAGCGCCGCACTCATGCAGGCCATGAGCATCAGTCCTGCCGCGATGGTTTTCAGGGCCATGGGTCGCCTCTTTTCGTAATGACCGGAACGGAACGATCGCCAGGCCTTCGCAGACCTGCCGATGACGTGTGCCTCATGGCTCGCGGCACAGCGACAGCGCCGCCAGCGCCTCGCCGCATCGCTTCGGTGATTCGGTGCCGCCCGGCGCGTCGGCGGCCGGCGCGGCGCGCGGGACGACGGGGGGCTCCGGCGCCGCGACGACCGGCTCGGCACGCGCGCCCAGACCCAGCGCGGCGGCGATCGTTCGCGCCTCGTCATCGGCCCGCGCCGGCGGGCTCGCCTGCGGGAGCGCCGGCAGCGGTGGTGCTGGCTCCGGGTCCGGAACGGCTTCGTGATCGCGCTCGCCCGCGGCCGTGCCGGGGGCCGGCGACAACCCCGCCGAAACGAGCGCCGCCCCGGTCTTCGGCGCGGTGCCGGGCCTGAGAGAGAAGCCGTTCGCGTTCAGCAGCACCGCCGTCAGCGCCGCCAGGGCCGTGACGGCCGCCCCGGCGCCCAGCACACGGCGGGACAGCGAGGAGGGCAGGCGCAAGGGGCTCGCGTGGGACAGGGCCGAAGCCTGCTGCGGCAGTGCGGTGACGGAGGGCGCCTGCACCAGCGCCGGCGGGCCGGGTTGCAGGAACGGGCCGAGCGCGGGATGCGCGGCCTTGGGCTTGGCCGCGGCGATGGCCATCATGGCCTCCAGCACATGGTCGTTCGGCGTGTTCGCCGAGGCCTCCTCGAACCACGAGGCATCGGCAAGGCCGCCGTCGGCGGAAGGATCCTCACCACAGCTGGGGCACACCCGTGCGCTGGGGTTCAACGGCGTGGCGCAATGCACGCAGGACGCCAGTGATGTGTCCGACTTCGCCTGGGGGTTCATGGGGTTTCCTAAGACACGCTCCTTTTGTACACCTAAGTACTCATTTGAACAACACGAAAACCCTGGATACACCGACGATCGCGGCGCAGGTCGATCTCGGGCGGGGCGATGAGGGACGGAGCCAGTCGCTGGCGGGCGCGTTCAGGAACCGGCCGTCGACGCATCGCCGCGTCGCACGCGGCCGAAGCGGCCGTTTTGTCGAAAGCCTGGTGCGCTGAGCGGCCTGAAGCCGTGCGTCAGCCGCCCGGCGTCGCGCCCCTGATCCGGGGCTTCGCCGGCGGCTTGCCTTTGCCGCTGCGGGGCGCGGCATTGGCGGTCGCCACCAGGGCCATCGCCTGCGTCAGCAGCGCCCGGGTGGCGGCATGGGCCGTGGACTCGGCCGCCAGCGACGCCTGCAGGGCCTGGCCGCCGGTTTCCGCGCCGGCGAGCCGCGCCTGCAGCGCGGCGTGGGCGGTGCTCAGCGCGGCCGCCTGCTCATGCGCGGAGGCTGCCATCTGTTCCTGCGCACGCAGCGCCTCGACCGCGTGGTCGCGGGCCTGCGCGAGCTTCGCCTGCGCTTCCGTGGCACGTGCCGCCTCGCGCACGCCACGGGCCACGGCCTGGCGCGCTTCCTCGCGCGCCCGATCGATCTCGAGCAGCGCGCGGCGCTCGACCGCATCGTGGCGCTGCTGCGCTTCCGCCATCGTGGCGTCCTTCCGGGCCAGTTCGGCCGCGTGTTCCGCGTGCAGCGCCTCCTGCCGGCGCTGGGAGGTGGCGAGGGCTTCGCGCAGCGGCTCGACCTGGGCTTCCACGGCGGCCTGACGCTGCTGCGCCGCATCGAGCTGGCGCTGCAATCCGGCGACGGTGTCGTTGCCACGCAGGACCGATTCTTCGAGCGATGCCTGGGTCGACGCAAAGGCCTGCTCGCGGCGCTGGAACTCGGCCTCGGCCACCGTGAGCGCCTCCTCGCGGCGATCCAGGGCGCTGCGCTGCGCCTCGTGGGCCTGGCGCGCGAGCGCGCCGGCATCGCGGCAGGCGAGCGCCCACAGGGCCTGCGCCGCATCGGCAACCTCGGGCGGCAGGCGGTGGCCTGCGGCGCCTTCGGCCGGCGCCCCCACGCCCAGGCGCGCAGGCAGCGTGCGATACCAGGCATCGAGCATCGGGCTCACCGTGTTCGGCGAACCGCTGCCGATCTTCTGCCGCACGCGCTCGATGGTCGGCCGGTCGCCCGCCGCGATCAGCGCATCGGCCGCGGCCCACACATCGGCCTGCTGGACCCCCCTCGAACGCTTCTGCGTCATGGTTTCGCTCCTGGCTCAAAATAGCTCACGATTACTGAAACTTATCGTGACCTGTTAAATTTACACGTAAGATATCATACGTCACACATGCGATTTAATACGAATATGCACGAAAACAGGTCTGGAGGCCGACCATGGGCGATCTGATGGCCCTGAAAAAGCTGCCGGTGCTCGACCCGGGCGAGATCTCGTCGCTGACCGCGTCGGCCGTCCAGGAATTGCTGGAGGAGGGCGAGTCGGCCAACACCGTGGCGACCTACCGCTCCGCGCTGAAATACTGGGCCGCGTGGTTTTCGGTGCGCTACGGTCGGAAGCTCGAGCTGCCGGTCGCCGTGCCCGTGGTGATCCAGTTCCTGGTCGACCACCTCGAGCGCAGCACGCCCAGGGGCCTGGTCACGCAACTGCCGCCGGCGGCCGACCAGGCCCTGGTGGCAGGGCGCTACAAGGGCGCCCTGGGTCCGCTCGCGCTGGCCACGGTGACGCACCGCATCGCGGTGCTCAGCAAGGCCCATCAGACCGCCGGCATGCCGAATCCCTGCGCGACCGAAGCCGTGCGCGACCTGGTGGCCAAGAGCCGGCGCGCGTACGCCAAACGCGGCGTGGTGCAGCGCAAGCAGCGGGCGCTGACGAAGGAGCCGCTGCAGGCGCTGCTCGCCACCTGCGACGACAGCCTCAAGGGCTTGCGCGACCAGGCCTTGCTGCTGTTCGCCTGGTCCTCCGGCGGGCGCCGGCGCTCCGAGGTGGCGGCCGCGGACATGGCGCACCTGGAACGCATCGGCGAAGACACCTATGTCTACACGCTCGGCTTCTCGAAGACCAACCAGAGCGGCGCCGATCGAGCCGAGAACGCCAAGCCGATCGCGGGCAGGGCAGGGCAGGCGCTCACCGCCTGGCTCCAGGCCAGCGGCATCGGCGAGGGCCGGATCTTCCGGCAGGTGCGACGCGGCGGCCACCTCGGCGCGCCGCTGGCCGACGGGTCCGTGCGCGACATCGTCAAGGCGCGCTGCCTGGCGGCAGGGCTCGAGGGCGATTTCTCGGCCCATTCGCTGCGCGCCGGCTTCGTGACCGAGGCCGGACGCCAGCAGGTCCCGCTGGCCGACACCATGGCCATGACCGGGCACCGGGGCGTGGGGTCGGTGCTGGGGTACTTCCGGACGGAAGCGCTGGCGCAGGCGGCCGTCTCGAAACTGATCGACTGAAGGCCGTCCCGCCCGGATCTCAGGAGGTGCCGTCGACGACCGCCGCGCGCGCGGCGCGGAACGAGCGCATGTTGATGGCCGCGGCCGCCAGCGCCAGCAACGCGCCTGTCGCCGCGAGCCCGGCCCAGCCGGCCCGGTGGGCGCCGTAGGCCCCCAGGGCGGCGCCGGCCGAGCCCCCGAGGAAGTAGGCGCCCATGAAGACCGTGTTCAGCCGGCTGCGCGCCTCGGGCCGCAGCGCATAGACCCGGGTCTGGTTCGCCACCAGCCCCGCGCGGTTGCCGAAATCGAGCAGCACCATGCCGGCGATCAACCAGCCCAGGCCGCGCCCGCCGGCCGCGATGAACGCGAAGCCGAGGGCCAGCGCGAGCGCACCCGCCAGGAGCAGGGCGCGCGCATCGAGCCGATCGGCGAGGGCGCCGATGCGCGGCGACGCAGCGATGCCCAGCAGCGCCACCAGCCCGAACGCGCCGATGGCGGCGGGGCCGAAGCCGTAAGGCGGCTGCGCCAGCAGCGCGGCGAGCGTGGCCCACAGCGCGCTGAAGGCGGCGAACATCATGAAGGCGGTGGCGGCCGAGAGGCGCAGCACGCGCTCCTCCCGCACCAGCCGGCCCAGCGAGCGGAGCAGCGCGCCGTAGCCGAGGCTCGTCAGGGTCGAGACCGCGGGCAGCTTCCGCGCGACGATCGCCCACAGCCCCAGGTCGACCAGCGCGGCGGCGAGGAACACGGTGCGCCAGCCCGTGGCCGCGCCGACGAAGCCGCTCGCCGTGCGCGCCAGCAGCAGGCCGGCGGACAGGCCGCCCAGCAGGATGCCCGCGGTGCGGCCACGCAGGGCCGGCGGCGCCAGGCCCGAAACGGTGGGAATGATGATCTGCGCGGTGATGGCCGTCACCCCGACGGCGAAGCTGGCGGCGCACAGCAGCGCGAAGCTGGGCGCCGCCGCACAGGCGAGCAGCGCGACCGCGTTCGCGGCGACGGCCAGCGACGCGAGCTTGCGCGGCTGCTGGCGGTCCGCCAGCGGCACGATCAGCAACAGGCCGATCGCGTAGCCGAGTTGCGTCAGCGTCGCGATCAGGCTGGCCTGCGTGGGCGGGACGCCGAACGAAGAGGCGATCCGGGGCAGCAGCGGCTGGTGGTAGTAGATGGTCGACACCGCGAGCGCGCAGCTCAGCGCCATCAGCGAAACCAGGCGGCCGGAGAGCCCGGCCGCACCGTCGGAGGAGGGCGTCATGCGCGGCCCGCTCAAGCGCTGGGCAGCGCCTGGAGGAGCGCGCGGGTGTCCACGATGCTGTGGGCATAGGTGGGACCGTTGAGCGCGTGCGCGGCGTGCATCATTTCGCGCTGGAACGCGGCGGTGGCGTCCTTCACGAGCGTCACGTGGTAGCCCAGCTCCTGCGCGTAGCGCGCGGTGGTCTCGACGCAGGTGTTGGCCAGCAGGCCCACCAGGATCACATGCGAGATGCCATGCTGCTTCAGCTGGAAATCGAGGTCGGTGTTCGCGAAGCCGCTGGAGGCCCAGTGCTCGTGCACCACGATGTCGCCGGCTTGGGGGCCGAACTCGGGGTGCCATTCGCCGCCCCAGCTGTCCTTGGCAAAGGTCTTGCGGGTCATCAGCAGGCGCTGCGTGGGGCTGGGATGGCACCAGCATTCGTAGTCGCCGGGCTGCCAGCGCCGGTGCGGCACGATCACCTTCTGGATGCCGGCCTTGCGGGTCGCGCCCTGGATCGCGCGCAGGTTGTCCAGCAGGTGCACTTCCTCCGCGATCGGCTGGATCGCGGGCCAGAGCTTGCCGCCTTCGGACAGGAAATCGTTGTAGGGGTCGACGAAGAGAAGCGCGGTCTTGCGCGCGTCGTAGCGTGGGGTGTCCATGGTGGAATTCCTTTCTCGGTGGATGAAGAGCCAGTCGCCTGGCTCGGCCGTGTCGGGAATTTAGGCTTCGGGCTGCCATGGAAAAAGAGAGCGCGCGCAGACGCAGCGTCTCGATCCATCGCACAGTGGCCGCGGGCCGGACGCTAGGGCCGCACCCTCGGCGCCTTCAGCGTGCGCGCGCAAAGGTCGGCGACCCAGTCGATGAACACCCGCAGCTTGACGCTCACATGCCGATGGGGCGGATAGACCACGTACAACGGCCAGGCGCCAGCCGACCATTCCGGCAGCACGGCCGTCAGGGTGCCCGCCGCCAGGTGCGGCGCCGCCATGAACGGGGCGGTGCGCGCGATGCCCAGGCCCGCCAGCCCGGCGGCCAGCATCGCACCGGAGTCGTTCACCGCGACGCTCGACCGCGCATGGACCTCGTACTGCTCCGCGCCCCGCTGCAGCACATAGGTCAGGCGTTCCGAGCCATGCGAGAAGTAGCTGATCGCATGGTGGCGATCGCTCTCGAGGTCCGACGGATGCTGCGGCACGCCGTGCCGGGCCAGATAGGCGGGCGACGCGCACACGATGCGGTCGATCTCGGCGATGCGTCGGGCCACGAGCGAGGGGTCGGCAATCTCTCCCGCACGGAGCACGCAATCCACGTTCTCGCCGATCAGGTCGATGGGCTTGTCGCTCACGCCGACGTCGACGTGGATGTCCGGGTAGCGCGCACAGAAATCGGGCAGCGCCGGGATGAGGATCAGGCTGGCGATCGCCGACGGTGCGTCGACCCGCAACCTCCCGCGCGGCGCGGCTTTGGCGCGCGACAGGCTCGACTCGAGTTCATCGAGTTCGTCGAGCAGGCGCACCGCGCGCTCGTAGTAGGCCGCGCCGTCCGCGGTGACCGTGACCCGTCGCGTGGTGCGGTTGAGCAGTTGCGTCTTGAGCTCTTTTTCCAGCAGCAGCACCAGGCGGCTCATCTGGCCTTTGGGCACACCCACCGAATCCGCAGCCTTGGTGAAGTTGCCGGCTTCGACGACGCGCACGAAGGCCCGCATCGCGCTGAACTTGTCCATGGTCGGTCCTTTGTGCCTCTCTCCGCGCCGGCCGGCCGGGCAGGGGGCGGATCGGAATTATCCGCTCGACGGACCGGGCGTCCGCACGGTTTCCTGGACGCCTTGCCAGCTCGCGGACACGGGCTCGCCCGTCGCCTGCGCAGCGCTGCTGCGGGCACGGCCGCGCAGCGCCGCACGCCGCTTGCGCGCCCAGATCATCACGCCGGTCACGCTGAGCATGGCCACCCCCAGGCCCAGCGCGCTCATCGCCACCCGGCCGGCCGTGCCGGCAATGCGGCCGGTGTGCAGCGGCAGTTGGGCCTGCAGGAACAGGTCGCCCGCGGTGCCCGTGCCCGGCACGCGGTCGCCCAGGTAGGCGCCGGTCTGGGCATCCAGATAGAGCCATGGATTGCCCAGCCCCCAGCTCGCATGGTCGTCGCCGGGCTCGAAGAAGTTCACGCCATAGAGACGGTAGGGCGCGCTGTAGAACACGGCGCCCGCGGGGGCCGACCAACCGCGCCGGACCGCTTCCTGCCGGGCCAGCGCCAGCGCCTCTTCGCGGCGGATGCCCGGCTCGACGAAGCGCGCCACGGGCACGGGTGCACGCAGGGCGAAGATGTCGGGCGTCAGGGTCGACACGCGTTCGACCAGCGGACGCACCACCTCGCGGCGCAGGTTCATGCTGACCGAGGTGATCGCCACGGTCAGCAGCAGCGCCCACGCCCAGAGGCCCCCGGCGCGGTGCAGGTCGAAGGTGCGCTTGTGCCCGCCCTGGCGCCATCGGAAGCTGAAGGACTTGCGCCACGATTTGCGCCAGGCGCGCCGGCCCGGCAGCGAGATGCACAGCGCGAGGAAGCAGTCCAGCACCCAGACCATGGAGACCATGCCCATGAACCAGGTGCCGAGCTCCAGCGCCCCCGCATTGGGGATGTGCAGGCTGTAGTGCAGCTTGTAGAGGAAGGGCATCAGGTTCTCGCGCGACAGCGAGACCGCACCCCACAATCGCGTGCCCTGCACTTCGCCGGTGTAGGGGTTGAGCGTGACCTGGTTGAAGCCCAGCACATGGGGCTGGCCGGTGGCCGGATCGACGCGCGGCACCACCGACACGCCCAGCGCGTGGCCGTCCTCGACCTCCAGCGGCGCGAAGGCCACGCGCAGGCGCGGGTCGGCCGCCTCCAGGCCGTCGACCAGTTCCAGCGCGCCGCGCTTGCGCGCCTCGGGCGAAGGCGCGGGCGCATCGAAGAGCTGCGGATTCAGCCATTCGTCGAGTTCGTGGTCCCAGGAGATCACCGCGCCGGTGAGCCCGGCCACGAACAGGAAGGCGGCCATGAACAGGCCGGCCCAGCGGTGCAGCCGCGTCATCCAGGCGCGCATGCCGGCTTACCAGCGGTAGGTGCCGCTGAGCAGCACGCTGCGCACCGGACCGTAGTAGCAGGCGCTGAGGGGTGAACCACCGCAGGGGTTGGCCACGTAGAGCTTGTCGAACAGGTTGTTCACCTTGAGCTGGAAGCGCCAGTTCGCGTTCGGCTCGTAGCCCAGCGCCAGGTCGTACACGGTGTAGGCCGGCGTCTTGGCCTGGAAGGAATAGGCATTGTCCGGTGCGGTGGGCGATGCGCCGTAGTCGATGGTGCGGCCCATGTAGCGTGCGCCGCCGCCGATGGTCACGCCGCGCAGGGTGCTGTCGGCAAAGCGGTAGTGGGCCCAGATCGACGCCATGTTGCTGGGCGAGGTGGTGCCCCAGGCGTCGCGCGGCCGGGTGCCGGTTTCACCCAGGATGTTGCTGCGCGTCACCGCCGCGTCCATGTAGGTGTAGCTGGCCATCACGGTCAGTTGGCGCGTGACTTCCCACACGCCCTCCAGCTCCAGCCCGCGGGAACGCACTGCGCCGGTCTGTACCGAGTAGCGGCTGTCGCTCGGGTCCTGCGTCAGCACGTTGCGCTGGCGGATGTCGTAGACCGAGGCGGTGAACATGCTGCGGCTGTGGTCCGGCTGGTAGCGCACGCCGGCCTCCACGCTCTTGCCTTCGGTGGGATCGAAGGGCGCGCCCGATTTGCTGGCCTGTGCCGTCGGCTGGAAGGATTCGGCATAGTTTACGAACGGCGTCCAGCCGTTGCCCGCCTTGTAGAGCGCGCCCGCCTGGAAGGTGGTCGCGCCGTTCTTCTGGCGCAGCGCCAGCGTGCCCAGCGGGTCGGTGGTGTCGGTACGGGCCCAGTCGTGGCGGATGCCGCCGCGCACGATCCAGCGCTCGCCCAGGTTGATGCGGTCCTGCAGGTAGACGCCGGTCTGGCGGGCCTTCACGTCGCGCGACCAGGGATCGGTGGGCTCGCTGATCGGCTGGCCGTACTGCGGGTTGCGGATGTCCAGCAGCGGGGCATTGCCCGAGAGCTGGCGGTCGGTGTAGCGGGTCAGGCTGCTGTCGAGGCCGGCCAGCAGGCGGTGCTGCAGGCCGCCGGCCTGCCAGTTCCAGGCCAGCTGGTTGTCGATCGCGTACACGTCCGAATCCAGGCGGCCGCGGTTGGCATCGCGGAACAGCAGGTAGCCGTTGTCGTCGATCTGGCCGCGGGTGTTGATCAGGCCCCGGCCGCGCACATAGGCCGCGTCGTAGTCCATGTGCTCGACGCGCAGGCTCTGGCGGAACACGGCGCCGTTGTCGAGCCTGCGCTCGAACAGGCTGGCGACCGAATACTGCTCGCGCTTGAACTGGTTGAAGTCGGGCTCGCCGGGATAGAAGCCCGGCTGGATCCGGCCCCAGGGGCCGGGGTTGAGCGTGCCGGCGCGCGGATACCACAGGCCCCAGGCCGCACGGTCCTTCTGGTAGTTGGCCAGCACGGTGAGCGAGGTGTCGGCATCGGGCCTCCAGGTGATGGCCGGCGCGATGTAGACGTGATCGTCGGGCGCGAAATTCATCTGCGTGTTGCTGTCGCGCAGGTTGCCGGTCAGGCGGTACGAGAGCGTTTCGCTGCCGGCCAGCGGGCCGCCGAGGTCGAACTGCGCCTGCTTGCGGTCGTGCGAACCGAAGCCGATCGAAAGCTCGTGCAGCGGCTCGCTCGTGGGGCGCTTGGTCACGTTGTTGATCAGGCCGCCGGGCGCGTTCTGGCCATACAGCACCGAGGTCGGTCCCTTGAGCACTTCGATGCGTTCCAGCCCGTAGGGGTCGATGCGCATGCCGATCTTGCTGCCCGAGGCCCGCAGGCCGTCGCGGTACATGCCGAACACCGACTGGTTGAAGCCGCGCACGGTGATCCAGTCGTAGCGCGGGTCCTCGCCGTAGGCCGAGGTGTTGACGCCCGCCACGTAGCGCAGGGCGTCGGTCACGGTCTGCGCGCCCTGGTCGTCCATCTGGTCGCGGGTCACGACCGAGATCGACTGCGGGGTTTCGTTGAGCGCTGCGTCGTCCTTGGCGGCCGACATCGCGCGCCGAGCGGCGTAGCCGTACACCGGGCCCCAGGGCGTTTCGCGGTTCGAGGCCGTCACCAGCACCTCCGAC
Source organism: Variovorax sp. J2P1-31 (assembly GCF_030317215.1). Lineage (NCBI taxonomy): Bacteria > Pseudomonadati > Pseudomonadota > Betaproteobacteria > Burkholderiales > Comamonadaceae > Variovorax > Variovorax sp. J2P1-31. The sequence goes on from NZ_JASZYA010000001.1 coordinate 1,818,499, forward strand.
AGGGTGGCCGTGCCGCTGGGCGCGGTTCTGATGACCAGCATGTTCGCATCGCGCACCGCGACCAGGCCGGTGCCGGCCAACAGGCGGTCGATGGCCTGCTGCAGCGTGAAGGTGCCCTGCAGGGCCGCGGCGGACTTGCCCGCCACCAGCGCGGGCTGCACCATCAATTCCAGTTTCGACTGGCGCGCCAGTTCGTTGAGCGCTTGGCCCAGCGGCTGGGCCGCAAGACGCAGCTGCAGCACCGCAGGGGCGGCTGTCTGGGCATGGGCGAGCAACGGCAGCGCACTTGCGGCACCGAAAGCCAGTGCCAGCGAGAGCGTCAGGGGCGCGGGTTGCAGAAAAGGGCGAGGCATGAACACGTACTCCAAGAGAAGAAATGGGAATCCTTCTCATGTAGACGGGCTACCCGGCACGGGCCCTACCTTCCGCGCGCAAATAAATTCAGGAAAGTTTCGATGCAGGACCGCGCTCAGCGCCCGACCACCAGCCACGGCCCCGCTGACGTGGACGCCGCCGTCCCGGCCTTCGCCATCGGATCGGGCACCAGACGCACGGGCAGCACCTGCGGCAGCGCGCGCACGAAGTTCTCCAGGTGCAGCGGATCGAAGGTGCCGGTGAGGCGCAAGGCGGCCACCGCCGGGTCCTGCACCCGCAAACGCGTGGCGCCATAGCGCTCGAACTCGGCCAGGGCCTGGTCGAGCGGCGTGTTGTCGAAACTCACGCGGTTGTCACGCCAGGGAGCAATGCCGGTCGCCGGCACGGCGCTGACGGCACCCAGGCCGCCGTGGGCGTCGCTGGCGATCTGCTCGCCGGCAGTCAGTTCCACCCCTTGCTTCGCCGATCCTTCAGGCGAAGCGACGGGCTCGATCGGTTCGACCCGCACCCGGCCTTCCTCCACCGCCACCCGCACGTCGGACCGACCGGGGGTGCCGGCGGTGTAGCGCACGGAGAAGCGCGTGCCGACGACGGTGATGCGCAAGGGCCCGGCCAGCACCTGGAAAGGGCGACTGGCATCGTGCGTGACCTGGAACACCACTTGGCCTTCGGACAGCCGCACCTCGCGGCGCTGGCGGTACAGCGTCACATCGGTTTGGGTCAAGGTGTCGAGCCGCATCATCGAGCCGTCGGGCAGTTGCACACGGCTTTGCTGTCCGCGCGCGGTCACGTGCTCCGCGCTGTAGAGAGGCTGACGTTGCCAGGAAGCCCAGCCGCCATAGCCGCCGGCCAGCATCAGCAGCACCAGCGCAGGCGCGGCCCAGCGCAAGGGCCGCGCGGCGCGGCCTGGCGCGGAAGGCTTGCCGCCCAGCAGCCCCTTCGCCCACTGGCGCCAGCCGCCGCGGCGGGCAGTAGAAGACCGGGGGAGGGCAGGACTGGACGCCGGCGGCGCGACCAGCAAATCTGACGCCCCGAGCGCCTGCAGGTCCTTTGCCAACTGCGCGTTGAGCGCCGCCAAGCCATCGGCGGGCAGCTGGTCGAGCGTGTCCCAGCTGGCCTGCCACCGTGCATAGGCGGCCCGGTGCGCCTCGTCGCTGGCGAGCCACGCGCGGTGTTGCGCCTGCTCTTCGCGGGACAGTCCCCGTTGCTGGCGCACAAACCAGTCCAGCGCCTGCTCGTCCGACAGAGAGGCCGTGGGGGGCGGGGGCGACAGGTGGCTCATGGTGAAAAGGGCGCTCCTCCCTCGGTAGACGAACGAAACGCGTTCGACCCTACCTCCGGCAGATGAAAATAAAGGCGCGCCTTCATGGCCGGCCCCCGGGCGATACATCGCGGGCGCCGGGCGGCGAGCTTGCCGTCTCCTGCTGCGCCAGGCAGCCGCGGCAGGCTTGCAGACCCATCTTGATGTGTTTCTCGACCATCTTGACCGAGATCCCCATCTGCTCGGCGACCTCGGCGTGTGACAGGCCCTCGAACTTGTGCAGCATGAAGGCCTGGCGACAACGCACCGGCAGCCCGCCGATGGTGGCCAGGAGCGCCTGCACGCTCTGCTGCGATGCCACCGCCACCTCGGGCTCGAACGCCGCGGGCGCCGCCAGACGGCTCAGGGCATCGCCGTCATCATCGTCGCCCTCTTGCGGCACCTCGCCGTGCACGGCACGGCGCACCTGGCTGTGGCGATGGCGATCGATCAGCAGGTTGCGCGCGGTGCGATAGAGCAGGGCGCGCGGGTCGGTGATGTCTTCGCCATTCTTCTGCGCCGCCAACACCCTGGCATAGCTCTCCTGCGCCAGGTCCGCTGCCGTGTGATGGTCGTTGACCGAGCGCCCCAAAAAATGGAGCAGTTCGCGGTAGTAGCGGGTGAACACGGGACGAGATCGAGCAGAACGCGGGGCAGGGGAGGGCCGTCAGGGGAGGCGCTCTTCCGAAAGGGCGCGGCCGGTATTGTGTGGCAAATGCTTATTGTTCTCATCGTGCCGCCGAATCCCGCCGGCGCCCCATGACCCAGGGGGCGCATCGAAGAGGCCTGGCGCGCCGCTGCGCCGGACGTTCGAATCTCACTTTGCGCTGGCGCAAGAACGGTTTGTCGGAGGGTCGGCGCCGCCTACGGCCATTTCCTGCGCAGCATGGCCCTGAGCACGAGATAACCCGCCGCCCAGGCCGCCGCGGGGTCCGAGAAGGGTTCGCTGAAACGCTGCGGCGTGTAGGTCAGGAGTTCGTCCGCGGACTCCTCCTCGTGCAGCAGGATCCAATGAAACTCGCCGAGCTCCAGTTCCTTCACGGCCAATGCGCTGGAGATGCCCGATGTCATCGCTGTCCTTTCCGTAAAGAGCCCAGTCTGACGCCGAGGCCCGACGGGCCTCAAGGCAGATGTTCACACTTGTTAACCCATTCGCACGATGGCGCACATGACTTGGGCAGATCGCGCATTCCGACACACATGGCTTGCGCCCACAGCGCTCGACATGGGGCAGGGCGATCGCCGAACCGCTCGCCGCCGGTCGGGTTCTCAACCCGCGAGCGCGGCTTCGATCGCGGCGATGTCGATCTTCTTCATGGTCATCATGGCGTCGAAAGCCCGCTTGGACGCCGCGCGATCCGGATTCGCGAGCGACGCCGTCAGGATCCTGGGAGTGATCTGCCAGGACAGGCCCCAGCGGTCCCGGCACCAGCCGCACTCGCTCTCCTGGCCGCCATTGCCGACGATGGCGTTCCACAGGCGGTCCGTCTCGGCCTGGTCGTCGGTCGCGATCTGGAAAGAGAAGGCCTCGCTGTGCTTGAACTGCGGGCCGCCGTTCAAGCCGATGCAAGGGATGCCGGCGACGGTGAACTCGACCACCAGCACATCGCCTTGCTGGCCCGAGGGATAGTCGCCCGGCGCGCGATGGACCGCACCGACACGGCTGTCGGGAAAGGTCTGCGCATAGAACCGCGCCGCCTCCTCGGCGGTGCCGTCGTACCAAAGACAGATCGTGTTCTTGGCGGTCATGGTGTCTCCTGAGTTCAGTGAGCCGCAGGCTCGCAGCGGGCGGACAAGCTACTGCGCGCCCGACGGCCTGTCAACGTACGGCCGAGGCGCACATCCCATGGCGCGGAGGAGGGCGATCGGCCGCTGCCCGGCGCCAGGACGCGAGAAAATCGAGGAACGGATCGATCGCGCCGATAGCCAGGCGCCGCGCGTGTGACCTGAGTCCAGGACGCGCAATCGGGGAACTGCACCTGCTGCAGCGAAACCCGCATGGCCTACCCGTACTTTTTTGATGACGAATGCGCTGGTGGATGAACCAGCGTGAACCGAGGTTTTGATTTGAGAACGAAGAGAGCTGCCCGGCGGCGTGGCGATGTCACGCGGCTCATGCGCAGAAGCATGCTTGGCGTCGTGTTGGCGGTGGTTGCCGCGGTCCAGGTTCCGGGTTGCAGCCTGGAACCTTCGGCCACACCCCCATCGGTTTCCGTGGAATCGCCGGCCCGCTCACGGGCCGCCGTCGAAGGTTTCGCACAGTGCCCGCAGCACTTTCCCGGCCCGGCCCCGACGGTCGCGTGGCCCGGCCGCCAGCGGGCCTTGTGTTTCGACGGCTTCGCCGCCCTGTACTCGGGCGAGAGCAAGACGCCGCTCTACACCGTCCAGAAGCTCACGCGCGCCAGCGTCGAAGCCGCGAAAGGCCTCAAGCGCGTGGACCGTTTCTATCCCGAGGCGCGACTGCCCGCGGCCGACCGTGCGCAACTCGCCGACTACGCCGGCAGCGGCTACGACCGCGGCCATCTTTCGCCGGCCGGCGACATGCCCAGCGTGACGGCCAAGGCGCAATCCTTCTCGCTGGCGAACATGGTGCCGCAGGCGCCCCAGCTCAACCAGGGCGCCTGGAACCAGATCGAGCAGTCGACGCGCAAGTACGCGGCGCGCGCGAACGGCGCCGTCTTCGTGTTCACCGGGCCCAGTTTCGATCGGCAGCCGGCCACGATCGGCCCGGGCAATGTCTGGGTCCCGAGCCATACCTGGAAGGTGGTCTACAGCAGCGGCGATGGACGGGCCTGGGCCTACTGGACGGTCAACCGCGGCGGCACGCACAGCCTGCAGCCCATCGGTTATCGGGAGTTCGAGCAGCGCTCCGGGCTGGCCTTGCTGCCGGAGGCGATGCACTAGGACGCGGCCGGGGCCCGGTGTGGAAGGGTCGTGGGGCTTCGAATCCGATCCTCGATCCCCAGGGGACCGGGGAGCACCGTCCTTACGCCTCAGTTATTTAACATAATATACATTGTATTTTTTCCATAGAGATCGCACGGCCGCTTGGCCACGCACGCCCCAATCACGCATTTTGAGATGCCTCCCGCAGTCATTCAGGAGTCGCAATCCACGTTCATGCTTGCGCCTTTTTAAGGTTCCGTTTCAGCATGGAAAGCGCCCGGCGCGCCATCGTCCTGTTCACGGTGATCGCCTGCACGTCGATGGGGTGCACCGCAGTTCCGACGGCTGCATTCACGACGTCGCCAACCGTCCCAGGATCGACCATCGGTCCCGCTGGAAACGACGCCGTTGCCGCAGACGCCGCCGAGCCGCCCCGAACCGTTCTCAGGGTGCTGGTGGGCGTCGATGGCGCCCCACAAAAAGTCGAGCTCAAGTCGTCCAGCGGCCAGGAGCGCTTCGACAAGGCATCGATCGATGCGGCGAGCGGGTGGAGATACGTTCCGGGCAAACGCAATGGCGTGCCGGAGGCGATGTGGATGGACATTCCGGTCACGTTCCGATCCCGCGCTGCGGGGAACGGCCCGTAGCGCGCGCGGGCTCGCCTGAAACAAGCGGCCGCCCCATGCCGGCGCATCGCCGCGGACGGGCCGCCCTCCTCCCTCGCCTCGCGAAGCCGCGCCGACCTGGAATCGAGCGATCAGGCGGGCCGCCCCGGCCCGCCTTTCCTCACCACTGGTAACGCATCGACAAGCGCCCGGTCAGCGTCCGCGTATGGCGGCCGAACTCGCCGAACGCGTCCACGCCGAAGCTCAGGCCCGTCGCCAGCCGCAGCTCGGCCCGCAGCGACAGCAGGCCCAGATCGGACACCGGCTGGATGCCCGCGCCGCGGAAGCTGCCGCCCTGCAGCGTTTGGAACGACGCGTCGACGGAGGTCCGGTTGGCCCGGTCGTGCGCCCAGGCGGCCGAGGTGCGGACCGTCAGCGTCTTGCCGCCCTGCAGCGCGAAGTTCTGGTCCAGCGATGCGCCCAGCTCGGTGCGCGTCAGGGTCACCGAACGGCGGTCGTAGTTCAGCGCCAGGTGCGGCGCCGAACGGCCGTTGGCCTGCTCGCCGTAAGACGGCGTGACCATGTTCTGCACCTGCAGCGCGGCATAGGGCGTGACACCGAAGGACGCGGCCTGGAGCCGGTAGCCGGCCTCGGCGCGCGTGGCCAGGCTGTGCGCGTCGAAGTCCGCGCCGTACGTGGCCTCGATCAGCTCCAGCGCGCGCGTGGTCTTCATGCGGTGCACCGAGTACGACACCGCGGCCGACGCATAGGCCGGGCCGAATTCGTGCGTCGCATAGGCGCCCAGTTGCAGCGCGTTGTCGCGGCCGCTGAAGGCGCGCGTCAGGTCGAAGTCGGCCACCGCGGTGCCCAGGGCGAAGCCGACCCGGGTGTCGGGCGTGACCTGGCGGTCATGCCCCACGGCCACGCCGTAGCTGCGCGCGCTCAGCTCGGCACCGGTGCTGCCCGAATCCACCGTCGTCTTGCTGTTGTCGCCGTAGATCTGCGCCCAGGTGTTGCTGCGCCGGTCGGTCCAGTCGCCGCTGGCCGGGTCGGCCACGAGGGCCGCACGGCTGTTGGCGACGTCGTTGCCGCGTTGCAGCAGCGTCTGGCCGAAGGCGGTGTTCATCTGCGCGCCCACGTTGGTGACCGACGAAGCCGCCGCGCCGCTGACGTTCCAGTAGGCCTGGGCCAGGCGGTCGACCGTCGGCACCTCGACCAGCCGCGCGGTCAGCGCCTGGAAGTTGGGCAGGCCCAGGCCCTGGGCGCCGCCGATCAGCGCGCCGATCCGGTGGCCGTCCGCACCCAATCCCTGCGGGCTGAAGTTGGCGGTCGACGACAGGCCGACCGTGCCGCCCTGCTGGCTGAGGGCGAAGGTCATGATGGCCGTGTGGCCCAGCGCCAGGCGCGAGACGTCGGCGCCGCTGGCGGCGCGCAGGAAGGAGCCCAGCGACGCCGTGCCCGGTGCGATCAGCCCGCCGTTGACGAAGGCCGGCTTCAGCGTGCCCTGCAGCTGCGCCGTGCCGCTGACCTCGAAGGCATCGACCGCCGCCTTGGCATGGTCGACGCGCAGTTCCAGCGCGCCGGTGCCCGACTGCACCAGCGAGCCCACGATGGCGGTGGGGGTGTGCATCGCGCCCGCGCTCTTGAGCAGCCCGTCGTTCTGCAGCAGCCCACCGGCCAGGTCGATCGACGAACCGGCCAGGAGGGTGCCGCCGGCCTGGTTGTGCAGCAGGTTGCTGGCGCCCTGCGCCAGGCTGAAGTTGCCCAGCAGCGTGCCGGCGTTCTTCACCGTGGTGTCGCCGGTCAGTGTGCGCACGGCCATGCCGGCCGCACCGTCGACGGTCGAGACCGTGCCGCTGTTGTGCAGCTCGTTGGTCGGGCCCTCGAACTCCAGCGCCGCGCCGCCCGCGCCGCCGGTCACCGACACGCCCGAAGCGACGTTCACGATCGGGTCGGTCGATGACATGGTCTTGACCGCCACCGCGCCCGCGCCCGTGGCCGAGACATTGGCGCGCAGGTTGACGGTCACCAGGCCGCTGGTGCCGGAGCTGCCGCCCAGGAAGGTCGTGGTGGTGCCGTTGGTCACCACGCCGCCGCCGCCGCGCACCGATTGCGCGACCACGCCGTGCGCGCCCGCGCCGGTGGTGGTGATGGCGGCGTTGACGTTCACCGTCACCGCGCCTGCGTTGCCCGAGCCGGCGGTCCAGCTCGACGTCAGCGCGTCGCCGGTGGAGAGCACCGCCCCGCCGCCACCGCCCACGCTCTGCGCCAGGATGCCGAAGGCGTTGACGCCCGAGGTGCTGATGCTGCCGTTGCTGTCGACCTGCACCGCGCTGGCGTTCGAGCCGGCGGCCGAGCCGCCCAGCTTGGCGGTCGCGGTCGCATAGCCCAGGCCGCCACCGCCGCCGATGCTCTGCGCCACGATGCCGACGGAGCCGTCGCCGTGGGTCACGAGGGTCGCCGCGTTGGACACCGTCGTGGCCGAGGCGCTGCCCGCCGTCGCGCCGCTCAGCCGCACATTGCTCACGCGGCTCAGGCTCACGCCGCCGCCGCTGCCGATGCTCTGCGCCACGATGGCCGGCGAGAGCGCGCCTTGCGTGCTCACGCTGCCGCCGGTGGTGGTCACGGTGGCCTTGCCGCCGGTCCCGCCGCTGCCGCCGGCCGCACCCAGCCGCATGTCGCCGCTGAAGCCGCCGGTGCCGGCGCTCGAGGCGGAACTCAGGCCGCCGCCGCCGCCCACGCTCTGCGCCAGCAGGCCGATGGACTGCACCCCGTAGGTGCTGACGGCCTGTGCGCTGGTGATCTCGACCGTGCCGCCATTGCCGCCGCTGCCGCCGGTACCCCCCAACGTGCCGCTGAGGCTGCCGCTGCTCGCCGACGCCGCGCCCAGGCTGGCGACGCCGCCGCCGCCGCCGATGGACTGCGCCACCACGCCGCTGGCGTTGGCACCCGAGGTGAACAAGGCCGCCGCCGTGCCGTTGAGGCTGCCCGGGTTCAGGTGCACCGACACCGCGCCGCCGTAGCCGCCGTTGCCGCCCGCCCCGCCCAGGTTCAGGCCCGCGCTCAGCGACTGGTCGCTGCCGGCGTTGGCCACCGTGCTGCCGCTCGCGCCGCCGCCGCCGCCCACCGACTGGGCCAGGATGCCGGTCGACAGGTCGCCCAGCGTCTCCACCCGCACGGCGGAATTGACCGTGACCGCGCCGTAGACGTTGCCGCCACCACCCGCCTTGCCGCCCACGCTGGTCGACAGCGAGGTCCCGCCACTGCCGCCGGTGCTGGACGCACTGTTGGCGCTGCCGCCGATGCCGCCGCCGCCGCCGATGGCCTGGGCCACGATGCCCTGGGAATGGCTGCCGGTGGTCAGGATGGCCGCGCCGCTCAGGTTCACCACGGCCGAGAACGCGCCGCCGCCGGTGGCACCCGAGCCGCCCAGGGCCATGCCCAGCGCGTTGTTGCCGCCCGACTGCGCCGTGCTGCTGGACGCGCTCGCGCGACCGCCGCCCCCGCCCACCGACTGGGCCAGGATGCCGGCCGAATCGGCGCCGTTCGTCACGATCGCTGCCGTGTACAGCAGGCTGCCGTCGGCGCGCGTCACGCGCGCGCCGGTGGTCGCGTTGCCGGTCACCGACACGTCGGTGCCGAGGCCGCCGCCCTGGCCGGCACCGCCCAGCGACAGGGACAGCGCCGGGCTGCCGCCGCTGCCATTGCCCAGCGCGGTGGCCGAGGTGGCCGAAGCGCCCGAACCGCCGCCGCCGCCGACCGACTGCGCGACGATGCCGGCCGCGCTGTCGCCGCGGGTGACGACCGCGTTGCTGAAGTTCACCGTCACGCCGCCGCCGTTGCCGCCGGAGCCGCCGTTGCCGCCCAGGCCCATCGACACCGCCACCTTGCCCGACGAGGCGCTGCTGCTGCTGGAGCCGCCGCTGCCGCCGCCACCGGCGATCGACTGCGCCAGGATGCCGTCGGCGCCGAAGCCCTTGGTCTCGATCGCGCCGGCATGCGACACGGTCACCTGGCCGCCGTCGAGCCAGCCGCCGCCGCCCGCGCCGCCGATCGCCATCGACACCGTGGTGTCGCCGCCCGTGGCGGTGGTGCTGCTGGCCGAGCCCGCCAGGCCGCCGCCGCCGGCCACCGACTGGGCCAGGATGCCGTAGGCCAGCGCACCGTCGGTGCGCAGGGTGCTGCCGGCCGCCGTGCCCACCAGCACCGCGCCGCCCGCACCGCCGTTGCCGCCGGTGCCGCCCAGCGCCAGGCCGAGCGCATAGGCGCCGCTGTTGGCATTGCTGCTGGTCGAGCCGCCGATGCCGCCGCCACCGCCCACCGACTGCGCGACCAGCGCCGAGGCCTGGTCGCCGTAGGTCGTGATGTTGCCGGCCTGCGAGACCGACACCTTGCCGCCCGCGCCGCCGCCGCCGCCGCTGCCGCCCAGCCCGGCCGACACGGCCACGCCCTTGGTGGCGCTGGCCGAGTTGGAGCCGCCGCCGCCGGTCGACGCGGCATTGCTGCCCGAGGCGGAACTGCTGCCCGCCGTCGCCGCGGTCACGACCGAGCCGCCCGCGCCGCCGCCGCCGCCCACCGACTGGGCCAGCACGCCGTACGACTGGGCGCCGTGGGTTTCGATGGCCGTGAGGTTGCTGGTGGCGCAATCGCTGCCCGACACCGTGGCGCAGACCAGCACCGTGCCGCCGGCACCGCCGCCCGCCCCCGCGCCGCCCAGGCCCAGCGCGGCCGAGACCGAGCCGCCGCTGCCCGTGGTCGACGAGGCCGAGCCGCCATTGCCGCCGCCCCCGCCCACCGACTGCGCGAAGATGCCGGCCGAACTGTGGCCGTAGGTGACCAAGTTGCCACCGGTGGCGTTCACCTGCACCTGGCCGGCCGCGCCCGCGCCGCCGCCCAAGCCGCCCAGCGACAGGGCCACGCTGGCCTTGCCCGCGTCCGCATTGGCGCTGCTGGCGCCGCCGTTGCCGCCGCCGCCGCCCACCGACTGCGCGAAGATCGCGGCCGACTGCACGCCCGTGTCGGGCCGGTTCAGCGTGCCGGTGACGATGTTGCCGCTGTTGCTCACCAGGACGTTGCCGCTCTGGTTGCCGCCGCCGCCAGCGCCGCCCAGGCTCAGGCCCGCCGCATAGCCGCCGTCGGAGCCCGCGCCCGAACCCTTGGTGCCGTCGGGCGCCGTGCCCGCCGCCGCCGAATTGCTGGTGTTGGTCGGGCCGGAAGTGCTGGAAAGCGCACCCGTCGAGGCATGCGTGCCTTCCGAGGCATCCGACGCCGCCGCGGCCTTGGCCGCGCTCGACGCCGCCCCGCCATTGCCGCCGCCGCCGCCCACCGACTGCGCGAACACGCCGGCCGAATGGTTGCCCAGCGTCGAGATGGTGTTGGCGTTGACCACCGTCACCTCGCCGCCCGTGCCGCCGCCGCCGCCGCTGCCGCCCAGGCCGACCGAGACGGCCGCCTTGCCGCCGCTGTCGGCGCTGCTGCTGGCCGAGCCGCCGTTGCCGCCGCCGCCGCCGATGGACTGCGCGATCACGCCCATGGCCTGCGAACCCTGGGTCTGGATGATGCCGTCGTTGCGCACGTTGACCTGCGCCGCGCCACCGCCGGTGGCGCCCGAACCGCCCAGGCTCAGCGACGCCGAGGCATTGGCGCCGCTGGCGTTGGCGCTCGAGGAGCCGCCATTGCCGCCGCCGCCGCCCACCGACTGCGCGAACACGCCATGCGACAGGTCGCCGCTGGTCAGGATCGTCCCGCTGGTGTAGACGCCCACCGCGCCGCCGACCCCGCCCGCGCCCCCGGCGCCGCCGATGCTCAGCGAGGCGCCGGCGCCGTTGTCGCTCTTCTTGCCGGAAGAATCGGCACCGTCGCTCTGGGTGAACTTCTTCGCCACCGACACGGTGGCCTTGCCCACGGTCGGGCCGACGTAGCTGGTGTAGGCCGCCACGCCCGCCGCCTCGACCGCGCCCGGGGCGCCGTCCGACGAGGTCGACGACGCGCCGCCGTTGCCGCCGCCGCCGCCGATGGACTGGGCCACGATGCCCGTGGACTGCGCACCGTGCGTGGTCAGCGCATTGCGCGACACGACCGCGACCGTGTCGCCGTTGCCGCCGCCGCCGCCGAAGCCGCCGATGGCCACCGCGCCCGCGTACTTGTTGCTGGTGGCGCTGGCGCTGGACGCGCCGCCGTTGCCGCCGCCGCCGCCGATCGATTGCGCCACGATGGCCGCCGCCTGGTGGCCCCAGGTGGTCACGCTGCCGGTGGTGGGCATTGCGACCGGCGCCACGCCCGGCAGGGCCTGGTCGGTGCGGCCTTCGCGCTTGCCGTTGGTGATGAAGTGGCTCGCCGCGGCCAGCAGGTCCTGCCCGAAGGCGGCGCGCAGGTCCGCATAGTTCGCCAGGTACTGGGCCGCGTTGAACAGATCCGGCGCGCGCGTCTCGCGAATGCCGTTGCTCACGTAGTGCTGCAGGCCGCTGGTCGCGTTGTTGCCGAAGGCGTTGATCAGGTCGGAATAGCCGGCGATGTATTCGTAGCCGTGCAAGCCGACCCCCACCGTGCCACCGTTGCTGCCCGCGCCGCCGCCGCCGCCCACCGCCACCGCCATTGAGGCGGTGCCGGAGACGGCGTTGGCCATCGCCGAGCCGCCATTGCCACCGCTGCCGCCGATGCTCTGGGCCAGGATGCCGATCGCCTGGTCGCTGTTGATCGCGCCCGCGCTCGCGGGGTTGGCGCCGGTGGTGATCGCGCCGTAGGACATCACTTCCACCGCCGACGCGTTGCCGCCCGCGGCACCCTTGCCGCCGACCGCGACCGACGCCGAGGTGCTCTTGTTGCTGCCGGCCGAGAGCGAGACGCTGAAGGCCGCACTGTTGCCGCCGTTGCCGCCGCCGCCGCCGATGGACTGCGCCACGATGCCCACCGAGCGCACGCCGGCGGTCTGGATGCTGCCGCGGTTGACCACGTTCACCGCCTGGCCCGCCTGGCCGGTGCCTCCGGTGCCGCCCAGCGCCGATGCCGCGCCGACCGACACCTTCGCGTCCGGATTGCCCGTGGCCACCGTCGCCGACATGGCCGAACCGCCGTTGCCGCCGTTGCCGCCGATGGACTGCGCCACGATGCCGGCCGACTGGTCCATGCGGGTGCTGATCGCGCCGTACGAGGTCACGCCCACCGCGCCGGCCGTGCTGCCCGCACCGCCGGGGCCGCCCATCGACAGAGTCAGGCCCACGGTGGCGCTGGCCGACAGCGCGGAGCTGAAGCCGCCGCTGCCGCCGCTGCCGCCGATGGACTGCGCCAGGATGGCCGGCGAGAGCTTGCCATGGGTCGACAGGTTCTCGGCCGAGGTCACCGACACCGTGCCGGCGCGCCCGCCCGTGCCGCCGGAGCCGCCCAGGCTGATGGCCGGCGCGGCCGCCAGCGCCGCCGCGGCGGACACCGCCCAGCCGCCCGTGCCGCCGCTGCCGCCGATGGACTGCGCCAGCAAGGCGGGCGACTGGTCGCCCTCGGTCGAGACCGTCTTGTCGCCGCCGCTGGTGTTGAGGGTCACCGCGCCGGCGGTGCCGCCATGGCCGCCGCCGCCACCGACCGAAGCCGCCAGGCTGGCGCCCTCGGCCAGCGCGCCCGACACCGCGAAGCCGCCGGTGCCGCCGTTGCCGCCGATGCTCTGTGCCGCCACGCCGGGCGACATTGCGCCGCGGACCGTCACGTTGGCCGCGTTGTTCACCGTCACGCTGCCGGCGTTGCCGCCATTGCCGCCGCCACCGCCCACCGCCACCGCGGCGGCGCCCGTGAGGGCCGCCGCACCCGCGGCCGCGAAACCGCCGGAGCCGCCGCCGCCGCCGATCGACTGCGCCAGGATGCCGGGTGCGTTGCCTGCCGTGGTCGCCGTGACGTCGATCGCGCCGCGGTTGTCCACCTGGACCGCGCCGCCGTTCGAGCCGGCGCCGCCCGCGCCGCCGATGCCGATGCTGACGCCCAGGAACTGGCTCATCGCGGCCGCATAGGCGTAGCCGCCCGAGCCGCCGCCGCCGCCGATGGACTGGGCCTGTAGCGCCGCCGCGCCGCCGCCCGTGGTGGTCAGCGCGCCGCTGTTGCTCACCGTCACGGTGCTGGCGTGGTTGCCCGAACCGCCCGAGCCGCCGACCGCCGCCGCGCCCGCGGCCACCAGGCCCAGCGAAGCCGCCACCGTGTAGCCGCCGTGGCCGCCGCCGCCGCCGATCGATTGCGCCAGGATGGCGCTTGCGGCATAGCCGTGGGTGGTGATGGCGCCGTTGCCGAAGGCCGCGTTGTCCGCGCTGCTCTCGTTGAGCACATGCACCTCGCCGCCGGTGCCGCCGTTGGCGCCCGAGCCGCCCACCGACACCGCCGCCGCCATGTCGGTCGAGGCCGCCACCGTGATCGCCGCGCCGCCGTTGCCGCCGCCGCCGCCGATCGATTGCGCCGCCAGGCCCTGCGAGCCGGTGCCTTCGGTGGTGATGGTGCCGCCCGCGTTGTAGACCCGCACCTGGTTGCCCGCGGTGCCCGAGCCGCCCGCGCCGCCCACGCCCACCGAGGCCGACGAGCCCAGCGCCGCCACGCTCAGGTCCATGGTGCTGCCGCCGCTGCCGCCGCCGCCGCCGATCGACTGCGCCAGCACGCCCTGGGAATGGTCGCCCTGGGTCGCGATGCTGCCGCCGTTGGTGCTGGCGAAGACGTTGCCGCCGACACCGCCGGCCCCGCCCTTGCCGCCGAAGCCCATCGCGAGCGAGCCGACCAGGCTGCCGGACAGGGAGGTGGCATAGCCGCCGGCCCCGCCGCCGCCGCCGATGGACTGCGCCAGGATGCCCGCCGAGGACAGGCCGGACGTGCGGATGGTCGAAGCGCGCGACACCGACCCGAGCTGGGCTTGGCCGACGCAGGGGCTGAAGCCACTGGAGAAGCCGTTGTAGCTGTTGCAGTTGACCGCCACCTCGCCGCCCGAACCGCCCGCGCCGCCCGAGGCGCCGAAGGCCATCGCGCCCGAGGCGCCGAAGATGGCGGTGGAGAAGGCCACCGCGCCGCCGCCCGCGCCGCCGCCGCCGCCGATGGACTGCGCCATGATGCCGGCCGAGGCGATTTCCGCCGTGGCGATGGAGCCCGTGTTGAGCACGCTCACGCGTCCGCCGGTACCGCCGCCGCCGCCCTCGCCGCCGATGGCCAGCGCCGAGGTGTTGCCGAAGATCAGGTTGGTGTGGCCGCGGGCCTTGGCATAGCCGCCGATGCCGCCGCCGCCGCCGATCGACTGCGCCAGGATGCCCATCGCGCCGCCGGCGCTCTCGTTGTTGGCCACGCCCGTGGTGCAGCCGGTGCCGGTGCAGATGTCGCCGTAGTTCTCCACCGCGACCCGGCTGCCGTTGCCGCCGTCGCCGCCGCTGCCGCCGATGGCCGTGGTGTGCTTGCCCGACGACACCGCCATGCCGCCGCTGCCGCCGCCGCCGCCGATCGACTGCGCGTAGATGCCGACGGACGATGCGCCGTAGACCTTGATCGGGCCGTAGTTGTACAGGTAGGCCTCGCCGCCGTGGCCGGCCGTGCCGCCGCTGGCGCCCAGCGCGTTCAGGCCCGCGGCCGCGCCCGCGTTGCCGCCGCCGCCGCCCACCGACTGGATGGCGAAGCCGTAGGCGCCCGCGGGGTTGGCCGCGCCGGCCGAGCCCACCGTCAGCGCGCCCGAGTTCCAGCCCCAGGTCCAGCCGCCGTTGCCGCCATAGCCGCCACCGCCGCCGTAGCCCTTGGTGTTGACGCCCGCATCGCCGCCGAAGCCGCCGATGCTCTGGATCGCGATGGCGGTGCCGCCATCGGTCTGGATGTTGCCCGTGTTGGCGAGCGCGATCGCGCCGCCCGCGCCGCCCGGCAGCCCGCTGCCGCCCTTGGCCTTGCCGTTGGCGGCGTCGCCGCCCTCCCCGCCCTGCCCGCCCGCGCTCTGCGCCACGATGCCGAAGGCCGTGGCGCCGCCCGTCACGTTCAGCGAAACGTGGCTGTTCACGTTCAACGTCCCACCGTTGCCGGCCGCGCCGCCGTCGCCCGCGCTGTACTCGGCCTTGGCGCGGGTGTTGTCACCGCCCTTGCCGCCGGTGCCGCCGTGGCTGAGCACCACGATGGCGGTGTTGGTCACCGCATAGCCCGCGGCCGGCGCATTCGCGCCGAGGTCCACCACCACGGTCACGTTGCCGCCGTTGCCGCCGGCCATGCCGTAGAAATCGCCCGCGCCGCAATGGCCACCGCCGTCGCCGTTGCCGCCCGCACCGCCGGTGCCGCCGGAACTGCCCGCGGCGATGATGGTGCCGGTGGAGGCGCCCGCCGCGGGCGCATAGGTCACCGTGCGGTTGATGGTGGGCCCGGTGGCACCGGCCGAGCCGGGAATCGGACCCCGGTGGCACTTGCCGCCGTGACCGTCGGCATCGATGCCGGCCGCGCCGGCCGCACCCACCAGGAAGGTGCTGTGGGGATCGACGTAGTAGTGAGGCCCGGTGGTGACCGTCTGCGCCGCCACGCCCAGCGGTGCGCAGCAGCACAGCAGCGTCCAGCCCGGGACCAGCAGCCGATGCAGGGGCTTGCCCTGGTCGCTCATCGCGCGGCTCCCGTGACGAAGGTGGCGAGGCCACGGAGGAAGCAGGCGAGAACGGGCGCGGGCTGGAGCATGCGGTGGCTTTTCTACGAAGCGGAGGGGAAGGGCCCCAGAACCACGCCCGCGCAGGCCATCGACACTTCCGTCCATGGCCTTCGCAGGCCATGCTCCGGGTCCACGTGCAACGATTGTTACATGTTTTTAATTAATGTAACCATCTGTGTGTGCTGCCCGCTGCAGCTTTCGCAGGGCCTTCGCAGCCTCGTCGGGCCGCCCTACCACTTGCCCGCGTTGGGCTGCTTGCTGCGCACCGCGGCCGCCAGCAGGTCCGCCGCTTCCTGCCGCTGCGCGCGTTGGGCGAACTGCGTGGCCGTCATGCCTTGCTGGTTCTTCATCAGCGGATCGGCGCCCTCGTCGAGCAGCAGCTTCACGCTCTCGAGCGAGCCGTACATCGCGGCCATCATCAGCGGCGTGGTGCCGTTGGGCGACTGGGCGTCGATGAAGGCGTACTTGTCGAGCAGCAGCTTCATGATCGTCAGCTGCCCGCTCGAGGCCGCATAGTGCAGCGGCGTCCAGCCCGGCTTGTTGATGTCGGCGTCGCGCGCCATAAGCTTGGCGACCAGCTCCTTCTGGCCCTTGATGGCGGCCAGCATCAGCGGGCTCTCGTCGCTGGCGTTGCGCGACTCGACATCCGTCTTGGGCGAGGCCAGCAGCACCTCGATCACCTTCGGCGAGGGCTCGCGGATGGCGATCAGCAGGCCCGTGAGCCCGTTGGCGTCGCGCGTGTTCGGGTCGAAGCCCCGGTTCAGCAGCGACTGCACGCCGCTGGCGTTGTCGGCGCGCACGGCCCGGAAGAAGTCGTCGAATGAGTCGGCTCTGGCCGTAAAAGATGCCAACAGGACAAGAAGATAGAAGAATTTCTTCATGTGATTTCTCAAGCTTTCACGCCCGCGAAGAGCGTTTCGAAATTCCGACTGGTGGCCGCCGCGATCTCTTCCACAGGCAGCTGGCGCAGTTGCGCGATCTGCTGCGCCACGAAAGGCACATAGGACGGGTTGTTGGTCTTGCCGCGGTAGGGCACCGGCGCCAGGTAGGGGCTGTCGGTCTCGATCAACATGCGGTCGAGCGGGACGAAGGCCGCCACGTCGCGCAGGCCCTGCGCCTTCTTGAAGGTCAGGATGCCCGAGAAGGAAATGTAGAAACCGAGGTCGAGCGCGGCGCGGGCCACCTCTGCCGTTTCGGTGAAGCAATGGAACACGCCGCCGGCCGCCGGGCCGGTGCCGTCCTCGCCCTCCTCCCGGAGGATGGCCAGCGTGTCGGCCGAGGCCTCGCGGGTGTGGATCACCAGCGGCATCCGCACCTGCTGGGCCGCGCGGATGTGGACCCGGAAGCGGTCGCGCTGCCATTCCATGTCGGCGATGCTGCGGCCGCCCTTGCGCTCTTCCATCTGGTAGTAGTCGAGGCCGGTCTCGCCGATGGCCACCACCTTGGGCAGCGCGGCGCGACGCACCAGGTCCTCGATGCTGGGTTCGGCGATGTCCTCGTTGTCGGGGTGCACGCCCACGCTGGCCCAGAAGTTGTCGTACTGCGCGGCCAGCGCCTGCACGTCGGCGAATTCCTCGAGCTTGGTGCAGATGCACAGCGCGCGGTCGACCTGCGCGGCCGCCATGGCGGCGCGGATCTGCGGCATCTCCGAAGCGAATTCCGGAAAGGTGAGGTGGCAATGGGAGTCGGTGAACATCGGTACGGCGGCTGCGGAAATGAAGAGGCCATCGCAACGCGCGCGACGAAGGTCGCGCGGCGATGGCTCAGATGGTCTGGGTCGGGCGGTCGGAGGCCATCGAGCCGCCCAGGGCTTCCTCGATGCGGGCCTTGAGCTGACGCGATTTCTCGTCGGCCGGGAAGCGCACGCCGACACCAGGGGCACGGCTGCCGGCCGCACGGGCCGGCGTGATCCAGGCGACCTTGCCGGCCACGGGGTAGCGCTGCGGGTCGTCGGGGAGGGTCAGCAGCACGTAGACGTCGTCGCCCAGCCGGTACTCGCGCGAGGTGGGAATGAAGATGCCGCCTTCGGCGAACAGCGGGATGTAGGCCGCATAGAGCGCGCCCTTCTCCTTGATCGCCAGCTGGATCACGCTGGGCCGTTGGGGCGCGGAGGCGGGGCTGGGGCTGTTCATGGGCGTCGGGCCGAGTTTAGGGTGCTTCGCGCTTCGCTCACAAGCGCTTCCAGCATCAGGCCCGCGTTGAAGGGATGCTCGGCGGTCCGGGCGGCCGCGGCCAGCGATCTGGACCAGCGCGCCAGCGCCACGTTCGAGGGCGCGGGCGGCAGCTCGGCGGCCGCGAAGAAGCGCGGCTCGGCGCCGCTGCCCACGGCCATCAGGTCGTGGCACAGCTTCTGCAGCGCGCCGATGGCCTGCGCCGGCGCCTGGTCCGTCAGCGCCGCGACCTCGCCGCGCTGCATGGCCTTGGGCAGCAGCGACCAGGCCTTGGGCGAAGCACCGCTGCGCGCCAATCTCAAGGCGTCGCTGGGCCGGCCGCCCGCCGCGCGCAGCAGGGCCGGCGCATCGGCGGCCCCCACCTGGTGCGCGACCAGCCAGTCGACCGCCTCGGCGGGTTCGGGCCAGGGCAGCGTGAAGCCCAGGCAGCGGCTGCGGATGGTCGGCAGCAGCTGCCAGGCCGCCTCGCTGGCGAGCACGAAGCGCACGTCGCCCACGGGTTCCTCCAGCGTCTTGAGCAGGGCGTTGGCGGTGATCGCGTTCATGCGCTCGGCCGGATAGACGAACACCACCTTGCCGCGGCCGCGCGCGCTGGTGCGCTGGGCGAAGCCAACCGCCTCGCGCATCGCTTCCACCCGGATCTCGCGGCTGGGCTTGCGCTTCTTGTCGTCGATGTCGGCCTGCGCCTTCTCGTCCAGCGGCCAGCCCAGCTCCATCATGGCCGTCTCTGGCATCAGCACGCACAGGTCGGCATGGGTGCGGACCTCGATCGCGTGGCAGCTGGTGCAATGGCCGCAGGCGCCCTGCTCGGTGGGCGTCTCGCACAGCCAGGCCGAGGCCAGCGCCAGCGCCAGGTCGTACTGGCCCAGGCCGGACGGGCCCTGCAGCAGCCAGGCATGGCCGCGCTGGCGCAGCAGGTCCGCCAGCGGGCGCGCGAGCCAGGGCGACAGCGGCGTCATGCGCGCTCTCCGATCAGCCCGCGCTGGCGCAGCACGGTCTCGACCTGGTGCCAGACCTGGTCGCGCGGCTGGTCGGCATCGATGCGCGCGAAGCGCGGGGCCTTCGCGCGTTCGGCATAGCCGGCCGCCACCTGCCGGAAGAAGGCCACGGGCTGGGCCTCGAACTTGTCGGGCAGGCGCGCGCCGGCCAGGCGGGCCGCGGCGACTTCGGGCCGCAGGTCGAACCACAGCGTGAGATCGGGCTGCAGCAGGGCCTCGCCGCCCGCGGCGCCCTGCCCGGCCTGCGCCCAGCGTTCGAGGGTGCCGAGCACCGCCGGGTCGAAACCGCGGCCGGCGCCCTGGTAGGCGAAGGTGGCGTCGGTGAAGCGGTCGCACAGCACCACCTCGCCGCGCGCCAGCGCGGGCGCGATCACGTTCACGATGTGGTCGCGGCGCGCCGCGAAGACCAGCAGCGATTCGGTCAGCGCATCCATCGGCTGCGCCAGGATCAGGCCGCGCAGGGTTTCGGCCAGCGGCGTGCCGCCGGGTTCGCGCGTGCGGGTGACGGTGCGGCCGGCCACCGTGAACAGCGCTTCGAGCGCGTCGATGTGGCTCGACTTGCCCGCGCCGTCGATGCCTTCCAGCGTCAGGAAAAGTCCGCTCATGGTCCGTTGTTCTTGGGTTTGGGTTCGATGCCGCGCTGGTAGCGGTTCACCGCCCGGTTGTGGTCGTCCAGCGTGGTGCTGAACTGGCTCGAGCCGTCGCCGCGCGAGACGAAGTACAGCGACTTGCTCTGCGCCGGCTGGATGGTGGCCAGCAGCGCCGCCTTGCCCGGCATGGAGATCGGCGTGGGCGGCAGGCCACCGCGGGTGTAGGTGTTCCAGGGCGTGTCGGTCTGCAGATCCTTCTTGCGCAGGTTGCCTTCGTAGGCCGTGCCCATGCCGTAGATCACCGTCGGGTCGGTCTGCAGCGGCATGCCGATGCGCAGCCGGTTGATGAACACGGCCGCGACCTCGGGCCGGTCCTTGGCCTGGCCTGTCTCCTTTTCGACAATGCTGGCCAGGATCAGCAGCTCGTCGGACGTCTTGAGCGGCAGGTCGCTGGCGCGCGCGGCCCAGGCGGCCTCCAGCTTCTTGTCCATGGCCCGCATGGCGCGCTGCAGCACGGCGAAGTCGGTCGAGCCCTTCGAGTAGGTGTAGGTGTCGGGGAAGAAACGGCCTTCGGGGTGCACGCCGGGCTTGCCCAGCCGCGCCATGAGCGCCGCGTCGTCCTCGCCCACGGTCTCGGGCTTGAGCTGCTCGGCCTTGGCCAGCGCGGCGCGCACCTGGCGGAAGTTCCAGCCCTCGACCAGCACCAGGCTGCGCGTGGCCTCCTCGCCGCGCACCAGCATGTTGAGCAGCGTGCGCGGGGTCACGCCGCGTTCGAGTTCGTAGCTGCCGGCGCGGATCTGACGGTCCTGGCCCGAGAAGCGGAACCAGGCGTAGAGCAGCTGCGGCTGCACCCGCGTGCCGGCCGCGGCCACCGCTTCGGCCACGCCGCGCGGCGTGGTGCCGGGCTCCACCGACAGGTCGACGTTGGGGGCCGCGAGGTCGAGCGGGCGGTGGACCCACCACAGGCCCCAGGCGCCCGCGCCCAGCGCGCCGAGCGCGCCCAGAAGAAAGATCGTGAGGAAGAAGCGGCGCAAAGGAATGGAGAAAAGAGGGGCCGGACAAAGCCCTGGAAGCCGAGTCCGCGGGGTAGCCCTGCGGGTCGAACGGATGGCGTGCGGCCATGATAATTCAGCGATGACCTCTGCCCTCCTGAATGGTGTAACTCCCCTCCCCCACCTGGGCGTGATCCGCGCCGAGGGCCCGGACGCCGCGAACTTCCTGCACGGCCAACTGACGCAGGATTTCGCGCTGCTCCAACCCGCCGAGGCGCGCCTGGCCGCGCTCTGCACGGCCAAGGGCCGGATGATCGCCAGCTTCATCGGCGTGCGGCCACGCGCCGACCTGGTGCTGCTGGTGTGCAGCCGCGACATCCTCGCCGCCACGCTCAAGAAGCTGTCGATGTACGTGCTGCGCGCCAAGGTGAAGCTCAGTGACGCCAGCGAGTCGACCGCGCTGTACGGCCTGGCCGGACCGGCCTTGGCGGCCAACGGCGTCGATGCCGCGGCGCCGGTCGGTGCGCGCATCGCGCGTGCCGTGGCCGACGGCGAGGACGAGATCAGCATCGTCCCGCTCTACCCGGCCGACGGCGTGCCGCGCGCGCTGTGGATCGCCCCCGCCGCCGCGCCGGCCCCGACCGGCCCCGCGCTGGACGCCGCGCTCTGGCCCTGGAGCGAGGTGCGCAGCGGCATCGCGACCTTGACCACGCCGGTGCTCGACGCCTTCGTGCCGCAGATGCTCAACTACGAATCGGTGGGCGGCGTGAACTTCAAGAAGGGCTGCTACCCGGGCCAGGAGATCGTGGCGCGCAGCCAGTTCCGCGGCACGCTCAAGCGCCGGACCTATGTGGTGACGGCCGACACGCCGGTCGAGGCCGGGCAGGAAGTCTTCGCCGCCAGCGACGCCGAGCAACCGGTCGGCACCGTGGTGCAGGCCGCCGCGTCGCCCGACGGCCGCTGGGCCGCACTGGTCTCGATGCAGATCGCGGCGCTCGAAGCCGGTGCACTGCATGCGGTGAGCGCACAGGGACCGGCGCTCACGGTCGAGCCCCTGCCCTATCCGCTGCTGGCCGACATCTAGGCAGCGGCGGCCCCATGCAAAAAGGCGCCCGCGGGCGCCTTTTTTGTCAGCAGCAGCGGCCCTTGCCCCCGCCGTAGCGCGCCTGCTCCCGCTCGCGGAAGAAGGCGATCTCGCTCATCGGCGCCTGGTCGGGATGCGTGGCCGCCATGTGCCGCAGGTAGGCGCCGTAGTCGGGCTGGCCCACCATCAGCCGCAGCGACTGCGCGAGCGAGCGGCCGAGGTAGCGGCCCGCCTCCGGCAGGCTCATGCCCGAGTTCAGCATCAGGTGCGCGCCGGCTCGAAGGCTTCGTAGGGCGTCTCGTGCACCGTCGGCCGGTTCACGCGGCGCGCGGCCAGGCAGGCCTTGACGCTGTAGACCAGCACGCTCAGCACCACGAAGATGAACAGCGCGCACAGCGCGGCGTCGAGCCGGTCGTTGAAGACGATGCGCGACATCGCCTCGGGCGTCTTGGCCGGCGCGATCAGCACGCCCTGGGCCAGCCCGTCGGCGTACTTCGCCGCATGCGAGAGGAAGCCGACCTTCGGGTCCGACGAGAAGATCTTGAGCCAGCCGGCCGTCAGCGTGCAGGCCAGCAGCCACACGGTGGGCACCAGCGCCACCCAGGCGTAGCGCTCGCGCTTCATCCGGAACAGCACCACCGTGCCCAGCATCAGCGCCACGGCCGCGAGCATCTGGTTCGAGATGCCGAACAGCGGCCACAGCGTGTTGATGCCACCCAGCGGATCGACCACGCCCTGGTAGAGGAAGTAACCCCAGGCCGCCACGGTGAGCCCGGTGGCGAACAGGTTCGCCGGCAGCGAGTCGGTGCGGCCCAGCGCGGGCACGAAGCTGCCCAGCAGATCCTGCAGCATGAAGCGGCCGGCACGGGTGCCCGCGTCCACCGCGGTCAGGATGAACAGCGCCTCGAACAGGATCGCGAAGTGGTACCAGAAGGCCATCATCCCCGGGCCGCCCAGCGCCTGGTGCAGGATGTGGGCCATGCCCACGGCCAGCGTCGGCGCACCGCCCGTGCGGCCCAGGATGGTGGTCTCGCCCACGTCCTTGGCGGTCTGGATCAGCATCTCGGGCGTCACGACGAAGCCCCAGCTCGAGATGGTCTGCGCGACGGTGGCTGGCGTGTTGCCGACCAGCGCGGCCGGGCTGTTCATCGCAAAGTAGATGCCCGGCTCGATGCACGAGGCCGCGACCAGCGCCATCACGGCGACGAAGGATTCGGCCAGCATGCCGCCGTAGCCGATGAAGCGCATGTGGCGCTCGTTGTCGATCATCTTGGGCGTGGTGCCCGAGGAGATCAGCGCATGGAAGCCCGACACCGCGCCGCAGGCGATGGTGATGAACAGGAAGGGGAACAGGCTGCCCGACCAGACCGGGCCGTTGCCCTGCGCGAACTGCGTGACGGCCGGCATCTGCAGGGTGGGCGCGACGAACACGATGCCCACGGCCAGCGCCAGGATGGTGCCGATCTTGAGGAAGGTCGAGAGGTAGTCGCGCGGCGCGAGCAGCAGCCACACCGGCAGCGTGGCGGCGATGAAGCCGTAGCCGATCAGCATCCAGGTCAGGGCCTTGCCGTCGAAGGTCAAGAGCGCGGCCCAGTCGGGGTGCTGGCTCACGGCCTGCCCGCCGAAGATCGCGAGCATCAGCAGCACGAAGCCGATCACCGAGACCTCGCCGATGCGGCCGGGCCGCAGGTAGCGCAGGTACACGCCCATGAAGAGCGCCACCGGAATCGTCGCGCCCACGGTGAAGGTGCCCCAGGGCGATTCGGCCAGCGCCTTGACCACGATCAGCGCCAGCACCGCGAGGATGATGATCATGATCATGAAGGTGCCGAACAGCGCGATCATGCCCGGCACGATGCCCATCTCCTGCTTGATCAGGTCGCCCAGCGAACGACCGTCTCGGCGGGTCGAGATGAACAGCACGATGAAGTCCTGCACCGCGCCCGCGAACACCACGCCCGCCAGGATCCACAGCAGCCCGGGCAGGTAGCCCATCTGCGCCGCGAGCACCGGGCCCACCAGCGGACCGGCGCCGGCGATGGCCGCGAAGTGGTGGCCGAACAGCACGTTCTTGTCGGTCGGCACATAGTCCAGGCCGTCGTTGTGGCGGTGGGCGGGCGTCTTGCGTTTCGCGTCCAGGCCCAGCACCTTGTCGGCGATGAACAGGCTGTAGTAGCGGTAGGCGATCAGGTAGACGCAGAGCGCGGCCACCACGATCCAGAGCGCGCTGATCGCTTCGCCGCGCGAGAGTGCGACGGTGCCGAGCGCGAAAGCGCCCACGATCGCGATGACGAGCCACACCAGGTGGCGTCGGATGCTTTGCATCGGGTTGTCTCCAGAAAAAAGTTTCTGGAGTGTTCCCGGCCGGGTCGCATCTGCCATCCGTCGGACCGCGCGCTTCGGTGCGCGGTATTGCCTAAGGGATAACCCGAATCACCGGTGCCAGGCTCAGGGGTTGCCGAACTGGCGCGCGTGCTCCACCGCGTATTTGATGAGCTCGGCCTGCCCCTCGATGCCCAGCCGGCGCTTGATGCTCTGCCGGTGCGCCTCGACCGTGCGCACGCTCAGGTCGAGGTCGCGCGCGATCTGCTTGCTCGATTCGCCGCGGCCCAGGGCCGTGAGGATCTCGCTCTCGCGCGGCGTGAGCGTCGGCCGCTGCGCCTGGTTGCGGAACAGCCGCTGCGACACCGCCGGGCTCAGGAAGGTGCCGCCGGCCGTCACCGCCTGGATCGCCGCCACGATCTCCCCCGCCGGCGCATCCTTGAGCACATAGCCGCGCGCACCGGCCTGCAGCGCGCGCTGCACGTACTCGGGGTTGTCGTACATGCTGAGCATCACGATGTGCAGCGCGGGCTGCTGCGCCAGCAGCACGCTTGCAAGTTCGATGCCGTTCATGTCCTTCATGCCCACGTCGGTGAGCACCAGGTCGGGCTGGAGCAGCGCGACCTGCGCGATCGCCTCCTGCGCCGAACCGGCCTCGCCCACGATCGCCAGGCCCGGCAGCGGCCCCAGCCGCGCGCGCAGGCCGTCGCGCACCAGCGGATGGTCGTCGACGAGGAACAGGCGGACGGGCGGGGTTTCGGTCATGCGGCGCGTGCGATTGTGACCGGCGCCGCCGCCACGATGCGGGTGCCGCCCTCGCCGGCCTGCACCTCGAGCGTGCCGCCGATCGCGTCCATGCGCTCGCGCATGTTGCGCAGGCCGATGCCGCGGCGCGGGTCCGCGCTCAGCGCGGCCTCGTCGAAACCGCGGCCGTCGTCCTGCACCACCAGCCGCACGCTGGCCCGGCCGAAGGCCAGCGCCAGCGTGACCTGGCTCGCCTGCGCGTGCTTGTGCACGTTGGTCAGCGCCTCCTGCGCCACGCGGAACAGCGCGGTCTTCACCTCTTCCGGCAGGTCGATCGCCCTGCCCTCGGCATGCACCTGCACGCGCAGCGGCGCCTCGTCGCCGAACTCGTCGCCCAGCCGCTCGAGCGCGGCCGGCAGGCCCAGCGTGTCGAGCAGCGCGGGCCGCAGCCGGTGCGAGATGCGGCGCACCTCCGACAGCGAATCGTTGAGCCGCGCCAGCGCCTTGGGCATGGCCGGTGGCGTGGCCTGCCGGCCGCGCTCGAGCGTGTCGACCGCCGACTCGATCAGCAGCTTGGCCGAGACCAGCGTCTGGCTGATGCCGTCGTGCAGTTCGCGCGCCAGGTGGCCGCGCTCGTCCTCCTGCGACTGCACCACCTGCCGCGCGAGCAGGCGCAGCCGGGCTTCGGACACCCGGTGCTCGCTGAGGTTGAGCAGCAGCCCGCCCGCGCTCACCACGCCCAGGCACACGGCCGCGATGGCCGCGATCCACAGCATGGTGGTGGTGACGTTCTCGCTCACCTGGTGCTGCAGCGACTGCACCGCGGCCTCGACGTCGTCGAGGTACAGCCCGGTGCCCAGCATCCAGTTCCAGCGCGGCAGCGAGGTGATGTAGCCGAGCTTGGGCGCCATCTGCGCGCTCGAGGGCTTGCGCCACTCGTACTCGACGTAGCCGCCGCCCTTCCTCACCTGGCCGACCAGGTCCTGGATGGTGGCGCGGCCCTGCGAATCGCGCAGCTCCCAGAGGTTCTGGCCCTCGAGCTCGTGCTGGCGCGAATGCATCAGCGAGCGGCCGTCCATGTCGTAGACGAAGAAGTAGCCGTCGTTGCCGTAGTCCAGCGCGGCCAGCCGGCGCAGCGCCTCGTTGCGGGTCTGCGCGTCGTCGCGACCGGTGTCGTAGAGCGGGCGCACCGTGCTGACCGCCAGCTCGACGTAGCTGCGCAGCTCGGAGCGCCGCTGCGCGAGCAGGCTCAGCTCGACCAGCGCCCGCTCGCGCGCCGCCAGGTCGCGCTCCTGGTGACGCACCGCGGTGGCCACCAGCAGCAGTGCCACCACGAGCGGCACCACGGCCAGCGTGATGATCTTGGTGCGCAGGCGCATCCGCCGAAACCTCAGGCCAGCGCGCGGCGCATCTCGATGTGGGCGATGCCGGCCTCTTCGAAGGGCGCGCCGTGCGGCGCATAACCCAGGCGCCCGTAGAAGCCCTCGGCGCTGCGCTGCGCATGCAGCGTGATCTCGCGGTCGCCACGTGCCTTGGCCGCAGCCTCGAGCGCGCGCAGCACCGCGGCGCCCTGGCCGCCGCCGCGCAGGTTGCGGTGCACCGCCATGCGCCCGATGCGGCCCACGCCGGGCGCCTCGCTCAGCAGGCGCGCGGTGCCGATCACCCGGCCCAGCCGGTTGCGCGCCACCGCATGCAGCGCCGTCGCATCGTGTTCGTCCCATTCGAGTGTTTCCGGGATGCGCTGCTCCTGCACGAACACCGCGCGCCGGATCGCGCCCGCGCCGCTGCCCAGCGCCTGCCAGTCGCCGGTCTCGATCGTGAACATGGTCTCGCCCGCCTCGTAGGCGCTGAAGATCGCGCGCAGCGCATCGGGCACCGGCCGCGAGGTCTGGGTGGCCGGGTCGGCGAAGACATAGACCAGCTCGCTGGTGACCAGCAGTTCGTCGCCGCGGAACAGGCCGCCGCGGAACACGATCGACGAGGTGCCGACGCGCACGCATTTCATGCCCACGTCGAGCGCGTCGTCCATGCGCGCCGAGGCATTGAATTCGATGGTCGCCTTCTTCACGTAGAGATCGCCCTCGAGCGATTCCATCGAGGCCTCGTAGGGCAAGGCCAGCGCGCGCCAGTAGTCCGACATGGCGGTGTCGAAGTACATCAGGTAGTGGGCGTTGAAGACGATCTTCTGCATGTCGACTTCGGCCCAGCGCACGCGCAGCCGGTGGAAGAAGCGGAAGTCGGCGCGGGAGAGTGTTTCGGTCATGGGTTCAGGGCTTCTTTCAGGGCGTTGGCGGCATCGGCGTGGGCCTGCAGCGCCTCGGGCACGGCGCGGCCCATCTTGACGAATTCGTGGATCACGCCGCGGTAGATCTCCAGGTCGACCGGCACCCCGGCGGCGCGCAGCTTGTCAGCATAGGCGATGCCCTCGTCGACCAGCGGGTCGGCCTCGGCCAGGCCGATCCAGGCCGGTGCGACGCCGTCGACGTCCTCGGCGTTGAGCGGCGCGAAGCGCCAGTCGTCGCGGTCGGCCGGGCTGCGCACGTACTGGCCGAAGAACCAGCTGATCAACGCCTCGTCGAGCAGCGGCCCGCAGGCGAAACGCTCGTGCGAGGCCGTGTCCTGGTGCGCGGTGGTGCCCGGGTAGAACAGCAGTTGCAGCGCGACCGGCAGGCCCGCGTCGCGCGCCATCACCGCGCACACCGCCGCCAGCGTGCCGCCCGCGCTGTCGCCGCCGAGCGCGAGCCGGCCGCCGTCCAGGCCCAGCGAGCCCGCTTCGCGGGCCACGAACTGCACCGCGTCCCAGGCGTCGTCGGAGGCGGTCGGAAACTTGTGTTCGGGCGCGAGCCGGTAGTCGATGGAGACCACCGCGCAGCCGCTGCGCTGCGCCAGCACGCGGCACAGCGTGTCGTGGGTGGCAATGCTGCCGACGGTGAAGCCGCCGCCATGGAAGTACACCAGCACCGGCAGCACCGCGTCGGAAGCCGCGTAGAGGCGCGCCGGCAGCGCGACGCCGTCGCGCGCGGGAATCGTGAAGTCCTCGATGCGCGCCAGCGCGGGCTTGGGCACCTCGAGCACGCCGGCGCCTTTCTCGTACGAGGCCTTGGCTTCGGCCGCGGTCAGGGTGTTCATCGCGGGATGGCCGGCGCGCGCCATGCGCTCGACCACGCTGGCCATCTTCGGGGTCAGCATGCGGCCTCCGGGCGTGCAGCGGTCGTCATCCAGGGTGTTCCCGCCGTGACAACGGCAAGGGTTTTGTTCATGGGCAAGATGGTGTCCTGTTGCTAGATTCAAGCCTCCAAATCGTACCGCCCCCCACGCACCCGCCATGGCCCTCATCCAGTACCTGACCCAGATCCAGTTCGAATTCGGCGCGATCCGCCTGCTGAGCGCCGAATGCGCGCGCGTGGGCATCAACCGCCCGATGATCGTGACCGACGCCGGCGTGCGCGCCGCGGGCATCCTGCAGACCACGCTGGACGCGCTGGGCGACCTGGAGGTCTCGGTCTTCGACGCCACGCCCTCGAACCCCACCGAGGCGGCGGTGCGCGCCGCGGTCGAGCTGTACCGTTCGGGCCGTTGCGACGGGCTGATCGCGGTGGGCGGCGGCTCGGCCATCGATTGCGCCAAGGGCGTGGCCATCGCCGCCACGCACGAAGGCCCGCTCAAGACCTACGCCACCATCGAGGGCGGCTCGCCCAAGATCACCGAGAACGTGGCGCCGCTGATCGCGGTGCCGACCACCAGCGGCACCGGCAGCGAGGTGGCGCGCGGCGCGATCATCATCGTGGACGACCACCGCAAGCTGGGCTTCCACAGCTGGCACATCCTGCCCAAGGCCGCGATCTGCGACCCCGAACTCACTTTCGGCCTGCCGCCCCGGCTCACGGCCGCGACCGGCATGGACGCGATCGCCCATTGCATGGAGACCTTCATGTCGGCGGCCTTCAACCCGCCGGCCGACGGCATCGCGCTCGACGGCCTGGAGCGGGCCTGGGGCCACATCGAACGCGCCACCAGGGACGGCGGCGACCGCGAGGCGCGGCTCAACCTGATGAGCGCCTCGATGCAGGGTGCGATGGCCTTCCAGAAGGGACTGGGCTGCGTGCATTCGCTGAGCCACAGCCTGGGCGGCGTCGACCCGCGCCTGCACCACGGCACGCTCAACGCCCTGTTCCTGCCGGCCGTGATCCGTTTCAATGCCGGCGCCGAATCGGTGCAGAAGGAGCAGCGCCTGCAGCGCATGGCGCGCGCCATGAACCTCGATTCGGCGGGCGACCTGGGCGATGCGATCCGCGACATGAGCCAGCGCCTGGGCCTGCCGGGCGGCCTGGCCGAGGTGGGCGTGACGCCCGACCTGTTCGACAAGGTGATCGACGGCGCGATGGCCGACCACTGCCACAAGACCAACCCGCGCCTCGCGACACGCGACGACTACCGCGAGATGCTCGAAGCCTCGATGTGAGGCAGGCTCTTCAGGGCGCCGGCGCGATCGCCTCGGCGTACTCGTAGAGCAGGCCCAGCAGCTCCTCGCCTTGTTCGTCGGCCGTTTCGGCCGCGGTGTCGATCTCGGCGAAGAACTGGTCGACATTGCGCGCCCCGCCTTCGCCTTCGAGCAGCCGCGCCGCGCGGTGCGCCTCCCAGCGCTCGGCCTCTTCCTCGGTCAGCGTGTCGAGGAAATTGCGCGCGCGGTAGCGAAAGAAGATCTCCTCGAGCCGCGGGTCGTCGAAGCCGGTGCGGGCCTGCGCGAGCGCGGCCGGTGCCAGTTCACGCAACTGGTTGAGCCGCCGCCGGTCGGCGTTGCCCACGAAGCCGCCGTACAGGTCCTCGTCGACGTCGGGCGTGGCCTCCTTGGGCCGCGCGTACACCTGAGGCCAGATCGCGCTCATGTCGGGCAGGCCGGCCGCGATCTCGGCATTGCGCAGTGCGGCCTCGAGGTCGATGTTCCAACGCTCGGCCATGGCCGGCGCCAGTGTCCGGAGCTTGCCCACCACCATCGGCGACTTGTTGAGGTGGATGCCCTTGACCGGCAGGCGCGTCACGCCTTCGGGCAGGTCGGCGCTGCGGGTGAACAGGCGCAGGCGCAGGGTCTCGACGTCGAGGTCGCGCAGTTCCGACGGATCGTGCGCCAGATCCCAGGCGATCAGTTCGTTCTTGTTGGTCGGGTGGCTGGCCAGCGGCCACATCACGGCCAGGCAGCCGCGCTCGGCCGGGAACATGCCCGAGACGTGCAGGAAGGGCCGCGCGGTCTCGCGCGTCGCGGGCAGGCCCAGTTCGTTCGCCACCCGGTCCTTGCGGTGCAGGCCGAAGGCGAAGTCGAACAGCTTGGGCTGCCGGTCGCGGATCAGCCGGGCCAGCGCGATGGTGGCGCGCACGTCGGACAGCGCATCGTGCGCCGCTTCGTGCAGCAGGCCGTTGGCACGCGCCAGGTCGCCGAGCTTGAAGCTGGGCTTGCCGTCTTCCTTCTTCGGCCACGTGATGCCTTCTGGGCGCAGCGCATAGGTCAGCCGCACCACGTCGAGCAGGTCCCAGCGGCCGCAGTCGTTCTGCCATTCGCGCGCGTAGGGGTCGATCAGGTTGCGCCAGAACAGGAAGCGCGTGACCTCGTCGTCGAAGCGGATGGTGTTGTAGCCCACGCCGATGGTACCGGGCTGCGAGAACACGCGCTCGACCTCGGCCGCGAACTGGTGCTCGGGCACGCCCCGCTCGAGCGCGAGCTGCGGCGTGATGCCGGTGATCAGGCAGGCCTCGGGGCTGGGCAGGTAGTCGGGCGCGGGCTGGCAATAGAGCATCAGCGGCTCGCCGACTTCGTTCAGCTCGGCGTCGGTGCGGATGGCCGCGAACTGCGAGGGCCGGTCGCGGCGCGGCACGGCGCCGAAGGTTTCGTAGTCGTGCCAGAGGAAGGTGTGGGAGGCCATGAGGATGCGGAGTCAGCGGTCGTGCAAAGACAAGGAGAATACTTTCATTGGCCGCCCGGGCAGAATCGCCGCCAAAAGGAGACGACCTCATGGACCCCTGGCTCAAAGCGGCGATCGACTACATCCCGACCTGGATGGCACTCCAGATGCAGCTCACGGAGCGCCCCGGGTGCGCCATCGCCATCCAGCACCGGGAGCGCACGGTGCTCGACCTGGCGCTGGGCCAGGCCGACATCTCCACCGGCGCGGCGCTCACGACCCGCCACCGGTTCCGCGCCGCCTCGCACTCGAAGACCTTTGCCGCTGCCGGCATCCTCAAGTTGCGCGAACAGGAGCGGCTGCAGCTGGACGACCGGATCGGTGAGCACCTGGATGGGCTGCATCCCGAGATCGCGAAGGTCCGCATCGCGCAGTTGCTCTCGCACGGCGCGGGCGTCACGCGCGACGGCGCCGACAGCGGACAGTTTGTCGACCGCCGGCCCTTTCTCGATGCGGCCGCGTTGATGGAGCAGCTGGCACAGCCCGCGGTGCTGCCCGCCAACACGCGCTTCAAGTACTCCAACCACGGCTATGCCTTGCTGGGCCTGCTGGTCGAGAAGCTGAGCGGCGAACCCTACGTCGACTGGCTCCAGCGCGAGATCATCGACGCGGCGGGCCTGACGAACACCCGGGCCGATGCCGTGCCCGGCGAGCGGCTCGGCCTGGCCTCGGGGCACAGCGGCAAGGCCCTGCTCGGACATCGCGTGGTGATCCCCGGCGACATGCCAACGCATGCCATGGCCGCCGCTGCCGGCATCGTCAGCACCGCGGCCGACCTGGCGCATTTCTATGCGCAGCTGGCACCCGAGGCCCGGCGCAGCGTGCTCCGCCGTGAAAGCCGCCACGACATGCTGCAACGCCACTGGCAAGCGCCCCACACCACCGTGCCCGGCTGGTACGGCCTCGGCGTGATGCAGGGCAACGGGATCCCCGGCTGGGACTGGTTCGGCCATTCCGGCAGCCTGCAGGGCTACATCACGCGGACCTGCGCGGTGCCGCAGCAGCAACTGACGATCTCGGTGCTGACCAACTCGATCGACGGCTTTGCCTGGCCCTGGGTCGACGGCATCCTCCAGATCCTCCAGCGCTTCGCCACCCATGGCGCCCCGAGCGCCCGCACCCGGGCCTGGTCGGGCCGCTGGTGGAACCTGTGGGGGCCGATCGACCTGGTGCCCATGCGCGACAAGGTGTTCGCCATCTCGCCGACGCTGGCCGCGCCCTTCACCGACGCGACCGAACTCACGGTGCTGGGCAAGGACCGCGCCGTGATGAGCCTGGCCAGCGGCTATGCGAGCCATGGCGAGCCCGCACGGCTCGAGCGCGATGCGCGTGGCGAGGTCAAGGCGGTCTGGCTCGGCGGCTCCTGCCTGCGGCCACGCGCGCAGGTGGCGCGCGAAGTCAGGCGACGCTACGAGGACTGAGGCTCACAACAAGGGCGAGAACAGCCTTGCCACCGCATCGCCGAGTCGGCGCGGAAAGGTCTGCGGCCGGTTCAGGCGCACCGCGGCGGCGCTGTGGAGGTCGGTCTCGAACTGGGCGGTCAGCGGGCGCGCCAGGGCCGGACCGTACACCACCGCCATCACCTCGAAATTGAGGCGGAAGCTGCGGTTGTCGAAGTTGGCGGTGCCGATCATCGCGCAGTGGTCGTCGACCACCAGCGTCTTGGAGTGCAGCATGCGGGCCTTGTACTCCCAGACCTTGACGCCGGCCGTGATCAGCTCGTCGTAGTAGGAGCGCGCGGCCGCGCTCACGATGGCCGAATCGCTGCGCCGCGGCACCAGCAGCCGCACGTCGACGCCGCGCAGCGCGGCGCTGGTCAGCGCCATCAGCGCGGGCTCGCCGGGCACGAAGTACGGGGTGGTGAGCCAGGCGCGCTGGCTGGCCGAGTGGATGGCCTCCACATGCATCCGGTGGATCGCCTCGAGCGGGCTGTCGGGGCCGCTGGTCACGATCTGCGCGGGGATCTCGCCGGCCGTCATGCGCGGCAGCATGTGCTCGAGCGACTCGTCCACCATGCGGCGCGCGCTCTCGCCGGTGGCATAGCTCCAGTCCTCGAGGAAGGTGGTCTGCAGCCAGCGCACCGCGCTGCCCTCGATGCGCAGGTGCACGTCGTGGTAGGCATCGGGCTGGGTGCGCCGGTCTTCCTCGTCGGTGATGTTCACGCCGCCGGTGAAGCCGACGTGCCCGTCGCACACCACGATCTTGCGGTGGGTGCGGTAGTTGGTCACCGGCCGCAGCCGGCGGCCGATGCGCGTGTCGTGGAACAGCGCGACGTGGATGCCGGCCGCATGCATGGGCGCCATGAACTTGCGGCCGATGCGCTTGGAGCCCAGCGCGTCGAGCAGCAGCCGCACCGTCACGCCCTGCTGCGCGCGCTCGATCAGCAGGTCGCGCAGCGCGGTGCCGATGCGGTCGGGCTCGAAGATGTAGTACTCGAGATGAACATGGTGGCGCGCGGCGCGCACCGCCTCGAAGATCGCATCGAAGGTGCGGGCCCCGCCCGAGAGCAGCTGCACGTCGGTGGCGCTCGACACCGGGATGCCGCAGGCGGCCGTGCCCAGCGCCGCCATGTGCCGCAGCGCGGGCGGCGCCTTCTCCGCCCCCTCGCGCAGCAGCGCGATGTCGGCCGGCGCCTGGGCGATGGCCCGGCTGCGCAGCCGCTTGAGTCGCTGCTTCTTGAGCCGCTGGGGCCCGAGGAAGTAATAGACCAGGAAGCCCGCGAAGGGCAGCAGGGCCAACGACAGGATCCAGCTCATGGTGGACACCGGCGCGCGCTTCTGCAGCACGATCCAGATCGACAACACCGCGATGTAACCGCTCCACGCCAGGGAGAGGCCGGTTTTCCATTCTTGGCTGAGTTGGGGAAGGATCAAGGTCGGGCAAAAGAAAAAGGCCGGTAGCGATGCTACCGGCCTTTGGTGTCGTTCCCGGGCCACCGACGGATCGGTGGCGGGATTCGTCAGCCTGCCGCGGCTTCCTCGGGCTCGGGCTTGGCCTTGCCTTCCTTCTTGGGCAGCGGCTGGATGTCCAGCTGCACTTCGCCCTTGTCGTCGAGGTCCACCGTCAGGCGGCCGCCGTCCTGCAGGCGTCCGAACAGCAGCTCGTCGGCCAGTGCACGACGGATCGTGTCCTGGATCAGGCGCTGCATCGGGCGTGCGCCCATCAGCGGATCGAAGCCCTTCTTCGCCAGGTGCTTGCGCAGCGCGTCGGTGAAGGTGACGTCGACCTTCTTCTCGGCCAGTTGCGTCTCGAGCTGCAGCAGGAACTTGTCGACCACCCGCAGGATGACGGTTTCGTCCAGTGCCTTGAAGCTCACGGTCGCGTCCAGGCGGTTGCGGAACTCGGGCGTGAACAGGCGCTTGATGTCGGCCATCTCGTCGCCCGATTCACGGGCGTTGGTGAAGCCGATGGTCGCCTTGTTCATGGTCTCGGCACCCGCGTTGGTCGTCATGATGATGATGACGTTGCGGAAGTCGGCCTTGCGTCCGTTGTTGTCCGTCAGCGTGCCGTGGTCCATGACCTGCAGCAGCACGTTGAAGATGTCCGGGTGCGCCTTCTCGATCTCGTCGAGCAGCAGCACCGCGTGCGGCTTCTTGGTGACGGCCTCGGTCAGCAGGCCGCCCTGGTCGAAACCGACGTAGCCCGGAGGCGCGCCGATCAGCCGGCTCACCGCATGGCGCTCCATGTACTCCGACATGTCGAAGCGCATGAGCTCGATGCCCATGATGTAGGCCAGCTGCTTGGCGGCTTCGGTCTTGCCGACGCCGGTGGGGCCGCTGAACAGGAAGGAGCCGATCGGCTTGTCGCCCTTGCCCAAGCCCGAACGCGCCATCTTGACCGCGGAGGCCAGCACTTCGAGTGCCTTGTCCTGGCCGAACACCACGCTCTTGAGGTCGCGTTCCAGCGTCTGCAGCTTGCCGCGGTCGTCGTTGCTGACGTTGGCCGGGGGAATGCGGGCGATCTTCGCGACGATTTCCTCGACTTCGGTCTTGCTGATGGTCTTCTTGCGCTTGCTCGGCGCGAGGATGCGCTGGGCCGCGCCGGCTTCGTCGATCACGTCGATCGCCTTGTCGGGCAGGTGACGGTCGTTGATGTACTTGGCGCTGAGCTCGGCCGCGGCCTGCAGGGCCGCCACCGCGTACTTCACGCCATGGTGTTCCTCGAAGCGCGACTTCAGGCCCTTGAGGATGTCGACCGTTTCCTGCACGGTGGGCTCGACCACGTCGACCTTCTGGAAGCGACGCGACAGGGCCGCATCCTTCTCGAAGATGCCGCGGTACTCGGTGAAGGTGGTCGCGCCGATGCACTTGAGCTGGCCGCTCGAGAGCGCCGGCTTGAGCAGGTTCGAGGCGTCCAGCGTGCCGCCCGATGCGGCGCCCGCGCCGATCAGCGTGTGGATCTCGTCGATGAACAGGATCGCGTTCGGCTTGTCCTTGAGCGACTTGAGCACGCCCTTGAGGCGTTGTTCGAAGTCACCGCGGTACTTGGTGCCGGCCAGCAGTGCGCCCATGTCGAGCGAGTAGACCTGGGCTTCGCCCAGGATCTCGGGCACATCGCCCTGCGTGATGCGCCAGGCCAGGCCTTCGGCGATCGCGGTCTTGCCCACGCCGGCCTCACCGACCAGCAGCGGGTTGTTCTTGCGCCGGCGGCACAGGATCTGGATCACGCGCTCGACCTCGTACTCGCGGCCGATCAGCGGATCGATCTTGCCGTCCTTGGCCATCTGGTTGAGGTTCTGGGTGAACTGCTCGAGCGGCGAGGCCTTCTCGCTCTTCTCGTTGCCGCCCTCCTCGCCTTCGTTGGAAGGCGATTCGGCGCTGCCCTTGGCGGCTTCCGGCGGATCGCTCTTCTTGATGCCGTGGGCGATGAAGTTCACCACGTCGAGGCGGGTCACGCCCTGCTGGTGGAGGTAGTACACCGCGTGCGAATCCTTCTCGCCGAAGATCGCGACCAGCACGTTGGCGCCGGTCACTTCCTTCTTGCCGTTGCCCGTGGACTGCACGTGCATGATGGCGCGCTGGATCACGCGCTGGAACCCGAGCGTGGGCTGGGTGTCGACGTCGTCGGTACCCGCCACCTGGGGCGTGTTGTCCTTGATGAAATTCGTCAACGACGCGCGCAGGTCATCGACGTTGGCCGAGCAGGCGCGCAGTACTTCCGCGGCACTCGGGTTGTCCAGCAAAGCGAGCAGCAGGTGCTCCACCGTGATGAACTCGTGGCGCTGTTGCCTGGCCTCGACAAAGGCCATGTGCAAGCTGACTTCCAGTTCCTGGGCAATCATGAGATTTCCTTTTGCCTTGCTGTAAATAACTTCTTCTCAAATGGGTCAGAGTCCGATTTATTCAACCGGTTCACTGACACATTGCAATGGGTGGCCGGCCTGGTGCGCCGCCTCCATCACCTGGTTGACCTTGGTGGCGGCCATGTCGCGCGAATAGACACCGCAGACGGCCCGGCCGTCGAGGTGGATCTTCAGCATGATCTGGGTCGCCGTCTCGCGGTCCTTGTTGAAAAATTCCTGGATGACCACCACGACGAACTCCATCGGCGTGTAGTCGTCGTTGAGCATCACCACTTGATACATCTGCGGCGGTGCGGTCTTCTGCGGCCGGCGCTCCAGGACGACTGCATCGCCGTCACCCCGGCCGGGCTTCTGGGCCGGCGGCGTGGTGGGTTTGGAGGGGATTCTGGTTGCCATGAAAATCATTCTATCGAGCGAGCAAGCGCCATGCCGACGCCAGAGGAATTGGTGGCAGCTTTTGCAGAAAACAAGGGCCGGCGAAGCGCACAAATTGCGTTCTGCGCAAGAAAAAACCCCGGCATCCTTGCGGAAGCCGGGGCGGACCGGGCCGGCGCCCCGCCCGGCACAGGGCCGGACGCGCGCCGTCGGCGTTCGGGATCAGCCGTGGACGGCCGCCAGCGCCGCGTTGAGCGTCGCGCTGGGGCGCATCACGGCGTCGCACTTGGCCTCGTCGACCAGGTAGTAGCCGCCGATGTCGGCCGGCTGGCCCTGCACGGCCTGCAGCTCGCCGATGATCTTCTGCTCGCCCTCGGCCAGCGCCTTGGCCAGGCCGGCGAACTTCGCCTGCAGTGCCTTGTCCTCGGTCTGGGCCGCCAGTTCCTGCGCCCAGTACAGCGCCAGGTAGAACTGGCTGCCGCGGTTGTCCAGCTGGCCGGTCTTGGGCGACGGGTTCTTGTTGGTGTCCAGCAGCTTGCCGGTGGCGGTGTCCAGCGTCTTGGCCAGCACCTTGGCCTGGGCATTGCCGGTCTTCAGGCCGAGGTCCTCCAGCGAGACGGCCAGCGCCAGGAATTCGCCCAGCGAGTCCCAGCGCAGGTGGTTTTCCTCGACCAGCTGCTTGACGTGCTTGGGGGCCGAGCCGCCCGCGCCCGTCTCGTACATGCCGCCGCCGGCCATCAGCGGCACGATCGACAGCATCTTGGCGCTGGTGCCCAGTTCCATGATCGGGAACAGGTCGGTCAGGTAGTCGCGCAGGATGTTGCCGGTCACCGAGATGGTGTCCAGGCCGCGGATCACGCGTTCCAGCGTGTAACGCATGGCGCGGACCTGCGACATGATCTGGATGTCCAGGCCCTTGGTGTCGTGGTCCTTCAGGTACTTCTGCACCTTCTTGATCATCTCGGCTTCGTGCGGGCGGTACGGGTCGAGCCAGAACAGGGCCGGCATGCCCGAGTTGCGGGCGCGCGTGACGGCCAGCTTGACCCAGTCGCGGATCGGGGCGTCCTTGACCTGGCACATGCGCCAGATGTCGCCGGCTTCCACGTCCTGCGACAGCAGCACCTCGCCGGTGGCGAGGTCGACGATGTTGGCCTGGCCGGCTTCCGACACCTCGAAGGTCTTGTCGTGCGAGCCGTATTCCTCGGCCTGCTGCGCCATCAGGCCCACGTTCGGCACGGTGCCCATGGTCACCGGGTCGAAGTTGCCGTTGGTCTTGCAGAAGTTGATGATTTCCTGGTAAATGCGGGCGAAGGTGCTTTCCGGGATCACCGCCTTGGTGTCCTTGGGCTTGCCGTCGGCGCCCCACATCTTGCCGCCGATGCGGATCATGGCGGGCATCGAGGCGTCGACGATCACGTCGTTGGGCGCGTGCAGGTTGGTGATGCCCTTGGCCGAGTCCACCATCGCGAGCTCGGGGCGGTGTTCGTGGCAGGCGTGCAGGTCACGGATGATCTCTTCCTTCTTGGTCGAAGGCAGCGTCTCGATCTTCGTGTAGAGGTCGACCATGCCGTTGTTCACGTTCACGCCCAGCTCGTCGAAGGTCTTGCCGTGCTTCTCGAAGGCTTCCTTGTAGAACACGCGCACCGCGTGGCCGAACACGATGGGGTGCGAGACCTTCATCATGGTCGCCTTGACGTGCAGCGAGAACATCACGCCGGTCTTGCGCGCGTCTTCCATCTCGTGCTCGTAGAAGGCGAGCAAGGCCTTCTTGCTCATGAACATGCTGTCGATGATCTCGCCGTCGAGCAGCGACACCTTGGGCTTGAGCACGATGGTCTTGCCGCTCTTCGTGACCAGCTCCATCTTGACGTCGCGGGCCTTGTCGATGGTGAGCGACTTTTCGCCGTGGTAGAAGTCGCCGTGCTTCATGTGCGCCACGTGGGTGCGCGACGCCATGCTCCACTCGCCCATGCTGTGCGGGTTCTTGCGGGCGTATTCCTTGACCGCCTTGGGGGCGCGGCGGTCCGAGTTGCCTTCGCGCAGCACCGGGTTCACGGCGCTGCCCAGGCATTTCGAGTACTTGGCGCGGATGGCCTTTTCCTCGTCGGTCTTGGGATCTTCGGGGTAGTCGGGGATCTTGTAGCCGCGCGCCTGCAGTTCCTTGATCGCGCTGGTCAGCTGGTGCACCGAGGCGCTGATGTTCGGCAGCTTGATGATGTTGGTGTCGGGCAGCAGCGTGAGCCGGCCCAGTTCCGACAGGTTGTCCGGCACGCGCTGGGCGTCGGTCAGCGCCTCGGGGAACTGGCCCAGGATGCGGGCCGCCACGGAAATGTCGCTGGTCGTGACATCGATGCCGACCGGCGCCGTGAAGGCGCGCACGATGGGCAGAAATGCGCGGGTCGCGAGCGCCGGGGCTTCGTCGGTCAGCGTGTAGATGATGGTTGGTTGCGTCGTGCTCATGCGCCTACATCCTTGATTCGTATGGTCTTTGTGTTCACCGGAGTTCACCGGAATTTGCAATTGTCGCCGCTCGCGGGGCGCACCCGCTGTGGGGGCGCCCGATGAGCTTGCCGGGTGCAGGGCGACCGCGCCTTGTCGGGCGTCAGGAAATCGCGTGGGGCCGGCGGGCCGGCCTCACATGTTGTCGATCATCACCTGCCCGAAACCCGAGCAGCTGACCTGGGTCGCGCCCTCCATGTTGCGGGCGAAGTCGTAGGTCACGCGCTTGCTGGCGATCGACTTCTGGAGCGAACTGATGATCAGGTCGGCGGCTTCCTTCCAGCCGATGTGCCGCAGCATCATCTCGGCCGACAGGATCTCGGAGCCGGGGTTCACGTAGTCCTTGCCGGCGTACTTGGGCGCCGTGCCGTGCGTGGCCTCGAACATCGCGACCGTGTCGCTCAGGTTGCCGCCGGGCGCGATGCCGATGCCGCCGACCTGCGCCGCCAGCGCGTCAGAGATGTAGTCGCCGTTGAGGTTGAGCGTGGCAACCACCGAGTATTCGGCCGGGCGCAGCAGGATCTGTTGCAGGAAGGCGTCGGCGATGCTGTCCTTGATCGTGATGTCCTTGCCGGTCTTGGGATTCTTGAAGCGCATCCAGGGGCCGCCGTCGAGCAGCTCGGCGCCGAACTCCTTGGCCGCCAGGCCGTAGGCCCAGTCGCGGAAGCTCCCCTCGGTGAACTTCATGATGTTGCCCTTGTGCACGATCGTGACCGAGGGCTTGCCGTTGTCGATCGCGTACTGGATCGCCTTGCGCACCAGGCGCTCGGTGCCTTCGCGCGAGACCGGCTTCACGCCGATGCCCGAGGTGTCGGGGAAGCGGATCTTGTGGACGCCCATTTCCTCCTGCAGGAATTTGATGAGCTTCTTCGCCTTGTCGCTTTCGGCCTCGAATTCGATGCCGGCATAGATGTCCTCGGAGTTCTCGCGGAAGATCACCATGTTGGTCTTCTCGGGCTCCTTCACCGGGCTGGGCACGCCCTTGAAATACTGGATCGGCCGCAGGCAGACGTAGAGGTCGAGCTGTTGGCGCAGCGCCACGTTGAGCGAGCGGATGCCGCCGCCGATCGGCGTGGTCAGCGGGCCCTTGATCGAGATCACGTAATCGCGCACCGCCTGCAGCGTTTCCTCGGGCAGCCAGACGTCGGGGCCGTAGATCCGGGTCGACTTCTCGCCGGCGAAGACTTCCATCCAGTGGATCCTGCGCTGGCCGCCATAGGCCTTGGCGACGGCGGCATCGACCACCTTGAGCATCACCGGCGTGATGTCGCGCCCGGTGCCGTCCCCTTCGATGAACGGAATGATCGGCTGCTCCGGCACATTCAGCGTGTTGTCGGCATTGACCGTGATCTTCTGACCCTCGGTCGGGACGGTGATGTGCTGGTAGTCGGACATGGGCGGAGGGGCTCCCGGAGAACGTTGATGGCTGGAGGAATTTCCAGCGCTGAAATGGCGGTGCGAAATGACCGCGTAAAGGCCGTAGAATTTTAGACGCAAGCAATGAAATCAAAGGCGCTGTCAACCGCGGCCGGATCGGCTTCGTTGTTTGCAGACCTTCTGCTGGGCGGAAGGCGTTTTCACTAACTTCTCGAGGAATTCCTAAATGAACAAAGCTCTCGCAGTCATGATCGCCGGCCTTTTCGCAGCGGGCGCCTACGCTCAGAATCCGCCCGGCGCGTCGGCTGAACAGTCGGCTGTGACCAACACCAAGCCCCAAGCACGTGCCGATGCCAAGGTCGCATCCAAGCCGGCTGGCCAGGTCAAGGCCGGCGCAGGTGGCGACATCAACAAGACGCCCGAAGGCGGCGCCATCGGCACCGACAAGGCAGCCGTGGCCGGCGAAAAGCGCGCTGAAACGCGCGACAACCGCCGCCGCGCCAAGGACGGCAGCGTGAAGCGCAAGTCGACCCAAGGCGGCACGCCCAACTGATCGACCCGGTCGATTGAAAAAAAGCGTTCTTCGGAGCGCTTTTTTTTCGCCCGCGTCCGGCCCCCGTCAGGCAGGGCGCGCGCGCAATTGCTACGCTTCGGTTTGATCGTCAGAAAGAAGAAAGCTGATTCCATGTCATTGCGTCTCCCCGCCCTCCTCTCGGGGCTTCTCGCGCTCTGCCTGTCCGCGACCGCCGCCCTGGCCCAGGTTCCGCAGATGGACCTGCAGCGCACCCGGATCTCGGCCGGCATGTACCAGATCGACGCGCAGGTCGCGCTCACGCCCCAGCAGCAGCAGACCGGCCTCATGTACCGCAAGGAGATGCCCCAGGCCGAAGGCATGCTGTTCGTTTTCGAGCAGCCCAGCACCCAGTGCTTCTGGATGAAGAACACGCTGCTGCCGCTGAGCGCGGCCTTCGTGGCGGACGACGGCCGCATCGTGAACCTGGTCGACATGCAGCCGCTCACGCTCGATTCGCACTGCTCCGAGGAGCCGGTGCGCTACGTGCTCGAGATGAACCAGGGCTGGTTCGCCAAGAAGAACATCAAGAAGGGCGCCAAGCTGACGGGCGCTCCCTTCCAGGCCCGGCGCTGAAAAAAGCCTGGCCCGCCACCATGCAAAAAGCCGGCACGCGGCCGGCTTTTTGCAGGGGTCACCCGAAGGCGATCAGCCGAAATTCTTTTCGGCGAATTCCCAGTTGACCAGCTTGGCCAGGAAGGTCTCGACGAACTTCGGACGCAGGTTGCGGTAGTCGATGTAGTAGGCGTGTTCCCAGACGTCGACGGTCAGCAGCGCGGTGTCGGCGGTGGTGAGCGGCGTGCCGGCAGCACCGGTGTTCACGATGTCGACCGAACCGTCGGCCTTCTTCACCAGCCAGGTCCAGCCCGAACCGAAGTTGCCCACGGCCGACTTCACGAAGGCTTCCTTGAAGGCGTCGTAGCTGCCCCACTTGGCATCGATGGCCTTGGCCAGCGCGCCGGTCGGTGCGGCACCGCCTTGGGGCTTCATGCAGTTCCAGAAGAAGGTGTGGTTCCAGATCTGGGCGGCGTTGTTGTAGATGCCGCCGCTGGCCTTCTTCACGATTTCTTCAAGCGTCAGGGACTCGAACTCGGTGCCCTTCTGCAGGTTGTTCAGGTTCACGACGTACGCGTTGTGGTGCTTGCCGTAGTGGTACTCGAGGGTTTCCTTCGAGTACTCGGGCGCCAGCGCGTCGAGTGCGTACGGGAGAGGAGGAAGAACGTGTTCCATGTTTTTTGCTCGTGGGTTGGTTGAAGGACTCGGGGATTCTAGAAAGGATTCAATGCCCCTGCGTCGGCGGACGCCGCGTCGTGCGCGATGTCACCGTGAGGTCCAGGGTGCCATCGGCCAGCCGCGCGCGCAGCGCCTCGCCGGGCTGTGCCTGCGCGACGCTCGTGAGCGCCTGGCCCTGCGCATTCTCGAGCCAGGCATAGCCGCGTTGCAGCACCTGTGCCGGATCGAGCAGCCGCAGCCGCGCGGCCAGCCGGTCGAGCCGCTCGGCCTGCGCCTTCGCGCCCTTGGCCCAGGCCGTGGGCCAGGCTTGCTGCACCGCCTGCTGGCGCAGCGCCAGGCGCTCGCGCTGCGCGGCCACGGCATAGCGCAGCCGTTGGGCCTCGTGCGTCAGCCGCATCTGCTGGCGCAGCACCGCGGTCGAAGGCCGGCCCATGCGGCCGGCGGCGAGGTCGAGCCGCTGGCCGAGCGCGTCGAGGCGCCCGCCGACGGCATCGCGCAGCTTCTGCTCGATCAGCTCGAGCGCGCCCAGCCACACCTCGCGCGGCGCCGACACCAGCTCGGCCGCCGCGGTGGGCGTGGGCGCTCGCAGGTCGGCGCAGAAATCGGCGATGGTGAAGTCGGTCTCGTGGCCGATGCCACTGATCACCGGCACCGGGCTCTCGACGATGGTGCGGGCCAGCGCCTCGTCGTTGAAGGCCCAGAGGTCCTCGATCGAGCCGCCGCCGCGCACCAGCAGGATCACGTCGACCGGTGCCGGCATCGCATAGAGCGAACGCAGCGCGCGCACCAGCTCGGCCGGCGCGGCAGCCCCCTGCACCGCGGCTGGCGCCAGCACCACCTGGATGTGCGGCACGCGTCGGCGCAGCGCGGTCACGACGTCGTGCAGCGCCGCCGCCCCCAGCGAGGTGACCAGGCCGATCGAGCGCGGCAGGGTCGGCAGCGCGCGCTTGCGCGCGGGGTCGAACAGGCCTTCGGCTTCCAGCATGGCCTTGCGCTGCAGGAACTGCTCGAACAGCGCGCCCTGCCCGGCCCGCGTCAGGCTCTCGACGATGAGCTGCAGGTCGCCGCGCGGCTCATACACCGCCAGCCGGCCGCGCACCTCGACCTGGTCGCCCTCGCGCGGCGAGAAGTCGACCAGGCTGGCCGCGCGCCGGAACATCGCGCAGCGCAGCTGGCCGCTGGCGTCCTTGAGCGAGAAGTAGCAGTGTCCGCTGGCGGCCCGGGAGAAGCCGGAAATCTCGCCCCGCACCGTGACCGGGTTGAAGCGTGCATCGAGCGCATCGGCGACCGCGTGGCACAAGGCGCCGACGGCCCAGATGCGCGGGCCCGCTCCCGCGGGATTGTCGCGGCCGTTCATGCCGCGGGCGCGCCCGCCGGCGTCACTCTTCCACAGTCGGGTGCCGAGGACCACGCCCCGCACGAAGACGTCCCAGGCACGCACAGGTTGTGGTGCAACTCATTGATTTGAAAGGGGAAATAGCTGCTCAAAATTAAGTCGAATCAATGACAGGGCCTGTTCATGCGGGTCCGGACCCGTTGCCCACGCAGTTAATCACAAAGTTATCCACAGAAACTGTGCGTCGCCGCCTACGGCTGGACCACCGCCGTCGCGACACGCCGCTCGGTGATAATCGCCGCGCATTTGCAGTCCACGGGCCGGAGGGATTCCTTGTTTTCCATCATAGTTGCTGCGGGTTGGCCCATCTGGCCGCTTCTCGCCTGTTCGGTGCTCGCATTGGCGCTCGTGATCGAGCGTTTCAGCAGCCTCAAGACCTCCCGCGTGATGCCGCCCAAGCTGCTCGACGAGGCCATCACGGTCTCGCGCAACACGGTCCCCGGTCCCGACGTGGTGGCCAAGCTCGAACAGAACTCGGCGCTCGGCGAGGTGCTGGCCGCGGGCTTTCGCGCGCTCAACGCCAATCCGCATTGCGCCGAGGACGACCTGCGCGCGGCCATGGAGGCCTCGGGCCGCACCGTGGCGCACCGGCTGGAGCGCTGGCTGCCGGCGCTGGCGACCATCGCCTCGGCGGCGCCGCTGCTGGGCCTGCTGGGCACCGTGATCGGCATGATCGAGATCTTCGGCGCGCAATCGCCGGCCGGCGGCGCGGTCGGCTCGGGCAACCCGGCCCAGTTGGCGCACGGCATTTCGATCGCGCTCTACAACACGGCCTTCGGCCTGATCGTGGCCATTCCCACGCTGATCTT
This sequence comes from Variovorax sp. J2P1-31, assembly GCF_030317215.1. NCBI lineage: Bacteria > Pseudomonadati > Pseudomonadota > Betaproteobacteria > Burkholderiales > Comamonadaceae > Variovorax > Variovorax sp. J2P1-31. Next base: position 1,862,700 of record NZ_JASZYA010000001.1, read on the forward strand.
CTGGCGCTACTTCCGCACCCGCGTCGACGAATACCTGATGAACCTCGAGCTCGCCGGCGAGCGCTTCGCCCGGCACCTCAACGCCCTGCGCAAGTGACGCGATGAAGCCCGGCCGCATGCATTTCCGCCACGGTTCGCGCGACGAGCCGGAGATCAACCTGATCCCCTTCATCGACGTGCTGCTGGTGGTGCTGATCTTCCTGATGCTCTCGACCACCTACAGCAAGTTCACCGAGATGCCGCTGCGCCTGCCGGTGGCCGATGTGGATGCGCAGCGCGACCATCCCAAGGAGGTGATCGTCGCGGTGTCGGCCGACGGCCGCTACTCGATCAACCGCAATGTGCTGCCCGACCGCAACGTCGAGACGGTCACGGCCGCCCTGGGCGCCGCGACCGGCGGCAACCGCGAGGCCGTGGTGATCATCAGCGCCGATGCCAGTGCCGCCCACCAGAGCGTGATCACGGTGATGGAGGCCGCGCGCCGCGCGGGCCTGATGCAGATCACCTTCGCCACCCAATCGACCGCGCAGGCGGGGCGCTGACTTGGCGCTGCAGCGCGCCTGGCGCACGCGCGGCCCGCTCGCGTGCCTGCTGTGGCCCGTCTCGCTGCTGTTCGGCGCGCTGGCGGCGCTGCGGCGCGCGCTCTACCGGCTCGGCTGGCTCGCCACCGAGCGCATCGACGTGCCGGTGATCGTGGTGGGCAACGTGGTGGCCGGTGGCGCGGGCAAGACACCCGTGGTGATGGCCATCGTGCAGCACCTGCAGGCCCGCGGCATCGCGGTCGGCGTGATCTCGCGCGGCCACGGCCGGCGCACCGACGACTGCCGCGAAGTCCGCCCCGACAGCGATCCCCGCGACGTGGGCGACGAGCCGGCCCTGGTGCGGCGCGCGACCGGCGCCCCGATGTTCGTGGCGCGCCGCCGGATCGAGGCCGCGCGGGCCCTGCGCGCGGCCTACCCGGCGGTCCGCGTGCTCGTCAGCGACGACGGGCTGCAGCATCTGGCGCTGGCGCGCGACATCGAGATCTGCGTGTTCGACGACCGCGGCATCGGAAACGGCTGGCTGCTGCCCGCCGGCACCTTGCGCGAGCCCTGGCCGCGCCCCGCCGACCTGGTGCTGCACACCGGCGCCCATCCGGCCTTCGCGGGCTACACGGCACGGCGCGCGCTGGCCGACGTGGCACTGCGCAGCGACGGCACGTCCGTGCCGCTGTCGGCCTTGCGCGACCGCCCGCTGATCGCGGTGGCCGCGATCGCCAAGCCCGAAGCCTTCTTCGAGATGCTGCGCGGGCAGGGGCTGGCACCGTCGTCCTGCATCGCCTTGCCCGACCACCATGACTTCGAGGATTGGGCGCCGGTTCCGGCGGCACGGGCCACGGTGCTGTGCACCGAGAAAGACGCGGTGAAGCTCTGGCGCCACCAGCCCGACGCGCTGGCCGTGCCGCTCTGCTTCACGCCCGAGCCGGCCTTCCTCGCGGCACTGGATGCGCAGCTATCATCGCTCGATGGACACCAAGCTTCTTGAACTGCTCGTTTGCCCCGTGACCAAGGGGCCGCTGCAATGGGATGCCGAGCGGCGCGAGCTGGTCTCGCGCAGCGCGCGCCTGGCCTATCCGGTGCGCGACGGCATTCCCGTGCTGCTCGAAAACGAAGCCCGCACGCTCTCCGACGAAGAACTCGGCCTCTGAAGGCCGCCGCGGCGCCGCGGCCCTCCGGTCTTCGCACCTTTCTCCTGTCGTCACCATGCACGTTCCCTTCACCGTCCTGATCCCGGCGCGGCTGGCCTCCACGCGCCTGCCCGACAAGCCCCTGGCCGACATCGGCGGCCTGCCGATGGTGGTGCGCGTGGCCCAGCGCGCGCGCGCCTCGGGCGCCACGCGCGTGGTGGTGGCGGCCGACGACCGCCGCATCGTCGAGGCCTGCGCCGCGCACGGGGTCGAGGCCCTGCTCACGCGCACCGACCATCCGAGCGGCAGCGACCGGCTGGCCGAGGCCTGCACCCAGCTCGCGCTGGCCGACGACGCCATCGTGGTCAACGTGCAGGGCGACGAACCGCTGATCGACCCCGCGCTGATCGACGCCGTGGCCCGGGTGCTGGCGGCGCAGGACGAAGCCGTGATGAGCACGGCGGCCCACCCGATCGGCAGCACCGAGGAGTTCGCCAATCCCAACGTGGTGAAGGTGGTGCTCGACGCACGCGGCCACGCGCTCTATTTCAGCCGGGCGCCGATTCCCTGCTGGCGCGACGGCGCGGCGCTCGAAGGCGCGCCGGCCCTGCCGCGCGACCCGGCGCCGCTGCGCCACATCGGCATCTACGGCTACCGCGCCGGCTTCATCCGGCGCTTTCCGAGCCTGCCGCCGGCCCCGGTCGAAAGCACCGAGGCGCTGGAACAGTTGCGTGCGCTGTGGCATGGCTTTCGCATCGCGGTGCACGTCAGCGCTGACAACCCGGGACCGGGCGTCGACACGCCGGAGGACCTGGCGCGCGTGCGCGCCCTCTTCGCCAGCGGCTGAGTCCCTGTCCCGCGCGGCATTTCGTCACGAAAAACGCATGCTATCCTCGAAGCAACTCCGTCTTGCAGAGGGCCGCTTTGGCGTGCACGGCGTGACAGAAATCTAAGAACCGTCCGAGGACACCATGAGACTGATTTTGTTGGGCGCCCCCGGCGCAGGTAAAGGCACGCAAGCCGCTTTCATCTGCCGCAAATACAACATTCCGCAAATCTCGACCGGCGACATGCTGCGCGCCGCCGTCAAAGCCGGCACGCCGCTGGGCCTGCAGGCCAAGGCCGTGATGGACGCAGGCGCGCTGGTGAGCGACGACCTGATCATCAACCTGGTGAAGGAGCGCATCGCGCTGCCCGATTGCGCCAGCGGCTTCTTGTTCGACGGCTTCCCGCGCACCCTGCCGCAGGCCGACGCGATGCGCGCGGCGGGCGTCAAGCTCGACTACGTGCTCGAGATCGACGTGCCCTTCAGCGACATCATCGAACGCATGAGCGGCCGCCGCTCCCATCCGGCCTCGGGCCGCACCTACCACGTCAAGTTCAACCCGCCCAAGGTCGAAGGCAAGGACGACGCGACCGGCGAGGACCTGATCCAGCGCGAAGACGACAAGGAAGAGACCGTGCGCAAGCGGCTCGACGTCTACAGCCAGCAGACCCGCCCGCTGGTGGACTACTACGCCGCCTGGGCCCAGGCCGAGCCGGCGCTCGCGCCCAAGTACCGCGCCATCAGCGGCGTCGGCACGGTCGACGAGATCACCCAGCGCGCGCTGGCCGCCCTGGGCAACTGATCGAATCCGCCGGGCGGCGCGGGCTCACGCCTCCGGCGCCGCCAGCAGCAGTTCCAGCATCAGGGCGATGCGTGCCTTCACCGGCGTGAGGGCGCCGGCATCGCGCAGCGCCGCATGCGGCGTGGCCAGGATCCGGCCTTCGCTGCAACGGGTGGCACGCAGCACGGCCACGCCTTCCTGTTGCGCCTGCACGGCCGCAGCCTCCAGCGCCTGATGCAGCGAGCCGTTGCCCGTGGCCGCCAGCACCAGGCCCTGCACCGCATCGGCGGCGCCTGAGCGACGTTCCTGCAGCAAGGCCTCGACCAAGCGCCCGCCCGCGCCGGCGTGGCTCATGAGGATCTCCACACGCGGCCAGTCCGCGATGGCCGTCCGCCCGACCCGCGCCAGCCGCGCGGCCGCCTCGTCCTCGCGCGCCGGCCCTGGGCGCAGCCAGCGCACGGCCCCCTCCTCCACATAGCCCAGCGGACCGGCATCGCCCGAAGCGAAGGCGTCGAGGCGGTAGGTGTGGACCTTCTGCACATCCAGGGCGCCGTGCACCGTGCCGGCACAGGCGGCCATCACGCCGGACGCGCCCGGCATCGCGGCCACCGCGATCGCGTCGCGCAGGTTCTGCGGCCCGTCGGGGGCCAGCGCGGTGGCCGGGCGCATGGCGCAGGTCAGCACCACGGGCTTGGTGGGCGCCAGCACCGAGTGCAGGAAGAAGGCCGTTTCCTCGAGCGTGTCTGTGCCGTGTGTGATCACCACGCCGAGCACTTCGTCGCACGCCAGCCACTCGTTGCAGCGCGCCGCCAGCGCCTGCCACACCGCGAAATCCATGTCCTTGCTGTCCAACTGGGCGACCTGTTCGCTCTTCAGCGCCAATCCGTCGGGCAGGGACAGTTGCCGCACCAGCGCCTCCACCCCGATCTGCCCGGCGACATAGCCGAGGTTGTCGCCGGCGGAGGCCGCCTGCCCGGCGATCGTGCCGCCGGTGCCCAGCACCACCACGCAGGGGCTCGTTTCACTTTTTGTCACCATGGCTTGCAAAGTCCGGAAAACTGTTTAAAAATACAGGCACTGGATAAACAGACAGCGCCAAGGAGATTCACCATGCAGTTCGCCGTCAAGCTTACCGCCCGTCAGCAGCAGATTCTGGACCTGATCCGCGCCACCATCGCCCGGACCGGGGCGCCGCCGACGCGTGCGGAGATCGCGGCCGAGCTCGGCTTCAAGTCGGCCAACGCCGCCGAGGAGCATCTGCAGGCGCTGGCGCGCAAGGGCGCGATCGAGCTGCTCAGCGGCACCTCGCGCGGCATCCGGCTCAAGGGCGATGCGCTGCGTTCGCTCAACCAGTCCCGCGACAACCAGTTCTCGCTGTCCCTGCCGGGCATGGCCCAGCTGGCCCTGCCGCTGGTCGGCCGCGTGGCGGCCGGCTCGCCGATCCTGGCGCAGGAACACGTGGACCAGACCTACTACGTCGAGAACACGCTGTTCCAGCACCAGCCCGACTACCTGCTCAAGGTGCGCGGCATGTCGATGCGCGACGCCGGCATCATGGACGGCGACCTGCTGGCCGTGCAGTCCACCAAGGAGGCGCGCAACGGCCAGATCGTGGTGGCCCGGCTCGGCGACGAGGTCACGGTGAAGCGGCTCAAGCGCAACAAGACCGTGATCGAGCTGCACGCCGAAAACCCCGACTACCCGACCATCGTGGTGCAGCCCGGCGAGCCCTTCGAGATCGAAGGCCTGGCCGTCGGGCTCATCCGCAACACGATGCTGATGTAGGCCTCTTCCAAATCCAAACGGCTGCGCCAGGTGGCGGGCGTATGGCATGAGGCCATCACCCTGTCGCAGCCGGATCGACGCAATCCTGCCTGTGTTCAACCTCTGACTTCTGGAGTTCGCATGGGATTCGTTTTGCTCACTTTCGTGGATCTGCTGTCGCCGCTGCAATCGCTGGCCACCCGCTGGATGCCGGCGCAACGCGCACGCCGCGGCAATGGCGGCGGCATCGACCTCCGCTCGGACCTGCACTATGTGGCGGTGCGGCCCTCCTGCACGGCCAAGAACAACGATGCGCCGCACACGGCCACCGCCGCGTCGCGCGTCACGCGCCCGCTCCGCGTGGTGCGCACGGTCGACGCGCAGCAGCCGGGCCGGCGCGCCGGGCGCGTGGTGATCTCGGGCCGATTGGCCGATGTCTGCGCCGAACTCGATCGCCTCGCCGCGCTCGAGGCGGCGGAGAACATGCACAAGCCGCACGCGCTGCACTGAGCGGCAGCGCCAGCGCCGCGGCCGTGGGCCGTCGGCGCGCGACACCCTCCATGGCCCCGTGCATCCGGTTACGGGTGGTCGGTGCCATGGCATGCGCATGCTTTCGGATGACGCGAGGCACAATGGCACGCCATGAACATTGTGATTCTTGACGACTACCAGGACGCGGTGCGCAAACTGCAATGCGCGGCCAAACTCGATGCCTACGCCGCCAAGGTCTATACGAACACAGTCAGGGGCGTCGGCCAGCTGTCGGTACGGCTCAAGGATGCCGACGTGATCGTGCTGATCCGCGAGCGCACCCAGATCTCCAGGCAACTGATCGAGAAGCTGCCCAAGCTCAAGCTGATCTCGCAGACCGGCCGCATCGGCAACCACATCGACATCGGTGCCTGCACCGAACAAGGCGTGGCCGTGGCCGAAGGCAGCGGGTCGCCCCTGGCGCCGGCCGAACTGACCTGGGCGCTGATCATGGCGGCCATGCGCCGCCTGCCGCAGTACATCAGCAACCTCAAGCACGGCGCCTGGCAACAGGCAGGCCTCAAGTCGGCTTCGATGCCGCCCAACTTCGGCCTGGGTTCGGTGCTCAAGGGCAAGACGCTCTGCATCTGGGGCTACGGCCGCATCGGCCGCATGGTGGCGCGCTACGGCCAGGCCTTCGGCATGCAGGTGCTGATCTGGGGCCGCGACCAGAGCCGGGACCAGGCGCGCTCCGACGGCTTCCAGGTCGCCACCAGCCGCGAGGCCTTCTTCGCCGCCGCCGACGTGCTGACCATCCACCTGCGCTTGAACGACCAGACCCGCGGCATCCTGACGCTGGAGGACCTGTCGCGCATGAAGCCGACCGCGCTGTTCGTCAACACCTCGCGCGCCGAACTGGTCGAGCCCGATGCCCTGCTCGCGGCGCTCAACCGCGGGCGCCCCGGCATGGCGGCCATCGACGTGTTCGAAAGCGAGCCGCCGCTGCAGGGCCACGCGCTGCTGCGGCTGGAGAACTGCATCTGCACGCCGCACATCGGCTATGTCGAGCAGGACAGCTACGAGCAGTACTTCGGCCAGGCCTTCGACAACGTCGTGAGCTTCATCCGCGGCAACCCCACGAACATCGTGAACCCGGGCGCGCTGCAGGTCCGACGCTGAGGCGCCGCCCCGGCGCCCGCGCCGCGGGCCCGGTGGCGCCGTTCATTCAGGTCCGCCGCTTGGGCTTGGGGGCGATCTCGGCCTCGGTGGCGGGATCGAAGAGCTGCAGGTCCGGCGGCGCGGTCGGTGCCGGCGTGTCGATGTCGAACGACAGCCAATCCGAGGGCGCCGGCGTCGGCCGCTGCGAAGGGTCCTGCGGCTCCAGCGCCGCCGGCGTCGTCGTGGCGAGCAGCGTGGTGTCGAAGTCGATGATTCCGTTGGCCGCCTCGCGCTGCGCGCGCCCGATGGCCGCCAATTCCGTCTCGCGTGCCAGGCCCTCGTCGAGCGTGCCGTAGATCGACGGCAGCGAGGCACCCGGCACCGTGACCGCGGCGTCTCTCAGCGCATCGGGCTGCGTCTCCTGCATCTCGTGACGTGCCTGCAGGTCGACCGCCAGCATGGTCGATTCCAGCCCCGCATCGTGGGTGTCGAGGAAGGACAGCGGCGTCACCGGCGTCGGCGGCGCGCTGTGGGGGTCGATGACCTCCTTGGCCACCGAGTACAGCAGCAGCAGTTCGCGATAGGCCGCCAGATCGAAACTCTCGTCGCCACCGCGGGCGCCGGGCTTGCGGAAGACCAGCTCCTCGATCAGGCCCAGGGTGTCCGGCCCGGGCCACTCGGCCTCGATGCGCGCCAGGGCTTCGCGGTAGTGCTCGAGGCCGTTGCCCGCTTCGGCGAAATGATCGAACACCGGCACCTCGGCATTGAAGGCGCGCTCGAACTCGCTGGCCACCCGTGCGTAGTCTTCGCGCCGGTCCAGCGAATGGTAGATGCGCAGTAGGTCCAGGTAGGCCAGCGCGCTGGTCTCCGGGTTGTCGGCGATGTGCTCGCTGAGCACCGCGATGGCCTGGTCGTGCTGGCCCAGGGAGACGAAGAAGTCCGACTGCTGCTGCACGTCGAACAGCTCCTCGGTGTTGACATAGCGGGCCGGCGGCTCGGACTGCTCCAGCGACTGCGGCACCGTGTCGTCGAAATGCACGCTGTGCGCCACGGGCTCGGCGACCGATGCGACCGATGCGCTCGCGGCAGACAGGACGGCCGGCCGCAGGTCGGCATTCAGGCTGCCGTGCACCGAGGGCGCGGCGGGAGGCTCGACCGCCTCGGGCGCGATGCTGCTGGGTCCGCCGTCGTCCCGCATCGGCGCATCGCCCCACCACGCGGGCCGATCGCCGCCGTTCCGTACCAGGCGGTACAACAGGGCCAGCGCGATGAGCGCGAGCAGCAACAGCAGCACCAGGATGTAGACCAGCGGATTGGCATAGCGGCTGTCGCGCGCTTCGGCCAGTTCGCTGCGCATCTCCATCAGCATGCGCTGGTTTTGGGCGCTCTGCTCACGCAGCGACTTGAGCGTCGCCTCGAGGGATTGCAGGCGTTCGTTGGCGCGCTGAAGCTCGTCGGGCGGCACCGCAGCCGCCGCGTCGACGGCCGCCGGCGCCGAAGCGCCCTGGGCGGGCGACGGTGCCGCCGCCGACGCACCCGCTGCCGGCGCCGAGGCCGCGGCCGCGGGGTTGCGCACCGAGGCCGGATCCAGCCCTTCGAGTTGCAGGCGCGCGCCGCTGGCCACGGGCTGGGGCGGCTGCACGGCGGCAACGGCCGGCGCGGCCGGCACGGTGGAGGCCACCACGGGCGGCTTGGCGGATGCGACGGCGCGGCGCGGCGCGGCGGCCCGCTGCACGGGCCGGCGGGCCTCGCCCGCGTCCGCGTTGCGATTGCGCACCGTGGCCGGCCGCGGTGCGGGCGCGCGGGCGCGCTCGCGGGGCGCCGACGGCGCGGAAACACCGCTGTCGGCATCGCCGGACGCGGCGAAGGAAGACCCAGCCGCGCGCGCGCCGCCCGAAGGCTCGCTGCGGGCACCGACGGAGGGAAGGGAGCGCGCGACGGCCGTGTCCGCGCCGCCCACGACGCCCACATCGGAAGGCATGTCGGCCAGCAGCACGTACTGGCGCGAGGAATTCATCTGGCAGCCGGCGCGCACGGTCAGTTGCAGCACCGGCTCGTCGACGGGCACGCTCGAGCGCACATGCAGGCGCGCGGTCCCCGGCGAAGCGCCCGCGCCTGCAGATACAGTCACGCGTCGATCGTCGACGCGCGTGCTGCCCTGCAGGAGTTCGACTTCCGCGCACAGCGCATCCCGGCTCTCGCCTTCGGCCAGCGTCACCGGGATCACGAGGTCGAGCGGACGCCCGACCCACGCGGCACCCTGCGGTTGGCCGAGCGTCAATGCGATCGAGGGCAGGGCAAAGCCGAGTAAAAACAGGGGCGCCGCGAGTTTGTGAAAGTGCAAGATGAACCCAGAAGGCAACCTAAAGTAAACACATTTTGACACGTTTGTCACGCTACCCATTACACACCGGATCTTTATCAAAATGATTGTGAACTATTCCAAAGTGGCCGTGGTCGGCGCCGGCGCCATGGGCCGCGGCATCGCCCAGATCGCGGCGCAGGCCGGCAGCACCGTGCTGATTTTCGACACTTTCGCCGGCGCGGCCGAACGCGGCCGCGGCGCCGTGATCGCCCAGTGGCAAAAGCTGCACGAAAAGGGAAAGTTCGATGCCGCCCAACTGGCTGCGCTGGGCGACCGGCTGCACGCCGTCGAGTCCCTCGGCGCCCTCGCCGATTGCGACCTGGTCATCGAGGCCGTGGTGGAAGACATGGCGGTCAAGCGCCAGCTCTTCCGCGAACTGGAAGCCCTGGTGGCCCCGTCGGCCACGCTCGCGACCAACACCTCGTCGCTCTCGGTCACCGCGATCGCGGCCGGGCTCGCGCACCCGGAACGCATCGCCGGCTTCCATTTCTTCAATCCGGTGCCGCTGATGAAGGTGGTCGAAGTCGTCGCGGGCTTCAAGACCGACGCCGCCGTGCTGACGCGACTGGCGGGCTACGCGGGCCAGATGGGCCACAGCGCGGTGCAGGCCCAGGACACGCCGGGCTTCATCGTCAACCATGCGGGCCGCGGCTTCGGCACCGAGGCACTGCGCATCGTCGGCGAAGGCGTGGCCGACTTCGCCACCGTCGACCGCATCCTCAGGGACCAGGCCGGCTTCCGCCTCGGCCCCTTCGAGCTCATGGACCTCACGGCGCTGGACGTCTCGCATCCGGTGATGGAATCGATCTACCGGCAGTACTACGAAGAGCCGCGCTATCGCCCCAGCGTGATCACCGCGCAGCGCCTGGCCGCGGGCGCGCTGGGCCGCAAGACCGGCGAAGGCTTCTACCGCTACGTGGACGGCGCGGCGCAGGTCGCGCCCGAACCCGCAGCGCCCACGGTCGATGTGCTGCCGCCGGTCTGGGTGTCGCCGCGCGCGGCCCGCCGCGCCGAGCTGCTCAAGCTGGTCCACACGCTGGGCGCGCAGATCGAAACCGGTGCCGCGCCCTCCTCGCTCGCGCTGATCCTGATCGCGCCGCTGGGCTTCGACGTGACCACCGTGGCCGCGGTCGAGCGCCTCGATGCGACGCGCACCGTGGGCATCGACCTGATGATCGACGATGCCGCGACCAAGCGCCGCGTGCTGGCCACCAACCCCGCGACCCGGCGCGACATGCGCGATGCGGCGCACGCCCTGTTCGCGCGCGACGGCAAGGCGGTGAGCGTGATCCGCGACAGCGGCGGCTTCGTGACGCAGCGCGTGGTCGGCACCATCGTCAACATCGCGGCCGACATGTGCCAGCAGCGCGTCTGCTCGCCGGCCGACCTCGAGACCGCGGTGCGCCTGGGCCTGGGCTATCCGCGCGGCCCGCTCGCGATGGGCGACCTGTACGGCCCGACCAACATGCTGGAGGTGCTGTTCAACCTGCAGACCGTCTACGGCGACCCGCGCTATCGCCCGAGCCCCTGGCTGCGCCGGCGCGGCGCGCTGGGCCTGAGCCTGATGCACGAAGAAGAATGAAGCCATAGACCGGACCGGAGACAGCATGACCGCCGAACTCAAGAGCACGACCGAAGGCAGCACGATGGTGCTGACCCTCTCCAACCCCTCGCTGCGCAACGCGCTCGATCCGGCCATCTATGCGGCCGGCGTCGAGGCCCTCAACGGCGCCGAGAACAGCGCCGACATCCGCAGCGTGGTCATCGTGGGCGAAGGCCCGTGGTTCTGTGCCGGCGGCTCGCTGCAACGGCTGCAGGCCAACCGGCAGCAGCCCGCTTCGGTGCAGGCCGAGTCGATCGAAGGCCTGCACAACTGGATCGACGCGATCCGCACCTTCCCCAAGCCGGTGATCGCGGCGGTCGAGGGCGCGGCCGCCGGCGCCGGCTTCTCGCTGGCGCTGGCCTGCGACCTGGTGGTGGCGGCGCGCGATGCGGTGTTCGCCGCCTCGTACATCAACGTCGGCCTCTCGCCCGACGGCGGCATGAGCTGGCACCTGGCGCAGGCGCTGCCGCGCCAGCTGGCCACCGAATGGCTCATGGGCGGCGAGCGCATCGCCGCGCCGCGCCTGCATGCGGCCGGCCTGGTCAACGAACTCGCCGACACCGGCCAGGCGCTGTCGGCCGCGCTGCGGCTGGCGGCCCACCTGGACGGCAAGGCGCCCAATGCGCTGGCCAGCATCAAGGAGCTGCTCAACGAGGCACGCGGCAACGCGCTGTCGACCCAGCTCGCGCAGGAGCGCGACCAGTTCGTGCGCAACCTGCACCATCCCAACGCGGGGATCGGCATCGAGGCCTTCCTCGCCAAGCAGAAACCCCGCTACGCCTGACGCTCCACGCGTCGCTCCCGGGACATCTTTGCCCCTTTCAGTCTCCGACAGGACAGACCTATGGACGAGCCCATTCTTACCATCGACGAACGCGAGGCGATCAACAACGGTCGCTGGTTCTCTTCTCTTTCTCCCTCATTGCGACACGACATCCTCCGATGCGCTTACGTCAAACGTCACAAGGACGGCGATCTGCTCTGCGCCCGCGGCGACCCGCCCGAGCAATGGATCGCCTGCGCCCGGGGCGCGGTCCGCGTGAGCTCGACGACGGTGTCGGGCAAGCAGGTGACGCTGACCTATGTCGAGCCGGGCATCTGGTTCGGCGACGTGGCGATGTTCGACGGGGACCGGCGCACGCACGATGCCTATGCGCATGGCGACACGACCACGCTCAACGTGGCGCGCGCCGACTTCCAGAAGATCCTGGCCAACCACGTCGAGCTCTACGAAGCGCTGATGCGCCTGCAGGCGCGGCGCATCCGCCAGCTCTTCGGCCTGGTCGAGGACCTCAACACCCTGCCCTTGCGCGCACGCCTGGCCAAGCAGCTCACGCACCTGGTGCGCAGCTACGGCGCCCCGGCGCTGGACGACGGCAGCCACATGCGCATCGGCCTGCACCTGGCGCAGGAAGAACTGGCCCAGCTGCTGGGCGCCTCGCGCCAGCGCGTCAACCAGGAGCTCAAGGCCATGGAGCGCGAGCACATCATCCGCATCGAACAGGGCGGCCTGGTGGTGCTCGACCGGGCCGGGCTGATGCGCCTGTCCGAAGCCGATCTTTGACGACGAACCCCCTCCCCACCCCATGACCCAGCAGGACTTCAGCAACTTCATCGGCACCCGCGCGGTTTCGCAGCAGCACGCCTTCGACGTCGACACGCTCGCCGCCTGGCTCGAGGCGAACCTCGACGGCTTCAAGGGTCCGCTGACGGTGGAGATGTTCAAGGGCGGCCAGTCCAACCCGACCTACAAGCTGGTCACGCCCACGCAGAGCTACGTGATGCGCGCCAAGCCGGGCCCGGTCGCCAAGCTGCTGCCCTCGGCCCATGCGATCGAGCGCGAGTTCAAGGTGATGAGCGGGCTCGCGGGCACCGACGTGCCGGTGCCGCAGATGCACTGCCTGTGCGAGGACGAATCGGTCATCGGCCGCGCCTTCTACGTGATGGAGTTCAAGCAGGGCCGCGTGCTCTGGGACCAGGCCCTGCCCGGCATGGACACCGCCGAGCGCGGCGCGATCTACGACGAGCTCAACCGCGTGATCGCGGCCCTGCACAAGGTGAAGTTCGCCGAGCGCGGGCTGGCCGACTACGGCAAGCCCGGCAACTACTTCGAGCGCCAGATCGGCCGCTGGAGCAAGCAGTACGTCGCCTCGATCACCGAGCCCATCCCCGAGATGGACCGGCTGATGGAATGGCTGCCCGCCCACATGCCCGCGAGCGCGCGCGACGCATCGATGACCTCGATCGTGCACGGCGACTACCGGCTCGACAACGTGATGTTCCACCCGACCGAGCCGCGCGCCATCGCGGTGCTCGACTGGGAGCTGTCGACGCTGGGCCATCCGCTGGCCGACTTCAGCTACCACTGCATGTCCTGGCACATCGCGCCCGGCGCCTTCCGCGGCATCGGCGGACTCGACGTCGAAAGCCTGGGCATCCCCACGCAGAGCGCCTACATCCGCCGCTACTGCGAGCGCACCGGCCTGACCACGCCCGAGGCGCTGGCGCCCGACTGGAACTTCTACCTCGCCTACAACCTGTTCCGCATGGCGGCCATCCTGCAGGGCATCGCCAAGCGGGTCGAGGCCGGCACCGCCTCGAGCGAACAGGCCGTGGCATCGGGGCGCGGCGCGCGCCCGATGGCCGAGATGGCCTGGGCCTTCGCGAGCAAGGCCTGAGCGCCCGCATTCACCCGTTCACCCCAGGAGACGACCAATGGACTTCGAGTATTCCGCCAAGACCCAGGACTTGCAGAAGCGCGTGAGCGCTTTCATGGACGAGCACATCTATCCGGCCGAGGCCGCCTACACGGCCGAGCTGGCCGCCAACACGGCCGCGGGCAAGCGCTGGAGCGCGCTCAAGACGGTCGAGCAGGTCAAGGAGAAGGCCAAGGCCCAGGGCCTGTGGAACCTGTTCCTGCCGGTCGACAGCGCGGCCGCCTCGGGCTACGAAGGCGCCGGCCTGACCAACCAGGAATACGCGCCGCTGGCCGAGATCATGGGCCGGGTGCCATGGGCCTCGGAAGCCTTCAACTGCTCGGCCCCCGACACCGGCAACATGGAGACCATCGCACGCTACGGCTCCGAAGCCATCAAGGCGCGCTGGCTCAAACCGCTGCTGGAAGGCCAGATCCGCTCGGCCTTCGCCATGACCGAGCCCGACGTGGCCTCGAGCGATGCGACCAACATCGCCACGCGCATCGAGCGCCAGGGCAACGAGTACGTGATCAACGGCCGCAAGTGGTGGATCTCCGGCGCCGCCGATCCGCGCTGCGCGGTCTACATCACCATGGGCAAGACCGACCCCGAAGCGGCCCGGCATTCGCAGCAGAGCATGGTCATCGTGCCGGCCGACGCCCCCGGCATCAAGGTGATCCGCCCGCTCAACGTGATGGGCTACGACGATGCGCCGCACGGCCACGTCGAGATGACCTTCGAGAACGTGCGCGTGCCGGTCGACAACATCCTGCTGGGCGAAGGCCGCGGCTTCGAGATCGCCCAGGGCCGCCTCGGCCCGGGACGCATCCACCACTGCATGCGCCTGATCGGCCTGGCCGAGCGCGCGCTCGAGCTGATGTGCCGCCGCGCCTCGTCGCGCGTGGCCTTCGGCAAGACCGTCGCCTCGCAGACCGTCACGCAGGAACGCATCGCCGAAGCGCGCTGCAAGATCGACATGGCGCGCCTGCTCACGCTGAAGGCCGCCTGGCTGATGGACGTGGCCGGCAACAAGGTCGCGAAGAACGAGATCGCGATGATCAAGGTGGTGGCGCCGTCGATGGCCTGCCAGGTGATCGACTGGGCCATGCAGGTCCATGGCGGCGGCGGCATGTCCGACGACTTCCCGCTGGCCAACGCTTACGCCCATGCGCGCACCCTGCGCTTCGCCGACGGTCCGGACGAAGTGCACCGCAATGCGATCGCCAAGTGGGAGCTGGGCCGCTACGCCGCCGACAAGCGCGAGATCGAGCCACCCGTCACGCGCTTCTGATCCACCTGACGCCATGAAGCCGCCCGCGCCTTGCTGCGCTGGCGGCTTTTTTTGCGGCCGCGCTAGAGCGGCTTCTGCATGAACAGCGCCGAGCCGAAGGCCGGATCGAGCTGGTAGCCCGCGAAGCCTTCGCGCTCGTAGGCGCGCACCGCCGGCGCATTGCCCTGCAGCACCTCCAGCGTGAGCTTGCAGGCGCCGCGCGCCACGGCCTCTGCCTCCACGCGCGCGAGCATGCGCTGCGTGATGCGCTGGCCGCGGTGGCTGGCCGCCACCACCACGTCGTGCACGTTCACCAGCGGACGGCAGGCAAAGGTGGAGAAGCCCTCGATGCAGTTGATCAGGCCGACCGCCTCTTCACCGTCGAAGGCCAGCACGCTGAAGGCCTGCGGCCGCGCCGCGAGCGCGGCCGGAAGCGCCGCCAGCACGGCCTCGCTCAGCGGCTCACCGCCGCCGGCCGGATCGCGCGCATAGGCATCGAGCAGATTCACCAGCGCCGCGGCGTGGACAGGATGGCCGTAGTCGGCCAGGACGATATCGATCACACAGGCTCCAGTCGCCGGGCGTCGGCCGCCGGCATTTCGATTCGAATGGCATCACCGGCGCGGACCTCCCCGCCTTGACACACCACGGCCATCACGCCCGCCTTGCGCACCAGTTCGCCCTGGGCGTCGCGCGCCAGCGTGGCGGCCATCAGGCCGCGCTGGAAGCGGTCGATCTGGCTGCAGGGGTTGCGCAGCCCGGTGAGCTCGACCACGGCGTCCGAGCCGATGTGCAGCCGCGTGCCGGTGGGCAGGTCCAGCAGCGCGATGCCCTGCGTCGTGAGGTTCTCGCCCAGGTCCCCGGGCCAGACCGCGAAGCCCGCGGCCATGAGCTCGTCGAACAGCTCGGCGTGGATCAGGTGCACCTGCCGCAGGTTGGGCGCGCCCGGGTTGCGCGCCACGCGCGAGCGGTGCTGGACCGTGGTGCCCGCATGCGCGTCGTCCTCGACACCCAGCCCCGCGATCAGGCGGATCGCGGGCTCGGTGAACTTGGAGAAGCTGTGCAGCGTGCTGCGGTGCACCGCGCTCACCGTGGCGCCCGCCATCTCAGTCCTCGAGCGTGGCCGCCATGCGCCGGGCGAAGGCGTCGGCCTGCTCGCGGTCGCGCGCCTCCACCATCACGCGCACCAGCGGCTCGGTGCCGCTGGCCCGGATCAGCACCCGGCCCGCATCGCCCAGCTCGGCTTCGGTGCGCCGCGTCTCGGCGGCCAGCGCGGCATTGCCCTTCCAGTCCTGGCCGGGCCGGAGCCGCACGTTGATCATGGTCTGGGGGAACAGCACCACGTCGGACAGCAGCTCGGCCACCGTCTTGCCGCTGCGCTGGCAGGCCTGCAGCACCTGCAGCGCGCTCACGATGCCGTCGCCGGTGGTGTGGCGGTCGAGCGCGAGCAGATGGCCCGAGCTCTCGCCGCCCAGCAGCCAGCCGCGCTTCTCGAGCTCCTCGAGCACGTAGCGATCGCCGACCTTGGCGCGCACGAACTCGACGCCCAGCTTGCGCAGCGCGATCTCCACCGCCTTGTTGGTCATCAGCGTGCCCACCACGCCGACCGGCTTCTCGCCGCGCTCGATGCGCTCGCGCACCATCAGGTAGAGCAGTTCGTCGCCGTTGAACAGGCGGCCGCTGGCGTCCACCAGCTGCAGCCGGTCGGCGTCGCCGTCGAGCGCGATGCCGTAGTCGGCCTGCTGCGCCGTGACGGCGGCCACCAGCGCCTCGGGATGCGTCGCGCCGACGTTCTTGTTGATGTTGAGCCCGTCGGGCGAGACGCCGATGGTGCTGACCTCCGCGCCCAGCTCGTGGAACACGTTGGGCGCCACCTGGTAGGCCGCGCCGTGCGCGGCGTCGACCACCAGCTTCATGTCGCGCAGCGTGAGGTCGTTGGCGAAGGTGCTCTTGCAGAACTCGATGTAGCGGCCCGAGGCGTCGTCGAGGCGGCGGGCCCGGCCGAGGTTGGCCGAATCGGCCCACACCGGCGCCTCCTGCAGCGCGGCCTCGACCGCCAGTTCCCACGCGTCGTCGAGCTTGGTGCCCTGCGCGCTGAAGAACTTGATGCCGTTGTCGGCAAAGGCGTTGTGGCTGGCGCTGATCACCACGCCCAGGCTGGCGCGCTGCGCCCGCGTGAGGTAGGCCACGCCGGGCGTCGGCAATGGGCCCAGCAGCACCACGTCGACGCCGGCCGAGTTGAAGCCCGATTCGAGCGCCGATTCGAGCATGTAGCCCGAGATCCGCGTGTCCTTGCCGATCAGCACCACCGGGCGCTTCTGCGTCTTCTTGAGCACCCGGCCCACGGCATGCGCGAGGCGCAGCACGAAGTCGGGTGTGATGGGGGCCTGGCCGACCGTGCCGCGAATGCCGTCGGTGCCGAAATACTGTCGTGTCATGGTGTCGTCTTGTCTTGGTGATCTTGTGTCCTGGCGTCCTGCACCGCCTGCCGCACGGCCAGCGCCGCGACGGTGTCGCGCACATCGTGCACGCGCAGGATGACAGCACCCTGCTCGGCCGCCAGCAGGGCCGCGGCCACGCTGGGCACCATGCGTTCGCCCGCATGCGCGATGCCGGTCACGGCCCCCAGCGAGGACTTGCGCGACCAGCCCGCCAGCAGCGGGTAACCCAGGTCCAGCAGCGCGCGCTGCCGCGCCAGCAGGGCGAAATTCTGCCTCACGGTCTTGCCGAAACCGATGCCGGGGTCGAGCACGATGCGTGAGGGGTCCACGCGCAGGTCACGCAGACCCTGCGCATGGGCCGCGAGGAACGCGCGCACCTGGGGCACCACGTCGCCCTCCATGGGCTGGGCCTGCATGGTCTGCGGATCGCGGTGCATGTGCATCAGGCAGATGCCGCAGGACGGGTGCTGCGCCACCGCTGCCAGCGCATCGGGTTGCCGCAGCGCCCAGATGTCGTTGACGATGTCGGCCCCCAGGTCGAGCACGGCCCGCATCACCCCGGCCTTGGAGGTGTCGACCGAAATCGGCACGCCCAGGCGCACCGCCTCGCGCACCACCGGCAGCACGCGCTCGAGCTCCTGATCCAGCGGCACGGCGGGGCTGCCCGGCCGGGTCGATTCCCCGCCGATGTCGAGTAGCTCGGCGCCCTGCGCCACCAGCAGTTCGCAATGCCGAACCGCGGCCTGGGTCGAGGCATGGGCGCCGCCATCGGAGAAGGAGTCGGGCGTGACGTTGACGATGCCCATCACGCGGGGCCGCGACAGGTCGATCAGGAAGCGCGTGGTGCGCCAGTTCAAGGCGGCGGTCATCTCGCGGCGCCAGGACGAAAAAACGGGGCCAGAGGCCCCGTCGATCTGCACTGCACCATGTCAGGCCGCAGTGGGCGCCGGATCGGTCGCGACCGCCGGCGTGCCGCCGCTGCCGCCGTTGTTCGACGGCGGGATGCGCGGCGTCCAGTCCTTGGGCGGACGCGGTTCGCGGCCGGCCATGATGTCGTCGAGCTGTTCCGAGTCGATGGTTTCCCACTCGAGCAGGGCCTTGGCCATGGCGTGCATCTTGTCGCTGTTTTCCTCGATCAGGCTGCGCGCCAGCGCGTACTGCTCGTCGATGATGCGACGCACTTCGCCGTCGACCTTCTCCATGGTCTGTTCGCTCATGTTGGTCGTCTTGGTGACCGAGCGACCCAGGAACACTTCGCCTTCGTTCTCGGCGTAGACCATCGGGCCCAGCGCATCGGTCATGCCGTAGCGCGTGACCATGTCGCGGGCGATCGAGGTCGCGCGCTCGAAGTCGTTGCTGGCGCCGGTGGTCATCTGGTGCATGAACACTTCCTCGGCGATGCGGCCGCCGAACAGCATGCTGATCTGGTTGAGCATGTACTCGCGGTCGTAGCTGTAGCGGTCCTGCGCGGGCAGGCTCATGGTCACGCCCAGGGCGCGGCCGCGCGGGATGATCGTGACCTTGTGCACCGGGTCGCACTTGGGCAGCAGCTTGCCGATCAGGGCGTGGCCGGACTCGTGGTAGGCCGTGTTGCGGCGCTCTTCCTCGGGCATGACCATGCTCTTGCGCTCGGGGCCCATGAAGATCTTGTCCTTGGCCTTCTCGAAGTCCTGCATCTCGACCACGCGCGCATTGCGGCGCGCGGCCATCAGCGCGGCTTCGTTGCACAGGTTGGCCAGGTCGGCGCCCGACATGCCGGGCGTGCCGCGGGCGATGATGCTGGCGTTGACGTCCTGGCCCAGCGGGACCTTGCGCATGTGCACGCCGAGGATCTGCTCGCGGCCGCGGATGTCCGGCAGCGTGACGTAGACCTGGCGGTCGAAACGGCCCGGGCGCAGCAGCGCGGCGTCCAGGATGTCCGGCCGGTTGGTGGCTGCCACGACGATCACGCCGAGGTTGGTTTCGAAGCCGTCCATCTCGACCAGCA
The DNA here is from genome assembly GCF_030317215.1 of Variovorax sp. J2P1-31. Classification (NCBI taxonomy): domain Bacteria; kingdom Pseudomonadati; phylum Pseudomonadota; class Betaproteobacteria; order Burkholderiales; family Comamonadaceae; genus Variovorax; species Variovorax sp. J2P1-31. Next base: position 1,881,728 of record NZ_JASZYA010000001.1, read on the forward strand.
TCTGGTTCAAGGTCTGTTCGCGCTCGTCGTTGCCGCCGCCGAGGCCGGCGCCGCGCTGGCGGCCCACCGCGTCGATTTCATCGATGAAGATGATGCAGGGGGCGTTCTTCTTGGCGTTCTCGAACATGTCGCGCACACGGGCCGCGCCCACGCCGACGAACATCTCGACGAAGTCGGAGCCCGAGATCGAGAAGAACGGCACCTTGGCTTCGCCGGCGATCGACTTGGCCAGCAGCGTCTTGCCGGTGCCCGGAGGGCCGACCAGCAGCAGGCCGCGCGGGATGCGGCCGCCGAGCTTCTGGAAGCGGCCCGGGTCCTTCAGGAAGTCGACGACTTCCTTGACTTCTTCCTTGGCCTCGTCGCAACCCGCCACGTCGGCGAAGGTCACGTTGTTGGTGTTTTCGTCCAGCATGCGGGCCTTGCTCTTGCCGAAGCTGAAGGCGCCGCCCTTGCCGCCGCCCTGCATCTGTCGCATGAAGTAGACCCACACGCCGATCAGCAGCAGCATCGGCCCCCAGCTGACCAGCAGCGTCATGAGCAGCGAGCCCTCTTCGCGCGGCTTGACGTCGAACTTGACGTTGTTGGCGATCAGGTCGCCGATCAGGCCACGGTCGAGGTAGGTGGCGGTGGTGCGGATGCGGCGATCGTCGTTCGTGATCGCCACGATCTCGCTTCCGCCGCCCTGGCCTTCCTGGATGGTGGCACTCTTGATGCGGTTACCGCGGACCTCTTCGAGGAAGTCCGAATAACCGACGCTGCCGGCCCCGGCGGCACCGCGGGTGTCGAACTGCTTGAACACAGTGAACAACACCATCGCGATGACAAGCCAGACGGCAACTTTGGAAAACCACTGATTGTTCAAACGAAGCTCCAGTCAAAAGCGCGTGACAGCGAAATGAAACTTCGCCCAGGTCACGCAATTGATGACCATTTTAGGCTTTTCAAGCCGTGAAACACCGTGATTTCCCGCAAGCAGCCACAGCCGGGGCACGGTTTTGCGCCCCTGCGCAGGTATCAATTCGTGTCGACGGGCTTCAGGCCGATGCCGACCATGAAGGTTTCGGAGGATTTGTCGCGCGAAGCCTTGGGCTTGATCGGCTTCACGGTCTTGAAATTCGCCTTGAACAGCTGGGTCAGCTCGGCGTAGCCGCCACCGTGGAAGAGCTTGGCGACCAGCGCCCCTTCGGGCTTCATGTGCTGGCGCGAGAAGTCGATCGCCAGCTCCACCAGATGCGAGATCCGGGCCGCGTCGGCCGAGGCGATGCCCGAGAGATTCGGCGCCATGTCCGACACGACCACGTCGGCCTTGCGGCCCGCCAGGGCGGCTTCGAGCCGGGCCAGCGCCTCGTCCTCGCGGAAATCGCCCTGCAGGAAGATCACGCCCTCGATCGGCTCCATCGGCAGGATGTCGAGCGCGATGATGGTGCCGTCCAGCGTGCCGGAGGCGGCGCCGCTGGGCGAAAGCCGACGCCGCACGTACTGGCTCCAGGCCCCCGGCGTCGAGCCCAGGTCGACCACCAGATGACCGGGACGGATCAGTCCCAGCGTCTCGTCGATCTCCTTGAGCTTGTAGGCGGCGCGGGCGCGGTAACCCTCACGGGTGGCCAACTTGACGTACGTGTCGTTCACGTGATCGTTCAACCACGCCTTGTTGACCTTGTTGCTTTTCGTCTTGACTTTCATTCGCCTCGATAATACGGGCATGACAGCCATTCAACTTACCCCTGCGCAACGCAAGGTGCATCGCGCCGATGCCCACCACCTCGATCCGATCGTCATGATCGGTGGCGACGGGCTCACCCCGGCTGTCACGAAGGAAGCCGAAGCCGCCCTCAAGGCCCACGGCCTGATCAAGATCCGCGTCTTCTCCGACGACCGCGCGGCCCGCGAAGCCATGCTGGCCCAGCTGGCCGACGAACTCGATGCCGCGCCGATCCAGCACATCGGCAAGCTGCTGGTGCTGTGGCGGCCTAAGGTCGAGAAGGAACGCGTGGTCGACGAAGACCGCATGCCCGGCCCGCGCGACGTCAAGGTGCTCAAGTACAGCAAGCGCGGCGGCCAGCGGCCCGAGATCAAGACCCTGCGCGTGCTGGGCAACCAGCGCCTCACGCCCGGCGGCACCATCAAGCGCGCCAAGCCGCCGCGTCCGCTGTCGGCCAAGAAGCGCAACCAGGCAGACTGAACTTGGCGGCGGTGCAAGGCGCCCGGCGCCATATCCTCTGCATGAAGTGGGGCGCGAAATACGGCCCCGAGTACGTCAACCGGCTCTACGCGATGGTGCGCCGCAACCTCAGCGGCGACTTCAACTTCGTCTGCCTGACCGACGACGGCCAGGGCATCCGCAGCGAGGTGCAGTGCCTGCCGATTCCGCCGCTCGACCTGGAAGTGCCCGCGGGCCAGCCGGACCGGGCCTGGAAGAAGCTCACCACCTTCGAGGCCGACCTGCACGGCCTGCGCGGCACCGCCCTCTTCCTCGACCTCGACGTGGTGGTGGTCGGCAGCCTCGACGCCTTCTTCGAGCTGCCGGGCGAGTTCCTGATCATCCACGACTACGCGCGGCCCTGGCGCACCGAGCGCATCACCGGCAATTCGTCGGTGTACCGCTTCGAGCTGGGTGCGCATGCCGACGTGCTGGCGTACTTCCGCGCCAACATGGACGCGGTGCAGGCCAAATTCCGCAACGAGCAGGCCTATCTGTCGGATTTCATGCATGCCCAGGGCCGGCTGCAGTACTGGCCCGACGCCTGGTGCCCGAGCTTCAAGTACCACGGCATCCCGACCTGGCCGACCAACTACTGGCAGGAACCCTTCGTGCCCGAGGGTGCGCGCATCGTGGTGTTCCACGGCGAATGCAACCCGCCGGATGCGCTGGCGGGCCGGCGCAACCGCGCCTTCCGCTTCATCCGGCCGGCGCGCTGGATCGCCCGCTACTGGACCAGCGCCTGATCAGTGCCCGGTGCGGCGCCCCATGCGCCACAGCAGCACACCGGTGCAGGCCCACTGCGCCAGGTACATGGCGCTGCCCACCGGGTGCCACAGCTTGAGGTTGTCGCGCGCCATGATGCGCGGCGCCACCGCGTACTGCTGCAGCAGGGCCAGCAGCAGCGCGGCCAGCACCAGGCCGATGGCGAAGCGGGTGTTGTCGTCGAAACCCTGGTCGGCCTTCTGGCGCAGGTACATCAGCAGGACCAGGCCGCAGACGATCGCGATCCAGCTCTGGGCCGCGAACAGCTGACCGGCGAAGTTGCCGGCCACCGAAGGGTTGCCCAGCCTGGCGAACAGCATCGGCACCACCAGGAAGCCCACGGTGCTCAGGCTGCCCCACCAGAAGGCGGCCAGCAGCAGCGCGATACGGTCCTTCACGGCGCTCAGACGTAGCTGATCGCGACGATCTCGTAGTGCTTGAGCCCGCCGGGCGCCTGCACCTCGGCGGTGTCGCCCTCCTCCTTGCCGATCAGCGCGCGCGCGATCGGGCTGGAGATGTTGATCAGGCCCAGCTTCAGGTCGGCCTCGTCCTCGCCGACGATCTGGTACTTGACGGCTTCGCCCGTGCTCTCTTCCTCGAGCTCCACGGTGGCACCGAACACCACCTTGCCGCCGGCGTCGAGCTCGGTCGGGTCGATGATCTGCGCGGCCGACAGCTTGCCTTCGATCTCCTGGATCCGGCCTTCGATGAAGCCCTGGCGGTCCTTGGCCACTTCGTACTCGGCGTTCTCGCTCAGGTCGCCCTGGGCACGCGCCTCGGAGATGGCGTTGATCACCCAGGGACGGTCGACCGTCTTGAGGCGATGGAGTTCTTCGCGCAGTTTTTCGGCGCCGCGCTTGGTGACGGGAATGGTGCTCATGTTCTGTTGCTCCAGAAAGCGAAAACGCCGAACGCTGCCGTTCGGCGATGCATGTGGGGAGAGAGGATCAGACGAGGGTTCGTCCGGTCAGCCGGCTCAGGATCGCGAGCGGGCTTGCCTCGGGATTGTATTGCCTCGCCGCGGGCAGATGCAGCGTCTGTTCGAGCATGTACTGGCCCGACATCACGGCATGCGAGGTCTGGTCGGAGAAGCAGACCCAGACCGAGCCGGCCGGGAAAGGCACGGTCTGCTGGGGCGCGTTCTTCTGGTAGTCGAGGTCGGCCTTCATGCCGTCGTGCAGCTGCAGCATCAGGTGGTCGTACTCGCTGCGCAGCGACTTGGTCACGCGCAGCGCGCGCAGCAGCCTCGCCTGCCAGGCCGAATAGGGCTTGGCGCGCGGCAGGAAGCGCTGCGCGACGGTCTCGAAGGGCTCGCCCACGCGCCAGACGCGCGGCAGGCCCTCGGGGTTGGCGTTGGTGAACACCCGCAGGATGCGCTCGCCGTAGTTGGGCCGCGAGGGGAAGGCATCGACGTGCATGCGCTTGTCGTCGGCGCGCCAGGACTGCACGCGCGTCTCGACCTGCGCCGGCCGGTAGCTGGTGGGCGCGAGCCGCAGCGCCGGCGTGTAGTGCGGCAGCAGGCCGTGGATCAGCTGCTGCGCCTGGGCGCGGAAGCGCCCCACCATCGCCGCCGCGGCGCGCTGCACCGCCTCGTCGCCCGCGGCGCCCTTGAGGCGGCCGTCGGCGTCCAGGCTGATGTTGCGCACCTTGGGCGCCAGCAGGCTGGGCGTCAGCAGGCTGCGTTCCTCCGGCAGAAGCTCGAAGCCCAGCCGGGGGAAGTACAGCACCTTGCCGGCTTCCAGTGCCGCGATCCACGCCGCGTTGGGCGTGGCCGCGGCCCAGTCGGCCAGGTCGAGTTCGACGAGCTGCGCGTCCATGCCCGGCCTCAGGCCTGCGCCAGCTGCGCGTGCATCTCCTGCACCGAGATCACACCGAGTTCGTCCATGTGCTGCATGCCTTCGACCGCGGCTTCGGCGCCGAAGATCGTGGTGAAGGTGGTCACGCGGGCCAGCAGCGCCGAGGTGCGGATCTGGCGCGAGTCGGTGATCGCGTTGCGGCGCTCTTCGACCGTGTTGATGACCAGGGCGATCTCGTTGTTCTTGATCATGTCCACGATGTGCGGACGGCCCTCGGTCACCTTGTTGACGGTCGCGCAGGCGATGCCGGCGGCACCGATCGCGGCAGCCGTGCCCTTGGTGGCCGTCAGCTCGAAGCCCAGCTTGACCAGGCCGCGCGCCACTTCCACGGCACGCGCCTTGTCGTTGTTCTTCACCGAGATGAAGACCTTGCCCGACTTCGGCAGCAGCGTGCCGGCGCCCAGTTGCGACTTGACGAAGGCTTCGCCGAAGGTCTTGCCCACGCCCATGACTTCGCCGGTCGACTTCATCTCGGGGCCGAGGATGGTGTCCACGCCCGGGAACTTGACGAAGGGGAACACAGCCTCCTTCACGCTGAAGTACGGCGGCGTGACTTCCTTCGTGATGCCCTGCGAGGCCAGCGACTGGCCGGCCATGCAGCGTGCCGCCACCTTGGCCAGCTGGATGCCGGTGGCCTTGCTCACGTAGGGCACGGTGCGGGATGCGCGCGGGTTCACTTCGAGCACGTAGATGACGTCCTGGCCGTCCTTCTGCTGGATCGCGAACTGCACGTTCATCAGGCCGACCACGTTCAGCGCCTTGGCCATCGCGGCGCTCTGGCGCTTGAGTTCGGCGATGGTGTCGGCGTTGAGGCTGTAGGGCGGCAGCGAGCAGGCGGAGTCGCCCGAGTGCACGCCGGCCTGTTCGATGTGCTCCATCACGCCGCCGATCAGCGTGCCGCCTTCGGCGTCGCGGATGCAGTCGACGTCGCATTCGACGGCGTCGTTGAGGAAGCGGTCGAGCAGCACCGGCGAGTCGTTGCTCACCTTGACCGCTTCGCGCATGTAGCGCTCGAGGTCGCGCTGCTCGTGCACGATTTCCATCGCGCGGCCGCCGAGCACGTAGCTGGGGCGCACCACCAGCGGGTAGCCCAGGGCCGCGGCCTTCTCGAGCGCCTCGGGTTCGGTGCGCGCGGTGGCGTTAGGCGGCTGGCGCAGGCCCAGCTCGTGTAGCAGCTTCTGGAAGCGCTCGCGGTCTTCGGCCGCGTCGATCATGTCGGGCGAGGTGCCGATGATCGGCACGCCGTTGGCCTCGAGGTCGAGCGCGAGCTTCAACGGCGTCTGGCCGCCGTACTGCACGATCACGCCGAGCGGCTTTTCCTTGTCGACGATCTCGAGCACGTCTTCGAGCGTCAGCGGCTCGAAGTACAGGCGGTCGGAGGTGTCGTAGTCGGTCGAGACGGTCTCGGGATTGCAGTTGACCATGATGGTCTCGTAGCCGTCTTCGCGCATCGCGAGCGCGGCGTGCACGCAGCAGTAGTCGAACTCGATGCCCTGGCCGATGCGGTTGGGACCGCCGCCGAGCACCATGATCTTCTTCCTGTCGGTCGGCTCGGCTTCGCACTCGTCTTCATAGGTCGAGTACATGTAGGCCGTGTTGGTCGCGAACTCGGCCGCGCAGGTGTCGACGCGCTTGTAGACCGGGCGCACGCCCAGGGCGCGGCGCTTCTCGCGGATGGCGGTGTCGGTGGTCTTCAGCTGGCGCGCCAGGCGGCGGTCGGAGAAGCCCTTCTTCTTCAGCGCGAGCAGCGTGTCGCGGTCGATGTCGTCCAGCGACTTGGTTTCCAGCTCGAGCTCGATCTTCACGATCTCCTCGATCTGCACCAGGAACCACGGGTCGATCTTGGTCAGCGCGAACACTTCGTCGACGGAGAGGCCCATGGCGAAGGCATCGCCCACGTACCAGATGCGCTCGGGACCGGGCTCGCCCAGTTCCTTCTCGAGCACTTCGCGGTCCTGCGTCTTCTCGTTCAAGCCGTCGACGCCCACTTCGAGGCCGCGCAGCGCCTTCTGGAACGATTCCTGGAAGGTGCGGCCCATGGCCATCACCTCACCCACCGACTTCATCTGCGTCGTGAGGCGCGAATCGGCCTGCGGGAATTTCTCGAACGCGAAACGCGGGATCTTGGTGACCACGTAGTCGATCGAGGGCTCGAAGGACGCGGGCGTGGCGCCGCCGGTGATCTCGTTGCGCAGCTCGTCGAGCGTGTAGCCCACGGCCAGCTTGGCCGCGACCTTGGCGATCGGGAAACCGGTCGCCTTGGAGGCCAGCGCCGAGGAACGCGACACGCGCGGGTTCATCTCGATCACGACCATGCGGCCGTCCTTGGGGTTGATCGAGAACTGCACGTTCGAGCCGCCGGTGTCGACGCCGATCTCGCGCAGCACGGCCAGCGAGGCGTTGCGCAGGATCTGGTATTCCTTGTCGGACAGCGTCTGCGCGGGGGCCACGGTGATCGAGTCGCCGGTGTGCACGCCCATCGGGTCCAGGTTCTCGATCGAGCAGACGATGATGCAGTTGTCGGCGGTGTCGCGCACCACTTCCATCTCGTACTCTTTCCAGCCCAGCAGCGACTCTTCGATCAGCAGCTCGTTGGTCGGCGAGGCTTCCAGGCCGCGCTTGCAGATGGTCTCGAACTCGTCGGGGTTGTAGGCGATGCCGCCGCCGGTGCCGCCGAGCGTGAAGCTCGGACGGATCACGGTCGGGAAGCCCAGCGTCTTCTGCACCGCCCAGGCCTCGTCCATCGAGTGCGCGATGCCGGAGCGGGCCGAGCCCAGTCCGATCTTGGTCATCGCGTCCTTGAACTTCAGCCGGTCCTCGGCCTTGTCGATGGCTTCGGGCTTGGCGCCGATCAGCTCGACCTTGTACTTGTCGAGCACGCCGTTGCGCCACAGGTCCAGCGCGCAGTTGAGCGCGGTCTGGCCGCCCATGGTCGGCAGGATCGCGTCGGGCCGCTCCTTGGCGATGATCTTCTCGACCGTCTGCCAGGTGATGGGCTCGATGTAGGTGACGTCGGCCGTGGCCGGGTCGGTCATGATCGTCGCGGGATTGCTGTTGATCAGGATGACCTTGTAGCCCTCCTCGCGCAGCGCCTTGCAGGCTTGCACGCCCGAGTAGTCGAACTCGCAGGCCTGGCCGATGATGATCGGGCCGGCGCCGATGATGAGGATGCTCTTGAGATCTGTGCGCTTAGGCATTCTTGTTTCCTGCTTTGTGCTTTTCCATCAATGCCGTGAAGCGATCGAACAGGTAGCCGATGTCGTGCGGGCCGGGCGAGGCTTCGGGGTGTCCCTGGAAGCAGAAGGCCGGCTTGTCGGTGCGCGCCAGGCCCTGCAGCGTGTTGTCGAACAGGCTGATGTGCGTGGCCCGCAGGTTGGCCGGCAGCGACTTCTCGTCGACCGCGAAGCCGTGGTTCTGGCTGGTGATGCTCACGCGGCCGTTGTCGAGGTCCTTGACCGGATGGTTCGCGCCGTGGTGGCCGAACTTCATCTTGAAGGTGTTGGCACCCGAGGCCAGCGCCATGATCTGGTGCCCCAGGCAGATGCCGAAGGTCGGGATGCCGGTCTCGATCAGTTCCTTGACGGCGTCGATCGCGTAGTCGCAGGGCTCCGGGTCGCCGGGGCCGTTGGACAGGAAGATGCCGTCGGGCTTGAGCTTCAGCACGTCGGCCGCGGGCGTCTGCGCGGGCACCACGGTGATGCGTGCGCCGCGCTGGGCCAGCATGCGCAGGATGTTCTTCTTGACGCCGTAGTCGAAGGCCACCACATGGAACTTGGGCGTGATCTGCACGCCGTAGCCCGCGCCGAGCTTCCACTCGGTCTCGGTCCACTCATAGGTCTGCGTGACCGACACCACCTTGGCCAGGTCGAGGCCGGCCATGCTGGGCGCGCCCTTGGCGGCGGCAATGGCTTGGTCGATGTGCGCCTGCGTGACGGCCTCGCCGGCGGCCAGGCCGACGATGCAGCCGTTCTGCGCGCCGTGCGTGCGCAGGTGGCGCGTGAGCTTGCGGGTGTCGATGTTGGCGATGGCCACCGTCTTGCTGCGCACCAGGTAGGCGTCGAGCGTCTCGGTCTGGCGGAAATTCGAGGCCAGGAGCGGCAGGTCCTTGATGATCAGGCCAGCGGCATGGACCTTGTCGGCTTCGATGTCTTCCTCGTTGACGCCGTAGTTGCCGATGTGCGGATACGTGAGGGTCACGATCTGCTGGCAGTAGCTGGGGTCGGTCAGGATTTCCTGATAGCCGGTCATCGAGGTGTTGAACACCACTTCGCCGGCTGTGGAGCCGGTGGCTCCGATCGAATTGCCGAGAAAGACCGTGCCGTCTGCGAGCGCCAGGATGGCGGGAGGAAAAGCTCCCTTGAGAGACAAAAGCACTGGGTTCTCCGGATGGATGACGCCCAAAGCGAACCCAAGGTGCCCGACATGCAATGACATGCGATGAAGGGGCGGGCTGCGGCTTTCGTCGAAGGGTAAGCTTGTGTGCGCTGTGGGCGGGGTGTGAGCGGGAAAGCCGCTGATTATAGCCGGCGCGCTGTCACAATCCGGACAAAGCCGCGCTGGCATGCAGACAAATCGCTGCGGCGGCCGCCACATTCAGCGACTCCTCACCGCCCGGCTGGGCGATCCGGATGCGGTGCGAGGCCCGTGCCTCCAGCGCCGCCGAGACGCCCTGCCCCTCGTGCCCCAGCAACCAGGCGCAGGGATGCGGCAGTTGCGCCTTGTGCAACCAGTCACCGTGATGCGAACTCGTCGCCACCAGCGGGACCTCGAGGCCGTCGAGCATTTCGGCCTCCACGCCTTCGATCAGCCGCAGGCCGAAGTGCGCGCCCATGCCGGCGCGCAACACCTTGGGCGCCCACAGCGCGGCCGTGCCCTTGAGCGCCACGATCTGACTGAAGCCGAAGGCCGCGGCGCTGCGCAGCACCGAGCCGACGTTGCCGGCATCCTGCAGCCGGTCGAGCACCACGGTCGGCGCATCGGCCACGAGTTCGGGGCGCATCGGCAGGTGCATCACGAAACCCATGGGCGCGGGCGACTCGAGGCCGCTCACGCCGGCCAGCAGCGCGTCGGCCACGATCAGCGTGCGGTCGGCGGCATCGGTCCATTCGAACTGCGCCTGCGGCCAGAAGGATTCGGTGAAGACCGCGATGGCCGGCCGCACGCCGCGTTGGCGGGCGGCACGGCAGAGATGGTCGCCCTCGAGCCAGACCTTGCCCAGCTTGCGGTAGGCGCCGGGGTCCTGGGCGAGCTTGCGCAGCTCCTTGAGCAGCGGGTTGTCGCGCGACGTGATGTGCTCGGGTGCGGCGTGGCTCATGCGCCGATCCGATCCGGGCCGACCACGACCGCGATCTGCTGCGCGGCCATGCGTTCGAACGCCGCCGCCACGGGCGCGAAGGAACGCCGATGGTGCACGCAGGCGCCATGCAGCTGCAGGGCATCGAGATGGGCGCGCGTGCCGTAGCCTTTGTGGCCGGCAAAGCCGTAATGGGGAAATTCCAGGTCGAGCTCCCGGCACAGCCGGTCGCGGTGCACCTTGGCCAGGATCGAAGCGGCCGAGATGGCCTTGACCCGCGCATCGCCCTTGACGATGGCCTCGGCCAGCACGTCCAGCGTGGGCAGGCGATTGCCGTCGACCAGCACCTTGGCCGGCTTCAGCCGCAGGCCCTCGACCGCGCGGCGCATCGCCAGCATCGTGGCCTGCAGGATGTTGTAGGTGTCGATCTCCTCGACGCTGGCCTGCGCCACCGAGCAGCACAGCGCCCGGGCCAGGATCTGCTCGTGCAGGCGCTCGCGCTGCAGCGCGGTCAGCGTCTTGGAATCGGCCAGGCCGGGGATCGGCCGCCGGTCGTCCAGGATCACGGCCGCGGCCACGACCGGTCCGGCCAGCGGCCCGCGGCCGGCCTCGTCCACGCCGGCCATCAGGCCGGGCGCATCCCAGACCAGGGGGGCCTGTTCAGCCTTCAAGAACTTTCTCGATCGCATCGGCGCAGAGTGTCGGAGTGTCGCGCAGCAGCTCGGCGTGCAGCGCGGTGAAACGTTGTTGCAGGGCCTCGACTTTGGCCGGGTCTTCCAGCCAGCGCAAGGTGGCGGCGGCCAGTGCCTCGGGCGTCGCTGCATCCTGCAGCAGCTCGGGCACGACGAACTCGCCGCAAAGGATGTTCGGCAGGCCCACCCAGGGCTGCAGCTGCTGGCGGTGCATCAGGTGCCAGGAGACCCGGTTCATGTTGTAGGCAATCACCATCGGGCGCTTGAACAGCGCGGCTTCCAGCGTGGCCGTGCCGCTGGCGATCAGCGTGGCGTCGCAGGCCGCCAGCGCGGGATGCGACTGGCCGTTGAGCAGGGTCACGCGGCCTTCCATGCCGCTGGCCTTGAGCGCCGCCTCGACCTCGGCGCGCAGGCCGGGGATCGTGGGGCAGATGAACTGGATTCCGGGCCGTGCCTTCGCCATCAGCGCGGCGGCCGCGAAGAAGCGCGAGGCCAGGTAGCGCACCTCGGAGCGGCGGCTGCCGGGCAGCAACGCCACGACCGGCGCCGCCGGGTCGAGGCCGAGCGACGCGCGGGCCGCGGCCTGGTCGGGCTGCATCGGGATCACGTTGGCCAGCGGATGGCCGACATAGCTGGCCGCCACGCCCTGCTCCGCCAGCAAGGCCGGCTCGAAGGGGAAGATGCACAGCACATGGTCGGCGGCCGCGCGGATCTTCTCGATGCGGTCGGGCCGCCAGGCCCAGATCGAGGGGCAGACGAAATGCACGGTCTTGATGCCGCGTCCGCGCAGTCCGGCCTCGAGGTCCAGGTTGAAATCGGGCGCGTCGATGCCGATGAACAGGCCCGGCCACTCGCGCAGCAGGCGTGCCTTGAGCTGGCGGCGGATGCCGGCGATCTCGGCGTAGTGCCGCAGCACCTCGATGTAGCCGCGCACGGCCAGCTTCTCCTGCGGCCACCAGCTCTGGAAGCCGCGCGCCAGCATCTGCGGACCGCCGATGCCGACGGTCTCGACCTCGGGCCAGCGCGCCTGGAGGCCGTCCATGAGCAGGCCGGCCAGCAGATCGCCCGAAGGCTCGCCGGCGACCATCGCGAAGCGTCGCGCCGCTTTGTTGTCTGCGCTCATGCGCGGCTCAGCGGGCGATGCCGCTGACGGAGCTGCCGAGGAAGCCATCCATCAGCGCCACGTCGGCGGCCGCACCGGGCACCTGGGCGGCCAGCTCGGAGAGCGCGGAACGCGCTTCCTCCAGGGTCTTGCCCTGTCTGTAGATCAGCTTGTGCATCTCGCGGATCGCGGTGATGCGTTCGGCCGAGAAATCCCGCCGGCGCAGACCCACCAGGTTCACGCCACGCACCGCGAGCGGATTGCCGTCCACCACCATGAAGGGGGGGACGTCCTTTCCGATATGGCTCGCAAAGCCGAGCATGGCGTGCGCGCCGATGCGCATGCGCTGCAGGATGCCGGTGAGCCCGCCCACCGTGACCCAATCGCCGATCACCACATGGCCTGCCAGCGTGGCGTTGTTGGCCATGGTGATCTGGTTGCCCAGCTGGCAGTCGTGCGCGATGTGCACGTAGGCCATGATCCAGTTGTCGTCGCCGATGCGCGTGACGCCGGCATCCTGGGCCGTGCCCAGGTTGAAGGTGCAGAACTCGCGAATCCTGTTGCGGTCGCCGATCACCAGTTCGGTCGGCTCGCCGTCGTATTTCTTGTCCTGCGGCACCGCGCCGAGTGACGCGAACTGGAAGATCCGGTTGTCACGACCGATGGTCGTATGCCCTTCGATCACGCAATGCGGACCGACGCTCGTTCCGGCGCCGATGCGCACGTTCGGACCGATCACTGCATAGGGACCGATCGATACCGAGGGATCGAGTTCGGCCTTCGGATCGACGATGGCCGTCGGATGAACCTGCGTCATTGCCCGCGAGAACTTCAGTTGATCTGGCGCATCGCGCACATCAGCGTGGCTTCGCAGGCCAGCTCGCTGCCCACCAGGGCACGGCCCTTGAACTTCGAGATGCCGGCCTTCATGCGCTCGATCTCGACCTCCAGCGTGAGCTGGTCGCCCGGCTCCACCGGCCGCTTGAAGCGCGCGCCGTCGATGGCCGCGAAGTAGTAGACGGTGTTGTCGTCGGGCACGATGTCCAGCGAATGGAAGGACAGCAGCGCCGCGGCCTGCGCCATGGCTTCGAGCATCAGCACGCCCGGCATCACCGGGCGGTGCGGGAAATGGCCGTTGAAGAAGGGCTCGTTCATCGTCACGTTCTTGAGCGCCGTGATGCGCTTGCCCTTCTCCATGGCCGTCACGCGGTCCACCAGCAGGAAGGGGTAGCGGTGCGGCAGGAGCTTGAGAATCTGGTGGATGTCGAGCGTCGTCATGGTTGTTCTATCGTTCAATTTCTTTTTTCTCAAGCGCCTTGAGCCGGTCCCGCAGGCCGTGCAACTGCTTCAGCGTGGCGGCGTTCTTTTCCCAGGTGGCATTGTCGTCGATGGGAAACACGCCCGTGTAATGGCCCGGCTTGAGGATGGAGCGCGTCACCAGCGTCGCCGCCGAGATGTTCACGCCATCGCCCAGCGTCAGGTGCCCCAGCACGATGGCGCCACCGCCCACGGTGCAATGCGCGCCGATGACGGCACTGCCCGCCACCCCGACGCAGCCCGCCATCGCGGTGTGCTTGCCGATGTGCACGTTGTGGCCGATCTGTATCAGGTTGTCGAGCTTCACCCCGTCCTCGATCACCGTGTCTTCCAGCGCGCCGCGGTCGATGCAGGTGTTGGCCCCGATTTCCACGTCGTCGCCGATGCGCACCGCGCCCAGCTGCTCGATCTTGACCCAGGCGCCCTGGTGCGGCGCGAAACCGAAGCCGTCGGCCCCGATCACCACCCCCGGGTGCAGCAGGCAGCGCGCTCCCACATGGCAGCCCTCGCTCACGGTCACGCGTGACTTGAGCACCGTCTGGGCGCCGATGCGCGCACCGCGCTCGATCACGCAGAAGGCGCCGATCTGCGCGCTCGGGTCGACCTCGGCCAGCGGATCGATGACCGCGCTGGGATGGATGCGCGCCGTGTCCGCCGCGGCATGCAAGCGCTTCCACAGCTGGGTCAGCTGCGCGAAGTAGAGGTAGGGGTCGTCGGTGACGATGAAGGATCCGCGTGCCGCCGCGGACTCCCGCATGGCCGGCGACACGATGACGCATCCGGCCTGCGAAGCCGCAAGTTCCTTGCGGTACTTGGGATGGCTGAGGAAGCTCAGCGCATCGGGGCCGGCCGTCTGCAGCGGCGCCAGGCGCTCGATCACCAGCTCGGGGTCACCCTGGAGTTCGCCCCCGAGGGCGCCGACGATGGCTCCGAGCCGCAACACCACGCGCGATGCGGCCTACTTCGCGCCTGCGGCAGGCGCGGTGGCAGCAGCGTTCAGGGCCTTGATCACCTTCTCGGTGATGTCGTGCTTGGGGTTGATGTAGATGGCTTCCTGCAGGATGGCGTCGTACTTCTCCGCCTCCGCCACCTGCTTCACCACGCGGTTCGCCCGGTCGTAGACCTGTTGCAGCTCTTCGTTCTTGCGAGCGTTCAGGTCTTCCTGGAATTCGCGGCGCTTGCGCTGGAATTCGCGGTCCTGGTCGACCAGCGCCCGCTGGCGCGTGGCGCGTTGGCTTTCGGACAGGGTCGGCGCCTCGCGCTCGAACTTCTCCGAAGCCGCCTTGAGCGCCTCGCCCTGGGCACCGAGATCACGCTCGCGCTTCAGGAATTCGGCCTCGAGCTTGGCTTGCGCGGCCTTGGCAGGCTGCGCTTCGCGCAGCACGCGGTCGGGGTTCACGAAACCGATGCGAAAACCTTCCTGTACCTGCGCTTGCGCAGGTGCGGCAAACAGGGCCAGCAACGGAAGCAGGAGCGCGCCGGCTGCGCGGTACGAATGGTTCATTAAAAAGCGGTACCGATCTGGAATTGGATGGTCTGCATTCTATCCTTGTAGATGGGATGCAGCGGGTCGGACAGGTCGTCCTCCTTCTGGGAACGCACCGGCTTCGCGTAGGCGATGCGCAGGGGGCCCAGCGGCGAGATCCAGCTGATGCCCAGGCCCACCGAGGCGCGCAGCTTCTTCTGCGACGACCATTGCAGATCGCTCTGCGTGGTGCGCTCGGTGAACACGTTGCCGGCGTCGAAGAAGCCGTAGAGGCGCAGCGTGCGGTCGTTGCCGGCGCCAGGGAACGGCGTGCTCAGCTCGGCGTTGAAGATCGCCTTCTTGGTGCCGCCCAGCGCCGCCTGGGTGATGCCGTCGCGCGGGCCCAGCGAGTTCTGCTCGAAGCCGCGGATGGAACCCAGGCCGCCGGCGTAGAAGTTCTTGAAGATCGGGTAGACGTTGTCGCCCACGGCCTTGCCGTAGCCCACTTCGCCGTTGATCGCCAGCGTGTACTGCTTGCTCAGCGGGAAGTACTGCTGGTACTGGTAGCTCGACTTGATGTACTTCAGGTCGCCGCCCACGCCCCACTCCACGTTCGCGCGCTGCAGGCGGCCGCGGGTCGGCACCAGGGCGCTGTCGCGGTCGTCGCGTGCCCAGCCGATGGTCAGCGGCAGGCCCCACTTGCTGTCCTCGGCACAGCTGACGATGTTGGTCGCGCTGGTGGTGCACTGGAAGTAGTCGCGGTAGGCCTGCGGCGTGTACTGGGCGACGTTCGAACCCGGCTTGAAGTTGAAGCGCTCCAGGCCGGCGCCGAAGAAGATGGTGTCGACTTCGCTGAACGGCACACCGAACTTGATGTTGCCGCCCTCGCTGACCAGCGAGTAGTCGCCGTCGACCGTGTAGTACGGACGCGTCGTCTGATGGAACAGGCTGAAGGTGCGCGAGATGCCGTCGCTGGTGAAGTACGGGTCGGTGGCGGTCACCGAGATCGTGCGGTAGTACTTGCTGGTGTTGACCTGCAGGCCCAGGAAGTTGCCGGAGCCGAACACGTTCTCCTGCGTGATGCCGAAGGTGAACGACACCTTTTCCGCGCTCGAGAAGCCGGCGCCCAGCTGCAGCGAACCGGTGGGCTTTTCCGCCACGATGACCGTCAGGTCGACCTGGTCGGGCGAGCCGGGCACTTCCTGTGTCTCGACGTTCACGTCGGTGAAGAAGCCCAGGCGGTCGACCCGGTCGCGCGACAGCTTGATCTTGTCGCCGTCGTACCAGGACGCTTCGTACTGCCGGAACTCGCGCCGGATCACTTCGTCGCGCGTGCGGTTGTTGCCGCCGATGCTCACGCGGCGCACGTAGACGCGCCGCGAGGGCTCGGCCTTGAGCGTCAGCGTCACGCGGTTGTTCGTGCGGTCGATCTCGGGCTGCGCCTCGACGCGCGCGAAGGCGTAGCCGAAGGTGCCGAAGTAGTCGGTGAAGGCCTTGGTCGTGTCCGTCAGCTGCTCGCCGTTGTAGGGCTGGCCCGGCTTGATGGTCACCAGCGACTTGAACTCCTCTTCGCGGCCCAGGTAGTTGCCGTCGAGCTTCACGCCGGCGACCACGAACTTCTCGCCTTCGGTGATGTTCACCGTCACGGTCAGGTCCGAGCGATCGGGCGAGATCGCGACCTGCGTCGAATCGATGCGGAACTCGAGGTAGCCACGCGTGAGGTAGTAGGAGCGCAGGGTCTCCAGGTCGGCGTTGAGCTTGGCGCGCGAGTACTGGTTGGACTTGGTGTACCAGCTCAGGTAGCCGCCGCTGTCCTGGTCGAACAGGCTCAGCAGCGTGGATTCGCTGAAGGCCTTGTTGCCGACCACGCGCACTTCGCGGATGCGCGCCGGCTCGCCTTCGGTCACGGTGAAGGTCAGGTTCACGCGGTTGCGCTCGATCGGCGTGACGGTGGTCACGACCTCGGCGTTGTAGAGGCTGCGGCTCACGTACTGGCGCTTGAGCTCCTGCTCGGCGCGGTCGGTCAGGGCCTTGTCGTAGGGACGGCCGTCGGCCAGGCCCACTTCGCGCAGCGCCTTCTGCAGCGCCGCCTTGTCGAATTCCTTGGTGCCGACGAAGTCGACGTCGGCCACCGTCGGGCGCTCCTCCACGATCACCACCAGCACGTTGCCGCTGACGTCGAGCCGCACGTCCTTGAACAGGCCCAGCTCGAACAGCGCGCGGATCGTGGCCGAGCCGCGTTCGTCGCTGTAGGTGTCGCCCACGCGCAGCGGCATCGAGGCGAAGATCGTCCCCGGCTCGACGCGTTGCAGCCCCTCCACGCGGATGTCGCGCACCGTGAAGGGCTCGACAGCCCAGGCGGCGGTGGCGGCGAGCGTGCTGACGATGACCGCGGCCACGCTACGCAGACGGAAGCGACTGATTGTTTTGTTCATGTGTGAATTGGACGGCGCACGAAGGGCCGGCAGGAGTGTTAACCAAAGAGCCCGAAGAGTCGGTTGACGTCGTTGAACAATGCGATGGACATCATCACCAGCAGCAGGGCGACGCCACCGCGCTGAAACCGTTCCATCCATGCGTCGGAGACGCTTTTGCCGGTCAGGCCCTCCCAAAGATAATACATCAGGTGCCCCCCATCGAGGACCGGCAGCGGCATCAGATTGAGCACGCCCAGGCTGACGCTGATCAGCGCGAGAAACACCAGGTACTGGGTGAAGCCGAGGCTCGCGGATTTGCCCGCGTAGTCGGCGATCGTGAGCGGGCCGCTGAGGTTCTTGAGCGAGGCCTCGCCGATCAGCATCTTGCCCATCATGCGGACCGTGAGCGCCGAGACCTCCCAGGTCCGCACCACGCCGCGCCAGACGCCATCGACAGGACCCTGACGCACGGTCAGCATGGCCGGCGGCGCGCCCACGTAGGCCGCGATGCGACCGACCTTGGCCGGGCCTTCGTCGCGCACCTCGGGCGTGACTTCGAGGCTGATGTCGCGTCCGCCGCGCACCAGCTGCCAGGTCTGCGTGCGCGGCAAGCCGCCGTCGACCGAGGTCCGGATCAGCTCGCGCAGCTGCTGGCCGTCGACCACCGCGGTGGGGCCCACGGCGCGCACCAGGTCACCCTGCTGCAAGCCCGCGCGGGCGCCGGCGCCGCCGGCCACCAGCTCGCCGATCTCGGGCCGCGTCAACGGAGAGATCACGCCGATCTTGCGGAACATCTGCGCATCGGCATCCTTGGCCTCGATGCGACTGAGCGGCAGCACCACGGTGCGGGCGGCTTGCGCGCCCTGCCCCGCGATCTCCAGCGTGAGGTCGCGGCCGTCGAGGGCGCCGCGCGTCATGCGCCAGCGCAGGTCCTCGAAGGACTGCACCGGCTCCAGCGCGCCAGCGAAGCCCGCGCGCGCGATGCGCTCGCCACCACGCAATCCGGCCTGCTCGGCCAGCGAAGCGGCCACCGGCCGGCCCAGCACCGCCTCGGGCTCCTGGACCCCGATCCAGTTGACCGCGGTGTAGAGCAACGCGGCCAGCAGCAGGTTGGCGATGGGGCCGGCGGCCACGATGGCCACGCGCGAACGCAGCGGCTGCGTGTTGAAGGCCAGGTGCCGCTCTTCGGGGGCCACCGGCGCTTCGCGCTCGTCGAGCATCTTGACGTAGCCGCCCAGCGGAAAGGCGCCGATGACGAATTCCGTGTCCTGTTCCGGCCGCTGCTTGCGCGGCTTCCAGCGGTAGAGCGAATGGCCGAAGCCGACCGAGAAACGCAGCACCTTGACGCCGCAGGCCACGGCCACGCGGTAGTGCCCGTACTCATGCACGGCGATCAGCACGCCGAGTGCAACGATGAAGGCAAGAACAGTGAGCATCGAGGAACTCCCTGAGGGAATGGCAAGAAGGAAGCGTCAGCCGGCGAAGCGACGCACCGCTGCCTGGGCCACCGAACGCGCCTCGGCATCGAGCGCGAGCAAGTCGTCCAGCGACGCAGGCTTCGAGGGGCGCAAGGCCGCCAAAGTTTCCGTGTTGACCGCATGAATGCGGTCGAAGCGCAGGCGGCGGTCGAGAAAGGCCTCGACCGCGACCTCGTTCGCCGCGTTCAGCACGGCGGTGGTGCCGGGCGCCGCGCGCAGCGCATGCCAGGCCAGCGCCAGTCCCGGGAACAGCGCCGCATCCGGCACTTCGAAGGTCATGGCCGCCATCTGGCGGAAGTCCAGCCGCGCGGCACCGCTCTCGATGCGCTCGGGCCACGACAGGCCGACCGCGATCGGCACCCGCATGTCCGGCGTGCCGAGCTGCGCGATCACCGAGCCGTCGGTGAACTGCACCATCGAATGGATCACGCTCTGCGGATGGATCACCACCTCGATCTGCTCGGGCGTCACGTCGAACAGGTAGCGCGCCTCGATCACCTCGAGCGCCTTGTTCATCATGGTGGCCGAGTCGACCGAGATCTTGCGCCCCATGCTCCAGTTGGGATGGGCGCAAGCCTGCTCGGGCGTGACGTCCTGCAGCGTGCCGGCCTCGCGGGTGCGGAACGGGCCGCCCGAGGCCGTGAGGATGATCTTCTCGATGCGCCGCGGCCAGGTGGCCGGGTCTTCGGGCAGCGACTGGAAAATCGCCGAATGCTCGCTGTCCACGGGCAGCAACCGGGCACCGCCATCGCGCACCGCCTGCAGGAACAGCTCGCCGCCGACGACCAGCGCTTCCTTGTTGGCGAGCATGAGCCGCTTGCCGGCCCGCGCCGCCGCGAGGCACGGGCCCAGGCCCGCCGCGCCCACGATGGCCGCCATCACGCTGTCGACATCGGCGTGCGAGGCGATGCGCTCGAGCGCGTCGGCGTCCGTCAGCACCTCGGTCTTCAGCCCGTTCGCCTGCAGGCGCTCGGCCAGTTGGCGCGCGTGCGTGGGGCTGGCCATGACCGCGAAGCGCGGCTGGAAGCGCGCGCACTGCGCGAGCATGTCCTCGACCTTGGTGGCCGCCGACAGCGCGAAGACCTCGAATTGTTCAGGATGCCGCGCGATGACATCGAGCGTGCTCACGCCGACCGACCCGGTCGAGCCCAGCACCGTGACGCGCTGGCGCTGCATCAGGACCACAACGACGCCAGCATCATGGCGATCGGCAGCGTGGGCAGCAGCGCGTCGATGCGATCGAGCACGCCGCCATGGCCGGGCAGCAGGTTGCTGCTGTCCTTGGCGCCGGCGCTGCGCTTCACCAGCGACTCGACCAGGTCACCGACCACGCTCATCGCGGCCAGGAACACGGCCCCCAGCAACAGCATCCATGCACCGCGCAGGGCCAGGCGGCTGTAGAGGCTCGGCACCTCCGCCTGCAGCGATGCGTCGGCCCAGACCCAGGCCAGGGCCAGCACCAGGACGCCGATCATGCCGCCCCACACCCCTTCCCAGCTCTTGCCGGGACTGATGGAGGGCGCCAGCTTGTTGCGCGTGAAGCGCAGCCCGAAAGCGCGGCCGGCGAAATAGGCGAACACGTCCGCCACCCAGACCAGGACCAGCAGCGACAGCAGGAAATTGATGCCCCAGAGGCGCGCCTGCACCGCCGCGAGCCAGGCCACCCACAGGGCCAGCAGGCCGCCGAGCAGTCGCACGGCACGCGGAATGCGCGGCCAGCCCGGCACCGCGCCGTAGAGCAGCGCCGCGCCGCCCAGCACCCAGGCCGCGCTCGCGACCAGCCAGACGCCCAGCAGGCGCTGCTCGAGCAGGCCCAGCCACCACGACAGCGCGCACAGCACGACCATCTCGAGGCCCAGGAAGACCGAGGTGCGCGGGCCGTAGCCGTTGAGACGGCCCCACTCCCAGGCCGCGGCGCCGATCATCACCAGCATCACGCAGGCGAAGGGCACGTGCGACGGGTAGAACATCGCCGGCAGCAGGATGGCCAGCAGGACCAGCGCCGTGAGAATGCGTTGCTTGAGCATCAGGCGGTTTGCCGCTCGTGCAGCCCTGCGTTCAGTTGGGCCGAGGTCTTGCCGAAGCGGCGCTCGCGGGTCTGGAAAACGCCGATGGCTTCGTCGAGCGCGGCCTCGTCGAATTCGGGCCACAGCTTGTCGCTGAAGAACAGCTCGGCATAGGCGCTCTGCCACAGCAGGAAATTCGACAGCCGCTGCTCGCCGCCGGTGCGGATGAAGAGATCGGGGTCGGGCACGTGGGCCAGCGCCATCGCGCGGTCCAGGCTCGCCTCGGTCAGGGGTTCGCCGCGCAGCGCCAATTGGGCCGCGGCGCGCGCGATGTCCCAGCGGCCGCCGTAGTTGAAGCAGATGTTGAGCACCATCCGGGTGTTGAGCGCCGTCGAGGCCTCGGCCTGCACCAGGCTCGCCACCATCTTCTCGGACAGGCCGCCGCGCTCGCCCACGAAATGCAGCTGCACGCCGTCGGCGCGCAGCTTCGGCACCTCGCGGCCCAGCGCACCGACCATCAGCTCCATCAGGCCGGTCACCTCTTCGACCGGACGGTTCCAGTTCTCGGAGGAGAAGGCGAAGACGGTCAGCACGCCCACGCCGCGGTCGACGCAGGCCTTGACGCAACGCCGCAATGACTCGACGCCCTGCTTGTGTCCCGCCACGCGCGGCAGGAAGCGTCGCGTCGCCCAACGGCCATTGCCATCCATCACGATGGCAATGTGGTGCGGCACCCCGGTGGGCTTGCTGCTCATCAGACCGCCATGATCTCGGCTTCCTTCGCCGCGATCAGCCGATCGATTTCGGCGATGTGCCGGTCGGTGACCTTCTGGATCTCGGCTTCCGCGCGCTTCTGGTCGTCTTCGGAAGCCAGCTTGTCCTTGACCAGCTTCTTGACCGCTTCGTTCGCGTCGCGGCGCAGGTTGCGCGTGGCGATCTTGGCGCTCTCGCCTTCATTGCGGACCAGCTTGGTCATTTCCTTGCGGCGCTCTTCGCTCATGGCGGGCAGCGGCACGCGGATCAGGTCGCCCATCGAGGCGGGGTTCAGGCCCAGGTCGCTTTCGCGGATGGCCTTCTCGATCTTGGCGCCCATGCCCTTTTCCCAGGGCTGGACGCTGATGGTGCGGGAATCGAGCACCGACACGTTCGCCACCTGGCTCAGCGGCACTTGCGAGCCGTAGTAGTCGACGTGGATCGAATCGAGCAGCGCCGAGTTGGCGCGGCCGGTGCGGATCTTGGTGAGGTTGTTCTGGAACGCAGCGATCGACTGGTTCATCTTCGCGTCGGTCGCGCTGCGAATGTCTGCAATGGTCATTTCTTTGCTCCTCAGGCGTGCACCAAGGTGCCTTCGTCCTCACCCATGACGACGCGCTTGAGCGCGCCGTTCTTGAAGATCGAGAACACCTTGATCGGCAGCTTCTGGTCGCGGCACAGCGCAAAGGCCGTGGCGTCCATGATGCCGAGATTCTTTCCGATGGCCTCGTCGAAGGTCAACGAGGCATAACGCGTCGCGTCGGGCACCAGCTTCGGGTCGGCGGTGTAGACGCCGTCGACCTTGGTCGCCTTGAGCACCAGCTCGGCGCCGATCTCCGCACCGCGCAGCGCGGCGGCCGTGTCGGTGGTGAAGAAGGGATTGCCGGTACCGGCCGCGAAGATCACGACCTTGCCCTCTTCGAGGTACTGCAAGGCCTTGGGGCGGACATAGGGCTCGACCACCTGCTCGATGGCGATGGCCGACATCACGCGGGCGATCAGGCCCTGCTTGTCCATCGCGTCGGCCAGCGCCAACGCGTTCATGACGGTCGCCAGCATGCCCATGTAGTCGGCCGTGGCGCGGTCCATTCCGACCGAGCCGCCGGCGACGCCGCGGAAGATGTTGCCGCCGCCGATCACCACCGCCACTTCGACGCCCATGTTCACGACTTCGGCGATCTCGCCGACCATGCGCACGATGGTCGCGCGGTTGATGCCGAAGGCGTCGTCGCCCATCAGCGCCTCACCCGACAGCTTCAGCAAGATGCGCTTGTGGGCTGGGCGGGCGTTGGTCATGGGCGTTTTCCTTTGGGTTGGCGGGGGCGAGTTTAATCAGATCGTGAGGCACCGCGGAACCGGTTCGCCGGCCCGCTGGTGCGGCCCCCGTGAGGGGGTCGACACGCGCGCCACGAAATGCGCGCGTGCCGTGGGGCGCCAGCTTAGGCGGCAGCCTTGGCCGCAGCCACTTGCGCGGCGACTTCGGCCGCGAAGTCGTCGACCTTCTTCTCGATGCCTTCACCGACCACATAGAGCGTGAAGCCCTTGATGGAGGTGTTGACGGCCTTGAGCATGGCTTCGACGGTCTGCTTGTCGTTCTTCACGAAAGGCTGGTTGTGCAGCGAGACTTCCTTGAGGTACTTCTGCACGCCGCCTTCGATGCGCTTGGCGACGATGTCGGCCGGCTGGGGCTTCTTGCCTTCGGCTTCGGCCGTCTTGCGGTCTTCCTCGGCCTTGCCGGCGGCGACTGCGCGCTCTTTTTCGATCAGGTCGGCAGGCACGTCCGACGCCTGGATGGCGACCGGCTTCATCGCGGCGATGTGCATCGCGACGTCCTTGGCGGCAGCGTCGTCGCCGTCGAACTCGACCATCACGCCGATGCGGGTGCCATGCAGGTACGACGCCAGCTTGCCGTTGCCACCGAAACGCTTGAAGCGGCGGAAGCTCATGTTCTCGCCGATCTTGCCGATCAGGCCCTTGCGCACGTCTTCGAGCGTGGGGCCGAAGCCGTCCTGCTCGTAGGCCAGCGCGCCCAGTGCCGCGATGTCGGCCGGGTTGTTCTTCGCGACCAGCATGGCGGCCGCGTTGGCCAGGGCCAGGAAGCTGTCGTTCTTGGTGACGAAGTCGGTTTCGCAGTTGATCTCGATCATGCCGCCGGCTTCGCCGTCGACGAAGGCCGTGACCACGCCTTCGGCGGTGATGCGGCCCGATGCCTTGCCGGCCTTGTTGCCGAGCTTGATGCGCAGCAGCTCTTCAGCCTTTTCCATGTTGCCTTCGGCTTCGGTCAAAGCCTTCTTGCATTCCATCATGGGCGCGTCGGTCTTCGCGCGCAGTTCGCCGACCATGCTTGCGGTGATAGCAGCCATTATTCGTTCTCCGTATTCAAAAAATCAGATCAAAAAAAGGGGCCACAAAGCCCCTTCTTCAAGGCTCGCGAAGACCGCGATCAGGCGGACGCGCCTTCTTCGACTTCCACGAACTCGTCGCTGCCGCCTTCGGCCACGGCCTTGACGACGTCGTTGGCGGCGTTGTTGCGGCCTTCGAGGATCGCGTCGGCGATGCCGCGTGCGTACAGCGTCACGGCCTTCGACGAGTCGTCGTTGCCCGGGATCACGTAGTCGATGCCTTCAGGCGAGTGGTTCGAGTCGACCACGCCGATCAGCGGGATGCCCAGCTTCTTGGCTTCGGCGACGGCGATCTTGTGGAAGCCCACGTCGATCACGAAGATGGCGTCGGGCAGCGCGGTCATGTCCTGGATGCCGCCGATGTCCTTCTCGAGCTTGGCGATCTCACGCGAGAACGTCAGCTGTTCCTTCTTGCTCAGGCTGTCGAGGCCGGCTTCCTGCTGGGCCTTCATGTCCTTCAGACGCTTGATCGAGGTCTTGACGGTCTTGAAGTTGGTCAGCATGCCGCCGAGCCAGCGGGTGTCGACATAGGGCACGCCGGCGCGTTGCGCTTCGGCCGCGACGATTTCACGGGCCTGGCGCTTGGTGCCGACCATCAGGATCGTGCCGCGGTTGGCCGTGAGCTGCTTGGCGTACTTCATCGCGTCCTGGAACATCGGGAGCGACTTTTCCAGGTTGATGATGTGGATCTTGTTGCGATGGCCGAAGATGAACGGTGCCATCTTGGGGTTCCAGAAACGGGTTTGGTGACCGAAATGGACACCGGCTTCCAGCATTTCGCGCATGGTCGTCGACATAGGAATAACTCCAAAGGTTGGGTCTAAAATCCAGCCCGTTTTGCGGCCTCTGCGAACAACTTTTCACGAGGGCACGCAACACCTTGATGGGCTGGTTTGCGAATGTGTCCCGCTCTCTCGGAAACCTTGGAAATACAGGGAAATCCCCGAGAGCGAAACCCAAAGAGTATAGCACGCAGCCACCCTCCTCTCCCCCCTGAGCCTCTCCTTTCCGAACCCACCATGCGCCCCGACCTGCACGACACCCGACTCGCCTTTCAGGCCGGCACCACCGACGCACGCACCGAAATGGAGCACGCGATCGCCATCGCGCAGCAGCCCTCGAACACGCACACCTTCACGCGCACGCTGTTCGACGCGGCGCGTCAGGAGGCCGCCGCGGCCCTGCCCTCGCAGCCGCTGGCCGGCCTGTCCTTTTCGGTCAAGGACCTGTTCGACGTCGCCGGGCAGGCCACCCCCGCCGGCTCGGTGGTGCTGGGCCATGCCCCTGCCGCCCGGGCCGACGCGGTCGCGGTCGCTCGCCTGCGGGCCGCGGGCGGCGCGCTGATCGGCCGCACCAACATGAGCGAGTTCGCCTTCTCCGGCGTGGGCGTCAACCCGCACCACGGCACGCCGGCCAACGCCAGCGATGCCGTGACGCCGCGCGTCCCGGGCGGCTCCTCGTCGGGTGCCGCGGTGTCGGTGGCCACGGGCGCCGCCTTCATCGGCCTGGGTTCGGACACCGGCGGCTCGATCCGCATCCCGGCCGCGCTCAACGGCATCGTCGGCTTCAAGAGCACCGCCCGCCTCGTGCCCGCCACCGGCGCGCTGCCGTTGTCGACCACGCTCGATACCGTCTGCGCCATGACGCGCTCGGTGCGCGACGCGGTGCTCGCGCACGAGGTGCTGGCCGCGCGCCGCGTCACGCCCGACACCCGCGCGCTGGCCGGCTACCGGCTCGCGGTGGTCAAGGACCTCTTCCTCGAAGGCATGGAGCCGGCCGTCGCGCGCGCCTTCGAACGCGCCCTGATCGCCTTGCGCGCGGCCGGCGCGCACATCGACGAGATCGCCCTGCCGGCACTGGCCGAGCTGCCGTCCATCAACGCCACCGGCGGCTTCTCCGCCGCCGAGTCCTATGCCTGGCACCGCCTGCTGCTCGAGCGCAGCGGCGCCGGCTACGACCCGCGCGTGGCGCAACGCATCCTCAAGGGCGCCGGGATGAAGGCGCACGAGTACATCGACCTGCTGCACGCGCGCCGCGACTGGATCGCCCGCATGGAGGCCGCGCTGGCCGGCTTCGACGCGCTGCTGTCGCCCACCGTGCCGATCCTCGCGCCGCCGCTGGCCAGCGTCGCCCCGGGCGAGGCGCGCGATGCCGAGTTCTTCCGCGTCAACGGCCTGCTGCTGCGCAACCCCTCGGTGGTCAACATGCTGGATGGCTGCGCGATCTCCATTCCCTGCCAGGCCGCGGGCGAGGCGCCGGTCGGCCTGATGCTGTGGCACGCCGCGCTGCACGACGACGCGGTGCTCGCGATCGCCGCCCACGCGGAGCGCGCGCTGCAACAATAGGGCCCTCGCTCTTTCCTGCGCGCGCCGCCTCCCGCGGGGCCGCGGGGACATGGCCGACTCCATCCCCCAACAAAGAATTCATGAAAATCGCGATCGTGGGCGCCGGCATCATCGGCGTCACCACCGCCTGGGAACTGGCCAGCGACGGGCACGAGGTGTCCGTTTTCGAGCGCCGCGGCGCCGCGGCCGAGGAATCGAGCTTCGCCAATGCGGGCCTGGTCGCCCCCGGCCACATCACGCCCTGGGCCGCGCCGGGCCTGCGCTTCAAGGTGCTGCGCGCGCTGCTGTCGAACCCGGGCGAGCTCAAGCTGCGCTGGCCGCTGAAGGGCCGCGACCTGCGCTGGCTGGCGCAATGGCAGCGCGCCAGCCGTCTCGAGACCGAGCTGGCCAACCGGGCGCGCCTGCAGCGGCTGGCCTTCTACAGCAGGACGCGCCTGCACCAGATCACCGAGGCGCGCGAACTCGGCTATGAACGCAACCAAGGCTGCCTGGTGCTGCTGCGCTCGCGCCGCGACCAGAAGCAGGTCCAGCCGGGGCTCGAATGGCTGCGCGCGGCCGGCAGCGCGTTCCGCGAGGTCGACGCCGACGAGGCCCGGCGCATCGAGCCGGCGCTGAGCACCGACACCGACCTGGCCGGCGCCATCCACCTGCCCGACGACGAGGTCGCGAACTGCCGCCAGTTCGCGCTGCTGCTCAAGCGCGAAGCCGAATCGCTGGGCGCGCGCTTCCATTTCAATTGCGACATCGCGCCGCTCTCGCGGGCCGCGCCGCGCTCGCTGGCGCTGTCGGCCGGCTCCGACGCCATTCCCTTCGATGCGGTGGTGGTGTGCGCGGGCGTGGCCTCGGCCGCGCTGCTGCGACCGCTGGGCCTGCGCATTCCGCTCGCGCCGGTCTACGGCCATTCGGTCAGCGCCAACATGCGCGAGCCGCTCAATGCGCCACGCAGTGCCGTGGTGGACGAGCGCTACAAGGTGTCGATCACGCGCATGGGCCTGCGCGTGCGCGTGGCCGGCAGCGCCGAGCTCGGCGGCTCGCTCGACACCATGAACCCGGCCGCGCTGCAGACGCTCTACAAGGTGCTGCACGACTGGTTCCCCGGCGCCGCCACGCTGCAGGCCGGCATCCAGCAATGGAAAGGCGCGCGCCCGATGCTGCCCGACGGGCCGCCGGTGATCGGGCCCAGCGGCGTACCGGGCGTCTGGCTCAACCTGGGCCACGGCGCGAGCGGCTGGGCCCTGTCGTGCGGCAGCGCGCGCGTGCTGGCCGACCGGATCGGCGGGCGCGATGCGGGCATCGACCTCGAAGGCCTGGGCGTCGAACGGCTCAGTCTCTAGGATTCCAGCGGCGCAGCTGCTCGGGCGTGGCCGGCTTTTCGACCGGCAGTTCCGGCGGCCGCAGGCGCTGCACGACCCCTCCGAGCAGCGCGGGCACGATCCACACGAAGCACAAAAGACACAGCGCGTAGCCGGCCATCACCAGCCAGCGCAGCACGAGCGAGGTCTCGTCCAGCGGCACCTCGAGCCAGCGGATCACGCCGATGCCGTAGCCCGCGCCTGCCGCCCAGGCGAGGTCGCGCAGGCGCAGCCACCGGCGCCATTCCGCGAGCAGGAAGCTGCCCCACACCATGGCCAGCAGGCCGGCGGCCCAGCCCAGGGCCGTCATCCACGCCAGGGTCGCGAGCACGAGCACGGCCAGCCCCGCGAACAACAGCAGCACCACCCAGCCAAGGCTCTTGAGCATCATCCGCCGATGATAGGCAGGCGGCGCACCGGCGGCCCCGGGCGGCACAATGGATCGATGCAACGCATCACCTCCGCCACCGCCGCCGGGCTGTTCGACATCGCCGCCACGCGCCGCATCGAACAGGCGGCGGCAAGCGCCCTGCCCGCCCACACGCTGATGCAGCGCGCGGGCCTCGCGGTGGCACGGCTCGCGATGGCCCTCGCGCCCCATGCGCGCACGGTCTGGGTGGCCTGCGGACCGGGCAACAACGGCGGCGACGGCTTCGAGGCCGCGGCGCAACTGCGGCGCCGGGGCTTCTCGCCGGTCGTCACCTTCGCGGGCGACGAAGGCCGACTGCCGCCCGATGCGCGTGCATCGCTGCAGCGCGCGCGCGATGCGGGCGTGCTCTTGGCACCGCAACCGCCCGTGGCCTGCGAACTGGCCATCGATGCGCTGCTCGGCATCGGCGCCTCGCGGGCGCCCGAAGGCGCGATGGCCGACTGGCTGCGGCAGATGCATGCGGGCGGCCAGCCGGTGCTCGCCATCGACGTGCCGTCCGGGCTGGACGCGGACACGGGCGTCCTGTCCTGGACCGGCACGCCGGCGTCATCGGTCCGCGCCTGCCTGAGTTTCCTCACCCTCAAACCCGGCCTCTTCACCGCACAGGGACGCGATGCCGCGGGCACGGTCTGGTTCGACGACCTGGGCTGCAGCGACCACACCGAGCGGCCAATCTCGCGCCTGGCCGGCGCGCCCGCAACCGGCGCGCGGGCGCATGCATCGCACAAGGGAAGCTATGGCGACGTCGCGGTGATCGGCGGCGCGCCGGGCATGGCGGGTGCCGCCCTGCTGGCCGGCTCGGCGGCGCTGCATGCGGGCGCGGGCCGGGTGTTCGTGGGCCTGCTCGACCCGGGCGCCGCGGCGGTCGACGGCACACAGCCCGAGCTGATGCTGCGCGACGCCCATGCGCTGGACGTGTCCGGCATGGCGGTGGTCTGCGGTTGCGGCGGCGGAACGGCCGTGCGCGCGTGGCTGCCGCGCGTGATGGCGAGCGCCGCGGCGCTGGTGCTCGACGCCGATGCGCTCAATGCCGTCGCCGCCGACGGCGACCTGCAGCAACAGCTGGCGGCGCGCGCCACGCGCGCACAAGCAACCGTGATCACGCCGCATCCGCTCGAGGCGGCCCGGCTGCTGGGCTGCACGGCCGGCGCCATCCAGGCCGACCGGCTGGCGGCCGCGCGCGCGCTGGCCGCACGCTTTCAGGTGGTGGCGGTCCTCAAGGGTTCCGGCACCGTGACGGCCGATGCGGCCGACGGGCCCGTGGTCATCAACCTCACGGGCGATGCCCGGCTGGCCACGGCCGGCACCGGCGACGTGCTGGCCGGCATGATCGGCGCCGCGCTGGCCGCCCGGCAGCCGGCCTTCGACGCCGCGCACGAAGCGGTCTGGCGGCACGGCCGCATCGCCGACACCTGGCCGGCCGATGCGGCGCCGCTCACGGCGGGCGCGCTGGCCCGCCGCGCGCCCGCCTGAGCCTTCTTTCCTAGCCGCGCCCGACGAAGGGCATCTTCGTCGCCATGATGGTGTGGAACAGCACGTTGGCTTCGAGCGGCAGGTTCGCCATGTAGAGCACCGACTGGCCGACGATATTGACGTCGATCAGCGGCTCGATCGCCATCTCGCCGTTGGCCTGCGGCACGCCCTTGGCCATGCGCGAGGCCAGGTCGGTCATGGCGTTGCCCACGTCGACCTGGCCGACCGCGATGTCGTACTTGCGGCCGTCGAGCGAGGCGGTCTTGGTCAGGCCCTGCACCGCATGCTTGGTCGCGGTGTAGGCGATCGAGTTGGGCCGCGGCGCGGTGGCCGAGATCGAGCCGTTGTTGATGATCCGGCCGCCGCGCGGCGACTGGTTCTTCATCACGCGGAAGGCCTGCTGGATGCAGAAGAACATGCCGGTGAGATTGATGTCGACCACGCCCTGCCATTGCTCCGGCGTCCAGTCCTCGAAGGGACCGGGCGGATTGCCCACGCCGGCGTTGTTGAACAGCAGGTCGACGCGGCCGAAGCGCTCGACCGTGGCGGCGAACAGCGAGGCGACCGATTCGGCCTTGGCCACGTCGGTCGGCACGGCGAAGGCACGCGCGGCGGCGCCCGACTCCTCGGCCACCTGCTCGAGCGGCTCGAGCCGGCGGCCCGCGAGCGTCACGTTCCATCCGTCGGCCAGCAGGGCCAGCGCGGCGGCGCGGCCGATGCCGCTGCCGGCACCGGTCACGATGGCGGTGCGGGGTGTTGCTTGGGTTTGCGTCATGTCATGTCTCCTTGTTCATCGGCGCGGCTTGCGCCCCTTCATCTTGTTGGCGGCCTTCTTCACGGCCGACTTGAAAGCCTGCATGGCCGACTGCGGCCCGGCTTCGACGCGCTCGGGCACGTCGGGCGCCACCGCCTCGGCGGCCTTGCCGCGCGCACCCCGCTTGGCCGAGGCCTTGGCCGGCGCGCCACCGGACGACGGCGCACCCTTGTCCTTGGCGTTGCGGGCGGGCAGTTCCTCGCCCTCGCGCACCAGGCGGAAATCGATCTTGCGGCCGTCGAGGTCGACCCGGCTCACCTGCACCCGCACGCGCGTGCCGATGGCATAGCGGATGCCGGTGCGCTCGCCGCGCAGTTCCTGGCGCATCTCGTCGAACTTGAAGTACTCGCCACCGAGTTCGGTGATGTGCACCAGGCCCTCGACGTACATCGCGTCGAGCGTGACGAAGATGCCGAAGGAGGTGGCCGAGCTGACCACGCCGCCGTACTCCTCGCCCAGGTGCTCGCGCATGTACTTGCACTTGAGCCAGGCCTCGACGTCGCGGCTGGCCTCGTCGGCGCGGCGCTCGTTGGCGCTGCAATGCAGCCCCGCGGCCTGCCAGGCCTGCACTTCCTTGGTGGGCGCAACCGTCGCCTTCTGCGGCTTCTCGGTCGGCGCCTTGACGCGCGAGGCGAGCCGCTTGGCCAGCTTGGCATGCGCCTCGCCCGGCGTCGGC
The DNA here is from genome assembly GCF_030317215.1 of Variovorax sp. J2P1-31. NCBI lineage: Bacteria > Pseudomonadati > Pseudomonadota > Betaproteobacteria > Burkholderiales > Comamonadaceae > Variovorax > Variovorax sp. J2P1-31. The sequence continues at coordinate 1,912,564 of NZ_JASZYA010000001.1, forward strand.
AGCATCGGCAGCGTGTACTTCTGCCGGTTGAGGATCGCCTTGATCACGCGGTGCACCAGCAGGTCCGGATAGCGCCGGATCGGGCTGGTGAAGTGCGTATAGGCCTCGTAGGCCAGGCCGAAGTGGCCGCTGTTGATCGGCGTGTAGATCGCCTGCTGCATCGAGCGCAGCAGCATGGTGTGGATCTGCTGCGCGTCGGGCCGCTCCTTGGTGGCCTCGGCGATGGCCTGAAACTCGCCCGGCTTGGGATCGTCGGTGATGCTCAGGCCCACGCCCATGGCCTTGAGGTAGCCACGCAGGATCTCCTTCTTCTCCGGCGTCGGGCCCTCGTGCACGCGGTACAGGCCCGGGTGCTTGCTCTCGTTGATGAAGTCGGCGCTGCAGACGTTGGCCGCGAGCATCGCTTCTTCGATCAGGCGGTGCGCCTCGTTGCGGGTGCGCGGCACGATCTTCTCGATGCGGCCGGCATCGTCGCAGACGATCTGCGTCTCGGTGGTCTCGAAGTCCACCGCGCCGCGGCGGCTACGCTGCTTGAGCAGCGCCTTGTAGACGTCGGCCAGGTTCAACAGGTCCTTCACGCGGTCCTTGCGCTTGGCCGCTTCCGGGCCGCGCGTGTTGCCGAGGATGGCCGCCACTTCGGTGTACGTGAAGCGCGCGTGGCTGTACATCACGGCCGGGTAGAACTGGTAGGCGTACATCTCGCCATCGGCCGCCACGAGCATGTCGCAGACCATGCACAGCCGCTCGACCTCGGGGTTGAGCGAGCACAGGCCGTTGCTGAGCTTCTCCGGCAGCATCGGGATCACCCGGCGCGGGAAGTAGACGCTGGTCGCGCGGTCGTAGGCGTCGATGTCGATCGGCGAACCGGTGTGCACATAGGCGCTCACGTCGGCGATCGCCACCAGCAGCCGCCAGCCCTTGCCGCGGCCGACCTTGGCCGGCTCGCAGTACACCGCGTCGTCGAAGTCGCGCGCGTCCTCGCCGTCGATGGTCACGAGCGGCACGTCGGTCAGGTCGACGCGGCCCTTCTTGTCGGCCGGACGCACCTTGTCGGGAATGGCTTTCGCCTCGGCCAGGCCGGCCTCCGAGAACTCGTGCGGCACGCCGTACTTGCGCACCGCGATCTCGATCTCCATGCCGGGGTCGTCGATCTCGCCCAGCACTTCCTTGACCCGGCCCACGGGCTGGCCGAACAGCGCGGGCGGCTCGGTGAGCTGCACCACCACCACCTGCCCCACCTTGGCGGGACCGGTCGCGCCCTTGGGGATCAGGACGTCCTGACCGTAGCGCTTGTCTTCGGGTGCGACGAGCCAGATGCCGCCTTCGTGCAGCAGGCGGCCGATGATCGGCTGCTCGGGACGCTCGACGATCTCGACCACGCGCCCCTCGGGGCGACCGCGCCGGTCCTGGCGCACGATGCGCGCCTTGACGCGGTCCTTGTGCAGCACCGCGCGCATCTCGTTGGGCGGCAGATAGATGTCGGCTTCGCCGTCGTCGCGTTGCACGAAACCGTGCCCGTCGCGATGACCTTGCACGGAACCCTCGAATTCATCCAGCAAGCCGCTGGGATGGCCATTATTTTTGATATGATCTCCTTCTTTCCTGAAATTCAAAACATCGCTGCTTCGGCAGTCATGTGGGCCCAGATGGCGGAATTGGTAGACGCACTAGTTTCAGGTACTAGCGAGTAACATCGTGGAGGTTCGAGTCCTCTTCTGGGCACCAAGTTTAAACAGACCTTTACCAGGTCATCCGATTGAAGCCACCGGTCTCCGGTGGCTTTTTTCATGGCCGCTCGAAACGCGATCGAGCGTGCCGCGTGCGCAAGCTGAGCCTGCACATCTGAAATACGCACAAAAATTTTCGCGTCGAAGCCCAACTTGGCGAAAAGTGCCTCGTTTTTTGAGTATGATCGCAGTCTTCGCTGAGAAGCGATGCATAGAAGCTTCGGCAGATATGACGCCCAGATGGCGGAATTGGTAGACGCACTAGTTTCAGGTACTAGCGAGTAACATCGTGGAGGTTCGAGTCCTCTTCTGGGCACCAAATTCACACTGACCCCCGCCAGGTCATTCAAGAAAAGCCACCGGTCTCCGGTGGCTTTTTTCTTGCCTGCTTGAATCAGCGACAAGGCCATCAGACCGGCAGCGCGATCAGGTCATGGCCCTCGACGCCCACGATGCGTGCGCGCGTGAACTCGCCGACCTTCAGCGTCTTGCTGATCTTCTCGGGCGGCAGCAGCCGCACGGTGCCGTCGATCTCGGGCGCGTCGGCGTAGGTACGGCCCACACCACCCTTGCGGCCCAGGCCCGGCGCGGAATCGACCAGCACCTGCATGGTCGCGCCGATGCGCCGACGCAGCTTGGCGGTCGACACGGCCTCGGCCACCTCCATGAAGCGGGCGCGGCGCGCCTCGCGTTCGGCCTCGGGCAGCATGCCCGGGATGTCGTTGGCGGTCGCACCCTCGACCGGGCTGTAGGCGAAGCAACCCGCGCGGTCGATCTCGGCCTCGCGGATGAAGTCCAGCAGGTGCTCGAACTCCTCTTCCGTCTCGCCGGGGAAGCCGGCGATGAAGGTGCTGCGGATCACGAGCTCGGGACACACCTCGCGCCAGCGCGCGATGCGCTCGAGGTTGCGTTCGCCGCTGGCCGGCCGCTTCATGCGGCGCAGCACGTCGGGGTGGCTGTGCTGCAGCGGCACGTCGAGGTAGGGCAGCACCTGGCCGCTCGCCATCAACGGGATCACTTCGTCGACGCTCGGGTACGGGTAGACGTAGTGCAGGCGGACCCAGGCGCCGTAGGGCTCGGCGATCTCGCCCAGCGTGCGCACCAGTTCCAGCATGCGCGTCTTCACGGGCTTGCCGTCCCAGAAGCCGGTGCGGTACTTCACATCCACGCCGTAGGCCGAGGTGTCCTGGCTGATCACCAGCAGTTCCTTCACGCCGCCTTCGAACAGGGCCTTGGCCTCGCTCAGCACGTCGCCCACCGGCCGCGACACCAGGTCGCCGCGCATCGACGGGATGATGCAGAAGGTGCAGCGGTGGTTGCAGCCTTCGCTGATCTTCAGGTACGCGTAATGCCGCGGCGTGAGCTTCAGGCCGGCCACGCCGAAGGCGTTGGGCACCAGGTCGATGAAGGGGTCGTGCGGCTTGGGCAGGTTGGCGTGGACCGCGTCCATGACCTCCTGCGTCGCATGGGGGCCGGTGACGGCCAGCACGCTGGGATGCATCTGGCGCACCAGGTTGCCGCCCTCCTCGCCCGCCTTGGCGCCGAGGCAGCCGGTCACGATCACGCGGCCATTGGTGGCCAGGGCTTCGCCGATGGTGTCCAGGCTTTCCTTGACGGCATCGTCGATGAAGCCGCAGGTGTTGACGATCACCAGGTCGGCGCCCTCGAAGGTCTTCGAGGTCTGGTAGCCCTCGGCGCTGAGCCGGGTCAGGATCAATTCGGAGTCCGTCAATGCCTTGGGGCAGCCAAGGCTCACAAAGCCGACCTTGGGGGCGGCTTGCGGGACGGTTCGTTCGGGGGAGACAACTTCACTCATGGGCCTATTGTCCCAGTTAAACCAGGATCCCACCGACGTGAAGCGCAGGCAAGGTGTCGATGAGGTCGATTCAGGGCCGCTTGATGCCGAAGGCGCCCAGCACCTGCTCGGTGTTCTTCTGCATCTGGTCCTGCATCTGGTCGAAGATGCTCTTGGACTGCTCGACGTAGTTGCCCATCAGGCCCTGCAGCATCGGCGACTGGATGGTCATGAAGCGGGCCCACATCTCGGGCGTCAGCTCCTCGGCCTTCTCGGTCAGCTGGGCCTGCATGTCGGTCAGCGCCTGGATGTTCTTCTCGAGATAGGGACCCATGTAGCCCTGCATGGCCTGGCCGTAGAAACGGATGATGCTGGCCAGCACCGGCTCGGTGAACATCGGCGCCCCGCCCGCCTCGGCCTCGAGGATGATCTGCAGCAGGATGCTGCGCGTCAGGTCTTCGCCGGTCTTGGCATCGCGCACCACGAAGGAAGCGCTCTGCATCACCAGCTGCTTGACCTCGGCCAGCGTGATGTAGGTGGAGGTGTTGGTGTCGTAGAGCCTTCGGTTCGGGTACTTCTTGATCACTCGCTGGACCGGTTTGTCGCCGGACTTCTTGCTCTGCACTGAGGACTCCTTCAGGTGTTCACGCCGGAGGCGCGCAAACGATTCTAGGGAGCGGTTTTGCTGCACCGCGCCAAGGTTTACCCTGACCGAGCGGACAGATCTCAAAGCTCGGTCGCGTACTCGGCCCCGCACACCCTGCACAGCGCGGAATCGGGCCGCTCGTCGCTGGGTTGCCGGTAGTGCAAGGGGCTCTTGATGGCCGTGAAGACCCAGCACCGCGGGCAGTGCGGCTGGTCGGCCGCCGGCAGGTAGGCCCGGGCTCGCTGTTCGGCGCGCTCGCGGGTCACGGGCGCGCCCTGGCGCAGCGCGCGCGCGACGTCGGCCGCGGCCATGGTGTCCGTCCGGCCGCTGGCCTGGTCGCTGAGGCCGTAGACCACGCGCGCGAACTCCAGCGGCGCATGACGCAACAGCGCCGCGACACGCGAGGCGTCGCTCGACGGATCCGCCACCAGCGCGGGCAAGTTGGTCACGACCAGAACCTCAAAGAATGTGAATCAAGGTACCACAGACTGCGGCGGGCGGGCCATCCAACCAAAGCGGGAGGCCGCGCCTGAAGAACAGCCGAGCGGCCATCCTCGCCATTGCCGAATCCAAGGAATGAATTGACGCCAATGCGTTCGGCAATAAAAAAAGCCTTCCAAATCTATTGATTTGGAAGGCTCTCTACCAATGGTTAATTGGTAGGCGCGATTGGATTCGAACCAACGACCCCCACCATGTCAAGGTGGTGCTCTAACCAACTGAGCTACGCGCCTAGATGTCGTTTTCGAGAAGCATCTATTGTAGCATCCAAAATGAGCGTTTTCAGCGGCGACGTGAAGATCTCACGCCATTCACTGAAGAAACCACCTTGAGCACCTGCGTCAGGCGCGCGGCGTCCGAGATCTCGACGGTGAAGGTCATCCATGCCGTGCCCTTGATCGACTGGGTCTGCACCCCGATCACGTTCATCTTCTCGCGCGCGAACACATCGGAGATGTCGCGCAGCAGGCCCTGGCGGTCGGCCGCCTCGACCGCGACGTCGACCGCATAGAGCGCGGCCTCCTCCGCCTTCGGACGCCCCCACTCGACCTCGATCACGCGCTCGGGGTTGTGGCCCGCCATCGTGCGGAAGTTGCTGCAGTCGCGGCGGTGCACGCTGACGCCGTGGCCGCGCGTCACGAAGCCGCCGATCGCATCGGGCGGCACCGGCCGGCAGCACTTGGCCAGCTGCGTCATCAGCGAAGACACGCCCACCACCAGCACGCCGCCCTTGGAGGCCTTGTCGCTGGCGCGGGACTTCTTGAGCTGCACGCCGTCGTCCGCGCCCGGTGCGGGCTCGGGCGGGCGCAGCAGCATCTCGATGTTGCGCAGCGAGAACTCGTCCTTGCCCACCACCTCGAACAGGTGGTCGGCCGACTTGAAGCCCAGCTGCGAGGCCAGGTCCTCCAGCCGCGTGGAGGTCTTGCCCTCGCGCTGCAGCAGTTTCTCGACCGCCTCTCGGCCCTTGGCGATGGTCTCGTGCGTGACCTGCGCATTGAACCAGGCGCGCACCTTGGCGCGCGCGCGGTGGCTGGCCAGGTAGCCCAGTTCGGCGTTGAGCCAGTCGCGCGAGGGGCCGCCCTCCTTGGCCGCGATGATCTCCACCGTCTGGCCGTTCTGCAGCGGCGTGTTGAGCTGCACCATCACGCCGTCGATGCGCGCGCCGCGGCAGCGATGGCCCAGGCTGGTGTGCACCGTGTAGGCGAAGTCGACCGCGGTCGCGCCCTGCGGCAGCTCGACGATCGCCGCATCGGGCGTCAGCACATAGATGCGGTCTTCGAACAGGCCCTGGCCCTGCTGGCCGCCCGACAGGTCGCGCTCCCAGGCCAGCAGCTGGCGCAGCACCGCGATCTTGGCGTCGTACTCGCCGCTGGCCCAGACACCCGCGTAGCCCTTGTGGCCCGCTTCCTTGTAGGCCCAGTGCGCCGCCACGCCGTGCTCGGCATGGTCGTGCATCTCCTCGGTGCGGATCTGGATCTCGATCGGCTTGCCGGGCTTGCCGTCGGCCGGCTTGCGCACCACGGTGTGCAGTGACTGGTAGCCGTTGGGCTTGGGCCGGGCGATGTAGTCGTCGAACTCCTCGTCGAGCGGCTGGAAATGCGAGTGCACCCAGGCCAGCGCGGCGTAGCAATCCTTGACGTCCGACACCACCACGCGCAGCGCGAGGATGTCGAAGACCTGCGCGAAGTCCAGCGACTTGCCGCGCATCTTCTTCACGATGCTGTAGATGTTCTTGGGCCGGCCCTGCACCTTGGCCTGGATGCCCTCGCCCTTGAGCTCCTGCTCGAGCTGCAGCCGCAGCTGTTCGACATAGCCTTCGCGCTCGACCCGCTTCTCGTCGAGCAGCCGGGCAATCAGCTTGTAGGTCTCGGGTTCGAGAAAGCGGAAGGACAGGTCCTCGATCTCCCACTTGACCTGCCAGATGCCCAGCCGATTGGCCAGCGGCGCGAAGACCTGCAGCGACTCGCGCGCCACGTTCTCGGCCACCGGCTCCTTGGTCGCCGCGGCATAGCGCAGCGTCTGCAGCCGCGAGGCCAGCCGCAGCATCACCACGCGCAGGTCGCGCGAGAACGCCAGCAGCATCTTGCGCACGTTCTCGGTCTGGGCGCCGTTGCCGTCGGCCGCATGCGCGCCGGCCGTGGCCGAGCGCGCCTGCTTCTGCACATGGACCAGCTTGGTGGTCTCGACCGCCAGCGCCGCGAAGTTGTCGCCGAAGACCTTGGCGATGACTTCCTGCGGGCGGTTCAGGTGCTGGCAGGAATAGACCAGGTAGCTGGCCGCCTGCATGGCCTCGGAGCCGCCCATGGCGGCCACGATCTTGGCCACCGCATCGGCATGCGCGAGCGTGTTCTCGCCGGTGTCGAGGGTCTCGTCGGCGATCAGCGGCTCGGCGAAGGCGCGCGCGCGCCCCAGCATGTTCTCCATGACCGGCGTGCGCTCGGCCGTCGCCGCCGACAGGGGGTAGTCGACCACGGTGGCTTCGCCGCCGGCCCGGGCCGGCACGGGGGAGGAATCGCGCTTCACGTATCGAACAGGAAAGAAGTGACGGCCGCGCTCTGCGCCGGCGCCACGAAGGTGGGTGCGTGGCCCACGCCCTCGAATTCCACGAGCCGGGCACGTGGCCCGCGTTGCGTCATGGCGAGCGCGGTCGGGGGCGACAGCAGATCGGATTGGGCGCCGCGCGTGAGCAGCGTCGGCGCGGTGATGGCGTCGTAGAGCGCCCACATCACGGCTTCGCCCTGCGCCGCGGCCTCGGGCGTGATGGCGCGGAAAGGCACGGCGATGGCCGGGTCGTAGTGCAGCACCAGCGGGCCGTCGGCCGGTGCATCCACCGACGACAGCTTGGCCGAAGCGTCGGCCGTGCGCTGCGCCGCGGGCGCGACCATGTGCTGCGACAAGGCCAGCCATTGCGCGGGCGTGTGCGGACCGAAGCTCTGCGAGATCGCCCACATCGCGTCGGCGGCTTCCTGCAGCGACGCGAAGCGTCCCGTCTTGCCCAGGTAGAGGCCGATGCTCTGCAGCGCCCCGGCATCGATCGTCGGGCCGACGTCGTTCAGCACCAGCCGGTGCACCGGCGCGGGCAGCGGCAATTCGCGGTGGCCGGCCAGGATCAGGCCGATCAGGCCGCCCATGCTGGTGCCCACATGGTCGAAGCGTTCGATCGGCGCCTGGCCGTGCAGCTGCATCAGCAGCGCGACCATGTCCGCCGCATAGAGCGGCAGCTGGTAGCCGTCGGGGTCGCGCAGCCAGTCGCTCCGGCCGCGCCCGACCACGTCGGGGCAGACCACGCGCACCCGGCCATCGGCGCGCGCGAGGATCGCCTGCGCGAGCAGGTCGAAGTCGCGGCCCTGGCGCGACAGGCCATGCACGCACAGCACCACATGCGGGCTGCGGTCGTCGCCCCACTGCCAGTACGCCATGCGGTGACCGCCTTGCGCATCGGCGCACGGCACAAAGGACAAGGTCGGTTCAGTCATGAGCGGGGGGCGAATTCGGGGTCGGATAATCGGCTCGTTGCATCCTAATTCATCCGGAGATTGATCATCATGCTCAAAGGCAAGACCGCCCTTGTGACGGGGTCCACCAGTGGCATCGGGCTGGCCATCGCCAAGGCGCTGGCGCAGCAAGGCGCGAACATCGTGCTGAACGGTTTCGGCGACGCCGAAGCCCCGCAGCAGCAGATCGCCGCGCTCGGCGTGGAAGTGGCTTATCACGACGCCGACATGAGCCAGCCGGCGCAGATCGAAGCCATGATGGCCTTCGCCGCCCAGCGCTTCGGCCGCGTCGACATCCTGGTCAACAACGCCGGCATCCAGCATGTGGCCAAGGTCGAGGACTTCCCGGTCGAGCGCTGGGACGCGATCCTGGCCATCAACCTGAGCAGCGCCTTCCACACCACGCGGCTGGCGATCCCGGCGATGCGCGAGGCCAACTGGGGCCGCATCCTCAACATCGCCTCGGCGCACGGCCTGGTGGCCTCGGCCCAGAAGTCGGCCTATGTGGCCGCCAAGCACGGCATCGTGGGCTTCACCAAGGCCGCGGCCCTCGAGCTCGCGACCACCGGCGTCACCAGCAATGCCATCTGCCCGGGTTGGGTGCTGACGCCGCTGGTGCAGAAGCAGATCGACGACCGCGCCGCGCGCGAAGGCATTTCGCTGTCGCAGGCGCAGAACGAACTGCTGGGCGAAAAGCAGCCCTCGCTGCAGTTCACCACGGTGGAACAGCTGGGCGGCCTGGCGGTGTTCCTGTGCTCGCCGGCGGCCGACCAGGTGCGCGGCGTGGCCTGGCAGATGGACGGCGGCTGGACGGCGCAGTAACCCGCGCTTCGATCGACTACTTGAGCTGCACCGCGCCCGAGACGCTCACCACGACCGAAGTCTTGCCGGCCTCGATCGGCACCGGCGCGTCGGCCGACATGGCCTTGGCCTGCATGGCCATCATGCGCGGACGGATCGGGCCGCCCTCGTTGGCGTTGACCGAGACCTCGCGCAGCGTGTAGCCCGAGAAGCCGAAGCCCTGGGCCAGCTCGGTGGCCTTCTGCTTGAAGGCCTCGATGGCGATGGACTGGGCCTCGGTCTCGACCTTGGCGCGCTGCTCGCGGCTCAGGCCGAAGCCGACGTTGCCCACGGTCAGCGTGCTGATCCGGCCGGCGGTCTGCGTGATGCGCGGGAAGTCGCGGCCTTCGAGCACCAGCTCGGTCGAGCCCTGCCAGCCGTTGATCTTGCCTTCGCGGGTGTAGCGCGGCGACAGGCTGAAATTGCCGGTGCGCACGTCGAGCTGGCCGGGCTGCGCGTTCTTGCGGGCTTCGGTCAGGGCGGCGTCGAGCGCGGCCTTGAGCTGGTTCTGCACCGTGGCGGCATCGGCTGCGTCACGCGAGGTGCTCAGGGTCATGCTCAGCAGGTCCTGCTGCACCTCCACGGTGCCGCTGGCGGACAGCTGCAGCACGTTCTGGGGCGGCGGGGTGTCGGCCATGGCGGCCACGGCGGCACAACCCAGTACGGCCAGCGCCGCGATCGATTTCATTGCGTTCAAGAGTTCCCCTTGGTTTTTGGAAGGACAAGGACGGCCCCGGGCACCGGGGCGTCGGGGCATCGGCTCAGGGCCGCTGACTGCGCGGCAGCGTGAGCTGGCGTGAATTCCCCAGTGGCACGGACGGATCCGAGACCACGGGCTCCACGGCCCTGGGTGCATCGTAGCGCGGCGCCCATTGCTGCCGGACCTGGCTGCGCAGTTCGGCGAGCTCGGAGGGCGTGAGCCGGCGGCCGGCGGCGGCCTCTTCCCGCTGCATTTCCTCGCGCTGCGAGGCCCGGTGGCTCTCGACCGCCCGGCGCATCTCGGAGCGCGTGGCGCCGCCGGCCTGGAGGATGCCGTTGGGCGCCGCCCACGACGCGAAAGAGGTCGAGGCGATCAGCAGAACCGGCAGCAGTTGGACGATGGATCTCATGGGTGGCGAGGAGCGGGAACGCCGCCACTTTGCCACTAAGATTTGCCCGCGCCAGGGCTGCACAGCGAATGTAGGCAAGTTGTGTAACTTAGTGTCAGACAAGCACATAAAGCCCCCGTATGGGCGGCCAACGGCATCAGAATCGCTACTGTTACAAATCACCGTTGTAGAAATGAATCAGACTCCTGCCCGTACCGACAAGGTCGTGATCGTCGACGACGATGCCCGCATCCGCGACCTGCTCCGCCGCTACCTGACCCAGGAGGGTTTCGAGGTGATCGTCGCGGAGGACGGCAAGGCCCTCAACCGCATCCTGCTGCGCGACACGGTCGACCTGATCGTGCTCGACCTGATGATGCCCGGCGAAGACGGCCTGTCGGTCTGCCGCCGCCTGCGCGCGGCCAACGACCGCACCCCCATCATCATGCTGACCGCTAAGGGCGAGGACGTGGACCGCATCGTCGGCCTGGAGGTCGGCGCCGACGACTACCTGGGCAAGCCCTTCAACCCGCGCGAACTGCTGGCCCGCGTGCACGCGGTGCTGCGCCGCCGGCCGCCGCTCGAGGCGCCCGGTGCACCCTCGACCGACAACGAGACCGTCAACTTCGGCCCCTTCAGCTTCGACCTCGGCTCGCGCACGCTCAAGAAGGACGGCGAAGAGCTGTCGCTGACCACCGGCGAGTTCGCGATGCTCAAGGCGCTGGTGCGCCATCCGCGCCAGCCGCTGTCGCGCGAAAAGCTCGCCCAGCTGGCACGTGGCCGCGAATTCGAACCCTTCGACCGCAGCCTCGACGTGCAGATCTCGCGCCTGCGCAAGCTGGTCGAGTCGGATGCCGCCGCGCCGCGGTACATCCAGACGGTGTGGGGCGTGGGCTACGTGTTCGTTCCGGACGGTACGACCTGAAGCACGGCTGATGTACCCGGAGGCCACGGGCCCGAACACCACCCAACCGACGCCGCTTTCCGACGACGGGCCGCAGGTCACGATGCCCAGCCCGCTCGAGGGCATGGCGCAGGCCCGGCGTCACCTGGGGATCAAGCTGGGCCTGAGCCTGTTCTGGCGCACCTTCTTCCTGCTGGCGCTGCTGCTGTTCGGCTGCACCTTCGCCTGGCTCCAGTCCTTTCGCGCGCTCGAGTACGAGCCGCGCGCCATTCAGACCGCGCACCAGATCGCCTCGCTGGTGAACCTCACGCGCGCGGCGCTGGTGTATTCCGACGCGATCACCCGCGTCTCGCTGATCAAGACCCTGGCCGACCAGGAAGGCGTGCGCATCCTGCCGCGCGAACCCAACGACCGCTTTGAGCCCTACACCAGCGGCACGCTCGACCAGCGCGTGACCGAGGAGCTCATCGACCAGCTGGGCGAAGGCACGACCGTGGCCAGCCGGGTCAACGACGAGCCCGGCCTGTGGATCGGCTTCACCATCGAGAGCGACACCTACTGGCTGCTGCTCGACCCGACGCGCTTCAGCCGCGTGGGCGGGCGCACCTGGCTGGTCTGGCTGATCACCGCGATCACGCTCTCGCTGGCCGGCGCGGCGCTGATCACGCGCTTCATCAACCGCCCGCTCAAGCAGCTGTCGCGCGCCACGCTGCAGGTGCGCGAGGGCGAGTACGAGGCGCACCGGCTCGACGAGCGCGCGCGCACCAACGAGATCCGCGCGGTCAACATCGGCTTCAACCGCATGGCCGACCAGCTGGCCAAGATCGAGCAGGACCGGGCCATCATGCTGGCCGGCATCTCGCACGACCTGCGCACGCCCTTGGCGCGGCTGCGGCTGGAAACCGAGATGAGCGTGGCCGACGAGGATGCGCGCGAGCACATGGCGGCCGACATCGCGCAGCTCGACGCGATCATCGACAAGTTCCTCGACTACGCCCGGCCCGACCACGTCGACTTCCGGCCGGTGCTGCTGCGCGACGTGATCGATGCCTGCACCTATGCGGTCCAGGACCATGACGATATGCAGATCAAGGTCGACGTGCCGCCCGACCTGCGCGTGATGGCCGACGAGGTCGAGCTGCAGCGCGTGATCTCCAACCTGGTGGAGAACGCGCGCCGCTACGGCCGCACGCCCGCCACCGGCGTGGCCGACGTGACGATCCAGGCGCAGGCGCACGACGAGGCGGTGCTGATCAAGGTGCGCGACCACGGCGCCGGCGTCGCGCCGGCCATCCTGTCGCAGCTGACCAAGCCCTTCTTCCGCGGCGACACCGCGCGCACCTCGGCCGCCGGCGCCGGGCTGGGCCTGTCGATCGTGGCCAAGAACATCGAGCGCATGGGCGGCACCTTCGCGCTCACCAGCACGCCGGGGCGCGGCTTCGCGGCCCATATCCGGATGCCGCGCGCCATGCCCAGCAAGTCGCTGGGGCTCAACGGCAAGAAGAGCTGAGCGCTCCGGCTAGCGGTGCAGCAGCGCGATCGCGCGCGCTTCCATCGCCCTGCCCTCGCCCACCGGGCCCAGCTTCTCGGCCGTCTTGGCCTTCACGTTGACCTGCTCCGGCGCCAGGCCCAGCGTCTGCGCGATGCGCGCGCACATGGCCGGGATGTGGGGTGCGAGCTTGGGCGCCTGCGCGATCACCGTGCTGTCGACGTTGCCGATCTGCCAGCCCGCGGCGCGCACGCGGCGCGCGGCCTCGGCCAGCAGCACCGCCGAATCGGCACCGCGGAACTGCGCGTCGGTGTCGGGAAAATGCCGGCCGATGTCGCCCAGGCCGGCCGCGCCCAGCAGCGCGTCGGTGATCGCATGCAGCAGCACGTCGGCGTCCGAATGGCCCAGCAGGCCGGTGCTGTGCGGCACCTCGATGCCGCCCAGGATCAGCTTGCGGCCGGCCACGAGCTGGTGCACGTCCCAGCCCTCGCCCACGCGGATGTCGAAAGAGGGTTTGGCGGCGGTGCTCATGGGGTTCCCGGGTTGCGGCGCGCGAGCAGCACGGCTTCGGCCAGTGCGAAATCCTCGGCGTAGGTGACTTTGAAATTCTGGGCGCTGGCCGCGACCAGCAAGGGCTCCAGGCCCAGCGCCTCGACCGCGCCGGCTTCGTCGGTGACGGCATCGCCGCTCCTGTCCAGCGCGTCGAGCAAGAGGCCGATGCGGAACATCTGCGGCGTCTGCGCCAGCCACTTGTCGGTGCGCGCCAGGGTGTCGGTGACGCGGCCCTCGGCCGAGGCGATCTTGAGCGTGTCGGCCAGCGGGTGCGCGAGCAGGCCGCCGACGGCATCGCGTTCGCAGGCCGCGATCAAGGCTTCGACCTGCGCCGGCGTGATCAGGCAGCGCGCTGCATCGTGCACCAGCACCCAGTCCTGCAGCCCGGCGCCGGCCTGGCACAGCGCCTGCAGGCCCGCATGCACGGTGGCGGCGCGGGTCGGCCCGCCGACCGGCAGCAGCTGCTCGCCCGCGGCCGGGAAGCCCGGCAGCTGCGCGGCCACCTCCCTGTCGTCGGCCGCGACCACCAGCGCCAGCGTGGCGAAGCGGCCGGCCAGCGCGCGGAAGGCATCGAGGGTGTGCGCGACCATCGGCCGGCCGGCGATGCGCCGGTACTGCTTGGGGCCGTCGCCGCCGGCGCGGCTGCCCGAACCGGCGCAGGGAATGAGGACGTGGAGGCGAGGGACAGGGGGAACGGTCATGAAGAACGCAGGGACGCTCGAGAAGCGCCCAGCAGCAAAGAGGCCGCCATTCTAGAATCGACCGTCTCACACCCCTCGCCCGTCGGCGCGGGGTGTTCTGCATTTTCCGAAGCACTTCATGGACCTTCCCGTTCTCACCGCCGGCAAGCGATTCACGCTGCCGCGCCCCCCGCTGTCGGCCGACGCGCTGCTGCTGGCCGAACTGGCCGAGCGCGAGAAGAAGGCCGGCCGTGCGACCGCGATCTTCACCGCCGACGCCAACGACGCGCAGCGCCTCATCGACGAGATGGTGTTCTTCGCCCCCGGCCTGCGCTGCGCGCTGTTCCCCGACTGGGAGACGCTGCCCTACGACAGCTTCTCGCCCCACCAGGACCTGATCAGCGAGCGGCTGGCCACGCTGTGGCGCATCAGCCAGAAGGAGGCCGACGTCATCCTGGTGCCGGCCACCACCGCGCTCTACCGGCTGGCGCCGCCGGCCTTCCTGGCCGGCTACACCTTCCACTTCAAGACCCGGCAGAAGCTGCAGGAATCGAAACTCAAGGCCCAGCTCACGCTGGCCGGCTACAGCCATGTGACGCAGGTGGTGAGCCCGGGCGAGTACGCGGTGCGCGGCGGGCTGATCGACCTGTTCCCGATGGGCTCGCTGGTGCCCTTCCGGGTCGACCTGTTCGACGACGAGATCGACTCGATCCGCACCTTCGACCCCGACACCCAGCGCAGCCTGTACCCGGTGCCCGAGGTGCGGCTGCTGCCGGGCCGCGAGTTCCCGATGGACGACGACGCGCGCGCGCGCTTTCGCAGCCGCTGGCGCGAGCTGCTCGAGGGCGACCCGACCAAGAGCCGGATCTACAAGGACATGGGCAACGGCGTCGCGACCGCCGGCATCGAGTACTACCTGCCGCTGTTCTTCGAGGAGACGGCGACGGTGTTCGACTACCTCGGCGGCGAGGCCACGGTGGTGCTGCACGGCGAGCTCGAGCCGACCTTCCAGCATTTCTGGCAGGATGCGGCCGAGCGCTACCGGCTGGTGCGCGGCGACCCCGAGCGGCCCGCGCTGCCGCCCGATGCGCTGTTCCTCAACGCCGAGCAGTTCTATGCGCGCGCCAAGCCGCACGCACAGCTGGCGATCCGTGGTTCGGCCACCGACGCGCCCTATGCCGAGTTCGACGTGCTGCCGCCCTTCGCGGTGGTGCGTGGCGCCGAGGACCCGCTGACCCGGCTCAAGGACTACATCCGCGCCACGCCCAGCCGGCTGCTGCTGATCGCCGAGAGCGACGGCCGGCGAGAGAGCCTGCTCGACTTCCTGCGCGCCAGCGGCGTGAGCCCGCCGTCCTTCGATTCGCTGGCCGAGTTCGAGGCCGACGGCGCCGAGAAGATCGGCATCGCCACCGCCGCGCTGGCCTCGGGCTTCGCCTGGCGCGAGCGCGGCATCGACTTCGTCACCGAGACCGAGCTGTTCGCCGCCGCGCCGACCGCGCGCCGGCGCAACAAGCGCCAGGAACAGGTCAGCGACGTCGAGGCGCTGATCAAGGACCTGTCCGAGCTCAAGGTGGGCGACCCGGTGGTCCACACCGCGCACGGCATCGGCCGCTACCGCGGCCTGATCAACATGGACCTGGGCCAGGGCAAGGATGCCGAGGGCCAGCCGCTGCTGCAGGAGATGCTGCACCTGGAGTACGCCGACAAGGCCACGCTCTACGTACCGGTGAGCCAACTGCACCAGATCAGCCGCTACACCGGCGTCAGCGCCGACGAGGCGCCGCTGCACAAGCTGGGCTCGGGCCAGTGGGAGAAAGCCAAGCGCAAGGCCGCCGAACAGGTGCGCGACTCGGCCGCCGAGCTGCTCAACATCTATGCGCGCCGCGCGGCCCGCCAGGGCCATGCTTTCCGCTACTCGGCCGCCGACTACGAGGTCTTCGCCAACGACTTCGGCTTCGACGAGACGGCCGACCAGAAGGCCGCGATCCATGCCGTGATCCAGGACATGATCTCGCCGCAGCCGATGGACCGCCTGGTCTGCGGCGACGTGGGCTTCGGCAAGACCGAGGTGGCGCTGCGCGCCGCCTTCATCGCCATCACCGGCGGCAAGCAGGTCGCCTTCCTCGCGCCCACCACGCTGCTGGCCGAGCAGCACTACCAGACGCTGGTCGACCGCTTCAGCAAGTGGCCGGTCAAGGTGGCGGAGATGAGCCGCTTCCGCTCGGCCAAGGAGATCGGCACCGCCGCCAAGGGCCTGGCCGACGGCAGCGTCGACATCGTGGTCGGCACCCACAAGCTGCTCAGCGAATCGGTCAAGTTCAAGAACCTGGGCCTGCTGATCATCGACGAGGAGCACCGCTTCGGCGTGCGCCACAAGGAGGCGATGAAGGCCATGCGCGCCGAGGTCGACGTGCTCACGCTCACCGCCACGCCGATCCCGCGCACGCTGGGCATGGCGCTCGAGGGCCTGCGCGACCTGAGCGTGATCGCGACCGCGCCGCAGCGCCGGCTGGCGATCAAGACCTTCGTGCGCACCGAAGGCAACGGCGTGATCCGCGAGGCGGTGCTGCGCGAACTGAAGCGCGGCGGCCAGGTCTACTTCCTGCACAACGAGGTCGAGACGATCGAGAACCGGCGTCAGAAGCTGGAAGAGATCCTGCCCGAGGCCCGCATCGCCGTGGCCCACGGCCAGATGCCCGAGCGCGAGCTCGAACGCGTGATGCGCGACTTCGTGGCCCAGCGCTACAACATCCTGCTGTGCTCGACCATCATCGAGACCGGCATCGACGTGCCGACCGCCAACACCATCGTGATGAGCCGCGCCGACAAGTTCGGCCTGGCGCAGCTGCACCAGCTGCGCGGCCGCGTGGGCCGCTCGCACCACCAGGCCTATGCCTACCTGATGGTGCCCGACATCGAGGGCCTGACCAAGCAGGCGGCGCAGCGGCTCGACGCGATCCAGCAGATGGAGGAGCTGGGCTCGGGCTTCTACCTCGCCATGCACGACCTGGAGATCCGCGGCACCGGCGAGGTGCTGGGCGAGAGCCAGAGCGGCAACATGATGGAGATCGGCTTCCAGCTCTACAACGAGATGCTCAGCGAGGCGGTGCGCGCGCTCAAGGCCGGCGAGGAGCCCGACCTGCTGTCGCCGCTGCACGTCACGACCGAGATCAACCTGCACGCGCCCGCGCTGCTGCCCGACGACTACTGCGGCGACGTGCACCTGCGGCTGTCCTTCTACAAGAAGCTCGCGACCGCGCGCACGCCCGACCAGATCGACACGCTGCTCGAAGAGATCGTCGACCGCTTCGGCAAGCTGCCGCCGCAGGCGCAGACGCTGATCGACACCCACCGGCTGCGCGTGCTCGCGCGGCCCTACGGCGTGGTCAAGGTCGATGCCGCGCCCGGCGTGATCCACATCAGCTTCAAGAAGGACCCGCCCATCGATTCGATGGCGATCATCCACCTGATCCAGAAGAACAAGCACATCAAGCTGGCCGGCAACGACAAGCTGCGCATCGAGCGCGAGCTCAAGGAGCCCAAGGACCGGGCCCAGATGGTGCGCGACGTGCTGCGCAGCCTGGGGCAGCCGATCGTCAGGGAGAGTGCTGCACCGGTCGTATAAGTGCGCCGCACTTATATAATTGGCGATGTAATTTTCCTGGAGGTCCACCGTGTCGCAAGTCACCATCTACCTCGACGACGAGTCCGAGAAGGCCGCCCGCGCCGCCGCTGCTGCGGCCAACCTGCCCCTGAGCCGGTGGTTCGCCCAGTTTGCGGAGCGCGAGAAGCAACGCGGAAAGACCGGCTGGCAGGCCTTCTTCGCCGAGGCCGACAAGCAGAAGGCCGCGTGGGACGAATTCCCTCTGACCGAAGAAATGCACAAGGACCTGCCACCCGATACGCCAAGGGAATCCTGGTGAAGTACCTGCTGGACACCAACACCCTCATCTACGCGTTCCGCGGCGTCGGTGAGGTGCGCGCCCGGGTGGACAGCACATCCGATGCGGACATGCGTCTGTGCGCCATCAACCTGTTCGAACTCGAGTTCGGCTTCGCGAAATCGCGCGATCCGCGCCCCCAGCGCGCGCTGCTCGACCAGTTGGTGCAACGCCTCGGTGTCCTGCCGCTGGACAGCGCCGGCGCGGAGGCCGCCGGGCGCATCAAGGCCTATCTACAACAGGCGGGCACACCGATCGGCCCCTACGACCTGCTCATTGCAGGCATCGCCATGGCGCACAACCTGATCGTCGTCACCCGCAACGTCAACGAGTTCGCGCGCGTGCCCGGCCTGCGCGTCGAGAACTGGTACCACTGAATGACCCTCGCTCCTCTCCCCTCCCCCGGCCTCGTCCTCCAGCGCGTCCCATCGACGCTGAAGCTGGCCGACTTCCGACTGATCGCCTTCGATATGGACTCGACGCTGATCAACATCGAATGCATCGACGAGATCGCCGACGCGGTCGGCAAGAAGGCCGAGGTGGCGGCGATCACCGAAGCCACGATGCGCGGCGAGATCAAGGACTTCAAGGAAAGCCTGCGCCGCCGCGTGGCGCTGCTGCGGGGCGTGCCGGTCACGGCGCTGCAGCAGGTCTACGACGAACGGCTGCGGCTCAATCCCGGGGCGGCGGAGCTCGTGGGCGCGTGCAAGACCGCGGGCCTCAAGGTGCTGCTGGTCTCGGGCGGCTTCACCTTCTTCGCCAACCGGGTGAAGGAGCGGCTGGGCATCGACTTCGCGCGCTCCAACCTGCTGGCCGAGGCCGACGGCCACCTCACGGGCGAGGTCGTGACGCAGAGCTGGGGCGACATCTGCGACGGCGCCGAGAAGCGCCGCACGCTGCTGGAAGTCGCCTCGCTGATGGGCATCACGCCGCAACAGTGCATCGCCGTGGGCGACGGCGCCAACGACCTGCCGATGATGGGCGAGGCCGGCCTGTCGGTGGCCTTCCACGCCAAGCCCAAAGTGCGCGAGCAGGCCATGGTCGCGATCAACGAAGGCGGCCTGGACCGCCTGCTCGAAGTGGTGCGCTGAGCGGCGGCCTAGCGCGGATAGGGGCGGTGCAGCGCCACGTCCGGGTTGAGGCGCACGCCGAAGCCCGGCTTGTCCAGCGCCGAGGCCTTCATGCGGCCGTTGACCGGCACCGGCTCGTCGAGCAGCTGCGGATGGAACATCGGCACCACCTGGTCGGCCTGCGGCGCCATCATCAGGAACTCGGCGAAGGGGCTGTTGTGCCGCGTGATCACGAAGTGGTAGCTGTAGACCGATGAGCCGTGCGGCACCACCAGCTTGCCGTGCGCATCGGCCAGGCTCGAGATCTTGAGCAGCTCGGTGATGCCGCCGCACCAGCCGACGTCGGGCTGGATGATGTCGCAGCACTGCATCTCGAGCAGCAGCCGGAAACCCCAGCGCGTGGCCTCGTGCTCGCCGGTCGTGACCATCAGGCCGCGCGGCACGTTGCGGCGCAGCTCGGCATAGCCCCAGTAGTCGTCGGGCGGCAGCGCCTCCTCGATCCATTTCAGGCCGTGTTCGTTGCGCGCGGCCGTGGCCAGGCGCGTGGCGTATTCCAGGTCCAGGCTCATCCAGCAGTCGAGCATCAGCCAGAAGTCGTCGCCGACCTTGGCGCGCATGTCGCCGAGCATGTCGAGGTTCTTCTTCAAGCCCTCCTCGCGCTCGGCCGGCCCGTGGTGCAGCGGCATCTTGCCGCCGATGAAGCCCATCTGCTTGGCCAGATCGGGCCGGGCGCCGGTCGCGTAGAAGGTCAGCTCGTCGCGCACCGGGCCGCCCAAGAGCGCGTGCACCGGCTCCTTGCGCACCTTGGCCAGCAGGTCCCACAGCGCGAGGTCCACGCCCGAGATGGTGTTGATCACGATGCCCTTGCGGCCGTAGAACAGCGTCGCGTTGTACATCTGGTCCCACATGCGCTCGATGTCGGTCACGGGCGAGCCTTCGAGGAAGCGCGCCAGGTGCTTCTCGACGATCCAGCAGCCCAGGTCGCCGCCGGTCGTGACAGAGAAGCCCACCGTGCCGTCGCTGGCCTCGATCTCGACCACCAGCGTGCCCAGCACGTTGAGGCCGAAGCTCTGGCGGCTCTGGCGGTAGGCGGGGTACTTGCTCATCGGCGTGGCGATGTGGTCGTCGATCCAGTGGTCGGCGCCCTGGTCGTGGTAGTCGGCGCCGCCGCCGCGCACGGTGAAGGCGCGGACGTGGCGGATGGTGGGCATGCTCATGGCGGGGTTCCTTGTGTACGGGGTGAGAGGGGTCAGTGCTGCGTGCGCAGCCCGGCGGTCGGCGAGCGCAGCATCAGGAAGAGCAGCGCGCCGATCAGCGTGGTGAAGGCCAGCAGGTTGAGTCCGGCGCTGGGCGAGGCGAAGGCCTGCTCGGCCCAGGTCTTGACGTTGGGCGCGACGAAGCCGCCCAGCGCGCCCAGCGAATTGATCAGCGCGATGCCGCCGGCCGCGGCCGCGCCGCCCAGGTAGGCGGTGGGGAAGCTCCAGAACAGCGGCTGCACCGCGATGAAGCCCGCGGCCGCGAAGCACAGCGCGAACAGCGCCATGACCGGCGAGGCCGCATTGACCGACACCGCGATGCCCAGGCCCGAGACGGCCAGCGTCACGAGGGCGATCAGCGCGTGTTTGCCGCTGCGTTCGGCCAGGCGCGGGATGAACCAGGCCGCGGCCAGCGCGCAGACCCAGGGAATGGCAGTGACGAAGCCCACTTCGATGCCGACCTTCTTGCCCAGCAGCGCCGCGACCTGCGTGGGCAGGTAGAACACCACGCCGTACACGCTGACCTGGATCAGGAAATAGATCACCGACAGGAACAGCACGCGGCCGTTGGTCAGCGCCTTCCACACGGTGCCCGGGCCGTGCGCGTTCTTGTGCTGTTCCTCGGCGTGGATCGCGTCCGTCAGCAGCTTGCGCTCGGTCGCGGACAGCCACTTCGCGTCGGCCGGCTTGTCGTCGAGGTACCAGTAGGCCCAGACGCCGACGATCGAGGCCAGCACGCCCTCGACCAGGAACAGCCATTCCCAGCCCTTGAGGCCCCAGACGCCGTCGAGTTCCAGCAGCAGGCCCGACAGCGGGCTGCCGAAGATGAAGGCCAGCGGCGCGCCGAAATAGAACATGCCCAGCACCCGGGTGCGCGACTGCGCGGGGAACCACTGCGTGAGGAAGTAGATGACGCCCGGGAAGAAGCCGGCCTCGGCCACGCCCAGCAGGAAGCGCAGCGTGTAGAACAGCATCTCGGTGTGGGCGAACATCAGGCCGGCCGAGACCAGGCCCCAGGTCACCATGATCCGGCACATCCAGACGCGCGCGCCCACGCGGTGCATGATCAGGTTGCTCGGCACCTCGAACAGCGCATAGCCGATGAAGAAGATGCCGGCGCCGAAGGCGAGCATCGCGTCCGACAGGCCGGTGTCGAGCTGGAAGGCCTTCTTTGCGAAGCCGACGTTGGCGCGGTCCAGGAAGGCCAGCACGTACATCAGCAGAAGAAAAGGCACCAGGCGCCGGATCGCCTTGGCGACCACGCTGTCGAGGGCGGTCTGCGCCGCGGAAGGAAAGCTCATGGTTGTCTCCTGAGGGTGGGCCGCCGGCGTGCCGGTGCCCGAGCGCCCACGGCCACGCGGGCGCCCTGTGAAAGGACGAGGTTTGTCGAAGGGGAAGAGGAGCGACGCGGCCCCAGGCCGCGGCGCCGCGCCGTCAGTAGGTCGCGCGGCCGCCCGAGGCGTCGAACACGCTGCCGGTGGTGAACGAGCATTCCTCGCTCGCCAGCCAGCCGATCACGGCCGCGATCTCGTCGACCGCGCCGAAGCGGCCCATCGGGATCTTCGACAGCATGAATTCGATGTGCTGCGGCGTCATCTGGTCGAAGATGGCGGTGCGCACCGCGGCCGGGGTCACGGCGTTGACCGTGATGTTCGACTTCGCCAGTTCCTTGCCCAGTGACTTGGTCAGGCCGATCACGCCGGCCTTGGAGGCGCTGTAGGCCGAGGCGTTGGGGTTGCCTTCCTTGCCCGCGACCGAGGCGATGTTGACGATGCGCCCGTACTTCCCGGCCAGCATGTACGGCACCACGGCGCGGTTGCAGTGGAACAGGCCGTTGAGGTTGACGTCCATCACCTGGCGCCATTGGTCGACCGGGTACTCGGCCAGCGGCACGTTGGGGCCGGTGATGCCGGCACTCGCGACCAGCACGTCGATGCCGCCCAGCGCCGCGGCCGCCTGCGTCGCCGCGGCTTCGACCTGGGCCCAGTCGGCCACGTCGACCCGGATGCCGGAGGCCTTGGCCCCCAGCGCCGCCACGGCCGCATCGATGGCCGGCTGGCTGATGTCCCAGAGGCTGACGCTGCCGCCTTCCGCGACGAAGCGGGTGGCGAAGGTCAGGCCGATGCCGGCGGCGCCGCCGGTGATGACCGCGCGGCGGCCTTCGAAACGCTTCGGGTAAACGGTGCTCATGTCTGCATGTCTCTGATGTTGTGGATGGCCGCACTGTAGGCCTGCGCCTCATTGCGTTCCAA
Organism: Variovorax sp. J2P1-31; assembly: GCF_030317215.1. Taxonomy (NCBI): domain Bacteria; kingdom Pseudomonadati; phylum Pseudomonadota; class Betaproteobacteria; order Burkholderiales; family Comamonadaceae; genus Variovorax; species Variovorax sp. J2P1-31. Next base: position 1,934,799 of record NZ_JASZYA010000001.1, read on the forward strand.
TCAATTTTTCAGGGCTACCATTTCCGAAATGGAATACCGCTTCGACAACCCCTCGATCGCCCCGCGGCTGGTGAACCGGCTGCGGCTCAAGCACTGGGCGCTGCTGGCCGCGCTCGCCGACACGCCCGTGCTCGCGCATGCCGCCTCGGCCATCAGCGTGACCCAGCCCTCGGCCACCAAGATGCTGGCCGACATCGAGCAGGCCTTCGAATTCCCGCTGTTCGAGCGCCATTCGCGCGGGCTGCGGCCCACGCCGCTGGGCGACGAGGTGGTGGCCTATGCGCGCCAGTCGCAGGCCGGGCTGGCGCGCTTCCTCGAGGCGCTGGAGGTCAAGCGCCGCGGCGGCCACGGGCAGCTGGTGGTGGGCGCGATCATGGGCGCGGCACCCGACGTGGTGGCGCGCGCGGTGGCCGACATCAAGCAGCGCCGGCCCTTGTTGAACATCCGCATCCTGGGCGAGACCAGCGACCAGATCGGCGAGCTGCTCGAGCGCCACGACATCGAACTGGCCGTGGGGCGCCTGTCCACCTTGCGCCAGCGCCATGCCTTCGACTTCGTGCCGCTGGCCAACGAAGTGATGCAGATCGTGGTGCGCCGCGGCCACCCGCTGCTGCGCCAGCGCCAGCTCGGCTTCGACGCGCTGATGGCCTGGCCCTGGGTGCTGCAGCCGCTGACCAGCCCGGCGCGCCAGCTGCTCGAGGACGAGTTCGCGGCGGTGCGGCTGGGCACGCCGGCCAACATCGTGGAATGCGCCTCGGTGTTCGCCACGCTGCAGCTGCTGCAGACCAGCGATGCGGTCGGCGCGCTGCCCGAATCGGTGGTGCGCGACCATGTGAATGCACGCCTGCTGCGCGTGCTGCCGGTGGCGATCGGCAAGGACCTGAAGGGCTTCGGCGTGCTCACGCGCAACGGCGAAGCCCTGTCGGAGACGGCCGCGGACTTCGTCGCCTGCCTGCACCGCTATGCGCAGCCGGCCGACGGGTCCGCGGGAGGGGCCTAGGCTTCGGGATCCTCTTCGCTGTCGGCGCTGTCAGCGCGGCGCTCGGACCCCGCTGGCCGCGGCGGCCGCTGGGCCGGCCTGGCCAGCAGCTCGATGTAGAACTGCTTGCCGCCCGCCGTCGCCACACCGTCGATCAGTGCGGTGATGGCCGTGAATTCGACCACTTCGGCGGATTCCTTGTCGGTGCCGAAACGGGTGTCGAAGGCCCAGAAGTCGCTGCCCTCGGGCAGTTCGCGGCGGCGTTCGCGCTTGATGTACTTGCGGATCTCGTGCTTGATGGCTTCGAGGAGACGGTCGGGGTGCTTGCCCTCGACCTGAAGCTGAAAGGTTTTTCTCATGGGTGATCGTAACGCGCCGGCCGCGCGCGCCTGTGTACAGTCGGTGCCTTCAACGAAAGCAGGTGAGATACATGGCGCGCGCGAACGACTGGGCAGGCAAGGTGATGGCTTTGATCAACGGCGGCAACGCTGCGGCGGCCATCGCGCAGATCAAGGTCGCGCCCTCGGTCAAGGACCTGAAGGCGCTGCAGACCATCATGACGCTGTCGAAGATGAAGGGCCGCTATCCGAACGTGGACGCGGCCGTGGCGGACAACCTGGACCTGCTGGCCGCTCCCCGCCTCCACCGTTCGCCGTAAACCGTCCTCAGAGCGCCTTGCCCAGGCGCGCGATGCCTTCCTCGATCTTCTCGAGGTTGGCGGTGGCGAAGCTCAGGCGCAGGGTCGCGAGGTCGGGCTTCTCGGCGAAGAACGGCGCGCCGGGCACGAAGGCCACGAGCTGCTCGATCGCCTTCTTGGCCAGCACGTTGGCATCGGCCAGCTTGCCGTTGGCGCCCGTGAGCCGGGCCCAGAAGAACAGGCCGCCGCCGGGCTGCGTGAACTCGATCGCATCGCCCAGTTCGCGCTTGAGCGCCGCGCCCATGGTCCGGGCGCGCTCGCCGTAGACCTTGCGCACGTTGGCCAGCGTGTCGGGCATGCGGCCGCTCTTGAGGTACTGCGCGGCCGTGGCCTGTGCGAAGGTGCTGGTGTGGGCGTCGCTGAACTGCTTGCACATCGTGGCCTTGGCCAGCAGTTCGGCCGGCGCGATCATCCAGCCGATGCGCAGGCCCGGGCTCAGCACCTTGCTCAGGCTGCCGCAGTAGGCCACCAGCTCGCGGCTGCCGGGCACGTCCTTGCTCAAGGCCATGATCGAGGGCGGCGGTGCCTCGCCGAAGTACAGGTCGCCGTAGGGGTCGTCCTCCACCACCAGCGTCTGGTACTTGACCGCCAGCTCCAGCACCTTCCTGCGACGCTCCAGCGGCAGCGTCGCGCCGCTGGGGTTGCCGAAGGTCGGGATCAGGTAGACGAACTTGGGCTGGTGCTCGGCGATGAGCTTTTCCAGCTCGTCGGTCTTCACGCCGTGGGCGTCGATCGGGGCGCTGATCACCTGCGCGCCGTAGAGGCGGAAGCACTGGATGGTCGCGAGGAAGGTCGGGCCTTCGACGATCACCTTGTCGCCGGGCGAGATCAGCGTCTTGCCCAGCAGGTCGAGCGCCTGCTGGCTGCCGGTGGTGACGATCAGGCCGCCGGGCGCCACGTCCACGCCCTTGCCCTGCATGAAGGCGCTCAGTTGCGTGCGCAGCGGCTCGTAGCCTTCGGTGGCACCGTACTGCAGCGCCGCGCCCGGTTCCTCGCTCAGCGCCTTGGCGCTGGCTTCCTTGAGGCCCTCGACGTCGAACATCGCGCTGTCGGGGAAACCGCCCGCGAAGCTGATGATGCCGGGCGTGCCCAGCAGCTTGAAGAGTTCACGGATGGCGGAGGTTTCGACGTTGTCGAGGCGGGAGGCGAATTGCATGGAAGGGGCTCACTTTCTGGCCGCCATTGTCGAACGAACCGGGGCAGGGTGGGAAGCCTGGTTACTACCCAAAGATAGTGAATTGACTTTACTATTCTGAGGTAGTAATCTCGGCTTACCACTTCAGAGTAGTAACCATGCCCTACCCCCTCGAAACCAGCCAGCAGCTCAGCGCCGTGCTGCGCGCGCTGCGCCAGTCGCGCCAGCTCACGCAGGCCGAACTGGGCGAGCAGCTGGGCGTGAACCAGAAGCGCATCGCGCGCATCGAGGCCGCGCCCGGCGTTACCAGCTTCGACCAGATCTCGCGCCTGGTGGCACTGATGGGCCACCGACTGGTGCTCGAAGAACTTCCCGCGGCCGAACCCGCCCCCACTGCGGCGCGCCAGACGCCAGGAGACAACCCATGGTGAGCCCCAAGAAACGTGGCCGTGGCGCACGCCACCCGCATCCGCTGGTCGTCTGGACCAACGGCCAGACCGTGGGCGAATGGTCGGTGCGCGAAGGCGAGCACCGCTTCCAGTACGCCGAGGCCTGGCTGGCCTCGCCCGCGGCGCGCCGGCTCTCGCTGTCGCTGCCGATCACGCCCGGCAACCTGCCGGTGCGCGGGCCGGTGGTGCAGAACTATTTCGACAACCTGCTGCCCGACAACGACAGCATCCGCCGCCGGCTGCAGGGCAAGTTCGCCACGCCCAGCACCGAGGCCTTCGACCTGCTGACCGCCATCGGCCGCGAATGCGTGGGCGCGGTGCAGCTGCTGCCGCCGGGCGTGGAGCCCACGGGCTTCGACCGCATCGAGGCCGAGCCGCTGGACGACGCGGGCGTCGAGCAGGCGATCAACGCCTCGCTGGCCGCGGGCCGGGTGCTGGGCCAGCGCGACGACGAGGCCTTCCGGATCTCGATCGCCGGTGCGCAGGAAAAGACCGCGCTGCTGCGCCGTGGCGACGGCTGGTTCCGCCCGCTGGGCGCGACGCCGACCACCCACATCCTCAAGCTGCCGCTGGGCCTGGTCGGCAACATGCAGGCCGACATGCACGGCTCGGTGGAGAACGAATGGCTCTGCGCGCGCATCATGGCCGCCTTCGGCCTGCCGACCGCGCACTGCGACATCGCCACCTTCGGCCAGCGCAAGGCCTTGCTGGTGCGGCGCTTCGACCGCGCGCTGCAGAACGCCGGCAGCGACGCCGAATGGATCGCACGGCTGCCGCAGGAGGACTTCTGCCAGGCGCTGGGCGTGCCGGGCGCGCAGAAGTACGAGGCCGACGGCGGTCCGGGCATGCGCGACATCCTGCGCGTGCTCGACGCCAGCGCCCATGCGCTCGAGGACAAGACCGCCTTCGTCAAGGCGCAGATGGTGTTCTGGCTGCTGGCCGCGACCGACGGCCATGCGAAGAACTTCTCGATCTTCCTCGAGCGCGGCGACGGCTACCGGCTCGCGCCCTTCTACGACGTGCTGTCGGCCTGGCCGATCATCGGCAACGGCGCGAACCAGCTCGCGCGCCAGAAGGCCAGGCTCGCGATGGCGCTGCGGGCCAAGAGCGCGCACTGGGGCCTGGCCGACATCCAGGCGCGGCACTGGGACGGCGTGGCCAGGCTGGCCGGCCTGGGCGATGCGCGCGCGCTGTGCGAAGCGCTGATCGACCAACTCCCGGGCGTTCTGCACACGGTCGAATCGGAACTGCCGAAGGACTTCCCCGCCGCGCTCGCAGAGGCCATCTTCGACGGCATGAAGAGCACCGCGCAACGCCTCCACGACACCGACACGGCCGACTGAGCACGCCATGAAAAAAGAGAACATCGCCCCCTTCTTCGCCACGCTGCAGGCGGTCAACCCCGAGCCCGAGACCGAGCTCGAATACAGCACGCCCTTCGAGCTGCTGGCGGCCGTGCTGCTGTCGGCCCAGGCCACCGACGTGGGCGTGAACAAGGCCACGCGCCGGCTCTATCCGGTGGCCAACACGCCGCAGGCCATCCTCGACCTGGGCGTCGAAGGGCTGGAGGGCTACATCAAGACCATCGGCCTGTACCGCAGCAAGGCCAGGCATCTGATCGAGGCCTGCCGCATGCTGGTCGAGCTGCACGGCGGCGAGGTGCCGCGCACCCGCGCCGAGCTCGAGGCGCTGCCGGGCGTGGGCCGCAAGACGGCCAACGTGGTGCTCAACGTGGCCTTCGGCGAACCCACCATCGCGGTCGACACCCACATCTTCCGGCTCGGCAACCGCACCGGCCTGGCGCCGGGCAAGACGCCGCTCGAGGTCGAGCTCAAGCTGGAAAAGCGCATCCCGCCCGAGTACCGGCTGCATGCGCACCACTGGCTGATCCTGCACGGGCGCTACGTGTGCGTCGCGCGCAAGCCGCGCTGCTGGGAATGCGCGGTCGCGCGCTACTGCGACTTCAAGCCTAAAACACAGGCCCCCGCGAGCGCCTGAGGTCGTCCTGCCTCACAAGGCCTCGGCCTGCGTGTCCGCAGCCAGCCGCTGCGCCGGCTTGCGCCCGAACAGCCAGAACATCGCGGGCGTGAGGAAGGTGTCGAGCAAGGTCGCACCGACCAGCCCCGAGAAGATCACCACCGCCACCGGATGCAGCACCTCGGTGCCCGGGCGCTCGGCCTCGAACAGCAGCGGCGCGAGCGCGAAGGCCGTGACCAGCGCGGTCATCAGCACCGGCGCCAGCCGCTCGAGCGAGCCGCGCACGATCAGCGCGGGGCCGAAGACCTCGCCCTCGAAGCGCATCAGGTTCACGTAGTGGCTCACCTTGAGGATGCCGTTGCGCACCGAGATGCCCGCCAGCGTGATGAAGCCCACCAGCGCCGCCACCGACAGCGGCTGGCCCGACAGCCACAGCCCCACCACCGCGCCCACCAGGGCCAGCGGGATGTTGACCATGATCAGCGCCGCCAGCACGGCCGAGCGGTAGCGGCCGTAGAGCACCACGAACATCAGCGCCAGCGACACCATCGACAGCAGGCCGACGCGCCGTGACGCCTCTTCCTGCGCCTGGAACTGGCCGCCCAGCGTGATGAAGTAGCCCTCGGGCAGGCGCGTCTGCGCGACCGCGGCGCGGATGTCCGCCACCACCTCCGACAGCGCGCGGCCCTGCGCATTGGCCGACAGCACGATGCGCCGGCGCCCATCGTCGCGGCTGATCTGGTTGGGGCCGTCGCCGTCCTCGATGGCCGCGATCTTCGACAGCGGGATGCGCCCGCTGGGCGTCTCGATCAGGATGCGGCCCAGGCCCTCGATCGAGCGCGCGTCCTCGGGCAGGCGCACCACCAGCGCGAAGCGGCGTCCGCCCTCGACGATCTGCGCCACCTTCTCGCCCTCGACCAGGCGCTGCAGCGCGGTCAGCACCTGCGGCACCGGCACGCCGTACTGCGCGGCCGCCGCATAGTCGATGCGCACCTTGATCTGCGGCGCCAGCACCTGCTTCTCGATCTCGAGGTCGGCCACGCCCGGAATGGCCGCGAGCCGCGCACGCAGCGCATCGGCCTGGCCGCGCAGCACATCGAGGTCCTCGCCGAAGACCTTGATCGCGATCTGCGAGCGCACGCCCGAGAGCATGTGGTCGATGCGGTGCGAGATCGGCTGGCCGATCGACACCGCGGCCGGCAGGTTCGCCAGCCGCGCGCGGATGTCGGCCGCGATCTCGGCCATCGGCCGCTCCAGCTTGGCGGTGGGCAGCAGGCCCACGTCGAGCTCGCTCACGTGCACGCCTTCGGCGTGTTCGTCGAGTTCGGCGCGCCCGCTGCGCCGGCCCACGTGCGTCACCTCGGGCACCTGGCCCACCAGCACCTCGGCCTGCCGCGCGAGCGCCGCGCTCTCGGCCAGCGTCACGCCCGGGTTGAGCCGCAGGCCGACCAGGAAGGTGCCTTCGTTGAAGGGCGGCAGGAAGGTGGTCGGGAAGAAAGGCACGGCCGCGCCCGCCGCCAGCACGGCCAGCGCCGCGCCCCACAGCAGCGCCTTGGGCCGGGCCAGTGCGCGCTCGAGTCCGCCGCGGTAGCGTGTCTTGAGCCAGGCCAGCACGCGCGTGTCGCCATGGTCGAGCGTCTTCATCCGCGGCAGCAGCCAGGAACTGAGCACCGGCGTGACCGTGACCGACACCAGCAACGAGGCCAGCGTCGACACGATGAAGGCGATGCCCAGCGGGATGAAGAGCTTGCCCTCCAGCCCCGGCAGCGCGAACAGCGGCACGAACACCAGCACGATGATCACGGTGGCGTAGAGGATGCCCGAGCGCACCTCCATCGAGGCCTTGGCCACCAGGGCCAGCAGGCCCATGCGCTCGGCTTCGGGCTTGCGCCGGTCTTCCTTGAGGCGCCGCAGGATGTTCTCGACGTCGACCACCGCATCGTCGACCAGCCCGCCGATCGCGATCGCCAGCCCGCCCAGGGTCATGGTGTTGATCGACAGCCCGAAGTAGCGGAACACCAGCGCCGTGACCAGGATCGAGACCGGGATGGCCGTGAGCGCGATCACCGTCGGGCGCAGGCTGCCGAGGAAGAAGAACAGGATCGCCGCGACGAAGACCGAGGCGCCGATCAGCTTGCCCTGCAGGGTGGAAATCGAGGCCTCGATGAAGGTGGCCTGGCGGAAGGTCACCTGCGGCGCCTCCATGCCCGCGGGCAGCGAGGCCTTGAGGCCGGCCAGGGCCTCCTCGATCGCGCGCGTGAGGCCGATGGTGTCGGCGGTCGGCTGCTTCTGGATGCCCAGGATCACGGCCGGCTTGCCTTCGAAGCCCGCGTCGCCGCGCCTGATAGCCGCGGCGAAGCTCACCTCGGCCACCTGGCGCAGCAGCACCGGGCGGCCATCGCGCGCGGTGAGCGCGAGGCTGCGCAGGTCGTCGAGCTTGGAGCTGCGGCCCAGGTGCCGGATCAGGTACTCGCGGCCGTTGAGTTCGAGGAAACCGCCCGAGGTGTTGGCCGAGTAGCCGCGCAATGCCTCTTCCAGCTGCGCGTGCGTGATGCCGAGCGCGCGCATGCGCACCGTGTCGGGCTGCACCTGGAACTGCCGCACCTCGCCGCCGATCGGGATCACCTGCGCCACGCCCTGCACGGCCAACAAACGCGGCCGCAAGACCCAGTCCGCGTACTCACGCACCGCCATCGGCGAAATCTTCGCCGTGTCGACCGGAATCGCGATCTGCATGATCTCGCCCATGATCGAGCTGATCGGTCCCATGCGCGGCACCACGCCGGTGGGCAACCCCTCCTCCATCGACGACAGCCGCTCCGACACCAGCTGCCGCGCGCGGAAGATGTCGGTGCCCCAGTCGAAGGTCACGTAGAGGAAGGACAGCCCCGCCGACGAGACCGAGCGCACCGACTCCACGCCCGGCAGGCCGTTCATGGTCGTCTCCAGCGGGAAGGTGATCAGTTGCTCGACCTCCTCCGCCGCCATGCCGCCGGCCTCGGTCATCAGGGTGACGGTCGGCTTGTTGAGGTCGGGGAACACGTCCACCGGCGTGCGCGACAGCGTGAACGCGCCATAGCCCATCAGCACCACGCTGACGATCAGAACCAGCAGCCTGTTGCGCAGGCTGTTCTCGAGTAGCCACTTGAACATCGGTGGCCTCTCAGCGGATCTGGTTGAGCAGGGTCGCGCCCTGCGTGACCACACGCTCGCCCGCATGCAGGCCCGAGGTCACGGCCACGTTGGCGCCATCGAGCGCCTCGTGCACCACCACGCGCGGCACGAAACGCTCGGGCGCGGTCTTGACCCAGACGATGGTCTCGTTGGCGGCGTTCTTCATCAGCGATGCGGCCGGCACGGCCGCGCCGTGCACGCGCTCGCGGGTCTGCACCACGACCTTGACCGGCTGGCCGATGGACAAGGCCGCGAAGACTGTGCCCTGGGCCGCGAAGCTCAGCGGCAGCGCCTGGTCGCGCAGCGCACGCGAGGCACCGACGAAGCGCAGCGGCAGCCGTTCCTTGCCCTGCGCCACGAAGGCGCTCTCGATCCGCGCGGGCAGCGCGCCGTCGAAGGCCAGGGCCTCGACACGCAGCCGCAACGGATCGACGATCTCGAACACCAGCTCGCGCGCATCGACCACCTGGCCCAGCACCGCGTTCACCGAAGCCACCACGCCCGTGACCGGCGCGACCAGCGTGTCGCGCGTGTCGAGGCCGGCACCGAGTGCGGCGACGCGCGCGTCGAGCGATGCGACCTCGCTCTCGACCGCCTCGATGTCCTTGCGCGGCACCGTGTCGGCCAGCTCGCGCAGCCGCGCCAGGCGCTTGTGGGCCAGCGCGCGGCTGGCGCGCAGCTCGGCCACCTGCGACAACTGGTTCGACCGGTCGAGCGGATCGCTCGACGGCAGGACGATGGCCAGCACCTCGCCCTTCTTCACGGCCTGGCCGGGTGCGGGCAGCCCGCGCGGCCCCGCTTCGATCCGGCCCGCGCGCAGCGCCTGCACGCGACCGCCCGCGTTGGGGTCCATCGCCACCATGCCGTTGAGTTCGACGGTGCGCGGCAGTTCGCCCTCGGCCAGCGTGAGCGTGCGCAGGCCGATCTGCCGCTGCGAGGGCTTGGGCAGGAAGACGCTGCCATCGGGCTTGCGCTGCGGCCCGTTCGGGTTGGCGGCGGCGGGCGCCTCGCCGTGGTCGTGGCCGGCGTCGGCATGGGCCGGTGCGGCGGCGAGCAGCGCGAGGGCCAGCAGGCTGGCGCAGAGGATGGGAGGACGCGCGTTCATGCGGCGGCTCCCGAACGCAGTGCGCGGCGCGTGCCGAAGGCAAGCAGCGCGAGCACGGCGGCGCCAGCGGCGCCCCACAAGAGCAGCGTCTTCGTGCTGCGCCCGCCATGCGTTTCCTCGGCGTGCGCGTGCGCTTCGGCTTCCAAGGTGCCTTCGAGCTGCGCCGAAGCGGCAGACGTCGCGACCTTCACACGCACGGGCACCGGTCCGTGGTCCGGCGCCGCATCGAGCGTGACTTCGAATTCGCCTGCGCCATGCGCGCTGGCCGGCAGCGTGCGACCGCCTACCGCGACTTCCAGCGTCGCGCCTTCGACCGGCCGGTTGTCGACCGCATGATCGAGGTACAGCGTGAGCAGCTTGCCGCTGAGCACGCCGACCAGCTCGAAGTCGGCCGAGGTGGCGGTGAAGCGGCCGGGCGTGGCGTCGGCGGCGGCCGTGGCCGGCGCGGGCGCTTCGTCGTGGTCATGGCCTTCGTGGGCCAGGCTCAACGCGGGCAGGGAGAACAGGAAAGCGAGCGCGAGGCGCAGGCCCCGGCGCAGGAAAAAGCGATTCATGAGGATGTCTAGCAGATGCATGGGAAAGAAAGGGAAGGAAAGGCGGGTCATTCGGGCAGCAGGCCCAGGGCCTGGCGCCATTGCGAGACGGCCAGGGCCAGCGCCACTCCGGCCGCGGCGCTCTGCTGCTCGGCCTCGAAGACCTCGAGTGCCACGCGCAGCCGGTTGGGCAGGTCGGTCTCGCCCAGGCGGAAGGACTTCTCGTAGAAGCCCAGCGTCTCGCGCGACAGCACGGCGCGCCGCTCGGCCGCATCGCGCGCGAGCCGCGCCGAAGCCACCTGCTGCCGCGCCGACGCGATCTCGTCCACCGCGCGCTCGCGTTCCAGCGCGAGCTGGATCTCGGCCTCGGTCTGGTCGGCCGATGCGGCACCGAGCCGCGCCGCATGGCGGTCGGACGAGCCGAAGGGAATGCGCAGGCCCACGGTCAGCGACTGGCCGTAGGCCTCGCCGGTGCCGCCGCGTTCGCGCGATGTCGCGAGCGTGAGCTCGGGGTTGGCGCGCGTCTGCACGCCCGCCAGCTCGCGGGTGCGCCGCGCCACTTCGGCCTTGGCCGCGAGTTCGCGCAGCAGCGGATGCGCGGCCAGTGCCGCCTCGGTGTCGCGCTGCGGCAGGGGCTCGGGTGCCGCCGAGAGCGTGGGCACGGCGGCGCCGGTCAGCGCGCGCAAGGCCTGCGCGGCCCGTGTGCGCGCCGCCTGCGCCTGTGCCATCTCGGCTTCGGCGGTGGCGCGCAGGCCGTCGGCCTGGTGCTGGTCGGCACGGGCCAGATCACCGGCCCGCACGCGCTTCGCCACATCGTCGGCCAGTTGGCCGGCCTGGGCCAGACGCGCCTGCACCACGCGCAAGCTCTGGTCGGCCGCCTGCACCGCCCACCAGGCCTCGCGCACCGCGGCGACCGCGCGCCATTGCGCGGCGTCGAGCCGGCTGTCGAGCGCGCGCTGCTCGGACTCGGCCAGGGCCCGCGTGCGCTCGCGCTCGCCCGGCAGCCACAGCGGCGCGGCGATGCCGGCCACGAGTTCGCGTTCACCGCGGTTCGACTGCGCGCGGTCGGACTTGTAGGAAAGCTCGAGCGATGCCGGCTCGGGCGTCCAGTGGCCGGCCGCGCGCAGCTGCGCCTGCGCCGCCTGCCGGCGCTCGGGCGCGACGACGGTCTCGGGCAGCCGCGCCAGCGCGGCATCGACCGCCTGGCGCAGGCTGAGCGGCGGCGGCTCGGCCGTGGCGGCCAGCGCCGGCAGGGAAAAGACAAGGGAAAGGGCAAGGGCCGGCCAGCGGCGCCTCGCACCCCGGACGGTCCAGGGCGTGAAATTCATGATCAACCTCGTTGGCTGCGGGCAGGCGCCCGCGAATCGAAACCAAGCGACGAGGTGCCGCGCGCTGCCTCGGCAGCACGCGATGGATGGCTATCCGCCTCGCCGCGAACTCAGGCGAGGTGGGAAGTGGGTGGGCGCAGGGGGTGGTCGGGCACGCGGTCCGGCACGTAGGGCTGTGCGCCGATACGGACCGGTTCGCCCGCCAGCGTGGCGGTGCCCTGGCCGCCGATGCTCAGGGCGGCGGGCGTGCCGTGGCAGGTGGCGCAGTCGGGGTGGTAGCCGGCCTGCGCGGCGTCGGCATCCGGGGCGGCCTGGTCCGCCGCGGTGTGGCGGTGCTCGTGGTGGCCGAGATGGCGCACGTCGCTGCCGCGTTCGTGCGCGCAGACCGTGCCCGCCGCCGCCCAGAGGGACTGCAGCGAGAGGACACACATCACGAACAGGAGCACGGCGCGGCGCATGGCGGCGGAGTCTATCGAAGGGGCAATGGCCCCTGGCCTTGTGGGCCTGCATCGGTGGCCTCCGGCGCGGCATCGGCCACCTCGATGCACTGCCAGCTGCCCAGCACGATCTCCCGCGTCGACCAGTCCGCCGCCCGCTCGGCCACACGCACGCCCTGCTGCAACAGCCACACCGCGCGGATCACGCCCGCGTGCGTGACCCACAGTGCATCGCGTTTCGAGCGCCGCCAGTCGTCCCAGGCCGCGCCCACGCGCTGCATGAACTGGCGCGTGCTCTCGCCGCTGCCGCCCGCGCGCGCATCGGCGAAATCGTGCATCCAGGCATCGATGTCGGCACGCGCAATGGCGCTCCACGGCCGCGTTTCCCAATCGCCGAAACTCATCTCGGCCAGGCGCAGGTCGGTTTCGAAACGGCCCTGTGCGGGGCGCAGCGCCTCGATCGCCGAAGCCAGCGCGCGGCAGCGCTGCAGGGGCGAACAGTGCAGCGCGAGGCCATCCGGCAAGTGCGCGGCAACGGCTTGCGCGGCCGCCAGGGTCAAGTCGGCATGCGCTGCCAGATCGGTCGCGCCATAGCAGAGGCCGGGCTCGGCCACGACCGGTGCATGGCGCAGCAGCCAGAGCTTCACAACCGTGCCGCCAGCGCGAGGTAGATCGCGAGTTCGGCGAGCTGCTGGGTCGCGCCCAGGCCGTCGCCGGTGAAGCCGCCCAGGCGGCGGCGCAGCAGCCGGACCATGAACAGCGCGACCAGCGCGGCCGCGACCAGGGCCGCCGCGCCATTCAGTCCGCCGACCATGCACAACAAGGCCGCGGCCGGCAGCGACCACAGCAGCGCGATGCCCACCGAGGCGCCGCTCACCGCATCGGCCAGCGGCTTGGCCTTGCCGCCTTCGCCGCCGACATAGGGCGCCGCGCGCATCACGGCCAGCGGCGCGAGTCGCGACAGCACATGCGCGGCCAGCACCACGGCACAGGCCGTGAGCGCGCCCTGCCCCGCCAGCGTGGCGAGCAGCGCGACCTTCAGGCCCAGCGCGAGCACCAGCGCGATCGCGCCGAAGGCACCGATGCGCGAGTCCTTCATGATCTCCAGCGCCCGCTCGCGCGATGCCGAGCCGCCCAGGCCGTCGACCACGTCGGCCAGGCCGTCTTCGTGGAAGGCGCCGGTCACCAGCACCGTGACGACGGTGCACAGCACCGCGGCCACCATCGGCGGCCACAGCGCGAGCCCGCCCGCCAGCGCCAGGGCGCCGATCAGCCCCACCACCCAGCCGACCGCCGGGAAATGCGCCGCGCTGGCGCGCAGCATCGCCGGGCTGTAGCCCACCCACTGCGCGAGCCGGCCGGTGACCGGGATGCGGGTGAAGAACTGCAGGGCCAGCAGGAAGTGGCGGACGCCGTTCACTTCATTGCCTTGAGACGCCGGCCGCTTCGAAGCTCGCCATCTCGCGCAACACAAGGCAGGCCGATTCCAGCAGCGGCCAGGCCAGCGCCGCGCCCGAGCCTTCGCCCAGACGAAGTTCCAGCCGCAGCAGCGGATCGAGCCCGAGGTGGGCCAGCAGCAAGGCATGGCCCGGCTCGGCCGACACATGCGCGGCCACGCAACGCTGCACCACGTTCGGCCGCAGCGCCTGCGCCACCAGCACCGCGGCGCTGGCGATGAAGCCGTCGAGCACGATCACGCGGCGCTCCTCGGCCGCCTGCAGCACCGCGCCGACCAGCGTCGCGAGCTCGAAGCCGCCGAAGGCGGCCAGCGCGTCGAGCGGCGCGGTGGCCCCGGCATGCAGCGCCAGCACCTCGCGCAGCACCTGCGCCTTGCGCGCGCGGCCCTCGGCATCGAGGCCGGTGCCGGCGCCGGTGCAGGCCTCGATGTCGTGGCCGACCAGGCGGGCCAGCAGCAGGGCCGCGGTCGAGCTGTTGCCGATGCCCATCTCGCCCAGCAGCAGCGCGTTGCCCGGCAGCTCGCGCACGATGGCCCGGCCGTTGGCGATGGCCTCGGCGCACTGCGCGGCGCTCATGGCCGGGCCCGCCGACGCGTCGGCCGTGCCGGGCGCGATCTTGCGCAGCAGCAGTCCGTCGCGCGGCGCGAAGTCGCGGCGCACGCCGCAGTCGACCACCGTCAGCGCCAGGCCGTGCTGGCGCGCGAGCACGCTCACGGCCGCGCCGCCGGCCAGGAAGTTCTCGACCATCTGCCAGGTCACGTCGCTGGGATAGGCCGACACGCCACGCGCCGCGAGGCCATGGTCGGCCGCGCAGACCAGCATCTGCGGCTGCGCCAGCACCGGCGCCTCGCTGCCCAGGATGGCGCCGATGCGCAACGCCAGCGCCTCGAGCCTGCCCAGCGCGCCCAGCGGCTTGGTCTTGTTGTCGATCAGGTGCTGCAGGCGCGCGGCCAGCGGCGCGTCGTGCAGGTCGGGAATCTCGGGAAGGGTCGTCATGGGCTCAATCGATCAGGGAAGACAGCACACCGGGCGCGAAATGCGCGTCGATGAAATCGGCGAGGCCGTCGAACACGGCGTCGAGCGTGGGGGCGGTGGCGCCAAACAGCGCCTGCAGCGCGGCCGGGTCCTCGAACAGCCCGTGCAGGTACAGGCCCAGCACGTTGCCGGCCTCGTTCTGCCAGGCCAGGCCGTCGGGCATGGCGGCATGCGCATGCTCGCCGGCCGCGGCCATCGCGGGATGGGCCTCGGTCTGGCCGTGGTGGATCTCGTAGCCGCGCACGGTCACGCCCGAGAGCGCCGACCAGGCGCCCGTCAGCGGGCCGAAGCGGGCCTCGCGCTGGCGCACCGTCTTGTCGGGCGCGAACACCGTGACCAGCGGCAGCAGCCCCAGGCCGGGCGCGTTGCCGTCGATGCCGTGCGGGTCGATCAGCGCCTCGCCCAGCATCTGCAGGCCGCCGCAGACGCCCAGCACGCGGCCGCCGCGCGCCGCATGCGCGGCCACGGCGCGGTCCAGGCCCTGCGCGCGCAGCCAGGCCAGGTCGCCGCTGGTGTGCTTGGAGCCCGGCAGCACGATCCAGTCGGCATCGGCCAGTTGCGACGGACTGCGCACCCAGCGCAGGCGCACGCCGGGCACGTTCTTGAGTGGCTGGAATTCGTCGAGGTTGCTCAGCCGCGGATAGGCGATGACCGCGACGGTGCAGGTCACCTCGCCGCTCGCGGTGCTGCGGTCGTCGAACACGCCGTCCTCCTCGGGCAGGCCGTGCTGCCACCACATCGGCAGCGTGGCGACGGTGGGCACGCCGGTCAGCTGCTGCAGGGTCTCGGGGGCCGGGGACAGCAAGGACGCATCGCCACGGAAGCGGTTGAGCACGAAACCCGCGAGCAGGGCCCGGTCGGCCTCGGGCATCAGGGCCCAGGTGCCATAGAGGTGGGCGAAGGCGCCGCCGCGGTCGATATCGGTCACGAGCAGGCAGCGCGCCTGCGCATGGCGGGCCACGCGCAGGTTCACGATGTCGCTGCCCATGAGGTTGATCTCGGCCGGCGAGCCCGCGCCCTCGATCACCACCACGTCGTTCTCGGCCCGCAGGGCATCGAGCGACTGCGCGATCTGTGGCCAGACCCGTTCGCTGCGGCCGCGCCACGGCAGGCCGGTGAGTTCGGCGCTCACCTGCCCCAGCAGCACCACCTGGCTGTGGGTGTCGCGCTCGGGCTTGAGCAGCAAGGGGTTCATGCGGACCTCGGGCACCGCGTTCGCGGCCAGGGCCTGGAAGTACTGGGCGCTGCCGATCTCGCCGCCCCGATTTTCCGCCGGGCCGCCCCAAGGAAAATCGGCCCCCTCGGGGGGCAGCGCAGTGCGCGCAGCGCCAAGCGTGGGGGCCACGACCCTCGCGTTGTTGCTCATGTTCTGGGCTTTGAAGGGCGCCACCTTGAGGCCCTGGCGCGCGTACCAGCGGCACAGGGCCGTGGTGACCCAGCTCTTGCCCGCGCCGCTGGTGGTGCCGAGCACCATCACGCACTTCGCGCGCGCGTTCCCGCCCGTATCCCGTTGATTCATGCCCGCATTGTCGCGGAGGACGCCCCCAAGGCGCCGCCGCCTACAGCGGACAGGGTGTCCGGGTCACAGCGATCCGGCACCGCGTGAGACGCAGGCGGCGCGGCGGCCCGGTACCTTCACGGCATCACGACTCGAGCCGTC
The DNA here is from genome assembly GCF_030317215.1 of Variovorax sp. J2P1-31. Taxonomy (NCBI): domain Bacteria; kingdom Pseudomonadati; phylum Pseudomonadota; class Betaproteobacteria; order Burkholderiales; family Comamonadaceae; genus Variovorax; species Variovorax sp. J2P1-31. The sequence continues at coordinate 1,950,765 of NZ_JASZYA010000001.1, forward strand.
TCATCGATGCCGATCCTCCGCGACATGGCGCTCACCGTCCAGGAGCGCGCGCCCGGCCAGTTCCACTGGGTGCTGCTCGAAGCCTTCGAGGGGCACCATTCCGATGCGCTGCACTACCGCCGCTGGCGGGTCGCGCCGGCGCCGCAGCACAGCTACTCCAGTGCGCTGGCGCTGGGCGTGGCCGAGCTCAGGCGCATGGGCGCGACCGAAGACGCGACCGGCTGATCGCCGCCCCACCCGCCGCCCAATGCGCGGATCAGGCCCACGGTGGCCTGGTACTGCGCGGACTTGACCTGCAGCGCCTGCCGGCGGTTGCGCAGCTCGCTGCGGCGCGCGTCCAGCAAGTCGAGCTGGCTCACCAGCCCGTTGCGGTAGCGCGAGTCCGACAAGGCGGTCGCGCGCTGGGCCGAGGTCACGGCCCGGCCCTGCACCGTCGACTGCGCGTCGAGCAGGCGCAGCGAGGCCAGCTGGTCCTCCACCTCGCGGAAGGCCGTCAGCACCTCGGTGCGGTAGCTCGCGAGCGCGCCGTCGAGCTGGGCCGAGGCGCTCTGCACGCCGGCCTCGCGCCGGCCGCCATCGAGAATGGGCAGCGACAGCAGCGCGCCGATGCCCCATGAACGGGCCGACCACTTGAACAGGTCGCCCAGGTCGCTCGAGGCATAGCCGCCACCGCCGGTCAGCGCGATGTTGGGGAACCAGGCGTTCTGCGCCACGCCCACGCGGGCCTGCGCCGCCATCACGGTGCGCTGGGCCGCGGCCACGTCGGGCCGGCGTTCGAGCACGGTCGAGGGCAGCCCGGCCGGGATGCTGGGCAGCGCGCTGGTCCACGCGGTCGGCGGCAGGCTGAAGTCGGAAGCGACCTCGCCCAGCAGCACCGCGAGCGCGTGTTCGGCCACCGCGCGCTGGCGATCGAGCGCCAGCGCATCGGATTCGGTCGATGCGAGTTCGGTCTGCACCCGGGCCACGTCGAGCTCGGCCAGGTCGCCCGCGCGTTCGCGGCGTTCGGTCAGGTCCAGCGTGCCGCGGTAGGCCTCGACGGTCTCGCGCACCAGCGTGCGTTCGTCGTCGATGGCGCGCAGCGCGAGGTAGCTCTGCGCGACCTCGGCCTGCACCAGCAGCTTGGCGCTCTGCAGCAGCGCCTCGCGCGATTGCGCATCGAGCGCGGCCGCGTTGCTGGCGCCCGAGAGCTTGCCGAACAGGTCGAGCTCGTAGGAGACGCTGGCGCCGGCGTTGAGCAGCGTCGACGGGCGGTTGCTCTGGTTGCGGTCCAGGCCCTGGCCGCGGCTCGCGCCGCCGTTCAGGCCGACCTGCACCGAGCGGTCGGCATCGACCGTGCGGGCCAGCGCGCGCGCTTCGGCCAGCCGGGCCGCGGCCTGCTGGATGCTGGTGTTGCGGGCCGCGGCGCGGTCGACCAGTTCGTCGAGCACAGGGTCGTTGAAGACCCGCCACCAGGCGCCGTTGGCCTGGACCGGCGCGCCGGCACGGGCGGTGGCGGCCTGTTCCTTGAACTGCACCGGTGCCACCGTGGTGGGGGCCTGCACGGCGCTCGAGGCGCAGCCGGCCAGCACCAGGGCCGCGACCAGCGGCAGCCAGGCGGCGCGCAGCGCCCCCGCTGCGAGAGAGATGGAGCTTGTCATGATGAAGATTCCTGTTGCCTGTGAGGAGCCACGGCTCACTCGTGGGGATGGCGCGGTGCCGAAGGCTGCGGATGCAGCGCACCGCCACCGCCGACATGGGACACCGAGAGGTCGCCGGCCGGGGCGAAGGCCTCGACGTCGTGCGGCACCTCGCCGTGCTGCTTGAGCTGGCGGTTGCCCGCCAGGCGGCGCAGCACCACGTAGAACACCGGCGTGAGGAACAGGCCGAAGGCCGTCACCCCGATCATCCCGGCGAACACCGCCACGCCCATCGCGCTGCGCATCTCGGCGCCGGCGCCGGTGGAGAGCACCAGCGGCAGCACACCCATGACGAAGGCCAGCGAGGTCATCAGGATCGGGCGCAGCCGCAGGCGGCTGGCCTCGATCGCGGCCTGGATCGGCGTGCGCCCGGCGAACTCGAGCTCACGGGCGAACTCCACGATCAGGATCGCGTTCTTCGCACTCAGCCCGACCAGCACGATCAACCCGATCTGGGTGAAGACGTTGTTGTCACCCCCCGAGATCCACACGCCGGTCATCGCGGCCAGGATGCCCATGGGCACGATCAGGATGATCGCGATCGGCAGGGTCAGGCTCTCGTACTGCGCGGCCAGCACCAGGAACACCAGCAGGATCGCCAGCGGGAACACCAGGAAGGCGGAGTTGCCGGCCAGGATCTCCTGGTAGGTGAGCTCGGTCCACTCGAAGCTGATGCCCTTGGGCAGCGTCTCGGCGGCGATGCGCTTGATCGCGTCCTGTGCCTGGCCCGAGGAGTAGCCGGGGGCCGGGCCGCCGTTGATGTCCGCCGCGAGGTAGCCGTTGTAGCGCATGGCGCGTTCCGGGCCGAAGGTCGAGTTGACCTTCATCAGCGCCGACAGCGGCACCATCTCGCCGGTGTTCGAGCGCACCTTCAGCAGGCCCACGTCTTCGGCGCGCGCACGGTACGGCGCATCGGCCTGGACGCGCACCGAGTACGTGCGGCCGAACTTGTTGAAGTCGTTCGCGTACAGGCTGCCCAGGTAGATCTGCATGGTGTCGAAAATGTCGGTCACCGGCACGCCGAGCTGGCGCGCCTTGGTGCGGTCGATGTCGGCGTAGAGCTGCGGCACGTTGACCTGCCAGCTGGTGAACATGCCGGCCAGCTCGGGCGTCTGGTAGGCCTTGGCCATGAAGGCCTTGACCGCCGAGTCCATCTGGTCGTAGCCCAGCGAGGCACGGTCCTCGATCTGCATCTTGAAGCCGCCCGTGGTGCCCAGGCCCGCCACCGGGGGCGGCGGGAACATCACGATGAAGGCGTCCTGGATGCTCGCGAAGGCGCCGTTGAGCTGGCCCGCGACCGCACCGCCGCTCTGGTCGGCGCGCTTGCGTTCGGCAAAGGGCTTGAGCGTGACGAACACCACGCCCGAGTTCGAGCTGTTGGTGAAGCCGTTGATCGACAGGCCCGGGAACGCGATCGCGTCTTCCACGTTCGGGTTCTTCTTGACCAGCTCGCCCATGCGATGGATCACGTCCTCGGTGCGGTCCAGCGTGGCGCCGTCGGGCAGCTGGGCGAAACCGATCAGGTACTGCTTGTCCTGCGCCGGCACGAAGCCGCTGGGCACGGCCTTGAACAGGCCGAAGGTCACGCCGATCAGCGCGAGGTAGACCACCAGCATCAGCGCCTTGCGGCCGATCACGTTCTTGACGCCGCCGCTGTAGGCCTCGGAACCGCGATGGAACAGCTTGTTGAAGCCGCGGAACAGCCAGCCGAGGTAGCGGTCCATGAAGCGCGTGAGCGCGTCCTTGGGCTGGTCGTGGCCGCGCAGCAGCAGCGCTGCCAGTGCGGGCGACAGCGTGAGCGAGTTGATCGCCGAGATCACGGTCGAGATCGCGATGGTCACCGCGAACTGCTTGTAGAACTGGCCGGTCAGGCCGCTGATGAAGGCCAGCGGCACGAACACCGCGACCAGCACCAGCGCGATCGCGATGATGGGCCCCGACACCTCGCGCATCGCGCGGTAGGTCGCGTCACGCGGACTCAGGCCGGCCTCGATGTTGCGCTCGACGTTCTCGACCACCACGATCGCATCGTCCACCACGATCCCGATCGCCAGCACCAGCCCGAACAGGCTCAGCGCGTTGATCGAGAAGCCCAGCACGTGCAGCATCCCGAAGGTGCCGATCACCGACACCGGCACGGCCAACAGCGGGATGATCGACGCGCGCCAGGTCTGCAGGAACAGGATCACCACCAGCACCACCAGCACGATGGCTTCGAGCAGCGTGTGGACCACCGATTCGATCGAGGCCCGCACGAACTGCGTCGGGTCGTAGGCGATGCGGTATTCCACGCCCTCGGGCATGCTCTTGGCGAGCTCGTCCATGGTGGCGCGCACGTCGCGCGAGATGTCCAGCGCGTTCGAGCCGGGCGACTGGAACACACCCATGCCCACGGCCGGGTCGTTGTTGAGCAGCGAACGCAGCGAGTAGTCGGCCGCGCCCATCTCCAGGCGGCCGATGTCGCGCAGCCGGGTCACGGCGCCGTCGGTGCCGCTCTTGACGATGATGTCGCCGAACTCTTCCTCGCTCTGCAGCCGGCCCTGGGCATTGATCGACAGTTGCATGTCGACGCCCGAGAGGCCCGGCGAAGCGCCGACCACACCGGCCGCGGCCTGGATGTTCTGGCCGCGGATGGCCGCCACCACGTCGCTGGCCGACAGGCCGCGCTGCGCCACCTTCTGCGGATCGAGCCAGACGCGCATCGCGTAGTCGCCGCCGCCGAAGATCTGCACCTGGCCCACGCCCTGGATGCGCGCGAGGCGGTCCTTGACGTTGAGCACCGCGTAGTTGCGCAGGTAGTTGATGTCGTAGCGGTTGTTGGGCGAGACCATGTGCACGACCATGGTCAGGTCGGGCGCGCTCTTGATGGTGGTGATGCCCAGCCGGCGCACCTCCTCGGGCAGGCGCGGCTCGGCTTGCGAGACGCGGTTCTGCACCAGCTGCTGCGCCTTGTCGGGGTCGGTGCCCAGCTTGAAGGTCACGGTCAGCGTCATCACGCCGTCGGTGGTCGCCTGGCTGCCCATGTAGAGCATGCCTTCGACGCCGTTGATCTGTTCCTCGAGCGGCGTCGCCACCGTCTCGGCGATCACCTTGGGGTTCGCGCCCGGGTACTGGGCCCGCACCACCACCGAGGGCGGCGCGACTTCCGGGTACTCGGAAATCGGCAGCGCGCGCATGGCGATCAGGCCGGCAATCAGGATCAGCACCGACAGCACGCCGGCAAAGATCGGCCTGTCGATGAAGAATTTGGAGAGGTTCATGGTGTTCTTTCTTCTACGAAGCGTCGCGGTTCCGGGCTCAGCCGGCCGCGACCTTGGCGGCCGCCTGGAGCTTGGCCTGGGCCGCGTCCATCGGCACCGTGGCCGGGGCCACCAGCGCGCCGGGGCGCACGTGCTGCAGGCCGTTGACGACCACGCGCTCGCCCGCCTTGAGGCCGGCGCTCACCACGCGCAGGCCATTGGCCGGCGCGCCCAGCGTCACCTCGCGGTACTCGGTCTTGTTGTCGGCATTGACAACCATCACGAACTTCTTGCTCTGATCGGTGCCGATGGCGCGTTCGCTCACCAGCAGCACGCTGCTGGTGTGGGCCTGGCCCATGCGGATGCGGGCGAACTGGCCGGGGATCAGCGCGCCGTCCTTGTTGTCGAAGGCGGCGCGCACGCGCACCGTGCCGCTGCGGGCGTCGACCTGGTTGTCGATCAGCTGCAGCTTGCCTTCGAAGGGCGTGCCGGCGCTCGCGGCCGTGCCCATCTGCACCGGGATCTGCTCGATCGGCATGCGGCCGTTGGAGCCGCCCGCGATGTCCTTGAGCGCCTTGCCCACGATCTGCTCGTCGGCATCGAAGCTCGCGTAGATCGGGCTCACCGAGACCAGCGTGGTCAGCACCGGTGCGCCGGGGCCCGCGGCCACCAGGTTGCCCACCGTGACTTCCAGCTTGCCGATGCGGCCGGACACCGGCGCCCGCACCTGGGTGTAGCCCAGGCTCAGGCGCGCGGTCTGCAGCGCGGCCTGCGCGGCGCGCAGGTTGGCTTCGGCTTCGCGGCCGGCGTTGGTGCGCTCGTCGAGTTCGCGCTGGGCGATGGCCTTCTCGTCCCACAGGCGCTTGGCGCGTTCCTGCTCGCTGCGGCTGAAGGCCGTGCGGGCCTGGGCCGAGGCGACCTGCGCTTCGGCGCGCTCGACCTCGGCCGCGTAGGGCGCGGGGTCGATGGTGATCAGCAGGTCGCCCTTCTTCACCAGCGTGCCTTCCTTGAAGTGCACCGACTGCACGGCGCCCGCGACCCGGGAGCGCACGTCGACGCGCTCGACGGCTTCGAGCCGGCCCGAGAACTCGTCCCAGGCCGTGATGTCGGTCTGCACCACGGCGGCGACGGACACCGGCGTGGCCTGCGGGGCGGCCGCGGGCGTGTTGGCTTCGGCCTCGATCGGGCGCAGGCCGAACACCGCGGAGACGATGGCCGCGGCCGCGGTCAGCGCGGTGACGGCGGGCCAGACACCGCGGCGGGCGACGGTGGCGAGGGGCTTGGCGGAGGGGGTGGCGAGTGGCTTGGTCATGATGTGTTCCGTCCTCTTGGGATGTTTCTGGAGATGCGAAGCGCCACCCGGCGCGGTACGTCGGGCGACAAAAGGGCTGGCGGCCGGGGTCGCCGGCTGCCGAAATCGGTTCAGTGGGGTTCAGTGCCGGTGCGCTGCGTTGCAGTCACCGGCCAGCGCCTAGTGCGGCGGTTGCGGCGCGACGGGTGCGCGCGTCGCCTCGAAGAAGTCGCGGAACTGCTGCGTCACCGCACCGGCGCCCGGGCATTCGGAGCCCGTCGCGGGATCGGTCAGCGCGTCGGGCCAGCCCTCCGCGCAGCTCAGCACCTCGCTGCGCACCGGGATGCCGGCGCCCTCGAGCCGCTTCGCATAGGCCACGGCCTCGTCGCGCATCGGGTCGTCCTTGCCCACCAGCACCAGCGTGGGCGCGAGGTCGGCCAGGCGGCGCGAGGAACCCGGCACCGCGTACGGATGCTCGGCATCGCGCGGACAGCGCAGGTACTTCTGCCAGCCCTCGGTGTACTTGCAGCCGGTGGCGTCGCCCGTGGCCTCGCGCAACGAGGCGGTGCCGGCGCAGGGGTCGAGCATCGGCGACAGCAGCACCTGGCCCGACAGCGGCGGATGGGCCCGGTCGCGGGCGATCAGCGCCAGCGAGGCCGCCAGATTGCCGCCGGCCTCCTCGCCCGCCAGGTAGACGCGGGCGCCCTTGCCGGCCAGCTTAGTGCGCTGCTTGTAGAGCCACTCCAGCGCCTCGTAACCCACCTCGATCGCATCCGGGAAGGGATGCAGCGGCGCCAGCGGATAGGCCATCGACACCACGGTCGCGCCCGCGCTCACCAGCATCCGCGCCACGCTGCGGCCGTCGTCGAGGTCGCCGCAGGCGAAGTTGCCGCCATGGAAGTGCAGCACCAGCGGGCGGTCGGTCTCGGCGCCCGCGCCGCGCTGGCTGCGCACGCCGTAGGTGCGGGCCGCCACCGGTTCGCGTCCGGGCAGCTCGATGGTGATGTCGCTCTCGACCGCCTGCAGTGCAGCAGTGGCCGGCAGTTCGGTGGCGCTTGGCGATGAACGGGTGGACATGGTGAACCTGTAGGCGGAGGTGGAAGAACGATGGGATTAATGTACGGGCCAATGGCAAGCCTGAATCGGGCACTTTGCCACCTCACCGTTTCCATCGGAACAACAATGAGGCCTCGTGTGCGTGTGAGAATTCCCTCACGCAGCGGGGGCTGCGCCCCCCATAAAGACAGAGAGAGGAAAGTCCCATGGATCAGATCCAGGCCATGCGGGTGTTTGCGCGCGTCGTGGAAACCGGGAGTTTCACGCGCGCGGCCGATTCGCTGGCCCTGCCCAAGGGCACGGTCACCAAGCAGATCCAGGCGCTGGAGGCGCGCGTGCGCGTCAAGCTGCTCAACCGCACCACGCGCCGCGTGACGGTCACGCCCGACGGCGCCGCCTATTACGAGCGGGCCTCCCAGCTGCTGACCGACCTCGACGACCTCGACGCCAGCATGACCAACGCGCAGGCCAACCCCTCGGGCCGGCTGCGCATCGACGTGGGCTCGTCCACCGCCACCCTGCTGCTGATCCCCGCGCTCGACACCTTCTACGCGCGCTATCCCGACATCCAGATCGACATGGGCGTGAGCGACCGGGTGGTGGACCTGCTGACCGACAACGTCGACTGCGTGATCCGCATCGGCGAGATCACCGACCAGTCGCTGGTGGCGCGCCGCATCGGCCAGCTGCCGCTGATCGCGGTGGCCTCGGCCGCCTACGTGAAGCGCTATGGCGCACCGCAGCATCCGCGCGACCTGGAGCGCAACCACCGCGTGGTCAACCATTTCTTCGGCAACACGCGGCGCATGTTCCCGATGGAGTTCAACAAGGACGGCGAGCACTTCGAGCCGGCCGCGCCCTACAGCCTGGCGGTGAACGAGAACATCGCCCACACCGCGGCCGTGGTGGCCGGCCTGGGCGTGGCGCAGATGGCGACCGTCATCGCCCGGCCCTACCTCGACAGCGGCGAGCTGGTCGAGGTGCTGGCCGACTGGGCGCGCGACCCGCTGCCGATCTACGTGGTCTACCCGCCCAACCGCCACCTGAGCGCCAAGGTGCGGGCCTTCGTCGACTGGGCGGCCGAGCTGTTCGCCCAGAACCCGCAGATGCAGCGCGGCTGAGTGCCGCTCAGGGCGGCGGCGAGCGCAGCGCGCGCCGGGGCGCGCTCACCCCCGCCAGCACCGCGCGGCCGCTGCCGCCCGCGCAGTGGTCCAGCGCCTGGCGCAGCGCGGTGTCCACGCTGCGCAGCGAGATGCCCTGCCGGCGCGCGACCTCGGGCCGGCTCAGTTCGTCCAGGCGCAGCCCGAGCAGCACCGCGCGATGGCGGCGCGGCAGCCTGGCCATGGCCCGGTCCACCGCGGCCAGCTCGGAGCGGTCGGCGGCGATGTGCTCGGGCCCCGGCGCGGGGTCGGCCACATGGTCCAGCGCATCGTCCGCGAGGCCGGCGTACTGCCACGGCCGTTGGCTGCGTATGCGGTCCATCGCGGCATTGCAGGCCACGCGGTAGACGTAGGCCTCGGGGTTCTGCACCGCGGCGCGAACGTCCATCTCGCCCAGGCGCAGCCAGGCGTCGTGCAGGCATTCGCTGGCCAGCGCCGGGCAGCCCAGGTGGCGCAGCAGCCGCGCGGGCGTGCGCCCGCGCGCGGCCGGGCAGGGCGCGCGGACGGTTCGCGGTGCGTTCCCAAGCAGCCGGCGTGAGCCGTCACCGGGTCATCCTGCAGATGCTGCTCTGCGGTCTGGCCGCGCCGGCCTGGGGAACGGATGAGGCGCTGCACGCCGCGCCGGGCCCCGTGGACACGGCGCGCGGCACGCTCGCATCGGCGGCGGCGTCGTGGTTCGATTTCGACATCCCCGCCCAGCCGCTGGCCGCGGCCTTGAACGCCTATGCCGACACCACCGGCCAGCCGGTGCTGCTGCCCAGCGAGGTCATCGGTCGCCGCTTTTCGGCGGCGGTGCAGGGCCGCCATTCGGCCGCGACGGGACTGCAGATCCTGCTCGAGGGTTCGGGCCTGGCCGCGGACCGGCGCAGCTCCCCATGGGGCCAGACCTTCGTGCTCAAGGAGAACCTCGCCACTGCCCCCGCGCCGCCACCGCAGCCCGGCATGGCGGCGCTGTTCGGCGCGGAAGGCTATGCGGGGCTGGTGCAGGCGCGCGTCTGGCAGGCGGCCTCGTTACATCGGCGCAGCGAGCGCATATCGGCAGACGCCGCATGGCCTTTGCTTGTCGCGCCCGCGCGGGCTTCCTACACTCGGGCGCGTGCACACCTCCTCTGCGTCCTGCCGTCCTCTCGACGGCCCGCGCCCGTCCCTCGCGACGGGCCTGCCGCGTGGACGCCACATGGCGGGCACGGCGGATCTCCGGCCGACGGCCGGACATCCCTGAGCCCGGCGGTCCGCCCCTTTCTCCTCCTTCGCGCAAACCATCGACCGCCGGGCATCCGCCCCGCGCGGTCGCGGCCGTCCCGTGGGTTTCGGGGCCGCCGCATGCGATGGACCGCCGCGCGTTCGTTCGAAGCAATGCGCGCGCCGTCCGTCACCGAAAGAGACAAGACGATGCAGAACATCCAATCGATCCTGGCCGTGACCGACCTGTCGATCGACGGCAACCTGGCGATGGAGCGCGCCGCGCGCCTGGCACTGGCCCACGGCGCGACGCTCAAGCTGATGTATGCCGGTCCGGCCGGCAGCCCGCCGCGCCTGGGCGCCGCCAGTCACCTGGCCCAGCTGGCGCGCGAGATGAACAGCCGGCTGGGGCTGGCGATCCGCACGGTCGAGCAGGCCGTCAACAGCGTCGCGGACATCGCCGACGAAGCCCGGTCCGTGGATCTGCTGGTGCTGGCCCATCGCCGCGACCGGACGCTGGGCGCGCGCCTGCTCGGCCAACCCGTGGAACGGCTGCTGCGCCAGTGCCGCTGCCTGGTGCTGGTCACGCGCGTGCGGCCGCGCCGCCACTACGAGCGCATCGTGGTGGCGGTCGACCTGGGCCCCGCATCGCAGCGGCTGCTCGAACTCGCGGGCCGCTTCGATGCGCAGGCCGAGATTGCGCTGTTCCACGCGCTGGGCGAAGGGCACGAGGCCAAGCTGCGCTACGCCTCGGTGTCCGAAGCCGTGATCGATGCCCACCTGCGCGAACGGCTGCACCGGGCCCGCGCGCGCATGGCCGGGCTCGGCCGGGGCTCGGACGCACGGCGCAACCGCGTGATGTCGGCCATCGGCCGTGGCGACCCGGCGCGCCAATTGGCGATCCAGCAGGACTACCTGCGCGCCGACCTGGTGGTGATCGGGCGGCAGCGGCGCTCGCCGCTCGCGGAATGGCTGTGCCCCGGCACGGCGCAGCGGCTGCTGGGCTGCGTCGGCAGCGACGTGCTGGTGGTGCCGGAAGACGCGGTGGCCGCGACCCGGCCGCGCGCGAAGCAGCGGCTGGACGCCGAGCGCGCTGTCGGCTTTGGCTGACGGGCATCGGCGCGATGGCCTGAAGCGCGCGGGCCCCGGAAGCTGCGACCTTGGTGCTTTCCCGTTTGGAGACCCGCATGACGAACAGCCCCGCCACCCCGCAGAAGCCCGCCACCCTGCACGAGGAGCCCGAGATCACCCAGGAGGAAGCGGTGCCCAGCGACGGCAAGGACACCGAGGGCGAGAAGCTCATGAAAAAGGTGCGCAACCCCAAGCTCGACCAGGCGCCGGGCGAGGAGCGCACCGAGGACTGACTTGCTTACTTGAGCTTGTCCTTGGCCAGCTCGAGCGCCGCCACCGCGCATTCCGCGTCGGTGCTGCCGGCCGGTGCGCCGCCCACGCCGATCGCGCCGATCACGTCGTTGCCCGCGCGGATCGGCACGCCGCCGGCCAGCAGCAGGAAGCCGGGGATGTCGTTGAGGAACTGGGCGCCCGGGTTCTTCTGGGCGTTCTCGCCCAGGTTGGCCGTGGGCGCGCGGGTCGAGGCCGAGGTGAAGGCCTTGGCGCGGCTGGCTTCGACGGTGTGCGGGCCGGCGTTGTCGGCGCGCAGCACGGCGCGCACCAGGCCCGCGCGGTCGACCACGGTGGCCGTCACGTTGACGCCCTTCTGCGTGCAGGCCGCCACGGCCGACTGCGCGATTTCCTGCGCGAGGGCCAGCGAGATGTTGCGCTCCTGCAGGACCTGGGCCTGGCCCAGCAGCGGGGCGGCGACGAGTGCGGCGGCGATCAGAAGACGGGAGGTGTTCATTTGGATTTCCTTGAGGCGAAGCCGGGACATCCGGCTCAGCAGGGAATCTAAATTTCGCGCCCCGCGCTGAACAGCCGTGGCGCTACCCGCGCGGCTGGGTAGTTCTACCCAGTCGCTGCGCCCTCAGGGCGACAGCACCGCGCGCACCATCTCCGCCACCGAGCCCGTGCCGAGCTTGAAGGCGATGCCGGCGCGGTGTTTTTCCACGGTGCGTGGCGAGAGTTCGAGCCGGCGCGCGATCTCCTTGGTCGACAGGCCGTCGGCGATCAGCCGCAGGATCTCGTCTTCGCGCGCGCTCAGCTGCTCGAGCTTGGCGCTGGCCTGCGTGCGCTGCGCCTGCAGCGCCGCGCTCTCCTCGAGCCGCGCCATGCCGGCCTGCACCGCCTCGAGCAGGGCCTGTTCGTCCACCGGCTTGGTGAGGAAATCCACCGCCCCGCCGCGGAACGCACGCCGGCACACCGACACGTCGCCGTGGCCGGTGATCACCACCACCGGCAGCGGCTGCGGATCCGCCTGCAGCCGCTCGAGCAGCTGCAGGCCCGAGAGCCCGGCCATGCGCACGTCGGTCACCACGCAGCCCTGCGCACCGACCGGCTCGCGCTGCAGGAAGGCGGCCGCGCCGTCGAAGGCCTGCACCGCATAGCCCAGGGTGCGCAGCAGCAGCGCCAGGGCCTCGCGCACGTCGGCGTCGTCGTCGATCAGGAACACCGGGTGCGTCATCGCGCGGCCTTCCTCAGCTGCACGGTGAAGACGCTGCCCTCGCCCGGCGTGCTCTGCGCCTCGATGCGCCCGCCGATGTTCTCCACCAGCCGCTCGCACAGCGACAGGCCCAGGCCCATGCCGCCCTCCTTGGTGGTGAAGAAGGGCTGGAACACGCGCGCCAGCTGCTCGGGCGCGATGCCCGGGCCGTTGTCGATCACCGCGACCTGCGCGCCAGCGGCATCGGATCGCGTGCGCACCGTGATGCGCGCGCCGTCCTGCCCCGCCAGCGCCTCGGCCGCGTTGCGCACCAGGTTGTGCAGCACCTGCTCGACCGAGATGGCGTCGATGCGCACCACCGGGCCCGCGGGATCGAGCACCAGTTCGAGCGCGATGCCGCGCGCGCGCAGGTCGGCCTGCACGAGTTCGGCCACGCCCTCGACCAGCGCATTGAGCGCCACCGCTTCCACCGCCGGCTCGCGCTGGCTCACGTAGGAACGGATGCGCTCGAGGATGTCGCCCGAACGCCGCGCCAGCCGCACGTTGGCCTGCAGGATCGGCACCATCGCCGCCGCGTCGGCGCCCTGCTCGATGAGCCGCAATCCGGCCTGGCTCTGGCTGAGCATCGCGGTCAGCGGCTGCGTGAGCTCGTGCGCGATGCCCGAGGCCATCTCGCCCAGCCCGTTGACGCGCATCGCATGGGCCAGCCGCAGTTCCTGCGCCTGGCGGGCCGCCTCGCGGCGCGCGCGCCGCACGCGCTGCACGCTGCCCGCGGCCCACAGCAGCGCCGCGCCGCCGATCGCCAGCGCGAGCAGGCCGCCGGCCGGCAGCAGCTCGGCCCAGCCCAGGCGGCGGCTCAGCACCAGCTGCAGCGGCTGGCTGGTGCTGCCCAGGCCCTGCGCGAAACCCAGCGCGCGCGGCCAGCCCTCGTCCGCGTCGGCGGGCCGGCCGCCGAAGACCGTGCCGTGCGCATCGGTGAGCCACGCGGCCGTGTGCGCGGGCGCCAGGCCGTCGGGCGCGATCAGTTGCGCCGCGTCGATCTGCAGCACCAGCGCGCTCAAGGGTGCATCGCCGATGCGCTTGACCATCGCGTAGCCCGTGCCCACGGGCGCGTCGAGCATGGCGGCCTTGCCCGCGCCCAGGGTGGCCGCGCGCTGCGCCACGAGCTCGAGCCGCACCGGCGCGGCGCCGGCGTCGCGGGTCGAGGCCAGCACCTCGGGTGTGGGCGAAAGGCGCACCAGGTCGATGGCCACGATGCGCGGATAGAAGGTCCGGATGGCCGAGGCCACGGCGCGGAAGGTGGCGCGCTGCGGGTCGTCGAGCTGCGCGATCGCGTGCAGATTGGTCAGGTGCGCATCGTGCTGGCCGACCCGCTGCGCGATCGTGCGATGCAGGGTGCGCGCTTCGTCGTCGAAGCGCTGGCCCAGCTGGTGGAAGCGCCAGCCCGCGAGCAGCGCGGCGCCCAGCACCATGAGCAGCAGCCAGGCGGCCAGCCAGCGCCAGGACGGCCATGCCGCCACCGGCGCCGCCGGCACGGGGGGTGCGGTCAGCGCAACGGTCTTCGCGTCAAGGGTGTTGGAAAGGGCCATGGGCAGGCGATGGTACGCAAGCCCGCGGGCAGTGTCGATGCGGAGGCTCAGCCCAGTTCGCGCACTGCGGCGCGCAGGGCCTCCTGCGAGGCCGGCGGCAGCACCGCCAGTCGCAGCGCCTCGGGCAGGCCGAAGGAGGCCGCGTCGCGCACCTTGACGCCCCGCGCGCGCAGCGCCGCGGCCAGGGCCGGTACGGCGTCCTCGGCCGGGCGCACGCCGAAGAAGTTGCCCACGCTGGGCAGCACCGTCCAGCCCAGGTCCTCGCACAGCGCCTGCTGGCGCGCCTTCCAGGGCCGCAAGGTCGCGCGGCAGCCTGCCAGCCATTGCTGCGCCTCGGGCCGGGTCCAGGCTTCGAGCAGGGCCACGCCATGCACGCCGGCCGGCCACGAGGGCGCCATCTGCAGCAGCGCCTCGTGCAGCGTGCGGTCGGCGCGCGGCGCGATCGCGTAGGCCGCGCGGATGCCGGTCAGGCCCATCGCCTTGTTGGGCGTCCAGAGCTGCCAGACGCGGTCGCGCTGCGTGGCGTCGAGGTCCAGCGCGCCGTCGAGGCGCAAGGGTTCGTAGGCCAGGTCGAGCACGCCGCAGGCCGCCGGCGGCAGCGCATCGATGCCCGCGCCGAAGGCCGGCTCGGCCTGCCCCAGCGGGCTCGAGGGTTCGCAGTACCAGTGCAGCGCCGCGGGCTCGACCGGCGCGCCCCGCGCCACCGCCGTCAGCCCCCAGGCGCGCGCCGCGCGGCGGTAGTCGCCGTAGCTGTGCGGCGGCAGCACCACATAGCGGCCACCGCGGGCGGCGAAGGCCGCGGTGATGCGGAAGATGAACTCGCTGGCACTGGCCGCGACCACGATGCGCGAGGCGTCGACGCCATGGAAGCGGCCCAGCGTCTCGCGCAAGGCCGTGTAGTGCGGGTCGGGATAGTGTTCGGCATCGGCCGCCTGCAGGGCCGCCAGCGCGGCCGGGCATGGGCCGCAGGCATTGCCGTTGCTCGAAAAATCGTGGGCCGGCACGCCCAGCGCATCGGGGCCGCCGTGCACGATGGGCGGGAAGGAGGAAGAAGACATCGGGCCGAGGATACGCAAGCGCGCCTCAGCAGCGGATGGCCACCGCGGCCACGGCCGCCAGCACGGCCATCACGCGCACCGCGCGGCCGCCCCGCCGTGCCGCCATCGGCAGGTCCGCCGGTTCCGGTGCACGCCCCTCCGCATTGAGCACATAGACGCCCGGCTTGCCCAGCCGCACGCCCAGCCGCAGCGCCATCGCCGCCATCGGCCAGCCGCTGTTGGGCGACGGCGTGCGCGCCGCCTCGCGGCACAGCGCAGCGCTCGGCCATGGCCCGTGCAGCAGCAGCGCCGTGAGCCGCGCGGGCACCCACGACAGCACGTCGTCGGCATGCGCGGCCCACTTGCCCGCCCATTCCCAGATGCGGCCGCCGCGCTCGCCGCGGTAGCCCCACATCGCATCGGCGGTGTTCGCGAAGCGGTACAGCGCGGCGCCGGGCAGGCCGCCCAGCACGAACCAGAAGATGGGCGCGACCACCGAGTCGTTGAGGTTCTCGGCCAGCGACTCGATCGCGCTCTCGCGCACCTCGGCCGCGCTCAGCGCGCTCACGTCGCGGCTCACCAGGCGCGCGAGTTGCGCCCGGCCCGCATCGAGCGATTCGACCAGCGCGGCCTCGACCGCCAGCACTTCGTCGCGCAGCATGCGCCACGCCAGCAGCGGCTTGAGCAGCAGACCGAGCAGCAGCGCGGCCAGCACCGATGGCAGCTGGGCGGCCAAGCGCTGCAGCAGGTAGGCGACGAGCACCACGACCCCGGCGCCCACGCACCAGGCCAACGCGCCCGCGATGAAGGGTTTGGCCCGCGGCGCTTCGGCCGTGCCTGCGAGCGGCGCGATACGCCGGCCCGCCGCGCCCAGGTAGCGCCCCATCCACACCACCGGATGCCAACGCGCGGGCGGCTCGCCGAAGGCATGGTCGATCCACAGTGCCAGCAGCAGCGCGGCGGCCATCGCGACCGCGGCCGTCATGCGCGCGCCTCCGCGGCGGCGGTGCGGCGGCCGCGCCGCCATTGCGCGATCGCACCGAAGGCCAGCAGCAGCGCCACGCCGAACGCGGCCCACAGGCGCTGCACCACCGGCGGCACGGGCGGCGGCGTGGGTGTGACCGCGTCGAGGCGCAGGCCCTGCACGCGCTGGGGCGCGTCGGGGTCGGCGGGCGCCTCGACCGCGGCGGGCGGCGCCACTTCCACCGGCCGCACCGGGGCATTGGCTGAAGGCACGGCCGCGGGCGCCAGCACCGCCTGCGCGAAGCGCTGCACCCCCGCATGGCGCTCGACCAGCCCGCTGGCCTTGGCGGCCTCGGCATAGGCCCGCGCGAGTTCGCGCCGGGTCGCGGCATCGGGCCGCCAGTAGTCGAGCCGGACCGCGTCGAGCATGCGTTCGAGCGTCTGCGCGAAGGCCGCGCGGTTCGCGCCCTCGAGCCAGGCGCGCGTACCGAGCCGGTAGCGGTCGCGCACGTACACATCGTGCAGCGACTGCCACTGGTCCTGCCGCACGGTCCCAGGTGCGGTCACCTGCCACCCCCAGAGGAACTGCGCGGTCTTGAGCACCTGCAGCGTGCCGCTGTAGCCCTCGGCCTGCTGGGCGGCGATCCATTGCGGATGCAGGTAGCGGGTCTGCATCTCGCGCGCGATGGCGCCGGCGGCGGTGTCGGTGCGCACCACGCCGCCCTCGCCCGCCGCGTTGCGCAGGTTCTGCACGTAGAGCGCCGGGTCCTTGCCCGTGAGCTGGCGCACCGCCTGCGCGATGCCGCCCAGGTACTGGAAGGGGTCGTCGTTGGTCAGCACGCCGTAGAGGTTGGAGGTGCGCGACATCAGCGCGGCATCGACCTGCCGCAGGTTGTCGGCATAGGCGCCCTGGCGCAGCGCGCCCTCGAGGCCGGCACCGTAGGCGTGGCCCATGCGGTCCATGTAGAGCTGCGCCATCTGCGCATCGCCGCCCGCGCGGCGCTGGCCGGTCCAGAGCGCGGTCGCGAGCGCGGCCTCTTCCAGCCCGGCGCCGTAGCTGCCCTGCGCGTTGGAGAAGATGCGCGCCGTCGACCAGCGCCGCGCCTCGTCGGCCGAAGCGCCCTGGGTGCGCAGGCGCTGCACCATCGCCGCGCTGTGGCGCGCGACCGCGTTGTCGGCTTCGTCCAGGGCCGCGACCTGCCGCACGGCCTCGTCGATCCAGCGCATCACGGCCGGGAACTGGTCGCGGTAGGAGCCGGTCACGCTCAGCAGCACGTCGATGCGCGGCCGCCCCAGCGTGGCCCTGGGCACGATGTCGATGCCCACGATGCGGCCACCTTCGTCCCAGCGTGGCTGCACGCCCAGCGCATGGAAGACCTGGCTTTCCATCATCCCCTGGTGGCGCAGCGTCTCGCCGGCCCAGAGCGTGAAGGCGATCTTCTCGGGTGCGCGGCCGCCATGCGTTCTCGCGTGCTCCGCGACCCACGCGTCGAGCGCGGCCGCGCCGACCGACCAGGCGGCCCGCGTCGGCACGCGGCTGGGGTCGAAGCCGTGGAGGTTGCGCCCGGTGGGCAGGCTGTCGGGGTTGCGCACCGGATCGCCGCCGTAGCGCGAGGCCAGGTAGCGGCCGTCGAGCGCGGTCAGCAGGCCCGCGGTCTCCTGGTTGTCGGCGAGCAGTGCATCGAGCCGTTGGGCGCGCAGCGCGAGCGCCCGCAGGGACTCGACCGCGGCCGGACCCTGGCCTTGCGCGGCCGCGGCCTCCGGATCGCGCACCGCCAGTTCGAGCCAGCGCGCCGAGGCCGACGCCAGGAGCCGGTCGCCTTCGACGAACACCGCCTCCTCCGGGTCCTCGCCCAGCGCGGCCAGCAGCGGCTGGCGCAGGATCTGCAGCAGCGTGAGCCGGCGGCGCTCGGGGGACGGCGTCTCGCCGAAGGTGGCCAGGCCCAGGGGCTGCGCGGTCTGCGCGAGTTCTTCCAGGTAGGGATGCAGCACCGCGACGAAGCCCGCGAAGTCGGCGCGCAGGCGCGCGGGCGTCCATTGCAGGTCGCGCTCGTAGTGCTGGGCGATGAACTCGGTCGCCAGCTGCGCTTCGAGCGCGCGCTTCACCGGGCCCGGCGCCAGCGTCTCCCAGTCGTGCAGGCGCTCGTGCATGGCCTGCACGCCGGGCCGCAGGCCGGCCGGCGAGAACAGCGGCGTCGAATGGCTGACCATGGTCGCGCGGCCGCGGCGCTTGGCGGTGGTGGCTTCGCCGAGGTTGTCCATCACGTAGGGATAGACGTTGGGCAGGTCGCCCAGCGCGAGCAGCGGATCGTCCTGCGCCGACAGGCCGCGCTCCTTGCCGGCTGACCATTCGACCGTGCCATGCGTGCCCACATGCACCACCGCGCCGGCACCGAAGGCGGTGCGCAGCCAGAGGTAGGTCGCGAGATAGCTGTGGCTCAAGGGCACGGCCGAGCGGTGGTAGACCTGCGCGGCCGGGTCGCGCACCGTCGTGCCGGGCTCGAAGCGCGGCGGCTGGCGCAGCACCACCACGTTGCCGAAGCGCACGCGCGGGATCACGAAGGCCGGCGCGCCGTCGACGGTGCGCAGCAGGGTCGACGTTTCGGGCGGCCCCCAGTAGGCCTCGATGCGCTGCTGCGTGGCGGCCGGCAGCGCGCGGAACCAGGCGAGGTAGCGCGCCAGCGGCAGGCTCGCGGCCAGGTCCCGCGCCAGCAGCGGCTGCAGTGCGTCGCTGCGGTAGTAGGCCTGCATCGTGGCCTGCACCTGCGCGATCAGCGCCTCGCTGCCCGGCGCGCCGGTACGGTAGCCGGCCGCCTGCATCGCGCCCAGCATGCGGTCGATGCTGCGCGGCACGTTGAGGAAGGACGCACCGAAGTTCGCCTCGCCCGGCGGGTAGTTGTAGACCAGCATCGCGACGCGGCGCTCGGCCGGCGGCGTGCGCTGCAGCCGCAGCAGCGCGGCCGCCTTGTCGGCCACCGCATCGATCTGCGCGGGCAGCGGCCGCAACGTGCCGGTGGCCGGATCGCGCGCCGAGACCAGCATCGCGTCGGTCATGCCCGCGAGCTCGCTGGGGCTGTAGTAGGAGGCGACGTCGCCGGGCGCGAGGCCGTCGGGGCTGGCCTCCCACTGCGCGGCGCTCATCGCCAGCGCGGGCAAGGTCTGCAGCACCGGCACGCCGATGCGTTCGAGCTCGGCCTTGCGCTCGTTGGGGTTGAACACCAGCGCGGCATTCACGATCAGGTCGGCGATGCGGCGCGTACCGCCGTCGGCGGCCGTGGCGTGGGTCATGCGGAAGTAAAGGTCGGCCTGCTGGCGCGGGCCGTAGAAGGCATAGGCGCGCAGGCCGCGCTGGCCGAGGCTGTCGATCAGCCGGTCGAGCCAGGCCGTGTCGTCGCCGGTCAGCGTGGCGCCGTTGACCGCAATGGCCACTGTGCCGCCGGCCGCGGCGGGCAGTGTGTCGAGCGCCGCGATGTCGCCTTCGACGCGCGGCCAGCCCGGGTGGTAGAAGCCGGCCAGCGGCAGCTCGACCGGCGGCGGCAGGCCGGCCATGTCGCCGACCCGGCCCAGTGCCGTCATGGCCGATGCGATGTTCGCCGCGCCGGAGAAACGCCAGTAGGCGCGCAGCCGCTGCGCCCAGGCCGGGTCCACGCCGCGCTCGGCCGCCAGCGGCGCGGCGCCGAGGGCTTGCCCCTTCGCGACCGGGCCGAACTCGCCGATCAGCACATAGGGCGTGCCGCTGCGCGCGACCATCTCACCGAAGCGCGCGGCCGCGGCCTGCGCCACGCTCGCGTGCGGCGCATCGACCACGAGCAGGCGCGCGCCCTTCAAGGCCGCGGCCAGCGTCTCGGGCGTGTCCCGCGCGGCCGACACCACCTGCAGCGCGAGGCCGGCCTCGGCCGCGGCGCCCTGCAGCCGCGCGAGGCGCGCGGGCGAGACCAGCGGCGTGCTCAACAGCACGACATGGGATGGCGAAGGCTGCGCCAGCACCGGCTGCAGCCCGCAAAGGAGCAAGCACACGGCCAGCCACCAGCGCATCACTTCGAACCCTGCACCGGCGTCGCGTCGGCCGGCACGTAGACCATGGTGCCGTCCTTGAGCCGCCAGGCGGTGCCGGCCTTCTCGCCGTCGCCCTGCCCGGTCGCGCCGCTGGCCTTGAAGCGCGTGAGCTTCTGGCCTTCCTTGGTGAGGATCTCCATGTCGGGCTGGCCCTCGTGGCGGATGATCGTCAGCTTGTCCTGCGCGAAGGGGTTCATCGGGTTGTCGATCACCGCGATCATCAGCATGCCGATCACGACCAGGAACACGTCGATCAGGTTGATGGTCGACAGCACCGGGTCGTCGTCCTCGGCGTCGAGGCTGTCGAGAATGCTGAAGCGGCGACGCGTCATTCGGAAACCTCCGCGCTCCGCGCTGCGGTGCGAGCTTGCTTGGGGCGGCCCGGCGCTGCGCATTCGGAAACCTCCGCGCTCCGCGCTGCGGTGCGAGCTTGCTTGGGGCGGCCCGGCGCTGCGCTCATACGAGTGCGTCGCGTGCGTCCAGCACCGTCACCAGTTCGCGCATCAGCCAGCGCCGGCGCACGGTGTAGACCACGAAGGTGATCGAGGCCGAGGCCAGCGCCACGATCACGGCCGCGAAGGCCGGTGCCAGGCTCTGGGCCACGCCCTGCGACTGGCCCGAGGCCACGGCGACCAGCGCGGGGCCCATCGGGATCATGGTCGCGATCAGGCCCAGCATGGGCGCGACGCGGCTGCACAGGCGCACGCCCTCGAGCGACTTGAGCACCGCCAGCTCCATCTGTTCCTGGCCCTGGTCGGCCACCGCGCGCAGCACCAGCACCCGTGCGGGGTCGCGCCGGCGCTGCAGCCCTTCGACCGCGAAGGCGCCCAGGCTCCACACCGCGTAGACGAAGGACAGCAGCACGCCCAGCGTGACCGGCCAGAGGAACAGGCGCGCGAGCTCGGACAGCACGCTATCGAAGGCCAGCATCAGGGAGTCTCCTTTTCTTCCGCGGCATCGAACAGCGCCGAGGCCGCGCCCCAGCGGTCGTCGAACACCAGCGATGCCAGCGGGGCGCGCTGCGCCCAGCGTTCACGCTGCAGCATCGGTTCGTCGTAGAAGCCGTGCACCGGCCCCAGGCACAGCAGCGCGATGGGCTCGGCGCCCGCGGGCAGCCCCAGCAGCGCCGCGACCTGCACCGGATCGAACAGCGAGACCCAGCCCATGCCCAGCCCCTCGACGCGCGCGGCCAGCCACAGGTTCTGGATCGCGCAGGCGGCCGAGGCCAGGTCCATCTGCGGTAGGGTGCGGCGGCCGAACACATGCTGCTCGCGGCCGTCGGCCAGCGTGACGGCGATGAGTTCGGCCGCATCGAGAAGGCCCTCGACCTTGAGCCGCATGAATGCGTCTTCGCGCTCGCCCAGCGCCTGCGCGGTGCGCACGCGCTCCTGCTCGACCAGCGCATGCAGCTGCGCGCGCAGGGCCGCGTCGCGCACCCGGATGAAACGCCAGGGCTGCATGAAGCCCACGCTGGGCGCGTGATGGGCCGCTTCGAGCAGCCGGCGCAGCAGCTCGGGCGCGACCTCGCCGCCCGCGAAGTGCCGCATGTCGCGGCGCTCGCGGATCGCGCGGTAGACGGCCTGCGCCTCGTCGGCCTCAAATGGCATCTTCACGCGTCGCACCCTGGCCCTCTCTTCCAGGAACACCGCGGAACCGGCTTCGCCGGGCCGCCGGTGTTGCCCCCTGCAAGGGGGAGGGAGGCCACACGAAGTGGGCAAGCCTGGGGGTGTGCAACATGTCTAATCTTCGATGCCGCGCTGCGCCGGGATGCCGGCCTTGAACGCATGCTTGACCATGGTCATCTCGGTCACGGTGTCGGCCAGCTCGATCAGTTCGGGCGGGCAGCGGCGGCCGGTGAGCGCCACGTGCACCTGCTTGGGCCGCTCGCGCAGCGTGGCCAGCACGTCGTCCAGCGGCAGCCAGCCGTAGATCAGCGGGTAGGTGATCTCGTCGAGCACCACGAGGAAGTACTCGCCCGACAGGATGGAGGCCTTGGCGCGCAGCCAGCCGTCGCGCGCGAGCTGGCCCGAGCGCTCGAGGTCCTGGCTCTTCCAGCTGAAGCCGTCGCC
Source organism: Variovorax sp. J2P1-31 (assembly GCF_030317215.1). Classification (NCBI taxonomy): domain Bacteria; kingdom Pseudomonadati; phylum Pseudomonadota; class Betaproteobacteria; order Burkholderiales; family Comamonadaceae; genus Variovorax; species Variovorax sp. J2P1-31. The sequence continues at coordinate 1,972,640 of NZ_JASZYA010000001.1, forward strand.
CAGCCCTTCGATCGGGATGCCCAGGTGCTCGAACATCCGGTGCTCGCCGAAGCGCGCGGTCGGCACCTTCATGAACTGCCAGATCTTCACGGCCTTGCCGCGGCCGTGCGCGCGCAGCGCCAGGCCGAAGGCAGCCGTGCTCTTGCCCTTGCCGTCGCCGGTGTTGACGATCACGATGCCGCGGCGTTCGCCCTCGGGCTTCTCGTAGGGCTTGGCGCTGGGTGGGGTCTCGATTTGCATGTTGGTTTCCTAGGCGGTCGAATTCGAAGGGCGGGAATGCGGGTTGCCGGACGCAGAAGACGCAGAGGTTTCGCAGAGGACGCGGAAGAAGACATTCAAAGACTTGTCTTGGTTTTCCTTTTGCGCCTTCTGCGAAACCTCCGCGTCTTCTGCGTCCGGCTGTCCGATCCCGATCCCGTATGTCATGTCGGCAACGCAATCCATTGTTCCGCCACGCGATGCACGCGAACACGGTGCTCGAACACCTGCTCGAGCGCTGCATGGGTGGCCGGGTCGCTGCAGCCGCCGTGGTGCACCATGCGGCCGCGGTCCATCACGACCAGCGCATCGGCGGCCAGCGCCATCGAGAGTTCGTGCAGCACGCTGACCACGGTGCGGCCCTCGGCCACCAGCGCGCGCATGGTCTGCATCCAGTCGGACTGGTGCGGCGGGTCGAGGTTGGCCAGCGGCTCGTCCATCAGCAGCACCTCGGCCTCGACCGCGAGCGCGCGCGCGAGCAGCACGCGCTGGCGTTCGCCGCCCGAGAGCTGGCCCAGCGGACGGTCGCGCCAGTCCCAGGCCTGGGTGCTGCGCAGCGCGCGCTCGACCGCGGCGCGGTCGGCCTCGCTGGGCGGCGCGAGCCAGCGCTGGTGCGGCATGCGGCCCAGCATCGCGAGGTCGTAGACCAGCAGGTCGTCGGCGCTGCTCTCGCCCGCCCCACCCTGCCCCAGCCACGACATGCGTCGCGCCCGCACGCGGCCCGGCAGGCCGTGCAGCGAGGCGTCGAACAGCCGCACCTCGCCACCGTGCGGCAGCAGGCCCGCGAGCACGCGCAGCAGGGTCGACTTGCCGGCGCCGTTGGGGCCGACGATGCTGGTCCAGCGGCCGGCCGCGATGGCCAGGTCGATGGCGTGCAGCACCGGCGTGCCGCCCAACGCGGCGTCGACCCGGCGCGCTTCGAGGGCCGCGCTCACCGGATGCCTCCGCGTCCGCGCCGGTGCATGAGCCACAGCAGGTAGCTGCCGCCCAGCACGGCGGTGAGCACGCCCACCGGCAATTCCTGCGGCGCGATGAGCCAGCGCGCCAGCAGGTCGGCCGCCATCAGCAGCAGGCCGCCCATCACGGCCGACAGCACGATCAGCCAGGCATGGGTGGTCTTGACGATGGAGCGCACCAGGTGCGGCGCGGCCAGGCCGACGAAGGCGATCAGCCCGGTCTGGGCCACGGCCGTGCCGGTGGCCAGTGCCAGCACCGCGACCAGCGCCGCGCGCATCGCGCCCAGCGGCAGGCCCAGGCTGGCGGCGGTCGCCTCGCCCAGCGCCAGGCCGTCGAGCACCGGGGCCAGCGCCCAGGCCGCGAGCAGGCAGATGGCGCCGAGCCCGGCCATCACCGCGCAGGCGCTCCAGCCGACCAGGCCGGTACCGCCCAGCATGAAGCCCTGCAGCGCCTGCAGGATGTCGGCCGAGCCGATGGTCACCAGGTCTTTCGCGGCGCCCAGCACCACGCCGACGATCACGCCGGCCAAGAGCAGCCGCAGCGTCTGCTGCACGCCGCGCGCGAGCATCAGCGTGAGCAGCACCGCCAGCACCGCCCCCACGAAGGCCGCGCCCGTGAGGCCCAGGCGCACCAGCCACTGCGTGGCCGACGGCGAGGCCCCGAACAGCGCGAGCGCCAGCGCCACGCCCAGCGAGGCGCCCGAGGCGCTGCCCAGCAGGTAGGGGTCGGCCAGCGGATTGCGGAACAGCCCCTGCGCCACCGCGCCCGCGAGGCCCAGCAAGGCGCCGGCCAGCCAGGCGCCCAGCGTGCGCGGCAGCCGGATCTCCTGCACGATCTGCAGTGCGATGGGGTCGTGGCGCGCGGCCAGCACGCTCTCGAAACCGGTGCTGCCGATGCCCACGCCCAGCAGCAGCAGGGCCGCGCACAGCAGCATCAGCACGGCCGCGAGCAGCCAGATGCGTTGCCGGTGACGGATCATTTCGGCGCCTTGTCGGCCAGGCAGCGGGCCATGATGCGCGCGGCTTCGCCCATGCGCGGGCCGGGCCGCACCAGCACGTCGGACTCCTCCGGCGCGAAGCGGCAGATGCGGCCGTCGCGCACCGCGCGGATGCTGGCCCAGCCGGGGCGCTGCTCCATGCCCGCGGCGCTGCGCACGCTGACCATGATCAGGTCGGGATTGGCGCGCACCACGAACTCGGGGTTGAGCTTGGGGAACGGGCCCAGCGCCGCGGGCACGATGTTCTTCACGCCCAGCCGCGTCAGCGTCTCGCCGATGAAGGAGCTCTCGCCCGCGCCGTAGGGGCCGCTGTTGACCTCGAAATACACGCGCGTGGCCTTGGCCGCGGGCGACAGCGACTGCGCCGCCGCCGACACGCTGGCGTCGATCGCGCGCCAGACGCGCTGCGGGTCGTCGGCCTGCAGCACGCGGCCCAGCTGGTCGAGCACGCGCTTGACGTCGGCATGGGTCTTGGGCTCGAGCACCAGCACCTTGAGGCCCAGGGTTTCGAGCCGCTGCGTGACGCGCGAGGACTTGGCCAGCAGCACCACGTCGGGCTTGAGCGCGACGATGGCCTCGACGTTGGGATCGATGCCGCCGCCGAGCTGCGGCAGCGCGCGCACCGAGGCCGGCGAATTCGAGTAGCGGTCGACGCCGATCAGCCGCTCGCAGGCGCCCAGCGCGCAGACCGATTCGGTGAGCGAGGGCAGCAAGGTGACGATGCGCTGGGGCGCGCGCGGCAGGCTCACCTGCACGCCGCGCTCGTCGGTGATCTCGATCGGCTGCGCGTGCGCGAGGCCCGTCAGCAGGAGCAGCAGCCAGGGCAGCCAGCGCTTCACGTCGGTTCCTTCAGGGTCAGCGGCAGGCCTGCTGCCATCAGCGTGACGCGATCGCATTCGGCCGCGACGTCCTGGTTGAGCCGGCCCAGCGCATCGACGAAGGCGCGCACCTCGCGGCCCAGCGGGATCACGCCCAGGCCGATCTCGTTGCCCACCAGCACCACCGGGCCGCGCGCCGCGCGCAAGGCGGCCCGCAGCGCCGCGATGGCCTGCGCCGCATCGTGGGCCGCGCCCTCCATCGGCATCGTGAGGTTCGTCAGCCACAGCGTGAGGCAGTCGACCAGCACCATCGTGCCCGGCGCGCTGTGGGCCGCGAGGGCCTCGGCCAGCCGCACCGGCTCTTCGACGGTGCGCAGGCCCGGCACGCGCTCGGCACGGTCGGCCTGGTGGCGCGCGATGCGTTCGCGCATCTCGTCGTCCCAGGCGGTGGCGGTGGCGATCAGCACGGCGTCGTGCGCGGGCGAGGCGGCCAGCCAGGCGGCGGCGCGCTCCTCGGCGCGGCGGGACTTGCCGCTCTTCTGGCCGCCGAGCAGGAATTCGCGTTCAGCGGTCGTCATGCGGGAATCCGATCGGCGCGGCATCGAACAGCCGCGCGGTGGCTTCGGGACTGGAGGCGAACCAGGCGTGGAAATAGCTCGCGCGCAACGTGCCGCGCACATAGACCGCTTCGCCGCCGGCGTCGGTGTTCGGGCGCGTGGTGCGCGCCGCCACGGGCTGCGGCGTGTCGCAGAGCGAGTAGTGGAAGGTGTGGCCGCGCAGGCTGTGCCCGGCCAGTGCCAGCTGCTGAGGCCCGAGGGCCGCGAGCCGCTTCTGCACCGTCACGCGGCCCGGCAGCAGGCCCCACATCGCGTGGGATTGGCCGTCGGCCGTGACCAGCGTGTCGTACAGGGCCATCATGCCGCCGCACTCGGCCCAGACCGGCTTGCCGGCCGCAACATGCGCGACCAGTGCATCGCGCAAGGGCGCGCAGGCGGCCAATTGTTCGGCATGCAGTTCGGGGTAGCCGCCGGGCAGCCAGACCGCATCGCATTCCGGCAAAGCATCGCCGGCCAAAGGCGAAAAGAATTCAAGGCGTGCCCCGAGTGAACGCAGCACCTCGAGGTTGGCCGGATAGACGAAGGCGAAGGCGGCATCGTGCGCGATCGCCACGGTGCGGCCCGCGAGCAACGGCGCAATCGCTTCGGCCGCAGGCGCCTCGAAGCAGACTTGCGGCAACTGCGCCACCGACAGCCGCCCCAGCGGCGTGGCCGCGAGCGCGTCGGCCGCCGCATCGAGCCGGGCCAGCGCATCCTGCGTCTCGTCGGCCGCGACCAGGCCCAGGTGCCGTTCGGGCAGCGTGAAATCCTCGCCCTTGGGCAGCGCGCCCAGCCAGTGCGCGGGATCGCGCAGCGCGCCTTCGAGCATGCCCGCATGCCGTTCGCTCGCCACGCGGTTGGCCAGCACGCCGAACCACGGCAGGCCGGGCTGGAAATGCTGCAGGCCATAGGCCAGCGCACCGAAGGTGCCGGCCATGGCGCGCGCGTCGATCACCGCCAGCACCGGCAGGCCGAAATGCACCGCCAGGTCGGCCGCGCTCGGCGTGCCGTCGAACAGGCCCATCACGCCCTCGACGATCAGCAGGTCCGCCTCGCGCGCCGCGGCATGCAGGCGCGCGCGGCAATCGGCCTCGCCGTTCATCCAGAGGTCCAGCGAATGCACGGGCGCCCCGCTGGCCATGGCGAGCCAGCGCGGATCGAGAAAATCGGGCCCGCACTTGAACACGCGCACGCGCCGCCCGGCGCGTGCATGCAGGCGGGCCAGCGCGGCCGTGACCGTGGTCTTGCCCTGCCCGGAGGCGGGCGCGGCCACGAGCACGGCGGCGCAGGTGGCGCTGTGGCTTACTGGGGCGACCACTTGAGCCCGAGGTAGGCGCTGCGGCCCGCGGTGGCGTAGATGCGGGCGAAGGAATAGTCCTTGTCGCCCGCGTTGTCCAGCCGGCCGATCAGCGTCAGCGAAGGCGTGAGCTTCGTGCTCGCGACCAGGTTGAGCACGGTGTAGCCGCCCAGGCGGCGCAGGTTGGCGGCATCGTCGTAGCGCATGCCCGAAGTTTGCACCTCCGCGCCCAAGGTCCAGCCGGCGACCTTCCAGTCGGCGCCCAGCATGCCGTGGCGGCGCGCGCGGCGGGCCAGCAGCTTGTCGGTGCCGAGGTCGCGCGGGTCCTGGAAGTCGGCCGAGGCGCGCAGCGTCACGTCGCCGATGCGGTGGCCGGCGGTCAGCGTCAGGCCCTCGTACTCGGCGCGCGCGGTGTTGGCATAGCAGCCGAAGCTCGAGAGGCAGCCGCGGGCGCTGCCGTCGTAGGTGATCAGGTTGCGCACCTTGTTGCGGTAGACCACCACGCCGGCGTTGCTGGCACCCGAGGTCCAGTTCAGGCCCAGCTCGACGTTGCGGCTTTCCTCGGGCTGCAGGCTGGCCACGCCGTACTCGCTGAAGCGCTGGTAGAGCGTGGGCACGCGGAAGGCGGTGCCGACCGAAGCGGTGGCACGCCATTGCGGCGTGATCGCATAGCCGTAGGCCGCGCTGCCGGTGGTCTTGGCGCCGAACTCGCTGTCGTCGTCGCGGCGCGCCTGCAGCTGCACCGTGTGCGGGCCCTGGACGAAGCCGTAGCCCAGCGACACCGCGTCCTGCGAACGATCGCGCGCCAGCAGCTTGGCCGAGGCGGTGGCGGCGTTCTCCAGATCGTCCTCGCGGCGCTCGAGCGCGGCCGTGAAGCGGTGCGCGCCGAAGTGCAGCTCGTTCTGGAACAGGTAGCCGCGCAGCGCGGTCTCGGTGCGGTAGAAGCTCGGGTCGGTCTGGTAGGTGGTCTTGCTGTCGGTGACCTGCAGCCGCGTCGTGTAGTTGTCGGTCCACTTGGCGATCCAGGACACGCCCGCGGTGCGCAGCGTGTTGGTCGAGATGTCGTCGGGGAACACGGCCGGCGGGCGCGCGCCCGATTTCGAGGCGTCGTACTGCGCCTCGATGTCGCTGTAGAGGAAGGTGCCTTCGAGCCGGTGCGCCGGATTGATCTGGAAGCCCAGGCGCGCATTGGCCGCGGTGCTGCGGTAGCCGTCGCGGTCGGGGCTGGTCCAGCCGTCGGCCGCGTACTGCGCGGTCTTGACCGGGTTGCGCTTCTCGAGCGGCTGGATGTTGAAGCCGTCGCTCTCCTCGTGCGAGACGCCCAGCGAGTAGTCGAAGGCGCCGTTCACGCCCGCCGTCCCGCTCAGGCCGGCCTCGGCCTTGCGCAGCTTGTTGCTGCCGATCGCCACGCCGACGAAGGGCGTGGCCGGGCCTTCGCCGCGCTTGGTGAACAGCTGGATCACGCCGCCGATGGCATCGGAGCCGTAGACCGCCGCGGCCGGGCCGCGCAGGACTTCGATGCGGTCGATCTGCCCCAGCGGGATGCCTTCCCAGCCGGCGCCGCCGGTGGACTGCGAGTCGATGCGCACGCCGTCGATGTAGACCGCGGTGAAGCGCGACTCGGCGCCGCGGATGAACACGCTGGTGGTGTTGCCGATGCCGCCGTTGCGGCTGATCTCGATGCCGGGCAGGCGCGCCAGCACGTCGGCCACGCCGGTGGCGCCGCTGCGCTCGATGGTCTCGCGGTCGACGATGGACACGTCCGAGGTCAGGTCCGACAGCGGCTGCGCCACGCGCGTGGCCGTGACCACGGTCTCGGGCAGCGACTGCTGCTGGGCCAGGGCCAGGCCGGGCCATGCCACGGCAATGGCCGCGCTCAGGGCGGCCAGCGGCAAGGCGGCGCTGCGCACACGCACGGACACCGGCGCGCGGGCGCCGTCGGGAGAAAAACGATTCTTCATGGGGACGAACTTGAGAACAAAACCCTGTCCGGCTTCCCCGCCGGACGTGTGGGCGTCACGAAGGCGGCCGCGCATCACGCGCACCCACCCTCTCCTCGTTGGCCGGTATCCGGGCTGGCAGAACGACTGTCGTCGCCTTCCCAGGCGCCTGTTTCAGGGCGCCCAGTGGCTGAGTGACGAAAGCGGCGCGCGTGAATGCGCCGTCTGCTGGACCGTTGCGGGGGCAGCGCAGGCTGACCGCGGCTCGAAGAGCTCTGGTTCCTGCTTCCCGTTGAACTGCGCCGCGTGAACCGCGGTGCGAGCACCAACGCGGGCGATTCTAAGGCGCCCCTACAATCTGCAGCCATGTCCGCACAGAGCCCCATCGATCAGATTGCCGAGCGCGTTGAACGTCTGCTCGTGCGCCACGAAGAAATTCAGCGCACCAACACGCTGCTGCAGGAACAGGTCGATGCGCTGACGCGCGAACGCGACGCGCTCAAGTCGCGCCTCGCCGCCGCACGCACGCGCATCGACGCGGTCCTGGAGCGGCTGCCCCTCGACCCGCCACAGGATCCCGCCACCCCATGAAACAGCTCGAAGTCCAGATCATGGGACAGAGTTACCTGCTCGGCTGCCCCGAAGGCGGCGAAGCGCAGCTGCGCGAGGCGGTCGAACGCGTCGACCTCGCCATGTGCAAGATCCGCGACGCCAACAAGGTGAAGGCCCGTGACCGCATTGCGGTGCTCGCGGCGCTGAACCTGGCCTTCGACCTGGGCCAGCAGCCCGAAGCGGCCGAAGCCCCTGCGCCCGCCGAGCCCGAAGCCGCGCCCGCCGCCCTCGGCGCGCACGATGCCGAGCGCGCCGCGCAGTTGCTGCAGCGCCTCGACCAGGCGCTCGCGCGCGACAACCACCTGCTCTGACAAAAAGCCCGCGCGGTCACGCGGGCGGGGTCGATGCAGGCGTAAAATCACGCCTGTCTGCAGTGCGCGTCGGGCTTAATATTTCCTTGTTCCAATGCTCTCCGGAGCCGGGCTTGGTACATCGCTTGACGGGCGTGATCATCTCGCGTCAGATGAACCCGAAGTCCTGCTGCCCTCGCCCACCTGAACCCTGGTTCAGGATGCGGGTCCGGCGCACCCCACTGCAGACACCTTTTTTCCTGGCGACGGCCCCTTGATCGGGGCCGTCGTCTTTTCTGCCCCGCACCGCCCATGCCGCTCGAACCGCTGTTGATCGTGGAACTCGCCCTGCTGGGCATCGGCAGCGGCTTCCTCGCCGGGCTGCTGGGCATCGGCGGCGGCATGGTGATGGTGCCCTTCATCACCATCATCCTCGGCCAGCGCGGCGTGGCGCCCGACCTGGCGGTGAAGATGGCGATCGCGACCTCGATGGCCACCATCGTCTTCACCTCGGTCTCGAGCGTGCGCGCGCACCACAAGCGCGGCGCGGTGCGCTGGGACATCGTCAAGCGGCTGTCGCCCGGCATCGTGGTCGGCAGCCTGGTGGGCAGCCTGGGCGTGTTCGCGCTGCTCAAGGGCACGGCGCTGGCGATCTTCTTCGCGCTGTTCGTGGGCTTCTCGGCCACGCAGATGTTCCTCGACAAGAAGCCCGCCCCCACGCGCCAGATGCCCGGCACCGGCGGCCAGTTCGCCGCGGGCGGCGTGATCGGCTTCATCTCGGGCCTGGTCGGCGCGGGCGGCGGCTTCATCAGCGTCCCGTTCATGACCTGGTGCAACGTCGCGATCCACAACGCCGTCGCCACCAGTGCGGCGCTGGGCTTCCCGATCGCCGTGGCCAACGTGGTGGGCTATGTCCTCAGCGGCACCACGGTGCAGGGCCTGCCGGCCGGCGCCTTCGGCTACATCTGGCTGCCGGCGCTGGTCGTGATCGCGGCCTGCAGCGTGTTCACCGCCCCGCTGGGCGCCCGGGCCGCGCACAGCCTGCCGGTGAAGAAGCTCAAGCGGGTGTTCGCCAGCGTGCTGTACCTGCTGGCCGCGTACATGCTCTGGAAGGGTCTCGGCGGCTGAGCCACCGATCCGGCGCGCAAAATCATTCATTCCTGCGGGCGGCCCGGACCGTCCGCCCAACTAGGAGCAAGCCATGGGCGCACAGTGGAAAGCAAAGCACAAGGACCTGGCCGCCAATGCCAAGGGCCGGATGTTCGGAAAACTGGCCAAGGACATCATGATCGCGGCGCGCAGCGGCGCCGACCCGGCCTCCAACGCCCGGCTGCGGCTGGTGGTCGAGCAGGCGCGCAAGGTCTCGATGCCCAAGGAAACCCTGGACCGGGCGATCAAGAAGGGCGCGGGCCTGACCGGCGAGGCGGTGCATTTCGAGCATGTGATCTATGAAGGCTTCGCGCCGCACCGGGTGCCGGTGATGGTCGAATGCCTGACCGACAACGTGAACCGCACCGCGCCCGAGATGCGGGTGCTGTTCCGCAAGGGCCAACTGGGCACCTCGGGTTCGGTGGCCTGGGATTTCGACCACCTCGGCATGATCGAGGCCGAGCCGGCCACCGCCGGTGCCGATCCCGAGCTCGCGGCCATCGAGGCCGGCGCGCAGGATTTCGAGCCCGGCCATGAGGAAGGCGCGACGCTGTTCCTCACGGCCCCGGCCGACCTCGACCTGGTGAGCCGCGCGCTGCCCGCCCAGGGCTTCACCGTGCTGTCGGCCAAGCTGGGCTACAAGCCCAAGAACCCGGTCGATCCGGCCAGCCTGAGCGCGGCGGACCTGGAAGAAGTCGAAGTCTTCCTGGCCGCCATCGACGCCAACGACGACGTGCAGAACGTGTACGTCGGGCTCGCCGGCTGAACGACCGGCCGCGCGAGGCTCAGGCCTCGAGCTCGGCGGTCTCCAGGAGGTCGAGGGCGCGGATGTCCTCGGACAGTTGTCGAAGCCGCGTCCACGCACCGGCTTCGCCGTTGGCGATGGCCAGCAGCAGTTGGGCGTACTCGTCGGTCATGGCGGTCCACTGTTCGAATCTGCTGTCCATGTCTCGGCTCCTGCTGCTTTGGGAATCACAGCTTGGAGACAGAGAATGCAAAGTGCGTGCCACGGCCTGCTGCGGACAGAACGCACTGTAGGCCCCAGGTAAGTCATTGCCATGACTCGACGGCGCCCCGTGGGGGCGATGTACCCGTCACGTTACGAAGAAAAGCTTCGTACCCGTAACACCAAAGACAACACTGCGCCGCGGGTCGTTCAACGACCGCGGAGGCGGCTGGCCGCCTGCCACAGGCCCGACTTCGCGCTGTCGCGCCAGGCCTGGGCGCCGATGGGCGCGGGCGCCATGCCGAAGCGGCCCAGCACGCGGCGCGAGGCGTGGTTGAAGTTGAGCGCGCGGCGCCAGGCCATCGACTGGCGCGTGTTGAAGATGATCGACATCGAGATCGACACGTCGTCGGGCCCGTTGCGCACATGGTGGCCCGCGACGAAGGGGATGTGGATGGCCTCGCCCGGCTGGAAGGCGAAGCAGGTGCCGAGCGCGTCGGTCTCCTTCGACCAGCTGAGCCGCGTGTTGGCATAGGACACGTAGGCCTCGCGCTGCACCGCGGTCACGACCCGCTCGTCCCATTGCGGGAACACGGTCACCTCCTTGCTGCCGCGGAACTGCATCAGGAAGGTCGAATAGCGGTCGATGTGGAAGGGTGTGACGCTGTTGGGCGAGGCGATGAACAGGTAGAGCTGGGGGTCGACCGCCTCGGTGCCCACGCCGTGGCGGCGCATCAGGCTCTCGACGTCGCCGATCAGTTCGCGGTGCAGCGACGCGAAGGACGGATCGATCTCCGGTCCGCTGACCATCACGTAGGAATCGCTGACCCGGATGTTCTCGATGGTCTCCTCGATGCTGCGCTCGGCCGGCTTGCGGCTGAAGGTGCCCTCGAAGTCGTCGCCCTCCTTGAGCCGGCCCATCGAGTACATGACGCGCTTGGGCGGCAGGGCCGGGATCACGCGCGCCAGGTTCTCCAGGCTCAGCGCCGGATGGCCCATGAGCTTGTGCTGGAACTTGAAGGCCTCGCGGTCGAAATGCTCGAACACCGCACCGTCCTCGAAACACTGCATCGCCCACTCCAGTTCTCGCTTGCCGGGGCATGGCGCCGCGCGGCTGCGCCGGATGGCGCGGGCTGGAATGTAGTCCTTTTTACTAACTGCAACAAGTTATTTCGGCACGCCCGCGCCGCGCGGTTCGGTTCAGTCGTAGACGATCACGGCCTTCCCGGCCTCGGCCTGCGCGGTCCAGCTCGCGAGCGCGGCGTCGTTGGGGAAGAACTTGGCGCGCTCGCCCAGTTCGAGCTCGACCTTGGCGCCGCCGCGCGCCATCGTGAGCCGCACCGGCAGGCCCTGGCGCAGCTCGCCCACCTCGCTCATCTCGATGCGCGGCGGGAAATCCTTGACCAGCTGCGCGATGTCCGGCGCCTTGCCGTTGACCGCCACGCGCAGGTAGCGGCCGAAGCGGCAGCGCGCGCTCGCCAGGTCCCAGACCTGCTGCACCTGGAAGCGGGCCTCGAAGCCGTTGCGCCCGGGCTGCAGGCGCCCGCTGACGATGACCAGTTCGTCGTCTTTCAACGTGTTGCGGTTGGCGTTCATCACCGCCTCGTCGGCGGTGGCGTCGATCGCGCCCGACTTGTCGTCGAGCTTGAAGATCGCGAGCCGGCCACGCTGGCCGTTGATCACCCGCATGTCGCTCACGATGCCGGCGATCACCTGCGGCTCGCGGCCGTCGAGCAGGTCGTCGATCTGGCGCTTGCAGAAGCGCCGCACCTCGTGCGCCACCTCGTCGAACAGGTGGCCCGAGAGGTAGAAGCCGACGGCGGTCTTCTCGTAGGTCAGCCGCTCCTTCACGCCCCAGGGCGTGGCGTCGACCAGTTCGGGCTCCTGCGAGGCCGAGCCGTGCTCGCAGTCGCCGAAGATGTCGACCTGCGAGGCGTTGGCGGCCGTGGCCGCGGCGAATTCGAAGGCCCGGTCGAGCGAGGCCAGCAGCGACGCGCGGTTCTGCTGGATCGCGTCGAAGGCACCGGCCTTGATCAGCGCCTCGACCGTGCGCTTGTTGATGCGCTGGCGGTCGATGCGCACGCAGAAGTCGTAGAGGCTCTTGAACGGCCCGCCCTCCTCCCGCGCCCGCACCACGGCCTCGACCGCCAGCTGGCCGGTGCCCTTGACCGCGCCCAGGCCGTAGCGGATCACCTTGTCGGTCACGGGCTCGAAGCGGTAGTTGCCGCGGTTCACGTCCGGCGGCTCGAAGGTCATGCCGAAGTTCTTGGTGGCGTCCTCGAACAGCAGCTTGAGCTTGTCCGTGTCGTCCATTTCCACGGTCATGTTGGCGCAGTAGAACTCCGCCGTGTAGTGGACCTTGAGCCAGCCCGTGTGATAGGCCAGCAGCGAGTAGGCGGCCGCGTGCGACTTGTTGAAGCCGTAGCCCGCGAACTTCTCCATCAAGTCGAAGATCTCGTCGGCCTTGTCCTGCGGGATGCCGTGGGTGGCGAGCGCGCCCGCGCGGAATTTCTCGCGGTGCTCGGCCATCTCCTCGAGCTTCTTCTTGCCCATCGCGCGGCGCAGCAGGTCGGCGCCGCCGAGCGAGTAGCCGCCCAGGATCTGCGCGGTCTGCATCACCTGCTCCTGGTAGACCATGATCCCGTAGGTCTCGGAGAGCATCTGGGCCACGGCCGGGTGCGGGTACTCCACCGTCTCACGGCCGTGCTTGCGCGCCACGAAGCTGGGGATCAGGTCCATCGGGCCCGGGCGGTACAGCGCATTGAGCGCGATCAGGTCTTCCAGCCGGGTCGGCCGCGCGTCCTTCAACATGCCCTGCATGCCGCGCGATTCGAACTGGAACACCGCCTCGGTCTTGCCGTCGGAGAACAGCCGGTAGGTGGCGGCGTCGTCGAGCTTGATGTCCTCGTAGTTGAAGTTCTCGCGGCCCTTGTGGCGCTTGACGATGAACTCGCGCGCGATCTCCAGGATGGTCAGCGTGGCCAGGCCCAAGAAGTCGAACTTGACCAGGCCCACGGCCTCCACGTCGTCCTTGTCGTACTGGCTCACGGCCGATTCGCTGCCCGGCTGCTGGTAGAGCGGGCAGAAGTCGGTGAGCTTGCCGGGCGCGATCAGCACGCCGCCGGCGTGCATGCCGATGTTGCGGGTCATGCCCTCAAGCTTCTGCGCGAGCTCGACCAGCATCCGGACTTCCTCTTCCTTCTCGATGCGCTCCTTGAGCTGGGGCTCCATCTCGATGGCGTAGTTGTTCTTGTCGCCCTCGATCTTCTTCTCGGGCGGGTACTGCAGCGTGACCGACATGCCGGGCTTGTTCGGGATCAGCTTGCTCACGCCGTCGCAGAACATGTAGCTCATGTCGAGCACCCGGCCCACGTCGCGGATCGCGGCGCGCGCGGCCATGGTGCCGAAGGTGGCGATCTGGCTCACGGCGTTGCGGCCGTACTTGTCCTTCACGTAGTCGATCACCCGGTCGCGGTTGCCCTGGCAGAAGTCGATGTCGAAGTCGGGCATCGAGACGCGTTCGGGGTTCAGGAAACGTTCGAACAGCAGCGCGTACTCGAGCGGGTCGAGGTCGGTGATCTTGAGCGCATAGGCCACCAGCGAGCCGGCGCCCGAGCCCCGGCCCGGCCCCACCGGGCAGCCGTTGGCCTTGGCCCACTGGATGAAGTCGCCCACGATCAGGAAGTAGCCGGGGAAGCCCATCTTCAGGATCGTGTTGATCTCGAACTCCAGCCGCTCGACGTAGCGCGGCCGCTCGGCATCGCGCTTGGCCGCATCGGGATAGAGGTGCTTGAGCCGGACCTCCAGGCCGTCGAAGGACTCCTGGCGGAAGAAATCGTCGATCGGCATGCGCACGCCTTCGGAGACGAAGGGCGTCGGGAAGTCGGGCAGCTGCGGCTTGCCCAGCACCAGCGTGAGGTTGCAGCGCTTGGCGATCTCGACCGTGTTGGCGATCGCGCTGGGCACGTCGGCGAACAGCGCCTCCATCTCGGCGGCCGACTTGAAGTACTGGTCGCGGGTGAACTTGCGCACGCGGCGCGGGTTGCCCAGGATCTCGCCCTCGGAGATGCAGACGCGCGCCTCGTGCGCCTCGTAGTCCTCGGCGGTGCCGAACTGCACCGGGTGCGTGGCGACCACCGGCAGCTTGAGCCGCGCGGCCAGTTGCACCGCGGCGATCACATGCGGCTCGTCCTCGAGCCGGCCGGCGCGCTGGAGCTCGATGTAGAAGCGGTGCGGGAACAGGCCGGCCAGCTGCAGCGCGAGCTCGGCCGCGCGTTCGGCCTGGCCCTGCAGCAGCGACGCGCCAAGCGGCCCGGCCTGCGCGCCCGACAGCGCGATCAATCCGCCGTTGAGTTCCTCCAGCCAGGCCAGCTTGCAGGCGGCCTGCGACTGCCCGCGGCCGACGTTCTGCGTCCAGGCGCGGGCCAGCAGCTCGGACAGGTGGAGGTAGCCCTCGGTGTTCTGCACCAGCAGGATGATCCGGGTCAGCGCGCCGGGCTCGGCGCCCAGGCCCTCGATGAAGACTTCGGCGCCCAGCACCGGCTTGATGCCGGCGCCGCGCCCTTCCTTGTAGAACTTGACACCGCCGAACAGGTTGTTCAGGTCGGTGATGGCCAGCGCGGGCTGGCGGTCGGCCTTGGCGGCGGCCACGACTTCGTCGATGCGGTTGGTGCCGTCGACGACGGAGAATTCGGTGTGCAGGCGCAGATGGACAAACATCGCGCCATTGTAGGAAGCCGGGCCGCCCGCGCCGGGAGCGGGCGGGGTCGCATTGTGCTAGGGCGTGCCGTCGACGCCCAGCCGCGCCGCCAGGTCGGCCAGCGCCTTCCAGCCGGCCTCGCCCAGTTCGATGTGCGTGGCATGGCGCGCGCGGTGGCGCGCCTCGTACTCGCCCGGGTACTGCACGCCCTCCTCCGCGCCCCGGCCCGGCTGCGGCGGGCAGGACAGCAGGTAGTCGATGAAGGCGCCGGTCTCCTGCGCCTGCCAGGCCGCCGCGCCCGCGCGCGCCGGGTCGAACACCAGCGCGAACAGGTTGTTGGTCGCCAGGCCGCCGCGCGGGTGCGCGGGCTGGATCGTGCCACCGCCCGACAGCACGCCGGCCAGCAGTTCGGCCACCACGCCCAGCGCATAGCCCTTGTGGCCGCCGAAGGGCAGCAGCGCGCCGGGCGGGTCGGCGAACATCACGGCCGGGTCGGTGGTGGGCCGGCCCTGCCCGTCGATCAGTGCGCCGGGCGGCGCCGGCTCGCCTTCGTCGGCCAGCACGCGCGCCTTGTTGAGCGCGATGGTGCTGGTCGCCATGTCGACGATCAGCGGCGGCCGGCCGTCGGGCAAGGGGCTCGCGAAGCACAGCGGGTTGGTCGTCATGCGCGCCTCGGCGCCGCCGAAGGGCGCGACCATCGGCGGCCTTTGGGTCACGTTGGTGAAGGCCATCAGCACCATGCCCGCGGCCGCCACCTGCTCGCCGTAGTGGCCCATGCGGCCCAGGTGGTGGCTGTCGCGCAGCGTCACGATGCAGTGGCCGTGCCGGCGCGCGGCCTCGACGGCCGAGGCCATGACCTCCCGGCCCACGAACTGGCCGAAGCCGTGGTGGCCGTGCCAGGCCTGCAGGCTGCCGCTGTCGTGGAGCAGCTCGGGCCGCGCGCTGCCGTCGAGTCCGCCGTCGGCCAGCGCCTTGGCGTAGCCCGGCAGGATCGAGATGCCGTGGCTGGCGTAGCCCACGCGGTCGGACTCGACCAGGTGCAGCGCCACGGCCTGTGCGATGTCCTCGGGCACGCCCTGCTTGCGCAGCAGGCTCTCGACGAAACGCAGGGCGGCGGGAATGGCGAGGCGGATGCTCATGCGGTGGTCTTCCAAAAAGGTGGCGCCGGACGGGCAAAGGCCCATGCTAGGCCGTTCGAAGACGCCCCGGCTTGCGCCAGGTCAAGAAGCGGTGCCGCGGCCGGGCGGCCGGGCGGCCGGCGCTTCTACAATTCCGCCCGTGCTTCCCATCCTCAACATCGCCGCCTATCTCTTCAGCGCCATTGAAGACCCCCTCGCCCTGAAACCCGTGCTGCTGGCCAGCGCGCAGGCCCGCCAGCTGATGGGCACCATCCTGCTGGCGCCCGAGGGCATCAACCTGTTCCTGGCCGGTGCGCCGGAGGAAGTGCGGGGCTTCGTCGCCGAACTGCGCGCCGACCCGCGCTTCGCGACGCTCGAGACCAAGGAAAGCTGGTCCCACACGCAGCCCTTCCGCCGCATGCTGGTGAAGGTCAAGCGCGAGATCATCCGCATGGACCATCCCGCGATCCAGCCGGCCGCGGGCCGCGCGCCGGGCGTCGAGGCCGAGACGCTCAAGCGCTGGCTCGACCAGGGGCACGACGACGCCGGGCAGCCCGTGGTGCTGCTCGACACGCGCAACGCCTTCGAGGTCGACCACGGCACCTTCGAGGGCGCGATCGACTGGCGGATCGAGAAGTTCACCGAATTCCCGCAGGCGCTGCTGGACCACCGCGACGAGCTCGCGGGCAAGACGGTGGTGAGCTTCTGTACCGGCGGCATCCGCTGCGAGAAGGCCGCGATCCTGATGCGCGAACAGGGCGTGGAGAACGTGCTGCAGCTCGAGGGCGGCATCCTCAAGTACTTCGAGACCATCGGCGGCGCGCACTACCGCGGCGACTGCTTCGTCTTCGACGGCCGCCGCACGCTGGCGCCCGACCTCAGCGCGACCGGCAACGCGGCCAGCGCGCGGGCCGCGGAAGACCCGGACCTGGCGCTCAAGGGCTGATCAGGCCGGCGTGGTGCCCGTGTCCGGCGCCGGACTCTGCACCTGGAACGGATGCCCCGGCAGCGGGATGAACTCGGTCTCGCCCGGCACCTGGCCCATGCGCTGGGCGGCCCAGTCGTCACCGGCCTGCAGGATGCGCTCGCGCCGGCTCGAGACGAAATTCCAGGTGATGTAGCGCGGGCCGTCGAGCGGCTCGCCGCCGACCACCATCAGGCGCACCGCGGTGTCGGCGCTCAAGGTCGCGCCCTGCCCGGCCGGCAGCGAGGCCATGGTGTGGGCCTCGACCGCCACGCCGTCGATGCGCACATCGGCGTCGACCGGATACACCGCCAGCTCGGGCGCCAGCGCGGGCAGCGCGAAGGAAGTCCCCGCGGGCAGCGCGATGTCGAGGTAGAGCGTGGGCGCGAAGGTCTTGACGGGCGAGCGCAGTCCGAAGGCCTCGCCGATCAGCACGCGCAAGCGCGCACCCTGTTCGTCGGCTTCGGGAATCGCGTCGGCCGCGGTGTGCGTGAAGCTGGGCTCGACCTCCTCGAAGGCCTGCGGCAGCGCGGCCCACAGCTGCAGGCCGTGGTTCACGTAGTCATCCCCACGCAGGCGCTCGGGCTTGCGCTCCGAATGCACGATGCCGCGCCCCGCGGTCATCCAGTTGATGGCGCCGGGCAGGATCTCCTGCACGCTG
This sequence comes from Variovorax sp. J2P1-31, assembly GCF_030317215.1. Lineage (NCBI taxonomy): Bacteria > Pseudomonadati > Pseudomonadota > Betaproteobacteria > Burkholderiales > Comamonadaceae > Variovorax > Variovorax sp. J2P1-31. Next base: position 1,989,942 of record NZ_JASZYA010000001.1, read on the forward strand.
CCGAGGCTGTCGCGATGCATCATCGCGCCCTCGAAAAGATAGGTGACGGTGGCCAGCCCGATGTGCGGATGCGGGCGCACGTCGTGCTGGGTGTCGGGGGTTTCGGTGGCCGGCCCGAAATGATCGAAGAAGACGAAGGGACCGACCGACCGGCGCTGCGCGGCCGGCAGCAGGCGGCGGACCTTGAAGCCGCCACCGAGGTCCTTGTCGTGGGGGCGAAGCAGCGTGGGTGCGGTCATTCTTTTCTTTCCTTCATCGTGTGCGTGCAGCGGTCACCTGGGCCACGCGTTCGCCGAAGGCGCGCGCGGTGTCGAGGTCGCCCCTGGACATCTCGGCCGGGCTCGCGTCGGAGGGCGAGACCGTCAACAGGCCGCCGTAGCCGCCCACGTAGTTGAGCGCATCGCGGCGCGCGGCCTTGTCGTTGGCGGGATGGATGCCCATGCTGATCCACAGGCCGCCGTGCTGCATGGCCAGGGTCCAGAGGTAGCCCATGGTCGCGACCTTGTCGCCGTTCATGGTCGCGCTGTTGGTGAAGCCGGCGAAGAACTTGTCCTTCCAGCCTTCGGCGTACCAGACCTTGGACGAAGCATCGGCGAACTTCTTGAACTGCCAGCTCACGCCGCCCATGTAGGTCGGCGAGCCGAAGACGATGGTGTCGGCCTCGGCCAGGGCTTCCCAGCCGCCGGCGGCCAGGTTGCCGTCGGCATCGATGGCGATCAGTTCGGCGCCCGCCCCGTCCGCCACCGCCTGCGCCACGCGCTGGGTGTGGCCATAACCGGAATGGAAAACGACGGCGATGCGGGGCATGGGGCGATCCTCTCGAAAAATAAAACGCAGCTTAGCGCTTGTCGATGCTCAGCCGGCCCGGACCGAAGGCCCAGACGACCAGCAGGCCGCCGACCACGGCGATGTTCTTGAAGAACATCAGCTGGTTCACGAAGGCCTTGTCGGCCGGCATGGCCCAGTAGTTGTGGAAGGCGAAGGTCGCGACCAGCGTGAACAGCGCGATGCCGATGGCGGCCCAGCGCGTCTTGAAGCCGACCAGCAGCGCCAGGCCCAGGCCCAGTTCGACCAGGATCGCGACCACGGCCGCGACCTGCGGCACCGGCAGGCCGACCGAAGCGATGTAGCCCACCGTGCCGGCGAAGCCCATGAGCTTGCCGAAGCCGGCGGGCACGAACAGCGCGGCCAGCAGGATGCGGCCGACGAGCGCAGCGACGTCCTGGCTGCCGGTGGTGGAGACGCCCGTCGGGCGGGTGGTGGTGATGGTGGACATGAAGGACTCCTCGGTTTTGAAATAGGAAGGGACAGACGAAAAAAAGGGCCGCACCGGAGCGGCCCCGGGGGAATCAGGCGGCGAGATCGAACACCAGCACTTCGGCATCCTTGCCGCCGGCCAGCGCCAGCTGCGCCTCGCCTTCGAGCATCGCGGCGTCGCCGGTCACCAGCTTGCGGCCGTTGACCTCGAGTTCGCCGCGCACCAGGTGCACATAGCTCTTGCGCGCCGGGTCCAGCGTCAGTGCCGCCTTCTCGTCGCCATCCAGCAGACCGGCATAGAGCCGCGCATCGGCATGCACCGTGACCGAGCCGTCGCTGCCGTCGGGCGAGGCCACCAGGCGCAGCCGGCCACGCTTGTCGGCCGCGTCGAACTGCTTCTGCTCGTAGCCCGGCGCGATGCCGCGCTCGTTGGGCAGCAGCCAGATCTGCAGGAAGTGCGTGGTCTCGTCCTTCTTGTGGTTGAACTCGCTGTGCATCACGCCGCGGCCCGCGCTCATGCGCTGGACGTCGCCCGGCGGAATGCTCTCGATGTTGCCCATGCTGTCCTTGTGCGCCAGTTCGCCCGACAGCACGTAGCTGATGATTTCCATGTCCTTGTGGCCATGGGTGCCGAAGCCGGCGCCGGCCGCGACGCGGTCTTCGTTAATCACGCGCAGGTTGCCGAAGCCCATGTGGGCCGGGTCGTGGTAGCCGGCGAAGGAGAAGCTGTGGAAGGACTTGAGCCAGCCGTGGTCGGCGTAGCCACGCTCCTGGGATTTGCGAATCGTCAACATCGTTGAACTCCTGGGCCCTGGGGCCTCTTTCGAAGAGCCGCGCCGTGTGCGCAGCGGATGCATGTAACTTTAGGACGCCACATCGACCCTGCAGTGGCCCGCTTTTGATGGCACCATTCAATTTTTTTGAATGACCTTCAGACCATGCCCAACGCCCGCGACGTGCTGACCCCGGAAGCCCTGGCCATGCTGCAGACGGTGGTCAGCGCCGGCAGCTTCGCGGGCGCGGCCCGGGTGCTCGACCTGGTGCCCAGCGCGCTGAGCTACCGGGTGCGCCAGATCGAGGACGCTCTCGACGTGCTGCTGTTCGACCGCAGCGCGCGCCAGGCCCGCCTCACCGAAGCCGGCGCCGAGCTGATGCGCGAGGCGCCCCGGCTGCTGGGCGACCTCGAAGCCGTGGCCAACCGCGTCAAGCGCGTGGCGACCGGCTGGGAGCCGCTGCTGACCATCGCCATGGACAGCGTGATCGCGCGCGACCCGATGCTCGACCTGGTCGGCGCCTTCTACGCGCTCCAGCCGCCGACCCGGCTCAAGCTGCGCGACGAGACCCTGCTGGGCACCATCGAGGCGCTGGCCAGCGGCGAGGCCGACCTGGCCGTGGGCTCGGTGCTGGATGCGGCCGCCCTGGGCTTCACCGCGCCCTCGATCCGCACCCGGCTGCTGGGCGAGCTGCGCTTCGTCTATGCGGTCGCGCCGCACCATCCGCTGGCCGCGCTGCCGCAGCCGCTCAGCGATGCCGCGCTGCGCGGCCACCGCGCGGTGGCCGCGGCCGACTCCTCGCGCGCCGGCCCGCGCATGACGGTCAACCTGATCGGCGGGCAGGACGTGCTGACCGTGCCCACCATGCAGGCCAAGCTGTCGGCCCAGCTGCACGGCCTGGGCGGCGGCTTCCTGCCCGAGCCCATGGCACGGCCCTACATCGAGGCCGGCCACCTGGTCGAGCTGCGCACCGAGCGCGTCCAGCCCGTGGGGCAGATGCACCTGGCCTGGCGCGTGCGCAGCAATGCGCAGCCCGGACGCGCGCTCGAGTGGTGGCTCGCGCAGTTCGAGCACGAGGGCACGCGACGCGCCCTGCTCGAGCGGCATCGCGGCCGCTGAACGCCCCGCAAGCCGATGTAGAGTCAGCTGCCCAACCGTCATCGTCCCGTCATCGAACGCCTTCCAGAAAGAGACCTGCCATGACCACCACCCTGCCCGCCGACCGTCACCGAAGCACCGCCACCGGCCCCCGTCACTTCGCCATCGTCGGCGCCGGCATGGCCGGCGTGGCCTGCGCCCGCACGCTGCTGCAGGCCGGCCACGAGGTCACCGTGTTCGAAGCCGAGGCCAGCGCCGGCGGCCGCATGGCCAGCGAATCCACCGCCTTCGGCCGCTTCGACAGCGGCGCCCAGTACTTCACCGTGCGCGACGAGCGTTTCGCGCTGGCCCTGCAGACCGCCACCAAGATCTGCCGCCCCTGGAGCGCCAACCTCGTGCGCGTGCTCGACCCCCACGGCCGCGTGGCCGAGGCCGCCCTGCCCGCGCGCGACCCGCACTACGTGGCGCAGCCCGGCATGGACGCGCTGGTGGCGCACTGGGCCGAGCCGCTGGGCAAGCGCCTGGTGACCGGCGCCCAGGTCCTGCAGATCGAGCCCGACGCGCTCGACCGCAGCCGCTGGCAGCTGCGCACCGAGGGCGACGCGGCCCCCGTCCATTCCGGCTTCGATGCCGTGCTGCTGGCCGTGCCGCCCGCGCGTGCGCGGCTGCTGCTGGGCCGCAGCAAGATCGCGCCCACGCTGGAGCGCAACATCGCCAAGGTGCAGGCCTCGCCCTGCTGGACCCTGATGATCGCCTTCCCCCAGGCCAGCCAGCCCACGCTGCCGCACCTGGGCCCGCAATGGAATGCGGCGCGCAGCACCCACCACCGCGTGGCCTGGCTGGCGCGCGAATCGTCCAAGCCCGGCCGCGAGCCGGTCGAACGCTGGACGCTGCAGGCCAGCCCGACCTGGTCGCAGGAACACCTGCGCGACGACGCCTCGCGCGTCGAGGCCAAGCTGCTGCGCGCCTTCTCGGAGATCACCGGCATCCACGCCACGCCCAGCTATGCGCGCGCCCGCTGCTGGCCCGAGGCCCAGACCCAGGCCCCGCTGGGCAAGCCGCACCTGTGGGACGCCAAGGCCCGCATCGGCCTGGCCGGCGACTGGTGCATGGGCCACCGGGTCGAGGACGCCTTCCTCTCGGGCCTGTCGCTGGCCCTGGCGGTGATCTAAGGCCCGCCCGCCGACCGCATGCGCGGCCGCTTCGCACCCTCCCCGACCGGCCCGCTGCATGCGGGCTCGCTGGTCGCCGCGCTGGCCAGCTGGCTCGACGTGCGCGCCCGCGGCCCGCAGGCCCGGTGGCTGGTGCGCATCGAGGACGCCGACACCGAACGCTGCCTGCCCGGCATGGGCACGCACATCCTGCAGCAGCTGGCGGCCTGCGGCCTGCGGCCCGACGAGGCGCCGGTCTGGCAGACCCAGCGAAGCGCGCGCTACGAAGCCGCGCTGGCCGCGCTGCGGGCGCAGGGCCTGGCCTATCCCTGCGGCTGCTCGCGCAAGGACATCGGCGAGGCGCTGGCGCAGCGCGGCCAGGCGCCCGAGCGGCACGGCGAGCGCGTCTACCCCGGCACCTGCCGCGACGGCCTGCACGGCAAGCCCGCGCGCGCCTGGCGCTTCGCCACTTTCAAGGTCGATGCAGAGCTGCGCTGGACCGACCGCCGGCTGGGCCCGCAGCGGCAGGACGTGGCCGGCGAGGTCGGCGACTTCGTGCTGCGCCGCGCCGACGGCCCCTGGGCCTACCAGCTGGCGGTGGTGGTGGACGATGCCGAGCAGGGCGTGACCGACGTGGTGCGCGGCGAGGACCTGGCCGACAACACGGCGCGCCAGATCCTGCTGCAGCGCGCCCTCGGCTTCCCCACGCCGAGCTACCTGCACACGCCGCTGGTGCGCGGCGCCGACGGCGACAAGCTGTCGAAGCAGAACGGCGCCACCGCGCTCGACACCGGCACGCCGCAGGCCGCCCTGGCCGCGCTCGACCGGGCCGCGCGCGTGCTGGGCCTGTCGGCCACCCCGGCCCTGAATTGCGCGGCCGCGCTGGCCGGCTGGGTGCCCGAATGGCGCGCTCTCTACAATTCGCGGCCCTCATGAACTTCCCCGACACCGTGCCCCACGACCTCCCGCCCAGCGAAGACGCGCCCGCCACCGACGACGGCGCCCCCGACGCGTCCCTACCGCATCCGCTGCACCGGCGCCTCAAGAGCTTCGTGAAGCGCGCGGGCCGCACCACCGACGGCCAGGCGCGGGCCTTCGCCGAACTGGGGCCGCTGTTCCTGCTGCCCTACACGCCCGAAGCGCTGGACCTGACGGCGGCCTTCGGCGGCCGCGCCGCCCCGACCGTGCTCGAGATCGGTTTCGGCATGGGCGAGGCCACGGCCCACATCGCGACCGTGCTGCCCGAGACCAACTTCCTCTGCTGCGAGGTGCACGAACCCGGCGTGGGCGCGCTGCTCAAGCGCATCGGCGAACAGTCGATCCCGAACATCCGGATCTGCGCGCACGACGCGGTCGACGTGCTCGACCACATGCTGCAGCCCGGCACGCTGGCCGGCGTCCACATCTTCTTCCCCGACCCCTGGCACAAGAAGCGGCACAACAAGCGCCGCCTGATCCAGGCCGAGTTCGTGACCAAGCTGGCGCAGCACCTGCAGCCCGGCGGCTACATCCATTGCGCCACCGACTGGCAGCCCTACGCCGAGCAGATGCTCGAGGTGCTGTCGCAGGAGCCGCTGCTGCGCAACACGGCCGAGGCCTATGCCGAGAAGCCGCACTACCGCCCGCTGACCAAGTTCGAGAACCGCGGCCTCAAGCTGGGCCACGGCGTCTGGGACCTGGTGTTCCGGCGCGCCTGAGGCGCGGCCGCTTCAGTCCTCGAGGCGGAAGCGGAACGGCACCTGCACCAGGTGGCGCACGGCGCGCCCCTGGGCGTCGCGCGCCGGCTCGTAGCGCCACTGGCGCACCGCTTCCACCACCGCCGCGTCGAGCAAAGGATGCGGGCTGCGCAGGATGCGCACGGTCTCGGGCACGCCCCGCGTGTCGATGAAGAAGCTCGCCACCACGGTGCCATCGATGCCGCGCTCGGTCAGCGCCGCCGGAAAGACCGGCGCCGGCCGGCGCAGCGGCACGGGCAGCACGACGGCCGCCGGGGCCGGCGGCGGCGCGGGGGCGACGCTGACCATCGGCGGTGCGGCCTGCTCGACGGCGATCGTCGGCGGATGCCCGACCGGCCCCGAGGACGGCGCGAGCATCTCGTCGTCGGTCGGGGGCTTGCGGGGCATCGTGCAGCCGGCCAGCACGATGGAGAGCAGGAGTGCCGAGAGGATCGGCGTCGGGCGTGAGGGGGATGGCATTCCCCATTATCGGAAGGCGGGCGGCGCGGCTGCCGCTTCAGGCCGGGCCGCGCCGCTCGGCCGCCAGCAGGGGCATGCGGATCGTGAAGCGCGTGCCGCCCCGCGGCGAGCTGTCGGCGGAGATCTCGCCGCCCTGGCGCTGCACCAGCATGTGCACGATCGACAGGCCCAGGCCCGAGCCGCCGGTGGCGCGCGAGCGCGAGTTGTCCGAGCGCTGGAAGCGCTGGAACAGGTTCTGGCACACGTCCTCGGGCAGCCCGGCGCCGGCATCGCTGATGCTCAGCACCGCCATGCCCGCGCCGGTGTCCGCGCGCAGCCGGATGCCCAGCCAGGCGCCGTCGCGCGCATAGCGCAGCACGTTCTCGGTCAGGTTGGAGATCACCTGGCGCATCCGGTCCGGATCGGCATGGACCCAGACATGGCCCTGGCCGATGTCCAGCTCCGGCGCGATGCCGTGCTCGGCCAGCCGGCTGGCGTAGCCGGCCACGGTGTCCTGGACCAGCACCGCCAGGTCCACCCGCGCGGTCTGCAGCGACAGGCCGCCGGCATCCGCCATCGACAGCATGTGCAGGTCGTCCACCAGCCGCCCCAGGTGCTCGACCTGGTCCAGCAGGGTGCGGAATTCCGCGCCGTCGGCCGGGATCACGCCGTCGCACACCGCATGCAGGCGCGCGCGCAGCACGGCCAGCGGGGTGCGCAACTCGTGCGAGACCGCCGCCGCCGTGGCCTTGCGCTCGCGCTCGAGCTGCTCCAGCGCATCGGTCATGTGGTTGAAGTCGTTGACCATGTCGGCCATCTCGCCGCGTTCCCGGCCGGGCTCGGCGCGCACCGAGAAATCGCCCAGCGCCACCCGCTGCGCGGCCTCGGCCATCGAGGCCAGCGGCAAGGTGACGAAGCGCGACACCCAGAAGCCCGCGGCCAGGCCGAAGGGCAGGCACACCAGCAGGCCGATCAGCAGCGACCATTTCTCGCCGAACAGCAGGTCGCCGCGCCAGTACTGGCCGTAGATCTGCATGGCGCGCGGGCTGTCCTCCAGCGCGCGGTCCTGCAGCACGTCGAGCTCCTGCTGCACGTTCTCCGGCAGGCTGCCGTAGAAGCCCCGGTACTGCAGTTCGGAGAACAGCATGACGCTCGCCCCCAGGATCGCGATGGTGACCAGCACCGTGGCGGCGATCCAGAGACCGAAGCGGATCCAGATGCGGTCTAGGGGCCGGGCCATAGGCGGTAGCCGATGCTGCGCACCGTCTCGATGAGCCCCTCCTGGCCCGCGTCCTGCAGCTTGCGCCGCAGCTTGCTCAGGTGCGAGTCGATCACCCGGTCGAGCGCGTCGCTCTCGGGCAGGCAGGTCTCGATCAGGTGGCTGCGCGAGAAGCAGCGGCGCGGCTGGCTGGCCAGGCAGGCCAGCAGCCGGAATTCGGTGAGGGTCAGCGGCAGCGGGTGCAGCGTGCCGTCGTCGTCGACGGTCGAGGCGCCGTGGGCCTCCATGTCCACCACCAGGCGCCCGACGCGGATCGGCGCCGCGCGCACCTCGGCCGGACGGGCCCCGGTGCGGCGCAGCACGGCGCGCACCCGCGCCACCACCTCGGCCGGGCTGAAGGGCTTGACCACGTAGTCGTCGGCGCCCATGCGCAGGCTCAGCAGCTTGTCGACGTCGTCGGCCAGCGCGGTCACCATGATCACCGGGGTGTCGCTGTCGCTGCGGATGGCCTTGAGCACGTCCACGCCGTCCATGCCGGGCAGGTGGATGTCGAGCAGCACGATGTCGGGCCGCAACTGCCCGAACAGGCGCAGCGCCGAGGGGCCGTCGACCGCGCGCTGGGTGCGCATGCCGTCGCGCTGCAGGTAGGCCACCAGAATGTCGGCGATGCCCGACTCGTCCTCGACGACCAGCGCCAGCGGGCCGGGGTCGGAGGCCGTGCGGGGGGGGATGGGGGGCGCGGCGGGTCGGGGGTCGGTCACGGGGAAGCGGGGGCGCAAACGCGTTGAGGCTCAGGAAGCCGCGATTATCCCTTCCGCCGCCTCCGCGCGCGCAGGGCCCCGGAACGCCCCTTTCCCGGCCTCGTCTCCACGCTTTCTCCACACAAACTGCAAAGCCACGCAAAGTGGGCGCGGTCCAATCCCGGGTGCCTTCCTCACGCCCCGCCGTTTTGCCCCGTCCATTTCCCGCCGCCCCGCTCCGTGTCTGCCAGGCCCTGCTGCTCTGCGGCCTGGCCGGGTGCGGCGCCGTGGCGGTGCCGCCGCTGCCCGACAGCGTTCCGGCGGCCTGGCGCCAGGCCCCGCCGGCGGCCGACCGGGCGCTCGCGCCCGACCTGCACAACTGGTGGAAGGCGCTGGGCGACCCGCAACTCGACGCGCTGGTCGACCGGGCCCTGGCGCAGAACCTCGGCGTGGCCCAGGCCCGCGCCCGGCTGCGCGAGGCCCGGCTGCTGGCCGGACAGGGCAATGCGCAGTTCAAGCCCGCCCTGTCGGCGAGCTCGCGCTCGGTGCAGGACATCTCCGCCACCGACACCTATTTCCAGGCCAGCCTGGACGCCGTCTGGGAGCTGGGTCTGTTCGGCGGGCGCGAATCGGCCGAGAAGGCCGGCCAGGCCGGCATCGACACGGCGACGGCCAACAGCATGGACGCGCGGGTCAGCACGGTGGCCGAAGTGGTGCGCCGCTACACCGACCTGCAGGCCGCGCGCACCCAGCAGGCGCTGCTCGACCGGGTCGTCGCGCTGGACCGGCGCACGCTGGAACTGATCGACCTGCGCCGCCGCCAGCAGCTCGGCGCGCCCGACGACCAGCACCAGGCCATGGCCCGGCTGGCCCAGGCCCGCGCCCAGCAGACCCAGCCCCGGCAGGCGGCCGACCGCGCGGCCCAGAGCCTGGCCGTGCTACTCGGCCAGGCCGAACCCGACAGCGCCTGGACCGCCCAACCCGCCGCCGCGCCGCGCGCCCCCCTGCCGGCCTTCGCGCTGCAGCAGGTGCCGGCCGACCTGCTGCGCTACCGCCCCGACGTGCGCCGCGCCGAAGCCGAAGTCCTGAAGACGGCCGCCGCCCTGGGCAGCGCCACCGCCGCGCTCTACCCGCGCGTCACGCTGGGCGCCTCCTTCCTGTACGCGTACAACCTCACACAGCACCGGCCGCGCAGCACCGTCGACGACGTGCCCGCGATCGGTCCCGCCATCGACATCCCGCTGTTCGACTGGGGCCGCCGGCGCGCCGCCGCCGACGCGCAGCAGGCCGCGCTCGATGCCTCGCTGCTGAACTACCGCCAGACCGTGCTCGAAGGCGTGGCCGATACCGAATCGGCCCTGGGGGCCCTGCAGCAGGCGCGCGAGAACAGCGACCGGCTGCGGGAAGCCCAGCAGGCGCTGGAGCGCAGCATGCAGTCCCAGGCCACGCTGGTCCGGCTGCGCCTGGGCAGCGAGCTGGACCGCATCGCCACCGAGCGCGCGGCGCTGCAGGTCGCGCTGGAGCAGGCCAGCGCCGACAGCAGCCAGACCCTGGCCTTCATCGCGCTGTACAAGTCGCTGGGCGGCGCCCCGCTGCCGGTCGACGAGGAGACCACGCCCCTGGTCAGCGCCATGCCGTGGCAGGAGCGCAGCCGATGATCGCGCTGGCGCGCAAGACCATGGTCTACGAATGGCGGCGCTTCGCGCCCGCCGTCTTCGCCGTCGGTTTCTCCGGCGTGCTGCTGGCGGTGCAGGCCGCGCTGGTGCTAGGCATCTTCGGCAGCGCCTCGATCTACGTCACGGCTTCCTCGGCCGACCTCTGGGCCGGCTACCCCGGCACGCAGAGCGTCAACTTCGGGCGCGACATCGGGCCGGACATGGAGATGTACCTGCGCATGGACCCGGACGTGGTCGAGGTCGAGCCCTACCTGTGGGTCGAGGGCGACTGGCACGGCACCACGCGCACCGGCGGCGTGCCGGTCTTCGTCTCGGGGATCCGCACGCAGGAGAACGCCATGATGTTCTCGCACCTGCTGCCGCTGTCGCGGCGCGCCCAGTTGCGCGAACCGAACGCGGTGATCGTCGACCGTTCCGACCTCGACCAGCTGGGCACCACGGTCGGCGGCCATGCCTGGATCAACGGCCACCGGGTGCAGGTGGTGGCGGCCCTGACGGGGCTGCGTGCGCTGGGCGGCGTCAACGTGCTGGCGTCGCAGGACACGGCGCGCCGGCTGCAGCCCACCGATTCGGCCGGCGGCACGCCCTACTTCGTGGCCCGGCTGCGCAATCCCTCACTGGCCGTCGCGGCGCAGGCGCGGCTGGCGGCCGTGCCGCCCGGCTTCGGCCCGCTGACCGTCTGGACCGCCGAGACCTTCGCCAAGCGCTCGCGGCTCTACTGGATCTTCGACACCGGCGCCGGCATCGCCGTGCTGTTCATGGCCGCCATCGTCTGCCTGGTGGGCGCCGTGCTGACCAGCCAGGCGCTGATGGCGGTGGTGGCGTCGTCGGCGCGCGAGTACGCGATGCTCAACGCGCTGGGCGCGAGTCTGCGCGCGCTCAGCAAGGTGGTGCTGGAGCAGGCCTGCTGGATCGGCGGCATCGGCCTGCTGATGGGTGCCGCGGCCAGCGCGCTGCTGCTGTGGGTGGCTTCGCGCTACGACGTGCCGGTGAGCATGACCTGGACCGTCGCCATCGGCTGCGCGGTGCTGGTGATGGGCCTGGCCGTGATTTCCGGGCTGTTCGCCGTGCGCGGCCTGCAACGCGCCGAACCGGCCATGCTGCTGCGATGAAAAGCCCCGCCCGCCCCCACGCCAGCCCCAGCCTGGAAGCCCGCCAGGTGAGCAAGTCCTTTCTCTCGGGCATGGTGCGCGTGCACGTGCTGCAGGCCCTGTCGATCGACATCTACGGCGGCGAGCTGACGCTGATCTCCGGACCTTCGGGCTGCGGCAAGAGCACGCTGCTGTCGCTGCTCAGCGGCCTGCAGTCGCCCGACGCCGGCCAGGCCTGGGCGCTGGGCGAAGACCTGGGCACCATGACCAAGCGCCAGCTCGAGCATTTCCGCCTGCAGCACACCGGCTTCGTGTTCCAGGGCTTCAACCTGTTCGCGGCGCTCACCGCCCACGAACAGGTGCAGCTGCCGCTGGGCTACCTGGGCCTGGACAAGCGCCGTTCGGCCGCGCTCGCGCTGCAGGCGCTCGACGAGGTCGGCATGGCGCACCGGGCCGGCGCCTACCCCGCGCAGATGTCGGGCGGCGAGAAGCAGCGCGTCGCCATCGCACGTGCGCTGGCCAAGGAACCGCAGCTGCTGTTCGCCGACGAGCCCACCAGCGCCCTCGACGCCGAGAACGGCCAGAAGATCATCGACATCCTGCACCGCATCGCCCGCAACCACGGCACCACCGTGCTGTGCGTGAGCCATGACCCGCGCCTGGTGCGGCACGCCGACCGCGTGCTGACCATGGAAGACGGCCTGATCCGCAACGACTGGCAGTCCGCCGGCACCCCTCTTTCCGCCGTGCCCACGGCAGTCTCCGCATGAAGTCCTCCCTGTCCCGATACGCCCTGCCGGCCTCGATGCTGGCGCTGGCCCTGGCCATCGCCGGCTGCTCGGACCATGGCAGCACCAGCGTGGCCGCCGCCGCGCCGGCCCCGGGCCCGCGCGACGTGGCCATGGCGCGCGGCAAGGTCGAGGTCCAGGGCGGCCTGCTCGATCTGCTGCCGCAGCAGGATGGCGTGGTCGAGAGCGTGGGCGTGCGCGAAGGCGACGAGGTCAAGCGCGGCCAGGTGCTGCTGAAGCTGGCCTCCGACCAGGCCCGGCTCGACGTGGGCATGGCCGAAGCCGAGCTGAAGCTGGTCCAGGCGCGCCAGCGCGCCCAGTCGGCCCGCCTGCCCGCGGCCCGCCAGCTGGCGCTGCGCACCGGCGAGGCCGCCAAGGCCGGCGCGCTCGATCCGCAGCGCGCCGACGAGGCGCTGCAGGCCCGCCACGACATCGAATCCGCGGTCGCCGTGCTCGAGGCCGAGGCCGCGGTGGCGCGGCAGAAGCTCGCGCAGGCCGAACGCGCGGTCCAGCGCCAGACCCTGACCTCGCCGATCGACGCCCGCGTGCTCCGGCTCCAGGTGCAGACCGGCTCGCGCGTGGCCTCGCAATCCACGCGCCCGGTGCTGGTGCTGCTGCCGCACCGCCCGCTGACCGTGCGCGCCGAACTCAACGAAGCCTATGTCGCCAACGTCAAGCCCGGCATGCGCGCCAGCGTGCGCCTCGACGGCGACACGCAGGGTGCCGCCGCGCAGGCCGCCTACCCCGCGCGCGTGCTGCGCGTCAGCCAGGCCTACGGCACCAGCCGGCTCGACGACGACGCGACCGCACGCAACGTGCGGGTGGTGGAGTGTTTTCTGGAATTCGACCCGCCGGTGCCTGTGCTGCGCCTGGGTCAGAACGTGAGGGTGAGTTTTCATGAATAAGGTCATCAAGATCCGGCCATCGGCCACGACCCTGCATCGCAACGCCCCGTCCCCGGGCTGGACGGTGCAATGCGACTTCGACGGCACCATCGCCGTCGACGACGTCACCGACACGCTGCTGCAGCGCTTCGGCCGCCCCGGCTGGGAAGCGCTGGAAGCCGCCTGGGAAGCCGGCGAGATCGGCTCGCGCGAATGCATGAAGGGCCAGGTCGCGCTGCTCGACATGAGCGCCGCCGAACTCGACGCCCACCTCGACGCCTTGCCCATCGACCCGCATTTCGCCGCCTTCGTCGAAGCGGCCCAGCGCCGCGGCATGCCGGTGCAGGTGGTCAGCGACGGCATCGACTACGCGATCCGCCGCATCCTCGGCCACCATGGCCTGGGCACGCTGCCGGTGATGGCCAACCACCTGGTGCAGACCGGCGAGCGCAGCTGGCAGCTGCAGTCGCCCCATGCCAGCGCGGCCTGCGTGCGCGCCAGCGGCAACTGCAAGTGCGAGCGCCTGGCCGAGCAGCGCCCGGTGCACGGCAAGGTGCTGTTCGTGGGCGACGGCAGCTCCGACTTCTGCGTCTCCGGCAAGGCCGACTTCGTGCTGGCCAAGGCCCGCCTGATCACCTACTGCCAGGAACAGCACATCGCCCATGCGCCCTACGAGCACTTCGGCGAGGCGCTCGCGCTGATGGAAGACATCACGGCGCCGGCCCGCATGACGGCATAGCGGCAGGCGCGCGGCGCCGGGCCGGCCTCGCGCCCGCCCGCCCGTCCTGCGCCGCACGAAGGTATTTCCATGAGCCCGGACATCTGCATCACCCCCCACGAATTCTTCCTCCCCGGTCACGGCGCCCATGCGTCCACCGGGGTCCTGCTGGTGCACGGCCTGACCGGCACGCCCAACGAGATGCGGCTGCTGGGCAAGGGCCTGCAGCGCGCGGGCTTCACGGTCTACGGCGTGCAGCTGGCAGGCCACTGCGGCACGCAGGAGGACCTGGTGCGCACCCGCTGGCAGGACTGGGCCGCCACCGTGCACGCCGGCGCCGACCGGCTGCGCACGCAGGTCGATCGCCTGGTGGTGATGGGCCTGTCGATGGGCGCGGTGCTGGCGCTGGAGCTGGCCGAGGAACGGCCGGAAGTGGTCGATGGCGTGGGCGCGCTGTCCACCATGTTCTGGCACGACGGCTGGAGCATCCCCTTCTACACGCGGCTGTCCTTCCTGCTGCGGCCGTTCCGCGCGCTGGGCATCGGCCGCGACCGGCTGTTCATGGAACAGCCGCCCTACGGCATCAAGGACGAAGCGCTGCGCAAGCGCGTGGTCGAGCAGATGCAGTCCGGCGACAGCGCCGCCGCGGGCCTGCCCGGCAACCCCTGGTACTCGATCATCGAGATGCGCGCGCTGTCGGACCAGGTGCGGCGCCAGCTGGGCCGCGTGCGCGCGCCCTGCCTGGTGGTGCATGCCACCCACGACGACATCTCGAGCCTGGCCAACGCCCGGCTGATCGAGCGCAAGGTCCAGGGCCCGGTCGAGATGGTGCTGCTGCAGGACAGCTACCACATGATCACCATCGACCGCGAACGGCGCACCGTGACCGCGCGGGCCGTGGACTTCGCCACCCGCATCGCCGCGGCGCGCGGCGCCACCCTGCCGCAGCCGGCCGACACCTACGCCCACGGCGCCAACGACGGCTCGCTGGCCACATGAGCAGCGAACTGACGCCGCTGGTGCTCACGCTCTGGGTGCTGAACGTGCTGGTCGACAGCGGCGGCCAGCTGGCCTTCAAGGCCGCCGCCGGCGACCCGCGCGCGGGCGACGGCCTCGCGCGCTGGGCCTTCATGGCGCGCCGACCCTGGCTCTGGGTGGGCGTGGGCTGCTATGTGGCCGAGTTCGTGCTGTGGCTGGCCTTCCTGTCGCTGGTGCCGCTGTCAGAAGGCGTGCTGCTCGGTTCGATCAACATCGTCGCGATCATGATCGCCGGCCGCTATCTGTTCGCCGAGAAACTCTCTCGCATGCGCGTCGCAGGCATCCTCTTGATTTCTATCGGCGTGACGATCGTCGGCTGGCACGGAGGCTGAAATGGCTGACAAACGACGTTTCTACGTGATCGGCTTCCTGATGCTGATGGCCTTCGACACGCTGGCGCAGATCAGCTTCAAGGTCGCCGGCACCCAGGCCCTGCCGCTGGAGTTCAGCGCCGACTGGCTGCTGCGGGTGTTCGGCCAGCCCTGGATCTACGGCGCCTTCATCGGCTACATCGGCGCCTTCTTCGCCTGGATGACGCTGCTCAAGCACGCGCCCATCGGCCCGGCCTTCGCCGCCTCGCACCTGGAGATCGTGTCGGTGCTGCTGCTGTCCTGGCTGCTGTTCGACGAGCGCATCGGCTGGCCACAGATCACCGGCGGCCTGTTCATCATCGCGGGCATCGTCTGCCTGGCCTTCAGCGAAGAGCAGGACGCCGCGCCCGAGACCCTGCACGCGACGCCCCCGGACATCCTGGCCGGCGCCGCGCGCGGCCCGCATGGCTGAACGCCTGGCCGACGTACCGCCCACGGCGGGCCTGCCGCTGCGCGCGGGCGATCTCGCCTGGCCCGGCACCGACGCCGACCTGGCATCGGCGCTCGCCCGCTTCCTCGGCGTACCGCAGGTGCAGATCGAATGCTCGGGCACGGCCTGCATGGTGGTGGCGCTGACCGCGCTGAAGCGGCTGGCGCTCACGCGCACCGAGGTGGTCGTGCCGGCCTACACCTGCCCGCTGGTGGCGCTGGCGGTCGCGCATTGCGGCCTGCAGCTGCGGGTCTGCGACCTGCAGCCCGGCACGCTGGACCTGGACCCGGTGCACCTGCGCCAGCTCTGCGGCCCGCACACGCTGGCGGTGGTGCCCACGCACCTGGGCGGACGCCTCACCGATGTGGCCACGGCCCAGGCCTGCGCGCGCGCGGTCGGCGCCTGGACGCTCGAGGACGCGGCGCAGGCGCTGGGCGCACGTGTCGGCGACCGGAGCGTGGGCGCCCACAGCGACATGGTCTTCTTCAGCCTGGCCGTGGGCAAGGGCCTGACGCTGTTCGAGGGCGGCGCGCTGGTGGTGCACGACCCTGCCTTGCGGCAGGCCTGCGCGCAGGTCAGCGCCGAGACCGTGCCACGGCACCGGGGCTGGGAACTGCGGCGCTCGATCGAACTGCTGGGCTATGCGCTGTGCTACCGGCCCGCCGGCCTGGGCCTGGTCTACGGGCGCCCGCTGCGCCAGGCGCTGAAGCGCGGCGACTGGGTGGCGGCCGCGGGCGACGATTTCGATCCGCAGATCCCGCTGCACCGCGTGGGCCGCTGGCGCCAGGCGGTGGGCGTGCGCGCGCTGGCACGCCTGCCCGATTTCCTGGCCCAGGGCACGGCGCGCGCGTTGCGGCGTCGTGAACAGCTGACGCGCGTCACCGGCCTGCCGCTGCTGGGCGACAGCCCTTCGGTGCCCGGCGCGGCCGGCACCTGGCCGGTGCTGATGGTGTGGATGCCCGGCGCCGCGCAGCGCGACGCGGCCATCCGCGCGCTCTGGGGCGCAGGCTGCGGCCTGAGCCTGCCCTTCGTGCACGCCCTGCCCGACTACCCGCGCTATGCGCGCGTGGTGCCGGCCGCCGAAGCCGGGGCGCTGCCCCATGCACGCGCGCTCGCGGGCCGCCTGCTGGCGATCAGCAACAGCCCCTGGCTCGACGATACGCGCTTCGAACAGGTGTGCACGGCGCTGGCCCGCTTCAGCCGCTGAGCGCGGCCTCGCGCGCGCGCAGCGCGGCCTTGCGTTCCTCGATGTAGTTGCGCGTCAGGGGCACGGCCTCCTGCCGGCGCGCCAGCTGGATCTGGAAGATCGCGATGTCCTGGTAGCGGAAGGCGGTCTCCGACATCGACAGGTAGAACTCCCACATGCGGCAGAAGCGCTCGTCGTAGAGCGCCAGCGCCTCGTCGCGCCGGGCCATGAAGCGCTCGCGCCACAGCCGCAGCGTGCGCGCGTAGTGCAGCCGCAGCACCTCGATGTCGGTCACCACCAGGCCCGCGCGCTCGATGGCCGGCGTGCATTCCGACAGCGAGGGCAGGCTGCCGCCGGGAAAGATGTATTTCTCGATCCACGGGTTGTTGAAGTCCGGCACGTCGGAGTTGCCGATGAAGTGCAGCAGCATCACGCCGTCCTCGGTCAGCAGTTCGCGGCACTGCCGGAAGAAGGCGTCGTGGTTGCCCCGGCCCACGTGCTCGAACATGCCCACCGAGACGATGCGCTCGAAGGGGCCCTGTGTGGCGCGGTAGTCCTCGAGCCGGTAGTCGAGCGCGGCGGCCGCGGGCGACGCGGCGCCCAGCCGCTGCGCGGCCTCGAGCTGTTCGGTCGACAGCGTGACGCCGCTCACATGGCCCGCGCCGGCCACCTCCGCCAGGTAGCGCGCCAGTCCGCCCCAGCCGCAGCCGATGTCGAGCACGCGCTGGCCGGGCTCGACCAGCAGCTTGGCCGCGATGTGCCGTTTCTTGGCCAGCTGCGCGGCCTCGAGGCTCTCGTCGCCGGTCTCGAAATAGGCGCAGGAGTACTGCCGATCGCTGTCGAGGAACAGGCGGTAGAGCCGGTCGTCGAGGTCGTAGTGATGGGCCACGTTGGCGCGCGACCGGTTCGGCCGGTTGCGCTGCAGCAGCGGGCGCAACGCCATGCGCCAGCGGTCGAGCAGCTGCACGAAGGGGCCGGGCGGCACGCCCTTGGCGTCGCGCAGGAACAGCTCCAGCACGTCGTAGACCGTGCCCTCCTCCACCTGCAGCCGTCCCTGCATGAACAGCTCGCCGAACTGCAGGTCGGGGTCGCGCAGCAGGGCCCAGACGGCGCGCCGGTCGGTGAAGCGGATGCCGGCGCGGGGCAGGCCCCCGTCGCCGAAGACCAGCGTCTGGCCATCCGGCAGCCGCACGCTCAGGTGGCCTCGGCGCACCAGCGGGCCGAAGGCCCGGCGCAACAGGGCCGCGGTCGATCGATCGAACATGAATGCCTCCCGATGTCTGGGGTGGAAGATGCCACCGCGCCGGCTCCAGGCCGGCATTTTCCGCAAAGCCTAACCGACGCGCGCCATGTGCTCCAGCAGCCGCTGGTTGAACGCATGCTGGCCGGCCTGCCAGTCCGCGAGCTGCACCGGATCGATGGCCGTGTCCTGCCCGTCCTGCGCGCTGAGCCAGCGCTTCCAGGCCGTGCGGTAGCGATAGGCCGAGACTTCGCCGGTGACGTCGCTGCCCACGATCTGCCCGCCCAGAGCCTCGAGGATGCGCAGGGCTTGCGATTCCAGCAGCCGCCCCTGGTCCCAGTTGGTCCGCACGACCTCGGGGGCGAACACGTCCTTGTCGATCGAGAGATAGGTCGGTGCGGGCTGCTCGCGCAGTTGCCGCGCCAGCGCCTCGCTCAGGGCTTCGGTGTCGGCGAAGGTGCGGAAGGCCGCGCCCAGGCCCAGCCAGCGCGACCAGCCGGTGTCCACGCCCACGCTCCAGTACTGCAGCTTGCCGGCGCGCAGCGGCTTGAGCTGGTTCTCCCAGGCATGGCGCCAGCCGATGTCGCCCGAGGTGATGCCCACCACCAGCACCTGGCGGATCTCGGGCAGCAGCGCCACGCGCCGCACCCAGGAGCCGCAGTGCACGCCGAAGGGGAAGCGCATGTTGTCGGGATGGTTGTCGAACACCACCACGCGCAGGCTCGCGCGCTCGCGGCCGCGCGCGCTGCGCGCCACCAGCGGCCAGCTCAGGTGGTGGAAGTCGCCGCTGCCCATGAACACCGTGCCGTGGCGCTCGAACGCCGGCAGCCGGGCATCCAGCGCCTTCGCCAGGTCGCGCATCACGCCCAGGCCGCAGCCGAAGCGCAGTGCCTCCTGCCGCTCCTGCAGGGGAATGCGCAGCTCGCCGGCCAGCGGGCCGATCGAATCGTCGAGGTCCAGCACCACAGGCGGCAGCGCGGTCATGGCGTGCCCTCGTGCCACTGGCGGTCGCTTTCGAAGTGGCCCGCGAAGCGCTTCGCGAGCCGGCGCAGCAGCGGGTTGCGCACGTACACCGCATGGCGGGTGAAGGTGAAGCGCGCGCCGAGCTGGGCCTTGACCTCGGGATCGGTCCAGCCCGCGACGTAGTGCGTGAGACCGCGCTCGATCGCGTATTCGAGGTTGACCATCCAGCTCACGAAGTACAGGTTGCACTCGCGCGCCGCCGGGTAGGAGAAGCCGATGTACTTGTCGACCAGCTTGCCGCCGGCCTCGAAGCAGAGGTTCCAGCCGACCAGCACGCCCTCTTGCCGGTATTCGAACACGATGCCGCCCGCGGACGCGTCACGCAGCACGCGCGCGAAGAAGGCGCGCGTGAGCCGGTCGAAATGCACCTCGCTCTGCGCGTACACGGCTTCGTAGAGCCGGTAGTAGTCATCGATGGCGGCGTCGCTCTCGAAGGCCTCGCCGCCCGTGGGCAGGCGGCGGATCTCCAGCCCGGCGCGGCTGCGCAGCTTGCGGCGCAGGTTCTGCCGCCGGCTGGACGACAGCCGCCGCAGGTAGGCATCGATGTCCGGGAAGTCGATGGGCACATAGGCCAGCGCCTGCCCTTCGACCAGCACGCAGCCGGCCGCCACGCAGACCTGCACCAGCGCCTCGGCCTGCCGGTTCTCGGCCTCGTCGAGCAGCGGCGATGCGGCCGGGATGTCCTTGACGATCAGCAGCCGGTAGCGCGAGCCCCAACGCTGCAGCAGGCCGATCAGCCAGGCGGCCGGCGCCGCGCCGCGCGGCACCAGGGCGTATTCCGACACCGTGGTGCCGACGAAGACCGTCTGGATGCGCAGCCAGCGCGACCAGTGGCGAAACAGCGGCAAGGCCTTGGCGCGCTGCTTGAGCGCGTCGTCGGCCGTGGTCAGCAGATCGAAGGCGGCGGTGAACACCGGCGCCTCCGGCGCGCTCTCGACCACCGCGAAGCCTTCGGGCGGATGCGCGGCGAAGGCCGCGATCAGTGCGTCGGGTTCGAGTTGATGGGCGAACTGCACAGGCGCTGGAAGCCCGTCAGCTGCGCTTGGCGCGCGTCAGCAGCTGGTCGAGCAGCACCATGGCCTGGTCGATCTCGGCGCGCGAGATCTCGAGCGAAGGCGCGAAGGTGATCACGTTCTTGTAGTAGCCGCCCACGTCCAGCACCAGGCCCATCTTGCGGCCTTCGAATTCCAGGTCGCCCGACAGGCCGATGTCGACCATCTTGTCGAGCAGCGCGCGGTTGGGCGTGAAGCCGTCCTCGGTGCAGATCTCGGCGCGCAGCGCCAGGCCCATGCCGTCGACGTCGCCGATTTCCTTGTGGCGCTTCTGCAGCTCCTTCAAGCCTTCGAGGAAGTAGGCGCCGCTGTCGCAGACCTGCTTGCCGTAGTCGATCTCGGCCGTCATGCGCAGCACTTCCAGGCCCAGCGCCGTGCCCAGCGGGTTGGCGGCGAAGGTGGAGTGCGTCGATCCCGGCGGGAACACCTGCGGGTTGATCAGCTCTTCGCGCGCCCACAGGCCGCTGAGCGCGTTCAGGCCGTTGGTCAGCGCCTTGGCGAAGACCAGCACGTCGGGCTGCACGCCGAAGTTCTCGATCGCCCAGAGCTTGCCGGTGCGCCAGAAGCCCATCTGGATCTCGTCGACCACCAGCAGGATGCCGTGCTCGTCGAGCACCTTCTTCAGGCCCTTGTAGAAGTTCGGCGGCGGCACGACGTAGCCGCCCGTGCCCTGGATCGGTTCGACATAGAAGGCCGCGTATTCGCACTGGCCGGTCTTCGGGTCCCAGACCGCGTGGTACTCGTTCTCGAACTTGCGCGCGAACTCGCGCACGATCGAATCCGAGTACTCCTCGGCCGTCATGCCCTTGGGGCGACGGAAGGGGTACGGGAAGGGGATGAACTGCGCGCGGTCACCGAAGTGGCCGAAGCGGCGGCGGTAGCGGTAGCTGGAGGTGATGCTCGAGGCGCCCAGCGTGCGGCCGTGGTAGCCGCCCTCGAAGGCGAACATCAGGCTCTTGCCGTTGCTGGCGTTGCGCACCACCTTGAGCGAGTCCTCGATGGCCTGCGCGCCGCCGACGTTGAAGTGCACGCGGCCGGCGCGGCCCCACTTCTTCTCGGCGTCCTGCGCGATCCACTTCGCCAGTTCGATCTTGGTCGGGTGCAGGTACTGGCTGGCCACCTGCGGCAGCGTCTCGAGCTGGCGCTTCATCACGTCTTCGAGGCGCTTGTTCTTGTAGCCGAAGTTCACGGCCGAATACCACATCTGCAGGTCGAGGTAGGGCGTGCCCTCGGCGTCGTACATGTAGCTGCCATCGCAGCCGGAGAAGATCTTGGGCGGGTTCACGTAGTGAACGGTGTCGCCAAAAGAACAATATTTCGCCTCGTCAGCCAGCAGCTGTGCACTCATGGAAAAGGAACTCCAGAACTCGGAACATTCGGCGGCGGTGTCACGGCCCATGCCGTGGCGCCGAACGCCGTCAGGCCATTCCGGGCAGGACGCACCGGTGATGGATGGCGGGAGTCTGCGCGGGCAACCTTGAAGGACTGTTGCGCGTTTGTGTGCGGCTTGTGGAGAGACGGATGGAGGCCCGGGCTAGCCGGCCGCGGCCTGCAGCGCCTCGAAGGAATGGATCTCGATGCGCCCGTAGCCCACCGTGAGCACGCCCTGCGCGGCCAGCGCGTGCAACTCCTTCGACAGCGTCTGGCGCGTCACGCCCAGCATCATCGCGATCGCCTCCTGCGGCAGCGCGATCTCGCGGCGCATCTGCGGCGACTGGGTCACATCGCCCCGGGCCAGCGCCAGCAGCCGACGCGCCACGCGCGAGCGCAGGTCGCGCAGCGTGGCGTTCTCCATCAGGTCGTAGAGGCCACGCACGCGGTGGGCCAGCAGCAAGGCCATCGCCTGGGCGAAGGCCAGCTCGCGCATCTGGCGATCGAAGGCGGCGCGCGGCACCACCAGCACCGCGGCGTCTGCCAGCGCCGTGGCATCGTGGGAGCGCAGCGAGCCGTCGATCAGCGCGATCTCGCCGAACCAGTTGCCGGGCTCGAGCAGCGCGAGGATCGCCTCGCGGCCGTCCTGGCGCAGGGTCGACACCTTGATGAAGCCGCTGGCCAGGCCGTAGAAGCCGCCCGAGATGCCGTCGCCGCCGTCGCCCTGGCGGTAGAGCATGGTGCCGCGCGCCAGGTGGTGCACCTCGGCCACGGACAGCAGGGCGTCGCGCTGCGCGCGCGGCAGCGCGGCGAACCAGGGGTTGGCCTCCATCGCATCGCGGTGGGCGGCGGTCACGTGGGTCGGGGCGCGCAGGGCCATGGTGGCGGGGCGGTGGGGTGCCGCCCGGGGGTAAACGAGAGGGTCAATTGTTCTCCATTTGACAGTTGAATGGCACCCGCCTGCCTAAAGTGAGCCTCGGCCCCCACGGCCCCAAGGAGACACACGAATGAATCAACGAGCGACCTTCGTCCGCATGCAGGACAGCACGCGCGAAGACTGGCAGACCATCGGCGGCGAATTCATGCAGTTCGCGGGCGGCCTGCCGCAGCGCGTGGTGCGGCACCTGCAGATCCTGCAGGGCGACTACGGCGGCTTCCCGGTCGACCGCTACACCCACTCGCTGCAGACCGCCACCCGCGCGCTGCGCGACGGCCGCGACGAGGAGTACGTGGTGTGCGCGCTGCTGCACGACATCGGCGACACGCTGGGCACCTTCAACCACCCGGACATCGCGGCCGCGATCCTGCAGCCCTTCGTGAGCGAGGCCAACCACTGGATGGTGCAGCACCACGGCATCTTCCAGGGCCACTACTTCTTCCACCACCTGGGCATGGACCGCGACCTGCGCGAGCGCTACCGGCAGAGCCCGCACTACGAGCGCACGGCCGAGTTCTGCGAGCTCTACGACAACCCCGCCTTCGACCCGAAGGGCGAGACGCTGCCGATCGAGGAATTCATGCCGATGCTGCAACGCCTGATGGCGCAGCCGCGCCAGAGCGTCTACAAGTCGGTGCTGCAGAAGCCCGCCGACGCCATCGCCTGAACCCAAACGAAGGAACCCCCATGAACGCCACCACCCCCTCCGAAATCCAGCAGCTCGTGTCCGCCGAGGAATGGCAGCTGCGCGTCGACCTCGCCGCCTGCTACCGCCTGGTCGCGCTGTACGGCTGGAGCGACCTGGTCTTCACCCACATCAGCGCGCGCGTGCCCGGCCCCGAGCACCACTTCCTGATCAACCCCTACGGCCTGATGTTCGACGAGATCACGGCCTCCAGCCTGGTCAAGGTCGACCAGCAGTGCAACAAGGTGATCGAGTCGCCCTACCCGGTCAACCCGGCCGGCTTCGTGATCCACAGCGCGGTGCATGCGGTGCGCGAGGACGCGCAGTGCGTGCTGCACACCCACACCCGCGCGGGCATCGCGGTCAGCGCGCAGAAGAACGGCGTGCTGCCGATCAGCCAGCAGTCGACCTTCGTGCTGGCCTCGCTGGCCTACCACGGCTACGAGGGCGTGGCGATCCGCGACGACGAGAAGGCGCGGCTGCAGGCCAACCTGGGCGAAGCCAACTTCCTGATGCTGCGCAACCACGGCCTGCTGACCATCGGCAAGAGCGTGGCCGATGCCTTCCTCTCGATGTACACCTTCGAGAACACCTGCCAGATCCAGATCGCCGCGCAATCCGGCGGCGGCGAGCTCACCCAGGTCGACCCGCGCATCGTCGAGGGCGTGGGCCACGCGATGAAGGTGCAGACCGGCGGGCTCGGCGGCGCCTTCGTCTGGCCCTCGCTGATCCGCAAGCTCGACCGCATCGACCCCGGCTACCGGAACTGAGCGCCGCATGGACGGCACCGTCGTCATCACCCGCGCGCTGTTCGGCGCGCTGGCGCTGGTCATGTTCGGCCTGGGCCTGTCGCTGTCGCTGGCCGATTTCCGGCGGCTCGCGCAGCACCCCAAGGCGGTGGCCATCGCGCTGCTGCTGCAGGTGGTGGGCCTGCCGCTGGCCTGCTACGCCATCGTGCTCGCCTTCGGCATGCCGCCGGTGTTCGCGGTCGGCCTGATGCTGCTGGCCGCCTCGCCCGGCGGCATCTCGGCCAACCTGTTCTCGCACCTGTTCGGCGGCAACGTGGCGATGAACATCTCGCTCACCGCGGCCAACACGGTGCTGTCGATCTTCACGCTGCCGCTGATCGCCAACTGGGCCATCGCGCACTTCATCCAGAGCGGCCAGCTGGTGCCCATGCAGACCGGCAAGCTGCTGGAGGTGGTCGCGATCGTGCTGGTGCCGGTGCTGATCGGCATGGCCGTCGCCTCGCGCCGGCCCGCTTTCGCGGCCCGCATGGAGAAGCCGTTCAAGGTGTTCAGCGCCGGGGTGCTGGCGGTGGTCGCGGTGCTGGCCATCGCCAAGGAATGGAGTTCGATCTCGGTCGCCTTCGCCCAGATCGGCCCGGCGGTGCTGCTGTTCAACCTGCTGAGCCTGGGCGCGGGCTACGGCCTGAGCCGCGCGGCCGGGCTCGACCGGCCACTGGCCACCGCCATCAGCTACGAGATCGGCATCCACAACTCCACGCTCGCGATCTTCGTCGCGCTCAGCGTGCTGGGCAGTTACCAGCTCGCGCTGCCGGCCGCGATCTACTCGGTCGTGATGTACCTGACGGCGCCGCTGTTCGGTCTGCTGCTGCGGCGCGGCGCACGCGGGGCGCGAACGGCCCCGGCGGCGGTCGCGCCGAACTGAGCCGCCGTTTCAGCGGTACAGCGGCGAGACCGTGTCCTCGTTCGGGATGCCCTCGATGGGCGCCTCGGCCGTGCCGACCATGCGGCGGGTGAAGGACTCGACCTTCTCGCGCGCGCCCTGCGGGTCGGCGATCCACTCCGCATAGAACGCATAGGGGCAATCGGCCACGCCCTGGTCGCCCTCGTGCGAGTTGATCAGCCCGGTGTAGCCGCGGTGCAGCAGCTTGAAGAGGTGGTTCTCCGACTGGCCGTGCCGGCGGAAATCGCGGATCAGCGACTTGCTCAGCGCGGCGTACTGCACGCCCATCTCCTCCTCGCCGCATTCGCCCAGCGTGCGGCCGTCGAAGCCGATCAGCGCCGAGTGGCCGAAGTACGAGTACACGCCGTCGAAGCCGGCCGCGTTGGCCACCGCGACATAGCTGTTGTTGGCGAAGGCCATGGCCTTCGACATCAGGATCTGCTGCTCCTTGGCCGGGTACATGTAGCCCTGGCAGCGCACGATGAGCTCGGCCCCCTTCATCGCGCAGTCGCGCCAGATCTCGGGATAGTTGCCGTCGTCGCAGATGATCAGGCTGATCTTCAGCCCCTTGGGCCCCTCGCTCACGTAGGTGCGGTCGCCCGGGTACCAGCCCTCGATCGGCACCCACGGCATGATCTTGCGGTACTTCTGGACGATCTCGCCCTGGTCGTTCATCAGGATCAGCGTGTTGTACGGCGCCTTGTACGGGTGCTCTTCATGGCGCTCGCCGGTCAGCGAGAACACGCCCCACACCTTGGCCTCGCGGCAGGCCGCGGCGAAGATCTCGGTCTCGGCGCCGGGCACGGTGGCCGCGTTCTCGAACATCTCCGCGCGGTCGTACATGATCCCGTGCGTGCTGTATTCCGGGAAGATCACCAGGTCCATGCCGGGCAGCCCGGACTTCATGCCCACCACCATCCTGGCGATGGCGCGGCAGTTGTCGAGCACCTCGGCCCTGGTATGGAGGCGCGGCATCCTGTAGTTGACGACCGCGACACCGACGGTGTCCTTGCTGCTGGAAATGTCGCCGTGGATCATGGCGTGGCTCCTGTGGATGGATCGGGTGCTGCTGCGATGCGCCGATTCTGCGAAGCGGTCCCGCCGGCTTGAATACGTCGATTGACGTAGCGCTGCAGGGACTTGGGGCCTGTCCTAAGCTCGGGCGGTTCGTCAATTTCTTTGCGCAACCCGCCTGCGCACACGGAGCATCCACACGTGACCGATCCATCCGAATACAGTCCGCCCAAAGTCTGGACCTGGGACAAGGCCAGCGGCGGCAAGTTCGCCAACATCAACCGCCCGATCGCCGGGCCGACGCACGACAAGGAACTGCCCGTCGGCCGGCATCCCCTGCAGCTCTATTCGCTGGCCACGCCCAACGGCGTCAAGGTCACGGTGATGCTGGAAGAACTGCTCGCGCTCGGGCATGCGGGCGCGGAGTACGACGCCTGGCTCATCAGGATCGGCGAAGGCGACCAGTTCGGCAGCGGCTTCGTCGGCGTCAATCCCAATTCGAAGATCCCGGCGCTGCTGGACCGCAGCGGGCCGGCGCCGGTCCGCGTGTTCGAGTCGGGCGCGATCCTGGTCTACCTGGCCGAGAAGTTCGGCGGCGCCTTGCTGCCGACCGAGCCCGCGAAGCGGGCCGAATGCCTGTCCTGGCTGTTCTGGCAGATGGGCAGCGCGCCCTACCTCGGCGGCGGCTTCGGCCATTTCTACGCCTACGCGCCGACGAAGATCGAATACGCGATCGACCGCTTCGCGATGGAGGTCAAGCGCCAGCTCGACGTGCTCGACCGGCGCCTGGCCGAATCGCCCTATCTGGCGGGCGAGGACTACACGATCGCCGACATCGCGGTGTGGTCCTGGTACGGCGCGCTCGCCAAGGGCCTGCTCTACGAGGCGGGCGAGTTCCTGCAGGTGCAGGCGTACACCCACGTGCAACGCTGGACCGAGGCCATCGCCGCGCGGCCCGCGGTGCAGCGCGGCCGGCGCGTCAACCGCACCTGGGGCGATGCGGCCGGCCAGCTGCCCGAGCGGCACGCGGCCAGCGACTTCGACGCCCCGCCGCCGCAGGCCTGAGCGCCGCGCGCCGGCTCAGGCCCGGCGCTTGAACAGGGCCGACGCCCCGCTCGCCAGCGCGAGCTCGTGCGTGGTGCGCAGCAGGGCCGGCCCGAGTTCGAGCATGCGCGCCTCGCTCAGGCGCACCAGCGGCCCGGCGATGGTCACCACGCCGAGCACGGCGCCGTTGCCGCTGCGGATGGGCGCGGCCATCGCGGTCATGGCCGGCGCGAACACCTCGACGATCATGCTGAAGCCGCGCTGCCGTGCGGCCTTCAGGAAGCCGAGCAGGGCCTTCACGGTGGTGGGCGCTTTCGGTCCGAAATCCTCCGGCTTGCCGAAGCCCTGCTTCGAGACCAGGGCCAGCGCCTCTTCGTCGCTCAGCGTCGACAGCCAGGCGTGGCCGGCCGAGCTGCAGGACAGGTTGACCGACAGGCCCATGTCGGGGTCGTAGCGCAGGCCCCGCATCGCGCCCTGCGCCTTCGCGACGAAGGTGAGCTCGTCGCCGTCGACGACCGCCAGCCGCACGAGCTCGCCGGACTCCGCCGCCAGCCGGTCCAGCAGCGGCTGCGCGATGTCCACGATGCCGCTGGTGCTGAGGAAGCCGAGCCCCAGCGAGACCAGCTTGATGGTCAGCATGTAGTCGCCGTGGCTCTGGTCCTGCCGCACGTAGCCGCAGCGCACCAGCTCCGCGAGCAGGCGGTGCGTGGCGCTCAGCGGCATGTCCAGCTCGGAGGCCAGGGCCGACAGCGGCTTGCCTTCGGGATGCTTCGCCAGGTGCTCCAGGACGTTGAAGCTGCGTTCGAGGATGCTGCTCATGGGCGGTTCGGGTGGTCGGTATGAGAAGGGCCGGGTGCCCGCGACATCCGGAATCTACCAAACTTTGCCAAAGGGTTTCCACTATGGAAATCATTTCCACTTTTTAAATAGCATCCATCGGTCGGCGCCCTGCGGGTCGTCACGTCCTGTTCGCCTTTTGATGGAGATCTCCGTGAAGCCCACCGCCCGTATCCTGGCCGCCGCCGGCCTGTGCCTGCTCCTCGCCCTGCCCGCCGCCGCGCAGCAGGAGCGCGTCATCCGCTTCGGCCACCTCAACAACGCCGACCATCCGGTGAGCTTCGGCGTCAAGCGCTTCGCCGAGCTGCTGGCCGCCAAGAGCGGCGGCAAGCTCAAGGTGCAGGAGTTCCCGGCCTCGCAGCTGGGCAACGAGATGCAGCAGCAATCGGCCCTGCAGGGCGGCGTGCAGCAGATGTCGGCGCCGGCCACCACCTCGCTGGCGGGCATCGTGAAGGAATTCGGGCTGGTGGACTTCCCCTTCGCGGTCGGCAGCTTCGCGCAGGCCGACGCCCTGCTCGACGGGCCGCTGGGCCAGGCGCTGATCGCCAAGCTGCCCGAGAAGGGCCTGGTGGCGCTGGGCTACTGGGACCTGGGCTTTCGCAACGTGACCAACAGCAAGCGCCCGATCACCAGGGCCGAGGATTTCGACGGACTCAAGCTGCGTGTGATCCCGAACCCGGTGTTCCTCGAGACCTTCAAGGCCTTCAAGGCCAACCCGGTGCCGATGCCCTTCGCCGAGCTGTACGGCGCGCTGGAAGCCAAGGCGGTCGACGGCCAGGAGAACCCCTTCGCCGTGATCCTGTCGAACAAGTTCTTCGAGGTGCAAAAGTTCCTGAGCGCGACCAACCACGTGTATGCCGCGAACATCGTGCTGGTCAGCAAGAAATTCTGGGATTCGCTCACGCCCGCCGAACAGAAGATGATGAACGACGCCGCCAACGAGGCGCGCGGCTACCAGCGCCAGGTGAGCCGCGCCGCGGCCCAGCGCTCGGTCGGCGACCTGCAGGCCAAGGGCAGTTCAACGAGGTGGCGCCCGCCGAGCAGGCGCGCATGCGCCAGATCGCCAAGCCGGTCATCGACAAGTTCTCGGCCAGCTACGACCCCGCGATCGTGAAGCTCTACAACGACGAACTCGCGCGCATCCGCAAGTGATGCGGGCCCAGGCGAACACCCCCATGCGCATCCTCGTCCTCCACGGCCCGAACCTCAACCTCTTCGGCCGCCGCGAACCCCACATCTACGGCAGGACCACGCTGCCCGAAATCAATGCCCGCCTCGAGGCGCTGGCCGCCGAGCTGCAGGTCGAGCTGGCCACCGTGCAGTCGAACCACGAAGGCACGCTGATCGACTTCCTGCACGAGCACATCGACAGCGCCCAGGGCGCCCTGGTCAACCCCGCCGGCCTGACGCAGCACGGCGTGCCGCTGCACGACGCGATCAAGGCCATGCCTTTCCCGGTGATCGAGGTGCACATGTCGAACATCGCGGCCCGCGAGGCCTGGCGCGCGCACTCGATCATCTCGCCGGCCGTGAAGGCCACGGTGCAGGGCTTCGGCCCGCACTCCTATCTCGCGGCACTGCGCGCGCTGGTCGAGAGCCTGCGCGAGAGCGCGCCCGAGCACGGCGCGAGCCGGCCATGAACCGCTGGCTCGACGGCATCTGCCGCGGCATCGAGGCGCTCATCGCCTTCATGCTCGCGGTGATGGTGGTGCTGGTGTTCGGCAACGTGGTGCTGCGCTACGGCTTCAATTCCGGCATCACGGTGTCGGAGGAGGTGTCGCGCTGGCTCTTCATCTGGATGACCTTCCTGGGCGCGGTGGTCGCGCTCAAGGAGCACGGCCACCTGGGCGTCGACATGGTGGTGCAGAAGCTGCCGCCGGCCGGCAAGAAGGCCTGCCTGGCGCTGAGCCATGCGGTGATGCTCTACATCGTCTGGCTGCTGTTCGAAGGCAGCCTCGCGCAGGCGCGCATCAACTGGGACGTGAGCGCGCCCACCACCGGCGCCTCGATGGCGATCGTCTATGCCGCGGGCATCGTGTTCTCGGTCTGCGCGGCCTTCATCCTCGCGCTCGACCTGTACCGGCTGCTGACCGGCCGGATCGCCGACGAGCACCTGGTCATGGTGCAGGAATCCGAAGAGGCGGTGCAGCTGCAGCAGATCCTCGGCGCGGCGCGCGAGCCCGGGAGCCGGCCATGACCATCGCCGTCTTCGTCGGCTCGCTGCTGCTGGCCATGGCGGCCGGCATCCCGATCGCGTTCTCGCTGCTGGCCAGCGGCGTCGCGCTGATGTGGCACCTGGACCTTTTCGATGCGCAGATCCTGGCGCAGAACGTGATCGGCGGCGCCGACAGCTTCCCGCTGCTCGCCGTGCCCTTCTTCATGCTGGCCGGCGAGATCATGAACGTCGGCGGCCTGTCCAAGCGCATCGTCGACTTCGCGCTCGCGCTGGTCGGCCATGTCAAGGGCGGCCTGGGCTACGTGACCATCATGGCGGGCTGCCTGCTGTCGGCCCTGTCGGGTTCGGCGGTGGCCGATGCGGCGGCGCTCACCGCCCTGCTGCTGCCGATGATGGTCAAGGCCGGCCACGACAAGGCGCGCGCCGGCGGGCTGATCGCGGCCACCGGCGTGATCGGGCCGGTGATCCCGCCCAGCATCGGGCTGGTGATCTTCGGCGTGGCCGCCAACGTCTCGATCTCGAAGCTGTTCCTGGCCGCCATCGTGCCGGGCATCCTCATCGGCGTGGCGCTGTGGCTCACCTGGGCCTACCTGGTGCGGCGCGAGAAGATCGTGCCGCCGCCGCGCAAGTCGGCGGCCGAGATCGCCACCGCCTTCCGCAAGGCGCTGTGGGCGCTGATGCTGCCGGTCATCATCCTCGTGGGCCTGCGCATGGGCGTCTTCACGCCGACCGAGGCCGCGGTGGTGGCGGCGGTGTATGCGCTCTTCGTGTCGGCCGTGATCTACCGCGAGATCAGCTGGCAGGATCTCTACGGCATCTTCGTCGCGGCCGCCAAGACCAGCGCGATCGTGATGTTCCTGATCGCCGCGGCGATGGTGAGCGCCTGGCTCATCACCGTGGCCGACCTGCCGTCCAAGGTCATCGGCCTGCTCGAACCCTTCATGGGCAACAAGATCCTGCTGATGGCCGCGATCATGGTGCTGGTGATGGTGGTCGGCACCGCGATGGACATGACGCCGACCATCCTGATCCTCACGCCGGTGCTGATGCCGGTGGTGAACGCGGCCGGCATCGACCCGGTCTACTTCGGCGTGATGTTCATCATCAACAACTCGATCGGGCTGGTGACACCGCCGGTGGGCACGGTGCTCAACGTGGTGGCGGGCGTCGGGCGGATCTCGATGGACGACGTGACCAAGGGCGTCGTCCCTTTCATGATCGCGGAGTTCGCGATCATGTTCGTGATGGTGCTCTTCCCCTGGCTCGTGACCTGGCCGGCCAAGCTGTTCCATGGTTGACACACAAAAGAAGGAGACCTCATGACCGCATCCCTCGTTCGACAGCTCACCGTCGCGGCCCTCGCTGCGCTCGCCATGCTCGGCGCCCAGGCGCAGGTCAAGGAGCGCACGCTCAAGTTCGCGTTCCAGAACCAGGCCGGCCACCCGCAGGCGCAGGGGGCGCAGAAGTTCGCCGACCTGGTGGCGGAGAAATCCGGCAGGAAGATCACGGTCAAGCTCTTCCCCGGCGGCGCGCTGGGCGGCGACCTGCAGACGGTCTCGGCGCTGCAGGGCGGCACGGTCGAGATGACGGTGCTGAACGCCGGCATCCTCAGCGCGCAGGTCAAGGAGTTCGCGGCCTACGACCTGCCCTTCCTGTTCGGCAACGCACAGGAAGCCGACGCGGTCACCGACGGTGCCTTCGGCAGGAAGCTGCTGGCCCGGCTGGAGGAGAAGAACCTGCACGGGCTCGGCTACTGGGACCTGGGCTTCCGCAACCTGACCAACAGCAAGCGCCCCATCGCGAAGGCCGAGGACATCGCCGGGCTCAAGATCCGCGTGATCCAGTCGCCGCTGTACATCGACCTGTTCAGCACGCTGGGCGCGAACGCCACGCCGCTGCCCTTCCCGGAGCTCTACGCCGCGCTGGACCAGAAGGCGGTCGACGGCCAGGAGAACCCCAACACCACCATCCTGGCCTCGAAGTTCGCCGAGGTGCAGAAGTACATCACCCAGACCCGCCACATCTACAACCCGCAGGCGCTGCTGATCGGCCGCAAGACCTGGGACGGCATGAGCGCGGAAGAACGCAGGATCATCGAGGACGCAGCGCGCGAAGCGACGCAGTTCCAGCGCGGCGTGTCCAGGGGCGAAGCCGACAAGGCGCTCGAAGCGCTCAAGGCCGCGGGCATGGTGGTGTCGGAACTGCCGCCGGCCGAGATGGCGAAGCTGCGCGAGAAGGTGAAGCCGGTGGTCGAGAAGTACGCGGCCGCGGTCGGCGCCGAGACGGTCAAGGAACTGAACGCGGAGATCGCCCGGGTGCGCAAGTAGCGGCCCCCGGGCGCCCGTCGCTCAGTGGCTGATCATCCAGGGCCGGCGCCCCGGCGCGCTCTTCGCGCCGTTGGGCGCGGTCACCGTGGCGCCCCGCTTGGCGCCGCTGCAGCAGCCGCAGCCCGAGGGATGCTTCAGCCGCGCGTAGTCGCCCGAGCGCACCGGCTCGTGCGCCGCGCGTTCGTTGCCCGCGATGGCGCGGCGCGTGCCGTCGGCCATCAGCGCCAGGCGCGGCGCGCCCGACATCACGCGCGGTGCATCGGCGCCGCAGTCGGGGCAGATCGCCGGCACATCGCGCTGGCTCACGCTGCGGATGGCATCGAAGCCGCCGCAGCCGGCGCATCGGTAGTCGTAGGTCGGCATCGCGGCGCGGCCTTCAGCGCAGGTCCGGCGACAGCGGCATGTCGATGCTGCCGTCGATGAACTTCGTCGGCCCGCTGGCGTTCGGGTTGATGTCGAAGTCGAAGATCTCGGTCGGCAGCCACAACGTGGCGCACGAGTTGGGCACGTCGACCACGCCGCTGATGTGGCCCTGCACCGGCGCCGTGCCCAGGATCGAGTAGGCCTGCGCGCCCGAGTAGCCGAACTTCTTCAGGTACTCGATGGCGTTCAGGCAGGCCTGGCGGTAGGCCACGTTGACGTCCAGGTAGTGCTGCTTGCCCGACTCGTCGACCGAGATGCCTTCGAAGATCAGGAAGTCCTTGTAGTTGGGCGTCATCACGCTGGGCTTGAAGATCGGGTTCTTGATGCCGTACTTGGCCATGCCGCCCTTGATCAGCGTGACCTTCATGTGCACCCAGCCGGCCATCTCGATCGCGCCGCAGAAGGTGATCTCGCCGTCGCCCTGGCTGAAGTGCAGGTCGCCCACCGAGAGGCCCGCGCCGTCGACGTAGACC
Source organism: Variovorax sp. J2P1-31 (assembly GCF_030317215.1). Taxonomy (NCBI): domain Bacteria; kingdom Pseudomonadati; phylum Pseudomonadota; class Betaproteobacteria; order Burkholderiales; family Comamonadaceae; genus Variovorax; species Variovorax sp. J2P1-31. The sequence continues at coordinate 2,022,827 of NZ_JASZYA010000001.1, forward strand.
GGGAAGAACACCTTGGAGCCGCGCGACAAGTCCTTGATGTCGCAGTTGCCGCCATGCTCGCGCGGCGGCACCGTGCGCGCGCCCTCGGCCGCGGCCCTGGCACGCGCTTCGCCGGTCATCTTGCCCATGTGGGCGGTGCCGGCCGAGGGCGGGTTGGCCAGGCCGGGCACGCGGTGTGGGTCGGTGTCGATGAGCTTCTGCTCGCGCTCGTTCCACATGTCGAGCATGGGCTTGTCGGGCAGGCAGCCGATCAGGCCCGGATGGATCAGGCCCGCGAAGTTCACGCCCGGGATGTGGCGCGAGCTGGTGAACATGCCCTTGAAGTCCCAGATCGACTTCTGCGCCTGCGGGAAGTGGTCGGTCAGGAAGCCGCCACCGTTCTTCTTCGAGAAGAAACCGTTGAAGCCCCAGAGCGAATCCTGCTTGGCGCCGATGTCGAGCAGGTCGACCACCAGCAGGTCGCCCGGCTCGGCGCCCTTCACGCCCACCGGGCCCGAGAGGTAGTGCACCGTCGTCAGGTCGATGTCGCGCACGTCGTCGGCGCTGTCGTTGTTCTGGATGAAACCGCCGGTCCAGTCGAAGGTCTCGAGGATGAAGTCGTCGCCCGGGTTGACCCAGCAGGCCATCGGGATGTCCGGGTGCCAGCGGTTGTGGATCATCTCGTTCTCGGTGGGCGACTTCGTCAGGTCGACCTTGATCAGCGTGTCTGTCATTTGCAATGGCTCCTGGAGTGGTGGTTAAACAGAGAGGTAGGTCTTGATGTGCGCGACGTCGGTCTTGTCGCGCGCGGTCTCGTGCACCAGCCGGCCGCCCTCGATCACGAACAACCGGTCGGCCACGTCCATGGCGAAGCTCAGCACCTGCTCCGACACGACGATCGTGATGCCGCGCATCCTGCGGATCTCGTTGAGCGCCTTGGCGATGTCCTTGATGATCGAAGGCTGGATGCCCTCGGTGGGCTCGTCGAGCAGCAGCACCTTGGGGTCGGTGACCAGTGCGCGCGCGATGGCCAGCTGCTGCTGCTGGCCGCCCGAGAGGTTGCCGCCCTTGCGCCGCTTCATGTCCCAGAGCACCGGGAACAGCGCGTAGATTTCCTCGGGGATGCGCTTGGCCTTGGCGTTCTCCAGGCCGGTCTGGATGTTCTCTTCCACCGTCAGCGTGGGGAAGATCATCCGGCCCTGCGGCACATAGGCGATGCCCTTGGCCACGCGCCTGAAGCTCTCGTCGTGCGACACGTCCTGGCCCGCGACGCTGATGCGGCCGCTCCTGATCGGCAGCACGCCCATCAGGCTCTTGAACAGCGTGGTCTTGCCCATGCCGTTGCGACCCATGATCGCGACCGTCTCGTTGGGCCTGGCTTCGAACGAGATGCCGTGCAGCGCCTCGCTCTGGCCGTAGGCGGTGTGCAGGTCGGTGACTTTCAACATGTCGTGGGTTCCTTGGAGGCGGCTGAATACGGACTTCCGGACGCAGGGGACGCAGAGGTTTCGCAAAGGACGCCAAAAAGAAAGGCGAAGGAAGCACCGGATCTTTTGGATGTTTTCTTTGGCGTCTTCTGCGAAACCTCTGCGTCCTCTGCGTCCGGTCTTGGTCTTGGTCTTCGTCTTCCAAACTCGCTCATGGTCAATGCCCCAGATACACGTCGATGACGCGCTCATCCGCCTGCACCTTGTCCATCGGCCCTTCGGCCAGGATCTTTCCCTGGTGCATCACGGTGACCTTGTGCGCGATCTGCTTGACGAACTCCATGTCGTGCTCGATCACGATCACCGCGCGGTCGGTGCAGATGCGCTGGAGCAGTTCGGCCGTGAGCTCGCGCTCGCGCGCGCTCATGCCGGCGATGGGCTCGTCGAGCATCAGCAGCTCGGGCTCCTGCATCAGCAGCATGCCGATCTCCAGCCACTGCTTCTGGCCGTGCGACAGCAGTCCGGCCTCGGTGTCGAGCCGGTCGGCCAGGCGCACGTCGGTCGCGACTTCCTGCACCTTGGCCTTCACCGCCTCGGTGCACTGGAAGGCCAGCGCGCCGAACACCGAGCGGCCCGCGGGGTAGGACACCTCGAGGTTCTGGAACACGCTGAGGTTCTCGTAGATCGAGGGCGTCTGGAACTTGCGGCCGATGCCCAGGCGCACCCGCTTGTGCTCGGCCATGCGGGTGAGTTCGGTGTTCTTGAACTTGATGCTGCCGCCGCTGGCCTTGGTCTTGCCGCAGATCAGGTCGAGCAGCGTGGTCTTGCCGGCGCCGTTGGGCCCGATGATCACGCGCAGTTCGTTCCTGTCGATGTAGAGCGTCAGCTTGTCGATGGCCTTGAAGCCGTCGAAGGAGACCGTGAGGTCTTCCACGGCGAGGGCGAAGTCGGTGTTGCTCATGGCGTGCGTCCCTTGTTCAGATGCGCTGGCTGCTCACGCCGTCGGGCAGGCTGGCCTCGTCGGCGCGAGCCGCAGCGGGCGGTGCGACCGGCGCCGGCGCGGCGGCCTCGCGCAGCGCCTGCCGGCGGCCCCTCCACCAGGGCACGATGTGGCTCTCCCACAGGCCGGCCAGCCCCATCGGGAAGGCCATGGTCACGCCGATGAACAGCGCCGCCATCAGGAACAGCCAGAGGTCGGGAAAGCTTTCGGAGAACAGCGTCTTGCCCGCGTTCACCAGCAGCGTGCCGTAGACCGCGCCGACCAGGCTCATGCGCCCGCCCACCGCGGCGAAGATCACCATCTCGATCGAGGGCACGATGCCCACGAAGCTGGGCGACATGAAACCCACCTGCAGCGAGAACAGTGCGCCGCCGATGCCCGACAGCGCGGCCGCCAGGCAGAAGGTGAAGACCTTGAAGTTCGACACGTCGTAGCCCGAGAAGCGCACCCGGTCTTCCTTGTCGCGCATGGCCAGCAGCAGCGTGCCCAGCTTGCTCACCTGGATCCAGCGGCACAGCAGGATGCTGGCCACCAGCAGCGCGACGCAGACGTAGTAGAGGATGTACTTGGCGCTGTCGGTGCGCGTGTCCCAGCCGGCCAGGGTCTTGAGGTCGGTCATGCCGTTGACGCCGCCGGTGTAGCCCTGCTGGCCGATGATCAGCACCGTGACGATCAGCGCCACCGCCTGCGTGATGATCGCGAAGTAGACGCCGCCCACGCGGCGCTTGAACATCGCGTAGCTGATGATCCAGGCCAGCAGCGTCGGCACCGCGATCACCAGGATCAGCGTGAGCGTGAGGCTCTTGAAGGGCAGCCACATCAGCGGCAACGCGGTGATCTGGTTCCAGTCCATGAAGTCGGGGATGCCGGGCGTCGACTGGATCTTGGTGGTGATCGGGTCCGAGGCCTCGAGCTTGAGGAACATCGCCATCGCGTAGCCGCCAAGGCCGAAGAACACGCCCTGCCCCAGGCTCAGCACGCCGCCGTAGCCCCACACCATCACCAGCCCGACGGCGACGAAGGCGTAGGTGAGGTACTTGCCCACCAGGTTGAGGCGGAAGATGTCGAGCGTGAGGGGCAGCACCACGGCCAGCAGCAGCACCAGCAGCGCGAGGCTCCAGAGCTTGTAGCGCAGGATCGAGGCCTTGATGAAGTTCATCGATGACTCCAAAGCAAAAAGAGGAGGTTGAAGGTGCGCAGCAGGTTCACGCGTACCTTCAACGGCGGACCTTGGAGGCGAACAGGCCCTGCGGCCGCATCATCAGGATCAGCACGATCAGCGACAGCGTCAGCACCTTGGCCATCGAGCCGGTCATGAAGAACTCCGCGATCGACTGCGTCTGGGCGATGCCGAAGGCCGAGACCACGGTGCCCAGCAGGCTGGCCGCGCCGCCGAAGGTGACGACCAGGAAGGCGTCGACGATGTAGAGCTGGCCCGAGGTCGGCCCGGTCGAGCCGATGGTGGTGAAGGCGGCGCCCGCCATGCCCGCGATGCCGCAGCCGATGGCGAAGGTCAGGCGGTCGGTCTTCTTGGTGTCGATGCCGGTGGCGTTGGCCATCACGCGGTTGGCGACCGTGGCGCGCACCCGCAGGCCCCAGCGGCTGTGGTGCAGCGCCAGCAGCACGGCGGCGGTGGTGAAGAGCGTCAGGGCCAGCACGAACAGGCCGTTGATCGGGATGTCCAGCCCCTCGGCCGGCGACCACGATCCCATCAGCCACTCGGGCAGCGTGGGGCTCACCTCCTTCGGCCCGATGAAGGTGCGGAAGATCTGCTGCAGCCCGAGGCTGATGCCGAAGGTGGCCAGCAGCGTGTCGAGCGGCCGCTTGTAGAGGTGCCGGATCAGCGCCCACTCCACGCCCCAGCCGACGATGAACGCGAACAGGAAGGCCAGCCCGATCGCGAAAGGAAAGTAATAGGGCATCCACGTGGGCGCGAGGCTTTCGGTCAGCCGCGCCGCCATGTAGATGGTGTAGGCCCCGATGGTCATGAACTCGCCGTGCGCCATGTTGATGACGCCCATCTGGCCGAAGATGATGGCCAGGCCCAGGCCCATCAGCAGCAGCACCGCGAACAGGCTCAGCCCCGCGAAGCCCTGCATCAGGCCGATGTTCCACATGTCTGAAATGCTCATGGCACTGCGTCCGGTAAGAGTCTGGAACAAGTCGTGGGACACCGCGGAACCGGCTTTGTCGGGCCGCTGGTGTCGCCCCCTCGAGGGGGAGGCGGCTACACGAAGTGAGCCGCTTCGGGGGTGGGCTTATTGGTAGCCCTTGGGGAACGGATCGGGCTTGATCAGCTCGGCCGATTCCGCCACCACCTTGAAGGTCCCATCCAGCTGCCCCTGCCCGATGCGCGCCTTGCTCCACAGATGGTGGTTGGCGTCCAGCTTCACGTAGCCTTCGGGCGCGGTCTTGAGCTCGATGCCCGGCGAGGCGGCCACCACCTTGTCGATGTCGAAGCTGCCGGCCTTCTCGACCGCGGCCTTCCACAGCCAGGGGCCCAGGTAGCCGGCCTGCGTCACGTCGCCGATCACCGCGTCCTTGCCGTACTTGGCCTTGAAGGCCTCGACGAACTTCTTGTTGTTCGCGTTGTCCAGCGACTGGAAGTACTTCATCGACGAATAGAAGCCGGCGAAGTTCTCGCCGCCCACGCCGGTCATCTCGTCCTCGGTCACGGCCAGCGTCAGCAGGAACTGCTTGTCGCCGGTGATGCCCGCGGCCTTGAGCTGCTTGTAGAAGGCCACGTTGGAGCCGCCCACCACGGCCGCGAAGATGCAGTCCGGCTTGGCGACCTTGATCTTGTTGATCAGCGAGTTGAAGTTGGTGTGGCCCAGCGGGTAGTACTCCTCGCCCTTCACCGTGCCCAGCTTGCCCACGGTCTCGATGTGCTTGCGCGCGATCTTCATCGAGGTGCGCGGCCAGATGTAGTCGGAGCCGACCAGGAAGAAGGTCTTGGCCTTCTTCTCCTTCGCGCCCCAGTCCAGGCCCCAGATGATCTGCTGGGTGGCTTCCTGGCCGGTGTAGATCACGTTCTTGCTCTGCTCCAGGCCTTCGTAGAAGGTCGGGTAGTACAGGAGGCCGTTCTCCTTCTCGAAGATCGGCAGCACCGCCTTGCGCGAGGCGCTGGTCCAGCAGCCGAAGACCGCGGCGCAGTGGTCGTTGACCAGCAGCTTCTTCGACTTCTCGGCGAAGGTGGGCCAGTCGGAGGCGCCGTCCTCCTTGATCACCTTGATCTTGCGGCCCAGGATGCCGCCCATGGCGTTGATCTGGTCGATGGCGAGCTGTTCGGCCTGGATCGAGCCGGTCTCGGAGATCGCCATGGTGCCGCTGGACGAATGCAGCTGGCCGACCGTGACCTCGGTGTCGGTCACCGCGAGCTTGGTCGTGTTGACCTTGGCGGTGGGGAACTGCTGGCCGAAGCTCAGGCCGCTCAGGCCCATCACCGGCAGCACGGCCGCGCCCTGCAGCAGGCGGCGGCGGCGCAGCGCGAGCTGCTGCGGCAGCATCGAATCGAGGGACGGGTCTTGGTCGCGGTCATGGGCCATTGAGGATCTCCAGTCAAGGATGGAAGGGTGGAAGGACGAACGGGCCACGGGGCGGCGGTGCACCAACGCTGTGCGGCGCTTGGCACACCGAGCACCATGGCCGTGACTGTAGGAACGCAGGCCGCATGGCCGAATACGTCAATCAACGTAGCCGGGCCGCGGGCCGCAGCGGCGAGACTGGCCGACCGGTTTTCCATCGCCGGACGGACAAGGAGCGCTTCTTGCAACGTGACGGCCATTCCCCCTTCCCGAAAGAACGGAACATGCCGCCCGTCACCGGTCAGAAGATCTTTCGCATCCGCCGCGAATACAACACCTGGGTCGCCAACGAGACGCTGGAGGACTACGCGCTGCGCTACACGCCGCGCAGCTTCCGCAAGTGGTCGGAGTTCCGCGTGGCCAACGCGGCCTTCGGCGCCACCTCCTTCCTCGCGCTGGAGGCCATCGGCGGCGCCATCGCGCTGAGCTACGGCTTCGAGAACGCGCTGTGGGCGATCCTGGTGGTGGGGCTGATCACCTTCCTGACCGGGCTGCCGATCTGCTTCTACGCCGCCAAGTACGGCGTCGACATGGACCTGCTCACCCGCGGCGCCGGCTTCGGCTACCTGGGCTCCACCCTCACCTCGCTGATCTACGCCAGCTTCACCTTCCTCTTCTTCGCGCTCGAGGCCGCGATCCTCGCGCTGGCGCTGCAGATGTACTTCGACTGGTCGCTGGCGGTGTGCTACCTGGTGTCGTCGATCGTCATCATCCCGCTGGTGATGCGCGGCGTCACCATGATCTCGGCGCTGCAGCTGTGGACCCAGCCGGTCTGGCTGCTGCTGTTCGTCTGCCCCTTCGTGGCGGTGCTGTGGAAGAACCCGCAGGCCTTCGTCGACTTCACCGGCCTGGTCGGCCGCCTCTCGGGCAGCAACACCTTCGACCCGCTGATGTTCGGCGCCGGCGCCACCGTGGCCTTCGCGCTGGTGGTGCAGATCGGCGAGCAGGTCGACTACCTGCGCTTCCTGCCCGAGAAGACCGCCGCCAACCGCGGCCGCTGGTGGGCCGCGGTGCTGGTGGCAGGGCCCGGCTGGATCGTGCCGGGCATGCTCAAGATGATGGGCGGCGCCTTCCTGGCCTTCCTGGCGCTGCAGCACGAGATCCCGGCGCTGCACGCGATCGAGCCGACCCGCATGTACCTGGCCGGCTTCGCCTACGTCTTCAGCGACCCGGCCTGGGTGCTGGGCATCACCACGCTGTTCGTGGTGATCTCGCAGATGAAGATCAACCTGACCAACGCCTACGCGGGCTCGCTGGCCTGGTCGAACTTCTTCGCCCGGCTCACCCACAGCCATCCGGGGCGCGTGGTGTGGCTGGTGTTCAACGTGCTGATCGCGCTGCTGCTGATGACGCTGGGCGTGTTCGCGGCGCTGGAGAAGGTGCTGGGCCTCTACAGCAACATCGCGATCGCCTGGGTCGGCGCGCTGGTGGCCGACCTGGTGATCAACAAGCCGCTGGGCTGGAGCCCCAAGTCGATCGAGTTCAAGCGCGCCCACCTCTACGACATCAACCCGGTGGGCCTGGTGTCGATGCTGGTCGCGGCCACGGTCGCGATGGTGGCCTATGCCGGGCTGCTGGGGCGCTGGGCCGAGGCCTTCGCGCCCTTCATCGCGCTGCTGACCGCGCTGCTCGTGTCGCCCTTGCTGGCCTGGAAGACGAAGGGCCGCTACTACCTGGCGCGCACCGACATCCGCCAGTGGCAGCCCGGCGAGATGGTGCGCTGCTCGGTCTGCGACAACCGCTTCGAGTCGGAGGACATGGCGCACTGCCCGGCCTACGGCGCGCCGATCTGCTCGCTGTGCTGCACGCTGGAATCGCGCTGCCACGACGGCTGCAAGAAGGACTCGCGCGCCTCGCAGCAGATCGGCCTGTGGCTCAAGGCGCTGCTGCCGCCGGCGCTGGCGCTGCGGCTGAACTTCCGGGTGGCGCACTACATGCTGGTGGCGGCCTCGCTGGTCGCGCTGCTGGCCACGGTGATGGGCATCGTGTTCGCGCAGGAAGGGTTGCTGGACGCGCAGGCCGCCCACCTGTACCTGCGCGCGCCCTTCCTCAAGGTGTTCGCGCTGCTCGCCATGGTGGCGGCGGTGGCCGCCTGGTGGGTGGTGCTGGGCAGCGAGAGTCGCAAGATGGCGCAGGAGGAATCGAACCGCCACAACCACCTGCTCACGCTGGAGATCGAGGCGCACCGCCGTACCGACGCCGCGCTGCAGAGCGCCAAGGAGGCGGCCGAGGCGGCCAACCAGGCCAAGACCCGCTACGTGGCCGGCATGGCGCACGAGCTGCGCACGCCGCTCAACAGCATCCTGGGCTATTCGCAGATCCTGCTGAAGAACGACCACGCCACCCACCCGCCGCGCGCCGCGGTCCAGACCATCCACAAGAGCGGCGAGCACATGCTGGGGCTGATCGACGGCCTGCTCGACCTGGCGCGCATCGAGGCCGGCCGGTTGCAGCTGGAACCCATGCCGCTGGCCCTGCCCGGCTTCCTCGACGAGGTGGTGCGCATGGTCCGGCCGCAGGCCGAGGGCAAGGGCCTGGCCTTCGTCTACACGCACAGCGGGCGGCTGCCGGCCTGGGTGCATGCCGACGCCAAGCGGCTGCGCCAGATCCTGATCAACCTGCTGACCAACGGCGTGCGCTTCACCGAGGCCGGCACCGTGACCCTGCATGTCGATGCCCGGCGCGAGGTGCTGCGCTTCGACGTGGTCGACACCGGCATCGGCGTGGCGCCGCAGGACCACCAGCGCATCTTCCTGCCCTTCGAGCGCGGCGCGGCCGGCCGCCGCCACGGCGAGCCGGGCACCGGGCTGGGCCTGACCATCACCGGCCTGCTGACCTCGCTGATGGGCGGCGAGCTGCGCCTGAGCGCGACCTCCGCCCAGGGCAGCACCTTCAGCGTGCGGGTCTACCTGCGCGAGGTGGCCGACCCCGGTCCGCAGGCCGAGCCGCAGCGCCCGATCTCGGGCTACTTCGGCCCGCGCCGCACGCTGCTGGTGGTCGACGACCAGCCGGTGCAGCGCCAGATGCTGGCCGGCATGCTGATGCCGCTGGGCTTCGACGTGCGCGAGGCCGCCAGCGGCACCGAGTGCCTGGACAGCCTGCGCGAGCACGTGCCGGCCGCGATTCTGCTCGACATCAGCATGGACGACATGGACGGCTGGGAGACCGCCACCCGGGTCCGGGCTGCCGGCTTCGAGCAGGTGCCGATCGTGATCGTGTCGGCCAACGTGTTCGAGAACCAGGCCGAGCGCCTGCGCGCCACCGGCTGCCAGGCCTTCGTCGGCAAGCCGGTGATCGAGTCGCAGCTGATCGCCACGCTGGAACGCCACCTGGGCCTGCAGTGGCTGCAGCACGCACCGCCGCCGGCCGCGCACGATGCAGCGCCGCCGGCGGCCGAGCCGGTCGCGCTGCCCGAGGAGGCGCGGCTGGAGCTGATGCGGCTGGTGCAGGTGGGCCATGTGCGCGGGCTGCAGCAGGCCCTCGACCGGATCGGCGCGGGCGACCCGGCGCTGGCCGCGGCCCGCACGCGGCTGCGCGGCATGCTGACCCGCTTCGAGCTCGAGGATTTCAAGAACGCGATCGCGGAGGATGCCGATGCACCCAGTGCCTGAGAACGACCGCCCGGTGGTGCTGGTGGTCGACGACGCGCCCAGCAGCCTGGGCATGCTGTGCGACACGCTGGAGGCCAGCGGCTACACCGTGCTGGTGGCGGCCGACGGCGAATCGGCGCTGCAGCGGCTGGAGCTGGTGGTGCCCGACGCGATCCTGCTCGACGGCATCATGCCCGGCCTCTCGGGCTTCGAGACCTGCCGCCGGATCAAGGCCAACCCGGCGCTGGCCCACATCCCGGTGCTGTTCATGACCGGCCTGTCCGAGACCCAGGACGTGGTCGAGGGCTTCGCCTGCGGCGGCGTCGACTACGTGGTCAAACCGATCCGCGCCCAGGAGGTGCTGGCGCGGCTGCACACCCATGCGCGCAACGCCCGCATCACGCGCATGGCGCGCGACGCGGTCGACGTGGCGGGCATGGGCGTGGTCTTCGTCGACACCCGCGGCCGGCTGGCCTGGCGCTCGCCGCAGGCCGCGCTGTGGCTGCACGCGCTGGGGGAGCCGGCCTCGCCGGGCCAGCTGCCGGCCGTGCTCGACGCGGCGCTGGTGGCGGGCGGCAGCGTGCTGGTACGCACCGCCGCCGGCACCCGGCTGTCGGTGCGCAACCTGGGCTCGGCCACGCTGGGCGAAACCATGCTGCTGCTGGCGGTGCACCGCGAGGGCCCGGCGGCCGCGGCCCGGGTCAGCGAGGCGGCGCTCACGCCGCGCGAGACCGAGGTGCTGTCCTGGCTGGCCAAGGGCAAGACCAACCGCGACATCGGCGACATCCTGGGCATGAGCCCGCGCACGGTGAACAAGCACGCCGAGCACATCTTCGAGAAGCTGGGCGTGGAAACCCGCTCGGCCGCGGCCGCGCTGGCCAGCGGCCACCTGGTCTGAGGCCGCGCGCTCAGCCGTGCGCCGCGTGGCGCTGGCGCGTGGCCGCGGCCTTCTTCGCCGAGGCCGAGCGCGCGGCCGCGGGGCGCGCCGCCGCCGCCGCGCCGCCCGCACGCCCGCCCTTGCGCGAAGACTCGTGGTTCTCGGGCTGGCCGCGGCCCGAACCGCTCTGCTTGCCGCCGCCCGACGCCTTGTTCACCGTGGCCCAGGCGCGGCGCTCGGCCTCCGCCTTCGGCACGCCGCGGTCCTCGTAGCCTTCCTCGATGTGTTCGGCCTTCCGCTTCTGCTTGTCCGTATAGGACGACTTGTCGCCTTGAGGCATGGCAATGCTCCTGTGAATGGCAAGGCCGCCATTGCCGCGCGCGAGCCGTGCGGCGCGGGTAGGAAAAGGCAGCATGCGCCCGTCGGTCGCGCACGGTGCGCGCACCGACAGCCGGCGTCGGCCCGGGCCCACAGCCGCCGCCCGCCGCGCGGCCGCAAGCTGGGCTTTTGACGACATGCCGCAGGAGAAATGACATGGCCACGAGCAGCGCCGCAGGCGCCCCCAGCACCCATCCCGTCCAGCCTGACGACGACACCCGCCTGCTCGGCCCGAGCGACAGCTCGGACAGCGGCAGCGACACCCTCGGCCAGCGCGCCGACCTGGCACCACCGGAGGACAGCCTGACCGGCACCACGCTGGAGCCGCTGGACGGCGGCAGCGACAGCGCCGGCACGGGCGAGCGCGCCGATGCCGAGGGCGACCTGCCGCCCGACGGCGCGGACATCCTGCCCGACCGCATCATCGGACCGGGCGGCCGGCGCCTCGACCCGGCGGAGGTCCATTCTCTGGGCGGCAGCTGGGCCGCCGAGGACGGCACCGACAGCGACGATCCGGCGGACGACGCGGACGACGCCTGAGCGGGTCCGACGCCTCCTACGGCGATTGCAGGCGGCGCCGACACCGCGTGCGCAGGCAGGGAATAAGGTGTACAAAGTATTACTCCGAAAGCGAGGCATGCCATGCCCCACACCCGCAAATCGCCGCCGGAAAACGGCGAGCACCCTCATGCCCCGGACCTGAAGAAGGGTCTGTTCCAGGGCACGCCCGAAGAGGTGGGCCGTGCGCTCAAGCGCTCGGCCGAGCGCAACCCGAAGCGCAAGGCCGATGCCTTCCCCTCGGCCATGTCGATGCTGAACTTCTACCTGAACCGCGCCGGCCACCAGCTGACCGCCGCGCGCCGCAGCCAGCTCGAAGCGGCCAAGGACGTGCTGCGCGAACTGTTCCACCGGCCGCCGCACCATCCCCTGTCCTGAGCCGGCGCCGGGCGCGCGCGCCCGCATAAACTGGCGGCTTCCGAAGCTTTGCGCCCCGGGGCGCCCGATGCCATGGACCGTCCGCCTCTCTCCTCCGCCGCGATGCGCGCGGCCTTCGCGCCCACCGGCACGCTGCGCGCGTCGATCAACCTGGGCAACCCGATCCTCGCCGCGCGCGATGCGGCCGGCGGCGAGCCCACCGGCGTCTCGGTCGACCTGGCACGGGCCCTGGCGCAGCGCCTCGATCTGCCGCTCGAATGCCTGGTGTTCGACAAGGCGGCCCAGTCGGTGGAGGCGGTGCGCGGCGAGCGTGCCGACATCGGCTTCTTCGCCATCGACCCGGCGCGCGGCGAAGGCCTGGGTTTCACCGCGCCCTATGTGCTGATCGAAGGCAGCTACCTGGTGCCGGCCGGCGCGGCGCTGCAGGACAACGCCGAGGTCGACCGGGCCGGGCTGCGCGTGGGCGTGGGCTCGGGCAGCGCCTACGACCTGTTCCTCACGCGCGAACTCCAGGCCGCGCACATCGAGCGACTGTTCAATGCCGAAGCCGTGATCGAGGCGCTGCGCGCCGGGCGCGTCGAGGTCGCGGCCGGCATCCGCAAGCAGCTGCAGACCCTGGCCCAGGCCGACGCGGGCCTGCGCCTGCTGCCCGGCCGCTTCATGGTGATCCAGCAGGCGATGGGCCTGCCGGCCAGCCGCGGCGCGCACGCCCAGGCCGCGCTGGCGGCCTTCGTCGAGGAGATGAAGGCCAGCGGCTTCGTGGCCGAGGCGCTGGCGCGCCACCGCATCGACGGCGGCACGGTCGCGCCGGCCGCCTGAGCGCGGGCGCTACAGCAGGTCTTCGGGCAGCAGCTTCAGCAGCAGCCAGTCCTTGAGGCTGCCAAGCCAGCTCGCGCCGGGCTCGTCGGTGATCCGCTTCTGGCTGCCGTCGGGATCGTGCTCGATCCATTCGACGTTCTCGCCGTCGTCGCCGCGCAGGCGCAGTTCGTAGGCGCCCATCGAGCGCAGCGTCATGAGCTTGCCGAACTGCTCGGCCAGCGCCGGGCTGTCGACCAGGATGCCGATCTCGGTGTTGAGCCGCGCCGAGCGGCCGTCGAGGTTCATCGAGCCCAGGAAGATCCGTCGCCGGTCCACCAGCGCCACCTTGGCGTGCAGCCGGCCGGAGGAGCTGCGGAAATCGCCCAGCCCGGCCTGGCGCGGCGCGAGCTTGCCGCCCAGCTCGAACACGCGCACGCCCGCCTTGAGCATGCGGTAGCGGTACTTGGCATAGCCGGCATAGACCAGCGATTCGTCGGTGGCGTCGAGCGAGTTGGTGAGCACGATCACCTGCACGTCGTTGTCGACCGCCATCTGCAGCAGCTTGATCCCCTCCTCGCCCGGGATGAAATAGGGCGAGACCATCACCACCTCGGAGCGCGCGCCGCTGAGCATGGCGATGGTGCGCTGGGTCACGCTGTCGGCGAAGCTGGCCTCGGGGTCGTCCATCGCGACCTTCTTGGGCGTGTCGGCGATCGCGCGGCCGTCACCCGGGATCAGCGCGAGGCGGCCGGCGTGCAGCTGGCGTTCGATGGGCGCATGGCCGAGCACGTCGGTCTCGCGTTCGGTGGTCGCGGGCGCGGCCCCGGCCAGGCGGGCCTGCAGCCAGCCGCGCGTGACCTCGCTGTCGGCCGGGACCCGCATCAGGTTGTCGATCGGACGGGTCTGCGCACTGTTCCAGAAATCGTCGAAGGTGTCGGACAGCTCGGGCACCACCGGCCCGCTGACCAGCACGTCGAGGTCGATGAAGTTCGCGACATCGCTGCGCATGAAGTACTCGTCGGCGATGTTGCGCCCGCCGGTGATGGCCAGGCTGTTGTCGGCCACGAAGAGCTTGTTGTGCATGCGCCGGTTGAAGCGGCGGAAATCTCCCAGCGACAGGGCCAGCCGCAGGCCGAGCGGCCCGCTGCGCACGGCCAGCGGATTGAACAGCCGCAGCTCGAAGTTGGGCTGCGAGGCCAGCGCGGCGAACAGCTCGTCCTTGCCCGCGGTGTAGAAGTCGTCGACCAGCAGCCGCACCCGTACGCCGCGCCGCGCGGCGTCGAGCAGCGCGCCCAGGAACTGCTTGCCGCTGGCGTCGTCCTGCAGGATGTAGTACTGGGCGTCGAGCGTCTTCTGGGCCGCGCGCGCCAGCGCCAGGCGCGCGTTGAAGGCGGTCGGCCCCTCGGGCATCAGCTGGAAGCCGGAGAAGCCGGTGGGCATGTCCTGCCCGCTGGCCAGCGCGATCTGCGCCAGCCGGGTGTCGGCGACGTCGGTGCGCGCCGCCGAGAAGCGTTCGGGCTGCGGTGGCGGCAGGCTGGCGCAGCCGGCCAGCAACACCGCAGCAAGCAGGGTCGCGGCACGCAGGCGTCGCTGGAGCTTCAGCGCCATCGCGTCACCACGCCCGTTCAGACCCGTTCGGCCACCCAGCCCTGGACCGAGGCCAGCGCGGCCGCGAGGCCGCTGGGGTCGGTGCCGCCGGCCATCGCCATGTCGGGCTTGCCGCCGCCCTTGCCGCCCACCTGCTGGGCCACGAAGTTGACCAGCTCGCCGGCCTTGACCTTGGCCAGCGCGTCGGCGGTCACGCCCGCCGCCAGCTGCACCTTGGCGCCCTCGGCGATCGCCAGCACGATGACCGCGCTCTTGAGCTTGTCCTTGAGCTTGTCCATGGTGTCGCGCAGCGTCTTGGCGTCGCCGCCGTCGAGCTGGGCCACCAGCAGCTTGAGGCCGCCGAGGTCGATCGCCTGGGCGATCAGTTCGTCGCCCTTCGACGACGCCAGCTTGCCCTTGAGCGTGCCGACCTCGCGTTCGAGCACCTTCATCTGGTCGAGCAGCTGGGCCAGGCGCGCCTGCACCTCGGCCGGGGTCGACTTGAGCGTCTGGGCCGCGGTCTGCACCGCCGACTCGAGCGCCTGCAGGTAGGCCAGCGCGTTGGCGCCAGTGATCGCCTCGATGCGGCGCACGCCCGCGGCCACGCCGCTCTCGCTGGTGATCTTGAACAGGCCGATGTCGCCGGTGCGACTCACGTGCGTGCCGCCGCAGAGCTCGCGGCTGGAACCGATGTCGAGCACGCGCACGGTCTCGCCGTACTTCTCGCCGAACAGCATCATCGCGCCGGTCTTCTGGGCCGACTCGATGTCCATCACGCGCGCCTGCGTCGCGGCATTGGCCAGGATCTCGGCGTTCACGCGCTTCTCGATCTCGAGGATCTGCTCGCGCGTGACCGCGGCGTTGTGCGCGAAGTCGAAGCGCGTCTTGTCGGCGTCGACCAGCGAGCCCTTCTGCTGCACGTGCGTGCCCAGCACCTCGCGCAGCGCCTTGTGCATCAGGTGGGTCACGCTGTGGTTGCGCATGGTCGCGTGGCGGCGCTCGCCGTCGACCGCGGCCTTGACCGTGTCGCCGACCTTGAGCGTGCCCTGCGTCTGCGTGCCATGGTGGCCGAACACGTCGGCCTTGATCTTCTGCGTGTCGTCGACGCCGAACTGCACGCCCTCGGCGCTCAGCGCGCCCTGGTCGCCGACCTGGCCGCCGCTCTCGGAATAGAAGGGCGTGGTGTCGAGCACCACGATGCCCGGCTGGCCTTCCTTGAGTTCGGGCACGGCCGCGCCTTCGAAGTACAGCGCCTGCACGGTGGCCTGCGCCTCGAGATGCTCGTAGCCGGTGAAGGTGTTGCCCGCGCCGGCGTACTCGACGTTGCGGTCCATCTTGAACTTGCCGGCCGCGCGGCCCGCGGCCTTCTGCTTTTCCATGGCGGCGTTGAAGCCGGCCTCGTCGATCGACCAGCCCTGTTCACGACAGACATCGGCTGTCAAATCTAGAGGGAAGCCGAAGGTATCGTGAAGCTTGAAAGCGACATCGCCAGGGAGCACTTTGCTCTGTGGCGACTCCGCGCTTCCAATCACGCGTTCGATGTCCGTATGCGCCGGATGTTCAGACGTCCGGGCGATCGCCACCTTTTCGCTTGGGAACATTGCGCTGTTCAGAATGTCCATGCCGTTGGCCAATGTCTCGAAGAAGCGTTCTTCCTCGGCCTTGAGCGTGTCGGTGATGTGCTTCTGCTCGGCCACCAGCTTGGGATAGGCGTCGCCCATGATGGTCACCAGGTCGGCCACCAGCTTGTGGAAGAAGGGCTTCTTCTGGCCCAGCAGGTAGCCGTGGCGGATGGCGCGGCGGATGATCCGGCGCTGCACGTAGCCGCGGCCCTCGTTCGAGGGGATCACGCCGTCGGTCACCAGGAAGGCGGTGGCGCGGATGTGGTCGGCGATCACGCGCAGGCTCTTGTGGTCGAGGTCGGTGGTGTGCGTCTCGCGCGCGGCCGCCTTCACCAGCTTGTCGAACAGGTCGATCTCGTAGTTGCTGTGCACGTGCTGCAGGATCGCGGCCAGCCGCTCCAGGCCCATGCCGGTGTCGACGCAGGGCGCGGGCAGTTTCCTGACCGAGCCGTCGGGCTGCATGTCGAACTGCATGAACACGTTGTTCCAGATCTCGATGTAGCGGTCGCCGTCTTCGTCCGGCGAGCCGGGCGGGCCGCCCGCGATCTCGGGGCCGTGGTCGTAGAAGATCTCGGAGCACGGGCCGCAGGGGCCGGTGTCCGCCATCATCCAGAAGTTGTCGGACATGTAGCGGCCGCCCTTGTTGTCGCCGATGCGCACCACGCGCTCGGGCGGCAGGCCGATCTCCTTGGTCCAGATGTCGTAGGCCTCGTCGTCCTCGATGTAGACCGTGGCCCAGAGCTTCTCGGCCGGCAGCTTGTAGACCTGGGTCAGCAGCTCGAAGGCCCATTGGAGGGATTCGCGCTTGAAGTAGTCGCCGAAGCTCCAGTTGCCCAGCATCTCGAAGAAGGTGTGGTGGCGCGCGGTGTAGCCCACGTTCTCCAGGTCGTTGTGCTTGCCGCCGGCGCGCAGGCAGGCCTGCACCGAGGTCGCGCGCTGGTAGGGGCGCTTGTCCTCGCCGAGGAACACGTCCTTGAACTGCACCATGCCCGAGTTGGTGAACATCAGGGTCGGGTCGTTGCCCGGCACCAGCGGGCTGGACGGCACGATGGTGTGGCCCTTCGAGGCGAAGAAATCGAGGAAGGTCTTGCGGATGTCCGCGACCGTGAAGGTGGGCTGGCTCATGGGATGAAAAGGCTGGCGCAGCGGAACAGTGCTCCCGCTAACTGCTTGATTTGATTGGCCATTCGATTATAGGTTTGGGACCACCCCCGCACCCGCGTGGGCCCATGCCCTTTGCCGCGCCGCCCGCGCCCGCGAAGCGCTACTTCAGGTCCATGAAGTTGCTCTCGATCCAGACCCGGCCTTCCTCGTTGAGCGCGAGGTCGAGCGCCTGGTCCTTGGAGATCTTCTTTTCCTTGATCGCCACCGACAGCGGGTTCTCGAAGGAATCGTCCTTGCGGTGGTTGTAGATGCGCTCGTTGCCCTCGGGATCGCTGTAGATGTAGGACACGCTGATGCCGTCGAGATCGGCGAAGGGCTGCAGGAACTCCATGAACTGCGAGGCGGTGATGCCCTCGGCCTTGATCGCCTGCCAGTGCTTGAAGTAGATCGACTGGCCCAGCACCTGCTCGCGGCGCTGGATCTGCTGGGCGAGCTGCGGATCGGCTTCGGGCGCCCGGCGTGGCCATTCGCGCGGCGCGATCGGGGCGGCGGGGGGCGGCCGCACGGGGGCCGGCGGTGGCGGTGGCGCCGCTGCCGGGAAGGTCGGCGGCGCGATCGCCGTGCTCGGCCGGCGCACCTCGGCCGCGCGGCCGCGCCAGAGCTGCCGCAGGCGATCGATCACAGGGAGCCCGCTTGGGTCCGCTCGGTGGCCGCCAGGCGGGCCACGGTCGGATCCGACAGGATCAGCACGGCGCGGTAGGCCGCGCGGCCGGCCAGCTTGGCGTCCTCGGCCAGCTGCTTCCAGCTGCGCTCCTGCTCCTGCGGCGACAGCGCCGCCGACTGGCGCAGCAGGGTGCGGCTGATCTCCAGCAGCGCCTGCGCCGAGGTCAGACAGAAATGCACGGCCGACAGTTCGGGCCGTTCCCGGTAGTGCGCCATTTCCGTCTGGCGCACGTCGAGCTGGTCTTCCGCCGACAGCATGCCGAAGTCGGTCGACCGGCAGAACGGCACGCTGCCGAAGGCGCCGCCGAAGCCCTGCATCGCAGCCTCGATGGCGGCCGAGGCCTCGTCGACGAGGACGGCCTCCCGCTCCCTCAAATCCATAAGTGTCTTCCGTACGATTGCATGTATCCCCCACGAAGGAAGGCGTCTGGATCCGGGCCTCACCGGGCCGCCCATCGGGGGACGGGCGAGGAACGCGGATGGGGCCGGATGCTACCGTGCGCCCCCGCTGGCGCCCGCAAACGAAAGAATGAAATCGACGCCGGTAGTGCTTAAAGTAACAAATTATGTGAGAAAGTGGTGGATTGTCACCACACTGTTAACTGACATCGGCCGGCGTCAGGGAACCGCAAGAAACTTCCCACCGACAGAGCCCCTCAGCGCGCGCATTCCCGCGCCGTCTCGAGCGCCGGCTGCCCCCGCATGTCGTGGTATTCGGGCGGCAGCGTCTGCACTTCCCTCAGCGTTACGCGGTGGCCGGCACGGCCCAACGCGTCGGCGAAGCGGCGCTGCAGCACGAAGGGCGTGACGTTGTCCGCGGGGTTCCCCAGCACGAAGAGCTGGCGCCGGTCGTCGCGCACCACCCCGTCGATGTGCGCCAGCGGGTCGTACATGCCCTGCACCGCGGCCAGGGCGCGCGCGCTCGGCGGCCCCTCCCCCGCCATCTCCCGGCGCAGCCGCACCCGCTCCTCGTAGGCGAAGGCGGCCGAGGTCATCACCACGCAGCGCAGGTCGCTGCGCCCCAGCGTGAGCATCGCCGCCGCCGCGGTCGCGCCGCCGCTGTGGCCCACCAGCACGAACTGCCCGATGCCGTGGCGGCGCTTGAGCGCGTCGAGCGCGGCATCGATGGGCGCGAATTCCTCGGACAGGCGCCGGCGCCGGCCGTGGTCGCCCGAGGAGCCATAGGTGCCGGGGCGCGCCATGAAGATCCACGGCACGCCCGCGCGGTCGCGGCTGCGTTGCGCATCGAGGGTGCGCAGGGCTTCGGTGTTGCCGGGAATGCGCGTGGGCGCCTCGTCCATCACGTCGTCGCGGTCGCCGGAGAACTGCACGATGGCCACGCGCGCGCCGTCGATGTCGCCGCTCGCGAAGTAGCGGATGCAGGCTGGCCCCGCGGCGGGCTGCACCCACAGGTAGCCGGCGCGGTCGGGGCAATGGGCGCGCACGGCGGGCTGGTTCCAATACAGCACCGCCGCCGGCATGCCGGGCCCGGCGTGTTGCGCGCAGGCCGCCTGCGCCAGGGCCAGCAGCACCAGCGCGAAGCGGGCGGGCCGCCGGAGGGTGCGCGCCGCCGTCGTCACAGCTTTTCCAGCAACACCGACACGTTGCCGAAGTCGGACTGCTGGCGGTCGCCCTTCACCAGCACCAGGTCGCCGTCGCGCAGGATGCCGCCGAGGTAGCCCGCGAGCTGCGCCGCATCGTCGAAGTGCGGGCCGAGCAGTTCGGCCGGCACCTCTTCGCGCAGCCAGCGCATCTCGTCGCCGTGCGTCACCACGTGCTGGATGCCCGAGGCCAGCAGCGGCGCCGCCAGGCTGCGGTGCATGGCCTCGGCCTCGGCGCCCAGGTTGATGATGCGGCCCAGCACGCCGATCTTGCGCGCCACCGGCGCGGCCTGCGCGGGCTGGTAGGTGCGCACGAAGTCCATCGCGTTGCGCATCGACATGACCTCGGCGTTCCAGCTGTCGTCGATCAGCGTGGCCTGCACGCCGCCCTGCGTGCGCAGCGCGCGCACCTGCATCACCGAGGCGGGCAGCCGCACGTGCGGCATGCGCGCGCAGGCGGCCTCGCCATCGAAGCCCATGGCCAGCAGCGCGGCAAAGGCCAGGGCCGAGTTGCGCACCAGGCCCGCGCTGCCGAGGGGGAAGACATATTCGAAGGCGCGCCCCGCCGTCGCGATGCGCACGCGGCAGCCGCCGCCGGGCTCGGGCCGGGTGTCGAGCACGCGAATGTTGGCGTCGGGCCCGCTGCCCACCACCCAGATCGCGCCCGCGGTGCGCGCGGCCGCCTGCACCACCTGCGCCAGGCAGGGGATGTGGTCGGCCACGATGGCCACGCCGCCCGGCTCCAGCCCCAGGAAGATGCGCGACTTGTACTCGGCCGTGAGCGCCAGCGTCGAGGCCTGGCGGGTCTGCGACAGGCCGATCTCGGTGACGATGGCCACGTGCGGCCGCGCCATCAGCGCGATCGGTCCGCGGTCCATCCAGAGCCCGCTCTGCGCCATCTCGAGGATGCAGACGTCGGCATCGGCCGCCAGGTTGGCCAGCATGGCCGGCACGCCGACGCGCGAGTTGTAGTTGTCGATGGTGGTGTGCACGCGCGCGGCCGGGGGCAGCAGGTCGCGCAGCATGGCGATGGTGGACGACTTGCCGACCGTGCCGGTCACGCCCACCACCAGGCCCTGGTAGCGCGCCCGCGCGGCCGCGCCGAGCGCGAGCATGGCGCGGATCGGGTCCTCCACCTGCAGCAGCGGGAAGCCGGGGGCGAGCCCGTCCACCGGATGCGCGACCAGGGCGCCGGCCAGTGCGTGCTGCAGCCGCGGCAGCTCGAGGTGGCGGTCCCAGTTGTCCGGGCGCGGCTTGCTGTAGCTCTCGTGCACGGCCAGCGTGCGGTAGTCGGAGGCCACGAAGAGCGCCGGCGGCGGCAGCATCGACATGTGGAGCGGCCCGCGCACCACCGAGTTCACGCACCAGCCCGGCGGCGGCTCGACCAGCCAGCGGCCGCCCGTGACCTGCTGCAGCTGCGCGGCGGTCCAGACCGGCCCGGCCTTCGGGCCGGCGCCGGGGCGCGAGGCGGCCAGCACCGGTGCCGGGCGCTCGGGCAGCGGCACCGGGAAACCAGGCACGCGCAGGCCGCACCAGACGGGCAGCAGGTGCGCCGACAGGCCCGGCGCGTCGCCGCGCACGCGCACCTCGAGCCGCAGCACGTCGCTCTCGAGCAGGCCGGGGCGCGGCGGGCGCAGGCCGTAGCGGTCGCGGTAGATGCGGCCGGGCTCCCAGCGGCTGGTGGGCCACATCCAGTCGCAGGGATCGTGGTCCATGCCCTCGCCCCAGGCCGGCATGGTGGTGCTGCGCATCGGCAGCGCGCGGAACTGCAGGCGCAGGTCGGCCGCCACGGGCGCGTCGACGGTCCAGAACGACTCGACCCACAGGATGCGGCGCCCGACGACCTGGCGCGGCGCGCAGCGCAGGCCCAGCAGGCGCATCGGTCCGATCTGCAGCGGCGTCATGCGGGCGTCGGGCGGCACCGCATCGACCGTCCATTCGGGGCGCGGCGCGCGCAGCGGGCCGACGGTCGGAGGCAAAGCGGCCACCGAGGCGATGGCTGCATCCGTTGCCGGTCCGACGAGCGGCCGCTCGGGCGGCGACAGGCGCAGCACACAACGGCCGCCGGGCATCGGCGCCATCTCGGTGCCGAGGGCCCGGCACTGCGCGGCAAAGCGCGCGCTGGCCGCTTCGGCCGGCTCGCCCTCGACCTGCCGGGTGACACCGAAGCCGACACCGATCGGCGTGAACAGCACCTGCTCGACACCGTGCAGGCCCAGCGTCAGCGAGAACACGCCCGAGTCGCCGAAGTCGTTGCGCACCGCGTCGAACAGCAGGTCGCCCGCGTCGTGCAGGATCGGCCGGCCGCGATGGACTTCGATGCCCTGCAGCACATGCGCCGAGGTACCGAGCACCGCATCGGCGCCCGCATCGACGATGGCATGGCCGACCGCGATCTCGGCGCGCGAAGGCGCGGTCTCGAGGTTGGCGCCCCAGTGCACCGCCACCAGCACCACGTCGGCCTCGCGGCGTGCGGCCTCGATGCGCGGCGCGAGCGTGGCCGTCCAGGCGGCCAGGTCGTCGAGCGACAGCCAGGCCGCGCCGGGCTTGTGGGCGGTGGCGGCGAAGCGCGGCTGCGTGGCGTCGAGCGAGAACAGCGCCACGCGCACCCCGCCCGCGCGACCGAAGGCCGGCCGCAGCGCGGCCTCCAGCGTGCGGCCGGTGCCCGCATGGGCGATGCCCGCGGCGTCCAGCAGGCCGTGCTGTTCAATCAACGCCTCGGGGCCGTAGTCGCCGCTGTGGTTGTTGGCGGTGGCGACCATGCCGATGCCCGCCTCGGTCAGCACCGCCAGCATCTCGGGCCGCGCACGGTAGTAGTAGGGGCCGGCCTCGTCCTTCTCCACGCCCTGCTCGCCCGTGGTCGCGACCACGCATTCGAGGTTGACGATGCGCAGGTCGGCCTCGCGCAGCGCGGCGATGTCGCCGAGCACCCTGTGCGCCCCGCCCAGCTCGCGCGTGCGGTAGTGCTGGCGGCGCGCCAGGTTGACGTCGCCGCCCCAGGCGACCACGCCGGAGGCCGCGCCCCCGACCGCCCGCTGAGGCAGTGCCGCCGTTTGCGCCGACCGCGCTTCACGTGCCTTCAGCAGGCGGTGGTAGGCCACATAGCCCGACAGGTAGTGCTCCACGTCGTCGATGCGCACGCGGAAGCTGTGGTGCCGGATGAAGAAGCCGCCGAGGATGCGCCCCGGGTTCTTGAAGAACATCGCCAGCTCGGGCCAGAAGTGGCCATTGAGCAGATAGCGCGCGCGGTAGGCCAGCGCGCGCTCGAACTTGGCGAGGTCGAAACCGTCGAGCAGGTGCGCGAACACCGGATCGGCCTGCAGCCGCGTGACCATCTTCTGCGCCGCCATCATCAGTTCGAGCAGCGTCGGGTAGGTCGTGATGCGCTCGAGCACGAAGTCGAGATAGCCGCGCACGTTGTCCAGTCCGAAGCGGTAGTAGCGTTCCTCGGGCCGGTAGAGCGTGAGCTCGTTGATACAGTAGCTCAACCAGTGGTCGTGCGCGCGCCAGTGCTCGGCCTCGATGAAATAGGCCACCGCCTTCTCCACGGTCTGCAGCCAGCGCGGGTCGCGCGTGAGGCCGTAGAGCCGCATCAGGCCGAAGGCCGCCTCGCCGTCGTAGTAGATGGTGCGGTGTTCGGCCTTGAGGCGGAGATCGGGATGCAGCAGCACGTGCACGAAGCGGCCGGTCGCCGGGTCCTGCATGTGCACGATGCCCAGCGCCAGTTCGGCCAGCAGCGGCAGGTACTGTTCGTCGCCCGTGAGCTCGGTGTACTTCACGAAGGCCAGCAGGCACACCGCGTTGCCGCCCAGCTTGATCTCGTCGCCGAGGTCGACCAGGAAGGCCGCGCGCTGGCCGTCGGGCAGGTCGAGGTGTTGGATCAGCGTGCCGCGCAGGTAGGCCAGCGCGGACCGGATCGCGGCCATCTGTGAGGCCCGGAGCGAAGCATCCTGCGTGAGCTCCCAGCCTTCGAGCAGCGCGTAGGTCGAGCTCGCATGGCGCAGCGCGTTGTAGGTCGGGATCGGCCGGTCGAAGCAGGGGAACCAGCCGTAGTGGTACTCGCCCGAAGGCTTGACCTGCGCCGCCAGGTAGGCGGTGCTGGTGTGCACCACCTCGCGCACCGCCTCGGCATCCCAGCGCGGCAGCTGGCGGTAGCCGTGGTTCGGCCCCTGCGGCTCGATCACGTGCGCCGACGCGCCATCGGTGAAGACCGCCCGCGTGCTGAAGATCCACATTGGCTGCGCGGGCTGCGTCGGCCATTCCAGGGCCTGGCCGAAGCGGCGCTGGCCGTAGCCCGCGAGGTTGATGGCGTTGGGCGTCGCCGATTCCACCGCGTTGTCGTAGAGCAAGGCGTTGGCGCCGATCTCCGGCTCCAGCACCGCGACCGACAGGTCGGCCGTGAACGCGATGCCGAAGCGGAAGTAGTTGCGCTTGATCGCCCCGAACAAGGCCTGCAGCGCGTCCCAGCGCAGGGCCTCCACCACGTCGACCGCATCGACGCGCAGCCAGACCGGCGGCTGCGCCTGTGCCCCGACCCATTCGGCCACCAGGCGCTCCCCTTCGCGCCAGGCCTGCGCCAGATCCGCCCCCGCCGCGCGCAGCACGTGCGCGCGCGTGTCGAGGTTGCCGAGCGAAAAGAAGAGCGTGCAGACCGGTCGGTCGCCGGGAGGCACGGCGGACGCATTGCGTGCCTGCCACAGCGTCTCCAACGCAGGCCTCGCCTGTCGCAATAGATCGTTCGTATTCATATCTTGCGGAATCCAGGAAGCGCTGCCGCGAGAAGAACGTCAGCCGGCGCGCTGACGATTCTGAATGCATTCTTGATGGATGCGTCGCATGCCTGGCTGCGCGTTGCAGCGGATGGCGGACGGGCTGCGTTCAGCGTGCGGACAGGGCACAGCGCTTAAGCTGCCCGATCCCCCAACGCTCGTCGTCCGAAGCGCCCCACCCCTCCCATTCCACCCGCACACCATGCTCAAGATCCATCACCTCGGCCGCTCCCAGTCGGAACGCATCGTCTGGCTCTGCGAAGAACTCGCTGTCCCCTATGCGCTCGAGCACCATGCGCGCGACGCCTTCACCAAGCTCTCGCCGCCCGCGATCAGGGCGCTGCATCCGCTGGGCGCCGCGCCGCTGATCGAGGACGGCGAGCTGCTGCTGGGCGAGTCGGCCGCCATCGTCGAATACATCATCGTGAAGCACGGCGGCGGCCGCCTGAAGCCCAGGCCCGAGCATCCGGACTACGCGGCCTTCCTCTACTGGTTCCACTTCGCCAACGGCAACCTGCAGCCGGTGATGGGCCGGATGATGATGGTGAGCCGGGCCCAACTCCCGCCGGAGCATCCGGTGCTGGCCGGGGTGCAGGACCGTCTGGACCGCGTGCTGGCGCTGGTCGAAGCGCGGCTGGGCGCTGTGCCCTATCTGGCGGGCAGCGAGTTCACGGCGGCCGACATCATGAGCGTGTTCTCGCTCACCACGATGCGCCTGTTCCAGCCGCTCGACCTCGCGCCCTACCCGCACATCCGCGCGTACCTGCAACGCATCGGCGAACGGCCGGCTTATCGCAGGGCGATGGCGAAGGGGGATCCTGGGTTTGTGCCGATGTTGGACTGAGCGCGGATGGTGCGGCGTGCCTGGCAGGCCGCAGCCACAGCCTTGTCGAGCGGAGGGGTGCCGATGAGGCGGTGGAGCGGGTGAAGGGAATCAAACTCACCCGATGCAGTCGCTTCCCAGAGGAGAAACGCGATCAGTCGTCGTGCAGTACGCACGCTTAGTACACACGGCGAAGTGTCATGATAGCGCGGCCCTCAGCAGGCCGCTGAACACTTCCCAGATTCAAAAAATGCTTCGACTGATTGATGTCATCCCTAACGCCGACCTTTTGCTTTCGATGGAGCCGGAGGAGTTGGGCGGTGCGCTCCTCCAGCTAGTCAAAGATCAAACCAAGGGCCAGGGGCAAGGAATGTTTAACGCCTACAGCTACCTGATGAGCACAAGCGATTTGCAGGACTACAACCAGGGGAACACGAATCCATTACGGCAGGCAGTGAATGAGGGCCTCAACTGGCTTGAGCAGTGCGGATTTTTGGTGCCTGCAGAGGGCAGCAATGGGCAGAACGGCTGGCGCGTTCTCAGCAGGCGTGCGCACTCAATTCAAACGGGCGCCGACTATTCGGCCTACTTGAAGACCATAGGCTTCCCACGCGCTCTCCTGCATTCCAGCATCGCAGACCCGGTGTGGCTAATGCTGATGCGCAGGGAGTTTGACACAGCGGTTTTTCATGCGTTCAGGGAGGTCGAAATCGCGGTGCGCGATGCTTGCGGGTTCGATGCAACGACCATTGGGGTGCCGCTGATGCGAAAGGCGTTTCACGTTGACACGGGACCACTCAGCGATGCCGGCCAGTTGACAGCAGAGCGCGAGGCGTTGGCTAACTTGTTTGCTGGTGCCATCGGGTCTTACAAGAACCCGCACTCCCATCGTCGGGTAGAAATTGACTCTGCAGAGGCACAGGAGATGGTGCTGCTTGCTTCGCACTTGCTCAGGATTGTGGAGGCGCGGAAGCCCAGCCGCCTTGCAGGTTGACCTAGCCTTCTGGGTCTTCTAGGACCATCTGCGGGTCCGCCGTCCCAACATCCTTCCTTGGTTCCGCAACGACGAAGTCGGCCTTGTTCCGAGGTGGCGTGACTCGCACCATGGTCTCTCCTGATCTCGCGTGGTGTGAATGTACGTCCTCAACAACATAGTCATGCGGTTCGATGTTCCCTGCGTCGTCTTCGCGCAGGTGAATCATTAACCGACAAACCAGAGTCGTGCCGTTCTGAAACTTCACTCGCTTCTGTGCGACCTTTGCGAGAAACAGATCATCGGAGATAAGGAAGCTGATGACGCGACCCTCAAACCGGCCGCGCCACTTGCCGCCGTCGCGGATCAAGACTGGGGCAATAATCTCGATCTCTGCTTTCTCGATTCGAGTCGGCTCAAGCTCTTCCAGCCGGACAATGAATTCCTCGAATGAGGGGCGTTTAATAATTCGTTCCTGCTCTGGCTGCGGCTTGTGTGTGGGGGCAAAACCCACCGCCGATACTTTGCTGTAGCCAAGCAGCGATTCGTAGAACTGGGAACGCAGCTTGATGATCCGGCGATTGCCCAAGAGAGCGGGGAGCACTGCCTCGACCGTAGGCGGCTCATCTATGTGAAGTGAAAGTGTGGACCCGGTGGCAGGAAGTCGTGGAGCGTCTGCGGCCGCTTCCTGCTCCAACTTCTTGAGTTCCAAGCGGGTCTTCTTGAGGTTCAGATCGTTCAGTTCGATCTGCTGAATGGACAGCTTCTTGTCGCGCTCCAGGGCAAATGCATTCATCTCAACCTGCTGGTCTAGGAGCTTGCTCTGATAGCGCATCCAAACGGTGGCAGAGCAAATGCCAGTGACCACCCCGCCTAACAGAGTTAGCGAAACGGCGTGCTTACCGATGAAGTTGAGATAGACCTCCAGCCCTCCTTCTCCATAGGCCCTTGATTCAATTCGCAACTCGATGCCAAGCTGCTTTCCGACCTCCTTGACAAGCGCCAGCACCTCTCCCTCACACGCGTGCAGCACTAGTGCATCCATTACATGCGATTGGTCCTCCAGGAAGAAATGGACCAACAGTTGCCCTTGGGCTGGTAACGACTCCTCGGACTCGATGCTCACTGCGTTCTCCTCGGGTTTCTTGTGCACGAAATGTATGCCAAGCCGCAAGCAGGGGGGCAAAAAGCACTACAGGTGCCTGCAATGCGCGTCATTCGCTGAGAACGGCGCTGGCCAAGCGCAGGCGGACTTTGGTCGTCACGGGCGCGTAAAGCAACGCGCGTTCAAGGTTTAGAGTCGTTTGAGGCCGCTTTATGAATTGCGCTCTTCCGATAGCCTAGCTCGGCCATCTTGTTGTAGATAGACGCGCGAGAGATGGGCGCCATTTGCTTTGAGATTCCATGGGCGTAAGGCCACGCTCAAGGTATTCCTTCAACTTTGCAGTCTTCGCGGCATCGAACACGGGTTTGCGGCCCATGTACTTCCCGGAAGCCTTCGCCGCCGCGATGCCTTCTCGCTGCCGCTCACGTATCAGGGGTCCGCTCAAACTCAGCGAAGGCGCCCATGATCTGAAGCATCAGCTTCGCCATGGGGTCCTTGGCACCCGGGAGAACTTGAGGCCCTCCTTCACGAACTCAACGGACACCCCACGAGTCACCAAGTCCTCCACGGTCTTCTTGAGGTCCATCAGCGACCGACTGAAGCGGTCCATGCTCGCCACGGCGATGCTGTCGCCAGCCTCAACGAGGTATTCAGCGATATACGGACCCAGAAGTGGCGACCGATGATCGGGCGGAGCTTGAGGGGCACTTTGATCTGGAGGTGATAGATGTCGCCCCTTTTGGCGACACCGGTGGGGAGGGGCATATCGGGTCTCACGGTTCAATGATAGAACGTGAGTACTCGGCCAGTACACAAAGAAGTCCGCAGCTTTCGCTGGAGGATCATCTTTTCACTCGATAGATGATGGAGCGGGTGAAGGGAATCGAACCCTCGTCAGTTGCTTGGGAAGCAACAGCTCTGCCATTGAGCTACACCCGCAGGGGTCGGCATGCGACCATGAAAGACCGGCCGCGCATTCCAGATGAACGGCCGGGTGCACATTATGCCGTGCGCGGCATCACGCCTTTCGCGCCTCGGGCGCTTCGCGGCGCCTGCCTCCTGCCGCGCGTCTTCAGCTGCCCTTCAGCCCGTCTTCAGCCGCTCCCCAGTTCCCGTCGATACCTTGGAAGCACGCACCCGCCGCGGTGCGCAGCCCACCAGATTCCACCGACGGAGCCCCTCTTGCCTTCACCCAGTCTTCCTTCCTTCGCACATCGCAGGCACCTGCTGCGCGCCGCCACCGCCGTGCCCACCGCCCTGCTTCTCGCCGCCTGCGGTGGCGGTGGCAGCGATCGATCCGACCCGCTCGCGCCGCCCTCTGCCATCCGGGTCACGGACCGCCGCGTGCCCGTGGCGCCCGGCGTGTCGCTGCATGTGCGCGACTGGCAATCCGGCCGCCTCGCCGGCCCCACCTTCGTGCTGCTGCCGGGCTTCGGCGCCTCGGCGGCCCACTTCGACAGCCTGGCGCGTGCGCTCGCGCAGCGCGGGCGGGCCATCGCCATCAGTTGCCGCGGCTTCGGCCGGTCGGACAAGCCGCTGCCCGACGACACCCACCGCTACGACACCGGGACGCTGGTCGACGACGTGCATGCGGTGCTGCAGGCGCTCGGCGTCGACCGCATCGTGCTCGGCGGCCACTCGATGGCCGGCAACCAGGTCACGCTGTTCGCGGGGCGCTACCCGGAACGCGTGCGCGGCCTGGTCTACCTCGACACCAACTTCGACTACACCACCGTCTCGCCCGACGACAGCGACGACCCCTCGCTCGCCGAGCCCTCGCCCACCGAAGCCGACACGGCCTCGGTGGCCGCGATGATCGCGTTCAACCGACGGCTCAACCGCAACTGGTCGGCACCGATGGAGGCCGACCTGGTCGACAAGCTGGAGGTCAAGGCCGACGGCAGCGTCGGCTTCAACACGCCCGACGCCGTGGCCGCGGCGATGTACGTGGCAGGCCGGCAGTTCTCGCCGGATTACAAGGCCGTGCGCGTGCCGGCCCTGGTGCTGACAGCGCTGCCGGGCGACTGGCGCGACATGTGCCCCTGGCTGGCGACCGATGGCGATGCGCGGACGAAGGAAGCCGCGAACGCCGCGGTCCGGCTCTTCAACAGCGTGCGCGCACCCGATGCCGACCGCCTGTTCGAGGCCTTGCCCGCCGGCAGCCAGCGCGCGCTGTTCCAGCCCGCCACGCACGTGGACTTCTTCATCGAGCGTGAGGCGGAAGTGCTGCGGTTGGTGGACGGGATGGGCTGGCGCTGACCCGCCAGCCCGCGGAAGCCCAAGGATCAGACCGCCAAGGCCGTCGCATCCAGCCGTTCACGCAGGCGCACCACCGCCGCATCGAGCACCGCGCTTTCAGGCACCTCGCGGCGCCCGTATTCGGCCATCAGTTCGGCGGCGACCAGGTCCGCGCAGGTGGCCAGCCGGGACACGTCCATCTCGCCCATGCAGAGCCCCTGGTAGCGGATGTAGACCTTGGGGAAATTCACGCTCAGCGCCTGGGCCGCATCGAACACGCAGGCCGACAGGGAGCTCAGGCCTCGGTCGACGTAGCAGGCGGGCGGAACGGGTCCGCCGTGTCGCGGCGCGCGGATGCTGTAGGTGTAGGAGCGCTCGTGGCGCTGGATGAACTCGAGAACGGGCTGCATGGGCAACTCTCCTGGCGGGGCAACGGCGCGGCCGCGTCGGCGGGATGCAGTCTACCCCTCGGAAGGGCCGCTGCAAGGGCTTTGCAGAGGGGCGGCTCCGCCCTCGCCTTCCTCGCCGGGCAGGCCGGCCAGCAGTTGCTGCGCATCGTCGTCGAAGCCGCCCACGGGCTGGGCCTTGGCGAGCGCCATCCAGACGGCGAAAGGCATGCGCGGCAGCACCCGATGGACCGCCGGGCGGGCCACCACCAGCCGGCCCTGCTCGAGCATCAGCACGCCGCATTCGGCGGGGATCTCCTCGGGCGTGGCGATGGGGCGGTCGCGCGCGTCGCGGCCCAGCACGTACCAGCACTCGCCGCCCAGGTCGAGGTAGGCGGCGCGCTTGTCGGGCTTGCGCAGGTCGGCCATGAGGTCGGCGCGGCGCACCTTGATCTCGTGGACGATGGGCTGCGCATAGGCCTCGACGCTGGTGTTGCGGATCGAGAAGACGTCGGGCCGCGCGATGCACCAGCGCGCCGCCTCGCCCTCGGCGGCGCCCGGCACGCGGGCGCGCAGGCTCAGGCCGCGCCAGGCGATGCGGCCGTTGCGCGTCATCTCGCGCGCCACCTGCTCGACCAGCGCCTCGTGCGCCGACAGCGCGGCGCGGTTCACCACCAGGCTGTCGGCGATCAGCGCGATGCCGCGGTCGGTGACGCGCAGGGTCTCGTGGCCCAGCGCCGAGCGCTGGCGCGCCAGCAGGCCGGCAGCGAGCAGGTCGACCTCGATGGCGTCGCAGCAGGGCCAGCCGGCGGAGCGGTAGACCTCGCGCAGGCGCCGCGCATGCACGCGGCCCAGCACGATGTCGCCGGGCGGCGGCTCGATCACGGGCGGGGTGCGGCCGGGGTCGGTCATGGGGGGCGCGGCCGGCGGCGGGTCGCCCTCGGGCGGCCGCGGCGGCGGTCCGCCGGGTGGCGGCACGTTGAGGGGCGGCACCGGGTCGACGGGCACGTCGGTGCCCTGATGGCGCAGGGTGGTCATGGACATGGGACGAGGTTAGTACCGGACGCCGACCCTGTCGACCCTGGGGCCGCGCCGTAACGGCGCAACACTTCGTAGCGGGCGGTCGGCACCAGGCGGGACCAAACCAGGGCGAAGTCGTTGACGGGCCAGTCGACCGGCGGTATCCGAGGCGGTGGCACCGCCCCCTGCGTGTGGCGGGCGATCGTGACGTGCGGCGTCCATGCGGTGCCGGCGCGCAGGCCCACGCGCTGCAGCGGCCGCCGCAGGTTGTCGTGCAGGGCACGCAGCCCGGCGTTCTCGTCCGGCTGCACGACGGCGACGCCCCAGACCGCCGGCTTGCGCAGCGTGAGCCTCGTTTCCTCCATCGGCACTTCGGCCAGCGCCTCCTTCAATTCGAGGGCGCGGGACAGCGCGACGTCGCCGAGAAAGCCGAGGGTGAGATGGAATCGATCCGCCGGGGTGGGCACCGCCGCACGCGGCATCGGCCACGCCGCTCTTTGGCGATCGAGGGCCCGCTGCGTGATCGCATCCGGCAACAGGCCGATGAACAGGCGAAACGTCGGCTCCAGCGCGAACATCTCGAGCTGATCGGGTGAGATAGGGCGTCGTCTGGGCATGAGAGATCTCCTGAAGTCACGGTGGAAGGGTCAATGAAAATCCCGGCTGCGCCGGCCTTCGGCCAGCCGCCCCAGCCAGGGCGTGAGGTCCTTGAAGCGCTGCGCCAGCAGGTGGCGCACCTGCCCGCCGCTGGCGGTGTCGCGCTGCCACACGCCCTGCACCGCGAGCAGCTTGGACTTGAGCAGCGGCTCGCGCTGCTCTTCCACCAGGTCGTTCCAGACGATCACGTTGACGATGCCGGTCTCGTCCTCGAGCGACACGAAGATCGTGCCCTTGGCGGTCTGCGGGCGCTGGCGCATGGTGACGATGCCGCAGGCGCGCACCAGGCGGCCGTGCGGCACGCTGCTCAGCTCTTGCGCGCTCAGCAGCTTGAAGCGCGCCATGCGCGGGCGCAGCAGCGCCAGCGGATGGCGGCGCAGCGTGAGGTCGAGCGCGGCATAGTCGCCGACGATCTCCTCGCCCTCCGAGGCCTCGGGCAGCTGCAGCGGCGTCTCGTGGATGGGCACGCCCTTGAGCAGGGCCGGCGCGCGGTTCGCACCGCCGCGTGTGGCAGTGGCATCCCAGACCTGCTGGCGGCGGTGGCCCGACAGGCCCATCAACGCATCGGCGGCCGCGAGCGCGGCCATGTCGCGGGTGTCGAGGTCGGCGCGCAGGGCCAGGTCCTCGGTGCTGGTGAAGGGGGCGAAGGCGCGGGCGGCGAGCAGTCGTTCGGCGCCGGCCTTGCTCAGCGCGGCGATGCGCTCCAGTCCCAGGCGCACGGCCGGCTGGCCGGGCTGCCCGAGACGCGCGGCGTACTGCGGGTCGGTGCCGGGCGGCCTGCGCGGCGCATCAGGGGCGCGGGCCTCGAGCGTGCTGCCCAGCTCGCTGACCGTGACGTCGACCGGCCGCACTTCCACCCCATGGCGGCGCGCGTCCTGCACCAGCTGCGAGGCCGAGTAGAAGCCCATGGGCTGCGAGTCCAGCATGGCCGCGAGGAAGCAGGCCGGCTCGTGGTGCTTGAGCCAGCTGCTCACGATCACCAGCAGCGCGAAGCTGGCCGCGTGGCTCTCGGGAAAGCCGTAGTCGCCGAAACCCTTGACCTGCTCGAATATGGCTTCGGCAAAAGGCCGGTCGTAGCCGTTGTCGACCATGCCCCCGATCAGCTTGTCCTGGTATTTCTCGATGTGGCCGGTGTGCTTCCAGGCCGCCATCGCGCGGCGCAGGCCGTCGGCCTCGTCGGAGGTGAAGCGGGCCGCGATCATCGCGATCTCCATCACCTGCTCCTGGAAGATCGGCACGCCCAGCGTGCGGCCCAGCGCTTTCTCGAGCGCGGGGTAGCGGTATTCGATGGTCTCGCCGCGCCGCAGCTTCTCGCGGTTCTTCAGGTAGGGATGCACCATGCCGCCCTGGATCGGCCCGGGCCGCACGATGGCCACCTCGACCACCAGGTCGTAGTATTCGCGCGGCTGCAGGCGCGGCAGCATCGACATCTGGGCGCGGCTCTCGATCTGGAACACGCCGATGGTGTCGGCCGCGCAGATCATGTCGTAGACCTTCGGGTCGTCGTTGGGGATCTGGTGCATCTGCACCGCCGTGCCGCGCCAGCGGTTCATGAAGTCGAGCCCGCGGCGGATCGCGCTCAGCATGCCCAGCGCCAGCACGTCGACCTTGAGCATGCCCATGGCCTCGAGGTCGTCCTTCTCCCACTGGATCACGGAGCGCGCCGCCATCGAGGCCTTCTCGACCGGCACCAGCCGCGTGAGCTTGGTCTGGGTGAGCACGAAGCCGCCCACGTGCTGGCTCAGGTGGCGCGGGAAGCCCTTGAGTTCGTGCGTGAGCTCGAGCCAGAAGTCGAGCTTGCGCGGGTTCTCGCGCACGCCGGCGCGCGCCATGGCCTCCTCGAGGTGCTGGGTCAGCACGCTGGTGTCGAACCAGTAGTGGTCTTTCGCGAACTCGTCGATCAGGCGTTCGTCGACGCCCAAGGCCTTGCCCACGTCGCGCAGCGCACTGCGCGAGCGGTAGCAGATGACCACGGCCGCGATGGCGGCACGATCGCGGCCATATTTCTCGTAGATGTACTGGATGACCTTTTCGCGCTTCTGATGCTCGAAGTCGACGTCGATGTCGGGCGGCTCGTTGCGCTCGCGGCTCAGGAAGCGCTCGAACAGCAGGTGGCCGGTGTCCGGGTCGATGGCCGTGATGCCCAGGCAGTAGCAGACCGCCGAGTTGGCCGAGGAGCCGCGGCCCTGGCAGAGGATCTCCTTTGAACGCGCAAATGCCACGATGTCCTCCACGGTCAGGAAGAACATCTCGTAGTGCTTCTCGATGATCAGGTCGAGTTCGTGCTGGACCTGCATGCGCACCTTGTCCGGCACGCCGCGCGGATAGCGGGTGCGCGCCCCCTCCCAGGTCTTGCGCACCAGCGTCTGCGCCGGTGTCTCGCCGTTGCCCAGCAGCTCCAGCGGGTACTGGTAATGGGCCTTGATGGCGTCGGGGTCGAAGCGGCAGCGGTCCTTCACGATCAGCGTGTTCGCCACCAGTTCGGCCGGGTACAGCTTCGCCAGCCGGATGCGCGGACGCAGGTACCGCTCGGCATTGCCCTGCAGCGCAAAGCCGCATTCGGCCACCGGCCGGCCCTCGCGGATCGCGGTGATCACGTCCTGCAGCGGCTTGCGCGAGCGCTGGTGCATGTGCACATCGCCGGCCGCGACCAAAGGCACGCCCGTGGCCTCGCCCACCTGCTCGAGCGTCGCGAGCCAGAGGTCGTCGTCGAGCTCGTTGAGCAGCTCGACCGCGATCCACAGGTGCTCGCCGTAGAGCGCCTGGGCCGCGGCCACGTCGGCGCACATCGCGGCGATGTCCATCGCACCGCCCGGCGCGCGCTGCGGCACCCACAGGATCTCGCAGTGCTGCAGCGAGGCCACCTGGCTGCCTTCCCAACTCACCTGGTACTCGCCCTTGGGCGCTTCGGTGGTGCGCGCGGCGGTGATGAATTCGCAGAGGTGGCCCCAGCCTTCGAGGTCGTGCGCAATGGCCACCAGCTTGAAGCGTTCGAAGCGGAACTCGCTGCCGAACAACAGCCGGAAGTCGGGGTTGCGCGGGATCGGCGGCTCGTCGGGGTTCTTTTTCTCCCACTCGTCCAGCACGGCGGGCAGCTCGCGCAACGCGACGTGCGCGCGCACGATGCCCGCGACCGAGCATTCGTCGGTGATGGCCAGCGCCTGGTAGCCCAGGTGGTAGGCCTGGGCCACGAGTTCGTCGGGCCGCGAGGCGCCGCGCTGGAAGCTGAAATTCGTCAGGCAATGCAGCTCGGCATAGCCGGGCAGGCCCTGCGCCGGCACGCCGGGTTGCGACGGCCTCGCCTGCAGCCGCGTAGGCTGGCGCGCCTGCATCTGTTTGTCGGTGAGTTCAGGCATAGATCCCCTGCAGGAACCAGCGCGCCGCATCGGCAGCGGCGAAACCACCCGAGGCGCGTTCGCGGAACACCCACAGCAGGCCGGCCTCGGGGCTCTGGGCCACGAAGTAGTCGCGCAGCGCCAGGTGGCCACCTGCGTCCTGCGCGCCATCGCCCCACCAGCCGGCCTCGATGCGCTGCGGGCCGACCAGGGACTGCAGCCGGCCCTGATACCAGGGATGGCCGTCGTGCACCTCCAGCGGCAGCGGCTCGCGCAGCAGCCAGGGCGGCAGCAGGCTGTCGGGCTGCTGCCGCCCTGGCTGCTTCGCGGGCGGGGCCACCTTCTGCAAGGCCGGGCGCCAGTCCTGCATGGCCTCGGGCCGGTGGTCGGCCCGCGGCACCGGCACCTGCACCGCCCGCGGACCGAGCCGGGCGCTGAGCCGCTCGACCATCTCGTGCAGCCTGTCGCCCTTGCGGTTGTCCTCGGGCAGGAAGCTGGTGCTGGCGCCGGCCCAGGGCTGGGTGTCGAGCGAGCGCAGGCGCAGCCAGCTCGCGGGCGCGGCCAGTTGGGTGAGCGCCAGCCGCTCGCTCATCAGGCGGCGCAGGTGCGCCATGTCCTGGGTGGGCTCGGCGGTGCGCACCGTGATGCGCTGGTACGGCGGCAGGTCGACGCCGTCGTAGCGCTTGAGGTCCAGCGTCCATTCGAGCTCGAGCGCCAGGGCGCCGCGCTGGCGCGCGCGCAGCCAGATCTGCAGCGCGGCCAGCAGCCGGTTGGCCGACCACATGAGTTCGTGCGCGTTCTCGGCCAGCGCGGGCAGTTCCAGCTTCTGTTCGAACACGTCGGGCAGCGTGAGCCAGGTGTGGCGCTCGGGATGCCGGCCCCAGGCCATGTCCAGCGCCTCGCGCAGTGCCGCGCCGAAG
Source organism: Variovorax sp. J2P1-31 (assembly GCF_030317215.1). Classification (NCBI taxonomy): domain Bacteria; kingdom Pseudomonadati; phylum Pseudomonadota; class Betaproteobacteria; order Burkholderiales; family Comamonadaceae; genus Variovorax; species Variovorax sp. J2P1-31. Next base: position 2,058,259 of record NZ_JASZYA010000001.1, read on the forward strand.
CGCCGCGACAGACCGCCGCGCGGCAGCGCCGCCACGTCGCCCCAGGTGCGGCAGCCCAGGCGCGCCAGCACGTCCAGATGGGGGCGCGCGAGCGTGAGCGTGTGCAGCGGCAAGGCGGCCGGGATGTCGGCCGGCGGCCGCTGGCCCAGCGCGAACAGCCGCAGCCGGGCCAGCGCGACCAGCGCGGTGGCGCCCTGCACCTTCTGCAGGCGGCTGTCGGGCACGGGGTTCCAGCTGCTCATCAGGCGCATGAGCTGCTGCTGGCCGCCCCAGAGCCGTTCGCAGGCCGAGACCTCGAGCACCAGCGCCTCGTCGAGCCAGGCCACGCGCGGCGTGAACTGCAGCGCCCACCAGCCCAGGGTTTCGAGGGTCATCGGCAAGGCGGCCGGCACCGGGTCGGTGGCCGCCGCCTGGGGCGCTTCAGCCCACCAGCGCAAGGCGATCCACTGCATGGGCGCCCTCCTCTCTGCGACGGCGCAGGTCGAGTCGGACCACGGTCGCGCCCCGGGCTGCGGGGGGTGGTGGTGCCATCTTTCCCTCGCGGCGCCGCTGGCTGGCGGCCAGCAGGGCCGCCAGGCGCGCGCTGCGGGCCGGCAGGCTCAAGGGCTGCGCGAGCGGCGGGCCGCGGCGCTTGAGCAGGTGCACATCCATGCGCCCCTCTTCGGCCGCCACCAGCTGCAGCCGCAGCCGCGCCGGCGAGGCCGACTGCGCCACGGCCTCGGGCCGCATCACGAACAGCAGGCCTTCGTGCTGGGCGGCCGCCAATTGCAGCCGGCGCAGTTCGCTGGCGCGCGCCTGCGGCAGCCAGGCCAGCACGGCCGCCACGTCGGCGCAGCGCAGCGCCTGCTCGCAGGCCCAGGTGCATTCGGCCGAGCTCTGGCCCCGGACCCACATCAGCGCCGCGCTGGGCAGGCCGCCCGCGGCCAGCGCCGGCCCGAAGGGCTCGTAAGGTGCGCCGATCAGCATCACCGGCCCGCCGCGCTCGGCCACCGCGCGCGCCAGCGCGGGCAGCAGCAGCGCCCACACATGCGCCTCGGGCCGGGCTTGCAGCAGCTCGGTCATCGCACCCACGGGCCAGCCGCCGCCGGGCAGCTCGGCATCGAGCACGGCATGGCCGGTGCCCAGCACCGGCAGGTCGGCCGCGCCCAGCTCGTCGCCGCGCCAGACGTTGTGGCGGGCGGAAACGAAGGACGAGGAGATGGAAGGCAGGCCCATGGTGGATCGACAGTTAACTGTATTTTTATACAGTATCTCGACGATTGCCATGTGTTGTGGCTATCGGAATGCCGCAGCGGGTTGAGGCCGTCGGATTGACCTTTCGCCCCGCACTTCGTCGGGTCAGGCCGGCGGCGCTAAGCTCGCGCGCCCTTCTTTTCTCTTGCGCGCCTCAGGCGCCCCTTCCATGCATTTCCTGCCTGGCCGCCTGGCCGCCTGCTTCCTCACCGCCGTCCTGGGCCTGCTCGCGACCGGCTGCGCCACCGGCAACGAATGCGATCCGCGCGCCGCGGCATCGCCCCAGATGGGCGGCGAATGCCGCTTCCGCAACATGCCCAATCCGCAGGCCCTGCCCTCGGAAAGCGGCTGGAAGATCTGGTCGCGCTTCCTCACCGCGACCAAGCAGGGCACGGTGCCGGTCGACCCGATCCCGGTAAGGAAGCTCGACCGCGCCGCGCTCGATGCGCTCGACCCCGCGGCCAACCACGTGGTGCGCCTGGGCCATTCCTCGCACCTGCTCAAGCTGCACGGCAAGTACTGGCTGATCGACCCGGTGTTCAGCGAACGCGCCTCGCCGGTCCAGTGGTTCGGGCCCAAGCGCTTCCACGCGCCGCCGCTCACGCTGGCCGAGCTGCCGCCGATCGAGGGGCTGATCCTGTCGCACGACCACTACGACCACCTCGACCTGGCCGCCATCGACACGCTGCGCGAGCGCGTGCAGCGCTACTTCGTGCCGCTGGGCGTGGGCGCGCGGCTGCGCGATGCGGGCGTGGCGCGCGAGCGCATCGAGGAGTTCGACTGGTGGCAGGCGAGCCACCATGGCGCGGTGCAGATCACCGCCACACCCTCGCAGCATTTCTCGGGCCGCACGCTCTGGGACCGCGACAGCACGCTCTGGGCCTCGTGGGTGATCGAGAGCGGCGGCGAGCGCATCTTCTACAGCGGCGACTCGGGCTACTTCCCGGGCTTCGCGCAGATCGGCGAACGCTTCGGCGGCTTCGACCTCGCGCTGATGGAGAACGGCGCCTACGACAGCTACTGGCCCGCGGTGCACATGACGCCCGAGCAGACGGTGCAGGCCTTCCGCGACCTGCGCGGCAAGCTGCTCTACCTGGTGCACAACAGCACCTTCGACCTGGCCTTCCACACCTGGCGCGACCCGCTCGACCGCGCGGCCGCCCTCGCACACGACCAGCAGATCGCGCTGGCCACGCCCGAGATCGGCGAGGTGCTGACGCTGGGGCAGCCACGCACCAACGTGCTGTGGTGGAAAAACCTGCGTTAGGCGCGGTCGGCAGGGCCGCTCAGCTCCGGGCGGACACGAAGACCGGCTCCGCGTGGTTCGACGGCACGTGCCGGTCCTTCCAGTTCAGGATCCTGGATTCCATCGCGTACCACAAGGCGTAGGCGATGCAGAAGCTCAGCGCGGCGGCAACCAGGGTCTGGGTCACCGCCTCGCTGTGCCGCGACAGTTCCCATGCACCGACCCAGCGGGTCGCGACATACAGCACCGGGTAGTGGACCAGGTAGAGGCTGAAACTCACCATGCCCACGGACCGCAGCCAGCGCACGCGCAGCGCCCGCATCCACCACGACGACGCACCGGACTTCCGCAAGACCGCGAACACCAGCAAGGCCAGCCCGACATCGGCCAGCACCAGGCCCAGCGTGGCGAACAGCCGGTTGGATTGCTCGCCCCTGAGCAGGACCCAGAGGGCCAATGCCGCCACGCCCACGACGATGCCGGCCAGGTCGAAGCGGCGGTCGAAGCGCTGCCATTTGACGATGTCCTGTTGCCGGGCATGCATCAGCAAGGCCACGATGGAGCCGTAGGCCAGGGCATCCATCCGGCAATAGAAGGTATAGAACTCCGGATAGTTCGGCGTGTGCAGCCAGAACCGGAGGATCGGCGCGGCGACGATCATCGCCAGCAGGATCAGGGCAAACACCTTCTGCGTCGTGTACCGCACGATGGGCGCCCAGAAGCTGTAGTACAGCTCCTCCACCGACAGGGACCACAGCACCCCCAGCCCCAACTGGACCGGGGCGATGACCACCAGCTTCAGCTCCGGGGGCTGTCCCACGAAAAGGCTGGTGTAGAAGAACACATACTGGGCCCACAGCGACAGCGTCCCGGGCTCTCCCGAAAGAAGGGACACCGCCAGGTAGATGGCCAGCATCAGGAAATAGACGGGAAAGATCCGCAGCGCCCGCCGCCCGTAGAAAACCGGAAAGTAGTTTTCCTGGCCCCGCATCTTGACCAGGATGCTGGTGATCAGGAAACCGGACAGCACGAAGAAGAGATCGACGCCCAGCCATCCGTGCCGGGCGCCGGTGGCCGGCAGCCAGGACAGGTAATGCTGCACCATCACAGCCAGTACTGCGATGCCCCGGAGGCCATCCAGCTCCTTAAATCTCATTTCTTGCCTTCAAGCTGATGCAGCGTTCCGAGGGGTGCCTGCGCGAACGGCTGCGGACCGGGCGCCACGCAGGGAGGCCGGACGCTTCGCGTCGGAGGCACGCCTGCCGGCCTGCCGAGGCCTGCACGGTTCCACCGGGCGCGGTCACGAAAGACGTTTCCAACTCTGCACGATTGATTCGAGAATGTGAAAAATTAGGGCCGATGGTAAGGGGAGTATCGGGCCTGGGCGAGGGTCTTATTCACACTATTTACTTACTTTTCATCCGGACTTGCCGCGACAGCCCCCTCCGGTCCAGCGGATGAGACGCCCTCAACCCGGGTGCGGCACACCCCGCGGGGCCGGCGCCCGCGCCAGCTTCTTCCCGCCGCCACCCCCGCCGCCTTCCCAGCGCAGCACCGCACGGGCCACCGCGTACAGGCCGACGAACACGCCGCCCAGCACCCAGAGGTCGGCGCCATAGGGCAAGGCCGCATAGCCGCCGCCGGTGAGCGACACCACCACGAACACCGCCACCAGATGGGCGCAGAAGACCGGCAGCGAGGCCGAGCCCATGTCCTCCAGCCAGCGCGGGCGCGGCAGCCGGTGCAGCAGCGGCGGCCCGAAGCGGATCGCCACGATGCACAGCGCCGCCAGGTTCACCAGCCGCAGCGGCCCCAGGTGCCACTTGTCGAACAACAGGTTGAGCCCGGCGTCGTCGCCGAAGGGCGCCTGCCCGGTCGGCCCGAAATGCCGCCACGCGAAGCAACCGCCGGCCACGGCCAGCGCCAGGCCCAGCAGCCACTTCGGGAAGACGAAGGGCCGCGCATCCGGTGCATTGCGGCTCGCGCCCAGCCACATGCCGACGAACCAGAGGAACTGCCAGGCGAAGGTGTCGAAGGCGCCGGTCTCGCCGTAGGGCACGGGCAGGTGGAGCGCGCTGCTCGTCACGCCGTAGAGCCACTCGGTGGTGCCGAACTGCGAGGCGGCCCACCAGGTCGCGCTCAATGCCATCGGCCACTGCCAGCCGTGGCGCATCGCGAAGGCGATCACCCACGGGCTCGCGAGCATGAACAGGATGTACATCGGCAGGATGTCCAGCAGCGCCGGCTGGTAGACCAGCAGCAGCGAGAAGCTCAGCGCGTCGTGCGGGTGCGCGAGGTAGTACTTCACCATCTCCTTGACCGCCGGCTGGTCGAGCTGCAGCCCGACGCCGGTGATCACGGTGAACAGGAACAGCAGCAAGGCCGCCTGGATGAAATAGATCTTGAGCGCGCGGCGCCAGAAGGCCTGGCGCATCACGGCCACGCCCTGGGTGTAGCCGATGCGGCTGTAGACCAGGCCCGAGACGAAGGCCGACAGCAGCACGAAGCCTTCGGCCGCCGACACGAAGCCGAAGGGCTGGCCCACCGGGTCGGTCAGGCGCGAGGGCACATGCGTGATGGTCATCAGGACCAGCATCAGGCCGCGCGCGGCGTCGAGTTCCCAGAGTCTTTTCATGGTTTCAGGCGCGATCGCTTCCATGCAGTGAAGGCCGGGCGTCCAGCCGTCGTTGAAATGAAGGATCCGCCGCCGCCCGGCAGCGCCGGGTCGGCCAGGACGCGCGATGCACGTCAGAACACGCGAAGGGCGGGCCGCCAGCGGCCCCTGCCCCGGTTCTCAGCCCTCGTCGGGTCGCATGGGGATGTCGCCCATGGCTTCGTCGTTGCGCACGTCGTGCGCGGCCTTCATCAGGCCGATCGACAGGCCATCGCCCTGCCCTGCAAAACCCTTGGCGATGCCTTCCAGTGCCTTCGACAGGGGCGCATCGCCGTCGTCCTGCGCGTCCATGCTGATGCTCAGGATGCGCGCGGCCATCTGCCGGTAGGTGACCACGCCCGACTTCTCGAGGACGGCCACCAGATCCAGGTACAGCGCCAGGTTCAGGTCGAACGCCAGCTTGGCCGTGACATCGAGGTTGTCGTCGTTCTTGTCCATGTGTGTGTGCTCCTTCTTCCTGTGCCCATTATTGCCATGGGCCTTGACCGGCGGACGTCAGAAAGATGCCACACCTGCGAGCGCCTCAGCGGCGCTGGCTGCGTTCGCGCGCGCGCCGGACCTGGCGCGACTGCGTGGCTTCGAGCGCGGCGCGCTCGCGCGCCTGCTTCTTCGCCACCCGGCCCTGGCGCCAGCGGCGCCCGAGGAAATAACTGCCGAGGCCGGTGACCACGGCCACCACCATGCCCAGCGTGCTGAGATCGAGGCCGCCCATGGTCATTGCACCCGCACGATGGACATCGGCTTGAAGCCGAGGTCGGCCGCCTTGCCCTTGCGGCCGCGCGTGGTCTTGGCGTTGTTGAGCGAGCGGATCTCCAGCGTCTCGTCGCGCTCCTTGCCGCCGCGCCCCAGGCCCTCGATCTTCACGCTGCGCGTGTAGGCCGCGGCACCGGCCAGCGTGTCCTTGGCTTCGAGGTCGATCAGCGTGAGCCCGCGGCCGCCCTTGGGCAGCGCCTTGAGTTCGGTGATCTCGAAGGTCAGGATGCGGCCGCCGGTCGAGGCGCAGGCCACGTGCGTGGCGGCCGGCTGCGGCTCGGCGCCGCTGGCGCCGCCCACCAGCGAGGGCCGGCACAGCTGCTCGCCCTCGCCCACGTCGATGAAAGCCTTGCCGCCGCGCTGGCGCGACATCATGTTCTCGACCGAGGCGATGAAGCCGTAGCCGCCGGTGTTCGACAGCAGCAGCTGCGCGCCCGCGGGGCCGGCGAAGTAATGCGCGACATGGGTGCCGCTGTCGAGTTCGATCAGCGTGGTCACGGGCTGGCCGTCGCCGCGGCCGCCGGGCAGCGAGGCCACGGGCACGGTGTAGACGCGCACGCCCTTGTCCTTGGCGGTGCCGAAGACCAGCAGCGTGTCGACCGAACGGCACTCGAAGGCGCCGTAGAGCGTGTCGCCCGACTTGAAGCTGTACTCGACCGGCGCGCCGCCCGCGGCGGCCTTCTCGCTGGCCCAGCCCTTCTGCGTGCGCACCCAGCCCTTCTGCGAGACGATCACCGTGACCGGCTCGTCGACCACCTTGACCTCGGCCACGGCGCGCTTCTCGGCCTGGATCAGCGTGCGGCGCGGGTCCTCGAAGCTCTTGGCATCGGCTTCGATTTCCTTCACCAGCAGCCGGCGCAGCGCGGCCGGGCTGCCCAGGATGTCCTCGAGCTTCTTCTGCTCCTCGCGCAGGCCCTTGAGCTCCTGCTCGATCTTGATGGCTTCGAGCCGTGCGAGCTGGCGCAGCCGGATCTCGAGGATGTCCTCGGCCTGGCGCTCGCTGAGGTCGAAGCGCGCGATCAGCGCGGCCTTCGGGTCCTCCGCCGCGCGGATGATCGCGATCACCTCGTCGATGTTGAGCAGCACCAGCTGCCGCCCCTCGAGGATGTGGATCCGGTCCTGGACCTTGCCCAGGCGATGCTTGGAGCGCTTCTCGACCGTGATCTCGCGGAAGGCGATCCACTCGTTGAGCATCTGCCGCAGCGACTTCTGCACCGGCTTGCCGTCGATGCCGACCATCGTGAGGTTGATCGACGACGAGCTTTCCAGCGAGGTCTGCGCGAGCAGCGTGGTGATGAACTCCTCCTGGCTGATGCGCGAGGTCTTGGGCTCGAACACCAGCCGCACGGCCGCGTCCTTGCTCGACTCGTCGCGCACCACGTCGAGCACCGACAGCAGCGCGGCCTTGAGGTTGGTCTGCTCGGTCGTGAGCGCCTTCTTGCCGGCCTTGACCTTGGGGTTGGTGATCTCCTCGATCTCTTCCAGCACCTTCTGCGTGCTCACGCCCGGCGGCAGCTCGTTGACCACCAGCTGCCACTGGCCGCGCGCCAGGTCCTCGATCTTCCAGCGCGCGCGCACCTTGAGCGAACCGCGGCCGGTGCGGTAGGCCTCGGCGATGTCGTTGGCGCTGCTGATGATCTGCGCGCCGCCGGGGTAGTCGGGGCCGGGCACGATCTGCAGCAGCTCCTCGTCGCCGAGCTTGCCGTTCGACTTGATCAGCGCCACGCAGGCGTCGGCGATCTCGCGCAGGTTGTGGCTCGGGATCTCGGTGGCCAGGCCGACCGCGATGCCGCTGGCGCCGTTGAGCAGCACGAAGGGCAGCCGCGCGGGCAGCAGGCGCGGCTCCTCGGTGCTGCCGTCGTAGTTGGGGATGAAGTCGACCGTGCCCTCGTCGATCTCGTCGAGCAGCAGGCTGGTGATGCGCGCCAGGCGTGCTTCGGTGTAGCGCATGGCGGCGGCGCCGTCGCCGTCGCGGCTGCCGAAGTTGCCCTGTCCGTCGACCAGCGGATAGCGCTGCGAGAAGTCCTGTGCCATGCGCACCAGCGCGTCGTAGGCGGCCTGGTCGCTGTGCGGATGGAAGCGGCCCAGCACGTCGCCCACCACGCGGGCGCTCTTGACCGGCTTGGCGCCGACCGTGCCGTTGGCGCCGCCGAAGCCCAGGCCCATGCGCGACATCGAGTACAGGATGCGGCGCTGCACCGGCTTCTGGCCGTCGCTCACGTCGGGCAGCGCGCGGCCCTTGACCACCGACAGCGCGTACTCGAGGTAGGCGGTCTGCGCGTAGTCGGCCAGCGTCAGCTTGCTGGGATCTTCGGGGCTCTGGAGGTCGAGCGTGGGTTGTTCGTCCATGTCTTTCTTGCTTCTCGGTAACTCTGTCTGTCTGTTTATTCGGTGGCGGCCGGCGCGGATTCGGAACGGGCCTCGGGCGCGGCCGGCAGCGCCGGCATGCGCCAGGGCTGCGCGGGCGGCAGGTTGCCGCGGCCCGCGGCGCCGCCCTCGGGCACGGTCATTTCCATGCGCACGCGCCCGGGCGCCTTGCCGCCGCGCGCCGTGCCCATGCCCGGCTTGAGGTAGGCGTAGAGCTGCAGCACGGTGCGCACATAGTCCTGCGTCTCGCGGTAGTTGGGGATCTTGTTGCCGGCCCGCTGGACCGCGCCCTCGCCCGCGTTGTAGGCGGCCAGCGCGAGCTCGATCTGGCCCTGGAACAGCGCGATCAGGTCGCGCAGGTAGCGCGAACCGGCCGCGATGTTGGTGCGCGGGTCGAACAGCTTCTTCTCGAGCGTGGCGCGCTTGTCGCCGCGCACGCCGTAGCGCTCGGCGGTGCCGGGCATCAGCTGCATCAGGCCCATCGCGCCCTTGGGCGACACGGCCTGCGCGTCGAAGCCCGACTCGGTGGCGACCAGCGCCTGCAACAGTTCGTAATCGATCGCGTGCGCCGAGGCCGCCTCGTGCAGCGCGGCCTTGGCCGCCCTGTGGCTGGGCGAGGCTTCGAACAGCGCCAGCAGGGTCTGCGCGGCCGGCGGCACCGCGCCGCCGCGCACGTCCTTGGGCGCGCGCGCGATGCCCAGCGGCGCGATGCCCTGGGCGGTGTCGAAATCCTGGCCGCCCTTGAAGAAGACCTGGTAGCGCGCGTCGAGCTTCTCGGAGGCGAAATGCGCCACGCCGCGCTCGTCCACATAGCCGTAGATGTCGGCGGCATGCACCAGCGGCTGCGCGGCGAGCAGCACGAGGCCCGCCAGCAGGGCTCGGGCGTGCGTCGCGGACTTCTTCACGGCGTTCAAGCGATGCGTTCCAATCGTGATTCGCAGGGGATGCGGGAGCGCAGGCTCAGACATCCACCTCGATGTCGTCGGCCCGGATTTCCATCAGTTCGCGCCGCGCCGCGGCCTCGCCCTTGCCCATGAGCTTGGTGATCTCGCCCTCGGTCTCGCCGAAGGCCAGCCGGCCGAGGCCGACCTGCAGCAGGCGGCGCGTGTCGGGATTGAGCGTGGTTTCCCACAATTGTTCCGCGCTCATTTCGCCCAGGCCCTTGAAGCGGCTGATGCTCCAGGCGCCTTCGCGCACGCCATCCTTGCGCAGTTTGTCCAGGATGGCAACCAGCTCGCCCTCGTCCAGCGCGTAGACCTTGGCCGCCGGCTTCTTGCCGCGCGCGGGCGCATCGACCCGAAACAGTGGCGGCTTCGCGACATACACGTGGCCGGTTTCGATCAACTTGGGGAAATGGCGGAAGAACAGCGTGAGCAGCAGCACCTGGATGTGCGAGCCGTCCACGTCGGCATCGGACAGGATGCAGACCTTGCCGTAGCGCAGGCCGCTCATGTCGGGCGTGTCGTTGGGGCCGTGCGGATCGACGCCGATGGCCACCGAGATGTCGTGGATTTCGGTGTTGGCGAACAGCCGGTCGCGCTCGACCTCCCAGGTGTTGAGCACCTTGCCGCGCAGCGGCAGCACCGCCTGCGACTCCTTGTCGCGGCCCATCTTGGCGCTGCCGCCGGCCGAGTCGCCCTCGACCAGGAAGACCTCGTTGTGGCTGATGTCCTTGCTCTCGCAATCGGTGAGCTTGCCCGGCAGCACGGCCACGCCCGAGCCCTTGCGCTTCTCGACCTTCTGGCCGGCCTTCTGGCGCGTCTGCGCGGCCTTGATGGCCAGCTCGGCCAGCTTCTTGCCGTAGTCGACGTGCTGGTTGAGCCACAGCTCGAGCGCGGGACGCACGAAGCTCGACACCAGCCGCACCGCGTCGCGCGAATTGAGCCGTTCCTTGATCTGGCCCTGGAACTGCGGGTCGAGCACCTTGGCGCTCAGCACGTACGAAGCCCGCGCGAACACGTCTTCCGGCAGCAGCTTCACGCCCTTGGGCAGCAGCGAATGCAGCTCGATGAAGCCCTTGACCGCCGTGAACAGGCCGTCGCGCAGCCCGCTCTCGTGCGTGCCGCCGGCGCTGGTGGGGATCAGGTTGACGTAGCTCTCGCGCACCGGCTGGCCGTCTTCGGTGAAGGCCACGCACCAGTCGGCGCCCTCGCCTTCGGCGAAGTTGTCGGCGTTCTTGTCGGCATGGCCCGCGCCTTCGAACAGCGGAATCACCGGCTCGCCGTTGAGCGTCTGCATCAGGTAGTCGCGCAGGCCGCCCTTGTAGAGCCAGGTCTGCGTTTCCTTGGTCTTCTCGTTGACCAGCGTGACGCTCACGCCCGGCATCAGCACCGCCTTGCTGCGCAGCAGGTGGGTGAGCTCACCCATCGGCAGTGTGGCGACCTCGAAGTACTTGGCATCGGGCCAGGCGCGCACCGTGGTGCCCTGCTTGCGGTCGCCGCCGGTCTGCGGGCGGACCACCAGCGCCTCGATCACGTCGCCGGCCGAGAAGGCCAGCTGGGCCACCGAGCTTTCGCGGTAGGAGACGACTTCGAGCCGCGTCGACAGCGCATTGGTCACGCTCACGCCCACGCCGTGCAGGCCGCCGGAGAAGCTGTAGGCGCCGCCCGAGCCCTTGTCGAACTTGCCGCCGGCGTGCAGCCGGGTGAACACCAGCTCGACCACCGGGGCCTTTTCCTCGGGGTGCAGGCCGAAGGGAATGCCCCGGCCGTCGTCCTCGATGCTCACCGAGGCATCGGTGTGCAGCGTGACCTTGATCTTCTTGCCGTAGCCGGCCAGCGCCTCGTCGGCGGCGTTGTCCAGCACTTCCTGGATGATGTGCAGCGGGTTGTCGGTCCGGGTGTACATGCCCGGGCGTTGCTTGACAGGTTCGAGGCCCTTGAGGACGCGGATCGAGCCTTCGGAATATTCGGGAGGGGTCTTGAGGGGAGTCGCCATGGGGGCGGATTGTAGTCAGTGAAGTTGAAACAACTGGATGTTCATACAGCCGCGGGGTCCGCGACAAACATGCGGGCCCCCAGGAAGTCGACGAAGGCCCGCAGCTTGGGCGAGGGATGGCGCCCCGAAGGCCACAGCACGCCCAGCCCGATGGCGTGCGGGCGCAAGTGCCCGGCCAGCACCGCTTGCAAACGGCCCGCGGCCAGGGCCTCGCGCACGCAGAAGTCCGGCAGCAGCGCGATGCCGCGCCCGCGCAGCGCGAAACACAGCCGGGTTTCCATGTTGTTGCAGATCATGGAGGTCGGCGGCCTGGCCTCGGCGCCGTCGGGCCCGGGTTGCAGCGGCCAGACCTCCACCTTGCCGGTGGCCGGGTAGCGGTAGTGCAGGCAGGCGTGCGCCGCCAGGTCCGCGGGCGTGGCGGGCGTGCCGCAGCGCTGCAGGTAGTCGGGCGAGGCCACCAGCAGCTGCGAGAACGCGCCCAGCCGGCGCACCGAGAGCCGCGAATCGCCGAGTTCGCCGGTGCGCACCACGGCGTCGAAGCACTCCTCGATCACGTCCACCAGCCGGTCGCTGAAGTCGAGGTCGAGCTCGATCGCCGGGTGCTCGCGAAGTCGGCCAGCAGGGGCAGCACCAGCGAGCTCACCAGCGGCAGGCTCACGCGCAGCTTGCCGCGCGGCGCGCCCGCCGAATGCGAGAGCTCCTGCTCGGCCGCCTCGACCTCGGCCAGCACCCGCCGGCTGCGCGCCAGGAACAGCGCGCCTTCGGCGGTGAGCGTGATGCTGCGGGTGCTGCGGTGGAACAGCCGCACGCCCAGCCGCTCCTCGAGCCGCGCCACGCGCTTGCCGATGGCCGACGCCGACACGCCCAGCGCCCGGCCGGCGGTGACGAAGCTGCGGGTCTCGGCGACCTGGATGAAAACGGCCAGGCCGCTGAGGCTGTCCATGAAGGGCTCCATTGCGGAATCAGATGTCCGCATTGAGTAGAACTGTATCCCCCTTTTTCCGGAGTCGGCTTCTGCCTATCGTGGGCCGCATGTCATCCCTACCGCTTCAAACCCTCCCTTCCAGCACCCGGCTCCCGCTGTCCGGCCTGCTCGCGCTGGCCGCTGCCAGCTTCGTCACCATCCTCACCGAGGCCATGCCGGCCGGCCTGCTGCCGCAGATCGGCGCCGATCTGTCCATCACGCCCGCGCTGGTCGGCCAGATGGTGACGGTCTATGCGCTCGGCTCGCTGCTCGCCGCCATCCCGCTGGTCGCGTTCACCCGCGGCTGGCGCCGGCGCCCTTTGCTGATGCTCGCGATCGGCGGCTTCGCGCTGGTCAACACGGTCACCGCGCTGTCGCACAGCTACCCGCTGACGCTGGCCGCGCGCTTCTTCGCCGGCGTGTTCGCCGGGCTGCTCTGGGCGCTGGTGGCCGGGCATGCGGGCCGCATGGTGCCGCCCTCGATGCAGGGCCGCGCCATCGCGGTGGCCATGCTGGGCGCGCCGCTGGCGCTGTCGCTGGGCATTCCGGCGGGCACGCTGCTGGGCACGGGCGTGGGCTGGCGCCCGGCCTTCCTCGTGATGTCGGCGCTGTCGCTGCTGCTGCTCGGCTGGGTGCGCTGGCAAGTGCCCGACTTCCCGGGGCAGGCCGCCGGGCAGCGGACCAGCGTGAGGCGCGTCTTCCTGCTGCCGGGCGTGCGGCCGGTGCTGGCGGTGATGCTGGCCTTCGTGCTGGCGCACAACATCCTCTACACCTACATCGCGCCCTTCCTGGCGCATGCCGGGCTCGGCGCACGGGTCGACCTGGTGCTGCTGGTGTTCGGCCTGGCTTCGGTGGCGGGCATCTGGATCACCGGCCTGCTGATCGACCGCTGGCTGCGCGAACTGGTGCTGGCCAGCACGGCCGTCTTCGGGCTCACGGCGCTGGTCCTCGGCGTCGCCGCGGGATCGCCCGCAGCGGTGTGTGCCGGCGTGGCGCTCTGGGGCCTGGCCTTCGGCGGCGCGGGCACGCTGTTCCAGACCGCCTCGGCGCAGGCGGCCGGCGCCTCGGCCGACGTGGCGCAGTCGATGGTGGTCACGGCCTGGAACCTGGCCATCGCGGGCGGCGGCCTGCTGGGCGGCCTGCTGCTGCAGGGCTTCGGCGCGGGCGCGCTGCCCTGGTCGCTGATCGCGCTGCTGGCGCCGGCGCTGTGGCTCGCCTGGCGGGCGCCGCACGGCTTTCCGGCGCGCTGAGCCTCACCCATGCGCCGCCCTCATCGAAAGGCGGCGGAAATTTCACCAATGCCGGGCCCGGCATCGGCGCCGGGACTTGGCTAAAGTCAGAGGATGCATTCTCCCGGTCAAACCCTGTCGACCAAGCAGGTCCTGCTTTGCGGCGCGCTCATCGTCACGCTCTCCATGGGCATCCGCCACGGCTTCGGCCTGTGGCTGCAGCCGATCACCCAGGAACAGGGCTGGACGCGCCAGACCTTCTCGCTGGCCATCGCGATCCAGAACCTGTCCTGGGGCGTGATGGGCGTGTTCGCCGGCATGCTGGCCGACAAGCTGGGCGCCTTCCGCGTGCTCTGGATCGGCGCCCTGCTCTACGCGCTGGGCCTGGCCGGCATGGCGCTGTCGCCGACCCCGCTGCTGTTCGCGCTGACGGCCGGCGTGCTGATCGGCGCGGCCCAGGCCGGCACCACCTACGCGGTGATCTACGGCGTGATCGGACGCCAGATTCCGGCCGAGCGCCGCTCCTGGGCCATGGGCGTGGCCGCCGCGGCGGGCTCCTTCGGCCAGTTCCTGATGGTGCCGATCGAAGGCCAGCTGATCGCGCGCCTCGGCTGGCACACGGCGCTGATGGCGCTGGCCGCGGTGGTGCTGCTGATCGTGCCGCTGGCGATCGGCCTGCGCGAACCGCGCCGCGCGGCGGTGGCGACCGGCGGCGCCCACCGCGACCAGACCATCGTCCAGGCCGTGATCGAAGCCTTCAAGTACCCCAGCTTCGGCCTGCTGATGGCCGGCTATTTCGTCTGCGGCTTCCAGGTGGTGTTCATCGGCGTCCACATGCCCAGCTACCTCAAGGACAAGGGCCTGTCGCCCGAGGTCGCGAGCTATGCGCTGGCGCTGATCGGGCTGTTCAACGTGGTCGGCACCTATGCCGCCGGCACGCTGGGCCAGCGCCTGGCCAAGCGCAAGATCCTGGCCTTCATCTACCTCGCGCGCGCCGTCGCGATCACGCTGTTCCTGGTCGTGCCGCTGTCGCCGGTGTCGGTCTACGTGTTCGCGGGCGTGATGGGCATGCTGTGGCTGTCGACCATCCCGCCGACCAACGCGCTGGTGGCGCAGATCTTCGGCGTGGCCCATCTCTCGATGCTCAGCGGCTTCGTGTTCCTGGGCCACCAGGTCGGCTCCTTCCTGGGCGTCTGGCTGGGCGGCTTCCTCTACGACCGCACCGGCAGCTACGACGTGGTCTGGTACATCGCGATCGCGCTCGGCGTGTTCGCGGCCCTGATCAACCTGCCGGTCAAGGAAAGCGCCATCGCGCGGCCGGTGCCGCAACCGGCCTGAGCATGACGAGCGCACGACGCCACCGCCTGCTGCAGATTGCCGGCTTCGCCGCGGCCACGGCGGCGCTGGGCGGCGTGTTCCTCATGTACACGCAGCCGGCCTTCATGGTCACGATGATCGACCAGCTCTGGGCCTGTTTCTGAACACCCCCACGCCCCCCGCCGCGCCCTCCGCCTGGGTCGCCCGCTGGTCGCACCTGGTCCCGGCCGGCGCCGCCGTGCTCGACGTGGCCTGCGGCAGCGGACGGCACATGCGCTGGTTCGCCGGGCGCGGCCACCCGGTCACCGGCGTCGACCGCGCCGACGAGGCGGCGCGCGCCGCGGCCGCGTATGGCGAAGTGCTGCAGGCCGACATCGAGGGCGGGCCCTGGCCCTATGCCGGCCGGCATTTCGGCGGCGTGGTGGTGACGAACTACCTCTGGCGTCCCCGCCTCGCCGACATCGTGGCCGCGGTCGCGCCGGGCGGCGTGCTGCTCTACGAAACCTTCGCGGCCGGCAACGAGACGGTGGGCAAGCCCTCGCGGCCCGACTTCCTGCTCCAGCCCGGCGAACTGATCGCCGCCTGCGCCGGCCTGCGCATCGTGGCCTACGAGGACGGCTTCCTCGACGCACCGGCGCGTTTCGTGCAGCGGATCGCGGCCGTCCGCGCGGGCGAAACGCCCTGGCGGGCCCCGCTCGAGGGGCCGGCGGCCAGTCGGTAGAATCTCCGGTTTCGTCCAACCGACAAAAGAGAATCCCTTGGAGCAACTCACAGGCAGCATCGTCGCTCTCGCCACGCCGATGCATGAAGACGGTAGCGTCGACTATCCCGCCCTGCGCCGGCTGATCGACTGGCACATCGACGAAGGCACCGACTGCCTCGGCGTGGTCGGGACCACCGGCGAATCGCCGACGGTCGACGTCGAAGAGCATTGCGAGATCATCCGCGTCTCGGTCGAACAGGCCCGTGGCCGCGTGCCCGTGATGGCCGGCTGCGGCGCCAACTCCACCAAGGAAGCGATCGAGCTCGCCAAGTTCGCCAAGGGCGTAGGCGCCGACTCGCAGCTGCAGGTGGTGCCCTACTACAACAAGCCGACGCAAGAAGGCCAGTACCAGCACTTCAAGGCCATCGCCGAGGCCGTGGGCGACCTGCCCGTGGTGCTCTACAACGTGCCGGGCCGCACCGTGGCCGATATGGCGCACGACACCGTGCTGCGGCTGGCCCAGGTGCCGGGCATCATCGGCATCAAGGAAGCCACCGGCAACATCGAACGCGCGCAATGGCTGATCCGCGACCTGCCCGCGCGCTTCGGCGTGTACTCCGGCGACGACCCGACCGCGGTCGCGCTCATGCTGTGCGGCGGCAAGGGCAACATCAGCGTCACCGCCAACATCGCGCCGCGCAAGATGCACGAGCTGTGCATGGCGGCCATCGCCGGCGACGTCGCCACCGCGATGCGCATCCAGTTCGAGCTGATGCCCGTGCATCGCAACCTCTTCATCGAGCCCAACCCGATCCCGCTCAAGTGGGCCATGGCCCGCATGGGCCTGTGCGGCGGCACGATGCGGCTGCCGCTGACCCCCTTGAGCGACAGCTGCCGCCCCGCGGTCGAAGCCGCGCTGCGCACCACCGGCCTGCTCCGGGACTGACCTTTTCACCGCGGGCGCAACCTTTTGTGCGAGCTCGACTCTCACAGGGCGGCCACCGCGGCCCATCGATTTGATCGAACCATTCCACCAAGGAAGACGACGTTGAAGAATTTATCGCGATTCGCACTGCTGGCCCTCGTTGCCAGCCTGGCCGCCTGCTCGGTCTTCGAGAGCGACAAGATCGACTACAAGAGCGCCGGCAAGGCGCCGTCGCTCGAGGTGCCACCCGATCTGACCCAACTCTCGCGCGACAACCGCTACGCCGTGCCCGGCGGCACGGTGTCGGCCAACAGCCTGCAGGCCGGCAAGATCGACGCCCCGGGCGTGCCGACCGCGGTCGCCACGCTGGGCGACGTGCGCATGGAGCGCTCGGGCAACCAGCGCTGGATCGTCGTCAACCGTCCGGCCGACCAGCTCTGGGAACCGGTGCGCGACTTCTGGCAGGAAAGCGGCTTCCTGCTGACCACCGACCAGCGCAACCTGGGCATCATGGAAACCGACTGGGCCGAGAACCGCGCCAAGCTGCCGCAGGACATCATCCGCGGCACCCTCGGCAAGCTGCTCGACTCGGTCTACTCGACCGGCGAACTCGACCGCTTCCGCACCCGCCTGGAGCGCACGCCCACCGGCACCGAGATCTACGTCAGCCACCGCGGCATGGCCGAGGTCTACAGCGACGCCCGCAAGGAGCAGACCGTCTGGCAGCCGCGCCCCAGCGACCCCGAACTCGAGACCGAATTCCTGCGCCGCCTGATGGTCAAGCTGGGCGTCTCGCAAGAGCAGTCCAAGGCGCTGACCGCCAGCGCCGCCGTGGCGCCCTCCGCCGCGCGCGTGGCCACCATCGACGGCCGTCCGGGCGTGCAGATCAACGAAGGCTTCGACCGCGCCTGGCGCCGTGTCGGCCTGGCGCTCGACCGCACCGGCTTCACCGTGGAAGACCGCGACCGCAGCGCTGGCACCTACTTCGTGCGCTACGTGACGCCCAACCCGGACAAGAAGGAACCGAACCTGTTCAGCAAGCTGCTGAGCCTGGGCAGCGCGAGCAAGGACGAGTCGCCGCTCAAGTTCCGCATCCTGGTCAAGAGCCAGGGCGAGACCAGCACGGTGTCGGTGCTCAACGAAGCCGGCGTGCCCGACACGACGGCCAACGCGCAGCGCATCGTCCAGGTCATCGCCGACGACTTGAAGTGACCACCCCCAGGCTTCGCGCACTGCGTGTCGCTTCTCCCTCCCCCTTCGAGGGGGCAACACCTGCGGCCCGGCAAAGCCGGTTCCGCGGTGTTCCTCGAAAAGACATTCACTAGATGCTGCGCTTCCGAAGCCTGGGCAGCGGCAGCACGGGCAATGCCACGCTGGTCGAAGCGACCAGCGGCGGCCGCACCTCCCGCCTGCTGATCGACTGCGGCTTCACGCTGCGCCACCTCGACGCGCGGCTGGCCCGCGCCGGCCTCGCGGCCAGCGACATCGACGCGGTCTTCATCACCCACGAACACGGCGACCACATCGGCTGCGCGCATGCGCTGTCGCGCCGTGAGCGCCTGCCCGTCTGGATGAGCGAAGGCACCTGGCTCGCGACGGGGGGACGTGATTTCGAAGGGCAACTGAAGCTGGCGCGCGACGGCCTCGACATCGAGGTCGGCGAGCTGGGCGTGCAGCCCTTCACCGTGCCGCACGACGCGCGCGAGCCGCTGCAGCTGCGCTGCACCGACGGCGCCCGCAGCCTGGGCGTGCTGACCGACCTGGGCCATGCCACGCCGCACGTGATGGCGCGCCTGGCCGGCCTCGACGCCCTGCTGCTGGAATGCAACCACGACAGCCGCATGCTCGCGGCCTCGGCCTATCCGGGCTTCCTCAAACAGCGCGTGGGCGGCAACTACGGCCACCTGTCGAACGCGGCCGCGGCGGACATCGCGCGCGCGGTGCACCACGCGGGCCTGCGGCATGTGGTGGCGGCCCACCTGAGCGAGCAGAACAACACGCCCGAACTCGTGCGCCAGGCGCTGGCCGAGGCGCTGGGCGCCAGCGAGCACGAGATGCTCACGGCCACCGCGGCCGAAGGCTCGCCCTGGCTGGACGTCTGAAACCTTGGGTCTTCAGCCCAGGCTGATCCGCTGGCGCATCGCCTCGTAGAGGCACACGCCGCTGGCCACCGACACGTTGAGGCTCTCGACCGCGCCCAGCATCGGGATGCTGATGAGTTCGTCGCAGTTCTTGCGCGTGAGCTGGCGCATGCCCGCGCCTTCGGCGCCGAGCACCAGCGCGAGCGGGCGCTTGAGGTCGCTCTGGTAGAGCGTGCCGGGCGCGTCGTCGCTGGTGCCCACGCACCAGATGTCGCGCTCCTTGAGTTCGCCCAAGGTGCGCGACAGGTTGGTCACCATGAAATAGGGCACGGTCTCGGCCGCGCCGCTGGCCACCTTGGCGACGGTGGCGTTGATGCCGGCCGCGTGGTCGCGCGGGGCGATCACCGCATGGGCGCCGGCACCGTCGGCCACGCGCAGGCAGGCGCCGAGGTTGTGCGGGTCGGTCACGCCGTCGAGCACCAGCAGCAGCGGCATGGTGCCCGCGGCCTCGAGGCCTTCCAGCAGTTCGTCCAGCGAATGGGTCTGCGGGATCGGCTCGACGCGCGCGGCCACGCCCTGGTGGCCGTGGCTGCCGCTGAGCTTGGCCAGGCGCAGGCCGTCGGCCTCGACCAGCCGCACACCGGCATCCTGCGCGCGGGCCTTGAACTGCTGCATGCGCGCATCGCGGCGGCTGGCGTCGAAGAAGACTTCGATCACCGATTTCGGCGCGGTCTTGAGACGCACGCCCACGGCGTGGAAGCCGAAGATCACTTTGGGGGAAGACATGCGGGGATTATCCCTGCCCGCCTCGCCCCTCCGCGGGCTCAGGCCGCCGGCAGGCCGCTTTGCGCGCCGCTGAGCGCGTCGTGCAGGCGCTGCACCGCCTCGGCCGAGGGATGGACCGCGGCCGAGGCGCCCACGGCCTCGATGAAGGTGCAGGCCGCGTAGCCGGCGGCCGCCCGCTCGTAGCGCGCGACCCAGGCTTCGCGTTCGTCCATGCGCTCCAGCGCCACCGGCCAGACACCAGGGCGCGGCCGCAGGTGTTCGTCGATGCCGATGCGCCAGGGCTTGGGGCTCACGCGCGCGCGAAAGCAGTTCTGGTTGCGGCACATGCGCGCATAAACCGTGTCGGCGCCCAGTTCATGGAAGCAGTCGGCCACCGCCGGCTCGTTGGCGGAGAAGGTCCGGTGCATGGCCAATGCACGCAGGCCGGCAGGCGTGCGGTAGAGGCGCAGATGCCAGTCGGGATGCTGGAAGACGAAGCGCTCGATGCGCTGGCGCGCGCGCTGCTCAGGCGTGGCCGGCGCCTGCGGCGGTGGCTCGTTCTCCGCCTTGTCCTGGCGCCGCCCCGGCACCCACCACAGCAGGCTCAGGACCACCGCGCCCACACCCGCCGCCGAGAGGGCCGAGCCGGTGACGACCGCCGCCGCGGCCGCGGCCAGCACCGCCATCACCACCGCCAGCGGCCGGGGCAGGCCCTGGCCCTTGCGACGCGGCGCGGCTTCCGCGTCCTCGAAGTCGATGTCCACGAACAGCACGTCGGGCGTGTTGAGGCACAGCGCGCCGTAGCCGTTGCGGGTGATCAGGGTCTCGCCCTCGCGGCGCACGATCTGCTCGCGGATGGGCATGCCATCGGCGCCGTTGTAGGCCGTCTTGGCTTCGCGCCGCGGGAGCGTTTCACCGGCCTGGATGCGCGCCAGTGCCGCGCGCGTGCGCTCGTCGGCATGGGCCTGGGCCGCCAGCGGGCTCTCGTCGGACCAGCCGAAGCGGCGCACGGTGAGCTGCCGGCCGTCGACGACGGTCTGGATGCGGCCTTCGGCCCAGTGCGCGGGAACGATCATCGGATGGAGGTCCTCTCGTCGGCGCCGATGCGGCCGGCCTCGATGGTGATGCGGCGCTCGCACTGCGCCGCGATGCCCCGATCATGCGTCACCAGCACCAGCGTGGTCCCGAGTTCGCGGTTGAGGTCGAACATCAGCTTCATGACCTGCTCGCCGGTCGCGAAGTCCAGGCTGCCCGTGGGCTCGTCGGCCAGCAGCAGCTGCGGCTGCACGACGAAGGCCCGGGCCAGCGCCACGCGCTGCTGCTCGCCGCCCGACAGCACCTTGGGATAGTGGCCCAGGCGCTGGCCCAGGCCGACCCGGCCGAGCATCTCGGTGGCGGCCTTGCGCGCGTCCCTGCGGTCGGCCAGTTCCAGCGGCAGCATCACGTTCTCCAGCGCGCTGAGGTTGGCCAGCAGCTGGAAGCTCTGGAACACGAAGCCCACCTTCTGCGCGCGCAGCGCGGCGCGGTCGTCCTCGTCGACCGCGAAGATGTCCTGCCCGGCCAGCTTCACCGTGCCGCGCGTGGGCGTGTCCAGCCCCGCGACGATCGACAGCAGCGTGCTCTTGCCCGAACCCGAAGCCCCGACGATGGCTGCGGTCTCCCTGGCCCCCAGGGTGAAATGGATGTCCTGCAGAATGTCCAGCGTGCCGGCCGAATCGGTGACGGACTTGAAAACATGGTCGACGGCAACAATTGCTTCGGAGGGGGCTTGGGACATTGAAAGGCTTTGCGTGGTGAATCGACGTGACTTTATCGTGGCGGGCATGCTCGTCGGCAATTCAGGGGCTTGGAGCGCGGCCTTCGCGCAGGCGCCCAGGGCCGGCAAGCCGGTGATCCTGGTGGTGGGCGACTCGCTGTCGGCCGAGTACGGCCTCAAGCGCGGCGAGGGCTGGGTGCCCCTGATGGAAAAGCGCCTGGCCGAGCAGAAGATCGCCGCCACCGTGGTCAACGCCAGCATCAGCGGCGACACCACCTCGGGCGGCCGGGCGCGGCTGGCGGCGCTGCTGGCGCAGCACAAGCCGACCCACGTCGTGCTCGAGCTCGGCGGCAACGACGCGCTGCGCGGCCTGCCGATCCAGAACACCGAGGACAACCTGCTGCAGATGACCAAGGCCGCGCAGGCCGCCGGCGCCAAGGTGCTGATCGTCGGCATCCAGGTGCCGCCCAACTACGGCGGCGACTACCTGCGCCGCTTCGAGGCCATCTTCGAGAAGGTGGCCAAGGCCACGCAGGCGGCGGTCGTGCCCTTCCTGCTGCGCGGCGTGGCCGACGGGCCCGATGCCGCGTCGCTGTTCCAGCCCGACCGCATCCACCCGGTGGCGAGCGCCCAGCCCCGCATGCTCGACAACGTCTGGCCCGAGCTGCGCAAGCTGCTGCCCAAGTAGGCCCCCCACGCGACAAAAAGAAAAAGCCGCCCTGCCCTCGAGCAGTGCGGCTTTTTTCAGACCGGTGGGCCTCAACCGTTCTTGGTCGGAAGGTCCGGCGGCGTGGGCGGATCGCGTTCCAGCGACGCCACGTCGGTTTCCGGATCGCCGGGGGCCAGCCCCTCGCTGCTCGGATTGAGCTTGCGCTGGCTCTTCTCCCTCAGCTTCTCTTCCTTCTTTTTCTTCTTGGCCAGCTCTTTCTGGCGCTTCTCGTAGCCGTAGTTGGGTGTTGCCACTGCTTCTCCTTGGGGCGGGCAGTCCGGGTGACTGCGTGTGCTCTGACTGTACGCGATATCGGCGCGCGTTCAGAGCGCGGCGAGCGCCTGCGCCAGATCGGCCTGCAGGTCTTCCACCGCCTCGAGGCCGATCGAGAAGCGCACCAGCGTGCCGCGATGGGGCCAGCGGGCCACGCTGGCGTCGCGCATCAGGCCGATGTCGTAGGGCACCACCAGGCTGACCGGCCCGCCCCACGAATAGCCCAGCTTGAAGAGTTCGAGGCTGTCGCAGAAGCGGTCGATCTGCTCGGCGCCGTAGCGCTCGTCGAACACCACCGAGAACAGGCCGGCCGCGCGGTCGGTCTCGCCGCACAGGCGCTGCCAGTGCGCATGGCCGGGCGAGCCCGGCAGCGCCGGATGCAGCACCTGGGCGATCTCCTCGCGGTCCTGCATCCAGCGCGCCAGCACGCGCGCATTGCGGTCGTGCGCGTCGTAGCGCAGCGCGATGCTGGGCAGCGAGCGCAGCAGCGTCTCGACGTCGCCCACGCCCACGCCCCAGCCCATGCGCATGTGGGTGAGCTTGAGCGCCTGGTGCAGGCGTGGCTCGTTGGTGATCACGCTGCCCATCAGCACGTCGCCGCCGCCGCTCGGGTACTTGGTGAGCGCATGGACCGAGATGTCGACGCCCTGCCCCGTGCCGTCGAGATCGAAGGGCGCGAAGGCCAGGCCCGCGCCCCAGGTGTTGTCGAGCGCGGTCATCACGCCGCGCGCGCGGCAGAGGTCGACCAGCGCGGGCAGGTCCGGGAACTCCATCGTGACCGAGCCCGCGGCTTCGACCCAGACCAGCCGCGTGCGCTCCGACAGCTTGGCCGCGAGGTCGGCCGGGTTCATCGCGTCGTAGAGCCGGTGCGTGATGCCGAAATTCGCCAGCTCGCCGGTGGCCAGCGCCTTGTTGGGGCCGTAGGCGTTGTCGGGAATCAGCACCTCGTCGCCGGCCTTGAGGAAGGCGAAGGAGACCAGCGCGATGGCCGCCAGCCCGCTCGACACCAGCAGGCAGTCGCTGCCGCCCTCCAGCGTGGCCAGGCGGGCCTCGAGGGTGAAGGTGGTGGGCGTGCCGTGCAGGCCGTAGGTGTAGCCGGCCTTGGTCTTCCAGTCGCGCGCGCGCATCGCGGCCACGTCGGCGAAGAACACGGTCGAGGCCTTGTAGATGCCGGGCTGCGGCGCGGCGAAGTTGCGCGGCGGGCTGTAGGGGTGGTGGATCAGGGTCGTGGAAGGCTTGCTCATGGCCTCGATGCTAGCGTGCCCGTCGCACGATGCGCCGGCGCGCTTCCCGCCCCTCCCAGGGGCCTTCGCGCCCGGGGATGACGCGGACGGTCCGGCGCCGCAGAATCGGCGCTTCGCCCCCCTCTTCATCGGGAAGGAAAGCACCATGGCCATCCACGAACTGTTTCCGTACCTGTGCGTGCACGACGCCGGCGCGGCCATCGACTTCTATTGCGAGGTGTTCGAGGTGAAGGAGATCTTCCGCCTGACCGAACCCAGCGGCCGCATCGGCCATGCGGAGCTGGACTTCCACCACGGCGCGGTGCTGATGCTCTCGGACGAGTTCGCCGAATTCAACATCCTCAGCGCGAAGACGCTGGGCGGCACGGCGGTCTCGCTGCACCTGCACGTCGACGATGCCGACGCGGTGGTGGCGCGCGCGGTCGCGGCCGGCGCCACGCTGGACATGGCGCCGCAGGACCAGTTCTACGGGGAACGTTCCGGCGTGTTTCGAGACCCGTTCGGGCATCGCTGGAACGTGGGGCACAGCATCGAGAAGCTGACGCCGGAAGAAATGCAGCGGCGCTACACCGCGATGCTGCTCAACCCCGCCGGCTGAAGCGACGGGGCGGCGGCCGCATCAGACCGACCACTTCTCCAGCAGCTTCTCGGCGCCCAGCGAGTCATAGCCTTCGAAGGGCTGGTGGATCCAGGGGTTGGTCGCCAGGAACTCGACCTGGTAGTCGGGCGTGAAGGTCGACAGCGCCTTGGTCCAGATCACGGCGCTGCGCAGCTCGGTGATCGGCGGGTAGTTGTTGCGCAGCATGTCCATCACGGCATGCAGCGTATGGCCCGAGTCGGCCAGGTCGTCGACCAGCAGCACCTTGCCGGCGATCTCGCCCTTGGGCGTGGTGATGAAGCGCGCGATGTCGAGGTGGCCCTGCACCGTGCCGGCGTCGGCGCGGTAGGAACTGGTCGACATGATCGCCAGCGGCTTGTCGAAGATGCGCGAGAGCACGTCGCCCGGGCGCATGCCGCCGCGCGCGAGGCACAGGATGGTGTCGAACTGCCAGCCCGACTGGTGCACCTTGATCGCGAGCTTCTCGATCAGGTTGTGGTACTCGTCGTAGCTGACGTAGAGATGCTTGCCGTCTTCGGTCAACATG
Organism: Variovorax sp. J2P1-31; assembly: GCF_030317215.1. Taxonomy (NCBI): domain Bacteria; kingdom Pseudomonadati; phylum Pseudomonadota; class Betaproteobacteria; order Burkholderiales; family Comamonadaceae; genus Variovorax; species Variovorax sp. J2P1-31. The sequence goes on from NZ_JASZYA010000001.1 coordinate 2,082,580, forward strand.
TTCGTTATTCCTTTCAGTGTTCGGGGGTCCATGAAGGACTCGTCGCTTCAAACCGGCGCCCTCGATGCCAGGGCTGCCGCGGAACCGGCTTCGCCGGGCCGCTGGCATCGCCCCTCGAGGGGGAGGCGGCGACACGCAGTGCGCCGCTTCGGGGGGTGGGCTCAGTCCGCGAGGTAGGGGTGGCGCATCATGATCGTGTGATCGCGATCGGGGCTGGTCGACACCATGTGGATCGGCACGCCGGTCACCTGTTCGATGCGCTGCAGGTAGAGCCGCGCGTTGATCGGCAGCTTGTCGTACTGCGTGACGCCCACCGTGCTCTCGGTCCAGCCTTCGAGCGTCTCGTAGACGGGCGTGCAGCGCTCGATCTCGTCGGCGCCCATCGGCAGGATGTCGGTGTGCTCGCCGTCGAGGATGTAGCCGGTGCACAGCTCGAGCTTCTCCAGGCCGTCCAGCACGTCGAGCTTGGTGATGCACAGGCCCGACAGGCCGTTGACCTGCGCCGAGCGCTTGAGCAGCGCGGCGTCGAACCAGCCGCAACGGCGGCTGCGGCCGGTGGTCACGCCCTTCTCGGCGCCGATGGTGCTCATGTGGTAGCCCGGGGTGCCGGGCTGTTCCCAGTCGAGCTCGGTCGGGAACGGACCGCCGCCCACGCGGGTGCAGTAGGCCTTGGTGATGCCCAGGATGTAGTGCAGCATGCCCGGGCCCACGCCCGAACCGGCGGCGGCGTTGCCGGCCACGCAGTTGCTGGAGGTGACGTAGGGGTAGGTGCCGTGGTCGACGTCGAGCAGCGTGCCCTGCGCGCCTTCGAACAGCAGGTTGGCGCCGGCCTTGTGTGCGTCGTTGAGTTCGCGCGAAACGTCGGCCATCATGGGCTTGAGCAGCTCGGCGTGGCGCATGGCCTCGTCGAACACGGTGTCGAAGTCGATCGCCGGCGCGCTCAGCACCTGCGTCAGCACGTGGTTGTGCAGGTCGAGCAGCACGCGCAGCTTGGTCGCGAAACGCTCGGGGTGCTTGAGGTCCTGCACGCGCAGCGCACGGCGCGCGATCTTGTCCTCGTAGGCCGGGCCGATGCCGCGGCCGGTGGTGCCGATCTTCTCGATGCCGCCCTTTTCGCGGTAGGCCTCGCGCGCGATGTCCAGCGCGGCGTGGAAGGGCAGGATCAGCGGGCAGGCCTCGCTGATGCGCAGGCGCGAACGCACCTCGACGCCGGCCTTCTCCAGGCCTTCGATCTCCTCGAACAGCTTGGCCGCCGACAGCACCACGCCGTTGCCGATGTAGCACTTGACGCCGGGGCGCATGATGCCGCTCGGGATCAGGTGCAGCGCGGTCTTCACGCCGTTGATGACCAGCGTGTGGCCCGCGTTGTGGCCGCCCTGGAAACGGACCACGCCCTGGGCGCTCTCCGTCAGCCAGTCGACCAGCTTGCCCTTGCCTTCGTCGCCCCACTGGGTGCCGACGACGACCACGTTTCTTCCGGTGGTAACGCTCATGATGTTCCGCTTTTCAAGATTCAGATGGCTTGGACATTCCATTGGCCGGCGTGCTCGACGAGCTCGCGGTCGCATTGGAATTCGTCGATTTCGCTGTCATGGCCCGGCAGCACGCAGACCACGGTCTCGCCCTGCGCGCGCAGCGCCGCGATGGCCGCGCGCAGCCCGGCCGCGTCGCTCCATGGTGCCCGGATGGCCGCGCGCAGGGGCCGCGTCGGCAGCACGCCGACCAGCTCGCGCAGGTCGAGGCTGAAGCCGACCGCCGGCCGGTTGCGCCCGAAGACCGCCCCGACCTCGTCGTAGCGGCCGCCGCGCACCAGCGCATCGGCCGCGCCGTCGACATAGATGCCGAAGCGCATGCCGCTGTAGTAGGCGTAGCCGCGCAGGTCGGACAGGTCGAAGCTGATCTGCGCGCCCTCGATCCGGCCACCCAGCTGCTTCAGGTCGGCCAGCGCGGCACGCACTTCCGGGCTCGGGGGCAGCACGCGGGCCGCCTCGTCGAGCACGGCGGCGTCGCCGTAGAGCTGGACCAGGGCCAGCAGGCCTTCGCGGGCCGCCAGCGGGAAGTCGCGCGTGAGCGCGCGCAGTTCGCTCGCGTCCTTGGCGACCAGCGCCGCGTGCACGCGGCCCAGCAACGCCGCGTCGGCCGGCACGCCGGCGAACAGGGAGCGCACGATGCGCGCATCGGCCAGGTCGACGATCGCGCCCTGCGCCAGGCCCGAGGCCCGCAGGCAGTCGAGCGCGAGCAGCAGCACCTCGGTGTCGGCCTCGAGCCCGGCATGGCCGTAGATCTCGGCGCCGAACTGCAGCGGCTCACGCGTGGCGTGGGGCCGGTCGGGGCGCGTATGCACCACCGGGCCGCAGTAGCACAGTCGCGTCACGCTCTGCCGGTTCAGCAGATGGGCGTCGATGCGTGCGACCTGCGGCGTGGTGTCCGCGCGCAGGCCCATGGTGCGGCCCGAGAGCTGGTCGACCAGCTTGAAGGTTTGGAGGTCGAGCGCCTCTCCCGTGCCGGACAGCAGGGATTCGAGGTGCTCGAGCAACGGCGGCATCACCAGCTCGTAGCCGTAGCCACGGGCGGTGTCGAGCAGTTCGCGTCGAAGTTCTTCGATGTGGCGCGCCTCGGAGGGCAGCACATCGGCAATGTGATCCGGGAGGACCCAAGCGGACATGGGGGATCGGGCTCGTGGTTAAACAGGGATTCTACCGGCCCGCGCGAGCACCTCGGCCGCGGGTCATGCCGCGGCGGTCGGCGCGATGCGCAAATTCAGGCCAGGAGCCAGAGAAGAAGCAGGCCGAGCAGGATGCTGCAGAGGCCGAAGAAGCGCAGCTGGCCGTCGCGCAGCTGCATCAGCTGGCCGAAGCCGCGCCGCCATCCGCCGGGCGAAACGAAGGGCAGCAGCCCTTCGATCACCAGCACGAGCGCGAGCGCGCTCCAGAAGACGTCGGCGCTCACGGGCGGAGGCCTCAGCGCGAGTTGGCGGAACCCGGGCTGCGCAGCGCCTTGAAGAAGTCGGACGACGCCGGATCGACCACCAGCACGTCGCTCTTCTTGTTGAAGCTCTGCTTGTAGGCGTCGAGGCTGCGGTAGAACTGGGCGAACTGCGGATCGCGGCCGAAGGCCTCGCTGTACGAGGAAGCGGCCTGGGCATCGCCCTCGCCCTTGATCTTCTGCGCATCACGGTAGGCGTTGGCCACGGTCACTTCACGCTGGCGGTCGGCGTCGGCGCGGATCTTCTCGCCTTCGGCGAAGCCGGTCGAACGCAGCTCGTTGGCCACGCGCTTGCGCTCGGCTTCCATGCGGCGGTAGACCGATTCGGTGATCGCTTCCACATAGTCCACGCGGGTGATGCGCACGTCGATGATGTCCACGCCCCAGGGCTTCTCGCCCTTGACCACGGCCAGCACCTCGCGCTGCACGTCGGCCATCAGCTGCTCGCGGCGCACCGAGATCAGGTCGCGCACGGTGCGCTTGTTGACGTTTTCCTGGAAGGCGTTGCGCACCACGCGGTTGAGCTGCACCGCGCCGGCGTTCTCGTCGAGGCCCACGTTGCGGATGTAGTCCGAGGGGTTGCTCACGCGCCAGCGCACGTACCAGTCGATCACCACGCGCTGCTTCTCGGCCGTCAGCATGGGCTCGGCCTCGAGGCTGGACAGGGTCAGCAGGCGCTTGTCGATGTACGACACGTTCTGGAACGGCGGCGGCATCTTGAAGTTGAGGCCGGGTTCGGTGATCACGTTCTTGATCTGGCCGAGCTGGTAGACCACGCCGAACTGGCGCTGGTCGACCACGAAGAGCGTCGAGCTCAGCAGCGCGAGCGCCACCAGGATCGTCGATGCGATGAATCCGATTCTGTTCATGTTCTTGTTCTCCCGCTCAGCGTCCGTCGCGATCGCGCGTGCGGCCGTCGCGCACCCGCGCATCGTTGTTGATCGGTGCGACCGGAATCACCGAGGACTGGGTCGGCGCCGTGCCGGCCACGTTCGGGCTGGCACCGTCGGCCGGCGCACCGGCCACGTTGGCGCCGGTCATCTGCATCAGCTTGTCCAGCGGCAGGTACAGCAGGTTCGAGCCCGACTTGGAATCGACCAGCACCTTGGTGGTGTTGGTGTAGATCTGCTGCATGGCGTCGGTGTACATGCGGTCGCGCGTGACCTGCGGCGCCTTCTGGTACTCGGCCAGCACCGCGCTGAAGCGGCCGGCATCACCCTGGGCCTGGGCCACGATGCGCGCCTTGTAGGCTTCGGACTCTTCCTTCAGGCGCGACGCCGTACCGGTAGCGCGCGGCACCACGTCGTTGGCATAGGCCTGGGCCTCGTTCTTGGCGCGCTCGCGCTCCTGGCCGGCCTTGAGCACGTCGTCGAAGGCCGCCTGCACCTGCTCGGGCGGACGCACGCCGCCCTGCTGCAGGTTGATGTTGACGACTTCCACGCCGACCTTGTAGCGGTCGAGGATGGTCTGCATCAGCGTGCGCACGCGGGGCGCGATCTGGTCGCGTTCCTCGGCCAGCGCGGCATCCATCTTCATCTTGCCGACGACTTCGCGCACCGCGGTCTCGGCGACCTGCACCACCGTGTCGGCCGGTGCCTTGCTCTCGTAGAGGTAGGCGCGGGCGTCGCTCAGGCGGTACTGCACGGCGAACTTGATCTCGACGATGTTCTCGTCCTCGGTCAGCATGGCCGACTCGCGCAGGCCGGTGGAGCGCACGATGCTGTCGCGGCCCACGTCGGTCGAGCGGATCTGCGTGACCACCACCAGCTCGTGGCGCTGGATCGGGTACGGCAGGCGCCAGTTGAAGCCCGCGTTCACGGTCTCCTTGTAGCGGCCGAACTGCGTGATCACGGCCTGCTGGCCTTCGTTCACGATGAAGAAGCCGGTGCCCAGCCAGATCAGCACGGCCACGCCGGCGATCAGGCCGATGCCGTAGCCGGCGTTCTTCATGTCGGGCTTGAAGCCGTTGCCCCCGCCATTGCCACCGGGTGGCCGGTTGCCGCCGCCGTTGCCGCCGAACAGGCCGCCGAGCTTGCGGTTGAAGTCACGCCAGAGCTCGTCGAGGTCCGGCGGTCCCTGGTTGGGGCCCTGGCCTCGCGGGCGGTTGTTGTTGTTCCCCGGAGGCGGGTCGGCATCGGGGCGTTGGCCGCTCGGGCGCTCGCCGTTCGACGACGGTTCGTCACCTCGACCCCATCGACCGTCGTTCAGGTTGAACATGCCCTGAAAACGGCTCCACACTGGCTTTGCATTCATTCGATTCGTTCTCTCGTCAGTGGGGGGATTGTGCCCAATCGCCCGGGTGCATCGTGCAATTCAGCCCCGGCATCCAAGGGCATGCCGTCGACCACCGATCCCGAGCGGCGCGCCAGTTCGCTGCGCAGCGCCGGCAGGCCGGCACCGGTGTGCGCGCTGACGAAGACGCGTGCGACCTGCAGGCCGTCGACCTCGATCTCGTCCTGCAGATGGAGCGGCTGCTGCGCGCTTTCAAGGGCATCGAGCTTGTTGAAGACCAGCAGCTGCGGCACCTCGCCGGCGCCGATCTCGCGCAGCACGCGCTGGACCTCGGCCATCTGCTCGGGATGGTGCGGGTTGGAGGCATCGACCACGTGCAGCAGCAGGTCGGCGTCGACGGCCTCCTGCAGCGTCGCCTTGAAGGCGTCGACCAGCCCGTGCGGCAGGTCGCGGATGAAGCCCACGGTGTCGGAGATCGACACCTGCCGCCGCGCATCGCCCAGGTAGAGGTGGCGCGTGGTGGTGTCGAGCGTGGCGAACAGCTGGTCGGCCGCATAGGCGCGCGCCTTGACCATCGCATTGAAGATCGAGGACTTGCCGGCGTTGGTGTAGCCGACCAGCGAGATGTTGAAGGTGTCGCGCCGCTCGCGCTGGCGCCGCTGCGTGTTGCGCTGCTTCTGCACCTTGGCCAGGCGCTCGCGCGTGCGCTTGATCGACTCGTCGATCATCCGGCGGTCGAGCTCGATCTGCTTCTCGCCCGGGCCGCCGCGCACGCCGGCACCGCCGGTCTGGCGCTCCAGGTGGGACCAGCGCCGCACGAGGCGGGTGCTCAGGTATTGCAGCCGGGCCAGTTCGACCTGAAGCTTGCCTTCATGGGAGCGCGCGCGCTGCGCGAAGATCTCCAGGATCAGGAAGGTGCGGTCGTACACCGCGATCCCGAGCGCGCGCTCGAGGTTGCGTTGCTGGGCGGGGCTGAGGGATTGGTCGAAGATGACTTCGCTTGCGCGATGCATTTCGGCCAGCTCGCGGATTTCGTCTGCCTTGCCGCTGCCCACGAAAAGGGCAGCATCGGGCGCCTTGCGCTTGCACACGAGGCGTTCGACCGGCGTGAGGCCCGCGGTCTGCGCGAGCAGGCCGAGTTCCTCGAGTTCTTGGTCGAAATGGGGCAGTCCGAAGTCGACGCCGACGAGAACGACGGCGCCATCCTGGCGGGGTATGTCTTCAGACAAGCGGAATGGGGCGTTGCGGAAAAAAGCGCAGCGGACGGAGCCCGCCGCGCGAGTGCCGGTCAGGCAGCGGCGTCGTCGTTCTCGGCAGCCGAGAAATTGACCGCGCGGCCAGGCACGATGGTGGAAATGGCGTGCTTGTAGACCATTTGCGTCACAGTGTTACGCAGCAGCACGACATATTGATCGAAAGACTCGATCTGACCCTGAAGCTTGATGCCGTTGACCAAATAGATGGAAACCGGCACGTGCTCCCGACGCAAAGTGTTCAGGAACGGGTCTTGCAAAAGTTGCCCTTTGTTGCTCACGATATTCTCCGTGTTCAAGGAAGAGTTATAGGAAAGAGAACCTTAACACAGGGTTTCTGCGCTGCAGCAACAAAGCCCAAAGCCATCCCAAAAATAACGGCTCTCCCAGAGGGGAACTTTGCGCCGGGCAGCGGCTCGGCGAAAGGGTTGGGCCTGCCAACGCCCCGCCCTGCCCCGTGCTATTTATCCTTGTCGGCGTAAGGATTGGCGGAGGTCTTGAACTCGATGCGCATCGGCGTCCCCACGAGGTCGAATTCCTTGCGGAAACGGCCCTCCAGAAAGCGCTTGTAGGAATCGGTCACGTGTTCGAGCGAATTGCCGTGGATCACGATCACCGGCGGATTCATGCCGCCCTGGTGCGCATAGCGCAGCTTGGGGCGGAACATGCCGGCGCGCTGCGGCGACTGGAATTGCACCGATTCGAGCAGCAGGCGCGTGAGCACCGGCGTCGACATCTTGCGGGTCGCCGATTTGTGCGCCTGCGCAATGGCCTGCCAGACCGGGCCCAGCCCCTGCCGCTTGATCGCCGAGATGAAATGCAGCGAGGCGAACTTGAGGAAGGGCAGCCGGGTTTCGATCTGGCGCTGGATCTGTTCGCGCTGGTAGCTGTCGACCGCGTCCCACTTGTTGATGGCGATCACCACCGCGCGTCCGCTTTCGAGGATGTAGCCGGCGATGTGCGCGTCCTGGTCGGTCACGCCCTGCGTCGCGTCGAGCAGCAGCAGCACGACGTTGGCCGATTCGATGGCCTGCAGCGTCTTGACCACCGAGAACTTCTCGATCGCCTCGAAGACCTTGCCCTTGCGGCGCAGGCCGGCCGTGTCGATCAGCTCGAAGTGCTGGCCGTTGCGCTCGAAAGGCACCGAGATGGCGTCGCGCGTGGTGCCCGGCATGTCGAAGGCGACCAGCCGCTCCTCGCCCAGCCAGGTGTTGATCAGCGTCGATTTGCCGACGTTGGGGCGTCCCGCCACGGCCAGCTTGATGGGCTTGGCCTCGCCGTCGTCCACCTCGTCTTCGGGTTCGGGCAGGTTCAGCGGCTCGAGCGCCAGCTCGACCAGGTCGCGGATGCCCTGGCCGTGCGCGGCCGACACGCCGTGCACGTCGCCCAGGCCCAGTTCGTAGAACTCGACCAGCTTGGTGCCGTCGTGCATGCCTTCGGCCTTGTTGGCCACCAGCACGGTCGGCTTGCCGATGCGCCGCAGTTCGTTGGCGATGTCGTGGTCCTGGGCCGAGAGGCCTTCGCGGGCGTCCACGACGAAGACCACCACATCGGCCTCGGCCACGGCCTGGCGCGTCTGCTTGGCCATCTCCTTGAAGATGCCGCTGCCCGCGTCGGGCTCGAAGCCGCCGGTATCGATCACGATGAACTCGTGCCGGCCCTGGCGGCCGTTGCCGTAATGGCGGTCGCGCGTCAGGCCGGCGAAGTCCGCCACGATCGCGTCACGCGTCTGCGTGAGGCGGTTGAAAAGGGTGGACTTGCCGACGTTGGGACGCCCGACCAGAGCGATGACCGGTTTCATGGTCGAGCTTTCAATGGGTTTATTCCGGGCGATAGCCGAACACACCGCCATTGCGGGTGACGACCACGACCGTGTTGCCGGCGAGAACCGGGGTGGCCACGATGGGCGAGCCATCGGGAGTGAGGCGGGTGAGCAGCGAGCCGTCTTCGCGCGACACCAGCAGCAGCAGGCCGCTGTCGTCGCCGATGACCAGCGAACGGCCGACCGCGAGCGGTGCCGTCAGCGTGCGGTACTTGAGCAGGTCGCTCGACCAGGCGCGTTCGCCGTCGGTGCGGCGCCAGGCCACCACGCTGCCGTTGGTTTCGGTGCCGTAGACGAAGCGGTCGTCGCCGCTCACGCCTTCGGCGCCCGATGCAGGCTTGGTCCAGAGCAGCGTGCCGCGCGTGGCGTCGACGCAGCCGACGTTGGCGTAGTAGGCCCGCGCGCAGACGGTGTCGCCCACGCGGCTCACGCTGCCGGTCAGGTCGACCAGGCGCTCGACGTCGTTGGTGCCGCGCGGCGCCGCGATCGGCGATTCCCAGCGCGACGAGCCGTTGGCGGGGTTCAGGCCCGCCAGCCGTCCGCCCACGCCGGTGACCAGCGTGTCGCCCACGGCGACCAGCACGCCCGGCTTGCGCAGCACGAGGTTCTCGGCGGTGCGCGACTGCGACCAGAGGCGGCGGCCGCTCTCCCCGTCCCAGGCGCTCACGGTGCGGTCGGCGGTCTGCACGAAGACCCGGCGTCCGGCCACCAGGGGCGCGGTGTAGGCCTGCGCGGTCAGGCGCTGCTTCCACAGCACCTTGCCGGCCTGCAGCGCGACGAGTTCGTTGTCGCGGGTGATCACGGCGGCGATGGCGCCATCGCTGCCCACGCCGGCGTTCAGGGCCTTGCCGACGCTGGCGCGCCAGGCTTCCTGGCCCGAGCGCGCGTCGATGGCGACCACCGTGCCGTCGGCACCGGCGAGCGTCACCGTGTCGCCGCTGACGTCGACCTGGAGCGCGAAGTCGGTCTTCGGAACCTTGACGGTCCAGGCCTGCCGAACGCCGAACAGCCCGGGGTCGGTGGCCAGGGCGGCAGGCTTGGGCCGGCCGGTACCCGAGCAGGCCGCCAGCGCGGCGAACAGCACGGTGGCGCCCACGATGCGCAGGACGGGGGTGGCGGACACAAGGCGATGGAAGGTCATGATGCGATGGGTCACTGAGCGGTTTTGCCGGACGCGGCGGGAGCGGTCGTCAGGGTCTTCGGATCCACGCCCACGGCGTTGAGCTTGATCTCGACCAGACGGCGGTAGTCGTTGCGCGCATCGAATGCGGCCCAGGCCTTCTGGTACTCGGCCTTGGCTTCGTCGCGCTTGCCTTGCGCCAGGTAGACGTCGCCCTTGCGGTCGGCCACCAGCGCTTCGAATTCCTTGGGCACGGGCGCGGCCAGCTGCTTGAGCGCGTCGTCGTAGCCCTTGCTCTCGAGCAGCTCGGCGGCCAGCCGCAGCCGCGCGATGGCCTTGTAGCCCGGATCGACGGCATTCTCCGCCACCCATTCCAGCGCGGCGCGCGACGCGTCGGGCTTGGCCTTCTCGTTGAGCGTCTTGGCGGCCAGCAGGCCGGCCTGCTGCGCGTAGACGGTACCGGCGAAGCGGCTCTTCATTTCACCCAGGGCGCGCTCGATGCGGTCGGCATCGCCCGCCTGCGCGCTGCGCTCGACCTCGTCGTAGAGCGCCGAGGCCTGCGCCGCCTTGTTGCGCTGGAAATAGTTCCAGCCGTTCCAGGCCACGAACGCACCGGCGACGAGCAGCACGATCCAGGTGATCAGAGTGCCGTAGGTGTTCCAGAAATGCTTGAGCTGGTCGAGCTGTTCCTGTTCTTCGAGATCGAGATGGGTTGCCATGCGCTGTCAGTGAGTTGAAGGACCCGGGACCCGGCGGGCCGGATCGCGCCCCACGAGGGGGCCGGGAAACTTGGGGAACGGCCCTGGAGTTTCCTAGGGAGCCGGGGATTGTAGGGTGGAGGCCCAGACGGTCACGTCGGCCAGCGGCCGCGTGCTTTGCGCGACGCTGGCGTCGCGCAAGGCCTTGAGAGTCACTTCCTCGCGTGCAAGTTCATCGGCGCCGAAGATCAGTGCGTAGGTGGCGCCGCTGGCGTCGGCCTTCTTCATCTGCGACTTGAAGCTGGCCAGCCCTTCGGCGGTCGCGCCGTGCATCTGCACCCGCACGCCCGCTTCGCGCAATTGCTGCAGGGTGCGCAGCACCACCGGCATCGAGGCCGCGTCGGGCACGATGGCATAGGCATCGGGCACCACGGCCGGGACCTCGGCGCCCTGCTCCTTGAGCAGGTCCAGCACGCGCTCGACGCCCATGGCCCAGCCCACGGCCGGCGCGGGCTTGCCGCCGATCTGCGCGATCAGGTCGTCATAGCGGCCGCCGGCGCACACCGTGCCCTGCGCGCCCAGGCGGTCGGTCACGAACTCGAACACCGTGAGGTTGTAGTAATCGAGGCCGCGCACCAGGCGCGGGTTGATCGTGAAGGCGATGCCGTTGGCCTTGAGGATGGCCTGCAGCCCCTCGAAGTGCGCCAGCGACTCGGCGCCCAGGAAGTCGATCAGCTTGGGCGCCGCCTCGACCACGTCCTTCATCGCCGGATTCTTGGTGTCGAGGATGCGCAGCGGGTTGCTGTGCAGGCGGCGCTTGCCGTCCTCGTCGAGCTTGTCGGCGTGCCGCTCGAAGTGCGCGATCAGCTGCGCGCGGTGCAGCGCGCGCTCGGCCGGCTGGCCCAGGCTGTTGAGCTCGAGGCGCACGTCGGTCAGGCCGATGGCCTTCCAGAGCGCGTTGGCCAGCAGGATCAGCTCGGCGTCGACGTCCGGGCCGGCGAAGCCCAGGGCCTCGGCGCCGATCTGGTGGAACTGCCGGTAGCGCCCGCGCTGCGGCTTCTCGCGCCGGAACATCGGCCCGGTGTACCAGAGGCGCTTGGGGCCGTCGTAGAGCATGTTGTGCTCGATCACGGCGCGCACCAGGCCGGCGGTGTTCTCGGGCCGCATCGCCAGGTGCTCGGCCTGGCCGTGCTTGTCGGAGCGGTCCTCGAAGGCGTACATCTCCTTCTCCACGATGTCGGTGACCTCGCCGATGCCGCGCACGAACAGCGCCGTGTGCTCCAGGATCGGGGTGCGCACGTTGCGGTACGCGAAGCGGCCCATCAGCTCGCGCACCGTGGCTTCGAGCCACTCCCAGCGCGCCGACTCGGGCGGCAATATGTCGTTCATGCCTTTGACGGCATTCAATTTTTCGGCCATGGATCAGGAAAGGAGATTCAGACGGTTTCGGCGGCGCGCTCGCTGCTGCTGCCGAAGCGCTTGTCGATGTAGGTTTCGACGAGCTGGTGGAATTCGTTGGCGATATTGTCGCCGCGCAGCGTGAGCGCCTTTTCGCCGTCGATGAAGACCGGCGCGGCCGGTGCTTCGCCGGTGCCCGGCAGGCTGATGCCGATGTCGGCATGCTTGCTCTCGCCCGGACCGTTGACGATGCAGCCCATCACGGCCACCTTGAGCGTCTCGACGCCCGGGTACTTCTTGCGCCAGACCGGCATCTGAAGCCGCAGGTAGTCGTCGATCTGCTTGGCCAGCTCCTGGAAGGTGGTGCTGGTGGTACGGCCACAGCCCGGGCAGGCCGTGACGCTGGGCACGAAGATGCGCAGGCCCAGCGCCTGCAGGATCTCGTTGGCGATCACCACCTCCTGCGTGCGCGCCTCGCCCGGCTGCGGCGTGAGCGACACGCGGATGGTGTCGCCGATGCCCTCCTGTAGCAGCACCGACAGCGCCGTGGCCGAGGCCACCGTGCCCTTGGTGCCCATGCCGGCCTCGGTCAGGCCCAGGTGCAGCGGGTAGCTGCAGCGCTTCGCCAGCTCGCGGTAGACCGAGATCAGGTCCTGCACGCCGCTCACCTTGCAGCTCAGGATGATCTGGTCGCCGTTCATGCCCATCGACTCGGCGAGCCGAGCCGAATCGATGGCCGAGGTGATCAGCGCCTCGTACATCACCGACTTGGCTTCCCAGGGGGTGGCGCGCTGGCTGTTGACGTCCATCAGGTGGGCCAGCAGTTCCTGGTCGAGGCTGCCCCAGTTCACGCCGATGCGCACCGGCTTGTTCCAGCGCATCGCGGCCTCGATCATCTGGCCGAACTGCTTGTCCTTCTTGTCGCCCTTGCCCACGTTGCCAGGGTTGATGCGGTACTTGGACAGCGCCTCGGCGCAGGCCGGATAGTCGGTCAGCAGCCGGTGGCCGTTGTAGTGGAAGTCGCCGATCAGCGGCACGTCGATGCCCATGCGGTCGAGCTGCTCGCGGATGTAGGGCACCTGCGCCGCGGCCTCGGGCGTGTTGACCGTGATGCGGACCATCTCGGAACCGGCGATCGCCAACTCCTTGACCTGGATCGCGGTGCCGATCGCGTCGACGGTGTCGGTGTTGGTCATCGACTGCACGCGCACCGGGGCGTCACCCCCCACGGTGACGGTGCGCGCACCCCAGACCACGCTGGCCTGGCGCGAGCGCCGCGCCGCGGGCGCGGCCGGTGCGACGGGCTGGCTGCCGAAGGCAGCCGGGTCGAAAGTCGACGACGTATCGTTCATGGTTTGACCTCGAATCGTGCGACGCCGCCCGAGCGCGCCAGGGGTGTCAGATCGAAAGGCTTGCCGCGCACCTGGACTTCGACGCCGGCGGCGCGGCCCACCACCACCGACAGGGGCAGCGTGCCGCTGGCACCGACGGTTTCGCCCGCGCGCACGGTACGGCGCAGCAGCTGCTTGCCGGCGGCGTCGTTCACGGTGATCCACGATTCTTCGCGGACCACGAAAACCAGTGTGTCGCTGCCGGCCGCCGCGGGCTGCGCTGCCGCGGGCGCCACGGGCTCGGCCACGGGCGCCACGACCGGCGCGGTCGGCTCGACCGCCGCCACGGGCGCCGCGGCCGGCGGCTCGAGCACGGTGCCGCCCGGCGCGGCCTCGACCGAGGCGGTGCGCTGTCCGGCAGTGAAGCCCGAGACCCATTGGCCCAGCCGCTCGAAAGCGCCCGAGGGCAGCCAGAACAGCGCCGCGGCGCCGGCCAGCAACAGCCCGACGACCACCAGCACCGCGCGCGAGGGCAGGCCGCCGACCGCGCGCGAGCGGCTGCGCGGCGCGCTCGAGCGGAAGCTGGTGCTGATGCTGCGATCGGCTTCGGCCAGGCCCGGGCGCACCGCGCCCGGCAGCTTGGCGAGCACCGGCGCCGGGTCGATGTGCAAGGCACGGCAGACGCTGGCGGCCAGCGCGCGCGCGAACACCGGATCGGGCAGCGCGGCGATGTCGTCGTTCTCCAGCGCCTGCAGCTTCTGCGACGACACCTTGAGCGCCGCCGCCACCACGTCGAGGTGCAGGTTGTGCGCCTCGCGCGCCTCGCGCAGCAGGTCGCCGGCGGTCTTGTTGGCGCTGTCGCCGGGGATCAGCGGCGGGGTCTGGGTGGTACCGAATTCGCTCGCCCGTTCAATCATCGAAATTCCCACGTTCGTACGCAACCGCCTCCCGCGACTGGGGGAAGCGCCGTTGCAGCTGTCCGCCGAGCTGCGCCATGGCCTCGCGGTTCCCGAGCCTGCGCTCGATCTTCACGCCGAGCCACAAGGTCTCCGCATTGGCCGACGGCCCGTTGTTGACACGGCGCACGTAGAACTGCGCGCGCGTCCAGTCCTGGCGCTGGGCCAGCAAGGACGCGAGGTTGAAGCCGATCATGGGGTTGCCGGCGTCGATTTCGTAGGCCTGCGAGAGCGAACGCTCGGCCTCGGCCGACTGGCCCGCGCGCATCTGGCACAGGCCCAGCGTCATCAGCGTCTTGGCACGCTCGGTGTAGGCGGGCACGGCCAGGGCCGCATTGAACTGCTGGGCGGCATCGCCGAAGCGGCTCTGCTGGCACAGCAGCCAGCCATAGTTGTGCAGGGTGTTGGGCTCGCGCGGATTGAGCGCGATGGCGCGCCTGAAGCTGTCCTCGGCCAGTCCGGCATCGTCGAGCCGCATGTAGACCAGGCCGCGCAGGTTGTAGGCGTCGGCGAAGTTCGGGTCGGCCGACAGCGACTGCTTGATCTCGTCGAGCGCGACCGTGGTCTGGCCGGCCTCGAAATAGCCGATGGCCAGTTCGAGCCGCAGGCGCGCGCGCCGGCGCGCCTGCGGCTCGTCCGAGGCGGTCACGATGTCGGTGCCGTTGCCCGCGGTGCTCGCGGTGTTCGCGACCGAAGTCGCCCCTCCCTTGCCGGTGCCGGCGCAGCCGGCGAGCAGCACGGCCAGCAAGGCGCCGAAGGCCCCCTGCATGACGTGCCATGGCGAAATCGGGAAGGCCATGCGCATGGGTTCAGTGCCCTTGTGTAACCGGCGGCGCCGGTGAAACCTTGGAAGCGGCCGCGCGAACCGGGTGCAGCACGACCGTGCGCCGCTGCGCCATGCGTTCGGCCGCATGGGTGCGGTCCTTGACGTCGCCGGCCAGCTGGCCGCACGCCGCGTCGATGTCGTCGCCGCGCGTCTTGCGCACGGTGGTCACGATGCCCGCGTCGCTCAGCGCCTTGGCAAACGCCAGCACGCGCGGCTGCGGCGAACGCAGCAGTCCCGACGCGGGGAAGGGGTTGAAGGGGATCAGATTGAACTTGCAGGAGATGCCGGTGCTGCGCACCAGTTCCACCAGCTGCTGCGCGTGCTCGGGCTGGTCGTTCACGCCGTCGAGCATGCAGTACTCGAAGGTGATGAAGTCGCGCGGCGCATGCGCCAGGTAGCGCTGGCAGGCCTCGAGCAGTTCGGCGATCGGGTACTTGCGGTTGAGCGGCACCAGGTCGTCGCGCAGCGGATCGTTCGGGGCGTGCAGCGACACCGCCAGCGCCACCGGGCAATCGGCACCCAGCCGGTCGATCATCGGGACCACGCCCGAGGTCGAGACCGTGACACGCCGGCGCGACAGGCCGTAGGCGTTGTCGTCGAGCATGGTGCGCAGCGAGGGCACCAGCGCCGAATAGTTCTGCAGCGGCTCGCCCATGCCCATCATCACGACGTTCGAGATCACCCGGTCGTCGCGCTTGAGGTGCTGGCGCAGGAAATGTTCGGCAAACCACAGCTGCGCCGTGATCTCGCCGGTGCGCAGGTTGCGGCTGAAGCCCTGGTGGCCGGTCGAGCAGAAACGGCAGCCGACGGCGCACCCGGCCTGGGACGACACGCACAAGGTGCCGCGGTCGCCCTCGGGAATGAAGACAGCTTCGACGGCATTGCCGTCACCCACGTCGAACAGCCACTTGATCGTGCCGTCGGTGGATTCATGCTGCGTGATGACCGGCAGCGCCTCGACGCGGGCCGTCGTCGCGAGCTTCTCGCGCAGCGACTTGGCCAGGTCGGTCATCTGCGCGAAATCGCTCGCGCCCCGCTGGTGGATCCAGCGGAACAGCTGCGTCGCGCGAAAACGTTTTTCGCCCAGTTTTTCGCAGAACGCGGCCAAGCCCTCCAGATCGAACTCGAGCAGATTGACCGTGGTCATGCGAACACCCCCGTGCCGAAGCCAGGCGAGGCGCATGCGCGGGCACCCGCGGAACCGGCTTGGCCGGGCCGCAGGGTGCGCCCCCTCGAGAGGGAGGCGCCGCAGGCGCATCGGGGGTGGGTCATATCAGCGTGCGTAGACGTTGAGGCCGGCGAAGAAGAAGGCGATTTCGGCGGCAGCGGTTTCCGGTGCGTCCGAGCCGTGCACGGCGTTGGCATCGATGCTGTCGGCGAAGTCGGCGCGGATGGTGCCGGCGTCGGCCTTCTTCGGGTCCGTCGCGCCCATCAGGTCGCGGTTCTTGGCGATGGCGTTCTCGCCTTCGAGCACTTGCACGAACACCGGGCCGGAGATCATGAACTCGACCAGGTCCTTGAAGAAGGGACGTGCGCTGTGCACGGCGTAGAACTGCTCGGCTTCGGCGCGCGACAGATGCACCAGCTTGCCGGCGGCGATCTTGAGGCCGGCGGCTTCAAAGCGGGAGACGATCTTGCCGATGACGTTCTTGGCGACAGCGTCGGGCTTGATGATGGAGAGGGTGCGTTCGATGGCCATGGAGAAGTTGCTTCCTGAGCAGTTGATGTCGAAAAAGAACGGTCCGCGGCGCCGATTGCACGGCCCGCGGACTTGAAAAAGCCTCTGATTTTAACCGGCCGGCCACCCCGGGCCGGCCTCGGCGCGCTGAAAAACCGCAGCCCGGGCCTGTGATCAGCGCCCGCTGCGCCGGCGCGAGCCGGCCGGACCGCCGAAGCCGCCACCGCCGCCGCGCCGCGGTGCGTTCTGGCGCTGCTCCTTGCGCTGGCGCGAGAAACTGTCGGCGCCGATGTAGCCCACCGAGGTCTTCATCGGGTCGGGCTGCGCGCCGCCGGGGGCGCGGTCCTCGCCGGGCGCACGGCCGTTGCCGCCGCCACCGCCGGGCGCGTTGCCGCGCCGCTTCTGCTGCGGGCCGCCCGGGTTGCCGCCCCGCCCGCGATCGCCGCCGCGCGCGCCCTGCGGGCCGTTGCCGTTGGGCATCGGGGGCCCGCCGGCATTGCGGCCGCCGCGGCGCTTCTTGTTGTCGCCGCGTCCGTTGTTGTTGTTGCGTCCGCCGCCCTCGGCGCCCTGCTCGCGCGGACCCGCCGGTGCGCGTGCCGCCCCGCCGCCGGCGGCCTGGAACAGCGAGCGGATGTCGCGCTCGTCGAGCTCCATCCAGGCGCCGCGCTTGAGCCCGCGCGGCAGCAGCATCGCGCCGTAGCGGATGCGGATCAGCCGGCTGACCGCATGGCCCACCGACTCGAACAGCCGGCGCACCTCGCGGTTGCGGCCCTCGGAGATGGTCACGCGGTACCAGTGGTTGGCACCTTCGCCGCCGCCCTCCTCGATGCTGCCGAACTGGGCCACGCCATCGTCCAGGCGCACGCCTTCGAGCAGCTTCTTCTTCTCTTCGGCATTGACGGCGCCCAGCACGCGCACCGCGTACTCGCGCTCCAGGCCGAAGCGCGGATGCATCAGCTGGTTGGCCAGCTCGCCCGAGCTGGTGAACAGCAGCAGGCCTTCGGTGTTCAGGTCGAGCCGCCCCACCGACTGCCACTTGCCCTGCTGCAGGCGGGGCAGCTTGCGGAACACGGTCGGGCGGTTCTGCGGATCGTCGTGCGTGACGACCTCGCCCACGGGCTTGTGGTAGGCGATGACGCGCGCCGGCGGGGGGTCGATGCGGAAGCGGATCGGCTTGCCGTTGATCTTGACCTGGTCGCCGTACTGGATGCGCTGGCCGATGTGGGCCGGCTCGCTGTTGACCGAGATCCGGCCCTGCAGGATCAGCGCCTCCATCTCCAGGCGCGAGCCCAGGCCGGCCTGCGCCAGCACCTTGTGCAGCTTGGGCGAATCGGCCTCGGGCAGCAGCACGCGCTTGAGCGGCGGCACCTCGGCGCTCTCTTCGTCGGCGTCGAACTGACCGGAGATCACGTCGGCGAAGCGGATCGGCTCGGTGGGCGGCGCGTTGCGGCGCTCGCGGTCGGCGATGCGGCGGGCGCGGTCGAGTTCGTCTTCTTCCTCGTCCGGCTCGTCTTCCTCGTCCTGCTCGTCCTGCTCGTCCTGCGCATCGTCGGCCGGGGCCGGCTCGGCGCGCACGGGCTGCGGGGCGGCGACGGGCGCCGGTGCGGCCGGCTCGACGCTCGCGGGCGGCTCGACGGCCTCCTCTTCAGGCGCCGCCACGGCTTCCGCCACCGGCTTGCGCGCACGCGGCTTGCGGGGCTTGCGCACGGGCGCGGCCTCCGGCGCCGAGGCGTCCGCGCCCTCGCCCGCCGGCGCGCTCAGCGCGGCGGGTGCGGCCTTTTCTTCGGCGGAGGGGTGGGCCGGCGGCAGCACCGCGTCATCGGATTCGGAGGAGCTCATGGATTTTTTCCGGAAGGCACCGGGGGTGCATCGGGGCCGTCTGTGGCGGCAACGTCAGGGTCGGGAACGACCGGGGATTCGGCGAGGGTCTCGCCTTCGGCGAACAGGTCGCCAGCGGGTACTGCGGGGGATGCGGGGCCGGGTGGCGCGCCGATCGCGTCGGCCGGCGGCACGACGGCATCGTCTTCTTCGTCCAGCGCGTCGATCGGCAGCGCGGCCTGCTCGGGGTCCGAGGCATCGGTCAGCGCGTCGATCAGCGCATTGTGCTGGGCCGGGCTGTCGATCACCGGCAGCTGGTCGAGCGAGGCCAGGCCCAGGTCGTCGAGGAACTGGCGGGTGGTGGCGAACAGCGCCGGTCGGCCGACCGTCTCGCGGTGGCCGATGACCTCGACCCAGTTGCGGTCTTCGAGCTGCTTGAGGATCAGCGAATTGATCGTGACGCCGCGGATGTCTTCCATGTCGCCGCGCGTGACCGGCTGCCGGTAGGCAATGATCGCCAGCGTCTCGAGCGCGGCGCGGGTGTAGCGCGGCGGCTTCTCGGGGTGCAGGCGGTCGAGGTGGTCGCGCATCTCCGGCCGGCTCTGGAAGCGCCAGCCGCTGCCGACGCTCACGAGCTCGAGGCCGCGCTGAGCCCAGTCTTCCTGCAGCTCGATCAGCAACGCCTTGATGGTGTCCGCGCCCAGTTCGTCTTCGAACAGCACACGCAGCTCGCGCACTGGCAGGGGCTGCGTCGAACAGATCAAGGCGGTTTCAAGAATGCGCTTGGCATCCGCCGTATTCATGGTTCGCGTTATCCGGGAAAAGGCGCCAGCGGCGCACGTTCAGGTGGATGGAAATCTCGGAATGGAGAAGCGGCGTTGCCGCCGGCACGCGGCGGGCAGAACGCAAGGCCGGCACGGAAGGCCGGCGCGGCACTCGGGCCGTCAGGCGCGATTGTAATCCAGCCCCCAGTTCTGGAAGGCTTCGTGCAGATCGGCGGGCGGCGGCGCGAGAAAGGTCATGGGTTCTTTGGTCTGCGGATGCACGAAGGCCAGCCGGAACGCATGCAGCCCCTGGCGGCTCAGGCCGGCCGCCGGCGCGCCGCCGTAGAGCGCATCGCCGACCAGCGGATGGCCGATCGACGCCATGTGCACGCGGATCTGGTGCGTGCGTCCGGTCTCCAGGGTGCAGCGTACCGCGCAGCCGTCGTTCGTGCCGTCGAGCCGCTCGATCAGCGTGCGGGCGGTCTTGCCCGGATGGCGTTCGAGGTCGACCACCGCCATGCGCAGCCGGTTGCGCGGATCGCGCCCGATCGGCGCATCGACCTGGCGCGCCGCGGCGCCCTGCCAGGGCTTGTGCGCCAGCGCGAGGTACTGGCGCGAGACCTCGCGCGCGGCGATCAGCTGCACCAGCGCGTCCATCGTGGCGCGCGTGCGTGCCACCACCATCAGCCCGCTGGTGTCGCGGTCGAGCCGGTGCACGATGCCCGCGCGCGGCAGCAGCGCGGCCTGCGGGTCGAGCGCCAGCAGGCCGTTGAGCAGCGTGCCGCTCCAGTGGCCCGGCGCCGGATGCACCACCAGGCCGGCCGGCTTGTCGATCACCCGCAGGTGGGCATCCTCATGCACCACGCGGATCTCCATCGGCTCGGCCTTGAAGGCCTGGCTCTGCGGCGTGGGCCGCAGTTCGATCTGCCCGGCCTCGCCCACGTGCACCGTGGCCGAGGGCTTGGTGACCACGCGGCCCTTGAGCTGCACGGCACCGGCATCGATCAGCTGCTGCAGGTAGTTGCGGGAAAACTCGGGAACCAGCGCGGCCAGCGCGCGGTCCAAGCGCTGGCCGTGCTGCGCCACGCCGATGGCGAAGGCGCGCAGCTCGCTGGCCTCGCCGGGGTCGGCCCCCTCTTCGACTTCGGTCGCATCGGCCGGGGGGAAAGTGCCGCCCGAAGGGGCGGTCGATATAATCGAGGGCAGTTGTTTCAAGAAAGCTTCATGTGATGTTTCGCGTCAAATTATCGGTTGTCCCGAGCTGGATGGTGCTTTGCGCCACGGCATGGCTGGTGGCCGGCTGCTCGACCACCAAGGTCGACCAGACCGCGAACTGGAGCCCCAACAAGATCTACGCCGAGGCCAAGGACGAAGCCGGCTCCGGCGCCTTCGACAAGGCGATCCCGCTGTACGAGAAGCTCGAAGGCCGGGCCGCCGGCACGCCGCTCGCCCAGCAGGCCCAGCTCGAGAAAGCCTATTCGCAGTACAAGTCGGGCGAGAAGCCGGCCGCCATTGCGACCCTGGATCGCTTCATGAAGCTGCACCCGGCCAGCCCGGCGCTCGACTACGCGCTCTACCTCAAGGGCGTGATCAACTTCAACGACGACCTGGGCATGTTCGCGTTCATGACGCGCCAGGACCTGTCGGAACGCGACCAGAAGGCGGCCAAGGAATCGTTCCAGGCCTTCAAGGAACTGGTCACGCGCTTCCCCGAATCGCGCTACACGCCCGACGCCCGCCAGCGCATGAACTACGTGGTCAACTCGCTGGCCCAGTACGAAGTGCACGTGGCGCGCTACTACTACCAGCGCGGCGCCTACCTGGCGGCCATCAACCGCTCGCAGCTGGCGCTGGCCGACTACCGCGAGGTGCCGGCCCTCGAGGAAGCGCTCTACATCATGGTGCAGTCGTACGCGGCCCTGGGCCTGGACGACCTGCGCGACGATGCCAAGCGCGTGCTGACCACCAACTACCCCCAGAGCGAGTACCTGTCGCGCGGCTTCCGCACCAAGGACGATCCGTGGTGGAAGCTCTGGTGATCGCCACCCGGGCCTGAGACCCGTTCAGGCCCCGTCGCCGGCCCGGAGCTCGGCCACGGCGGCATCGAAATCCGCCTCCCCCTCGAGCCGGCGCATGGGCGGCAGCGCCGCCACCAGCCGGCGGCCATAGCCCATCACGGCCAGGCGGGTGTCGCAGATGGCCAGCACCCCCCGGTCGGACTCGCGCCGGATCAGTCGTCCGGCCCCCTGCTTGAGCGCCACCGCCGCCTCGGGCAGCGAATAGTCGCCGAAGGCATTGCGCCCCTGCGCTTCCAGACGCTGCGAGCGCGCCTCCACCAGCGGATCGTTGGGCGGCGGAAACGGCAGCTTGTCGATCACCACCAGCTGCAGCGCATCGCCGGGCGCATCGAAACCTTCCCAGAACGAGGCCGAGGCCACCAGCACGCAGCCCGGGCGGCCAGCGCCCGCGCCTTCGCGGAAACGGTCCATCAGCACGCGCTTGGGCAGCTCGCCCTGCACCAGCACCTCGGGCCGCCGCTCGGGCGGCTCGCCCTCGAGCCGGCGGCGCATCTCGTCGCCCACGGTGCGCAGCGCGCGCAAGGTGGTCGTGAGGACCAGCGTGCGCCCGCCCAGCACGGCGGCGCCGCGCGCGGCCAGCGCCGCCACGCGCGCGCCGTGCGCCGGATCGTTGGGCTTGGGAAAGTCGCGCGGCACGTAGAGCGCGGCCTGGCGTGCGTAATCGAAGGGGCTCTGGACCCGCAGCACCTCGGCATCGGTCAGGCCGCAGGGTTCGGTGAACCAGCGCAGCTGCGGGTCGTCGCCCAACGTGGCCGAGGTGAAGACCCAGGCGCGCCCGCGGTCCTCGGCATCCTCCGAGTCCTTCTTCAGCACGCGCTTGCGCACCGCCTCCGCGATGTCCAGCGGCGACTCGACCAGCCGCAGCTGCGAACCCACGTCGACCCATCGCACCGAGCCCAGCGCGCAGGGCTGCGCGAAGCGGTCGACACGGGCGGCCAGCTGCTGGGCGCGCTCGTGCAGGCGCACGAAGTCGGGCGAGATCTCGCTCACGGTCGCCAGCCCTTCGGCGGCGTCCTCGAAGGCCTGCTGCAGTTCGTCGAGCGCCTCCTGCCACGGCGCCTGGGCCACGCCCTCGGGGGCCGGGCCGGCCCAGCGCAGCTTGGCGCCCGGCCATCGCTGGCCGACCGACATCCGCAGCTCGCGCGCGCCGCGCTCGACCGCCGCCACCAGCGAGGTCCAGTCGACCAGGCCCCGGGCATGCTGCAGGCCGGCCGCGAGCACGTCGCGCGCGAAGTCGAGCGCCTGGCCGCTGCCCATCTGCACGCCGAGGAACTGCACGCCCGTCTCGTTGAGCTGGTGGGCCTCGTCGAAGACCACCACGCGCACCGAGGGCAGCAGCTCGGCCATGCCCGACTCGCGCACCGCGAGGTCGGCGAAGAACAGGTGATGGTTGATGACCACCACGTCGGCCGCCAGCGCCTCGCGCCGCGCGGCGTTGACGTGGCAGGGCTTGAACTGCGGGCACTGGGCGCCCAGGCAGTTCTCGCGCGTGGAGGTGATCAGGGGCAGCAGCGGCGAGCGCTCGTCCAGGCCCGGCAGCTCGGCCAGGTCGCCGGTGCGAGTGGCGGTGGCCCACTGCTCGATCTTGGCCAGCGTGCGCAGGCTGCCGCGCTCGGGCAGCGAGGCATCGTGGCGCGCCTGCCCCAGGCGGTGCTGGCACAGGTAGCTGCCGCGCCCCTTGAGCAGGGCCATGCGCACCGGCAGTTTCAGCGCATCGACCAGGCGCGGCAGATCGCGGCCGAAAAGCTGGTCCTGCAAGGTCTTGGTGGCGGTCGAGAGCAGCACGCGTTCGCCGCTCAGCAGCGCGGGCACCAGGTAGGAGAAGGTCTTGCCGACGCCGGTGCCGGCCTCGACCACCAGCACGCCGCCCTCGTCGATGGTGCGCGCGACAGCCAACGCCATCTGGGTCTGGCCGTGGCGTTCGCGGAACTCGTCGGCCGCATGCGAGAGCGCCCCGCCTTCGGCGAACACCTCGGCCACCATCTCGGACAGGCCACCCGCGGCGGCCCGCGGCCGGTCGCGCGTGGGCGCGCCGCCCATCAGCGCGGCATCGTCCTCGTCGTCGTCCCACGCCGAGTTGGCATCGGTGTCGGCCACCATCAGGCGGGTTCTTTCGGATCCATCGTCCGCTCGAGGCGCGCGATCTGGTCGCGCAGCGCCAGGCGGCGTTTCTTGAGCCGGCGCAGCAGCAGTTCGTCCTGCGGCATCAGGCCGTCCAGCCGATCGACCGTGGCGTCGAGATCGGCATGCTCCATGCGCAATGCGATCAGTTGGCGGGAAGGGGAATGAAGATTGGAGTCCAAGGAACGCAATAAGTCGGGCATCGGCGTCGGCCGACGCCTTGGCGCGGTCGGCGACGGCGCAGCTTCACTCGATAATACGTCCTCGCATCGCCCCCCGCGATGCCCGCCCCTACCAGCGCGCCATCGGCGCATCAGCGTCATGACACGAGGTTTCAGACTTTCCGCCGCGACCGCCCTGCACCAGGGCGACCGCCCCTATCAGCAGGACCAGGTCGCCGTGCTCAGCCACCCCCGCGCCGTCGGCTGCGTGCTGGGCGTGATCGCCGACGGCATGGGCGGGCGCAGCGGCGGCCGCAAGGCCTCCGA
This sequence comes from Variovorax sp. J2P1-31, assembly GCF_030317215.1. Taxonomy (NCBI): domain Bacteria; kingdom Pseudomonadati; phylum Pseudomonadota; class Betaproteobacteria; order Burkholderiales; family Comamonadaceae; genus Variovorax; species Variovorax sp. J2P1-31. Next base: position 2,106,148 of record NZ_JASZYA010000001.1, read on the forward strand.
CCAGGTGCTCATGACCGCGCAGCAGCTGTTCGCGCGCTACCGGCCGGTGCACGACGACCCCTCGGCGCTGCTGCGCCAGTTGCTGGACGAGGCGCACACCGTCATCAAGCTCACGGCCCTGTCGAGCGAGCAGGAACCGCACAGCACGCTGGCCGCCTTCCTGGTGAACCCCAAGGGCGACTGCACCTGGATCCACGCCGGCGATTCACGCATCTACCATTTCCGCCACGGCCGGCTGGTGCAGCGCACGCGCGACCATTCCTATGTCCAGACGCTGATCGACCGCGGCGAGATCACCGAGGCGCAGGCCAACGCACATCCGCAGGCCAACATCCTGCTCGGCTGCCTCGGCATGACCAGCACCCCGCCGCCGGTGGAGCTTCACTTCATCCACCAGCTGGTGCCGGGCGACCTGCTGCTGGCCTGCAGCGACGGCCTCTGGCACTACTTCGACAACGAGGAAATGGGCGCGGTGCTGGCCGAGCAGGCGCCGCGCGCGGCGGCCGAACTGCTGGTGGCCGAGGTACGGCGCCGCGCACGCGGAGGCGGCGACAACATCTCGCTGGCCGTGCTCAAGGTCGAAGCGCTGCCTGAAGAGCCGGCGCACTAGGGTCCGTTCAACGCCGCGTGCGCTGGCCGTCGCGGTTCGGCAAGCCCATGTTGGCGCGCTGGCGGTCGATGCGCACCTGCTTGCGCCGCGCCTCGCGCTCCATCACCTTGCGCTTGGTGTAGCCCGACGAATCGGCCCAGGCCCACCACGCCAGCGCCAGCGCGAAGGGCGACAGCACGAGCCACCAGCTCCAGCCGGCCACCGCACCCACTTCGAAGTACTTGAGGCCGACGCCCAGCAGGCCCAACAACAGAAACCACATCGCGAATCCCTTCGGGGTTTGCAGGCAACGCGGACCGGGGCCTCGGCATGGCTACCTACAATCGCGTTGCATCGAATGTAACCCAGCCCTCGAGAAGAACACCCCATGAAAAAAGTCCTGTCGGCCGCCCTCCTGAGCCTCAGCCTGGCGGCGCCGGCCTTCGCCGACCTGGCCCTGGCCACTTCGAAGAACTGCATGAGCTGCCATGCGGTCGAACGCAAGGTGCTCGGCCCCTCGTTCAAGGACGTGGCCGCGAAGTACAAGGACGACAAGGGCGCGGTCGACACCCTGGCCAACAAGATCCGCAAGGGCGGTTCGGGCGTCTGGGGCCCGGTGCCGATGCCGGCCAACAACCAGGTCAGCGAAGCCGACGCCAAGAAGCTGGCGGGCTGGATCCTCTCGACCAAATAGGCGTCATCAGAAGCGTGGCTCGGTCCCGCCCGCGCGACGTTCCAGCCGGTCTTCCAGCTGGCCCATGTGGGCCGCCATCGTGTTGTCGGTCTGGTCGACCCGCAGGCGCAGCGAGGCTTCCAGCTGTTCGACCCGCGCCAGCAGCGCGGCGTGGCGTTCGGCGTTGCGGCTCATGTGGGTGTTCTCCTGCGCCTCGAGGAAGTTGCGCAGCTCGGTGAAGCGCGAGGCCTCGGCCTTGTCGGCGAGGTCGCGCTGCGTCTGCATCTCGCGCGTGTGGCGGCGCGTCTCGAGCAGCACCGAACTCTGCAGGTAGACCACGTAGGCCACGAAGAGGATGCCCAGCAGCACCGTCAGGCCCAGCATGATCAGCCCCAGCGGCGCCGTGACCTGCATGAAGCCCAGCGACATCAGCACGGGGCTCGCGATCCAGCCCCAGTTGAGCGCGGCCAGCGCCGCGATCACCAGCACCACCAACAACAAGATGCCTGTTCTCAGACCCATGCGGTCCTCCCTTTCGCCAAAGCCAATGAAGACCGCGTTTTAACGCATGGGCCGCAAGGCCCGTGTGGGACAGCGGCGCGAGGGCCGCCGCCGCGGGCTCAGTAGGCCTTGCCCAGCTGCTCGAGGATGGCCGGGTTCTCCAGCGTCGAGGTGTCCTGCGTGATCGCCTCGCCCTTGGCCAGCGAGCGCAGCAGGCGCCGCATGATCTTGCCGCTGCGCGTCTTGGGCAGGTTCTCGCCGAAGCGGATGTCCTTGGGCTTGGCGATCGGGCCGATCTCCTTGGCCACCCAGTTGCGCAGCTCGGTCGCCAGCTTCTTGGCCTCTTCGTCGCTGGTCGGGCGGCCGCGCTTGAGCACCACGAAGGCGCAGACCGCCTCGCCCGTCACGTCGTCGGGCCGGCCCACCACCGCGGCTTCGGCCACCAGGTCGGTCTTGGCCACCAGCGCCGATTCGATCTCCATCGTGCCCAGGCGGTGGCCCGAGACGTTGAGCACGTCGTCGATGCGGCCCGTGATGCGGAAGTAGCCGCGGTCGGCGCTGCGCACCGCGCCGTCGCCGGCCAGGTAGATCGTGCCGCCCATCTCCTCGGGGAAGTAGCTCTTCTTGAAGCGCTCGGGGTCGTTCCAGATGGTGCGGATCATCGAGGGCCAGGGCCGCTTGATCACCAGCATGCCGCCCGCGCCGTTGGGCAGGTCCTTGCCGGTCTCGTCGACGATGGCCGCCGCGATGCCCGGCAGCGCCAGCGTGCACGAGCCCGGCACCAAGGGCGTCGCGCCCGGCAGCGGCGTGATCACGTGGCCGCCGGTTTCGGTCTGCCAGAAGGTGTCGACGATCGGACATTTCTCGTGGCCGATGTTCCGGTGGTACCACATCCAGGCTTCCGGATTGATCGGCTCGCCCACCGAGCCCAGGATGCGCAGGCTGGCCAGGTCCCAGTTCTTCGGATGCACCTTCTCGTCGGAATCGGCGGCCTTGATCAGCGAGCGGATCGCCGTGGGCGCGGTGTAGAAGATCGACACCTTGTGCTTCTCGATCATCTGCCAGAAGCGTCCCGCATGCGGGAAGGTCGGGATGCCCTCGAACACCACCTGCGTGGCGCCGGCGGCCAGCGGGCCGTAGGCGACGTAGGTGTGGCCGGTGATCCAGCCGATGTCGGCGGTGCACCAGAACACGTCGTCGGGGCGCAGGTCGAAGGTCCAGTCCATCGTGAGCTTGGCCCACAGCAGGTAGCCGCCGGTGGCGTGCTGCACGCCCTTGGGCTTGCCGGTGGAGCCCGAGGTGTAGAGGATGAACAGCGGATGCTCGGCGCCCACCGGTTCGGGCGGGCACTCGTGGCTCTGGCCTTCGAGCGCGGAGATGGCCTCGGTGAAGGTCTTGTCGCGGCCTTCGACGCGCTTCCAGTCGCTCAACGTGCGCTCGTAGACCAGCACGCTCTTGATCGATTCGCAGCCGCCCAGCGCGATGCCGTCGTCGACGATGGCCTTGAGCGGCAGCTCCTTGCCGCCGCGCAGCTGGTAGTTGGCGGTGATGACCGCGACCGCGCCGGCGTCGATGATGCGCTCCTGCAGCGCCTTGGCCGAGAAGCCGCCGAACACCACGCTGTGGGTGGCGCCGATGCGCGCGCAGGCCTGCATCGCGATCACGCCCTCGACCGTCATCGGCATGTAGATGATGACGCGGTCGCCCTTCTGGATGCCTTCGGCCTTGAGCGCGTTGGCGAACTGGCACACGCGGGTCAGCAGGTCGCGGTAGCTGATCTTCGTGACGCTGCCGTCGTCGGCCTCGAACACGATCGCGGTCTTGTGCTCGACCGGCGTGCCCATGTGGCGGTCCAGGCAGTTGGCCGAGGCGTTGAGCTCGCCGTCGCCGAACCATTGGTAGAAGGGCGCGTTCGATTCGTCGAGCGTGCGGGTGAAGGGCTTCGTCCAGTCGAGGTTCTCGCGCGCCAGGCGAGACCAGAAGGCGTCGGGGTCCTGCGCGGCCTCGGCGCACAGCGCGTCGTAGGCGGCCATGCCGCTGATGCGGGCGCCCTGCTGGGCGCGGGCGTCGGGCGGGAACACGCGGTTCTCCACCAACACGGATTCGATGTTCGATGCTTGGCTCATTGTTGTCTCCTGCCGGGGAATGGAATGCGGCCGTAATGTCGGCGTTGCCACTTACGGACGACTGACGGGACATGGTAGCGCCGGTAAGGGCTTCTCCGCGACGTCACGAAGCCGCCCCTAGAATCGCGCGTCCTCCGCTCCCCCCTTTTGCGATGTCCGCTCCCGACCGTATCGACCCCCTGAACCCACCCGTCGCGCGCCGCTCCCCGCTGCGCCCGCTGCCCAAGCTGATCTTCGCCAGCCGCTGGCTGCAGCTGCCGCTGTACCTGGGCCTGATCATCGCGCAGGCGGTGTACGTGGTGCACTTCCTGGTCGAGCTGCTGCATCTGGTGGAAGCCGCCTTCGGCAGCCAGACCGCGCTGCAGGCGCTGATCAACAGCATCGGCTACAAGACCAGCGCGCCGGTCACCTCGCTCAACGAGACGGTGATCATGCTGGTGGTGCTGGCGCTGATCGACGTGGTGATGATCTCCAACCTGCTGATCATGGTGATCGTGGGCGGCTACGAGACCTTCGTGAGCCGCATGGAACTCGAAGGCCACCGCGACCAGCCCGAATGGCTGAGCCATGTGAACGCCTCGGTGCTCAAGGTCAAGCTGGCCACGGCCATCATCGGCATCAGCTCGATCCACCTGCTCAAGACCTTCATCAACGCCGACAACTACACCGATCGCGTGCTGATCGCCCAGACCGTGATCCACATCACTTTCCTGCTGTCGGCCATCGCCATCGCCTACACCGACAAGCTGATGACGGGCAACGCGGCGCACGAAGACCTGTCGCACTGAGCGCGACGCGCGCGCCCTACCCGGCCGGTGGCCGGTCCCAGGCCGGCGGCTCGGTGAAGCGCTCGGCCAGGAAGTCCAGCATGCTGCGCAGCGTGGCCGGCATGTGCTTGCGGGAGGCATACACCGCATGCATGCCGATCGCCTGCGGCTCGTGCGCGGGGAACAGCGGCACCAGCGCGCCCGACTGCAGCTGCGCCGGCGTGAGGTAGGTCGGCAGCATCGCGATGCCCGCGCCGGCCCGCGCCAGCTGCATCAGACTCACCGCGTCGTTGGCCGACACGTTGCCGCCCACGGCCACCGAGACGGGCGTGCCGTCGTCCTTGCGCGTGAAGTTCCAGAGGCTGCGGCTGAAGTAGGAATGCGTGAGGCAGTTGCGTTCGGCCAGTTCCTCCACCTGCTGCGGCCGGCCGTGCGCCGCCAGGTAGGCCGGCGAGGCGCAGACCACCGAGCGGCACACCGTGAGCCGGCGCGCGATCAGGCTGGGATCGATCTCGGCCGCGGTGCGGATCGCGAGGTCGATGCGTTCGTCGACCAGGTCGACGGTGCGGTCCAGCAGCACCAGGTCGACCGTCACCGCGGGATAGCGCCGCACATAGTCCGCGATCGCGTCGGCCAGCTGCGCCTGCGCGAAGGAGGTGCCGGCGGTGATGCGCAACTGGCCGCGCGGCGCCTCGGCCGGGTTGCGCACCGCGGCCTGCATGTCGCCCGCGAGCTCCAGCACCTGGCGGCAGCGCGGCAACAGTTCCTCGCCCGCGGCCGTGAGGCTCAGGCGGCGCGTCGTGCGGTGCAGCAGCCGCGCGCCGGTCCACTGCTCGAGCTCGGCCACGTAGCGCGTGACCACCGGGCGCGACATGTCGAGCTTGTCGGCCGCGGCCGAAAGGCTGCCGGCGTCCACCACGTTCACGAACACCCGCATCGCATTCAATCGGTCCATTCGAACGATTTTAGGAATAAACAAGCGCGAATTTCGAGGTATTTCTTTCGAAAGCAGAAACCTAAGATGCGGTGCATCCCATCCACTTTTGCTCTTCTGGAGATCCCATGAGCCACATCGCCATCATCGGCGCCACCGGACGCGCCGGCGGCCGCCTGCTCGAAGAAGCGCTGCGCCGCGGCCACACCGTGACGGCCATCGCACGCCAGGCCAGCGCCAAGCTGGCCGGCCGCGCCAACGTGAAGGCCGTCGACCTCGACGTGCTCGACGGCGCCGCGCTCGAGAAAGCCCTGGCCGGCCACGACGCCGTGTTCAGCGCCGCGCATTTCGCCACCGTGCCGCCGGCCGCCATCATCGAGCCCGCGAAGCGCGCGGGCGTGAAGCGCCTGCTGGTGGTCGGCGGCGCCGGCAGCCTGTTCGCCGCGCCCGGCCTCAAGGTCATCGAGACGCCCGGCTTCCCCGAGGCCTACAAGGCCGAGGCCTCGGCCGGCGGCGCGTTCCTCGAGGCGCTGCGCAACGAGAAGACGCTGGACTGGACCTTCCTCTCGCCCTCGGCCGAGTTCGTCGAAGGCGAGCGCACCGGCAAGTTCCGCCTGGGCCAGGACGACCTGCTGGTGAGCGCCGAAGGCCGCAGCTGGATCACGTTCGAGGACTACGCGATCGCGTTCATCGACGAGCTGGAGAAGCCGGCGCATTCGCGCCAGCGCTACACCATCGGGTACTGAGCGGGATCGGACAGCCGGACGCAGAAGGAAGACAAAGGATACGCAGAAGTCGCAGAAGAAACCCAAGACAATTTTTGGTTTTCCTTCTGCGACCTCTGCGAAACCTTCGCGACCTCTGCGTCCGGATGTCCGGTTTTCCTCAGCGGCCGGTCATGTTCTCCGGCACCACCCACTGGTCGAACTGCTCGGCCGTCAGGTGCCCCGAAGCGATGGCCGCTTCGCGCAGGCTCGAGCCTTCCTTGTGCGCCTTCTTGGCGATATAGGCCGACTTGTCGTAGCCGATGTGCGTGTTCAGCGCGGTCACCAGCATCAGCGAGCGCTGCACCAGCTCCGTGATGCGCTCGCGGTTGGGCTCGATGCCCACCGCGCAATGGTCGTTGAAGCTCACCATGCCGTCGGCCAAGAGGCGCACGCTCTGCAGGAAGTTGTGGGCCACCATCGGGCGGAACACGTTGAGCTCGAAGTTGCCGGATGCGCCGCCGATGTTGATGGCCACGTCGTTGCCGAACACCTGCGCGGCCAGCATCGTGACGGCTTCGCTCTGGGTCGGGTTGACCTTGCCCGGCATGATCGACGAGCCGGGTTCGTTCTCGGGAATGCTCAGTTCACCGATGCCGCTGCGCGGGCCGCTGGCGAGCCAGCGCACGTCGTTGGCGATCTTGTTCATGCTGGCGGCCAGCGTCTTGAGCGCGCCGTGCGCATGCACCAGCGCGTCGACGCTGGCCATGGCTTCGAACTTGTTCGGCGCGGTGATGAACGGCAGGCCGGTGAGCTTCGCCAGTTCGGCCGCCACCTGTTCGGCATAGCCCTTGGGCGCGTTGAGGCCGGTGCCGACGGCCGTGCCGCCCAGCGCCAGTTCGCTCAGGTGCGGCAGCGCGGCGCGCACATGCGCTTCGCCATGTGCCAGCTGCGCCACATAGCCCGAGAACTCCTGGCCCAAGGTGAGGGGCGTCGCGTCCTGCAGGTGGGTGCGACCGATCTTCACGATGTCGGCGAAGTCTTCCGCCTTCTTCGCGAGCGTGCCGCGCAGCTTGGCGATCGCAGGCAGCAGCTTGTGGGTGATGGCCTCGACGGCGGCCACGTGCATGGCGGTGGGGAACACGTCGTTGCTCGACTGGCTGCGGTTGACGTCGTCGTTGGGATGCACCAGGCGCCCTTCGCCGCGCTCGCCGCCGAGGATCTCGCTGGCGCGGTTGGCCAGCACCTCGTTTACGTTCATGTTGGTCTGCGTGCCCGAGCCGGTCTGCCACACCACCAGCGGGAACTCGCCCGGGTGCTGGCCGGCGATCACCTCGTCGGCGGCCGCCACGATGGCCTGGGTCTTCTTCTCGTCCTGCAGGCCCAGCGCGTGGTTGACCACGGCCGACGCGCGCTTGACCTGGGCCAGCGCCTTGATGATCTCGCGCGGCTGCTGCTCGCCGGAGATGTCGAAGTTCTGCAGCGAGCGCTGCGTTTGCGCGCCCCACAGCTTGTCGGCCGGCACGTCGATCGGACCGAAGGTATCGCGCTCGGCACGGGTCTTGGGGGAAGTCGTCATGGTGAGAAAAGCTCCGCAATCTTGGAAAAAATGCGCCCGCTCGCCGGGTGCGGCCTGCAGTATCGCCCCGATAAGAATGGCTCTCATCTGACACGGCCATTGCGCGGGCGACTACAGCACCGTACACCCCGCGGCTTGACATCCATCATGTCGAAAAGTTATGATCGAAGGCTTTCGCGGACTTGGAAGTCATGTTGACGCTCCAGGTCCCGCCTGCACTACTCGCGGATCTCGAATCCCGTCGCGGTGCCAGGTTGTCCTCGCCGGGCCCAGCCCGGCAAACCGGCCGGATGTTTCCGGCCCCATTGCCACGTCACGCTCTTCCAGGCGGCGCCCCTCGACCAGGCCCGCCGCTCTGCGAATGAAGCATCCGGCGGGCACTGGTTTCGTCGCCATGTCGTCTTCAGTGCCTGTCGGCAGCCCTTGAGGGCTCGCCGGGCCATCGCACGCGCTTTGTTCGGCAGCTCCATGGGCTGATGGCGTGGCCGTTGCCGCCTCCAGGGGCGGCGCCGTGTCCAACCCTCACAAAGGAGCCCCGCGTTATGGCCAAAGGCATTCTCATCGACCACGTCTTCAAGGTCTTCGGCGACCAGCCGGAGCAAGCCCTGGAACTGGTCCGCCAAGGTTTGTCGAAGCAGGACATCCTGGCGCGCACCGGCCAGTCGATCGGCGTGTTCGACGCCACCTTCGAGATCCAGGCCGGCGAGATCTTCGTCATCATGGGACTCTCGGGCTCGGGCAAGTCGACGCTGGTGCGGCTGCTCAACCGGCTGATCGAGCCGACCGCGGGCCGCATCGTGATCGACGGCGCCGACATCAACGAACACTCCGACGCCAAGCTGCGCGCACTGCGCCGCAAGGACATCAGCATGGTGTTCCAGTCCTTCGCGCTGATGCCGCACATGACGGTGCGCGAGAACACCGCCTTCGGCCTCGAACTCTCGGGCACGGGCAAGAAGGAGCGCCTGGCGCAGGCCGAGCTCGCGCTCGCGCAGGTGGGCCTCGCGGGCTGGGGCGACAGCTACCCCGACGAACTTTCGGGCGGCATGCAGCAGCGCGTGGGCCTGGCGCGCGCGCTGGCCTCCGACCCCTCGATCCTGCTGATGGACGAGGCCTTCTCCGCGCTCGACCCGATCATCCGCACCGAGATGCAGTCGGAGCTGCTGCGGCTGCAGCAGGAACAGCGCCGCACCATCGTCTTCATCTCGCACGACCTCGACGAAGCCATGCGCATCGGCGACCGGATCGCGATCATGAAGGACGGCCATGTGATCCAGGTCGGCACGCCCGACGAGATCCTGCGCAGCCCGGCCGACGACTATGTGCGCAGCTTCGTGCGCGGCGTCGACGCGGCGGCCGTGTTCAAGGCCGCGGACATCGCGCGCAAGTCGCTCACCGTGGTGAGCGAGCATCCGGAGCGCGGCGCGCGCGCGGCGCTGAAGCTGCTCGAGGACCAGGACCGCGACTTCGCCTACGTGACCAGCCCGACCAAGCGCTTCCTGGGCGTGGTCTCGGCCGACACCCTGCGCGCCGCGCTCGACGGCCACTCGGGCCCGCTGGGCCTGCAGCGCGCCTTCATCGCCGACCTGCCGCAGATCGATGCCGACGCGCCCGTGGCTGGCCTGATCGGCCCGCTCGCACAGGCGCCCTGCGCGCTGCCCGTGGTGGCCGGCGACGGCCGCTTCTGCGGCGCGATCAGCAAGACCACGCTGCTCAAGTTCCTCGACCGCGACACGCCGCCGATCGAGGTCGTCGCCCCCCACGCCGCCCCCGCCCTGGCCGCCGAGCCGCACTGAATTCCCGCCGAAGGACCCTGAACGATGAACGACAGCACACTGCCTTCCGAACTGAACGCGCCGGACCTGATGGCGCCCGCGTTGAACCCGCCCGCCGCCCCCGCCTACGTCGACCCGTGGGAAGCGATCTCGGCCGCGCCCGACACCTCGGCCACCAGCGCCTGGCTCGATGCGCCGGCGAATGCCGCCCACGCGCTCGCGGGCTCGGCCGACGCCGCCGCGGGCAACGGCTTCGCGCTGCACCGCCTCTGGGACGGCTCGCTGCCGGTCGAGGCCTGGATCAACAGCGGCCTGGGTTGGGTGGTCGAGCATTTCCGCCCCTTCTTCCAGACCGTGCGCCTGCCCATCGACGGCACGCTGAACTGGGTGCAGGGCCTGCTCACCGGCCTGCCCACGCTGGCCATGATCGCGCTGATCGGCCTGCTGGCCTGGCAGTTCGCGGGCCGCGCACTGGCCATCGGCACCACCGTGGCACTGCTGCTCGTGGCCATGCTGGGCATCTGGCCCGAAGCGATGGTGACGCTGTCGCTGGTGCTGACCTCGCTGGTGTTCTGCATGGTCATCGGCCTGCCGCTGGGCGTGCTGCTGGCCAGCAGCGACCGTGCGCAACGCATCATGCGGCCGGTGCTCGACGCGATGCAGACCACCCCCGCCTTCGTCTACCTGGTGCCGGTGGTGATGCTGTTCGGCATCGGCAACGTGCCGGGCGTGATCGTGACCATCATCTTCGCGCTGGCCCCGCTGGTGCGGCTGACCAACCTCGGGTTGCGCCAGGTGCGCCCCGACCTGATCGAGGCCGCGCGCGCCTACGGTGCCTCGCCCTGGCAGATGCTGGTCAAGGTGCAGCTGCCGCTGGCCATGCCCTCGATCATGGCGGGCATCAACCAGGCGCTGATGCTGTCGCTGTCGATGGTGGTGATCGCCTCGATGATCGCGGTGGGTGGCCTGGGCCAGATGGTGCTGCGCGGCATCGGCCGGCTCGACATGGGCCTGGCCACCGTGGGCGGCCTGGGCATCGTGCTGCTCGCCATCACGCTGGACCGCCTGACGCAGGCCATGGGCCGGTCGCGCCGCAGCGCCGGCCACCGCTGGTGGCACACCGGGCCGGCCGGCCTCGCGCTGCGCCTGCTGCAACGGCTGCTGAGCCCCTCGTCGCGCGACGCCGGCACGCCCGCGCCCGCGCTGTCCACGCAAGCGCAATGAAGCGTCCAGGAGACACACTGACCATGAAGAAAATCCATGTCATCGCACGCGGCCTCGTGGCCCTGGGCTGCATCGCCTTCGCGCTGGCCGCCCAGGTGGCCCACGCCGCCGGCGATCTGCCCGGCAAGGGCGTGACCGTGCTGCCGCTCAAGAGCTCCCTGGCCGAGGAGGCCTTCCAGACGCTGCTGGTGATGCGCGGCCTCGAGCGGCTCGGCTACACCGTCGAGCCCATGAAGGACCTCGAACCCGCCACCCAGCACCTGGCGATCGCCAACGGCGACGCCACCTTCATGACCAACCACTGGAGCCTGCTGCACGCCGACTTCTACAAAAACAGCGGCGGCGACGCCAAGCTGTGGCGCAAGGGCGTGTATTCCGACGGCGCGGTGCAGGGCTACCTGATCGACCGCAAGACCGCCGAGCAGTACCACATCACCCACATCGAGCAGCTGCGCGACCCGGCGATCGCCAAGCTGTTCGATGCCGACGGCGACGGCAAGGCCGACCTCACGGGCTGCAACCCCGGCTGGGGCTGCGAGCTGTCCATCGAGAGCCACCTGACGGCCTACGGCCTGCGCGACACCGTGACGCACAAGCAGGGCAGCTATGCCGCGCTGATGGCCGACACCATCGCGCGTTTCAAGCAGGACAAGCCGATCCTCTACTACACCTGGACGCCCTACTGGGTCAGCGCCGTGCTGCGCCCGGGCACCGACGTGGTGTGGCTGCAGGTGCCCTCGGCGCCGGTGCAGGACGGCGTCGCCGACACGCGGCTGCCCAACGGCAGGAACTACGGCTTCCTGGCCAACCAGGAACGGATCGTCGCCAACAAGGCCTTCGCCGAGCAGAACCCGGCGGCCGCGAAGCTGTTCGAGCTCATGAAGCTGCCGATCGGCGACATCAACGCGCAGAACCTGCGCATGAGCCAGGGCGCCAACACGCAGCAGGACGTGGAGCGCCATGCCGACGGCTGGATCCAGGCCCACCAGGCGCTGTTCGACGGCTGGATCGCCGAGGCCCGCGCCGCCGCGCCTTAGGCCTCAACGCCGGTCGGCGCCCAGGGCGGCCGCGCGCTGGCGCCAGGCCAGGCCGCCCGCCAGCAGCAGCACGAGGCCCAGGCCCAGCAAGAACATGCCCAGGGCGTTGCCGCCCACTTCGCTGTTGTTGCTGGCGCTGATGGCGCGCGCGGCGGCGTTGGCATCGGTGGCCGTCATGGCGGTGGCGAAGGCCGATTCCTTGCATCGGCCCAGCATCTCCGCGCCCTGGTCCTTCATGCGCTCCTGGCATTTCGCCACCGTGGCGGCATCGGCGCTCGGCGCGCTCGCGCCGAAGCTCAGGAAGGCGCCCGCGATCATCAGGACCAGGCCGATACCGAGCAGGACCAGGGGATTCTTCTTCATCGTTCTTGTCTCCGGAGGGTTGGGTGCGCGCCCTGCCAGCCAGTGCGCGGGCCAGCATAGCAGCGGGTCGCGGCCCGGCCGGGCCTGGGCGCCGCGGCGCCGCCCCGCAGCGCCAAGTCGCGCAGACGTCCTACACTCGCCCCCGGACACCCTGGAGGATCGCTTGGATGGCCAGTTCGGACATGGGCTTGATGAATGCGGTGATCGCGGCCTCGCGCGCGGCTTCGGACGCCGCGCGCTGGACCGACATGCTCACGGCGCTGTGCCGGCGCTTCGACGCGACGGCCGCCTGCCTCCACACGCCCCGCAGCACCACGCCGGACCGCGCGTTGTTCGTCGACCACGGCCTCCCGACCCACACCGTGCCCGACTATGTCGAATACTGGTCGCCGCGCGATCCCTGGATGGCCGGCGCCCTGCAGAAGGACATCTGCGTGCGCACCGGCGAATGCGGCATCGGCCGCGAGCTGTGCGACTGGGACACGCTGGACACCCTCGACTACTTCCATGAATTCGCGGCGCCCACGGGCGTCAAGGGCCTGCTCGCGATGATCGTCGACGACGGCTCGCGCCCCGCGGCCGCGCCGTTCACCGTGATCGGCCTGTACCGCCGGCCCGGGCTCGAGGAATTCAGCCGCCAGGACCAGCGCGTCTTCGCGTCGGTGCACGCGCCGCTCCAGCTCGCGCTGCACGCCCATTGGGCGCTCGGCCGCGGTCAGGAGGCCGGCCGCGCCTCGCAGGCCCTGCTCGAGCGGATTCCCAAGCCGATGATGGTCCTGTCGGGCAGCGCCGAAGTGCTGCATGCCAACGCCGAAGACACGGCCTTGCTGTCGCGCGAGGTCTGGGCCGGAACGCGGCACGGCAGGCTGGTGCGGCTGGGACAGCTGGACGCCCAGGCCGTGGCGGGCTCGCTGCGGCAGGTCGGCCAGGGTGTGCTGCAGACCCACGTGCTCTGGGAGCATGGCGCCGACGCGCTGAATGCCTCGGCCACGGCCCGGCTGGTCCCGCTGGAGGAAAGCCACGCCTGCCGCACCGCCTGGCCGCAGGCCGTCGCGCTGCTGCTGATCGACGAACCGCAGCAGGACCACCAGGCCCGCCGCCTGGACCGGATCGCGGCCCAGTACCGGCTGACGGAGGCGGAGCTGCGGCTGACCGGCGCGCTGGTCGACGGCATGACGCTCGGCGCGTTCGCCGAACGCCATGGCGTCTCGGTCCACACCGTGCGCACCCACCTGCGCAACATCTTCGACAAGACCGGCCTGCACCGGCAGGTCGACCTGATCCGGCTGGCCGCGGTGCCCGGCGGATAGGGTCCGGGCCGCCGTACTTCGTTTGGGCGATGCCAAGACGCGGCGCGGCGCCGACACTCGCGGGCGCCGCGCGGCGCCCCAGCGCCTGTGCGCACGGCGCCGCGCGCGCCTCCCCATCCCTGGAGCCTTCGCCACATGACACCCTCACGCCCCCGCGCCGGCCTGCGCCCGGCCCGCCCGATCGCGGCACTGCTGTCGTTCCTCGCCCTGCACGGCCTCGCCGCAGCCCAGTCGGCGTCGGAGTGCGTGCACGACGCAGCCGTCACCGAGCGCTTCATCCCGGTCGAGATGCTGACCGGCCTGCCGCTGCCGAGCACGCGCGAACTCCGCCTCGCCGAGGTCGACCGCAGCTACCCCTTCATCGACGTGCTGCCCGACGGCAGGATCGGCCGGGGCGAGGTGCTGCTCAAGGGGCCGGCGAAGTATTCGGGCTATGGCGGCAAGGAATTCGAGGTCTACGAACGCTCGGTGCCGCGCGCGGCCGAGCGCGTGGCCCTCACCCCCGACGGCACCGCCATCGGCCGGGTCTGGGACCAGCGCTTCGGCAATGCCTACAACGAGGGCAAGTTCCCGGTCGGCCTGTGGCAGCAGGGCCAGAAGCGCAGCTACGACACGCTCTACGGCCAGCGCAGCGCCGTGTCCTCGATCGAGATCGAGAAGCTCTCGTGCACCTACGACGGTGTCGCCGAATCGCTGCAATACCGCTGGCGCACCAACAACGGCGTCGACTACGGCTACATCTACGCGCCGGGCCGGGGCGTGGTGCAGGTGTTCACGTACAAGGGTGGGCGCTGAGCGCTGCGCCCGGAACGAAGGGGATGCATCCCCGGCGGGGGTGCAGGGGATAATGCGAGACCCCCGATTACAACGATTTCCCACATGACGACCACGATCCAGCAGGCCGACCTGATCGAATCGATCAGCGCCGCGCTGCAGTACATCAGCTACTACCACCCCGCCGACTACATCGCCCACCTGGCCCGCGCCTACGAGCGCGAGCAGAGCCCGGCGGCCAAGGACGCCATCGCGCAGATCCTGACCAACAGCAAGATGAGCGCCACGGGCCAGCGCCCGATCTGCCAGGACACCGGCATCGTCAACGTGTTCCTCAAGGTGGGCATGGACGTGCGCTGGGGCGGCTTCACCGGCAGCCTGGACGACGCCATCAACGAAGGCGTGCGCCGCGGCTACAACCACCCCGACAACACGCTGCGCGCCTCGGTCGTGGCCGACCCGCAGTTCGACCGCAAGAACACCAAGGACAACACGCCCGCGGTGATCTTCACCGAGATCGTGCCGGGCGACACGCTCGAAGTCACGGTCGCGGCCAAGGGTGGCGGCAGCGAGAACAAGAGCAAGCTGGCCATGCTCAACCCCGGCGACAACATCGTCGACTGGGTGCTCAAGACCGTGCCCACCATGGGCGCGGGCTGGTGCCCGCCGGGCATGCTGGGCATCGGCATCGGCGGTACGGCCGAGAAGGCCGCGCTGATGGCCAAGGAAAGCCTGATGGACGACCTCGACATGCACGAACTCCAGGCCAAGAAGGCCTCGGGCGCCGAGCTGAGCAAGGTCGAGGCGCTGCGCATCGAGCTCTACGAGAAGGTCAACGCGCTGGGCATCGGCGCGCAGGGCCTGGGCGGCCTGGCCACCGTGCTCGACATCAAGATCAAGATGTACCCGACGCACGCGGCCAGCAAGCCGGTGGCGATGATCCCCAACTGCGCGGCCACCCGCCATGCGCATTTCGTGATGGACGGCAGCGGCGCGGTCTACCTCGACCCGCCCTCGCTCGACCTCTGGCCCGACGTCGACTGGACGCCCGACTACAACAAGAGCAAGAAGGTCGACCTCGACACGCTCACGCCCGCCGAAGTGGCGAGCTGGAAGCCGGGCGACACGCTGCTGCTCAACGGCAAGATGCTGACCGGCCGCGACGCCGCCCACAAGCGCATCGCCGACATGCTGGCCAAGGGCGAGAAGCTGCCGGTGGACTTCACCAACCGCGTCATCTACTACGTCGGCCCGGTCGACCCGGTCGAGGGCGAAGCGGTGGGCCCGGCCGGCCCGACCACCGCCACCCGCATGGACGGCTTCACCGAGATGATGCTGGCGCAGACCGGCCTGATCGCGATGATCGGCAAGGCCGAGCGCGGCCCGACCGCCATCGAGGCGATCAAGAAGCACCAGAGCGCCTACCTGATGGCGGTGGGCGGCGCGGCCTACCTGGTGAGCAAGGCCATCAAGACCGCCAAGGTCGTCGGCTTCGCGGACCTGGGCATGGAAGCCATCTACGAGTTCGACGTGGTCGACATGCCCGTGACCGTGGCCGTCGACGCCGGCGGCACCAGCGTGCACATCACCGGCCCGGCCGAGTGGCAGAAGCGCATCGCCTCGGGCCAGCTCAAGACCATCACGCTGGAAGCGGCTTGACCCTGGCGGCGATCGGCGTCTTCGACAGCGGGGTCGGCGGCCTCAGCGTGCTGGCCGCGCTGCGGGCGGCGCTGCCGCACGAGCGCTTCGTCTATTTCGCCGACACGCCCTATGCGCCCTACGGCGAGCGCGGCGACGCCTATGTGATCGAGCGCACGCGCGCCGTGACCGGCGAGCTGATCGCGCGGCACGGCATCAAGGCGCTGGTGGTGGCCTGCAATACCGCGACCGCCGCGGCCATCCACCTGCTGCGCGCCGAGCATCCGGCGCTGCCGCTGGTCGGGCTGGAGCCCGCGCTCAAGCCCGCCGTGGCCGCCAGCCGCACGCGCCGCATCGCGGTGCTGGCCACGCGCGGCACGCTGGCCAGCGCCAAGTTCGCGGCGCTGCATGCGGCGCTGGCCGACCAGGCCCATTTCACGCTCGTGCCCTGCGACGGGCTCGCGCGCGCGATCGAGGTCGACGACCGGGCCCAGGTCGCGGCCCTGTGCGAGCGCTACGTGCACCAGGCGGGCCGCTTCGGCAGCGCCGACGGGCAGCTCGACACCCTGGTGCTCGGCTGCACCCACTACCCCTTCGCCGCCGAGGAACTGCGCCGGCACACCGGCGCCGCCGTGCGCTTCATCGACACCGGCGCGCCCGTCGCGCAGCAGACCCATCGGCTGCTGCAGGCCGCGGGTCGGCTCGCGGGCCCGCAGGCCATCGGGGGCGTGACGCTCGCTTCGAGCGGCCCGCTCGCGCCCCTGCAGGCCGCGGCGCTGCGCTGGCTCGGCCCGGCAGGGCTTCATCAGGGCTGAGGCGGCCATGCGACGCGTGCTGCGCCCCACCCTGCTCTCGCTCGGGCTGCTGGCTTTCGTGCCGCTCGGGCACGCCGCCTGCGAAAGCGGCCTGGCCGAGCGCATCCATGCGCGACTGCATCCCGACCGCGCGCTCGACGAACGGCTGGCCGCCTGCAAGCCCTGGCCGGCCTTCCCGGGCCGCATCGTGATCGTGCTGCCCATGCCGCGGCCCGTGAGCGATCCGTCGGCCACCAAGGTCTACGACCTCGAGGTGCTGCTGGTGCAGCGGCCCGACAACGGCAACACCGAGCGCGACACGCTGGTCAGCCGGCTGTTCCAGGCCGAGGCCATGGACGAGGACGGTGTGGCCATCCAGGAGATCAAGGTTGACACCGCGCGCTATGTGCTGGCCTCGGATGCGCGCGCCTTCGGCCTGCGCGTGCGCTACCGCGGCACCACCCATGCCGATGCCTTCGCCAGCGAGACGCTGCGCCTCTATGTGGCGCAGGGCGGCAAGCTGCGCGAAGTGCTGCAGGAGATCGAGCTCGACAGCGACAGCGGCGAATGGAATGCCGACTGCACGGGCCGCTTCCGCCAGCTGCGCACCATGCTGTCGACCCGGCCCGGCCGCAACGGCGCCTTCGCCGACCTGGTCCTCTCGCGCACGCGCACGCAAAGCCGTGCCCAGGTGCAGGACGACGGCAGCTGCGCGGAAAAAGCACAGCCGCCGCAGTACAGCACCGTGGTGCTGCGCTACGACGGCGAGCGCTTCAAGGTGCCCAAGAGCGTGCTGGCACCCTAGGCCGCACCGCGCGGGCGGTGCGCCTCAGTGCAGATGGCGCGGGCGGCGGCCGCCGCCATGGCCGCCGGCACCGGGGCCGCCCGGGCCGCCGCTGCCACGCGGGCGCTTGCCCAGTTCGAGCGAATTGACCAGCGCATCGAAGCGGTCGCCGAAGAGCTTGTCGATCTCGGCCACCACCCCGCCCAGTTCGGCGCCGTCGAAATGGCGCTCCATCAGGTGCACCACGTCCTCGACCAGCAGGTCGCGCTGGACCTGCATGATCGCGGCCGGGTTCGGGCCCACGAAGAGCATCAGGAAGTCGTCGCGCGACTCTTCCTCCGGATCGCCCTCTTCCTCGTCGAAGTCGGTGTCGTAGAAGGTGATCTCGATGGCCGCACCCTGCTCCGCGAGCTCGTTGAGCGCCATGCACATCTCGTCGAGTTCCTGGCGGAAATCCTCGTCGCCGGGCACGGTCCAGCACATCTGGAGCATGTGGTCCTTCTGCTCGAAGCGGATGCCGAGTTCTTCCTCGTAGGCACTGGTGGCGCCGTCGGCCAGCGAGCGGGCGCCGGCGTACTTCCACAGGGGCTTGAGCGCCTCCTGGATCTGCGCGAAGGTCACGTCGGCGCGCAGCGGCACATCGCCATGCACGTGGATCTCGAACGGAGCGTTGTAGCGAGGCATGTCTAGCTCCCTTGTAGTTGATGGTGCCCGGAACGGGAATCGAACCCGTATGCCCGTCTAAAGGCGGCGGATTTTAAGTCCGATGTGTCTACCAATTTCACCATCCGGGCCGGGATCTGAGAACGAAGATAACCCAAAACAAAAGAGCCCCGACAACGAATGTTGGCGGGGCTTGCTTTTCAGTGGAGGCGCGACCCGGAGTCGAACCGGGCTAGACGGATTTGCAATCCGTTGCATAACCGCTTTGCTATCGCGCCACGCTTGTTTGAAACGACTCGGCCTGTGACTTCGTCGCTGCTTTCTCCTGCGTAAAAAAGGGAAGCCTGGGCTTCCCTTTTTCAAAACTGGAGCGGGATAAGAGACTCGAACTCTCGACCTCAACCTTGGCAAGGTTGCGCTCTACCAACTGAGCTAATCCCGCGTTTCGAGCCTCGAATTATATGCCACTTTTTCGAGGTTTCGAGGCAGCGCGCAAATTTTCAGTGCTTGATCGAACCTTCGGAAGGCTGCGCGGCGCGCTGCTTCGACAGCTCGGCCAGCGCCGCGGCCGAGGCCGCCACTTCTTCGTCGGACAGCGGCGTGGGCAGCTTCTCCAGCGCGATCTCCAGCACCTTGTCGATCCACTTGACCGGCACGATCTCGAGGCCGTTCTTCACGTTCTCGGGGATGTCCTGCAGGTCCTTGGCGTTCTCTTCCGGAATGATCACGGTCTTGATGCCGCCGCGCAGCGCGGCCAGCAGCTTTTCCTTCAGGCCGCCGATGGCCGTGACCTCGCCGCGCAAGGTGATCTCGCCGGTCATCGCGACGTCGCCGCGCACCGGGATGCCGGTCAGCGCCGACACGAAGGCCGTCGTCATCGCGGCGCCCGCGCTCGGGCCGTCCTTGGGCGTGGCGCCGTCGGGCACGTGGATGTGGATGTCGCGCTTCTCGAACATCTCGTCCTTGATGCCCAGGCGGCGCGAGCGGCTGCGCACCACGGTGCGCGCGGCCTCGACCGATTCCTTCATCACGTCGCCCAGCGAACCGGTGCGGCTGATGATGCCCTTGCCGGGCATGGTCACGGCTTCGATGGTCAGCAGGTCGCCACCGACCTCGGTCCAGGCCAGGCCCACGACCTGGCCGACCTGGTTCTGCTTCTCGGCCAGGCCGAAGGTGTACTTGCGCACGCCCAGGAAGTCGTTGAGGTTGGAACCGTCGACAGTGACCTTGGGCGTCATCTTCTTGAGCAGCAGGCCCTTGACCACCTTGCGGCAGATCTTGGACAGCTCGCGCTCGAGCGAACGCACGCCGGCTTCACGCGTGTAGTAGCGCACCACGTCGCGCACCGCCTCCTCGGTGATCAGCAGTTCCTCGTCCTTCACGCCGTTGTTCTTCATCTGCTTAGGCAGCAGGTACTTCAGCGCGATGTGGGTCTTCTCGTCCTCGGTGTAGCCCGACAGGCGGATGACTTCCATCCGGTCCAGCAGCGCCGGCGGGATGTTCATCGAGTTCGAGGTGGCGACGAACATCACGTCGCTCAGGTCGAAGTCGACCTCGACATAGTGGTCGCCGAAGGTGTGGTTCTGCTCGGGGTCGAGCACCTCGAGCAGCGCGCTCGACGGGTCGCCGCGGAAGTCGGTGCCCAGCTTGTCGATCTCGTCGAGCAGGAACAGCGGATTGCGCGTGCCGATCTTGTTCAGGCTCTGCAGCACCTTGCCCGGCAGCGCGCCGATGTAGGTGCGGCGGTGGCCGCGGATCTCGGCCTCGTCGCGCATGCCGCCCAGCGCCATGCGGGTGTACTTGCGGCCGGTCGCCTTGGCGATCGACTGCCCGAGCGAGGTCTTGCCCACGCCCGGCGGGCCGACCAGGCACAGGATCGGCGCCTTGACCTTGTCCACGCGCTGCTGGACCGCGAGGTATTCCAGGATGCGGTCCTTGACCTTGTCCAGGCCGTAGTGGTCCTCGTTGAGCACCGCCTCGGCATTGGCCAGGTCGTGCTTGATCTTGGTCTTCTTGCTCCAGGGCAGGCCGATCAGCACGTCGATGTAGTTGCGCACCACCGTGGCCTCGGCCGACATGGGCGACATCAGCTTGAGCTTCTTGAGCTCGCCCTCGGCCTTCTTGAGCGCTTCCTTGGGCATCTTGGCGAGCTTGATCTTCTTCTCGATCTCCTCGATGTCCGCGCCGTCCTCGCCCTCGCCCAGTTCCTTCTGGATCGCCTTGACCTGTTCGTTGAGGTAGAAGTCGCGCTGGTTCTTCTCCATCTGGCGCTTCACGCGGCCGCGGATCTTCTTGTCGACGTTGAGGATGTCGACCTCGCGCTCGAGCTGGCCGTAGAGGTTCTCCAGCCGGGCCTTGATGTCGTCGAGGTCAAGCACCGCCTGCTTGTTGTCGAGCTTGAGCGGCAGGTGCGCGGCGATGGTGTCGGCCAGGCGGCCCGGATCGTCGATGCTCGAGATCGAGGTCAGGATCTCGGGCGGGATCTTCTTGTTCAGCTTGACGTACTGGTCGAATTGCTGCATCACCGCACGGCGCAGGGCCTCGATCTCGGTGCCCTTCTGGGCCGCGGCGTCGGCCACTTCGACCGGCGTCACGTTGGCGGTGAAGTGCGTCTCGCCGTCGTGGATGCTGTTGACGCGGGCGCGCTGCTGGCCCTCGACCAGCACCTTGACGGTGCCGTCGGGCAGCTTGAGCATCTGCAGGATGGTCGAGACGCAGCCGACCTCGAACATGTCCTCGACCGAGGGCTCGTCCTTGGCGGCCGCCTTCTGTGCGACCAGCATGATGCGGCGTTCGGCTTCCATCGCCAGTTCGAGCGCCTTGATGCTCTTGGGGCGTCCCACGAACAGCGGGATCACCATGTGGGGGAACACCACGACGTCACGCAGCGGCAGCAGCGGCAGGTCGATGGCGTCGGGAGGCAGGGGGGTGTGACCAGACATGCGAGTCCTCGAAGTGATCAGGCGAAGATGGAACGCGCCGCGCGGATTTCAAGCCCGCGGGGCGCGTTCATCGTAGGGGCCACGCGCAAAGCGCGTGAAAAACAGAATGGGATGACCCCAGGCACTCAGGCCTTCTTGGCTGCCTCGCGGTACACGAGCAGCGGTGGCTTGTTCTCGTCGATGGTCGATTCCTCGACCACCACCTTGTCGACATTGGTCGCGTTGGGCAGCTCGAACATCGTGTCGATCAGCGACTGCTCGAGGATCGAGCGCAGGCCGCGGGCGCCGGTCTTGCGCGCCAGCGCCTTGCGGGCGATGGCCTTGAGCGCGGCCGGGCGGATCTCCAGGTCCACGCCCTCCATCTGCAGCAGCTTGGTGAACTGCTTGACCACCGCGTTCTTGGGCTCGGTCAGGATCTGCACCAGCGCGTCCTCGCTGAGCTCGGCCAGCGAGGCGACCACCGGCATCCGGCCCACCAGTTCGGGGATCAGGCCGAACTTGATCAGGTCCTCGGGCTCGACCTCGCGGAACACCTCGGTGATGCTGCGCTGGGCCTTGCTCTTGACCGAGGCGCCGAAGCCGATGCCCGAGGCCTCGGTGCGGTTCTCGATGACCTTCTCCAGGCCGGCGAAGGCGCCGCCGCAGATGAACAGGATGTTGGTCGTGTCGATCTGCAGGAAGTCCTGGTTCGGATGCTTGCGCCCGCCCTGCGGCGGCACGCTGGCCATGGTGCCTTCGATGAGCTTGAGCAGCGCCTGCTGCACGCCCTCGCCCGACACGTCGCGGGTGATCGAGGGGTTGTCGGACTTGCGCGAGATCTTGTCGATCTCGTCGATGTAGACAATGCCACGCTGGGCCTTCTCGACCTCGTAGTTGCAGCTCTGCAGCAGCTTCTGGATGATGTTCTCGACGTCCTCGCCGACATAGCCGGCTTCGGTCAGCGTGGTGGCGTCGGCCATCACGAAGGGCACGTCGAGCATGCGCGCGAGCGTCTGGGCCAGCAGCGTCTTGCCCGAACCCGTGGGGCCGATCAGCAGGATGTTGCTCTTGCTGAGCTCGACCTCGTCGCCCTTGCTGTTCTTTTCCTTGTGGCGCAGCCGCTTGTAGTGGTTGTAGACCGCCACCGACAGCATGCGCTTGGCCGGCTCCTGGCCGATCACGTAGTTGTCGAGGTTGGTCTTGATTTCCAGCGGCGTCGGCAGGTCGCTGCGCGCGTCGCGCACCTCTTCGCCCGCGGGCAGTTCGTCGCGGATGATCTCGTTGCAGAGGTCGATGCACTCGTCGCAGATGAAGACCGAAGGGCCCGCGATCAGCTTCTTGACCTCGTGCTGGCTCTTGCCGCAGAACGAGCAATAAAGCGTTTTTTCGCTGGAAGAGCCTTTTTTATCGGCCATGGACAGGTGCCTCGTTACGCAGTAGGTTCAATGATAACTAAAACAAAAACGGCGTTTCCCGCATGGAAAACGCCGTTTTTTGCCATTTGGCACCGTCGGCGCCAAGCGGCTTCCAGCGCGTCAGCCGCGTTTGGTGACGACCTGGTCGACCAGGCCGTAGTCCTTGGCTTCGTCGGCCGTCAGGAAGTAGTCGCGCTCGGTGTCGCGCTGGACCTTTTCCAGCGGCTGGCCGGTGCGCTCGGCCAGGATGCGGTTCATCTGGTCCTTGGTGCGCAGGATGTCGCGCGCGTGGATCTCGATGTCGGTGGCCTGGCCGCGGGCGCCGCCCAGCACCTGGTGGATCATGACCTTGGAGTTGGGCAGCGAGAAGCGCTTGCCCTTCTCGCCGGCCGCCAGCAGGAAGGCGCCCATGCTGGCCGCGAAGCCCAGGCACATGGTCGACACGGCCGGCTTGATGAACTGCATGGTGTCGTAGATCGCCATGCCGGCGCTCACGCTGCCGCCGGGCGAGTTGATGTAGAAGGAGATGTCCTTGTCCGGGTTCTCGCTCTCCAGGAACAGCAGCTGCGCGACCACCAGGTTCGCGGTCTGGTCGTTGACTTCGCCCACCAGGAAGATGATGCGTTCCTTGAGGAGCCGCGAATAGATGTCATAGGACCGCTCGCCGCGGCCCGATTGCTCGATGACCATCGGAACCATGCCGAGGCCTTGAATTTCGTTTGCGATCATGTATTTGCTCTCCGGGAAGATGAAGTCGTTCGCTGTGACTGAACTGTACGCCTGAGTGAAATGGGGCTCGTGCCGCAAAGCACAAGCCCCATCGGTGTCACTGGGACGGCGGCGATCAGCCTTGTTGCTGCTGCGCCATCAGTTCGTCGAAGGACACGGCCTTTTCGTTGACCTTGGCCTTGGCCAGCACGAAATCGGTCACGTTGTTCTCGATCACCACGGCTTCGACTTCGGCCAGGCGGCGGTTGTCGCTGAAATACCAGCGCACCACGTCGGCCGGCTTCTCGTAGCTGGCGGCCAGTTCGTCGATGTGGGCCTTGATCTGCTCGGGCTTGGCCTGCAGTTCGTTGGCGCGCACCAGTTCGGCCACCACCAGGCCCAGGCGCACGCGGCGCTCGGCCTGGGGCAGGAACACTTCCTGGGGGATCGGCGCCTTGTCGGCGTCCTTGATGCCGCGCTGCTTGAGCTCGGCGCGGGCGCCTTCGATCATGCGCTCGACTTCCGACTGCACGCTGGCGTTCGGCAGGTCGAGTTCGGCGTTGGCGATCAGCGCGTCCATCACCGCGTTCTTGTTGCGCGCCAGCAGGCGGAACTTGACTTCGCGCTCGAGGTTGCGCTTGATGTCCGCGCGCAGGCCTTCGACCGTGCCTTCTTCGATGCCCAGCGACTTGGCCAGCTGTTCGTTGACTTCGGGCAGGTGGGTGGCTTCGATCTTCTTGACCGTGACCAGGAAGTCGGCTTGCTTGCCGGCCACGTCCTTGCCGTGGTAATCGGCCGGGAACGACAGCGGGAAGGTGCGGCTGTCGCCGGACTTCAGGCCGCGCACCGCGTCTTCGAATTCCTTGAGCATCTGGCCTTCGCCGATGACGAACTGGAAGTCTTCGGCCTTGCCGCCCTGGAAGGTCTCGCCATCGATCTTGCCTTCGAAGTCGACCGTCACGCGGTCGTCGTCGCCGGCAGCGGCGTCCTGCGCGCGCTGGGCGAAGGTGCGGCGCTGCTTGCGCAGGATGTCCAGCGTCTTGTCGATGGCTTCGTCGCTGACCTCGGCGGTCACGCGGTCGATCTCGGCGGCGCCCAGGTCGTTGATCTTGACTTCGGGGAACACTTCGAACACCGCGTCGAAGGCCAGCTCGCCCTCGGGCGACTCTTCCTTCTCGGTGATGCGGGGCTGGCCGGCCACGCGCAGCTTGGCTTCGTTGGCGGCCTGCGAGAAGGCTTCACCGACCTTGTCGTTCATGACTTCGTAGTGCACCGAGTAGCCGTAGCGCTGGGCCACGACGTTCATCGGCACCTTGCCCGGACGGAAACCGTCCATCTTCACGGTGCGGGCCAGCTTCTTGAGGCGCGAATCCACCTCGGACTGGATGGTGCCGACCGGCAAGGTCAGCGTGATCTTGCGCTCGAGCTTTTCGAGGGTTTCAACGTTCACGGTCATTCTTTGTTCCTCAAGAGAGATGGGGCTGGTGCGCGGGGCCGGACTCGAACCGGCACGTTCTTGCGAACGTCAGGACCTAAACCTGGTGCGTCTACCAATTTCGCCACCCGCGCGGTCAGGTGAATCAAGCAAAAACGGGCGGCCTCCTATCGCAGACCACCCGTTTCGAAATCGGTCAACCGCGCATTTTAGACGCTAATGGGACCCGCTTTTGGTTCGCGCTTCACACGGAATGCTGCGGCGTACATCGCGGGCAGTGCCAACAGGGTCAGAACGGTGGCCACGATGAGCCCGCCCATGATGGCCACGGCCATCGGTCCCCAGAAGACGCTGCGCGACAGCGGGATCATCGCCAGCACCGCCGCGGCGGCCGTCAGCACGATCGGCCGCAGGCGGCGCACGGCCGATTCGACGATCGCGTCCCAGGCCGGCACGCCGGCCGCGCGGTCGCTCTCGATCTGGTCGATCAGGATCACCGAGTTGCGCTGGATCATGCCCATCAGCGCGATCACGCCCAGCAGCGCGACGAAGCCGAAGGGCCGGTTCAGCAGCAGCAGCGCCGCCGCCACGCCCGCGATGCCCAGCGGGCCGGTGACGAACACCAGCAGCGAGCGGCTGAAGCTGTGCAGCTGCAGCATCAGGAGCGTGAACACCAGGAACAGCATGATCGGCACGCCGGCCACGATCGAATCGGAGCCCTTGCTGCTCTCCTCGACCGCGCCCGCGGTCTCGATGCGGTAGGCGCCCTGCCCGGCGGCGCGCCACTTGGCCTCGAGCGCGCGCAGTTGCGGCAGCAGCTGCGCCGTGACCGTCGCACCCTGCAGGCCCTCGACGATGTCGGCGTTGACCGTGATCGCGTAGTCGCGGTTCTCGCGCCACATCACGCCCGGCTCCCAGCTGAACACCGGCTTGGCGATCTGCGAGAGCGGGATCGAGCGGCCCGAGGCGGTCGGCAGGTAGGCGTTGCCGATGTCGGAGATCGCTTCGCGCTCGTCGGCCGACTGGCGCAGCACGATGTCGATCAGCCGGTCGTTCTCGCGGTACTGGCCGACCGTGGTGCCGCTGAACATGGTGCGCGAGGCCTGGGCGATGGCCTGGCTGGTCACGCCCAGCGTGCGCGCCTTGGCCTGGTCGACTTCCAGCCGGATCACCTTGACCGACTCGTTCCAGTTGTCGTTGACGCCGCGCGTGCTGGCGTTCTCGCGCATCACGGCCTTGACCTCGTCGGCATGCCGGCGCAGTTCCAGCGGCTCGGTGCCGATCACGCGGAACTGCACCGGGTAGGCCACGGGCGGGCCGTTGGGCAGCAGCTTGGCCCGGCCGCGCACTTCCGGGAACTCCTGCGCAAGCAGGCCCGGCAGCCGGCGGCGCAGGGTCTCGCGCTGCGCCAGGTCCTTGGCCAGCACGATCATCTGCGAGACGTTGCTCTGCGGGAAGATCTGGTCGAGCGGCAGGTAGAAGCGCGGCACGCCGTTGCCGATCCAGGTGGTGACCGTGGCCACCTCGGGCTCCTGCATCAGGCGCTGCTCGACCCGCTTGGCGATGTCCTCGCTGGCGGCGAAGGAGGTGCCTTCGGGCGACCACAGGTCGACCAGGATTTCCGGCCGGCTCGAATCGGGGAAGAACTGCTGCTGCACCCGGCCCATGCCCACGATGCCCAGCCCGAAGATCAGCACCGTCGCGCCGATGGTCAACCAGCGGTACTCGACGCACCAGTTCACCGTGCGGCGGAAGGTGTTGTAGAAGCGCGAGTCGAACAGCTCGTGCGGCGGCGCGTCCGGGTCGTGCGGCTTGACCTTGAGCAGCAGCGTGCCCAGGTAGGGCACGAAGTAGACCGAGACGATCCACGACAGCACCAGCGCGATCACCGTCACCGCGAAGATCGCGAAGGTGTATTCGCCGGTGACCGACTTCGCGATGCCGATCGGCAGGAAGCCGGCGGCCGTGATCAGGGTGCCGGTGAGCATCGGCTTGGCCGTGACGTCGTAGGCGAAGGTGGCGGCGCGCGCCTTGTCGTAGCCCTCCTCCATCTTGCGCACCATCATCTCGACCGCGATGATCGCGTCGTCCACCAGCAGGCCCAGCGCGATGATCAGCGAGCCCAGCGACACCTTGTGCAGCCCGATGTTGAAGTAGTTCATGGCCAGGAAGGTCACGGCCAGCACCAGCGGGATGGTGATCGCCACCACCAGGCCGGGCCGCACGTCGATGTGCCAGCCGAAGCGCCCGCCCTTGTGCAGGCCCAGCGCCACGAAACTCACCGCCAGCACGATCGCCACGGCCTCGATCAGCACGTGGATGAACTCGTTGACCGAGGTCGCGACCGACACCGGCTGGTCCTGCACCTGCGTGAGCGAGGCGCCGGCCGGCAGCCGCTGGCCGATGTCGGCCACGGCCACGCGCAGCGCCTTGCCCAGCGCGATGATGTCGCCGCCCTTGGCCATCGACACGCCCAGCGCCACCACTTCCTTGCCCTGGTGGTGCACCTTGGTGGCCGGCGGGTCGATGGTGCCGCGCCGGATCTCGGCGATGTCGCCCAGGCGCAGCTGGTTGCCCGAGCTGCCGCGGATCGGCATCTCGCGCAGCTGGTCCACGCTGGTGAACTGGCCGGCCACGCGCACCTGCACCACGTCGAGCGGCGACTGGATGGTGCCCGCGCTCTCGATCGCGTTCTGCGCGCCGATCTGCTGCAGCACCGCGTTGAAGTCCAGCCCCAGCTGCGCAATGCGCTTCTGCGAGACCTCGATGTAGACCTTCTCGTCCTGCAGGCCGAACTGCTCGACCTTGGCCACGTCCTTGACGCGCAGCAGGCCCTGGCGTACGTCGTCGGCGAAGGTCTTGATCTCGGCCGGCGTGTAGCCGTCGGTCTCGAGCGCGTAGATCACGCCGTAGACGTCGCCGAAGTCGTCGTTGAAGAAGGGCCCCTGCACGCCGCTGGGCAGCGTGCCGCGCATGTCGCCGATCTTCTTGCGCACCACGTACCAGACGTTGGCCACCTCGCTGGACTTCGAGGAGTCCTTGATCTCGAAGATGATCTGCGACTCGCCCGGCTTGGAGTAGCTGCGGATCTTGCTGGCGTAGGGCGCCTCCTGCAGCGTGCGCTCGAGCTTGTCGGTCACCTGCTCGGCCACCTGCTGCGCGGTCGCGCCGGGCCAGTAGGTGCGCACCACCATCACGCGGAAGGTGAAGGGCGGGTCCTCGTCCTGGCCGAGCTGGAAGTAGGCGGCGAAGCCCAGCACCATCAGCGCCACCATCAGGTAGCGGGTGAGCGCCGCATGCTCGAGCGCCCACTTGGAAAGGTTGAAGCCGGCCTTGCCGGTCGTCTCGTTGGGGGTCGTCATCGGGGCGACCTCAGCGCGAGGCCGCCGAAGCGGGGGCCGCCGGGGCCTGGGCCGCCGCGGGCGCCGCCGGCGCGGGCGTCTTGCCCTGGTAGATCGTGACCTTCTGGCCCGGCGACAGCACGTGCACGCCCGCCACCACCACCTGCATGCCGGGCGTGATGCCCGCGGCGATCACGGCCTCGTTGCCGTCGGCCGTCGCCACCTGCACCGGCTGCGAACGCACGGTCATGGTGGCGGTGTCGAGCACCCAGACCGCGCTGCCGCTGCCTTCCTGGCGCAGCGCGCTGGTCGGCAGCTTCAACACCGCCGCACCGGCGTTCGACAGGGCCTTGGGCCGCGCGTACACGGTGGCGCCCAGGGCCGGCGAGGTGGCGGCGTCGATCGCCACCTTGACCGAATAGGTGCGGGTCACCGCGTCGGCGCTGGCCGCGACTTCGCGCACCTTGCCCTCGAGCTCGGCGCCGCCGGCCCAGCCGCGCACGGTCACGGCCGAGCCCGGCCGGATCAGCGCCGCACGGTCTTCCGGCACCGCGAACACCACGTCGCGCGCGCCGTCCTGCGCGATGCGCACCACCGGCGTGCCGGCCGAGACCACCTGCCCCGGCTGCGCATCGATGGCCGTGACCACGCCCGCGACGTCGGCCACCAGCGTGGTGTAGCTGGCCTGGTTGCCCTGGGAGGCCAGCTGCGCCTGCGCCTGGTCGAGTTGGGCCTGCGAGGACTTGAAGGTGGCCTCGCGGCGCTCCAGCTCGGCGCCGCTGATGAAGTTCTGCGCCCGCAGCTCGCGGTAGCGCTTGAGGTCGGCCGAGGCCAGGTCACGGTTGGTCACGGCCGCGGCCTGCTGCGCGCGGGCTGCGTCGGCGGCCAGGCGGTAGTCCTGCGGATCGAGCTGCGCCAGCACCTGGCCGGCCTGCACATGCTGGCCCAGCTCGGCCTGGCGCTTGAGGATCTTGCCGGCCACGCGGAAGCCCAGCTGCGACTCGATGCGCGCGCGCACCTCGGCCGAGAACTCGGGCACGGTGTCGAAGGCGCTGGTGCCCACGGTCTGCACCTTGACGGAGCGCAGCGGCTCCTCGACCGGCGGCGGCTTGGAGCAGCCCGCCACGGCCACCGCCAGCAGCACGGCCGCCGACGGAAAGGAGAGCGCGGGACGAAGAAACGATACGGTCATGAACCACCTTGATTGCCACGGAGAGGGTCATTAATGACCGAAGGGTTAGTAATTTTGTGGGATGCGTCCGACGCTGTCAACGAATCGTGTGGGCTGCGGACCGACTGGCGCCGTGCCCGACAATCCAGCCCGTGTCATCCCCCGCCCCCACCGACGTCGCGCCGCCGCCGACGCACTACGAGAACTTCCCGGTCGCGTCCTGGCTCTGCCCGCCGCGCCTGCGTCCGCCCATCGCCGCGATCTACGGTTTCGCGCGCACCGCCGACGACATCGCCGACGAGGGCGACGACGGCCCCGAGCAGCGGCTGGCCGACCTGCGGGCCTTCGGCGCCGACCTGGCGGCCACCGCCCGGGGCGGGCCGATCTCGGGCCGCTGGCCCGAAGTGTTCGGCCCGCTGGCCCGGGCGATGCGCGACTTCGCGCTGCCCGAAGCGCTGCTGGCCGACCTGCTCTCGGCCTTCGTGCAGGACATCGAGAAGACCCGCGACGGCGCTCGTTACGCCGACCGCGCCGAGCTGCTGGCCTACTGCAGCCGCTCGGCCAACCCGGTCGGCCGGCTGCTGCTGCATCTCTACGGCGTCGACGACGCACAGGCGCTCGCGCAGAGCGACGCCATCTGCAGCGCGCTGCAGCTCGCCAACTTCTGGCAGGACCTGAGCGTCGACCTGCGGCGCGGGCGCTTCTACCTGCCGCTGGCGGACTGCGCGGCGCACCGTCTCGCGCCCGGGGATGTGCGCCGCCAACCGCCGGCGCCCGAAGCCATCGCGCTGGTCGCGGCCGAGGTGGCCTGGACCCGCGCCCTGATGGCGCAGGGCGCGCCGCTGGTGCACCGCCTGCCCGGGCGCATTGGCTGGGAATTGCGCCTCGTGGTCCAGGGCGGCTTGCGCATCCTCGACAAGATCGAAGCCCAGGGTTTCGACAGCTTCTCGCACCGCCCGACCATCGGCGCGGCCGATGCCCCCCTTCTGGCCTGGCGGGCCTTGCGGATGCGGAGACAATCGACGCCATGAGCCACGAGAACAGAAGCACCCCCAGAGATGAATCCTGAGCAGTACGTCCAGGAAAAAGCCGCGGCCTCGGGCAGCAGCTTCTATTACGCCTTCCTGTTTCTTCCCAAGCCGCGGCGCGCGGCGATCACCGCCTTCTACGCCTTCTGCCGCGAGATCGACGACGTGGTCGACGAGGTGCGCGACCCCGGCGTGGCCGCGACCAAGCTGGCCTGGTGGCGCACCGAGGTGGCCCAGTCCTTCGCCGGCCAGCCCAGCCATCCGGTGATGCAGGCGCTGATGCCGCTCGCCGCCGAGTACGGCATCGAGGCGCGCCAGCTGCAGCAGATCATCGACGGCTGCCAGATGGACCTGGACCAGACCCGCTACCTCGACTTCCCCGGCCTGCAGCGCTACTGCCACCTGGTGGCCGGCGTGGTGGGCGAAGTCGCGGCGCGCATCTTCGGCCAGGAAGACCCGCAGACCACCGCCTACGCCCACAAGCTGGGCCAGGCGCTGCAACTCACCAACATCATCCGCGACGTGGGCGAGGACGCCTTGCGCAGCCGCATCTACCTGCCGGTCAACGAGCTGCAGCAGTTCGACGTCAAGGCGCACGAGCTGCTCAACCGCGTGTATTCGGAGCGCTTCGTGGCGCTGATGAAGTTCCAGGCCGAGCGCGCGCACCGCATCTACGACGAGGCCCTGGCGCTGCTGCCCGCGGCCGACCGCCGCAGCCAGAAGCCGGGCCTGATGATGGGCAGCATCTACCGCGCGCTGCTGCGCGAGATCGAACGCGACGACTTCCAGGTGCTGCAGCAGCGCGTGAGCCTCACGCCGCTGCGCAAGTTCTGGCTGGCCTGGCGCGTGCAGGCGCTGGGCCGGGTCTGACGCCGAAGCGCCCCGCATGAAGATTGCCGTCATCGGCGCCGGCTGGGCCGGCCTGGCCTGTGCCGTCGAGACCGCGCGCGCCGCCCATCGCGTGACCCTGTTCGAGGCCGCCCGCCAGCCCGGTGGCCGTGCACGCCGCATCGACGCCAGCCACGGCGGCGCCGCGCTCGACAACGGCCAGCACATCCTGATCGGCGCCTACCGCGACACGCTGGCGCTGATGCGCGCGGTCGGCGTCGAGCCCGACACCGCGCTGCTGCGCCAGCCGCTGTCGCTGCGCTTCGCCGATGGCGGCGGGCTGGCGCTGCCGAAGCTGCAGCCGCCGCTCGACCTGCTGGCCGGCATCGCCCTGGCCCGCGGCTGGACCTGGGCCGACAAGGGCAGCCTGCTGCGCACCGCGCTGCACTGGCGGCGCGCCGGCTTCCGCTGCGCGCCCGAGGCGAGCGTCGCCACGCTGTGCGCCGGGCTCACGCCGCGCGTGATGCAGGAGCTGATCGAGCCGCTGTGCGTCTCGGCCCTCAACACCGCGGTCGCGCAATCCAGCGGCACGGTCTTCCTGCGCGTGCTGCACGACGCGCTGTTCGGCGCGCGCGGCGGCGCCGACCTGCTGCTGCCGCGCTGCGACCTGGGCGCGCTGCTCCCCGATGCCGCCCTGCGCTGGCTCACGGTGCGCGGCGCCACGCTGCGGCTGGGCCGGCGCGTGGCCTCGCTCGCCCGCGTCGACGGCGGCTGGTGGGTCGAGGACGAGCTGTTCGACCGCGTCGTGATCGCCGGCGCGCCCTGGGACGCGGCGCGCCTGGTGCGCGCGGCCGCCGTGGACGCCCCGGCCTGGCTCGCCGCCACCGAGGCGCTGCGCTTCGAGGCCATCGCCACGCTCTATGCCGATGGCGCCTCGGCGCTGGCCGCGCCCATGGTGGCGCTGCGCAGCGGCCCGGAGGCGCCCGCGCAGTTCGCCTTCGACCGCGGCCAGCTGGGCGGGCCGCACGGCCTGCTGGCGCTGGTGGTGAGCGCCAGCGACCAGCCGCGCGAGCTGCTGGCCCGCCAGGTGCTCGCACAGGCCGCCGCGCAGCTCGGCCAGACCCGGCTGCGCATCGTGCAGACCGTGGTCGAGAAACGCGCCACCTTCGCCTGCACGCCCGGCCTCGCGCGCCCGGCGATGCAGATCGCGCCCGGCCTCGCGGCCTGCGGCGACTATCTCGACGGCCCCTACCCCGCCACGCTCGAAGGCGCGGTGCGCAGCGGGCTGGACGCGGCCCAATGGATCGGACCCTGCGGATGAGCCTCGACTACCTCGATTTCGACTACAGCGAAGATGCCGACGGCAACGGCAGCTTCGACGCGCTGGCCTCGGTGAACGCGGCGCAGCTGCCACGGGTGCATGCGGAGATCGCCGCCGTGCTGCGCTGGGCCCATGCGGCCTTCGCCGAGCGGCGCGGCGCGCCCGAGGACGGCGGCGAGTGGGACTACGACCTGCAGTCGCGGCGCGAATTCAGCGTCGGCGAGACGCTGTCCTTCGACGCGCGCAGCGGCAGCCTGTCGGTCGAGGCCGGCACGCAGACGCCACCGCGCCACACGCTGAGCCTGTCGATCGGCGGCAGCGCGGACTTCTGCGAGGCCTTCCGCGCCGAATTCGGCGTCGACTGAGGCCTACCAGCCCCAGACCAGGCTCTGCGCCACCCAGCCGGTGGTGCCGCTGCTGTGGCGCACCTTGACCCAGCTGCCCTTGCGCTCGAGCGTGCGCAGCACCTCGCCATGGCTGGCCTTGCCCACGACGCGGCCGTTCGTGCCGGGCAGGCTGCGCAGGTTGGCGACACGCGAGCGGACCACGTGGTGCGGCGTGCGATCGGTCAGCGAGCGCAGCACCCAGCCGCGGTCGTTCTCGAAGTCGCGCACCTGCAGCCAGTTGCCGCTGCGCTTGATCACCTGCAGCGGATAGCCGCGGCTCAGCGCCCACTGCACCTCGCTGCGCGTGTTCGGGCCCGAGCGCATGTTCACCTCGCCGCGCGCCACACTCACCATCTCTCGCGCGTGGGCCATGGACACCATGGACAGCCACAGCAGGACGAAAGCCAGAAGAAATGCGGGCAGGCGGCGGGAATGCGTCATTCGGAAAGAACCTTTCGGGAACGGAAGAGAAATGGAGAAGCGGCCACGCGAACCGTGGCCAGCCTCTCCGGGTCACTCACCGCCAAATAGTTCCGCAGCGAAAAAACGCGGGTGCTCAGCCGGCGCCGAGCGCGCGGCACAGCGCCTGCAGGTCGGGCACCACGAGCTGCGGCCGCGCGCCGTGCGTCCAGGGCTTGTGCTCTTCCTCGGGATGGCGCACCACCCAGGCCGCCTGCATGCCGACCGCGA
The DNA here is from genome assembly GCF_030317215.1 of Variovorax sp. J2P1-31. Classification (NCBI taxonomy): domain Bacteria; kingdom Pseudomonadati; phylum Pseudomonadota; class Betaproteobacteria; order Burkholderiales; family Comamonadaceae; genus Variovorax; species Variovorax sp. J2P1-31. Next base: position 2,139,627 of record NZ_JASZYA010000001.1, read on the forward strand.
GCGCGCCCACCACGTCGAGCGCGGCATCGTCGCCCACGTGCAGCACCTGGTGCGGCTGCACGCCGACCGAGGCCGCGGCCGCCTGGAAGATCGGCGCGTGCGGCTTGCCGCTGCCGAAGACATGGGCGCTGAAGGCCGTGCGAAACCAGGCGTCGACGCCGGTGCGCTTCAGGTCCGCATTGCCGTTGGAGATCGCCACCAGCGGGTAGCGCTCGCTGAGCCACTGCAAGGCCGGCGGCGCGTCGTCGTAAAGCACCACGCGCTGGCGCTCGTCGAAGAACACATCGAAGGCCGCATCGGCCAGCGCCGGGTCCTCGCCCACGCGCGACAGCGCCGCGCGGATCGATTCACGGCGCAGCGCGCTCAGGTCGTGCGCCAGGTCGGAGCGCTCGCGCTCGGTGGCCTCGCGCAGTTCGCGCAGCACGCCGGGCGTGAGCAGCAGCTCGGCGGTCTTGGGCGCCTCGCGCAGCAGCCATGCGTGCAGCACCTCTTCGGCGCGCGCGATGGTGGGCCAGATCGGCCAGAGGGTGTCGTCGAGGTCCAGCGAGATCGCGGCGATGCGCGTCAAATCCAGGCCGTTGTGTGCCGCAAGGGCCGGTGTCTCGAAAGTCATGGCCGAGAATATCGCATGCCTTCGATCGCCCCGCCTGTCACGCCCCTCCCCTCAACGCCCGCCACGCCACGCACCGCCGTGCTCTGGTGCAACCTGGGTTCGCCCGATGCCCCCACCGCCAAGGCAGTGCGGCCCTACCTCTCGGAATTCCTGGGCGACCCGCGGGTGGTCGAGATCCCGCGCGCGATCTGGTGGCTGATCCTCCACGGCATCATCCTGCGCACGCGGCCGGCCAAGTCGGCCGCCAAGTACGCGAGCATCTGGCTGGCCGAAGGCTCGCCGCTCAAGGTCTGGACCGAGAAGCAGGCCAAGCTGCTGGCCGGCTGGCTGGGCGAGCGCGGCCACCGGCCGCTGAGCGTGCGCCATGCGATGCGCTACGCCAGCCCCTCGATCGCCTCGCAGCTCGACGCGCTGATGGCCGAGGGCGCCACGCGGGTGCTGGTGCTGCAGGCCTACCCGCAGTACTCGGCCACCACCACCGCCAGCGTGATCGACGCGGTCAATGCCTGGACCCTGAAGCAGCGCCGGCTGCCCGAGCTGCGCTTCGTCAACGACTACCACGACGACCCGGCCTACATCGAGGCGCTGGCCCGCAGCGTCGAGGCCTACTGGAAGCAGAACGGCCGGCCCGACCAGCTGGTGATGAGCTTCCACGGCATTCCCGAGCGCAACATCCGGCTGGGCGACCCCTACCAGTCGCAGTGCCTGGCCACCGCGCGCCTGCTGGCCGAACGGCTGGGGCTCTCGGAGGCCCAGCACCGCGTGACCTTCCAGTCGCGCTTCGGCCGCGCCAAGTGGCTCGAGCCCTACACCGAGCCGACGCTGCGCGAACTGGGCGCCGCCGGCACGCAGCGGGTCGACGTGATGTGCCCCGGCTTCCCGGCCGACTGCCTCGAGACGCTGGAAGAGATCGCGATGGAAGGCCGCGAGGCCTTCCTGCACACCGGCGGCAAGGAGTTCCACTACATCCCCTGCCTCAACGACAGCCCGCTGTGGATCGATGCGCTCACCGGCATCGCCGAGCGGCATCTCGCGGGCTGGCCGACGAAGCCCGCGGGCTGAAGCTCAGAACTTGCCGAGGTAGTCCATCTTGCCGATGGGCACGCCGCTGTGACGCAGCACGTCGTAGGCGGTGGTCACATGGAAGAAGAAGTTGGGCAGCGCGAACTGCAGCAGGTAGCGCTGCGCGGTGAACTGCAGCTCGTTGCCGCGGCTCTTCATCACCACCGCGCGGTCCTCGAAGCCGTCGACCTGGGCCCGCTCGATCGTGTTCAGGTAGTCGATGGTCTTCGCGACCCGGGCCTGCAGCTCGGCGTAGGTGGTCTCGGTGTCGGGGAAGCTCGGCGCCGTGACGCCGGCGAGGCGCGCGCTGCCCAGCTTCGAGGCATCGCTCGCGCCCTGCACCTGGCCGGCCAGGGTGTACATGTCGGGTGCGAGCCGGGCGTTGACCAGCGCGGCGGTGTCGATGCCGGTGGCCGTGGCATGCGCCAGGCCCTTGTCGAGCAGGTGGCTCAGCTGGTGCAGGCCGCGGAGGAACACGGGGATGGAAAGGTCGTACAGCGAAAGCGCCATGGGGGTCTCCTGGGGTTCAGCGCGCGATTGTCGTGCGCCTGCCCGATCTCTGCTGGCGGCGCCTCACCAGCGCAGCAGGCGCGGGCCCAGCACCGCGCCGATCAGGGCCGTCGCCGCGATGCCGCTCACGTACCAGACCGCCAGGAAAGGGGCCGCCAGCTCCATGCAGTGCATCGCATAGACCGCGGCGCCCACGCCGCCCGCCAGCGCGCCGGCCGCGGCGCCCGCGAGCGCGGGCCGGGTCGGCGCCAGGCTGCGCAGCGCCACCATGGCCGCGACGAACACCGGCGCCGCCATCAGCAGGATGCTGGCCGCGCAGATCCGCCACGAGATGCCCCAGAGCATGGTCGCGCGCTCGGGCGCGGCGGCGGGCATCCACACGGCCGCCGCCAGCGCCCAGATCAGGGCCACGGGCAGGCACAGCAGCAGCGGCCACGCGCGCCCGATGCGCACGCCCGGCCGCGCCAGGCGCTGCAGGATCACGCCCGCGGCCAGCGCGATGCACAGCGGGAACAGCAGCTTGAGCCAGAACATCGGCAGCTGCACCGCATCGGCCCAGTCGCGGCGCACGCCGTAGCCCACCAGCAGCAGGGCCAGCGACAGCGGCACCGCCAGGCCCAGCGCCAGCGCGAGCCGGCGCGCCGCGGCCTGGCGGGGCACGGGCGCGGCCTCGGCCGCGAGCATGGCAATCAGCGCATCGGTCTTCATCGGGCGTCCTTGATCTTCTGCATCAGCGCCTTGAGCCCGCGGTGGATGCCGACCTTGACCGCCGACTCCGACATGCCCGTCTTCTCGGCCGCCTCGGCGATCGACAGGCCTTCGAGCTTGACGTGGACGATCGGCAGCCGGTGCCGGTCGGGCAAGGTGTCGAGCAGGCCCGAGAGGTCGCGCCGCGCGTCGCTGGCCTCGGTGGCGGAATCGGCGAACACCTCGAGCTCGTCGTCCAGCGGGATATGCAGCGCCTCGCGGCTGCCCTTGGCGCGCAGCAGGTCGATCATCTTGTAGCGCGCGATCGCGTGCACCCAGGCCGTCAGCGGCTGGTCGCTCTGGTAGGTGTGGCGCTGGTTGTGCATGGCGATCAGGCATTCCTGGACGAGGTCTTCCACTTCATCGGGCCAGCCGAACAGCCGCCGGCCCAGGAAGCCGCGCAGGTGCGCGCCCAGCTGGACCAGGAAGGCGCGGTAGGCCACGGCGTCGCCCGCCTGGCCGCGCACGAACAGGTCGTGCAGCGCCGCTTCGGCGTCGTGCAGATGCTGCGGGCTCCCGGATGTTGTTCGTTTCATTCGCTCTGCGGGTTACAGCGGGAGGCGGGGCCGGTGAAAAAAGACGGGTCGATTGTGCCGTGGACCGGTCGCGGCGCCCGCCTACGGCCGATGGCCTCCCTGCGCTTGCCAGCCACGGGGTCCCTCGGTACATTGCATTTTTTGAGGGCCTGCAATGTCTGTCGACACCGTTCCGAGTTCTCCCCTTCCCACCTCCGGCACGCCTGCCGCGTCCTTCCTCTCCCCGCCGTCCGCCACGCCGCCGATCAACGAGGTGCCGCCCGGCGAGCCCGACGCGCTGGCCTCGGTCTCGCTGTCGCCGATCTACGCCGCCGCGGCCACGGCCGTGAACGCGGCCGGCCCGCGCCACATCCGGCTGACCTCGCATGCCAGCGGTTTCGGCGCCCTGCCGATCCACTGGGGCGCGGCCACCGCGGCCGAGCGCGGCCCGATCGTGGGCACCACCACCTCGCGCGCGCACCGCAACGTGATCGGCACCCACAGCGGCTCCTACAGCGTGTACCGCGCGCTGGCCGTGGCAGCGGGCGCGCTCAAGCGCGAGCACAAGGCCGACCTGACCAACACCTCGCCCACCGACGTGATCGGCCCCTACCCGCAATGGAGCGAGCCTGGGCGCATCGTCTCGCTCGACCCCTGGGGCGCGATCGTGGCCGACGTGTTCGCGGCCGAGCTCGCGGCCGGCTACGACATCCGCCCGACGCTGGCCGTGACCAAGGCCCACGTGATCCTGCCAGAGGTGATCGAGGCGCTGCAGACCGGCCGGCTCCAGGCCGACGGCAAGTTCCTCACCGCGGGCGGCGCGGCCATGGTGACCAAGGTGGCGGTCGAGCCGGCCTGGTACCTGCCCGAGGTGGCCAAGCGTTTCGGCTGCTCCGAGACCGACCTGCGCCGCACGCTGTTCGAGGAGACCGGCGGCATGTACCCCGAGCTGGTCACGCGCTCCGACCTCGAGGTCTTCCTGCCGCCCATCGGCGGCCAGACGCTCTACATCTTCGGCAACCCGCGCGACCTGGCCAACCCCGAGGTCGAGCTCACCGCCCGCATCCACGACGAATGCAACGGCTCCGACGTGTTCGGCTCCGACATCTGCACCTGCCGGCCCTACCTCACGCATGCGATCGAGGAATGCATCCGCGGCGCGCAGCGCGGCGGCGTCGGGCTGATCGCCTATTCGCGCAAGGAAGGCCGGGCGCTGGGCGAGGTCACCAAGTTCCTGGTCTACAACGCGCGCAAGCGCCAGGTCGGCGGGGACACGGCCGACCAGTACTTCGCCCGCACCGAATGCGTGGCCGGCGTGCAGGACATGCGCTTCCAGGAGCTCATGCCCGACGTCTTCCACTGGCTGGGCATCACCAAGATCCACCGACTGGTCTCGATGAGCAACATGAAGTTCGACGCCATCACCGGCTCGGGCATCGAGATCGGCGAGCGGGTCAACATCCCCGACGAACTGATCCCGGCCGACGCGCAGGTCGAGATGGACGCCAAGAAGGCGGCCGGCTATTTCACGCCGGGCCACGTGCCCGACGCCGACGAACTCAAGCAGGCCAAGGGCCGAGGACTGACCGAATGAGCAAGGACAACTACGGGCTGGACCCTGAACACGCGACCGCCAACCACGCGGTGCGCCACGCCGACGCGCAAGGCCGCGTCGATCCGGTGCAGGAGCTGACGCCCGATTTCAACCAGCCCGCCGCGGCCGCCACCTGGCTGCGCACCACGACGGCCGTGCGCGAACGCGCGGCGCAGCTGCTGGCACGCGCGCGCAGCGGCGAGTCGACCTGGTTCACGATCGGCGACGCGGCCGCGCTCGACGGCGCCGCGCAGACCGTGGCCGACGTGACGCGCGAGCGCTACCCTTCGGGCCGCATCCCCTTCCACAGCCGCTGGCGCCATTTCGAGGCCGGCGGCGTCGACCGGCTGGCCGAACTCGACCGGCTGCTGGGCGACAAGGTCACGCCGCGCGAACGCGCCCGCGTGCAGATCGACCTGGTGCTGGTGAGCGTGCTGCTCGATGCCGGCGCCGGCGCCGACTGGCACTATGTCGAATCGGCCAGCGGCCAGCGCTTCACGCGCTCCGAAGGCCTGGGCGTGGCCAGCTTCCATGCCTTCACCAGCGGCCTGTTCTCCTCCGACCCCGCGCGCCCGCTGCAGGCCGATGCCGCGGGCCTGCGGGCGCTGGTGACCGACCGGCTGGCCCAGGCTTTTCAGATCAGCGACGTCAACCCGCTGGTGGGCATCGCCGGCCGCGCGATGCTGCTGCGGCGCCTGGGCGAGGCGCTGGCCGAGCAGCCCGAGGTCTTCGGCCAGGAAGGCCGGCCGGGCCGGCTGTTCGACGCGCTGGTCGGCCCCTACGGCCCGGCCATTCCCCCGACCGCCGAGGTCCAGGCGCACGAGCTGCTGTCGCTGTTGCTGAGTTCGCTGTCGCGCATCTGGCCCGCGGCCAACGCGGTCGACAGCCTGGCGATCGACGGCAGCGACGCGCCCGGCGGCATCCCCATGGGCTCGGGCGACCCGGCCTTCGCGCTGGGCGACTGCTGGCGCCACGGCGCGGTGCACGGCCCGGGCCTGACCAATGGCTGGATGCCCTTCCACAAGCTGTCGCAATGGCTCACCTACTCGCTGCTGGAACCCATCGAGGGCGCCGGCGTGAAGGTGCGCGGGCTCGACGCGCTCACCGGCCTGCCCGAGTACCGCAACGGCGGCCTGCTGATCGACAGCGGCGTGATCGTGCCGCGCGACGCCGGCTCGCTCACGCGCAGCTGGAAGGTGAGCGACGAATTCATCGTCGAATGGCGCGCGCTCACGGTCGCGCTGCTGGACGAACTGGCGCCGCGCGTGCGCACCCTGCTGGGCCGCAGCGCCGAGGAACTGCCGCTGGCCTGCGTGCTCGAGGGCGGGACCTGGGCCGCGGGGCGCGTGCTGGCACAGCGCTTGCGTGACGGTGCACCACCCCTGCGGATCGAAAGCGACGGCACCGTCTTTTAAACTCTCCCCCCTCCGTTTAGAAAAAAACACGGCCACGCCGCCACGCCTTTCCTCAGAATCTCCGCCCTATGAGCAACGTCCACGTCCTCGACCACCCCCTCGTCCAGCACAAGCTCACGCTGATGCGCCGCAAGGATGCGTCCACCAACAGCTTCCGCCGCCTCCTCAACGAACTCAGCATGCTCATGGCCTACGAGGTCACGCGCGACATGCCGATGCAGGACATCGAGGTCGAGACCCCGCTCGAGACCATGACGTCCAAGGTGATCGACGGCAAGAAGCTGGTGCTGGTCTCGATCCTGCGCGCCGGCAACGGCATCCTCGAAGGCATGCTGAGCGTGGTGCCGGGCGCGCGCGTAGGCCACATCGGCCTGTACCGCGATCCCAAGACGCTGACCGCGGTCGAGTACTACTTCAAGATGCCCAGCGAGATGGAGAACCGCGACATCATCGTGGTCGACCCGATGCTGGCCACTGGCAACTCGGCCATCGCCGCGGTCGAGCGGCTCAAGGAGATGAACCCCAAGTCCATCAAGTTCGTCTGCCTGCTGACCTGCCCCGAGGGCGTGAAGAACATGCAGGCCGCCCACCCCGACGTGCCGATCTACACCGCCGCCATCGACCGCGAGCTGGACAGCCATGGCTACATCCTGCCGGGGCTGGGCGATGCGGGCGACCGGATCTTTGGCACCAAGTAAGGACGCCCCCCGAAGGGCTTGCGCACTGCGTGTCGCGGCGCCCCTCCCCCCACTGGGGGGCGATACCGGCGGCCCGGCGAAGCCGGTTCCGCGGTATCCCGCGTGAAGAGTGCGCCGCCCACCGACGTTTGCTTTCTGCAGATCAAAGAACCAACAACCCAAGGAAAAACCGTGACAGCTCGTCGTCAATTGATCATTCGTTCGGTGGCGCTGGCCGCCGCCATGGCGGCGGGTGCGCCGGGGCTGGCCTTGGCGCAGACCAAGCTCAAGGTGGCGGGGGTCTACACCTCGCCCTTCGAGCAGCAGTGGGTCAGCCGGCTGCACAAGGCGCTGAAGGCGGCCGAGGCGCGCGGCGAGATCGAGTACAAGGCGACCGAGAACGTCACCAACGCCGACTTCGAGCGCGTGATGCGCGAGTACGCGACCGGCGGCAACCAGCTGATCATCGGCGACGTGTTCGGCGTGGAAGCGGCGGCGCGCAAGGTGGCCAAGGACTTCCCCAAGACCTCCTTCCTGCTCGGCTCCTCGGGCAAGCCGCAGGCGCCCAACCTCAGCGTGTTCGACAACTACATCCAGGAACCGGCCTACCTCAGCGGCATGGTCGCGGGCAGCATGAGCAAGTCGAACAAGATCGGCATGGTCGGTGGCTTCCCGATCCCCGAGGTCAACCGGCTGATGAACGCCTTCATGGCCGGCGCCAAGGAGACCAACCCCAAGGTCGAGTTCACCGTGAGCTTCATCAACAGCTGGTTCGACCCGCCGAAGGCCAAGGAAGCCGCCTTCGCGATGATCGACAAGGGCGCCGACGTGCTCTACGCCGAGCGCTTCGGCGTCAGCGATGCGGCGCGCGAGAAGGGCAAGCTCGCGATCGGCAACGTGATCAACACCCAGGCCCAGTACCCCGACACCGTGGTCTCGTCGGCGCTGTGGAACTTCGAGCCCTCGGCCGACCGCGCGATCAAGCTGGTGAAGGAAGGCAAGTTCACGGCCGAGGACTACGGCCAGTATTCGATGATGAAGCACAAGGGCTCCGAGCTCGCGCCGCTGGGCACCTTCGAGAAGAAGGTGCCGGCCGACACGGTCGCCAAGGTCAAGGCCAAGGAAGCCGACATCGTGGCGGGCAAGTTCACCGTCAAGGTCGACGACGCGCAGCCCAAATCGACGGCGAAGTGAAGACGGCCGCGATCACGCGCTGGCGCTCGGCGCTGTCGGCCGTCGTGCTGGCGGCCGGCGTGGCCACGCTCACGGGCTGCATCGGCATCTACAAGAGCGTGGGCGCGGTCGAGGACACCCGCCTCGACGACACGCCGCGCATCGCGGTGATCTCGGCCTTTCAGCCCGAACTCACGCTGCTGCTGTCGCGGCTGCAGAAGCCGGTCACGCACAGCGTGCACGGCGTCGACTTCACCACCGGCACGCTCGAAGGCAAGCCGGTGGTGCTGTTCCTGTCGGGCATCAGCATGACCAACGCCACCATGAACACGCAGCGCGTGCTCGACCGCTTTCGTGTCACCCACATCGTCTTCAGCGGCATCGCGGGCGGTGTGAACCCCGCGCTGCACGTGGGCGACGTGACCGTGCCGGCGCAATGGGGCCAGTACCTCGAGGTGCTGATGGCGCGCGAGACCGCACCGGGCCGGTTCAGCGCGCCGCCCTTCATCACCGACGCGACGATGTTCCCGAACTTCGGCATGGTGCATCCGCGCTCCGTCGAGGTGCGCACCGAAGCGAAGCCGCAGATCGAGCGCAAGTTCTGGTTCGAGGCCGACCCGAAGATGCTCGCGGTCGCGCGCAGCATCCGCAATGTCGATCTCGCGAACTGCAGCGCGGGCAAGTGCCTGCCGCGCAAGCCGCAGCTCGTGGTGGGCGGCAACGGCGTCTCGGGCCAGGCCTTCATGGACAACAAGGCCTACCGCGAATACACCTTCAGGACCTTCCAGGCCAACGTGATCGACATGGAGACCGCGGCCGTGGGCATGGTCGCCTACAGCAACGGCGTGCCTTACATCGCCTTCCGCTCGCTCAGCGACCTCGCGGGCGGCGGCGACGGCGAGAACGAGATGGGGACCTTCATGGGCATCGCGGCCGACAATTCGGCCAAGGTGATGCTGGCCTTCCTCGCGGCCTGGAGGTGATCCCGCCTTCACTCCTTCCCCCGCCGGGGGAGGGCCGGGGTGGGGGCAGGCGCCACCGCAGGACGATGACATGGGCCGCGAGCCCCCATCCCCACCTTCCCCCAAAGGGGGAAGGAGCAAGACATTCATGACTCAACCTGTTCTACGCCTTCAAGGCATCACCAAGCGCTTCGGTGCGCTGGTGGCCAACGACGCGATCTCCCTCGAGCTGCAGGCCGGCGAAGTGCTGGCGCTGCTGGGGGAGAACGGCGCCGGCAAGTCGACGCTGATGTCGATCCTGTTCGGCCACTACACCGCCGACGAGGGCCGCATCGAAGCCTTCGGCCAGGCGCTGCCGCCCGGCAATCCCAAGGCCGCGCTGGCCGCGGGCATCGGCATGGTGCACCAGCACTTCACGCTGGCCGACAACCTCAGCGTGCTCGACAACGTGATGATGGGCACCGAGCCGCTGTGGCAACCCTTCTCGCGGCGCAGCGCGGCGCGCGCGCGCTTGCTTGAGGTCTCGCAGCGCTTCGGCCTGCCGGTCCAGCCCGAGGCGAAGATCGGCGAGCTGTCGGTCGGCGAGCGCCAGCGCGTGGAGATCCTCAAGGCGCTGTACCGCGGCGCGCGCATCCTCATCCTCGACGAGCCGACCGCCGTGCTCACGCCGCAGGAGAGCGAGGCGCTGTTCGACACGCTGGCCCAGATGGTGGGCCAGGGCCTGTCGATCATCTTCATCAGCCACAAGCTGGGCGAGGTGCTGCGCGTGTCGCAGCGCGTGGCGGTGCTGCGCGGCGGCAAGCTGGTGGCGCAGGCGCGCGCAGCCGACACCACGCAGGCGGAGCTCGCGCTCTGGATGGTCGGCCATGCGGTCGAGAAGACCGCGCGCCGGCCGGCCCGCAGCGTGGGCGACGCGGTCTGCGTGCTCGACCATGTGCGCACCACCGGCAGCGGCCATGACCGGCTCGACGGCGTGACGCTCACGCTCCGGGCCGGCGAGATCGTCGCCATCGCGGGCGTGTCGGGCAACGGCCAGGTGGCCCTGGCCGAACTGCTGAGCGGCACCCGCCGCGCGGTGGCCGGCTCGGTGCAATTGATGGGCCGCGCGCTGCCGCCCTCGCCCGCCCGGCTGGTGCCGCGCGGCGTCGCGCGCATCCCCGAAGACCGACATGCCGTGGGCGTGATCGGCGACCTGCCGGTGTGGGAGAACGCGGTGTCCGAACGGCTGCGCAGCCCGGCCTTCTCGCGCTGGACGCCGCTGGGCCTGCGCTGGGTCAAACGCGCCGCGGCACGCGCCTATGCGGCACGGGTCGAGAAGGCCTACGACGTGCGCGGCGCGGGGCTGTCCTCGCCCGCGCGCTCGCTCTCGGGCGGCAACATGCAGAAGCTGATCCTGGGCCGCGCGCTGATGGCGCCCGAATCCGCCAACGGCCAGCGCAAGCCGCCGCGGCTGATCGTCGCGCACCAGCCGACCTGGGGCCTGGACATCGGTGCGGTCGCGTACGTGCAGCAGCAGCTGATCGCCGCTCGCGATGCCGGCGCCGCGGTGCTGGTGATCTCCGACGACCTCGACGAGGTGCTGGCATTGGGCGACCGCGTGGCCGTGATGCACGGCGGCCACCTGGGCGAACCGCGGCCCGCCACCGCCTGGACACGCGAAGCCATCGGCCTGGCCATGGCCGGCACGGAACCCTCATGAGACTCGAACGCCGTCACCGGACTTCCCCCCTGGCCCTCGTGCTCGCGCCCGTCGGCGCGGTCGCCTTCACCCTCGTCGTCAGCGCCCTGCTGGTGCTCTGGGCCGGCGCCCCCGTGGGCCGCACCTACGCGCTGCTGCTGCAGGGCGGCTTCGGCTCGGTCTTCGCCTGGAGCGAGACCCTGACCCGCGCCATCCCGCTGATCCTCACCGGCCTCGCGGCCACCGTGGCCTTCAAGGCGCGGCTGTTCAACATCGGCGCCGAAGGCCAGCTCTACGCGGGCGCGCTGGCCGCGATCGCGGTCGGCGGCATGCATGGCGGCACCGGCTTCGCGCTCTCGCCCTGGCTGCTGTTCCCGCTGATGATGCTGGCCGCGGCCGTGGCCGGCGCGCTGCTGCTGCTGGGCCCGGCGCTGATGAAGAACCGGCTGGGCGTCGACGAGGTCGTGACCACGCTGCTGATCAACTTCATCGTGCTGCTCGCGGTCTCGGCCATGCTCGACGGCCCGATGAAGGACCCGACCGCCATGGGCTGGCCGCAGAGCGTGGCACTGCAGGGCGACCTGGAACTCGGCAAGCTGATCCCGCAGACCCGCGTGCACACCGGGCTGGTCTGGGCCGTGTCGCTGGCGGTGATGGTCTGGGCGATCTTCAAGTACACGGTGCTGGGCTTCGACATCCGCGCGGTCGGCGCCAACGCGCGCGGCGCGGCCTTCGCGGGCGTGCCGGTGACGCGCACCGTGGTCATGGTCGCGCTGCTGTCGGGCGCGCTGGCCGGGCTGGCGGGCGCGATCGAGGTCGCGGGCCGCACCAGCTACGTGACGCTCGACATGTCGCCGGGCTACGGCTACACCGGCATCGTGATCGCGATGCTCGCCGGCCTGCATCCGCTGGGCGTGATTGCCGCGGGCGTGTTCGTGGCCGGCGTGCTGGTCGGCGCCGACAGCATGAGCCGCGCGGTCGGTGTGCCGACCTACATCGCCGACGTGATCGTCGCGGCCTCGCTGATCGCGGTGCTGGTGGCCACGCTGCTGACGCAGTACCGGGTGCGGCGGGCATGACGCACGGCGCTTCAAAAGACGGATTTTTGGACGCAGAGGACGCCAAGGTCTCGCAGAAGACGCAAGAAAGTTTCAATGTCTTCTTTCGCGTCTTCTGCGAAATCTCTGCGCCTTCTGCGTCCGGATGTCCGCATCCACCCACTTCGACATGACCGACCTCTTCGACATCCTCTCCAACGCCTCCTTCTGGGTGGCCACGCTGCGCATCGCCACGCCGCTGATCCTCGGCACGCTGGGCGTGCTGCTGTGCGAGCGCGCGGGCGTGCTCAACCTCGGCATCGAAGGGATCATGGTCGCGGGCGCCTTCACCGGCTGGCTCGCGGTGTACCTCGGCGCACCGCTGTGGGTCGGCGTCGGCGTGGCCGCGCTCACCGGCGCGGTGTTCGGGTTGCTGCATGCTTTTCTCACGGTCGGGCTCGCGCTGTCGCAGCACGTGTCGGGCCTGGGCATCACGCTGCTGGCCACGGCGCTGAGCTACTTCGGCTACCGCGTGAGCTTTCCCAAGGTGAGCACGCCGCCGACCGTCACGCCCTTCGCGCCCATGGACTGGCTGCCGATCCCGATCCTCAACGCCCAGACCGCGCTGACGCTGTTCGCGCTGCTGGCGGTGCCGGTGGTCGCCTGGGTGCTGCTGCGCACGCCGGTCGGCCTGGCGGTGCGCATGGTGGGCGAGAACCCGCAGGCGGCCGAGGGCCAGGGCGTGTCGGTCGCGGCCACGCGCACCGGCGCCATCGTGGCGGGCTCGGCGCTGATGGGCGTGGCCGGCGCCTTCCTCACGCTGTCGGCCTTCAACGCCTTCTTCTTCAACATGGTCAACGGCCGCGGCTGGATCTGCGTGGCGCTGGTGGTGTTCGCCTCCTGGCGGCCCGGCAAGGCGCTGCTGGGCGCGCTGCTGTTCGCCTTCTTCGACGCGCTGCAGCTGCGGCTGCAGCAGTCGGGCGATGCCGCGCTGCCCTACCAGCTGTACCTGATGCTGCCCTACCTGCTGTCGATCCTGGCGCTGGTACTGGTGGCACGCAAGGCCAGCTATCCGCAGGCGCTGATGAAGCCTTATCGCAAGGGTGAGCGCTAGGGTTTTGACAACTCGGAATACAATGCGAACAATTCTCATTTGAGTTGTTGCATCCGGCACGTTCCGACAGTGAAGCAGCTCGCCCGAACGGAGCTTCTTCCCTGTGTCCGCCCTGCCGCCGCCTGCCTTTGCCCCCGCCGTCGAATCGCTCTACCTCGCGCATCACGGCTGGCTGCAGATGTGGCTGCGCAAGAAGCTGGCGAACGCGGCCGACGCGGCGGACATCGCGCACGACACCTTCGTTCGGGTGCTGGCCTCGCGCCATCGCACGCGCATCGCCGAACCGCGGGCCTTCCTCACGACCATCGCCAAGGGGCTGGTGATCGACAGCTGGCGCCGCCAGGAGATCGAGCGCGCCTACCAGGAAGCGCTGGCGCTGCAGCCCGAGCAGCTCGCGCCCTCGCCCGAGGCGCAGTTGCTGATCGTCGAGGCGCTGGCGCGCATCGACCGCCTGCTCGACGGGCTCAAGCCCAAGGTGCGCACCGCCTTCCTGCTGGCGCAGATCGAGGAACTGCCCTATGCCGAGATCGCGCAGCGCATGGGCGTGACGGTGCGTTCGATCGAGCGCTATGTGGCCGAGGCGCTCTACCACTGCCACCTCGTGCTGGCCGACTGACATGCCGCAGCCTGCCACTCCGGCGCCCTCCGCGGTGCGCCAGGCCTTCGGCTGGATGGTCCGGTTGCAATCGGGCGCTGCCGATGCGCGCACGCAGCGCGCGTTCGCGCAATGGCGCAACGCCGACCCCGAGCACGAACGCGCCTGGCAGCGCGCGCAGGAGGTCGGCCAGGCCCTGCGCGCAGACTTCGGCGCCCTGCCCCAGGGCGCGGGCGGTGCATCCTTCGAAGCGCTGCAGGCCGGCGCCCAGCGCCTGAGCCGGCGGCGCCTGCTGGCCAATCTGTCGGTCGGCGCGGCCATCGTGGGCCCGGTCGCCTGGCTCAGCGCCGAGCTCGCGCCCTGGCAACGCCTCACGGCCGACTACAGCACGGCCAAGGGCGAGCGGCGCAGCTTCACGCTCGCCGACGGCAGCACGCTCGCGCTCAACACCGACACTGCGGTGCAGCTGCGTTTCGACGGCACGCAGCGCCTGCTGGTGCTCACGCGCGGCGAGATCGCGCTGCTTTCGGGCGTGGACACCGCCTCGGCCATCAAGCGTCCGCTGCGCGTGCAGACGCGCGACGGCCTGCTCGAGGCGCTGGGCACGCAGTTCGTGGTGCGGCTCGATGCCGACGACAGCCTGCTGTCGGTCGAGGAAGGCGCGGTGGCGATGCAGCCGGCGCTGGCCGCCGCGGGCGCCGAGCGCGGGGTCGCGCGCGCCGGCACGGTCTACCGACTGAGCCGCAGCGAGGCCGTGCCCGCCGACACCGGTGGCCTCGACCTCACGGGCTGGACCGACGGCGCACTGGTCATCCGTGACATGCGGCTGGGCGACTTCCTGGCCGAGCTCGGCCGCTACCGCAGCGGCCACATCGGTTGCGACCCGCGCGCGGCCGAGCTGCGGCTGTCGGGCGTCTACCGCCTCGACGACACCGAGCGGCTGCTGGCGGTCCTGCCCAGCGTGCTGCCGGTGCGCATCGACTACCGCACCCGCTTCTGGGTGCAGGTCTCGATGCGCTGAGAGAAAGAATCTTTTTCGCTTTTTCTGTCGGGTTTCGCCGTCCCGTCCGGCATGGACAGGACACATCGCTTTTCTTTGCCCCTCATGCCACTTCCACATCTGCCCGCCCGCTTCCGGCCTTCCACGCTGGCGGTCTGCCTGCACGGCGCGCTGTGTCTGGCGCTGCTGCCTTCTTCCGCCTTCGCGCAGGCGCCCGCGGCCGCCGATGCCGGGGCACGCGCCTACCGCATCGTCGCGGGCCCGCTCGACGACGCGCTCAACCGCTTCGCGCGCCAGGCCGGCATCACGCTGTCCTTCACGCCGCAGCAGGTCGACGGCCTGCGCAGCCGCGGGCTGGAGGGCAGCTTCTCGGTGGAGAGCGGGCTCACGCGCCTGCTCGACGGCAGCGGCTATGTGGCGCGGCTGCAGGCCCCGGGCCACTACGTGCTGCAGACCCGCGAGCCGCTGGTGGGCTCGGCCGCGCCACATGCCGCCAACGCCGCGCCACCGCCGGCCGCCGAGGTCACGCTGCCGACCACCACCGTGACCGCCGCGCGCGACCGGCGCCAGGAGGTCTACGACACGCCCGGTTCGGTGGCGGTGATCACGCGCGAGGAGATCGACCGGCTGCCACCGCGCAACACCGCCGACCTGCTGACCGACGTGCCGGGCGTCTACACCTCGCAGTCGCGCATGGACCCGGGCATCAGCGTGAACATCCGCGGGCTGCAGGACTTCGGCCGCGTCAACGTGATGATCGACGGCACGCGCCAGAACTACCAGCAGAGCGGCCACGGCTCCAACGGCTCGGTCTACCTCGACCCGGAACTGCTGGGCGGCGCCGACATCGCCAAGGGCCCGACCTCGACTGTGGGCGGCGCCGGCATGATCGCGGGCCTGGTCAACTTCCGCACGCTGGAGGTGGCCGACCTGCTGCAGGACGGCCAGACGCTGGGCGGCCGCGTGAACACCACCACCGGCAGCAACGCCTACGACTTCGCGGGCAGCGCCGCGCTGGGCCTCAAGGCCGGCGAGGATTTCGACGGCGTGATGGTGCTGAGCCGCAAGAAGGTCGGCGCGTTCGAGAAGGGCCGACGCGGCTCGGTGCGCGAAGGTCTCGACGCGGTGGTGCACGGCATCAGCCAGCTCACCGACCAGGACCAGACCTCGGCGCTGCTCAAGGGCACCTGGCGCTTCGCGCCGGGCCACCAGGTCAAGCTGAGCTACATCGGGCTCGACGCGAAGTTCGGCGAGAAGGCGCAGTCGGCCTCGGCCGGCGGCCTCACGAACCATGTGCGCACCGACACGCTGCTGGCCAACTACAGCTGGAACCCGGCCGATTCCAAACTGATCGACCTCAGGACCAGCCTCTACTACACCCGCACGCGCAACGAAGCCTTCCGCCATGCCGGCGGCCAGCTCGACGACAACGCCTACCAGCTGCGCTACCAGACCAGCACCGTCGGCGGCACGCTCGAGAACACGGCCCGCCTGGCGCTCGCGAAGACCACCGACGCGGTGCTCAAGACCGGCGGCGAGTTCTTCCACGACTGGACCAGCCCGCAGGCACAGGCGCTGTCGATCGGCGCCGATGCGGGCACCACCGCGCTCTACACCGGCTCCACGCCCGAGGGCAAACGCACCGTCGCCAGCCTGTTCGGCGAGGCCACGCTGCTGCACGGCGGCTGGCTCGAGGTGACCGGCGGCCTGCGCTACGACTGGTACGGCCTGCAGGGCGACGGGCGCATGCGCATCGGCTCGATCAGCAACCCCGCGGGCGTGCGGCCCTCGACCACCGCGCTCTACACCCGCTTCCAGACCGACCGCCACGGCGGCGCGTGGGCGCCGCGGCTGTCGGTGGCGCTCAAGCCGATCGAGGAACTGCAGTTCTTCGCCAACATCGGGCGCGGCATGCGGCCGCCGGCGATCACCGAATCGCTGCAGTGGGGCCAGCACGTGGGCAGCCTGTTCCCCTACTACCCCAACCCCGACCTGCGCGCCGAGTACTCGCGCAACCAGGAGCTGGGCGTGAACGCGGTCTTCAAGGGCTTGCTGACCGGCCGCGATGCGCTGCGCGTCAAGGCCGCCTGGTTCGACAGCAAGGTCAAGAACTACGTCACGCTGGGCCGCATCATGGCGCCCAACGATACCGCGGGCGGCGGCCTGCTCGGTCCCTATGCCTACGTCAACCTCGACGATCCCTTCCGCAGCAAGGGCCTCGAGCTGCAGGCCGACTACGACACCGGCCGCGTGTTCGGTTCGCTGAGCTACACCCACATGATGGTGAAGACCGGCAAGGGCGGCTACGACCCCTTCCCGCTCGGCAGCATGATGGGTTTCCCGTCGAACACGCTGGGCACGCCGGGCGACGCCAACATCTGGTACACGCTGCCGCCACGCAAGAACCTCAGCGTCTCGGCCGGCGTGCGGCTTCTCGACGACAAGCTCACGCTGGGCGGCCGCATGCGCTTCCAGTCGCCCACCGCCACCACCAGCGTCTGGACCGTGCAGGGCGATGCCTACAACCAGAAGGCCTGGCACCTCTACGACCTCTGGGCCAGCTACGAGCTCAACCGCCACACCACGCTGCGCCTGGCCATCAACAACCTGATGGACAAGAACTACGCCGAGATGCAGGGCGGCGGCTACTTCGTCGGCCCGGGCCGCACCGCGATGGTCACGCTGTCGCTCAAGTTCTAAGCGGGTGCCGCGCGCACCGATCCCTCCTCCTTCTCCCAAGCTCCGCATGCACCCTCTCCACACTCTCACCGCCGCG
This sequence comes from Variovorax sp. J2P1-31, assembly GCF_030317215.1. Lineage (NCBI taxonomy): Bacteria > Pseudomonadati > Pseudomonadota > Betaproteobacteria > Burkholderiales > Comamonadaceae > Variovorax > Variovorax sp. J2P1-31. The sequence goes on from NZ_JASZYA010000001.1 coordinate 2,157,095, forward strand.
CCGCGCCGCGCGGGCCTCGGTCTCTCGGCCCTGCTGCTGGCCGTGCTCGCTGCGACGGCCGGGCCCGCAGCCCATACCCAGACGCATGTCTCCGGGGTGCGCGTCACCTCGCTGGCCTCGCTGCGCCCTTCGGGCGAGGACGTGACCTCGTCCGACGGCACCGTGGGCTGGCCCGGCGCGCGCCACCCCACCTCGCCGCCGCTGTTCGCGGTCAAGCCCGGGACCACCACGGGCTACCTCTACGGCGGTTTCCTGGGCGCCGGCTGGACCGGCAACCGGCCGACGCTCTACACCGCGGTCGGGCTCTACAGCATGCGCGCGGGCGTCTCGGTCTACGAGCGGCTGGCCTTCGACGTCGACACCGACCTGCAGGGCCGCATCAACAGCACGCCGGTGCGCTCGAGCAGCGGCGCGCTCTACGCCGTCATGACCAGCCTCTACGGCGAGCAGTACGCTGGTACCGACGAGAAGAGCAACTACACCTACTCGGCCACGGTCGGCCAGGGCCTGATCGTGCGCACCGATTTCGACGGTGCCTACCCCTCGGTGGTGGAGTCGTCGCGCGGCAAGCTCTACTCGCCCAACGGCGCATTGGTGATCGACGCCAAGGACAACCTCTACGGCGTCGACAAGGGCCCGCAGGGCCAGGGCCGGATCTTCCGGATCAACCTGGGCACGGGCGTGCTGAGCACCGTGCATGAATTCACCGTGGGCCCCCACGGCATGAAGCAGGTGGCCAACGACATCGTGCTCGGCGGCGACGGCTTCCTCTACGGCGTGACCGCCTACCGCCGCGGCCTGCCGCTGGCCCCCGGCACACCGAATGCGCCCGACACGCCCACCGGCACGCTCTACCGCATCGATCCCAACGCCGCCGGCGCGGGCCCGACGGTGCTGCACACCTTCACGCTGGCCGAGGGCGAGATCAACGTGGGCGACAACGTGACGCACGAAGGCTACCGCCTCTACCCCAGCGAGCAGCGGGTGACCATCGGCATGACGGGACCGGCCACGCTGCGCAGCCTGAGCTCGGGCGAGCAGAACGGACTGTCGTCGCTGGTCGACGGGGGCGACGGCTATCTGTACGGCACCACCTCGGTGGCCGACTGCTACACCTACGTCCACAACCTCAACACGCTCACGGCGCTGCCATCGGTGACGCGCAACAGCCCGCTGTGCGGCTTCCGCTCGTGGGTGCCGGGGCCGAACGCCTTCTCGTACCCCGGCGCCTATCCGCACCACGACGGCCCCCGCCCCTACGGCGCGGTCTGGCGCATCGCGCGCAACGGCAGCGGCAGCCTGCAGGTCCTGCACACCTTCAACGAGAACGACGGCGCCACCCCGCGCGGCCCGCTGGCGCTCGCCGCCGACGGTGCGATCTACGGCACCACGCTGGCGGGTGGTCCCCACACCTGCAGCAACCGCAACACGGTGAACGCCGAGGTGCGCTGCGGCACGCTCTACCGCATCAAGCCCTCGGCCATCACGGTCGAAGGTGGCGGCCATGTGGCCAACGGCGGCTTCGAGACGGTGCACAGCTTCTCGGGCAACGATGGGCGCATCCCGCTGGGCGTGCGCGCCGGTGCCGACGGCCGGCTCTACGGCGTCACCTCGATGGGCGGCAGCTATGCCGACAGCCAGGGCAAGGCGGTGCCCACCGACTTCGGCACCGTGTTCCAGGTGGCGGTCAATTCGGACGGCGCCCCCGATGCCAGCGTGAGCCTGGTGGCGAGCCCGACCCAGCTCAAGGCCGGCGAGACCAGCACGCTGACCTGGATCAGCAGCAACGCCACGCAGTGCACCGCGGCCTCCTCGGCCAACGACTGGCGCGGCGCGGTGGCGGACTTCGGTGCCGTCTCGGTCACGCCCAAGCCCGGCACCTACCGCTACACGTTGACCTGCAACGTCGCGGGCAGCGCCTTCGGCGCGCAGGTCTCGGCCAGCACCACGGTCTACGTGGGCACCGACGCCACGGCCGTCGACGGCAACACCGTGAGCTTCGGCAACGGCGGCGGCGGTGCGGCCTCGCCGGTCTGGCTGCTGGCACTCGCGGCGCTGGGCCGTGCCGCATCGCTGCGCCGCAAGCGCAGGACCCCGCACACCTCCCCATCGACTTCCACCGCACAGAAGAACTGACATGAAGATTTCGTCCACCCTCTCCTTCGGATCGCCGCCCCTGCTGCGCGCCGCGCTGGTCTTCGCCAGCCTGGCCGCGTCGTCCGCCATCGCGCAGACGACGGCCTTCAAGCCCACCGTGCTGCACCGCTTCACCGGCACCGCCGACGCGGCCCAGCTGGGCGGCATGCCCATGGTGCCGCCGGTGCTGGCCAAGGACGGCAGCGGCCAGTTGCAGGGCCACACCTTCAATGGCGGCACGCCGCTGACCTTCGTGCTCGGCCAGGGCGTGAGCTACCGGCTCGACGCCCTCAAGGGCACGGGCTACCAGGCCCGCCTGCTGGGCGACATCTCCAAGTCGACAACCACGCTGGTGCAGGACGCACAGGGCAAGATCTACGGCGGCGCGGGCTCGTCCAACGTCAACAACGACACCAGCGCCAACCCCTTCGGCTCGACCGCCGCGATGTTCAGCCTGCAGGCCAACGTGGCGAGCACGCTGCCGACGCCCCCGGTGCGCCCGCGCGGCCAGCTGGCGATCGACGACGACCAGCGCGTCTACTTCGGCGGCGGCGACGCACCGGGCACCTGCAACGCCAGCGGCGTTCTCGCGGCCGGCCTGTGGCGCCTGAACCCCGACGGCAGCTATGCCAAGGCCTTCGACTTCTGCCAGTTCTTCACCGTCGTGGGCCGCCTGCAGCTCCACGAGAAGGGCGGCGCCCCCGTGGCCAGCGTCTGGAGCAAGACCGACCAGGCGCTCTATGTGCTGACCAGCGTCGGCGCCACGGGCGTGTTCGACAGCACCCAGGCCAGCGACAACGCCGGCCGCGCCTTCGGCACGCTGGTGAAGATCGACAAGGCCGCGCTCGACGAAGGCGCGGCCAACAACGGCCAGCTCGCCTCGGCCGACCAAGTGAAGGTGCTGCACACCTTCCTGCGCCACCGCGACGGCGCCCCGACCTCGGTGGGCGACCGCTACAGCACGCTGGTCGAGGCCGGCGAATGGCTCTACGGCACCAGCTACGCCAACGCCCCGACCACCGGCGGCGTCAACGACCTGCGCTACGGCGGCACGCTGTGGCGCGTGAAGAAGGACGACCCGGCCAGCTTCACCGTGCTGCACCGCTTCCGCGACGCCGACATGCTCGCGAAGGACGGCACCGCCCAGGCCGACGGTTCCACGCCCAACGGCCCGCTGGTGCTCGCCGCCGACGGCAACATCTACGGCACCACCGCGCGCGACGGCTCCAGCCTGTACCGGCCCGCGACCGGCCTGCCCACGCCCTCGGGCGCGGGCACGCTGTTCCGCATCGTCATCGGCAGCAAGGCCGACCGCTCGGACGACGCCTACGAGGTGCTGCACCGCTTCGACATCGCCACCGAAGGCGCACGTCCCGTGGGCCTGAGCCTGGGCGCGACGGTCGACGGCGTGCAGAAGCTCTACGGCGCCACCGCCAGCGGCGGCCCGGGCGAAGCCATCGACCCCGCCTCGCCCGACACCAGCGGCAATGGCACCGTGTTCTCCATCGACGTGCCGCTGCCCAGCGTGAGCTTCACCACGCCGCTGACCGCCTCGGCCTCGAGCGCGCTGGTCGGCGACCGCCCGACCCTCAGCTGGGCCACGCAGAACGCCGCCAGCTGCACCGCCAGCGGCAGCAACGGCAATACCTGGAGCGGCGCGCAGCAGACCCAGGGCAGCCAGATCCCGCTGTCGGGCGCGCTGAGCAAGACCGGCGTCAACACCTTCACGCTGCGCTGCGAAAGCGCTTCGGGCGGGCCGGCCGTGGTGCAGACGGTGTCGATCACGGTCAGGGCCGTGACCGTGGCGCCGCCCGCGACCTCCGACGGCTCGGGCACCGGCACCTGGGAGCGCAACAACAACCGCAGCGACGGCGGCGGCCCGCTGAGCCCCTGGCTGCTGCTGCCGCTGGCCGCCCTCGGCCTGGCCCGCCGCTGTGCGCGGCGCGGCTGATCCTTTCCTTCCCCACGACCACGACCTCCCCGACATGACCACCACTTCCTCTTCCGCCCTGTCGCAGCGCCTCAAGCACGAGACCGCCCCCCAGCACGAACGCATGCATGCGCTCATGGCCACGGCCGACCCCTTCGCGAGCCGCGCGCAGTACGCGCGCTTCGTGGCCGCGCAGTACGTGTTCCAGCGCGACGTCGAGCACCTGTTCGCCGACGCGCAGGTGCAGGCCGCCGTGCCCGACCTGGCCGAGCGCGGCCGTGCCGAGGCCTCGCTGGCCGACCTGCACGACCTCGAGGCGCCGGTGCCCACCGCCGCCCTGGCCACCGAAGGCGTGACCATGCCCGAAGCCCTGGGCTGGCTCTACGTGTCGGAAGGCTCGACGCTGGGCGCGGCCTTCCTGTTCAAGGAAGTGGGCGACAAGCTCGGGCTCACGGCCGAATTCGGCGCGCGCAACCTCGCGGCCTACCCCGAGGGCCGGGCGCGCGTGTGGAAGCGCTTCGTCGAAGCGCTGGATGCGCCCGCGCTGGCGGCGATGCACGAGCAGGTGATCGCCGGCGCGCTGGCCGCCTACGACCGCTTCGGCGACCTGCTCGAGGCGCAGTTCACGCTGGACACCGCGGCTTGACCTTGCCGGCCGCATCGCATGCCGCGCGCCGCCTGTGGCCCTGGGCCAGGGCCGGCGCGCTGTGCGGCGCGCTCGCGATGCTGGGGTGGCAGCTGCCCGCGCACTGGCTCACGCCCGCCGTGGAACGCGCCACGGGCGAACGCATCCGCATCGCCGACGTGCGCGGCACGCTCTGGAACGGCTCGGCCGTGCTGAGCCTCGCGGCCGGCCCCGGGAGCCACGACCTGCGCGCCCTGCCCGGCCGCACGCACTGGCGGCTGCGGCCGTCGCTGTCGACAGTACCGGCCTTGCGGCTGTCGATCGACCAGGCCTGCTGCCTCGACCGGCCCGTGCAGGCCCGCATCGCCATCGGCGCGGACGGCCTCGACCTGCGGCTCGGTGCGCTCGACTGGCACGGCCCGGTCGAGGTGGTGCAAGGGCTGGGCACGCCCTGGAACACGCTGGGCTTCGATGGCCGGCTGCGGGTGTCGACGCGGGCGCTGCAGCTGCGCGGGCAGCACGGCCAGATGCGACTGGAAGGCCGGCTCTCGCTCACCGCGGAATCGGTCTCGTCGCGCATCTCGGCGCTGCGCCCGCTGGGCAGCTACCGCTTCGACATCGACGGCGATGCGACGCGCGGCGAAGCCAAGGCCCCGTTGCGCCTCACGCTCGCCACGCTGCAGGGCCCGCTGCAACTCCGCGGCCAGGGCGCATGGACCGCCGGCCAGCTGCGCTTCCGCGGCGAGGCGCAGGCCGAGTCCGGCCGCGAGGAGGCATTGGCCCACGTGCTCCACCTGATCGGCAACCGCAACGGGCCCATCGCCTTGCGTGTGCTGCGCTGAGCCGATGCGCGCCCACTGGGAACACAATCGACCGTGATGTCCGTCGAACAGAACCACACCCCCGAAACCCCGCTGCCGCCACCGCAGCGCCCTCCGCTGCCGCTCGTCGCGCGCTGGCTGCTGCTGGCCTTTGCCGCCCTGTGCCTGGTGCTGGCCGTGATCGGCGTGATCGTGCCGGGCATGCCCACCACCGTCTTCGTGCTGATGGCCGCCTGGGCCGCCGCGCGCAGCTCGCCGCGGCTGCACCGCTGGCTGCTCGACCACCGGCTCTTCGGTCCGATCCTGCGCAACTGGGAAAACGGCCGCACCGTGAGCCGCCGCGCCAAGTGGAGCGCCACCGCAGCGATGGCCTTCTGCGCGGTCGTGATCCTGCTGACCGCGCACAAGCCCTGGCTCGCGGCCCTGGGCATCGGCTCGATGGCCTGCGTGCTGGCCTGGCTCTGGCGGCGTCCCGAGCCGCATGCCTGAGCTCACGGCGCGCCGCGCCATCGCACACGCGGCCTGCATCGGGCTGCTGCTGCTGGCGCTGCAGGCCGCCGGCGATGCGCCGAAGCTGCTGCTGCGCTACGAGCGCGACGCGCTGCTGCACGGCGAGCTCTGGCGCCTGTTCAGCGCGCACCTCGTGCACCTGGGCTGGGCCCACGCGCTGCTCAACGCCTGCGGCCTGCTGCTGTGCGCCTGGATCGCGCCCGCGCGCTTCGGGGCCAGGCGGCTGATGTGCGACGGGCTGTGGCTGGGCGGCTGCGTGTCGCTGCTGCTGCTCGCCTTCTCGCCCCAGGTGGCGCACTACGTCGGCCTGTCCGGCGTGCTTTACGGCCTGTTCGTGCTGGGCCTGGCGCCGTTGGCTTTCAGGGGCGACCGCATCGCGCTGCTGGGCTTGGCCACGGTGCTGGGCTGGATGGCCTGGCAGTTGGTCGCCGGCCCCGCGCCCGCCGAGGAACGCCAGATCGGCGGTCGGATCATCGCCGTGGCGCACCTCTACGGGGTGGTCGGCGCCTTCGTCCTGCTGGCGGTGCAAAGGCTGCGCCTCGCACCGCGCTGACCCCGCTACTGCATGCGCGGCAGGTTGCCGATGCGCACCAGCATCTCGGTGAACATCTGCATGTCGGCGTCGAGGTCGACCACTTCCTTGAACTCCTTGGCGTTGTGCGCCGTGTACTTCTTGCCGGGCATGGCCGGACCGAAGTTGATCGCGTTGGGCATGAGCTTGGCCGTGGTGCTGCCGGCCGTGGGCACGGGCTTGGCTTCGAGCCCGGTGGTGTCGCCGAAGATGTTGAGCAGGGTCGAGAGCCAGGCGCCGCTCGGGTCGCGCGCCATCCAGTTGCCCTGGTCGTAGGCCACCTCGGCCGGGATCGACGCGCTGGCGGACCAGGCGCCGATCTTCCCGGTGATCTGTTGCTTCAGTTCATCGGGCGTGCGGCCGCGCGGCATGCGCACGTTGACCGTGACGTCGACCTTGCCATCGGCACCGCCGCGGATCAGCGTCGGCGACAGCGTGAGCGGGCCCATGAAGTCGTCCTGGTAGCCCACGCCCATCTGCTCGCCCAGGTAGCCGGTGCCGTAGAGCGCGGCGATGTACTTCGCGGCGCGTGCGTAGCCGTTGTCGGCCAGCGGCACGCCCGCCTCCTGCAGGAACAGCGCGAGCCGCGGCACCGGGTTCACGCCCTCTTCCGGGCGCGAGCCGTGGGCCGAGACGCCCGTGACCTTGATCGTCAGGCCGTCGGCCGCGTGGCTCAGGTCGATGGCGAACTTGCCCCCCTGCCCCTCGTACTTCTGCACGAAGGCCGCCTTGGCCGTCTCGAGCTTCGCCGCCACGGCCGCGAGGTCGCCTCCCTGCAGCTTCGCGGTGGCGGTCTGCGGAATCGCATTGGCCGACGGCGCGCCGGTCATCGCGGTGATGGCGGTGGCCGACGCATCGGCCGGCCCGCCCGCGAACGAGACCTTGAGCGCGCCCGAGCCCTTCTCGGCCACCACCGCCGGGTACTTGCTGTCGAGCACGATGTTGTAGGCCGGCAGCTCGGTCTTCTCGCGGTAGTACTTCATCGCGTCGCCGCCGGTTTCCTCGGTGGTCTCGACCATCAGACGGATGGTGCGCGCCAGCGGCAGGCCGCTGTCCTTGACCGCCTTCATCGCATAGAGCACGGCGGCGATGGAGCCCTTGTCGTCGATGGTGCCGCGGCCGTAGAGATAGTCGCCCACGCGCGTCAGCTTGAAGGGGTCGAGCTGGGTGCCGTCGTCGAGCACCCATTCGGCCGCGTTGGCCGGCACCACGTCGGCATGCGTGAGGATGCCGAATTCCTCGCTGCCGCTGCCGGGCAGCTTGACCTCGAAGATGCGGTTGTCGACGTTGCGGTACTGCAGGCCGAAGTCGCGCGCCATCGCCTCGATCTTGCGGCCGATGGCCTGGATGGCCGGGCTCTCGTGCGGCGGCACGTCGGCCGCGCGCACCGTGGGCATCGCGACCATCTCGCCGATGGTGGCGATCACCGCGTCGTGGTGGTGCAGCCGGTTGTAGAGGCCCAGCACGCGGCCCACGTTGGCCAGGTCGTCGCCGGCGAGCGGGCGCCTGGCCGCATAGGCCGCGGCGGCGCGCTTGAGCCTGGGGTCGGCCTTGGCGGCCTGCGCGAGGAAGCGCGGGAAGTCCGGCGCCTTGCGCAGCGCGGGCGTGGCCACCAGGGCATCGAGCTGCGGCTTCTTGAGCAGGGTGTCGGCCGACGCGCCGGAGGAGAAGCTCAGCGCGATGGCGAGGGGAAGGATGGCGAGGGAGAGGCGGTTCATGGCCGTGATTCTCGCGCCGCCGCGGGGGCGCGGCGCAACCGGATGTCGCGGCCGTCCTGCGCTTATGCTCGAAGGCTTCCGGCGGCCCCGCGCCGCATCACTGTCCGCCATGCCCTCTTCCGATCCCACCGCGTCCGCCGACCCCACGCGCGGCCTGCGCGCCCTGACCTTCGCCTTCGCGCTCAGCCAGTTCTTCCGCACCTGCCTGGCCGTGATCGCGCCCGAACTGCAGCACGACCTGGGCCTCTCGCCCGCGGGTTTCGGTGCGCTGTCCTCCTGCTTCTTCCTGGCCTTCGCGGTGGCGCAGATCCCGATCGGCATCGCCTTCGACCGCTACGGCGTGGGCGCGCCCACGCGGCTGCTGATGGCGGTGGGCGTGTTCGCCTCGGTGCTGTTCGTGGTGGCGCCCAACGGCGCGACCGCGATGGTCGCGCAGGCCGGCCTGGGCCTGGCCTGCGCGCCGGTGTTCATGGGGCTGATGCACTTCGCCTCGGAGCAGCTGCCCGCCGCGCGCTACACCACCGCGGTCGGCCGTGCCAGCGCCATCGCCATGCTGGGCGCGCTGTGCGCGACCGCGCCGCTGGGCTGGGCCGCACACCAGTTCGGCTGGCGGCCCGCGCTGGCCGTGGCCGCGCTGTGCATGCTGGCCGCCTGCATCGGCACCTGGCGCCATGTGCGCGACACGGGCCATGCCGATGCGCGCGCCGAGACGCCGATGAACCTGCTGCTGGGCAGCGCGCGGCTGCTCAAGGTGCCCGCGCTCTGGACGCTGATCCCGCTGTGCGTGGCGATGGCCGCCGGCACCGCCTTCCGCAATGCCTGGGGCGGCCCCTACCTGGCCGAGGTCTACGGACTCGCGGCCGGCCCACGCGGCCTGGCGCTGACCTTCGTGAGCCTGGGCGCCTTCGCCACCGCGCTGCTGCTGCCCAAGCTGGTGTGGCGCCATTCGGTGCGCAAGACGGTGCTGTACTGGTCGCTGCTGTCCCTGGGCGGCGGCGCGCTGCTGTCGGCCTGGCCGGCCGGCGGGCTCTGGTCGAGCGTGGCGCTGCTGACGGTGCTGGCCACCATCGGGATGCTGCACCCGCTGGTCATGACGCACGGCCGCTCGATGGTGCCGCAGGCGCTGCGCGGGCGCGGGCTGGGCGTGCTGAACACCTTCGTCTTCCTGGGCTCGGCCGTGACCTCCTGGGCCTTCGGCCTGATCGCGGACGCGGGCCAGCGCCATGGCGCCAGCGCGCCCGGCACTTACGCGGGCATCTTCGGCTGCGCCACGGTGCTGGTCCTGATCGGCGTGCTGTTCTACGCGCGCAGCCCGCGGATCGCGCCGGGCTGAAGCGCCGGGCGAGGCCTCTCCTACGCCGACACGCGGCGCGCTCGCGCATGCGCGGGCCGGCGGCCGCACCAGCATCGGCGCACCCTCAAGCAAGGAGCCGCCATGCCCGCCAAGAAAAAAGGCCTGTACGCCAACATCCATGCCAAGCAGGAGCGCATCGCGCACGGCAGTGGCGAACACATGCGCAAGCCCGGGGCACCCGGTGCGCCCGGCAAGGAAGACTTCGAGAAGGCCGCCCGGACGGCCAAGCCGAAGAAGGACGCGCACTGAGCGCGCGGCATCCCATCGATCCGGAGGAATCCCCATGAAGAACATCGCCCTCACCGTGCTCGCCTGCGTGGCCGCGCTCGCGCTGGCCGCTTGCGACCCCACGCCCAAGACCCCGAAGGCCCTGCAGAGCTACACGCCGACGCTGATGGTCTGATCCGCGACCGATCCGGGCGTCAACGCGCGCTGCGCGGCCTGCGCCTCGGCCGCGTCGAGCGGCACCAACCAGGCGAGCTCGCCCGCGATGCTGGTCGCGATCGGCAGGCCGTCGCGCCACAGCACGCGCGAGCCCGCCACGCGCGGCACCTTGGCGCCGTGGACGATGGTGCCCAGCAGGTTGGCCGGGTCGCTGGCCGCCAATACGATGAAGGCGCCGTCGCCCGGCGTGCGCCGCACCTGGCGCATCGCGGCCACCGCTTCGGGCAGCGCGAACTGCTCGCCGGTCACGCCCGCGATGAAGCGGCCGCCGCGGATCTCGCCGCGTGCTTCCAGCCTCCGGCACACGCGCACCAGCTCGCGCCAGGGCGGCAGCCATGCGGCCTCGCGTTCGAGCAGGCGCCAGCAGATCACACCGTAGCGGCGCAGCAATACATGCACCACCTGCTCGTGGGCCTCGGCTGAACCGGGATTCGCTGACGCGCTCGTCGAAGGTGGCCGCACCAGCGTCCAGCGCCCCGCATCCTCGATGCCGAACAGCGGCACGCGGCGGCGCCGGCGCGTGTCGGCCGAAGCGCGCTTCGAGGCCGGCACCAGCAAGGCGCGCAGGCCCGCATAGCTGTCGCAGCGCACCCGGCCCTTGGCCACCAGCTCGGTCAGCGCCTCCTCGATCTCGACCGGCAGCAGCCGCGTGTCGGCCGCGATCTCGTCGAAGAAGCAGGCGCCGTGCTGCTGCAGGTGCGCGGCCACGCGCGCGGCGCGCGAGCCCAGCGTCTCGTCGTCGACCGGCGCGGGCGCGAGGCCGGTCCAGAGCGCGGCGCTGCGGCGCGGCAGCAGCACCACCGGCGTGGCGCGCAGCGACAGGCTGCCCGCGCCCTTGCGGCCTTCGCTCGATGAAGGCCGCAGCCGCGTCCACAGCACGCGGCCCGCGGTGCACAGGTCGTCGAGCCAGGCGCCGGCGTAGTCGGCCACGCGCGCGGGCAGCAGCTCGGCCTCCCAGATCGGCGCGGGCGCCTCGTAGCCCTCGAGCTGAGACAGCACGCCCGACAGCGCCTCCGGCCCGCGCACGCGCGAGGCCGCGCCCAGGTGCTGCCAGTCGAACAGGAAGCGTGCGAAATCGCGCGGCTCCACCGGCTCGATCTCGCGCCGCAGGCGCTTGAGCGTGTAGCGGTGGATGCGCGCGAGCAGATGGCGCTCGCACCATTCGACGGCCGGCGTGCCCGGCGTGAAACGCCCCTGCAGCACGCTGCCCTCGGTCTGCAGCGCAAGCAAGGCGGCTTCGACCTGTTCCAGCGGCAGGCACAGCGGCTGCGCGAGTTGCGCGACCGTGACCGGACCGAGGCCGCCCAAGCGCGAGCGCAGCAGCTCGCGCAACGCGGCTTCGCGGTCCTCGGGCCGCTCGGCATCGGCGGGCGCTTCGATGGCCGGTTGCATCGGCGCGGCAGGCACGATCGCCTGCAGCAAAGGCAGGCGCTCGGCCGCGACCCAGAGCCCGCGTGCAGTGCGGCCCTGGCCCTCGACGCGCACGCGCGTCGCGCGGCCCGCCTTGGCCAGCGCCGCCAGCCATGGCTTCCACTCGGGTCGAGATGCGACCTCGTGGTCGCCGACCGCGCCCAGCATGCCCAGCGCCTCGTGCATCTCGTCGCTGCCGCGCGGCTGCGGCCAGGCCTCCTCGCGCACACTGGCGATGGCCTCGGCATCGAGCTGACCCACGTCGTCGGCGCTCTCGGGCTCGGTGTAGCGCCGGTTCTGCACGGCCAGCGTGCGGCGCTCCTCCAGCGGCGCATCGTCGAGGAAGGCGTAGGGCCGCGCGTTGAGCACCTCCATCGCGAGCGGCGACGGGGCCGGCAGCTCGCGCGCCAGCAGGCGCACCTCGCCCGACTCCAGGCGGCGCAGCAGCGCGAGCCAACCCTCGGCGTCCATCGCGTCGTGCAGGCAATCGTCCAGCGTCTGCGCGACCAGCGGATGCGCGGGCACCTCGCGCTCGCCCACCAGATTCTCGGCGCAGGCCACCTGGTCGGGGAACACGGCCGCCAGCAGGTCCTCGGAGCGCATGCGCTGCAGCTGCGGCGCGACCTTGCGGCCGCCCGAGAAGCGCGGCAGCGCGAGCGCGGTGGTCGCGTTCCAGCGCCAGCGCACGCCGAACAGCGGTGCGTCGAGCAGCGCCTGCACCAGCACGTCGAGTGCCGAGTTGGAATGCAGGTAGCGCGCCACCTCCTCGAGCGGGAAGCTGTGCTGGGTGGCCAGCGAGAGCACGATCGCGTCCTCGGTGGCCGCGGCCTGGAGCTCGAAGTTGAAGGTTCGGCAGAAGCGCTTGCGCAGCGCCAAGCCCCAGGCCCGGTTGAGCCGGCTGCCGAAGGGCGAATGGATCACCAGCTGCATGCCGCCCGAGGCGTCGAAGAAGCGTTCCATGACCAGCGTGTGCTGCGTGGGCAGCGTGCCCAGCACGGCCGCGGCATGCGCCAGGTGCTCGACGATCTGGCGCGCCGCCTCTTCGTCCAGGCCCGTCGCGCCGGTCAGCAGTGCCATCGCCGCCTCGCGACCGCCCTGCACCAGCGCCTGCGCCACTTCCTCGCGCAGCCGCGACACGCCGAAGGACAGCGCGTCGCTGCGCCCCGGCGCCTCGCCCAGCCAGAAGGGAATGTTGGGCGCGGCGCCGTGCGCGTCTTCCACCCGCACCCGGCCCGGCTCGATCTTGAGGATGCGGTAGCTGGTGTTGCCCAGCTGGAACACGTCGCCGGCCAGGCTCTCGACCGCGAAGTCCTCGTTGACCGTGCCGATCTTGTCGGCCTGCGGCTCCAGCATCACGGTGTAGTCGCCGGTCTCGGGGATGGTGCCGCCCGAGGTCAGCGCGGTCATGCGCGCGCCCTTGCGCTCGCGCAGCAGGTGGTTCACCGCGTCGCGGTGCACATAGCCCGCGCGCTGGCCCTGGCGGGTGGTGAAGCCCTCGGACACCATGCGCACCACCTCCATGAAGCGCGCGTGGGTCAGTTGCGCATAGGGCCAGGCGCGGCGCACCAGCGCGAAGAGTTCGTCTTCGTGCCATTCGCGGCAGGCGGTCTCGGCCACGATCTGCTGGGCCAGCACGTCCAGCGGCGCGGGCAGCACGCGCAGCGCATCGAGTTCGCCGCGACGGATGCAGTCGAGCAGCGCCGCGCACTCGACCAGCTCGTCGCGCGACTGTGGAAAAAGCCGCGCCTTGGGCACGCCGCCCACCGCGTGGCCCGAGCGCCCGGCGCGCTGCAGGAAGCTCGCGATCGAACGCGGCGAGCCCAGCTGGCAGACCAGGTCGACGTCGCCGATGTCCAGGCCCAGCTCGAGCGAGGCGGTGGCGACCAGCACCCGGAGTTCGCCGCGCTTCAGGCGTTGCTCGGCGTCGAGCCGCGTCTCCTTCGACAGGCTGCCATGGTGCGCGGCCACCGCGTCCTTGCCCAGGATCTCGCCCAGGTGCCGCGCCGCGCGCTCGGCCATGCGGCGCGTGTTGACGAAGACCAGCGTGGTCTTGTGCAGCCACACGAGCTCGGCCACGCGCGCATAGACCTGCGTCCATTGTTCGTTCGACATCACCGCATCGAGCGGCGCGGGCGGCAGCTCCAGCGCCAGGTCGCGCTGCTTGGCATAGCCGATGTCGACCACGGTGCAATCGGCCGAACCGTCGGCCCGCAGCGCGCCCGCGCCGACCAGGAAGCGCGCCACTTCGTCGATGGGTTTCTGCGTGGCCGAGAGGCCGATGCGCACCGGACGGATGTCGCACAAGGCCTGCAGCCGTTCCAGCGACAGCGCCAGGTGGCTGCCGCGCTTGCTGGCCGCGACCGCGTGGATCTCGTCGACGATCACGCTGCGCACCGTCGCGAGCATCTTCCGGCCCGACGCCGAGCCCAACAGCACATACAAGGATTCGGGCGTGGTCACGAGGATGTGCGGCGGCTTGCGCAGGCTCTGCTGGCGTTCGCGCGGCGGCGTGTCGCCGGTGCGCACGGCCGTGCGGATGGCCACGTCGGGCAGGCCCAGCGCCGCCAGCTCGGCCCGGATGCCGGCCAGCGGCGCCTCGAGGTTGAGCCGCACGTCGTTGGACAGTGCCTTGAGCGGCGAGACATAGAGCACGGCGGTCTCGTTGGGCAGCCCGCCTTCTTCCTCGAGCCCGCGCACCACCAGCGCGTCGAGCGCGGCCAGGAAGGCGGTCAGCGTCTTGCCCGAGCCCGTGGGCGCGGCCACCAGCGTGTCGCGCCGCGCGCGGATCGCCGGCCAGGCGGCCGCCTGGGCCGGGGTGGGCGCGGGGAAGGCCTGCTGGAACCAGCGGGCGACGGCGGGGTGGAAGGCGGCGAGCGGCACGGCTTCATCACATCAGGGCGCGCGCCGGGATGTCAAGCGCGCCGGCTCCACCCCGGCGCCGAGCTCTCCTACACGCGGAGTGACAAACTCTTACACGCAGCCCGCGATGCCGACGCCAGCATGGCTTGGTCGAAACGCCAACCGCATCGCGGACGGCCGACACACGCCCCCTCGGGGGCCCCGCCTTCCCCATCACCGACGCCCTGCGTGGAGTTCCCGATGCCCGTTTCGACGCGACCCGCCGCCGCCGACCTGTCCCCCGCGCCGGGGCTGCGCGGGCCGGCTTCGCCCGCCCTGGCCGCGGCCGCGTCCTGGGCGCTCTCGCACTGGGGCGTGGGATCCCACGCGCCCGCGCGGCCGCCGGCGGCCGGCGTTGAAGCGTCGACCGCACCCACGGTCGACGGCATGCTCGGCCTGGCCATGCACGACCTGCGCAATGCGCTGTCGGCCATCCAGCTGGGCGTCGAACTGCTGAGCCGGCGCGAGAGCGCGGCCGAGCAGCCGGTGTCGGCCGTGCTCACGCACATGGACAACGCCGCGCAGCGCGCCCAGGCCTCGGCCATGGAGCTGGAGGACGTGTACCGCCTAGCGGCGGGGCGCACGGTGGCGGTCTCGCCGGTGCACTTCGCGCTGCACACGGTGGTGCGCGAGACGCTCGACGCCTGCCGGCTGATCGTGCCGGGCGTGGCGGTCGAGCACGACCGGCTGGGCGAAGGCGACTGCGTGGGCGATCCGGCGCGCACGACGCGGTGCCGACGCCGCCAGCCCAGGCCCGCCGCCGCGTGCTGCTGCGCGCCATCGCGCAGGCCCATGGCGGCGCGGTACGCTTCGAGCAGGCGCATGCCCGGGACCGGTCGATCGACGGCAGCTTCTCGAGCCGTGCCGCCGCTTCCGATCCCCCCGCACAAGGCCTTCCATGATCACGAACACCGACGACGCACACCCCGCCAACGACTGGCAACTCCCCTGGCAGGGCGGCTGCCGCTGCGGCCAGGTGCGGCTGCGCATCAGCGCGCCGCCCCTGCTGGCGATGGCCTGCCACTGCACGGGCTGCCAGCGCATGAGCGCGAGCGCCTTCTCGCTGTCGATCGCGATCCCCACGCCGGGCTTCGAGGTCACGGCCGGCGAGCCGGTGCTGGGCGGCCTGCATGGCGCCTCGCACCACCACTGCTGCCCGCATTGCAAGAGCTGGATGTTCACCCGCACCGAGGGCATGGACGCCTTCGTCAACCTGCGCCCGACCATGCTCGACACGCACCGATGGTTCGTGCCCTTCGTCGAGACCTGGACCGACGAGAAGCTGCCCTGGGCCACCACGCCCGCGGTCCACAGCTTCGGCCAGCTGCCGGCGATGGAGGCCTTCCCGGCGCTGATCGAGGCCTATGCGCGCGAGGGCGCGCGGCCCCCAGCCCCGGAACAGGACTGAGGGCCGCGCGGGATCGGCGGGTGCCGGTCAGGTCGTCGCGAGGCGCTCCGCGTCGTCGAGCGCGCGCTTGGCCTTGATCGACTTGCGCACCGTCGACCAGATCGCCCAGCCCAGCATCGCGGCGGTGCAGGCCAGCAGCGAGGCGCTGATCGGGCGCTCGAGGAAGACCATCGGATCGCCGCGCGACAGCAGCATCGCGCGCCGCAGGTGCTCTTCCAGCATCGGGCCCAGGATGTAGCCCAGCAGCAGCGGCGCGGGCTCGAAGCGCAGCACCATCAGCACATAGCCCATGATGCCCAGCGCGGCCACCGAGTAGATGTCGAAGGCGTTGTTGTTGACGCTGTAGACCCCCAGGGCCACGAACACGATGATGGCCGGGTACATCCAGGCGAACGGAATGCGCAGCAGCGCGACCCACAGCCCGATGGTGGGCAGGTTCAGGATCACCAGCATCAGGTTGCCGATGCCGAAGCTCACCACCAGGCCCCAGAACAGGTCGGGCTGCTCGCTGATCAGGTTGGGGCCGGGCTGGATGCCGTGGATGATCAGTGCGCCCATCATCACGGCCATCACCGCGTCGCCGGGGATGCCGAGCGACAGCGAAGGCACGAAGGCCGTCTGCGCGGCCGCGTTGTTGGCCGACTCGGGGGCGGTGATGCCCTCGATCGCGCCCTGGCCGAAGCGGCTCGGGTCCCTGGCCAGCTTCTTCTCGATCGCATAGGACATGAAGGCCGCGATCGACGGGCCCACGCCGGGCAGCGCGCCCAGGGCCGAGCCCAGCGCCGAGCCGCGCATCATCGGCTTGACCGTGGCCTTGAACTCGTCCTTCGTGGGCACCATCGACTTGAGCGTGACCTTCTCGGGCTTCTGGTTGGTCTCGGACGAGTTGATGCAGCGCACCACCTCCGCCACGCCGAACAGGCCCATGGCCAGCGCGATCAGGTTGATGCCGTCCATGAGCTCGGGCACGTCGAAGCTGAAGCGCGCGACGCCCGAGTTCACGTCGGTGCCGACCATGCCCAGCAGCAGGCCGAACACCACCATGCACAGGCCCTTGGCGGCCGAGCCGGCGGTCATCGACGAGGCGGCCACCAGGCCCAGCACCATCATCGAGAAGAACTCGGCCGGGCCGAACTTCAGGCCGATGCTGGCGATGGCCGGCGAGAACAGCACCAGCAGCACCAGGCCCGACATGGCGCCGGCCAGCGAAGCGATGGTGGTCACGAACAGCGCGACGCCGGCCTTGCCCTTCTTGGCCATCGGGTAGCCGTCGAGGCAGGTCACGGCCGATGACGGCGTGCCCGGCAGGTTGAGCAGGATGGAGGCGGTCGAGCCGCCGTACTGCGCGCCGTAGTAGACGCCGGCCAGCATGATGATCGCCGCGGTGGGCGGCATGTGGTAGGTCAGCGGCAGCAGCAGCGAGATCGCGGCCAGTGCGCCGATGCCGGGCAGCACGCCGACGACGGTGCCGAGCAGCACGCCGAAGAAGCAGTAGGCCAGCGTGATGGGTTCGGCCGCGACCTGGAGGCCGAGCCAGAGATTGCTGAGGAGATCCATGGGTATGTCCGGGGCGTCGGGTTCAGTTGCTCCAGGGCCAGATGGGAAGGATCATCTGCAGCGCCAGGGGAAAGATCAGCGTGGTGAGCAGCGCCACCACGGCGCAGACGATCAGGCGCGTGCGCAGCGTCATGGCCGAAGGCACCAGCGCCAGCAGCGCGGCGAGGAAGGACGCGACCACCACGCCCAGGCGTTGCAGCGTGACGGCGAACACCAGCAGGCTGGCGATGGTCCAGGCCAGGTTGCTCCACTGCACCGTGACGCCGGCGCCCTTGCGCCACCAGGCCGGCAGCGCGACCAGCAGGCCCAGCACCGCCAGCGTCCAGCCCAGCACCACCGGGAAGTAGCCCGGCCCCATGCGCGAGGAGGTGCCGAAGTTGTACTGGCTGCCGTAGAGGGCGAAGAACAGGCCGGCCGCCACCATCAGCAGCCCTCCGATCAGGTCGTGGATGTCTCTCGTGATTTTCATGTTCAGCGGAATGGCGTCGAAGGACGCTCTGGATGGAACAGGTCGACGCGCAGAAAAAAAAGCCAATGGCGTCGGCGAAGCCCGCCTCCGCGGCGCTGACGTGCAGGCCGAAGTACCGGGCTGGCCAAAGCTTAGGGGGGGCTTTCGGGGGCGACGGCCGCCATTTGTATTGCGATGTGTTGAGCCGCGGCACCGACATATGGCATTGCAAGACATGCGGCTTCGCACCGGTCCCCGGCGATAGATTCAAGACCCGCCGATGCCCACCGCCCTCACCTCCCTCGTCCGCCGATGACTGCGCAGACCCTTCACGACACCGATGTGCGCGAACGGGCCGGCAGCGGCATGCGCCTCGACCGGCCGGCCGAGTTCCTCTGGGGCGCGGCCTTCAGCGCCTTCGGCATCTCCTTCGCCTGCGGCGCCAATGTGTTCAACAGCGAGGCGCCCGCGATCCACTGGGCCGGCGCCTGGCTGCCGCTGCTGGCGGGCCTGCTGATCGCGCTCACCGGCAACCTCATCGTGCTGCGCTCGCTGTCGCTCTGGCGCCTGCGCGCCCGGCCGCTGCCCAGCGCGGGCCGGGCGCTGCTCGGCATCCTGCTGATCAACGGCATGTTCGCCGCGGCGCTGGGGGCCTGGTCGGCCACCGGCCTGCCCACCATCGGGCTGCTGGGCGGCATCTACATCACGGGCTTCACCGTCTGGCTCGCGGGCAAGGACGTGCGGCCCCGCACCTTCGCCGGCCTGGCCGCGGCCTTGGCCGTCGGCAGCTACCTGGCCTTCGTGGTGGCGCTCGACCTCGCGCTGCCCGTGTGGCCCACCTTCGTGCACGGATGAAGCACTTTTCCCCGCCAACGCTGACTGGAACTGAACACCATGCGCATTAGCACCCGCGGACGGCTGGCCGTCGCGGTCATGATCGATTTCGCCCTGCACCAACGCCACTGGCCCATCTCGCTCAAGGTCCTGAGCCGGCGCCACCGGGTGTCGCTCTCGCTGCTCGAGCCGATCGCGGCCGACCTGCGGCGCCACAGCCTGGTCGAGGCCACGCGCGGCCCCGGCGGCGGCTACGGCCTGGGCCGCGCGGCCGACGCCATCACGGTGGCCGACATCGTGTTCGCCATCGACGGCGTGCTCGAGGCGCGCCCGCCCGGGCCCGTGCGGCGCGCGCAGGTCGACCCCCAATGCGTCACCCATGCGCTGTGGGACGGCCTGCGGCAGAGCGTGGTCGACTTCCTGCAATCGGAGTCGCTGCAGAAGCTCGCGAGCACGCAGAGCCCCTGGGGTTTTCCGCCCATCGAAGCGCCGCTGCAGAAGGCGCCGCTGCCTGTGCCGGCCGTGGTGACCCGCCACGCGCCCAACTCCGTCTTCGACCTGGCGCGCTTCCACGCCTACTGAGCGCGGGCCGCGCGCTCAGGGCTTCGCACGCCGCGGCAGCGTGAGCAGCGCCTCCAGCCCGCCTTCGGGCCGGTTGCGCAGCGTGATCGAACCGTCGTGCGCCTGCGCGATCGAGCGCGCGATCGACAGCCCCAGCCCGGAGCCGCCCGAGGCCGCGTTGCGCGAGGCGTCGAGCCGCAGGAAGGGTTCGAACACCTCTTCCAGCGAGGCTTCGGGAATGCCCGGGCCCGCGTCGGCGATGCGGATGCGCAGCGCCTGCGCCGAGTCCTCGATCCGGATGTGGGCCGCGCCGCCGTAGCGGATCGCGTTCTCGAGGATGTTCTGCACGCAGCGCCGCAGGCTGGTGACATAGGCCGGCAGCGGCGCGCGCGCATGGCCTTCGAGCGTGACCCGCGCGCCGGTCTCCTCGAAGTCGGCGCGCAGGCCCCCCAGCAGGCTGTCGATGTCCACCGACTGCCGGGGTTCGTTGTGCTCCGCGCCGCGGATGTAGTCGAGCGTGGCCGAGATCAGCGACTCCATGTCGCCCAGGTCCTTGCGGAACTTGTCCTGCATCTCGCCGGGCGGCAGGAACTCGGCGCGCAGCCGCATCCGCGTGATGGGCGAGCGCAGGTCGTGCGAGACCGCGGCCAGGAAGCGGGTGCGCTCGCCGATGTCCTGGATCAGCCGCCGCTGCATCAGGTTGAAGGTGCGCGCCGCCTGGCGCACCTCGCGCGGGCCGTTCTCGACCAACGGCGGGCTGTGCAGGTCGCGCCCCAGCGCATCGGCCGCCTCGGCCAGCCGGCGCAAGGGCCGCAGCGCGAGCCGCACCGCCACCAGCGCGATCGCCACGAACACCATGATGCGCAGCACATAGATGCGCAGCACGTAGTCGGCCACCATGCTGAAGGGCTTGGCCTCGATGCCGCCCTGCGACTCCGAGGCCCGGACCTCGATCCACTGGCCGTGCAGCCCGGGCATCTCCAGCGCGATGCGGAAATGCCCGACCGGCTCGCGCGCATTGAGCAGCGCCCAGAGGTCGGCCGACTGGCCCGCGTCGTCGGTGAGGTCGGCCGACAGCAGCGTGGCGTCGGCGTCGCTGCCCAGCCGGTCGCTGAGCGACTGGCTCAGGATGTCCTGCACCGCGTCGAGCGTGTTGTCGGCCTTGTCCACGGTCGGCATCGGGCCGGGCTGCAGCGACAGCCGGAAGCGTTCCGAGCCCAGCCAGGCCAGCGTCTGCGGCACGGTCTCGGCGGGCAGCCCGCGCAGGATGCGCATCGCGTCGGCCAGCTGGATCGAGACCAGCCGGATCGGCATCTCCATCGCATGGCGGTAGCGCATGTCGAACCAGACCGAGCTGGTCAGCGCCTGCGCGGCGAGCATGCCCAGCACCAGGATCAGCGCCAGCCGGCCCCACAGCGAGCCGGGCCAGGGCAGCCAGCGCCGCCAGCGGCTTTCCGGCGCGGTGGCGGGGCCGTCCACCTCAGCGCTCCTCCACCACGTCGACCGCCATCACGTAGCCCGCATGGCGCACCGTGCGGATCATCATGGGCTTGCGCGCGTCGTCCTGCAGGCTCACGCGCAGCCGGCTGATGCAGACGTCGATCGCGCGGTCGAAGGGCGCGCGCTCCTTGCCGAACACATGCTCGATCAGGAAGTCGCGGCTCAGCGTGCGGTGCGCGTTCTGCAGCAGCAGCCGCAGCACCCGGTAGTCGGAGCCGCCCAGCGACACCACCACGCGCTGGGGCGACAGCAGCTGGTGCGTGCGGGTGTCGAGCGTCCAGCCCGCGAAGCGCACCACCGCGGCCTCCTCGGCCTCGCGCGAGGGCGGAAAGCTGTGCAGGCGCCGCAGCACCACCTTGATCCGCGCCAGCAGCTCGCGCGGGTCGAAGGGCTTGGGCAGGTAGTCGTCGGCGCCCATCTCGAGCCCGATGATGCGGTCGAGCAAGGCGCCGCGCGCGGTCAGCAGGATCACCGGCGGGCCGCCCTTGGCGTGCAGGTCGCGGCACAGCGAGAGCCCGTCCTCGCCCGGCATCATCACGTCGAGCACCACCAGCGAGACCGACTGCTGCCCCAGCTGCCGGTGCATCTCCACCCCGTTCGATGCCGTCGCGACCTTGTAGCCCGCGTCGGACAGGTAGTCCGAGAGCAGCTGCCGGATGTCGCCGTCGTCGTCGACGATGAGGATGCGTTCGATGGGGGGCGAGGACATGGGCGGGTGAGGCGACGGGCAGGAAGACCGCGACCGTGGGTCGAGGCCGGCCCATCGCCTCGACGGGGCGAAGGCGGTGGAAGACAGGGGGATTTTCAACCAGATCGCGCGTGGCCCCTCGCAGCACCCCATGCATTGGGGGGCGATGGGCATCGGCCGCGCGCCTCGCCGCGGCGCCCCGTCTTTCTAGGCGTGCCGCCGCGCCGTGACGGGCAGCGTGCGCACGCGGTTCTCCGCCGAGGCCGGCCCCCAGCCCTGCGGCAGTTCATGCAGCACGGCCTTGGCGTCCAGCGAGTGGATCGCCACCGAGGTGTCCGCCGGAATGCGCCCCTGCGCCACCATCGCCTCGTAACGCAGGGCGCTCACGCGCAGGAAGGACGCGAAGTTGCCGACCTCGCCGCGCGCCGCCACCAGCTCGTCGTAGAGCCGCTCGATGAGCTGCACCACGACCATGCCGTCGCGCTGCGCGATTTCCTCGAGCACCTGCCAGAACAGGTTCTCGAGCCGGATGCTGGTGACCACGCCATGCAGCCGCACCGAGCGCGTGCGCGCGTCGTAGCTCTGCGGGTCGGCACTGATGAAGACTTCGCACATGCGGCCTCCTGTGAGGGAATGGTGGGCGACGCTCGCACTGTAGCGCCGCCCACGCGGGCCCTCAGTGTTCGATGCGCGTGCCCAGCACCACCAGGAACTGCGCCAACCACGCCGGGTGCGCGGGCCAGGCGGGCGCCGTGACCAGGTTGCGGTCGGTCACGGCCTGGTCGACCGGAATGCCCACGTACTCCGCGCCGGCCAGTTCCACCTCGACCTGGCAGGCCGGGTAGGCCGACACCTTGCGGCCCTTGAGCAGGCCGGTGGCCGCGAGCAGCTGCGCGCCGTGGCACACCGACGCCACCGGCTTGTCGGTCGCCAGGAAGTGCTTGGCGATCTCGACCACGCGGGCGTGCATGCGCAGGTACTCGGGCGCGCGGCCGCCGGGGATGAGCAGCGCGTCGTAGGCCTCGGGCTTCACGTCGGCGAAGTTGGCGTTCAGCGTGAAGCGGTGGCCCGGCTTCTCGCTGTAGGTCTGGGCGCCTTCGAAGTCGTGGATGGCGGTGTGCACCCAGTCGCCGGCCTTCTTGTCGGGCGCCACCGCGTGCACCGTGTGGCCCACGGCCAGCAGGGCCTGGAAAGGCACCATGGTTTCGTAGTCTTCGGCGTAGTCGCCGCAGAGCATGAGGATCTTGCGAGCCATCGGTTTGTCTCCTTCGGATGAGGTGTGGAATGCGCCCCGGCATCGGCATCCGGGCCGTCGCCGCATTATTCGAAGGCGGCGGCCGCAGCGGGTAGCAGCCGGCTGTGACCGTGCGCGTCATCCCGCGGTCACGCGGCGGCCCGACAATCCCTGTCCCCCTACCTTGGAGCCCGGAGATGCGCCTGCGCTGGCGAAAGCCCTGGCCCGTCGGCATGCTGCTGGCGACGGCGCTGGCCGCCTGCAGCACCGCGCCCGGAGAGGGAGGCGCCCGCCCTTCGCTGACGGTGAAGCTCATCGCCTTCAACGACCTGCACGGCAACCTCGAGCCGCCTGGCCTGGCCATCGCCGCGCCCTCTTCCACCGGCGGCACGGTGGCCGTGCCCGCGGGCGGCGCGGCCTACCTGGCCACGGCCATCGCGGCGCTCAAGGCGAAGAACCCGAACCACGCGGTGGTCTCGGCCGGCGACATGATCGGCGCCTCGCCGCTGGTGTCGGCGCTGTTCCTCGACGAGCCGACCATCGAGGCGGTGAACGCGATGGGCATCGACTTCAATGCGGTCGGCAACCACGAGTTCGACAAGGGCCAGGCCGAGCTGCTGCGGATGCAGCATGGCGGCTGCGCGAAGCACACGACGCTCGCGCCCTGCCAGGTCAACGCGGCCTTCCCGGGCGCCAACTTCGGCTTCCTCGCGGCCAACACGGTCAAGCGTGATGGCACGACGCTCTTCCCGGCCACGGGGCTCAAGACCTTCACACAGGGCGAGGCCCAAGTCACGGTGGGCTTCATCGGCCTGACGCTCAAGGCCACGCCGACGGCGGTCACGCCCGCGGGGGTGGCGGGGCTCGCCTTCCAGGACGAGGCCGACACCGCCAATGCGCTGATCCCGGGCCTGCGCGCGCAGGGCGCCGACGTGATCGTGGTCGTGATGCACGAGGGCGGCACCACCACCGTGGGCTACAACGACAAAAGCTGCGCCGGGCTCAGCGGCAACGTGCGGCCGATCCTCGACCGGCTCGACCCGCGCGTCGACGTCGTGATCTCGGGCCACACCCACAGCGCCTATGTCTGCGACTACGGCCAGATCAATCCGGCCAGGCCTTTCCTGCTGACCAGCGCGGGCCAGTACGGCACGCTGCTCACCGACATCGACCTGGTGGTGGACACGGCGACGCGCAAGGTCACCGCCAAGTCGGCCGACAACCTGATCGTGCAGGGCGAGGCCTTCACGCGCGGCGCGGGCACGGTGGCGATCAGCGACCTGTACCCGCGCTTCCAGAAGAACGCCGAAATCGATGCATTGATCGCGCGCTACCGCGCGGTCGCGGCGCCGCTGGTGCAGCGCGTGGTGGGCCGGCTCACCGCCCCGGCCAGCCGCGCACCCACGCCCTCGCGCGAGAGCGTGCTGGGCAACCTGATCGCCGATTCGCAACTGGCCGCCACCGCGCCCTCGGCCAAGGGCGGCGCGCAGATCGCGTTCATGAACCCGGGCGGCGTGCGCGCGGACCTGGTGCCCGGCGCGAACGGCGACGTGCGCTACGGCCAGCTGTTCAGCGTGCAGCCCTTCGGCAACAGCCTGGTGGTGAAGACCCTGACCGGCGCGCAGATCCGCGCCCTGCTCGAACAGCAGTTCGCCAGCGGCACCAACACCCTGGCCACGCCGCGCGTGCTGCTGCCCTCGCGCGGCTTCCGCTACCGCTACGACCTGTCGCGCCCGGCCGGCGCGCGCATCGAGGGCATGACGCTCGACGGCGTGCCGCTGGCGGACGACAGCACCTACCGCGTGACCATGAACAGCTTCCTGGCCAGCGGCGGCGACAACTTCACGGTGTTCAACCAGGGCACGGACGTGCTGGGCGGCGACCTGGACATCGATGCCTTCGAGGCCTACCTGCAGGCCCACCCGGCGCTCGTGCCGCCCGCGGCCGACCGCATCACCGCGATCGGCACGGCCCGCTGATCAGCGGGCCTCGGCCACGGCGCGGACCAGGCGCGTGGCGGGCGCGACCAGCGCGCGCAGGTCGCTCGAGCGGTCCTGCTCCACCGCTTCGAGGATCAGTTCGTTGATGCCGCCGACCACCGCCAGCGCGAGCTCGGGCGACAGCCGCGCGCCGCCGTCCGAGCCCGTGGCCAGCGCCACGAAGCTGGCGATCTGCGCATTGACCTTGCGGCGCACCGCAAGCCCGGCCAGGCCCAGGCCCAGGATCTCGACGAACAGCGTCTTGAGCAGCACCGGGTCCTGCGCGAGGAAGTCGAGGTAGGCCGTGACGGCATGCTCGACCTGCGTCTGCCAGGGCTGCAGCGGGTCGACCGCCGCGCTCAGCACCCCCAGCGCCTGCTCGCTCGCGGATTCGTAGAGCGCGATCAGGCAGTCGGCCTTGGTCGCGAAGTGCTCGTAGAAGCTGCGCCGCGAGACCGCGGCCTCGCGCACGATGTCGGCGATGGTCGTGTCGGCATAGCCCTTGGCCGCCACCGCCTTCGCCATGCCTTCGAGCAGGCGGTAGTGGTGCGCGTGCTGCAGCTCGGTGCTTTCGGAGGAGGCGGTGTCGGTGGACGTCATGCGGCCCGATTGTCGAAAGGGTTGGTACTTGACAGTACCAGATTCGAAGTCCACGATGGCGGTACGCATTCGTACCAACACCTTTCTTCAGCCCCACACACCGTTTCGCCATGACCGAGCTCGTCGTCCGCCGCCTGCTGATCGATCTGCAACCGCCCTTCGCGCGCGACTGGTGCGGCGGCGATGCCTTTTCCACCGCCTTCTTCAACGCGCTCTCGATGAGCTTTCCTTACGGCGAGCAGTTCTTCATCGACGCGGTGCGCGACACGGTCGACACCTTGCCGCCCGAACTGCAGGCGCGGCACAAGGCCGAGGTCAAGGGCTTCATCGGGCAGGAGGCCACGCACCGCCGTATCCACGCGCTGTTCAACGAACAGCTCGAACGCCAGGGCCTGGTCGACCGCTGGACGCCGCGCGCCATGGCGCGCATGAAGGTGCTGGAAGGCGCCGACCCGCGCCATGCGCTGGCGATCACCGCCGCGACCGAGCACTTCACCGCGATGTTCGCCGACTGGCTGCTGGCGCATCCGCAGGTGCTCGACGGCGCCGAAGCGCGGCTGAAGACGATGTGGTTGTGGCACAGCGCGGAGGAGTCCGAGCACAAGAACACCGCCTTCGACCTCTACCGCGCGGCGGAGGGTTCACAGGCCTGGCGCACGCGCTGGTTCCGGCGCGTGACGACCCTGTTCCTTGCCGACCTCGCGCGCCAGACCGTGGCCAACCTGCGCCATGAAGGCCAGTTGTGGAAGTGGTCGACCTGGCGCAGCGCGGCGCGCATCCTGCTGGGGCGCGACGGCCTGCTGCGCAGCAACCTGCCGGCCTGGCGCGCCTACTTCCGCGCGGACTTCCATCCCTCGCAGCAGCACAGCGACCTGTCGGAACGCTGGCTCCACGACAACACGGCGGTGTTCGAGCCGGTCAACGCGCCGCGCCCGGCCGCCGGCTGAGCGGCGGCTGCGCCTACCAGCTGTAGCCGGCCGTCAGGTAGACGCTGCGGCCTTCGCCGTAATAGCAGCCCGCGGCCGCGAGGCAGGTGGCGACGTACTCCTTGTCCGCGAGGTTGGCGACGTTGAGCGCCAGCCGCACGCCCTTGAGCGAGGGCCGCACCCGGCCCAGGTCCCAGCGCAGTGCCGCGTCGTACAGGGTCACGCCCGGCACGCGGTAGACGTTGGCGTTGTCGCCGAAGGTCGCACTGGTGTGGCGCACGCCCACGCCGAAGGCCAGGCCGGCCAGCGCCTCCGACTGGAAGCTGTAGTCGAGCCAGGCCGCGGCCTGGCGCTCGGGCACGTAGGCGAAGCGCTTGCCCAGCGTGCTCACGCCCGCGGCGTTGGGATTGGCGCGCGTGACCCGGCTGTCGGTGTAGGCGTAGGAAGCGATCAGGTCCAGGCCGCGCGCGATCGGGCCGCGCGCTTCCAGTTCCAGCCCGCGCACGCGCACCTCGCCGGTCTGCTCGCTGAAGGAGCGGCTCAGCGGATCGGGCGTGAGCACGTTGGCCTGCGTCAGCTCGTAGGCGGCGGCGGTGAACAGCGCCTTCGAGCCCACGGGCTGGTACTTCAGGCCGACCTCGGTCTGCTTGCCCTTGGTGGGCTCGAACACATTGCCCAGGCGATCGGTGCCGGCCGCGGGCTGGAACGAGGTCGAGTGGCTCAGGTAGGGCACCACGCCGTTGTCGAAGCTGTACATCAGCGCGGCGCGGCCGGTGAACTCGCCGTCGCTCTGCGTGACGTTCGTGACGCGGCCGTTGGCGGGCGTGAGCGTACGGGTGCCGGTGTGGGCCTTGTCGTAGCGGCCGCCCAGCACCACGCTCCAGCGCTCCCAGTGCATCTGGTCCTGCAGGTAGAAGCCGGCCTGGCGGCGCTTCTGGTCGATGTGCGTGCCGACCGCGGGCACGAGGCCGCTGTCGAGGCCGTACACCGGCCGGTAGGCATTGAAGGGCGTGGCCAGCACGCGCAGGTTGGTTTCGTCGAAGGCCGCCTTCTCGTTGGAGAAGTCGACGCCGGCCAGCAGCGTGTGGCGCAGCGTGCCGGTGCGGAAGTCGGCCTGCAGCTGCGTGTCGACGGTCAGCATGTCGGCCTGCTCGGGAAAGGCCCAGGCGTAGCGCTGCAACGACGCCGGATTGCAGGCCGCCAGGCAGAAGGCCTGCACGCGCTGGGTCGTGGCGTCGACCTTGCCGTAGCGCAGGTTCTGCCGCAGGGTGAAGGTGCCATCGAGCTTGTGTTCGGCCTCCCAGCCGATGAAGCGCTGGCGGTTGTCGTAGCGGTCGAAGCCGGGCTCGCCCACGAAGGCGCTGCGCGGCAGCGCGGCATAGCGGCTGGTGTCGAGCGTGCCGGCCGCGGGCAGCGAGGGCGCGCCGCCGCCACCGGGCGAATCGAGCGACTGCCAGTGCGCGAGCAGCGTGATGCGCGTGGCCTCCGAGGGGCGGTAGGTCAGCGAGGGCGCGAAGTAGGTCTTGCGCTCCGAGACGAAGTCGTAGGCGGTGTCGGCCTCGCGGTGCACGCCGACCAGGCGGTAGCGCCAGACGCCGTCGGCATCGAGCGCACCGCCGAGGTCGAAGGCCAGCTGCCGGCGGCTGTGGCTGCCGGCCTGGAGCTCGACCTCGCGCACGGTCTCGGTCGTGGGGCGCTTGCTCACCATGTTCACCAGGCCACCCGGCGTGGCCTGGCCGTAGAGCACCGACGACGGGCCCTTGACCACTTCGACGCGCTCCAGGCCCCAGGGCTCGATGCGCGGCTGCGAATAGCCGCGCGCGCCGAAGGGCAGGTGCAGGTTGTCGAGGTAGCGCGCGGGCGGCGTGAAGCCGCGCAGCGTGAGCCAGTCGTAGCGCAGGTCGGTGTTGCCGTACTGCGCGACGATGCCCGGCGTGTAGCGCAGGCTCTCGACCAGCGTGGTCGCGCCCTGCGCATCCATCTGGTCGCGCGTGACGACCGAGACCGATTGCGGGGTCTCGAGCAGCGGCGTGTCGGTCTTGGTGCCACCCGTGGCCAGGCGCGCGACGAAGCCCGCGACCGGGCTCTTGGCGGTCTCTTCGCCGGCCCGGGCCGTGACCAGCACGGTGGGCAGCGAGGACGCGTCGCCGTTCGCGCGCACCTCAGGCGCGGGCGCCGTCGGCAGGCGGGCCACGCCGTAGACATTGCCGGTGCGCGTGGCCTGCAGGCCGCTGCCGGCGAGCGCGGCCGACAGGCCCTCGGCGACCGTGAAGCGGCCGCGCACGCCGGCGCTCGAAAGGCCGGCCGTGACCGCGGCGTCGGTCGACAGCAGGATGCCGGCCTGGCCCGCGAACTGGCTCAGCACCGTGCCCAGGGGGCCGGGCGCGATGGCGTAGTCGCGCGCCTCGGCCGCGGGAGCCTGCGCCAGCGCGGGGGCGGCGTGCAGCGCGGCCGCCACCGGGAATGCGGCCAGCGCGGCCTGCAGGGAGCGCGCGAGCACGCGCGGGGCGAGGAAGGAAGTCGGGAAGGCGGTCGATAGTTTCTGGAACGCAGGCATGGCGGGCGGCTTTCAGGCAAGACGGGAGGGTTGTCTCCTGTGATGCCCATCGACGGCGCCAAAAGGGAACCTCCGGCGCGATTTTTTTCTTCGTCAGCGTTTTGCCGGCCCGGCCCCGACCACGGTCCACCACGGCAGCGGCCGGTGCACCTTCACCGGCAAGGTCGCCTGCAGCGCGGCCAGGATGCGCTCGGTGTCGGCCAGCGGATAGGCGCCGACGAGGCGCAGCTCGGCCACTTCGGGCGCGCAGCCCAGGTAGCCCGGGCGATAGCGGCCCAGCTCGGCGATGAAATCCTCCAGGCGCATGCCGTCGGCGACCAGCATGCCGCGGATCCAGGCGTCTTCCTCGGGCGCGACCGGCACGGGCGCCTCGACGCGGTCGGCGAACACCCGTGCCTGCTGGCCCGCGGCCAGCGTGCGCGGCGCGCCGACATCGGCCGGCCGCGCCTCGACCGCGCCCTCGAACACCGCGAGCCGCACTGCATCGCCGCCCTCCTCGTGCCGCACCGAGAAGCGCGTGCCGAGCGCGGTGAGCCGGCCCTGCGGCACGTCGACCACCAGCGGCCGAGCCGCATCGGCCTGGTTGTGGCCACTGGTGACCAGCACCTCGCCCCGGTGCAGCACGATGCGGCGCAGGCCGGCCGAGAAATCGACGTCGAGCGCGGTGGCGGTGTTGAGCCAGAGCCGGCTGCCGTCGGCCAGCACGATCTCGCGCCGCTCGCCGGTCTGAGTGCGATGGGCCGCGACCCAGCCGCGCCACGGCAGTTGTCCCGCGCCCAGCCAGGCCGCGAGGCCCGCGACCGGTGCGACGGCCAGCGCGCGCAGCGCGGTGCGGCGGCGCGCGCTGGCGGCCGCGCCGCGCGCGTCGAGCGCCCGCCGCGCCGGCAGCCCGGCCAGGCCGGCGAACTCGCCCGCCACCGCCTCGACGCGCTGCCAGGCGGCGCGCTGGCGCGGGCCGGTGTCGAGCCAACGCTGCCACTGCTGGCGTTCGGCTTCGCTGGGGCTGCCGGCCTGCAGCACCGCGAACCAGTCGGCCGCCTGCTGCAGGTCCTCGAAGGCCGGGGCGCCCGGCGCGGACGACGGTGGCGCCGCGCTCATGGCTGCCCGGCCAGCAGCAGGCACTGCAGCATCGCCTGCGCCATGTACTTCTTCACCATGCGCTCCGACACCTTCAGCTGCGCGCCGATCTCGGCGTAGGTCAGCCCGTCGAGCTGCGACAGCAGGAAGGCGGCGCGCGCCTTGGGGTTGAGCCGGTCGAGCATGGCGTCGATGCGGCACAGCGTCTCGAGCGCCATCAGCCGCGCTTCCGGCGAAGGCGCCATCGGCTCGGGCAGCACGGCCAGCGCCTCGCGCCAGGCGCGCTCGATGTCCTGGCGGCGCCAGTGGTTCACCACCACGCCGTGCGCCAGCGTGCGCAGGAAGGCGCGCGGCTCGTCCAGTGAGAGCGCATCGCGCGACAGCATCAGCCGCACGAAGGTGTCGTGCGCCAGGTCGGCCGCGCACGAAGCGCCGCCCAGTCGCCGCCGGAACCAGCCGAGCAGCCAGCCATGGTGGGCACGGTAGATCGCGTCGATGGAGGCCGGATTGGAGGGATGCGAGGTGGCGGACACGGTGCGAAGGCGCCGGGCAGCGACCCGACAATAAGAATCGTTCGCATTCTAAGCGGCGATCACGCGCCTCAGCCCAGGCCGCCGCCACGCCTTCCGCGATCCGCCTTCGGCAGCACCGCCACCTCCGCCATGCGCTCGGCCTGCGCCTGCAGGCGCTGCAGCGCGGCGTCGAAGCGCTGGGCCTCGGACGGCGCCAGCGCCGCCGCGAGCTCGACGTTGATCGCGCTCACCAGCGGAAAGAGTTCGTCGTAGAGCGCGCGGCCGCGCTCGGTCAGGCACAGGATCACCTGTCGGCGGTCGCTGGCCAGCGCCTCGCGCGAGACCAGCGCCTTGGCCACCAGCGAGCCGACCGCCTTCGAGGTGCGCGCGCGGTCGAGCTGCGCATGCTCGGCCAGCTGCGACGAGCTCAGCGCGCCCGAACCGGCCAGCGTGACCAGCATGCGCCACTCGCGCCGCGTGATGCCGAAGCGGCCTTCGCACAGGCGCGTGACCATGCGGCCGGTCACGGCCATCAGGCGCGACAGGCGGTACAGGAGCAGGGCCTCCAACGGTGGCGGGGTCATGGAACGGTCGCGGTCCGTACGGGTTAGTCCCGACGATGGTTGATTTGATCCATCGACTGTAGCCTCGCCAGAATCGCCAGCGTCGGCCTTGCGTCCACCGCGGCCCCGCCCCACACCACGGAGATTTCCCCATGACCACGCCCTTCTCTTCCGCCCGGCGCCTCACGCGCCGCATGGCCGGCCTCGCGGCCGTCGCCGGCCTGTTCGCGATCGGCATGAACAGCGTGCAGGCCCAGGCCCAGCTCGACAGCCCGCTGCGCATCGTGGTCGGCTACGCCCCCGGGGGCGCGACCGACCGCGTGGCGCGCATCGTCGGCGACAAGCTGGCTGCCAAGCTGGGCGTGCCGGTGGTGGTCGACAACAAGCCCGGCGCGGGCGGCCGGCTGGCCGCGCAGCAGGTCAAGGCCACGCCCGCCAACCAGAACGTGCTGATGCTGGCCAACCCCGCGGTGATGGTGGTGGCGCCGCTGGTCTTCAAGGACAACGGCTACGACGCCGAGCGCGACTTCGTGCCGGTCTCGCACGTCAACGACTACGACTTCGCGCTGGCCGTGTCGCCCACCCTGCCGGTGCGCGAGCTGAGCCACCTGCTGGCCTGGATGCGCGCCAACCCCAACCAGGCCAACGTCGGCGTGCCCGCGACCGGCAGCCTGCCGCACTTCTTCGCGCTGATGGTGGGCGAGAAGGCCAAGGTGCAGACGCAGGTGATCGGCTACCGCGGCTCGGCGCCGCTGCTCAACGACCTGTTGGGCGGCCAGGTGCCGGTGGCCATCGACACCTCCGACGTGGTGCTGCCGCAGCACGAGGCCGGCAAGCTGCGCATCCTGGCGCTGTCAGGCGCGCAGCGTTCGCCCTTCGCGCCCACAATCCCGACCTTCAAGGAAGCCGGCCTGGACCTGGCCGCCACCGGCTGGAACACCTTCTTCGCGCCCGCGACCATGCCGCGCGACAAGGTCGACAGGCTGTCGCGGCTGATCCATGAGGTGATGCAGGACCCGGACACCGCGCGCCGCTTCAAGGACTCGCTGATGACCCCGGTGGTCAGCACGCAGGCGCAGACCGCGGCCATGCTCAAGGCCTACCGCGCGCAATGGGCGCCGGTGGTGCAGAAGTCCGGCTACCAGCCATGAGGCGGCCCAACATCGTCTTCATCGTCGCCGACGATCTCGGCTATGCCGACCTCGGCTGCTACGGCGGGCGCGACGCGGTGTTCGGGCCGGTGTCGCCGGTGCTCGACGGCCTCGCGGCCAGGGGCCTGAAGCTCACGCAGGGCTACGCGAACTCGCCCGTGTGCTCGCCCACGCGCTTCGCGATGATCACCGCGCGCTACCAGTACCGGTTGCGCGGCGCGGCCGAGGAGCCGATCCGCAGCGACAGCCGCGGCAGCAGCGCGCTGGGGCTGCCGCCCGAGCACCCCACCCTGCCCTCGCTGCTGCGGGACAGCGGCTACCGCACCGCGCTGATCGGCAAGTGGCACCTGGGCTATCCGCCGCATTTCGGGCCGCTGCGCTCGGGCTACGAGGAGTTCTTCGGTCCGCTGTCGGGCGGGGTCGACTACTTCACGCACTGCGATTCCTCGGGCCGCCACGACCTCTGGGACGGCGAAGAGGATGCACGGCACGAGGCCTACCTCACCGACCTGCTGTCGCGGCGCGCGGTCGACTACGTCGAGCGCATGGCGCAACAGGACGCCCCCTTCTTCCTGAGCCTGCACTACACCGCGCCGCACTGGCCCTGGGAGACGCGCGACGACGCCGACAAGGCGCCCGCGGTGAAGGACAACCTGTTCGACCTCGCGGGCGGCAACATCCACGTCTACCGCCGCATGGTCCACCACATGGACGAGGGCATCGGCCAGCTGATGGCCGCGCTCGAGAAGCACGGCCTGGCCGAGAACACGCTGGTGGTCTTCACCAGCGACAACGGCGGCGAACGCTTCTCCGACAGCTGGCCGCTCGTGGGCGGCAAGATGGACCTGACAGAGGGCGGCATCCGCGTGCCCTGGATCGCGCACTGGCCCGCGGTGATCGCACCCGGCGGCGAGAGCCGGCAGCTGTGCATGACCATGGACTGGTCGGCCACCATGCTCGATGCCGCGGGCGTGTCGGCCGCGCCCGGCTACGCGCTCGACGGCGTGTCGCTGATGCCGGTGCTGCGCGACGCGGCCCACAGCTTCGACCGCCCGCTGCACTGGCGCATGAACCACCGCGGCCAGCAGGCGCTGCGCCATGGCGACTGGAAGTACCTGCGCGTGGATGGCAACGAGTACCTGTTCAACATCCCGGCCGACGAACGCGAGCGCGCCAACCAGGCGCGGCGCGAACCCGAGCGGCTCGCGCGGATGCGTGCCGACTGGGAGGCCTGGAACGCCGGCATGCCGGCGATTCCGGCGGATGCGACGGTGAGCCTGGGGTATTCGGTGAAGGACATGCCGCAGCGCTGAGCGTTTTCCTATAATTCCTTACCTTTCGTAAGGAGCGAAAATGGCCATTGCCACCATGACCAGCAAGGGACAGTTCACGATGCCCCTGTCCGTTCGCAAGGCGCTCGGTTTGCAGCCGGGTGCCAAAGTCGACTTCATCGCACAAGGTGACGGCTTCAAGGTCGTTGCACTCGATACGCACGTCTCGACACTCAAGGGACGGTTCGCTGGACGCGTTGCCAAGCCTGTCAGCATCGAAGCGATGAACAAGGCCATTGCCGAGGGCTCTTCGTCGGGCCATCGCAAACCACCGCGCTGAGACTGCCGCATGATCGGCCTCGACACCAACGTGCTCGTGCGCTATCTGGCGCAAGATGACCCCAAGCAATCGGCCATTGCCACGCGCTTCATCGAAACCCAACTCGACGAGCGCGTACCGGGCTTCATCAGCCTGGTCGTTCTCGTCGAGCTGTGCTGGGTGCTCGAGCGAATCTACGCCGCGACACCAACGGAAATCGGCGAGATGGTCAATGACCTGCTGAACACACCGACCTTCCATCTGCAGAACCGGGAAGCCGTACACGAAGCAACCAGGCAGTTGCTCACAGCGCGAAACACCAAGGCGCAAGGCGCAGGCTTTGCAGATCGGGTGATTGCACAAGTCGCGTTGAAAGAAGGCTGCTCGTCGACCGTGAGCTTCGACCGCGCCGCAGTGCGCAGCGCCGGCATGACGCTGCTGAGCTGAGGGGGCGCCGCCCCTACAGCACCTTGACCGCGCGCCCGATGAACTGGATCGGCCCGGTCGGCCGGTCCAGCGGCGAGCCGTTGGCCGGCTCCAGCGTGAGCTCGAACAGCTGGTTGGCCTCCAGCGGCGGCAGCTTGTCCAGCGGCACGCGCAGCGGCTGGCCCGGCGTGACCAGGCCCAGCGACACCGGACCGCGCCAGGCGTCGGCCTTGGTCCAGAACTGCAGCGACTTGTCGCTCGGCACCGCCACCGTGCCCAGCGGGATCAGGCTCAGCTGCTCCTGCTGGCGGCCGCCGGTCTGCACCACCCAGCCCGGCGCCTTGTCCTGCGGCGCGACCAGCACCACCATGTACTGCGGCACCGCCGGCGCCTGCACACGCAGCACCAGCACGGCCGCCATCACGGCCGCGGCCGCGAAGCCGGAGCCCGCGAGGCCACGCCAGAGGTTCAGGTTGTTCCACCAGCCCTGCACGCCCGAGACGGCGCGGCGCGTGTTCGCCGAAACCGAGGCCGCCGAGGGCCGCACGCTGGCCTCGATGCGCCGCCACAGCGAGGGCGAAGGCTCGACCGGCTCGGCCAGCGCGGTCAGGGGATGCAGCCGCTGCTCCCAGGCATCGACCGCGTCGCGCAGCGCGCGATCGCTCGCCATGCGCGACTCGACCTCGCGGCGGCGCGCCGCCGAGAGCGTGCCCAGCACGTACTCGCCCGCCAGCGCCTGCAGGGCGTCGTCGTCGTTGGCGGCATCGAAAGGGTTGTTCGGGTTCATGTCATGCACTCGCGCAGCGCGCGCATGCCGCGCTGGATCCAGGCCTTGACCGTGCCCAGCGGGGTCTTCGTGCGCTCGGCGATCTCGCCGTGCGAGCAGCCGTCCACATAGGCCAGCACGATGCACTCGCGCCGTCCGGGTTCCAATTGGTCGAGGCAGCCATCGAGACGGCCGAGCTCGACGCGGGTCTCGGCCGCATCGCGTGTCGTCGCATGGTGGTCCACCGCCATTCCGTCCTCGAGCGCCGTCGCGGTCTCTTCATCGACCGGCACGTCGCGCGCGTTGTTGCGAACCCAGCTCAGCGCGGCGTTGCGCACCACGCTGTAGATCCAGCCGCGGCCCGCGCCGCGTGCCGCATCGAAGGTGCCGGCGCGCTGCCAGATCGCGACGAAGGCGTCGTGCAGCACGTCCTCGGCGACCTGGCGCTGCCGCACGATGCGCAGCGCCACGCCCAGCAGGTAGCGGCTCTCGCGCGCATAGATCCGCGCGAGCGCGGCCTGCTCGCCCCCGGCACAGGCGACGAGCGCGGCTTCGTAGTCGAAATCGTCGGGAGCGGGCAAGGGCTTGGGCGGAAGGTCGAAGGAGCCCGGATATTAGTCGAGCCCTGCGCCCTCAGGCCCGAAAGCCCTTGCCGCGCTGGCCGATCAGGCGGCCTTCCAGAAGATGTAGTCGGCCTGGTACTTGACGGTCGTCTTCTGGCCCTTGTTCATGGGCGTGCAGGGCGTGGCCGCCGGTGCCACACCGCCGGTCAGCGCGACGCGCTGGATGTAGGTCACGCCGGTCATCGCGCCCGAGCCCATCGCGGGGTTGGCCTTGACCAGCTGGAACGGCAGGCTGGTCGGGCCCGAGGGCGCGACCGCGAGCTGCGTGGCGGTGAGCTTGGAGCCGTCGTTCGCTTCCCAGGTGGCCGGCGGGCCGTAGTACTTGCCGACCTGCTTGCCCATGCGGTCGTTGAGCACCGCATTGGGGCCGACGAAGACCCATTCGGTCTGGCCGGGCATGTTGGCCTTGTCGCGGCATTCGTAGGTGATGTCGCCCACGCCCACGGTTTCCCACGCCACCTTGTTGCCGGCCGGCACCTGGATGCTCGGCGGCAGGCTGGTCTGCGAGAACGTGGACATGGTGCCCATGTTGTTCATCGAGCCGCAGGCGGCCAGGACGGCGGCGGAAGCCACGAGCGCGGTCACGGCGACGGGACGGAAGGAAGTCAGTTGACGCATGGGAAGCTCCTTGGAAGTTTCGGGTGGGCAGCGGTTTTTGCTTGCTGCTGCAGGTACTACCCACCAGACGCCGCTTTGGATGCAGCGATCCGCAAATATTTTTTCGCCTCGCTTTTCATTGGGGACTCGCGCGTAAACCCTCGGTGCGCGGCAACGCCTGCTTACCAGTGGCTGCATCCGTTGCCGCATCGCGGGCCGTACCCCCTGCAGGGCGACCGGCTGCTTGCCGATCGCCCCATCCGCTCCGCGGTGCATCTCGCACCGCGGTGGTCAACGTTGTTGCGGTGACTGCATCGGGAACGAGGCGTGCCGCTCAGGAGATGTGATGCTTGGAATTCCTGTGACTCTGGACCTCTTGCAAAAACGCACCGAGAAGCTCGCCGACCGGCGACGTTTCTTCCGCAAGGGCGGTGGCTTCGCGGTGGGCATGGCCGGCGGCGCGATCCTCGCGGCCTGCGGTGGCGGTGGCGGCAACGCGATCGGCCAGGCCACGCCGAACGGCGGCGGGCCGAGCGATATCGACATCCTCAACTTCGCGCTGAACCTCGAGTATCTCGAGGCCCAGTTCTACCAGTACGCGGTGTTCGGCACCGGCCTGCCCGAGAGCCAGCTGGGCGGCACCGGCA
This sequence comes from Variovorax sp. J2P1-31, assembly GCF_030317215.1. Classification (NCBI taxonomy): domain Bacteria; kingdom Pseudomonadati; phylum Pseudomonadota; class Betaproteobacteria; order Burkholderiales; family Comamonadaceae; genus Variovorax; species Variovorax sp. J2P1-31. The sequence goes on from NZ_JASZYA010000001.1 coordinate 2,193,756, forward strand.
AGCGCGGCGCGGTGCGGGGCGGCCATGCGGTGCCCTTCAAGGACCCGGTGGTGGCGCAGTACGCCCGCGAGATCGCCAAGGACGAGGCCGACCACGTGCGCTTCCTGCGCAGCGTGCTGGGCAGCGCCGCGGTGGCGCAGCCCGACATCGACGTGAGCGCCGACATGAACGGCGCCTTCTCGTCGGCGGCGCGCGCGGCCGGGCTGATCAAGGCGGGCGAGGCCTTCGACCCCTATGCCAGCGACGAGGCCTTCCTGTTCGGCGCCTTCATCTTCGAGGACGTGGGCGTGACCGCTTACAAGGGCGCGGCCCCGCTGATCGCCAACAAGACCTACCTCGAGGCGGCCGCCGGCATCCTCGCGGCCGAGGCCTACCACGCGGGGCTGGTGCGCACGGTGCTGTACGCGAAGGGCATCGAGACGCCGTCGCTGCGCACCGGTGCCGATGCGATCTCGAACGCACGCGATTCGCTGGACAACTCGATCGACGACGACCAGGGCATCACCGGCACGGGCGGCATGTCGAACATCGTGCCGCTCGACGACAACGGCATCGCCTACAGCCGGACCCCGGGCGACGTGCTCAACATCGTCTACCTGACGCCCACCGCGGCCGACAAGGGCGGCTTCTTCCCGAGCGGCGTCAACGGCACGCTGAACCTGAGCTCGGCCTTCGCCTGAGCCATCGGCGGCGGATGCGCAGCTTGCGCATCCGCCGCCATGGCCTTCCGCACCCCGCCCCAGGAGTCGACCATGGACCTGCCTTCGCTGCCCGTTGCCCCTTCTGCCGCCACCGTCGATGCGGGTCGGCCCGCACCGCCGCACCACCACCCCTGGCGACGCCGCATCGGCTTCGCCATCGTGCTGGCCGGCGCCGCGGCGCTCGCCTGGCAGGCCGCGCAGGCCATCGACGGCAGCGACCCGCGCATGCGCGGCGCCATCCTCGGCGGGCTGTTCGCCGCCTTCGCGACCGCGCTGGGCACCGTGCCCGTGCTGCTGTCGCAACAATTCTCGCAACGCACCTACGACAGCATGCTGGGCTTCGGCGCCGGCGTGATGCTGGCCGCCAGTTCGTTCTCCCTCGTGATCCCCGCGCTGGCCGCGGCCAAGGCCCAGGGCGCGGGCGGCTGGGGCGCGGGCGGCATCGTGGGCATGGGCATCCTGCTCGGTGCCGCGCTGCTGCTGGCCATCGACCGGCTCGTGCCGCACGAGCATTTCGTCAAGGGCCTCGAAGGTCCGCAGGCGCGTGCGCTCAAGCGCGTGTGGCTGTTCGTGCTCGCGATCTCGCTGCACAACCTGCCCGAAGGGCTGGCCATCGGCGTGGCCTTCGCGGGCTCCGACCCGGTGGGCGCGACTGCGCTCGCGACCGGCATCTCGATCCAGGACGTGCCCGAGGGCATGGTGGTGGCGCTCGCCTTGCGCAGCGTGGGCTATGGCCGCTGGCTGTCGGCCGGGCTGGGCGTGTTGTCCGGCCTGGTCGAGCCGATCGCGGCCGTGTTCGGCGCCGCCGTCATCGGCATCTCGGCGAGCCTGCTGCCCTGGGGCCTGGCGCTGGCCGCGGGCGCGATGCTGTTCGTGATCAGCCACGAGATCATTCCCGAATCGCACCGCAAGGGCCACGAGGCCTATGCGACCGGCGGGCTGATGCTGGGCTTCGTGGTGATGATGCTGCTGGACACGGCGCTGGCCTGATGGCCGCGTGCGAGCGCCGGCCCGACGACGGTGCTTCAGGCGCTTTTCCTGCATGGCGCGCGCCATGCACCGCTTAGGGTCGGGGCTTCTTCCTCACCGACATCGCACCATGCCCGCTCGCCATCCCACGCACGAGATCGACGTCTGGTCGGTCAAAGGCCGCTTCCAGCACCTGATCTTCAGTCCCAAGGGCGCGATCGAGGGCCTGATGATCGACACCCAGGGCGTGCCCACGCAGTTCGTCACCGACGCCCAGGACCCCGGCAGCGTGGCGCTGTTCGGCGCGCTGCAGGTGGGCCAGAAGCTGGTGATCGAAGGCACGGAAGCACCGCCGTCGCCCAAGGGTGCGGCCTCCCACACCGTCTACCGCTTCGAGCGCCTGGCCAGTGTCGATGGCCAGCCGCCGCAGCCCGCGCCCTCGCACGAGGGCACCAAGGGCACGGTGGTCCGCTTCAACCATGCCAGGCATGGCGAGGCCAATGGGGTGGTGCTGGACAACGGCGACTTCGTGCACACGCGCCCGGACGGTCTGGCCGCGCTGGGGCTGCAGGTCGGCGACTGGGTCGCGGCCGAAGGCTCGGCGCGCGCGCTGGTCACCGGCAGCGGCCGCGTGATCGAGGCCGTGCGGGTCAACGACCAGCCGGTGGCGCGGGACCATTGAGCCGCACCCATGTCCCTCGGCGCGCGGCGCTGTGGGCCGCGTCCCACGCCGCGATGCGCCATCGACCGAGCATCCATGCCTGGCCGCACTGCGTATCCACAGGACGCGCGCATCGCGATGCCGCGAAGACCGTTTTCCTTTCCCTTTCCCTCACCCGTCCTTCAGGAGCTCTCATGAACAAGTTCATCACCGCCACGGCCATCGGCCTGTTCGCCTTCGCCGCCCACGCGCAATCCAACCCGCCGGGCGCGCCGGTGCCGCCGAACACCCCGGGCTATGCCACCGGCAAGTCCGAGATGGCGGGCGAAGCGCGCAAGAACAACCGTCCGCAGGGCCAGGTGAAGGGTCCGGCCGGCGACGCACCGCGCACGCCCGAAGGCGGCGCGATCGGCACCGACCGCGCGGCCGTGGCCGGCGAGAAGCGCGCCGAAACGCGCGACCAGCGCCGTCCGGGCAAGCGCCCGTCGATGCAGGGCGGCACGCCCAAGTAAGCAGGCGGGACTGAGTCCGCCGCCGCCGCAGTGGGTCAGGCTCAGGTCCTGGACTGGACCAGCTTGATCACGCTCGAGAAATCGAGCGCGCCGTGGCCGGCCAGGCTGTGCGCCGCATAGAGGTTGCGCGCCAGGCCGCCCAACGGCGTGGAAGCGCGCACCGCGGCCGCGTTCTCCTGCGCGAGGCCCAGGTCCTTGAGCATGAGGTCGGTGCCGAAGCCGCCCGCGTAGTTCTTCGAGGCGGGCGCGGTTTCCATCACGCCCGGCAGCGGGTTGTACTTCTCGAGCGCCCAGTTGCCGCCCGAGCTGCGGCGCATGATCTCCGACAGCACCTTGGGGTCGAGCCCGTTCGCCACGCCGAGCGCGATGGCTTCGGAGGTGCCGATCATCAAAATGCCCAACAGCATGTTGTTGCAGATCTTCGCGGTCTGGCCGGCACCGGCCGCGCCCGCGTGGAAGATGTTCGCGCCCATCTTCTCCAGCACCGGCCGCGCGCGCTCGAGGTCGGCCTCGCTGCCGCCGACCATGAAGGTCAGCGTGCCCGCGATGGCACCGCCCGTGCCGCCCGACACCGGCGCATCGATCACGGCCACGCCGCGCTTCGAGGCAGCCTCGGCCACCTTGCGCGAGGTCGCCGCGGCGATGGTGCTGCTGTCGATCACCAGCGTGCCCGCCGCGATCTGCTCGAGGATGCCGGGCTGGCCGTTGCTGCCCAGGTAGAGCCCCTCGACGTGCGCGCTGGCCGGCAGCATGCTGACCACGACCTCGGCGCCCTCGAGCGTGGCCGCCGCCGAGGCGGCGATCGGCAGGCCCTCGGCCGCGAACCTGGCGCAGGCTTCCTTCGACAGGTCGAAGGCGCTGAGCGTGTGGCCGGCCTTGTGCAGGTTCAGGGCCATCGGGCCGCCCATGTTGCCGAGTCCGATGAATGCGATCTTCATTGCTTGTCTCCAGGTTGTTTGAATGCGGATGCGGGTGCGGGGACAGGACGCAGAGGACGCAAAGATTGCGCAGAAGGCGCAAAAGAATCCTTCAGAAATTTTTCCCTTCTGCGTCCTCTGCGAAACCTCTGCGCCTTCTGCGTCCGGCTGTCCGATCTCTCAGACCAGCCCGACCAGCTCCGGCGCCATCTCGCCGCGCACGCGCAGGTGGTCCTCGACGAAGGCCGGCGTGATCTCGGCCAGCGTGGTCGGGTTCCACTTCGGGTTGCGGTCCTTGTCGACCAGCACCGCGCGGATGCCTTCGGCGAAATCGGCGTGGGCGCAGAAGCCCAGCGAGGCCCAGTACTCGAGCCTGAACACCTCGGCCAGCGACATGCGCGGCACGCGCTGCCACAGCGCCCACGACAGCGCGACCGAACTCGGCGCGCCCTTGGCATAGGTCTTCACGGCGGTCTGCAGCCAGGGGTCGTCGCTCTGCAGCGCGCGCAGGCGCTGGTCGATGGCGAGCAGGTCCTCGCCGGCCAGCGTGGCGTTGATCAGGTCGTAGTGCTCGCGCAGCTTCGACGCCGGCACCGCGGCGCCCTCGCCCGCCTGCGCCAGCAGCTTCGACATCAGCGCGCGGTCGGCCTCGGGCGTGCCCTTCCAGGCTGCGGTGGTGATGGCTTCGAGCACCTGCGCCTTGGCCGCATGCGGCACCAGCACGTCGGCCAGGCCGGCGAAGATGGCGTCGGACGCATTCACTTGCGCAGCCGTGAACGCGAGGAACAGGCCGGTGCGGCCCGGCGCGCGGCGCAGGAACCAGCTGCCGCCCACGTCGGGGTACAGGCCGATGTTGACCTCGGGCATCGCGACGCGGCTGCCGTCGGTCACCACGCGGTGCGTGCAACCCGCCATCAGGCCCACGCCACCGCCCATCACGATGCCGTGGCCCCAGCAGACCAGGGGCTTGGGGAAGGTGTGGATCAGGTGGTCGAGCTCGTATTCCTCGCCGAAGAAGCGCTCGGCGTATTCGTTGCGCTCGGCCTTGCAGTCCAGCAGCGTCTGGTAGAGCTGGCGCAGGTCGCCGCCGGCGCAGAAGGCCTTCTCGCCGGCCGCGTCCATCAGCACGCCGACGATGCCCGCATCGGCCGCCCAGGCGCGCAGCTGCGGCGTGAGCAGGCGCACCATGTCGACCGACAGCGCATTCAGCGAGGCGGGTGCGTTGAGCGTGGCGATGCCGAAGCGCTGGCCGTTGGCGGTCGGGATTTCTTTGAACAGAACTACAGGATCGGTCATAAGCAAGGTGGTTGAATACGGGGACTGGACGCAGAGTACGCAGAGGTTTCGCAGAAAGGGGCCCCAAAGGAAACCAGAATCGCCTGGTTTCATTCCAGGGTTCTTTTGCGTCCTCTGCGAGATCTTCGTGTCCTCTGCGTCCGGAAGTCCGAATTTTCTCAGCGAATGTCGCTGTCGCCCTCCAGCAGCTTGCGCGCCACGATGACCCGCATGATCTCGTTGGTGCCTTCGAGGATCTGGTGCACGCGCGTGTCGCGCACCAGGCGCTCCAACGGAAATTCGGCCAGGTAGCCGTAGCCGCCATGCAGCTGCAGCGCCTCGTTGCAGACGTTGAAGCCCGCGTCGGTCGCGAAGCGCTTGGCCATCGCGCAGTAGGTGCTGGCGTCGGGGTGCGCGGCATCGAGCTTGCTCGCGGCCATGCGCACCATCTGGCGCGCCGCGACCAGTTCGGTCGCCATGTCGGCCAGCTTGAACTGCAGCGCCTGGAAGCTCGCGAGCGGCTTGCCGAACTGCTGGCGGTCGTGCAGGTAGCCGCGCGCCGCGTCCAGCGCGCCCTGCGCCGCGCCCACCGAGCAGGTCGCGATGTTGATGCGCCCGCCGTCGAGCCCCTTCATCGCGATGCGGAAGCCCTCGCCTTCGGCGCCCAGCAGGTGGTCGGCCGGCACGCGCACGTTGTCGAAGCTGATGGTGCGCGTGGGCTGGCTGTTCCAGCCCATCTTGTGCTCCTTCTTGCCGTAGCTCACGCCCGGCGCATCGGCCGGCACCGCGAAGGCCGAGATGCCGCCCGCGCCACCGCCGCCGGTCCGCGCCATCAGCACCAGCACGTCGGTCGCGCCCGCGCCCGAGATGAAGGCCTTGCCGCCATTGATGACGTAGTCGCCGCCCTGCAGTTCGGCGCGCGTCTTGAGCGAGCCCGCGTCCGAGCCCGCGCCGGGTTCGGTCAGGCAGTACGAGGCCAGCTTGCGGCCGCTGGTCAGGTCTTCGCCCCAGGTCTTGCACACCGCCTCGGTGCCCCAGGTCCCGAGCATCCAGGTCGCCATGTTGTGGATGGTGATGAAGGCCGTGGTCGAGGGGTCGACCGCGGCCATCTCCTCGAACACCAGCGTGGCGTCCAGGCGCGGCAGCGCGAGCCCGCCCACGCGCTCGGGCGCGTAGAGGCCGCAGAAGCCCAGCTCGCCGGCCTTGGCGATGGCGTCTTTCGGGAAGAAGGACTCGGCATCCCAGCGCGCGGCGTGGGGTGCGAATTCGGCCGCGGCGAATGCGCGCGCGGTCTGGGCAAAGGCGTTCTGTTCTTCGGACAGTTCGAAATTCATTGTTGACGACCCTTCCAGAGATCGAGTGCGGCGGTGCGTTCGCGGGTCGACCGTTCGAGGCAGCCGTAGAAGACCAGCGGCCAGATCGAGCCGCCTTCGCTGCCCTTTGAGGCGGTCTTGCAACCCGGGTCGCGGCCCTTGAGCCAGGCCCGTTGCTCGTTGCGCAGCGCGGTGCGCACCTGCGGCGACAGCGACTTCATCACCTCGCCGTAACGGATGTTGAGCGCCACGTCGGCGGCGCGGTAGTCGCGCACCGCGCAGGCGTTCATCTGCATCTGGTTGCCGTCGGGCCGGCAGTCCTGCGGGTTCGCGTCATCGGCCGCCTGCGCGCCCGCGGCGCACAGCAGCACGGCCGATGCCGCCACCGCAGCGCGGAACGCGCCCCTCACTTGAGGCTGATCGTGGTGTTGACGCCCTGGCTCACGGTGCTGTCGTCGAACCAGCGCGCGGTCACGGTCTTGGTCTGCGTGTAGAACATGATGACCTGCTTGCCGTAGGGGCCCAGGTCGCCGAGCTTGGAGGCGCGCGAACCGGTGAACGAGAACATCGGGACCGGCACCGGGATCGGCACGTTGATGCCCACCTGGCCCACGTCGATGTCTTCCTGGAACTTGCGTGCCGCGGCGCCCGACTGGGTGAAGATCGCGGTGCCGTTGCCGTTCGGGTTGCTGTTGATCAGCTCGATCGCTTCGTCGATGGTTTCGGCATCGGCGATGCACAGCACCGGGCCGAAGACTTCCTGGTCATAGATGGTCATGCCGGGCTTCACGCCGGTGAAGATCGTCGGGCCGACGAAGTTGCCCTTCTCGTAGCCGGGCACCGTGGGCTTGCGGCCGTCGAGCACCAGCTGGGCGCCGTCGGCCTCGCCGCGTTCGATCAGGCTGTTGACGCGGTCGAAGGCGGCGCAGGACACCAGCGGCCCCACGTCCACGCCCTTCTCGGTGCCGGCACCGATCTTCAGCGTCTTGGCCTTGGCGATCAGTTCGGGCACCCAGTTGCGGGCTTCGCCCACCAGCACCGCGACCGACACCGCCATGCAGCGCTGGCCCGCGGCGCCGAAGCTCGCACCGGCCAGGGCGTTGAGCGTCTGCTCCTTGTTGGCGTCGGGCATCACGATCGCGTGGTTCTTCGCGCCCATCATGCACTGGGCGCGCTTGCCGTTGAGCGTGGCGCGGTTGTAGACGTGCGTGCCGACCTTGGTCGAGCCCACGAAGCTGATCGCCTTGATGTCCTTGTGGTCGCAGATGCCGTTGACGATGGCCTCGCCGCCATGGATGACGTTGAGCACGCCGGGCGGAATGCCGGCTTCGAGCGCGAGTTCGCACAGGCGCATCGTGACCATCGGGTCCTGCTCGGAGGGCTTGAGCACGAAGGTGTTGCCGGTGACGATCGCCATCGGGAACATCCACAGCGGGATCATCGCGGGGAAGTTGAAGGGCGTGATGCCCGCGCACACGCCCAGCGGCTGCAGCAGCGTGTAGGTGTCGACACCGTTGGCCACGTTGTTGGCCAGCTCGCCCAGCTGCAGGTTGCCGATGTTCGAGGCGTGCTCCACCACTTCGAGGCCGCGGAACACGTCGCCTTCGGCGTCGGGCAGGGTCTTGCCCTGTTCGGCCGTGAGGATCGCGGCCAGCTCGCCCATGTTTTCACGGATCAGCTGCTGCAGCTTGAGGAAGATGCGGGCGCGCGCGCCGATGGGCGTCTTGCGCCAGGTCTTGAAGGCTTCCTTGGCCGAGGCCACGGCGGCGTCGAGCTCGTCGGGCGTGGCGAAGGGCACGCGCGCGAGCACCTGCTGCGTCGCGGGGTTGACGACGTCGCGCCATTCGGTCGTCTTGGATTCGACGAGCTTGCCGCCGATCAGCAGCTTGACGGTGGCGACCTGGGTGGTCGGGGTGGTGGTGGCGTCCATGGTGTTGTCTCCGGGTGAATGCGTACGTTGCAGCCGGCCATCCTAGCTTTGCACTTTTGCAATGGCAATAGACAAATATGCACTCGCCATCTGCATAATCGCAACGCATGGACTGGGACAACCTGCGCTTCTTTCTCGAACTCGCGCGCTCGGGCACGCTGCAGAGCGCGGCCCGCCGGCTGGCGGTCGACCACACCACCGTCGCGCGGCGCATCCAGGCGCTGGAGAAGCAGGTCGGCTCGCCGCTGTTCTCGCGCGAGGCCGGCGGCCACCGGCTCACCGAGGCCGGCCGCCGCCTGCAGCCGCAGGTCGAGGCGATGGAGGGCGCGTTCCGCACGGTCGAGCGCGCGGCGCCGGCCTCGCACGAGGGGCTGTCGGGCGTGGTGCGGGTCGGCGTCACCGAGGGCTTCGGCACCGTGGTGCTGGCGCCGCAGCTCGCGGGCTTCGCACGTCAGCATCCGCGGCTGGTGATCGACCTGCTGGCCATGCCGCGGGTGGTGCACCTGTCGCGGCGCGAGGCCGACATCGTGATCTCGCTCGAGCGCCCGGCGCGCGGCCCGGTGGTGGTGAGCAAGCTCACCGACTACACGCTGCGGCTCTACGCCGCCAAGGCCTATCTCGCGCAGCACGGCCCGATCCGGACGCGCGAAGACCTGCAGGGCCACAGCTTCATCGGCTATGTCGACGACCTGCTGTTCAGCAAGGAACTGCAGTACCTCGACGAGCTGCACAAGCCCGATGCCTTCGCGCTGCGCAGCACCAGCATCCTGGCGCAGCATGCGGCCACCGCGGCCGGCCACGGCATCGCGGTGCTGCCGGCCTTCGTCGCCGAGCGCGACGCGTCGCTCAAACCGGTGCTGCCGGCGCTGGCGCACTTCACGCGCACCTTCTGGATGTCGATGCCGGCCGAGACCAAGCATCTGGCACGCATGCAGGCGGTGTGGAACTTCCTGCGCGAGACGGTCGAGAGCCAGCGCGGCGTGCTGCAGCTCAAAGCGCCCGGCTGAGCCCGATGTGATGCTTCTCCATCAGGCGGTAGAGCGTCATCCGTGAGACACCCAGTTCGCGTGCCGCATGGGTCACGTTGCGGCCCACGCGGTCGAGCGTGAGGCGGATGGCATCTCTTTCGGCCAGGGTGCGGGCCGCATCGAGGCAGACACCGGTCTCGCGCTCGTCGCCGGCGAGCTCCAGGTCGGCCGGCGAGACCAGGCGGCTGTCGGTCATGACCAGCGCGCGCTGCACGCGGTTGAACAGCTCGCGCACATTGCCCGGCCAGTCGTGCGCGAGCATGGCGGCGATGGCCTGCCGGCTGAAGCCGTCGACGCGCGCGCGGCTCAGCTCGGCCATGCAGCGGCGGTAGAAATGCTGGGCCAGGATCGGCACGTCCTCCTTGCGTTCGCGCAGGGGCGGCACGGTGATCGACAGCACATGCAACCGGTAATAGAGGTCCTCGCGGAACTTGCCGCTGGCCACGGCCTCGGCCAGGTCGACGTGCGAGGCCGCGACCACGCGCACGTCGACCGCCAGGCTGCGCGTGCCCCCGACCCGCTGGATGGTCTTCTCCTGCAGGAAGCGCAGCAGGTTGGTCTGCAGCTCGATCGGCAGGTCGCCGATCTCGTCGAGGAACAGCGTGCCGCCCTGCGCCGAGGCGATCAGGCCGCGCCGGTCGGCCATGGCGCCGGTGAAGGAGCCGCGCTCGTGGCCGAACAGTTCGGACTGTGCGAGCGCCGGCACGATGGCGCCGCAGTTCACCGCCACGAAGGGGCCGCCGAAACGCGCCGAGCCGCGATGGATCGCCTGCGCCGCCAGCTCCTTGCCGCTGCCGCTCTCGCCGCCGATCAGCACCGGCGCCTCGGTCGCGGCCACCTTCTGGATCTGCCGTCGCAGGCGCGCCATGGTCTCGCTCTCGCCCACCATGCCGAGGCCGTCGGGCGCGCCCGCGGCGGCCGGGCGCCGGCAGGCTTCGCGCAGGCAGGCATGGCGGTGGGCCCGCGCCAGGATCTGCAGCAGGCCATTCGGGTCGAGCGGCTCCGTGTGGTAGTCGAAGAAGGCCTCGAGCACCAGCTGCTGGAAGGACGGCAGCTCGAGCGCGCGCGGCGGAAAGACCGCGATCCATTGCGCGCCGTCGGTGCCCGGCGCGACCAGGGTGGCGATCTCCTCGACGAGCACCGCATCCACCTGATCGAGCAGCAGCAGGCCGAAGCCGATGTCCAGCCGCTGCTGCAGCCGTCGCGCCGAGACCAGGTCGGAGGCCCAGCTCAGCTCCCAGGCCTCGGCCCGCAGCTGCGTCTCGCGCAGGGGCTGCGGCCGACCACCCGGCGCCACGCAGAGGAGTCGTCGCGCGACCATGGCCGCACTAGAAGGAGAAGGGAATGCGTGCGGTGAGCGTGAGGTCGGGGGTGTCGCGTGTCAGACCGGCCCCGACCGAAATGTTCACCGTCCGCTTCGGGTCGTAGCGGTAGGAGTAGCCCAGCATCAGCGTGGCGAGCTGCGTGCGCACCGAGCCCGGCACCGGCACGCCGTTCTGCTTGACGCGGCCGACCGAGTTCAGGTCGACGCCGATGCTGAACGAGGACTTGTCGTTGAGCGCCAGGCCCATGCCGAAGTTCATGCCGATGATGTCGCCGGCCCGGAAGTCGCCCAGGAACTCGCGCTGGCCGCCGAGCACTTCGCGGCTCACGTTGCTGCGCTTGAAGTTGTAGGCGTAGCTGAAGCTGCCGAAGAACACCACCGGGTCCGAGGGGAACAGCCAGGTGAGCCCGGGCTGCAGCGTGTAGAAGCCCGAGCCCGTGGGCAGGTCCAGCGGCAGGCCGGTGCCGGTGGTGTTGCCGACGCAGCGCGTGACGCAGTCGGTGACCACCTCGAACGGGTCCTTGCCGGTGCGCGACTTGAAGCGCAGCGTGCCGATCATGTAGGGCGTGGATGCGTCGCCCTCGTTGAGCTGGTAGCGCGCCGTGACCTCGGCATCGCCCAGGTGCCGGCCGCTGGTCTCGAACACGTTGTCGATGGCCGAGCCGGTGAAGATCTCACGGCTCACCGTGGAGTTCGAGCGGTAGACATAAGGCACGCGGGCCTCGATCTCGAAGCGGTTGGTGATGCCGAAGCGGCCGGTCAGCGCGCTGGTGAGGGTGTTCTGCTTGACCTGCCGGACGTCGACCAGCCCGATCAGCAGCGAGGGGATGATGGTGTAGCCCACCAGCGCCACCTGGTTGCTCGACGAGTAGGCGTACTGGAGCGAGGGCTCGAGCACCATCGTCCCCTTGGGCGTGAGGATGCCCGGCTGCTCGAACAGCGGCGCCACGTTGAGCCGCGTGTCCTGGCTCGGCGCCTGGCCCACCTGGATGGAACGCGGTGGCGCGGCGGCGACCGGCCGGTTGTCGACCGCCGCCGTGGCCGCGGTCGCCGCGGCGGTGGCCCGGTCGGAAGCGTTCCTGTTCTCCGCCAGCGAACGCTCGAGTTCGTCGTAGCGCGATGCCTGCTGCGCCATCGACTGCTTCAACGCCTCGATCTCGCGGGCCTGCTCGGCCACCTGCCGCTGCAGGTCGGTCAGCGCGGCGGGCGCCCGGCGCGGCGCGGTCGGCGCGGAAGGCGGCGCCTGCTGGGCCTCGACCACCCCCCAGGCGGTCGCGGCGCTCATGCAGAGGACCAGGTTCTTAAAGGCTCTTGGTTGTCGCATGCCGGCCCCTCATTTCTTTTTGGAACTTTCGTTGCAACGCATGCTATCGAGCCGGGTTCCCGCACATGAATTTCCATCCGAAATAATTGTTAATCTTTGTTTCTTACTACTTTCAGTGTTTCGTTGCGGCCCAAACGGATCAATTCCTCATATTCGAATGAATGCATTTTTTATCGGCAATTCGGCCTATTGCGAACGCCATAGCACCGGGCACGAGACAGAATATTCGACAGACCCGAATCGCCAAGTGATTGATTTTCATGGACTTCATTTTTCGATCAGGAGATCCGGTGTCACATCGATGTGACAAAAGCCGCTGATTCGAGGATGTTCGAAGCTGTAAAAACAGATCGGATTTCTTCGCCACCTGCAGCCAAAAGTATTGGCATTGAATTTGCATTGAGCGAACCGTTGCGCGTCAGCACAACTCTTGGCTCGAACTTCAACCAACTTTCTGGAGACTTCATGAACAAGACACTTCTGGCTTCGGCCATTGCGCTCGGCCTGGGATTCGCGTCCACGGCCGTGCTGGCGGACATCACCCAGTCGGGCAGCGGGGCCAACGCGGCGGACGACGCGCGGGCCTGGCAGGACAACAGCACGAACACCAGCACCAAAACCGATACCGACACCAAGACCTACACCAAGACCACCACCACCACCAAGACCGACTCCAGCACGAACCTGCGCACCAGCGACAGCCGTGACCAGAGCACCAACCGCAATTCCGGCGCCGCACGCGCGGCCGCCGAACGCTCGGTGGCGCTCAACAACGGCTCCACGGGCACCTTCTCGAACGCCTTCAACGTCACCACCGCCACGGCCAGCAGCACGCTGAGCGGCGTGGTCACCGGCAACACGGTGCACGGCATCGGCAACTACGCCTACAACAGCGGCTCCTCGGCCGGCGGCACGGGCTACGGCGGCTATGGCGGCAAGGGCGCGGGCGGCACGGCCGACGGCGCGGGTGTGGGCGGCAACGGTGCCGTGGGCACCGGCGCCGTGGGCGCGACCGGCGGCAGCGCTTCCAACGGCGCCATCAGCCACGGCAGCGCCACCAACGGCAGTTCATCGGCGGGTGACGGCGGCAGGGGCTCGGGCGGCAGTGCCTCGGGCAGCAACTCCAGCGGCTCGGCCACGGCCAACGGCGCCGGTGGCGGCGGCGGCGGTGGCGGCAGCGGCAGTGGCGGCAACGGCGGCCTGACCGGTGCCAGCGGCAGCGCCAACGGTGGCGGCATGCTCGCCAGCGGCGACGGCGGCACCAGCGGCAACACCGGCACCGGCGGCGCGGGCGGCACGGGCACCGGCACCGGCGCAGCGGGTGGTGCGGGTGGGACCGGCGGCTCGCCGATGACCGCCAACACCGGGCCGCGCACGGCGGGCAACGGCACCGGCGGCGCGGGCGGCGCGGCCACCAACGGCAGTGCCACCAACGGCAGCGCCAGCAACGGCAACAACACGGCCGGCAACGGCGGTGCGGGCGGCAGCGGCACGGGCGGCGCAGGCGGCGCGGGCAGCGGCGGCACCAACACCGCGATGGGCGGCACCGGCGGTGTCGGCCAGGGCGGCACCGGTGGCGCCGGCGGTACCAACACCGTGAGCGCGGGGACCTTCAACATGTCCAACACCATGACCTCGGTCGGGCAGTCGGCCGCCGGCATCATGATCGCCAACCAGCAGAGCGGGATCAGCAGCCTGGTGCAGCAGAGCGTCAACGTCCAGGCCAACCTGAGCGTGCGCTGAGTCGCTGCCGGGTCCATGGCGGCGCGCCGACGGCGCGCCGCCATGGACCGTGTCTTTCCTCTCGAGGAGCCATCATGCGAACCAAGTTCCTGCGGCGCGGGCTGGCGACGGCGGCGCTCGCGCTGCTGTCGGCCCTGCTGCCCTTCCAGCTCGCGGCCCAGACCGGCCAGCGAGCGCCCGGTTCCACCGCCGCGAGCACGGCCTTCGCCGTGCCCGTGGAGGCCTCGGCACTGGCCACGATGCGCGGCGGCCACGAGCTCACGCAGAACGACATGCGGCTGGACGGCGTGACCGCCGGCAACGTCGCGAGCCAGGTCACGACCGGTGCCAACACCATCTCGACGGGCGCGTTCTCGGGCATGGCCGGCCTGCCGCTGGTGGTGCAGAACTCGGGCGCCAACGTGTTGATCCAGAACGCCGTGATCGTCAACGTGAAGATGCAATAGCGGCCCCTACGCCGCCTGGAGAGCCCCATGTCGCCCCTGCGCCTTCTGTGCCCCGCCGCCCTGCTCTGCCTGGCGGGCGCGGGCACCGGCCTGGCCCAGGACCGCGCGGTGTCGCTGCCCGAGATGGGCGGCGCCAGCTATGCGGTTCCGGTGCGCAGCCTGCAGCAGATCAAGCAGGCCGGCACGCTGCTGCAGCAGTACGACTTCAGCTGCGGCTCGGCCGCGGTCGCGACCCTGCTGACGCACCACTACGGCCGCGCGACCTCCGAGCAGGAGGTGTTCGAACAGATGTACGCGGCCGGCAACCAGGACAAGATCCGGCGCGAAGGCTTCTCGCTGCTCGACATGAAGCGCTTCCTGCACACGCGGGGCTTCGAGGCCGACGGCTTCCAGCAGCCGCTCGACAAGCTCAACGAGGCGCGCGTGCCGGCCATCGCCCTGATCACCGAGAACGGCTACCACCACTTCGTGGTCGTCAAAGGGCTCGACAGCGAACGCGTGCTGATCGGCGACCCGGCCAACGGCACGCGGGCCATGCCGCGCGCCGCCTTCGAGGCGCAGTGGAAGCAGAAGCTGCTGTTCGTGATCCACAACCGGATGGACATCGCGCGCTTCAACCTCGCGAGCGACTGGCGCGCCGCACCCGCGGCGCCCCTGGCCGCGGGCGTGCTGCGCGATGCCTTCGTCAACCAGATGCCCCGCAACGGGCCGGGACAGTTCTGATGAACACCGTACACACCCCTCTCCGCCTGGCGCTGGTCCTGCTGCTGGCCCTGGCCGCGGCCACGGCCGGCGCGCAGCCCGGCAACAAGACCCCCGCCGCGCCCCGCGCGACCTGGATGACCGTCGGCGACGCGACCCTGGAATCGATGCGCGGCGGCTTCGACCTGGGCGGCGGGCTGATGGTGTCCTTCGGCATCAGCCGCGCGATCACGGTCAACGGCGTGCTGCTGGCCGCGACCACCTTCAACATACCGGACGTGGCACGCATCACGGCGGTCCAGGCCGCGGCACTCGAGCGGCAGATGAACAGCACCAGCCTGGTCCAGGTCGGCCCGAACAACAGCGTGGTGGCGGCGAGCAGCGTGGCAGGGGCCGCCGCCGGTGCGGCGGCGGCGCCGGCCAGCATGCCGGCGGCCGCGACCGTGGTCCAGAACACGCTGGACAACCAGTTGATCCAGACGCGCACGCTGATCGACACCACGACCAATGCCATGAGCCTGGCCAAGAGCATCAATGCCGCGGGCGCGCTGCGCGACGCCTTGCTGCGCGGACGCTGAGCCGCGCACAGCGCCTCAGTCGGCGGCGCGGCAGGCCGCGCGCACGATGCGCGTGGTCGGGTTGGGCGAGATGCCCAGGAAGTTCATCGGCTTGGGCGCGGCCTGGTAGTCGACGTCCTTGAGCACCGGGCCCTGCCACAGCGGCTGGGCGTGGAAGCTCACGCGCCGGTACTCGGCGCGCCCGGCCCGGCAATCGAAGGCCACCTCGGCCACATAGGACCGGTAAGGCAGGCCCTCCCAGTTCTTGCGCGGGCCGGCACGGCTCACGCGCACGCTCATGAGCCGGACATCGCTGTCGCTGCGCGCCGCCAGGGGATCGACCTGTACCGTGTCGACCACCGGGTCGGACGGATTGCCGACCACGGTGAACCAGGTCGTCTGGGCCTGTACAAGGGTCGACGCGACCCACACGAGAGTTCCGACCCACCACAGCTTCACGCTGATTCCTTCTTGCTGAACGATGCGGTGTCGATTCTAGTGATGCGCCACGCCGCCCCGGCGATGGCCCGCGCCGTTCAGGGCCAGGCCGCGGCGTGGCTGCCGGGCGGCATCGAGGGCCGCGGCCAATCGGCCGGCGTGCGCGCCAGCACGGCGCTGTGGCGCACCGAGCGCAGGGCGCCGAAGCCCGAGGCCGAGGTCTCGAGCAGCGGCGCGATGTCGGGCCTGGCCGCGGCGAGCCCGCCCTCGACCCGGCCCAGGCCGCGCAGCCACTGGCCGGTCTGGGCCAGCGACACCTGCACATGCCAGCTGCCGCCCTCGCGCTGCTGCCGGCGCAGGGCCGTGGCGGCGCCGAAGGCCATGAGGTAGCCGGTGGCCTCGTCGAGGATCTGCATCGGCAGCGGGCGCGGCTTGCCGTCGCCGGCCGCCTCGCCTTCGGCATGGTTGAAGCCCATCGCGGTCTGCACCAGCGAATCGAAACCGCGGCGAGCGGCCCACGGCCCCTGGGTGCCGTAGGCGGTGAGCGAGACGTAGACGATGCCGGGCCGCAGCGCCGCCAGTTCGGCCGGGCCGAAACCCCGCGCCGCCAGGCCGCCGGGCCGGTAGCCCTGCGAGAACACATGGGCCTCGGCCGCCAGGCCGCGCAGGGTGGCGCGGCCGGCGTCGGTCTGCAGATCGACATGGGCCGACAGCTTGCCGCGGCTGGTCTCGGCGATGGCCTCGATGTTGGGCAGGTGCGGCGAGTTGAGCAGCAGCACGTCGGCGCCGTGCGCGGCCAGCGCGCGGCCGCCGACCGGCCCGGCCAGGATGCGCGTGAGGTCGAGCACGCGCAGGCCGGACAGCGGACGCTGGTCCGCGCGCAGCGGCGGCAGGCCGAGGAGCGCGGCGTCGCCGATGCGCTCGAGGGTGAACAGCGGCTGCGCCGCGATCGCGCGGCCCTGCGGCGTGGCGTCCCAGTCGGCGAAGCGGCGCAGCGCGGTCGCGACCAGGCCGCGTTCGGCGGCGGCGGTCTCGAAGTCGATGGCGCGCCAACGCATGAGCGCCTGCTCGGCATCGGCGCGCGTGGCCGTCGCCGCGTCGAGCCCGAGCAGTTGCAGCGCGCCCTCGCGGTGGTGCTTGAAGTTGGCGTGGATGCGCACATGGCCGTCGGCGCAGCGGTAGAGCCCGGAGAAGGCGTCCCACAGATCGGGCACGCGGCCGTCGAGGCTGAACCAGCCGGTGCATTCGAGGGCCGCATGCGCCATGTCGACCGCCACTTGCTGGCGCGGCACGCCCCGTTGATGGCCCAGCTCGCAGGCCGCGAGCGCGGCGGCGGCGATGGTGGCCTGCGCCGCAGCGCCCACCGCGAAGGAAGATGGCAGCACCGGGTCGGCGCCGGTCAACTGCGCGAATGCCAACGCGTCCTCAGGCAGCAGCGCCTGCCGCCAGATCGCCTCGAGTGCCGGCCTTGCCGTCATCGTCGTGCCTCCGTGGGCGGAAATCTATCGAAGTTCGAAGCGCTGCTGCTTCACCGTCTCGGAATCCAGGCCGATCTGCACGTTGAACGCGCCGGGCTCGGCCACGTTCTGCAGCTGCGCGTTGAAGAAGCGCAGCTTGGACTCGTCGATGCTGAAGCGCACGGTCTGCTGCTCGCCCGGCTGCAGCATGAGCTTGCGGAAATCCTTGAGCTCCTTGACCGGGCGCACCACCGAGGCGGCCACGTCCTGGATGTAGAGCTGCACCACGGTCTCGCCCGCGCGCTGGCCGGTGTTCTTCACGTTGATCGCGGCCTCGATCTTCCCGTTGCGGGCCATCGTAGGGCCCGACAGCACCACGTCCGACAGCGCGAAGTCGGTGTAGCTCAGGCCGTAGCCGAAGGGGTACAGCGGGCCGTTGGTTTCCTCGAAGTACTGCGAGGTGTAGTTGCCCGGCTTGCCCACGGTGAAGGGCCGGCCCAGTCGCGCATGGTTGTAGTAGGTCGGGATCTGGCCGACCGAGCGCGGGAAGGAAATCGGCAGCTTGCCCGAGGGGTTGTAGTCGCCGAACAGCACCTCGGCGATCGCATGGCCGCCCTCGGTGCCGGTGTACCAGGTCTCGAGGATCGCGTCGGCTTCCTGCTGCTCGCGCTGCAGCGCCAGCGGGCGGCCGTTCATCAGCACCAGCACCAGCGGCTTGCCGGTGGCCTTGAGCGCGGTGATCAGGTCGCGCTGGCTCTGCGGCAGGTCGAGGCTGGTGCGGCTCGACGATTCGTGCGACATGCCGCGCGCCTCGCCCACCGCGGCGACGACCACGTCGCTCCGCCGCGCGGCGGCCACGGCCTCCTCGATCATCGCGGCCGGGCTGCGCTTGTCCTGCACCACCTCGGGCGTGTCCCAGTTGAGGAAGTTCAGGTATTTGACGATCGCCTCGTCGTTGGTGATGTTGGCGCCGCGCGCATAGACCACGCGCCCCTGCGCGCCGATGGTCGCGTTCAGGCCGGTGCGCAGCGTGACCGCGTTCTTCGAATTGCCCGCGGCCGACCAGCTGCCCAGCATGTCGATCGGCGCATCGGCCAGCGGGCCGACCAGCGCGATGGTCTTCGACTTGGCGAGCGGCAAGGTGTTGTTGCGGTTCTCGAGCAGCACCATCGACTTGCGCGCCACCTCGCGCGCGGCCGACCGGTGCAGCCGGCTCTCGGCGTCGAGGTCCGCCGGATCGTCCTTGGCCGCGCCGATGCGCAGATAGGGGTTGTGGAACAGGCCCATGTCGTACTTGGCGCCCAGCACCTCGCGCACCGCGCTGTCGATCTCGGCCGTCGTGACCTCGCCCGATTGCACCAGGCCCGGCAGCTCCTTCAGGTAGACCGAGTCGGCCATGCTCAGGTCGATGCCGTTCTTGATCGCCAGCTTGGCCGCCTCGCGCTCGTCCTTGGCCACGCCGTGGCGCATGAGCTCGACGATCGCGCCGTGGTCGCTCACGGTCACGCCCTTGAAGCCCCAGTCCTTGCGCAGCAGGTCCTGCATGAGCCAGGTGTTGGAGGTGGCCGGCACGCCGTTGATGGAGTTGAGCGCGACCATCACGCCGCCCGCGCCCGCGTCGATCGCGGCGCGGTACGGCGGCAGGTAGTCCTGGTACATGCGCATCGGGCTCATGTCGACCGTGTTGTAGTCGCGCCCGCCCTCGACCGCGCCGTAGAGCGCGAAGTGCTTGACGCTGGTCATGATGCGGTCGGCCGGCACGGGCAGCGAGCCCTGGAAGCCCTGGACCGAGGCGCGCGCGATCTCCGACACCAGGTACGGGTCTTCGCCGAAGCCCTCGGAGGTGCGGCCCCAGCGCGGGTCGCGCGCGATGTCGACCATGGGCGCGAAGGTCATGTCGACCGAGTCGCCGGCCGCTTCCTTGGCGGCGGTGCGCGCCATCAGGCTCACGGCCGCCATGTCCCAGCTCGAGGCCAGGCCCAGGCCGATCGGGAAGGTGGTGCGGTGGCCGTGGATCACGTCGTAGGCGAAGAACATCGGGATCTTGAGCCGGCCCTTCATGGCCGCGTCCTGCAGCAGCCGGTTGTGCGGGCGGTTCACCGAATTGAAGGTGCCGCCCACGCGGCCGGCGGTGATCTCGTCGGCGAGCTGGGCGATGGGCATCTCGGGGCCGATGCTGATCAGGCGCAGCTGCCCGATCTTTTCATCGAGGCTCATCCTTCCCACGATGTCGGCAATGAAGGCACTCTTGTTGTTCAGCGCTGCGGGATCGTGCTGGGCGAAGGCCAGCGGACTGGCTAAGCCGGCCGCGACGGCCAGCAGAAACGACATCTTCAATTTCAGTACCTTTCAGAGGGTGAGCCGCAAAGCCGGTCTTGGCCGACAGGCTCGCGCAATCGGCGATGCTAAGCTAAGCGCATGTTGGCGAGACGATCACGCCTCGTTGCCGAAGCCTTCGCATTTCATGCTCATCGCCCGCGCAATTCTTCCTACACCATCGGGCCTTTCAAGCGTCGCAGCCCTGGTTCCCGACGCATGAACGCCACGACATCGAGTGTGGACGAGCCTCCCGCGGATCCTTGTCGGGAATCACCGCGAGTTCATCGCACCGCGCCTGCACCCGGGTGTGCAGCGCCCGGCATTCCACCGTCGTTCCCCCTGCCTTCCACCTGCATCGCAGACATCACTCCATGACCTCCAAGCCCAACGCCCACCGAAAGAAGAAGCCGACGATTCCACTGCTGTGCGCCAGCGCCCTCGCCTCGCTGCTGTGCGCCGGGCAGGCCCAGGCCTTCTCGCTCGACGACGTGACCGCCAAGGCGCGCGCGCTGATGGAGAAGCCCTACGCGGCGCCGGTGAACAACCTGCCGCCGGTCTTCAGCGGCATGCAGTTCGCCGACTACCAGAAGATGCAGCCGCGCGCCGACCGCTTCGAATGGAGCGACCAGCCCACGCCCTTCCGGCTGAACTTCTATCACCAGGGCATGCACTTCAATGCCGCCGTGCGCATCAACGAGATCAACGGCGACACCGTGCAGGAGATCCGGTACGACCCCGAGCGCTTCGACTTCGGCAACCTGAGCTTCGACAAGGGCGCGACCAGCACGCTGGGCTATGCGGGCTTCCGCGTGCTCTACCCGATCAACAAGGAAGGCAAGAACGACGAGATCATGAGCTTCCTGGGCGCGAGCTACTTCCGCGTGATCGGCAAGGGCCAGGTCTACGGGCTCTCGGCACGCGGGCTGTCGATCGACACCGCCCCGCCCGGCGGCGAGGAGTTCCCCGACTTCCGCGAGTTCTGGGTGCAGCGCCCCACGGGCACGGACAAGCAGATCGTGATCTACGCGCTGCTCGACTCGCCACGCGCCACCGGCGCCTACCAGTTCATCCTCACGCCCGGCGGCAAGGATGCGGTGGTCGACGTGCAGGCCAACGTCTTCGTGCGCGGCGACATCAAGACGCTGGGCGTGGCACCGCTGACCAGCATGTTCCTCTACGGTCCCAACCAGCAGTCGGAGCTCAAGCGCAACTTCCGCCCGGCCATCCACGACTCCAACGGGCTGGCCATCCAGACCGGCAGCGGCGAATGGCTGTGGCGCCCGCTCAACAACCCCAAGAACCTCGCGATCAGCAGCTTCACGGTCGAGAACCCCAAGGGCTTCGGCCTGCTGCAGCGCGGCCACGAGTTCTGGCGCTATGAGGACCTCAAGGACCGCTACGACCTGCGCCCGAGTGCCTGGATCGAGCCGCAGGGCAACTGGGGCAAGGGCAAGGTCACGCTGATGGAGATCCCCACGCCCGACGAGACCAACGACAACATCGTGGCCTTCTGGACCCCCGACGAGCCCACGCGCAAGGGCCAGGCGCTGCAGTTCGCCTACCGCATGCACTGGACCACCGACGAGCCCGCGCTGCACGGCCAGGACAACGCCTGGGTGCGCCAGACCTTCCACACCGACGGCGAGCAGCTGCAGGCCAACCTGATCCGCGCGCTCGACGGCAGCAGCGCCTTCCTGATCGACTTCGAGGGCCCGGTGCTGGCCAAGCTGCCGCCGGACACGCCGGTCAGCGCGCTGGTGAGCGTGGGCGACAACGCCGAACTGCTGGAGAACACCGTGCAGCGCAACCCCGCCATCAAGGGCGTGCGCGTGGTGCTGCGGGTGAAGGTGAAGAACCCGGCGCTGCCGGTGGAGATGCGCGCCGCGCTGATGCAGGGCGACAAGCCGCTGAGCGAGACCTGGAGCTACCAGGTGCCGCCGAATCCGCAGGCGGTGGCGCCCGCACCGGTACCGGCACCGGCGCCAACGCCCGCAGCGGCGGCACAGCCCGCCTCCTGAGCCAGGGAATCGGAGCCGCCGCGGCCGGGCGGCTCCGAGCCGGGATCAGCGGATCAGCTGAACGCCGGTCTTGGCCTGCAGCGCCTCGAAGCTCACGCCGTCGGCGAGCTCGACCAGCTTGAGGCCTTCGGGCGTCACGTCCATCACGGCCAGGTCGGTGATGATGCGGTCGACCACGCCCACGCCGGTCAAGGGCAGCGTGCACTGCTCGAGGATCTTCAGGTCCTCGGTGCCGTCCTTCTTCTTCGCCACGTGCTCCATCAGCACGATCACGCGCTTGACGCCGGCCACCAGGTCCATGGCGCCGCCCATGCCCTTGACCATCTTGCCGGGGATCATCCAGTTGGCCAGGTCGCCCTTGGCGCTGACCTGCATCGCGCCCAGGATCGACAGGTTGATCTTGCCGCCGCGGATCATCGCGAAGCTCTCGTGGCTGCCGAAGATGGCCGAGCCCGGAATGGTGGTCACGGTCTGCTTGCCGGCATTGATCAGGTCGGCGTCGACGTTGTCCTCGGTCGGGAAGGCGCCGATGCCCAACATGCCGTTCTCGCTCTGCAGCCAGACTTCCTTGGTGCCCGTGTGGTTGGCCACCAGCGTCGGGATGCCGATGCCGAGGTTCACGTAGAAGCCGTCTTCGAGTTCCTGGGCCGCGCGCGCGGCCATCTGGTCTTGGGTCCAGGGCATCTCAGGCTCCTTCTTTCTTGCTGACGGGGACGGTGGGCACGGGCACTTCGCTGCCGGCGGCGGCCTGCGCGATGGCGGCTTGCGCCTCGACCTTGGCGGCCGCGGCATCGACCGGTGCGGCCGCGCTCACGGTGCGCTTCTCGATGCGCTTCTCGGGATTGGCGTTGAGCACGATGCGGTGCACGTAGATGCCCGGCAGGTGGATGTCGTCGGGCGCGAGTTCGCCCACTTCGACGATCTTCTCGACCTCGACGATGCAGACCTTGCCGGCCATCGCGGCGGCCGGGTTGAAGTTGCGCGCCGTGAGGCGGAAGCGCAGGTTGCCCGACTTGTCGGCCACGTCGGCCTTGACCAGCGCCACGTCGGGCACCAGCGAGCGTTCCATCACGTAGGTCTCGCCGTCGAACTCGCGCAGTTCCTTGCCCTCGGCCACCTGCGTGCCCACACCGGTCTTGGTGAAGAAGGCCGGGATGCCCGCGCCGCCGGCGCGCAGCTTCTCGGCCAGCGTGCCCTGGGGCGTGAATTCGAGCTCGAGTTCCTTGGCCAGGAACTGGCGCTCGAACTCCTTGTTCTCGCCCACGTAGCTGGCGATCATCTTCTTGATCTGCCGGGTCTCGAGCAGCTTGCCGAGGCCGAAGCCGTCGACGCCCGCGTTGTTCGAGACCACCGTCAGGTTCTGCACGTTGCTGTCCTTGAGCGCATCGATGAGCGCTTCGGGGATGCCGCAGAGGCCGAAGCCGCCGACGGCGAGCATCTGGTCGTCGGCGACGACGCCGGCCAGCGCCTCCTTGGCGGAGGCATAGATCTTGTTCACCATGGGTCGTGATCCTCGCGAGCTGAGTGAAAGAAGGGATGAAGAAAGAGCCTCCGACGATACTACGTACCCGCATACGTAGTATTTCGTAATGGAGACACCTGAGCAGACCCGCGCGCACCCGGCCGCCCCCGGCCTCGGCGCCATCGACTACCGGCTGGCCTTCGAGCACGCGCCGGTGGGCATGGTGCTGTCGCGCAACCGCACCATGGTCGACTGCAACCAGCGGCTGTGCGAGATGTTCGGCGCCGCGCGCGAGGCGCTGGTGGGCCAGTCCTTCCAGGTGCTCTACCCGAGCGTCGTCGAGTTCGAGCGCATCGGCAAACGCATGGTGCCGATCCTCAACCACGTGGGCCGCTACGCCGACAACCGCATGATGCGGCGGCTCGGCGACCTGCATGGCGCCTTCGCGGGCGAGACCTTCTGGTGCCACGTGACCGGCCATGCGCTCAACCGCGCCGCGCCGCACGAGGCCGGCATCTGGACCTTCGAAGACCTGGGCTCGCGCCGCAGCGCCAAGGCCGAACTCACGCCGCGCGAACGCGAGGTCGCGGCACAGGTGATGCAGGGCCTGACCTCCAAGGAGATCGGCCGTGTGCTGGGCATCAGCCACCGCACGGTCGAGCTGCACCGCGCGCGGCTGATGCGCAAGTACGCGGCCGCCACCACGGCCGAGCTGGTGCAGAAGCTGATGGCGGGCTGAGGACCGCGGCGGGCCCGGGAATGGGTGACAAATATCACGCCACCGGCCCGGACACACACGCGTACAACTCGACCGTCAACTGGAAGCCCGGCGGGGCGTTGGTTTCGGCATGCACGTCTTTCCGTGCGTACCTGGAGATCCCACCTTGAAAAAAGCTCTGATCCTGCTGGCTGTCGGCACCGTCTTCACCGCCTCCGTGTTCGCGCAGAAGGCCCCCGCGGCGCCCGCGGCCATGAGCCCCGCGCCCGCGGCGCAGAGCGCGCCGGCCGCACCGGTCACCCCCGCCGCACCCGCGGCCGCTCCGGCCGCCAAGCCCGTGACCACCGCCGCGGCCGCACCCGGCGCCACCGCCGGCCAGGTCTGGGTCAACGGCAAGGTCTACCACTGCGCCAACGACAAGTTCTTCGGCAAGACCAAGAAGGGTTCGTACATGTCCGAGGCCGATGCCAAGGCCAAGGGCGCCCACGTGGCGCACGGCAAGGCCTGCTGACCCTTCCACGCCTCGCCCTCTCGCAAGGGCTTTTTGGCATTCCCCCCCGAAGCCCTCTCGCGAGGGCTTTCTCACGTCTGCGCCGGCGTGCAACAAGCTGCATCGGTTGCAACGGTTTCCACGGGCGCCCTCGGCCTACACGGTCCATGCGGCACGCCTGTGCACCATGCGGGGCCATGCTCGATCGACGACACTTCCTCGCCGCCGGAGGCGCTTCGCTGGCCCTCGCCTCCCTCGGACTTCCCGCCGACGCGCTGGCCGCCACCGGGCTCAAGCTCGGCCAGCCCCAACCCTTCTCCTTCGAACGCCTCGCGGCCCTGGCCGAATCGCTGGCCGCGCAGCCCTTCGTCGCGGCCACGCCGCTGCCGGCCGGCGTGCTCGACCGCATCGACTACGAGGCGCACGGCAAGATCCGCTTCGATCCCGACAGCGCGCTGTTCCGCGACGGCCCCGGCAACTTCCCCGTCACCTTCTTTCATCTGGGGCGCTTCTTCCCGAACCCGGTGCGCATGCACCTGCTGGAGACGGCCGCGGGCGACAGCTTCGCGCGCGAGATCCTCTACGACCCCGGCTACTTCGACATGCCCGCCGACAGCCCGGCGCGCAAGCTGCCGCCGGGCGCGGGCTTCGCGGGCTTCCGCTTCCAGGAGAGCCGGCTGGGCGACCCGAAGCAGCTGGACTGGAAGAAGAACGACTGGGTCGCCTTCCTCGGGGCCTCCTACTTCCGCGCCATCGGCGAGCTCTACCAGTACGGCCTGTCGGCGCGCGGCATCGCGATCGACGTGGCCGAAGCCGACCGGCCCGAGGAATTCCCCGACTTCACGCGCTTCTACTTCGAGCCTTCGGCGCCGGGCAGCAGCAGCGTGACGGTGCATGCGCTGCTCGAGGGGCCCAGCCTCACCGGCGCCTACCGCTTCGTGATGGAGCGCACGAAGGCCGTGCGCATGGACATCGAATGCCGGCTCTTCCTGCGGCGCAACGTCGCGCGGCTGGGCATCGCGCCGCTGACCTCGATGTACTGGTTCTCCGAAACGCATCCCAGCGCCATCGACTGGCGGCCCGAGGTGCACGACTCCGACGGCCTGGCGATGTGGAGCGGCGGCGGCGAGCGCATCTGGCGCCCGCTCAACAACCCGGAGCAGACCACCGCCTCGGCCTTCGTCGACACCCGGCCGCGCGGCTTCGGCCTGCTGCAGCGCGACCGCGACTTCGCGCATTACCTCGATGGCGTGCACTACGAGAAGCGGCCCAGCCTCTGGGTCGAGCCGTTGGGCGACTGGGGCGAAGGCGCGGTGCAGCTCATCGAGATCCCGACCGACGACGAGATCCACGACAACACGGTCGCCTTCTGGGTGCCCAAGGCCCCGGCCACCGCGGGCTCAAAGATCGCACTGCGCTACCGGCTGCACTGGACCGACGTGGAGCCCTTCCCCTCGCCGCTGGCGCGCTGCGTGGCCACGCGCACCGGCCGCGGCGGCCAGCCCGGGCAGCCGCGGCCGGCGGGCGTGCGCAAGTTCATGGTCGAGTTCCTCGGCGGCCCGCTGGCCTCGCTGCCGACGGGCACCAAGCCCGAACTGGTGCTCACCACCTCGCGCGGCAAGTTCTCCTACCTGTTCGCCGAGGCCGTGCCCAACGGCGTGCCCGGCCACTGGCGCGCGCAGTTCGACTTCACGGCCGACGGCAAGGAGCCGGTGGACCTGCGGCTCTTCCTCAAGAGCGGGGAGCAGACGCTGTCGGAGACCTGGCTGCACCGGCACCAGCCCGCCTGAGGCCCCTCGGCGCGGTGACTCAGGCGCGGGCCTTCTTGCGCCGCCCGGCCTTGCCGCTGGCCTTGGGCGCCATGCCCAGCGCCGCACGGGCCAGCGCATCGGCCTCGGCGTTGCGGTGCCGTGGAATCCACTGCAGCGTCACGCGGTCGAAGGACGCGAGCAGCACGCGCGCGGCATCGAACAGATCGGCGAGCCGTTCGATCGGCTTGACGGCGCGGCCGCCCAGTTGCTCGACCAGGATGCTGTTGTCGCTGTAGACCTGCACCGCGCTCGCCCCCTGCGCCCGGGCGGCCAGCAGCGCATCGGTCAGCGCCCGCAGCTCGGCCTCGTTGTTGCAGCCGATCGAATGCGTGGCGCGCGACAGTGCATGGCGCGTGCCGTCGGGCGCGACCAGCACCGCGCCCAGGCCCATGCGGCCGGGGTTGGGGACGGCACTGCCGTCGCAGTGGACGGTCCAATGGAGGACATCTGAATCGAGAACGGCCATGCGCCCACGCTACCAGATCGGCGTCAGGCAGCCGACGCACGGAACGGTTAGATTGCCCGCATGCAAGAACTCCTGTCCCTGGCCACCGCGCATGGCATCACGGTGGTCTTCCTGGCCACGCTCGCCGCCCGGCTCGGGGTGCCGGTGCCGGCCTCGGCCGTGCTGGTGGTGGCCGGCGGGCTGGCGGCCATGGGGCAGATCCCGCTGTGGGCCACGGTGGCGGTCGCGCTGGCCGGCAACCTGCTGGGCGACGCGGCCTGGTTCTATGCCGGGCGCCGCTTCGGCCACCGCATCATGCGGCTGCTGTGCAAGGTCTCGCTCTCGCCCGACACCTGCGTGCGGCAGAGCGAATCGCTGATCACGCGCTGGGGCGGCACCTCGCTGATCGCCGCCAAGTTCGTGCCGGGCGTGTCGGTGGTGGCGCCGCCGATGGCCGGCGCGCTGCAGATGTCGACCGCGCGCTTCCTCGGTTTCGACACACTGGCCGCGGCCATCTGGTCGGCCGCCTTCCTGGTGCCGGGCTGGGTGTTCAGCAGCCAGATCCAGGCCGTGCTCGACGCCATGGCCGAGGCCGGCGCGGCCGCGCTGGTGGTGCTGGCGATCGCGGTGGCGGCCGGGCTCGGCCTGCGCTACTGGCGCCGCCGCGCGATGCTGCTGAGCATCGACATCCCGCGGGTGAGCGTCGACGAGCTGCATGCGCTGATGGCCTCCGACGCGCCGCCGCTGGTGATCGACGTGCGCTCGCCGGCCGGTGCCGAACTCGAGCCGCGCCGCATCCCGGGCGCGATCGTGCTGCACCTGCAGGACGTGAAGGCCCAGCGCGGCCTGCCCGACTTCTCGGCCCACCACGAGATCGTGCTGTACTGCAACTGCCCCAACGAGGTCTCGGCCGCGATGGCCGCGCGGCTGCTGCAGACACGCGGTGCGAAGCGCGCCCGGCCGCTGGCGGGCGGGCTCGACGCCTGGCTGGCCTCGGGGCGCGCGACCGAGTCGGGCTGAGGCCCGCGGGCGCCGCTCGGAGATAATCGCGCTCCGACTTCTTCTGAATCGCCCCCAGGTCAGCCACGCCAAGCGAAGCCCACCTGCCCCCAGGACTTCGACTCGCCCTCTCCGGCCGTGGACTGCCCGTGTTCGAGCGTTACTACCGCGAACTGCTGAACTTTCTCGCCCGCAAGGTGCGGGACCGCGAGACCGCGGCCGATCTGGCGCAGGAGAGTTTCGCGCGCGTGTACGCGGCCGAGCGCAAGGGCGTGGCGGTGCGCGACCCCCGCGCGCTGCTCTACCAGACCGCGCGCAACCTGGTCACCGACGACCATCGCCGCAGCGAGGCGCGCGGCGAGCCTGGCGCGCACGAGGCCCTGTTCGAGCCCGACGAACAGGCCGGCCCCGAGGCGCAGGAGCCCGAAGCCGCGCTGGCCGCGCGCCAGCGTTTCGAAGCCATCGCCGCCGTGATCGACGCCCTGCCGCCGCGCTGCCGCGAGGTCTTCGTCTGCGTCAAGTTCGACGGTCTCTCGCACGCCGAGACCGCCGCGCGCATGGGCATCGCCACCAAGACGGTGGAGATGCAGGTGCAGATCGCGCTGGAGGCCTGCTGGGCCGCGCTGGAAGATTTCGACGGCACGGCCGGCGGCCGGCCCCCGTCGCGCGCGCGCAAGCGGCGCCCCACGCCATGAAAAGAATCCGACGATCGGGGCCGGCGCCTACAGGGTGCGGCGCCGCCCGTGCGTCTACAACAGCAAGAGACCCCGCATGAATGCCCCCGCCCCTGCACCCGAAGAAGCCGCGCGCCTGCGCCGGGATGCGCTCGGGTGGTTCGTGCGCCGCCAGGATGACGCCTGGGCCCTGGCGGACGAGCGCGCCTTCCGGGCCTGGCTGGCCGCGAGCCCCCTGCACGGCGAGGCCTACACGCGCTGCGCCGCGCCCTGGCAAACCCTCGACGCCATGCCCGACGACCTGCGGGCCCGCATGCGCGCCCAGCTGGCCCGCGACAAGGCCGCGCTCGAACACGCGCCACGGCTGTCCTCGCCACGCTCGCGGCGGCGCTTTCTGCAGCCGGTCTTCGCGGTCGCCGGCGCGGGGGCCGTGATGGGCGGCGTGGGCTATGTCGCCTGGCAACAGCTGCGGGCCCAGCCCCAATGGACCCAGGCCTTCGCCACCGCGCGCGGGCAGCAGAAGGACATCCCCCTGCCCGACGGCAGCCGGCTGCGGCTCGACACCGCCACCCGCGTCGAGGTGGTCTTCTACCGCCAGCGGCGCGAAGTCCGGCTGCGCGAAGGCCAGGCGGTGTTCTCGGTGCAGGCCGATGCGGCGCGCCCCTTCGAGGTGCTGGCCGGCCCGCTGCGCGTGACCGTGGTCGGCACGCGCTTCTCGGTGCGGCACACGCCCGGGCAGCCCGGCCACGACGGCGTCACGGTGGCGGTGGAACAAGGCAGGGTCCGGGTGGCGCGCGCCGATGCGGCCACCGGCCAAGGCGACCCGGTCCTGTTCCTGACCCCGGGCCAGCAGGTCGCGAGCGATGCCCAGGGCACGCTCGGCCCGGTGGGCCCCGTGCCCGCCGCCGGCATCGCGCCCTGGCGCGAGCAGCGCCTGAGCTTCGTCGACATGCCGCTGGGCCAGGCGCTCGAAGAACTGGCGCGCTACGGCCGCACCGGCCTGGTGGTGCGCGACCCGCAGGTGGCGGCGCTGCGGCTCACCGGCACCTTCGACCCGCTGAACCGCGCGACGCTCCGGCTCGCGCTGCCGCGCGTGCTGCCGGTGCGCCTGCAGCAGGACGGACCCGACACCGAAGTGCTGCTCGCGCGCTGAAGAACGGGCCGGTACGGTTCCGGGGGCGGACTTCCGGACGCAGAGGGCGCAGAGGTTTCGCAAAGAGCGCAAAAAAGAACATCCCCAAAGCGTTTTGTTTTCTTTCGCGCCCTCTGCGAAACCTCTGCGCCCTCTGCGTCCGGTTGCCCGTATTCAGCGTTCGAGTCGACGGGACCGAACGCCCGAACACGGCCCCTACGAAAACAAATGAGATTTATTTCGCAATGGATACAGGGTGGCGGGGCCGTGCTGCGTCTTCCCAGGTAGCAACCGTTTTTTCTACCTGGAGCACATCGACATGAATCGCCTTCTGACGCGGCCCGCGCCGCTTGCCCTGGCCCTCGCGCTGGTCTTCGGCACCGCCTCGGCCAGCGCGCAAGGCGGCGCGGCCGGCACGCCGATGCAGATCAGCATCGGCGCCCAGCCGCTGGCCTCGGCACTCAACGACTGGGCGCGCCAGACGCGGCTCCAGCTCGCGGTCCAGCAGGACGTGGTGGCGGGCAGGACCGCGCCCGCCGTGTCCGGCCAGCTGAGCCCGCGCCAGGCGCTCGAACGCCTGCTGGCCGGCAGCGGCCTCTTCGGCCGCTTCGAGGGCAACATCGTGACGGTCGAGCGCCAGGCCGCCTCCTCGGGCACGACGCTGGGCGCGATCACCGTCACGGCCACGACGGCGCGCGAGACCGCGGCCAGCCCGGTGATCGGCTATGTGGCGCAACGCAGCGCCACGGGCACCAAGACCGACACGCCGCTGATCGAGACGCCGCAGTCGATCTCGGTCGTGACCTCGGACTTCATCGAGGCCACCGGCGCCCTGCGCCTCAAGGACGCGCTGGCCTACACGCCCGGCATCAACGTGTCGCCCTGGGGCGCCGATTCGCGCTTCGACTGGACCATCATCCGCGGCTTCGACGCCCAGACGCCCGGCTACTACCTCGACGGCCTGCAGCTGCGCAACAACAACGGCTGGGCCATCTGGCAGACCGAGAACTACGGCACCGAGCGCATCGAGGTGCTGCGCGGCCCCTCCTCGGTGCTCTATGGCCAGACCGGCCCGGGCGGCATGATCAACGTGGTCAGCAAGCGGCCGACCGAGGAGCCGCTGCGCGAACTGCAGCTCCAGCTGGGCGACCACTCGCGGCGCCAGGTCGCGGGCGACGTCTCGGGCCCGGTCGACGCCGAGGGCAAGCTGCTGTACCGCTTCACCGGCCTGGTGCGCGACGCCAGGCTGGAAGGCAGCGGCCTGCCCAACGACCGCGTGTTCCTCGCGCCCTCGCTGACCTGGAAGCCCTCGGGCGACACCTCGCTCACGCTGCTCTCGCACTACCTGCGCATCCGCGACGGCAGCTCCTACGGCAGCTTCCCCGAGGTCGGCACGCTGCTGCCCAACCCCAACGGCCGCTTCTCGCCCAAGACCTATGTGGGCGAGCCCGGCTTCGACCACTTCAACCAGGACCAGTGGATGGTGGGCTACCTGCTCGACCACCGCGTGAACGACACCTGGACGCTGCGCCAGAACGTTCGCTACGGTTCGATCAAGGTCGACTACCGGCAGGTCTACAACCAGGCCGACTTCGCGGTCGTGAACCCCGACGACCCGGCGGACCCGGCCAACTTCCGCGTGCTCAACCGCTTCCCCTTCGGCAGCAAGGAAAGCGCGCGGCTCCTGACCATCGACAACCAGGCGCAGGCCAGGCTCAAGCTGGGCGACTGGCAGCACACCGTGCTGTTCGGCCTGGACCACCAGCGCTCGCGCAACGACCAGCGCACCTACAACGCCGGCACGGTCTCGGGCATCGACGGCTACGACCCGGTCTACACCCACGACGTGGTGCCCGGTGACCCGTGGTTCGACGCCCGGACCCGCCTGGTGCAGACCGGCGCCTACCTGCAGGACCAGGTCAAGTGGGGCGACTGGGTGGCGACGCTGGGCGGCCGCTACGACAGCGCCACCGCCACGCTGGACAGCCACACCGACGGCTCGCGCACCCGCATCTCCGACCACAAGTTCACGAGCCGCGCGGGCCTGGTCTACCTGCATCCGAGCGGCTGGGCGCCGTACCTCAGCTACTCCGAGTCCTTCTCGCCGACCGCGACCATCGACCCCGAGACCAACACCCCGCTCAAGCCCGAGACCGGGCGCCAGTACGAGGTCGGCGTGCGCTACCAGCCGGTGGACAGCAAGAGCAGGTACAGCGCCGCGATCTTCGACCTGCGGCGCAAGAACTACATCACCTACACGCCGGACTTCCTGCCCAAGCAGACCGGCGAGATCCTGGTGCGCGGGCTCGAGCTCGAAGCGGCCTTCCAGCCGGTCAAGCGCATGAACGTGATCGCCGCCTACACCTACACGCCCAAGGCCATCGTCACGGCCAGCAGCACGCCCAGCGAGATCGGCAAGCAGATGCAGGCGGTGTCGCGCAACCAGCTCTCGGCCTGGACCGACTACCGCTTCGAGTCCGGCTTCAGGCTCGGCCTGGGCGCGCGCTTCATGGGCTCGAACCGCGGCTACCAGGAATCGGCGGCCGCGAAGGTGCCCTCGTACACCGTGTTCGATGCGCTCGTCGGCTACGAGCTGCAGCACTGGAGCCTGGCGCTGAACCTGCGCAACCTCACGAACAAGACCTACCTCAACGCCTGCAGCGCCGGCAGCTGCCGCTACGCGGAGCTGCGCAGGATCGTGGCGACCGCGACCTACAACTTCTAGCCGTCCATCTCGAAGGCCGGGACCCACCGGCCATCGACGTCGGTGAAGCCGTACGCGGTCGCGAGGTCGGCCACGCGCAGCACCTGGCCGGTGCGGGCGATCACCGTCGGGTCGGCCGCCAGCGCGGCCACCGCGCGGCCCAGGTAGCGGGTCGACTCGGTGCGGGCCAGCGCGGGCCGCTCGGTCCAGTGCGCCTCGTCGGTCCGGTGGCCGGCCAACACGAACTCGGTGCGCATCCAGCCCGGCGACACGGCCAGCGACGTGACCTGGTGCGCGCGCAGCTCCTGCGCCATGCCGAAAGCCAGGCGGGTCATCGCGGCCTTGGCCAGGTCGTAGTACAGATTACCGGCGATGTAGTGGCCGCGGTCCCAGAAGGTGGTGGTCACGATCAGGCCGCCGCGCTGCGCCACCATGCGCGGCGCCGCATGGCGGCTGGCCAGCAGGTGGTGGCGCAGGCCGTGCTCGAACATCGATGCCCAGTTCGACGACAGGGGCCGGGTCCAGAACGGCGCATCGAACACGCCGTCGAAGCTTTCATGCCCGCCCCAGGCGTTGTTCACCAGCAGGTCGAGCCGGCCCTGCTCGCGCTGCACGCGCTCGAACAGCGCCGCCACCTCGTCGTCC
Source organism: Variovorax sp. J2P1-31 (assembly GCF_030317215.1). Classification (NCBI taxonomy): domain Bacteria; kingdom Pseudomonadati; phylum Pseudomonadota; class Betaproteobacteria; order Burkholderiales; family Comamonadaceae; genus Variovorax; species Variovorax sp. J2P1-31. The sequence goes on from NZ_JASZYA010000001.1 coordinate 2,226,470, forward strand.
CGGCCGTGGTCGCAGGCCACCGCGATGCCCCGCCCGCCCGCCTGCGTCGCCTCCTCGGCGGTCGCGTCGATGGTGCCCGGCAGCGTGGCCAGCTGCGACAGCGCGAGCAACTGCTCGTAGCCGGCGGCCGGCCGCTCGCGCGTGCTGCGGCCGGTGACGTAGACCGTGGCGCCGGCCGCGCCCAGCTCGATCGCGATGCCGCGCCCCGCGCCGCGGCTGGCGCCGGTGACCACGGCCACGCGGCCGCTCAATGGAAGCGTCGATGAAGGCATGGGGGGTCCTTTGTGAAGGGTTCCGATGGATCGAAACAGGACTGGGGCCTGCGCGCAACCCGGAAATTCCAATGGTTTCTCAATTGTTAACAACCACTCACAATGGCAACGCCCATCCTGGCCGCGACACCTCGAGGAGCCCCCATGCCCGTTGACCCGCAGCGCCTGCGCCCCGACCCGACGCGCCGAGCCGGCGCGAGACCGCGTGCCACGATGGCCGCCGCGCTGGCCACCCTCACGGGATTGGCCTGCGGCACGGCCGAAGCCGCCTGCGGTCCCACCCTCTTTCCCGGCACCGGCGACAGCGTGATCTGCCAGGGCAGCACCACCGGCTCGACCAGCGTACAGGCCGCGCCGGGCAGCACCGAGGTCACGATCACGGTCGACACCGGCGCCTCGCTGAGCACCAACGCCACCCAGGCGCTGGTGGTCGGCGACCGCAGCCGCATCACCAACAACGGCAGCATCACGGTCTCGGGCGGCGCGGGCGCCGCGCGGGCGGCCATGGCGGCGACCGGCGACGACAACGTGCTGACCAACAACGGCAGCATCCGCACCACCAGCGGCGGCACCGCGGGCATGGCCACGCCTTCGGGCAGCAGCACACGCAGCACGCTGACCAACACCGGCAGCATCGCGACCACCGGCGGCAGTTCGCACGGCGTCTTCACCTTCGGTCCCGGCAACACCGTGAGCAACAGCGGCAGCATCACGGTCAGCGGCACCGCGTCCAAGGGCGTGTACCTGCAGGGCGGCAACGGGGTGGCCAATGTGCTGGTCAACACCGGCACCATCCGCGCGCTGGGCGCCAACACCTCGCCGACCGCGGGCTTCGCCGATGCGGTGCATGCCAACACCGTGGGCGCCGCCAGCTTCTTCTCGCGGGTGGAGAACCGCGCGGGCGGCGTGATCTCGAGCGCTAGCTCCTACGGCTACCGCGGCCAGAACGGCAACGACGTGCTGGTCAATGCCGGCCTGATCGAAGGCGCGGGTGGCGCCACGCAGGACGGTGCGATCTTCATGGGCCCGCTGGGCACGGGCACGCTGATCCTGCAGACCGGCTCGGTGATCCGTGGCGCGGCCGACGGCGGCGGCGCGCGCAGCGACACCTTCCTCGAAGGCAGCGGCACGGTCGACAACGCCTTCCGCAATTTCCAGAACCTCACGATGCGCGGCAGCGACTGGCGCTGGACCACCGATGCCACGTTCGCCAACAGCATCCGCGTCGAGAGCGGCCGCTTCGAGGTGAACGGCACGCTGAGCAGCCTCAGCATCGCGGTGCTGCCCGGCACGGTGGTGGCGGGCACCGGCACCTTCGCGGGCAACGTGAGCAACCAGGGCAGCTGGCAGCCCGGGCCCGGCGCGGGCCAGGGCTATGGCGCGTTCACGGTGCGCGGCAACTACGTGGGCAATGGCGCGCTGCTGCAGCTCCACGGCGTGCTCGGCAGCGACGGCTCGCCGGCCGACCGGCTGGTGATCGACGGCGGCACGGCCTCGGGCGACACGCGCATCCAGGTCCTCAACCGCGGCGGCGCCGGCGCGGCGACCGTGGCCGACGGCATCGTGCTGGTGCAGGCCGTCAATGGCGCCACCACCACGCCCACCGCCTTCGCACTGGCGCAGCCGGTCGAGGCCGGCGCCTATGCCTACCGCCTGTTCCGCGGCGGCGCCAGCGCTTCGACCGGCGACGCCGCGCAGAGCTGGTACCTGCGCACCCACGCGCTGGCGGTGGGCGGCGCGGTGGTCGGCTCGCCCGAAGAGGCCGCGGCCGTGATCGCCGAGGCGGCTGCCGCCAACCCCGGCGCGCCGCCGCCGACGGTGGCGCCCGTCACGCTGTACCGGCCCGAGGTCGCGCTCTACAGCACGATCCCGATCGTCGTGCGCCAGCTCGGCATCGCGCAGCTCGGCACCTTCAACGAGCGCCAGGGCGACACCGGCCTGCTGCTGCGCGACGCCAATGCGCCCGCCTCCTGGGCCCGCGTCTTCGGACAGCGCACGAAACAACAGCTCCATGGCGACGCCCGCCCGCAGTTCGACGGCACGCTGAGCGGGCTGCAGCTCGGGCACGACCTGCTCTCGCGGCGCGGCGATGGCGGCAGCAGCGACCGCGCCGGGCTGATGGCCGGCTACACCCGCGGCAGCGGCGACGCGAGCGGCATGGCCGACGGCGCGACCAAGACGAAGGTCGGCCAGCTGGTGGTCGAGGGCTACAGCCTGGGCGCCTACTGGACCCACATCGGCACCACGGGCTGGTACAGCGACGCCGTGCTCATGGGCACGCGCTACAAGGCCGATGCGCTGTCGACGCTGGGCCGGGGCGGCAAGCCGCGCGGCGACCTGTTCACCGCCTCCATCGAGGCCGGCTATCCGGTGGCGCTGGGCGGCAGCGCGGTGCTCGAACCGCAGGCCCAGCTGATCTGGCAGCGCAGTTCGCTCGACGACATCGACGACGGCATCGCCACCGTCCGCTTCGACCACGACAACGCGGTGATGGCGCGGCTGGGCGCGCGCCTCTACGGCGCGGTCGGCGGCACGGGTGCGTGGAAGCCCTACCTCAAGCTCAACCTGTGGCATGCGCTGCGCGGCCGCACCGACGCGGTGTTCGGCGCCGGCGATGCGGTGCAGACGCAGCGCAACGCCAGCGCGCTGGAGCTGGGCGCGGGCATCACGGGCCAGGTCGGCAGCGCGGTCTCGCTGTACGCCGGCCTGTCGGCCACGCGCGCGCTGGGCGCCACGGAACTGCGCAGCGTGCAGGGGCAGCTGGGGCTTCGGGTCCACTGGTAGGGACGCCCGGGCGCCGCGATTGTTGGCGCCGGGGAAACACACTGGGACCGTCCGGTGGCTTGGTCTGAAGCGCCGCGGTGCCCACACTCCAGGGTTTGCACATACGCCCCTCGGAGCCCCTCCCCGTGTCCCCTTCCTGCACCACCTGCGACGACAGCGTCGCCACCCCGGCGCTCGCGCCCGCCGCCGCGGCGCCCCGCTCGGCCTGGCTCGCGGTCGGCTCGATCGCCGTGGGCACCTTCGTGATGGTCACGACCGAGTTCCTGCCGGTCGGCCTGCTCACCGACATCGCGCGCGGCCTGCACGTGTCCGACGGCACCGCGGGCCTGATGGTCACGATGCCGGGCGTGCTGGCCGCCTTCGCCGCGCCGGCGCTGACCGTGGCCGCGGGCCGGCTCGACCGGCGCACGGTGGTGCTGGCGCTGACCGCGCTGCTGCTGGTGTCGAACCTGCTGGCCGCCTTCGCGCCCAGCTTCTCGACCATGCTGGTGGCGCGCCTGCTGCTGGGCCTGTGCGTGGGCGGCTTCTGGTCCTTCGCGCCGGCCGTGGGCACGCAGCTGGTGCCGCCGGCCGACCAGCCGCGCGCGATGTCGATGATCCTGGCCGGCATCTCGGTGGGCACCGTGCTGGGTGTGCCGGCCGGCGCGCTGCTGGGCAGCATCGCGGGCTGGAGATCGGCCTTCGCCGCCTCGGCGCTGCTGACCGCGGTGGTGCTGGCGGTGCAGCTGTGGCTGCTGCCCGCGCTGCCGGCGCTGCGCGCCATCCGGCCGCGCGACCTGCTCACGCCGCTGACGCGCCGCCTGGCGGCAGTCGGCCTGGCCGCGGTGGTGCTGATGGTGGCGGGGCACTTCGCGGCCTACACCTACCTCAAGCCCTTGCTGCAGCAGATCTTCGGCCTCTCGCCGGCACTGGTCACGGCGCTGCTGCTGGTCTACGGCGCGGCGGGCTTCGTGGGCAACTTCATCGGCGGGCGCATCGTGGCGCGCAGCCCGCTGACGGCGGTGGTGGCCACCGCCCTGCTGCTGGCGGCGTCGCTGGCCGTGTCGACGCTGATCGGCGCCGGCGTGGCCGCGGGCGCGGTGGTGGTGCTGGCCTGGGGCGTGGCCTTCGGCATGGTGCCGGTCTCGGCCACGGGCTGGATGCTCAAGGCGCTGCCCGAGGCACCCGAGGCCGGTCAGGCGATGCTGGTCACGGCCTTCCAAGTCGCGATCGCCTCGGGCGCGCTGCTTGGCGGCCTGGCGGTCGACGGCCGGGGCATCGCGAGCGCGATGCTGCTGGGCAGCGTGCTGGTGCTCGCGGCCGCCGCGGTGGCGGCCCTGCTGGGGCGCGCGCCGCGCGCCGCTGCGCTCAGCGTCCCTTGACCGAGATCAGCTCGACTTCGAAGTTGAGCGTGGCGTTGGGCGGGATCACGCCGCCCGCGCCGCGCGCACCGTAGGCGATGGCCGGCGGGCACACCAGCTTGGCCTTGCCGCCGGGCTTCATCTTCTGCACGCCTTCGGTCCAGCAGGGGATCACGCCCGACAGCGGAAACTCGATCGGCTCGCCGCGCTTGTAGGAGCTGTCGAACTCCTTGCCGCTGTCGGGGAAGGTGCCGCGGTAGTGCACCTTGACGGTGTCGCTGGCCGTGGGCGAGGCGCCGGTGCCGTCCTTGAGCGACTGGTAGATCAGGCCGCTGGGCGTGGTGACCGGCGCGCTCTGGGCGAAGGCGGCCGAGGAAAGGCACAGGAGGGAGGCACACAGCAGAAATCGCACGGGATGTCCTTGGAGGGATGAAAGCCCCATTATTGCGGGCTGGCGTTGCGCCACCACAGGCAGGCGCGGCGGCGGCTGACAGGGCCGGGGCCCGGCAGCGTGTCTAGTCTAGGCTTGGATCAATTTCTGGAGAACCCGATGAAGAAGATGCTGTTCGTGCTCGCTGCCTCCCTCACTGTCCTGAGCGCCGGCGCACAGGTCGGCAAGGCCGCCTCGGAAGCCACCGACGCCGCCAAGCACAAGATCGACGAGAAGCGCGCCGACAACGAGGCCAAGAAGAGCGGGCCGGTGGGCAAGGCCGTCAACAACGTCAAGTCGGGCTACCACAAGAACCGTTCGCAGAACTCCGCCGAAAAGGCCAAGAAGGCCTTGAAGGACGCGGGCTGATCCTTCCCCTTCCCCAGCAGGCACGCCCTTGAAGCGACCGCGGCTCGCACCCCTGGCCCGGTGGTCGAGGACGGGCTGCGTCCTGCTGCTGGGCGTGGCGCTGGCGGGATGCAGCGCCGTCAAGCTGGCCTACAACAACCTGCCGGAACTCGGCTACTGGTGGCTCGACGGCTACGTCGACTTCAACAGCGGCCAGACGCCCAGGGTGCGCGAGCAGCTTGCGGCGCTGCTGGAAAGCCACCGGCGCAACGAGCTGCCGAAATTTCAGTCGCTGCTCGAAAAGGCCGCGGCCCAGGCACCGGCCGACGTGACGGCCTCGGAGGTGTGCGCGGTCGGCGACGAGGTCCGCGACCGCCTGCTCGCCATCGCGCTCGAGGCCGCGAAGCCAGGCGCCGAACTGGTCGCGAGCCTCGACGAGACGCAGCTGCGCCAGGTCGAGCGCAAGTACGCGAAGAACAATGCGACTTATGCGCGCGACTGGCTGGAACGCAGCGTGGCACAGCAGCACCAGAAGCGCTACCAGGACTTCCTCGACCGCAGCGAGGACTTCTACGGTTCGCTCGACAACAGCCAGCGGCAATGGCTGCGCGAGGCGGTGGACCGCTCGATCTTCGACCCGCGCCGCGTCGACGCCGAGCGGCGCCAGCGGCAGCAGGAATCGCTGGCCCTGCTGCGGCGCTTCAGCCGCCAGTCGGCACCGGTGCCCGAGGTGCGCGCCGCCATCGAGGCCTATGCGCAACGCATCGCCCATCCGCCGACCGGCGCGTGGCAGGCCTACCAGCAGGCCCTGCTGCAGGAAAGCTGCGCCAACATCGCGGCGCTGCACCAGCTCACGCGCCCGGACCAGCGTGAACGCGCCGCACGCCGGCTGATGGGCTATGCACGGGATGTGCGCGAGCTGATCGCCACGCCGCGCCCAAGCCCGTCGCGCCTGCCGTCGGAACAGCTCGCGCCCTGAGGCCGCCTCAGTGGCCGCCGGCGGCGGGCTCGTCGCGCGCGGGGTCCGCGTGCGTGCCGAAGCCGCCGCCCATGCCGCCACCGCCCTGCCCTCCGCCCCCTTTGGCCCCGCCCTTCGCCGCGCCGCCAGCCCCGGCCCGCCCGCTGCCGCCACTGACGCGCAGCGGCCCCTGCTTGGGAATGGCCAGCGAGGCCGGGATGACCTCGAGGTCGAGCACGTCGCGGATGAAGCTGCGCAGGGACGCGACCAACGCGGCCGTCTCGATCGGCCGGCCCGCCACCATGTCGTTGGCGGCCTCGGCCGCCATGCGCACCTGCTCGTGCGTGCCCAGCAGGATCACGTCGGACAGCGCGGCCTCGACCGCGTCGCGCACCCGGCGCCGGCGGTCCGAGCCGGTGTCTTCGCGCACCGCCGGCGCCACGGCCGTCACGCCCTCCGCGGCCTCGAGCGCCGCCTGCGCGGCACCGGCGCGCGCACGCAGCTCGCGCAGATGACTCGGGTCGACCGCCAGGTCGCCGGTGAACGAGCCACCCAGCGTCTTGTAGGCCGCGATCAGCGTCTTGAGCCGCTCGTTGATCTGCCGGTTCTGCCGCTCGCGCCGCTGCTGCACGCTGTGCATCACGACCAGGCGGATGCCGACCGCGATCAGCGACACCAGCACGAGGCCGAGCAGCGTGGAGAGCAGGCCTTGCCAGGAGCTGAAGTCGAGGGCGTTGCGCATGAGGTCGGGGGGAGACGGGTGGACGGTGCTCGAGGTTAGACCCAAACGGGGTCTTCGCGCTGCCTATGATGGGCGATCCAACGAAGGAGACACCCATGACATCACGCTACCCGCTGGCCGAACTGAAGGACCTGCCCGAGGACATCCGCACCGCCGTGCTCGCGGTGCAGGAGAAGGCCGGCTTCGTGCCCAACGTGTTCCTGGCGCTCGCGCGCCGCCCGGCCGAATGGCGCGCCTTCTTCGCCTACCACGACGCGCTGATGCTCAAGGAGGAAGGCTCGCTGACCAAGGGCGACCGCGAGATGATCGTCACCACCACCAGCGCGGCCAACCAGTGCCTCTACTGCGTGGTGGCGCACGGCGCGCTGCTGCGCATCTACGAGAAGAAGCCGCTGGTGGCCGACCAGGTGGCGGTGAACTACCGCAAGGCCGACATCACGCCGCGCCAGCGCGCGATGCTCGACTTCGCGATGAAGGTCTGCGACCGCTCGCACGAGGTCGACGACGCCGACTTCGCCGCGCTGCATGCGCACGGCTTCGACGACGAGGACATCTGGGACATCGGCGCGATCACGGCCTTCTTCGGCCTGTCGAACCGGATGGCGAGCTTCACCGGCATGCAGCCGAATCCCGAGTTCTTCCTGATGGGCCGCCTGCCGAGAGACAAGAAATAGCCGCGCCGCTCAGTTGCCGGCGACCTTGCAGTGCGCGAAGGCGTCGAGCGTGGGCTGGTAGGTCGGCGTCTGGAGATCGAGCACGCCCAGCAGCGTGTGGTAGAGGTTGTCGTGCGTGAGCTCGGCCTCGCGGTCCTTCTGCAGGCAGGCGGTCGACAGGTGTTCGCGCGCCTTCAGGCCCTCGCCGAACCACGCGACCATGGGCACGTGCTTCTGCACCTCGGGCGCGATGTTGTACGGCAGGCCGTGCAGGAACAGGCCGTACTCGCCCAGCGACTCGCCGTGGTCGCTCATGTAGAGCATGCCGGTGTCGAAGTTCGGCGACTGGGTCTTGAGCCAGTCGATGGTGCGGGCCAGGAAGCGGTCGGTGTGGGCGATCGAGTTGTCGTAGGCGTTCATGAGCTCGCCATGGCTGCAGTCGGCCAGCACGTTGGTCTTGCACTCGGGCATGAAGCGCTTGGTCTCGGCCGACGAACGCTTCGCATAGGACGGGCCGTGGCTGCCCATCTGGTGCAGCACCAGCAGCACGCCGCGCTGGCGCCGCTCGGCCGGCAGCGCCGCGATGCGCTGGTCGATGTTCTTGAGCATCACGTCGTCGAGGCACTCGTCGCCGTCGCAGAGCTTGCCCTTCGCTTCGGCGGACAGGCCCACCGCCGCCGAGGTGTTGGGCACGCGGTCGCACACGCCCTTGCAGCCGGCCTGGTTGTCGATCCACAGCACGGCCAGGCCCGCGGCCTGCGCCACGTCGAGCAGGTTCTCGTAGTCGTCCTTGCGGCCCTCGTAGCCCTTCTTGCCCAGCGAGGAGAACATGCAGGGCACCGAGGCCAGCGTGTTGGTGCCGCAGGAATGCACGTTGCGCCAGCTCAGCACCTCGCGCGCCGCGAGCTCGGGCGTGGTGTCGCGGGCATAGCCGTTGAGCGCGAAGTGATCGGAGCGCGCGGTCTCGCCCACCACCATCACGAACAGCGGCGGCCTGGCCTGCGTCGCATAGCTGGGGCCCAGCGCCGCGCCGGCCGTGATGGGGATCAGCTTGCGACTGCGCTTGAACAGCGGCCGGATGGCGGCCGTGGCGGTCGAGTAGACGCTGGCCAGCGGGTTCATCATGTAGCGCAGCGTGACGTGGTTGCGCATCAGCGGCGCGACTTCGCGCGACATCGCGGCGGTGGCGGCAATGCCCACCACCAGCGCCACCGCCAGCAGCGCCGCATTGCGCCAGATCTGGCCCCAGGCCCGCATCGGCAGCACGCGCACGCGCAGCAGCCACCAGGCGGGCAGCGCCGTCACCAGCAGCACGTTGAACAGCAGGCGCCAGCTCAGCAGGTCGCGCGTCTCGTGCATGTCGGTCTGCAGCGCGTTGGCGGCCATGGTGGGATCGATCACCACGCGGTAGGTCAGCATGTAGTGCTGGGCCACGGCCGCGATCAGCACGACGAAGAACCACAGCGGCTTCATCCAGCGCGTCCAGGCGGTGAAGGACAGCAGCGCCACGGTGCCGAAGCCGATCATCACGGCCATCGCGCCGACCGAGCGCATGTAGACGCTGGGTGCGCCGCCGATGCGCGCGAGCTCGAGCCACAGCGCCCAGTTGGCCGCCACCAGCAGGTAGAGCGAAAGGCCGATCACCACGGCCTGCGCGGAGCGCGGGCGCGCCATCCAGGCATCGAGGGCCAGCAGCCAGGCGGGACGGGAAAGCGAAAAGTTGGCGCGCGGGCGCCCGGACACAGCAGGCTCGAGTGGCGACAGGGCCGCGGGAAGGGAAACAGTCATCGACCGATGGTGAGAAGCAGGACTGAAATATGCCTGAACACCTCGTTCAGAATTCATTCAGCTTAGACAGGAGATCGCCGGTGCGCCAGCGGGTATGCGCGAGCAGGTCCCCGAGCCAGCCGATCGACCAGCAGATCCATGCGCTCCACAGCGTGTGGCTCATGTAGTGGGCGCCGCGCCACTGCTGCGCCAGGCCGAGGGCCAGCCCCAGGACCAGCGCGCTCGCGAGCCAGACCGCGGCGGCGCGCGGCAGGCGCCGGCGCAGCACGAACCAGCCGCCCACATAGGCGAGCGCCGCGGAGGCATGGCCCGCGGGAAAGCAGCCGCCGGGACCGCCGTCGCTCACGCCCCAGGCCCAGTGCGAGACGTAGACCGCGGTGCCGCCGAACTCGCGCAGGTCCCAGGGGCAGCTGGAATGGCTGCCGCGCTTGAGCAGCGACACGGCGATCACCGAGGCCAGCACGGTCAACGCGAGCTGCACGCGCTCGGCCCGTGCCAGCCGGCGCAACAGGCCGACGGGCCACCGGATCGCGACCAGCAGGCCCGCCACGCACAGCCAGCTCAACAGCCGCGGCACCTCGTGGAAGACCTGGATGAAGACCGGATCGTCGCGCAGGGCGAAGCCGTGCGGCCCTCCGGCCCAGCGGGCCATCGCCAGGTCGAGACCGCTCGCATCCCAGAGCAGCAGCGCGAGCAGGCCGGCGAACGTGGCGACGAAGACCCCGGACGTGCCGATGGGCGCGGGACCGAGGACGAAGGCTGAGGAGGAGGAGGAAGAAGAGGCGGTAAGGCGGGAACTGAAGGACATGCAGCACGGGCGGAAGGCCCATCCGAAGAAGCCGTTCGACGATGGCGGCGAGACTACCGACGCAGGATGAACGGCGCCTGAAGCGCGTGCTTCGATAGACTTGCTCTCTTTTGGAGGTGACTTCCGTGCGCGTTCTGCTGGTCGAAGACGATGCCACGCTGTCCGAGGCGGTCTGCGGATACCTGCAGGCCAAGGCCTTCGTGGTCGATGCCTGTGCCAGCCTGGCCGAGGCCTCGGCCGCGCTGCGCGCGGCGCAGTACGCGGCGGTGCTGCTCGACCTGCACCTGGGCGATGGCGACGGCCTGTCGCTGCTGCCGCAGATCCGGGCGATCAAGGAGCGCCCGATCGTGATCGTGCTCACGGCGCGCGACCAGGTCACCGACCGGATCCGCGGCCTCGATGCCGGCGCCGACGACTACCTCATCAAGCCCTACGACCCCGGCGAGCTGCTGGCCCGGCTGCGCGCCGTGGAGCGGCGCCGCAGCGCGGCCAGCGCGCCGATCATCGAGCTGGGCGACCTGCAGATCGACCTGTCGCACGAGCTGGTGCGGCGCAACGGCATGCCGGTCGCGCTGACGCAGAAGGAGTGGTCGCTGCTGCGCGTGATGGCCACGCGGCCCGACCGCATCCACACGCGCGAGAACCTGCAGGACGCGCTCTACGGCTTCGACGACGAGGCCGACAGCAACACGCTGGAAGTCTTCGTCAGCCGGCTGCGCCGCAAGCTGGGCCGCAACCACATCCAGACCCTGCGTGGCCTGGGCTACCGGCTGGTCAACGCGGCCGGCGACGGCGAGTGAACGCCGCGTCGAATGCGGCCGAGGCGCCGGCACCGGTCAAGCGCCAGACGCTGGCCGGCCGGCTGATCCAGACGCTGATCCTGTGGGTCGGCGGGGTCTGGCTGCTGTGCGTGATCGGCGTGGTCTGGTATGTGGACCGCGAGATCAACTACAACTTCGACAACGAACTGGTCGAGGTCTCGCACCGCATGTTCGACATCGCGCTCGACGAGTTCGACCGCCGCGCCGGCGAAGTGCCCGTCGGAAAATTCCTCATCGCGCCGACCCCCACCTTCGCCGATGCCGCGGTGATGTTCCAGGTGGTCGACAAGAACGAGCGGGTGCTGATGCGCTCGGCCGAGACCCCGGCCAACGTGTTCGACGTGCCGCTGGCCGCGGGCTTCTCCAACGACGAGGCCTGGCGCATCTACACGGTGCGCCATCCGAGCCGCGACCTCTACCTGCAGGTGGCCGACCCGCTCGACGAGCGGCGCGTGACGCTCAACCGCACGCTGTTCGGCTTGATCATCCCGCTGGGCGCGGTGCTGCCGCTGCTGGCCTGGGTGCTGCGCACGATCGCGCGCGACGAGCTGCAGGTGCTGCAGCGACTGGCCCAGGAGATCGGCGAACGCAGCGGCGCCGACCTGCGGCCGATCACCCTGCCCGGCCTGCCGCAGGAACTGCAGTCGGTGGGCGACCATGTGAACCGGCTGCTCGATCGCCTGTCGCAATCGCTGGACGTCGAACGCGCGCTGGCGGCCAACGCGGCCCACGAACTGCGCACGCCGCTGGCCTCGGCGCGGCTGCGGCTGCAGACGGCGCTGGAGCACGAACTGCGGCGCGAGGACATCGAGGCCGCGCTCGATGCGCTGCGCGTGCTGAGCCAGCGCACCGAGAAGCTGCTGCAGCTGTCGCGCGCCGAATCGGGTGCCTCCTTCTCGCGCGAGCGCGTCGACCTGGCGCAGCTGGCCGCGACCGTGGCGCAGGAGTTCTGGCAGGACGCGCGCGTGCTCGACCGGCTGGACCTGTCGGTGCCCGACAGCGGCGAACCGCCCGTGGTGCTGGGCGACTTCGACGTGCTGGCGATCGCGCTGCGCAACCTGGTGGAGAACGCGCTGCGCTACGGCGGCGACGGCCCGGTGCAGCTCGCGGTCGAAGCCGACTGCTCGCTGGTGGTGCGCGACACCGGGCCGGGCGTGAGCGAGGCCGCGCTGGGCACGCTGCGCAAGCGCCATGTGCGCCACAGCGCGGAACACGCGGGCTACGGGCTGGGCCTGTCGATCGTCGCGACCATCGTGCAGAAGCACGACGCGCGCCTCGAACTGCGCTCGCCGCCCGAGGGCGCGGCCACGGGCTTCGAGGCCCGCATCGTGCTGCAGCCGGCCTGAGCGGCCACGGCTGCTCAGACCGTGACGATCTCGCGCAGCCAGTCGGGCAAGTTCATGGCCTTCTGCTTGGGGAAGTCGACCCAGATCGTGGTCGCGCCGCCCGCCGCGCAGACCGTCTCGGGCGCCTCGGCGCGCGCCATCGTGGCCCAGCTCTCGAAGGTGGTGCGGCCCGGGTCGCTCACGTACATCTTCAGCAGCACGTCGCCCGGGTACTCGATCTGCCGGTAGAAGTTGCAGAAGGCATTGACGATCACCATGCCCTCGCCCTTGGGGTCGGGCTCGAAGCCGATCGAGCGCATCCAGTCGATGCGCGCGGTCTCCATGTAGCGGAAGTAGGTGCCGTTGTTGAGGTGGCCCATGGCGTCCATGTCGCCCCAGCGGATGGGAATGGCGGTCTCGTAGACGAGCTTCTTGTGCTCGGGGATTTCAATCTTCATCGGGTAGCGCCTTGAGAAAACGGGAGGCTCGGGGCCAGGCAGCGCCTCCTTCGGAAGCGCGTTGCACATTGTCCACGCGTCCCCGCGGGGACTGCCGGTCGCGCAGGTGACGCTTACCCTGTGCGCCGCGCGCTCGGGGAGCGTGCAAGCAGCCGCATAAAATGTTGCAAGAACGTACGGCTCTGCGGTGCCGGGCCCACTCCCACCCTATCGACGAGACTTCCCACAAATGACCCACGACGAAATCCTTGCCCAGTTCGGACCCCGCGAAGCCATGGAGTACGACGTCGTCGTCGTCGGCGGCGGCCCCGCCGGACTCTCGACCGCGATCCGCCTCAAGCAACTGGCCGCGCAGAACGACAAGGAGATCTCGGTCGTGGTGCTCGAGAAGGGTTCCGAACCCGGCGCCCACATCCTGTCGGGCGCGATCATGGACCCGCGCGCGCTGTCGGAACTGATCCCCGACTGGAAGGAACGCGGCGCGCCGCTGAACCAGCCGGTGACGGCCGACACCTTCCTGATGCTCAGCGAGAACGGCGCCACCCGCACGCCGAACTTCATGCTGCCGCACAACTTCCACAACGAAGGCAACTACATCGTCAGCCTCGGCAACGTGGTGAAGTGGCTGGCGCAGCAGGCCGAGGAACTGGGCGTGGAGATCTTCCCCGGCTTCCCGGCCGCCGAAGTGCTCTACACCGAGGACGGCAAGGTGCGCGGCGTGGCCACCGGCAACCTCGGCATCGGCAAGGACGGCGAACCGACCGAGAACTTCCAGCTCGGCATGGAACTGCTGGGCAAGTACACCGTGTTCGCCGAAGGCGCGCGCGGCCACCTGGGCCGCCAGCTGATCGCCAAGTACAAGCTCGACGACGGCAAGGACCCGCAGAGCTACGGCATCGGCATCAAGGAGCTGTGGGAGATCGACCCGGCGCGCCACCAGCCCGGCCTGGCGATCCACACGGCCGGCTGGCCGCTGCCCTCGGACGTCTACGGCGGCTCCTTCGTCTACCACGCGGAGAACAACCAGCTGATCATCGGCTACGTGGTCGGCCTCGACTACCAGAACCCGCACCTGAGCCCCTTCGAGGAGTTCCAGCGCTTCAAGACGCACCCCAACATCCGCTGGTACTTCGAAGGCCAGGACAAGGGCCTGAAGGCGCCCAAGCGCCTGAGCTACGGCGCGCGCGCGATCACCGCCGGCGGCCTGCTCTCGCTGCCCAAGACCGTCTTCCCGGGCGGCGCGCTGGTCGGCTGCGAGGCCGGCTACCTCAACGCCAGCCGCATCAAGGGCAGCCATGCCGCGATCAAGACCGGCATGCTCGCGGCCGAGGCCGCCTTCGACGCGGTGACCGCGGGCCGCCAGCACGACGAACTGGCCGCCTACCCGGCCGCCTTCGAGAACAGCTGGCTGCACACCGAGCTCAACAAGGCGCGCAACTTCAAGCAGTGGTTCAAGAAGGGGCTGACCGTGGGCACGGTGATGACCGGCATCGAGCAGTTCGTGCTGCGCGGCCACATCCCCTGGACCATCCACCGCACCGAGGCCGACCATGCGCGGCTCAAGCCCGCGGCCGCCTGCAAGAAGATCAGCTACGCGCGGCCCGACGGCAAGCTCACCTTCGACCGGCTCTCGAGCGTGTTCATCAGCAACACCAACCACGAAGAGAACCAGCCGGCGCACCTGACGCTCAAGGACGCGTCGGTGCCGGTCAAGATCAACCTCGCGCAGTACGCGGGCCCCGAGGCGCGCTACTGCCCGGCCGGGGTCTACGAGTTCGTGCCCGACGAGGCCAACGCGGGCAAGGAGCGGCTGCAGATCAACGCGCAGAACTGCGTGCACTGCAAGACCTGCGACATCAAGGACCCGACGCAGAACATCGTCTGGGTCACGCCCGAAGGCGGCGGCGGTCCCAACTACGTCGGCATGTGAGCACGCGGGTCGGGGCCTTCACTTCCCGACCAGCTGCACCAGCTTCTCGGCCTCGAAGCGCTCGCTGAGCGCCGCGTCGCCGGGCACGCAGCCGGCCGCCTCGGGCTGGCGCGCCGACAGCGTCTCGATGGCCTGCCAGAGCAGCGCGATCTGGTGCTCCTGCCCCGCCGCGCTGTCGATCAGGCCGCGCATGGCCTGCGACAGCGGGTCGTCCTGGGCCGTGAGGCCGTAGGCCGAGAAGCCCGGCGCCGCCTCGCTCACGTCGGCGCTCGCGCCGCGGGTCGACACGATGATGCGCGCCGGGATGCCCACGGCCGTGGCGCCCGCGGGCACCGGCTTGGTCACGACCGCGTTCGAGCCGATCTTGGCGCCGTCGCCCACGGTGAAGCCGCCCAGCACCTTGGCGCCCGCGCCCACCACCACGTCGCGGCCCAGCGTCGGGTGCCGCTTGGTGCCCTTGTAGAGCGAGGTGCCGCCCAGGGTCACGCCCTGGTAGATGGTGCAGCCGTCGCCGATCTCGGCGGTCTCGCCCACCACCACGCCCATCGCGTGGTCGAAGAACACACGCTCGCCCAGCTTGGCGCCCGGATGGATCTCGATGCCCGTGACCCAGCGCGAGAACTGCGACACGCAGCGCCCGATCCACCGCAGGCCATGGGTCCAGCACCAGTGCGCGACGCGGTGCAGCACCACGGCATGCAAGCCGGGGTACAGGGTAAGCACTTCCCAGCGCGTGCGCGCGGCCGGGTCGCGGTCGAGGATGCACTGGATGTCGGAACGCAGGCGCGAAAGCATGGGTGTGTGGGCGAGATGAAAGCGGCGGGAGTCTAAGCCGCGCCGTCCTTGCGCGATGCGGGCGGGCTCTTGGCGTCGGCCATGGCCTTGGCGATGCCGCGCAGGATGTGGATCTCCTCGGGCGTGGGCTGGGCGCGGTTGAACAACTGCTGCAGCCGCGGCATGAGCTTCTTGGGCGCCTCGGGGTCGAGGAAGCCGATCTGCACCAGCGAGCGTTCCCAATGGTCGAGCATGCCGGCCACGGCCTTGGCGTCGGCCGCCTGCGGGGGCACGACCGACTCGGTGACCGGAAATCCGCCCAGCGCCAGCCGCCACTCGTAGGCGATCAGCTGGATCGCGGCGCCGAGGTTGAGCGAGCCGAATTTCGGATCGGCCGGGATGCTCAGCGCGACATTGCAGCGGTAGACGTCCTCGTTGCGCATGCCGAAGCGCTCGGAGCCGAACAGGAAGCCCACATGCTGCGGCGGCTCGGCCTTGGCCAGCGGTTCGAGGTGCTCGCGCGGCGTGCGCGTGGGCGGTCCGAAGTCGCGCGGGATCATGGCGGTGGCGCACAGGTGGGTCACGCCGTCGAGCGCCTCGTCGAGCGTGTCGACGATGCGCGCGTTGGCCAGCACGTCGAGCGCGCCGCTGGCCCGCTGGATGGTCTCTTCGCGGCGCAGCACGTTGGCCCAGCGCGGCGCGACCAGCACGAGGTCGTCGAAGCCCATGGTCTTCATGGCGCGCGCGGCGGCGCCCACGTTGCCGGCATGGCTGGTCTGGATCAGGATGAAACGGGTGCGCATGAAAAAAACGAGCGGGAAGGCGTGCGGGAAGGGCCCCGATTAGAACGGAAGCGCCGGTGCTTGCGCCCGCGTGAGGGCCCGCAAAGCCCGAAAAATGCACCGGATCGCGCCGGACCTGTAAAATCGCGGCCTTCCTGCGTCCCGCATCGCCCGGACGCCTCTTCAGGGCCCCTGCCCCCGCCGCTCTTCCACAATCCATGTCGTCGCCCAATCTCCATCCCATGCTCAACGTGGCCGTCAAGGCCGCACGCGCCGCCGGTGCCATCATCAACCGCGCCGCGCTCGACGTCGAAGCCGTTCGCATCTCGCAGAAGCAGGTCAACGACTTCGTGACGGAGGTGGATCACGCCGCCGAGAAGGTCATCATCGAGACCCTGCTCGCCGCGTACCCGGGCCACGGCATCCTCGCGGAAGAGTCGGGCAGCGAATACGGCGCCAAGGATTCGGACTTCGTCTGGATCATCGATCCGCTCGACGGCACCACCAACTTCATCCACGGCTTCCCGGTCTACTGCGTGTCGATCGCGCTGGCGGTCAAGGGCAAGGTCGAGCAGGCGGTGGTCTACGACCCGAGCCGCAACGACCTGTTCACCGCCACCAAGGGCCGCGGCGCCTACATGAACGACCGGCGCATCCGTGTGAGCAAGCGCGTCAAGCTCAGCGACTGCCTGATCTCGACCGGCTTCCCCTTCCGCACCGGCGACAACTTCAAGCAGTACCTGGCCATCATGGCCGACCTGATGCCCAAGATGGCCGGCCTGCGCCGCCCGGGCGCCGCGGCGCTGGACCTGGCCTACGTGGCGGCCGGCTTCACCGACGGCTTCTTCGAAACCGGCCTCAACCCCTGGGACGTGGCCGCGGGCTCGCTGCTCGTGACCGAGGCCGGCGGGCTGGTCGGCAATTTCACCGGCGAGCCCGAGTTCCTCGAGCAGCGCGAATGCCTGGCCGGCGCCCCGCGCATCTACGGCCAGCTGGTGCCGATGCTCGCCAAGTACTCGAAGTTCGCGGGCGTCGACGACAAGATGCGCGCCAGCGACCGCATGCGCCAGGTCGCGGCCAACGCCAACCCCGAAGCCGACACCTCGGCCGACCTGTACGCCCGCACCACCACCTCGGGCCTCGAGGCCGATACCGCCGAGGGCGCCGACGAGACGCCCGCGGCCCCGGCCACACCGTCGCCGCGCAAGCTCACGCGCATCCGGCGTGACGCCCCCACGCCGCCCGCAGAGGGCGACCCCGCCGCCCGCTGATGCAGGCGCCGCGCGCCGCCGTCCTGCGCACCCGCGCCGCGCTGCGGGTCGGCCTCAGCCACTACATCGCGAACGGCCTTTCGGTCGCCTTCGGGCTGTTCCTGATCTCGGCCGGCGTGCATTTCTGGCTGGGCGCGCTGGCCTCGGCGGCCGCGTCGGTCGGCGTGATCGTTACCGCGCCGCCCGACCTGCCCGGCCCGCGCCGCGGCAAGTTCCTGCAGATGCTGCCGGCCCCGCTGATCGGCCTGCCGCTGTTCTTCGCGGTGCAGATGCTGCACGGCGCGCCGATCCGGCTCGGCCTGCTGATGGTGCCGGCCACCTTCTTCGCCTTCACCGCCATGGCCTGGGGCAAGCGCGGCATCCCGATCGCGATCGCGGTGATGTTCTCGATGATCTTCTCGATGGCCACCCACAAGCCGGAGAACCTCGACGAGGCGATCTACCGCACCCTGATCTTCGGCCTCGGCGCCGGGCTCTACGTGATCTACGCGACGCTGGCCAACCTCGCGCTCAACGGCCGCTACCGCGTGCAGGCCATGGCCGACGTGCTGCTGTCGCTGTCCGCGCTGATGCGCACCGAGGCCAGCCAGTTCAGCTCGCGCGAGGAGTCGGGCGACGTGCGCGAGGTGCCCGCCCCCCTGCTGGGCCGGCTGCTGCGCGAGCAGGCCGCGCTGGCCGACCAGCTGCAGGCCACGCGCGACATCGTACTCGAGTCGCCGCGCACGCCGCAGCGCCAGCGGCTCGCGGGCATGCTGGTGATCGTGCTCGAGATGCGCGACCACCTGCTGGCCAGCGAACTCGACCTCGAGGCCCTGCAGGCCAATCCCTCGCACGCGCCCGCCCTGACCGAGATGCGCCGCGTGCTCGAGGCGCTGGCCGACGACACCGCGGCACTGGCCGATGCGCTGCTGCTGGGCCGTCGCCCCGAGGCGGTGGCCAACCGCCGGGCGCAGCTGATCGCGGTGCGCCCGCCCGAAGACGACAGGCCCGCCAGCGCCGCGGCCGGCCCCTCCGCCGCCATGCTGGCGCGCGGCCTGGCCAGCCGCATCGGCCACATCAACGACGAGGTGCTGCGGCTCCACGCCATGGCACGCGGCGAGGTGGCGCCCGACTTGGCGGTGGTGCGCGCCAACTGGCACATGTTCGTCAGCCCGACGGTCGTGGCGCCCCTTCCTCACGCTGTGGCGCTGGGACGCGCCGCCGCTGCGCCATGCGATCCGGGCCTCGCTCGCCATCGCCGCGGGCTACGGCGTCGCGCTGCTGCTGCCCTGGGGTTCGCACGACTACTGGATCCTGCTGACCATCGTGGTGGTGCTGCGCGGCAGCCTGTCGCAGACGCTGGAACGGCGCAACGCGCGGGTCGCCGGCACGCTGCTGGGCTGCGTGCTGGCGGTCGGCCTGCTGTCGGCCCATCCCTCGGCCCTCGCGCTGCTGGCGGCGACCGTGGTGGCACAGGCGGTGGCGCACGGCTTCGCGGTGCGGCGCTACCTGATCACCGCGGTCGCGGCCACGGTGCTCGGGCTGGTGCAGGCGCACCTGCTCAACACCGGCGCGG
The DNA here is from genome assembly GCF_030317215.1 of Variovorax sp. J2P1-31. Classification (NCBI taxonomy): domain Bacteria; kingdom Pseudomonadati; phylum Pseudomonadota; class Betaproteobacteria; order Burkholderiales; family Comamonadaceae; genus Variovorax; species Variovorax sp. J2P1-31. Next base: position 2,245,509 of record NZ_JASZYA010000001.1, read on the forward strand.
CCCCGACCTTCGCGCTCTTCGAGCGCATCGCCGACACCCTGATCGGGGCCGCGCTGGCCTGGGCCTTCTGCTACGTGCTGCCCTCGTGGGAGCGCAGCCAGATCCCGGCGCTGGTGGCGCGCACGCTGCGCGCGCAGGCCCTGCACGCACGGCTGGCGCTGGGCCTGGGCCAGCTGCAGGCGGTCGACAGCAGCCCCGAGCTCGAATGGCGGCTGGCGCGCAAGGAGGCCTTCGACAGCCTCTCGGCGCTGGTGCAGGCCACGCAGCGCTCGCTGTCGGAGCCGCGCGCGGTGCGCCCGCCGATCGTGCCGCTGGAACAGCTGCAGGCCCACAGCTACCAGCTGCTGGCCCAGCTGAGCGCGGTCAAGTCGATGCTGGTACTGCGCCGCGACCGGCTCACGCCCGCCGACATCGAAGGGCCGCTGCAGCGCACCGCCGCGCGCATCGAGGCGGCCATCGGCAGCACGCCCATCGCCGGCAGCGACCTGCCCTCGGGCGCGCCGGCCACCGCGCTGGCCGGCCCGATCCCGCTGCCCGACCCCTTCGACAACGACATCAGCCCCTGGCTGCTGCGCCGGCTCGACCTGGCCACAGGCATCTCGGTGCAGCTGCGCGACGACGCGGCACGCATCCTGCAATCCCTTTCCGACGATTCTCCAACCCCCTCCACACAAGGAACCCCTGAACGATGACCCAAGACATGCTGCTCGGCCACCCCTGGTTCGCTCCCCTCCTGTCCGCCCTGATCGCCGTCTTTCTCGCGCTGCTCGTGCACCGCGTGGCCTCGGCGGTGCTTCAGAGGGTGACGCGCCACACGCCGGTGCTGCATGCGCTTCTGGTCAACATCAAGCCCGCGGCCCGCCTGGTGCTGCCGCTGCTCGCCCTGCAGATGGTCTGGCAGGCCGCGCCCGACGAACTGCGCTTCATCGCGGGCGTGCGGCACCTCAACGGGCTGCTGCTGATCGCCGCGGCCGCCTGGCTCGCGATCCGCGCGGTCAACGGCTTCGCCGACGGCCTGATCGCCAAGCACCCCTACGACGCGGCCGACAACCTGCAGGCGCGGCGCGTGCTCACGCAGACGCGCGTGCTGGCGCGCACCGCCAACAGCATGCTGCTGGTGGCCGGCGGCGCGATGATGCTCATGACCTTCCCCGGCGCGCGCCAGGTCGGTGCCAGCCTGCTGGCCTCGGCCGGCGTGATCGGTATCGTGGCCGGCCTGGCCGCCAAGCCGGTGTTCAGCAACCTGATCGCGGGCCTGCAGATCGCGCTGGCCCAGCCGATCCGCATCGACGACGTGCTGGTGGTCGAGGGCGAGTGGGGCCGCGTGGAAGAGATCACCGGCACCTTCGTCGTGCTCAAGATCTGGGACGACCGCCGGCTGATCCTGCCGCTGAGCTACTTCATCGAGAAGCCCTTCCAGAACTGGACCCGGCACAACGCGCAGCTGCTGGGCACGGTGTTCGTCTATGCCGACTACGGCATGCCGCTCGAACCGCTGCGCGCCGAGGTCGAGCGCCTGGTCAAGGCCGCGCCCGAATGGGACGGACGCTTCTTCAACCTGCGCGTGGTCGACACCACCGAGCGCGCGATGCAGATCCGCGTGCTGTGCACCGCGGCCAACTCGGGCCTGGCCTTCGACCTGCGCTGCACGGTGCGCGAGGGGCTGATCGCCTTCATGCAGCGCGAGTACCCGCAGTTCCTGCCGCGCCTGCGCGTGGAGGACGGCGATGCGCCCAAGGCGGCCGGCGCCGCGGCGCTGCCGCTGCAGACGGGCTGAGGCCGGAGGCCCGCTCCCGATGGCCGCGCTCGGCGCCTTGTGGCGGCGGCACCCCGTGTTCAGCGCGCTGGGCTGCGGCGTGCTGGTCACGGGCGTGATGCTCGCGCTGCTGTCGCTCACCCTGTGGCGCGAGCGTTCGGACACGCTGGCGCATGCGCGGCAGCAGGCCGACAACCTCGCGCTCATCGCCCAGCGCGACATCGAGCGCAACTTCGAGCTCTACGAGCTGTCGCTCCAGGCCATCGCCGAGAACTGGGGCCGCCCCGACATCATGTCGATGCCCGAGCGCCTGCGAAACCAGGTCCTCTTCGACCGCGCGCTGGATGCGCGCCACATCGCCTCGGGCGCGGTGATCGATGCCAGCGGCCGGATCGCCGCCAACCTCAAGAACGCCCGCATCGTGGGCCAGGACGTCGGCGACCGCGCCTACTTCCGCGTCCATCTGGACGCCGCCGACCCGGGCGTGAAGATCAGCGGCCCCTTCGCGTCGAGGGCCGTGGCCGACATGACGAACATCGCGCTCTCGCGCCGCATCTCGAACGCCGACGGCTCCTTCGCGGGCGTGGCGGTGCTCTACCTCAACGTGGACTACTTCACCGAACTGCTCCAGGGCCTGGACATCGGCGCCCACGGAATGACCACCGTCTTCGGGCCCGAAGGCACGGTCATCACGAGCCTGCCCGCGGCCGATGCCGGCCACCCGTCGATGTACCGCCGCATCCAGGCGGCCTACGGCGGCAGCCTGCTGAGCGAGGATGCGAGCGACCGGCGCGCGCGGCTGCTGGTCTTCCGCACCGTCGCCGACACCGGCGTGAAGGTCCTGCTCGCGCCGGCCCTCGACGACATCTACGCACCGTGGCGCCGGAGGTCCGGCCCGGTGCTCGCGGCGATGCTCGTCTTCGGCCTCGGCCTGATCGGGCTGTCGGGCTTCCTGGGCCGGGAGTTGCAGGCGCGCGCGCGCATGGAGCGGCACCTCGCCGTGCTCGCCAACACGGACGGCCTGACCGGCCTCGCGAACCGCCGCGCGCTGGAAAGCATGCTCGAACTGGAGGCCCGGCGCGCGGAGCGCGAAGGCAGCGAACTGTGCGTGCTGTTCGCCGACGTGGACCATTTCAAGAAGTTCAACGACTCCCAGGGACATCCCGAAGGCGACCGCGTGCTGGCCGAGGTGGGCCGCACCATGGCGCACAGCGCCCTGGCCTTCCGCGGCCTGGTGGGCCGCTACGGCGGCGAGGAGTTCATGGTGCTGGTGCGCCAGTCGGTCGACGGCGCCGCGCTGGCGCTCGCCGGGGAGATCCAGCGCGCCGTCGAGGCGCTCGGCATCCCGCATCCCGCGAGCACCCATGGCGTCGTCACCGTCTCCATCGGCATCGCGGCCATGGGGCAGGTCCATCCCCGCACCCCCTCCTCGCTCGTGGAGGCGGCGGACGCCGCGCTCTACCGGGCCAAGGACCGCGGCCGCAACCGCATCCACCCCTTCGAGGCCCAGGCACCGGCCTGACGCGCCCGGCGCACGGCGCCAATGCACTTTCCCGCTGCCGTCCCGTCAAGGACCTGCCGTGCGTGTGGGTTTGACTTCGACTCTATTTAGATATATCGTTATCAAATTAGATAGAACGAAAGAACCCCATGCGCCATCCCCACGCCCACCCACACCACGGCCACCCCCACGCCCGCATGGCCCGCGGCGAACACGAGGACGGCCTCGGCGGCGGTCGCGGTCCCCGCGGCGGTGGCGGCCGCATCTTCGGCCACGGCGGCCTGCGCTTCGTGCTGCTGCAGCTGATCGCCGACAAGCCCAGCCACGGCTACGAACTGATCAAGTCCATCGAGGACCGGCTTGGCGGCGCCTACAGCCCCAGCCCGGGCACGGTCTACCCCACGCTCACCCTGATGGAAGAACTGGGCTACCTCACGGTCGAGGAAGCCGATGCCGGCGGCCGCAAGCGCTACCGCATCACCGACACCGGCCAGGCTTTCCTGGCCGAGAACCGCGCCACCGCCGACGCCATGCTGGCGCGGATGAACGGTGGCGTCGATGGCGCCGGCCCGCGGGCCGGCCGGCCGCCGCAGGTCATGCGGGCCATCGAGAACCTCAAGCTAGCCATGCGAATGCGACTCGCGCGTGAAGCGCTGACGCCGGCGCAAGCCAATGCCTTCGCCGCGGTGCTCGACCACGCCGCACAACAGCTGGAACAGATTTGACCCACCCCCGTTGCTTGCCCACTGCGTGTGGCCGCCTCCCCCCTCAATGGGGCCACACCGGCGGCCCGGCAGAGCCGGTTCCGCGGTGCGTCTGACGAAGAACTGTTCGCCTTTCATGGAGTTTTGATTTGAACGACACCACCAACGCCTCTTTCCCCGACCGCACACCGCAACGCGTGCGCCACCCGCTGCGCTTCCGTGAACTCGAAGTGCGCCAGGTCCAGCGCATCACGCCGCACCTGGTGCGGGTCACCGTGGGCGGCGAGGCGCTCGAGGGCTTCACGAGCCCGGGCTTCGACGACCACGTGAAGCTCTTCTTCCCCGACGAGCAGACCGGTGTGCTCGCGCTGCCCACCGCCGGCCCCGAGGGCCCGGTCTGGCCCGAGGGCCGCAAGCCCACGATGCGCGACTACACGCCGCGCCGCTTCGATGCCGCCGCGCGCACGCTGGAGATCGATTTCGCGCTGCACGAAGCCGGACCGGCCACGCGCTGGGCCGAGCGCGCCGCCCCCGGTGACCGCCTCGGCGTGGGCGGCCCGCGCGGCTCCTTCATCGTGCCGATGGCTTTCGACTGGCACCTGCTGATCGGCGACGACACCGCGCTGCCCGCGATCGCGCGCCGCCTGGCCGAGCTGCCGAAGGGTGCGCGCGCCGTCGTGCTGGCCGAGGTCGAGAGCGAGGCCGACCATGTCGACCTGCCCAGCGAAGCCGACGTCGCCATCACCTGGGTGCACCGCGCGGGCGCCGCCCGCGGCACGCCACCGCTGCTGGCGGCGCTGCATGCGGCACGCCTGCCCACCGGCGCCTTCCATGCCTGGATCGGCTGCGAATCGGCGCACGCGAAGCTGCTGCGCGCCCACCTGATCGACGAGTGCCGCGCCAACCCGAAATGGATTCGTGCCTCGGGCTACTGGCGCGACGGCAGCGCCGGCACGCACGACTCGCACGACGAGTAAGAACTCAGTCGGCCTGCGCCAGCGCCCATCCCACGTGCTCGCGCACCAGCGCGCTCGGGTGCTCGGCGCGTGAGGCCAGCGCCTCGGCCGCATCGGCCTCGCCTGCGCGCAGCGCGTTGCCCAGCGCGACCGCGATGTTGCGCAGCCAGCGCTCGTGGCCGATGCGGCGGATCGGACTGCCTTCGGTGTGGCGCAGGAATTCTTCCTCGCTCCACGCGAACAGCGCGCCCAGCGTGCGGCCGGTCAGGCCCTCGCGCGCATCGAAGTCGGGCAGCGTGCTCTTCTTCGCGAACTTGTTCCAGGGGCAGATCAGCTGGCAGTCGTCGCAGCCGTAGATGCGGTTGCCGATCAGCGGCCGCAGCTCGGCCGGGATCGCGCCCGGATGCTCGATGGTCAGGTAGGAGATGCAGCGCCGCGCGTCGAGCCGCTGCGGCGCGACGATGGCCTGGGTGGGGCAGACGTCGATGCAGGCGCTGCAGCTGCCGCAGTGCGGCGTGACCGGCGCGCTCTCGGGCAGCGCCATGTCGACGTAGATCTCGCCCAGGAAGAACATCGAGCCCGCGTCGCGGTCCAGCACCAGCGTGTGCTTGCCGCGCCAGCCCTGGCCGCTGCGCGAGGCCAGTTCGGCTTCGAGCACCGGCGCCGAATCGGTGAAGGCGCGGTGGCCGAAGGGGCCGACCTCTTCGGCGATGCGCGTGGCCAGCGTCGCGAGCCGGTTGCGCAGCACCTTGTGGTAGTCGCGACCCCGCGCATAGACCGACACGATGGCCTCACCCGGCCGCTCGAGCCGCGCGAATTCGACGGCCTGCCAGTCGGCGGGCGTGGCGCGCGGCAGGTAGTTCATGCGCGCGGTGATCACCGACACCGTGCCCGGTACCAGCTCCGCCGGCCGCGCGCGGCGCGTGCCGTGGCTGGCCATGTAATGCATCTCGCCATGGAACCCTTGGGCCAGCCATTGCATCAGACCCGGCTCGGCGCTCGACAGATCGACGCCCGCGACGCCGATTTGGGAGAATCCCAATTCCCGGGCCAAGGCCTGAATACGAAGAACGAGTGGATGGCTGCCGATCACCTGCCGATTGTAGAAACGCCCCAGGCGAACGGGGCCACGCTGACCTGGCGCAGCGAAGCCGACACCGAGGCCTTCGCACGCGCCCTCGCCGCCATGCCCGAGTTGCGCGACGCCTTCCTCGCGCTGCACGGCGACCTGGGGGCCGGCAAGACCACTTTCGTTCGCCATCTGCTGCGTGCGCTCGGCATCGCGGGACGCATCAAGAGCCCGACCTATGCCGTGGTCGAGCCGCACGAAGCGCCCGACGGATTGCTCATCTTCCACTTCGACTTCTACCGCTTCAGCGACCCGCGCGAATGGGAGGACGCGGGCTTTCGCGACATCTTCGCGGGCCCGGGCCTCAAGCTGGCCGAATGGCCCGACAACGCGGCCGGCCGGCTGCCGAGCGCAGACCTCACCCTTAGGATCGACACCATGACCGACGACACCCGCACCGTGAACCTCCGCGCCGGCACGCCGCGCGGCCAGGCCCTGCTGGACGCCGCCGCTGCATGAAGAAGGCACAGAACCCCGACGGCGCACCGCGTCGCACCTTCCTCAAGGCCGGCAGCCTGGTGCTGCTGCTGGGCGTGCAGGAGATCGCGCGCGGCGCCACCATCATGGCGGTGCGCGTGTGGCCCGCCACCGACTACACCCGCGTCACCATCGAATCCGACGGCCGGCTGCAGACCCAGCAGCTGATCGTCGGCAGCCCGCCGCGGCTGGCGGTCGACATCGAAGGCATCGAGCTCAATCCCGCGCTGCGCGACCTGGTCGGCCAGATCAAGCCGGGCGACCCGTACATCAACGGCCTGCGCGTGGGCCAGTACGCGCCGAACGTGGTGCGCATCGTGTTCGACCTCAAGCAGCCGGTGCAGCCGCAGGTGTTCTCGCTCGCGCCCATCGCGGCCTACCGGCACCGGCTGGTGCTCGACCTCTATCCGGAGCAGCCGGTCGACCCGATGGAGGCGCTGATCGCCGACCGGCTGCGCGATGCGCCGCGCGTGGGCGGCAATGGCAGTGCCGTCGCGGCCGCGCCGCCGCCCGCGACGGACCCGCTGGGCGACCTGATGGCGCAGCACGCCACGCGGCCCTCGCCTTCGCCCTCGCCCGCGGCCGCACCGCCGGTGATCGCCGCCGCGCCCGCCAGGCCACCGGCCGCGCCGGTGCCGCCGCCCGTGGCGCCGCCGCCGCCACCGCCGCCGCGCGTGGCCGCCACCGCGAGCCGCACCGACCGCATCATCATCGTGGCGCTCGACCCCGGCCACGGCGGCGAGGACCCCGGCGCCATCGGCCCTAACGGCACGCGCGAAAAGGACATCGTGCTGCAGGTCGCGCACCGGCTGCGCGACCGCATCAACGCGGGCAACGTCAACGGCAGCCCGATGCGGGCCTTCCTCACGCGCGACGCCGACTTCTTCGTGCCGCTGGGCACGCGCGTGCAGAAGGCGCGGCGCGTGCAGGCCGACCTGTTCGTGAGCATCCATGCCGACGCCTTCACCACGCCGGCCGCGCGCGGCGCCAGCGTGTTCGCGCTGAGCCAGTCGGGCGCCTCGAGCAGCGCGGCGCGCTGGCTCGCGAACAAGGAGAACCAGGCCGACAAGGTGGGCGGGCTCAACGTGGGTGCGCACGAGGTGCAGGTGCAGCGCGCGCTGCTCGACATGAGCACCACCGCGCAAATCAACGACAGCCTCAAGCTGGGCAGTGCGATGCTGGGCGAGATCCGCAACATCGGCGCGCGGCTGCACAAGCCGCAGGTCGAGCAGGCCGGCTTCGCGGTGCTCAAGGCACCCGACATCCCCAGCGTGCTGGTCGAGACCGCCTTCATCAGCAACCCGGAAGAAGAAGCCAACCTGCGCAGCACCAAGTACCAGGAGGACCTGGCCGATGCGCTGATGCGCGGCATCCAGCGCTACTTCGCGCAGAACCCGCCGCTGGCACGCAGCCGGCAGCTGTAGGACCCGCGGGGCCCTGCCCCCGCCGTGTCTCGCAAGGATGCCGCGCCCACTCGCGCAGGGGGGCGCGGCCTGCGCCTACAACGAAGTGCAGCGCGATCCAGAGAATGGACGCATCACTCCTTGAAAGGTGCACACCATGAAGACACGTCTCTGGACCACGGCGGCCGTCGCCGCCACCGTCATGACTCTGGCCGGCTGCGCCGGCAACGGACCCAACCAGAACCTCGGCGTCGCGGGCGGCGCGGTCGGCGGTGCCTTGCTGGGCAACGCGATCGGCGGCAGCACGGCGGCCACGGTCGGCGGTGCAGCCATCGGCGGCCTGGTCGGCAACGAAGTGGGCCGCAATGCGGACCAGCGCAATCAGCAGCGCTACTATCCCAACAACGGGCCCCGGTATTGACTCTCCCCCGAGGCGTCGCGCACTTCGTTTCGCTTAGCCTTCCCCCTTCCGGGGGCGATACCAGCGGCCCGGCAAAGCCGGTTCCGCGGAGTACTTGATTCCCCCCCGAGGCGTCGCGCACTTCGTGTCGCTTAGCCCTCCCCCTTCCGGGGGCGATACCGGCGGCCCGGCAGAGCCGGTTCCGCGGTATCCCTGGAACAGTCGAAAGCGCGCCTTGGCGCGCTTTCTCCGTTAGGGGGGTCAGCCGATGCTTTGGGCTCTTGCCTTTTCGGCCCGTCCGGCGCGCCAGGCGCCGAAGATGGCGATCAGGCCGGGGATCAGGATCAGGCCCCAGATGATCTTTTCGAGGTGCTCGCGTACCAGCGGCAGGTTGCCGAAGAAATAGCCGGCGGTGGCGATGCCCAGCACCCAGATCAGCGCGCCCACCACGTTGAAGAGCGTGAACTTGCCGCGCTTCATGGCCGCCACGCCCGCCACGAAGGGGGCGAACGTGCGGATGAAGGGCATGAAGCGCGCGAGGATGATGGTCACACCGCCGTAGCGTTCGTAGAAGCCATGGGCCTGGTCGAAGGCCTTCTTGTTGAAGAAGCGTGAGTCCTCCCACTGGAAGACCTTGGGCCCGAAGTAGCGGCCGATGGTGAAGTTGCACTGGTCGCCCAGGATCGCGGCCGCGATCAGGATCACGCAGGCGATCGGGAAGCTCATCAGGCCGATGCCGCACAGCGCGCCCACGATGAACAGCAGCGAGTCGCCGGGCAGGAAAGGCATCACCACGACGCCGGTCTCCACGAACACGATGGCGAAGAGCAGCGCATAGACCCACGGCCCGTAGGCGATCACGAAAGCCTCCAGGTGTTTGTCGATGTGAAGAATGAAGTCGACGAGAAAGCTGATGATTTCCATGGGCGCGGATTATCCTTGTTGAACCCGAACGCTCCGTGAATCCCCCCATGCTGCACATCCGCGCCGCCACCGAGGCGGACTGGCCCGCTCTCTGGGCCGTCCTCGAACCGACCTTCCGCCGCGGCGACACCTACACCTACCCGCCCGACATCACGGAAGAACAGGCGCGCCAGTCCTGGATGACCGTGCCCACCGCGATCTTCGTGGCCTGCGACGACCAGGGCACGGTGCTCGGCACCTACGCGATCCGGCCCAACCAGCCCGGCCAGGGCGCGCACGTGGGCAACTGCGGCTACGTCGTGTCCGACACCGCGCGCGGCCTGGGCGTGGCCTCGGCCCTGTGCGAACACTCGCAGCAGGAGGCGCTGCGCATGGGCTTCTGCGCGCTGCAGTTCAATTTCGTGGTGTCGACCAACGAGGGCGCGGTGCGGCTCTGGCGCAAGATGGGCTTCGCCATCGTCGGCACCTTGCCCGGCGCGTTCAGGCATCCGACGCTGGGCTTCGTCGATGCCTACGTCATGTTCAAGCAGCTGAAGCAACCCGAATAAGAAACCACCCCACCCGGAGACACGCACGATGACAGGCACCTACATCCAGATGAACGCCGCCGACGGCAGCGGCAGCTTTCGCGGCTACCTCGCACTGCCCGAAGGCGGCACCGGCCCGGGCCTGGTGATCGCCCAGGAGATCTTCGGCATCAACCACACGATGCGCGAGGTGGCCGACTACTACGCCGAGGAAGGCTATGTGGTGCTGGTGCCCGACCTGTTCTGGCGCCAGGAGCCGAACGTCGAACTCGGCTACAGCGAGGCCGACTGGCAGCGCGCCTTCGCGCTCTACGGCGGTTTCGACGAAGCCAAGGGCATGCAGGACATGCAGACCGCCATCGACGCATTGCGCGCCCGCAGCGAAGTGACCGACAAGAAGGTCGGCGTGCTGGGCTTCTGCCTGGGCGGCAAGCTGGCCTACCTCGCGGCCTGCCGCACCGATGCCGATGCGGTGGTCGGCTACTACGGCGTGGGCATCGACGCCGCGCTCGACGAGGCCGACAAGATCCGCTGCCCGCTGACGCTGCACATCGCCGAGCGAGACGGCTTCTGCCCGCCCGAGGCGCGTGACCGCATCGTCGCCACGCTCAAGGGCCGGCCGGGTGTGTCGCTGTACGTCTACCCCGGCATGGACCACGCCTTCGCGCGTGCCGGCGGCGAGCATTTCCACAAGCCCTCGGCGCTGATGGCGCACGAGCGCAGCATCGCCACGCTCAAGGGCGCGATCGGCCCGCACTACGACCTGTCGGCGCTGTGGGACAAGCACTGCGAGTACGAGTTCGGCACCCGCAACGTCGACGACACCATGTCGACCATGGTGCCCGAGCCCTACGTCAACCACATCCCGACCATGACCGGCGGCGTGGGCTACCGGGCGCTGCACGCCTTCTACACGAACCACTTCGTCAACAGCAACCCGCCCGACACCACGCTGACCTCGATCTCGCGCACCGTCGGCGCCACGCAGGTGGTCGACGAGCTGCTGTTCTGCTTCACCCACACCACCGAGATCCCGTGGATGCTGCCGGGCGTCGCGCCGACCGGCAGGCGCGTCGAGGTGCCGCTGCTCGCCGTGATCAAGTTCCGCGGCAACAAGCTCTACCACGAGCACATCTACTGGGACCAGGCCAGCGTGCTGGTGCAGGTCGGCCTGCTCGACCCGAAGCTGCTGCCGGTCGCGGGCATCGAGACCGCGCGCAAGCTGCTGGACGAGAAGCTGCCCTCGAACACGCTGCTCGCGTGAACACCGGCGGATGAAGAAGATCGACCCGCGGCTGCTGCAGGCCTTCGTGGCGGTCGCGCGCGAGGGCTCGGTGTCGCGCGGGGCGCAGCGCCTGTTTCTCACGCAGCCGGCGGTGAGCCTGCAGCTGAAGGAACTGGGCGCGCTGGTCGGGCTGGAACTGTTCCAGCGCACGCCCACCGGCCTGCTGCTGACGCGCGACGGCGCGGCGCTGCTCCAGCACGCCGAGCATGCGCTCGAAGGGCTCAGCGACTTCGTGCTGGCGGCGGAACGCATGAAGGGCGGCGTGCGCGGATCGCTGCGCATCGGCACCATCCTCGACCCCGAGTTCACGCGCCTCAGCGTGCTGCTCGCGGAACTGGTGGCGCTGGCGCCCGAGCTCGAGACCGAACTGCACCACGGCACCAGCGGCGAGGTGCTGGCCAGGCTGCTGAACAAGGAGCTGGACATCGGCTTCTACCTGGGCGACCCGAACGCGAGCGACCTGCCGCAGGCCAGCTCGGCCTTGCGCCGCGACGAAGGCAAGACCTTCCACTCGCAGGTGCTGAGCCCCTTCTCCTACCAGGTGATCGCCCCGCCGGGCTGGGCGCCGCAGGTCATGGGCCGCGACTGGCCCGACCTGGGCCGCCTGCCCTGGGTGCTGGCCCCGGCCAGCTCCTCGCACTCGCGCCTGCTGGCGCCGGTGCTGCAGGCGCACGGCCTGGTGCTGAAGAAGGCCGCGCAGGCCGACCAGGAGTCGTCGATGCTCGCGCTGGTGCGCGCGGGCGTGGGCATCTCGCTGGCGCGCGATGCGGTGGCCTTGCGCGCCAGCCAGCACGACGGCGTGGTGATCGCCGACCGGGTCGGCATCGACAGCGACCTGCGCTTCGTCTGCCTGGCCGCATCGCTCAGGCGCCCGGAAGTCGACTGCGCGATGCAGGCCCTGTCGCGCGCCTGGCGGCTCGCGCGCTAGGCCTTGGGCAGAATGCCGCCGGTGCCCTCGCGCACCGCCATGCGCTCGCGCGGCACGGCACGCGTCGCCGCCACCACCACCGTGCGCCAGCCCCTGGGCATCAGCGCCAGCATCAGGGCCGCCAGCAGCGCCGCGCTGCCCAGCGCGTAGAGCCCGGCGGCGGAACCGCCGTGGTGCTGCTCGACATAGGTGCGCAGGCTGGGCGCCACGAAGCCGCCCAGGTTGCCGATCGAATTCACCAGCGCGATGCCGGTGGCGATGCCCAGCCCCGACAGGCGCTCCGACAGGAAGGCGTAGAAGATCGGCGTGCCCGAGAGGTAGGTCGAGGCACCGATCGACAGCGCCGCGATCGCGAAGATCGGCGAGCCGTGCGCCGACAGGCACACGCAGACACCGAAGACCGTGTAGAGGGAGGCCACGGTGACGCGGCGCCGCTCGTGGTGCCGGTCCGACCAGCGCGTGACGAAGAAGACCACGAACAGCGCCAGCAGCCAGGGAATGCTGGTGACCAGGCCCACCGTCAGCCCGATCTTCTGCCCCATGATCTGCGCCACCTGGGTCGGGAGATAGAAGATCAGGCCATAGGCCGCGATCTGCACGATGAAGAAGTTGAGCGCGAAGAACATCACCTTCGGGTTGCGCAGGGTCTGCCGCACCGTCTGCGGGCTGTGGACCGACTTCTTCGCCGCCTCCTCGTCGAGCATCGCCTGCAGCGCGTCCTGCTCGGCCGGCGTGAGCCACTTCGCGTGATGCGGCCGGTCGACGATCACGAAGAAGGCGACGAGGCCGACCACCACCGCCATCACGCCCTCGATCAGGAACATCCACTCCCAGCCCTTGAGGCCGCCGATGCCGTGCATGTCGAGCAGCGCGCCCGAGACCGGCCCGCCGATGACCAGCGCCCCCGCGAAGCCGAACAGCAGGATGCCGTTGGCCTGCGCCCGCACCTTGGCCGGGAACCAGTAGGTCAGCGTGAGCAGCACGCCCGGATAGAAGCCGGCCTCGGCGATGCCCAGCAGGAAGCGCAGGGCGTAGAAGGACATCTCGGTGGTCGCGAACATCATGGCCGAGGCCACGAGGCCCCAGCTCACCATGATCCGGCTGAGCCAGATGCGTGGGCCGACGCGCGAGAGGATCACGTTGCTCGGCACTTCGAAGAGCGCATAGCTCACGAAGAAGATGCCGGCGCCCAGCGCGAAGGCGCTGTCGCTGATGCCGGTGTCGATCTGCAATGCGCTCTTGGCGAAGCCGACGTTGACGCGGTCGAGGATCGACATGATGTACATCACGATCAGCATCGGCAGCAGGCGCCATCGCGCCTTGCCGACGGCCGCGGTGACCAGGGTGCTGTAGGGGCTCATTCTCTTGTCTCCTGTTGTTCTCTTGATCGGGCCCGGGCTCAGCCGCGTGCGACCGCGCCTTCGACCGGGTTCGTCACCGAGCCCAGGCCGTCGATCTCGACCGACACCACGTCGCCCCGCTTGAGGAAGCGCGGCGGCTTGAGGCCCAGCCCGACGCCGGCCGGCGTGCCGGTGAGGATCAGGTCGCCGGGCTCGAGCGTGATGGCGCGCGACAGGTAGGCGACCAGATGAGCCACCGGAAAAATCATCTCGCGCGTGTTCGAGGACTGCACCGCTTCGCCGTTGACCAGGCAGCGGATGCCGAGCGCCTGCACGTCGGCGATCTCGTCGCGCGTGACCAGCGCCGGCGCCAGCGGGCAGAAGCCGTCGAGCGACTTGCCGCGCACCCATTGCGCCTCGCCCAGCTGCACGTCGCGCGCACTCACGTCGTTGGCCGCGACATAGCCGAAGACATGCGACAGCGCATCGGCCTCGCTGACGCCGCGGGCACGGCGGCCGATCACGACACCGAGCTCGGCCTCCCAGTCGACCTGCGCGGTGAAGCCCTCGGGCCAGGTCAGCGCATCGCCGTCGGCGGCGAGCGTGTTGGTGAACTTGGCGAAGATCACCGGCTTCTCGGGGATCGCGAGGCCGGTCTCGATGCAGTGGTCGCGGTAGTTCGCGCCGACGCAGAGGATGTTCCTCGGCGCGAAGGGCAACCCCGGTTTGACACTGGCCAGCGGGACTGCTTCACCCACGTCGCGCCAGGCCGCGCCCGCCACGATGTCCTGCATGCACCGTGCATCGACGAACTGCAGCGCATCGCCCTCTTTCACATAGCCCACGCGCAGGCCGTCCTGCGTGGGAACGCTCATCCATTTCATGTTGACTCCGGTTGGATTGAAGAAATTACGGGGTGCGCGCGAGGGCACGCCGGGGCCGAACGGCCGTCGGCGTCTGCGTGCCCTGCACACGCGGAGGTTTGCCTAGTGATTGCGGCGCGGGATCCCCGCCGTCTGCGCCACGCGCTGGTACTTGGTCGCGGGCTTGAGCACCATGCCTTCGGACAGCGTGTCCACCATGGCGCGCTGGATCTCCTGCCACGGCGTCTGGCTCGCCGGGATCGGGTAGCCACCTCTGGCCTCCAGCTCGCGCGCGCGTTCCTGCAGGTCCTCGTCGCTCACCAGCATGTTGACCGTGCGCAGCTTCAGGTCCACGCGCACCCGGTCGCCGGTTTGCAGCAGGGCGAGGCCCGCGCCCGCCGCGGCTTCGGGCGAGGCGTTCAGGATCGAGGGCGAACCCGAAGTGCCCGACTGCCTGCCGTCGCCGATGCAGGGCAGCGCCGAGACGCCGCGCTTGAGCAGGTGCGCGGGCGCGCGCATGTTCACCACTTCCGACGAACCCGGATGGCCGATGGGGCCGACGCCGCGCATGAACAGGATGCACGAGGCATCGATGTCCAGCGCCGGGTCCTCGATGCGGCGTTCGTAGTCTTCCGGGCCGTCGAAGACGATGGCGCGGCCGACGAAGGCGTCGAGGTCGCCGGGGGCACTGAGGTAGCGCGCCCTGAACTCGTCCGAGATCACGCTGGTCTTCATGATCGCGCTGTCGAACAGGTTGCCCGACATCACGAGGAAGCCGGCGTTCTCCCGCAGCGGCGCCTCGAAGGGCCGGATCACGTCGGCGTCCTTGATCCGTGCCTCGGCGCAGTTGGCGGCCAGCGTCTTGCCGTTGACCGTGAGCGCGTCGTCGCGGATCAGCCCGTGGCGATGCAGTTCCGCCACCACGGCCGGCACGCCACCGGCGCGGAAGAACTCCTCGCCCAGGTACTTGCCGGCCGGCTGCATGTCGAGCAGCAGCGGCACCTCGAGCCCCACGCTTTCCCAGTCTTGAAGGACGAGCTCGACGCCCGCGTGCTTGGCCACGGCGATCAGGTGGATGGGCGCATTGGTCGAGCCGCCGATGGCCGAGTTGACGACGATCGCGTTCTCGAAGGCCGCGCGCGTCAGGATGTCCGAGGGCTTGAGGTCCTCGCGCACCATCTCCACGATGCGGCGCCCGGTCTCGTAGGCCATCTGGCCGCGTTCGCGGTAGGGTGCCGGAATGGCCGCGCAGCCCGGCAGGCTCATGCCCAGCGCTTCGGCCAGCGCGTTCATGGTCGAGGCCGTGCCCATCACGTTGCAATGGCCGATCGAGGGCACGGTGGAACCGACCAGGTCGATGTAGCCGGGGAAGTCGATGCTGCCCTTGGCGAACAACTCGCGCGCCTTGAACAGCGTGGTGCCGGTGCCGGTGCGCTCCCCATCGTGCCAGCCGTTGAGCATCGGGCCGCCCGAGAGAATGATCGCGGGGATGTTGGCGGTGGCGGCCGCCATCAGCGCGGCCGGCGTGGTCTTGTCGCAGCCGGTGGTCAGCACCACGCCGTCGATCGGGTAGCCGGTCAGTGTCTCGACCAGGCCCAGGTAGGCCAGGTTGCGGTCGAGCGCGGCCGTGGGGCGGCGGCCGTTCTCCTGGATCGGGTGCATGGGGAACTCCATCGCGATGCCGCCCATCTCGCGGATGCCTTCGCGCACGCGCAGCGCCAGCTCGCGGTGGTGCCGGTTGCAGGGCGTGAGGTCGGAGCCGCTCTGCGCGATGCCGATGATGGGCTTGCCGGACTGCAGCTCTTCCCGCGTGAGGCCGTAGTTGAGGTACCAGGCCAGGTGGAGCACCGAGAGCTCGCTGTGTTCGGGGTTGTTGAACCACGAGGCGGAGCGGAGGGGGCGGGGGGTCATGGGCGTCTGTCTCCTGTGCGTTGTCGTTGTGCGGCCGGAGCTTAGGTGGGCGATTCGTCGAGCGCCAATGAGATCGGTTGCGAGGCCGTATAAGCGCTCCAAATACAGCCGATGCCCCGCCGGGTCCGCTGGCTTGCCCGCGCTTCTAGAATGCCCCGGTGAGCGCCCTTCCCTCTTCCAGCCCCCTGCCCGAACGCCGCCCGATCCGCGAGCTGCCCGACGAACTGATCAGCCAGATCGCGGCCGGCGAGGTGGTCGAACGGCCGGCCTCGGTGGTGCGCGAACTGGTCGACAACGCGCTCGATGCGGGCGCCACGCAGGTCACGCTGCGGCTGTCGGCCGGCGGCGTGCGCCTGATCTCGGTCGAGGACGACGGCGGCGGCATTCCGCGCGAGGAGCTCAGCGTGGCCCTGCGCCGCCATGCCACCAGCAAGATCGCCAGCCTCGACGACCTCGAGACCGTGGGCACCATGGGCTTCCGGGGCGAGGCGCTGGCGGCCGTCAATTCGATCGCCGAGCTCACGCTGCACTCGCGCGCCCGCGGCGCCGACGCGGCCTATGCGCTCGACGGCCGCACCGGCGAGCTGCGCCAGGTCGCGCGTGCCGAGGGCACCACGGTCGAGGTGCGGGAGCTGTTCTACGCCACGCCCGCGCGCCGCAAGTTCCTCAAGACCGACGCCACCGAGCTCGCGCATTGCGTGGAGGCGGTGCGCCGCCACGCGCTGGCGCGGCCCGACGTCGGCTTCTCGGTCTGGCACGAGGGCAAGCTGGTCGAGCAGTGGCGCGCCACCGGCACGCGCGACCCGCGGCTGTCGGATGCGCTGAGCGAGGATTTCGTGGCGCGCAGCGTGGCGGTCGACCACGAGCGCGGCGCGGTGCGCGTCGAAGGCCGGGCCGGCATCCCCGATGCGGCGCGCTCGCGCGGCGACCAGCAGTTCTTCTACGTCAACGGCCGCTTCGTGCGCGACAAGGTGCTCAACCACGCGGTGCGCAGCGCCTACGAAGACGTGCTGCACGGCCAGCGCCAGCCGGTCTATGCGCTGTACCTGACCATCGACCCGGCCCGGGTCGACGTCAACGTGCACCCGACCAAGATCGAGGTGCGCTTCCGCGACGGCCGCGAGGTGCACCAGGCGGTGCGCCATGCGGTCGAGAACGCGCTGGCCGCACCGCGCGCGGGCGACGCCGAGGCACCGACCGCCGTGCCGCTGTTCTCGCCGAGCTCGGCCGCCCCGGCCCCCAGCCTGCCCGCCTGGACCCAGCCGCGCATGCATTTCGCGGCCGAACGCGGCACGGGCGACCTGGCGGCGATGTGGCCCTCGGCCCCCGCGACCGTGCCGCCCACCACCGCCGACGCGGCCCTCGACGCGCCGCCGCCCTGGTCGGCACCGCGGCCGACCGCGCCGGCGCCGGCCGCCGTGCCCCGCCCGGCTGCGGCCGACAGCGAGCCCGTCTGGCCGCTGGGCCGCGCGCTGGCGCAGCTGCAGGGCATCTACATCCTGGCCGAGAACAGCCAGGGGCTGGTGATCGTCGACATGCACGCGGCGCACGAGCGCATCGTCTACGAGCGGCTCAAGACCCAGCTCGACGGCGCGGCCATCAGCAGCCAGCCGCTGCTGATTCCCGCCACCTTCGCCGCCACGCCGCAGGAGGTGGCGACCGCCGAGGCCTGCGCCGAGGTGCTGGCCACGCTGGGCCTGGAGGTCGAACCCTTCTCGCCGCGCACCTTGGCGGTGCGCGCGGTGCCCGGCACGCTGGCCGACGGCGACCCGGTCGAGCTGGCCCGCAGCGTGCTGGCCGAGCTGGCCCAGCACGACGCCAGCACGGTGGTGCAGCGGGCCCAGAACGAGCTGCTGTCGACCATGGCCTGCCACGGGGCGGTGCGGGCCAACCGCAAGCTCACGCTGGACGAAATGAACGGCCTGCTGCGCCAGATGGAGGCCACCGAGCGCTCCGACCAGTGCAACCACGGCCGGCCCACCTGGCGCCAGTTGAGCGTGCGCGAGCTCGACGGACTGTTCCTGCGCGGCAGGTAACAGAACCAATACAAGGGTTTCCGAGGGTCAGCGAAGCGGCGGGCACGCACGTTGCATGGTCTTCTGGTCGGAACTTTCCGCCTACCTGACCTGTCTGTCACCCACGCATGAAACATTGGTCCCTGTTCGCCACGGCCACCGCCCTGATCGCCCTGCTGGCCGGTGGCTGCTCGACGCTCGACGAGCGCCAGCGTGAATGGATCTTCCAGCCCAGCGACCGCAGCTGGGGCAATTCGGAAGCCATGACCCAGGGCATGGACGACGTCTGGATCGATTTCAGCTCCTCCGTGACCGGCGAGCCCGCGCGGCTGCACGGCCTCTGGCTGGGCGGCGCCCCGGAATCGGTCGACACCCCCGTGCTGCTGTACCTGCACGGCGCACGCTACAACGTGGCCGGTTCGGCCCCGCGCATGCGCCGGATGCACGAACTGGGCTTCTCGGTGCTGGCCATCGACTACCGCGGCTTCGGCAAGAGCTCGGCCGGCCTGCCCTCCGAGGAAACCGCCCGCGAGGACGCCCGCGCCGCCTGGACCTGGCTGGCCGCGCGCCATCCGCAACAGCGTCGTTACATCTTCGGCCATTCGCTGGGCGGCGCGATCGGCATCGATCTGGCCGCGCATGTGAACGACGAGAGCGGCACCATCGTCGAGAGCACCTTCACCTCGATCGCCGACGTGGCCAGCAGCTTCAAGTGGGGCTGGCTGCCCTTCGGCCCCTTCATCACCCAGCGCTTCGAGGCCATCCGCAAGGTCAAGGACATCGGCGCGCCGCTGCTGGTGGTGCACGGCACGGCCGACAGCCTGATCAACCCGACCCTGGGCCGCAAGCTCTACGAAGCGGCCCGGGTGCCCAAGATGTTCGTGCTGGTCGAGGGCGGCTCGCACCACAACACCAATTCGGTGGGCGCGGCCCAGTACCGGGCCGCCCTGTCGCAGCTGTTCCGCATGAAGCCGCCGGGCACCGAGGTGGCCGAGCTCCGCACGCACGGCCTCTGAGCGTCCCGCGCGCCCGCGAAATCCGGCGCCGGCTTTTGTTACCCTCGGGCGCATGCCGCCTTCCTCCCTTGCACCGGCGGCCGCGCCGGTCGCGTCGCCCGCGCTGATCGTCCTGACGCTGGCCCTGCTGCTGGGCATCCAGCCCGTCACCACCGACCTCTACCTGCCCGCCCTGCCGGCCCTGACCTCGGGCTTCGGCGCGCCCATGGCCCATGCCCAGCTCACGCTCACGGCGCTGCTGCTGGCCTTCGGGCTCTCGCAGCTGCTGCTGGGCCCGCTGTCCGACCGCTACGGCCGCCGGCCGGTGCTGCTCTGCGGCCTGGCCGCCTATGTCGTGGCGGCGGTGGGCGGTGCGATGGCGCCGTCGATGGAATGGCTGATCGGCTGGCGCACCGTGCAGGGCGCCGCCATGGGCGCGGCGGTGATGGCGGCCCGCGCCATCGTGCGCGACCTGTACCTGCCGGCCGAGGGCGCGCGCGTGATGTCGCGTGCGCTCACCGGCCTGGGCGTGATCGCCTGCCTCTGCGCGCCGCTGGGCGGGCTGCTGTCGGACCTGGCCAACTGGCGCGTGGCCCTGCTGGCGCCGGCGCTGTTCGGTGCCGGCACGCTGGCGCTGGTCGCGCTGCGTTTCGAGGAGTCGCTGGCGCGGCGCAACCCCGATGCGCTGGCGCCGCGCACCCTGCTGCGCACCTGGGCCACGGTGCTGCGCCACCCCACCTTCCTGGCCTTCTGCGCGCTCACCACCGCCTCCTATGCGGTGCTGTTCACCTTCCTCGCGGCCTCCTCCTTCGTGTTCATCCAGGTGCTGGGCCTGACGAAGACGCAGTACGGCCTGGTGATGCTCTGGAACTCGCTGGCCTACATCGCCGGCACCTTCGTCTGCCGCCACTGGCTGCCGCGCCACGGCGTGCGCGGCAGCATCGCGCGCGGGGCGGTGCTCACGCTCGGCGGCGGCACGCTGATGGGCGGGCTGGCGCTGGCCGGCGTGCAGTCGGTGGCCGCGATCGTGGGCCCGCTCACGCTGGTGATGCTGGGCCACGGCGTGCACCAGCCCTGCGGCCAGAGCGGCGCGGTCGGGCCCTTCCCGCAGGCCGCCGGTGCCGCGTCGGCGCTCAACGGCTTCGTGATGATGCTCGCGGCCTTCGGCATCGGCGGCTGGCTGGGCACCCACCTCGACGGCACGGTGCGGCCGCTGGCCTATGGCATGTGGTTCTGGAGCGTGTGCATCGCGCTGATCGGCTGGACCCTGGTTCAAAAGTATGGAGAAGCCCGTGGCGAATGACACCCAGGCGCCATCGGGCACGCGCTTCGCCGCCCTGGCCGGCCCCACCGCCGCCGGCAAGACCGCGGCCGCGCTCGCGGTGGCGCGGCGACGGCCGGTGGAGATCGTCAGCGTCGACTCGGCGCTGGTCTACCGCGGCATGGACATCGGCACCGCCAAGCCCAGCGCGGCCGAGTTGGCCGAAGCGCCGCACCACCTGATCGACATCCGCGACCCGCGCGAGGCCTACAGCGCCGCCGCCTTCGTAGCCGATGCCACCCGGCTGATCGGCGAGATCAACGCCCGCGGTCGCCTGCCGCTGCTGGTGGGCGGCACCATGCTGTACTTCAAGGCGCTGGCCGACGGCATCGACGCCATGCCCTCGGCCGACCCCGCGGTGCGCGCGATGCTCGAAGCCGAAGCCGCGACCCACGGCTGGCCCGCGATGCATGCGCGCCTGGCCGCGGTCGACCCGGTCACGGCCGCGCGGCTGGCGCCCAACGACAGCCAGCGCCTGCAGCGCGCGCTCGAGGTCTGGCACAGCAGCGGCCGGCCGCTGTCGCACTTCCATGCGGCGGCCGACAAGGTCCGCGGGCCGCAGGCCGCGGTGTTCGTCTCGCTCGAAGCCACCGAGCGCAGCTGGCTGCATGGCCGCATCGCCGAACGCTTCGACGCGATGCTGGCCGGCGGCTTCCTGGCCGAGGTGCAGGCGCTGCGCGCGCGCGGCGACCTGGTGGCCGACCTGCCCTCGATGCGCTGCGTGGGCTACCGGCAGGCCTGGGAGGCGCTCGACGGCGACCACCCGATGACCGAACTGCGCGAACGCGGCATCGCCGCCACGCGCCAGCTGGCCAAGCGCCAGATGACCTGGCTGCGCAGCATGCCGCAGCGCCAGGTGGTCGCGGCCGAGGCACCCGACGCCGTCGCACAGGTGGTCGACCGCATCATGGGCATCGCATGACACTGCACATCGAAGGCCTGGCCAAGCGCTATGGCGACGCGACCGTGTTCGCCGAGGTCTCGCTCACGGTGGCGGCGGGCGAGTTCGTCGCCATCGTGGGCGAATCGGGCGTGGGCAAGTCGACCCTGCTCAACTGCATGGCCGGCCTCGACACCTGGGACGCGGGGCGCATCGTGCACGACGGCACCGACATCGGCGCGCTCGATGCCGAAGCCTGCGCGATCTGGCGCCGCAGCCAGGTGGGCTTCGTGTTCCAGGCCTTCCATGTGCTGCCGCACCTCGACGTGGCGCAGAACGTGGGCCTGCCGCTGATGCTGCTGGGCCGGCGCGACGAGGCGCGCGTGGCGCGCATGCTGGAAGTGGTCGGCCTGGCCGGGCTCGGGGCGCGGCTGCCGCAGCAACTGAGCGGCGGCCAGCTGCAGCGCGTGGCCATCGCGCGCGCGCTGGTGCACCGCCCCGCCCTGCTGCTGGCCGACGAGCCCACCGGCAACCTCGACCCGACCACGGCGGCCAAGGTGATGGACGTGCTGCTGGCCCAGACGCGCGAGCACGGCGCCTCGTTGGTGCTGGTCACGCACTCCGAGGCGGCGGCGGCGCGGGCGGACCGGGTGCTGCACCTGACATCGCAAGGGATCGTGCGTGCGTGACACGGTGAACGAGGTCCTCGGTGAAGTGAGGATGCTCCTTCACCGTGGCCTGCCGACCGAAACGCTTCGTTCTTCACGCTTCCTCTGGACTCGCCTGGCCGTCGTACTGACGTTGATGCTGGGCAGCGCCATGGTCCTCGGCACCATCGCGGAAAGACTGGGCCTCGCACGCGAGATGGTCTTCCTTGGCGCGGGCGCAGGCCCGCTCACGTGGCGCGTATGGCTGCTCGGCGTCGTGCTTGCACCGGTGGCCGAAGAGCTCGTCTTCAGAAGCGGATTGAGAAGCGCGACCATGGCAGTCCTGCTGCTGTGGTCATTGCTGCTGGTCATCGCGCTCGTCAGTCCCCAGCGCCCTTCGATGCTCGGTCTGTTCGCGTTGTTCACCGTGGGCGCGCTTCTGTCGCTTCTGAACGCACAAAGACGCAGGGCCTTGCTGCCCTGGGTCCACCGTGTACTGCTTCGCCATCGCGCCCTGTGGGTGCACCTGTCCACGGTGTCGTTCGCACTGGTCCATCTCAGCAATTGGCAAGTGATCTCCGGCACGCCCGTTCGTGCCGTGGTGCTGGTGATGCCTCAACTGGTGACCGGGTACGGACTCGCCTACATCTGCATTCGCATGGGCCTGCGCTGGTCCATCCTTGCGCATGCCTTGTTCAATGCTTGCGTTTTCCTGATGGAAACCGTGGCTTCGCCCTGACTCACTCGCCCGCCAACAGCGCCGCGTAGCGCCCCAGGTCCACGTTGCCCCCGCTCACGATCACGCCGACCCTCGCGCCCGGCAGCGTGGCCGCGTCCTGGCAGGCGCCGGCGAAGGCCAGGCCGCCCGTGGGTTCGACCACCATCTTCATGCGCTCGGCGAAGAAGCGCATCGCGTCGACCAGCTGCGCGTCGCTCACGGTGCGGATGTCGTCCACGTCGCGCCGGATGATGGCGAAGGTGTGCTGGCCCAGGTGCTGGGTCTGCGCGCCGTCGGCGATGGTGCGCGGCGTCTCGATGTGCACGATGCGGCCGGCACGCAGCGACTGCTGGCCGTCGTTGCCGGCCTCGGGCTCGATGCCGTAGACCTTGCAGCCGGGCGACAGCGCGCGCGCCGACAGGGCCGAGCCGCTGAGCAGCCCGCCGCCGCCCAGGCACACATAGAGCGCATCGAGCGGGCCGGTTTCCTCGATCAGTTCCTTCACGGCCGTGCCCTGGCCGGTGAGCACGTCGGGGTGGTCGTAGGGCGGGATCAGCGTCATGCCGCGCTCGGTCGCCAGCTGCTGCGTGAGCGCCTCGCGGTCCTGCGTGAAGCGGTCGTAGAGCACCACCTCGGCGCCGTAGCCGCGGGTGGCGGCCAGCTTGGCGGCCGGGGCGTCCTGCGGCATCAGGATCAGCGCGGGCATGCCCAGCAGCCGGGCCGACAGCGCCACGGCCTGCGCGTGGTTGCCCGAGGAGAAGGCGATGGCGCCGGCCTTGCGCTGCGCCGCGTCGAAGCGCGACAGCGCATTGAAGGCGCCGCGGAACTTGAATGCGCCCATGCGCTGGAAGTTCTCGCATTTGAAGAAGAACTGCGCGCCCCAGCGCGCATCGGCGGTGGCGGAGCGCAGCACGGGGGTGCGGTGGGCATGGCCTTCGAGCCGCGCGGCGGCGGCGACCACGTCGTCGTAGGTGGGCAGTGCAGTCATGCCGCACAGCTTACCAAGCTCAGGTGTAGAGGGAAGGCACCGGCGCCTCGTCCTTGAGCGCCCAGCGCCCCAGCATGTTGAGCTTGTAATCCAGCGGATCGTGCAGCGTGTGGGTGCGCGCGTTGCGCCAGAAGCGGTCGAAGCCCAGCGAAGCGTGCGTGCCGCGTGCGCCCACCACCTCGAACAGTTCCTGGCTCGCGTACAGGCCCGCGCGGTGCGCCACCACCTTGGCCTCGGCCACCGCGATCGCGACCGCGGCGCGCTCGTCCGCCACGAGGGCTTCGCCCTTCACGTAGGCCGCATCGAGCGCCTGCGCGGCGCGGTCGGCCAGCGCCTCGCCCGCGGCAACCTGAACCTGCAGTTCGCCGAAGCGGTTGAGCGTGTAGGGGTCGTCGGTGGCATGGGCGACGCCCGAGCTGACCCAGGGCCGCGCGTTCGTGTGCGCCCATTGGCGCGCTTCCTGTCGTGCACCGATGGCGATGCCCAGGTACAGGTTGACCAGCACCAGCTGGCCGATGGTGGTGCGCAGCGTGTGGAAGGCCGTGGGCACGGCGTCGCTCGCGCGGATCACGTCGCGCGCGGGCAAGGCCACCTGCGTGAAGACCACCGCGTTGCTGTCGGTCTGGCGCTGGCCGATCGGGTCCCAGTCGTCGAGCACCGCGATGCCCGGCTGCTGCGTCGGCACGATGCCCAGCAGCATGGGCCCGCCCGCGGCCGGCACGGCCGAGAGCGTCATGTAGCTGGAACCCGTGGTGCCCGAACAGAAGCTCTTGGTGCCCTCGAGCACCAGGTCGCCATCGGCACCCTGGTGCGCCTCGAGCCGGCGATCGATGGGGTTCATCGCATTGCCCCACCAGCCCTGCTCGCGCACCGTGGCCGAGAGCCAGCGCTGCTGCTGGTCCGGCGTGCCGTAGATGGCCACGGTCGCGACCTGCAGGTGATGGAAGGCCAGCACATGGGCCAGGGCGCTGTCGACCGCCGCGATGCGCCGCACCGTCGTGAACACGCTGCGCCAGTCGAGGCCGCGGCCGCCGAAGGCCTGCGGCACGGCGTCGTTCAACAGGCCGTGCGCCCGGATCAGGGCCTTCTCGGCGGCGGCATGGCCGCCCTCGCGGTCGCGGGCCACGGCGGTGGCGCGCAGGGCATCGAGCAGCGGCTGCAGGTCGTCGACGGGCGGATGGGGCAGGCGGGCGTTCATGGATGAGGGGCTAGAACCAGAGATGGTGCGGCGGCAGCTTGCCGTTGAGGAAATGGTCGCCCAGCGCGTGGTATTTCCAGCGCACCGGGTCGTGCAGCGTGTGGGTGCGCGCGTTGCGCCAGTGGCGATCGAGGCCGTGCTCGGCCACCGTGCTCTGCGCGCCGGCCAGCTCGAACAGCTTGCTCGCGGCCTGCAGCGCGACCTCGGTGGTGAGGATCTTGGCTTCGGCCACGGCCAGCGAGGCTTCGCCGGCCTGCTCGGGCGTCGAGACCGCGGGCGTGTCGTCGAGCGCGCGCGCGGCGCGTTCGAGCAGCGCATCGGCGGCGCGCAGCTGCACGCGCAGGCGCCCCACCTCGCTCAAAGTCAGCGGGTCGGCGCTGGCAAGATCCACACCGCTGTCGATCCACGGCCGGGCACGTGTGGTCACGAAATGGCGCATGTCCTCCAGCGCCGCATGGGCGATGCCGCCGTCGATGGCGGCCTGCAGGATCTGCGAGAAGGGGCCGGCCAGCGTCGGCCGCGCGAAGCGCGTCGAAGGCACGAGCTGCCAGGCCTGCACGGCCACCTGGGCCAGCGTCACGCTGCCGCTCGCCGTGGTGCGCTGGCCGAAGCCCGACCAGTCGTCGATCACCGCCAGGCCCGGCGCGCCGCGCTCGACGATCGCGAGCCAGGGCTTGTCCTGCGCGTCGCGCGCCGACACCGGAATCCAGTCGGCGAACAGCGCGCCGGTCGAGAAGGCTTTGCGGCCATCGAGGCGGAACGCGCCCTCGCCCGCCGCAACGTCGGCCACCAGGCGGGTGCGGGTCTCGCGCACATGGCGGGTGCCGATCTCCGACACCGCATTGCCCAGCCGCGCGCCGCGCAGCAGCTCGGCGAAGAAGAAATCCTGCTGCGCGGGGCTGCCGTCGAGCCGCAGCGCGCAGACCACGCTGTAGTGGTTCTGCGGAATCTGGGCGATCGAGGGGTCGGCCTGCGCGATGCGCCGGAACACCTCGACCAGCGTGACATGGCTGACGTCGGCGCCGCCGTGGCTGCGCGGCACGGTCAGCGCCCAGAGGCCGCTCTGCGAGAAGGCGTCGACCTCGGCATGAGGCAGCAGGCGGTCGCGATCCCGCGCGGCGGCGCCTGGCGCGATCGCGGCGGCGAAGGCGGCCGCGGCCTCGAGCGCCTCGGCATCGTCGCGGATGACGTGGGCATCGGGCCGCGTGAAGGCGCGCGCACGGCGCGGCCTGTGGTGGTTGTCGTGGCTGTCGTGGCTGCCGTGGCTCATGCCCTCTCCCTTCGATTGGCCCGGCGCGCCAGCGCGTCGCCGCTCCATTGCACCGCGCCGACCAGCACGATCAGCAGCGCGATCACTTCCAGCATCACCACCGTGTCGAAGCGCTGGTAGCCGTAGCGGATCGCCAGGTCGCCCAGCCCGCCGCCGCCCACCGCGCCGGCCATGGCCGAGGAACCGATCATCGTGACCACCGTCAGCGTGAAGCCCGCGATGATCCCGGGCAGCGCCTCGGGCAGCAGCACGTGGCGCACGATGTGCCAGCGCTTGCAGCCCATGGCCTGCGCCGCTTCCACCAGGCCGCGATCGACCTCGCGCAGGCTCACCTCGACCATGCGCGCGAAGAAGGGCGTCGAGGCGATCGACAGCGGCACCACGGCGGCCCACAGGCCGATCGAGGTGCCGACGACCCACCGTGTGAACGGGATCAGCGCCACCAGCAGGATGATGAAGGGGGCCGAGCGCAGCACGTTGACCACGCTGCCCAGCACGCGGTTGACGCCGGGCCGCGCATAGATGCCGCCCGGTGCGGTGGTGGTCAGCACCACCGCGATCGGCACGCCGGCCACGAAGGCGAAGGCGGCCGAGACGCCGACCATCAGCAGGGTCTGCAAGGTCGCGTTGATGAACATGTCAAGCAGCATGCGCGGCTCCTTCTTTTTCCTCTTCTTCGCGCACACCCAGCACCGTGACCTGGTCGACCAGGCCGGCCAGCGCATGGCGCAGCGCATCGACCGAGCGCAGCGAACTGCGCGCCGACAGCACCACGCGGCCCAGCGGCCGGCCTGCGATGCGGTCGATGCCGCCGTGCAGCAGCTGCAGCGGGCCGCCGAGAGCCAGCGCCAGCGCGCCGAGTTCGAACTCGCGCCCGTGCTGGCCGTTGAGCCGCAGGTCCAGCAGCACGGTCGCGCCGGGCGCCAGCGCCGCGTCGGCCTGCACTGGCCGCAGCCCCTGGCGCAACTCGGGCGGCAGCTCGTGCAGCAAGGGCTGCAGCAGCGCGCGCGTGGCGTCGCTGCGCGGGTCGCCGAACACGCGCCAGACCTCGCCCAGCTCGACCAGCCGGCCCTTCTCCAGCACCGCGACGCGGTCGCAGATCTCGCGGATCACCGCCATCTCGTGCGTGATCAGCACCACCGTGAGGCCGAGCCGCCGGTTGATGTCGCGCAGCAGCGCCAGGATCGATTGCGTGGTCTCGGGGTCGAGCGCCGAGGTGGCCTCGTCGCACAGCAGCACTTCCGGGTCGTGCACCAGCGCGCGCGCGATGCCCACGCGCTGCTTCTGGCCGCCCGAGAGCTGTGCGGGGTAGGCGTCCCTCTTGGCCGCCAGGCCCACCAGTTCGAGCAGCGCGCCGACCTTGCGTTCGATCGCCTCGCGCGGCACGCCGGCCACGCGCAGCGGCAGCGCCACGTTGTCCCACACCGTCTTGGCCGACAGCAGGTTGAAGTGCTGGAAGATCATGCCGGTGCGGCGGCGCAGCTTGACCAGCGCGTCCTCGTCGAGCGTGCCCACGTCGGTGCCGTGCACCAGCACGCGGCCCTCGGTGGGCGCCTCGAGCCGGTTGACGGTGCGCAGCAGTGTCGACTTGCCCGCGCCGCTGCGGCCGATGATGCCGAAGACCTCGCCGGTCTCGATGCGGAAGTCGATCCCGGCCAGCGCCTGCGTGCGCCCCGCCTTGCCCTCGTAGTGCTTGCCCACGCGCTCGAACACGATGCTGGCGCCATGCGCCTCCTCACGTGCGCCACGCGCCACGTGGCGGATCTCGGACAGGTCGGTCATGCGGAAGCAGGAGAAAAACGGAAGGACGCGGCCGCGTGCCGATCGGGCAGGCGGTCGGTGCCGAAGAGCTTGTGGCGCAAGGTGCCGGGCGTATAGGCCTTCTTGTAGACGCCACGCGCACGCAGCTCCGGCACCAGCAGGTCGACGATGTCGGTGAAGCACTCGGGCACCACGGTGCGGATCAGGTTGAAGCCGTCGACATCGGCCTCGCGCACCCACGATTCCAGCTCGTCGGCCACCTGCTCGGCCGAGCCGACGATGGGCGTGTGGCGGCTGCCCAGCACCATCTGGTCGAGCAGCCGGCGCGGGGTCCAGACCTGGCCGCCGCTGCGGGTGGTGACCGATTCGAGGAAGGACTTGAGCGCCTGCGTGTCGGGGTTGGTGATGGGCGCATCGAGGTCGAAGCGCGAGAAGTCGATGCCGGTCTGGGCCGAGAAATGCGCCAGGCCGGCTTCGGGGCTCGCGTGGTGCCGGTACTCGGCGAAACGCTCGCGCGCCTCGGCCTCGGTCGCGCCCACCACCACGATGGTGCCGACGAAGAAGCGCAGGTCCGCGCGGCGCCGGCCCAGCGCCACCGCGCGCGCCGTGATGTCGGCGATGGTCTCGCGCGCCTGGGCCTTGGTGCCCGAGACGAAGATGCATTCGGCATGGCGCGCGGCGAAGTCCATGCCGCGCTTGGAGGCGCCGGCCTGGAACAGCACCGGCGTGCGCTGCGGCGAGGGTTCGCTCAGGAAGATGGTGTCGGCCTGGTAGTACGGGCCTTCGTGGCGGATGCGGTGCACCTTGTCGGGCCGGGTGTGGATGCGGGCGGCGCGGTCGTGCACCACCGCATCGTCTTCCCAGCTGCCCTCCCAGAGCTTGTAGGCCAGTGCCATGAAGTCGTCGGCCCGGTCGTAGCGCGCGTCGTGGCCCAGCTGCTGCGTCTGGCCGGCGGCACGGGCCGCGCTGTCGAGGAAGCCGGTCACGATGTTCCAGGCGGCGCGCCCCTCGCTCAGGTGGTCGAGCGTGCTCATGCGGCGCGCGAACAGGTGCGGCACCTCGTAGGACTGGTTCACGGTCACGCCGAAGCCCAGGTGCTCGGTCACGTGCGCCATCAGCGGCACCAGCAGCAGCGGGTCGTTGATCGGGTGCTGCACGCCTTCGCGCAATGCCGCATCGGGGCGGCCTTCCCAGACGTCGTTGGCGCCGATGATGTCGGCCAGGAACAGCGTGTCGAAGCCGCCGCGTTCCAGCGTGCGGGCCAGCTCGGCCCAGTAGCGCGACGTGCGGTAGGCGCGCGAATCGTCGCGCGGATGCGTCCACAGGCCGTGGGCGATGTCGCCGATGCAGTTCATGTGCACGGCGTTGAACAGAATGGGCCGCGCCGCCGCGCCGCGCGCCCCTGCCACCCCGCTCACTTGGCGGGGGTCGCGTTCAGCGCGGTCTTCTGTGCGTTGGCCTGCGCCGTCTCCCACGGGAACTCGACCAGACCGTCGAAGGCCGTGCGCACGGCGGCCTTCACTTCGGCGCTGTTCTGGTAGATGGCGATGAACTTGCGGATGCGCGGGTCGTTGGCGCGCTCGGGCTTGGCGGCCCAGACGAAGCTGTACTTGCTGTTGTCCTTCTCGCGGTAGATCGGCTTGTGCACGTCGAGACCGGCGATCTTGACGAAGGTCGCGTAGGTCACGGCGGCGTCGAGGTCGTCGAAGGCGCGCGCGATGGCCGGGCCGTCGATCTGCAGGATCTGCAGCTTGCGCGGGTTCTCGCTCACGTCTTCCAAGGTCGAGGCGGTGCTGCCGCCGTTCTTGAGCTTGAGCAGGCCGGCCTCCTGCAGCACCAGCAGCGAGCGCGCGGTGTTGATCGGGTCCTGCGCGATCGCGATCTTGGCGCCGGTCTTGATCTGGTCCAGCGAGGTGAGCTTCTTCGAGTAGAGGCCGACCGTGGTGGTGTAGCCGCCCGCGATGGGCACCAGGTTGTAGCCGCCGGCCTTGTTCGACTGCTCGAGGAAGGGCTTGTGCTGGAAGTGGTTCACGTCGACCTCGCCGCTGGCCACGGCCGAGTTGGGCGTGCGCCAGTCGCTGAACTCGATGATCTCGACGTTGAGGCCCTGGGCCTTGGCCTGCTGGGCCGCGATCTCGAGGCCGCGCGTGGCCGGGCTGGTGGCGGTGGCCACCTTGAGCGGCTTGTCCTGCGCGAAGACGGGCGCGCCCAGCGAGGACAGCGCCGCGGCGGCGAGGAAGGCGCCGGCGAAGCGACGGGTGAAGGCGAAGACGGACGAGGGCATGGGTTTCTTCATGGACGACTTTTCTGGCAGGCGGCCGCTGGCGGGCCGCGAAATGGACCCGCGAACTTAAGGCCTCGTCGCCATGCGGACAACGAAGCTTTCAGCCCTTGCTTATGCGCATTCCTTCTTTGTCACGCGCGCGCGATGCCCCTGCAATCGCCGCATGAGCCAAGACACCCCGGAACGCATCGACTGGACCCAGAGCGCGCGCATGCAGGCGCTGAACGCGCTCGCGCCCGAACCCTTCGCCGCCTTCGACAAGGCGGTGTTCGCGCCCGGCCACCTCGAACCCAGGATCAAGGAGCTGATCGCGGTCGCGGTCACGCACGTGACGCAGTGCGAGTCCTGCCTCACGCTGCATGTGAAGAACGCGCGCCGGCTCGGCGCCACCGAGGGCGAGATCGCCGAGGCGCTGTGGGTCGCGGCGCAACTGCGCGCGGGCGGCGCGATCGGCCAGTTCGGCGCCACCCTGGCGGCTCTGAAGCAATCCGGCTGAAGCCGAAGGCGCCGCGGCCTGGCGCGACAATGGCGCCATGCGTGCGCTGCTTCTCACTTTCTCCTGGCAGGAGCTGCGCCACCATCCGTGGCGCAACGCGGCCGCCGTCGTCGCGGTGATGCTCGGGGTGGCGCTGGCCTTCTCGGTGCACCTGATCAACGCCTCGGCGCTCGACGAGTTCTCCAGCGCGGTGCGCTCGGTCAACGGCCAGCCCGACCTCGAGCTGCGCGCCGCGCAGGGCAGCTTCGACGAAGCGCTGTTCGCGCAGGTCGCGCGTCATCCGCAGGTGGCATTGGCCAGCCCGGTGGTCGAGATCCCCGCGAGCACGCTGGCCGCCGACGGCGCCCGGCTGCCGCTGCGCATCTTGGGCGTCGACGCGCTCGCGCTGCCCACGCTCGCGCCCGCGCTGATGCCGGTGCCGGCCGAAGGCGCGGCGCGCTTCGCGCTCTTCGCACCCGACCAGGTCTTCCTCAACGCCGCGGCGCGCAACGCGCTGGGCCCGGCCGCGACACAGCTCGAGACACAGGTCGGCACCCAGCGCCATCCCCTGCAGATCGCCGGCACCGTGGCCGCGGGCGGCAGCGCGCTCGCGGTGATGGACATCGCGGCCGCGCAGGAACGCTTCGGCCGGCTCGGCCAGCTCACGCGCATCGACCTGCGGCTGCAGGGCGGCATCGACCGCGCGGCCTTCGTCCGCTCGCTGGAGGGCGCGCCCGGCTGGCCCTCGAACGTGCGCATCGCCGAACCCGGCGATGCGGCCGAGCGCGTGAGCAACCTCTCGCGCGCCTACCGCGTCAACCTCACGGTGCTCGCGCTGGTCGCGCTGTTCACCGGCGCCTTCCTGGTGTTCTCGGTGCTGGCGCTCAGCGTGGCCAAGCGCGCGCAGCAGTTCGCGCTGCTGGGCGTGCTGGGCCTGACGCCGCGCGGCCGGCTGGCGCTGGTGCTGGCCGAGTCGCTGATCCTGGGCGTGGTCGGCAGCCTGGCGGGCATCGCGCTGGGCGCGGGCCTGGCGGTGTTCGCGCTGCGCGTGCTGGGCGGCGACCTGGGCGGCGGCTACTTCGCGGGCGTGGCGCCCACCCTGCACTGGCGCTCGGGTGCCGCGCTGCTCTATGGCGGGCTGGGCGTGGCCGCGGCGCTGGTCGGCGGCTGGTGGCCCGCGCGCGCGGCGCAGGCGCTGCCCGAGGCGCAGACGCTCAAGGGCCTGGGCGCGGCGCCCGCGCGGCAGGGCGCGCGCATCCTGCCCTTCGTGCTGCTGCTGGCCGGCGTCGCGCTCGCCCAGATGCCGCCGCTGTTTGACATCCCGGTGGCCGCGTACTTCTCGGTGGGGCTGCTGCTGGTGGGTGGCATCACCGCCCTGCCCTGGCTGATCGCGCTGCTCTACGACCGCATCGCGCCGCTGTTCGCACAGCGCGTGCTGCCGATGCTGGCCATCGAGCGCGCGCGCCGCATGCGCGGCACCGCCGCGGTGGCGGTCAGCGGCGTGGTCGCGAGCCTGAGCCTGGCGGTGGCGCTGACCGTGATGGTCGCGAGCTTCCGCGATTCGGTCACCCGCTGGCTCGACGTGGTGCTGCCGGCCGAGCTCTACCTGCGCGTGGCCGGCGCCAGCGCGGCCGACGATGCGGTCTTCACGCCGGTCTTCGTGCAGAAGCTGGCGCGCTTGCCCGGCGTGGCGCGCACCGGCACCCAGCGGCTGCGCCCGCTGCTGCTCGAACCCGCGCGGCCGGCCGTGACCCTGATCGCGCGCAGCCTCGACGAGGGCGCCGCGCGCACGCTGCCGCTGGTGGGCGAGGTGCTGCCCGTGCCCGCGGGGCAGATCGGCATCTATGTGAGCGAGGCCATGGTCGACCTCTACGGCGCGAAGCCGGGCACGGTGTTCGCGCCGCTGGCGCAGGCGCTCGGCGCGCCCGCGGCCGGCCAGCGCTTCTTCGTGGCCGGCGTGTGGCGCGACTATGTGCGCCAGTTCGGCGCCATCACGATGGACGCGCGCGACTTCGAGCGCCTGACCGGCGACGCCGGCGCCAGCGACGTCGCGCTGTGGCTCGCACCCGATGCGGTCGACACCGAGGTGCAGTCCGCGGTTCGCGCGCTGGCGTCGGCCGAGCCCGGGCTGTCGGATGCGCTGGAGCTGGCCTCGGTGGGCCAGATCCGCGCCACCTCGCTGCGCATCTTCGACCGCAGCTTCGCCGTCACCTACTGGCTGCAGGCCGTGGCCATCGCCATCGGCCTGTTCGGCATTGCGGCCAGCTTCAGCGCGCAGGTGCTGGCACGCCGCAAGGAGTTCGGCCTGATGGCGCACCTGGGCTTCACCCGGCGCCAGGTGCTGGCCGTGGTGGCCGGCGAAGGCGCGGCCTGGACCGCGATCGGCGCGGTCGCCGGCCTGGGCCTGGGGCTCGCGGTGTCGGTGGTGCTGGTGAAGGTGGTCAACCCGCAGAGCTTCCACTGGAGCATGGACCTGCTCGTGCCCTGGCTGCGGCTGCTGGCGCTGTGCGCGGCGGTGGTGGCGGCCGGCACGCTGACGGCATGGCTGGCGGGGCGGGCTGCGGCGGGCAAGGATGCGGTGTTGGCCGTGAAGGAAGACTGGTAGGAAGGGCCCGCAGCGCCATGGCGGCCGAGCGAAGCGATGGCCCGACGGGTTCCCCACCCCCTCTGGCCGCGCCGAGGAGCGCAGCGTTTCGCGGATCAGGGCTCGCCCTTGTTTGAGCGAAGCGAGTTCGGGCGAGACCCCGCGAAACGCGAGCACCGCAGGTTGCCCGCAGCGAAGCGGAGGGACGCGGACAGTGGGGTCGCCTTTCTTTTGCCCACTTTTCTTTGGCGAAGCAAAGAAAAGTGGGTCGCCTGCCGGGGCGAGTCCCGGCTCCTGCCCCAGACAAGCCCTCGACCCCTCAACGCCCCGGCATCAACTGGATCCGCTCGACCGTCTCCTTCTCCACCGCCGCACGCGAGTAGACCAGCGGCACGTATTTGCCTTCGAGCCACAGCGGCGCGAGATCGCGGTAGTTCGGACTGTCCGGATTCCCCGACTGCCCCGGCGCGTTGATCACGCGCGAAGCGTCCCAATTGCCCACGTCGAGCACCATGCGGAAGGACGCGCCCGCGGTCAGCTTGTAGTCGCTGGCGCGGTAGGTGGCGGCCATCGGCGTGAAGGCCGAGCCGGACATCGGCCAGTCGCCCACATCGAGCTTCTTGCGCGCGGCCGCGTCGACCACGCCGCCGAGCGGATGGCGGAACTCGGCGCGGTGCAGGGCGCCCCACTTCCAGGCCGCCGTGTCGGGGCCCAGCTTGGCCGTGAGTTCCTGCATCGCGAGCGGCAAGGTCGTCAGCAGCAGCGCATCGCGCTGCGCGTTCGTGACCCAGCCGGCGGGGTTCTCGAGCAGCAGCACCATGCGCGTGTTGTCGCCGGGCGTGGCCAGCGCCGCGGCGGCATCGCCCGCGCCGGCCTTGAGCACGGCCGCGCGCAGGGGCTTGCTGCTCCAGACCTCGTACAGCGCGGCGGCGCCGCTGTCGCGGTCCATCGCGCCGTTCCAGCCCTGCAGCAGACGCAGGGCCGAAGCCGTCTGCGGGTCGTCGCTGCGCAGGCCGGCCAGCAGCTTGAGCAGCCGCTGCGCGGGTGTGGCGACGATGTCGTTCTGCATGCGCTCCGAATCCTCGAGGGTGAAGCGCGTGCCTGCCGCCGCCTTGGCCGCGAACAGTTCCTTCAGGCGGCGCGCGCGGGCCGCATCGCTCCATTCGTAGCCCACGCCCTTCTTCGCGGCCGGATGGTCGGGCGGAATGTTGTTCTCGTTGGCCGTCACCACGTAGCCGCGCGCGGGGTTGAACTCCGACGGCAGTTCGTCGCCGTTGCGGAAGCCCGACCATTCGTAGCGCCCGTCGCCCGGCACCGGCATCAGCCCGTCCCAGTTGGGGCGGATCGGCGTGAGCCCGCCGGGAATCCAGCCGACGTTGCCGCTGGTGTCGGCATAGACCTGGTTCTCGCCCGGTGCGCCCCAGCGGTTCATGGCGGCGCGGAACTGGTCCCAGTTGCGCGCGCGCATGTAGTCCATCGATCCGAAGTACGGCGCCATGCCGGGCTCCAGCCAGGCGGCGCGCAACGCGAATGCGCGCTGCTTCCCGGGCTCGGCCAGCAGCACCGGGCCGTGGCGCGTGAAGCTGTTGACCACCTCGCGCGGCGTGCGCTCGCCCTTGACCGCGATGCGTTCGGTCACGCGCGTCATCGGCTCCCAGCGGTCCTGGTAGCGGTATTCGTTGGGATTGGCCGGGTTGAGCTGGTACACGTACAGGTCTTCCTGGTCCATGTAGAAGCGCGTGAGGCCGAAGGCGATGGTGCCGTTGTGGCCGATCGACAGGCCCGGCAGGAAGGGCTCGCCCGCGCCGATGGCGTCCATGCCCGGCGCGCTCAGGTGCGTCATGTAGCGCAGGCTGGGCGCGCCATGGGCGCGGTGGGGGTCGTTGGCCAGGATGGGCCGGCCGGTGGCCGTGAGCTTCGGCGCGATCACCCAGTTGTTGCTGCCGTAGGCACCGGTCGGGTCGCCCTGCGAGGCCTGCTGCGCGTCCTCGCGCTGCCTTTCGGCTTCCGCGCTGCCCGGCAGCAGCGCCACCGGCACGACCGCCGCGCCCGCGTTCATGCCCAGCCGCGTGTTGGCCTTGGTGAAGACCGGCCCTTCGGTGGCGCGCAGGTAAGCGGCGCGCAGTTCGGCGGCCGGGATGTCGCAGGGATCGAGCCCCGGCGGCACCTGCGGCGTCACCGGCGGGTCGAGCTCGCGCCGCAGCCAGTCGGCCTTGGCACCGGCCGGGCCGGCGCAGAACGCACGCGCGCGTTCGATCTCGGAGGTGAAGTTGAGCGTGAGCCCGTGGTGGCGGATGCGCACCACGTCTTCGGCCGACCAGGTGGCCGGCTGGTAGCCGAGCAGCGCGAACTCGGCCGGCAGCAGCGCGGGCTGCGCCTGCACCTGCGCCACGTAGGCGTTGACGCCCGCGGTGAAGGCCTCGGCCACGCGCTTGGCATCGGAGCCGTAGGCGAGCCACTCGCGGTACATGTCGCCGCGGTAGAGCACGGCGCGCGCGGCGCGGTCGCTCTCGACCCAGTCGGGCCCGAAGTCCTTGGCCATCTCGCCCAGGCCGCGCTTGCGCCACAGGTCCATCTGCCAGAGCCGGTCGCGTGCGGCGATGAAACCCTGCGCCACGAAGGCGTCGTAGAGCGTGCCCGCATAGAGATGCGGCACGCCCCAGCGGTCGACCAGCACCTCGGCGGGCTTCTCGAGGCCGGGGATGGCGAAGGATGAGGAAGGCCGGTTCGGCGTGTCGACGCCGGAAGGGTTGCTGGCACAGCCGGCCAACGCCAGGGCCGCGAGCGCCACGGCGCTCAGCTCGATTTTTTTCATGTTTGACTTTGTCTCCTGCCGGGTAGACGGCAGGCCACAGTATCCCGATTCGGCGGCCCGCCGCGTTCCGCACAAACCATGACTTGTAGACTGGCACCGATATGCAGTCCCCCTCTTCCTCCTCCCCTCGCCGCCGCTGGCCCGGCGGCGCGTCAACACGCTGATGGCCGCCTGATGTTTTCGCCACCCTTGCTGTCGCGGCGAAGCCTGTTGTTCGCGGCGCTCGCGGCCGGCCCGCTGGCGGCCTGGGCCCTGCCCGAGCGCACGCTGCAATTCCCACGCGACTTCGGCAGCCACCCCGAGTTGCACACCGAATGGTGGTACATCACCGGCCATGCGAAAAACGCCGTGGGCCGCGAATTCGGCTTCCAGGTCACCTTCTTCCGCTCACGCATCGATGCCACGCAGGCCATGCGCTCGGCCTTCGCGGCCAAGCAGCTGGTGTTCGCGCACGCGGCCGTGACCGACCTCGAGGGCCGCGTGTTGCTGCACGACCAGCGCATCGCCCGCGCGGGCTTCGGCGTGGCATCGGCCAGCGAGGCCGACACCGACGTGCGCATCCGCGACTGGTCGCTGGTGCGCGAGAACGGCGTCTATCGCGCACGCATCCCGGCCGGCGAGTTCGCGCTCGACCTGCGCTTCGCGCCCACCCAGCCGGTGCTGCTGCAAGGCCGGGCCGGCCTCTCGCGCAAGGGGCCCGAAGAGGCGCAGGCCAGCTACTACTACAGCGAGCCGCAGCTCGCGGCGCAGGGCAAGCTGACGCTCAAGGGACAGCCCTTCGAGATCGCGGGCAAGGCCTGGCTGGACCACGAATGGAGCGAGGCGCTGATGCACCCCGAGGCCGTGGGCTGGGACTGGATCGGCATGAACCTCGACGACGGCAGCGCACTCACGGCCTTCCACCTGCGGCGCGCCGACGGCAGCGCGCTGTGGGGCGGCGGTTCGTTCCGGCCGCGCGACGGCACGGCGCGCATCTTCGGCGACGGCGAAGTGCACTTCGACACCGTCAAGACCTGGACCAGCCCGCGCACGCAGGCGACGTACCCCACGCAGTGGCGGGTGCAGACGCCGTCCGGCAATTTCGAAGTGCGCGCGCTGCTCGACGACCAGGAGCTGGACAGCCGCGGCTCGACCGGCGGCGTGTACTGGGAGGGCCTGAGCGACCTGCTCGATGCGCAGGGGCGGCGGGTCGGGCGCGGGTATCTGGAGATGACGGGGTATGCGGCGCCGTTGAAGCTGTAGCGCCGGCACGGAAACGGACCACCGGACGCAGAGGCAGCAAAGATTTCGCAGAAGGCGCAAAAAAGAAAAGACCCTCTTCGGGTCTTTTCTTCCGCGTCTTTTGCGTTCCTTCTGGCTTTCTTCTGCGTCCGGTGGTCCGCTCCCGCTTTCCCGACCCGGGCGCGCCTACCGGGCCCGCCGCCGCTCGATGAACGCGATGATCTCGCCCATGATCCCCTTGCGGAAGGCCAGCACGCAGATCACGAAGATCAGGCCCGTGACCATGGTCACCGACTCGCCCAGCGTGTTGAACCAGTCGACCGTGGTCAGGCGCGCGAGGAAGTTGCCCAGCTCGCCGATCTTGTTCTCCAGCAGCACCACCACCGCCGAACCCACCAGCGGACCCGACAGCGTGCCCAGCCCGCCCACCAGCGTCATCAAAATCACCTGGCCCGAGGCGGTCCAGTGCACGTCCGACAAGGTGGCGAAGCCCAGCACCAGGGTCTTGAGCGAGCCCGCCAGGCCCGAGAGCGCGGCCGAGATCACGAAGGCCAGCAGCTTGAAGCGGCTCACGTCGTAGCCCAGCGAGAGCGCGCGCGGCTCGTTCTCCTTGATGCCCTTCAGCACCTGGCCGAAGGGCGAGTGGATGGTGCGCACGATCAGCAGGAAGGCCGCCACCACGATCACCAGCGCCACGTAGTACATGGTCAGGTCGTTCGAGAGGTCGATCAGGCCGAAGAGCTTGCCGCGCGGCACGCCCTGCAGGCCGTCCTCGCCGCCGGTGAACTTGGCCTGCAGCGCGACGAAGAACATCATCTGCGCGAGCGCCAGCGTGATCATCGCGAAGTAGATGCCCTGGCGCCGGATGGCCAGGATGCCGAAGACCCAGCCCAGGAAGGCGCCGCTGAGCGTGCCCGCGAGCAGGCCCAGCTCGGGCGTCAGGCCCCAGACCTTGATCGCATGGCCGGCCACATAGGCCGAGCCGCCCAGGAAGGCCGCATGGCCGAAGGACAGCAGGCCGGTGTAGCCCAGCAGCAGGTTGAAGGCCGAGGCGAACAGCGCGAAGCACATGAGCTTCATCACGAACACCGGGTAGGCGCCGAAGAACGGTGCCGCGATCAGCGCGACCAGCAGCAGCAGGTAGATGGCAAGAGAGAGCTTCTTCATGGCCGCTTCTTATTTTTCTTTGCCGAACAGGCCGGCGGGGCGGATGAGCAGCACGATGACCATGATCACGAACACGACGGTGGACGAAGCCTCGGGGTAGAAGACCTTGGTGAAGCCCTCGATCACGCCCAGGCCCAGCCCGGTGAGGATCGCGCCCATGATCGAGCCCATGCCGCCGATCACGACCACCGCGAACACCACGATGATCAGGTTCTGGCCCATCAGCGGCGAGACCTGGATCACGGGCGCGGCGAGCACGCCGGCGAAGGCCGCCAGGCCGGCGCCGAAGGCGTAGGTCAGCGTGATCATCAGCGGCACGTTGACGCCGAAGGCTTCGACCAGGCGCGGGTTCTCGGTGCCCGCGCGCAGGTAGGCGCCCAGGCGGGTCTTCTCGATCACGTACCAGGTGGCGAAGCACACGACCAGCGAGGCCACGACCACCCAGGCGCGGTAGTTGGGCAGCACCATGAAGCCCAGGTCGGTGGCGCTCGACAGGGCCTCGGGCGCGTCGTACTGCAGGCCCGAGACGCCATAGACCGAGCGGAACACGCCTTCGATCAGCAAGGTGAGGCCCAGCGTGAGCAGGAGGCCGTAGAGGTGGTCGAGCTTGTAGATCCAGCGCAGCAGCAGGCGCTCGATCAGCACGCCGAAGGCGCCGACGACGATGGGTGCGGCGATCAGCATCACCCAGTAGTTGACGCCCAGGTACTCCATCGCCATCCAGGTCAGGACGGCGCCGAGCATGAACAGCGCGCCGTGCGCGAAGTTGATGACGTTGAGCAGGCCGAAGATCACCGCCAGCCCGAGGCTCAGGATGGCATAGAAAGAGCCGTTGACCAGCCCGAGGAGGAGCTGGCTCAACAAGCCGGGAAGGGAGATGGTCATAGAGATCTCAACGAACCCGGGCGCCGGAGCACCCGCGGAAAATCACTTCCACAGCGCGCACTTGCTCTCGGCCTTGGTCGTGAACACGTCCTCGCCCTTGAGCTTCTGGACCACCTTGTAGTAGTCCCAGGGCTGCTTGGATTCGGCCGGCGACTTGACCTGCACCAGGTACATGTCGTGCACGAAGCGGCCGTCCTCGCGCACATAGCCCTTGGCATAGAAGTCGTCGATCGGCGTCTTCCTGATCTGCGCCATCACCGTGTCGGCGTCGGTGCTCTTGGCCGCCTGCACCGCCTTCAGGTAGGTCATGGTGGCCGAGTAGTCGGCGGCCTGGATGTCGGTGGGCATGCGCTTGGTCTTCTCGAAGAACTTCTTGCCGAAGGCGCGCGTCTTGTCGTCCAGGTTCCAGTCCCAGCTGGTGGTCAGCAGCAGGCCTTCGGTGTTCTTCAGGCCCAGGCTGTGCACGTCGGTCACGAAGACCAGCAGCCCGACCATCTTCATGCTCTTGGTGATGCCGAATTCCTTGGCCGCCTTGATGGCGTTGATGGTGTCGCCGCCCGCATTGGCCAGCGCCAGCACCTGAGCCTTGGAGTTCTGGGCCTGCAGCAGGAACGAAGAGAAATCGGAGGTGTTGAGCGGATGCTTGACGCTGCCCACCACCGTGCCGCCCTTCTCCTTCACCACCTTGGAGGCGTCGGCCTCCAGCGCCTGGCCGAAGGCGTAGTCGGCCGTGAGGAAGAACCAGCTCTTGTCGCCGCGCGCGATCACCGCGCTGCCGGTGCCCTTGGCCAGCGCCACGGTGTCGTAGGCGTAGTGCACGGTGTAGGGGCTGCACTGCTCGTTGGTGAGCGCCGAGCTGCCCGCGCCGTTCACGATGAACACGCGCTTCTTCTCCTGCGCCACCTTGGCCATGGCCAGGCCGGTGCCCGAGCTGGTGCCGCCGAACAGCATGGTCAGGCCCTGCGTGTCGATCCACTCGCGCGCCTTGGAGGCGGCGATGTCGGCCTTGTTCTGGTGGTCGGCCTGCAGCAGCTCGATGGGCATGCCGTTGACCTTGCCGCCGAAGTCGTCGATGGCCATCTGGATCGCGAGGGCGCCGTTCTTGCCCTCCACGTCCGCATAGAGGCTGGACATGTCGGTGATGAAGCCGATCTTGACCTTCTCCTGGGCCTGGGCGGCGCCGACGGCCGTCAGGCAGGTCGCGACGAGGCAGGCAGAGGCGATGAGCGTGCGTTTCATGGGATGGTTCTCCTCGTGGGCTTCAGTGGGGGTGGTGATGGTGTCGAAGGCAGGGCCGGCCGCTCATTTCCAGAGCGCGCACTTGGTCTCGGCCTTGGTGGTGAAGACCTGGTCGCCCGGCAGCGTCTTGAGCACCTTGAGGTAGTCCCAGGGCTTCTTCGATTCGGCCGGCGACTTCACCTCGACCAGGTACATGTCGTGGATGAAGCTGCCGTCGGCGCGGATCTGGCCCTTGCCGTAGAAGTCGTCGATCTTCATGCTCTTGAGCTGCGCCATCACCTTGTCGGAGTCGGTGGTCTTGGCGGCGGCCACGGCCTTGAGGTAGCTCATGGTGGCCGAGTAGTCGGCGGCCTGCACATCGGTCGGCATGCGCTTGGTCTTCTCGAAGAAGCGGTTGGCGAACTTGCGCGTGTCGTCGTTCAGGTCCCAGTACCAGCTGGTGGTGTGCAGCAGGCCTTCGGTGTTCTTCAGGCCCAGGCTGTGGATGTCGCTCAGGAAGACCAGCAGGCCGGCGGTCTTCATGGTCTTGTTGATGCCGAACTCCTTGGCCGCCTTGATCGAGTTGACGGTGTCGCCGCCCGCGTTGGCCAGG
Source organism: Variovorax sp. J2P1-31 (assembly GCF_030317215.1). Lineage (NCBI taxonomy): Bacteria > Pseudomonadati > Pseudomonadota > Betaproteobacteria > Burkholderiales > Comamonadaceae > Variovorax > Variovorax sp. J2P1-31. The sequence goes on from NZ_JASZYA010000001.1 coordinate 2,286,668, forward strand.
CCCAGGATCTGCGCCTTGGAGTTCTGCGCCTGCAGCAGGAAGGACGAGAAGTCCGAGGCGTTGAGCGGATGGCGCACCGAGCCCACCACCGTGCCGCCCTTCTCCTTCACCACCCTGGTGGTGTCGGCCTCGAGCGCATGGCCGAAGGCGTAGTCGGCGGTCAGGAAGAACCAGCTCTTGCCGCCGCGGTCGACCACCGCCGCGCCCGTGCCCTTGGCCAGCGCCACGGTGTCGTAGGCGTAGTGGATGGTGTAGGGGCTGCACTGCTCGTTGGTCAGCACCGAGCTGCCCGCGCCGTTGTTGAAGTACACGCGCTTCTTCTCTTCCGCCACCTTGGCGGTGGCCAGCGCCACGCCCGAGTTGGTGCCGCCGAAGACCATGGTCACACCCGCGGTGTCGATCCATTCGCGCGCCTTGGAGGCGGCGATGTCGGCCTTGTTCTGGTGGTCGGCCACCAGCAATTCGATGGGCTGGCCCAGGGCCTTGCCGCCGAAGTCGTCGATGGCCATCTGGATGGCGGTGGCGCCGCCCTTGCCTTCGAGGTCGGCGTAGAGGCTGGACAGGTCGGTGACGAAACCGATCTTCACTTTTTCCTGGGCCTGCGCGGCGCTCGCGCCCAGGACGAGGATGCCGACGGCGGCGGCGATGAGGCCGAGTTTCTTGTTCATGCGCTTGTCTCCTGGAGGAATATTTTTGGGGAAAGGATCGGAGGATGCGGCGGGTTCAGACGCCCAGCAATTCGTTGAGCACGGGCATCTTGGCCTCGAGCTGCGCGGCGCCGAAGGTCTCGACGATGCGGCCGTGCTCCATCACGTAGAAGCGGTCGGCCAGCGGCGCCGCGAAGCGGAAGTTCTGCTCGACCATCACGATGGTGTAGCCCTTGGAACGCAGCATGGTGATCATGCGCGCCAGCGCCTGCACGATCACCGGCGCCAGCCCTTCGGAGATCTCGTCGAGCAGCAGCAGCCGCGCGCCCGTGCGCAGGATGCGCGCCACCGCCAGCATCTGCTGCTCGCCGCCCGACAGCCGCGTGCCCTGGCTGTGGCGGCGCTCCGCGAGGTTGGGGAACATCGCATAGATCTCCTCGACCGACATGCCCGGCCCCATGCCCTTGAGCGCGGGCGGCAGCAGCAGGTTCTCCTCCGCCGACAGGCTGGCGAAGATGCCGCGTTCTTCGGGGCAATAGCCGATGCCCAGGTGGGCGATGCGGTGCGTGGCCATGCCGATGGTCTCGACGCCATTGACCTGGATGCTGCCCTTGCGCGCGCCCGTCAGGCCCATCACCGCGCGCATGGTGGTCGTGCGGCCCGCGCCGTTGCGGCCCAGCAGCGTGACGACCTCGCCCGGCTGCACCACCATGTCGACGCCGTGCAGCACATGCGATTCGCCGTACCAGGCCTGAAGTCCCTTGATTTCCAACGCAGCCGTCATGTCAGTGGGCCCCTTGCAGTTGGCCGTCCGTCGTGCCCATGTAGGCCTCCATGACCTGCGGGTTCTTCGAGACCTGGGCGTACGGCCCTTCGGCCAGCACCGCGCCGCGCTGCAGCACCGTGATGGTGTCGGCGATGGTCGAGACCACGCTCATGTTGTGCTCGACCATCAGGATCGTGCGGCCCGCCGACACGCGCTTGATCAGTTCGGCCACGCGGTGCACGTCCTCGTGGCCCATGCCCTGCGTGGGTTCGTCCAGCAGCATCAGCTCGGGCTCCATCGCCAGCGTGGTCGCGATCTCGAGCGCGCGCTTGCGGCCATAGGGCAGGTTCACGGTCTGCTCGTCGGCCAGGTCCTCGAGGCCCACTTCGGCCAGCAGCGCGCGGGCGCGCGCATCGAGCGGCTTGAGCGACTGCTCGCTCTTCCAGAAGTGGTAGGAGGTGCCGAGGGCGCGTTGAAGGCCCAGGCGCACGTTCTCCAGCAGCGTGAGGTGCGGGAACACGGCCGAGATCTGGAACGAGCGGATGATGCCGCGCCGCGCGATCTGCGCGGGGCGTTCACGCGTGATGTCCTGGCCGTTGAAGAGGATGGTGCCCGAGGTGGGCTCCAGGAACTTCGTGAGCAGGTTGAAGCAGGTGGTCTTGCCCGCGCCATTGGGACCGATCAGCGCGTGGATCGACCCACGCACGACCTTCAGGTCGACCTGGCTGACGGCTGTGAAGCCCTTGAATTCCTTGGTGAGCTGCCGCGTCTCGAGAATGATGTCGCTCATCTCGCGCGGGCGTCCAGGGGGAGGCATTGAAAGTCGGTCATGCGATCGGTCCGTGCGCCCACTGTGAGCGCGACCGAATTGTTCGCGGACCCTCTTCCCCTGCCTACTGGGGCAAATGCCTATGCTGCACTGCAACCCGGATGCGTTGTGGCACCCGGGTTGTCAGCGCCATGTCAGTTCATGTTCAGTGCGCGCCGGCCGCGGCGTCGGCGGCACCGCCGCCCATCTGCGGACGCGCGAGCCAGATCAGCGGGATCAGGAAGATGAACAGCACCGCCGAGGCATAGAACACGTCGTTGGCGGCCAGCATGAAGGACTGCTGGTCGATCATGCGGTTGAGCTGGCCCAGCACCTGGTCGCTGCTGAAGCCGCTGTTGCCCAGGTTCGCGATCGCGGCGGTCGCGGTCGGGTTGCCCAGGTTGATCGACTCCGCGAGCTGCGCATGGTGCACGGTCGCGCGGTCGTCCCACACCGTGGTCACGATCGAGGTGCCCATCGCGCCCGCGGTGATGCGCAGGAAGTTCGACAGCCCCGACGCCGCCGGGATCCGGTCGGGCGTGAGCCCGGACAAGGTCAGCGTCACCAGCGGGATGAAGAAGAAGGCCATCGCCACGCCCTGGATGATCGTGGGGATCATGATGGTGCCGATGTCGGCCTGCGTGTTGAAGTTCGAACGCATCCACAGCACCAGCGCGAACACCAGGAAGGAGAAGGTCGCATAGCGCCGCGGATCGACCTTGGCCACCGTCATGCCCACCACCGGCGACAGCACGATGGCCAATGCGCCCACCGGCGCCAGCACCATGCCGGCCTGGGTGGCGGTGTAGCCCATGTACTGCTGCAGCCACAGCGGCAGCAGCACCACGTTGCCGAAGAACAGGCCGTAGGCCACCGCGGTCGCGACCGCGCCCGACCAGAAATTGCGGCGCTTGAACAGCGACAGGTCGACCACCGGATGCTTCTCGGTCAGCTCCCACACCAGGAAGAAGGCGAAGCCCACCACCGCCACCACGGCCATCGTCACGACCTCGGCCGAGTGGAACCAGTCGAGTTCCTTGCCCTTGTCGAGCATCAGCTGCAGCGCGCCGACCCAGAGGATCAGCAGGCTCAGGCCGATGGTGTCGATCGGCAGGCTCTTGGTGGGGCTGTCGCGCTTGCGGTAGATCGCCCAGGCGATGGTCACCGCGGCCATGCCGACCGGGATGTTGATGTAGAAGATCCAGGGCCAGGAGATGTTGTCGGTGATCCAGCCGCCCAGCAGCGGCCCCATCACCGGCGCAACCAGCGTGGTCATGGCCCACATCGCCATCGCGAGCCCGGCCAGCGCGCGCGGATAGCTCGCGAGCAGCAGCGTCTGCGACAGCGGGATCATCGGTCCGGCGACGAAGCCCTGCAGCGCGCGGAAGGCGATCAGCGTGGTCATGTTGGGTGCCAGCCCGCAGAGCCAGGAGCTGAGCACGAACAGGATGATGCTGGCCATGAACAGCCGCACCTGGCCGAAGCGCTGGGTGAGCCAGCCGGTGAGCGGCACCGCGATGGCGTTGGCCACCGCGAAGCTGGTGATGACCCAGGTTCCCTGGGTCGAACTGACGCCCAGGTCGCCCGAAATGGCGGGCAGCGACACGTTCGCGATCGACGAGTCGAGCACGTTCATGAAGGTCGCGGCCGAGAGCGCGATCGTGCCCCAGATGCGGGCCGAGCCCTCGAGCGGCGGATGGGCCAGGGGAGCGGCAGAGGCGGGAGCGGTGGCCATTGCGCGTGTGTCCGTGGCGCTCAGCCGTGCGTGGCCTGGCGCATCGCCAGCGTGGCGCCGCGACCGCTCTGCGCGGCCGGATGCAGCGCGCCCTTGTCGGTCTCGTCGGCCACCGGCTTCTTCGCTTCAGTGCGCGCCTGCACCGGACGGCCCAGGTTGGCCGCGATGATGCGGTCGACCTCGGCATCGGCGCCGCGGTCGGAGCTCGCATAGACCTGCGTCTGCGCGAAGGCGGTGGTGCGCGGCGCATCGGCCAGCGACTTGCCGTCCTTCTTCGTCACGTCGATCTCGGCGACCATCGACAGGCCCACGCGCAGCGGGTTGGCCTTGAGCTGTTCGGGGTCGAGCGCGATGCGCACCGGCACCCGCTGCACCACCTTGATCCAGTTGCCGGTGGCGTTCTGCGCCGGCAGCAGCGCGAAGGCCGCACCGGTGCCGATGCCCAGGCCCGCGACCTTGCCGTCGTAGGTGACCTTCTTGCCGTAGAGGTCGGCGGTGAGCTTGACCGGCTGGTCGATGCGGATGTTGCGCAGCTGGACTTCCTTGAAGTTGGCATCGACCCACAGCTGCGTGAGCGGCACGATCGACATCATCGGCGTGCCCGCGGCCACGCGCTGGCCCAGCTGCACGGTGCGCTTGGCGACGTAGCCGTCGACCGGCGCCGGCATCGCGACGCGCTGCGTGGCCAGCCAGGCCTCGCGCACCTTCGAGGCGGCGGCCAGCACGCTGGGATGCTGCTCGACGCTGGTGCCTTCGGTCAGCGACTGGTTGCTGCTGAGCTGCTCGCGCGCGGCCAGCACGCCGGCCTGGGCGGCGGCCAGCGCGCTCTTGGCGTTGGCGACCGCAGTCTCGGAATGGTTGAGCTCTTCCTTCGACACCGCGCCGTTGCCGGTCAGCGCCTGGCGGCGCGTGAGGTCGTCCTGCGCGCGCGCGATGTCGCTCTGCGCCTTGACGATGTCGGCCTGGCGCAGCGTGACCTGCGCGGCCAGCGAGCCGTTGTTGGCGTAGAGCGTGCGCACCTGGCGCACCGCCTGGCCCAGCGCCGCTTCGGACTGCTCGAAGGCCAGCCGGGCATCGGCCGGATCGAGCTGCACCAGCGGCTGGCCGCTCTTCACGAAGTCGGTGTCGTCGGCCATGATCGACATCACGGTGCCCGCGATCTGCGGCGTGATCTGGATCACGTTGCCCTGCACGTAGGCGTTGTCGGTGTCCTCGTAGTGGCTGGCGACCAGCCATTCGTAGAGGCCCCAGCCGCCACCGGCGACGATCACCACCGCGGCCAGCGCGGTGAGTGCGCGCCGGCGCTTGCTGTTGCCGGCGGGCGCGCCTGCCTCCACACCTTGCGGGGCGGGAGCGGCGGCGACTGCATTGTTGTTGTCCATTTTCAGTGTCCTTCCGATGCGGGATGTGTGAGGTGCGCGCGGCGTGCGTCGTGCGCGGAAATCGTTCAGGGATGGGTGGGAGCGGCACCGGCCACGGCCACGCCGGGCTGCCAGCCGCCGCCCAGCGCGCGCGCCAGGCCGACCTGCGTTTCGAGCGCGCGGGCCGCGAGATCGACCGCGAGGCGGCGCTGCGCCAGCACCGCGGTCTCGGCGGTCAGCACGTTGAGGTAGTTGCCCAGGCCGGCGCGGTAGCGCTGCACCGCGATCTCGTAGGCGCCTTCGGCCGCGGCCTGCGCATCGCGCTGCTGCAGCTGCTGGCGGCCCACCGACTGCGCGCTGCTGACCTGGTCGGCCGCGTCGCGCACCGCGTCGAGCACGCTCGCGTTGTAGCTCTCGATCGCGGCGTCGAGGTCGGCCGCCTTGCCGCGCAGGTTGGCGCGCAGCCGGCCGCCCTCGAAGATCGGCAGCCGGATCGCGGGGCCGAAGCCCCACTGGCGGCTGTCGCTCTTGAGCAGGTTGTCCAGGCCCAGGCTCTGCGTGCCCACGAAGGCCGTGAGGCTCACGTTGGGATAGAAGAGCGTCTTGGCACCGGCCACGTCGCCGCTGGCCGCTTCGACGCGCCAGCGCGCGGCCGCGATGTCGGCCCTGCGGCCCAGCAGGTCGGCCGGCAGGTCGGATTGCAGCGCGATCGCATGCAGCGAGGCCAGGCTGGGCGGCGTGAGCGCCTGCGCGGCGCCGGGCCGCGCGACCAGCGCGTCGAGTGCATGCTGTGCCAGCGCGATCTGCTCGTCGAGCGATTCGATCTGCTGGCGCGCCTCGGGCAGGCCGCCTTCGCTCTGGCGCAGCTCGAGCCGCGTGTCGAGGCCGGCCGACACGCGGTCGCGCACCAGCTTCAGCGTCTCTTCACGCTGCGCCAGCGTGCGCTTCGCGACGATCAGCTGTTCGTTGAGGCGGGCCCATTGCACATAGCCGCGCGCCACGTTGCTGGCCAGCAGCACGCGCGATGCATCGGCCTCGGCCGCGGCCGCGTTGGCCGTGCCCATCGCGCTGTCGAGGGCCGCGCGGTTCTTGCCGAAGAAGTCCAGCTCCCAGCTGCCGTTGAGCTGCAGCGTGCCGGTCTCCTGGATCGAGCCGCCCAGCGGCGGCGGATAGATGTAGGTGTTGCTGAAGCGCTGGCGCGAGGCGTCGAAGGCGCCGTTGACCTGCGGGCGGTCGGCGGCCTCGGCGGTGGCGATGGCGGCGCGGGCACGCGTGAGGCGCGCCTGGGCGACCGCGAGGTTGGGGTTGCCGGCCAGGGCCTCGTCGATGAGGGCGTTCAGCTGCGGGTTGCCGAAGCCGGTCCACCAGCGGCTGTCGACCGGGTTGGCGGCCAGCGTGCCTTCATGCTGCGCGACGGCGCGCTGCAGGCCGAGCGAATCGGCATCGCGCAGCTTGGCGGTCGAGCCGATGCCGGACATGTCGGCGCAGCCGGCGAGGAACAGTGCGAGCACGGCGGCCGCGACCGGCAGCGCGCGGCCGGCCGGGGATGGGAAAGCGAGGCGGTTCATTTCTTTTCTCCACGGGTCGACAGGACCTGTGCGTTGTCGAGGATGCGGCGCAGATAGCTCTTGAGTTGCTCCCACTCGGCTTCGGAGAAGCCCGCGAGATGCTGGTTCTGGACCCGGCAGAGGATCTCGGGCACCTGCTGCGCGGCGGCCCGGCCTTCGTCGGTCAGTTCGATGTTCACCACCCGCCGGTCGGCCACCGAGCGCACGCGCCGGCACAGGCCCTTGGTCTCGAGCCGGTCGAGCAGGCGCGTCATCGCGCCCGCGTCGAGCAGGCACTCGCGCGCCAGTTCGGCCACCGTGGTGGCGGTGCCCATGTGCAGCTTGTGCAAGGGGATCCACTGCGGATAGGTCGGGCCGCCGGGCTCGGACATCTGGCCTTCGACGGCCTGGCTCACGGCCGTCATGATGCGCCGCATCATGTAACCCACGCTCTCTTCCGGACGGTACAGATCCGCCGAATAGAAGGCAGGGATGGCCGGCGGAGGCGGCTCCGGGTCGGTCGGTCGTTGGGTGTCGTCGTTCATCGGGTCCGGATATTAGTTGCTTAGGCAATTACTGTCAAGGCTGCCTTTGCAGGGGCAACCGGTCGCTAGAATCGCGCCATGGCTGTTTCCGTCTCCCGAACCTCCGAAAAAGGTTCCCCCAAATCCCTCTCCGGGCTCTTCCCTTTCCTGCGTCCCTACCGCTGGCAGATCGCCCTCGCGGGGGTGTTCCTGGTGGCCGCGGCCGGGGCCACGCTGGTGTTCCCGCTGGCCCTGCGCAGCCTGATCGACGGCGGGCTGGTGAGCAGCGACAAGGGCGCCCAGACCATGGCGCTGCGCGACCATTTCTTCGCGCTCTTCGGCGTGGCGGTGGCGCTGGGCCTGTTCTCGGCGGCGCGCTTCTACACGGTGAGCTGGCTGGGCGAGCGCATCACGGCCAACCTGCGCAACGCGGTCTATGCCCATGTGCTGCGCCAGAGCCCGGTGTTCTTCGAGACCACGCAGACGGGCGAGGTGCTGTCGCGCCTGACGGCCGACACGACGCTGGTGCAGACGGTGGTCGGCTCCTCGCTCAGCATGGGGCTGCGCAACGCGGTGATGGGCATCGGCGCCCTGGGCATGCTGGTCTGGACCAACCCCTACGTGATGGGCCAGGTGCTGGGCGTGCTGGTGCTGGTGGTGCTGCCGAGCATGTGGTTCGGGCGCCGCGTGCGCAAGCTCTCGCGCGCCAGCCAGGACCGCGTGGCCGATTCCAGCGCCATCGCGGCCGAGGTGCTCAACGCCATCCCCGTGGTGCAGAGCTACACCGCGGAAGCACGTGAAGCGGCCCGCTTCGACACCTCGACCGACAACGCCTTCCTGACCGCCGTGCGGCGCGCCAAGGCGCGTTCGGTGCTGGTGGCCTTCATCATCATCGCGACCTCGGCCGCGCTGCTGTGGGGCCTCTACCAGGGCACGCAGGCGGTGCTGCAGGGCACCATCACCGCCGGCCACCTGGGCGAGACCGTGGTCTACGTGATCATCCTGGCCAGCGCCGCCGCGGTGCTGGGCGAGGTCTACGGCGACCTGCTGCGCGCGGCTGGCGCCACCGAGCGCCTGATGGAGCTGCTGCACGCCAAGTCGGCCATCGCCTCCCCTGCCCGGCCGGTGACCGCGCCGCTGGCCCAGGGCGGCAGCACGATCGCGCTCGAAGGCGTGAGCTTCCACTACCCGTCGCGGCCGGCCACGCCCGCGCTGCGCGACTTCAGCCTGCAGGTGGCGCCGGGCGAGACCGTGGCGCTGGTCGGCGCCAGCGGCGCCGGCAAGAGCACGGTGTTCCAGCTGCTGCTGCGCTACTACGACCCGCAGTCCGGCAGCCTGCTGCTCGACGGCGCGCCGCTGGATGCGCTGGCGCTGGACGACCTGCGCCACCGCATCGGCCTGGTGCCGCAGGACGCGGTGATCTTCTCGGCCACCGCCTTCGAGAACATCCGCTACGGCCGGCCCGAGGCCACGCCCGACGAGGTGCATGCGGCCGCGCGCGCGGCCTTCGCCGACGATTTCCTGCGCGCCCTGCCCGAGGGCTACGACACCTTCCTGGGCGAACGCGGCGTGCGCCTGTCGGGCGGCCAGCGCCAGCGCATCGCGATCGCGCGCGCGATGCTCAAGAACCCGCCGCTGCTGCTGCTCGACGAGGCCACCAGCGCGCTCGACGCCGAGAGCGAACGCATGGTGCAGGCCGCGCTGGAGTCGGCCATGACCGGCCGGACCACGCTGGTGATCGCGCACCGGCTGGCCACGGTGCAGAAGGCCGACCGGATCATCGTGCTCGACCAGGGCGCGATCGTCGAACAGGGCACGCACGCGGCGCTGGTGGCGCGCGGCGGCGTCTATGCGCGGTTGGCGGCCCTGCAGTTCACCAGCCCCGAAGCCGCCCCCGCACCGGCCACCGCCGCGGCCGACGCCACGCCCGCCCTGGGCTGACGCGCCGCGCCTCCCCGCGCTCGAAAAGCGCACGGGGCGCCCACCTTGGCCGCACCGCGTGCCTCACGCGCGCGCGCTGTTTCCGGCTTCACCTTCTCTTTACCCACGGGACACCTCGTGGGCGCACGCGCCGATTCCAATGCAGTCGCCGTGCACCGGAACGCCCTCCATCCCCGCTCTTCGCGCGCCCCGGCCGCAGGGCCGCGGCATGGCCTGGCGCCACCGCCCGCTTCTCCCAGATTCCTCCGAGATGTGCACGCATGATCGATCGGCCCCCCACCGCTCGGACGCTCCTGCCGCGACCAGCCCCCAGCCCCTCCGCCCCACCCGCCGTGCGCCCTGCCTCCGTCCTGCCACGCCTGACCCTGTCGAAGAAGGTCTTCCTGGCGATGGCGACGCTGCTGGCCCTGCTGCTGCTGATCTTCACTACCTTCTCGATCGTCGGCCTGCAGCGCGGCCTGGGGCCCTACGTGGCCGAGATCGAGGTCCGGCGCATGGACTGGCTGGCCGAGGCCCTGCAAAAGAAGTACGCGAGCGACGGCAGCTGGGAGCCGCTGCATGCCGATCGCTCGGCCTGGATACGGCTGCAATGGGGCGAGCATGCGCTGGCCGGCCCCTTCGCGAGCGAGCGCCGGCTGCCGCGCTGGTACGACCGCCGGCTGCCGGCCGATGGGGGCGCCGCCGCCGATGGCCCGCCGCCCTTCGAACCCCTGTTCTTCCGCAGCCGCTCGCCCGACGAGGGGCCGCGCGGCGGGCCCGACGCGATCTACCAGCGGCTGGGGGTGACCGACCGCGCAGGCGCCCACGTCGCGGGTGCCACGGTCGACCCGGCCTCGGCCGCGCGGCTGCCGCTGCGACACCTGGGCCACACCGTCGGCTACCTGGTGCTGGCGCCGATGCAGGTGCTCGAAAGCCAGGCCGACCGCGCCTTCCTCGCGCGCCAGGCCGGCTTCATCGCGCTCACCGGCCTGGCCGGGCTGGCCTTGGCGCTCGCGCTGTCGTGGTTCGTCGCGCGCCGCTGGCTGCGGCCCATCGACGCGCTCTCGCAGGGCGCGCAGGACATCGCGCGCGGCCGGCTCCACACGCGCGTGGCGGTGCGCGGCAACGACGAGCTCGCCATGCTGGGCCAGACCTTCAACTCGATGGCCGAGCGGCTCGACACCGTCGAGGCCTCGCGCCGCAGCTGGCTGGCCGATGTGGCGCACGAACTGCGCACCCCGCTCGCGGCCATGCGCGCGGAGATCGAGGCGCTGCAGGACGGCGTGCGCCGCTTCGACGACCGCACCGCGCTGCGGCTGCACCGCCAGGTGATGCGGCTCGGGCAACTGGTGGACGACCTGCGCAGCAGCATGCACGAGCCGGAGTCGGCGGGATCGAGCGCCGCCGGCGCGGCCTTCGCGCCCATCTACCCGCTGGCCCTGCTGGCCGAGGCCGTCGAGATGATGCGCGGGCGCTTCGCGCAGCGCGGCCTCGCGCTCGACAGCAGCGGGCTCGACGCGCCCGGCGTCCAGCCCGCGGTCGACGGCGACGCGCCGCGGCTGCACCAGGTCTTCATGAACCTGCTCGAGAACAGCCTGGGCTACACCGACCCCGGCGGCAGCCTGCGCCTGGGCGCGGCCATCGAGGGCAGCGGCGCCGCGGCCCGGCTGCAGATCCGCTTCGACGACAGCGCGCCAGGCCCGCTGGCGAGCGAGCTGCCGCGCCTGTTCGACCGCCTGTTCCGCGGCGAGGCCTCGCGCAGCCGCGAGACCGGCGGCTCGGGCCTGGGTCTGTCGATCTGCCGCACCCTGGTCGAGGCCCATGGCGGCGCCATCGACGCCTCGCCCTCGCCCCTGGGCGGGCTGCGCATCCTCATCACCCTGCCCCTGAGCACCCACCCATGACCCGCATCCTCATCGTCGAAGACGAGCAAGACATCGCCTCGGTGCTGCAGGACTACCTGCGCCACGACGGCCACGACACCGAGCACCTGGCCGACGGCCGGCAGGCGCTCGAACGCCTCCGGGCCGATCCGCCCGACCTCACGCTGCTCGACGTGATGCTGCCCGGGCTCGACGGCCTGGGCGTGCTGCGCGGCGCAAGGACCTGCACGCAGGCGCCCGTGATCATGCTGACCGCGCGCACCGAGGAGATCGACCGGCTGATCGGCCTGGAGCTGGGCGCCGACGACTACATCTGCAAGCCCTTCTCGCCGCGCGAGGTGGTGGCCCGCGTGCGCGCGGTGCTGCGCCGCACCGCTGCGAACGCGCCGCACGCCAGCACGCAGGGGCCGCTGGTGCTCGACGAGACCGAGTGGAACGCGAGCCTGCACGGCCTGCCGCTGCAGCTCACGCGGCGCGAGTTCCGGCTGCTGCAGGCGCTCGCGCGGCATCCGGGCCGGATCTTCTCGCGCGGCCAGCTGCTCGAGCTGGCCTACGAGCTGGTCGACGACGTGACCGAGCGCGCCATCGACAGCCACATCAAGAACCTGCGCCGCAAGCTCGGCGCCGCCTCGCCGGACCACGACTGGATCCGCTCGGTCTACGGCATCGGCTTCTCGCTCGAAGCGCCCGCGCGCTGAAGCCCGGGCCCGCGCGCAGCTTCCCACATTCCTCCGAATTCGGTGGCCACAGTGAAGGCTTCTCAACACCGGAGCCGAAGTGATGAACCCAGGGGATTGCATGCGGGCGCTCGGCCGCGCACGGCCATGAAGACCTCGCTGCCTTTCGCGGCGCTGATGGGCCTGTCGATGGCCATCGGTGCCCAGGCCAACCTGAGCCGCGCGCCGTCGCTGCGCGAACCCGGCGCGATGGTGCGCAACGCCCCTGCCGCGGCGCCGGCGCCATCGCCCTTGGCCGGCGACGGCTGGTGGCGCGGCTTCCAGGACGACACGCTGGGCACGCTGATCCTCGCGGCCCGGCATGCGGCGGCCTCGACGACCGGCAGCCGCCTGCTGCTCACCGGCGATGCGCCCGCGCTGCCGCCCGAGATGAAGGTCGCCGCGGCCTACGTGAGCCTGCAGGCCGACAGCATCGGACTGGACCTGATCGGCGAAGCCTCGGCCGCGGCGCGGCGCGAGCTGCCGCTGGTCGAGGCCGGGCCCGCGGGCGATGCCGACCGTGCGCTGATCGGCGTCCGACTGGTCGACGCGGACCGTGCCGCCGCCACGATCCGCGCGCGCCGCGATGCCGCGCTCGACCTGCTGTCGGCGCTGTGCGGCATGCCGGCCGCCACGCTCACCGCGCTGCTCGCGCCCGTTCTCGCGCAGCACCGACTGCCGCAGTTCAGCGCGCCGCTGCCGCCGCGCGATGCCGACGACTGGCTGCTGCAGCGCCAGGACGTGGCGCTGGCCGGCGCGCTGCGCGACGTGAGCCCGCCCCCGCAACGGCCGGCGTCGGAGGCGAACTTCTCGGTGGTCGTCGCCCGCGCCCAGCAGGAGATCGCTGGCGCCATCGAGGCGCTGGAAGCGCAGCGCGCCAGCACCGCCGCGCTCTACACCCGGGCCGCCGAGGTGCGGACGGTCTTCGACGAGACGGTGGCGCGGCAACGCGAGGGCCGGGCCTCCGAACTCGAGGTGCTGGAGCGCTACCAGCAGTTCCTGCTGTATTCGCAGCAGCTCAGCAGCGCCAGCGGCTCGCTCGCGCTCGGCTGGATCGCGCTGCTCTGCCAGCTGCAGGGCGCGCTCGACGTGCAGCCGCCGGCGCCGATGCGCAGCGCGCTCGCGAAGCTGCTCTGAGCCGCATGGACTTCCTGCGCGCGCTCGCGGCGCTGTGGGCGGCCCTGGTGGCCCTGGCCCACCTGATCGGCCGGCTGCTCGACCTGCTGCCCTGAGCGCCGCGGCACCCGTTCAGAACGCGGTGCCGATCTGGAACTGGATCTTCTGCGTGCGGTCGGCCACGATGCCGTTGGCCTCGTCCAGCCGCTGGTAGCGGATCGGCACCGCATAGGCCAGGCGCAAGGGGCCCAGCGGCGAGATCCAGCTGATGCCCAGGCCCACCGACGCGCGCAGGCTCTGCTGGGCCTTCCACTGCGCGTCGGTGAGGCCCGGCGCGCGGTCGGCGAACACGTTGCCGACGTCGAAGAAGGAATAGAGGCGCAGCGTGCGGTCGTTGCCCGCGCCAGGGAACGGCGAGCTCAGCTCCGCGTTGAAGATCGCCTTCTTGGTGCCGCCCAGCGCGCCCTGGGTCACGCTGTCGAGCGGGCCCAGCGCGTTCTGCTCGAAACCGCGGATCGAGCCCAGGCCGCCCGCATAGAAGTTCTTGAAGATCGGGAACGCGGTGCCGCCCAGCGCGCGCGCATAGCCCAGCTGCCCGTTGATGGCGAAGGTGTACTGCTTGTTCAACGGGAAGTACTGCTGGTACTGGTAGGTGCTCTTGAGGTAGCGCAGGTCCGAGCCCACGCCCAGTTCGAGGTTCGCGCCCTGCAGCCGGCCGCGGGTCGGTACCAGCGCGCTGTCGCGGTCGTCGCGCGCCCAGCCGACGGTGAGCGGCACGCCGAGGATGCTGTCCCGGGCGCAGCTCACGCTGGGCACGGTGCCCGTGCACTGGAAGTAGTCGAGGTAGGCCTGCGGCGTCGCGGTGTAGACCGACACACCGTCGACCACCGTGTAGGTGCCGTTGGTGCCGGGCGTGAAGCGGTAGCGCTCGAGGCCGATGCCGAAGAAGACGGTGTCGACCTCGCCGAAGGGCACGCCGAACTTGACCGAGCCGCCCTCGCTCACGAGCTTGTAGTTGCCGTCGGCTTCGTAATAAGGCCGCGTCGAGGTCTGGAACACGTTGAGCGTGCGCGAGATGCCATCCATCGTGAAGTACGGGTCGGTGGCGGTGAGCGACACCGTGCGGTTGTACTTGCTGGTGTTGACCTGCAGGCCCAGGTAGTTGCCGGAGCCGAACACGTTCTCCTGCGTGATGCCGAAGGTCAGCGACACCTTCTCGCTGCTGGAGAATCCCGCGCCCAGCTGCAGGCTGCCGGTGGGCTTCTCGACCAGCGTCACGGCCAGGTCGACCTGGTCGGGCGAGCCGGGCACTTCCTGCGTCTCGACGTTCACGTCGGTGAAGAAGCCCAGGCGGTCGACGCGGTCGCGCGACAGCTTGATCTTGTCGCCGTCGTACCAGGACGCTTCGTACTGCCGGAACTCGCGCCGGATCACTTCGTCGCGCGTGCGGTTGTTGCCGCCGATGCTCACGCGGCGCACGTAGACGCGTCGCGACGGCTCGGCCTTCAAGGTCAGCGTCACGCGGTTGTTGGTGCGGTCGATCTCGGGCTGCGCCTCGACGCGCGCGAAGGCGTAGCCGAAGGTGCCGAAGTAGTCGGTGAAGGCCTTGGTCGTGTCCGTCAGCTGCTCGCCGTTGTAGGGCTGGCCCGGCTTGATGGTCACCAGCGACTTGAACTCCTCTTCGCGGCCCAGGTAGTTGCCGTCGAGCTTCACGCCGGCCACCACGAACTTATCGCCTTCGGTGATGTTCACCGTCACGGTCAGGTCCGAGCGATCGGGCGAGATCGCGACCTGCGTCGAATCGATGCGGAACTCGAGGTAGCCGCGCGTGAGGTAGTAGGAGCGCAAGGTCTCGAGGTCGGCGTTGAGCTTGGCGCGCGAGTACTGGTTGGACTTGGTGTACCAGCTCAGGTAGCCGCCGCTGTCCTGGTCGAACAGGCTCAGCAGCGTCGATTCGCTGAAGGCCTTGTTGCCGACCACGCGCACCTCGCGGATGCGCGCCGGCTCGCCTTCGGTCACCGTGAAGGTCAGGTTCACGCGGTTGCGCTCGATGGGCGTGACGGTGGTCACGACCTCGGCGTTGTAGAGGCTGCGGCTCACGTACTGGCGCTTGAGCTCCTGCTCGGCGCGGTCGGTCAGGGCCTTGTCGTAGGGGCGGCCGTCGGCCAGGCCCACTTCGCGCAGCGCCTTCTGCAGCGCCGCCTTGTCGAATTCCTTGGTGCCGACGAAGTCGACGTCGGCCACGGTCGGGCGCTCCTCCACGATCACCACCAGCACGTTGCCGCTGACGTCGAGCCGCACGTCCTTGAACAGGCCCAGCTCGAACAGCGCGCGGATCGTGGCCGAGCCGCGTTCATCGCTGTAGGTGTCGCCCACATGCAGCGGCATGGTGGCGAACACCGTGCCGGGCTCGACGCGTTGCAGGCCTTCGATGCGGATGTCGCGCACCGCAAAAGGTTCGACGGCCTGGGCGGCAAAGGAGGCCCAGGTGCAGGCCATGACGGCGACGGTGCGCGTCAGGCGCGGATGGAGAAGGCACATGCCCGCATGATCGGGAGCGACTGCGGAGAAATCTGGGAGAAGACGCCGGCCGCGGCGGCCCGCGCCTCAAACGATCAGTGCGAGCTTTCCTTGAGCGCCGCCGGCAGCACCAGCGAGACGAAGGGCACGCCCTCCTCCCGCAGCGCCTCGGCCTGCTCGGGCGAGGCCTGGCCGCGGATGCCGCGCTCCTCGGTTTCGCCGTAGTGCATCTTGCGGGCCTCGTCGGCGAAGCGTTCGCCGACGTCCTCGGTCTTGGCCATGACCTCGCGCACGGCACGCATCCAGCGCGCCTCGGGGGAATCGACGGCGGGGGTCTGGGGGGCGACCGGTGCGGGCGCGGTCGCGCCGCTCAGGTTCAGGCGCGGCGCCGACAGCAGCTTGGTGATCGCGGTGTCGGCGCAGATCGGGCACGCGACCAGACCGGCCGCGAGCTGCGACTCGAAGGCTTCGCTGGACGCGAACCATCCTTCGAAGCCGTGGCCATGTGCGCATTGCAGGTCTAGAACCTTCATGCGCGCATTATCGGCCGGGGTCTCAACCCGCCGCTGCGGACCAGTCGAGCGTCCATGCGCCGGACAGGACGTTCTGCAGCCAGATCGCGCAGGTCAGCGTCTTGGCATCGGTCACGCTGCCGTCGCGGCAGCCGTCGAACAGTTCCTGCGGCGTGGCTGTGAAGACGTCGACGAACTCGCCATGGTCGAGCTGGCGCTCGCCCAGCACCAGGCCACGCGCGAAGTAGATGTGGATGATCTCGGTCGAATAGCCGACCGCCAGGTGCATCAGGCCGGCCCGGGCCCATTCACGGGCGGTGTAGCCGGTTTCCTCGAGCAGCTCGCGCTGGCCGCAGACCAGAGGGTCCTCGCCGGCATCGAGCTTGCCGGCCGGGAATTCGGTCAGGACCTGGCGCACCGGGTAGCGGTACTGGCGCTCCAGCACGATGCGGCCGTCGTCGAGCAGCGGCACCACCACCACCGCGCCGGGATGGATCACGTACTCGCGCGTGGCGGTGTGGCCGTCGGGCAGGCGCACGGTGTCGCGCTTGGCGTGCAGGAAGTTGCCCTCGAACAGCGACTCGCTGGCGATGCCCTCTTCCTTCAGGTGCGATTCATCCATGGCTCAGTTCCTGTGCTTGAGAAGGTAGCGCCAGGTGAAGCCCGGAAACGCCAGCACGATGAACAGCGAGGCCGTCACCGCATAGAACTCCCAGCCTTGCGGGGCGATCTGCCCCACGCGGCGCTCGAACAGGAGGCCGATGCCGCCCACGATGAAGTAGAGCAGCACCAGCTCGGCCAGGCGCACCGCCAGCGACTTCCTGCCGGCCGCGCCCACCGGCACCAGTGCCAGCAGCCGCTCGTTGACGAAAGGCAGGTTGGCCGCCGCCAGCGCGAGCAGCAGCACCAGCCAGACCGAGGCGCTTTGCGACACGCCGGGTCAGTTGGCCAGCGTGGCCACGATGGCCTGCGCGCACAGCGTCATCAGGCCGCCGGGCACGATGCCCAGGATCAGGATCAGCGCGCCATTGAGCGTGAGCACGAAGCGCACGTCGCGCGGTGCCGACACGGTGGTGGCCGTCACCGGCGCGTCGAAGTACATGACCTTGACGATGCGCAGGTAGTAGAAGGCGCCGATCAGCGACATGATCACCGCGAACACCGCCAGCCCGATGTAGATGGCCTGGCCCGAGGCGATCAGCGCCTGCAGCACGGCCAGCTTGGCGTAGAAGCCCACCAGCGGCGGCAGGCCGGCCAGCGAGAACATCGCCACCGCCATCACGCCGGCATACAGCGGGCTGCGCTGGTTGAGGCCGGCCAGGTCGGTGATCTCTTCGCTCTCGAAGCCTTCGCGCGCCAGCAGCAGGATGATGCCGAAGCTCGCCAGCGTGGTCAGCACGTAGGTGATGACGTAGAACATCGAGGCGCTGTAGGCGAACTGGGCGTTGTAGGTGTTGCCGTTGACCACGCCCGCCACCAGGCCCAGCAGCATGAAGCCCATCTGCGCGATGGTCGAATAGGCCAGCATGCGCTTGAGGTTGGTCTGCGCGATGGCGGCCAGGTTGCCCACCACCAGCGAGGCGACGGCCAGCACCGCCAGCATCTGCTGCCAGTCGATCGCCAGCGGCAGCAGGCCTTCGACCAGCATGCGGATGATGATCGCGAAGGCGGCCAGCTCGGGCGCGGCGCCGATCACCAGTGTGATCGCGGTCGGCGCGCCCTGGTAGACGTCGGGCACCCACATGTGGAAGGGCGCGGCGCCGACCTTGAACGCCAGGCCGGCCACGATGAACACCAGGCCGAACACCAGCACCTGGTGGTCCACCTTGCGGCTCGCGACGGCCTTGAACACCTCGTTGATGTCCAGCGAACCGGTGGCGCCGTACATCATCGACATGCCGTAGAGCAGGAAGCCGCTGGCCATCGCGCCGAGCACGAAGTACTTCATGGCCGCTTCGCTCGCGACCGCGTTCTCGCGCCGCAGCGCGACCAGCGCGTAGCTCGACAGCGTGAGCAGTTCCAGGCCCAGGTAGATCAGCAGGAAGTTGCTGCCCGAGATCATCACGAACATGCCCAGCAGCGAGAACATGCTCAGGGTGAACATCTCGCCGCCGCGCAGCATGCCGCGGTCGGCCGCATAGGGACGGCCATAGACCAGGGTCACCATCAGCGCGAGGCTGGCGAAGCACTTGAGCCAGTTGCCCATCGGGTCGCTGACCACCATGCCGCCGAAGCCGTAGACAGTCTGGCCATGGACGGCGGCCATGCCGGTGAGGAAGGCCACCACGGCCAGCGTCAGCAGCGTGAGGATGTAGGTACGGGTGCGGCGGGCGCCGGTGGTCGACAGATCCACCAGCGCAATGATGCAGGCCATGACCAGCAGCACCACTTCGGGGTAAATCGCCATCCAGCTGAGTTTGTCAATCATCTCGTTCTCTTGTTCAGCGTGGACTCAGGGCAGCTTCGACTTGGCGACGTGCTGCAGCAGGTTGCCCACGGAGGCGTCCATCACGTCGGTGAAAGGCTTGGGATAGAGGCCCATCCACAGCACGGCGATCGCCAGCAGCGACATCATCAGGAACTCACGGGCGTTGAGGTCCTTGAGCTCCTTGACGTGGTCGTTGCCGACCGGGCCGAGGTAGACGCGCTTGTACATCCACAGGGTGTAGGCGGCGCCGAAGATCAGCGCGGTGGCGGCACCGAGGCCGATCCAGAAGTTGGCCTTGACGGCACCCAGGATCACCATCCACTCGCCCACGAAACCGGCGGTGCCCGGCAGGCCGCAGTTGGCCATGGCGAACAGCAGCGCGAAGGCGGCGAACTTGGGCATGGTGTTGACCACGCCGCCGTAGGCGGCGATCTCACGCGAATGCACGCGGTCGTAGAGCACGCCGATGCCCAGGAACATCGCGGCCGACACGAAGCCGTGCGCAACCATCTGGACGATGCCGCCCGAGACGCCGAGGTCGTTGAAGATGAAGAAGCCCAGGGTCACGAAGCCCATGTGGGCGACCGACGAATAGGCCACCAGCTTCTTCATGTCGCGCTGCACCAGCGCCACCAGGCCGACGTAGATCACGGCGATCAGCGACAGCGCGATCATCAGCCAGGCCCATTCACGCGAGGCGTCGGGCGCGATGGGCATCGAGAAGCGCAGGAAGCCGTAGGCGCCCAGCTTCAGCATGATCGCGGCCAGCACGGCCGAGCCGCCGGTGGGCGCCTCGACGTGCACGTCGGGCAGCCAGGTGTGGACCGGCCACATCGGCACCTTCACCGCGAAGGCGGCGAAGAAGGCGAAGAACAGGAAGCTCTGCGCCCCACCCGCCAGCGGCAGCCGATGCCAGCTCAGGATGTCGAAGCTGCCGCCCGACTTGTTGTACAGGTAGATCAGCGCGACCAGCATCAGGAGCGAGCCGAGCAGCGTGTACAGGAAGAACTTGAAGGCCGCGTAGATCTTGTTCGGGCCGCCCCAGATGCCGATGATCAGGTACATCGGGATCAGCGTGGCTTCGAAGAACACGTAGAACAGGATGCCGTCGAGCGCGGCGAACACGCCGATCATGAAACCCGAGAGGATCAGGAAGGCGCCCATGTACTGGTTCACGCGCTCGGTGATCACCTGCCAGGCCGAGATCACCACGATCACCGTGATGAAGGAGGTCAGCAGCACCATCCAGAGCGACAGGCCGTCGACCCCGAGGTGGTAGTTGACGTTGAAGCGCTGGATCCAGCTGAACTTCTCGACGAACTGCATGGACGCGGTGCCGAGTTCGAAGCGCGTGTAGAGCGGCACCGTGACCGCGAAGCTCACGAGGGCACCGATCAAAGCGGTCCAACGCACGAGGTTCGCGCGATCGTCCCGACCGAAGGCCAACAGCAGGACGCCGAACGCGATCGGCACCCAGATGGCAAGGCTCAACAAACCCATTTTTCTTTTTCTCCAGCGAGAGCGCTTACTTGTTGAACCATACGAAGTACGTCATGAGCACGAAGATGCCCAGCAGCATGGCGAACGCGTAGTGATAGATGTAGCCGGACTGGAACCAGCGCACCACGCCCGACAGGCGGCCGATGGCTTTCCAGGACCCGTTGACGATCGCGCCGTCGATGACGGCCTGGTCGCCGCCCTTCCAGAAGGCGGTGCCGAGGGCCCGGGCGCCGCGCGCCACGATGTTCTCGTTGATCCAGTCGAGGTAGTACTTGTTTTCCAGCAGGCGGTAGACCGGGCCGAAGGCGCGCTTGATCGCGGCCGGCAGCGCCGGATTGACCATGTACATGTAGTAGGAGAGCACCACGCCCGCCAGCGCCAGCCAGAAAGGCATCGTCGTCAGGCCGTGCACCGCCATCGCCCAGGGGCCGTGGAAGGCTTCGGCCATCTCGCGCATCGCATGGTGCTTGTCGAGATTGAAGAAGATCGCGTCCTTGAAGAAGTCGCCGTAGAGCATCGGCTGGATCGTGAAGTAGCCGATCACCACCGAGGGGATCGCCAGCAGCACCAGCGGCAGCCAGACCACCCAGGGCGACTCGTGCGGCTTGGTGTCATGGCCGTGGCCATGGTCGTCGTGGCCGTGGTGGTCGTCGTGGTGCGCGTCCGGGTTCTGGTCGTAGCGTTCCTTGCCGTGGAAGACCAGGAAGTACATGCGGAACGAGTAGAAGGCGGTCACGAACACACCCGCCAGCACGGCGAAGTTCGCAAAGCCGGCGCCCCACAGGTGGCTTTCGTGCACGGCCTCGATGATGCTGTCCTTCGAGTAGAAGCCCGAGAACAGCGGCGTGCCGATCAGCGCCAGCGAGCCCAGCAGCGAGGTGATCCAGGTGATGGGCATGTACTTGCGCACGCCGCCCATCCAGCGGATGTCCTGGTTGTGGTGCATGCCGATGATCACCGAGCCCGCGCCGAGGAACAGCAGCGCCTTGAAGAAGGCGTGGGTCATCAGGTGGAACACCGCCACCGAGTAGGCCGAGGCGCCCAGCGCGACCGTCATGTAGCCCAGCTGCGAGAGCGTCGAGTAAGCGACCACGCGCTTGATGTCGTTCTGGATGATGCCCAGGAAGCCCATGAACAGCGCGGTGATCGAGCCGATCACGAGGATGAAGCTCAGGGCCGTGTCGCTCAGCTCGAACAGCGGCGACATGCGCGCCACCATGAAGATGCCGGCCGTGACCATGGTCGCGGCGTGGATCAGCGCGGAGATGGGGGTCGGGCCTTCCATCGAGTCCGGCAGCCAGACGTGCAGCGGGAACTGCGCGCTCTTGCCCATCGCACCGATGAACAGGCAGATGCAGATCACGGTCACGAGCATCCACTCGGTGCCCGGGAAGCTCAGCTTGGCGAGTTCGTCGGCCTTGGCGAAGGCCTCGCCGTAGTTCAGCGTGTTGGCATAGGCCGCGATCAGGCCGATGCCCAGGATGAAGCCGAAGTCGCCCACGCGGTTGACCAGGAAGGCCTTCATGTTGGCGAAGATCGCGGTCGGCTTGTTGTACCAGAAGCCGATCAGCAGGTACGACACCAGGCCCACGGCTTCCCAGCCGAAGAACAGCTGCAGCATGTTGTTGCTCATCACGAGCATCAGCATGGAGAAGGTGAACAGCGAGATGTACGAGAAGAAGCGGTTGTAGCCTTCGTCTTCTTCCATGTAGCCGATGGTGTAGATGTGCACCATCAGCGACACGAAGGTCACGACGCACATCATCATGGCGGTCAGGCCGTCGACCAGGAAGCCGACTTCCATCTTCAGGCCGCCGACGACCATCCATTCGTACAGCGTGGCGTTGAAGCGTGCGCCGTCGACGACCACGCTCTTGAGCGTCATCGCGGAAATGATGAAGGCCACCAGCACGCCGAGGATGGTCAGCGAGTGGGTGATCTTGCGGCCGATGTGGTTGCCACCGAATTTCGTGCCGAACAGGCCCGCCAGCACGGCGCCGACCAGCGGCGCCATCGGAACGGCCAGCAATGTGGATGCGGAGAGGGTTGCGCTCATGGTCGAGTCTTCTTATCCCTTGAGCGTGTTGAGTTCGTCGACATTGATGCTCGACTTGTTGCGGAACAGCAGCACCAGCAGCGCCAGCCCGATGGCCGACTCGGCCGCGGCCACCGTCAGGATGAAGAACACGAAGATCTGGCCGTGCATGTCGCCCAGGTAGTGCGAGAAGGCCACGAAGTTCATGTTGACCGCCAGCAGCATCAGTTCGATGCACATCAGCAGCACGATCAGGTTCTTGCGGTTCAGGAAGATGCCGACGACCGACATCGCGAACAGCATCGCACCGAGCGACAGGAAATGAGGGAGGGTCAGAGTCATGCCTTCTTCTCCGGAGCGGCAGCGGCCGTCGGGGCCGGTTCGGGCGCTGGCGCGGGCGGCGGCGCGGGTTGCGTCGCGTCGAGCTTGACCAGCTGCAGGCGGTCGCGCGACTTCACGCGGATCTGGTCGCCCACGTCGATGAACTTGGTGTCCTTGCGCTGGCGCAGCGTGAGCGCGATGGCGGCGATCATGGCCACGACCAGGATCACGGCCGCGATCTGCACCGGGTAGAGGTACTCGGTGTACATCAGGATACCGAGCGCCTTGGTGTTGGAGCCGCCGGCCGTCATGGCCGCCTGCGTCGCGGCCGGTTGACCGCGGAAGCCGCCCATCAGGACATAGGCCATCTCGAGCGCGATCACCACGCCGATCAGCGCCGCCAGCGGGAAGTGCCGCCAGAAGCCCTGCCGCAGGCTGTCCATGTTGAGGTCGAGCATCATCACGACGAACAGGAACAGCACCATCACGGCGCCCAGGTAGACCAGCACCAGCACGATGGCCAGGAACTCGGCCTGCAGCAGCAGCCACACGGCCGATGCCTGCGAGAACGCGAGCATCAGGTAGAGCACCGCATGCACGGGGTTGCGCGCGGTGATGACTCGGAAGGCCGCGAACAGCAGCACCAGCGAGAACAGATAGAAGAAGCCAGTCTTGACGTCCATGGATTTTTTCTTTGGGGCGTCTGCCGTTAACGGTATTTCGCGTCGGCGGCCTTGTTGGCCGCGATCTCGGGTTCGTAGCGGTCACCCACGGCGAGCAGCATTTCCTTGGTGAAGTACAGGTCACCGCGCTTTTCGCCGTGGTACTCGAGGATGTGCGTCTCGACGATCGAGTCGACCGGGCAGCTCTCTTCGCAGAAGCCGCAGAAGATGCACTTGGTCAGGTCGATGTCGTAGCGCGAGGTGCGGCGCGAGCCGTCGTCACGCACTTCGGACTCGATGGTGATCGCGACCGCGGGGCACACGGCCTCGCAGAGCTTGCAGGCGATGCAGCGCTCTTCGCCGTTTTCGTAGCGGCGCAGCGCGTGCAGGCCGCGGAAGCGCGGCGACAGCGGGGTCTTTTCTTCGGGGAACTGGACCGTGATCTTGCGGCGGAACGCGTAGCGACCCGTCAGGACCATGCCCTTGAACAGTTCCGTGAGCATGAAGCTCTTGAGGAAGTCCTTGACCGAAAAGGAGGAAGCAGCAACAGCTGAAGACATCGTGTGTTTCTCCGCTTATTTCCAGATGTTCCAGGGCGTCTGCATCCAGCCCCCGACCACCAGCAGCCACACCAGGGTGACCGGAATGAAGATCTTCCAGCCCAGACGCATGATCTGGTCGTAGCGGAAGCGCGGGAAGGTGCCGCGAATCCAGATGAAGAGCGAGACCACGAAGAAGGTCTTGATCCCCAGCCAGATCCAGCCCGGAATGAAGTCGAGGAAGCCGACCGGCGACAGCCAGCCGCCGAGGAACATCAGCGCGGCCAGGATCGACACCAGCCACATGCTGGCGTACTCGGCCAGGAAGAAGATCGCGAAGCCCATGCCCGAGTACTCGACCATGTGGCCAGCCACGATTTCGGCTTCGCCTTCGACCACGTCGAAGGGGTGGCGGTTGGTCTCGGCCACGCCGGAGATCACGTAGACCACGAAGATCGGCAGCAGCGGCAGCCAGTTCCAGGACAGGAAGCCCAGGCCCATGTCGGCGCCCATGCCCTTGCCCTGCGCCGCGACCACGTCGCCCAGGTGCAGGCTGCCCGTGACCATGATCACCACGACCAGGCAGAAGCCCATCGCGATTTCGTAGCTCACCATCTGGGCCGAGGCGCGCAGCGCGCCCAGGAAGGCGTACTTCGAGTTCGAGGCCCAGCCCGCGATGATCACGCCGTAGACCTCGATCGAGGTGATGGCCATGATCAGCAGCAGGCCCGCGTTGACGTTCGCGAGGATCGCTTCGGGACCGAAGGGGATCGCGACCCAGGCGGCCAGCGCCGGCATGATCGCCATGATCGGGCCGAGGCGGAACAGGCCCTGGCTGGCGGCCGTCGGGCTGATGATTTCCTTGGTCAGCAGCTTGACCGCGTCGGCGATCGGCTGCAGCAGGCCCAGCGGGCCGACCCGGTTGGGGCCGTGACGCACCTGGATGAAGCCCAGCAGCTTGCGCTCCCAGAGCGTGAGGTAGGCGACCGCGCCCATCAGCGGCGCGAGCACGCAGATGATCTTGATCAGCGCCCAGACCACGGGCCAGCCGCCCGCCGTCCACCAGTGGGCCGCGATCAGGCCCTGGCCGAAGTTGAAGATCGAATCGATCATGCCGCCACCTCTTCCACCGCGGGATGCGGGCCGGGACGGACACCGGTCGCCGCATGGCGCCCGCGTGCGTCGGCCGTCAACTGCAGCGACGTGGCACGGCGCACGAGGCCGTCCAGTTGGTAGATCGAGGCGGTCACCGGCGCGGCCGCGGCCGTGGCCGGTGCGGCCAGGTCGAGGTTCGCGGGCGCTTCGTTGTTCAGGCGTTCGGCCGCCACGTGCGTCACGGCATCGGCGCCGCGCACGCTGGCCAGCACTTCTTGTGCGGTCTCGAAATCGAAGCCCGGCACGCCCAGCAGGTTGGCCAGCACGCGCAGGACCTTCCAGCCCGGACGCGCCTCGCCGCGCGGCTTGACCACCGCGTGGAAGCTCTGGATCCGGCCTTCGGCATTGACGAAGGTGCCCGGCGTTTCGGTGAAGGGCGCGATCGGCAGCAGCACGTCGCTGATCGCGAGGTTGGCCTTGAAGGGGCTCAGCGTCACGACCATCTGCGCATGCTCCAGACCGGCGGCCGTGCGTGCACCGGCGGCCGAATCGAATTCGGGTTCGTTGTTGAGCAGCAGCACGGCCTTGAGGCCGCCCGCCAGCATCTGGCCGGCATGGAGACCGCCCTGCCCTGGCAGCGCGTTGACCCACTGCGCGCCCACGGTGTTGGCGGCTTCGGTGAGATAGCCGACGCTGGCGCCGGTCTGCGCGCCGATCCACTGCGCGAGCGCCAGCAGGCGCGAGGCGTCCGCATGGTGCGCGGCGGCATTGCCCAGCAGGATGGCCTTGCGTTCGCCGCCGATCAGCGACTGGGCGAAGGCCTTGGCTTCCTCGGTGGCGTGGCCTGCGGCGGGCGCGGCCACGCCCTTCTCGGCACCGATGGCGCTGGCCACGTCGGCCAGGGCCTGCAGCCAGCCGTCGGCGGCCACGGTCGTCACGCCGGCCAGCGACAGGGCCCAGGCGTCACGCGATGCGAGTTCGTCCGCCGAGGCGATCACGCTCACGGCGGCGCCCTTGCGCACGGCCTGGCGGATGCGCTGCGCGAACAGCGGATGGTCCTTGCGCAGGTTCGAGCCCACGACCAGCACGCGCTGCAGGTTCGACAGCGAGGCGATCGAGGTGCCGAGCCAGCGGACGCCGGCGCTGGCCGTGAAGTCGGCGTGGCGCAGGCGGTGGTCGATGTTCTCGCTGCCCAGGCCGCGCACCAGCGCGCCGGCCAGGGCCAGTTCTTCCACCGTGCTGTGCGGGCTCACCAGCGCGCCGATCGCGGCGGCGCCGTGGTCGGTCTTGATCTGGCGCAGGCCGTTGGCCACGTATTCGAGCGCGGTCTGCCAGTCGACGGTCTGCCATTGGCCGCCCTGCTTGAGCATGGGCTGCGTGAGGCGCTCGTCGCTGTTGAGCGATTCGTAGGAGAAGCGGTCGCGGTCGGCGATCCAGCACTCGTTGACGTCTTCGTTCTCGAGCGGGACGACGCGCATCACCTGGTTGTTCTTGACCTGGACGATCAGGTTGGCACCGGTCGAGTCGTGCGGGCTCACCGACTTGCGGCGCGACAGTTCCCAGGTGCGGGCGCTGTAGCGGAAGGGCTTGCTGGTGAGCGCGCCGACCGGGCAGATGTCGATCATGTTGCCCGACAGCTCGGAGTCGACGGTCTCGCCCATCACGGTCGTGATCTCGGAGTGCTCGCCGCGGTGGATCATGCCCAGCTCCATCACGCCGGCCACTTCCTGGCCGAAGCGCACGCAGCGGGTGCAATGGATGCAGCGGCTCATCTCTTCCATGCTGATGAGCGGGCCCACGTCCTTGTGGAAGACCACGCGCTTCTCTTCCTCGTAGCGCGAGGTCGAGCCGCCGTAGCCCACGGCCAGGTCCTGCAGCTGGCATTCGCCGCCCTGGTCGCAGATCGGGCAGTCGAGCGGGTGGTTGATGAGCAGGAACTCCATCACCGATTGCTGGGCCTTGATGGCCTTCTCGCTCTTGGTGCGGACGATCATGCCCTGGGTCACGGGCGTGGCGCAGGCCGGCATCGGCTTGGGCGCCTTCTCCACGTCGACCAGGCACATGCGGCAGTTGGCCGCGATGCTGAGTTTCTTGTGATAGCAGAAGTGCGGGATGTAGGTCCCCGCCTTTTCGGCCGCATGCATGATCATGCTGCCTTCGATGATGTCGACCTTCTTGCCGTCGAGTTCGATTTCAACCATATGTGTCGCGTTTTCGTGCTCAGGCTTGGGCCGGCGTCTTGGGGACGTAGCCAGGGATCAGCGCCTCGAACTCGTGGCGGAAGTGCTTGATCATGGCGCGCACCGGCATGGCCGCGGCGTCGCCGAGTGCGCAGATGGTGCGGCCCTGGATGTTGTCCGCGACCGAGTTGAGCAGGTCCATGTCGTTGGCCTTGCCCTGACCGTTGTGGATGCGGTCGACCACGCGCCAGAGCCAGCCCGTGCCTTCGCGGCAGGGCGTGCACTGGCCGCAGGATTCGTGCATGTAGAAGTACGAGAGGCGCTTGAGCGACTCGACCATCGAGCGGCTGTCGTCCATGACGATCACCGCGCCCGAGCCCAGCATCGAGCCGGCCTTGGCGATGGAGTCGTAGTCCATGGTGCAGGCCATCATGATGTCGGCCGGCAGCACCGGCGACGACGAGCCGCCGGGGATCACGGCCTTGAGCGTGCGGCCCTTGCGCACGCCGCCGGCGAGTTCGAGCAGCTTGGAGAACGGCGTGCCCATGGGCACTTCGTAGTTGCCCGGCAGCTCGACGTCGCCGCTGACCGAGTAGATCTTGGTGCCGCCGTTGTTCGGCTTGCCGCACTCGAGATACGCCGGACCGCCGTTGCGGATGATCCAGGGCACCGCCGCGAAGGTCTCGGTGTTGTTGATGGTGGTCGGCTTGCCGTAGAGGCCGAAGCTGGCCGGGAACGGCGGCTTGAAGCGCGGCTGGCCCTTCTTGCCTTCCAGCGATTCGAGCAGCGCGGTTTCCTCGCCGCAGATGTAGGCGCCGAAGCCGTGGGCCGCGTGCAACTGGAAGTTGTACGTGCTGCCCATGATCTTGTCGCCGAGGTAGCCGGCGGCGCGCGCTTCCTCCAGCGCTTCCTCGAAACGGTCGTAGCTCTGGAAGATCTCGCCGTGGATGTAGTTGTAGCCGACGCTGATGCCCATCGCGTACGCCGCGATGGCCATGCCTTCGATCACGATGTGCGGGTTGAACTGCAGGATGTCGCGGTCCTTGCAGGTGCCCGGTTCGCCTTCGTCCGAGTTGCAGACCAGGTACTTCTGGCCCGGGAACTGGCGGGGCATGAAGCTCCACTTGAGGCCGGTCGGGAAACCCGCGCCGCCGCGGCCGCGCAGGCCCGAGGCCTTGACTTCGGCGATCACCTGGTCGGGCGTCAGGCCCTCGGTCAGGATCTTGCGCAGCGCCTGGTAGCCGCCGCGCGCTTCGTAGTCGGCCAGGCGCCAGTTGGTGCCGTCGAGGCCTGCGTAGATCTGCGCACCGATGTGGCGATCGTGGAAGCAGGTCTGGACACCGGTCGCCTGGAACTGCGACAGGACTTGTTCGGGCGTCATGCGGCGTCTCCCTTCGACGAGGCACGCAGGCCGTCGATGAGCTGGTCGAGCTTGTCGTTGCTCATGAAGCTGCACATGGTGCGGTCGTTGACCAGCATCACGGGCGAATCGGCGCAGGCGCCCAGGCATTCGCTCTGCTGCAGCGTGAACAGGCCGTCGGCGGTGGTGCCGCCCATCGGGATGCCCAGCTTCTTCTCGAGGTGCGCGAGCGCGGTCGCGCCGTCACGCAGCTGGCACGGCAGGTTGGTGCAGACGTTGAGCTTGAAGCGGCCCGTGGGCTGCTGGTTGTACATGTTGTAGAAGGTCGTGACTTCGTGCACGGCGATCTGCGGCATGCCGAGGAAGTCGGCCACGACCTTCTCGCTCTCGAGGCTCACGAAGCCCTGCTCCTGCTGCACGATGGCCAGGCAGGCCATCACGGCGGACTGCGCCTGCTCGGCCGGGTACTTGGCGACTTCGCGCGCGAAGCGCTCCAGGGCGTGGGCGGACAGCGGCTTCGCGGCCGCCGGGGTGCTGGTGTTGGGATTGCTCATCGATCGATTTCTCCGAACACGATGTCCAGGGTGCCGATCACGGCCACGGTGTCCGCGATCATGTGGCCGCGCGTCATTTCGTCGAGCGCAGCCAGGTGCGCAAAGCCGGGTGCGCGGATTTTGAGGCGGTACGGCTTGTTGGCGCCGTCGCTCACCAGGTAGATGCCGAACTCGCCCTTGGGGTGCTCGACGGCCGCATAGGCTTCGCCTTCGGGCACGTGGAAGCCTTCGGTGAAGAGCTTGAAGTGATGGATCAGCTCTTCCATGTTGCCCTTCATCGACTCGCGCGCAGGTGCTGCCACCTTGTGGTTGTCGGTGATGACGGGGCCGGGGTTCACGCGCAGCCAGTCGACGCACTGCTTGATGATGCGATTGGACTGCACCATCTCTTCCATGCGCACCAGGTAGCGGTCGTAGCAGTCGCCGGTCTTGCCCACGGGGATGTCGAAATCCATGCGGTCGTAGACGTCGTAGGGCTGCTTCTTGCGCAGGTCCCAGGCGATGCCGGAGCCACGCAGCATCGGGCCCGTGAGGCCCAGGCTCAGCGCGCGCTCGGGCGTCATGACGCCGATGCCCACGGTGCGCTGCTTCCAGATGCGGTTGTCGGTCAGGAGCGTGTGGTACTCCTCCATGTGCTTCACGAAACGCTTCGTGAAGTCATCGATGAAGTCGAGCATCGAACCCTGGCGGTTCTCGTTCATGCGCTCGAGGGCCTTGGCGTTCTTGATCTTGCTGACCTTGTACTGCGGCATCGTGTCCGGCAGGTCGCGGTAGACGCCGCCCGGGCGGAAGTAGGCGGCGTGCATGCGCGCGCCCGAGACCGCTTCGTAGATGTCGAACAGGTCTTCGCGCTCGCGGAAGGCGTAGATCAGGATGGTCGAGCTGCCGCAGTCGTTGCCGTGCGAGCCGAGCCACATCAGGTGGTTCAGCAGGCGCGTGATCTCGGCGAACATCACGCGGATGTACTGCGCGCGGATCGGCACCTCGATGCCCATCAGCTTCTCGATCGCGAGGCAGTAGGCATGTTCGTTGGACATCATCGACACGTAGTCGAGGCGGTCCATGTAGGGCAGCGACTGGATGTAGGTCTTGCCTTCGGCCAGCTTCTCGGTCGCGCGGTGCAGCAGGCCGATGTGCGGGTCGGCGCGCTGGACGACTTCGCCGTCGAGCTCGAGCACGAGACGCAGAACGCCGTGGGCGGCGGGATGCTGGGGCCCGAAGTTGAGCGTGTAGTTCTTGATTTCAGCCATGTCAGTGCGTCAGTGCAGTCCGCCGCCGTAGTTCTCTTCGCGGATCACGCGCGGCGTGACCTCGCGCGGCTCGATGCTCACCGGCTGGTAGACCACGCGCTTGAGTTCTTCGTCGTAGCGCATCTCGACGTGACCAGACAGGGGGAAGTCCTTGCGGAAGGGATGGCCGATGAAGCCGTAGTCGGTCAGGATGCGGCGCAGGTCCTCGTGGCCTTCGAACACGATGCCGTACAGGTCGAAGGCTTCGCGCTCGAACCAGTTGGCCGAGTTCCAGAGGTGCATCACCGAGGGCAGCACGGGGAAGTCGTCGTCCTCGCAGAAGGTCTTGACGCGCACGCGCTGGTTCAGGCTCACCGACAGCAGGTGCGAGACCGCGCAGTAGCGCAGGCCGTCCCACTCGGTGTCGCGGTAGGTCGAGTAGTCGAGTCCGCAGATGTCGACCAGCTGCTCGAACTTGCAGCCGGGCGCGTCGCGCAGGGTCTGCATGGCGGCCAGGTAGTCGGCCGCCTTCACCACCAGCGTGACCTCGCCGAGCGCCACGGTGATACGTTTCACCTTGTCGCCCAGGGCCAGGGAAATGGTGTCCTTCAGGACATCAGGATCGATCGCGAAAGCTGTCATGGGGTTCCCGTCAGGCACGGGCGATGGTGTTGGTGCGGCGCACCTTCTGCTGCAGCTGGATGATTCCGTAGATCAGCGCTTCGGCCGTCGGCGGGCAGCCGGGCACGTAGACGTCGACCGGCACGATGCGGTCGCAGCCGCGCACCACGGAATAACTGTAGTGGTAGTAGCCGCCGCCGTTGGCGCACGAGCCCATCGACAGCACCCAACGCGGCTCGGCCATCTGGTCGTAGACCTTGCGCAAAGCGGGCGCCATCTTGTTGCACAGCGTGCCGGCCACGATCATCAGATCGGACTGGCGCGGACTGGCGCGGAACACCTCGGCGCCGAAGCGGCCGATGTCGTAGCGCGCGGCGGCCGCGTGCATCATTTCGACTGCGCAGCAGGCCAGACCGAAGGTCATGGGCCACAACGAGCCTGTCTTGGCCCAGTTCACCACCGAATCGTAGGAGGTGGTGACGAAGCCTTCTTTGAAAACGCCTTCAATGGCCATGGCTGTACCTTGTTGCCGTTGTACGGCTATTCCCAGTCAAGCGCACCCTTTTTCCATTCGTAGGCAAAGCCCACGACGAGGATCGCCAGGAAGATCACGACCGCCCAGAAGCCCGCTGCACCCACTTCTTTGAGCGCCACGGCCCAGGGGAAGAGGAAAGCGATTTCCAGGTCGAACAGGATGAAGAGGATGGCCACCAGGTAGTAGCGGACATCGAATTGCATGCGGGCGTTTTCGAAGGCTTCGAAACCGCACTCGTAAGGGGAGTTTTTGGCCGCGTCGGGCCGGTTCGGGCCAAGGATGTAGCCGAGAACCTGGGGGGCGATGCCTACCCCGATACCGACCAGAATAAACAACAGGACGGGGAGGTAGGAATCGAGGTTCATCAGGGTTCTATCACCGCTTGACATCGACAAGAGCCAACTTTGCGCTGACTCCTGCCGATGAGATTTGGTGCGGTCGGCGAGACTCGAACTCGCACAGCTTTCGCCACTACCCCCTCAAGATAGCGTGTCTACCAATTTCACCACGACCGCGGTTTTCTGCTGCCCGGATGGCATGAGGAACCCAGAGGGTTTTGGCTTTCCGGTGCAGATTTAGAGTTTACCCTGAAATGCAGCCTTTTTCACTTGAGGCTGCATTGTCACAAAGATTATTTGCCGGGAATCTGAGCCGCGCCCGATGCAGGGGCCGCAGGGGCCGATGCGGGCGCCGCGGGCGCGGGCAATGCCGACGGAATCTGCGAGGCCGAACCCGAGGCGGCAGGCGCCGGCGCACCGACCGCGGCGCGCTCCAGCAGGCTGTTGCCGCCGGCCGACGGGCGTGCATGGCTGAAGTAGGCCAGCAGCAGCGTCGTCACGAAAAAGACGGCTGCCAGCACGGCCGTGGTGCGCGACAGGAAGTTGGCACTGCCGCTGGCGCCGAACAGGCTGCCGGCACTGCCGCTGCCGAAGGCCGCGCCCATGTCGGCGCCCTTGCCGTGTTGCACGAGGATCAGGCCGATCATCGCGAGCGCGGTCAGCATCTGCACGCCGACGAGAATGTTGAGGACCAGGTTCATATCTTGTTTACTCCTAAGGGAACGCCGTGCGCTCAGCGCGCGGCGGCAATGATTTGCAGAAAGTCGGGGGCCTTGAGCGATGCGCCGCCGATCAGGCCGCCGTCGATGTCGGGCTGCGACAGCAGTTCGGCGGCGTTGGCCGCGTTCATGCTGCCGCCGTAGAGGATGCGGATGCCCGCGGCATGCTCGCTGGCCGCATGGTGCAGTTGCGCGCGCAGCACCGCATGCACGCCCTGCGCCTGCTCGGGCGAAGCCGTCTTGCCGGTGCCGATGGCCCACACGGGCTCGTAGGCCACGACGATCTCGCTGATGCAGTGGCCGTTGACGTGGATCACCGCGGCCAGTTGGCGCTTGACCACCTCTTCCGTGCGCCCTGCTTCGCGCTCGGCCAGCGTCTCGCCGACGCAGACGATCGGCGTGATGCCGCGTGCCAGTGCGGCGGCGGTCTTGGCCGCCACCACCTCGTCGCTCTCGCCGTGGTACTGGCGGCGCTCGGAATGGCCGACGATCGCATAGCGCACGCCGAATTCGTTGAGCATCGCGGCCGACTGCTCGCCCGTGAAGGCGCCCTGCGGCTGCGCGGACACGTCCTGCGCGCCCAGCGCGATCGGCGAGCCCGCGACCTTGGCCTGCACCTGCGCCAGGTACGGCGCCGGCACGCAGACCGCCACGTCGCAATTCGGCGCGCCCACGCCCTGCAGCAGCGCGTCGAGCAGCGCCTCGTTGGCAGCCAGGCTGCCGTTCATCTTCCAGTTGCCGGCGATCAGCTTCCTGTTCGTCATCGTCTTGTTCGTTCCGTTCACCAGGTCAGCACGATCTTGCCGATGTGCTGGTTCGATTCCATCAGGACATGCGCCTGCGCCGCGCCGCTGGGCTCGCCCACGGCCGCGAAGGTGCTGTGAATGACCGGCTTGACCGCACCGCTGGCCAGCAGCGGCCAGACCTTGGCGTGCAATGCCTGCGCGATCGCCGCCTTGAAGGCGACCGGCCGCGGCCGCAGCGTCGAGCCCGTGACCGTGAGCCGGCGCCGCAGCACCAGGCCCGCATTGATCTCGGCCTTGATGCCGCCCTGCACCGCGATGATGACCAGCCGGCCGTCCTCGGCCAGGCAGTCGATCTCGCGCGCCACGTAGGCACCGGCGACCATGTCGAGGATCACGTCGACGCCCTTGCCGCCGGTGAGCGTCTTCACCTCGGCCGCGAAGTCGGCGGTCTTGTAGTTGATGGCATGGTCCGCGCCCAGTTGCAGGCAGGCCGCGCACTTCTCGTCGCTGCCGGCGGTGGCGATCACGGTCGCGCCCAGCGCCTTGGCGAGCTGGATCGCGGTCACGCCGATGCCGCTGGTGCCACCCTGGACCAGCAGCGTCTCGCCCTTCTGCAGGCGGCCGCGCTCGAACACATTGCTCCAGACGGTGAAGAAGGTCTCGGGCAGCGACGCCGCCTCGGTATCGCTCCAGCCCTGGGGCACCGGCAGGCATTGCGCGACCGGGGCCACGCACAGTGCGGCGTAGCCGCCACCGGCCACCAGCGCACAGACGCGGTCGCCCACGGCCAGGCCGGCCTCGGCCAGCGCCTTGGCATCGCCCGCGACGATCGTGCCCGCGACCTCGAGGCCCGGCAGGTCGGAGGCGCCCGGCGGCACCGGGTAGTTGCCGGTGCGCTGCAGCACGTCGGGACGGTTCACGCCGCTCGCGGCCACCCGAATCAGCAGCTCGCCCTCGCCCGCGACGGGATCGGGACGCTCGACGACGCGCAGGACGTCCGGCGCGCCGAAGGATGTGATTTCAATGGCTTTCATGGGTCTTCCTGACGGCAACGCCCGCCTCCAGGGGAGTCGGGCGCCACGGTGGAAAAAAGGACGCAAGCGGCAGGGGCCGCTGCGTCCGCATCCGCATCAACCTTGATGGTCGCCGCGCGGGGCGTCTTGCGACGACTGCTCGGGCTGCTGTTGCTGCGGCTCGCCGTTGCGATCGCCGTTGCCTTCGAAACGCGGCGCGCGGTCGCCACGCGGGGGACGCTCGCCACGTTCGCGGCGCTCGCCACCACGGTCGCCACGGTCGCCACGGTCACCGCCGCGGTCTTCGCGCGGCGCACGTTCCTGGAACTCCATGCCGGCCGGACGCTCGGTCAGGGCCTTCATGGACAGCTTGACGCGGCCCTTCTCGTCGGTCTCGAGCACCTTGACCTTGACGATCTGGCCTTCGCTCAGGTAGTCGGTCACCTTCTCGACGCGTTCGTGCGCGATCTGGCTGATGTGCAGCAGGCCGTCCTTGCCGGGCAGCAGGTTGATCAGCGCGCCGAAGTCCAGGATCTTGGTGACCGGGCCTTCGTACACCTTGCCGATTTCGACTTCCGCCGTGATCTGCGCGATGCGCTGCTTGGCCGCCTCGGCCTTTTCCGGATCGGTCGACGCGATGGTGATGGTGCCGTCTTCGTCGATGTTGATCTGGCAGCCGGTCTCCTCGGTCAGCGCACGGATCACCGAGCCGCCCTTGCCGATCACGTCGCGGATCTTTTCCGGGTTGATCTTCATGGTGAACAGGCGCGGTGCGAAGTTCGAGACTTCGGCCTTGGCCTCGCCCATGGCTTCCTGCATCTTGCCCAGGATGTGCATGCGCGCTTCCTTGGCCTGCGCCAGCGCGACCTGCATGATTTCCTTGGTGATGCCCTGGATCTTGATGTCCATCTGCAGCGCGGTGATGCCGTTGGTGGTGCCCGCGACCTTGAAGTCCATGTCACCCAGGTGATCTTCGTCGCCCAGGATGTCGGTCAGCACCGCGAAGCGGTTGCCTTCCTTGATCAGGCCCATGGCGATGCCGGCCACGTGGGCCTTCATCGGCACGCCGGCGTCCATCATCGACAGGCAGCCGCCGCAGACCGAAGCCATCGACGACGAACCGTTCGACTCGGTGATTTCCGACACCACACGGATCGTGTAGGGGAATTCTTCCTTGTTCGGCAGCACCGCGACCAGCGCGCGCTTGGCCAGGCGGCCGTGGCCGATTTCGCGGCGCTTGGTCGAGCCCATGCGGCCCACTTCACCGGTGGCGAAGGGAGGCATGTTGTAGTGGAACAGGAAGCGGTCTTCGTACTCGCCGGCCAGCGCGTCGATGCGCTGTGCGTCGCGTTCGGTGCCCAGCGTGGTGATGACCAGCGCCTGGGTTTCGCCGCGCGTGAACAGGGCCGAACCGTGGGTGCGGGGCAGCACCGAGTTGCGGATCTCGATCGGGCGCACGGTGCGCGTGTCGCGGCCGTCGATGCGGGGCTCGCCTTCGAGGATCTGGCTGCGCACGATCTTCGATTCGATCGCGAACAGCAGGTCGCTGACCTTGCCCGCGTCGAAGGGCTCGCCGCTTTCCTTCAGGGCCGCCAGCACGCCGGCATTGGCTTCGCGCAGGGCTTGCGTGCGGGCCTGCTTGCTGCGGATCTGGTAGACCGCGCGCAGCTTCTCTTCGGCCAGGCCGTTGACCTTGGCGACGAAGGCTTCGTCTTCGGCCGGCGCGACCCAGTCCCACACCGGCTTGCCGGCGTCACGCACCAGGTCGTGGATGGCGTTGATCGCGACGTTGGCCTGTTCGTGGCCGAACACCACACCACCCAGCATGACTTCTTCGGACAGCTGCAGCGCTTCCGACTCGACCATCAGCACGGCCGCTTCGGTGCCGGCGACGACCAGGTCCATCTGCGAATCCTTGCGCGCGGTCTGGCCCGGGTTCAGCACGTACTGGCCGTTGATGTAGCCCACGCGGGCGGCGCCGATCGGGCCGCTGAAGGGGATGCCGGAAATCGACAGCGCGGCGGACACGCCGATCATGGCGGCGATGTCGGCGTCGACTTCGGGGTTGAGCGACAGCGTGTGGATGACCACGTGCACTTCGTTCAGGAAACCTTCGGGGAACAGCGGGCGGATCGGACGGTCGATCAGGCGGCTGGTCAGGGTTTCGTGTTCGCTGGGCTTGGCTTCGCGCTTGAAGAAGCTGCCGGGGATCTTGCCCGCGGCGTAGGTCTTCTCGATGTAGTCGACGGTCAGCGGGAAGAAGTCCTGGCCGGGCTTGGCCGACTTGGACGCCACGACGGTGGCGAGCACGACGGTGCCGTCGATGTCGACCTTGACGGCGCCGCTGGCCTGGCGGGCGATCTCACCGGTTTCCAGGACGACGGTCTTGTCGCCCCACTGGAAGGACTTGGTGACTTTGTTGAAGAGGCTCATGTTTTGCTCCTGAGTGAAGGGCGTGACCGGTCGGATTGACAGGTCCGCGGGGTTGGAGCGCTTCTCAGAACACGATGCCATTCCAGTGAAGCTCGGCCTCGAACTTCATTGGAATGACACAGCTTCGCTCTGTTTTGGCACTCCGATTGAATCGCGAAGTAAAAAACGCCTGAGCTAGCGGACTAACCCAGGCGTTTTTTTCATGCGATCCGAATTACTTGCGCAGACCCAGCTTGGCGATCAGCGCGGTGTAGCGGTCGGCATCCTTGGACTTCAGGTAGTCCAGCAGCTTGCGGCGACGGCTCACCATGCGCAGCAGACCGCGACGGCCGTGGTGGTCCTTGGCGTGCGTCTTGAAGTGGGGGGTCAGCTCGTTGATGCGAGCGGTCAGCAGTGCGACTTGCACTTCGGGGCTGCCCGTGTCGTTGGCGGCGCGGGCGTTGTCCTTGACGACTTCGGCCTTGATGGAGGCTGCGATCATTTGATTTTCCTTGTGTTCCGGGATGTTTGACTTGCGGTGTGCGCTGGAACTGCACGCACCGTGCGCCTTGCGGCATGCAAAGCCCGGGGATTATAGCCCGCCCCCGAGGCGGCGCGCACTTCGTGTCGCTTGCCCTCCCCCTCACGGGGGCGATGCCTGCGGCCCGGCGGAGCCGGTTCCGCGGCATCCCGCGAACGGACGCTCGCCTTCGGCCTCGCTATGGGGGCGGGGTCAGGGGCGGTTGTTTTGCAGCCAGGTTTTGAGGCGGGCGACGCCTTCGACCAGGCGCTGGGGGTCCTTGGAGGCGAAGCACCAGCGCAGCCAGCCCTGGGCTTCGGGGGCGAAGGCGTTGCCGGGGGCCAGGCCGAGGCCGGCTTCGGTGACCAGGCGCTTGGCGACGGCCAGGGAGTCGTCGAAGCCGTCGAGCTTGAAGAAGGCGTACATGCCGCCCTTGGCCGCCGCCACCTGCACGCCGGGGATCTCGGCCAGCAGGGGCACGAGCACGTCGCGGCAGGCCTTGAGGTGGGCCACGACGCGGGGCGTGATGTCGGGGCCGTGCTCGATGGCCGCGATGCCGGCGCGCTGGGTGAAGACGCTGGTGCAGGAGGTGTTGAACTCGATCAGCTTGCCCATGCCCTCCATCAGCGACGCGGGCAGCACCAGCCATCCCAGGCGCCAGCCGGTCATGAGGAAGCTCTTGGAGAAGCTGTGGGCCACGACCAGCCGGTCGTCCGGCGTCGCCACGTCCAGGAAGCTGGGCGCGCAGGCCTTGGCGGTGGGTTCGAAGTAGAGGCGCTCGTAGACCTCGTCGGCCAGGATCCAGGTGCCGGTGTCGCGGCAATGCGCGAGGATGGCCGCCTGCTCGTCGCGGGTCAGCGTCCAGCCGGTCGGGTTGTTGGGCGCATTGACGATCAGCAGCTTCGTGCGCGGCGTGATGGCGGCGCGCAGCGCGTCGAGGTTCAGCGTCCACTCGCCGCCCACGGGTTCGAGCGGCACGGTGCGCACGGTCGCGCCCATGATCGCGGGCTGCGCGACCAGGTTGGGCCACACGGGCGTGACCGCCACCACCTCGTCGCCGGCATCGACCAGCGCCTGCACCGCCAGCATCAGGGCGCTGACGCCGCCCGAGGTGACCGCGATGCGCCCGGCATCGACCGCCGGATGCAGGCTGCTGGTGTAACGCGCGATGGCCTCGCGCAGTTCGGGCAGGCCCAGGTTGTGGGCGTAGAAGGTCTCGCCCTTCTGCAGCGAGTCGATCGCGGCCTGCCGCACCAGCTCGGGCGTGACCTCGTCGCTCTCGCCGAACCAGAAGGCGAGCACGTCGTCGCGGCCCAGGCCGGCGTTGGCGACCTCGCGGATCTTGGAGGCTTCGAGGTCGTGAATGGCTTGGCGCATGTCTTGTTTCTCCTGGCCCTCAGGGCCGTTGCATCCTGCAGATGGTAGGCATTTCCGCGCGCTCCGCCGCGACGGTCTTCACCACGCGGAAGCCGTAGCCCGAGCCCTCGACGTCGAACTTCACGCCCGGCGCGCCCTGGCGGTCCATCACGCCCACCACCAGCTGCTGCTGGAACTGGTGGTCGGCCGCGCGCATCCGGCCGCGCTGGCCGGCCAGCGTGACGTCGGCGCGCTCCAGGGCGCGCGCCACGGCGACCGTGTCGACGCTGCCCGCACGCTCCATGGCCTGCGCCAGCGCCTCGATCACCAGCTGCATGCGCATGTGCACATAGTCCTCCGACGGCTTGGGGAAGCGCGTGCGGAAGGCCCGGTAGAAGTCCTCCGAGGCCGCGGTCTGCACGTTCGGCAGCCAGTCGGCCACCGCGATCACCCGGCCGATGCCCGCATCGCCGATGGCCGCGGGCGCGCCCAGCGCGTTGCCGTAGAAGGTGTAGAAGCTGCCGTTGAAGCCGGCCTCGCGGGCGGCCTTGACCAGCAGCGTGAGGTCGTTGCCCCAGTTGCCCGTGACCACCGCCTGCGCGCCGCTCGCGAGGATCTTGCTGGCATAGGGCGCGAAGTCCTTGACCCGGCCCATCGGATGCAGCTCGTCGCCCACGATCTGCACGTCCGGGCGCAGCACGCCCAACTGGCGCCGCGATTCGCGCAGCACCGCCTGGCCGAAGCTGTAGTCCTGGCCGATCAGGTAGACGCGCTGCAGCGCGGCCTCGTCCTTCACCACGTCCATCAGCGCCGTCACCCGCATGTCGGCATGGGCGTCGAAGCGGAAGTGCCAGAAGCTGCAGCGTTCGTTGGTCAGCACCGGATCGACGGCCGAATAGTTGAGGAACAGCACACGCCGTTGCGGGTCGCGCTCGTTGTTCTTGTCGATGGCGTCCAGCAGCGCTGCGGCCGTGGCCGAGGAATTGCCCTGCAGCACGATGCGCGCGCCGTCGTCGATTGCCGCGCGCAGCGCCGAGAGGGCCTCTTCGTTCTGGCCCTTGCTGTCGTAGCGCACCAGTTCCAGCCTGCGCGAACCGCCCGGCAGCTTGACACCGCCGCGCGCGTTGACGCGCTCGACCGCCCAGAGGATGTTGCGGAACACGGCCTCGCCGGTGTTGGCGAAAGGCCCGCTCATGCTTTCGATCAAGGCCAGCCGGATCGGGCCTGCGGGCGCGCTCCTGGCCACCGCCGGCAAGGCCGCCGCGCATAGCGCCGACGCGGCGAATTTCAAGGCCTGGCGGCGCCAAATAAAGCTCGGATTCATTCTCTTGAAACGCCTGGCCCCATGCCTAGATGGGGAGCAAGCGGCACTCATGTCAAAGGCCGCGCAGTGTAAGGGACACACCTTCTTGTCCCGCCGTGTACATCAGGAGTTTCACCATGTTCTTCGCACCCGCCGTCCGCACCGCCCGCTTCGTTCCGCGCAGCCTCGACCGCAGCTTCGAACGCTTCGTCAACGACGCCCTCGTGAGCGGCCCGCAACGCTCGCTCAACGTCGAGCAGGACGACACCAGCTGGACCCTCACGCTCGACGTGCCCGGCCTGTCGCGCGACGACCTCAGCATCGGCATCGAGGCCTCGGTGGTCCGCATCGAAAGCAAGGCCGACGCCAAGCGCCAGTTCAAGGCCGCCTACGAACTGCCGCAGGAAATCGATGCCGCCACCAGCGAAGCCAAGCTCGAGAACGGCGTGCTGTCGCTCAAGCTGGGCAAACTGGCACCGGTGCGCCATGTGCACTCGCTGACCATCAACTGAGCGCGGCCCCACCGCTTTCAGGCGACGGTGTCAAGCCGTTGATCTGAATCAAAATCAGTCGATCCGCAAAACGGCCACATTTCGTGGTCGTTTTTTTATGCTTCAATGTGAAATGAATGTAAAACATCGCGGTAAGTGCATGTTTTATAGAACCTTTTTACTATTTTGAAGTCGCGGATCCGCTGAGCTTCCTCTTCCAGCGGGCCCCGATACAAGGGGTCACCGTTGGACACACATTTACACGCCGCTCGCCCTGGCACCCGCTCGGACACGCTTCTGGTGTTCCTCCCCGGTGCCTTTCTCGAACCCGAAGCGTTCGAGCGCGAGGGATTCCTGAGCGCCGTGCGCGCGCACGATGTGGCGGCCGATGTGATGCTGGTCGATGCCAACGTCTCCTATTACTACGACCAGAGCTTCGTGCAGCGCCTGCACGAGGACGTGCTCGCCCCGGCGCGCCAGGGCGGCTACCGCAAGATCTGGCTGGTGGGCATCTCGATCGGCGGCTTCGGCGCGCTGACCCACGAACTGGCCCGTCCCGGCCTGGTGGACGGCATCGTGGTGTTGGCCCCCTACCTGGGCCGCCGCCCGCTCGGCGCCGAGATCCAGAAGGCCGGCGGCCTGCGGGCCTGGAAAGCGCCCGAGAAGCCGTCCGACGAGGAAGTCGACCGCAAGCTCTGGCCCTGGCTGCAGCAGTACGCGAGCCCCGCGCTCGCCGCCACGCTGCCGCCGCTCTACCTGGGCTACGGCCTGGCCGACCGCTTCGCGCCCAACCACCAGCTGCTGGCCGAGGTGCTGCCGCAGGGCCATGTGTTCACCACCGAAGGCGGGCACGACTGGCCGCAGTGGTCGCGTCTGTGGCGCAGCATGCTCGACGTGCTGCCGCTGCCCAAGCACGAAGAGACCGAAGCACTGCTCGCCTGCGCCTGAGCGTTCCCGGCGCGCGCGGCCCCACAATAGGCGCCGGGCCGCACCGCGCTGCGGCCGCAGCTTTCAGGGAGCGATCACATGAAGAGCCTTCAAGGCCTCGTCCTTCTTCTCGCAGCGGCGCTGACGGCACCGGTCCACGCCAGGGGCCTCGCGGTCCCCTTGCCCGCGCCCTCCTCCGGCGCCAGCGCCGAAGT
Source organism: Variovorax sp. J2P1-31 (assembly GCF_030317215.1). NCBI lineage: Bacteria > Pseudomonadati > Pseudomonadota > Betaproteobacteria > Burkholderiales > Comamonadaceae > Variovorax > Variovorax sp. J2P1-31. The sequence continues at coordinate 2,327,822 of NZ_JASZYA010000001.1, forward strand.
CTTCTTTTCGCCCGGCGCCGACACCGACCGCGCCATCGCGCATGCCGTGGACGCGGCGCGCCGGCGGGTCTGGATCGCCGGCTACTTCTTCACCGCCTCGACGATCGCCAAGGCCGTGGCGCAGGCCCATGCGCGCGGCCTCGACGTGCGGGTGCTGCTCGACAGTTCGCAGGCCACGCACCGCTATTCGAGCGCGACCTACTTCCACAACCAGGGCGTGCCGCTGTGGATCGATGCGCGCTACCCGGTCATGCACCACAAGTTCGTGCTCGTCGACGCCGACACCGTGGGCTTCGGTTCGATGAACTTCACCCGCGCCGGCGCCCAGCAGAACGCCGAGAACTTCAACCTGTTCCGGCGGTGGCCGCAGCTCGCGGCCACCTACGCGCAGGAGTTCGAGCGGCTGCAGCAGGAGTCGGAACCCTACCGGCCCGGCATGCGATTCGACAAGACGGGCGGCGGCGAAGACCGGCCCTGAACGAAGCGCTCAGGCCGGCGCGCCTTCGGGCGAGCGCACCAGGCTGTCCAGCGGCCAGCGCGGCTTGACGTCGAAGGCGTAGACCTCGGTCGGCTGCTGCATGCCGGCCTGCAGCCGCATCGCCGCGGCCATGGCGATCATCGCGCCGTTGTCGGTGCACAGGTGCAGCTCGGGGTAGTGCACCCGCACGCCGCGCCTGGCGCAGGCCGCGTCGAGTTGCGCGCGCAGGTCGCGGTTGGCGCCCACGCCGCCGGCCACCACCAGCCGCTTGAGGCCGGTCTGCGCCAGCGCCGCCAGGCTCTTTTTCAGCAGCACCTCGACGATCGCGGCCTGCGTCGCCGCCGCCAGGTCGGCCTTGCGGGCCTCGAGTTCGTCGCCGAGCTTGCGCGCCTGCGTCATGACGGCGGTCTTGAGGCCGGCGAAGGAAAAGTCGAGGTCGCCGCTGTGCAGCAGCGGCCGCGGCAGCTTGAAGGCGGCCGGGTCGCCCTGCTCCGCCAGCTTGGCGAGCCAGGGGCCGCCCGGGTAGGGCAGGCCCATGAGCTTGGCCGACTTGTCGAAGGCCTCGCCGGCCGCGTCGTCGATGGTCTCGCCCAGCATCTCGTAGCGGCCGACGCCGTCGACCCGCATCAGCTGGGTGTGGCCGCCCGACACCAGCAGCGCCACGAAGGGGAACTCGGGCGCATCGGCGCTCAGGAAAGGCGACAGCAGGTGGCCTTCGAGGTGGTGCACGCCCAGCACCGGCTTGCCCAGCGCAGCACCCAGCGCGCAGGCCACGCCCGCGCCGACCAGCAAGGCGCCGGCCAGGCCCGGGCCACGGGTGTAGGCCACCACGTCGACCTCGGCCAGCCGCCGGCCGGCCTCGTCGAACACGCTCTGCGCCAGCGGCAGCACGCGGCGGATGTGGTCGCGGCTGGCGAGTTCGGGCACCACGCCGCCATAGGCCTGGTGCATGGCGATCTGGCTGTGCAGCGCGTGGGCACACAGGCGCGGCAGCGCGGTTCCCTGCGTTTCCACCAGCGCCACGCCGGTTTCGTCGCAGGACGATTCGATTCCAAGTACGAGCATGGGTCGAGTGTAGGGGGCGCCCGATTTCGGGGCACGGTTGTTGCTGCATGCCCTTGCGGGACCTCCCCGCGACGCCCCACACTGCCCACGATGACCTCCGGACTGAGTTTTCTGATCGCCGCCCTGCGCTGTGAAATCGACGCGCTCGACCAACTCGGCCGCACCAGCGCGCTGGTGACGAGCATCGCGCGCCTGGTCCATGCGCTGCAGCGCGAACGGGGCCTGTCCAACCTGCTGCTGGGCTCGGGCGGGCGCCGCTTCGCGAGCGAACTCGGCGCCCAGGTGGCCGAATGCCGGCGGCTCGAGCAGCAGGTGCGGGCCTGCTTCGACCAGCTGGAGGCCGACCCGCGCCGCCTCAACAACGGCGCGCGCCTGTTCAGCCGCATCGCCGCCGTGCTGCCCGGCCTGGACGCCCTGCCCGGCCTGCGCCAGCGCATCGCCCGCCTGCAGCTGCCGCCGGAGCAGGCCACGGCCGCCTTCGTCAAGCTCGTGGCCGGCCTGCTGGGCGTGGTGTTCGAAGCCGCCGACGGCGCCACCGATCCCGAGATCTCGCGCCTGCTCGCGGCGCTGTTCAACTTCATGCAGGGCAAGGAATTCGCGGGGCAGGAACGCGCCTGCGGCAGCGCCGCCTTTGCGTCGGGACGCAACGACGGCGAGCGGCAACAGCGCTGGCTGCACCTGATCGACTCGCAGGAGCGCTGCTTCCAGGTCTTCTCCGGCTTCGCCGGCCCGGCGCTCGAGGCCCAGTGGCTGGCCGGCCTGCCGCCGGCGCAGACGGCCGAACTCGAGCGGCTGCGCCGCATCGCCTGCGCGGCCCCGGCCGGCGCGGCGCTGGACCCGGAGCAGAGCGCCGCCTGGTTCGACTGCTGCACGCGGCGGATCGACGCGATGCAGACCGTCGAGGAACGCCTGACGGCCGACCTGCACCAGCTGTGCGATGCCAAGACGGCCCATGCGCGCGCCGAATTGCAGGCCCACGAGACGCTGCAGGCCCAGCTCGCGACGCAGCCGGCCCTGCCGCCGAGCGCCTTCTTCGACGAGGCGGCGGCCGGCGCGACCGAGGGCGCGCCGCCCTACGGCCGCCAGCTCGAACGCTCGATCCTCGACCTGGTGCAGGACCAGTCGCAGCGGCTGCAGGCCATGAGCGACGAACTCGACACCGTGCGCGCCTCGCTCAACGAGCGCAAGGTGATCGAACGCGCCAAGGGCCTGCTGATGGCGCACCGCCGCCTGAGCGAGGAAGAGGCGCACAAGATGCTGCGCCAGACCGCGATGAACCAGAACCGCCGGCTGATCGACGTCGCCGAATCGGTGCTCGCGATGGCCGAGTACCTCGAAGGCTGATCGCCCCCCTGAAATGGTGCAGCGCACTGGAAGCGTGCCCGCCACCAGGGCACAGGTCCCGGCGCCCCCTCTGTAGCCCCGCGAGACCCCCCTGGCACGGCGCTTGCGTGGCATGGGCACAGACCCCTCAGGTCTTCAGGCGGGCGGCATCCAACGGCGGATGCCACCCACCGCACCGGACAAAGGCGTCCGTATCCCGCAGGGGCTCGTTCTCGAGCCTCCCTGCGCGATGCGGACGCCTTTTTTGTTTTCCGTTCCTGTTCCTTCCTTCCGGAGTCCGCCCCATGTCCGATCTGCTGAAAACGAAGTTGAGCCGCCGCCGCGTGCTGCAGGCCGCCGCCATCGGTGCCGCCGGCATCGACCCCGCCCTGCGTGCGCTGGCCTACGCCCAGGGCTCCGACAAGCCCGAGAAGGAGGAAGTGAAGATCGGCTTCATTCCGCTGACCGACTGCGCGAGCGTGGTGATGGCCTCGGTGCTCGGCATCGACCGGAAGTACGGCGTGAAGATCGTGCCGAGCAAGGAGGCCAGCTGGGCCGGCGTGCGCGACAAGCTGGTCAACGGTGACCTCGACATGGCCCACGTGCTCTATGGCCTGGTCTACGGCGTGCACCTGGGCGTGAGCGGGCCGAAGAAGGACATGGCGGTGCTCATGACCTTGAACAACAACGGCCAGGCGATCACGCTGTCGAAGAAGCTGGCCGACAAGGGCGCGGTCGATGCGCCCTCGCTGGCCAGGCTGATCGCCAAGGAGAAGGGCGACTACACCTTCGCCCAGACCTTCCCCACCGGCACCCATGCGATGTGGCTTTACTACTGGCTGGCCTCGGCCGGCATCGACCCCTTCAAGGACGTGAAGAACATCGTGGTGCCGCCGCCGCAGATGGTGGCCAACATGCGCATCGGCAACATGGACGGCTACTGCGTGGGCGAACCCTGGAACCAGCGCGCGATCATGGACGGCATCGGGGTCACGGCCATCACCACCCAGGACATCTGGAAGGACCATCCCGAGAAGGTGCTGGGCTGCACCGCCGACTTCGTGAAGAAGTATCCCCACACCGCGCGCGCCGTGACCGCCGCCATCCTCGAGGCCGGCCAATGGATCGACACCGGCCTGCAGAACAAGAACAAGATGGCCGAGACCATCGCCGACAAGAGCTACGTCAACACCAGCGTGGACGCGATCAACCAGCGCATCCTGGGCCGCTACACCAACGGCATGGGCCGGAACTGGGACGACCCGAACCACATGAAGTTCTACAACGACGGCGCGGTGAACTTCCCCTACCTGTCCGACGGCATGTGGTTCCTCACGCAGCACAAGCGCTGGGGCCTGCTCAAGGAGCACCCGGACTACCTCAAGGTCGCGACCGACATCAACCGCATCGACATCTACAAGCAGGCCGCCACGGCCAGCAAGACGCCCGTGCCCGCCTCGGCCATGCGCAGCAGCAAGCTGATGGACGGCGTGGTGTGGGACGGCAGGGAGCCGAAGAAGTACGCCGAATCCTTCAAGTTGCATGCCTGAGGAGAACACCATGGTCAGTGCCGTCTTTCATTCGCCGCTCGAGGCCCCGCCTTCCCTGCCGCGTGCGGGCGAAGCCGCGGTCCGTGTCGAAACCGCCGCACCTGCGCGGCCCATCGCCAACAAGCAGCGCAGGCCCCTCGACCTGCGCGCCTTCTGGATGCGCGTGCTGCCGCCGCTGGTCGGCTTCGGCCTGCTGTTGCTGGTCTGGGAGCTGATCGCCATGAACAGCAGCACCGGCTTTCCCTCGCCGCTGGTGACGGGCAAGCAGGCGCTGGCGGTCTTCGCCGACCCCTTCTACAGCAAGGGCCCCAACGACCAGGGCGTGGGCTGGAACGTGCTGGCGTCGCTGCAGCGCGTGGCCCTGGGCTTCGGCCTGGCGGCGCTGGTGGGCATTCCGGCGGGCTTCGCGATCGGCCGTTTCGAATTCCTCGCGCGCATGTTCAACCCGCTGATCAGCCTGCTGCGGCCGGTCTCGCCGCTGGCCTGGCTGCCGATCGGCCTGCTGGTGTTCAAGGGCGCCAACCCGGCGGCGATCTGGACCATCTTCATCTGCTCGATCTGGCCGATGGTGATCAACACCGCGGTCGGCGTGCAGCGCGTGCCCAGCGACTACATGAACGTGGCCCGGGTGCTGAACCTCAGCGAATGGAAGATCCTCACCCGGATCCTGTTCCCCGCCGTGCTGCCCTACATGCTGACCGGCGTGCGCCTGGCCGTGGGCACCGCCTGGCTGGTGATCGTCGCGGCCGAGATGCTGACCGGCGGCGTGGGCATCGGCTTCTGGGTGTGGGACGAGTGGAACAACCTCAACGTCGCCAACATCATCATCGCGATCTTCGTGATCGGCGTGGTCGGGCTGGTGCTCGAGTTCGCGCTGATCAAGGTCGCCACCGCGTTCACGTTCGAAGAGGTGAAGTCATGAACGAACTGCAGAACAGCCGTTTCATCGAGATCAGCGACGTCGGGCAGACCTTCAAGACGGCCAAGGGCAGCTTCCAGGCGCTGCGCGACATCCACCTGACGGTGGCCAAGGGCGAGTTCGTGGCGCTGATCGGCCACTCGGGCTGCGGCAAGTCCACGCTGCTCAACCTGATCGCCGGCCTCACCCGGCCGACGCAGGGCACGCTGCTGTGCGCCAACAAGGAGATCACCGGCCCGGGCCCGGAGCGCGCGGTGGTGTTCCAGAACCACTCGCTGCTGCCCTGGCTCAGCTGCTACGAGAACATCTTCCTGGGCGTGGAGCGGGTGTTCGCCGCCACCGAATCGAAGGCCCAACTCAAGGCCCGCACCGAGGCCGCGCTGGCGCTGGTGGGCCTCACGCCCGCCACCCACAAGCGGCCCGGCGAGATCTCGGGCGGCATGAAGCAGCGCGTGGGCATCGCGCGCGCGCTGGCGATGGAACCCAAGGTGCTGCTGATGGACGAACCCTTCGGCGCGCTCGACGCGCTGACCCGCGCGCGGCTGCAGGACGAGCTGCTCGCCATCGTGCAGAAGACGCGCAGCACGGTGGTGATGGTCACGCACGACGTCGACGAGGCGGTGCTGCTGGCCGACCGGATCGTGATGATGACCAACGGCCCCGCGGCCACCATCGGCGAGGTGCTGCCGGTGAATCTGCCGCGCCCGCGCCACCGCGTCGAACTCGCCGAAGACCGCGACTACGTGCACTGCCGCAAGGCGGTGATCGACTTCCTCTACACGCGGCAGGGCCACGTCGAGAAGGCGGCCTGACGAGCCCTTCCCGCTAGCTAGCGCAGGCCGAGTCGGTCCAGCGCCGGCTGCAGGCCCAGCAGCTCGATCGTCGAGGTGCCGCGCTCGATGGCCAGGCGCTGCGCCCGCTCCTTGTCCTCGCGCGCCAGGCTGTTCTCCAGCGCCGCCGCCACCTCGTCCTGCGGCACCACGACCAGGCCGTCGCGGTCGCCCACCACGATGTCGCCCGGGTGCACCACGCCGCCGCCGATGGCCAGCGGCGCGTTCAGCACACCCGGCTGGTTCTTGCCCGTGCCCTTGATCGACAGGCCGCGGCAGAAGACCGGAAAGCCAAGGCCGACGATGGCGCTGGCGTCGCGGACACAGCCGCTGATGACCAGGCCTGCAATCCCCTTATGCATGGCCTGCAGCGTCAGGACGTCGCCCCAGGGGCCGGCCTCCATGAAGGCCTTGGCGTCCACCACCAGCACGTCGCCCGGGCGGGCTTTCTGCACCGCCAGGTGCAGGATCAGGTTGTCGGCCGGCCGGGCGTCGACGGTGAAGGCCGGCCCCACCAGGATGCTGCCCGGATCGAGCGGCTTCAGCCCGCTGTCGAGCGCGCCCCTGGCGCCCTGCGCCTCGTAGATCGTGGCGGCCCCGAGGCGGCGCAAGGCGTCGAGCTGGGCCGGCGTGCATGTCGTGTTCATGTTCATCTTCAATCCACCTTCGCGCCGGAACGCTTGACCACCGTCGTCCAGTAAGGGACTTCCTTCTGGATGAAACCGTTGAATGCCTCGACGCTGCCGCTGACGTCGGTCGAGCCCATGTCCTTGAGCTTCTTCGCCACCGCGGGCGCGCGCAGGGCCTGGTTCAGCGCCTCGTTGAGCCGCTGCACCACCGGTGCCGGCGTCTTCGACGGCACCAGCACGCCGTACCAGTTCTCGATCACGAAGTCTTCGAAGCCCGCCTCCTTCATGGTCGGCACCTCGGGCAATCCGTCGACCCGCTTGGCCGCCGTGGTCGCCAGCACGTGCACCCGGCCACCGGACAGGTGCGGCCCCAGCGCCGTGGTGGTCTCGAAGGCCATCGCGACCTGGCCCGACAGCACATCCGTCATCGCCGGACCCTGCCCTCGGTAGGGCACGTGCAGCAGGTCCAGCTGGCGGTCGATCTTGAGCAGTTCGCCCGCCAGGTGCTGCGGGCTGCCCGCGCCGCCCGATGCATAGGCGTACTTGCCGGGCGCGGCCTTCACCAGCTTCACCAGCGCCCCCAGGTCCCGGGCCGGCACGCTCGCGCTGTTGACGTAGAGCAGCAGCGGCACCGAGGCCACCGCACCCACCCCCACCAGCGCCTTGACCGGGTCCAGGCGCAGCTCGTAGAGGTTGCGGTTGATGACCACGCCCGTGTTGTTGCCCAGCAGCGCGGTGCAGCCGTCGGGCTGCGCGCGGGCCACGAACTCGGTGCCGATGTTGCTGCTGGCGCCGCCCCGGTTGTCGACGATCACGGTCGCGCCCAGCGCGGTCGCCATGCCGGGCGCGACGAGGCGGGCCAGGATGTCGGTGGTGCCGCCGGGCGGGTAAGGCGAGACCAGCGTGACGGTCTTGCACGGGAAGGGCGCGCCAGCCGCATGGGCGCTGGCGACCAGGGTGAGCGCCGCGGCGGCGTGGGCGAGGCGGAAGGCGAACTTGCGAACGGTCATGATGTTTTGTCTCTGGGATGGATGTCGATCGGCCCGCCCCGCGCCGCGGGGCCGGGCGCGCATTCAGTGGCCGGGCCGCTGCAGCGTGTGGTAGCCGAACTGCTGGCGCGCCTCCCGCAGGGGCACGCCGTCCAGTGCCGCGTCCAGGATGCGTTGCTCCCGTTCCCGCGTGTGCAGCGCCTTGGCCAGCACCGCTTCCACACGCGAGGCCGGAACCACGACCACGCCGTCGGCATCGCCGCAGACCAGGTCGCCGGGCATCACGCGCACGTCGCCCAGGGACACCGGTCCGTTGACCGCCTCCACCTGCACCCGGTCCTTGCCGGTGCGCATGAAGGAGGCCGAGGCGTAGAGCGCATAGCCGGCCGCGTCGGCTTCGGCGATGTCGCGGCAGGCGCCGTGGACGACGGTGCCGCCCACGCCGCGCCGGGCCGCCACCTGGCTCAGGATGCCGCCCCAGACCGTGCAGTCCGGGCGGCCGCCGTTGTCCACCACGACCACCGCGCCCGGGGGCACGTCGTCGATGAAGTCGCCCACGGTGCCGGGCGCGTCCTGCGAGATCGGCACCAGCCGGACCGTGAAGGCCGGGCCCATCAGTTTCTTCGCGCCGGCCACGTGGCGGATGCCCAGGGCGCTGCCCGGGAGCCGCAGCGCATCGAGCGCATCGGAGATTTCGGCGGTGGTGAGCGAACGGGCCGCGTCGTCGATGGACGCTGGCGTGGAGAGGACGTGTTCTTGCATGCCGATGAGTCTAGAACGGCATAAATCCAGAACAAAGCAGCGAATTTTGGCTATATGCTCAATAAAAATGAACTTACGCCAGCTTCAGTATTTCTGCGAAATGGCCGAGGGCGGCTCCGCCGTCCAGGCGGCCCAGCGCCTCTTCGTGGCCCCGACCGCCATCAGCATGAGCGTGTCCCAACTCGAGGCGGACCTGGGCGGGCAGCTGTTCGACCGCAGCACGCGCCCGATGCGGCTCACGCCGCTGGGCAAGTTCCTGCTGCCGCGCGCGCAGGAGCTGCTGGCCCAGACACGCCGCCTCGAAGGCGACGCCCGCCGCGTGGCGTCGGCCCGGCAGGGCTGGCTGGGCGTGGGCTTCACCCGCTCGGTGATGCTCTCGGTGCTGCCGGTGGCGGTGCGCCGCTTCCGCGAAGCCTTTCCCGATGTGCGGCTGGAGATGGTGGAGCTGCTGGCCGAACACCAGCCCGCCCAGATGGAAAGCGGCAAGGTGCACCTGGGCATCGCCCGCTTCATCGAGCCGGTGCCGCCGCCGCCCGGCTTCAGCACCTGCACGCTGTTCGAGGAGCCCCTGCTCGCGGCCCTGCCCCTCGGCATCCGGGCCGATGCGAGCACCCCCCTGACCCTGGCCGAACTGGCGCGCTACCCGTTCATCAGCTATCCCCGGGACCCCAAGACCCGCTACGCGGCCCAGGTGCTGGCCGCGGCCGAACAGCGGGGCTCGCCGCTGACCGTGCAGCACGAAGCGATGGAGATCCACACCGCGCTGGGGCTGGTCGCGGCAGGGCTGGGCGTCACGCTGGTCGGTGCATCGGTCGCGCTGAACGCCCGCCAGGACGTGGCATTGCACGCCGTCGAAGGCCTGGACGCCACCACGACCGTGGTGACCGTCATGCCGGACGTGGGCCGGAATGCGTTCGTGGACCCCTTCGTCGCGCTGCTGCAGGAGGCCACGGTCCAATTGGGACTCGCGCCGTCCCCCGCCCTCGCGCCCGCCGCCGTGCCCGCAGCACGGCCGCCCGCCAAGCGCCGCCGCCCCTGAGCTGGACGCACCAAGCACGCGCGCGAACGCACCAGGGCAAGGCACGGCGACCGGCCGGGCGCGCGCTGCCAGGGACGCTGGCTGGCACAGGCCTTGCGTGATATTCCGTGACGATCCGCCTGCGGCAATGACGCCGCGGGGATCCACAGGACAAAGGCGTCCGCATGACCCTCCAGCCGCAAGCTGCATGGGTGGTGCGGACGCTTTTTCGTTTCCAGGACAGGCCACGGAGATCCACCATGGACATGCGCGTGAAGCAGAAGAGACAGAAGCTGGTGCTGGTCGGCAACGGCATGGCCGGCGTGCGCACGCTCGAGGAACTGATCCGGATCGATCCGTCGCTCTACGACATCACGGTCTTCGGCGCCGAGCCGCATCCCAACTACAACCGCATCATGCTGTCGCCGGTGCTCGCGGGCGAACAGACGTTGGACGAGATCGTGCTCAACCCCTGGTCGTGGTACGCGGCGAACGGCATCACCGTGCACCCGGGCCGCAAGGTGGTCGCGATCGACCGCGTGAAGCGCATCGTGCGCGCCGACGACGGCACCGAAGCCGAATACGACCGCCTGCTGCTGTGCACCGGCTCCCACCCCTTCATGCTGCCGGTGCCGGGCAAGGACCTGGCGGGCGTGATCGCCTACCGCGACATCGCCGACACGCAGGCCATGATCGACACCGCGAAGACCCACACGCACGCGGTCGTGATCGGCGGCGGCCTGCTGGGGCTGGAGGCCGCCAACGGCCTGATGCTGCGCGGCATGCAGGTGACGGTGGTGCATGTGCACGGTTGGCTCATGGACCGCCAGCTCGACGAGGTGGCGGCCGGCCTGCTGCGTCGCTCGCTGGAGGCGCGCGGGCTGCGGTTCAGGCTCAACGCCCACACGCAGGAACTCGTGGGCGACGCCGACGGCCGCGTGACGGCCGTGCGCTTCAAGGACGGCACCGAGGCCCCCGCCGACCTGGTGGTGATGGCCGTGGGCATCCGCCCCAACGTGCAGTTGGCCGAATCGGCGCGCCTGCACTGCGAGCGCGGCATCGTCGTGACCGACACGCTGCAGACCGTGACCGATGCGCGCATCTACGCGGTGGGCGAATGCGCGGCCCACCGCGGCATCGCCTACGGCCTGGTCGCGCCGCTGTTCGAGCAGGCGCGCGTGGCCGCCAACCACCTGGCCCGGATGGGCTACGGCCGCTACCTGGGCTCGCTCGTCTCGACCCAACTCAAGGTGACCGGCATCGAACTGTTCAGCGCGGGCGACTTCATGGGCGGCGAAGGCACCGAGGCGATCGTGCTGAGCGACCCCCTCGGCGGCGTCTACAAGAAGCTGGTGATCAAGGACGACAGACTGGTCGGCGCCTGCCTCTACGGCGACACCGCGGACGGGGGCTGGTACCTGCGGCTGCTGCGCGAGGCGAGCGATGTACAGGGCATCCGGGACCAGTTGATGTTTGGGGAAGTGCATGGCTGAGGCCGCGCTTTCTTTTCGTGCTGGAAAAGGGCGTGACCCAGCCCCGGAGCCCGGCAGGCGGTGCGGGTCGGGTGATCCCCTCGGCGCCGCCGAGGCGCGCAGCGCGCTTCGTCCTCTGACTTGTCGCAGCTGTTTGAGCGCAGTGAACGAAGTGAACGCAGCGAGTTCTGCGACAGGCCGCTGGTGCGAGCACCGCAGGGAAGCCGCGCAGCGGCCGGCGCAGCGGGGTCGTCCGGCCCGCATCGCCTGCCGGGCGGACGTCGCAGGAAGCGCAAGCCATGGCTGAAACCCGATCCACCTGCCCCTACTGCGGCGTCGGCTGTGGTGTGGTCATCGAATCTGAGGGCGCCCAGATCATCGGCGTGCGCGGCGACCCGGACCATCCGGCCAACTTCGGGCGGCTCTGCACCAAGGGCTCGACGCTGCACCTCACCGCGACCGCCGAGGTCACGCTGCAGGCGCGGCTGCTGCACCCCCTGCGGCGCGCCGGACGCGGCGCCGCACCCGCGAAGATCACGTGGCACGACGCGCTGACGCAGGCCGCCGACACCTTCGCGCAGGTGATCCACGACCACGGCCCCGACGCGGTCGGCTTCTACCTCTCGGGCCAGCTGCTGACCGAGGACTACTACGTCTTCAACAAGCTGGCCAAGGGCCTGATCGGCACCAACAACATCGACACCAACTCGCGCCTGTGCATGAGCAGCGCGGTCGCGGGCTACAAGAAGACGCTGGGCGCCGACGCGCCGCCCGCCTGCTACGAGGACTTCGACGCGGCGCAGTGCCTGTTCATCGTGGGCAGCAACACGGCCTGGGCCCACCCGATCGCGTTCCGCCGCATCGAGGACGCGAAGCGCGCCAATCCCGCACTGAAGATCGTGGTGGTCGATCCGCGCCGCACCGACACCTGCGAGATCGCCGACCTGCACCTCGCGATCCGGCCCGGCACCGACGTGATGCTGTTCCATGGCCTGCTGCACCTGATGCTGCGCGAGGGCTGGACGCAGCCCGGCTACATCGCCGCCCACACCAGCGGCTTCGAGGCCCTGGCACAGACCGTGCACGACTGCACGCCCGAGCGCGTCGCGCAGACCTGCGGCATCGACCCCAAGGACCTGCACGAGACCGCGCGCCTGTTCGCCACCTCGGCCGCAACGCTGAGCCTCTACTGCCAGGGCCTCAATCAGTCGTCCGCGGGCACGGCCAAGAACGCGTCGCTGATCAACCTGCACCTGGCCACGGCGCAGATCGGCCGGCCCGGCGCCGGGCCCTTCTCGCTCACCGGCCAGCCCAATGCGATGGGCGGCCGCGAGGTCGGCGGCATGGCCAACCTGCTGGGCGCGCACCGCGATCTGGCGAACCCCGCGCACCGCGCCGAGGTGGCGGCGCTGTGGGGCGTGCCGGACGTGCCGGCCATGCCCGGCAAGACGGCGGTCGAGATGTTCGAAGCCGCGGCCGACGGCGAGATCCGCGCGCTGTGGATCGCCTGCACCAACCCCGCGCAGTCGATGCCCGACCAGGCCACGGTGCGGCGCGCGCTCGAGCGCTGCGCGTTCGTGGTGGTGCAGGAAGCCTTCGCCACCACCGCGACCTGCGCCTTCGCCGACCTGCTGCTGCCCGCCACCACCTGGGGCGAGAAGGTCGGCACCGTGACCAACAGCGAGCGCCGCATTTCGCGCGTGCGCCCGGCCGTGCCGGCTCCCGGCGCGACGCGGCACGACTGGTCGGCCGCGGCCGACTTCGCACGGCGGCTCGAGGCCCGGCTGCCGGCGCGCAGCGCCCGCACCCTGTTCCCCTATGCGCTCGACAGCGCCGCCGGCGCCGAGGCGATCTGGAACGAACACCGCGAGAGCACGCGCAGCCGCGACCTCGACATCACCGGCCTGAGCTGGGCGCTGCTCGATGCCGACGGCCCGCAGCAATGGCCGCTGCCGGAAGGCCGCGCTGCCGGCCGCGCGCGCCTCTACGAAGACGGCGTGTTCGCCACGCCCGACGGCCGCGCCCGCTTCTTCGACGCGGCCTACCGGCCGGTCGCCGAAGCCCCCGATGCGGCCTTCCCCTTCTCGCTCAACACCGGGCGGCTGCGCGACCAGTGGCACGGCATGAGCCGCACCGGCACCCTGGGGCGGCTGTACGGCCATGCACCCGAACCCGCGGTGCAGATGCATCCCCAGGACATGGCGCACCGCCACATCGGCGACGGCGAGCTGGTGCGGGTCGCGTCCCGGCGCGGCGCCATCGTGCTGCCCGCGCAGGCCAGCACCGACATCGGCCCCGGCCAGAGCTTCATCGCGATGCACTGGGGCGAGGAAGCGCTGAGCGGGCACGACGACCAGGGCCGCCGCCTGGCCGGCGTGAATGCGCTCAGCAACCCGGCCTTCTGCCCCGATTCGAAGCAGCCCGAGCTCAAGCACGCGGCCGTGCGCATCGACCGGGCCGAGCTGCCGTGGTCGATGCTGGCCATGGCCTGGCTGCCGAACGACACCGCCTTGTCGACGCGCCGTGCGCTCATGCCCTTGATGGCGAAGTTCGGCTTCGCGAGCTGCGTGCCCTTCGGCGCGGGCACGGCGCGCAGCGGCCTGCTGTTCCGCGCGGCGGCCGCGCACGCGCCGGACGATGCGCTGCTCGACCGGATCGAAACGCTGATGGGCCTGCAGGACCCGCGCACGCTGCGCTACCTCGACCGCCGGCGCGGCCAGCGCCGTGCCGCACGGCTCCTGCCCCGGGCCGATGGCACGGCCGGCCTGGAAGCCTTCCTGCTGGGCGGCGACACGCGCGCCGGCGCCTGGCTCGGCACGCTGCTGCGCGAGGAACTGGTCGCGCAGCACTACGGCCGCGCGCTGCTGTCGCCCGGTGCCTCGCCGCCGATGGCACTGGCCTCGCGCGGCAAGCCGGTGTGCAACTGCCTGGACGTGAGCGACCAGGCGATCCGCGCCGAGCTCTCACGCTGCGAGGGCCATGCCGACGCACGGCTGGCCCATCTGCAGGCCACGCTGAAGTGCGGTACGCAGTGCGGCTCCTGCGTGCCCGAGCTGCGCCGCATGGTGCGGCTCCACCTGCCGACCGCTGCGCCCGCCCAGGCCGCTCAGTAGCGCAGCCAGGTTCCCTTCAACGCCGCCTGGCCGACGCCGGGCTTGGAGAAATCGCAGACCCCGTCGGGGAAGATCGCTTCCAGCCGCAGCTTCTCGGCCGGGCTGAACACCGCCGGCGCCATGAGGAAGTCCTCGTCGCGCAGCGGCTTGCGCTGGCACTTGACCACGTTGTCCGCCAGCGGCCCGCCCGCCACCATGCGCGGCGCCGGGGTCTTGGGGTAGAGCGTGTTGCAGGTCCCGGCGCTGTCGTAGGTCGCGGTCTCGTTGATGCGCGCGCTGTTGCGCACGTCCCAGCAGGCATCGACCGCATCGGCCGGCTTGAGCCGCGCCACCTTGTCGGCGGTGAGCGGCGCGGCGTCGCCGGTGATGGCATCGAGCCACTGGGCCATCAGGTCCAGCCGCGCGAACAGCGTGTCGCGCAGCAGCGCGGTCAGCGGCGCGACCTGGCCCGGCAGGCTGATCAGCGCGGCGAGCTGCGGGTTCGGGAACAGCCAGATCACCTGGTTGTCCGAACGGCCGTTGGCCTGCTGCAGCTGCGCGCGGATCTTGAGGTCGTTGTAGATGGTGTGGATGTCGGCGCCCGGTTCGGCATAAGGGTGCAGCCCCAGCATCGGCACGGTGGCCAGCCCGCCGCCGCCGCTGCCGATGCGGCCCAGCGTGTAGGCCCGCGCCAGCCCCTCGGCATCGGCCACGGTGCGCTGCGTCGAGAGATTGCCATCGGCGTCGAAGCCGCCGACCTTCTCGTTGAGATCGAGGAATTCGGTGACCGAGAGCTGGCCCTTCCGGAGCGCCTCCAGCCCGTAGGCCACGCCCACGTTGTCGAGCGGCCGGCGCGCGATGCCGGTGGCCGGGTCGACACCCAGCGACTTGGCGTTGATGTCGTACACGGTGCAGCGCGCGCCGTTGCGGTTGGTCACGGGGTGGTAGACCCGGGTCGAATCGATCAGGCCGCAGGCCGGCGTGACCGAGCCGCTGGTGGCCAGCACCGCGTCGCCGTTGCCCGCGCTCCAGTTCGCGCAGGTGTTCTTGAGGTGCCCTTCGACGGCCTTGCGCTTGGCGTCGCTGAAGGGATAGCCCGGGCTCGCGGGGTTGGTGAAGTAGGTGTGGAGCAGGCGGCAGTCCGAGACCGCCAGCGCGGTGCTGAAGACATCGGGGAAGGCCGCATCGGGCATCAGGCCGTCGAGGATGCCCGGGTAGTTCTGCGCGATCAGCAGCTGCTGGATCGCGCCGCCCGAGCCGCCCATGCCCACCATCCAGCGCGGCAGGCCGTAGCGCTTGGCGATGTGCTCGCGCAGCATCATCGCGGTCTCGGCCGCCAGCACATCGTTGACATTGACCTTGTTGATGTTGAGCGTGGACAGCACGTAGGCGTAGCCCTTGCCCAGCGCGTAGAGGCTCTGCCGGTCGGTCGTGTCGGCCTTGAACACCTCGCTCAGGCTGTTCGATCCCTGGTTGTACTGCGCGGCGGTCGATTCGCCGAAGCGGAACACGATGCGCCCGTTCCAGCCGGCCGGGTTCCAGCGATCGGCCTCGACGGGATCGTCGAGCACGCCGATGCGGTAGATCGAGCGGTTGATCGTGCCCGACTCGACGCGCACGATGAAGGGCACGGTCCGGCCGTCCTGCGTGGTGGTGGTGGCGAGGTCGACGGGGCGCGGACCGAGCGGATCGGCCAGCGGCTTGCGGTTGCCGGCGGCATCGAAGTAGAACCAGTCGTAGCGCGTGGCGACGGAGCAGTCCGCGTCCTGCGGGCTACCCAGCGCGGACTCGACCGTGCGGCATTCGAAGGGCTGCAGGTGCGCGCCCGAGAACACCGGCCCGGTGATCGGGTGGTTGGTCAGCACCAGCTTGCCGGCGGCCTTGTCGCCCGCGCTCGCCGCGAGCGTGTTCTCGCCCTGCGCCAGGCCCGCCACCAGGCCGCGCAGCGAGCGCCCGTCGGCCTGCGCGCTGAAGGCCGCGCTGACGTCCTCGCCGTTGCGCGTCACGCGCACGTCGGCCGCGGCCACGCCCGCGGGCAGCGCGACCTGCACCAGCGCGTCGCCGCCGGTCACCATGTCGGCGCGGCTCGACAGGCTGCTCAGCGTCAAGGCTGCCACCACGGGCGGCGTCCCGGGGTCGCCGCCGTTGCCGTTGCCGCCGGGCGCCACGACGTCGGGCCCGGCGCTGTTGCCGCTGCCGCCGCCGCAGCTCACGAGCAGCAGCGCCGCCAGGCTCAGGGCCAGCGGCCGCAGCAGGCGTCTGGAGGGTGGCGAACAGGGTGTCATGGGAGGTCTCCGGCCGATGGACAAAGGCGCGACTCTAGGCAAAAGCCGCGCGCTTTTCTGTCAGATAAGCGGGTGGCGCGCCTCGGGGAAACACGGATGCCGGGGCGTCGTTTCAGCCCCCGCCGCCGTCATCGGATCGTCATAATTCCCACGTTGGCAGCAGCCCGTGCGCGCAGACGCATCCCAGACGGGCCGAAGAAGAGAGATGAGACAAGACACCAACACCCCGCCCTTCGACGTGCAGTCCGTCCCGTTCCGCGGCATCGTGGAACAGTCGGTCGCAGGCATCTACATCCTGCAGGACGAGCACTTCCAGTACACCAACGCCACCTTCTCGGGCATGGCCGGCTACTCCACCGACGAGGTGGTGGGCAAGCCGCTGCGCGACTGCGTGCCCGTCTACTACGTGGGCGAGGTGATGGACCGCTACCGGCGCCGCATCTCGGGCGAGGTGCGCAGCATGCACTTCGTCACCCACGGCCTGCACCGCGACGGCAGCGTGGTCCACATCGACGTGCACGGCCAGTCGATGCAGTTCCGCGGCCGGCCGGCGGTGGTGGGCGTGGGCGTCAACGTGACCGAGCAGATCAAGCGCGACGCCGAACTGCTCGAATCGCGCTACGAGTACCGCGAGCTGGCCTCGCGCCTCAACACCATGCGCGAGCAGCAGCGCGCCGAGTACGCACGCGAGGTGCACGACGTGCTGGGCGGCCTGCTGACCTCGATGAAGCTCGACGTGGGCCGGATCGCGCGCCGTTCGCGCTCGACCGCGATCCGCGGCATCGCGGCCGACCTCAACGCACTGCTGGTCGAGGCCATCGACAACGTGCGCGAGCTGTCGGAATCGATGCGGCCGCAGGCGCTCGACCACCTGGGCCTGGGCGCGGCCATCGCCAGCCATGTGAAGCGCTTCCGCGAGCGCTCCGAACTGCGCGTGAGCCTGCAGCCGCCCGAGTTCGACATCGACCTGCCGCGCTGGCGTTCGATCGGGGTGTTCCGCATCTTCCAGGAGGCGCTGACCAACGTGGCGCGGCATGCACACGCGAGCGGCGTGGTGATCCGCTTCCGGCGCGACAGCCGCGATTTCTGGCTGGAGATCGAGGACGACGGCGAGGGCTTCGACGTCGACGCGCCCGACCTGGCGTCGATGCGCCAGTCGCTGGGCCTGATCTCGATGCGCGAGCGCGCCTACGAACTCGGTGGCACGCTGACCATCGATTCGGCGCCGAACACCGGCACCCGCGTGACGCTGCATGCGCCCATCGTTTCGAACCCCCTGGTGCGCGCATGACCCGGCTGCTCATCATCGACGACCATGCGATGTTCCGCGCGGGCCTGCGCAAGGTGCTGCAGGACGCGCCCGAGATCAGCGCCATCGCCGAAGCGGGCGACTGGCATGGCGGCATGGCCTGCCTCGAGGCCCAGCCCATCGACGTGCTGCTGCTGGACATCAACATGCCCGGCTGCAGCGGGCTCGACCTGATCGCGCCGATCCTCGAGCGCTTCAAGTCGCTGCGCATCATCATGCTCAGCATGTACTCCGAGCCGCAGTACGCGGTGCGCGCGCTGCGCAACGGCGCGCACGGCTACGTGGCCAAGGACATGGAGGCGGTCGACCTGATCGCCGCCATCCGCATCGTGAGCCGGGGCCGGCAGTTCGTCGCGCCCTCGATCACGCGCGCGCTGATGGACACCGCGCAGGGCCTGGCACCCGATCCGCGGCCGCACGAGCGGCTCTCGTCGCGCGAGTCGGAGATCCTGCGCATGATCGTGGGCGGCGAGTCGCTCACGGCCATCGCCGAACGGCTCGCGATCAACGTCAAGACGGTCAGCACCTACCGCCGGCGCCTGCTCGAGAAGATGGCGCTGGGCTCGAACGCGCAACTGGTGCAGTACGCGGTGCACCACCGGCTGGTGGACTGAACCGGCCTCCTGCGCGTCATCGATATCTGACAGCCGATGCCCGGGTGTCTGACTTGTGGCGTGGACCCCTCCTCCCTAGCATGACTGCGGGTCGCGCGCCCGAAGGCCGCGCCCTGTCAGCACAACAATCGAGGAGACAGACATGAGTTCTTGGAAGCAGGTCGCGGCCTGTACGGCGGGCGCGATCGTGATCGCTGCCTGCGGCGGCAGTGACAACGGCAACAACGGCGGCGGCACCGCCGTGACGCCACCGACGACGACGCCCCCCATCACCACACCGCCCGCAGAATCGACGATCTCGCTGAAGGTGCTGTCGAGCCAACCCGAGCAGGTGTCGGGCGGCGACGCGCGCATCGCGGTGCTGGCACCGAAGGCCGACCAGGGCCAGCTCGAGCTGTGGCTCAACGACAAGCAGATCAGCCCCGCGCTGGACGCGAGCGCCGACCGGCTCGAGGGGGTGGTCAGCGGCCTCAAGCGCGGCGCCAATACCCTGACGGTGCGCCACAAGACGCGCGGCAAGCTCGACACGCTGACGCTCACCAACCACCCGATCACCGGCCCGATGTTCGCCGGCCCCAAGCAGGAGCCCTTCGTCTGCACGGTGACCACCGAGCTCGGCAAGGAACCGCTGGTCGACACCACCGATCCCAAGTACTACGCGGTCAAGGACGCGGGCGGCGCCACCATCGGCTACAGCCAGCACTGCTCGATCGATTCCTATGTGCAGTACTACTACATGCCGGTGGGCGGCACCACGCACAGCCACTACCTGCCGCTGCCGACCGACGGCTCGCGTCCGGCCAACATCGCCAAGACCACGCTGACCGACGGCCGCACGGTCGACTTCATCGTGCGCTGGGAACGCGGCACCATCAACCGCTTCATCTACCAGTACGTGATGCTCGCGCCCTTCGGCGAGGACCCGACGAAGCCCGACACCGGGCTGTGGAACAGGAAGCTGGTCTACCACTTCCAGGGCGGCGTGGGCTTCGGCCACTACCAGGGCGGCCCCGACAAGCGCGCCGGCCTGGTCGACGCCATCGGCAAGGGCTACGCCATCGCCTACTCCACCGGCAACCGCACCGGCGAGCACTACGACATGATCCTCGGCGGCGAGACCGCGCTGATGACCAAGGAAGGTTTCGTCAAGCGCTACGGCGTGCCCAGCTACACCGTGGGCCTGGGCGCCTCGGGCGGCGGCATCCAGCAGTACCTCTATCCGCAGAACCACCCGGGCCTGATCGACGCGGCCATCGCGGTGCAGCCCTATCCCGACATGGTGGGCCAGATCCCGCACGTGGGCGACTGCGAGCTGCTCGAGTACTACATGGACGTCACGGACCGCGCCAATGGCAAATGGACCAGCGACATCAAGAACCGCACCTGGCTGGTCGGCCTGAACGCCGAGGAGAGCGTCAAGAACCCCTACTTCGGCCTGCAAGCCTATCTGCCCAACGTCCGCATGGCCACCGGCTCGACCGAATGCCGCAAGGCCTGGCAAGGCCTGACCGCCGGCGCGATGAACCCCAGGTTCGACGCCGACGACATCCTGACCAAGGGCGGCGCGCGCATGAACATGGCGGCCTTCGGCGACATTCCCTTCAGCCACTTCGACGACGTGCGCAACATCTACGGCATCGGCGCCGACGGCTACCCCCGCTCGACCTGGGACAACGTGGGCGTGCAGTACGGCCTGCAGTCGATGAAGGACGGCAAGATCACGCCGGCCGAGTTCCTCGACCTCAACTTCAAGGTCGGCGGCTGGAAGCGCATGAGCGAGATGGTGCCGGAGGGCTTCCCCTACCGGGGCACGGGCACGCAGGAACTGCAGAAGGTCATGAGCGACGCCAGCTACTTCGACCCCTGGGGCAGCCGCAACATGAACCGGTGGAACGCCGCCACGCCCGACGTGCCCGCGCCGCGCACCCACGGCGACCTGGACGCGCTCAAGGCGATGCAGCGCTCGGGCCTGGTCTTCACCGGCCAGACCGACATCCCGACCATCGACTGGCATCCCTACCTGGAGCACAAGCTGAACATGCACAACGTGCACCAGTCCTTCGCGATCCGCCAGCGCATCCGCCAGAAGATGGGCAATGCCGACCATCAGGCCATCTGGTTCACCGAGACACGCAACGCGGCCACGGAGTTCGACCAGACGCCGATGGCCTTCGAAGTGATCGACGAGTGGATGACGAAGATCCGCGCCAACCCGAAGCGCACCGTGGCGGACAACCGCCCCGAGCGCGCGGTCGACAGCTGCTTCGACAAGGACGGCGCGCTGATGGCCAAGGGCGCAAGCGTCTGGGGCGGCGTGCTCGACAAGCAGCCACCCGGCGCCTGCACCCAGGCCTTCCCGATGTACGGCACCTCGCGCATCGTCGCGGGCGGGCCGATCGAAGGCGGCAGCTTCAAGTGCGCACTCAAGTCGGTGGACACCGCGCTCAGCGACGGCACCTACGGGTCCTGGAAGCCCAACGCCGCCGAGATCCGCAAGCTGCAGGCCACCTTCCCCGAAGGTGTCTGCGACTTCAGCCGGCCGGACCAGGGCGCGCCCTCCTGAACGCGGGCTGAAACCTTCTCGAGCCACCGTCCGCGGTGGCTTTTTCATTTATGGGCACCAGGGCATAAGCAACTGCGCGCTGCGGCATAAGTCTTGCTGGACAATCCCCACACCCATGGGAATCAGTCAATACATCAAGGAAATCGGCCGCGGCGCGCGAGGCGCCAAGCCGCTCACGCGCGCGCAATCGGCCGATCTGTTCGGCCAAGTGCTCGACGGCACGGTCAGCGACCTCGAGCTCGGCGGCTTCTGCCTGGCCATGCGCATCAAGGGCGAGACGCCCGAGGAGATGGCCGGCTTCCTCGATGCCACCCACGCACGGCTGCACCATTTCCCGGTGCCGGGCCGCGCGCTGGTCGTGCTGCCCAGCTACAACGGCGCGCGCAAGCTGCCGGTGCTCACGCCCCTGCTGGCCCTGCTGCTGGCGCGCGAAGGCCTGCCGGTGCTGGTGCACGGCAGCGCCAGCGCCAGCGAATCGAGCCGGGTGCTGGCCTCGAACGTGCTCGCCGGGCTCGGCGTGCATGCGCTCGACACGGTGCGGCCGATCGCCGACGGCGAGGTCGGCTTCGCGCCGACCGCGTTGCTCAACCCCGCGCTCAAGCGGCTGCTCGACGTGCGCCGCGTGGTCGGCCTGCGCAACCCGGGCCACAGCGTGGTCAAGCTGATGCGGCCCACGACCGGCCCCTGCGTGGTGGTGGCCAGCTACACCCATCCGGCCTACGCCACGGTGATGGGCGAGACCTTCACGCTCACCGGCACCACCGCCCTGCTCTCGCGCGGACTCGAGGGCGAGGTGGTCTCGGACCCGCGCCGCACCGCGCAGATCGACGGCTACCTGCGCGGCGAGCGGCAGGAGCTTCAGGCCCAGCAGCCCGGCACGTTGAGCGAGGTGCCGGGCCTGCCGGCCGAGATCGACATCGAGACGACCGTGCGCTACACGCAGCGCGTGCTGGCGGGCGAACTGCCGCTGCCCGAGGCGATCGCGGTACAGGTCGAACACATCAAGACACTGGCAGCCCACGCATGAACTCCTTTCTCACCGGCCGCTGCACCCTGGTCGGCGCCGGCCCCGGCGACCCCGAACTGCTGACGCTCAAGGCGGTCAAGGCCATCCAGGCCGCGACCGTGCTGTTCGTCGACGACCTGGTGAACGACGCGATCCTGGCCCATGCGCGGCCCGGCGCGCGCATCGTGCACGTGGGCAAGCGCGGCGGCTGCAAGAGCACGCCGCAGGCCTTCATCGAGAAGCTCATGATCACCGCGGTGCGCGAAGGCGAGACCGTGGTGCGGCTCAAGGGCGGCGACCCCTTCATCTTCGGCCGCGGCGGCGAGGAGGTGGAGCACCTGCGCGAAGCCGGCATCGAATGCACCGTGGTCAACGGCATCACGGCCGGCCTGGCCGCCGTGACCGCGCTGGGCGTGCCGCTCACGCACCGCGACCACGCCCAGGGCGTGGTCTTCGTGACTGGCCATGCCAAGACCGGTGTCGACGCCCACGACCCGACCGACTGGCGCGGCCTGGCCGCCACCGTGCACAACGCCCGGCTCACGCTGGTGATCTACATGGGCGTGGCGGGCGCGGCCCACATCGAGCGCGAGCTGCTGCAGGGACTGCCCGCGACCACGCCGGTGGCCGTGATCCAGCATGCGAGCCTGCCGCGGCAGCGCCACATCGCGACCACGCTCGAGCGGCTGTCGCGCGACATGGCCGATGCGGGCCTGGGCAGCCCGGCGGTGATCGTGGTGGGCGACGTGCTGCTCGGGCTGCAGGCCGCGGGCATGTCCGCCGACGCGGGACCGCATCGCGGCGTCGGCTGAGCACCCGCCCGGCCAGGCCGGCCGCCCTAGAATCCGCCCTCTTCCCACAACAACAATCCCGGGGGCGAGATGCTGGAACTCGACAAACTCAACGAATTCACCGAAAGCCACGGCCAGCTGCAGCGCGGCCGCGGCCTGGTCACGGGCACCATCGCGCTGAGCCTGGGCATCCTGTGCTTCCTGGGCGTGCTGGCCTTCCACTTCCCGCAGTACCTGACCACGCCCGAGCTGCGGCGCAGCTACAACGTCGACATCATGCGCACCATCCTGCTGGTGGCGATGGTGGTGGCGGGCGGGCTGTCGCTGGTCAACATCGTGTTCAACCGCTCGCGCTGGCTGTCGTCGGCGGCCTTCCTGCTGATCGTGGCGGCGGCGCTGCTGGGCGGCCACAAGGTGCCGGTCAACGACTTCGCCGACAACACGCCCTACATCGGCCTCGACTGGTTCATCCTCGACCTGCTGGGCTCGGCGCTGATCTTCATCTTCATCGAGAAGCTGTTCGCGCTGCGCAGGGACCAGCCGGTGTTCCGCGAGGAGTGGCAGACCGACTTCCACCACTTCGTGGTCAACCACATGATCGTGGGCTTCGTGCTGCTCGCGACCAACCTGCTGGTCCACAAGCTGTTCGGCTGGGCCGCCAACGACGGCATCCGCGGCTGGGTCGGCAACCTGCCCTTCTGGGCCGGCATCCTGCTCATCATCCTCGTGGCCGACCTGGTGCAGTACTGGACCCACCGCGCCTACCACGAGGTGCCGGTGCTCTGGCGCCTGCACGCGGTGCACCACAGCGTGAAGAGCATGGACTGGATGGCCGGCTCGCGCCAGCACATCCTCGAGCTGCTGATCACGCGCACGCTGGTGCTGGCGCCGATCTACGTGCTGGGCTTCAGCAAGGAAGTGATCGACGCCTACATCGTGGTGGTGGGCTTCCAGGCGGTGTTCAACCACTGCAACGTGAGCGTGCGGCTGGGCCCGCTGCGCTACGTGATCGTCACGCCCAACTTCCACCACTGGCACCACAGCCAGGACGTCGAGGCGCTGGACAAGAACTACGCGGCGCACTATGCCTTCCTCGACTACCTGTTCGGCACGGCGGTGAAGAGCACCCGGCTCTGGCCCGAGAAGTACGGCGTGCTGGGCGACTACGTGCCCAACGGCTTCTTCAAGCAGCTCAAGTTTCCCTTCGTGTGGAAGGGCTGAGCCGGTGATCGCCGCACGCCTGCTCGCCCTCGGGGCCGCGCTGCTGATGGCCGGCTGCGCCTCGCGCTTCGAGGCCTCGCCCGACGGCGGCCTGCCGCGGCTCAACGTCCAGAGCTCGGTCATCGCACCGGGCAACGGCGGCGAGCTCGTCACGCCGGCCGCGCTCGAGCCGGGCGACATCCTGCTGACCTCGGTCGCCACGCTGGGCTCCTTCGGCATCCGCCTGGGCACCTTCTCGCCGGTGAGCCATGCGGTGGTCTACCTGGGCGACGGCCGGATCGCCGAAGCGGTGGGCGACGGCGTGCGTTCGCGCTCCATCGCGGAAGTCGTGGACGAAGAGCAGATGGTGGTCGCCTTCCGCCATCCGGGCATGGACGCCGCCCATGCTGAGCGCCTGCGCGCCTGGGCGCTGGCCCAGGTCGGCACCGACTACAACACCGTCGGCGTGATGCTCAACGCCCCCTTCGTGCTGAACCGCCGGATCTGCGAGCTGCCGCTGATCCCGGGCCCGGCGCGCGAGTTCTGCCTGCGCGGCTTCGCGATGGTGCAGCTCGGCGGCAGCCGCAACGACCAGTTCTTCTGCTCGCAGTTCGTGCTCGAGGCCTACAACCAGGCCGGCCTGCCCGTGACCACGGCCGACCCGCGCTGGGTCAGCCCGGCCGACCTGCTGCACATGCGCGAGGGCGACGTGCCCTCGATTCCCTCCACCCAACCTTTGCGCTACGTGGGCCACCTCAAATACAACCCGCCGCCGGTGATCACCGCCGACGGCGCCACCTCCC
Organism: Variovorax sp. J2P1-31; assembly: GCF_030317215.1. Classification (NCBI taxonomy): domain Bacteria; kingdom Pseudomonadati; phylum Pseudomonadota; class Betaproteobacteria; order Burkholderiales; family Comamonadaceae; genus Variovorax; species Variovorax sp. J2P1-31. The sequence continues at coordinate 2,352,520 of NZ_JASZYA010000001.1, forward strand.
GTTGAACTTCTTCGACGCCATCATCATCGGCGCTGGCGCCGCGGGGCTCTTCTGCGCCGCGCAGGCCGGCCAGCGCGGCCGCCGCGTGCTGCTCATCGACCACAGCGAGCGCATCGCCGAGAAGATCCGCATCTCCGGCGGCGGCCGTTGCAACTTCACCAACCGCGACCTCGACCCGCGCGCGCCGCAGAAGCATTTCGTGGGCGAGAACCCCAACTTCTGCCGCTCGGCGCTGTCGCGCTACACGCCGCAGCAGTTCGTCGCGCTGATCGAACGCCATGGCATCGCGTACCACGAGAAGCACAAGGGCCAGCTGTTCTGCGACGGGCCCTCGCAGCAGATCATCGACATGCTGCTGGCCGAGTGCGCTGCGGGCGGCGTCACGCGCTGGCAGCCCTGCGCGGTGCGCGGCGTGACCCACACGCCCGACGACGGCGGGCGCTACCGGCTCGAGACCGACCGCGGCCCGGCCGAGGCGCCGCGGCTGGTCATCGCGACCGGCGGGCTGTCGATCCCGCAGCTGGGCGCGAGCGACTTCGGCTACCGGATCGCGCGCCAGTTCGGCCTGCGCGTGGTCGAGCCACGGCCGGCGCTGGTGCCGCTCACCTTCGCCGGCGAAGGCTGGGCACCATATGCCTCGCTGGCCGGACTGGCGCTGCCGGTGCAGATCGAGACCGGCGCGAAGAAGGAACGCATGGTCTTCCTCGAGGACCTGCTGTTCACCCACCGCGGCCTGTCGGGCCCGGCGGTGCTGCAGATCTCCAGCTACTGGCGCGAAGGCGCGCCGCTGCGCATCGACTTCGCGCCCGGCACCGACATTGCCGCCGCGCTGGGCGAGGCCAAGGCGCGCTCGCGCAAGCGCATCGCCAACGAGCTCGCCACGCTGGTGCCCTCGCGCCTGGCCGACGCCTGGGTCGGCGACGATCCCGCGCTGCAGCGCCCGGTCAACGAGGCGGCCGACCGCTCGCTGGCCCAGCTGGCCGAACGCATCGCGCGCTGGCAGATCACGCCCAACGGCACCGAGGGTTACAAGAAGGCCGAAGTCACGGCCGGCGGCGTCGACACGCGCGCGCTGTCGTCCCAGACCCTGGAGTCGAAGCAACCCGGTCTGCACTTCATCGGCGAGACCGTCGACGTCACCGGCTGGCTGGGCGGTTACAACTTCCAGTGGGCCTGGGCCAGCGCCAACGCCTGCGCCGAGGCGCTCTGAGCGGCACGAAGTGCGCCGAGCCTGGGCAGTGCTATAATTTCCGGCTAACTTTGGCCCTCCCTCAACGGCCGCAAAAACCTTCAGTTGAGGAACCCCGGCCTGGGGCCTCGATCTCCCCCGGCCAACTTCAGTTCAACGAATCATTCATGACCACCATTCGCGTTAAAGAAAACGAGCCCTTCGACGTTGCCCTGCGTCGCTTCAAGCGCACCATCGAAAAGCTCGGCCTGCTGACCGACCTGCGCGCTCGCGAGTTCTACGAGAAGCCGACGGCCGAGCGCAAGCGCAAGAAGGCTGCTGCGGTCAAGCGCCACTACAAGCGCGTGCGCAGCATGCAGCTCCCCAAGAAGCTGTACTAAGCAGCGCTGGCTGGCCACGCCAGCAGCACGAGCCGCGCCGGGGAGACCTGCCGCGGCTTTTTGTTTTGCCGAACGACGACAACGTCCACGAAAAGAAGGAAGAACGCCATGAGCCTCAAGGAACAGATCACCGAAGACATGAAGACCGCGATGCGGGCCAAGGACGCCGAACGCCTGGCCACCATCCGTCTGCTGCTGGCCGCCCTCAAGCAGAAGGAAGTCGACGAGCGCGTGGAACTCGACGACGCCATGGTCGTGGCCATCGTCGACAAGATGGTCAAGCAGCGCAAGGACTCCATCGCCGCCTTCACCACCGGCGGCCGCACCGACCTGGCCGACAAGGAAGCCGCCGAGATCAAGGTGCTCGAGGTCTACCTGCCGCAGCGCATGAGCGCCGAGGAAGTCACCGTCGCCGTGAAGGCCATCGTCGAACAGCTGGGTGCCAAGGGCCCGGGCGACATGGGCAAGGTGATGGGCGCCGTGAAGACCCAGCTCGCCGGCAAGGCCGACATGGGCCAGGTCAGCGCCGCGGTCAAGGCCGCACTGGCCGGCGCCTGAACATGCCCAGCCGCCGCGCCCCGATTCCCAAGGCCTGCGCCTGCCTGGTCGACGCACGGGGCCGGCTGCTGGTGTTCCGCCATCCCGAGGACGGCAACATGCAGCTGCCCAAGGGCACGATCGAGCCCGGCGAATCGCCCGAGGCTGCGGTGCGGCGCGAGCTGCTCGAGGAATCGGGCATCGCCCACACCGGCGCGCTGGAATCGCTGGGCACGCTGGCGCGCCGCTGCGAAGCCGGCGTCGAGGGCAACACCCACCGCCACGCGCAGCTCTGGCACCTGTTCCTGATGCGTGCCGAGCAGCCGCTGCCCGAGACCTTCGAGCACACGGCCAGCGGCAGCCCCGAGGAAGACGGCCTGGTGTTCGCCTTCCGCTGGCTTGCGGCCGAGGACACGCTCGAGCGCTTCGCCCTGCCCTACCGCCAGACCATCGAGCGCGCGCGCGCCGCGCTGCTGCAACCGGCCGCCTGAAACCCATCAGGCCATGGCGCGCACCGCCATGTAGAGCCCCAGCAGCGCCAGCCCGATCAGGAAGCAGCGCTTGAACAGCGCCACCGACAGGCGCTTGCGCAGCCAGGTGCCCAGCACCATGCCGACGATGGCCGGCACCAGCATCGCGAAGGAGCCGCCCAGCGCGGCCACCGGCAGCCCGCCATTGCCCGCCAGCCCGATGGCCAGCACCACGGTCGAGGTGGTGAAGGAAATGCCCATCGCCTGGATCAGCGAATCGCGCTCGAAGCCCAGCGCCTGCAGATAGGGCACGGCCGGCACCGCGAACACCCCCGTCAACGAGGTCACCACGCCCGTGGCCACGCCCACCAGCGGCCCCAGCCAGCGCGCCCGCGCCGGGCTCACATGCAGCTGCCGCCCGGTGAGTCCCCAGAGCGCATAGACCATCAGCGCCACGCCCAGCGCCAGCGAGGCCCAGGCGCCGGCCGGCACGCCGAAGTACAGCGAGCCGCCCAGGGTGCCCACCACCACGCCCGCCTGCATGCCGGCGATGCGGCGCCACACCGCCCTGAAGCTTTCGCGCGGCCCGGTCTGCCAGAGGTTGGTGAGCAGCGAGGGCACCACCAGCAGCGCGGCCGCGCGTGCCGGCACCATCCACAGCGCGAGCAGCGCCATCGAGACGGTCGGCAGCCCGAGGCCCACCACGCCCTTGATCGCGCCGGCCAGCATGAAGACGGCGGCGGTGGCGGCCCAGTGGCTCAGGGCCAGTTCGTTTGGATTCGTCATGGCCTGCAGTCTGCCGGCCGGCGCGGCGGTTGAAAATGCGGCTCTTGCGCACCCGGCCTCAGGCACAGACTGAGGCCCTCCCGGAGTTCCCATGCGATTCGACCTGACCGACCTGCAGCTCTTCCTCCACGTGGTCGAGGCCGGCAGCCTGACGGCCGGCGCCGAGCGCTCGCACATGACGCTGGCCTCGGCCAGCCAGCGCGTGCGCGGCATGGAAGCGGTGCTGGGCACGCCGCTGCTCACGCGCCATGCGCAGGGCGTGCGCCCCACCGAGGCCGGCCGCACGCTGCTGCACCATGCACGTGTCGTGCTGCAGCAGATGGCCCGGCTGCGCGGCGAACTGGGCGAGTACGGCCAGGGCCTCAAGGGCCATGTGCGGCTCATGTGCGGTACCTCGGCGCTCAGCGAGCACCTGCCCGAGGTGCTGAGCCGCTTCCTCGCACAGCACCCGCGCATCTCGGTGGACCTCGAGGAACGGCCCAGCCCCGAGGCCGTCGACGGGCTGCGCGCGGGGCTGTGCGACATCGGCATCGTCTCGGACGCGATCGACACCGAGGGCCTCGAATGCCACCCCTTCCGCCGCGACGACCTGGTGCTGGTGATGCCGCCCGGCCACGCGCTGGCCCGGCGCAAACGCGTGCAGCTGGCCGAGGTGGTCGACAGCGAATTCGTGGGCCTGCCCGCCGACAGCGCGCTCACGCAGTTGGTCACGCTGCATGCGCGCGCGCTCGGCAAGCACCTGGCCTACCGGGTGCGCGCGGGCCACTTCGAGGCGGTGTGCCGCATGGTGGCCTACGGCATCGGCGTGGGCATCGTGCCGCAGGCCGCGGCCGAGCGCTGCGCGCGCACGATGAAGATCGCCCATGCCGCGCTGGCCGAGCCCTGGGCCGAGCGCACGTTGATGGCCTGCGTGCGCTCGTCGCAGGACCTGCCGCTCAACGCGCGGCGCATGCTCGAGCACCTGATCGCGCCGCCGCCGGCCGCTACGCCCTGACGACCGGCCGCCCCTGGCGCGCACGCGCCGCCACGAAGGCGTCGAAGGCCTCGGCGCTGGTCTTGCGCGGCACATAGCCGAAGCGCTGCTTGAGCGCGCTGTTGCGCAGCACCGGCCGGTAGCGCAGGAAGTCGAGCTGCTCGGGCCCGTAGCGGCTCACCCCGAGCGCCGAGCCCACGGCCAGCGCGGCCTGGAGCAGGCCCGCCGGCCAACCGATCGCACGCTTGCCCAGCCGGGCCGCGATCTCGTGGATCGTGAGCGCGCCGTCGCCCGCGAGGTTGTAGCAACCGGGCGGCGCCCCTCGCAGTGCATGCGTGATGGCGCCGGTCACGTCCTCGTCCCAGACGAAGACGAAGGGGCTGGCGCTGCCGCGGATCGCGATCAGCCGCTTCTTCTCGAACAGCGCGGTGATCTGGTTGTCGACCCGCTCGCCCAGGATGGTGCCGATGCGCAGCACCGTCTGCGCCAGCGCCGGATGCTGCACGCGGGCCTCGGCCAGCAGTTCCTCGACCTGGCGCTTGTGGTCGGCATAGGCGAACACCGGGTTGCCGCGCAGCGGCTGCGACTCGTCGATCCAGTCCGGGTTGTCGGCGTGGTAGCCGTAGGCCGCACCGCTCGACGACACCACCAGGTGCCGCACGCCCTGCGCCACGCAGGCCGCGAGCACGTTGCGCGTGCCGCCCACGTCCACCGAATGCTCGAAGGCCCGGTCCGAGCCCTGGCCCGGCGTGACGATGGAGGCCAGATGCACGACCGTGTCGATGGCGTGCGCGGCCAGCGTGTCGGCGATGCCCAGGTCGCGCACGTCCTGCTGCAGGTAGCGCACGCCCGGCCGCCGGCGCTCGGCCGGCACCTCGCGCACGTCGAGCGCGACCAGGCATTCGAGCGAAGCCCCGGCGAGCGCGGCCAGCACGCCGCGGCCCAGGAAACCGTCGCCGCCCGTCACGAGCACGCGCCGTGCGATCCAGCCTTGTGCGTCGCTCATGGCTGCACCGGCTTGCGCCCCCACCAGCTCGCGAGCGCCAGGCCCGCGATGATGTCCCAGAAGCCCCAGACGCCGGCCACCACCGCCATGCCGCCCAGGCCGCCGAAGAAGCTGAAGATCAGCACCAGCCCGAGCCCCGCGTTGCGGATGCCGACCTCGATCGCCACCGCGCGCCGGTCGTAGTCGGCCAGCCCCGCGAGCCGCGCGCAGAGGTAGCCGGTGCCGAAGGCCAGCGCGTCGTGGATCACCACCGCCAGCAGCACCAGCCCCACGTAGTCGAGAAAGTAGCGCCAGTTGCCCGCGATCGCGCCCACGATGAAGGCGATCAGCGCCAGGAAGCTCAGGAGGCGCGCCGGCTTCTTGATGCGCGCGGTGAGCGCGGGAAAGCGGTGCGCGCAGGCCACGCCCAGCACGAAGGGGATGCCGATGATCATCACGATGTGGCCCAGCATGTCCAGGGGGTCGAGCGCGATGGTCTTGAGCAGTGCCGAGGCCGTGGGATGCAGGCCGCCCCAGAACGCGAAGTTGAGCGGCATCAGCACGATCGACAGCGCGTTCGAGATCGCGGTCATCGACACCGACAGCGCCACGTTGCCGCCCGCGCGGTGCGTGAGGATCTGCGAGATGTTGCCCGGCGGGCAGCAGGCCACGAGGATCATGCCCAGCGCGATGCTGGGTCCGGGCTGCAGCAGCAGCGTGAGCGCGAAGGTCACGGCCGGCAGCACGACGAACTGCGCGCCGATGCCCACGGCCATCGCGCCGGGCATGCGCGCCACGCGTTTGAAGTCCTCGATGCGGGTGTCCAGCGCGATGCCGAACATCAGGAAGCCCAGCACCGCGTTGAGCAGCAGCAGCGAGGCGGGATTGAAGTTCAGGCGGATCTCGTCGACGGGCAGCATGGCGTCCTCACTCCGGCAGGGCGAGCATCGCCGAGGCCTCGCGCACGGCCGCGCGGTACGTGTCCTTGTGGACGTAATAGGCCATGCGCTCGAGCTGCAGGTACTTGAAGCCGCCCGACAGGTCGGGTGGCGGCCCCTGCACCGCCGCGCGCAGGGTGCAGGCCTTGGGCGAGTCCGCGGCCCGCGCGCGGAACCAGCGCGCCACCAGCTCGGCCTGCTCGTAGCGCCCCTGCCAGCCGATCCCGCTGGCCTCGATCATGCCGAGCACCGCGATGTTCTCGAAGCGCGGCGAGAAGATGTTGAGGTACAGCCGGGGCGCCATGCCCTGCCACTCGAGCAGCTCGCGCTTGATGAAGGGATAGTGCAGCGCATAGCCGGTGGCCGCGAGGATCAGGTCGTAGTCGCGTGCGCTGCCGTCCTTGAAGTGCACCGTGCGGCCAGCCAGCCGTGCGATGTCGGCGCGCACGCCGATGTCGCCGTGGCCCACGTGGTGCAGCACCAGCGAGTTCACCACCGGGTGCGACTCGTACATCCGGTAGTCGGGCTTGGGAAAGCCGAAGCGCACCGGGTCGCCGGTGAACCACTTGAGCACGGTCGCGTCGACCCGCTGCTTGAGCCAGGCCGGCAGCGGCCGCTTGCCGCCCAGCGTGTCGGCCGGCCTGCCGAACACGTACTTGGGCACGAAGTAGTAGCCGCGCCGCACCGACAGGTCGACGCTCCGGGCGTAGTGCACCGCATCGACCGCGATGTCGCAGCCCGAATTGCCGGCGCCCACGATCAGCACGCGCTTGCCCTTGAACAGCTCGGGGTGCTTGTAGTCGCTGGTGTGCAGCAATTCGCCGTCGAAGCGGCCCTCGAACTTCGGCCGCTTGGGCTCGGCCAGCGTGCCGTTGGCGATCACCACGCCCTTGTACTCTGCGGTCTCGACCCGGCCGTCGCCCGCATCCACGCTCACGCGCCAGCGGGTGTCGGGCGCCTCGCTCACGGGTTCGACGTTGAGCACGCGCGTGTTGAAGCGGAAATGCTCGCGCAGTTCGAAGCGGTCGGCGAAGTCGCTGAAGTAGCGCCGCAGTTCGCGGTGGCTCGGGTAGTCGGCCACGCCGTCGGCCATCGGGAACTCGGCGAACTCGGTGGTGCGCTTGCTCGAGATCAGGTGGGCCGAGTGGTAGACCGTGGAGCGCGGGTTGTCGATGTCCCAGAGGCCGCCCACGTCGCTGTGGGCTTCGAAGCCCTGGAAGGGCACGCCGTGTTTCTGGAGGTTGCGTGCGCCGGCCAGGCCCGAGGGGCCGGCGCCGATCAGCGCGATCTGTTCATGGGTCGGTTCGGTGGCGGACATCAGGGCGGTGGTTCCTTCGAGAGACCCGGAATGGCGGTGGCGCCGGCCTCGCCCACGCGGGGCTTGCGCGGCTGGGCCCGCAGCAGGCGGTCGTGCAGGGTGTCGGGCAGCAGGCCCAGCGCGCGTGACAGCCAGCCGATGCGGCGCGGCAGCACGATCTGCTCGCGGCCCGCGCGCACGCCGGCCAGCAATTGCCGCGCGGCCGTGTCGGCCTCGAGCAGTCCCGGCATCGCGAAGCGGTTGCCGGCCGTGAGCGCGGTGCGGATGTAGCCGGGGCTGACGGTGTGCACCGAGACGCCCGTGCCGCGCAGTTCGGCGCGCAGGCTCTCGAGGTAGCGGATCAGGCCGGCCTTGCTCGCGCAATAGGCGCCGTTGCCCGGCATGCCGCGCCAGCCCGCGATGCTGGCCACCCCGACCAACGCGCCGCGCCGCTGCGCGCGCATCGCGGACAGGAAGGGCTGGAAGGTGGTGGCCGCGCCCAGCAGGTTGATCTCCAGCATGCGGCGCAGCACCGCCAGGTCGTCGGCCTCTGCCGTGTCGTAGCCGCCCGCGACCCCCGCATTGGCGATCACCAGGTCGGGCACGCCGTGGCGCCCCATCCAGTCGGCGGCCATGGCCTGCATGGGCTCGCCCTGCGACACGTCGGGTGTGTAGGTCGCGCAGCGCGCGGGCGCCAGCGCGGCCAGTGCGACGAGCCGGCCGCGATCGAGACCGACCAACGCCACCTGGGCGCCGCTGGCGATCAGTTCACGCGCCAGGGCCTGGCCCAGGCCTCCGCAGGCTCCCGTGAGAACAACGTTGCGAAACGGCGGCGGTGGCGAAGTCACAGGCGGGCGGCGCGGGCGCCGAGTGGCGAAGACCGAATCACTTTAGCCGCGGCGATGCAGTGCAACCCCTGGCATTTCCCCTTGCTGGCGCGTCCCGTCGAAACGAGCGGATCGCGCGGCGCCCGCATCGGACCACGGATGCACGCGCGCGCAAACAACGCGAGCGTGTTTGCTTATGCGGTGGGGCGCGTGCCGGCGCGCCCGGCCCGGCTCAGGAGCCGGCGACCTTCATGCGGTTGATCAGCAGCGAGCCCGTGGTCTTGGCACCGTAGTTGTAAGTGTCGGCGCCCACGGCCTGGATGCCCATCAGCATGTCCTTGAGGTTGCCGGCGATGGTGATCTCCTGCACCGGGAACGCGATGCGGCCCTTCTCGACCCAGAAGCCGCTGGCGCCGCGCGAGTAGTCGCCGGTCACGTAGTTCACGCCCTGGCCCATGAGTTCGATCACGAACAGGCCGGTGCCCAGCTTGCGCAGCATCTCGTCGAGGTCGTCGCCGGCCTTGGTCAGGCGCGAGCTCAGCACCAGGTTGTGCGAGCCGCCGGCGTTGCCGGTGGTCTTCATGCCCAGCTTGCGTGCCGAATAGGTGCTGAGGAAATAGCCCTCGAGCCGGCCGGCGTCGACCACCTTGCGCGCCCGCGTGGTCACGCCTTCGTCGTCGAAGGGCGCGCTGCCCTTGCCGCGCGGCAGGTGCGGGTCTTCGGTCACATCGATGTGATCGGGCAGCACCGGCTTGCCCAGCGAGTCGAGCAGGAAAGTGCTCTTGCGGTAGAGCGCGCCGCCGCTGGTGGCCTGCACCAGGCCGCCCAGCAGGCCGGCCGCGAGCGGCGACTCGAACAGCACCGGGCACTCGGTGGTCTTGATCTTGCGCGACTTCAGGCGCGACAGCGCGCGTTCGGCCGCATAGCGGCCCACGGCCTGCGGGCTGGCCAGTTCGTCGGCCGAGCGCATCGAGCTGTACCAGGCGTCGCGCTGCATGTCGTTGCCCTTGCCGGCGATCGGGGCGACCGAGATCGAGTGGCGCGAGCTGGCATAGCCGCCCCGGAAACCGTGGGTGTGGGCGCTGAAGAAGTGGCTCTGCTGGGCCGAGACGCCCGCGCCCTCGCTGTTGGTGATGCGCTTGTCGGTCGACAGGGCGGCGGCCTCGCACTCGAGCGCCAGCTTCGCGGCGCCCTCGCTGTCGATGTCCCAGGGGTGGAACAGGTCGAGGTCGGGCTGCTCGCGCACGATGTCGGCCTCGTCGGGCAGGCCGGCGACCGGGTCTTCGGCGGTGAAGCGCGCGATGTCGTAGGCCGCCTGCACGGTCTGCTCGATGGCGGCGCCGGAAAAGTCGGAGGTGCTGGCGTTGCCGCGGCGGTTGCCGACGTAGACGGTGATGCCCAGGGATTTGTCGCGGTTGCGCTCGACGTTCTCGAGCTCGCCCTTGCGCACCGAGACGCTCAGGCCGCAGCCTTCGGAGGCCTCGGCCCCGGCGTTGGTGGCGCCGAGCTTCTTGGCATGGGCCAAGGCCGAGTCGACCAGGTCTTCGAAGAAGGAGCGGCTGTAGGCAAAGCCGGACGCGGGGCGCGTGGAGGATGTCGTCATGTGTTGGCTATGATACTTGTCGCCCCCAGTTTTCTTATCGCGCGGTCCTTTGCGGCCCAGGATTCACGCATGTCCCGCAAACCCAAAAAAGGCTATTTCGTCCGTGGAGAGTTCGTTGCAGAAGGCAGCGAGCTCGATCTTCAGCTCAAACGCGAGCTCAAGGGCACCGACGACGCCAGCAAGACCGACCTCAAGCGTGAAAGCGCCGAGCTGCAGAAGCTCGGCGAAGACCTGCTCGACCTGCGCGCCGGCCTGTTCGACAAGCTCCCGATCGGCGAAAAGCTGCGCGACGCCGTCATCGAGGCCCGCCGCATCACCAATTTCGAAGGCAAGCGCCGCCAGATGCAGTTCATCGGCAAGCTGATGCGCCTGCAGGACCCGGGCGTGCTCGACGCGGTGCGCACCGCGCTCGACGAGCAGCACCGCGGCCCGGCTGAGGACATCGCGGTGCTGCACGAGGCCGAGCGCTGGCGCGACCAGCTGATCGCCGACGACGATTCCTTGGGCGGCTGGATCGAGACCCACCCCGACACCGACAGCCAGCAGCTGCGCGCCCTGGTGCGCCAGGCCCGCAAGGACCTCAAGGCCGGCAAGCCCGGCGAGGCCCCGCGCCAGGGCAAGGCCTACCGCGAGATCTTCCAGCTGGTGCGCGCCCAGCTCTCCGTCCACGGCGGCGACGACCGCGCCACCGAAGCCGGCGAGGAATCGCAGGCGCGCGACGCATGACCGACAGCACGGCCCTGGCGCCGGTGCGCATCGGCATCGTCTCGGTGAGCGACCGCGCCTCGGGCGGCGTGTACGAGGACAAGGGCCTGCCCGCGCTGAAAGACTGGCTGAGCCGCGCGCTGCGCAACCCGATCGACTTCGAAGCCCGGCTGATCCCCGACGAGCAGGCCGGCATCAGCGCCACGCTGATCGAGCTGGTCGACGCCGGCTGTTCGCTGGTGCTGACCACCGGCGGCACCGGCCCCGCGCTGCGCGACGTCACGCCCGAGGCCACGCTGGCCGTGGCGCACAAGGAGATGCCCGGCTTCGGCGAGCAGATGCGCCAGATCAGCCTGCGCTTCGTGCCGACCGCGATCCTCTCGCGCCAGGTGGCGGTGGTGCGCGAGCGCAGCCTGATCCTCAACCTGCCCGGCCAGCCCAAGGCCATCGCCGAGACGCTCGAGGGCCTGAAGAACGCCGACGGCTCGCAGGCCGTGCCCGGCATCTTCGCGGCCGTGCCCTACTGCATCGACCTGATCGGCGGTCCGTACCTGGAAACCGACGACACGGTGTGCAAGGCCTTCCGGCCCAAATCGGCGATCCGGCCCACGCGCGCGGCCTGAACTGTCTCCAAGGCGCCTGCAAAGGTGTCTTCTCCCCGTACAAATCCCGACGCTGCAGTGCAGCAGCGTGGGGCATAGTCGTCGACTGCCTGCATACCGGGGAAAGCCCGTCCTGCAGTCTTTCAATCACAGGAGACACCGCATGAAGTTGACCCGTCTGGCCGCCGGCCTGGTTCTGGGAATGGGCATGGCCTGCGCCGCATTCGCGCAGACCACGATGAAGATCAGCATCTCGACGGCACAGAACTCGCACCAGGGCGTGGCGATCGACACCTTTGCCAAGGAAGTCGCGGCCCGCACCAACGGCCGCTACAAGGTCGAGACCTTCTACAACGGCGCGCTCGGCGGCGAGCGCGAGTCGATCGAGGCGGTGCAGCTGGGCACGCAGGAACTGGCCTTCTCGTCGACCGGCCCGGTGCCCAACTTCGTGCCCGAGACCAAGATCCTCGACGTGCCCTTCCTGTTCCGCGACAAGGCGCATGCGCGCGCGGTGCTCGACGGCCCGATCGGCCAGGACCTGCTCGGCAAGTTCGACGCCAAGGGCTTCAAGGCGCTGGCCTGGGCCGAGAACGGCTTCCGCCACATGACCAACAGCAAGCGCGACGTGAAGGCGCCCGAGGACCTCAAGGGCCTGAAGATGCGCACCATGGAGAACCCGGTGCACATCGCGGCCTACAAGGGCCTGGGCATCATCACCACGCCGATGGCCTTCCCCGAGGTCTTCACCGCGCTCCAGCAGGGCACGGTCGACGGCCAGGAGAACCCGCTGCCGGTGATCATGTCGGCCAAGTTCTCGCAGGTGCAGAAGCACCTGACGCTGACCGGCCATGTCTACTCGCCCTGCATCTTCGTGATGAACAAGGCCGCCTTCGACAAGCTCGGCGCCGCCGACAAGACCGCCTTCCTCGAAGCCGCCAAGGTGGCGGTCAAGGCCAACCGCGACCGCGTCGACCAGGACGACGCCAACGGCGTGAAGGAACTCCGCGCCCAGGGCATGACCGTGATCGACAACATCGACAAGGCCAAGTTCGTGGCGATGCTGGCGCCGGTCAATGCCGACTTCGAGAAGCAGTTCGGCAAGGCCAACCTCGACAAGATCCGCGACGTCAAGTAAGGCTCGGGCCGCCGTCCCTTCGCGGGACGGTTCGGGGCCCGCCGCGCAACCGGCGGGCTTTTTTGTTTTCTCGAACGGCTTTGAGATGAAAGAAAAATTCCTTGGATTGGAGCGCTGGACGACGACGGCGTCGATGGTGCTCGCCTGCCTGATGCTGGTGGTCGCCTCGGCCCTGGGCGTGTTCCAGATCGTCACGCGCTTCGTGCTCGAACAACCCGCCGAATGGAGCGAGATCCTGATCCGGGTGAGCCTGATCTGGATGGTCTTCCTCGGCATCCCCATGGCCTTCCGCCAGGGCGCGATGGTCAGCGTGGACGTGCTCTACCGCTGGAGCCCGCCGCGCTTTCGGCGCGTGCTCGACGCGGTCGTGAGCCTCGCGGCCCTGACGTTGATGCTGGTGATCCTCTGGTACGGCTGGGACTACGCGATGCGCGGCCGGGTGCAGTCCATGGCCGGGCTCGAGAGCCTGTCGATGGTCTGGGCCTACCTCGCGCTGCCGGTGGGCGCCGTCTTCTCCCTGTTCGGCATCGCCGGCAATTTCCTCGACCCGAAGCGGCTCGAGCTGGAGACTGCGCAATGACGCCGGTGATGGTCGCAACGATGGTGCTGTGTTTCGCACTGTCGGTCTCGGTGGCGGTGTCCATCGGCCTGGCCTCGGTGCTGGGCATCCAGGTGACGGGCGCCAACATGCTGATCTCCGCCAAGGAGATCTTCAACTCGATCAACAAGTTTCCGCTGGCGGCGATCCCCTTCTTCATCCTCGCGGGCAACCTGATGGAGACCGGCGGCATCTCGCGCCGGCTGGTGGAGTTCGCCAAGAGCATCGTGGGCGGCGTGCAGGGCGGCCTGCCGATGACCTGCGTGCTGACCTGCATGATCTTCGCGGCGGTCTCGGGCTCGTCGGTGGCGACCACCTTCGCGATCGGCGCCATCCTGATCCCCGCACTGATCAAGCACGGCTACCCGACCTCCTACGCCGCGGCGCTGCAGGCCACCAGCGCGGAGCTGGGCGTGATCATCCCGCCCTCGATCCCGATGATCCTGTACGGCGTGAGCGCCGAAGTCTCGATCGGCGAACTGTTCATCGCGGGCTTCGGCCCGGGCATCCTGATCAGCCTCGCGCTCATGCTCTTCGTCTGGATCTACTGCAAGTGGAAGGGCTGGGGCAAGAACGACGGCGAGGGCCGCATGGCCTTCGGGCCCGCGCTGTGGCAGGCCGGCTGGGCGCTGCTGATGCCGGTCATCATTTTGGGCGGCATCTACGGCGGCGTGTTCACGCCGACCGAAGCCTCGGCCGTGGCCGTGCTCTATGCGCTGATCGTGGGCATGGTGATCTACCGCGAGATCAAGATCACCGACCTGTACGTGATCCTGCGCAAGTCGGTGCTGTCGTCGGCGGTGATCATGTTCATCATCGCCAACGCCGGCCTGTTCGCCTTCCTGATCACGCGCGCCGGCGTGCCCGACGCCATCGGCCACTGGCTGCAGGAGGTGCTCCAGTCGCCGGCGATGTTCCTGCTGGGCGTGAACGCGGCGCTGTTCATCATCGGCATGTTCATCGAGACCAGCGCGGCCATCATCGTGCTGGCACCGATCCTGGCGCCGGTGGCGGTGCACTTCGGCATCGACCCGGTGCACTTCGGGCTGATCATGGTCGTCAACCTGGCGCTGGGCATGATCACGCCGCCCTTCGGCGTGAACCTGTTCGCGGCCTGCACGGTGGCGCGCATCTCGCTGGACCGCATCGTGAAGCACCTGATCCCCTTCGTGCTCGTGATCCTGGCCTGCCTGATGGTGATCACCTACGTGCCCTGGGTCTCGCTGGCCCTGCGCGACCTGGTCTACGCCAGGTAGTCGCGGCGCAGGTACACGCTCGGCGGCACGCCGAGCGTGCGCCGGAACATCGCGGTGAAGGCGCTCGGGCTCTCGTAGCCGTGGGCCAGCGCCACCGCCAGGATGGACGCCCCGCCCGCCAGCTTCGGCAGGCTCAGCAGCAGCCGCGCCTGCCGGCACCAGGCACCGAAGTTCATGCCGGTCTCGCGCTGGAACAGCCGGGCCAGCGTGCGCGGGTTCATGTGCAGGCGCAGCGCCCAGTCGTCGAGCGTGGCCGGCAGCGCGGGGTCGCGCACCAGTTCCTCGCACAGCGCGGCCAGGCGCGCATGGCGCGGCATGGGCACGTGCAGCGACAAGGCGGGCGCGGCCTCGATCTCGTCGAGCATCAACTCCATCACCCGCTCGTCGCGCCCGCCCGGCGCATAGTCCAGCGGCAGCGCGGCGGCCGTGACGATCAATGCGCGCAGCAGTTCGCCGACCTCGATCACGCGGCAGCGGCGGCCCAGGTCCGCGCGCATGCCGGGCTCGACGAAGACCGTGCGCATGCGCACCTCGCCCGCCATCCGGATCTGGTGTTCCATGCCGCCCGGCACCCACACGCCGCGCCCGGTCGGCACCACCCAGCTGCCGGCCGCGGCGCTCACCAGCATCACGCCCGAGATGGCGTGGATCAGCTGTCCGCGCCGGTGCGTGTGCGGCGGGATGAAGGCGTCGCCCTCGGGGTCGGTGGCCAGCACCGCGACGGCGCGCGGGGTCGACTCGCCTTCTTCGGGGCGCAGGTTGAGCGGCGGGATCGGTTTGTCCATTTCGCGACGATTCTTGCCGATTCGTAGCGAGATCATCTTTCCATCGCTTCCTACGATGCCTTTTTCCCTCTGGCACACATGAAAGAAGCGATCGAATGAACAAGCGCCGACTCGGGCTGCTCACCGGCACCCATGCCGTCAATGACCTCTACCAGGGCCTCGTGCCCGCGCTGCTGCCCTTCATGGTGCTGGAGCGCGGCTACAGCTACACGGCCGTGAGCGGCCTGATGCTCGCGGCCACCGGCCTGTCGAGCGTGGTGCAGCCGCTGTTCGGTCTCTATGCCGACCGCCACCCGCGCAGCTGGCTGGTGCCGGTCGGCTTCCTGGTGGCGGCGCTGGGCGTGGTGCTGGCGGGCTTGAGCCAGAGCTACCTGCTGACCTGGATCGCCATGGTGCTGTGCGGACTGGGCATTGCGGCCTACCATCCGCCGGCCACCGTGGCCGCGCGCGCGGCCGGCGGCGCTTCGCAGAAGGCGATGAGCGTGTTCTCGGTGGGCGGCACCATCGGCGCTTCCTTCGCGCCGGTGCTCGCCGCCACCGTGATCGGCGGCGGGGGCCTGTCGCGCAGCTACCTGCTCGGGCTGCCCGCGCTGGCGATGGGCATCGTGTGGATGGTCGCCAACGCCGGCCGCGGTGCCGCGTCCGCGGCCAAGGCGGCGGCCGCGCGCCAGGCCGGCAGCCATCTGCTGAAGCCGAACAACGACTGGCGCGCCTTCAGCCTGCTGGTGGCCACCATCGTGGGCTGGTCGATCCCCTATGTCACGGTGCTGTCGATGCTGTCGCTGCGCATCACGCGCGACCTGCACGGCACCAGCTTCCAGGGCGCGGCCGCCCTGACCGGCTTCACGGCCGCGGGCGCGGTGGGCGTGCTGCTGGGCGGCTGGCTCGGCGACCGCATCGACCGCATCGGCCGCATGGGCACCATCCGCACCGGCTACCTGCTGGCGCTGCCCTCGCTTGCCGGCCTGGTGCTGGCACCGACGGCCGGCTGGGCCCTGGCCTGCACCGCGCTGCTGGGCATGAGCATGTTCCTGCCCTTCGCGGCGCAGGTCACGCTGGCGCAGGACTACCTGCCGCGCAACCCGGCCACGGCCAGCGGCATCACGCTGGGGCTGGCGCTGTCGGTGGGCGGGCTGGTGTCGCCGCTGTTCGGCCTGCTGTCGGATGCGCGTGGCCTCGGCGTCACGCTGACCGCGGTGCTGTGCGTGCTCTGCGTCGCGACCGTGCTGGCCCTGCGCATGCGCAACCGGACGCCGCAGCCGGTCGCGCCCGAAGCCGCCGCGGCCTGAGGCGACGGGGCCGCGGGACATTCACGAGGATGTCACCGCGGCGGGCGATGCTGCGCTCCCTGCTCTCCCGAGGCCGTGGCTGCCATGTTTCCCACCAAGACCGACAAGGCGCGCGACGAACTGCATGGCGGGCGGCGCACCCTGAGCCAGCGCGAGCGCGCGCTGCTGCTGATGGCCGACGGCCGGCGCACGCTGAGCGACTTCAGCCCGCTGTTCAGCAACCGCGACGAGGCCGCGCAGGCGATCGAGGCGCTGGTGCAGAGGGGCTACCTGCAGGCGCCGGAGGCGCCACCCGTGGCGGTGCAGCTGCCGCCGGCCAGCGCGGCCGACACCTTCGACGGCAAGCGATCGCTGGCCACCACGCGCATGTTCCTGTTCGACATCTGCGAACGCATGTTCGTGCGCCGCGACCCGGCGCTCGCGCAGCAGATCCGCGACGCGCTGCGCGAGGCCCGCGACCGCGAATCCATGCTGGCGATCGCCGCGCTGATGCTGGCCGAGGTCGAGAAGAGCGCCGGGCCGGAGCGCGCCGCGTCGCTGCGCGAGCGCATCGACCGCTTGCTGCCGCTCACCGACATCGTTCACTGACACGCCGCCCTGCCCCCGGCGATCCACTACACTCGCGGGGTCAGGAGAGAGCCCCGCGCGACGGGGCCGCCGAAGGCGCAGGGGGTTTCCCCGAACGCTCAGGCAAAAGGACTGACGAGGCGCCGGTGACCACCGGCGTTTCCTTGCTGGAGAGAGGCCGCCGTACCGGAAACGATGCAGCGGCCCACCGAAGGAGCAAACCCCGATCGTGGGGCGAATCTCTCAGGTAAAGCGGACAGCAGGGGTGGCCCGTGGCGTTGCAGCCATGGATTTCGACTGCCCCTTTAGAGTGCCCCGTGGCTGCTTCCTCCGACATCCAGCTTCTCAAGACACCCCTGTACGACCTGCACGTCGAACTCGGCGCCCGCATGGTGCCCTTCGCCGGCTATTCGATGCCGGTGCAGTACCCGGCCGGCCTGATGGCCGAACACAAACACACGCGCACCGCCGCCGGCCTGTTCGACATCTCGCACATGGGCCAGCTGCGCCTGGTCGGCCCCGACGCCGCGGCCGCCTTCGAGACTTTGATGCCGGTCGACGTGATCGACCTGGCGCCCGGCAAGCAGCGCTACGGCCTGCTGCTCGACGACGCGGGCGGCATCCTCGACGACCTGATGTTCTTCAACGAAGGCCACGATTCGCTCTTCGTGATCGTCAACGGCGCCTGCAAGGTGGCCGACATCGCCCACATCCGGCAGCGGATCGGCGCGCGCTGCGCGGTGCAGCCCCTGCCCGACCACGCGCTGCTCGCGTTGCAGGGCCCGCAGGCCGCGGCCACGCTGGCGCGGCTGTCGCCGGGCATCGAGCGCTTCGTGTTCATGACCGGCGGCGCGGTGCGGATCGGCGGCATCGCGGCCTTCGTCACGCGCAGCGGCTACACCGGCGAAGACGGCTTCGAGATCTCGGTGGCCGCGAAAGACGCCGACGCCCTGGCCCGGCTGCTGCTGGCCCAGCCCGAGGTCCAGCCCATCGGCCTGGGCGCGCGCAACTCGCTGCGGCTCGAGGCCGGCCTGTGCCTCTACGGCAACGACATCGACACCACGACCACCCCGGTCGAGGCCTCGCTCCACTGGGCGATCCAGAAGGTGCGCCGCGCGGGCGGTGCGCGCGCGGGCGGCTTCCCGGGTGCCGACCGGATCCTGGCCCAGCTCGCCGCCGCCACGACCGGCGCGGCCGGCCACACCGACCACCACACCCTGACGCGCAAGCGCGTGGGCCTGGTCGCGCTGGAACGCATCCCGGTGCGCGACGGCACGCTGCTGCAGTCTTTCGAAGGCCACGACATCGGCAGCGTCACCAGCGGCCTGCTCGGCCCCTCGGCCGACCGCTGCATCGCCATGGGCTACGTGGCCACGGCCTTCGCCGAGCCCGGCACGCGCATCCAGGCCATCGTGCGCGGCAAGCCGGTGCCGATGGAAGTCTCGACCCTGCCTTTCGTTCCGACCCGTTACTACCGCGGCTGAAGCCCGCGGAGCCGGCTAGGCTCTGCACCCCTGAACATTTTTTCCACGAGGAGTCTTTTCACCATGAGCATCAAGTACACCAAGGACCACGAATGGGTCGCGGCCGAGGGCGATGCCGCCACCGTCGGCATCACCGTGCACGCGCAGGACGCGCTGGGCGACGTGGTCTTCGTCGACCTGCCCGAAGTCGGCAAGACCTTCGCGCAGGGCGAGGTCGCCGGCGTCGTCGAGTCGGTCAAGGCCGCGGCCGACGTGTTCATGCCCGTGTCGGGCGAGATCACCGAAGTCAACGAAGCGCTGCGCGCCGACCCCTCGCTGGCCAACAGCGACCCGCTGGCCAGCGGCTGGTTCTTCAAGGTCAAGCTCAGCGAGCCGGCGCAGCTCGATGCGCTGCTGGAAGCGGCCGACTACGACAAGTTCGCCGCGGAATCCTGATGCGCCGCTGAAAGCGGACATCCGGACGCAGAGGACGCAAAGATTGCGCAGAGGACGCAGAAAAATCTGAACAGAAATTTGGTATTTCTTTTTGCGCCCTCTGCGAAACCTCCGCGTCCTCTGCGTCCTGTACCCGTACCCGTACCCGTCCCCTCCCGTCTTCCTCCCACCGCCATGCCCTCCACCGCCTTCCCCACCCTGCGCGAACTCGATACCGCCGACGAGTTCATCGCCCGCCACATCGGCATCGAGCCCGCGGACGAGGCGCGCATGCTGCCGGTCATCGGCTCGGCCACGCGGCAGGAGCTGATCGACGGCATCGTGCCCGCGGCCATCCGCCGCTCGAAGCCGATGCGGCTGCCGCCCGCGGCGAGCGAGGCCGATGCGCTGGCGGAGCTGCGGAAGATGGCGGCGAAGAACCAGGTGGCGCGCAACTTCATCGGCCAGGGCTACTACGGCACGCACACGCCCGGCGTGATCCTGCGCAACATCCTCGAGAACCCGGCCTGGTACACGGCCTACACGCCCTACCAGGCCGAGATCTCGCAGGGCCGCATGGAGGCGCTGGTCAACTTCCAGACCCTGGTCTGCGACCTGACCGGCATGGCGATCGCCAACGCCTCGATGCTCGACGAGGCCACCGCGGCGGCCGAAGCGATGACGCTGGCCAAACGCAGCGTCAAGAGCAAGAGCAACGTCTTCCTGGTGGCGGGTGACTGCCATCCACAGACCATCGAGGTGCTGCGCACGCGCGCCGCGCCGCTGGGCATCGAGATCAAGGTCAGCACCGCCTCGGAAACCCTGCCGCACCTGATGGCGAGCTGCGACTTCTTCGGCGTGCTCGCGCAGTATCCGGCCACCACCGGCCAGGTCCACGACCTGCGCCCGCTGGCCGGCCATGCGCACGCCTGCGGCGCGGCGCTGTGCGTCGCGGCCGACCTGCTGGCGCTCACGCTGCTCACGCCCCCCGGCGAATGGGACGCCGACATCGTCTGCGGCACCACCCAGCGCTTCGGCATGCCGATGTGCAACGGCGGCCCGCACGCGGCCTACCTGGCCTGCCGCGACGCCTTCAAGCGCTCGCTGCCGGGCCGGCTGGTGGGCGTGAGCGTCGACGTGCACGGCGCGCCCGCCTATCGGCTCGCGCTGCAGACGCGCGAGCAGCACATCCGGCGCGAGAAGGCCACCTCGAACATCTGCACCGCGCAGGTGCTGCCGGCGGTGGTCGCGAGCATGTACGCGGTCTACCACGGCCCGGCAGGCCTCCTGCGCATCGCGCAGCGCGTGGCCGCGCTCACCGCCGTGCTGGCCGCGGGCCTGGAGCAGATGGGCTTCGAGCTGGCCCACGCCACGGCCTTCGACTCGCTCACGGTGAAGAGCGGCGACGGCACCGCGGCGATCCTCGAACGCGCCCGCCACGCAGGCTTGAACCTGCGCCACCGGCTGCAGCAGCACCTGGGCATCTCGCTCGACGAGACCCACACGCGCGCCGACGTCGAGACGCTCTGGGCGCTGTTCGCGCGGCCCGGCACGCCGATGCCCCGCTTCGACACGCTGGCCGAGACCGCCGAGGTGCGCATTCCGGCGGACCTGCGCCGCACCAGCGCCTTCCTTACGCATCCGGTGTTCAACACCCACAAGAGCGAGACCGCGATGCTGCGCTACATCCGCAGCCTCTCGGACAAGGACCTCGCGCTCGACCGCAGCATGATCCCGCTGGGCAGCTGCACCATGAAGCTCAACGCGACCAGCGAGATGATCCCGATCACCTGGCCCGAGTTCGCCAATATCCATCCCTTCGCGCCGGCCGAGCAGCTGCAGGGCTATGCCGAGCTCGACGAACAGCTGCGCGCCTGGCTCTGCGAGGCCACGGGCTACGCGGGCATCAGCCTGCAGCCCAACGCCGGTTCGCAGGGCGAGTACGCGGGCCTGCTGGCGATCAAGGCCTTCCACGCCTCCAGGGGCCAGGGCGGCCGCAACATCTGCCTGATCCCCTCGTCGGCGCACGGCACCAACCCGGCCAGCGCGCAGATGGTGGGCATGCAGGTGGTGGTGACCGCCTGCGACGCGCAGGGCAACGTCGACCTCGACGACCTCAAGCGCGCCTGCGAGAAGCACAGCGAACACCTGGCGGCGGTGATGATCACCTACCCCAGCACCCACGGCGTGTTCGAGACCCGCGTGAAGGAACTCTGCGCGCTGGTGCATTCGCACGGCGGGCGGGTCTATGTCGACGGCGCCAACATGAACGCGCTGGTGGGCGTGGCCGCGCCGGGCGAGTTCGGCGGCGACGTGAGCCACCTGAACCTGCACAAGACCTTCTGCATCCCGCACGGCGGCGGCGGGCCGGGCGTGGGCCCGGTGTGCGTGGTCGAGGATTTGGTGCCCTTCCTGCCTGGCCATGCGACCGCGGGCATCGGCTCCGAGGGACCGGGCGCCGTGTCGGCCGCGCCGCTGGGCAATGCCGCGGTGCTGCCGATCAGCTGGATGTACTGCCGCATGATGGGCGCCGAGGGCCTGCAGGCCGCGACCGAGACCGCGATCCTCTCGGCCAACTACATCAGCGCGCGCCTGAAGGACCACTACCCCACGCTCTACGCCAGCCCCAACGGCCATGTGGCGCACGAGTGCATCCTCGACCTGCGTCCGCTCAAGGAAAGCAGCGGCGTGACCGCCGAAGACGTGGCCAAGCGCCTGATCGACTACGGCTTCCACGCGCCCACGCTGAGCTTCCCGGTGCCGGGCACGCTGATGGTCGAGCCGACCGAAAGCGAGCCGCTGGCCGAGCTCGACCGCTTCGTCGACGCGATGATCGCGATCCGCGGCGAGATCCGGCGCATCGAGGAAGGCGTCTGGCCGCAGGACGACAACCCGCTCAAGCACGCGCCGCACACGGCCGCCAGCCTGCTGAGCACCGAGTGGGCGCACCCCTACTCGCGCGAACTCGGCGCCTACCCGCTGGCCGCGCTGCGCCAGGCCAAGTACTGGTCGCCGATCGGCCGGGTCGACAACGTCTACGGCGACCGCAACCTGTTCTGCAGCTGCCTGCCCGTGGGCGACTACGCGACGAGCTGAGCACCGGCACAATCGATGTTTCCTGCATTCCAACGGAGACATCGATGAGTCAAAGCAAGCAGCCCCTCGACGGACAGATCGCCTGGGTCACGGGGGGCGGCAGCGGCATCGGCCTGGCCGGCGCCATCGACCTCGCGAAGGCGGGTTGCCGCGTCGTGATCTCCGGGCGCGATGCCGCCAAGCTCCAGGCCGCGGTGGCCGAGGCCGAAGCCAAGGGCGCGCCGCAAGGCCGCATCAGCGCCATGCCGCTCGATGTCGGCGACCGGCCTGCGGTCGACACGGTGGCGGCGGCCATCGAGGCCGAACACGGCGGCGTCGACATCCTGGTCAACAGCGCCGGCGTCAACTTCCCCAAGCGCTTCTGGAGCGAGACCGACGGCGACACTTTCGCCAAGGTGGTGAACATCAACCTCAACGGCGTCACCTTCTGCACGCTGGCCGTGCTCAAGGGCATGCAGGCGCGGCGCCGCGGCACGGTGATCAACATCGCCTCCTTCGCCGGCTGGCACCAGAGCTTCCTCACCGGCCCGGCCTACGTGGCGAGCAAGGCCGGCCTGATCGCGATGACGCACAACTTCAACATCGAGCAGTGCGTGCACGGCCTGCGCGCCACCTCGGTGTGCCCGGGCGAGGTCGCGACGCCGATCCTCAAGAACCGGCCGGTGGAGCCGAGCGCGGAGGACAAGGCGCTGATGCTGCAGGAAGAAGACCTGGGCCGCACCATCCGCTTCATCGCCGAGATGCCGCCGCATGTCTGCATCAACGAACTCGTGATCGCGCCGGTCCACAACCGGATCTTCATGGGCGGCAGCGAGTTGCAGCGGCGCTGAGCCTCAAGCCGGCGCGGCCTCGCCCGCGTCGCCGCGCCCGATGCGCCGCACCTCCAGCTGCCGGATGCGCTGCGCATCGGCGTCGGTCACGGCGAACTCGAATGCGCCGTGGCGCAGCGTTTCGCCCACCACCGGCACCCGGCCCAGCTGCGCCAGCAGGAAGCCCGCGGCCGAGCTGTAGCTGTCGTCCTCGCTCACCAGCCCCTCGGTCTCGAGCATGCGCTCGAGCTGGTGCAGGTCGGCGGCGCCGGCCACGCGCCAGAGGTCGGGGCCCATGGCCTGGATCTCCAGCGCCTCGTCCTCGTCGGGGAACTCGCCCGCGATCGCCTCCAGCACGTCGATGGGCGTGACGATGCCCTGCAGGGTGCCGTACTCGTCGTGCACCAGCGCGACCTGGCCGCGCGCATTGCGCAGCGTGTCGATCAGGCCCATCACCGGTCCGCTTTCGGGCACGTAGATCGGCTGGCGCAGGTCGGTCAGCGGGTCGATGCGGCCGTGCGCGAGCAGCGCGCCCAGCAGGTCCTTGGCGCGCGCGATGCCCAGCACCTCGTCGAGCGAGCCGCGGCACACCGGGAACATGCCGTGCGGCGTGTCGAGCAGCTGCTGGCGAATCGATTCGGAGGGATCGTCCAGGTCGACCCAGGAGATGTCCGAGCGCAGCGTCATGATCGAGCTGACCTTGCGCTGCGCGAGCTTGAGCACGCCGCTGACCATGTCGCGCTCCTCGGGCGCGAACACCGCCTGTTCGGCCGCGGCCTCGGCGCTCGAGGCGCCGCCGTCCGCGGCCGCCTGCCGCTGGCCGCCCAGCAGCCGCAGCACCGACTCGGCCGTGCGCTCGCGCAGCGGGCGGCGCGCCTGCTGCTTCACGTAGTTGCGGCGCGCGAGCTGGTTGAAGAACTCGATCACGATCGAGAAGCCGATGGCGGCGTAGAGGTAGCCCTTGGGCAGGTGGAAGCCCAGGCCCTCGGCGACCAGGCTCAGGCCGATCATCAGGAGGAAGCTCAGGCACAGCACCACCACGGTCGGGTGTGCGTTGACGAAGCGCGTCAGCGGCTTGGACGCCAGCAGCATGATGCCGATCGAGATCACCACCGCCGCCATCATCACCGGCAGGTCGTTGACCATGCCCACCGCGGTGATCACCGCGTCGAGCGAGAACACCGCATCGAGCACCACGATCTGCGCCACCACCAGCGAGAAGCCCGCATAGACCGGCGAGGCGGTGCTCGCATGCGTGACGCCCTCGAGCCGCTCGTGCAGTTCGGTGGTGGCCTTGAACAGCAGGAACAGGCCGCCCACCAGCAGGATCAGGTCGCGCCCCGAGAAGCCGTGGCCCCAGACCGAGAACAGCGGCGTGGTCAGCGTGACCAGCCACGAGATCACCGACAGCAGCAGCAGGCGCATCAGCAGCGCCAGGCTCAGGCCGATCACGCGCGCCCGGTCGCGCTGGTGCGGCGGCAGCTTCTCCGCCAGGATGGCGATGAAGATCAGGTTGTCGATGCCGAGCACTATCTCGAGCACGACGAGCGTGAGAAGACCGACCCAGGTGGCCGGGTTGGAAAGCAGTTCGATCATGGGGTGTGGGGAAGCACGGTCGCGGGCGACGCGATGTGCGGGGGGCGCGGGCCCGGAATGACGCCATCCATCACGGGACGGCCGAAGGGCACGGGGAAGAAGCGGTGCTGCGGTGGCAGCGCTGTCGCGCCGGGAGGTTGGCTGGCCTGCGCCAGCCCCGTACTGGGAGGCTCGGAGAGAGAGTTCACCACCAAAGTTTAGGGCATCCGCCACGGCGCCCCGGAATTCCCCCAGCCGGACGACCGGACTCCCGCCGGTTCAGGCCCGCACGCTCGGGCCCGCACGCTCAGGCCAGCACGATCCAGGCCGGCGCATGGTCGCTGGCGCCCGGGCGCCCGCGCACCTCGCGGTCCACGCCGGCCTCGCGCAGCCGCGGCGCGAGCTCGGGGTTGAGCAGCAGGTGGTCGATGCGCAGCCCGGCGTTGCGCGGCCAGCGGTTGCGCCAGTAGTCCCAGTAGGTGTAGATGCGCTCGTCCGGATGCAGCGCGCGGATGGCATCGGTCCAGCCCTGTTCGAGCAGCCGCGCGAAGGCGGCGCGGCTCGCGGGCTGCAGCAGCGCGTCGTCGCGCCAGGAGGCCGGGTTGTAGATGTCGGCGTCGGTCGGCACCACGTTGTAGTCGCCGCACAGCACCACCGGCAGCCCGCTGCGGAACAACCTGGCGGCATGCGCGTTGAAATGCTCGAACCAGGCCAGCTTGTAGTCGAACTTCGGCCCCGGTTGCGGATTGCCGTTGGGCAGGTAGAGGCAGCCGATCACGATGCCGTCGACCATGGCCTCGAGGTAGCGACTCTGCACGTCGTCCTCGAAGCCCGGCAGGCCGCGGCCGGTCTCGATCGGCTCGCGCCCGCGCGCCAGGATCGCGACGCCGTTCCAGGCCCGCTGGCCATGGAACAGCACGCCATAGCCCGCGGCCCGGATCGCCGCGGCGGGGAAGTTGGCATCGGGCGACTTGAGCTCCTGCAGGCAGGCCACGTCGGGCTTCGACGTCTGCAGCCACTCCAGCAGCCGCTCCAGCCGGCCGTTGACGCCATTGACGTTGAAGGTCGCGATCTTCATCTCAGCGCTTGGTCGCGATCTCGCCTGTCGCGACCTGGGCCCGGAAACGCTTGAGCACGGCCTTGAGCCGGCGCTCGTGGGCCAGGCCCACGCGCACCATCATCTTCTGGCCGCTCGACAGCGACTCGAGCGCGGGGTCGGCGAATTCGTAGCGCGTCCAGGGCCGCGCCGCGGTGAACTCGCCACGCACCTCGGTGAGCTGCACCGCGACCGGGCCGCCGGGCTCGGGCGCCGCCAGCAGATGGTCGATGGCCGCCACCAGCCGGTCGTTGAAGTAGCGCCCCGGATAGCCCAGTTCCTCGTAGGCCTGCTGGAACAGCGGGTACAGGCGCGCGTAGAGCGCGGCCACGCGCTCCGCGTCGAGGGCCTCGGCCAGGGCCACGATGGCGTCGTAGCGCGCCGCATTGGCGGCGTCGATGTGCTGCGTCGGACCGGCCGCACCCGTCACGCTGAAGTGCTCGGGCGTGGGCTGCACCGGCCACAGCCGCGACGGGGTCTGGGCACGCGGCAGGTTGTCGACGGTGGCCACCACGCGGCGCACGAAGCCATCGACGTTGAGCATGGCGACCACGCGCTTGGCGCCCAGCCAGCCGTTGAGGGCCGAGGTGATCTGCGCATCCGAAGCAGCCAGCGTGGGCAGCACCGCATCGGGCTCGGCCAGCGCATCGATCGGGTTCTGGGGCCCGGAGGCGGCCGGCTGCGGCGCGGGCGCCGGCGCATCGGCGGGCGCCGCGGCCGCGACCGGCGGTGGCGCAGGCGGCGGCTCGGCACGCTGCTGCCACCAGTACCAGCCACCACCCGCGGCGGCGATGGCGAGCAGCACCAGGATGACGATCTTCGAGGCCGAGCTCTCGCGCGCGGGCCTGAAGTCGGAGGGTTCGCGTTCGGGCATGAAGCAGTTCCTTGGTTCCGTCGCCGCAGGCGCGGCAACGCAGTTCATTGGAAACCATGCCTCGCCGCAGCGGCGTAACGCCTTGTGTAACCCGCAGGCCACGCGAGGCATGGGCCTTGTCCACGCATGGCCCACATGCTAGCGCGAGGAATCGTTGCTTGGGCAAGACCATGACAGGGGTACGATGGCGCCCGGAAAGTTCCCCACCCGCCCTCGGCCGCCCTCCCCCGCCCCGCCATGACTCCTGCGAAGACCGGCCCGTTGTCCGCATGGGAGCCCGCAGCCGGCACGCCTTACTACCGCCAGATCTACGACCGCTTTCGCAGCGCGATCGACAGCGGCCTGCTCAAGCCCGGCGACCGCATCCCTTCGGCGCGCGCGCTGACCCAGGAACTGGGCCTGGCACGCGGCACGATCGAGGCCGCCTACGCCCTGCTGGCCGCCGAGGGCTACATCCAGGCCCGCGGCCAGGCCGGCACCATCGTCACGCCGGAACTCAAGCCACGCATGCCGGTGGCAAGTCCTGCCGCGGCGGTGACCGACGGTGCGCCCCGGCTCAGTTTTCGCCCCGACTCGGTCCTGCCTTTCCAGATGGGCCTGCCCGCGCTGGATGCCTTTCCGCGGAAGATCTGGGCCCGGCTGGGCGCGCGCTGCGTGCGCGCGATGCAACCGCTCGACATGACGCATCCCAGCGTCTATGGCCTGCCCGCGCTGCGTGCCGAGATCGCGGCCTATCTCCAGGTCTCGCGCGGCATCCAGTGCACGCCGTCGCAGGTCTTCCTGACCTCGGGCTACCGCCACAGCATCGAGCTGATCGGCCTGGCCCTGCTCAAGGCCGGCGACCGCGTCTGGCTCGAGGACCCCGGCTACCCGCCGACCAAGGCCTTGCTGCAGCACCTGCGCATGGCCTGCGTGCCGGTGCCGGTCGATGCCGACGGCCTGGTCGTGTCCGAGGGCCTGCGCCGCGCGCCACGGGCGCGCGCGGCGGTGGTCACGCCCGCGCACCAGAGCCCGCTGTGCGTGTCGCTGTCGCTGCCCCGGCGCATGGCGCTGCTGGACTGGGCCGCGCGCAACGAGGCCTGGATCGTCGAGGACGACTACGACGGCGAGTACCGCTATGCGAGCCGCCCGCTGCCCGCGCTCAAGAGCCTGGACCGCGAGGGGCGCGTGCTCTATGCGGGCACCTTCAGCAAGGTGCTGTTCCCGAGCATCCGGCTGGCCTACCTGGTGGTGCCGCAGCCCCAGGTCGAGCGCTTCGAGCAGGTGCTCCAGACCTTCGCCGGCGGCAGCCCGGCGCTGACGCAGGCCATCGTGACCGCCTTCATCGCCGAAGGCCACTTCGCGCGCCACATCCAGCGCATGCGCAAGCTTTACGCCGAGCGCCGCGATGCGGTTCGGGCCGGGCTGGAGAAGGTGCTGGGGTCGCGCCTGCGCATCGACTCGCCGCCCGGCGGCATGCACCTGATCCTGCGGCTGCAGGGCCGGCGCTCGGACCGCAAGCTGGCGGCGCGCATGCGGGAGGCCGGCCTGTATGCGGAAGCGCTGACGAACTGGACCCAGGACCACGAGGGCAGCCCGGCCCTGCTGCTGGCCTTCACGAACATCGAATCGCAGCAGGCTGCGGAAGCGCTCGGGCGACGCATCCTGGCCTTGATGTGAAGGCCATCATGGCCCAGTTCCAAACACCGATCATGGCTCTTCTGGAATAGGCCAAGATTGCGCACCATGGCGTCCTTCCCTTCCCGTCAAACACAAGGACCTTCCATGACGACCCCTCGCATCGACTACGCCCGCGTCTCGCCCGACATCTACAAGGCCTTCGGCGCCGTGCACACCGCCGTGCACAAGAGCGGCCTGCCCAAGGCGCTGATCGACCTGGTCTACCTGCGCGTGTCGCAGATCAACGGCTGCGCCTACTGCATCGACATGCACTCGCGCGACCTGCTCAAGGCCGGCCTGGCGGTGGACAAGCTGGTGCTGGTTCCGGTGTGGCACGAAGCCGGCGCGGTCTTCAGCGCCCGCGAACGCGCCGCGCTGGCCTGGGCCGAAAGCGTGACGCGCGTGGCCGACACCGGCGTGCCCGATGCCGACTACGCGGCCGCCACGGCCGCCTTCGACGACAAGGAACTGGCCGACCTGAGCTATGCGATCGCGCTGATGAACGCCTTCAACCGCTTCGGCGTCTCCTTCCGCATGGCGCCGGCCGCGGCCGTTGCGGCCACCAGCGCCTGAGGCCGGAGGGCCGCGGCGGCACCGAAAGTGCTTGGGGCTTGGCGGCACAATGCCCGCAACCCCTTCGCACCCGCCGCCATGGACATCGACTTCTCCCAGCTCACCGAATACCAGCGCTATAAATTGATGGCCAGCCTGATCGTGCCGCGGCCGATCGCGCTGGTCACCACGCTCGGGCCCGACGGCACCGTCAATGCCGCGCCCTTCAGCATGTTCAACATGGTGGGCGAGGAGCCGCCGATCGTGATGATCAGCCTCAACCGGCGCGACGATGCCTCGCTCAAGGACACGGCGCTCAACATCGTGCGCACCGGCGAGTTCGTGGTGCACATGGCCGACGAAGCCATCGCCGCGCAGATGCACCGCTGCGGCGAGCACCACCCGCCCCATGTGAGCGAGCTCGACGTGGTCGGCTTCACCGCGCTGCCCAGCAAGGTGGTCGCGCCGCCGCGCATCGCCGAGGCGCCGGTGGCCTTCGAGTGCACGCTGTTCGAGACCATGGAGACCGCGAGCCGTCAGGTCTTCATCGGCCAGGTGCGCTGGATGCATGCGCGCGACGAGCAGGGCCTGTTCACCCTATTTCCGGGGTCGCGAAGGCCTGCCACGGCGGGCCAATCAAGGCGCGTGACGCTGCGCGTGCTGAAGCACGCGCAAGGAACGCAACG